>NZ_CANLMZ010000006.1 GCF_947492645.1 uncultured Pontibacter sp. | reverse complement strand
CCTAACCCCTAGACGAACGGGCCGTTCTGTCTAATTGTGGTGCAAATATACTAGCTGTTTTTTTAACCGCAATAGGGCTGCCAAAAAATATTTTTTAATTTTAGGATTAGTAATGCAAGTATGGATTTTTAATTAATCCATACTTGCTCTAAGTTATTTATTAGCAGCTTTTTTTGGAGCTGCTTTAGTGCTTTTAGTAGCCTTAGGTTTAGCAACTGATTTTTTAGCTGTTGCTGGAGTAGCGGCTTCTTTTTTCTTAAAGCCACCACGACCTTTCTTCTCTGGAGTAGCCTCTGCTAGGTCTAGACATTCTTGTAGTGTAAGGTCTAGTGGCTCTTTGCCTTTTGGTATTTTGACGTTCTTTTTCCCTACTATAATATATGGGCCGTATCTGCCATTTAATATTTGCACATCTGGATTTTCAGGAAATGTTTTAATCATTTTCTCTGCATCCGCTTTGCGTTTAGCTTGAATCAACTCCACAGCTTCTTCGGCTGTAACTTGTAGTGGATCCAGCGTTTTCGGTAAAGAGTAGAATTTACCTTCGTGGCGGATATAGGGGCCGAAGCGGCCTATGGCGGCAGTCATCTCTTTTTCTTCGAAAGTACCTACTATGCGTGGTAATTTAAATAACTCGAGAGCATCCTCTAAGGTTATTGTTTCCAAAAACTGGCCTTTACGAAGACTTGCATACAATGGCTTTTCTCCGGTTTCAGGGTTTTCTTCCCCTAGTTGTACGTAAGGGCCAAATCTACCAAGTTTAGCAATTATTGTTTTGCCAGTTGCTGGGTCAACTCCCACTTCACGCGCACCTGATACATCTGCTCGTGATATGTTTTCACTTGATTCAATGCGCTGATGGAATTTGCCGTAAAACTGGTCCAACATCTTTTCCCACTCTTTCTGGCCTTGCGCAATTTCATCAAATTCAGCTTCAACACGGGCAGTAAACGAGTAGTCAATTACGTTAGGGAAATGCTCTACAAGAAAATCATTTACCACCATGGCCATGTCAGTAGGAAACAATTTAGCCTTTTCCGCACCAGTTATCTCAGTTTTTTCCTGGCCTGTTATCTGATCGTTCCTTAAAGTAAGTACTCTATAAGCGCGCTCTTTCCCTTCGCGGCTGTCTTTTTCTACATAGCCACGTTTTTGTATAGTAGAGATAGTAGGGGCGTAGGTAGATGGTCTGCCAATTCCCATTTCCTCTAGCTTTTTTACCAGACTTGCTTCTGTGTAACGAGCCGCCGGACGAGAATAACGCTGTGTTGCTAACATTTGGCGCAGGCTAATCTGCTGGCCAATGCTTAACGGTGGCAGCATTCCTTTTACATCTTCATCAGCCGCTTCTTCATCATCTTTAGATTCAATGTATACTTTCAGGAAGCCTTCAAACTTTATCACCTCTCCGGTTGCCTGAAGCTTTTGGTCTGCTTGAGTGGAGATACCAATAGTAACCGTCGTTTTCTCAATTTCAGCATCAGCCATTTGAGACGCGATTGCTCGTTTCCAGATAAGCTCGTACAAGCGTTGTTCGTTTCTGTCTGAGCTTGCCGTCATTTGTGAGAAATCAGTAGGCCTGATTGCCTCGTGTGCTTCTTGTGCCGATGCCGATTTAGTTTTAAAGCGGCGCTGCTTCACAAACTTTTCCCCAAAAGAACTGTTTATCTCTCTTGTAGCGCCTTGTATAGCCTCCTCAGATAAGTTAACAGAATCTGTACGCATATAAGAGATCTTACCTGACTCGTATAGGCGCTGTGCTATGCTCATGGTCTGAGCTACTGAGAAGTATAACTTGCGGCTTGCTTCCTGCTGCAGGGTAGAAGTTGTGAAAGGAGGCGCTGGCGTGCGCTTTAAAGGTTTCTTTTCGAGGTTCTCAATTGTATAGTCAGCTCCTAAGCATCGTTGCAAAAATGCTTGAGCTTCTTCTTCTGTTTTATACTTTGTTGGGAGTTCAGCTTCCAGGGTTTTGCCTTGTACATCAAAATTGGCTGTAATCCTAAAAGAAGCCTCTGGCTTAAAGCGGTCGATCTCTCTTTCGCGCTCAACTACCAAACGTACAGCTACAGACTGTACGCGCCCAGCCGATAAACCTGTTTTTATTTTCTTCCAGAGTACCGGCGATAACTCAAAACCTACAATACGGTCTAGTATTCGGCGAGCCTGCTGTGCGTTTACAAGGTCCATATCAATGCCACGCGGAGAGCTAATTGCATTGATGATGGCATTTTTAGTGATTTCGCGGAAAACAATGCGACGGGTTTTCTCGCTGTTTAGGTTTAGAGCTTCGGTCAGGTGCCACGAAATTGCCTCTCCTTCGCGGTCATCATCCGATGCAAGCCATACAATTTCGGCTTCTTTGGCAAGTTTTTTTAATTGTGAAACTACTTCTCGTTTGTCGCTTGATACAACATATGTAGGCTTAAAACCGTGGGCTATATCTATGGCATTATTATCTTTAGGTAAATCGCGTACGTGGCCGTAACTGGATTTTACCACATAATCCTTACCCAAATACCCCTCGATTGTTTTAGCCTTTGCTGGCGACTCTACTATTATTAAGTTTTTTATCATCCTAAATATTTACAGGCAAGTTTGGCCGAAATTTGCCCAAAGTTCAAATAATTTTTCAAACAATTAAAACCTGATCCGTATATCATAGGTTTAACTGCAGAAGATTTTTAGTTAAATTAGATTCATAAATATACTTATTTGCATCTCTACGAACATATCCGCCACTTATATGCAACGTAAAATACTTATTTGCAGACACGCAGAATCCGAAGACCCTTATCCGCTACAACCCGATTTTGAACGCGAATTAACTTCTATGGGTGCACAACAAGCACGCGATACTGGTGTATGGCTACGCGAAAATTATGGGAAAGTAGATAAGATCATAGCTAGCCCGGCAAAAAGGGCGAGTTATACGGCACGTTTAATTGCGTCCAAACTATACTTCGATGAAGAGCAGATAGCGTATCAACCCGATTTATATAACGCCAAAGAACAGCAACTGCTGCAGAGCCTGAGCGAGATAAATTTAAATACTAAAACTGTTTTATTAGTTGGGCATAACCCTGGTGTAACGAGATTGGTTCGACAATTAACTGACAAGATGATCGGTTACCTTGACACAGCACAGGTGGCTGCCATCGAAATCGAACTCGAAACCTGGGAGGATATACTTTTCACAACAGGCACACTCTCAACAGCAACAAATCATCCAGTATAAAAATACACATCAATTGTGGTTTTTATACTTTCCAGTAAGCTTATATTTTCCTAGCTTTATAAATATTTATACTGACTGGTAAAGTAAACCAGCTATATCTTAACCTGCATGAAGACTACTGTTGTAGCTGTCATTAATCAAAAAGGCGGCACCGGAAAGACTACTACAACCATTAACTTAGGTAGTGCTATAAGCAAAAGTGGTAAAAAAGTATTGTTGATTGACCTAGATCCGCAAAGCAATTTATCCTACTCGCTTGCTATACCTGGGAGCAATGGCACACTAGCAGACGTATTTTTGGGTGCAAAAAATTTGAAGGATATCTTAGTTGAGAAAGATGGGCTGTGGGTGGCTCCTGGCTCCAATGATCTGGTCGATATCGAGATATCTTTAGTGTCAGAGAAGAGCCGCGAATCATTTCTTAAAAATATACTTTCAGATACCAAAGGCTTTGATTATGTGTTGATTGACTGTCCGCCATCCTTGTCTGTGCTTACTCTGAATGCGTTAACCGCTGCCCATGAGGTGCTCATCCCTTTACAAATGGAAGTACTCACTTTGCAAGGGCTTGATCAGATAACCAAAACAGTTGACAGAGTAAAAAAAGCGTTCAATTCGAAACTTAAGGTAAAAGGTATCGTAGTGGTGATGTTTGATATGCGCAGAAAGTTGAGTTTGGAAGTGCTGCATTACCTACAGGAGAATGTGGAGGAAAAGATATTTAAAAGCCAAATCAGGTTGAATGTTAAACTGGCTGAGGCTCCGTCTTTCGGTAAAAGTATCTTAGATTATGATCCAAACTCTAATGGTGCGAAAGATTACCAAGCACTTTCAGAAGAGTTTCTCTCATCAGATTAAGTATAAAACACTACGCGACAGTATTTATTTTAATTAAGTATATTGCAACTATATAAAAAGCATCAACCAGGGATTCACGTGCCCTGTTCGACATACACTCAATCCAACCAACAAATTTATGGCCTTAGGTAAAAACTTGAAGCTGAGTAAAGATAAGCTTATTAGTGATGTGGAAGCCAAACCCGAAAAGGCTTCTGTTACCAAAGCAAAGGTAGATGAAGAAAGCCCTGTAGCCAAGGTAAATGAGATGGACCAGAAAACGCAAACTATCGCTGACAAAGCTGCAGGTAAAATGCCAAACTTGCCAGATGTGCCGGGCAATGTGAAAGAGCGGGGAAATAAAAAGCAAATTCTGCCTAACAACCCTGAGTATATTAGTGAGCAGCTAAATAAAGTGCTTTATGCTCTCGATGCCTTCAAGAAAGGGGATATTTCCGTTCGCCTTACAAAACAAAACAACGACATTTTTGCCGAAATAGCTGAAGCCTATAACTCGATGGTGGAAATGATCGGTGGTGTAGGTGGCGAAGTATCTCGTATTTCTAAAGTTGCCGGAGTAGAGGGAAACTTAAAAGCCCGGGCTTCTGCTGAAAGTGCATCCGGTTTCTGGAAGGATATGATCAATAATATTAATGGTCTTGTTGATTCGATTGCAGTTCCGGTATTAGAGGTGGGCAAGGTTCTTAAAAACATCTCGCGCGGTAACCTGGATGAGACATTCCAGATTCCGGTTTCCGGTGACTTCAAAGTGATGGCCGAAACCATTAATCGCACCATCGATAATCTAAACCTTTTTGCAGGTGAGGTAACGCGTGTGGCACTTGAGGTGGGTACCGAGGGTAAATTGGGTGGCCAGGCTTCTGTTCCAAACGTAGCCGGTGTATGGAAAGACCTGACCTATAATGTGAATACCATGGCCTCTAACCTAACTTTGCAGGTACGAGACATATCTAGTGTAGCAACTGCGGTTGCGAAAGGAAACCTGGCTCAGAAGATTTCGGTGGATGTACGCGGTGAATTTGCCCAGTTAAAGGACAACATGAACCAGATGGTTGACTCCCTGAACGTATTTGCAGATGAGGTAACACGTGTTGCACGTGAAGTAGGTACCGAAGGTCGTTTAGGTGGACAGGCAAAAGTGCCTAACGTTGGTGGTGTATGGAAAGACTTAACGGACAACGTGAACACGATGGCCAGCAACCTTACCTCGCAAATGCGCGACATTGCCAACGTATCTACTGCTGTTGCAAAAGGTGATCTAACCCAGAAAATTACTGTAAATGTAAAGGGAGAGATGGCCGAGTTGAAAAACTTCATCAACCAGATGGTTGACTCCCTGAACGTATTTGCCGGTGAAGTAACCCGTGTGGCACGAGAGGTTGGTACCGAGGGTAAACTGGGCGGACAGGCAAATGTGCCAAATGTTGAGGGAACCTGGAAAGAACTGACCGACAACGTGAACCTGATGGCCGGTAACCTTACCAGCCAGGTGCGTGACATTGCCAATGTAGCAACCGCCGTGGCAAAAGGTGATTTAACACAAAAAGTATCTGTTGACGTGAAAGGCGAACTGGGAGAGTTGAAAGACATCCTGAACGCCATGGTGGACAGACTGAATGTATTTGGTGCGGAAGTAACGCGTGTGGCACGAGAGGTTGGTACCGAGGGTATACTTGGCGGCCAGGCAAACGTACCAAACGTAGCAGGTATCTGGAAAGAACTGACTGATAACGTGAACCTGATGGCCGGTAACCTTACCAGCCAGGTGCGCGACATTGCCAACGTAGCAACTGCGGTGGCAAAAGGCGATCTAAGCCAAAAAATAACAGTTAATGTACGTGGTGAGCTAGCCGATCTGAAAGAGAACCTGAACCAGATGGTGGACTCGCTCAACATCTTCGCTGACGAGGTAACCCGTGTGGCCCGCGAAGTAGGTACCGAGGGTAATCTGGGCGGCCAGGCGACAGTACCAAATGTAGGGGGTGTATGGAAAGACCTGACGGATAATGTAAATACCATGGCTGCGAATCTTACCAGCCAAGTGCGAGATATAGCTAACGTGGCAACTGCGGTGGCCAAAGGCGACTTGACTCAGAAAGTGTCTGTGGATGTAAAAGGAGAGATGGCTGAGTTAAAAGTGAACCTTAACCAAATGGTGGACTCGCTCAACATTTTTGCAGGTGAGGTAACCCGAGTTGCCCGTGAGGTGGGTACCGAGGGTAAACTAGGCGGCCAGGCGACGGTGCCGAACGTAGGAGGTGTTTGGAAAGACCTGACCGACAACGTGAACACCATGGCATCCAACCTGACAACACAGGTAAGAGGTATAGCCAATGTGGCAACTGCGGTGGCAAAAGGCGACCTGACACAGAAAATTACAGTAGAGACACGCGGAGAAATGGCAGACCTAAAGGAAAACCTGAACCAGATGGTGGACTCGCTAAATATATTTGGTGATGAAGTAACGCGAGTGGCCCGCGAGGTAGGTACTGAAGGTAAACTAGGAGGCCAGGCCAATGTGCCAAATGTTGGCGGTGCCTGGAAAGACCTGACAGAGAACGTAAACTACATGGCACTTAACCTTACCTCTCAGGTGAGGGATATTGCTAAAGTTGCAACCGCTGTTGCTAAAGGTGACCTGACACAGAAAGTATCCGTTGAGGCACGTGGTGAGATTCTTGATTTGAAGGAAAACTTGAACCAGATGGTAGACTCGCTCAACATCTTTGCTGATGAGGTTACCCGAGTTGCCCGCGAGGTGGGTACCGAGGGAAGACTGGGTGGTCAGGCCAATGTGCCTAAAGTAAGAGGTACCTGGAAAGAACTCACCGACAATGTGAACACCATGGCCTCAAACCTTACCAGCCAGGTACGTGACATTGCCGCGGTAGCAACTGCCGTTGCCAAAGGAGACCTTACCCAGAAAGTATCTGTGGATGTGAAAGGTGAGCTTGGCGAACTTAAAGAAAACATTAACCGCATGGTTGACTCACTCAACATCTTCGCAGGTGAGGTAACGCGTGTGGCACTTGAGGTGGGTACAGAGGGTAAACTGGGTGGCCAGGCAACGGTGCCGAACGTAGGCGGTGTTTGGAAGGACCTGACCGACAACGTAAACACCATGGCATCTAACCTGACAACGCAGGTACGTGGTATTGTGAAGGTAGTAACAGCCGTATCAAAGGGTGACCTAACCCAAAAACTAACCCTGGAGGCAAGAGGCGAAGTTGCTGAACTTGCTGAAACAATCAACACCATGGTGGTGGACCTGAACAGACTTGCTGGCGAGGTAAGCCGCGTGGCAAGAGTTGCTGGTATCGAAGGTAAATTAACAGAACGTGCTACTCTACAAGGTGTAGGTGGCAGCTGGAAAGAACTAGTAGATACACTAAATGACTTGCTCGAGTCTATTGTGACGCCGGTATTGGAAGTATCACGCGTAGTAAGAGCAATATCGGAAGGTGATCTAACTCAAAAAGTTGAAACTCAGACAGCAGGAGATATCCTTGACATGGCTAATGCGCTTAACCTTGCTGTTGATAATCTTAACTCCCTGCTCGGTGAGATAAACGACTCGTCCCTGGTTGTTGGAAGCTCTTCTGAGGAAATGGCTTCTCGTGGTTTAGATATGAACCGCGTAACACTAGATGTTGCACTTGCAATGCAGCAAATGGCCGAAGGTGCTCAAAATCAAGCGCTTAAAACCGATCAAGCCTTTAAGTTGATTGAGGAAATCATGAAAGCTACGAAGGAAACAGCCAACAGAGCAGAAGTAGTGAACAAGTCTGCAAAAGTAGGTGAGGAAACTTCTCAGCTTGGTCTTAAAACTGTTGCGGAGGTGGTAAAGAACATGGAAGAAATATCAAGTTCTGCTTCCCTTACATCTAAAACAATCGAAGTATTGAGCACGCGTTCTCAGGAGATATCAAAGTCTCTTGGTGTAATTACAGATATTGCCGCTCAAACAAACTTGCTTGCATTGAATGCTGCCATTGAGGCGGCACGCGCCGGCGAAGCGGGTAGAGGTTTTGCGGTTGTTGCCGAAGAAATCAGGAAACTGGCAGAAGGCTCCCGTAAATCAGCAAGCGAAATTTCTACGTTAGTTGATGATGTTAAGAAAGATACAGCGTCTGCTGCGATGGCGATTTCAACCATGGAAGGACGCGTATTGAAAGGTAAAAACGCCACTTTCGAAGCCTCCGGAGCCTTTAAAAACATTGCAGCTTCAAGTGGTGAAACTTTACGTACTGCACAGGATATCCTAACAGCTACCGAAGTACAGAAATCATCTATCGGCGACGTAGTGAAGTATGTGGAAGAAGTGGTTGCCATCGCTGAGCAGACAGCTTCGGGTACACAGCAAGTTGCAAGTACAGCAAAACAATTGTCAGCTTCGATGCAGGCACTTACATCATCTTCTCAGAACCTGAACGATATCGCTGCAGACCTGCAGATCAGTATTTCAGCATTTAAACTGATTGACGGTAACTTGATTTTCAACTCCAAAAACCGTCGGATGATGTCTATCCCTGTGCAATCTAAATCAGAGAGAGTATCTACCGGAAATAAGCGGCTTGCAACAAAAACTAAACCCGGTAGCAACCCAAGAACAGGAGGAGAACAAAACTCTAAGTAATGGCTAAGAATATCAAAAAGGCAGAGGCTGTTGAGCCTGCTGCCAATACCCCTGAAGCTGTAACTGAGACAAATACTGCGCCAGCCCAACCTGCCGCCAATGATGCACCAGGTAAGGAAGAAAAGGTGCATCTCATAGTCTTTAAACTTGGTACTGAGTACTATGCTATCAAAATTGAACAGGTAAAGGAAGTTACAGTAACGCCTACTATAACCCGTATGCCACGCACACCTGAGTTTGTACAGGGGGTAGCCAATATACGCGGTGATATCATAGCTATTGTAGACTTGGAAAAGCGATTTAGCATCAGGCCCGAACCCATGACAGACAGCATGCAGCCCAATACAACTTATACTTTGGTAATCGAAGCCAAAGAGTATAGTATAGGAGTTGTGGTAAAAGAGGTTCCTCAGTCACTTAATCTGCCAATGTCGAAAATAGACAGGACACCATCCTTTTTACAGGACACTAACATTAAGGATAATTACATTGAGGGAATCGCCAAGGTAGATAATCGGCTGATAATTGTGCTAGACATGCTCCGAATATTATCCAGCGATGAGATAAAACAGCTTACCGGTAAGTAATCGACTAAAAAAGGAAAAATAAAGTATGAAAAGGATACTGATTGTAGATGACTCTTTCTACATGCGCACCATGCTAAAGAACATGCTCACAGATGCAGGCTATGAAGTGGTGGGCGAAGCCCCTAATGGCCAAACGGCGCTTGAACTGGCTAAAGAAACGAATCCGGATTTGATTACGCTGGATGTTATACTTCCGGATAATACCGGTTTAGATGTACTGAAAGGTATAAAGAAGGACCAACCAGACATGAAAGTTATTATCGTTAGCGCTGTAGGGCAGGAGGTTATTGTAAATGAGGCACTTGAGTATGGAGCTTTATCCTATATAGTTAAGCCATTCTCAGAAGAAAAAGTGCTGGAGGCGGTAAACAAAGCACTAGAAGAGTAATTAAATAACACTATTTTAAAGCGTCTGATTTCGGTTTTCAGATTATTATAAAACCTGGAACTATTGAAGTTAGAAGCAGATAAAGCTATTGGGGCTGGGTCTTCGGACAACGTTGCATGAAATCGAGAGAACAGGAATACAAGGAAATATTTATTGCTGAGGCACTAGAGTACTTTGACTCTTTAAACAGGCATATCAGCGAACTGGAAAAGCAGCCGCAGGATGATCGTGTTCTGGCGGAGATTTTCCGTTTGCTCCACAACCTGAAAGCTAACGCTAAAGCCATTGGTTACCTGCAAATATCGGATTTATCACACAAGCTTGAAACCGCCTTTAGCCTCATCAGAAACAGAGAGCTGCAGTTCAGCGACGAGGTGGTAACGGTGCTTTTTGATGGCATCGATATGTTGGGTGATCTTATCTCAGGCATTGATAACCCAACACCTGTTGAGCCTGATCCTGTTCTGCTGAGAAACCTCGACATTATTGTAGATAACCTTTCTGACAGCACAATAGAGCTGGCGAAGGTGCAGCGTTTCACCAATAGTAAAAACCTGTCGCTTTCAGATCTGATTTACATTCAGATTAAGAAACTGGACCACATGCTAAACCTCGTCGGAGAGTTGATCATTGACAGAGACAGGATTATGTCGTTGAGCAAGGAATTGAACAACGATGACCTTAAAACGGTGAGTTCGCACCTGTACCGCATTACAGAGGAGTTGCAGTACAGCGTTATGGATGCCCGCCTGGTTAACATCGGTACTTTATTTAATAAATTTCCGAGAATCGTGCGTGACATTGCATTTGCCGAGCATAAGGACATAAACCTGGAACTTAGTGGCCAGGATATACAAATTGACAGGAATATACTTCAGATTATAACCGACTCGTTGCTGCACCTGGTAAGAAATGCCATTACTCATGGCATTGAAAAGCCAGAGCAACGCGCAAAAAGTAATAAGCCCAATGCTGGTTTGCTTATACTTAGCGCCCAAAACGATCGAGATAATGTGGTAATTAAACTGAAAGATGACGGCAAAGGAATTGACTTGAAGCAGGTACGCAAAACTGCAGTAAAGAAAAACCTTGTATCTGCTGAACTGGCTGATGGATTGCCAGATTCTGAAGTTTTCTCATTTCTGTTTGAGCCTGGTTTCTCTACTGCAGCAGAAGTAACAGAATACTCTGGTAGAGGGGTTGGTTTAGATGTAGTTAAAAATGCCATCGATTCGATTGGCGGAAGGTTGCACGTAGATTCTGAATTAGGGCAGGGCACCACCTTTACGTTACATTTACCTACATCAATTGCCGTTAAAGGAGCCTTACTATTTGAGGTTGATAATATTTTCTATGCCATCCCGCTTATACACACCGAGCAGGTACTGGCACTCGACAAAGACGAATTACATGAAGTTGGTGATGTTATGGTTGCCGACTTAAAAGGAGAGACCGTGACGGTAGTTTACCTGAATGAGCTTTTAAATGCTGACGAAGCGACAATGAAACTCGGAGACAAGACCCGGCTTAAAGGACAAGTACAGAATATTGTGGTAGTTTCTTACAACAATAGAAAGCTTGGGTTGATTGTAGACAAACTATACAGGCAGCAGGATATCGTGGTGAAGGCACTAAGTAAGCCACTTGATAAAATTGACCTGTATGGTGGCGTGACGCTTTTAGGAACTGGCAAAGTATGCCTGGTACTTGATGTGCCGGCTATTACCCGTTACTTTATCCAAAAAAGATAAGGCTCGAGGCGATGGAGCATCAATTAAATAAAACAGAAACCATGATTGAACCTCAAATTTCTGAACTAGAGAGGGACATTATAAAAGAGATTTTAAACATTGGTCTCGCTAGAGCAGCCGATTCTTTTGCTGCGATAGCCAAAGATAAGGTTCTGCTTAAAGTTCCGGATATTGAGTTGATAGAACTTAGTAATTTGCTTCAGCTGGTTTCTCATTACGCTGATACACATAATATTATCCAGTCTGACATAAAAGGGGACTTTAATGGGGCTACCTTAATGCTGTTTTCGGATGAACATATCGTGCGCTTATCGGAAGTTTGCCTGAGTATGCTGGATGTAAATAAAGGTGAATTGTCTGTAATGCAGGAGTCGCTTTTACTTGAAATCAGTAATATAATTACAGGAGCCTTGGTTACACAATTAGCAAATATTCTGAAAGCAGATATTTATGGATCTCCGCCTAAAGCTCCTAAATCTCATATTGCTGATTCTCTTAAAGAGATACTAGTGGAGAATCCGCTTTTTAAGCCCTTGGTATTCACCGTGCTCACCCGCTTTACACATAACTCCAAGAGTGTAGAACTTCCTTTGTTCCTGTTCTTCGACTCAAACACATTGATTAAGATGCTTGAGATAATCAGGACGTTTAAATTAGGTAAAAACAACCTTACAGAAACGGAATAGAAGTTTTAAGAATACATACACCTTAAGTTTATTGCATCTGCCAAAACGTAAACTGATCATGTGCAGAGACTAAACTGAAATTTTTATACTTGTAAAAAAGAGGCGTAGTTTGCTCACTTTAAACTTTAAATGCTTGGTTACAGCTTTTCATATCATACTTTATATGGAACAAGCTAACGGCAGCGTTTTATGATGCTCTAATAATTTATACTTTCATCTACAGCAATACAGCAAATTTTCTTCAGGTGTAACAACAAGTATAAGTAGGCATGTAGAATAAAGCCTTCGTTAAGTCAATATTTTCTTCTTCCAAAATTATACTTAACCTAATACCTCAGCATCCTCGCTGCAGGGCATTACTGTGCATCTGGCAATAAGTACCTATAACCCATACTTCCTGCTTCAACACTTCCTATCCAAAATTATTAATCACTTGAAAGTACTTAAGGTGCCTTCACGTTACAAGGGTACTTTCTCTATTATCACTTCATCAAGTATAAGCTTCCCTGATGACTCTGTTTATCGGTTAAGTTTTCATGATGGTCAGGGCTTAGAACTCACAGTACGCAGGGCAGCAAAAAGAAAGGTAGAGACACGTTCCATAAATGTACAGCCTCATAATAATAAATTAAAAACTAACACATTGGTATGCAATACAGTATACTTATGTGCTGCTACATCACTTTTGATTATAGCGCTATATTTCGTTTTTTTGCTGACTTAATTATTTTTAACCTTTCATACCCATTGATGAACGCTTTAGGTAGACACATTTTAGTTGAATTTTACGATTGCTCGCCTGAGCTTATGAACGACGTGGTTCATATCGAAAACAGTATGGTTGCCGCTGCTGAAACAGCTGGCGCTACTGTCATCAACAGCACATTTCACCATTTTTCGCCTTATGGTGTATCTGGCGTTGTTGTTATTCAGGAGAGCCACCTGGCTATACATACTTGGCCGGAATTTGGCTATGCAGCCGTGGATCTTTTTACCTGTGGTGATTCTGTGGATCCTTGGGTATCCTATTCTTTCCTGAAAGAAGCTTTTGAGGCTGGCCATGGGTCGTCAATGGAGTTGCGCCGTGGCCAACTTAACCTATTAAAACGTAACGACTTTAACCTGGACTCGCTTCGTGATGTTACACAAAGACCCAAAGATGTTCCTGGCACAATAACCAGAGATGTTTGGTTTACAGAGCGTGATGAGAACATTGCGTTATCCTTGAAACATTCAGGCAACCAGTTATACAAGAAAGACTCTGACTACCAGCGTGTAGAGATTTTCGAAACATTGGCTTACGGCAACATGCTAACGCTGGATGGTATGGTAATGTGCACGCAAAAAGACGAGTACGTTTATCATGAGATGATTACGCACGTGCCTATGTTCAGCCATCGTAAAGCTAAAAGAGCCCTTGTAATAGGTGGTGGTGATGGCGGTACTGTAAGAGAATTGCTACGCCATGAGCAACTGGAAGAGGTGACTCTTGTAGAAATAGATGAACTAGTGATAGAGGCCTGTAAGCTGCACTTACCTGAAACAGCAGTTGCCTTTGATAACCCGCGTTTAAACCTGCTTGTTCAGGATGGCATTGAGTATATTAACAACTGCGAAGATGGCCGTTACGATTTAATTATCATTGACTCTGCTGATCCGGTAGGCCCGGGTGAGGGCTTGTTTACAGCTGAGTTTTACCAGCAAGTATACCGTTGCCTTACTCCAGATGGTGTAATGATCACTCAGTCTGAATCACCGAGGTTTAACAGCGGCGTATTTGTAGAGATTTACGATACTTATAAAAAGATTTTCGGTAAAGATAAAGTGCATTGCTACCTGGCGGCTATACCAACTTACCCGACAGGTACTTGGAGTTTCTCTTACTCTTCTAAGGGTGATTCCAGTCCGTTAAACTTTGATGAAGTTGCTGCTGCTCAATTCTCTAAAGCCCAAGGCTTAAAGTATTACAACGAAGACATTCATGCTGCAGCTTTTGCCTTACCTAACTTTGTAAAAGAGCTTTTGAATAAAGGATCACAGGAAATAATAGAACAATATTCTGCAGAACCTACAAATGAATAGCAAAGAGCAAAAGATAGCCAGCTTCGACCCAAATGGAGTAGGTGATATAAGTGGAGGCCTTTTCGGGCTTCCATTCACGATCGAAGAATCAGAAATAGTAATCATACCCACTCCATGGGAGGTAACAGTTTCTTATAGCGCAGGTACAGCACAAGGGCCACAGGCAGTAATGGATGCTTCTCCTCAGCTTGATTTGTTTGAACCCTCGATTCCAGATGCCTGGAAACTGGGCATTGCCATGGAGGAAGTATCTGATGAATGGCTGGCAGTAAGTGATAACCTGCGTCAAAAAGCAGAGGCTTATATTAACTGGCTGGAAGAAGGAAGCCCGGAAGAAAGTGCTGCCCAATTCGGAAACATCACAACAGAGGTTACTACAAAAGGGGAAGAGTTCCTGCAATGGTTAAAGCAAAAGTCGCTTGCTTACCTTAATCAAGGTAAAATGGTAGGCGTACTTGGCGGCGACCATAGCACCCCGCTGGGCCTGATGCATGCGCTGGCCGAAAAGCATGAGGAGTATGGTATACTTCAGGTTGATGCTCACGCAGATTTACGCGATGCCTACGAAGGCTTTGAATATTCTCATGCATCCATCATGTTTAATGCGCTTAAATTACCGCAAGTCAAAAAACTGGTGCAGGTGGGTATTCGCGATTTGTGCCAGGCAGAAGCTGAATTGGCATACCAGTCTAACGGGCGCGTGGCTATATTTTATGATGCTACTTTAAAAGAGAACCTGTATGCCGGCGATAGTTGGAAAAAAGAGTGCAAGAAAATAATTGCTCAACTACCGCAGAAAGTATACATCAGCTTTGATATTGATGGCCTTGATCCGAAGCTTTGCCCTGGCACAGGCACACCTGTTCCGGGTGGTTTGGAGTTCGAGCAAGCTGTGTATCTAATTAAACAGTTAGTGAAATCTGGCAGAGAAATCATTGGCTTCGACCTATGCGAAGTTGCTCCTGGAGAAACTGAGTGGAATGGAAATGTGGGAGCACGTATGTTGCAGAAGCTTTGTAACTGGATGGCTGTTTCTCAAGGCAAACTAGAGGCTCAGTACTAATATCAAGTATAATGGTATGATTTAATAGCCCGTAAGTATAGCAGCTTACGGGCTGTTTGCATATGTATAAAGTATACGGATTAATCTTTATATATCAATTTTCGTACGTGCGAATGTGTAACTGAAACAGCGGACACTATGGGATTTGTAATAAAACTTTTGATAACCGGGGCAGCAGCCATGCTGGCTTCCTATATACTGCCAGGTGTAAAAATAGATGGCTTTATAACAGCAATTATACTTGCGCTTGTGCTTGCTGTATTAAATGCGATTGTTCGTCCGGTGCTTGTTTTCTTAACTATACCGGTTACAATACTAACGTTAGGGCTGTTCTTGCTGATAATTAATGCTCTTATTATTTTGTTAGCAGATTACCTGGTGACAGGATTTGATACAAGCGGATTTTTTACTGCTTTACTCTTCAGTTTGGTGCTGACAATAATAGAGTCCATTTTAGATCTGATATTTTAACGTAAGTATATAAAGGCGTTTAGTTTACAATATAACGCTTAAAGTATAACTCTATAGCAAGGCGGCTACCCCAATTGGGGTAGCCGCCTTGCTATAGAGGGTACTAACGTTACATCCAAGCCTCACAGGCTTCGGCACATTCGCGGCAAGCATCAGCACATTTCTGGCAATGTTCATGTTCATGCTTTCGGCACTCCTCTTCGCAAAGTCTGCATAGCTCAATGCATTCTTTCATTACGTGTTTAGCATGTGCTGAGTCTCGGGCAACAAATCTTGCAGTTAGTGCGCAGATGTCAGCACAGTCTCTGTCCAGCATAATACAGCGAACCATCATTTTCACGTTGTCTTCCTGGAGGCATGCTGTAGCGCAGGCCTCACAGGCAGTAATGCATTTAATCAGTACATGTTCCAAATCGTTTGTTCTTTCAGATTTCATAGCTTTTCTATTTCGTTTGATGTTTTTAAAATACGGGACTCAACCGCTAGTGTTATTTAACGTCAAAATAATCGTTGTTGCGAAGCTTCAGATCAATTCTAAATTAAAAGTTAATCTCTTACTTGTGCATAAGTTTTAGAAAAGTATAACTCGTAATTGCGGTCAGTTATGGCTAACTTTGAGAGTTAAATTAATGCAGATGAAGCAGGTACCTACCTGCGCTTGAAGATAAGGTATGGTTACGATACGTGAAGCGAGAGAGGCTCTAAAGTTATACTTTGGTTATGAGCAGTTCCGGCCTATGCAGGAGCAGATTATAGAAGGAGTATTGGATGGTAAAGATGTTGTTGTACTTATGCCTACCGGTGGGGGTAAATCGGTTTGCTACCAAGTGCCAGCCGTTGTGCTTCCTGGGCTATGTGTAGTTATTTCACCGCTTATCGCATTGATGAAAGATCAGGTTGAGGCGCTTTTGGCTAATGGTATTCCTGCTGCCTATATTAACAGCTCCCAAACTGCAGAACAACAATACTTAATAGAGAATGAATGCCTGGAGGGAAAGCTAAAATTACTTTATGTGTCTCCTGAAAAACTACTGTCTTCAGGTTTTATGTCGTTCCTTAAGCGCATCAAGGTCTCTCTTTTTGCTGTTGATGAAGCGCACTGTATTTCGGCATGGGGGCACGATTTCAGACCTGAGTATACGCAGTTAAAGGCTCTAAAGCAGCAATTCCAAACTGTGCCAGTTATTGCCTTAACTGCAACTGCAGATAAACTAACTCAGAAAGATATTCAGGAGCAGTTATACTTACACAACCCTCAAGTATATGTAGCTTCATTTGACAGGCCTAACATAAACCTGATGGTAAAGCCGGGCCGTGACAGGTTCAATAAAATTACGGAGTTTCTGGACCGCCATCATAAGCAGCCAGGCATTATCTACTGCCTGAGCCGCAAAGGAGTGGAGTCTTTAGCTGCCAAGTTAAAAGGGAAAGGATACAGCGTTACATTTTATCATGCAGGCATGTCGGCTGGGCAAAGGGCAAAGGCGCAAGAGGATTTTCTGCGCGATAATGTACAAATTGTATGTGCCACGATAGCTTTTGGTATGGGTATCGATAAATCTAATGTGCGTTGGGTAATTCATTACAACCTGCCAAAAAACATTGAAGGGTACTATCAGGAAATTGGCCGCGCCGGTAGAGATGGTGCTAAAGCAGATGCACTCTTGTTTTATAGTTTTGCTGATGTAATGAACATGCGTAACATGTTACAGGAAAACCAAAGCAGGGAGACGCAAACAGAATTACAACTGGTTAAGTTGGAACGGATGCAGCAATTTGCAGAAGCCTCGGCATGTCGGAGGCGTATACTTTTGCAATACTTCGGCGAGACAATGCAAAAGGACTGCGGCAACTGCGATATTTGCCGAAATCCACCAACTCGTTTCGATGGTACGCTGCTCGCGCAAAAGGCTTTATCAGCTATTGCCAGAACGCAGGAGCAGGTAAATTTAGGTTTATTGGTAGATGTGTTACGCGGTGCACGCACAAATCAGGTTATACAGGCTGGGTTTGATAAAGTGAAAACCTACGGCGCCGGCCGCGATATTAATCCCTTGGACTGGCACCGTTATTTGCATCAGCTCTTGAACGAGGGCTATATGGAGATGGCCTATGACCAAGGCTATACTTTAAAGTTAACAGAACACAGCAAGCAGGTGCTATTTGAAGGACGCAAGGTCCAACTTGTCAAGTTTGAGGATGCAAGGCAGGAGGAGCCTACTATCAAAGCACGCCCTAAGCGGGAATTAATAAAAGATGCATTATTTGATCGTTTAAGGCAACTGCGTAAAAGTATTGCCGATGAGGCAGGAGTTCCGCCTTACGTTGTTTTCACAGATACAACCTTACAGGAAATGGCCGCTGAGCGCCCTACAACTAAAATTTCAATGCTTGCGATTTCAGGTGTAGGTGCACAAAAATTTGATAGGTACGGAGATTTATTTATCAATGAAGTGATCGACTTTGTTAATGAAGAGCAGGCAAAAGGCAATAAAATGAAAGGGGCTACACATCTGGCTACCTTTGAGCTGCTAAAGCAAGGTTATTCCGTTGAACAAATTTCGATCCAGCGCAGTCTAAACCCTGTTACGGTGTATTCGCATTTGGCTACGCTTTCTGAGCAAGGTTATGATGTAGACTTGTACAGGTATGTAACCAAAGGTGAATTCAAAGAAATAAGTAAAGCAATTGCGAAACTTGGGGTAGATGCTAAATTGAAAGATGTATTTGAGCACTTGAACGAGCAATTTGAGTATCATAAAATCAGGCTGTCTATAGCGCTTTACAAGAAAGAGTATAGTTGGCAATTATAAAATGAAGTATAAAATAGAAAGGGCAGCCATTATTGGCTGCCCTTTCTATTTTATACTTCACAAATGAATTTACTTTATAGAAGCAATTGGATCTGGTGTGGCGTCTTTGTCTCCGGTAACAGTTCCTTGGCTATAAACTGTACCTCTAAGCAGAAGAATACCTGCAACATGCGGTGCTGCAAATGAGGTGCCATTACCACCACTAGCAATTCCGCCTCCTACTGATGTTACTGTAACGTTGGCTCCCGGGGCCGCAAAATCAACAGAGGCGCCATAATTCGATGAAGCCCATAAGCGGTTATAAGTATCAATCGCTGATACAGTATACACGCCGTTTGCATCTACTCGTGCAGGGGAAGTGCCAGAGCAATCCACGGCGCTATTGCCAGCTGCTATAGCGAACAGTATTCCTTTAGAGGCAGCAGCTTTAACAGCATTGTCTAAAGTAGAAGATATGCCGCTCCCAAGGCTAATATTGACTACATCACCTGCTTTAGCATTCGTGCTTATATAGTTTACAGCAGCTATAGCTCTTGATATTGAGCCAGCTCCATTGTTATCAAACACACGCAATGCCACAACTGATGCATTAGAAGCAACACCTACCATACCTGATCCATTGTTTTTAGCTGCGATAATACCCGCAACTGATGTGCCATGTCCAAAACCGTCTTCTATAGAAGCAACGCCATAAATGAAAGATGAGCTTCTGTCAAAGTCTATGTTAAGATCAGGATGATCTGTATCAATGCCAGAGTCAATTACCCATACGGTTTTGCCTGTTCCATCGCCATAACCTACGCGTTCAATGTTCCAAGGTAGGTTTTCTCCAGCTAAAGGAATAATTGTCTGATACCCGGCCGGTTGAGAAGGTGCAGGCGTAACGGGTGCGGGTGGAGCAGGTTCTGCAGGTGTAGGTTCAGTTGGTGTAGGAACAGGTGCAACTGGTTCTTCTGGTGTTGGTACAGGCAGAACTGGTTCTGATGGAGTTGGTTCTGCAGGCGCGGGCTCTGATGGCAAAGGTTCAGGTTTGGGTGCTGGTGCTGGAGACGTATTATTTTTAGGCCCTTTAGGTTTATCTGACTTTCCGTTGCCACCCGTAGAAAGGTCCTTGTCTATACCGTTGCCTAGTGTAGGAATATCTTTAAATGGGCTTTTACCATTGTTACTGAAATCACTATTATTTCCTCTGTTTAAAATTACAATTCGATCCTGCTCAATGTAGGCAACATCTGGGTTTTTCTTTAGGCTTTCAAGCTGAGAACTTGTTAATTGTGCTGCAAAACCATTTACCACACCATCAAAATTATGTACTATGTTAGCTGATGCAATGCTCGCTTCATTAACAGTGCGTTCACGTAAACTTTTAAATGAAGCACGCTCAGTTGAAGACATATCATGAGAGGCAGCAGCACTCATACCAGAGGAATGGTTTTTAAATACCACAATGTACTGTCCTTCAATAGCATAACCGTGTTCGGAAGGGGAGGCATTTATACTTGGTTCAAACTGTTTCTCTAGCAGCTCTTCCTTTTGGCAACCTGTAAGGGTAACAGCGAAGGCAAGTGCCAGGCAGGGCACCGTTCTCCTCAGGTGAGTAGTAAACATAAATTTTGGCTAAAAGTTAAATTATTTTCAGATTTCGCAACCTTAGTTCATGAAATTCGTAACTGGCGGGTTATTTAAAAAGTTCATCATGTGCCAAAAATAATGGCTAAAAAATAATTTGACTTTTTTAAGAATAATGAAATCGGTTGAATATTATAACAAAGGGTAAATATCGATTTAAAAATTGGATATGAACGGATAAAATTAAAAATGCCTGGAATCTCGCTTTCAATTTACAATGCCGACTATGCATGAAAAAGGGTTGTTAATCATTAAATATATGGCTTTTACACAAAATGCTATACTATTAAGGATGTGTTTAATAATTTAAAACCATATACTTTTAAAGTAATTATCAAATATGTAAAAGGAATGGTATTTATTTAATTTAAAGTTTAATTAATTGTACTTATACCAGTTGTTTGTAATATTGCTAATTAAATTAGTAATTATTGATTAGTATTCTTATCTTTACAAATGGATACTAAGATTTTATCCAGAAATTCTAATTTATTCGCTAAAAGGATTGGCAGATTAATGGTATGGTGACATCAAACATTAGGCATTTAAGAAAAAACGCTGGTTACACGCAGGCGCAACTTGCCGATAAACTGGATATAAAAAGATCATTGGTTGGTGCTTATGAAGAGGGAAGGGCCGAACCGAAGCTAACTACTCTGGTTAATATTGCCAGGTTATTTGATATTACGTTAGATGACTTTGTAACCAAAGACTTATCTGATCCATCTACTAAACTTGAACCAGCATCTGCTTCAAATGGAGGGAAACTTCGCGTTCTTGCCATAACTGTAGATGAAAATCAACGCGAAAATATTGAGCTTGTACCTTATAAGGCTAGCGCCGGATATTTAAATGGCTATGCCGACTCTGAATTTATAGAGGAGCTGCCGCGTTTTAAACTTCCTATGTTAGGTACAGGCGGAACATACCGGGCTTTTGAAATTAGCGGAGACTCTATGTTGCCTATAGCATCAGGTACCGTTATTG
Source organism: uncultured Pontibacter sp. (assembly GCF_947492645.1). Classification (GTDB taxonomy): domain Bacteria; phylum Bacteroidota; class Bacteroidia; order Cytophagales; family Hymenobacteraceae; genus Pontibacter. Next base: position 616,028 of record NZ_CANLMZ010000006.1, on the reverse strand, counting down.
TAGGTCGTTTTGTTGAAGACTGGGCATCCATTAAAGATGGAACACCTTGTGTTATCGTAAGCCAGAAAGAAGGAGTAGTTTTCAAACGCATCTATAATAAAATTAAAGATGCCTCAGTACTGCGCCTGCACTCCGATAACCCCATATACTCGCCTTACGAAATTGGAGTAGAGGATGTAATCGAAATCTGGGAAGCAAAATCCTATATAAGTTCTTCTTTCCCTATAGCCGATTTGTCTTTAGATAAGTTGTCATCTATCGTTTTAGACCTGCAGAAGGAAGTGCAGAAACTTAAGAAGGTAGACTAAGCATTAACATACGCTTTATAAACGACCTGTTCCTGCCAATGCGGCAGGAACAGGTCGTTTATGGCTTATACGCTATGGTAAAGCATACAAATTAACTAGCTATATAGTTTATCCGTAAAGCATAGCGGTTAACATTGCAGATATACATTCGGATAAATTATAACATAACTATGATAAAACTTATAACCGCCAATGAACGCCATCAGTCAAATATCGGAGACTGGCTTTCGTCCTCTTATCTTTTCTCATTTGCGGACTATTATGATCCGACCAATGTGCAGTTTGGCCCTCTGAAGGTTTTTAATGATAATTTACTAAAGGGTAAGTCGAATTTACCTGAACACCCCCAGGCGGAAATGGAAGTTGTTACCGTTGTACTAGACGGTGAGGCAACACACAGGGATAATTTGGGTAATGAAATTAAGCTGAAGGCTGGGGATGCACAACGAATTTCTGCAGGAACAGGCATTTCAAGTTCATTAATTAACGATGGCGATGACGACGCACATTTTCTCCAAATTTGGTTTTTGCCTAATAAAAAAGGAATTGCGCCTGCTTATGAGCAAATGTCAGTTGATTTTTTAGATAAAGATGATCGCCTTACACCCGTTGTTACCGGCCAAAGGGTGCTGGAGAATGTGCTTTATATGAATTCTAACGCTACGGTATACTTTGGCAAGCTGGGCCAGGGAAATGATATCGATTTTAAAACGTATAAAATAAGGAAAACCTTAGTCTATATTTTAAAGGGTAACTTGCTCGTGAACAATCTAGAAGCTGATCAGTTTGACCAGGTGCGAATGGAGGATTACGACTTTGTTAGTCTACATGCTGTTTCGGATGCTGAGTTTATCTTAGTGGATGTACCAGCTCTTGAAGTTAATTACTAGTTATAATACCTTTAGGCACTAAAATTACTTTGTGAACAGTAGCATCGGTTGGTATATTTTTTAGCGATACCGCATTACATCATCTACTGCAAGGGGCATAACTTAAAGATAAGTCATTTATAATTAAGCAATAATTAGTTACAAGCTTATACTTTAAAAACCGAACTAAAACAAAAAGCCTGCTGATATAAACCAGCAGGCTTTTTTAGTAGCGGGGAGCAGAATCGAACTGCCGACCTCAGGGTTATGAATCCTGCGCTCTAACCATCTGAGCTACCCCGCCGAATTGTGGTGCAAATATAGCTGTTTGAAATTCAAACTTGCAAGCAAAATGTCAAAAAAAAATATTTTGTTTTTCAGATATATATAGAATCAAAAATAAATACTATAATTACTCAGACACTTACATTTTCTATTTATGACTAGAGCTACTAAAACAAAGTTTGTGCGCGAGTATCCGATTAACGCATCTGCTAAACTACTGTACCCTTACCTTAGCACGCCAAGCGGTTTGTCACAATGGTTCTGCGACAATGCAATTATTGACGAAGACAAAGTTTTGAATTTTATTTGGGATGGCAGGAGTCATTATGCTGAGATGACCGGTCAGCGCACAAACAAGTCGGTAAGGTTTCTTTTTCTGAGCGATAAGAAAGACCATGTAGCTGATGGTTCTTATGTGGACTTTTCAATAGAGTCGAGTGAGGTTACCCAGGAGCAGTTTCTTAAGATAGTAGATTATACTGACGAAGAGGATGTGGAGGAACTAGAGGAGCTGTGGGATAACTTATTTCAGAATCTGAAGGAAATAGTAGGAGGGTAGTTCTATTACAACTCTGTCTGCTTATCTTTGCACGATTTTTGGAAGACCAATGTTTACTAAAGCATTGGTATGTTCCAAGAGCTACTATGCCTATAACTGGCCCACATGAAGAAACTAGATAAGCTTATAATCAGGTCATTTATTGGCCCTTTTTTACTTACGTTTGCTGTAGTAGAGTTTATACTGTTAACGCAGTATATGCTTAAATACCTTGATGAACTGGTTGGTAAAGACTTGGGTGCTGAGATATTCGCGGAACTCCTGTTTTATTTCAGCCTCAACATGGCCCCGGTAGCATTACCTCTGGCTGTATTGCTTTCTTCGCTAATGACTTTTGGCACAATGGGAGAGCATCACGAACTTACAGCCATTAAAACATCCGGTGTTAACCTTACACGTGTGCTGCTCCCTGTGTTTCTGATGGTATCGGGACTGACAGTCGGAGCTTTTTTCTTCAATAATGTTATCGTTCCTAAAGCAAACCTAAAGGCCTACAGTTTACTGTGGGACATTAGGCAGAAAAAGCCTGCCATGAATTTTAAAGAGGGAGCTTTTTACAACGGTTTACCAGGCTTAAGTATCAAAATAAACGAAAAGGTAAATGATGATGGTGCCATGAAGGACATCATGATCTATGACCATACCAAAGGTGGTTCAAATTCCAGGGTTATACTTGCGGACTCAGGTAGAATGTATACAGACTTTAATGACGCTTACCTGGTGATGGAGTTGTATGAAGGCAATACATACGTGGACGAGCAAACCGGTGGAATGCGGAACTCAAATGAGCAGTTTGTAAGGCAGGAGTTCGAAGAAAGTAAGATAGTGGTAAGTCTTGCCTCTTTTGATCTGGACAGAACCCGCGAAGAGCTTTTCTCAGACAACAAAATGATGAAGAATATCCAGCAACTCGATGTGGTAACTGATTCGTTGCGGAGGTATGCTACGCGCGAAAAAAGTTTGTATTCGCCCAATGTTGATCCATTCTTTATGTACTTTAAAGCGGATACAGGTAATGTTAAGAATGGTATTCCGATAGGCAAGGTAATGCAGAAAAACCTTCCGGAGGTGAGCTCTGACGTTATGGCCCTGGCTACAAATAAAGCCCGTAACATCAAGCAGTTTACTGCAGGTTATGTTGAGCGCCTGAACAACACACTTCGCGATGCTAACAATTATGAGATTGAAATATGGCGTAAGTATACTCAGTCTGCCGCGGTGTTGGTTATGTTCCTGATTGGGGCTCCTTTAGGCGCCATTATTAAAAAAGGCGGACTAGGAGTGCCTGTTATTATCTCTATTATATTTTTTATCCTGTTATATGTTATGGGTATACTTGGTGAGAAATGGGCCCGCGAGAGCTTAATACCAGTAGGAGCCGGCATGTGGGGCGCAAATCTTATACTACTTCCTATAGGTTTGTTCTTTTTATACCAGGCACGCAACGATTCAAGTTTACTTGAAGTCGACTTCTGGCGTAAACTTATGACCCGTATGCGCAGAAATAAGCTGTAATGTGCTCAAAGAAGTATAGGGCAATAGTTTTTATTTAAAAATTATTTCTATATCTTTGCGCCTTATACAGCAGTCTTACGAACGAAAAAACACAGATTGATATTTTATACGCAATGAAATTAACTACTGAAGCGAAACAAGAAATTTTTGAAAAGCACGGCCTTGCAAAGTCTAAGACTGATACTGGTTCTCCAGAAGCTCAGATTGCACTTTTCACTACGCGCATAGCTGATCTTACAGAGCATTTGAAAATTCACAAAAAAGACTTTTCTACTCGTTTAGGTCTTTTAAAGCTGGTAGGTAAAAGAAGAAGACTTCTTAACTACCTTCAGAAAAATAATATTGAAAGATACAGAGCAATTATTGCTGAGTTAGGTATCAGAAAATAAAGCTTTTGTATTAGGGAATTCACACAGGGGATTCCCTAATCTTTTTTAAATGCCCCCTTCTTCCCCCTTTTGCCAGTACCTTACAGCGGCCGCAATGGGCAGCCCTGTTTTTAGATGAAAAAATAATCAAAGATGTCTTATAACGCGATAACCAAAACCATACTTCTTCCTGATGGCAGGGAGATAACAATTGAAACTGGTAAATTAGCCAAGCAGGCTGACGGATCTGTAGTGGTGAAAATGGGTAACACCATGCTTCTTGCCGCTATCGTTTCGAATAAAGATGCCCGTGAGGGAGTTGATTTCTTGCCACTCTCTGTAGATTATCAGGAGAAATTTGCCTCTTCAGGTAAAATTCCCGGAGGATTCCTGAAGAGAGAAGCAAGATTATCTGATTACGAAGTATTAGTGTCTCGTTTAGTTGACCGTGTGTTACGTCCGTTGTTCCCGTCTGACTACCACGCTGAGACACAAATGACAATACACCTTATCTCAGCAGATACAGAGATTATGCCTGATGCACTAGCGGCACTAGCGGCTTCTGCAGCATTAGCAGTATCTGATATTCCATTTAACGGCCCGATTTCAGAAGTACGTGTTGCACGTATCGACGGGCAGTTGGTGATAAACCCGACTGTTACAGATCTGCAAAGAGCAGATATTGACATGATGGTTGGTGCCTCTATTGATAGCGTAGTAATGGTAGAAGGCGAAATGAATGAGGTTTCTGAAGCTGAAATGCTTGAAGCTATTCAATTTGCTCACGAAGCTATAAAAGTTCAATGCCAGGCGCAGCTGGAGTTAACTGAAATGGTTAATAAAACTGTTAAGCGCGAATATTCTCATGAGACTCATGACGAAGACCTGCGCCAAAAAGTGTACGAGGCAACTTATGCCAAAGCATACGAAGTTGCTAAGCGTGGCAATAATGTTAAATCTGAGCGTAAAGAAGGTTTTGCTGCTGTTCTGAATGAATTTGTAGCTTCTCTTGGCGAAGACCATGGCTATGATCTTAATCTCATCAAGGTTTACTACCACGATGTGGAGAAAGAAGCTGTGCGTAACATGATCCTTAACGACAGAGTTCGTTTGGATGGCCGTGCACTTGATCAAATTCGCCCTATATGGTCTGAAGTCAACTATCTGCCTGCTACACATGGTTCAGCTGTGTTTACACGCGGTGAAACACAGTCTTTGACAACGGTAACCTTAGGTACTAAGCTAGATGAGCAGCTGATTGATAGTGCCATGGTATCTGGTACAAACAAATTCTTATTGCACTACAATTTCCCTGCATTCTCTACTGGCGAGGTTAAGCCTAACAGAGGTCCGGGTCGCCGTGAAATTGGTCATGGTAACCTTGCATTGCGTGCTCTTAAGAAAGTGCTTCCAACTGAGAATCCATATACTATCCGTATTGTATCTGATATATTAGAGTCTAACGGTTCATCATCTATGGCAACTGTATGTGCGGGTAGCTTAGCGCTAATGGATGCTGGTGTACCAATCAGAGGTGCCGTTTCTGGTATTGCGATGGGGCTTATTACAGATGAGAAATCTGGTAAATTTGCTGTTCTTTCAGATATACTTGGAGATGAAGACCATTTAGGCGATATGGACTTTAAAGTAGCTGGTACCAAAAACGGTATTACTGCTTGCCAGATGGACATCAAAGTTAATGGGTTATCTTCTGATGTATTACAGCAAGCGCTGGCGCAAGCCAATGCTGGTCGTCTACACATCCTGAACGAGATGAGTAAAACCATCTCTGAACCAAATGCTGATTACAAACCACATACTCCACGTTCTTTCAACATTGTTATTGATAAAGAATTTATCGGTGCGGTGATTGGACCAGGCGGTAAAGTGATACAGCAGATACAGAAAGATACAGGTGCCACAATCATTATTGAAGAAAAAAATGAGAAAGGCCATGTAAGTATCTTTGCCAGCAACCAGGATGCAATGGATAGTGCTATTGCTAAAATAAAAGCTATCGTTTCTCAGCCTGAGATCGGAGAGATTTATATTGGTAAAGTTAAGTCAATCCAGCCTTACGGTGCATTTGTTGAGTTTATGGCTGGTAAAGATGGTTTACTTCATATTTCTGAAATTAAGCACGAACGCCTGGAAACAATGGATGGTGTGCTTGAAATAGGAGAGGAAGTTAAAGTAAAACTTATCGATGTAGATAAGAAAACAGGTAAATTCAAGCTTTCTCGTAAAGCGATTCTTCCAAAAACTGAAGCTTCAGAGCAATAGTAAATTTTAATTACTCTTGGTGCCGCCCGTAAAAGGAAAACGGCGCCAAGAGTTTTTTCTTTTACTGCGCAGCCAATTACCTCTTGATTTTATTTACAAGAAGTAAGAACTTTGCGCGGTTTTTTGATGTTAAGTCACCGAGCCAAATTCTTAATTTTTAACAATTTTTGCAATAATAATATACTCTGATGAGACAACTCAAGATAAGCAAACAGATTACGAACCGCGAGAGCCAATCGCTTGATAAATACCTACAGGAGATTGGTAAAGTAGATTTGCTTACTCCGGATGAAGAGGTGTCCTTGGCACAGAGAATCAAAGAAGGAGATCAGTTTGCGCTTGAGAAGTTAACAAAAGCCAACCTGCGATTCGTTGTATCGGTGGCTAAACAGTATCAGAACCAAGGCCTATCTTTAGGTGACCTTATTAATGAAGGTAACCTTGGTCTCATAAAAGCGGCTAAACGTTTCGACGAAACACGTGGTTTTAAGTTTATATCTTATGCCGTTTGGTGGATTCGCCAATCTATTCTACAGGCATTGGCGGAGCAGTCTCGTATTGTAAGGCTTCCGCTTAACCGTGTAGGCTCCCTTAATAAGATCTCAAAATCATTTTCTGAGCTTGAACAGAAGTTTGAGCGTGAGCCATCGCCTGAGGAAATAGCGGAAGTGCTGGAACTGACAACTGCTGAAGTAGTTGATACCCTTAAAATATCTGGCCGCCACGTATCTGTGGATGCACCTTTCGTGCAAGGTGAGGAAAACCGTTTACTAGACGTTCTTGAAAACGAAGACGAAGAATCACCTGATACAGGTCTGATGAACGACTCGCTTCGCAAAGAAGTACAGCGCGCACTTTCTACACTTACTAAAAGAGAGGCCGATGTTATTACTTTATACTTTGGATTGAACGGAGAGCATTCGCTCACACTCGAAGAGATAGGTGAGAAGTTTAACCTTACCCGTGAGCGTGTAAGACAGATAAAGGAAAAAGCAATCAGAAGACTTCGCCATACATCCAGAAGTAAAGCCCTAAAGCCATACTTAGGTTAAAATATCCTAAAAGTGCAGGAGCCCTGACAGAAATGCCAGGGCTTTTTTATGCCTTCTGCAGTATACTTTTGCACCTCTTGATGCAGGCTTAGGGCTAGAAATTTTGTATACTTGCAACCAAATTTGATTGAGCACATAAATCTAATGGAAATAGAAAAAGTAAAATGCCTTATCATCGGCTCTGGACCTGCCGGTTATACAGCTGCCATCTATGCTTCAAGAGCAGGACTAAATCCTGTTTTATATCAAGGACTACAACCAGGTGGCCAGTTAACAATCACTAACGACGTTGAGAATTATCCGGGTTACCCTGAAGGAGTTATGGGCCCTGAGATGATGGAAGACTTTAAGAAACAAGCAGAGCGCTTTGGTACTGATGTACGCTACGGTATTGCTACAGCTGTTGATTTTTCCTCTCAGCCTCACAAAGTAACGATTGATGATCAAAAGGTTATTGCAGCAGATACTGTCATTATTTCAACTGGTGCATCTGCTAAGTGGCTTGGCCTTGACTCTGAGTCAAGGTTGAATGGTAGTGGCGTTTCTGCCTGTGCTGTTTGCGACGGTTTCTTTTACCGCGGCCAGGAGGTAGCTATTGTAGGTGCCGGTGACACAGCGGCTGAGGAGGCTACTTATCTTTCAAATCTTTGCACGAAAGTATACATGATTGTGCGAAGAGAAGAGATGCGTGCTTCAACGATTATGCAGGAACGTGTAAAGAAAACGAAGAACATCGAGATACTTTGGAATACTGTAACCGAGGAAATTCTGGGAGATCAGACGGTAGAAGCGGTTCGTGTTAAAAATGTTGTAACAAATGAGATGCGCGAAATTCCTGTGAAAGGCTTCTTCGTTGCTATTGGCCACAAACCTAACTCTGATATTTTTGCCGAATACCTTAACCTGGACGAGAATGGCTATATACGTACTATTCCAGGAACCTCAAAGACAAATATAGACGGGGTTTTTGCTTGCGGCGATGTACAGGATTTTACTTACCGCCAAGCCGTTACAGCAGCCGGTTCAGGATGCATGGCTGCCCTTGATGCAGAGCGTTATTTGGCAGCAAACGATTTGCACTAAAAATAATATATAAAGTCCCCATTAATTGCACTATTTTTTAGCGTTTAGGCTTGGGGAAATTACAATAAAATAGCAGAGGTGCAGTTTAAAGTGCGAATGCAAAATATGCCCCCAGCTAAATTTGATGGTATGTCAAAATTAAGATTGCCCTTATTTTTGGTGTTTTACTTACTCTGCAATTTTAGTGGAGTTAATAGTGCTGTAGCACAAAGTAAAGTAAAAGACCTTTTTAAAACTAAGTCTCCTAAGATACAATACGTTAGGCCTGACACCACCATACTTATAAAGTATGACGAATTCCCTGATGATGATTCAGACGCAGATCAATCTATCTTCTTCAACCCGAAGAAAGAGCTCTCTATTGTAAGCGAAGATACCTCAGAACTTGATTTAGGTGAACAACATATCGTGGAAATGTCTGAGGAGGTGCTAGTTGATTCTACATGGGTTAAAATTGCGGGCTACTATTCTATTTGGGATACGCGTAACATCAATCCCTACCGTATGGATGGGCGCCAATTAAAGGATACAATTGACATTAAACTGTACGACCCTCGTAATAACCGAAACTACAAAATGCCTTTGTCTGAAACTCCTATTACAAGTCATTTTGGTAGCAGAGGGGGCAGATGGCATTATGGTACCGATATAGACCTTAACACAGGTGACTCAATATTTGCGGCTTTTGATGGTGTAATAAGAATAAACAAGTGGGATGGCGGTGGCTACGGTAATTATATTGTTGTGCGCCACTACAATGGCTTGGAAACACTTTACGGCCACATGAGCAGAACTATTGCCCAGACGGGGCAGTTTGTTAAAGCAGGCGACCTGATAGGCTTAGGTGGTAGCACAGGCAGGAGCTCCGGGCCGCATTTGCATTACGAAGTGCGATATCAGGGTAACCCCATAGACCCCGAGAACATGTACGACTTCCCGGATTATCTGCTTAAAGGGGAGAGTTTGGTGATAACATCTGCTCTGTTTAATTACTATAACAGAGCAAAAGGCTCAAGTAGCGCTGGCCGCAGAACTGCATACCACACAGTACGAAGCGGAGATACATTATCAGGTATCAGCAAGAAGTATGGCGTTTCTGTAAGCCAGATTGCGAAGCTAAATGGTATGAGCACGCGTACCACATTAAGAGTTGGCCGTAAGCTACGTGTTAGATAAACTGTTAGAGATGAAATTAGATATACTTGCTTTCGCCTCACACCCCGACGATATTGAACTGGGCTGTTCGGGCACATTGATTGCACACATTGCGGAAGGTAAAAAAGTCGGGATTGTAGACCTAACTCAAGGGGAGTTAGGTACACGCGGTACACCGGAAATCCGGTTACAGGAAGCTGAAGAGGCTGGCAAGATTATGGGTTTAGCTGCTCGTGAGAATTTAGGATTTGCAGATGGTTTTTTTCTTAATGATAAAGAGCACCAGCTACAGGTGATTCAAAAAATTAGAAAGCATAAACCTGAGTTAATAATCATCAATGCTATCTTTGATCGGCATCCAGATCATGGCAGGGGCTCTGAGCTGGTTTCTGAATCTTGCTTTAAATCTGGGTTGAAGATGATAAAAACACAGAATGAGGCAGGAGAGGAGCAGGAGGCCTGGCGCCCTAAAGCAGTCTATCATTACATTCAGGATAGGTTTATATCCCCTGACGTTGTAGTAGACGTTACTGCGTACTGGGATAAGAAATTAGAAACAATTCGTGCTTTTAAGTCGCAGTTTTACAACCCTGATGATACGTCCTCGAATACCTACATTTCTTCCCCTGAGTTTTTAGAGTTTATAGAAGCCAGAGCTAAAGAAATGGGGCACTCTATCGGTGTTACTTACGGAGAAGGCTTTACCAAGGAGCGTAATATTGGGGTTAGGAGCCTCTTCGATCTTATTTGATGCATACACTACACATATAAGTATAAAAAGAGGGGCCGCAATATACTTGCGGCCCCTCTTTTTATACTTATATGTGCACCTTTTAGGTTCTGTTCTTTCGCCAGTTAGAAACTTGCTCTGTTACCTGTGCGCCATTCTGGGGCGCAGTTGCAGCTTTACTCTTTTTTGTGTTTAGCAACATCGCTGCCAATGCCACGCCAATTTCCTCTGCTTCATCTGTTAGGCTTAGATCAAGCATTTCTGGGGTATAATAACGTTCAATAAATTTTGTGTCGAAATTTCCACTTACAAAAGCTTCGTGTTGTAGCACAAATTTACCGAAAGGAAGTGTGGTTTCTATTCCTGTGATCTGGTATTCATCGATGGCACGTAGCATCTTATCAATAGCTTCTTGCCTGTCTTTACCAAAAGTGACCAGCTTTGCTATCATCGGGTCATAGTATATCGGAATATCCATGCCTTGCTCAAAACCATCATCAACGCGCACGCCTAATCCCTGAGGACGCTTATAAGTTTCAAGTCTTCCGATATCAGGCAGGAAGTTATTTGTAGGGTCTTCGGCGTAAACACGCAGTTCCAGAGAATGACCATTAATCTTAAGATCATCCTGGGTAAAGGTTAAAGGGTTTCCTTCAGCAACTTTTATCTGCTCACGCACCAGGTCCAGGCCAGTAATTTGTTCAGTTACCGGGTGCTCCACCTGCAGGCGCGTATTCATCTCCAAAAAGTAGAAGTTAAGATTTTCATCTACCAGAAATTCTACTGTACCGGCACCTACATAATCGCAGGCTTTCGCGACATTCACGGCGCAAAGTCCCATTTCGGCTCGCAGTTCCGGTGTAAGAACAGCCGATGGCGCTTCTTCTATAACCTTCTGGTGGCGGCGCTGGATGGAGCACTCCCTCTCAAACAGATGCACAATATTGCCATGTGTGTCGCCTAATACCTGTATCTCGATATGGCGCGGCGATCCGATGTATTTCTCGATAAAAACAGAGCCATCACCAAATGCAGAGGTAGCCTCACTTACTGCCAGTTGCATTTGCTCCTCAAACTGATCCACGCTTTCAACCACGCGCATGCCTTTACCGCCACCGCCTGCACTTGCTTTTATCAGAATAGGAAAACCAACCTGCTGCGCAATATGCTTTGCTTCTTCCACATCGGTTATCGCGCTTTCGGTACCAGGTACCATAGGTATGTTATACTTGGCAACAGCAGCTTTAGCAGCCAGCTTACTTCCCATCAGCTCGATTGCTTCCGGAGAAGGTCCTATGAAAATAATTCCGGCTTCTTCTACTTTTTGAGCAAATCCTGCATTCTCAGACAAAAAACCGTAACCAGGGTGGATGGCATCAACGCCTAGTTGCTTGCAAACATCAATTATCACATCACCACGTAGGTAAGACTCATTTGACTTAGGTCCTCCCACGCAAACTGCCTCATCAGCAAATCGCACGTGAAGGGCATTTCTGTCAGCCTCACTATAAATTGCTACCGTGTTGATTCCCATTTCTTTAGCGGTGCGCATTACTCGCAAAGCAATCTCGCCACGGTTGGCTATCAGTAACTTGTTTATTTTTTTCATACAGGTGCTATTATCTTTCTGTCTTCAAAGAAAACGCTTTACAGGCAAAGTTAAAAGCCGCACGAATAAAAAGGTGCTTCTGATATAGTATATATGCATTGTATATGATGTTGTAAAAGCATAAATTTGCGAAACTTGAAACTATACTTTAGTTTATTAGGTGTAGTATGCAATTATAATCTGAAATTATTCTGATAACCAAATTATTACACAAGTGGATTTATTTGAAAAGTTGTTGACCAACAGAGGTCCATTGGGAAGCCACTCTCATTATGCGCATGGCTATTTTACATTTCCGAAGTTAGAGGGGGAGATTGCGCCACGCATGAAATTCAGGGGAAAGGATGTGCTAACCTGGAGCTTAAACAACTATTTAGGGCTTGCAAACCACCCAGAAGTACGTAAAGCTGATGCTGAAGGAGCTGCGACATGGGGTATGGCTTATCCAATGGGTGCCCGTATCATGTCTGGTAACTCAAACCTGCATGAGCAACTGGAGTCTGAGTTAGCTGAGTTTGTTAGCAAGCCTGATGCATTGTTGCTTAACTTTGGTTATCAGGGGGTAGTATCGATTATTGATGCACTAGTTGACAGACACGATGTGATTGTTTATGATGCTGAGTCTCATGCCTGCATTATCGATGGTGTTCGTTTACACCAAGGTAAGCGCTTTGTGTATGCGCATAACGACATGGAAAGCCTTGAGAAGCAGTTAGAGCGTGCTACACGTTGGGCTGAGAACACAGGCGGTGCCATTCTTGTGATTACAGAGGGTGTGTTTGGCATGTCCGGTAAGTTGGGCAGCCTTGATAAAGTTGTTGCGCTTAAAGAGAAGTTCAATTTCCGATTGCTGGTAGACGATGCCCACGGGTTTGGTACAATGGGTAAAACCGGTGCCGGCACAGGGGAGCACTTAGGTTGCCAGGACGGTATCGATGTATACTTCTCTACATTTGCTAAGTCTATGGCTAGTATTGGTGCGTTTGTGGCATCAAACGAGCAGGTGGTTGAGTATCTTCGTTACAACATGCGTTCTCAGATATTCGCAAAGTCTCTGCCTATGCCTTTGGTGGTCGGAGCTATCAAACGTTTGGAGCTGTTGCGCACAAAGCCAGAGCTTAAAGACCAGCTTTGGACAGTTGTGAATGCATTGCAGTCTGGTTTGCGTGAGAAGGGCTTTAACATTGGTGGTACAGAGTCTCCGGTTACCCCGGTTTTCCTGAATGGCCAGATTCCGGATGCCACACAATTAACGCTTGACCTGCGCGAAAATTATAGCATTTTCTGCTCTATTGTAGTGTACCCTGTAGTACCGAAAGATGTGATCATGCTACGCCTTATTCCGACGGCTGCCCATACTTTAGCTGACGTGGAAGAGACAATTGCAGCATTCGAGAAAATTGCACAAAAATTGGACAAAGGCTTGTATGCAAGCCCTGCAGTTACCGCATAACTTGCTCCAAAGGCATATATTAAAATTTGCTAATTTTTGCTTGTTTGTAACAAATGTGTATATTAGAGCAGTAAAAACAAATGTTTCACTATAACAAATAGCTCTAATGAACAACAACTTTAGCAAACTGAGAGACCTAGTAATGTCGTTGGAATCTGATTTCGAAAAGTTCTACGATAAAGGTAACGCTGCTGCAGGTACTCGTGTACGTAAAGGTATGCAGGATCTTAAGAACATGGCTCAGGACATCCGTAAGGAGGTTCAGGACGCAAAAAACAGCGCTGCTGAGAAGAAATAAGTTTCAAACAAGCTTATCCAAATAAAAAAGGTGACCTGAAAAGGCCACCTTTTTTATTTGCAACAAATTTAAAATCAATTACTTAACTGTTATTAAGTAATAGTTCTTCTTTCCTTTCTGCACTACCAGGTGCTTTTCCTGTAGCAATTCATAAGTTACAGCGTCATCAGCCCCGGCAACCTTCTGGCGGTTTATACTTACCCCACCGTTCTTGATCATTCGCTTAGCTTCTCCTTTCGAATCAAAGATTTGTCCGCCTGTGATGTCTGATAGCAAATCTGTAACAGTACCTGCTGTTTCAAAGCTTTCTTTCGTGATTTCAATTTGAGGAACACCTTCAAACACCGAGAGCAAAACCTCCTCTTTCAAGCCTTTCAGGGTATTAAAATCACCTTTGCCAAATAAAATTTCTGATGCTTCTGTGGCTGCCAGGTAATCTACTTCAGAATGTACACGAATTGTAACATCTTTAGCTAATGCTTTCTGTAAAACCCTTAAATGAGGGGCTTGTTTGTGCTCTTCTGTCAATCGTGCAATTTCATCTTCCGGAAGCAAAGTATAAACCTTTATGAGCTTCTCCGCTTCTTCATCCGATAAGTTAAGCCAGAACTGGTAGAACTTGTATGGAGAAGTAAGTTCAGCGTTTAGCCAGATGTTGCCACCCTCAGATTTTCCGAACTTCGTACCATCTGCTTTGGTCACAAGTTTGCCTACCAAAGCAAAGGCTTTGCCACCATCTATTCGGCGTATCAATTCGGTGCCGGTGGTAATATTTCCCCACTGATCCGAAGCACCCATCTGCAGCCTTACGCCTTTGTTTTTATATAAATGGTAAAAGTCATACCCTTGTATCAACTGGTATGAGAACTCCGTAAAAGATAACCCTTCTGCACGGTCGCCTTCTTCGTCAGCGCTGATGCGTTTCTTAACAGAGTCTTTGGCCATCATGTAATTTACAGTAAGATGTTTGCCCACCTCACGCAAAAAGCCAAGGAAACTGAACTCCTTAAACCAATCGTAGTTATTTACTATCTCAGCAGAGTTTGCACCGCTGTTAAAATCCAGGAATTTCTCTAACTGCTTCTTAATCCCTTCCTGGTTGGCACGCAAAGTCTCCTCATCAAGCAAATTACGTTCTGCTGACTTACCTGAAGGGTCACCGATCATACCGGTTGCACCACCAACCAATGCTACCGGCTTGTGGCCTGCGCGCTGTAGGTGCACCAAAAGCATTATGGTTGCCAGGTTGCCTATATGTAAAGAGCTGGCCGTTGGGTCGAATCCGATATAGCCAGTTGTCATGCCAGAAGCTAGCTGCTCTTCAGTACCGGGCATGAAATCGTGGAGCATGCCTCTCCATCTTAATTCGTCAATAAGGTTCATTTACTGCTGTTTCGTCTGTTCAAGGCAAATATAAAAAAGAGTTGGCAGTTTATCTGAAGCAATTGGCAAATCAACGTAATACCAGAGTTGTTTCGCACTATAGACTACATTAGGTAAGTATACTTTACCTTTGCCCAAAGGAGTCTTTTATAAATCAAATTTATGCAACTGCATATCAGAACAGCAACAGTTCAGGATTTACGGCAAGTTAAACATATAGATGAGGCGCTTTTTAAGGAAGACGCTTACCCGATGTTTGTTTTAAGGCAATTCTTAGATGTGTCCGGACATTTGTTTAAAGTAGCTGTGCTTAATGAAGCAGTAGCCGGTTATGTGCTGGGCAGTTATAATGTTGCTGATACTACAGCCTGGTTTCTGTCTTTGGGGGTGCTCCCAGAATATCGTGGCAAAGGCATAGGGGAGGCACTAATGCATACTTTGATGAACGATGTAAAAGGAAGAGGTGCAAATGCGGTTTACTTAACAGTACATCCTGAAAATGCATCGGCCATCAAACTATATGGAAAGCTAGGTTTCCGTACCGAGTTTACGGACCCTGATTATTACCTGGACGGAAGCCCACGGTTGGTAATGCGAAATATAATACCTCAAGTATAAAATCTAGTTGCATCAGCGACAGAGTTTAAAATAAACTAAGGCTTTTATTTTATTCCTGATGCTTTAAATTTGTAGTAGTAGGGCTAAATCTCAACTGTAAATCAAAATACCTAAGTATAAACTCATGTCGCATACCCCCGAGAGCATTTTAGAGCAATTAAAGCAAAAGCAATTCGCCCCAGTATACTTTCTGCAGGGCGAAGAGTCTTTCTATATCGATACTATTGCAGACTATATAGAACAAAATGCTTTACAGGAGCACGAAAAAGGCTTTAACCAGGTAGTAATTTACGGTAAAGATGTAGATGTATCTACAGTATTGTTGCAAGCCAAGCGATTCCCGATGATGTCGGATAGGTCTGTAGTAATAGTGAAAGAAGCTCAAAGCATACATGATATTGAAAAGGAAGAAGGAATGAAGCAACTGGAAGCTTATCTGCAGAAACCTCTTCCCTCTACCATACTTGTATTTTGCTATAAGCACAAAACGCTGGATGGACGCAAAGCCTTAGCAAAAGCTATAAGCAAGCATGCAATACTGCTTACAACCAAAAAACTGTACGACAATCAGGTTCCGGCATGGGTAACGAGTTATTTAAAGCAGAAAAACATTAGAGCCACGCCACAGGCGGTGCAGTTACTGAGCGAGTATATTGGTGCTGACCTGTCCAGGTTAGCAAATGAGATAGACAAATTGCTGCTAAACCTGAAGCCTGGTGCTACCCTGGATGAAAGTGTTGTGCAGGAAAATGTTGGCATCAGCAAAGAGTATAATGTTTTTGAACTACAGGCCGCTTTGATAGCACGCGATGCTCTTAAGGCCAACCGCATTATACATTACTTTGAATCAAACCCAAAAAACAACCCGCTCATCCCGAACCTCTCCATGTTGTTTAACTTCTTCACGAAATTACTGACGCTGCACACGCAGGCAGACAAATCGGAAGCGGGTTTAAAGAAAAGCCTGGGCAACCAAGCCTGGAAGCTAAAAGACTACATGCAGGCTATGCGTGTATTTCCGGCGCAGCGCTGTGTTGATATTATTCATTTTGTGAGGGTGGCAGACTTACAGGTGAAGGGTATAACAGGGGGAGATATGGCTGAAGCCGACATCTTGCGAGAACTTGTTTTTAAAGTATTGCACCCGGTGCCCAGGGCATTGGCCTCATAATTTTCAAATTTGCAGCAAGGCACACAATATTTTATACTTTGCTACATTCTATAGTTATTATACTATAAACGCTGCCAAACTACTTTTCAAGAAATGCGTTAAAGGCAGCTTGCCCTGCTATTTTTTTAGTAACTTTGAGAATGGCATATACTGATTAAACCCAGTTTTTACCTATAGTAAGAGTATACATCAACGACCAAACCAAATTATCCCGATGGGTAATAAAAAACATATGAAATTTGCTTACAAAGTTGCGCTAGCATCCGTTTTGGCCGGCGGCTCTCATGTGGTAGTGGCGCAGCACTCGCAGGCGTTTACTTCCGAAGAGAGATATTTTCATGAAGGCGTGGAGCTTTTCGACCGTGCAAAGTATGGCGCAGCACAGGAGGCCTTCCGGAAGTATATTGCCATGATAGGCGATAACGCGAAAACTGCTGATGCCCAATATTACTACGCACTAAGCGGTTTATACTTGCTGCACCCAGATGCAGAGCAGTTAATCTTAAACTTTGTACGAAACTACCCGACGCACCCTAAAACGGCGCTGGCAAACTACGAACTGGGTTTATACTATTTTGAGCAGAAGAACTATAAGCGTGCCGCAGAGTTGCTGCAACTGGCACCAACGCACCTGCTTAGTTTAAAGCAGAATAAAGAACTGGAGTTCAAGCTTGGTTATTCATACTTTGCCACCAAAGACTTTGATAACGCTAAAATCTGGTTTGACAAAAACAAAACAACCGGCTTTAGGGAAGATGAACACCGCTTTGCCTATGCCTCGAGTTACTATGCCGGTTATATTTCTTACCGTAAAGGCGACTATGCAGCAGCTAAAGCAGATTTAAAGGTAGCTGAGAAAAACGAAGCCTATGCCAGAATTGTGCCTTACATGATCACAGAGATTCTTTATAAAGAGAATGATGTGTATGAGGTTATCCGCTACGGTGAGGCTGCCCTGGCAATGAAACCCGCTGTACAACAGGCTGATGAAATTGCCTTACTAGTTGGCGACGCTTACTACCAGAAAGCTGATTACAGAACAGCAGACAAATACTTTAACCAGTATGAAGAAGGCAAAAAGACATTAGACCCGGTTGTACAGTACAAATTTGCTTTTACAGATTACAAAAACAATAATTTTAAAGCTGCCATTGTCAATTTTAAGGCAGTAGCGCTTAAAAAGGATGCACTTGGGCAAAACGCGGCTTATTACTTAGGTTTAAGCTACTTAAAAGAAAACAACAAACAATTTGCTTTAACTGCTTTTGACCAGGCTCGAAAAAATGATCATGACAAGGATGTAACCGAAGCTGCGACGCTTAAATATGCGCAGGTAAGTTATGAGCTTGGCAACTTTAGGGAGGTTATCAATTCTTTAGCTGACTTCAACAAAAACTATCCTAACTCCTCTCAGGCCGAAGAAGCAGATAAACTGTTGAGCGAATCATACTTTGGCTCTAACAATTACGCAGATGCTATCCGACATATCGAAAGCCTGGAGAAAAAAAGCTGGCGTATACTTCAAACCTATCAGCGGGTAACGTACCATCACGCTGTAAATCTGTTTAACGATGCTAAGTTTCCTGCTGCAGTAGCAATGCTGGACAAATCGCTGCAGTACCCTTATGATAAAGAAGTAACTGCTGCCAGTCATTTTGTTAAAGGAGAAGCGTATTCTATTGGGCAGCGTTATAACGATGCGATCAACAGTTACGGCGCAGTTTTCCGTACAACTCAAAACGCTAAAGAAGATTACTATACAAAGTCCCGCTACGGCATTGGCTACGCGTACTACAACACGAAGCAGTACGACAAGGCAATGACGCATTTCAAGGCTTATCTGGATGCCATCAAGCCTAGCAACCCAAATTACAACGATGCTACTTTACGCCTGGCAGATACTTACTACGTAAGCAAAAACTATAACGAAGCACTTAGCTTGTATGAGCGAGTACTTTCTTCTAGTTCGCCTGATCGTGATTACGCTTTGTTTCAGAAAGGTGTAATAAACAGTATTGCAGGTCGTAACGATAGAGCAGCTCAAGCTTTACAAGAGGTAATTACAAAGTATCCGCAGTCGCGTTACGTGGACGATGCGCAGTACCAGCGTGCCATAATTGATTTTGAGGGTGGCAACTACAAGGCAGCTGTAAGCGGCTTTACGGCGCTTATCGATAATATGCCTACCAGCCGTTTAGTACCTAATGCCTTGCAAAAAAGAGGTATAGCATATTCCAACCTGGGTCAAAACAACCTGGCCATCGCAGACCAGCAACGTGTACTAAATGAGTTTCCAAACTCTAAGGTAGCAAGTGGTGCACTATACAGTTTACAGGAAGTATTGGGCGCGGAAAATCGCACAAATGAATTTGATGCTTACCTGGACAAGTATAAATCTGCAAACCCAGAAAGCGATGCCCTAGAAAGTATAGAATTCAACTCAGCTAAGAACTTATACTTTGCTCAGAACTACGAACAGGCACTTCCTAAGTTCGAGAAGTTTATAGTGCAGTATCCTAAAAGTTCCTTTGCTTCTGATGCCCGCTATTTCCTGGCAGACTCTTACCTGCGCCTGAACAGAATGCAGGAAGGACTGCAGCGAATGAAGGAGGTGGTTACCGAAAATAAATCCGAATTCGTGAACCGTGCCATCCAGCGTGTTGCTGACTTAGAGTTTGAAGCTAAAAATTATCCGGAGGCTATCAAGTACTATGGCCGCCTGAGAGACCTGGCCACAAACCGAAAAGAACAACAGACCGCGCTTACAGGATTGATGCAAAGCTACTACCGCACCAATGACTATGCCGCAAGCAAGCGGGTAGCGGGTGAGTTGATAAGCCAGGGCAATGCTTCACTAAATGCTTACAATTCTGCTTTACTTTACAGAGGTAAATCAACTTACGGCCAGGGTAATATGGAGCAGGCATTAACTGAACTCCGGGAAACCGCCAAGGAGGCTTCTGATGTGAATGGGGCAGAGGCACAGTACCTGGTAGCGGAGATCTTGTATAAGCAGAAGAAGTATAAGGAGTCGCTTGATGTGGCCTTTGACTTTAACACCAAGTTTGCCAACTACGATTACTGGTTAGGTAAAACGTTTATACTTATAGCAGATAACTATGCTGCACAAAACGAGATATTCCAGGCAACATCTACGCTTAACTCTATTATAGAGAACGCGCCAAACCAGGAGATCGTGGAAGAGGCGAAGCAGAAGCTAGCAAAGCTGGAAGGTCGTAGCACCCAAGGGCAGCAGCCAAAGCAGACACCGGCAGATACTACAGGCCAGCAGTAAACAGTTCGTCCTAGTCAGATTATCAAGAACAGAATCATCAAAATGAGAAATAAATTAAAATTAGCCTCTCTTGCCATCGTTTTAAGCGTTGGCTATAGCTACCTGAACCAGGCGCAGGCCCAAGGCTGGGGCGAAGGTGCTAAACTGGAAGATGCAGAAGTTGTGGTTGAGAAAAACCGTGTTATTGAGTTGCCGCAGGCTGCCCGTAATTTCGAGAAATTCAGAATACCGGCACCAGAGGCAGGAGACAGGAATGTATATTACCGCTTTGTCGATTATCGCTTACCATCGCAGGACATTAATCTGCAGATGAAAGTGCTCACTATAAAGCAGGATGAACTAACAAAACTGTATGGTAACTATCTGAAAGCAGGTATCGGCAATTATGGTAGTTTATACTTAAAGGGCTACTTCCATAACAAGCGCAGCAAGGATACAGACTATGGGGCAGAAATTAGCCACATCAGTTCAGCGCGTGGTCCGGTAGATAAAGGAAACTCGGCAGTCTCCAACAGTTCTATTGGCGTGCACGGAGAGCGCTACCTTAAAGGTCTTACGCTAGGCGGCAGACTTAGCTATGGCCGCGATAAGTATCATTTTTACGGTTATGCACCTAACCAGGAAACGGAGGTTGACAAAGACAACATACAGCAGCTTTTTAACAGAGTAGCTGCTGAAGGTACGCTGCATAACCAAACTTCTGGTGCCCCTTTTCTCTACAATGCTAACCTGAAAGCCACTTACCTCAAAGACCATTATGACAAGTCGGAGGTAAATGTAGCTTTAGGCATGCGCAGCGAGTATGGCATTGATGATGTTTCTGCTTTTAAAGTAGATGCAGACCTTTCATTTCTTACGCATAAGGATGAAGAAAGCGTAACCCGCAATTTCGTGAAAGTTCACCCGCAGTACCAGCGCCAGTTTAATGCGGTACAGTTAACCTTAGGAGCCAATATTGCCTATACCGGCGATACAATCAATGATGCTCGCAAGTTTAATGTATACCCAACTGCCAGGTTAGCAGTAGAGCCAATTAAAGATAACTTGCAGATCTACGCAGGTTTAGGTGGCGGTTTAGAAAGAGTTACTTTATATGGTTTAACTCAGGAGAATCCTTGGTTGGCGCAAAATGTACAGGTAGCCGATATTAACAAAGGATTAGAAGTATACGCTGGTTTCCAGGCTAACATTGCCAATTATGTACACCTAACAGGCCGTGTTGCCTACCAGAACTTTAGAAACCTATACTTCTACAACAACTCTGTTACAGATTCTACCAAATTTGATCTGCTTTATGACGACGGAGTAACAAATGTTTTAAATTTTTATATAGAGGGCTCTTTTAATTATTCTGATGAATTAAGAATCGGATTAAAGGCTGATTATAACAAGTATAACACAAATGACTTGGAGCATCCGTTTCATCGCCCCGAGCTGATGTCGAGTGTTTTTGCCACCTACAACTTCTACGATAAGATTCTGTTTAATTCAGAACTTTACTATATTGGTAGTTCATTTGGCCGTATTACTCGCCCTGATGGAACAACGGTGCTTCGCGAAACAGATTCGATCGTGGACCTGAACCTGAAGGCGGACTATAAATTCACGAATAATTTTACCATTTTTGTGATGGCCAACAACCTGTTTGGGCAGAAATACGAGCGGTTCGTAAATTATCCGAGTAAAAGTATAAACGTGTTAGGTGGTATTACCTATTCATTCTAAAAGCCTATGGTAGAAAAGCACATAAAGTCATTGCTCTATGATCATGACTGTGTCATCATTCCCGAGTTCGGTGGTTTGATTACACGTTATGTGTCTGCCCGAATAAATCCGGTTAAGCACTCATTCCTGCCACCTTCCAAGAAGGTTGCTTTTAACGAGAAACTTGTTTTAAACGATGGTTTGCTGATAAGCACGATCGCGTTCAGAAACAATGTATCTAAAGAAGAAGCGCAGCAAATGGTGGCGGATTTTGTACACCACGCTAAAACAACCTTACAGCAGGATAACAAATTTATACTTCACGATATCGGAGTGTTTAAGTATAACACAGAGCGCCGGCTGGAGTTTGAGTATGTGGAGTCTGATAATATGCTGGAGGCAAGCTTCGGTTTACCAGAATTAACAGCCAGGCCAATCAGGTTTGAAGAGCCTGCGGTGCTGCGCACTCTGAAAAAGGAAATACAGCCCGAGAAGACACAAACAAAACAGCCGTTTAAGAAACGCCTTAAAAGAGCTTATAACGTGGCGGCTGGTCTTGCCTTAACTGGACTATCGGTTTCAGCTTTATACTTCTTGTCGTTGCAGGCCGATTATAACCTAAGCAGCCTGAATCCTATTATGTTGTTCAACCAAAGCTTTAACTCAGGAGCTACGGCAGCAGCTGATAAATATGCACCCGACTATATTCCTTTTACGGAAGAAGAAAGGATGCTAAATTATCAAGTTATACTTCCTGCAACTCAGCAGCCTGTGGCAGTTGCTGAAGAAACGTTGATAGAGGAAGAACTGCTTCAGGATGAGGTTTATAATTGGGATGCAAGTGATGCTTCAGAGGAAACAACAGATCTAGTTGCTACTGAAGTTGTTACAAACGAAATAAACCCAGTTGCTGTGGTTGAAGAACCTGAAAAGGAGAAGACAACAATTAATAAGCAGACCAATCGTTTTTATATTATTACTGGCGGTTACTCTACTTATTTAAGCGCTGAAAATGCCCGTTACGAAGTACAGACAAAAGACTTTAACGATGCTAAAGTGCTGGAGCCTGGCCGTGGAAGCAAATTATACCGCGTTTCTGTAGCGGATTTTGAAACAGAAGAAGAAGCGCATGCCGCTTTAGATAAGTACAGAAGCACATTCGGAGAAACAATTTGGGTATTTAAAAAATAAAATGACGTCACTCTTATTACAAATCACAACTACACCGGTTGATACAACTACTGCCATGGCTGAGGGAGCCGGAGCTGCAGAAACATCTGTATCACTATTAGACCTGGCTATTAATGGTGGCTGGGCCATGTACCCACTAGCTCTTTTATCTTTAGCTGCTTTGTACATATTTTTTGAGCGTTATCTTACGCTTAAAAAAGCAGCTAAAAACCCTGAGGGCTTTAACGACAGAATTAAAAGCATGGTATTGGCAGGTGACATAAACGGTGCTAAAATGCTTTGCGCCCAGGCTAACACACCAGTTTCCAGGATGATCTCCAAAGGTGTTTCCCGCATAGGTAGCCCATTAAAAAACATCGAGACATCAATTGAAAACGTTGGTAAAATCGAGATCAGCCGTTTAGAGAAAAACCTATCTGCGTTGGCTACTATTGCAGGTGCTGCGCCTATGCTTGGCTTCCTGGGTACTGTAACTGGTATGATCGGTGCATTTATCGCTATTGCACAAGCCGAAGGTTCAGTTAGCCCTAAGCTTTTATCTAGTGGTATCTATGAGGCCATGGTAACAACAGCTACCGGTCTTATTATTGGCTTGCCAGCTTATGTAGGCTATAACTACCTAGTTTCTAAAATCGACAGCATTGTGCATTCTATGGAGTATTCATCCATCGAGTTCCTTGATCTGTTACAAGAACCACAACTGTAAGAATGAACCTACGCTCTAAAAACAGGATTAACCCAGAGTTTAGTATGTCGTCTATGACGGACATTATCTTCCTGTTACTTATATTTTTCATGCTTACCTCAAATTTTGTTACACCTTCTGGTTTACCAGTAAGTTTGCCAACAAGCAAAGCTTCTGACATTACAATGCAGAAGATCAGCGTGACAATTACAGAGGACCTGCAATATTACCTGAACGACAAACCAATTGCCCTGGAGCAGATAGAACCACAGTTGGCAACATTGTTGCAGGGAGGAACAGAACAGGGAGCAGTAGTGTTACACGTAGACAAGACAGTACCGGTAGAGCATCTTGTAAAGGTGGCCGGAATCGCTAAGAACTTGAACGCGAGTGTTACATTAGCTACTGTACCAAGCGAATAAGATAAAACTATGGCATTTGCCCAAACACAAGAGGAAGAAAAAAATAAGCGCATTGCAGCCGGTGTCAGCATTGGGGTGCATGTGCTTATCTTGCTTTTCCTGATATACATGTTGGCATGGAGAGCACCTGATCCTCCGGCACCAGAACTAGGAATTGAATTGAATTTTGGCTTAGATGCTGTTGGTAGTGGCGATGTACAGACACAGGCAACTCCAAACGAATCGAAGAATACGGAAGACAGCAAGCCCGCGCCAACGCAGCCAGATCCGCTTCCTGAGCCTGAACCAACGCCTACACCTTCGCCACCTGTTAAGTCGGTAGAGGCGCCTAAAGTTACGACTACTACTGCCGATGCACCTGTTGCAGTTAAAGAAGTAGTTAAGCCACAGCCTAAGCCACAACCTGTAAAAGAAGAGGTTAAGAAGCCAGTAGAACAGCCGCCTAAAGAGGAGGTAGTAAAGAAAGAACCAGAAAAACCTAAGTCTCTTTACCCTGGCAACCCTAGCAATAACACGGGTACAGGTAAGAGCGGAACATCTAATACAGCTACCGGCAACAATAACGGCGATGATGCGAATACTGTAGGCGATAAAGGAGACCCTAGAGGTATAATGCGCTCAAAAAATTACGAAGGAAACTCAGGAGGTGGAAGTGATGGTTTAGATATGCCTGGCTGGAGATTTGATATAAAACCACAAAAAGATCCTTACGAAAATGAGTCAGGTATTGTAAGATTTAGAATTAAAGTCGATTCAGAAGGGAATTTGATTAGTGCTGAAGTTATTGAGTCTACAGTAACCCCGCAAGTTGTAAATTGGTATAAGAATCAACTTTTTACTAAAGCATCCCTTACTCGCACAGGCACAGGTTCAGCTGGGGCTACGGGAGTTGTAACGTTTAAAATAAGTACACGATAGTTTTAATGACGTATCAAGATTGTCTTGATTATTTATACCAGCAATTGCCGATGTACCAACGCATCGGCAATGCTGCTTTTAAGAAGAGCCTGGACAATATTATCGCGCTTTGTGAGGCACTAGGGCAGCCGCAGCATCAGTTCAAAACCATCCATGTGGCAGGGACAAATGGCAAGGGCAGCAGTTCGCACATGCTGGCGGCCGTGCTACAGCAGTCCGGGTACAAAACAGGACTTTATACTTCGCCACACCTAAAGTCTTTTACAGAGCGTGTAAAGATCAATGGCCAGGAGTTGCCGCAAGGTTACCTTATCGACTTCGTTGAACAAAACAAGAACTTATTTGAAAGTATAAAGCCTTCGTTTTTTGAAATGACGGTGGCCTTAGCATTTAAGTACTTCGCAGATGAACAGGTAGATATTGCAGTAATAGAGGTCGGGTTGGGCGGCAGGCTTGACTCCACCAATATCATTACTCCGGAAGTCTCTCTTATAACTAATATTGGCTATGACCACCAGGCATTGCTCGGCGACACGATCGCTGCCATTGCCGCTGAGAAAGCCGGTATTATAAAGCCGAAAGTGCCTGCAGTAATAAGTACCAAACAACCAGAGGCAGAAGAGGTATTCATAGGCAAAGCCAAAGAAGAAGCGGCCCCCCTATACTTTGCTACGGATACGTTTAAAGTTGAATTAACAGAAGGCAACCTGAACCGCCAGGTATTCCAGGTATACAGCAACAATAATTTATACTTATCTAACCTCGAAATAGACCTTACAGGTATTTACCAGAAGTATAATTTGCCTGGGGTGCTTAAAACTTTGGCCTTACTTCAGGAGAAAGGGTATGCTGTTACAGAAGAAACGTTGCGTTCGGGACTAGCGCATGCCAAAGAATTAACCGGATTGAAGGGGCGCTGGCAAAAGCTTAATGATACACCTTTAACTCTCTGCGACACAGGCCATAATGAAGATGGAATTAAACAAATAGTTGCACAACTGGCAGCCCTACAGCCTAAGCATGTGCACATGGTGTTTGGTGCTGTCAACGACAAAGATATTACCAAGGTATTACAGCTTTTGCCTCAAAACTATACTTATTACTTCTGTCAGGCAGCTATACCGAGGGCCTTACCAGTAGAGGACCTTGCAGCAAAGGCACAAAGTATAGGATTACATGGTAACGTTTACACCACCGTAGCGGATGCCATAAAAGCTGCAAAAGCAAATGCTGCTACAGATGAGGTTATATTTATTGGAGGTAGTACCTTTGTAGTCGCAGAGATTGAAGAATTATAAACTTAGATGGGAAGATCAAAATTAGAAAAGTTTAGTGTGATTGCAGCGCGCGAAAACGTAGTGCAGGCAGGCGACGAACTTTATGGCCAATTGGCAGGCAAATGGAATGCGCAATTCTTCGAAAACGATAACCCGATCGTACTGGAGGTAGGTTGCGGGCGCGGTGAGTATACTGTAGGTATGGCTCGCCTGCACCCTGAAAAGAACTTTATCGGCACAGATATAAAGGGCGCCAGAATCTGGAAAGGCAGCTCTATGGCAATAGAGGAGGAGTTAGATAACGTTGCCTTTCTGAGGATTTTTATTGAGCAATTAGAAGAGCACTTTGGTCAGCATGAAGTCGATGAGATATGGATCACTTTTCCGGACCCGCGTCCTAAAGATCGTGACATAAAGCGCCGCTTAACATCACCAAGGTTCTTGGACATGTATAGCCGTATTGTTAAGCCAGGCGGTACTATCCACTTAAAAACGGATAATGAAGGGTTGTATGCCTATACGCTGGAAGTGTTACAGGAAAGAAAAGCAGACAACCTGATTTATACTTCAGACCTTTACAATTCTGATTTGCAGGAGCACACCATGGGGATTTATACCACCTACGAAAAGCGCTACCTTGCCGAAAACATACCAATTAAATACTTGCAGTTTAAAGTAAACTAATCCTATAAAAAGAAGTGGAGTAGATGGTGTTTACAGCATCATTATACTTTAGCCAAAAGGTGCGCTAGTAACAGAAGGGCCTGCTGAAGCATTATTCAGCAGGCCCTTCTGTTATTTTATTAGTGTTGAGCTCTTATAGAGCAAAGCTTAATTTTCCTCTATTTCTTCGAAAATATCCTGTAACTCGTCGAAATCTTTTAAACCTGGCTTTATTTCGTGGCCACCCTGCAATCCAATCCCTTTGGGCTTCACAAGCTTTAAGGTTGCATTTATGTTGTCCTTATCTAACCCGAAGCCAATGTATACATTAAACTGTTTGGCAATCTCTTTCAGGAACTTTGTATTGGTCTCATCAACAGATTTAAAATCATCTGAGTAGATGATAAAAGAGTCAACAACAGAACTGTAAAGCTCCATCATCTCCAGTAATTCGCTGTCAACTGTATCTTTATTGATAAAAACTTTCTGAATAACGGGCCGGTCGATTTCCTCAATCTCATCAATCAGGTAAGGTGTGTTTAGCTGAATGTAGTCCAGGTTAAATTCATTCGCCAGGTCATTGATGATGTCAGGTTTAGCACGCTCGAATTCACCTGCCAGTTTTACTCCCGAAACCCATCCGCTTATTTCTTTCAGCGTATCAGGCTGTACACGCTGTGGGTCATCCAGCATTAGGTTAAAACCTATAATATCAACGCCCATGCCTGCGCAATATCGCGCATCGCTTAAATTATTTATTCTATTAACTATAACTGAGGTACGTAGGGCCATTGCACTATTTTTAAGATCTGTTAATCAATTTATCTGCGTTTTGATATTTCAAAGTAAGTCCCAAAACCAAAACAAAGCTACCTTTTTTGCATATTTTTTATACTTGTTGAAACGTAAAGTCGGGGCGTTTCTTATTTGTAGCTACAATATTTGGGCTCCTGAATCTTTATTACTCTGTTGTTGTTGCTATATTTGTGAAAATTTAATAAAAAATTCGCATTTTAGATTACCTATATAGATGAGTACAAAAGGAAGGGTGTTGGTAGCCATGAGCGGAGGTATTGATAGCTCAGTGGCAGCAGTAATGTTACACGAGCAGGGATACGAGGTAATTGGCATGACCATGAAAACCTGGGATTATGCCTCTAGTGGCAGCAGCAAAAAAGAAACCGGTTGCTGCAGCCTGGACTCTATAAATGATGCCCGTAATATTGCCGTTAGCCTTGGTTTTCCGCATTATATTATTGATATCCGGGAGGAGTTTGGCGATTATGTAATTAATCACTTTACAGACGAGTACCTGGCCGGCCGCACGCCAAACCCGTGTGTGCTATGTAATACGCACATTAAATGGGACGCCTTGTTAAGACGTGCCGACCAGTTAGGCTGCGAATTTATCGCGACTGGGCACTATGCCAACATTCGTGAAGAGAATGGCCGTTATGTTATCTCTAAAGGTCTGGACGAAAATAAAGATCAATCATATGCCTTGTGGGGTATTTCGCAACAAAGCCTGAGCCGAACAATATTCCCGTTAGGCAAGCTGCATAAAACTGAAATACGCCAGATGGCTCTTGACCGTGGCTTTACTGAATTGGTGAATAAGCCGGAGTCTTATGAGATCTGCTTTATTCCGGATAATGATTACCGTGGCTTTTTAAAGCGCCGCGTAGATGGCCTGGAAGAAAAAGTAGCTGGAGGTGAGTTTGTGTTAGAAGACGGTACCGTAGTAGGCACGCACGAAGGCTATCCATTTTATACTATCGGGCAGCGTAAAGGATTGGGCGTAGCCCTGGGTTTCCCGGCGTATGTTACCAGCATCGACAAAGATAACAACAGGGTAGTGCTTGGCAATTATGAAGAGTTAGCCAAAAACGCCATGACGGTTGGAAAGCTTACCATGGGTAAGTATGAAAACCTGATAGACAGGCCATTGGCAACTATTACCAAAGTACGTTACAATGACGGTGGTACAGAAGCTATAGTTGAGCAGGAAGGAGACAAGATGAAGGTGCATTTCCTGAAAGGTGTACATGCGATTGCCCCAGGCCAGGCTGCTGTTTTTTACGAAGGCGATGACGTTGTTGGAGGAGGCTGGATAGAGACAAACTATAACGCTGAACAAGACATTAACTTCGAGTTTAAGCTAAATGTTATTCAATAACTAAAGATGAGAAAAGCGCTGTTATACTGCTTGTTACTATTGGCAGGAGGCCTTACCGCTTGCGAGACCACTTACGTAGAGCAAGACCGCGCCGCTCTGGGGCTTGATTACTTTCCTATTGAAATAGGTGATTACAAGATATATAAGGTTATTGACATCAAGTATCAGTTTGACATACCGGCTAAAGACAGTTTTGAGATGAGAGAACTGGTGGATACCAGTTTTTATGACCAGGCTAATACGCTTCAATACAAGATCATACGTTCTATAAAGCGCTACGGCCAAAGCGAATGGGTAGATGACTCAGTAATGGTGGTAGCTAAAAATGACCAGAATGTAATCCTTACAAAAGACAATACAAAATATGTAAAGCTTGTTTTCCCGGTACAGGATAATAAAGTCTGGTTAGGTGATGCTTTTAACGACCGCGTAGTTAACCCTCTGGAAACTGGCCCTTACGACCGTAAAGAACCTTATACGTATCAGCATGTAGGCGCTCCGTTTAAGTATGGCGATATTACCTATACTAATACAGCAACTGTAGTGCACGGCAGGCCTAAGAATACACCTTTGCAGTTAGATGACCGTAAGGAGGTTTATGCAAAGGGCATTGGCCGCGTTTACAGGCTTTTCAACCGGGTGGTATACTGCAACGACAGTTCTTGCCCACAAGGTGTAGGTTTTAAACAAAACGGCCATGAGCGCCACGAAATCCTTATAACTCACGGTAGCAGATAAAAATGCGTCAGTTATTGCTCTACATATCTATTCTGGTGCTTTCTATAACTTATGGAGCACAGGCACAGGATGCTGAAATAGAGCAAAAAAGACTGCTATACTTTACCGATAAAGCTGACTCGCCATACTCTTTGCAACAACCGCAGGAGTTCCTGTCGGCTAAGGCTGTTGAGCGCAGGCAGAGGCAAAATATAGCATTGGCACAAAGAGACCTGCCAGTTAACCCGTCTTATGTGGATGGGGTGAAAAACAAGGGCGTGAAAGTATGGTATACCTCCAGGTGGTTTAATGCCGCTGTAGTACAATGCTCTGATGCGAAACTGGCAGAATTAGAGGCGCTGCCTTATATAAAGGCTAGCAGGACTTTGAATCGCATGGCCGGCGGCAAATCAACCACCCCTAATCCTAAAACTAATCTAGCATCCCAAAGTATCAGCCAGATTCAAGTTACTGCCTTAGAGGCAGAAGATTATGGGCGTTCTTTCCACCAAACCAATATGCTTGGAGCCGTTGAACTGCATAACAATGGTTTTAGGGGGGCAGGTATGACCATTGCCATTTTTGATGCCGGCTTTCCTGCTGTAAACACAATCAATGCTTTTTCACACCTCTTTCAGGATGATAAAATAAAAGGCACTTTTGACTTTGTATTGAGGCAAGAGAACGTTTTCGGTGAAAGCACCCATGGCACGGCGGTGCTGTCTACGATGGGTGCCTATGAGCCTGGCAAGTATATAGGCACAGCCTACGAAGCAAACTACCTTTTGCTTAGAACAGAAGATGCCGCAACAGAACATAACATCGAAGAGATAAACTGGCTGATTGCTGCAGAGTATGCCGATAGCGCCGGTGCTGATGTAATTAACTCTTCTCTAGGGTATAATTTGTTTGATGCACCATCCAGAAGCTATACTTACAGCGAAATGGACGGTAACACAACATTAGTGGCAAAGGCCGCTGACATTGCGGCGGCAGTAGGTATTTTAGTTGTTACCAGCGCCGGCAATGATGGAAATAACGCATGGCGTTATATTGCCTCTCCAGCCGATGCTGATTCTGTGCTGGCAGTAGGTGCCGTGGATTCATTAGGAACAAAGGCCTTGTTTAGTTCTTTTGGCCCAACTGCAGATGGGCAGGTAAAACCAGATGTGGTGGCGCTTGGGCAGCGGGCTTACGTGCTATCTACTTCAGGAAATGTGGCCAGAGCAAATGGCACTTCTTTTTCGGGGCCGATTATAGCCGGGTTTGTAACAAGTTTGTGGCAGGCCAACAGAAACAAAACTAATTACGATATGATCAGGCTTATGCGCCAGATCGGTAGCCAGGCAGGTATGCCCGACAATAACATTGGTTACGGTATACCACATTATAGCCGTACACTTACTTCTATACCCAAATTATCGGCTAAGAATTCGGTATTAATTACCAACCCTGTAGCCACAGAGCCTATAATACTTGTGTTAGGCCAGGACTGGCATAAGCAACCGCTAGATGTTCAGATAATGGATGCAACAGGCAAAGTAATATACAAGCAGCGTATAACGAACCCAGCGCAGGAGCAGCGCCTTAATCTACAGCCGCAGTTGCTCAGTAGTGGGTTATACTTGTGTAGGATTGGGGCCGGAAACGCTGCCGCAACTGTACGATTTGTAAAGCTTTAAGCCAAATTTCATACTTTACCTTTAACCAAAAAAGTTACCTTTGCAGGTATGAGACCAATTATTGCCCCATCTGTACTTGCTTCCGACTTTGCTAACCTGCAGTCGGAGGTGGAAATGCTAAACAAAAGCCAGGCCGACTGGCTGCACATCGATATCATGGATGGCCGCTTTGTGCCAAATATTTCTTTTGGCTTTCCAGTAATGGAAGCTATCAAGAAGTATGCGCAAAAGCCAATGGATGTGCATCTGATGATCGTGGAGCCAGAGCTATACATTGAGCGCTTCCGTGAGGCGGGTGCAGAAACTATCACCGTACACATAGAGGCATGTAACCACCTGCACCGCACTATTCAGCAGATAAAGGCTACAGGTGCAAAGGCAGGAGTGGCTGTAAACCCGCATACTTCAGTTCAGTTGCTGGACGATGTAATAGAAGATCTGGATCTTGTTTGCCTGATGTCGGTTAACCCGGGTTTTGGCGGCCAAAAATTTATACAGAATACCTATCGTAAAATAGAAGCGCTCAAAAATCTGATCATCAGCCGCAATTCGAACGCTTTAATTGAGATTGACGGCGGAGTTAACGAAAATAATGCACCGCAACTGCTTCAGAAAGGGGCAGATGTGCTCGTAGCAGGCAGCTTTGTTTTCTCATCCGCTGATCCTATCCAAACAATTGCCAACCTGAAGAAATCTTCTATTTAATACATACTTCTGATGCTGAAATACCTGTCGGTATGGTTCTTAATGCTTTTGCCGTTAGGTGTTTCAGCGCAGCAGGCTACTGTTGCAGGTAAAGTTTCTACTACTCTCGGCGAGCCTCTGGAATTAGCCACCGTAAGTATAAAAGGCACTACCACCGCCACCCAAACCAATTCGCAAGGCAGTTACAAAATAACAGTTCCGGCAAACCAGGACTTTATACTTGTTGTGCGCTTTATTGGCTATAAAACGCTTGAGCGTACACTCACCCTAACTGCTAATCAAACTTTAGCTTTAGATGTACAAATAGAGCCAGACCCGCAGCAGTTAGGTATGGTTAATGTACGTGGCAAAAATGCTAGCGACACACGTGATCAGGTAAGCGTAACGAAATTAGATCCGCGCCTTACCCGTAATCTGCCATCTGCCTACGGTGATTTTAATAAGATTTTGGTAACGCTTCCCGGCGTGAGCAGCAACAACGAGTTGTCCAGTACCTATTCTGTGAGAGGTGGTAATTACGATGAGAACCTGGTATATGTAAACAACATCGAGATTTACAGGCCATTCCTGGTTTCAGCGGCGCAGCAGGAGGGGCTCAGTTTTGTAAACCCGGACCTTGTACAGGATATAGAATTCTCTTCTGGTGGCTGGCAGCCCAAGTATGGCGATAAACTTTCGTCAGTTCTAAGTATAAAGTATAAAACACCGGAAAAATTTGCAGCCTCAGTAACGGGTAGTCTAACTGGCGGTTCATTGCACCTGGAGTCTGCCTCAAAAAACAAGAAAATTTCCTACCTACTGGGTGTACGCCACAAAAACGGGCAATACATGCTGCAAGGCCTTCAAACTGAAGGAGATTACCGTCCTAATTTTTCTGATGCGCAAGCTTATATAACATTTGACTTGAGCAAAAGTGGTCGCCAGGCGGGTACAACCACTCTTAATTTATTAGCCGGTTACGCCCGGAACAATTTCCTGGTGATACCAGAAAACCGCGTAACTACTTTTGGAACCAGGCAAACGCCTTTGCGGCTTTATGTTGCTTTTGATGGGCAGGAGCTGATGGAGTATCGTACGTTTCAGTCGGGGCTTAACCTGAACCATCGCTTTACCGATAACTTCACAAGTGAAATTATACTTTCAGGGGTACATTCCAGGGAGCGTGAGTTTAGGGATCTGGAGGCAGGCTACAGGTTAAGCGAGGTAAGCGTCAATTCAAATAACCTGGGCGAAGACGAACGAACCCGCGGTGTTGGCAGTCAGTTTGATCATTCCCGAAATACACTTTTAGCCCGTTTTGGTACGGCAGAATCCCGCAATGCATGGCAGGTTAGCCAGCGTAGCAATGTGCAGTTTGGGTTAAAGGCGCGACTTGAGCGCATCTCCGACGAATTAGCAGAATACGGCTTTGTAGATTCTGCTGATTATGTAACGCAAACATATCATTTAGAATCCGATGTAAACCTGAACAGCCTGCGCTACAATGGCTATGTGCAGCATACTTATGATCTGGATTCCCTGAAAACAATAACCTATGGTATCAGGGCCAGTTACTGGGATTTTAACAAAGAGTTTACCATCACACCGCGTTTACAATATTCATTTATAACCAGGCGCAACCCGGATTTATCCTTCAAAGCAGCAGTAGGTTTATACTATCAGCCCCCATTTTACAGGGAATTGCGTGATTTTTCTGGAAACCTAAACAGCGAATTGGAAGCACAGCGGTCTGTTCATGCCATTGTTGGATCTGATTACTTATTTAAAGCATGGGGCCGCGATTTTAAGTTTACCGCTGAGGCGTATTACAAGCACATGACCAACGTGATACCCTATGATATAGACAATGTACGTTTACGCTATTATGCTAAAAATAATGCTAAAGCCTATGCTGCGGGGCTTGATATGCGAATAAACGGTGAGTTTATTGAAGGGGCGGAGTCTTGGTTGAGTTTTGGCTTAATGCAGACAAAGGAAAATGTCGCCGGCGACTCAACCTTTACGTATTCACAGACGGGAGAAATATCAGGTAAACAGGAAATAGGTTATCTACGCAGGCCTACCGACCAATTAATGAATATCGGGGTTTTCTTCCAGGATCACTTACCAGACAACCCGACCATCAGAATGTACTTAAACATGGTGTATGGCTCAGGTTTACCGTTCGGGCCACCCAGGCAACCCGAATTCAGAAACTCGTTTAACGGCAAATCTTACAAACGCATTGATGTTGGCTTCTCGAAAGTGATTGTTCTGGAGAGTGAGCTAGTAGAGCGTAAAAAAGTATCTCTACAAAGCCTTTGGGTAGGGCTGGAGGTACTCAACCTGATTGATGCAAACAACCGAGTGTCTTATACTTATGTGCAGGATGTTAATGGCCTTACGTATGCTGTACCGAACTTTCTTACCGGCAGGCGTTTAAACCTTCGCTTTGTAGCTACTTTCTAGGTTTTTTATAAATAAGATTTCTACTAGAACACCTAAGATGTGCTTATACTTACCTAAAACAGCTCAAATGCTATAAGATATTAACCTTAAGTATAACCTTAGATAAAGAAGCGCTCTCTAGTTATACTTCCTGCTTATTTAGCGCCCTTTCTTCCATACTTTGTAAGCCGATTCTATCTCTCTGGCATACGTTTTATAACTTTCGGGCTCGGAGCTTCCCAATTGCATCGCTTTAGAAGTTAGATTAGCGGCCATCTCATACTCTTTATTCTGTGCATACAGCCTGGCTTTAATCCAATTATTAAAGAAGTTCTCCTTTATAGCTATCGATTTGTTTATCCACTCCAAAGCCTTTTGATGGTGCTCTTTGCGGGGCAGCATGTATTCTGCACTCTGTGCCCAAATGTACCAATCATCAGGTTCGGCTTTAGCCAAAGCTGCATTAATATTAGCTAGGGCCTTTTTCTCAACCTCTGTTTCAATATTAAGAGTAACTGTTATGTTTTCCCAACGCAGGTTTAACTTACCGGTATTAGGGCCAATATCGGAGAACTGAAACTGCAACGTTTCCTGAAAGCCGGATGCTACAGGTTTTACTTCAAGGTAAGCTACATCCTCCAACTCATTGTAGCCCTCCAAGCCCCAAAGCGTTGTATCCCTATTCAATACTACATTCCAGACTGAATCGCTTTTTGGCAGCAAGAAAAAAGAGTAGGTACCTGCCGGTACGCGTTCATTGTTCAAGAAAAGTTCGTCTGAGAAAGTAATTAAGGTAGCTTCGTTTGCGCCGGCGCGCCAAAGTGTACCATACGGAACCAGCGATCCAAAAATCTTACGCCCCTTTACGCTAGGTGCATGGTACTTTATCTTGATATCCGTCAGCCCGATTGTCTGCTTAACAAAGGCCTCTGGGCTGGCCTGTGGTAATTTTAACTGTGCCTTGGCCGTAAAAGTAGCGAAGGCTGAAAACACAATTATAAGAAGTATAAGGTGGCGATGCATACAAATTTAGTTTAAGCTCATTCTGACAAAATATCCTGAAAAAACTATGCCAGAGAAAGCAGATAGGTGCTTATCTATACAAAAATAAGAACTATTTAAGTCAGGATTCAAGAAAACTTTTCATTCAAAATATAGTTTAAAAGAAAAACCTGCTACCTTTGCTTCCATACATGAACATCACAAAGAGCCATATTATCCTTTCTACCTGTGCAGCTCCCGCTGTTACTGGCTCTACTGTGCATTTCCATCACATCCATCATTCCTCGTAAGAGGAATAAAATAAACATATGGCCCCCGTAGGGTTTCGGTACCCTGTTCTACTTTGCTATTCAGCAAAGTGCTTAAATCATTTGTTTACTTACACCAAAAATCTATACATATGCTTCGTATTGCCATACAAAAGTCAGGCAGACTTAGTGAAGAATCTCTCAAGCTGATAAAGGAATGTGGTATTTCCTTTATTAACAGCAGCCTAAAGCTAAAAACTGAATCAACTAATTTTCCGCTTGAAATTTTATACCTGCGCGATGATGACATACCAGGCTATGTAGCTGATGGTGTTGCCGACATAGGTATTGTAGGCGAAAACGTGTTAGTAGAAGAAGGAATGCAACAACTTGCTGTAGAGCAGTTAGGGTTCTCTAAATGCCGTTTATCCCTGGCTGTTCCCAAAGCCGATAGTTACACAAACCTTTCTGACCTGGAGGGTAAAAACATTGCCACCTCATACCCAAAACTGCTGCAAGCATACCTGGATGAAAACGGCGTGCAAGCGCACATTCACACCATCAGCGGCTCCGTGGAAATTGCCCCAAGCATTGGTCTTGCTGATGCGATCTGCGATATTGTAAGCTCAGGAAGTACACTTATAAGCAATGGTTTAAAAGAAGTAGAGCGCGTATTTAAATCTCAGGCGGTACTTATAGCCAACCAAAGCCTTTCAGAAGAAAAGCACGCCATACTGGATAAGCTCTTGTTTAGAATCCATGCGGTACAGCGTGCCCAGCGGGCTAAATATATTCTACTGAATGCGCCAAACGATAAAGTAGACACCATCATCAAATTGTTGCCTGGCATTAAATCTCCAACTATACTGCCTTTAGCTGAAGAAGGCTGGAGCTCGCTGCACTCTGTTGTAAACGAGGATGATTTCTGGGAAATCATCGAAAAGCTGAAAGATGCCGGTGCTGAAGGTATATTGGTGGTGCCTATAGAAAAAATGATCAAATGATACGCAAAATTGTAAAACCAGCCCAAGACAGTTGGGCAGATTTGGCAAAGCGCCCTGTAAAAGACCTAGAAGAACTGGAGCCTGGCATAAAGCAAACCTTTAAACTGGTGCAGAAACTCGGGGATGAGGCACTTTTGCAACTAGCCGAAAAGTTTGATGGCGTAAGGCCTGCGCAACTGCTAGTCGACTCCTCTGAACTAGTTGCTGCTGAAGATCAGCTTTCTAAAGATCTGAAAGAGGCCATACAACAAGCTTATCAAAACATAAAGGGGTTTCATGCGCAGCAAGCCGAGGCCTCAAGGCCCGTAGAAACGATGCCTGGCGTGGTGTGTTGGCGTAAAAGCGTAGCCATTCAGAACGTTGGATTATACATTCCGGGTGGAACGGCTCCGTTATTCTCTACCTTGTTAATGTTAGGTGTGCCTGCTAAGCTTGCCGGCTGCCAGAATATCGTGCTTTGCTCGCCTCCCGCTAAAGATGGCAGTATACACCCAGCTATACTTTACACTGCGAACCTTTTAGGAATTTCTAAAATCGTAAAAGCAGGTGGTGCACAGGCAGTAGCTGCCATGGCTTTTGGTACTGAAAGTGTACCTGCGGTAAGTAAGATATTTGGGCCCGGAAACCAGTATGTAACAGTAGCAAAGCAGCTTGTAAGCAGGCTGGGCGTTGCCATTGATATGCCAGCGGGTCCTTCTGAGGTGCTTATAATGGCTGATGAGAAGGCAAATCCGGCTTTTGTTGCTGCCGATCTACTTTCTCAGGCAGAACATGGCACAGACTCGCAGGTTGTGCTTCTGACCACCTCTGAGCGTTTACTGGATGCTGTAGGTGAAGAGCTAAGTAAACAACTGGAGCAACTGCCACGTGCAGCCTTTGCATCGCAGGCACTACAGAAGAGTATGGCCATTGTGTTAGACGATGCGGAGCAGATGCTGGCATTCTCTAATTTATATGCACCAGAGCACCTGATACTTGCCATGGAAGCTTATGAAAGTATAGCAGAGGGCGTTATTAATGCAGGATCTGTTTTCCTGGGCAACTATACCCCTGAGTCTGCCGGCGATTATGCCTCCGGCACAAATCATACTTTGCCAACCAATGGCTACGCCAGATCTTACAGCGGAGTATCACTAGATAGTTTTGTAAAGAAAATTACGTTCCAACACATTAGCCCATCAGGTTTACAGCAAATAGGTAAAACTGTAGAGGTGATGGCAGCTGCAGAAGGCCTGGATGCACACAAAAACGCAGTTTCAATCAGACTTAAGCAAATCCGAAATGTTTAATTTAGAAAGTTTAGTACGACCGAATGTACTGCGGATGAAACCTTACGCATCGGCAAGAGATGAATTTAAGGGTGCTGCAAGCGTGTTTCTGGACGCAAATGAAAATAATTTAGGAAGCTTGGCCGGAGAGGATTACAACCGCTATCCCGATCCGCACCAACTGAACCTAAAAGCCACAATTGCAGAAATAAAAGGCGTAAGGCCAAACCAGATATTTTTAGGCAATGGCAGCGATGAAGCAATCGATTTGCTTTTGCGTGCTTTCTGCAACCCTGGTACCGATGCGCTACTATGCCTGCCGCCAACTTACGGCATGTACGAAGTATCGGCCAACCTGAATGATGTACGTATTGACTCGGTTCAGCTAACAGCAGACTTCCAGATTCCGGTAAAGGATGTTATGCAAAGTATAAAACCAGAGACAAAGCTACTTTTTATTTGCTCACCGAATAACCCAACCGGTAATAGCCTCGATCAAGAGAGCATCGAAATGCTGCTTCGGCAGTTCAATGGCATTGTTATCATAGATGAGGCTTATATAGACTTTGCACATTCTCTTAGCTGGACTACGCGTTTAGATGAATTCCCCAACCTGGTAGTGCTGCAAACCTTCTCTAAGGCATGGGGCATGGCTGGTCTACGTTTAGGTATGGCTTTCGGCTCTGAAGCACTTATCGCTGTATTGGATAAAATAAAGCCTCCTTACAACATCAACGCTGCTACACAAGAACTAGTGATACAGGCTTTAGACAAAACGGAGGTGCTGAAAGACATGGTAGAGGAGATCGTACAGGAGCGCGAATTGCTGATGCAGGCGCTGCCACAATTGTCGGCTGTTGAACTTGTGTATCCATCTGACGCCAATTTTATACTTGTTAAAGTAAAGGATGCAAACAGGCTATATAATTATTTGTTAGATAAAGGTATAGTTGTCAGAAACAGATCAGCCTTGAAAGGTTGTGAGGGTTGCTTGCGCATATCTGTGGGCACATTAGAAGAGAACCAGGAATTATTAAACGCAATTGCAGCATTCAACTAAAACATGAGCACATTCCCGCTAAAATTGGCCTTTTTAATTATTAAATAGTCAGGTGGCGGGTAATTTAAGTTACATACTTCAAATATGAAAAAAGCATTATTCATAGATCGTGACGGAACCATACTAGTAGAGCCAAAAACAGACTACCAGGTAGATTCCTTTGACAAGTTTGAGTTCTTACCCAAAGTTATCCGAAATCTATATAAAATATTTACAGAGTTAGATTACGAATTTGTAATGGTGACAAACCAGGATGGGTTGGGCACAGACGCTTACCCGGAAGAAACGTTCTGGCCTTATCAAAACAAAATGCTGCACATCCTTAAAGGCGAAGGAATAGAATTTTCGGACATACTGATTGACCGCAGTTTTGAGCACGAGGGGCTGGAAACGCGTAAGCCAGGCATCGGCATGATGAAAAAGTATCTGTCTGGTACCTATGATCTGGAGAACTCTTTTGTGATTGGCGATAGACTAACAGACGTGACATTGGCAAAAAACCTTGGGGCAAAAGCGATCCTTCTGGCTGATGAACAAAATACGGAGGCTGCGCTTACCACAAATGATTGGGATGAGATTTATACTTTTCTGAGGCTGCCACAGCGTACGGCCACCATTCAGCGTAAAACTTCTGAAACCGACATTATGGTGTCTTTAAACCTGGATGGGAACGGGAAGATGGACATTGATACCGGTTTAGGCTTTTTTGACCACATGCTGGAGCAGTTGGCGAAGCACGGGAAACTGGATGTAAGTATAAAAGTTAAGGGCGATCTGCATATTGATGAGCATCATACTATAGAAGATACCGGCTTGGCACTTGGCGAGGCATTTTTACAGGCACTTGGCGATAAAAAAGGTATCAGCCGCTATGGTTTCCTGTTGCCTATGGACGATGTGCTGGCGCAGGCAGCTATTGATTTTGGAGGCAGGCCCTGGATCGTGTGGGACGCGACATTCAAAAGAGAGAAGATAGGGGACATGCCAACCGAAATGTTCTTTCACTTTTTCAAATCTTTTAGTGATGCCTCTAAGTGCAACCTGAACATAAAGGCCGAGGGAGACAATGAACATCATAAAATTGAAGCCATTTACAAAGCCTTTGCACGCGCTATCAGAAAGGCTGTAGAACGAAACCCAAATGATGCTTCTATACCAAGCACCAAAGGCATTTTATAAATATTACAGTAGCCATAAAAGCAGGAAAGGGAGCCATACTTTGGCTCCCTTTCCTGCTTTTATGGCTTTTTGCACGCTATATTTTAGATCGTAACCAGTCTTTTGCCAGATCAATATCATCAAACACCTGGATGTAATCAGGTCTTTCAGCTAATTTAAGTGTTTTATCTGCAGAAAGCCGGCTAAGTATGCTCGGAGAGTATACCCAAACAAACCATTTTAAGCCAGCTTCACGAAGTGCCGGAAACCAGAACTCGGCCACCCATTTAGCAGCAGCTGACCATTGGCCCTCCACTTGCGAGTTATCATTAAGAATACGATAGCACGCATGTGTCTTCATCACCTCCAACATTTTCTGGCAGCCGTTAACTACCGTATCGTAGTTTTGATAACCACGCCAGTTCACATATATCCAATCGCCAATAGAGTTGTATTCTATGGCTAAATGATCATCGCGATAAAGAAGCTCGTTTCTCATCAATTACTAATTTTATTTACTATGCTTGATGCGAATAGGGGGCACAAAGCTACAACCCATGTGCTCTTAAATGCAACTTTATTTATGAATTTATAACAAAAGGGGTCACAAAAATTGTACTGTCCTGCAAAGGAATTAATATTTAATATATGTAATATGAAATTTTAAGATTTATCAGTTTGTGGCTTCATACGAAGCATTATAGTATAATGAGCTTTGTTTTAAGTTAAATTAAGATGGCGCGATTTGACGGTTAATCTCAGAATATTACCTCCTAGCATGTAACGATGATTTAAGGCTGTATTATACAAAATTTA
Organism: uncultured Pontibacter sp.; assembly: GCF_947492645.1. Classification (GTDB taxonomy): domain Bacteria; phylum Bacteroidota; class Bacteroidia; order Cytophagales; family Hymenobacteraceae; genus Pontibacter. The sequence continues at coordinate 574,871 of NZ_CANLMZ010000006.1, read as the reverse complement.
CAATAATTAATTTTGCGGGTTAGGGGCTTGTGTTTAAAAGCAGCGAAGTTCCTATAGAAGCCGCTTCATGTTATGGCAGCATAAAAAAACATTAAAAATTTGCATTTCCAATTTCAGCCACTACATTTGCAACAGGAGAAAGTATAAACTCCGTCAAAAACAGAACAATGATTCAGAATCTTCATATGGCATGGTGGTGGCACGTTACTAAAAGTATCGTGAACAGCCATTGTATGCCTTGTATGAAGTAACGTATATAGCATTAACCCAAAGGTATAAAAGGCCTGCTGTTCACATGAATAGCAGGCCTCTTTGTTTTACATCACCTCAAAGCAAGATGAGCAAGTATAAATTAAGAACAACCTACAAGCAACTTCTGGCTGATACCCTAACCCCGGTTAGTGTATACCTTAAGTTACGCGATAAATTTCCAAACAGCATTCTGCTCGAAAGCTCCGACTACCACGGTGCCGAGAACAGCTTCTCCTACATTTGCTGCAAGCCGATAGCAAGCATAAAAGCACAGAATGAGGAACTGACAGAATCTTTTCCGGATGGCAGCGTACGCACTACCCAAATCAATAAAGAAACAGATGTACCCAATCGGCTAAGCCAATTTTCTAACAGCTTTGAGGTAGCAGAACAAAAGCAGTTCAACTTTATCCATAACGGCTTGTTTGGTTACATGAGCTACGATGCAGTACGCTATTATGAGGATATAGACCTGGCCATAAGAGAGGGCGGTGCGGATATTCCAGATTTATACTACGCTGTTTATGGTCATATCATTGCCATCAACCACTTCACAAACCAGGCTTACATTTTTTCCCATACCTATAACCAAGGCAACGACGATGGCATACTGCAGCTAGAGGCACTACTAAATAGCCGCAACATACCAAGTTATACTTTTAAACCTGTTGGCGAGGAGGAGCACAATATATCAGGCCAGGAATTTCTGGAGAACATCGAAAAGGCCAAGCAGCATTGCTACCGCGGTGATGTTTTCCAGTTAGTGCTTTCGCGCCGCTTTACACAAGGTTTCCAGGGAGATGAGTTTAATGTATACCGAGCCCTTCGTTCCATCAATCCGTCGCCATACTTGTTTTACTTCGACTACGGAAGTTTCAGAATATTTGGCTCATCGCCGGAGGCACAATTGGTTATAAAGGACAAGAAAGCCAGTATTTTCCCGATTGCCGGCACTTTTAGAAGAACAGGAGATGACGCAGCCGATGCTGCCCTCGCTGAAAAGCTTTTAGCTGACCCGAAGGAAAACGCAGAACATGTTATGCTGGTAGACCTAGCCCGTAATGATTTGAGCCGTAACGGCCATAGCGTTGAGGTAGAAACATTTCGCGAAATTCAGTTTTACTCGCACGTAATTCACCTGGTGTCTAAAGTATCGGGTACGTTGCATAGCCAGGAGGACGCGCTGCAGATGGTTGCCAGCACTTTTCCTGCCGGTACGCTCTCTGGGGCACCCAAATACAAAGCCATGCAGCTGATCGACAAGTATGAAACAACCAATCGGTCTTTTTACGGAGGCTGCATCGGCTTCCTTGATTTCAATGGCAATTTTAACAGCGCCATCATGATCCGCTCTTTCCTCAGCAAAGACTATAACTTATACTTTCAGGCAGGTGCAGGCATTGTGGCAGCCTCTATCCCCGAAAACGAACTGCAGGAAGTAGACAACAAATTAATGGCACTACGCCGTGCTCTGGACCTGGCTCAAAACATTAACTGATATGGAAGTACTGGTAATCGACAATTACGACTCATTCACCTATAACCTGGTGCACCTGCTGCAGGAACTAGGGGCAACTGTAACCGTTCGGCGAAACGACAAGACTACGTTAGAAGAGGTAGGCAAGTATGAGAAAATATTACTCTCACCTGGCCCAGGTATACCTGATGAGGCTGGCCTCCTGAAGGAAATCATACGAACCTACGGCTCCAGTAAAGACTTGTTTGGTGTCTGCCTCGGGCATCAAGCAATCGGTGAGGTGTATGGCGGCATGTTAGTGAACAGCAAAGAAGTATGGCATGGTATTGCCACACCTGTAGAGGTAATTTGCAAAGAAGAACTCCTTTTCAAAAACCTTCCTCAGCAATTTGAAATTGGCCGCTACCACTCGTGGTTGGTAAATCAGGAGCTGCCGGATTGCCTTATTCCTACGGCCATTGATGCACAAGGCAACCTTATGGCGCTGCGCCACAAGGAACACCAGGTGCGGGGCGTACAATTTCACCCGGAGTCGGTGTTAACTGCGCACGGCAAGGAAATGATGAAGAACTGGCTAGAAAGCGATAGCCAAAAGAATAGTTGATTAGAACCTAGAAGCTGCAAACCATACTTTGCAGGTGTTCCTTTAACAGAATTTAACATGAAAGATATACTTAATTACTTATTCGAGCACAAAACCCTGACCAAAGCACAAGCGCAGGAAGTGTTGTCAGACATTACCAAAGGCAATTATAACCAAACCCAGATAGCCAGTTTCCTGACTGTTTACATGATGCGCAGCATTACGGTAGAGGAACTGGAGGGCTTTCGGGATGCTTTGCTAGACCTTTGCCACCGCGTGGACCTGGATGCTTATGACCCGATTGACCTGTGCGGCACCGGCGGCGATGGAAAAGACACCTTTAACATATCCACCTTATCCTCTTTTGTAGTAGCGGCCAATGGAGTGGCTGTAGCCAAGCATGGCAACTACGGTGTGTCCTCGTCTTGCGGCTCTTCAAATGTACTGGAGGCGCTGGGCATTAAGTTTACAACCGATACAGATGCCTTAACGCGCAGCATTGAGAAGTATAACATTTGCTTTCTGCACGCACCGCTGTTCCATCCGGCCATGAAAGGAGTAGGGCCTATAAGAAAAGAACTTGGCGTTAAAACTTTCTTTAACATTCTGGGGCCCATGGTAAATCCTGCTTTACCGAAGCGCCAGTTGGTTGGTGTGTTCAGCCTGGAGCTTGCCCGCATGTACAGCTATCTGTACCAGCAAACAGACACGCGTTATACCATTTTGCACAGCTTGGATGGCTACGACGAGGTTTCGTTGACCAGCCCATTTAAAATGATCTCTGACAGCAAAGAGACTTTATTGGAACCGGCAGCACTTGGTTTGCCAACATTGCAGCAAGAGCAAATAAAAGGAGGCGGAAGTATAAACTCGGCTACTGCCATATTTATGAATGTACTGAAAGGAGAGGGCACCGAAGCGCAAAGTGCTGTGGTTACCGCTAATGCAGCCTTGGCACTACAATGTGCACGCCCGGAACTGGCATTAACAGACGCTGTGGCTTTAGCGAAAGAAACACTTCTATCAGGAAGGGCTTACCAGCTGTACAGTAGGCTTATAAACGATCAGAAGTTGGTAGTAGCTTAAACATTTGCAGCACAATTCTAAAAATTAAATCTGACACCATGAACATACTCGATCAAATCATCGCCAATAAGTATAAAGAAGTAGCTGAGCGCAAAGAACTGTATCCGGTAAAGCTGCTGGAGAAAAGTTTATACTTCGAAACACCTTGCATATCGCTGGAGCGCTACCTGCTGCGCCCCGATAAAAGCGGCATCATAGCTGAGATTAAACGCAGGTCTCCTTCTAAAGGCGACATTAACCCTTATGTGTCGGTAGAGAAAACCTCTATTGGATACATGCAAGCCGGTGCTTCTGCGCTATCAGTTTTAACCGATGGGCCATACTTTGGCGGTAAAAACGAAGACCTGACAACAGCACGCAAGTTTAACTATTGCCCGATCCTGCGAAAAGATTTCACCATGGACGAATATCAGATTGTGGAAGCTAAGTCAATAGGGGCAGATGCCATACTTCTGATAGCCGCTGCCCTGGAGCCTGCACGACTTAAAAACCTGGCTGCTTTTGCGCGCTCACTCGGCCTGGAGGTGCTCCTGGAAGTGCATCATCTGGAGGAGTTACAGCAAACACTCTGCGACGAAGTAACGGTAGTTGGGGTTAATAACCGCAATCTGAAGGATTTCGTGACGGACATCAACACGTCGCTGGAACTGGCCAGCCACATACCAAAAGGCATTACCAAAATATCGGAAAGCGGCATCAGTAAACCTGAAACACTTTGTATTCTTCGTGAGGCAGGCTACAATGGCTTCTTGATCGGGGAGACATTTATGCAAAACAGTCGTCCCGGGCAGGCTGCAGCAGCCTTCATCAAAGAATTCAGGCAGCTGCTGGAAGAGCATGAAACATACGTAGCCTAGTGTCCAACTTTTAATTTAGATTGATGAAAATAAAAGTATGCGGCATGCGCAACCCAGAGAATATCCGGCAAGTGGCGGCGCTGCAACCCGATTACATGGGCTTTATCTTTTACGAAGGCTCTAAACGCTATGCTGAAGGTTACATTACACCTGAGTTGCTGGCTGAGCTTCCGGTAAGTATAAAAAAGACCGGCGTATTTGTAAATGCCCCCCAGGAAAGTATAGAAGCCACCATCCGCAAGTATAAATTGGACGCCGTACAGTTGCACGGACGAGAAACTCCAAAAGTATGCGCTGCAATTCAATCCATGGGTATAGAAGTGATCAAGGTCTTTTCTGTGAATGATCGGTTTGTTTTTGAAAACACGCTTCTCTATGAATCCTGCGCCGATTATTTCCTGTTCGATACACGCGGGCAAGCGTATGGCGGCAATGGCATCCCTTTCGACTGGGAATTGCTTAAAGGGTATCTTTCTCCTTTGCCATACTTCCTGAGCGGTGGCCTGAACCTGGAAAATGTTAAACACCTGGGCCAAGTGCGCCCCAAGCCCTATGCCATTGATGTGAACAGCGGGTTTGAGCAGGAGCCAGGCCTGAAAAACATCGACAGCCTGAAGGAGTTATTCCGCCAAATCAGGAGCAAATAAATTACCATTTAAAGCAAAGGGAATGCAAGCTCTAAAGCGATCTGCATTCCTTCCGAAATTTAAAATATGAAACAGCAGGCACGCCATCTTGTGCCTTTCATCAAAAATTTAACGTCTCGAAATACATGAGCTATCACGTTAACGAAAAAGGGTTTTACGGCAAATTTGGTGGTGCTTACGTGCCCGAAATGCTGTACCCCAATGTAGAGGAGTTACGGCAGCATTACCTCCGTATTATGCAGGAACCGGGTTTCCAGGCGGAGTTGCAGGTGCTACTGAAGGATTACGTTGGTAGGCCATCGCCCTTATATTTTGCTCCCCGCCTTTCTGCCAAGTATAATACGAAAGTGTACCTTAAACGCGAAGATCTTAACCATACTGGCGCACATAAAATTAACAACACCATCGGCCAGGTGCTACTTGCTAAACGATTGGGCAAAAAACGCATTATCGCTGAGACAGGTGCCGGACAACATGGTGTGGCCACAGCTACAGTTTGCGCGCTTATGGGCCTGGAGTGCATTGTGTATATGGGCGAGGTAGACATAGAAAGACAAGCACCGAATGTAGCCAGAATGAAGATGCTGGGGGCGCAGGTAGTGCCGGCCACCAGCGGAAGCAAAACGTTAAAAGACGCTACCAACGAAGCCATCCGTGACTGGATTAACAACCCGGAAGACACCTATTATATCATTGGGTCTGTAGTTGGCCCGCACCCGTACCCGGACATGGTAGCGCGTTTCCAGGCAGTAATTTCAGAGGAAATTCGTGCCCAGTTGTTGGAGAAAGAAGGTACCGAACTGCCCAATTATGTCGTAGCCTGTGTGGGTGGGGGCAGTAATGCTGCAGGTGCTTTTTACCATTATTTAGATGAGCCAACAGTACAATTAATAGCCGTAGAAGCTGCCGGGAAAGGAGTTGACTCTGGTGAGTCGGCGGCAACATCTATACTTGGCAAAGATGGTATCATTCATGGCAGCCGTACCTTGCTCATGCAAACAGCTGACGGGCAGGTAACTGAGCCATACTCCATCTCTGCTGGCTTGGACTATCCCGGCGTTGGTCCATTGCACGCCCACTTGTTTGAAAGCAAACGCGCACGCTTTATGAATGCCACAGATGATGAGGCCTTACAAGCAGTACTGGAACTGACAAGGCTGGAGGGCATTATTCCGGCCCTGGAGAGCGCACATGCGCTGGCTGTGCTGGAACGGCTTCAGGCTGCGCCAGATGACATTGTAGTAATTAACCTTTCCGGGCGCGGCGACAAAGATTTATCTACCTATCTAAAGCACTTCCATTTTGATGAACAATAGATTAAAAACCCTGTTTGCAGCAAAGCAAAAAGGGCTACTGTCGGTATACTTCACAGCTGGTTTTCCGGCACTCAATGATACCGAAGAGATTATACTGGAGCTGGAAAGAAATGGCGTGGATCTGATTGAGGTGGGCATGCCATTTTCTGACCCTCTGGCTGATGGGCCGACCATACAAGCCAGTAGTGCCGTGGCATTGAAAAACGGTATGACCATTACAAAACTGTTTGAGCAACTACAGCACATCCGCCAGAAAACGCAGGTACCGCTGGTGCTCATGGGCTACCTGAACCCGGTGATGCAGTATGGTATGGAGCGTTTTGGCCGGAAAGCAAGCGAGATTGGCATAGATGGCGTTATACTGCCTGACCTGCCGTTGCACCAGTATGTGGAGGAGTACAAGGAACTGTTTGAGAGGTATAACCTAAGCAAAATATTCCTTATTACCCCACAAACACCCGAGCAGCGCATACGCGAAATCGATAGCCAAAGCAACGGCTTCATTTACATGGTTTCATCGGCATCCACTACAGGCAAAACAGTTGGGTTAGGTGAACAGAGCCAGGCATACTTCCGCCGTGTGGCAAACATGCAGTTGCAGAACCCGGGAGTGATCGGCTTCGGCATCCATGACAAGGAATCGTTTGCATCGGCCTGTAACCACGCCAGCGGTGCCATTATAGGTAGTGCCTTCGTAAAGGCGCTGCAGCAGGAGGGAAGCCTGCAGAAAAACATCCAATCATTTATCCAAAGCATAAGAAACTAACATGATCATACAACTGCAGCAAGGGATTCCCGCTGAGCTTAAGGAGAATATTCTGAAGCAGGTGCAGGAAATAGGTTACAAAGCCAACGAAGTTAAAACGCAGGAGGCACACTACCTGGTAGCCATCGGCAAGAAGGAGTTCGACATTCGACGGATTGGCCAGTTGCCGGGCGTGGCTGACATACACCGGGTATCGGAAGAGTATAAACTGATCTCGCGCAAGTGGCGCGTAGAGCCGACCCGCATCGATTTAGGTGATGGTGTGGTAGTAGGCGAAGGCAGTTTCAGTATCATGGCTGGCCCTTGCTCTATCGAAAGCGAAGAGCAGATTGAGCGCGTGGTAGCGCACCTGAAGGAAAATAACGTGAAGATTATGCGCGGTGGCGTGTTTAAGCCGCGCAGTTCGCCGTACGCCTTCCGGGGCATGGGCATGGATGGCTTGAAAATGTTCCATCGCATTTGCCGCGAAAACGACATTAAGGTGATTACAGAAGTAATGCAAGTATCGCAGATTGATGAAATGATCGATTATGTGGATGTCTTCCAGGTTGGAGCGCGCAACAGCCAAAACTTTAACTTGCTTGACTCGCTGGGTGAGGCGCAAAAACCGGTATTGCTGAAACGTGGTATTTCCGGAACCATTGAGGAGCTTTTGCAGGCGGCGGAATACATCTTCTCGCATGGCAACGAAAAGATAATGCTTTGCGAACGCGGCATTCGTTCGTACGAAGGTGCTTATCGCAACGTGCTGGATCTAAATGCAGTACCGGTACTGAAAGAGAAAACGCACCTGCCGGTAATCGTGGACCCATCGCATGGCATTGGCCTGCGCGACTACGTGGAAAGTATGGCTTTGGCAGCAGTAATGGCAGGGGCAGACGGCGTGATTTACGAAACACACTATACTCCTGAAAAAGCATTTTCTGATGGTCAGCAAACACTTAACTTTCAGGAATCAGAGCGTGTAATCAAGCGTATGCGTAAAACTTATACTTTGCGGGAAAGCTTTTAATAGATAAAATTAATATTGATTTATACTTCTGATGCTCTATATTTGCACTAATGAAAGGCACCATGGCTCATAAGCATCATCATCATGCACGAAGCATTAGTTTCGGAGCCGTATGCCTATGGATTAGCCAATAGTATAAATACTATAGATATTCAAAAGCCTGACTCCGGAAAGAGTCAGGCTTTTTTGTTTCTGGCTCGGGGCGTTAGGGTTGAAATGTTTACAGCGTTTATACTTAGGCGCATTCCGTAATTGCAGTTAGTCATTCATAATTAAAAGATATGAACCTGGTAATAGTAGATTATAAAGCCGGAAATGTACAGTCGGTGCAGTTTGCATTGGAACGCCTGGGTGTGCAGGCCACACTTAGCGCCGACGCTGAAACAATAAAGGCAGCTGATAAAGTGATTTTTCCGGGTGTGGGGCAGGCAGCAGCTGCCATGGCACAACTAAAAGCACGCAACCTGGATAAACTCCTGCCCACGCTGGAGCAACCGTTTTTTGGCGTTTGCCTGGGTATGCAGCTTTTATGCCAGCACTCCGAAGAAGGAGACACGGACTTGTTAAACATCATTCCGCTGCCGGTTAAGCATTTCGATACAGAACTGAAGGTGCCGCACATGGGCTGGAACGAGATAGAGCAGTTGCAATCACCGCTGTTCGCTGGCCTGCAGGAAAAGGACTATGTATACTACGTGCACAGCTACTACGTGCCGCTTAGCCAGTACACGATTGCCCAAACATATTATCCAGCGCCTTTTTCGGCGGCTTTACAGTACAAAAACTTTTATGCTGCGCAGTTTCACCCTGAAAAAAGCGGACCTGCCGGCTCACAAATACTTAAGAACTTTCTTGCATTATGATGGAGATTATTCCCGCTATCGACTTGATCGGGGGCCAATGTGTGCGCCTGACAGAAGGCGATTTTGCCCAGCAAACTACCTACGACAGTAACCCGCTTGATGTAGCCAAACGCTTTGAAGCTAATGGCATTAAGCGCCTGCACCTGGTAGACCTTGATGGTGCCCGCGCCAAAAAACCGGTAAACCTGGCTGTGCTGGAAAGTATAGCTGCCCATACAAAGCTTACAATTGATTTTGGTGGCGGTTTACAGTCAGATGAGGCCGTGAAACAGGCTTTTGATGCAGGAGCCTCGCAAATAACTGCAGGAAGTATAGCCGTTCGTGAGCCTGAAAAGGTAAAGGCGTGGCTCTTAAAGTATGGCTCTGAAAAAATTATTATTGGCGCTGATTTCAAAGGCACTAATATCGCCATCTCCGCCTGGACGGAAGAAAGCAAGTATCCCTTACAGGAGTTTATTTCAGGCTATGTGCAAACGGGTGCGAAGCTTTTTATTTGTACCGACGTTAGTAAAGACGGCAAGCTGCAAGGCCCATCCACGAACACTTACCGCCACTTAAAACTGACTTTACCTGATGCCGGCATTATTGCCAGCGGTGGCGTAACCACAATAGACGACCTGGAGCAGTTACAGGAGATTGGCGTAAAAGGAGCCATCATTGGCAAGGCCATTTACGAAGGCACTATTCAGTTAAAAGATTTACAGCGATTTGTATGTTAACCAAACGTATTATACCCTGCCTTGATATTAAGAACGGCCGGTGCGTAAAAGGCGTGCAGTTCGAGAACATACGTGATGCCGGCGACCCTGTAGAGCTTGCCAAATGGTATGCCCGGCAAGGTGCCGACGAACTGGTGTTCTTGGATATTACCGCTACAAACGAAGGCCGCAAGACTTTTGCCGAACTTGTGCGCGACATTGCCCGCCACATCGATATACCGTTTACGGTAGGTGGTGGCATCAGTAGCGTTGCGGATGTGGAGGTGCTGTTGCAAAATGGTGCCGATAAAGTTTCCGTGAACTCATCAGCCATTAAAAATCCTGCATTGGTTGCAGAACTAGCCGGGCATTTTGGCAGCCAGTGCGTTACGGTGGCCATCGACACTAAGTATACCCAGGAAACCGGCTGGAAAGTATACACGCGCGCAGGCACCATCGAAACAGCCTATAAAACAGTTGACTGGGCAAAGCAGGTGGTAGAATTAGGTGCAGGCGAAATTTTACTTACAAGTATGAATAACGACGGTACCAAAGCAGGTTTTGCGCTTGATATTACAGGAGAGGTTGCCAAAGCTGTATCTGTGCCTGTAATTGCCTCAGGTGGCGCCGGAAGCATGGAGCACTTTGCAGATGCCTTTCATGTGGCACATGCTGATGCAGCGCTTGCAGCAAGCCTGTTCCACTTCCGGGAACTTGAGATTCCGGTACTGAAGGCCTACCTTCAAGATAAAGGTATAGCTGTTCGTGTAAATAAATAAAAGCACGCATATTTGTTTAAATAAACTGCTTTAACGCTCTTAACTTATAAAAGTGAATTTAGATTTCGATAAAACAGGCGGCTTGATACCCGCTGTGATACAGGATAACGTAACAAGCCAGGTACTAATGCTGGGGTACATGAACCGGGAGGCCCTGGAAAAAACGCAGCAGGAAGGGGTGGTTACATTTTTTTCCCGTTCCAAAAACCGCCTCTGGACCAAGGGCGAAACCTCTGGCAATACGCTGCAGGTTGTAAGCATAGCCGAGGATTGCGACGCAGATGCTCTGCTTATAAAAGTAAACCCTGCAGGCCCGACCTGCCATACCGGTAGCACCAGCTGTTTTGGCGAAGAGGCCACGGCCAAGCGAATAGCTGCCATACAGTTTATCGCGCAACTAGAGCAGGTTATACAAGCGCGTAAAGAAAATCCTGTTCCGGGGTCTTACACCAATTTCCTGTTTGATAAAGGTATAAACAAGATTGCCCAAAAAGTAGGCGAAGAAGCCGTAGAAACCGTTATTGATGCCGTAGCTGGCAAACTTGACACCATGAAAGGCGAGGCGGCAGATTTACTTTACCACCTGCTGGTTTTACTGGCCGCTTCAGGGCTTGAGTTGAAAGACGTTGTTGGCGTTTTAGAGGCCCGGCATAAGAAATAAACCATACCTCTACCCCAATGCTATACTACTGCAACTTTGGGGTAGAGGTACAACTTCCAAGTATGGTGGCTATACATTACTGGTTAGCAGTTGTTAACGCTATACTTTAAATAAACTTCTTTATCTCCTCCGACACATCGCTGCCTTTCTCTTCCTGTAAAAAATGCCCGGCCTTTACCCTAACTACCTTCGCATCCGGAAATTCCTGTGTCCATTTATCCAGGAAATGTAGTGGCAGCAATGCATCTTTCTCACCCCATAGTATAAGTTTAGGTATACTTTTAAGGTTTTCACGGTGCTGCCACAGCGCACTAAAGTAATCATTTGACGCATGTAGTGCCTTTGCGAAATGCCAGGTTCCCAAACGCTTTGCCGCCGATGCCAGGGGTTTTGTATAATGCTGATGCACCTCTTTGGTAAGATGTTTACGTTCGTGGTATCCTTTTCGGAGCAGCACCTTAGCTGAAAAACCTAACTGCAAGTATAAAAAGCGCCCTACTGCACCACTTAGAAACTTACTGGCTTTCATCATGTTGGCTTCGTCCTCTAATGGCCACATCCAGCTGTTAAGTATAACTATCTTCTTTATTTTCTCCGGATAGCGTTCTGCGTAGCGTAATCCGATGGGGCCGCCAAAATCGTGTACTACCAATAGTATGTTTTGCAGTTGGAGGTGGTTCAGAAGTTCTTCCAGGTTTTGGGCATGTGCCGCCGGGGTATAAGCAAATGCATGTTCTGTGGGTTTATCAGATAAGCCAAAACCAAGATGATCGGGGGCAATGCAACGGTAATTCCGGCTGAGCGATTTTATTTGCTGCCGCCACACAAAGGACCAGGTAGGCGTACCATGCACGAATACGATGGGGTCACCGGCCCCTTCATCAACATAATGCATGTTGCCGCCTTGCACCAATGGCAATGTATGGTGTTTAAAAGGATAAAGGAGGGTATCGAGCCAGTTGGACGTTTTCATGGGTCAGGGCTTTTATACATTACACAAAGAAAGCTGCTTTAGATACAAGAAATGAGTAAAAGTAAAGTCCACTATTTAAGAACGCACCTCTCCCTGATGCGTACACATTCCGAAACGAAACGCAACGATACGTGTTTATTAAATCTTTACTGCATAAATGGTGGGTATGGTTATTACTTGCCATCATCATATTACTGCTTATACTTTCCGTTGTCTCCGCAACCTTGTTTTCGCCCTGGCTTAAAAATAAGCTGGAAACTACGGTGCACCAGCAAACCAAAGGAGTTTATACTTTGAAGCTGCATGGCTTAGACGCCGGAATACTTACTGGTAGCATCAGCGCCGATAGTTTATTGCTGACTCCAGTTTTTGCGGCGTGGGAGAAGCTAAACACAGCAGCAAAAACAGACACATCTATCGCCAATGAGGTACCCCGTTCCCTATTACGGTTGGCAGCAGAAGAAACGCAACTGAAAGGCATAAACCTGTTAGGGATAGTTAGAGGTAAACCCTTGAATCTAAACCGGCTGCAAATTAACAGGCCTGTTCTGATATTAACAACAATGCGCCCAGATACAACCAATACGCATGAGCCTTTGCATGTTTCGCTGCAGGGCATTGCTAAAAATCTGAAGATTGGGCGCATCGACATAACCGGAGGCACCCTGGCCATAAGGGAAAGTAAAGAGGCTGAAACGGATGTTTTATCCCTTCAGGATTTTACAGTTAAGGTAAAGGATCTCCAACTCGACAGCACTTCCTTTCAGGATAAAAGCAAGGCATACTATGCACAAAGTATGGAATTTGCATCTGGCAAGGCAACGTATAATCTTCCTGGCAAAGCGTATCGCCTGCAGGCATCAGCACTTAAAGCAAACACTTCGGATGGAACACTTAACGTAGGCAACCTTAAACTTATACCGTTAGTTAATAATGCTGCTTTGGCACAACGTAAAAGTATGGCCGTTACGAGTTTTAATATTGATGTGCCGGAGATAAACATAAGCGGCCTAGACTACAGCCTACATTCCAGGTACAATAATATTGAGGCGGGTAACATGGTTATCAAAAAACCTTCGTTAAGCGCATACATGGATAAGAAAAACTTTAACCCAAAAGGGGAGAAGCCATTACCGCACGACCTTGTACAGCAACTTAAAACGGGACTAAATGTAAGAAAAGTAACTGTGCAGGATATGTACATAAAGTATGAAGAGTTGTCTCCGGAAGCCACAGAAGTGGGTGCGATAACATTTCAGAATGCCGATGCTACTATCACCAATATCACGAACGATAAAAACCTGATGTCGGCTAAAAACCCGGCTGTGATAAATTTTACGGCAAGTATAAACGGTGATGCGCCTCTTTCAGTTGAAGCACGCCTCAACCTGATAGACCCAAACGCTTACCACACGTTACAGGGAACTGCAGGGCCTGCCAACCCCGCTACGCTTAACAGCATACTGGAGCCAACAGCTTTTATAAGTATAAAAGAAGGCAAATTGCAACGCAGCGATTTTAAGATCGAGCTCACACGCAACAAGGCAACCGGTAATTTAAATGTGCGCTACCAAGACTTTAAAGTGGATATCCTGACAAAGGATGCAGACAAACGCCAGTCGTTAGGTAAAAAGATAATCTCTAAAGTGGCGAACAAGGTGGTCATAAAATCGGATAACCCGAAAGAGGGAGAAAACCTGCGGCCAGGTAAAATAGAAGTGGTGCGTGCGAAGTCAAACTCTTTTTTAGCTTACTGGAAAGACTGCCTGGTAAGCGGTTTTAGAACTGCAGCAGGTGTAGAGGGTATTGGCAAAGATTTAAGCGACCCTCAGAGGTGATCGGTGTTAACTAGTAGAAACAGGAGTTAGCAACACAATTAAAGCCCTAACACCAGTCTGCCATACATTAGTTTGCAGTAGTTTTAATGAGCAGTTTTCTATACTTGGTAAAAATGCTTGATTTTGATACAAACCCCAAGTATGATTCACCTTCTAACACAGGTAAGTTCCAGGCACCGGATTCATCGAACTTCTTCATCACATCAGCCATACTATCATCATGCTGCACAAGGGCGGGTGGTTTCAGCATCAGCTCTTTTACTTTAACAGTATCGTATTTCTCGGTTTTAAACATAATCTCCCGAACGTTCTCCAGAAGTATAACCCCTTCCAGATGCTGCTTGGCATTTACTACCGGGAACAGATTTCTGCGGGAGTGGGCTATAACCTGCACCAACTCGCCAAGTGTGGCATCCGGGGATATTTCCTGAAAATCGGTTTCGATCAGGTGCTTAATCTGCATGATGCGCAGTATCGTTCTGTCTTTGTTATGCGTGAGCAGTTGCCCTTTCTGCGCTAGTTTTTTGGTGTCAAGGGAGTATGGCTCAAAGTATTTTACAACTGCAAAAGATGTTGCGGCCACAATCATCAACGGTATCATCAGCATATACCCCCCGGTAATCTCCGCTATCAGGAAAACCGCTGTCAGGGGGGCGTGCATTACCCCGCTAAGTATACCTGCCATGCCCACCATCGAGAAGCTGTTGATGGGCAGGTTGCTCACCTGCAGCATGTTCATCAGCTTTGAAAAAAAGTACCCGGTGCTGGCACCCACAAACATAGAGGGCGCAAAGTTACCACCGTTACCACCAGATGAAATGGTTATAGTTGTAGCAAACACCTTTACAAGCGCCAGGGCACCTATAAAGCCAAGTATAAGCCACTCGTTTGTGCCAAAAAAGGCCAGCCAGCTATCTTGCAGCAGCAGCGCGGCATTGTTGCTTTCCAATAGACTGATGCTGTCGTAGCCTTCGCCAAACAGCGGCGGAAAGAGCATGATTAATAAACCTAAAAGCATGCCGCCAACTATTGCACGCGTGTATACTTTACTTTGATACTCCTCGAATAATTCCTCTACGTGCAAAGCCATGCGTGTGTAATACACCGATATGATTCCGGTAAGCAGGCCAAGCAATACATAAAACGGCAGGTGCCCCGCTTCAAAAAACTCCCGTTGCCCCAGGCTAAAAAGTATGTCCTCGTTAAGTATGATTTTAGAGCAAAGGGCACCAACTACGGCAGAAATAATTAAAGGGATAAAAGCTGTTATACTTATGTCGATAAGCAAAACCTCTATGGCAAACAACACTCCAGCTATTGGGGCGTTGAACACCGCGGCAATACCTGCAGCGGCACCTGATGCCAGCAGCAACGTTCTGTCGCGGTAGTTTAAGTGGTATTCGCGACCAAAATTAGATCCGATGGCAGAACCAGTAACCACGATAGGAGACTCCAGGCCAGCAGAACCGCCAAAACCGGCTGTTATACCGCTTGTTAGTACATGAGAGTACATTTTGTGCCGCTCCACCATACTTGATTTTTGCGAAATATTGAAAAGTATGTTTGCTGTGCCCCGGTCAATTTTACCGTTAAACATCACCCTTACAATAAATACCGTAAGTAAAATACCCACCAACGGGAAAACCACTAACCAGTAGGGCTGGTCGAGCAGGCGGTTGCCATAAGCCAACAACAGGTGTATGTAGTGCACCAGCGTTTTAAGCACAACTGCGGCAAGGCCAGCAGTAAGCCCCACCAGCGCACTCGATAGTAGCATGAATTCCCTGTCGGAAGTATGGCGGCGAAGCCAGAGAAGTGGAATCTTTATTTTTTTAAAGTAGGGCATTTCAGAGGGTACGCCTGAAAAATATATAGAATGAAGTCTGCAAATTAAGCAGAACAACGGCTAAGGCCAATTAAAAGTTGGCAAAATTACCAACTGCTATACATAAAAATACCAGCTTACAGCCTAACCTAAATTGCTGATTTCTGTTTAATTACTGGATAAAGCGATCCTAAACCTAAAATGCAGTAAAAGGAGAGAAGAGTTTATGCCTAGAAAACAAGCAGCTACACAAAGTATTTTAGAGCTACCGCACCTGCAAGGGCCCTTTCATATAATAGGCGATGTGCACGGCTGTTTCAGGGAATTAGTGTCTTTGCTGGAGGAGTTGCATTACAAGGTTGCGTTTGACGAACAAAAGCAACAATACCACATCACACGGCCTGACAGCAGCATTGTGCTGTTTGTAGGCGACCTGGTGGACCGTGGCCCCAACTCGCCGGAGGTGGTGCGGCTGGTAATGAACATGGTAGATGCCGGCCTTGCGTATTGCGTAAGCGGCAACCACGACGACAAACTGTTTCGCATGCTTTCGGGGCGAAGCGTTAAAATTAGGCACGGCCTGGAAATAACAGTAGCGCAGCTCAAAAAATACGACAGCAGCTTCAGGCAAAAAATAAAGAATTTCCTCGGGAGCCTGCCACACCATATCATACTTGACCATGGACGCCTTGTGGTTGCGCATGCCGGACTGGAAGAGGAACTGCACGGGTTAAACACCAAAGGCGTGAGGGAACTGTGCCTTTACGGCCCCACTACAGGCGAGATCGATGATAAAGGGCTACCTGTGCGCCTGGACTGGGCAGCTGAGTATTGCGGAAATGCCATTGTAGTATACGGCCACACCCCGGTACATGAGCCCCTGTGGCGCAATAACACCATTAATATTGATACCGGCTGTGTGTTTGGTGGCCGGTTAACGGCGCTGACTTATCCGGACCATCTGGTGCACTCCGTTGACGCACTTGAAACCTATGCACAGTCAATAAGGCCCTTCATCAGGTATCACCACCACCATTAGGCTTTTGCTCCACCTGCGCCTCCGCCTCCGCTCTGTACATGTCGTGGTTCTTTACCTTTTCAAGGTGTTCCTTATCTAAGTATGGCTTAAATTCTTTCAGGTTGGTTTTGCTCCAGAACGGAGAGCGATTCCTGACTGCTGTTCTGGCAATAACATGTGCTGCTACGGGTGCTGTGATAAAGGTAAATGCAATTATGGCAAGCACCTTCAGCATTATATCCGGTTGGTTAAAATATATGCCGAGGCCAATCAGAATAAGGCCCACACCCAACGACGAGCCCTTTGTGATGGCGGACATGCGCGTATAAAAGTCGGGGAAGCGCAACAGGCCGATGGTGGCAATAAACATAAACGTGACGCCGCCCAATATAAGTACGCAGCTAACAACTTCTTTAATTACTTGTAATTCGTAGTCTTGCAGCATGTCAATGATTAATTCTCATGATATAATAGGCAAACGTAATGGAGCCCAGGAAACCGAATACAGAAAGTATGATGGCCACATCCAGGAAGTCTTCGTTTCCGCTGTACTCTGTGTAAATTGCTATAATACCGATCACATTAGCGACAATTAAATCAAAAGCGGTAATTCTGTCCGGCAGGGTGGGGCCGATGGCAAACCTGATGGCTGTAAGCAGGAGGCACAAACTTAAAACGGCCATCGCGATAGTAAGCGTAATCTGGAACAGGCTCATGATGTTAGCTCTAGTAAAGGCCTTTCAAATCCGTCTTTTATTTTATGTTTCAGGTGTTCTATATCATTTCCTTTTACATACAAAGCATGTATGTAAAGCACTTCCTTGTCTTCACTCACATCTATTGACAGCGTGCCAGGTGTAAGCGATATGATGCAGGAAAGCAATGTTATCTCCAGGTCTGTTTTGGCGGCGAGCGGAAAGGCTATAACCGTGGGCCGCATGTAAAAGTGTGGTGTAACAATATCAAATGCGATCTTTAAATTAGCAACGATCAGCTCTTTTATGAAAAACGCACCGAAAGCAATCACCTTTGGCATTTTTCGGAAGTATACCCGGTTGTAGAAATACGTTGTAAGCCAGAGCATCCAGAAAATAGAAAGGAACACAAACGCTGCCGTAAAAGCATTGTAAGGCAAAGGCGGAGGGTCCCGGTGCGTGATCAGGTACGCAGCGATAAAGGATAGGGCACTATGCAGGTAAAAAGTATTCATTTCGTATAAATTTCAGTCAGTTTGCTCTCTCCGGATTAAGTACGGCATCTATGTAAATTTCGCTGTTAAAGAGCTGATCCGCGGAAAGCTTTGCCATTTGTATAACAGGCTCGGCACTTACTCCCAGTAATAGTATAAACACAAGCAAATAGATAATAGACAGGTACATAATGTAGCTTTTGCCCGTTACTACAGGCTGCTGCTTTAGTTGTCTGGGCCGGGGTTTCCAGAACACTTCGTTCCAGATTTTTGTCATCGAAAACAGCGTCACTAAACTTACGCAGAGCGATGTGCCCACCAGCAAATAATGGCCTGCCTCAAAGCCACCTTTTGCCAGCATCAGCTTGCCCCAAAAACCCGACAATGGCGGTAAACCTGCCAGCGATAAGGCTGATATCAAAAACAAAAAGCTTAGTGTCGGATGCCGCAGGTATACCCCTCCAAGTTTTAACAGCGAAAATGAATGATGCCGGTGTGCCACAACCCCGCTAACCAGAAACAGGTTTGTTTTAACGAGCATGTTATGGATGATAAAGAAAATGCTGCCAGCAACAGCAAGCGGCGTATAAATTGCAAGGCCCATCAGCATATAGCCTATCTGGCTGATAACATGGAAGGATAAGATCTTACGAAAATCTACCTGTGCGGCTGCCCCAACTACCCCTATCGCCATGGTAAGTCCTGACAGCAGGAGCAGGAGCGGCTGAGCAGCTTCGAGCTCTATGGAGAAAATCAGGGTATACAAGCGGAGCATCGTGTACATCCCGATTTTAGAGATAATACCAGCTACAAAAGCAGATATACTTATAGGTGGCGCATGGTAGGAAGCAGGCAACCAGAAAAACAAAGGAAAAATTGCTGCCTTGATGCCAAAACCTGTCAAAAAGAAAATACCAGGCACCAGCAGCAGGTCCAGGTTAGGGTGGTCTGATCGTACAATCCTGGCAAGCTCTGCCAGGTTAAGGGCCCCATAAAGTGAGTACACTACACCAATGCCCGAAAGCAGCAAACCGGAAGCTACAAAGTTTATAGTCAGATACTTCAAAGCACCTTCCAGCTGAGATTTACGGCTACCCAGGGCAATTAAGGCAAAGCAACAAATAAGCAATACCTCGAACCATACATACAAGTTAAAAATATCACCTGTAAGGCAAACACCACTAACACCCATTTGCAGCAGCAGGAACAGCGGGTAATAACCAAAGTGCTTCCGAGACTGATCGAGGGCTGTATGTGAGAACATAAACACACCAAGGCCCGCTATACTTGTAGTAAGCAGCAGCAGCGAACTAAACACATCTGTTACCAGGCTAATACCAAATGGCGCTGGCCAGTTCCCAACCTGCGTTGTAAGTATGCCTGCTTGCAGCACCTGTTGCAGCATGATAACCGAAACAGATATAAAAGCCAACTGCACCACGGCCACAACCACTGCCTGCCATCTTATGCTGTTCCATAAAAACACACTTATAATGGCACCAAGCAGGGGCAGGAGTAAGGGTATAACAAGTAACTGGTTAGCAGGCATGTCAGGTTTCAGGGTCAGATCTTCTCGTTGTTGTTCAGGTCGTCCAGGTTATTGGATTTAAAGGTTTGGTACACCCGCTTGATAAGTACGATGGCAAAGGCCTGTATACCAAAGCCAATGACAATAGCTGTAAGTAAAAGGGCCTGGGGCACAGGGTCTGCATATGGCTCTGAGGGCAAATCGTTTCCTTGGGCTATAATGGCAATCCCGCCACGGGTCATGCCGCCAACCACGAACAGGAAAAGATTTGTGGCCAGCCCGAAAAGTATAATCCCAAGTATAAGCTTGAACAGGTGCCGGTGCAGTATAAAGTATAAGCTTACAGAAAAAAGTATACCGGTTAAAAAAGGAAGTAATATCTCCATTGCGCCTAATCTTTTGAAATCGTAAAAACCATTTTCAATACCATGCCCAACACCAGCAAGTATACGCCGGCATCAAACATAAGCGGTGTGCCTAAGGAGCCGATTACCGGTATTTTGCCCTCTACCCAATAGGCTGTCATAAAAGGCTTGCCTAAAACAAGGCCTACCATGCCACTTGCTACCGCCACCAGTAAGCCTACAGCCATCAGGTAAGTGGGCCGCAGCCGGAGCAGGTAGTAATTCCATATAGATTTTGGCTTCTCTTTTTGCTTGCGCCGGTCTAAATTCTTCCGGAGAAGCCGCAGCGCATGCCGTATAGTGCCGTGGTGCGGTTTTCGGTCATACTTGTAAAATGTTATGCTGAAGTATGATTTAGCTGTTTGCCGGGTTCCAAGCCCCAGTATATGAAAAACAAAGGCAATAGAACCGATAAGGCCACCGATAAAACCGCCGCCGGGGTGGTTGTGCCCCCGAAACAAAATGTAGATCGAAAAAGCCAGGAATACCGGTGTCAGCATGCGGATGGCCGTTGCAAAGATCAGCGTTCTCATGGCTTTTCTCCTTTCTCCGGGTGCAGCCGCATCAGGGCAAAAATACCCAAGGCAGCCACCGCTAAAACCGTAATTTCACCCAACGTGTCAAGCCCTCTGAAATCCACCAGAATCACATTTACGATATTGCGCCCATGTGCCTCTGCCAGGCTTGCTTTGCCATAGTAATCCTTTAACTCAGATGCCACCGCGTGGTCCTGCACCAGCAGCATGGTATAGGTCATCACCGCACCAAAAAGAAGAGCTATGGCTATGTAGTTATACTTCTTAAACTGATGGGATAAATAAATAAAAGCGGGCAGCTTATGCAGCAACAGCACAAATATGACAACTGTAAGCGTTTCAATCAGCAGTTGCGTGGCAGCGACATCCGGTGCGCCAAACAAAATGTAAATCAAAGCAGCGGAATATCCCACCAGCCCCATCACGACAATGGATGTAAGCCTGGACCGGGTACCAAGCAAGTATAAAAGTGCAGCGGCAACTAAAACAAACAAAACCACCTCATGGAAGGATATCAGCTGCAACAGGTGTAGCCTTGACGAGAACAGCACATGGGGAGTTTTAAACCAAAGTACGTACAGCATCAGGCCAGAAAAAAACAGTATAATGTAGATCACGTAACGCCGCAGGTTACCATCCTGGATAGCAGAAGTAAATAATTTGGCTTGATGCAGGAAACCCTGAAATAAGCGGCGGTATAGGCTATCAGGCCCCAGCGCGTAAATGCCCTTAAGCTTGCTGCTGTGTCTTAGTATCCGGTCGTGAATAAGGTATAGCAAGAGTCCCAGCAATAAAGTCAGGATGCTAAGAGCCAGCACTTTCGTAAAGCCATGCCAGATGTGTAGCTCGAGCTCAGTATGAAGGCTGCCGCTTATACTTTGCGCTGCACGCTCCAGCACCGGCGTGATGAGGAGGTTAGGAGCCAACCCAAGTATAACTCCTATGATGCCAAGTATAAGGGGAGGCCCGTAAAGCTTTGGAGTAGGAGCATGGGTAATGGGCATTTGCTTTTTCGTATTCTTCCAGAAAACCTTGTAACCTAATGCAATAGCCACAGCTACGTAAGCCACTCCAGACAGAAATGTGGCTGCAAACAGAAGAGGTACCAGAAAACTGCTCTCCAGGGCAGCCTCATAAAGTAGCTCCTTGCCGATAAAACCCAGAAATGGCACTATGCCAGCCATGGATAAAGTAGCCAACGTAGCTGCTATGGCTACTGCAGGCATACTTTTAGCCAACCCGTGTAGTTTGTTTAGGTTACGGCTACCAGTACTGTGGTCTATTGTGCCTGCTACCAAAAACAAAGTGCCTTTATACAGCGCGTGAGCAAGCAAGTATACCACCATGGCTTTTAGTGCCGCCGGCGTGCCAATGCCCAGCATGGCTACCATCTGCCCAAGAGCACTAATTGTAGTGTAGGCCAGTATAGCTTTCATGTCGGTGTGCTGTAAGGCCAGAAAAGCACCTAGCAATGCAGTTGCCGCTCCAACTCCGGCCAGGGTAAGCTGCCATACTTCTGAGCCTGAAAACACCGGCGAAAGCCTGGCCAATAAATAAATTCCCGCTTTAACCATTGTAGCAGAATGCAGGTAGGCACTAACAGGCGTTGGTGCGGCCATAGCATTTGGCAACCAGAAATGAAATGGGAACTGCGCCGATTTAGTAAAGCAACCAAGGAGTATAAGCAGCAAGGCCGGCGCAAAAAAGGCATGTTGGCTAAAGTCACTTTCCTGCCGGAGCAACTCGCTGAACGTATAACTTCCTGTTCCTATACTTATAAGTATAAAAGCACCCATCAAAGCCAGGCCGCCCATTCCGGTTACAAGTAAAGCCTGCCAAGCTGATGTTCTGGCTGTTTTGTTCTTGTTATCAAACCCGATAAGCAGGTAAGAACTTATGCTTGTGATCTCCCAAAAAAGGAAGAGGGAAAAGAAGTTGTCTGCCGTTACCAAACCCAACATGGCAGCCATAAATAGCGTCAGGAAAAGATAAAACCTGCCCAGTAAAGGATTGTCTTTTAAGTAAGCTGCTGCATAAATCATGATCAGGCCGCCAAAAAAGGTGATGAGCAAGGCAAAAAGCAAGCTCAACCCATCCAGCCTGAAATCGAGGTTAATACCCAGGGAAGGAACCCATGTATGCGTTTGCACGACAGGCACATGATGAAGTACATCAGGGAGCAAAGTGGATAAATAGGCCATTACGCCAAACGGCAGCAATGCCATCGGAATAACAACATGTTTACCTAGCCATTTATAGAGCCAGGGCGCAGAAAAGGCAATCAAAAAACATGTTGTTAAAGCTATAAGCATTTAAATATTATTTTTATATATATATTTAATACATACACTACGTAACTAGAATGTAGTACATAGTTACAGGCAATAAGTTGCGCTAATACGGCCGCAGCCTGTAAATGCCTTTTAAATTTTTCACCACAACCACAATACCATGAATACGCTCAAACGACTAATGGTAGGCCTCGACCTAACTCCCATGGACGACACTCTTATCACCTACGCAGCATTTTTAAGTGCTGAGTTGCAGATAGAAAAAGTCTATTTTATACATGTAGAGAAAAGCCTAGAGATTCCGCAGGAAATTATGGAGGGCTTGGTTCGCAAGGACTTGCCTGCCGATGAAAACATCCGCCAACTTATAGCAGCTAAAGTTGATGCCGCCTTTGGTGGCGCTAACACAAGTGTTGAGGTGCTGGTAGAGGAGGGGGCACCGCTTAAAACCTTACTGCATTGGGCTAAGGTAAAGCAAGCAGACCAAATGCTGGTTGGTCGTAAATTGCGCTTAAGAGGTAGCGGTGTGCTGGTGCAGAAGTTGCTGCGTACTGGCAAGGTAAGTGTTTTGTTTGTTCCGGAAACAGCTGTACCGCGGTTAAATAATGTGATGGTCAGCGTTGATTTCTCAGAGTACAGCGAAATGGCTCTAAACAGGGTGCTCGGTTCTGCGCTTAATAAGCCAAACATCCGGGTAATGTGCCTGCACGTATACGAGGTGCCTACTGGCTACCGCACGCTTGGCATTAGTTACGAAGACTTTGACCAACGTATGCGAGGCTTTGCCCAGCAAAAATACGATAGATTGTTAAGCCAATTTCCGGAACTGCGTGACAGGGCTGAGTTTGTACTTGTTAAGAAAGAAGATGAAGACGATATTGGCGAACTGGTAGTGTTGGAAGCAAAACGTGCCCGCACCGACCTGTTGGTGATAGGTGCGAAAGGCATGACGGCAGCAGCTCATTTTGTGCTAGGCAGCGTTACCGAGAAAGTGCTGCGCCACGACATGGACATTCCTCTGCTTGTATTTAAGGCTGAAACCGAGGAAGTAGGCTTGCTTGACGCTATATTAGGGTCATAGTAATTTAACTTGAAGGAAAAGAGCAGCACAAGCTATATTACTATAGGTTGTGCTGCTCTTTTAATTAGCTCAACAGGTTAATTGTTTTCAATGCCCTAACTGGCTTCTACACCTCTGAAACAGTCTCTACACATCATCCTCAGTTTCTTTTTTACTACCGAAGCGAAGCAGCAAATACCCTAGCAAGCCTGCAGCAAAGGAGGCGCAAAGTATGGCAAGTTTAGCTTGTGGTAGATAGGTGGAGTTTACAAAAGCTAGGTTCGCAATAAATATGGCCATGGTAAATCCGATGCCGCCCAAAAAAGCAACCCCGATGAGTTGTGTCCAGGAGTAAGCTGCCGGCTTACGGGCCAACCTGCTCACAGAGGCCAGAAGCGTGAAGAGAACTATACCAACAGGTTTACCCACCACCAGGCCTAGTATAATGCCCCAGGTCAGCGGGTTCGAAAAACCATCAGTAAGCTCCGAATTGATTAATATGCCGGCATTTGATAGAGCAAATACCGGCATGATGGCATAAGCCACCCAAGGATGCAGCGCGTGTTCCAACCTGTGCAACGGCGATCTCACTTCTTCGCAATTAGTTTCGATGGTGCGCACGGCAGCCTGAAAGTCCTCCTCTTTAAAATTTTCTTGTGGCGGTTTATGTGCAGCGTGGGTAGCGTGTAGTTCGCCAAGTATAGTATCGGTACTGCTGATAAAATCCTGCTCCGAAATTTTTGAACGGGCCGGTATGGTTACAGCCAATAAAATGCCGGCTACTGTGGCATGCACCCCGGATTTGAGAAAGGCGACCCACATAATTAACCCGAACAAGGAATAGAACAGAATATTACGCACTCGCAGCGCATTAAATATTAGCAGCACACCAAAAACAAGTAGAGCAACCCAGAGAGCCAGTAAGTTTAAATCTGCGGTATAAAAAAGTGCGATTACCATTACAGCGCCAATATCATCTACAATGGCATAGGCAACCAAAAACAGCTTAAGCGAAAGCGGCACACGTGGGCCTAATAACGAAAGTATACCTATGGCAAAGGCGATGTCGGTGGCCATGGGTATTCCCCAGCCGTCAAAGCTATCCAGGCCCTGGTTGAAAAGCACAAAAATACCGGCAGGCACCACCATTCCGCCAATGGCTCCCATCACCGGAAATGCAGCGCTCCGGAACGTAGACAATTCTCCTGTTAAGGTTTCCCGTTTAATTTCCAGGCCCACCACAAAAAAGAAAATGGCCATTAAGCCATCGTTAATCCAAAGTATGGCTGCCTTAGATAAACCAAACGCCCCTAACTGAATGGTAAGTACCGTATTCCAGGTTTTAACGTATGACGCGCCCCACGGTGAGTTTGCCCAGGCAAGTGCGATAAGCGTAATAATAATGAGTAAGATTCCGCTGAAGGCCTCGGCGCGGAGAAATTCTTGAAACGGATAGGCAATGCGGCGAAACAGCGTTTTCTTAGGCATGTATCAGGGTATTTCTATATGAATCTATATTCCTGATAAAGACGAGAAAGTATGGCTTTGGGTTTGAATAGCATCCAAACGATCATTTAAACCCAAGGCCATACTAAAATGCTTTACGGAATTATTCCCAATGCACGCCAGTCGTGTATGGGTAATGGTAAATCGATAATGCGCCCTTTAGAAATATCCAGCACCCAGCCGTGCACAGCAGGAGCGGTGCCCGCCTTATTGGCCCGGTGCATAACAGATGTTTTGCAAATGTTCTTTACCTGCTCCACCACATTTAACTCTGATAACTTGTTGGTGCGTTCGGTTATAGTGGGCAAAGCATCAATTTCAGCACGGTTTTTAAGGTATAACTCCCGTATAGGGTTTACCCAGTTTTCTACAACACCAGTTGCGCTGTTTTTATAAGCTGCCTCTACACCACCACAGCAATAGTGGCCACACACTACAATGTGTTTTATCTGCAAGCCTTCTACGGCGTATTCGAGCACGGCCAAAAGGTTCATGTCTGTAAGCGATACCTGGTTGGCCACGTTACGGTGTATAAACAGCTCTCCTGGTTCGGTTTTAGTAAAGCTGTTTAAGGGCATGCGGCTATCAGAGCAGCCTATAAACAGGTAAGGTGGTTTTTGCCCTTTCGCCAGGTTGACAAAGTACTCCGGGTCCTGCTGTTGTTTCTCTTCAGCCCATAGCAGGTTGTTCTCAATTAACTCATGATATTCATGGTAGTGCATAGGCTAAAGATCAAATGTGTTTTTAAAAATTCCCGGTAAATATAATCATATGAAAGTATTTACCGCACAATTGTGCTAGCGGCCCATCGCAGCACCAGAAATAAGTTATTTTACCACCTCCTTCGCAATATAGCGCGAATTAAGTATACTTAGCGCGCCCATATAGCGCAAACCAAACCGAAGCACATCGCCAACTTTATAGTTGTGCTCATTTTCGCCGAGCTCTACTACCAACATATCAGAACTGGCACCAATCACGCTTAGGCTTTCATCTTTCGGTATAAGGAATTTCGGGTTGATGTCGAGCAGCCCCACATCCAGGATAGCACGGTGAGAGGATTTGCCATACAGGCTTTCATCTATCTCGAAACTCTCGCCACTTGGGTTCTCTGCCATTATTCCGCTCGGAACCATAGGTTTTTCTGTCAGCTCTATAATTTCGGTGTAAAGCTCAAACACATCGTCGTGCATGCCCTCAAAGGTTTCGCCTGTAAACAGGTTAAGCCCAAAGAAAAGCGCCTCTCCAATCCTGAAATGGTTTATGCCCTGCGGCATCTGGTGGTTGAACAGCAGCGGAATAGTGACAGATGTGCCTCCCGATACCCAAGGTATTTTGCGGTTAAACTTGGCCTCAATGATCTGCTTGTACAAACTGAGCTGTATGAGTTTATCGCGGGTGGGCATTACACCGTGCAGGCAGTTAAAATTGGCACCTAAACCAATAACTGAGATACCTGGCAATTGGAATACTTTCTCGTAAAAGTTAATCAGGTCATCGCCCATTACACCTTCGCGCAAGTCACCCATTTCAATCATAATAATGATTTTGTGCAACTTACCCTGGTTTACAGCCTCATCTGATAAAAGCTTGATTATTTCAAACTCCGTCTGGAAACTCACATCAGCAAACTGTATAATATCCGGTATACTTAGCTTAGGAGCCGGCTTTATGTATACGGTTTGCACCTGCGGGGCCATGTTTTTGATAACCTTCAGGTTAGTGACCCTGGAGTCATGCACTTCCTGTACGCCAAGCTCCAGCACCTCTTTTAGAAACATTTCGTTGCCGCATAATAACTTTGTTACTATACCCCAATCAATTTCGTGTTGCTTAAATACTTTATCGAGGTGGTTGTAGTTGTGTTGTAGCTTCTGTTTATACAGCTTTAAAACTGCCATCTTTTATCTTTGTAGTCTGTATTCTAAATACTTGTTCGTGAAACCAAGCTTTTCGTAAAGGTGCTTTGCAGGGTTCTGCGGCTCCACGTGCAAGGCAATGCTGCCCTGTGTGTTTTCGATAGCCAGCTGAACAAGCTTTTTACCTACGCCTTTTCCACGCTGACTGTTGTGTACTGCCACATACACAAGTATATTTTCTGGAATGTAGCCGCTCATGCCGGTGTTGTTCAATATCAACGCACCAACCACTTTGCCGTTTTCGCGTGCAACCTCCACAGAGCCTCCTTTACCTTCAGCAGAAGAGAGAGCATAATCCATACACTTCGCGATATCTGCGCGCTGATCACCGTATTCATCCAGGTGCTCAAACAAGAAATCAAGTACTTCGTCGCGGTTTAATTCTGAATCGTTTCCGGGTTTGTAGATCTCGTAGCTGACCGTGTTGTTTTCTGCCATGTTTTGTTTTTTGGTTTATCAGGATATAAATGTGTTAACGTAAAGTATAAAATTGCGGAAGTGATTAGTCCGAATAAATTAGGGTCGAGGTTATAGGGCAACCTAAAGGTCAGGCCCAGCACAGGTATGTGTACTATGCTGTTTGCTGCAATTGTTTGCCTAACTAACTCCTGCAACTCTAGTGTGCTAAGGGCGGCAAATTGGACACCATCGTTGAAATAAGCCTGTAGCTGCTGTGCCAGCATAGCAGCCTCATTTTCTGCTGCCGCTGTACTTAGCATAAATACCTGCAACACAACTGTTACCAAACCGCCCATCAGCATGGCCCAAAAAGCAGCCACGCTGCTGCGCTTGCTCCAGAACAAGGCTCCCAGCACCGGCACAAACAACCCCGACACCATGAAAGCATAGGAGTACAGCATCAGGTCAAGCACGTTCGTCATCATGGTGGCCAGCCACAGCGCAAAAGCTCCAACAAGCAAAGTAACCAGCTGCGAAAGGCGCAGGGTAGAAGGGTGGTCCTGGTCTATTTTCCTGAAATGGCTGATTACATCGGTTACAATGTTACCCGAAGAAGCCATCAGGCAACTGTCTGCTGTAGATAGTATGGCCGAAAAGTATGCTGACAGCATAAGCCCCATTAAACCGACAGGCAACACGGAGCGCAACAGCATGGGCAATCCCGTTTCAGGGTCAACTACTCCGCCTGTTCCCAAGGCATCAAACATGCCCTGCTCGGCAGCAACGCGGGCCAGTATTCCTAAACTAACGCCCATAAAAGCCATGATTGGCCACTCAAAAAAACCGGCAATGTACCAGGCACGCTTTGCTGTTTTGACATCACGGCAAGCGTATATGCGCTGATAAAGAGTCATGCCTACAAACCAAATAGGTATAATCGTGATAGCCCAGTTTACAATCTGCTGCCAGGTTATATTTGTGAGACTCAGGAATTCTGCGGGTAAGGTAGTGCGAATGGCAGCCATACTTTTAGAAGATTGCGCCGCTATAAAATCCGGGTTTATGATCTGGTCAAAGCTCAAACCTTCCATTCCACCGCCGATAGCCAGAAATGAAACAGGTATCCCGATAAAAATCAACCCGCCCATCAAAACAGCCCATTGTATGGTGTCCGTATAAATTACCGCTTTAAGGCCACCCATTACAGTATAAACTACTGCCATAATGCCCATTACAAGTAAGGCGGTATTAAGATCTAAATCAACGAAGGTGCCGCTGGCCAGTTTAGCGCCGGCCAGTATCTGGGAGCTAGTAAAGCCGGTGTACCCAATAGCAGAAATAAGACCGGCAAGCAAAGCGACTCGTGCATTAAAATAATGCCCAAAAATTTGTGGGAAAGTAAGGAAGTTGGCAAACGCTGGGTTCTCTTTAACCTTAGGAATAAGGAAAACTGCCGCCAACCAAGCGCCTAGTAGGCCTGTAAAAAGCATCCAGGAGCCTGATAAGCCCATGGCAAACCCCAAGCCTCCAAGGCCAATAGAAAAGCCACCGCCAACATCAGTAGCCACTACAGAAAGCCCTATGTGTCCGCTGCTCATGGAGCGTCCGCCAACATAGTAATCTTCTGCGCCCTGGTTCTTTTTTAGAAAGTAAAATCCGACTCCCAGCATTGCCAGCATATAAGCCGCAAAAATGGAAAGATCTATGTAGTGCATGTATTAGAAAAGTATAAGTTGTTCGTAAGCGTGGTTTTTACGTTATACTTTAAGATACTTAAATTTTAAGGAAAAAGTAAGTTTTGCCAGGCTTTTAGGTACGCTAGCTGCTTAAGGGGAGTTTTTACTTGCTGAGATTTGTGCAAATTCAATAGTAGCGAGTATATCGGCAGCGGCTTATACTAAGGCTGTAAAGTTGCTGTTATATTAGCTGAGTTCAATTTAACCGAAACATGAATCAGGCTGCAAAAAAAGCGATGTACATGTTGACATTATACATGCCCTGAGGATTTAAATCTAAAGGAAACTTGGAGCTATCACCGCACCAGGTGCTTACCAATAATGATCGTAATGCCTGTTTCGTTTTTTCTTTCCTTTCGCTTTAATATAAACGGCATTGACCAGGTAAGCAACAGCTGCCAGCACGATGATGAGGAAAATTATCAGGACTTCCATCTACTGTTCTACGCAAAAGTATAGCAGCAAGAGGTGCTGCCTATGTAAATTGCTGATATTGTAAAAGCTGCTGCTTTTGTTTATTTGTGCCTCATAAATAATGTAACTATCTCCATCTACTGTTGCGCTTCAAAACAAAGTTAGTTTGTTGCCGGGTTTCCAAATGCATAGCTGTTTATATAAGCAAGCAGCTATATGCGATGTTATACTAAAACCACATAAATTATTAAAGATCAGATTAGAGCATGTAATCAGTTTGGAGTTTTTTACGTATTATTAGGCATAAGCTAATATTAGCAAAAAGTTAAGCGCCATACTATGACAAGAGCCGGTTTCCTCATACTGCTTTGTCTGCTACTCACTCTTCTGCCCGAAACCTCACTTGCCCAGGCACAGTCTAAGTTCGAGCATGATACGGTATACTTTACTTCTAACCGCAAAAAAATAAACATTCCATTTAAGCTCGTTCATAACCTGATCATCATTCCGGTTCAGATAAACGACTCCAGGAAGCTCAATTTTATACTTGACTCAGGGGTTAGGAACACCCTTATCACCCGTCTGTTTTACTCCGACTCGCTAAGCCTGAACTCTGCTGATAAAGTAGCCATTCGCGGGCTCGGCTCCGGCCACGATATAGAGGCCTTGTATTCAAGTGGAAACACCATGAATATGCCCGGCATTCAGGGAGATAACCACCAGGTGTATGTGCTGTTGGAAGATGTGTTTAACCTATCGCATCGTATGGGAATGCCTGTGCACGGTATTATTGGCTATGATATATTCAAGAACTTTATAGTTAAGATAAACTACGGAACCAAAGTGCTCACACTTTACCGCCCCGATGTAAAACTGAAGAAAAAGCGTAAAGCAGAAGAGTTTCCATTACACATAGAGGAAACAAAGGCTTATGTATACGGTAACGTGCGCCAGCAAAACGGGGATACCCTGAAGGTTAAACTGGTATTAGACACCGGAGCCAGCCATACGCTATCGTTGTACCTGCCTACAAACAACAGGCTCACATTGCCATCTAAAGTAATGGAGGCTTATTTAGGGCGAGGCCTCGGCGGGGACATCCATGGTAAAATAGGACGCCTCGATGCTTTCAGGTTGGGCCGTTATGAACTCTCTAATTTACCGGCATCTTACCCAGACGAGGAAGCGATCAAGCTTGCCCTTAATATTGCGAACCGCAACGGCAACCTGGGCTCCGATATTTTAAACAGGTTTACGGTTATACTTGATTACCCGCACAACAAACTAACCTTATTGCCCAACAGTAAATTTAAAGATCCATTTAACTACAACTTAGCTGGTTTCGAAATTACCACACCATTGCCTGGCACCAACATCTATGTTATCTCTAATGTAATTGATAACACACCTGCCAAACTGGTAGGCCTAAAGCCCGGAGACCAGATATTGACCATCAATGGCCAGGAATGTAAAGACCTGCAACTACCCGAGATACTAGATATGATAGACAGCCGGCCAGGCCGAAAGATTCGGATGAAATTGAAAAGAGAGCACCAGGTGTTTAATGTAGATTTTGTACTTGAAAACCGAATTTAAGGCTGAGGAACTGCAGCGGGAGTTGCCTGTTGGAAGTCAAGAAAAACCTGGAATAAAAGAAGCAGCACCGCAAATACAATTAAAAGTATAGCCGTTATTGTTCGCGCTCTCGGGATAGGCTTTTCAAATGTATTTCCGTTTTTGTCTATACCTGACAGTCTTAAATCAGAAAGTATAAGCCCATTACCAAAGCTTAACCAAACAGCGGCCGTAAGTGCTTGTTTAGAGATAAGCAGCGACGCTAGACCAATGGCGGAAAATAAAATTCCAATGATAACCCGGATAGAAATGTTTTTCATGTTTAAGACAAAATTTGATCAGCCGATCTACGGGCAGCTGTTAAAATGTGGCTGCAATTTAAGTATTTTAAACAATTAGCTACAGCCTAAAAAGAACTTGCCAATCATACTGCTAGCTATAAAAAAGCCCTTGAGTTAAAACAAAAACAATAGAGCATATAAACTTTAAAGGTTTTTTAAGAAAGCATTTGGATTTAAAAAAACTTATCTGAAAACTTTGCAAACAAATAAGGGTATAACATTACCTTACCATTTATAAACAGAAATGAAAAAAATGTCGTCTTTATCAACTTTGATAAATCATGCTCCAGCCATGGAGTGTGCGACTTTTTCTATCCTATTAACCAGGATAGTTTTTAGGGCCAACATACTTACGGTCCGCTACAGGCGGTAGCCTACAGCGTTTTTGATTACCTATGCGGTAATCTTCAGTCCCCCTACATATTTTACGTTTACAGTTTATGCAAAGGCAAATTTACAATTGCCGGTAATAACTGTACTTATACTTAAATCAATTTAACTTATTGTGCTGCGTTTAGGCGCAGCTGGGTATATTTATCTTACCATTTAAGATGGATCAATCAGCATTTGTTGTAAGCGTTGCTAACGGGCAACATATCATTCATGCGTTACAGATCTGTAACGAGATGGAGTCTTCTGCTAAGGCGCGTGGCACCGGTATAGCCAAAAGATCACCCGATTACATTGCCCAGAAAATGCTGGAAGGAAAGGCCGTTATCGCGCTCCACCCGGATGGTACCTGGGCCGGTTTCTGTTATATCGAAACGTGGGGCCATGGCAAATATGTAGCAAATTCTGGTTTGATCGTATCGCCGGAGCTTCGCAAGAGCGGACTGGCACGTCAGATTAAACAAAAGGTATTTGAACTATCCCGTACCAAGTATCCGGATGCCAAGATCTTCGGTTTAACAACTGCGCTGGCTGTTATGCGCATTAACTCAGGCCTTGGTTACAAGCCCGTAACATATTCTGAACTTACCGATGACGAAGAATTCTGGAAAGGCTGCCGCAGCTGCGTAAACTTTGAGATTCTGCAAAGCAAGAACCGCACAAACTGCCTGTGCACCGCCATGCTTTACGATCCTGCCAAGGAAGAGAGTTTTATGGCGTTACCAGTAGTCCAAAAACAGGAGGCGCCAAAAGCTGAAAAGCAACCCACAGCTAAAATCATAAGTTTAAACGAACGCTGGATGCGCCACCGTGTGCGTCCTGGCCAGCAAAATATAAACAACAACGAGCGTAACGCTTCTTAAGTAACTCAGCCAAATGAAAAAAGTAGTTTTAGCCTTTAGTGGCGGTTTAGATACATCGTATTGTGCTATTTACCTCGCGCAGGAATTGGGCCTGGAAGTATACTCTGCCATAGTAGATACTGGCGGTTTTTCAGATGAGGAGCTGCAGGAAATTGAGCGCCGAGCCTATGCCATGGGTGTAAAGCAGCACACGCACCTGAACGAGACACAGCACTTTTACAACAGCTGCATTAAGTACCTGGTGTTTGGCAACATACTTAAGAACAACGTATACCCGTTAAGCGTGAGCGCAGAACGCGTGACGCAAGCCATCGCCATTGCACAGCATGCTAAAAGTATAGGTGCAGATTACGTGGCACATGGCAGCACCGGCGCCGGCAACGATCAGGTTCGGTTCGACATGGTATTCCAGGCGCTGATACCAGAGGTGGAGATCATCACACCTATTCGTGATAAGCGTTTATCTCGTGATGAGGAGATTGAGTACCTGAAGCAGCACGGCGTTGAGATGGATTTTGCTAAAGCGCAGTATTCTATCAACAAAGGCATCTGGGGAACATCGGTAGGCGGAAAAGAAACGCTTACATCTAACCTGCCATTGCCCGAAGAGGCTTATCCTACACAACTTAGCAAGCATGAGCCGGAGCGCGTAACGCTGCACTTCGAGAAAGGCGAACTGGTTGGCATCAACGACGAGAAGTATGAAACTCCCGTACAGGCCATTCAACATTTGCAGGCTTTGGCTGCACCCTTTGCCATTGGCCGCGACATCCACGTAGGTGATACGATCATCGGCATCAAAGGCCGTGTAGGATTTGAGGCGGCTGCTCCGCTGGTAATCATAAAGGCGCACCATACGTTGGAGAAGCATGTACTTACCAAGTGGCAACTGTACTGGAAAGACCAGCTTTCGGCATGGTACGGTAACTGGCTGCACGAAGGTCAGCTGCTGGACCCGACAATGCGCGACATTGAGGCTTTCCTGGAGAGTACGCAGCAAAACGTTACCGGTAAAGTATATGTTTTGCTGGCGCCTTACCGCTTCCAGGTAGAGGGTATTGAAAGTGCACACGACCTAATGAGTGACAAGTTTGGCAGCTACGGCGAAATGAACCGCGCCTGGACCTCCGACGACGTGAAAGGATTCGCCAAGATATTCGGCAACCAGACAAAACTGTACCACAGCGTGAACAATACCGAAGAGGCATGGACAACGAAATAAGTATAAAAGCAGGTATAGTAGGTGGCGCTGGCTATACCGGTGGCGAACTGCTGCGCCTGCTCGTAAACCACCCTAACGTAGATATAGCGTTTGTGCACAGCAAAAGCCAGGCAGGAAAGCCGGTTTATGAGACGCATAAAGACCTGCTGGGTGATACCGAATTATACTTTACCGATGCGCTGCAGACAGATGTAGATGTATTGTTTCTGTGCGTAGGCCACGGCGAAGCGAAGAAGTTTGTGGAAGCTGAAAACCTGCCGAAAAGTATAAAGATCATCGACCTGAGCCAGGATTTCCGTTGGAACGAAAGTATAACAAATGCTACAGTTGAGGGTTACGGAAGAACATTTACCTACGGCTTACCAGAACTGCAGCGCAACGAGATAAAAGAGGCACAGAACATAGCCAATCCAGGTTGCTTTGCCACGGCTATACAGCTGGCGCTATTGCCTTTGGCAGAGCAGCAACAGCTACAGCAGGAAGTGCATGTAAGTGGCATTACCGGCAGCACTGGGGCAGGGCAGAGCCTGAGCAGCACATCGCACTACAGCTGGCGCGACGGCAACATATCCAACTATAAAGTACTGCAGCACCAGCACCTGAACGAGATACGACGTACATTAACCGTTATGCAGAAGCAGGAGCTGCCAAGTATAAATTTTGTGCCATACCGTGGACCGTTTACACGGGGTATACTTTGTACGAGCTACCTCAAGTCTGATTTAAGCCTGGAAGAGGCAAAGCAGATGTATAAAAGTTATTACAGAAGCCACCCTTTTGTTACAGTAGTAGACGTAACACCAGACCTGAAACAGGTAACGAATACAAACAAATGCCTGCTGCACCTGGATAAACAAGGGGAAAATCTAGTTATAACCAGCCTGATAGATAATCTGCTGAAAGGTGCATCGGGGCAGGCAATACAGAATATGAACCTGATTTTCGGCCTGAAGGAAACTGCCGGTTTGAAGCTGAAGGCAAGCGCTTTTTAATGGTTTGATGCTCGTTATTGGTTTATGACAAAACTAAAAGCCTGCATCGGCAGCAAAAAGCACAACCTCATTTCGAACGCCTGTGAGAGATCTGAAATATTGCGGGGCTATGAAATGCTCCAGATTTCTCATTGCATTCGAAATGACATAAACCGAAAACAACAATTTAACAATACAACAATCAACAATTAAAAATATGTACGTCGAGTACTTTATTTACTGTCTTACTTCTTACATCTAATTATCAAATATGAATCTGTTTGATGTATATCCGCTTTTCGACATAACTCCTGTAAAAGCACAGGGTGCTTATGTTTGGGATGAGAACGGCAAACGTTACCTGGACCTTTACGGAGGTCATGCCGTTATCTCAATCGGTCACAGCCATCCGCACTACGTTAAAAGAATTGCCCGTCAGCTCTACGACATTGGCTTCTATTCCAACTCTGTTAAAATGCCGCTGCAGCAGGAACTTGCCGATAAGCTAGGCAAACTGAGTGGCTACGACGACTACAGCCTTTTCCTGTGCAATTCCGGAGCCGAGGCAAACGAAAATGCCCTTAAACTGGCATCTTTTCATACAGGCCGAAAAAAAGTAATCGCTTTTAAGGGAGCTTTTCACGGACGCACGTCTGCTGCTGTAGCCGCTACCGACAACCCAAAGATTCAGGCTCCCATCAACGAAACGGATAACATCATTTTTCTTCCATTAAATGATCTGAGCGCTTTTGCTAATGCGCTACAGGAGCATGGCCATGAGTTAGCAGCTGTTATCATAGAAGGTATACAGGGTGTAGGTGGGGTGCAGATACCCGAAGTAGCCTTTATGAAAGCGCTGGCAGCTGGCTGCGACAAAGTTGGCGCGCTGCTGATCCTGGATGAAGTGCAGTCTGGCTATGGCCGTTCAGGCAAGTTTTTTGCGCATCAGAACAAAGATGTGAAGCCGCACCTGATCACGATGGCGAAAGGCATGGGTAATGGTTTCCCGGTGGCTGGCGTACTCATCTCTCCTGAAATTGAAGCAAAACACGGCATGCTGGGCACTACATTTGGCGGTAACTATTTGGCTTGTGTAGCGGCTTTGGCTGTGCTGGAGGTAATGGAGCAGGAAAACTTAATGGAAAATGCCGGGAATATCGGAAATAGATTAATGTCTGAATTGCGTCAGATGCCTGGTGTAAAAGAAGTGCGTGGCAGAGGCCTGATGATTGGCGTGGAGTTGAACCAGCCATGTGCCGGGATACGCAAGCAATTGCTGGATGAGCACGGAATATTTACAGGATCCTCATCAGATAAAAATACGCTGCGCCTGTTGCCACCACTCTGCATCGGGATCCGCGAAGTACAAAAGTTCCTGGAGGCATTCGAAGCAGTTTTATTAAAAGCAGAATTACAGACAGTTTAATGAAGAAGTTTACATCGGTACAAGACGTTGCAAACGTTGAAGAATTGGTAAATGAGGCGCTGCACCTAAAGCAAAACCCCTACAAGTATAAACACCTCGGCGAAAATAAAACGCTGGGGTTGATTTTCCTGAACCCAAGCCTGCGCACCCGCTTGAGCACCCAAAAAGCGGCTTTAAACCTGGGCATGAACGTGATGGTGATGAACCTGGACAAAGAAGGCTGGGCGCTGGAAACTCAGGAAGGCGCCATCATGAACGGCACCACCGTAGAGCACATCAAGGAAGCTGCTGCCGTAATGGGTGAGTACTGTGATATTTTGGGTATCCGCTCTTTCCCGAAGCTGCAGAACCGTGATGAAGACTACAACGAGGAGTTGCTGCAGCAGTTTATCCATTACGCAGGTATTCCAATCGTTAGTTTAGAGTCTGCTACGCGCCACCCGCTGCAAAGCCTGGCAGATTTACTAACGATTACAGAGCAAAAACAAGCTGGTAAAAAGCCTAAGGTAGTTTTAACCTGGGCACCGCACGTTAAATCCATACCGCAATGCGTGGCAAACTCTTTTGCAGAATGGATGGGCCAGGCTGATGTGGAACTGGTGGTAACGCACCCTGAGGGCTATGAGCTAGCCGAAGAATTTACACAAAATGCTACCGTAACCACTAACCAGGACGAGGCGCTGCATGATGCAGACTTTGTGTATGTGAAAAACTGGTCGAGCTACAACGACTACGGTAAAGTGCTGACAGACGGCGAGGGCTGGATGATGAACAACAAGAAGCTTTCGCTCACAAATAATGCAAAAGTAATGCATTGCCTCCCGGTGCGTCGCAACGTCGAGCTCAGCGATGAGATTCTGGACGGACCTAACTCGCTGGTGTTGCAGCAGGCGAATAACCGGACCTACGCAGCGCAGGCTGTGCTGAAGCGTATGCTAGAAGCTCTGTAAGTATACCTGACAAAGGAATTTTTGATAAAAGACAAAGGCGCAGATTTTGTAAATAGAAAGTCTTTTGTCCTTTGTCATATTGTCTTATGTCCAACAATCTTTTGTCAAGAATAAATGATCATAGTAAAAATAGGCGGTAATATACTGGATAACCCTGAGCGGCTTCGTCGTTTTTTGGTTGATTTTTCGAAGCTGCAGGGGCCTAAGTTGTTGGTGCATGGCGGGGGCAAGATAGCCTCTGCTATTGGCCAGCGGCTGGGAATTACACCCGTTATGGTAGAAGGCCGCCGCGTAACAGACGCTGAAACTTTGGAGTTAGTAACCATGGTTTACGGTGGTTTGGTTAATAAGCAGGTAGTAGCGCAACTACAAGCAGTAGGATGTAACGCCATCGGCATGACGGGAGCCGATGCCAATGCCATACTTGCCACTAAACGCCCTGTAAGAGAAGTAGATTATGGTTTTGCAGGCGATGTGGCCGGAAAAGAAAGTATAAATATTACTGCAATCGTTGCCATACTTCAGGCCGGTTTAACACCTGTTTTCGCACCGCTTACCCACGATGGCAATGGCTCTTTATTGAATACAAACGCAGATACCATTGCCTCTGTTTTGGCCACAGCTTTAGCTACAAAGCATAAGGTTACGTTGGTGTACTGTTTCGAAAAAAAGGGAGTACTGGCTAATGCAGATGACGATGATTCCGTGATTGCGCATATCAACCCAGAAAAGTATAAAGAGCTAAAAGAGGAAGGTGTGGTAACAGCTGGCATGGTACCTAAATTAGATAATGCCTTTGCTGCGCTGCACCAGGGAGTAAGCGATGTGCTGATAGGAGAGGCCGAAGCGCTGTTAAGTATAAAAGAAACCGATAAACCATACGCTGGCACTACTATCAGCCTGGAGTAAATGGAGCAGAAAAACTTATATCAGCAGGCAGTACAGCTCTTGCAGCAGCTTATTCAAACACCCTCTTTCAGCAAAGAAGAAGATAAAACGGCTGCCATACTTTCTGACTTTCTAAAACAGCATGGAGTGGAGGTGCACCGGCAGCTGAACAATGTCTGGGCTTTTAATAAGAACTATAACCCAAAGCTGTCTACTATACTTTTAAACTCACACCACGATACAATAAAGCCAAATCCCGGCTATACCCGCAATCCCTTTGAGGCAAGTACAGAAGATGGTAGATTGTACGGCCTGGGCAGTAACGATGCAGGAGGATGTCTGGTCAGTTTGATCTCAACGTTTTTATACTTTTATGCGCAGCCAAACCTAAAGTATAACCTGGTGCTAGCTGCTACAGCCGAAGAAGAGATATCCGGTAGAAATGGTATAGAACTTATACTTCCGGAGTTGGGCAAGCTGGATGCTGCCATTGTAGGCGAACCAACCGAAATGCACCTGGCTGTGGCCGAAAAAGGCCTGCTGGTTTTGGATTGTATAGCAAAAGGAAAAGCCGGACATGCTGCCCGCGAAGAAGGAATAAACGCTATTTACGAGGCGCTGGAAGATATCAGCTGGTTCCAAAAGTATAGATTTGAAAAGGAATCGGAACACCTGGGGCCGGTGAAAATGAGCATTACTATGATCAATGCCGGTACGCAGCATAATGTGGTGCCGGACAATTGTCTGTTCACCGTAGATGTGCGCTTAACAGATACTTATACGATGGATGAGGTGCTGCAAACGATACAGCAGCATGTAAAGGCGGAGGTAAAGCCGCGCTCAACCAGATTAAAGCCATCTTCAATACCGTTGGAGCACCCGCTGGTGCAGGCTGGTTTGCAGCTGGGCCGTAAAACCTATGGTTCGCCAACCACATCTGATCAGGCACTTTTACCGATACCGTCGCTTAAATTAGGACCAGGTTTCTCAGGGCGTTCTCACATGGCCGATGAGTTTATTTACCTACACGAAATTGAAGAAGGTATTAACTTATACATTGAGCTACTCGAAAGAGTAATAAAATAAAGTGAGTGTTTAGCACCCATTCATAATTTGTAATTCTTAATTCATAATTAAAGTATGAAGCTCTGGCAGAAAGAAATCAGCGTAGCAGCAGAAATAGAAAGATTTACAGTAGGCAAAGATGCAGAACTGGACATGGAACTGGCACGCTTTGATGTGCTGGGCTCTTTGGCTCACACGCGTATGCTGCAAAGTATAAACCTGCTTACTGCCCAGGAGCTGGAGGTGCTGCGGGCGGAGCTGAAGAAAATCTACCAAAGTATAGAAGCTGGCGAGTTTACCATTGAGGCAGGAGTGGAGGATATTCATTCGCAGGTAGAACTTGAGCTGACCCGTAGAGTAGGCGAGGCAGGCAAAAAAATACACAGCGGCCGCTCACGCAACGACCAGGTTTTACTGGACCTGAAGCTATACTTCCGCCACCAATTGCAGGAAACAGTACTGGATACAAAAGCGCTGTTTGAAGTGCTGCAGGCGCAAAGCGAGAAGTATAAGCATGTGCTGTTGCCAGGTTATACGCACCTGCAAATTGCCATGCCCTCGTCTTTTGGCCTTTGGTTTGGTGCCTACGCCGAGAGCCTCGTAGACGACATGCAACTGCTGCTGGCGGCGTATAAAATTGCTGATAAAAATCCGCTGGGCTCTGCTGCCGGCTATGGCTCATCGTTTCCATTAAATCGGCAGATGACAACTGACCTGCTCGGTTTTGAAAGTATGAACTACAATGTAGTGTATGCGCAGATGGGGCGAGGTAAGTCTGAGCGTATAGTGGCTACGGCCATGGCCTCTGTGGCGGCCACACTTGCCAAAATGAGCATGGATCTCTGCCTGTACATGAGCCAGAACTTTGGCTTTATTACGTTACCCGCCCACCTTACGACCGGCTCCAGCATTATGCCGCATAAAAAGAACCCGGATGTGTTTGAGTTGCTTCGTGGCAAGTGCAATAAACTTCAGGCCCTGCCAACCGAAATTTCTATGCTGCTGATTAACCTGCCATCAGGCTACCACCGCGACCTGCAGTTACTGAAAGAAAACCTGTTCCCGGCTTTTGCTGAGCTAAAAAGCTGCCTGCAGATGATGGCTTACATGATGCAGGAAGTACAGGTAAAGGAGAATATCCTGGAAGATGAGAAGTATAGATACCTTTTTAGTGTAGATGCCGTGAATGCGCTGGTACTGGAGGGGATGCCATTCCGGGATGCTTATAAAACTGTTGGCGAAAGTATAGAGGCCGGTAACTTTGCAATGCCTGATGCTGTAACCCACACCCACGAAGGAAGTATAGGGAACCTTTGCAACGCAGAGATAGCTGCTCAAATGCAGCAGGTGCTAAATGCTTTCAACTTTAAAAAGGTGGAGCAGGCCTATGAGGCGCTGCTTAAGTAAATATTGCTGCTAATTCACCATCTCCCCGAATTCATTCAAACCTGAAAAGAAGCTGTTAAAGCGAATTCTTGTCAGGTTTGAATGAATATCTTTCAGAAAACAGCTGCCCTTATCTTCAGAGGTTGTTAAGGTAGCAACACCATAGCATTACCAGAATAGTGTGCCAGAGGGCAAGCTGTGTGCTAGCAATTCAATTACAGTAGCGTTAATTTAAGAGGCTGCTAATGCTTTTTAATTGTCCGTACTGCTTCGCCGGCAACTTTGGCAAGTATAACCGGCACCAGAACAAGCGCTATCCCTACAGCAACTATGCGTCTAAGCCCCAGGCGCATCATCAGCGTAGACACAACTTTCCCTCTTAGCTCATTATAGAAAAACTTACCGGCTTTCGTCATGGGTTTGCCTTTTAGCACATCCTGTACTTCTTTCCAGTTGCCTTTTTCGAGTTGCCGTTTCAGAAAACCTACGATACAATCTTTTGTGATGAAGATGGCTTCGCTAAGCTGCTCCTGCCGCAGGTTAGACCAACTTTTAAGCTGCTCTATTTTTAAAGGAGTAAGGTTAGGAATAAAATTGCGCATATGGATCATACGTTCTCAGTTAAACTTAAGTAGTTGCATAAAATCAACAGCACCAGGTAAAGGCCCTATTAAAGCGTTAGTCTGAGCATAATAGCAGCCTTTGTATTGCATATCAAAATAATGGCAGGTCAACTTAAACGGTACTTCAAAGCCTTCAGGCAAAACCGGGTCAGAGCCAACTGCCACGACAAAAGCCTCTTTCCCAGCCATGCGTCTCCCTAATGGTTTTTGCACCGTCACAATATCAGTCAGCCTGTCAAAAAAAACTTTTAAAGGCCCACTCATGGCATACCAGTAGACAGGCGTTGCAAATATCAACTGCTCATGCTGCAGCACAACCTCCAATAGCTCTAAAAACTTATCAGAGGCGGGGTAGTTATTTTCGTATTGATAAGGATAGACCTCATAATCAAGCAAATCAAGCAGCACGAAATCTCTGTTTCCGAACAGCTTATCTATCAGTTTACGTGTATCGCTTTGTTTTCGTGCACTTGCAAGTATAACAAGGGGTTCTTTTATCATCCTCTAATACGATTTTGGCCAGGAATGTGCTTTAAAGTATAAAATTGCATTACTAAGGCTATACTTGTGCCTGATTAAAATAATGATGCTAATTTTACGTAGTTTATCAGTTGAACAAACCTAGCTTAACTTTAGTTAAAGAAGCAAGCTGACGCACACTTTCTTATGAACAAAACGTATTGCCCTAGCCTTACAGCCTATAAACGCAGAAAAACCCGTGTAGTAAACATTGGCGGTATTCCAATGGGTGGTGATAACCGCATTCGGGTACAATCTATGACAACCGTGGATACCATGGATACGGCAGGATCTGTGGAGCAATGCATCCGCATGATTGAAGCGGGCTGTGAGTATATCCGTATTACGGCGCCAAGTATAAAAGAGGCCGAAAACCTCCAGCATATAAAAGAGGAGCTGCGGAAGCGTGGCTATGCTGTTCCTCTTGTAGCAGACATACATTTTACGCCGAATGCAGCCGAGGTGGCAGCACGCATTGTAGAAAAAGTGCGCATCAACCCGGGTAATTATGCTGATAAAAAGAAATTCCAGGTAATTGAGTATGATGATGCCTCTTACCAGGCAGAGTTGGACAGGATCAGAGAGCGTTTTGTACCGTTGGTGCGCATTTGCAAAGAACATGGTACAGCCATGCGTATCGGCACCAATCATGGCTCTTTATCAGACAGGATTCTGAGCCGCTATGGCGATACCCCACTAGGTATGGTAGAAAGCGCCCTGGAGTTTTTGCGCATTTGCGAAGACGAACAATACTATAACATAGTAATCTCGATGAAGGCCTCTAACACACAGGTAATGGTGCAAGCGTACCGGTTACTTGTGCAGAAGCTGGAAGAAGAAGGATTGCAGCCATACCCGCTTCACCTGGGTGTAACGGAGGCCGGCGAGGCTGAAGACGGCCGTATAAAATCAGCGGTTGGTATCGGCACTTTGCTTGAAGATGGCTTGGGAGATACCGTACGCGTATCTTTAACCGAGGCCCCAGAGGCGGAGGCACCAGTTGCCAGGGCCCTGATAGACCGTTATATAAACCGCGCAGAAAAGGCTCAGCCAATCAAAGACATTTGTCATGTGCCGATTGATCCGTTTAAGTACCACCGTCGGGATACGTTTGAGATCGGTAACCTAGGCAATACAAACGTTCCGCGTGTTATAGCAGACCTGAGCAGACTGGATGATATAAAGTATGCTGACCTGAAATGCGTTGGCCACCTGTACTCGATGCTACTGGATAAGTTTAACATGAACGACCTTGGGGCAGATTATATCTATACCGGAGATAAGCCGATCACGTTTATGTTGCCAAATGGCCTGAAGGAGATCGTGAATTTTACGGCATGGCAAGATGCTGAGCAACGCGAAGACAGGCACCCACTCATACCTGCTGCAGTATATGTAAGCGCCCCTGAACGCCATTTAGCCCTAAATTTTATACTTGCCGGCCTAAGCGATCTTACTCCAGCATTATTAGCGCTGCTGAAGGAGGACCCGACTGCTGTACTGATGCTGCAAACCAAGAACGAGCACGCTATGCCAGAGCTGCGTAAATGCTTTTTCAGGCTGATGAACAATGGCGTGCTTAACCCATGCGTCATTAAGCGGGAGTATGGCAACCTTACAGCAGACCAGGTGCAG
The DNA here is from genome assembly GCF_947492645.1 of uncultured Pontibacter sp. Lineage (GTDB taxonomy): Bacteria > Bacteroidota > Bacteroidia > Cytophagales > Hymenobacteraceae > Pontibacter. The sequence continues at coordinate 531,384 of NZ_CANLMZ010000006.1, read as the reverse complement.
TTATATGCCGCTACAGATGTTGGAGGCTTGTTGATTGACGGTTTGGGAGATGGCGTGATGTTAAGTACAGAATTATTGCCAGAGCTGCCAAAACAAAACCTGTTAAGCCATATAGAGCAGCTGAATAACCTTAGTTTTGGTATACTGCAGGCAGCTCGCACACGTATGAGTAAGACAGAGTATATCAGTTGCCCGAGCTGTGGCCGTACACTCTTTGATCTCCAGGAAACCACCGCCATGATCCGTAAAAGAACAGACCATTTGAAAGGTGTGAAAATCGGTATCATGGGCTGTATTGTAAACGGACCCGGCGAAATGGCTGATGCTGATTACGGGTATGTGGGCGTAGGTAAAGATAAAATTGCGCTGTACAGGGGGCAAACCGTCATCAAAAAGGCAGTTCCCGCCGACAGAGCTGTGGATGAGCTTATTGAGCTGATCAGGGAAGATGCGAAGTGGATTGAACCAGTAGTACTGGAGGAGTAAAAATTCAATTTTAAATTCTTACATACCAGCACAAGGCAAGTACGAAGTTTGCTATTGCTTGATTACCAGGAGCAAAACTGTTTGGTAGCAGACTGCTAGCCTGACTGATGGTATTAAAACCCGGGGTAACAACGCTACTTTTGTTTCATACTAGATACAAGCAATGCGTTAAATTTTGAAAATGAGGACTTATATACATGAAAGGATTATTTGATTTTACAGAGGTTGCTACTTACTTTTTCCGTAAGAAAGACCCTAACCGCAAAACCAATTTTAATTTGCGTACAATGCACGTCATCAATAAAATTTCTATTTTGATGTTTTTGGCAGGCGCAATATATTTTATATTTACGCACTTGTAAATCTATAACTTTCTTTAAAAGAGAAGTTTAAGATTTTAAATATCATGAGGAGAATCAGCTGATTCTCCTTTTTGTGTATACAGAGAAATTTTACGCCACCCTAAAACTATGAAACTAATAGTCCATCTTGTATATGCCATACTGCTGCTTGCCTTTATAGCATCCTGCGAGCAAAAAAAACGATCTAATGCCGAGCTAGTTGTAATGGAACTGCCGCATTGGTCGCTAGCTGCATTGGAGGCGCCAGCCTTCAAAAACAGTTATGATTTCGATACTTCCATCAATCCGTTTTACTTAACCCTGGATATAGATGGCAACTGCTCGATGGATATGGCAGCTGTGGTGGTTGAGAAAGCATCCGGTAGGAGGGGAATTGCTCTATTGCACCACGAATCAGACTCTGCGCTGGTTTTTGGAGCAGGAAACCCGAACACTTTTGGGGGCATTAACTGGAATTGGCTTGTTGGCTGGAAAGCAGAAGAAAGACTTACAGCCGGAGCTAAGGTATCTGCTCATAAAGGTACGGCCCTAATACTTTACACCGAAACGTCAGGTGCGAACTGGATGTACTGGAATGGCAAGGAGTGGGAGTGGGTAGCGCAATAAACGAACAACATGAATATTGAAGATTTCAGAGAATACTGCCTGGCTAAGAAAGGTGTGACAGAAGAGCTTCCTTTTGATCAGGATACATTGGTTTTTAAAGTATGCGGAAAAATGTTTGCGCTCTGCAGCTTATCGGCATACGAACAAGGCATTGCTTTAAAGTGCGACCCCGAAAAAGCAGTTGAGTTGCGCGAAGCCTATCCTGAAAAAGTAAAGCCAGGCTACCACATGAGCAAAGTACATTGGAATACTGTATTGCCAGAGGCCGGCCTAGCAGATAGCCTTATTAGAAATTGGATCGATGACTCCTACCATTTGGTTGCATCTAAGCTAACGAAAGCACAAAAAGCCACTATCGATTTGCCATAAGCAATACTTGCCGCAGGTTGGTTGGGCATTGCTTTAAACTTTACTTAACTCTCTTTTAGCTGTAGTGGTAGCATCCACATACTTTCTGATCTTAAATTTCATCGAAATATAGGTCTAGTCACTTTATCTTAACATAGTATACAAACAGCATTTTTCTAATGTAGAACGTTGATAAATAAGCATGATATTTTGAAAAATATGGCCTAAAGTGCTGTAAAACCAATTTTTATTTTTATTATTGGTAAAAACTCACCACCAAGCAAATGACTTTAGAGAATGAAGTTGGGTTAAAATCCTTTCGAAACGAATGGCAGAAAGCCGGCATGAGTATCTTATACACACAGGGCTTCTTGTTTAACACCTATGAGAACTTCTTTAAGAAGTATGGCATGACTACCCAGCAATATAATGCAATGCGCATTTTACGAAACCAATATCCTAAACCAGTCTCAACGTCTTTTTTGAGAGAAAAAATGCTGGATAAAATGTCTGATGCATCAAGGCTTGTAAGCAGGCTTAGTGCAAAAGGCCTTGTTGAAGTAACGCAAAATGCCTCTGATAAACGACTGGTAAACATACTTGTATCCGAAAAAGGATTACAGATACTGGAAGTGATAGATGGCACGCTGGAGGACTTAGATGCTAAGCTTCATGGTATAACCGAAGAAGAAGCCGCTACCCTTGTAGAACTACTGGCTAAATTAAGAGGCTCGCTGAAAGAGGCGGCAAAAAATGAACCGGCAAACCTGAACTAGGCTTATGCACTAACGCATACTATCCCATTTGTGAAGCGGTTAAATAAGAAGCTAATGCTCTTGTTTAACCGCTTTTTTTATACTTGCTTCTGCCTGCTGGTGCAGCTGTAAAAAGCATAGAAAAACACAAAGCCGCCAAGTTTGGGGCTTGTGCGGCTTTGTGCTATAGTTAATTGGTAAGATGGAATACACTTATACTACCACGTTGATGATTTTGTTCTGAACAATGATGATTTTTTTCGGAGATTTTCCTTCCATAAACTTCAACACTTGCTCATCATTCAGTACAGCCTTCTCCATTTCATCTTTAGGTGCATCAAGGGCAAAAGTAAGCTTCGCGCGCATTTTGCCATTAACAGAAACCGGGTACTCAAATGAATTCTCTGTCAGGTGTTCCTCTTTCCATTCCGGAAAAGCAGCATGGCTTATACTTTCTGTATAGCCTAGTTTCTCCCAAACTTCCTCGGTGATGTGCGGTGCATAAGACGAAAGTATAATGGTAAGTGGCTCAAGTATGGCGCGCTTATTCGATTTTAGCTGCGTGAGTTCGTTTACGCAGATCATGAACGTAGAAACAGAAGTGTTAAACGAGAACCGCTCAATGTCTTCTTCTACCTTTTTGATCGTTTTGTGCAGCGCCTTCAGTTCCTCTGCGGTTGGTGCATCTTCTGAAACCGAGAAGTAGCCATCATTGTCGTGGAATAGTCTCCAATATTTGCGCAGGAACTTGTGCACGCCGTCCATACCGTTTGTATTCCAAGGCTTAAACTGCTCTAGCGGCCCTAAAAACATTTCGTACATACGCAGCGTGTCGGCACCCATTCTTTCAACAAGGTCATCCGGATTTACTACGTTATACTTCGACTTAGACATTTTCTCGATCTCTACGCCTACGTTATACTTGTCATCCTCGAGTATAAATTCTGCATCGGCATTCTCTGGTCTCCACTTTTTAAAGGCTTCCAGGTCCAGCACATCATTCTCCACAATGTTTACATCTACGTGCAGCTGCGTAGTCTCATGCTGGTCCTTCAGTCCAAAAGACACATACTTATTGGTGCCGTTAATGCGGTACACAAAATTAGAGCGTCCCTGGATCATACCCTGGTTTATCAGCTTTTTGAACGGCTCCTGCTCCACAACCAATCCCATATCGAACATGAACTTGTTCCAGAAGCGTGAATATAGCAAGTGACCAGTTGCGTGCTCCGATCCGCCAATGTATAAATCTACATTTCTCCAGTACTCGATTTTATCTTTTGCAGCAAACTCAGCGTTGTTCTGCGGGTCCATGTAGCGGTACCAGTACCAGCTGCTGCCTGCCCAGCCAGGCATGGTGCTAAGTTCATACTCATATTGGTTTTCGTGCTTCCAGTCTACGGCGCGGCCTAGTGGCGGCTCTCCGGTTTCTGTTGGCAGGTAGGCATCAATTTTGGGCAACTCCAGCGGTAATTCATTTTCCTGGAGTAGCTGCGGAATGCCGTCTTTAAAGTATACCGGTACAGGCTCGCCCCAGTAACGCTGGCGGCTGAACACGGCATCGCGCATGCGGTATTGCGTGCGGCCTTTGCCAACGCCCAATTCCTCGGCTTTGGCTATACCTGCTTTTATAGCTTCTTTAACATCCAATCCATTTAAAAAGCCGGAGTTGATGATCTTGCCCTCTTTAGCAGCATAGGCTTCTTCTTCTAAGTTTCCGCCTGCAACTACTTCTTTAATCGGCAGGTTAAAGTGTTTGGCAAAAGCGTAGTCGCGGCTATCATGGCCCGGAACGGCCATAACGGCTCCAGTACCATAACCAGCCAGCACATAATCTGCAATCCAGATCGGCACTTGCTCTTCCGAGATAGGATTGATGGCATAAGTGCCTGTAAACACGCCGCTAACCGTTTTTACATCCGTCATACGCTCGCGCTCCGAACGGTTTTTGGCTACATTCACATAGGCTTCAACCTGCTGCCGTTGCTCTTCTGTTGTGATCTGTGCTACCAGCTCATGCTCTGGGGCCAGCACAACAAACGATGCACCATATATTGTATCAATGCGGGTGGTAAATACCTTAATCTTATCTTCAATGCCTTCTACAGTAAAATCCAACTCAGCGCCAACCGATTTACCGATCCAGTTGCGTTGCATTTCTTTTACCGGTTCCGGCCAATCAATAGCCTCTAAACCCTGCAGTAAACGCTCGGCGTAGGCTGTGATCCGCATCATCCATTGGCGCATTTTCTTTCGCTCTACCGGATAACCCCCACGCTCTGACACACCACCCACTACTTCGTCGTTAGCCAATACAGTACCCAAAGCAGGGCACCAGTTTACGACTGCTTCCGCTACATACGTTAACCTATACTTCAACAGCATTTCAGATCGCTGCTGCTCGTTATAATTAGCCCAATCCGCAGACGAAAATGCAGGGGTGTCTTCGTCGCAAGCAGCATTCACTTTTTCGTTTCCGCTTTGCTCAAAAACGCGCACTAACGCATCAATCGGTTCAGCTTTATCTGTACTGTAATTATAGTAGCTGTTATAAAGCTGCATAAAAATCCATTGCGTCCACTTATAGTAAGCAGGGTCTGATGTGCGTACTTCACGCTGCCAGTCAAAAGAGAAGCCAATATTCTTTAGCTGCTCCACGTAGCGGGTAATGTTCTGCTCTGTGGTAATAGCCGGGTGCTGCCCGGTTTGGATGGCATACTGCTCGGCTGGCAAACCAAACGAGTCGAAGCCCATCGGGTGCAACACGTTAAACCCTTTCAGGCGTTTGTAGCGGCTTACAATGTCAGAGGCGATATAACCAAGTGGGTGGCCCACATGCAAGCCGGCACCTGACGGATAAGGAAACATATCCAGGGCGTAGTACTTTGGTTTGTCGTTGCTTTCTTTGGCTTTAAACGTCTGGTTTTCTTCCCAGTAGCGCTGCCATTTCTTCTCAATCTGGTTGAAATTATACTCTGACATAGTTGTATCGTGTATTCGCTTGTGCTAAGTTAAGCTGCTAAGATAATCGTTAATCTTGATTGTTTAATTGTTGTTAGGCTGATTTGTTCCATGGTTTGAGCCTGAAGTCCAGAATTTTCAAATCAACGGGCAAGCAATTGAGCAAACGGATAGCTACCTTTGTGCCATGGAAAAGCAGAAACAAGACTTACTGGACGTACTCCACCTGATCTATGTAATGGACCCGATGTGCTCGTGGTGCTATGGCTTTGCGCCTGTTATTAAGAGAGCTGTAAAAGAGCAGGAGGGAACCATGCAGTTTAAGCTGGTGATGGGTGGTTTGCGCCCCGGCACAGAGCAACCCCTTCAGGAAGACATGAAACAAAGCATAAAGCAGCATTGGCAGGACGTAGAAAAGGTAACGGAACAGCCATTTGACTATAGTTTTTTTGAGCGGGATAATTTTGTGTACGACACCGAACCTGCCTGCCGCGCGGTAGTTACCATGCGCTACATGCACCCGGAAAAGGAGTTGGCTATGGCAGCAGCCATACAAACCGCTTTTTATGCCAAGAACAACGATGTTACAAAACCAGGAGTACTGGCAAGTATAGCCTCCCAGTTTGGTATTGCAGAAGAAGATTTTCTGGAGAAGTTTGATTCTGACGAACTAAAGGAGAAGACAAAACAGGACTTCGTGATTGCACGGCACTTACAGGCAACTGCATTTCCGAGCCTATACATTTTGAATGGCACCAACGTACACCTTGTTAACAGAGGCTACAGGCCGTACGATGGTTTAGCAGCACATTTGCAGCGGGTCATAAAAGAGATCGCACCAGACCAAACTCCGTTATAATCATCTAAAAAAGCTGCCTGCACCATCAGGTAGCTTTTTTATTTTAGCTGTTCAATGGCGTCTGGCTTTTACGCGTATGTAAAGCTAAGTCCATGCCACATGAAAACGCATCACAAAACAGGCTATTGCCAGGTTACTAAAAAACAGCTTCCAATGCAGCAGTTGGTAGCCGCCACAAGTATACGCTCCAGCATCCTCAACCTTATCAAAGCAGAACACCCCGATTTTTCTGAGCACCATTTCATATCGCTGGCTGCACTTAACCACTATCGGAAATTATACCTCGAGCAACTGCTAAAGCGCGAAATAGGCGAAATTTCTAAGCTGGAAGATGAGGTTTTACAAAGTATAAACAAGCATGAACTGCTCTCCAGCAACATAGAAGACGAACTTGCGGAGAAGCTGACACTAGGGCAACGCCTATCAGATACTATTGCTTACTTTGGAGGTAGCTGGACGTTTATCAGCCTCTTTTTTCTATTTCTGTTTAGCTGGATGGCTGTCAACGTATTCCTGTTCTCCACAAAACCCTTTGACCCTTACCCTTTTATACTCTTAAACCTCATACTTTCATGCCTTGCTGCCATACAAGCCCCTATTATCATGATGAGCCAAAACCGCAAAGAGGCCAAAGACCGCCAGCGCTCAGAGTATGATTACCAGGTAAACCTTAAAGCGGAACTGGAGATAAGGCTACTGCACGAAAAAATTGACCACCTGATCATTCAGCAGAACCAGCGCCTGATTGAGATACAGCAGATACAGGTAGATTTGCTTGAGGATATCGCTCAGCGGATAAGAAAGTGAGCGACTTACTACAACATCAACTGCGCCAACGGATCTGTTCCATTCCAGGTTCCTTGGCTGGCAATGGGCTTAAAGCGCGCAAAAAGCTCTTCGCTGTACCAGTTCTCGCTTCTGGTGCGGCGCATCACTTCCTGATGTAGCGGGTTTTTATAGGCATACTGTCGCATGGCGTCCATACTTTCCCAAATGCTAAAGGTAGCCTGCCTGATAAAAGGAAGTTCCCCCAAACCAATAGAGCAGATTAAACCCTCTGCAGCATCTAAGGCTTTACTTGTTTTAGGAACAAAGCGCCAGAAACCGGGAAGCGCCATCCAGTTTATACTTGCGCGGGTAAGCACCGCTAGAGGACCATCTGTATAGTTATCTGTTAAAGTAGGAGAGAAAGGCTCCTGCTTGTCCCATTGCCCATGCGCTTGAAAAGGAAGTAGCTTTACAGTCCATGACTCAGAAGTATGGCTTTTGTAATTCTCCATCAAATCAGAGGTGTTGAGAAAAGCATCAGCTGCCTGCTCGTTTTCCCAGGTGCAAAGCAAACCATAACGCTTAAAATTTGGCTTTATGCTGAAGCCCTTCCCATGGCCGCTGCCCAGTAATTTGTAAAAAAGCAAACCGGGTGTTTTGTTAAGTACTGGTACGGACGTTCCCATTTGGGAAAGGCCCCACCGTATATGGCCATCTTTTACTTTAAAAAGAGTTAGGGTAGTAAGGCGTGCTGAAGCGGGTGATGGCGTAGTCAAGTCAGGTTAATTTACAGGGTATGGTCATATAAATGTATACAACAAAAAAACACCTGCCAAACGGTAAAGTTTAGCAGGTGCTGCTTTCAAGCTATAGGCCTCTAGTTATACTTATAAATTTATCTTTTCGTTATCTCCTGGTCTTGCCCTGTCGCCGGTAATAGCTGCTTTAGCCATGCCATAAAGCTGCACAAGAGTACTGTTTGGCGCGTCCCAGTATTCAGCCTTCTCAATCTGCACTCTAATTAAGCTAACATTCGGGTCGTCTTTTCCATTCGGAAACCAGGCCTTCAGCACAGGGCTCCACAACTCCTCAATCTTTTGCTTGTCTTTGGTAAGCGTAGCTTTTCCAGATACCGAAACATACAATTCGTCGCTTGGTTTTGCATAGCTCAGGTTTACATGTGCGTCGTTGTCCTTTATTTCGTGCGATTTGCCAGAGGCATAGCCTGTAAAAAACCAAAGGTCGCCGCTAGCATCCACTTTGCTTGTGCGCATAGGTCTGCTTCTCAGGCTGCCGTCATCGTCAATTGTAGTCATCATAGCAATGTCTACGTCTTTGATCATATCTATTAGTTTGTTCAGGCTTTCTTGTGTGTTTTGATTGTTATCCATAGTTATATACTTTGTAGTAGTGTGTTTTGATTACGCGCCTATACTCGTAAGGGTTTATATTATGGCTTACTGAAGCATGTTGCGCGTTAAACATACGTTACACATATAAGTTTATACTTTAACTAACCACCAACGCCTGTGAATTTTCTGGCACACGCATTTTTATCCGGCGATAACCCTGAGTTGCTTTTAGGAAACTTTATTGCAGATACTGTTAAAGGCAAGCAGGCAACGCTTTACGCCCCTGAAGTGGCAAAGGGCATTAAGCTGCACCGCCTGATTGACAGCTACACCGACAACCATGAAATAGTGGCAGAGACAAAGGCCCGCCTACGCCCTCAGTACCGAAAATTTGCGCCTGTAATCGCCGATATGTATTACGATCATTTTCTGGCATCCAGGTTTGAGACCTATGCCCAGGAGCCTCTTAGAGCATACACCAAAAAAGTATACGCCATTGTAAATGTGCACTACAACTTACTGCCTGAGCGAATGAAGTATACATTAACGCACATGATGCAGCACAACTGGCTGTTAGGGTATGCCGAGTTGGAGGGCATCGGTCGGGCCTTAACTGGTATGAGCAGGAGGGCAGCCTTTGCATCCGGCATGGAGACTGCAGTATATGAACTGGAGCAAAACTATACTTTATACGGCGCCGAATTTGATGCCTTTTTCCCTGAGTTAATGCAGTATGTAGCGGAAGTGAGGCCGCATCTTTAAACAGTAAGTATGGGTAAGGAATCGAAAGCCGAAACTGCAAAGTATAAACCTACCTCAAATTATACTTATTGCTATTATACAGACACAGGAGGGGGCTTAACAAAAAAAGCACAGGAACTATACCTGTGCTTTCTTGTGGCAAAACGAAACTCAACGCAGCGTATTAAGCCAAGTTGAAAGTTTGTTTATTGTATTTCTTAATGATGGTGCACACCGCCTTCGCCGTGTACGTGTCCATGGTCAAGTTCTTCCTGGGTAGCCTCGCGTACTTTGGCAACGGTGCCTTTAAAGTATAACTCCTTGCCAGCCAGCGGGTGGTTAAAGTCCATGGTAACCGCATCAGCCTTAATTTCTTTAACACGGCCCTGCAATTGGTTGCCCTCGCTGTCGGTCATCGGAATAAAGTTACCTTCCTCCAGCATGTTATCCGGCACGCTGCCTTCAATTTCGAATACGCTAAGCGGCAGATCTACCACAGCTTCAGGATTAATGTCGCCGTATCCTTCTTCTGAATCAAGTTTAAAATCAAATGTATCACCGGCACCTAAGCCCGCCAAACTATCTTCGAACTGATCTGGAAGGCCGCTCATGCCATATATAAACACCATTGGATGCTCTTCGTTGGCAGTTTCAACCAGGTTCTGCTCACCGTTCTCGTCTAAGATTCTTAGCTCGTAGGTGAGCGTAACCACTTTGTTTTTCTCTATTTTCATGTTTTAGAGGTTTTGTTTCTCAATTTGTGTAAGGTACAAAAAATATGGACCTTGGTCTAATTTATACTTATGTTTACCTGTAATTGATACTGCTAAGGCATAATTTCTGTTAATTCCCAGGCGCTTCGGTATGCATTTATACTTTCGGCGTAAGCCAGAAAAGCTGCGTAAAACGGGTGGTTGCTTAACGTGGCGCTGTCGCCGACTATCACCAGTTTCTTTTTAGCGCGTGTCATGCCTACATTCATACGCCTGATATCAGCAAGGAATCCGATTTCGCCCTGCTCGTTGCTGCGTGTCATGCTGATGTAGATGATGTCACGTTCCTGCCCCTGAAAACTATCTACGGTACCCACCGATAAAAGGCGCTTTTGCCTAAGTTCGTGCAGCTGCGGAATATGCTCTACTTTGTCCTCCAGGTAGTTTATCTGGGCCCGGTATGGGGCAATTACGCCAATGCGCAGGTGCTCCACCTCTTCATCAGCATGCGTGTAATCTTTAAGTAAATGCACCAGGTGGTTCAGCAGCAGGTCAGCTTCATCGGGGTTGGCAGAGCTTTGCGCCTCTGGGTTCACGATTTCGTTGTAGCCGCATCCGGCCGTATCTACAAACTCCACAGCCAGGCCGGGAGCGAAGTGTGCATTAAACTCATGCAGGTCGCTGCTGTGCACGCTTTCGTGAGCCAGCAATTCGCTGTGGTAAAACTGCTGGTTAGAAAACTCCATGATGTGGTGGTGCATGCGGTACTGCGTCTTCAGCATCACAGCCACATCGGGTTGCCGCTCAATGCACTTCTCAAATAAAGTTTTACCCAAACCGCCCTTCTCAGCCTCAAAAGATTTAACAGTAGGAGGAAGCTGACAATGGTCGCCGGCCAGCACAACACGCTTGGCGCGCGTAATAGGCACCCAGCAGGCTGGTTCCAGGGCCTGTGCCGCCTCGTCAATAAACACGGTATCGTACTCCAGGTGGCGGATGGCTTTGTTAGCTGCACCTACCAACGTACAGGTAATCACCTGCACATTATTTAAAAGATCTTCCGTGATATACTCTTCAATGCGATCGGCTTCTACCAGCATGCGGTGGCTTTCAGCCTTAAAAAACTGGCGTTGTGCCCGTTCCTCGTGGCCGAATTTACGCTTATACTGGTAAGCCATGCGTTTGTATTCTTCAGCTGTTTTGCGGTGGTCTTTCAGGCTTTTATAAGAACGGTGGCTCATGATCTGCGCGTCCAGCGTATGCTCCAGCAACACATCAGACACACGCGACGGGTTGCCAATGCGAATCACGTTTACACCTTCGTTAGCCAGCTTTTCTGTCAGCAGGTCAACAGCTGTATTGGATGGCGCAGTAACGAGCAGGCGCTTTTGTGTTTCAAGTGTTGTAAGTATAGCCTGCACCAGCGTGGTAGTTTTACCGGTACCCGGGGGGCCATGTATGATAGCCACATCTTTTGCCTGCACAATCTTCTGCACCGCCTCGTTCTGCGATGGATTTAGCACAGGAATAGAGGCCATTGTAACGTCTGTAAAACGGGCAGGCAGATCGCCTAAAAGTATATCGCGTAGCTCAGCAAGGCGGGTTTTATAGGCCTCGGTCACTTTTTTCATGGCTATCTCCATTTCCCGATAGCTCATTTCGTCAAAAGTAAGGTCTAAGCCCAAACGGCCATCGTCTACCCATTCCGGCAGGTCTTCGCGGTTGGTGGCAAGTATAACTTTGTTACGCTTAATGCCCACAATCACACCGTTTAAGGTTTGCCGCTCGCCACTCGAATTGCTGAACAGCGCTGCCGTTTTACCAGCCTGAAACAGGTGAAGATTGTCTCTGTCTTTGGTGCGCTCTAACTCTATGACCACCTTGCTTCCAAAGCCGATTTCTTCTTTGGTGATTGTAACAGGATACCAGCAAAAGCCCATGGCTTTACGCTCTGCAATAGTGCTCTTAAGGCTCTTGATCTTGTATTGCTGGCGATCTTCCTCTTGTTCTATCTTCAGCAGTTCCTGTACCTGCTTTAGTTCTAATAATATTTCGCTCATGTATGTAAACAAGAAAGGCTGGTTTTGTCTCGCCAGCCTTCTCTTAAATCTATGTTAATTATTTAATGCAATGCAGTAAGCTAAGTATAACATTGGCCTTGCCTGCAAAATTCAACAAACCGGCTTTGATTATACTTTTTTGCGCGCTCTTGGTTTAGCCGCCGCTGCTTTTGCCTTGCCTAAGCGCACCTGCAAAAACACCGCGTACAGCAGCAGTATAAAACACACCACCGCAAGTATAGAAATCACTTTGTCTTTTCCGTACCGCAGTTCAGCAGACGCATTAACCTGTTCTTCCAGGTCCTTTATCGTGCGCTCACGTTTTTTTAGCTGCGATTGCAGCGTTTTTACCTGGCTCTGCAGATTAGCAAATCGAGCATCAATAATGCGTTGGTCTTCGCGAATGATTTTGCCCTCGCGCTGGGCACCCACGGTGCTCTCGGCTATCTTTTTTATACTTGCCTCTTTAACAGCGGCTATAAGTTCGGTGTCTTTGTTGATGATCTTTTTGAGTGTTTCTACGATACTGAGCAGATCGCTTTTAGACTTTTTGCCCCAGAAATTACTGTTTTGCTGGTTGTAATACTGGTACTCCATTACGAGCTGCTCCCGCTCTTCCATTAAGCGTGAAAGTTTATCTTCCTGCACTTTCTGTTTAGCATCCTGCGCCTGCACGCCTGCAAAAGCCAGGCTAAACAGCACCGCCATCAAAAATCTTCTCATCATACACTCCAATAACTAAGTCTCACAAATTATCTACAAATATGAGCATCTTATCCGATTAACGCTTCACTTTTTTGGCTGGCTTATAAAAATACAGGATAAGCAGGGGCAGTAAATAAAGGTCAGCGACGACAGCAAAAAGCAGCGTGAGGCTCACAAACAACCCAACATAAAACGTTGCATCAAAGGTAGATAGTATAAGCGTCATAAAGCCCCCCATTAAAATGCAGGAAGTAATCAGGATTGCTTTACCTGCAGAGATAAAAGTGCGTTTGATGGCGTAGGGCAACGACCTGCCTGCAGCAAGCTCGAGCTTTAGCTTACTCAGGAAATGAATGGTGTCGTCTACAGCAATACCGAAGGCAATCGTAAAAACAATAGAAACCGATACTGTCATGTTGATGCCCATAAAGCCCATAATTCCGCCGATCATGAGCAATGGTATAATGTTGGGCACCAGCGAGATCAGCACCATTCTCAAGGACCTGAAAATTAAACCGACAATCAACGCAATCACCCCGAAAGCAATCAGCAGGCCCTGCATCATGTTTAGCGTCACGTACTCGTTGTTTTTGTCAAGCAATAAGGCACTTCCGGTCAGGCGTGTCTGCAGGTATTTCGGGTTTATATTCTCAGCTATGAAACTGCGGAGAGAGTCGTTTAATACAGTAGCCTTTGCGCTGCCTATATCTGTCATTTTACCGGAAAGGCGCCCTTCAGTAGCAGCCGGAGTTACAATGCTTCGCAGCTCGCTTCTGTTTTTGAAAGCCTGTAACTGGCGATTTACCCGCTGCAGTTGCTCCGGATTTTCAGGCAAGGTGTAATATTCATTCAGGCCTCCGTTCTGTGCTCTGTTTATGGTCTTTACTATAGTGGCAGGAGAGCTTATAAAGTTGAGGCCGTAGGTAGTATAAAGGTAATTTTCAATCTCATCAATCTCTTGCAGCACTTCTTTATCATACATGGTATGGCCGGGAGCCGCGAGCAGGTGAAGCTCAAACGGGCGAACGCCAGAGAATTTATCTTCAAAGTACTTAAAGTCAAGTATGATCGGGTCATCGTCGCCAAGGTCTTCAAGTAAGGTTGTGTCAACTTTAATCATGCTGATGCCTACCAGGCTGAGAACCGTGACAACAGCACTTAATGATAGTATAATGCCTGGCTTTCGGAAAACGAAGCGCAGCATACGGCGCAGCAGGATGGGCCAGGACAAGCTGACCTTTCGGGCTTTAACCGGGTTGGGTTTCTTGAGGAGCAAAAGTATGGCAGGCAGTACAGAGAAAGCAAGTATAAATGCCAAACCAATGGAGATGGCGGTATACAAACCGAAGTTACGAATAGGTACAATAGCGGTAGTAAGCAGCGTAAGAAAACCTACTGCCGTTGTAACAGAAGTTAGCAGCGTGGCCATACCCACTTCTTTTAAAGTAACCTTCAGCGCTTTTATTTTGTCAGCTCCCTGGCTTATCTCGGTCATGTACCGGGAGAGTATGTGGATCACATCAGACATGCCTACTACAAACATGATTGTTGGTAGCAGCACCGTCATAATATCGATGGGTTTGTTAAACAGCCCCATCACACCAAGGCTCCAGATAACAGATAGCAGCACTACCACCAAAGGCACCAGCACCCCCAAAAGCGTACGGAAAGTGATCCAGAGAAAAATGATCACCAACAGGATGGAAGCAGACATAAAAATGGCCAGTTCCACCTGCATCTTATCTACAAAAACTGACTGTGCCAATGCCTTGCCAGCCAGGTGGTAATCCTGTAATTGTAACTCCTGCAGTTTAAGGTTAAGCGCGGCAATAAGGGTATCGCTTGCTTCTTTTGATAAGTCATCGGTTGTCTGCACAAAAAGCGAGACAGCGGTGGCATCCTCAGAAAACAACGTGCCCACCAACTCTCTGGAAGCGTAAATAAGTATAGAATCCTGCTCAAACCGTTCGGGCTCCGCCACATGCAAGTATGGAATCTCGAAATAACCGAATTGCTCTATAACCGGACTTTTTATGGTAGTAGGAGAGAGCACCGACTCGATATGCCGCTGCCGCTGCAGAAAAGCGGTGAGACTGTCTACTTTCGTCAGGAATTCCGTATCGAAAATGCTTTTCTTATTATCCAGACCGATGAGCAGGTAATCGTTGTCGTTGCCGAACTTATCACGATAGTCAAAATAGTACGTCAGGTCGGGATCACCTTTCGGGAAAAAGTTGTCGAAGTTATAATCGAAGCGCAGCCGGGAGGCAAAAAATATACTTGCAACAGTAAGTATGGCCACCAGCAGCAGCACCAGGTAACTTATTTTTCTGTAGTTCAAGGCAATTTAATAACTGATGAATATCATTTGGCGTATTGCACACTATTTGTACATTTACGATCAAGAAACTAAAGGTAGTTTGTTTTGTTTAAAGTAAATTAAGCTGGTACACATGAAGAAAATAATTCTTGCCCTTGCTGTTGTTGGTTTACTAGGCTCTGCTGCGCCTGCCATGGCCTGTGAAGGCGTTAAATGCACGATGGAACATGCCGCAAAAGATGGCGGTAAAAAGAAGAAAAGCAAAAAGGCCGAGGCCAAAGCCGAAAGCTGCCACATGGCTAAGGAAGCAACTGCTACAGCCGGTACTGCAGCCAAGTCCTGCTGTGCAAAACCTGATGCTGCTAAAGCAGATACATCAAAAGAAGTAAAGAAAGCGCAGTAATTTATACTTTGCTGATCTGGGAGAAGCCTTTTGCCGTTGCGAAGGGCTTTTTTATTTCCGGCATTTAACCAAACTTTATTTATCTTTAACACATCACAATTTTAGGAGAACAAAATTACTATGAAGCAATATTTAGACTTAATGCAGCACATTCTGGATAACGGAGTGAGGAAGGAAGACAGAACCGGAACTGGTACTTTGAGCGTATTCGGTCATCAGATGCGTTTCAACCTTGCAGAGGGATTTCCGTTGGTAACCACCAAAAAAGTGCATTTAAAGTCTATTATACATGAGTTGCTTTGGTTCCTGAAAGGTGATACAAACATTGCATACCTGAAAGAAAACGGTGTGAGCATCTGGGATGAATGGGCAGATGAAAATGGTAACCTGGGCCCGGTTTACGGATCGCAGTGGCGCAGCTGGCCAACACCTGATGGCCGCCACATCGATCAGATCACGCAAGTGGTAAATCAACTTAAAAACAACCCAGACTCGCGCCGGATCATAGTTAGCGCCTGGAATGTAGCCGAGATCGAAAACATGAAGCTACCGCCTTGCCATGCTTTCTACCAGTTTTATGTAGCTGAGGGCAAATTGAGTTGCCAACTGTATCAGCGCTCAGCCGATGTGTTTCTAGGTGTTCCGTTCAACATTGCTTCGTATGCTTTGCTTGTGCTGATGATGGCGCAGGTTACAGGATTGGAGCCAGGAGAGTTTATCTGGACCGGTGGCGATACACACCTGTATACTAACCACCTGGAGCAGGCGCAGCTGCAACTTACACGCGAGCCGCGCCAATTACCAACCATGCTTCTAAACCCAGAAGTAAAAAATATATTCGATTTTAAATTTGAGGACTTTGAATTAGTAAACTATAACCCGCACCCTGGTATAAAAGCGCCAGTAGCAGTTTAAGCTTATGGAAAGAGATATTACCCGTAAACCTAACAAGGCGAACCTGGCGTTCCAGGTGCTGACATGGCTTATTGGCTCGGGGCTTTTGCTTTATGTTACCACCAATAATTTTCAGGTAAGCCCTTTACAAAAGAAAAATTTCCTGCTAGGCATCTTATTTTTGATATCAACTGCATCCACGCTACAAGCAGTAAGAAATTACTTTAGTGTAAAAAAGGTGTAGCATCAATAGGGCTTGCTAACTTTTCGTAAACAAATTGTTAAGGTTTATACTTTAGTGTAAAATCATAAACTAATTTATACTATGAAATTAAAAGCCATTTTATCCGCTATGCTTTTATTGGCGTTTGTACAGGTAAATGCCCAAAAGCAGCAGGCCCAGCAGCAAAAAAAACCTACCCCAGACCAGATCAAAACAGATAAGGGCGCCCTCTTGGTGCAGCCGGTTACACATGGTTCGGTTGTTTTGAAGTGGAACGGCAAAACCATTTATGTTGACCCATACGGTGGTGCCGAAATGTACAAAGGCGTGAGTAAGCCCGACCTGATTCTGATCACCGACATTCACGGCGACCACATGGACCCAAAAACGTTGGACGCTATTGAAACGACAGGTGTAAAGATGGTCGTGCCACAAGCTGTAGCAGATGCTTTGCCAGAAAAGTATAAAGCCCAGACTGTCGTCATCGCCAACGGAGAATCTACCACCCAGCAGGATATCCAGATTAAAGCTGTACCGATGTACAATTTACCCGAAACCGAAGACTCACGTCACCCGAAAGGCAGAGGAAACGGGTATATCCTGACCATAGGAGGCAAGCAAGTATACTTTTCCGGCGATTCAGAGGATATCCAGGAGATGCGCGACCTACAGAACATAGATGTTGCCTTTGTAAGTATGAACCTGCCATACACCATGGACATTACCAGGCGGCCAGCGCCGTACTTGCCTTTAAACCAAAAGTTGTTTACCCTTATCATTACAGAGGAACCGAAGGTTTAGCCGATGTAGCTTCTTTCAAAAAGATGGTAAATGACAAAAACAAAAGTATCGATGTGAGGCTACGCGAGTGGTACCCGCAACAAAAATAACGGTAATAGCAAAAGGCCTGAGCATATTACTCAGGCCTTTTTTAATTTATTATTGAGAAATAAAAAGATACCAATACATTTAGAACCGATCTTTAAATAATTCTTTCTGAACTCAGTTGCAACAACATTTGATTTCATCTACATTAGTGCCAACAATTCCGCCGGTTCTACAGCACATAATCATAAATAATATTGCTCTTGAGGAAGTTTAAGCAGACTTCGCCTTTTATACTGTTCTTCATTGTTTTAACTGTTTTAGTAGGCAATAACGGTTTTTTCTGGGATAGCATTGTTTTAGGTTCAGGGTACGGTCATTGGTACTATACAACCGACTTTAAATACATTTTTGTCCCTGATGATTTGGCAGGCTATCCGCCATTATTTGGCTTCTATGTTGCTATAGGGTGGAAGTTATTGGGCAAAACCCTTCTGGTAAGTCACCTGCGTGTACTGCCTTTTTTGATTGGAATAGTATTGCAAGTACAGTCTCTGGTTAGCAGATATACACCACAACCTTTCCACTTCTGGGTCATACTTCTTCTTTTGATAGAACCTACTTTCTTAGCACAAGCCACACAGATTGCCCCGGATATTGTTTTGGTATTCTTATACCTTTTCGCTCTTAACAGTATCTTAACTGGCAAAAGAATTTACTTAGCGTTGATACTTATTGCTCTTGCTATGTTAAGCCCCAGAGGCACTATCATGGTCGTAGCCTTGTACTTAACAGATTTGCTCTTTGGTTTGCTAAGCACAGGAAACAAGCTGACAGATAATTATTTATTCAGTAAGGCGATTGCATACTTGCCAGCATTTTTTGCTACCTGTATTTGGCTGTACTTGCATTACGAACATTTTGGATGGATTTTTTACAATAAGGAATCTACCTGGGGGAAGGGATCTGAAATAGTCTCATTTGTAGATTTCTTTAAAAACATACTTGTTATAGGGTGGCGCTTCGCTGATTTCGGTAAAGTTATTGTCCTCCTGTTATTGACGTTATCTTTAATTAATGTTTACATAAGCAAACAATTAAAGAGAGAGACTATTGAAGTCTTGTTAATGTTATTGATGCCTTTACTTATACTTAGCAGCTTACTTGTCTTCTTCCAAAACCCTATTGCGCATAGATACTTCATAGTGGTTTTTATGCTGCTGATAGTTCTATTTGGCCATTTATTACAGTTCCTGCCGAAGGTTAAAAGATTAACTTTTTACTGCATTTCAGTTATTTCACTTTTAGCCGGACACTATGTTGTAGCACTTTACCCGGACTGGATGTCTAAAGGATGGGATGCCACGTTAGCTCATTTGCCTTACTATCAGCTTAGAGAAAAAATGATTGATTATATAACAGTAAATGATATACCTATAGACGAGGTCGGTTCAGCTTATCCAAATTTGCGCACATTCAAACTTACAGACCTAGTAAACAGCTCAGAAAAATTTGCAGAAAAGGATTTAAAAAAACACGAGTATATATTTTATTCTAATGTTTTCAACGATTTTTCGGATCATGAACTGGATGAATTAAATAGCAAATGGACAGTAAAGAAGGAGTTTAAAAAGGAATTAGTAGTTGTAAGATTATATCAAAAGGAAACAAAGTAAAGTATTAACTCATAAATGCCCTGGCTAGGAGGCTCAAAAGGAAATACTATACTAAATCATACTAAACTCTCATATCTAAGTCCAGTCTGAGTTGCTCGATGAAGCGCTCGTTTATACTTACTGCTTCCCCGTTTATACTATTAATGCTTTTAATTCCGGTTACGTTAGCGGCAAACACAGCCTCTGCCTGGAGCAAACGCTGCGGAGTAAAGTATGCCTCCTGTAGCTTTATGCTGTTGCTATGGCACCACCTTACTATATTTCGCCGGACAATGCCATTGACACAACCTGTATCTAAGGCAGGAGTGAAAAGCTTGCCATCCATCAACCAGAAAATATTAGAAGAAATCAGCTCTGCTACCATACCCTGAGCGTTCAGCAAAAGCATGTCGTTGTAGTTAGTTTGCTGCTTCTCTACACCAGCCATTACGTAAATTGCTGCATTAGGGCCTTTAAAATGGGAGAGTGGAGAGGAGATGGTTTTTATACTTTGGCAGATACCAATACTTATACTTTTGCCAGAAGTTGGCACAGTTGGAGCAACTGTGGCTAACCATTCAACAGTACTGGTTTCAGGAGTATACAAGCCAGCGCCTGAACGCCATATTTTTAATTTTAAGCGTCCATATTTTCCAGCCCCATTCTGTTCTGCTAATTGTAAAAGTTTATCCTCGAATGCAGCTTCAGAGAAGGAAGAAGGCAATTGCAGTTTCATACTTTTGGCAGCGTCATGTAAGCGGGCCACATGGTCTCCCCAGAAACGCAGTTTACCATTTACGACTACCACCGTTTCAAAAAAACCATCATTATACTGGAAAGCGCGGTTTGATAAAGGAAGCGAAAGCTCCTTTTCAAGTATAAAATCGCCGTTATAAAGTAACATCAAGCAGCATTTGGTTAGGAGTATAAAGTTATGATTTAATTTGAGCACCTGGTATCTTTAAATCACCAATTGCCAGAAGATAATGCCGGTTGAAGGCTAAGGTTTTTGTAGTTCTGATTACGCCTCTTTAACAGAGCCACTTAAAAGATGATCTCTAAAATGCATCGTTAAATTCTATACATTTTCTGCCTACTTTTGTAAGCTCGAATTCATTAACCGCATTTCACAAAACCGCAACAAATAACATGAAACGTTTTAGGCTACATTTTGTAATAGCACCTCTTATTGGCCTGTCGTTGATTGGTTGCAAAGCAACTAAAACTGCCGCATCTAAACCTAAGCCAAAAGTACAAAAAGAAGCAGGAGTGGTAGAACCCACCGTAGGCAAGCAGCCTGAGAAGTTGGCAGAAGATGGCGTTCTTTTACAAATAAAAGCCGACTCGCTGCTGGCAGCAGCAGAAACTAAACTGCAGGAACAGGAACCTACGTCTGCCATAAAAGACCTGGATGCCATCATCATCCTAAATCCTTCAAATGAAGATGCTTATTATACTCGTGCTGAAGCAAAGCTATACCTCGAATATTATGCCGGCAGCTTACGTGACATAAATACGGTACTAGACTTAAATAAAAATTACATGCCTGCTTACCTGCTGCGTGCCGATATTTTTACGTTTATGGAAGATTATGAAAAAGCTATCGCAGATTATACTTATTTACTTGAAAACGCACCGGCTGATCCGATTGCTTTATACAGAAGAGGCCTGGCAAGACTTGAATCAGGTGCACACGGAGAGGCATTAAAAGATTTTAACCAATTTATAAACGGAAACGAAGAAACAGAGGGTATAGACTTTTGTGGTGACTGCTACCTGAACCGTGCACAAACCCATCTATATTTAGGAAACTTAACAGAAGCCTGTGCGGATTGGCAAACGGCCGCAGCACTCGGTAGCCAACAGGCAACTGAAAAATTGGAGCAGCATTGCAAATAATGCTACATGGCATCTAAATTATCAAACCAAACTTCTTCCCCGGCTTAGCTTTAACTATTCCTTTAAACTCCAGCCCCAACAGCACCGAGGCCAGCATACTTACCGGAATCTGCGACTTCCAGCTCAGGTTGTCCATTTGCTCTTCCCCGTTTTGCTGAAGTACCTCTAACACTTTCAATTCATCTGGAGTAAACTCGGCAGGATCAAAGGCTGGGGCTGCGGCCTTTTTAGCAGCAGCTTCGTCCTGCAGGTCCCAGTTTAACAACTCTACCAGGTCCTGCACCGAAGTATAAGCTACTGCTTTAAGCGATTTGATAAGATAATTGGTGCCCTCAGAGACTGGTGAGGTAATATTACCCGGCACGGCCATCACTTCCTTATCGTAGCCATGTGCCAGGTCAGCGGTGATCAGCGTTCCACTTTTTAAAGCTGCCTCTACTACAATTGTGCAGTCCGCCATGCCAGCAATAATACGGTTACGAGCCGGAAAACGGGGAGCATCTGGTCTTGTCCCGAATGAGTTTTCAGTTAGTAAGCCGCCTTGGGTTAGCATCCTTTCCGCATACTTTCTGTGAACGGCAGGGTAAACAGTTTCAGGTCCGCTGGCCATAACGCCAATGGTAGGCAAGCCAGCCTGTAAAGCAGCACGATGGGCAACTACATCAACGCCATAGGCCAGTCCGCTTACAATCAAGGCATTGTAAGGTTTTATACTTTCGATGATCTTTTCAGTTACCGAAGTGCCATAACTGCTTATCTGCCTGGTGCCTACAATGCTGATGATGCGGCGCTGGTTCAGGTTGCTGTTACCACGAAAGTATAAAAGAGCAGGTGCATCGGCAATCTGTTTCAGTCGGTCCGGGTACTTTGGCGAAGTATAAAACAGCAGCTGCACATCCAGTTCCTGGGCCTTTTTAAGTATCTCATCTGCCTGGTACAGCGCCTGTTTGCGGCCTTCCTGAATGTTCTTTAGCGATACAGTTCCTACACCAGGAATCTTACTTAGTTTGGCCGCATTGGCTTCAAACACAGCTTTAGGTGAGCCACAATAACTTACCAGCTGGCGCGTGAGTTGCGTGCCAACCCCGGGCAGCTTCGTAATGGCTACTTCATATAAATTATGCTCCTCTACCATATGGTAAAGTGCTTACGTAGCTTTTAGGCTTTGGTATTCAGCTGTTCTTTTATACCAACCAAAAATGCACGTACCTTCTCCAACGACTCAATAATCTCGATCTTATCCTTTGTCTGAACAGACTTGTTTTTGAGTACTTCTTTTGCTCCCTGTATGGTATAGCCGCGCTCTTTTACGAGGTGGTAGATGGTGCGGAGGGTTTCGATGTCCTTGGCAGTATATTGGCGATTGCCTTTCTTGTTCTTTTTCGGGCTAAGCTGTTCAAATTCAGTTTCCCAAAAACGAATCAACGAGGCGGCTACATCAAACATTTCGGCTACTTCGCCTATCGTGTAATACTGCTTTTCAATTTCTCTTTCTTTATAAGGCATGGCTTTGGTTCTGTTAAAGTATGGCACCTGTGTAATTTTCGCACAGATGCTACTGAATAAGGCTAAAATATGCTACTTTTGCCTTACATGTGCTTTTTGAGCTTCACAAAATAAGTGTGTTTCTCTAGGGCAAAAATTCTATATTTTTTGTTATTAAACAACAAGTATAGCCATAAGTATCTAAAGGCCTAATAATCATACATGAACTCAGCTGAGATTAGACAAAAGTTCCTGGATTTCTTCGCTTCGAAGCAGCACCAGATCGTGCCTTCGGCTCCAATTGTGGTAAAAGACGACCCAACCCTGATGTTTATCAACTCGGGTATGGCGCCGTTCAAAGACTACTTTCTGGGCAACAAACCTGCCCCTCATAAGCGTATTGCCGACACCCAGAAATGCCTTCGCGTTAGCGGCAAGCACAACGACCTGGAAGAAGTAGGTTACGACACCTACCACCATACCATGTTTGAGATGCTGGGCAACTGGTCGTTTGGTGATTACTTTAAGAAAGAGGCGCTGGAGTG
Source organism: uncultured Pontibacter sp. (assembly GCF_947492645.1). GTDB lineage: Bacteria > Bacteroidota > Bacteroidia > Cytophagales > Hymenobacteraceae > Pontibacter. The sequence goes on along the minus strand of NZ_CANLMZ010000006.1, from coordinate 508,419 downwards.
GTCGTGGGAACTGCTGACCGAAGTATACGGGTTGCCAAAAGACAGGCTGTACGTTTCGGTTTTCCAGGGCGATGAATCTGAGAACCTGCCAATGGACCAGGACGCCTTTAACATCTGGAAAAGTATGATCGCTGAGGATCGTATCCTGATGGGCTCTAAAAAAGACAACTTCTGGGAGATGGGTGATACCGGACCATGCGGTCCTTGCTCCGAGATACATGTTGACTTACGTACCGATGAAGAACGTGCACAGGTAGACGGTAAATCACTTGTGAATAACGATCACCCGCAGGTAGTGGAGATCTGGAACAACGTATTTATGGAGTTCAACCGACTGGCCGATGGCTCGTTGGTAAAACTGCCTGCGCAGCACGTAGATACAGGTATGGGCTTCGAGCGTTTGTGCATGGCTATCCAGGGCAAGCGTTCCAACTATGATACAGACGTTTTCCAGCCGCTGATCCAATATGTGGCGAAAGAAGCAGGCGTAACGTATGGCGAAAACGAAAAAACAGACATTGCCATCCGTGTAATTTCTGATCATATCCGTGCTATTGCCTTTACTATTGCCGATGGTCAGTTGCCATCCAACAACAAGGCCGGTTATGTTATCCGTCGTATACTTCGTCGTGCGGTGCGTTACGGTTTTACGTTCCTTGATTTCAAGAAACCATTCCTGTATAAACTGGCTGAAGTGTTGGCTGAGCAAACGGCACATATCTTCCCGGAACTAAAGCAGCAGCTGGGCTTTGTGCAGCGTGTGATCGAGGAAGAGGAGAATGCTTTCCTGCGTACGCTGGAAAACGGCTTGAAGCGTTTAGATGCTTTAGAGGAAAACTTTAAAAAGAACAACAATACCATCGATGGCAAAACAGCCTTCGAACTTTACGATACCTTTGGTTTCCCGCTTGACCTGACTGCACTAATTGCCCGTGAAAAAGGCTTTACAGTAGATGAGGCTGGTTTTGGTGTGGAGATGGAGCAGCAGAAAAATCGTTCTCGCAACGCTTCTGCCACCGAGCAAACCGATTGGGTTATACTTCAGCCGGACGTGGTGAACGAGTTTATCGGCTACGACTGTGATACATCGGAGTCTCATATCGTGCGCTACCGCCAGGTAAAGACCAAGAACAAGAGCGAATATCACCTGGTACTGGACAAAACACCGTTCTATGCTGAAAGCGGCGGACAGGTAGGCGATACCGGTTATCTGATATCTGACAACGAGCAGGTAGAGGTATTAGACACGAAAAAAGAGAACGACCTTATACTTCATATCACGGCAAAACTGCCGCAGAACGTCGAGGCTGGTTTTAAAGCTGAGATAGATGCAGAACGCCGTAACATGATCCGCAGAAACCACTCTGCTACGCACTTACTGCATGCCGCTTTAAGGTCTGCTTTAGGTGAACACGTACAGCAGCGCGGCTCTTTGGTTAACGAAAAACTGCTTCGCTTCGACTTTTCACACTTTGCAAAAGTAGAGGAGGCGGAACTACGCCAGATCGAGCACATGGTAAACAAGCGTGTACGTGAGTCTATACCTTTAGAGGAGAGCCGCAATGTGCCGATTGAGGAAGCAAAGAAAATGGGTGCCATGGCCTTGTTCGGTGAGAAGTATGGCGATTTTGTGCGTGTGATCTCCTTCGGCCGCGACCATTCGGTAGAACTTTGCGGTGGTACACACGTGCTGAACACAGGGAATATCGGCTACTTTAAAATTGTATCTGAAAGCTCTGTAGCGGCAGGTGTACGTCGTATTGAGGCCATTACCGGTGACGCAGCTGAAGACTTTATGCAGCAGCAGGTTAATGAGCTGAACGCTATACGTGAGGTGCTGAACACGCAAAGCAATGTATCGGGTGCGGTACAGAAACTGCAGGAAGATTACAAAACGCTGCAAAAGCAACTGGAAGGTTTCGAACTGAAGCAACTAGGTACACTAAAAGATACGCTAGCGCAAAATGCACAGCAACTGAACGGCATTAACCTGGTAGCTGCAAGGGTAGAGGTTAGCTCTGCTGATTACCTCAAAAAACTGGCCTTTGATATGCGACAGGTAGTCGATAACTTAGTGCTTGTACTTGCTGCTGAAATCGACGGGAAACCACAAATTGCCGTGATGCTATCAGATAACCTGGTCTCTGAAAAGAATATGAATGCCAGCCAAATGGTACGTGAATTGGCTAAAGAGATTCAAGGCGGCGGCGGCGGTCAGCCATTCTATGCAACAGCCGGCGGTAAGAATGCAGCTGGTTTGGCAGTAGTGCCTGGCAAAGCAGTAGAACTTGTTAAAAGTTTACTTTAAAATATATGAGTGTGGGGGTGCAAAAATATAATGCTAAGTGGTTTTATAAATACGTAGTGTATTTATTTGGCACATCTATACTTCTAGGACTAGCAGCTAGAGTATTTACTCTTGATAATGATTGGTTTAAATTACTCTTGTCTGCTCCATCAATGCTCGGGTTTATTTTGGCCCCTTTTGGTTTATACTTTGCTTTAAGGCAGTATTTTCAAAATGGAAGAAAGGCTGGTAAAGAGATATTTTATATTTCGGTGCTGGCACTATTAAGCTTAATTGGTGTTACTGCACTTACAATACTTATATTTGATTTAGTATAATTAAGGTATGAACATTTTAAAATTCATGCTACAATTATAATGCTAAAAGAAAACCATATAATGGATAAAGCGATAAGAGATAAATACCAGGCAATCATTGGTCTGGAGGTACACGCACAGCTTTTAACAGAAAGCAAAGCCTACTCATCTGACTCTACGGAGTATGGCATGATGCCGAACACCAACCTGAGTGCCATCACACTAGGCCACCCAGGAACGTTACCGCGTGTAAACAAAAAAGTAGTGGAGATGGCTGCTAAAATGGGTATAGCCACTAACTGCGAGATTACGCGCTACAACATTTATGCGCGTAAAAACTATTTCTACCCCGATCTTCCAAAAGGCTACCAGATCACGCAGGATAAAACTCCGATCTGCACCAACGGCCACATCGATATCAAAGACGCTGAAGGAAACGACAAGCGCATCGGTATTACGCGCATCCACATGGAGGAAGATGCTGGTAAATCAATGCACTTACCAGGCGAGATTGAGACACTAGTTGACTTTAACCGTGCCGGTGTGCCTTTGATAGAGATTGTATCAGAGCCAGATATCCGTGACTCTGTAGAAGCTTATAACTACCTGATTGAGATCAAGCGATTGGTAAAGTACCTGGACATCTGCGATGGCAACATGGAAGAAGGCTCTTTACGATGCGATGCCAACATTTCGGTGATGTTGAAGGATTCACCGCTGTGGGGGACCAAGGTAGAGGTAAAAAACATGAACTCTTTCCGTAACGTGCAGCGTGCCATCGAGCATGAGATCGAGCGCCAGATTATGGTGCTGGAGAATGGCGGCAAGGTGGATGGCGAGACGCGTAACTTTGATGCAAATACCGGCTCGACAACGGCGATGCGATCTAAGGAAACGATGAACGATTATCGCTACTTCCCGGAGCCGGACCTGCAGCCGCTGGTTATTGAGCAGGAGTGGCTGGAAAGCGTAAAAGCATCTATGCCTAGTCTGCCGCAGGTACTTTATAAACGCTTTGTAACTGAATTAGGCTTACCAGAGTATGACGCTGCTGTACTTACAGACGCAAAAGAAATAGCTTTATACTTTGAGGAGCTTTGTAAAAAAACTAGCAATTACAAGGCTGCCTCTAACTGGATGATGGGCCCTGTAAAATCATACCTGAACGAGTTACAGCTGCATATTAACGACTTCCCACTCGCACCTGAACAAATTGCACAGTTAATTGCGTTAGTAGATGGTAATAAGGTTAGTCATTCCATAGCATCTAAACAAATCTTCCCGTACATGCTCGAGCACCCAGAAACTACACCACAGCAGGTAGCAGAGGAGCAGAACTTGTTACAGGAGTCTAATACGGATGAGTTGACGCAGATCGTTAATGAAGTACTGGCTGCTAACCCCGCAAAGGTTGCAGAGTATAAAGCCGGTAAACAGTCGCTGGTTGGCATGTTTATGGGGGAGATCATGAAGAAAACAAAAGGCAAAGCAGATCCTAAAGTAGCTAACCAATTACTTCAAGCAGGTTTGAACGCTTAAAACCAAAAAATGGAATTCAGAAAGATTGTATTCGCTGCATCTGCCGCTGCTTTGATGGCAGCTTGCCAGGGCAAAGAAACCACTTCTAACAATACCGATGGCTTTACCATTGAGGGTAAATTTGAGAATGCGGCAGCAGGACCGGTATATTTATATGAGTTGGGTGAGCAGCAGTTTGAGCCACGCGATACCGCCCAAATTGGCGCAGATGGTTCTTTTACTTTTGAAGGCAAAGTAGCAGAGCCTACTTTTTACCGCATTGCTCTTAACCAGCAAAACGGCCTTATGGTTGTGCTTGACAGCGGAAAAATAAAGGTTAACGCTGACGCCCAGGATTTGAACGGTACAGTAAAAGTAGAAGGCTCAGAAGAATCTGCATTGTTCCAGGATTTGAACAAGCTGGTAAATGAGAATCGCTTAAAACAGACTGAACTGGAGCAGCGCTTTAACCAGGCCATGCAAAACGGGCAACAGGAAGAGGCCGAGAAAATAAGACAGGAGTTTCTGGCAATGCAGAAGGAAACAAAAAAATTCCTTGCACAGCATCCTGCTTCTGTAGTTTCTGCTTTTGGTACCGCCAGTTTAATTGATCCGGTTAATGACTTTGCTTTTGCCGATAGTATGGCTGCTCTTTTTACGCAGAACATTCCGAACTCAAAGTATACAGTTAAATTGAATGAGATGCTGAAGCCGCTGCGTTCTACCGCTGTTGGCCAAATGGCACCAGATATTTCGTTGCCTACGCCAGAAGGCGGCTCCCAGTCGCTGTCGTCGTTGCGTGGCAAGTACGTATTAATTGACTTTTGGGCTAGCTGGTGCGGACCTTGCCGTGTAGAAAATCCAAAAGTTGTGAAAATGTACAACAAGTATAAAGGCAAAGGATTTGAGATTTTTGGTGTATCGCTGGACCAGAACAGAGAGAAATGGTTGGCAGCAATCGAAAAAGACAAACTGACCTGGCCACATGTATCAGACCTGAAAGGTTGGGAGAGTAGTGCCGCTGTACTTTATAACGTAACTGCTATTCCGCAAACTGTACTTGTTGGCCCGGATGGCAAAATCATAGCAAAAGGCTTACGCGGTGCAGACCTGGAAGCTAAATTGGCAACCTTGCTGCAGTAAAAAATTGCTATACTTTAGGGGCCTGATCTGGTAAAACCCTAAGTATAAATAAAAAAGAGAGCGGCCTTTCTAATGGAAAGGCCGCTCTCTTTTTTATTTATTTGTAGTATAAAATTGAAGCTCAATTTAGAGTAGCCAATATATACTAGCGGTTAAAAACTTTTTGCAATGCGCCCCACAGCTGCTTTTTGTGCTCCACATCATTTTCGAGTATGGCTAGTGCCTGGGAGAATAGCACAGGAACAGATCCAACCATAACCGGATTGTAAAGCGTGAATTTATCGTGAGGCAAGTCGGTATCGAGTCGGCTGGCAAAACTGATGATGTAATTTACCTGCAGTTCCTGCTGCATATCCTCAAACCTGGCAATAGCACCAGACACGTTGTTCAGATAAGCTACATCAGTCGGTTTAAGACCTATTGCTCCCAGAATCTTATTTAAGAACTCCAGCTGCGGCAGCTTCGAAAACTGATCTTCGGGCAGCGTTACAAGTATAACTACACCTTTTTTGTTTTCGCCAATTGTTTTATACTTACCCGGAGTGCCAAACAGCTCTTTATCAGCAATCTTTGGCAAAGCAGGAGTAGCCTTTGGTTTGTGCAAGGCAGGTGGAACCGGTGCAGAGGCCGGGCTTACAGGCGCAGCAACTGTTGTTGCGGGAGCAACTTCCGCTTGCTCAGCAATAGGAGCAACAGGCACAGCAGCATCTCCATCTACCAGGTAAATAGTTTCAGAAATAAAATTCCTGAAGAATTCGCTGTTCAGCTCATCTGCCTGTAAACCTGCCATACTTGTTTATCCTTCTGTTTCTTCTTTGATATCAAATATTGATCTAAGCTCGTTTGCTTCGCTTGGCTTCATACGTCCGGCAAGCACAAGGCGTAACTGGCGGCGGCGCAAGGCCCCGTCGTAAAGCTTAACTTCCTCTTCAGTTTCCGGAATAGCGTCAGGCACATCAATAGGATTGCCCAATTGGTCTACGGCCACAAACGTAAAAAATGCCTGGTTCGATTTTACTTTCTTGCCACTTGGTATATCCTCGGCGTACACTACAATGTGCACCTCCATCGATGAATTAAAAGCGCGGGTAACTTTCGCCTCCAGGGTTACTACATTACCTAGCTTTATACTTTCTGAAAAGGAAACGTTATCTACTGATGCTGTTACAACAATACGGTTAGAGTGCTTTTGAGCAGCAATGGCAGACACGATATCCATCCAATGCATCATGCGGCCCCCCATCAGGTTGTGTAGGGTATTGGTATCGTTGGGCAATACCAGCTCCGTCATGATAACGTAAGAGTCTTGTACTTTCTTTTGTTTACGCATTTTGATTATGCTTTTTTGATAGGGCAAAGATACGCGCAGCAAGCCGAAGTAGAAAATATACTTGCAATGTCAGCAAAAAATACAATAAAGCTGCGCTACCTGCTGGCCTGTCCTAATTTTAACTCGTAGCCGCTCCTGGCCAGAAATACATCGTAATCAGAAATGTTTAAAATCTCTTTTATGGCCTGCTTCTTATTTTTTGAGCTTTGATAATAAGCCTCACATATTTTGTAGCCTACATAATATCCAAGGTCGCCGGGCCGGTTTTTGCTGGTTAAACCATTGTATAACCAGTTGCTTATATCGGTATCATGCATCTGCCTTTTAAATTCGTGCCACAGTTCACGCTCGTGCGCATTGCCATAGTCATGAATGTGCTTGTTGATGTTGCTATTTGTTACGAGCTCGCCCACAAAATCTGCGGCACCTTCGCCTATACTTTTTTTCAGCAGCGTGTTCTCCGTATCCTCGTTTCCTTTCTGCAGCATGTGCACCAATTCGTGCATCACCACAACATCAATTTCTTCGATAGGTCTTAACACAGATTTTAGCCACGGACTCAATTCCTGCTTTGGGGTTTCGGGGTAGTACCCAAACATATCTACTCCCACAATAGGGTCCTGCTGAATAGTACCAGCTGAGTTGAGCGCACCAATTACAAAGTATACTTTGGGAATATCTGTGTCAGGATACAACTTTTTAAGGCGCTTGTAATGTTTATCCAGGCGCGGCAATATCTTATTTAATTTGGTGGTGTGGGAGCGGAGGTAAGTATAGTAATTGGGGTGCTGGCTGATTGTTTTCTGAAGATATTTGCCGCTGCTAATACGGCCTTGCAAAAATTGCTGAACACCCGCCGAGCCCTTATAGATGTACTCCTGATCTAATATTCGGATAGAGTCTTCTTTGGACTGTGCGTGCTGCAACTGGTCAAAAGCGTGCCAGAACAAGGCAACATCAGAATAGATTGCCTCAAGCTTGCGCTGTGCCGTACAGGTGTAGGAAAGTAACAAGCAGCATGCCAGGGCTGTAATAGTTCTTCTCATAGTTCATGTCCTTTTTCTGAAGGACACATAAGCTTACATACGGTTGCACCTGCTCCAGGAAACCATGCTCAAAATAATATAAATAGTCGATTTTGGATTTAGAAACGCTCCGATTCCCAACCTGATTTGCCTAATAGCGGCACAAACTTAAAGCTGGTAAATTCCTCTTTAGTAAACTCGTTTTCTTCAACGCGTGTAATGCGCAGCATTTTCTGACTGCTTTCGTTGCCAACAGGTATAACCAGGCAACCCCCAACAGTTAGTTGCTGCACGAGCGCTTTTGGCACCCCGGGGGCACCGGCAGTTACTATAATCTTATTATAAGGCGCGTGCTGCGGTAAACCCTGCGAGCCATCCCCATGGAAAGTGTAAGGCTTAAGGTTATACTTCTTAAAAAACAACAAAGCCTTTTCGTAAAGTGCGCGGTTATACTCTATTGTATAAACGTGAGGTGTAATTTGCAGCAATACTGTGCATTGGTAACCAGAGCCAGTGCCAATTTCAAGAACTTTATCGGTAGGCTTTAGCTGCAGCAGCTCCGTCTGGAAAGCAACGGTATAGGGCTGAGAAATGGTCTGGCCCTCGCCGATGGGAAATGCCTTGTCCTGGTAGGCTTGTTCAAGAAATGCTTTTTCGAAGAAGAAGTGGCGGGGTACAGCATCAATGGCAGCCAAAACTCGTTCATCGCGTATGCCTTTTTCGCGCAATTGAGTTACTAATGCACGGCGCATGCCACGGTGTCTGTATGAATCTGTCTGCATCTTTGTTTTTACGTTACTTATACTTTGGCACTAAGCTGATCCTTTTCTATCTTACTTACTCCGGATAAAAAAGGATTTGTATGCGAAAATAAGCATATACCGTATAAATCGGGCATCATTTTAAGTATATCTGCTGCAAAAGCGATGTTCTTCGTGCAGAAACCTGCTAAATTTGAAGTATAAAATTGAGGTATAACCATGTTTACAGGAATAATTGAGGCTTTAGGCCAGGTAACAGCAATCCGTGAGGAAAACACAAACAAGCACTTTACCTTAACCAGCCCATTTACAGATGAGCTTAAGGTAGACCAAAGTGTTGCGCATAATGGTGTTTGCTTAACGGTAGTAAGTATTTTGGATGATAGCTACACGGTAACAGCCATTGACGAAACGCTGAAAAAAACCAACCTGAACAGCCTGAAACCAGGAGACAAGGTAAACCTGGAGCGTTGCATGCAAGCCAATGGACGCTTTGACGGGCACGTGGTGCAGGGGCACGTAGACCAGACTGCCATTTGCGAATCGGTGGTGGATGAAAACGGAAGCTGGATTTTTACTTTCCGCTACGACCCTGCCCAGGGAAATGTAACAGTAGAGAAAGGCTCCATCTGCGTGAACGGCATTAGTTTAACTGTTTTCAACTCTCAAGAAAATACTTTTTCAGTAGCCATTATACCGTATACTTACGAGCACACAAACCTGCACCAGGTAAAACCCGGCGACACGGTAAACCTTGAATTTGATATTATTGGCAAGTATGTGGCCCGGTTGTTGGGCAAAAAGTAAAGGGCATTAGCCGGAATTACTTGCTGCCATACTTTATTCTATAACTAAAGTGTGGTACGTAACGCCATAGCCACCCCAGATGCCAAGGCCGCCGTTTATGTTGCTTCGTGTAGTGTTTGGTGAACCGATGGGGCTGCCGTTACTGTTCTGTTCGCTCTCCAGGGTACTCCAGAAACGAAAATGTGCTAAGTCGATGGCTGCCCAGCGTACTGTTACGGTGTCGCCTTTGCCAAAGTAACCATACAAATCCTCGTCTATTTCTGCTTGTCCTTTAGGCTCGCCACGGTCCAGGGGAAAGGTAATTGTAGCGCCATTTATAAGCTCATCATTAAAAACAGAGGCAAAAACCCCGGTATAATAGGGCTCGCTGTTACGTTTGGTAAAGTAACGCACGCTGTTACCGAGCGTGTCGGGGTCAGCGTATCGGTACATTAAAATCCGAAGGCTATCCTGCTCAGGTTTTGGGTGTGGCACCGTCCATAGTTCTGTAATCGGGTTAAGGTGCGGAATGGTGGTACTGGCTGTGAGCACTTTACCCTCATGGCTGATGCGTAACTTATAGCTTCTCCCGACTTCTCCTGTTAGTCCATCAGAAGTATAAACATAAAAGGGAAAGCCTCCGGCACCGTTAAGCAGATCTGGCGGTATGCCAAATTGCAGCGCCACCTGCTCTTTTTGTTTAGCTGATAATGATGCAGAACTGACCTCTTGCAACGTATAAGTTTGCTCTCCTGTACTTACAGTTACTCGGGCGTTACGCACAAAAGCATTCGCCAAGGTTTCAAAAGACACATTGGCAAAAACAGGAACCGTTTGTGTAAGTATAACATAAGGAGGAGCACCTTGCTCAATGTGCCCTTCTACCACCAGTTGGGCTTCGCCTTCCGGTATTTGCAGCGTTATACTTTCCTCACAACCAGAGAGCAAGAGCAGCAGCATCGATAGTATAAGAAGTATAAAGTTTGGCTTCCTCATGTTATTTCCAGCTAAAGTTCCAGGTTACTGATGGTAAGGGGAAAGGAATAATTGATACCTTTTTAGCCTGCAGCTTAATGTCCTGGCTGTAAGATTCGCCCTCGTTGTCGATGTAGTATAAAAAAGGATTGCGGCGGCCATACACATTGTAGATGGAGAAGGTAAAGCTGTTTTGGATGTTTTTAAACTTTTTCCCCTCTAATGTTGCTGCCAGGTCGAGGCGGTGCGTCGGCTCCATCCTGAAGCTATTTCTGTCGCCATACTGGTACACCACATTTCCTTCTATCGCATAGCGCCTGACAGGCATGGTCGTGGCTTGTCCTGTGCCGTAAATAAAGGTGCCTCCAAACGTCCATTTATCATTTAACTTATAGTTGGCTACCACAGACAAATCGTGTCGCCTGTCGAAGCGGGCCGGGAAAGTGGCGCCCTGGTTTAAAGCCGGAAACTGGCGGGTGGTGCGCGACAAAGTATAGCCAACCCAGCCTTGTAAATCTCCAAAGTTCTTGCGCAGGAAAAGCTCTACACCATAAGATTCCCCGTCGCCGCTCACAAATTCATACTCCAGGTCGCGGTTGCTTGGGCCCACAGCGTAGCCTTCGCGGTATTCCAGTTGGTTTTGCATGGTTTTATAGTATACTTCCACAGAGCCCTCGTATTGGTTTTCCAGCATATTCCTGAAGTAGCCCAAAGCATACTGCGTTGCGCGTTGCGGTTTAACAATGGCCGAGCTCGGCACCCATACGTCCAGGGGCAGCGTAGTATAAGCATTCGAGACAAGATGCAGGTATTGTGCTGACTGCGTAAAAGCAGCTTTAACAGATGACTGCTTATCTAAAGTATAACGCAATGCTGCCCTAGGTTCCAGGTTATGGAATGCTTTCACTTTCTGATTATCGCTATAGTATACAGAATCGGTAACCTGCTCATTCTGGTTAAAACGGTAGTAACTAAACGGCCCAACCTGCATAAAATGGCTGCTTCTAAGCCCCAGGCTCAGTAAAAGCTTGTCTGTCAGGTTCCAGTCATCAGACACGTAAAGGGCTAAGGCATGAGCATACTTAGGATTGATGCGGTTTGTGCTGAAAGCATCTCCATCAAGGCCTTCTGCTTCGCCGGTTCTTGGCCGAAGGGTATGGTAAGTGTATTGCGCGCCATACTGCACATGATGCCTTACGTTTGGGGTATAGTCGAAGTCAAGGTTAAAGCTGTAGTCGCGCACGCCTGTTTCCAGTACCGTAGTATAGCCGCCATACTCCCATGTAAATTCAAAATTATAGTTACTGAGTAGCGCGGAGGCATTCATAAAAAGCTTATCGCTGAAAATACGGTTCCAACGGGCAGCTGCGCTTGCATTACCCCAGTAAAAGTCAGAAGTAAACCGGCCATCGTTCAGTCTTAGCGTACCTTTGTCGCGGCCATAGTAACCACTTAAATACAGCCTGTCTTTGTCTGATAAAGTATAGGCTAGCTTAGCATTCAGGTCGTAAAAGTAGTAGGGCACACCACCTTGCTCGGTATTCTTCAATAAAGGTTCTGTCAGCACATCCATATAGGTTCTGCGCCCGGATAGTATAAACGAAGCCTTTTCCCTGGCAATCGGCCCTTGCAACGTTAAACGTGAAGCAATCAACCCTACACCACCATCCACCTCATAAGCTGTCATGTTGCCGTCTTTCATTTCTACGTCCAGCACCGACGATAACCGGCCACCATACCTGGCAGGCATATTGCCTTTAAGCAGGGTAGTGGTTTCGATGGCATCGCTGTTGAATACCGAAAAAAAGTTGAGCAGGTGGCCTGGGTTATAAATAGTCGCCTTATCCATTAAAACAAGGTTCTGGTCGGAGCCACCGCCACGCACATAAAAACCCGTATTGCCCTCACCACCCGACTGCACACCCGGCATCAGCTGTACCGTTTTCAGGATATCTGTTTCGCCGAAAAGCACCGGAAGGGTTTTAATAGTTTCAAGCGGAATGTCGAGCTGGCCCATAGCAGCGGTTTGTGTCATGGGTGGCTGGCGGGTGCCAAATACTTCTACTTCCTTCACGCCATAGGCTTTAGCGGATAACCTTACGTTTAGCTGCCTGTTCTGGTCCAGTAGTAGTTCCTGCTCCAGGTCGTTGTAGCCAAGGTAGCGCGCAACTAAAGTATAGGTGCCTGGCGCCGCTATAAAAGTATACTTACCTGTAGCATCTGTTACTGCTCCGGCCCCTGGTCTTTCTTTAAGAAATAACGATGCGCCCGCCAAAGCCTCACCGGACTCAGCATCCAGCACATGACCAGACAATGTATAAAACTGCTGCGCAACCACGCGGTTGCCTGTAGCCAGCAGCAGAAGCGAAAGTATAAACGTATAAAGTAGTATGCGCAAACCTAAGGGCTATAATGAACACAAAGGAAACAACACTTCCCGGGAAAGGTTTAACGCACCAGACGAGGATATTTGTTCAGGAGAATAGTATAGCCAAGCGAACTCAGGTATGCCAGAAAAGAACCTAGCAGAGCACCTCCGATAATATCGCCCGGATAATGTACGCCAAGGTAAATGCGGCTGTACGAAACAACAACGGCCCAGACTACCAGCACAATCTTAAAGATAAAGTACCTGTCGGGAAGTATAAGGTTGAAGAAGACTGCCAAGGCAAAGCTGGTGGAGGCATGCGACGACATAAAACCAAACTGGCCACCGCAACCTTCCACAATATTCACAAACTCAGCCAGCGAAGGGTCGTGGCAGGGACGCAGACGCAGAAAATATGGTTTAAAAATGCCAGAGGCCACAAAATCAGCCAAACCAACAGCTGCGATTGCCATTCCCAGCATGGCCATACTTTGCCTGCGGTAACGCCAGACCAGGTAGCCTATCAGGCCGAGGTAGAACGGTATCCAAACATACTTGTTAGATACAAAAATCATGACAGCATCCCAGAAGGGGCTTTGCATATCGTTCAGATAAAGGAAAATCTCTTTATCCAGTTGCTCTAAAGTCTCCATAAAGGCTTACTGCACTTGCAGCCAGTCGATGTCTTTTTTCAGATACTGTTGTGTGATTGCTTCTGCGCTGCCCGGTTCTGGGGTAAAGTTGTAGTGCCATGAGGCATGTGTAGGCAAACTCATCAATATAGATTCTATTCTGCCTTTGGTAAGCAAACCGAATTTCGTGCCACGGTCATATACCAGGTTAAACTCTACGTAGCGGCCACGGCGTATCAGCTGCCATTGCTTTTCCTTTTCTCCGTAAGGCAGATCGCGGTTCTGGTTAATGATAGAAGTATAAAAAGGAATAAACGCATAGGCTACATCATGCACAAAAGCCAGGCGGTCTTCCATACTTATCTCGTCGGTGGCCATCAGCCTGTCGAAGAAAATACCGCCAACGCCACGTGTTTCTTCGCGGTGCTCGTTGTAGAAATAATCATCGGCCCACTTTTTAAACTCCGGGTAATAGCTTGGGTGGTGCTTATCGCAAACAGCTTTCATTTGCTCATGAAACTCCCGTGCCTGTTTCAAATCAAGATAAATAGGAGTGAGGTCGATGCCGCCGCCAAACCATGCCTGTCCGTTGCCGGCTTCAAAGTAGCGCACGTTCATGTGTGTGATGGGCACCATCGGGCTGTGCGGATGCATGACTACTGAAACGCCCGTTGCGAAGTAATTAGGATCGGGCATCTGCAGCATTTTGAGGAACTGGGGAGACAACTCGCCCTGCACCGCAGAAAAGTTTACACCGCCCTTTTCCAGCACAGCCCCGTTCTCAATCACGCGCGAAATACCGCCACCGCCGCCTTCGTGCTGCCACTCATCGGCACTAAACATGGCACCACCGTCGCAGTCTTCTAATGCTTGGTACAGGTCTTTCTGGAACTGGCGCATAAACGCCTCTACTTTATCTCTGAACATTTTTCTTCTCTTTGAGTGATCGTATCTAGAATCACGTATCACACCCATTAGAAAAGACAATAAGACAATACAAAGGATAAGTTACTATGTTCAGAACCAACCTATCAGGTAAATATCAAAATGTCGTGCTACGTGTGTCGTGCTACGTGATACGGCTAAAGCATGCAAAAATACCGATTATTACCGGAGTAGCGAAGCCAAGCCAAGGATTTTAGAAAAAGGCCAAAATTTCTTATTTTCGGGCAAAAGATATGCACTATATGTCAAAAGATACATTGGAAGCCGTTAAGCTGGACATCGATCTGCTTAAAAAAGCTTACCGCCTCATGATTACTGCCAAAACCATGGCAGATACCTACGAAGAAAACAAAGCTATCTGCAGCAAGTATGTGCACAGCACCTCGCGGGGCCACGAAGCCATACAGCTTGCAGCTGCTTTCCAGCTTAAACCCTACGATTACGCCTCGCCGTATTACCGCGATGATTCTATTTTGCTGGGCATCGGCATGCAGCCGTACGAGCTGATGCTGCAGCTGATGGCAAAGGCTGATGATCCTTTCTCTGGAGGTCGCACGTATTATGGCCACCCATCTTTGAAAAGAGAAGGTTTCCCGACGATTCCGCACCAGAGTTCAGCTACAGGCATGCAGGCTATTCCGGCTACAGGCATGGCGCATGGCATTGCGTACCTGGAAGGGCAGGGGCTACTAAAAGGTGATGAGAAGCCGGTGGTGCTTTGCTCGCTGGGTGATGGCTCTGTAACAGAAGGAGAGGTGGCAGAAGCGTTCCAGATGGCAATACTGAAGAACCTGCCTATTGTGTACCTGATCCAGGACAATGACTGGGGGATTTCGGCAACTGGTAAAGAAATGCGTGCCATGGATGCCTACGAGTATGCCGCTGGTTTCAAAGGCATGGAACGCCTGCGCGTAAATGGTTCTGATTTTGAGGAATCGTATGAGGGTATGCGTGTAGCCTTTGAATATGCACGTAAAGTGCGTAAACCTATACTTGTACATGCCAAAGTTCCTTTGCTGGGCCACCATACTTCCGGCGTTCGCCGTGAGTGGTACCGTGGCACAAACCTGAACGAACATGCCGTAAACGATCCGATTCCGAAGCTACGGCAGGCACTTTTAGATGCCGATGTAAGCCTGGATGAAATTGACCAGCTGGAACAAGAGGCGTTAGCAACTGTAGCAGCTGACTATCACAAGGCCCTTGAAGCACCCAACCCTGAGCCGAGTACTTTTGACCAGCATGAGTTTGCACCTACACCGGTAACTGAAGAGAAAGGCCAAAGAGCACCTGCCGGAGCAGAAAAAGTAATCATGGTGGATGCTGCCCTGCATGCGGTGGATGACATACTTCGCACGTACCCGGAGGCCTTGTTCTACGGACAGGACGTAGGCGGTGAACTGGGTGGTGTGTTCCGTGAGGCAGCTTTGCTGGCTAAAAAGTATGGCGATGCCCGTGTGTTTAATACGCCTATTCAGGAAGCTTACATTGTGGGCTCAACGGCTGGCATGTCGGCGGTAGGAGCAAAAGCTATTGTAGAAATCCAGTTTGCAGATTATATATGGCCTGGTATCAACCAGCTGGTGGAAGAGCTGTCTAAAAGCTGCTACCTGAGCAACGGTAAATTCCCAATCCAGTCTGTTATTCGTGTTCCGATTGGGGCATACGGCGGCGGCGGCCCGTATCACTCCGGAAGTATAGAATCTACACTCCTGAACATCAGAGGCATAAAAGTAGTGTTCCCGAGCAACGCTGCCGATATGAAAGGCCTGATGAAAGCTGCTTTCCTGGACCCGAATCCGGTGGTGATGCTGGAGCATAAAGGTATTTACTGGTCTAAAGTTGCCGGTACAGAAGATGCCAAAACGGTGGAGCCGGACGAGAATTATATCCTGCCACTTGGGAAAGCCAACATTGTGCAGAAAGCCGATGAAGAAGAAATCCGAATGGGCAACAGCTTAACGGTGATCACCTACGGCATGGGCGTATACTGGGCAAAAACAGCCGCTAAGCAGTTTCCGGGAAGTATAGAAATTGTGGACCTGCGTACGCTTAACCCGTTGGATTACGAAACTGTGAAGGCCTCTGTAGAGCGACATGGCAAAGCATTGGTATTAACAGAAGAGCCATTGATGAACTCCTTTGCAGAATCGCTTGCCGGGCGTTTATCCAAAGATTGCTTTAAAAAGCTGGATGCGCCTATTTATACATTGGGAGCTGTAAATTTGCCTGCTATTCCGCTTAATGTTGAACTCGAGAAGATGATGCTGCCAAACCCTGAGAAAGTAGCCAAGATGCTGGATGAGTTGCTGAACTACTAGACAATATCGGGTATAAAGTATAAAAGCGAAAGCCTCTCCAAATTGGAGAGGCTTTCGCTTTTATACTTACTGCTTTATAAAATTTATACTTTGCTGGTGCCGGTTTCCTGTTATCCGAAGTATATACTTGCCACTGGATAAGTAGGATAGGTCCAAAGTATGCTCTACATCACTTCTTAATGTATGCTGCTTTATCATGCGCCCATCTACGCTGTAAATACTTATCGTATAAGTATCAGCAGGTAACTGCGACATCTGCAAATAGCTTGTGCCCTTTGTTGGGTTTGGGTAAAGCACAGCAGCAGGCGCTTTGAGTGCCATTCCGCCATTTAAAGAAACCGAAACAACAGCACTATAGGTAAATGTACCATCCAAATCAATTTGCTTCAGGCGGTAATATACCATAGTATAAGGGGGATTTTTATCAATCAAAGTATAGCTTTTTGCCGTGTTGCTGTTGCCAGCGCCCTTTACAGAGCCAATGGCCTCAAAAGTGCGTGCATCTATACTGCGCTCCACTACAAATTTATCGTTGTTCACTTCCGTTGCTGTTTCCCAATTTAGTACAACCGTAGTTGACTTTACCTGAGCCGTAAACTTAGTTAGTGTAACAGGTAACGGTGAAATAATAGCGGCGTCGCGGTAATGCATCTTATTATTTGAGTTAAGCTGGTATACTACGCTCTCGCCACCGGATGCCGGGTCGAAAAGATCTACCAGGCCATTGCCATTCGTATCTTTATAATAGCTGTTGCCGGGTTCCAGAAAATTAGGGATTCCATTTTTATTGTCGTCTTTAAGCCAGTTAGGCAAGTCTCCGGCAAAACGAACTATATCAAGGTAAAAGCCTTTACCGGTTGATTCTTCGAATCTGGCAGCCCGCTCAATTAAATCATCATAAGATGCGCCGTCAGCATTGTCATCAAACGACTCTACAAAATCTGATGTAAGATCCTCATCACTATCTCTGTCCAGGTAATCCGCAAGGCTATCACCGTCTGTGTTTACAGGAAGCACAGCGGTACCTTGATTTGTGCAGCCACAACTCGCATCAAAAGCGTCATCCAGGCCATCCATGTCTGTATCTGTGTAGCTTAATAAAGTATAGGTTAAGGTTGCTTGCCCCTCCATCAGGTCAGGCAAACCATCATTGTCAGCGTCTATATCTGTGTAATCAGCCAACCCGTCTTTATCTGTATCGGGCATTGCAAAAGCGCTTATCCCGCTGTTGCTGGTTGCCTGCGCTAAAACTGGCATGCCATTAGTTGATACGCTTCCTTCTAAAATACCTTTACTGCTGCTATAACCATATCCTACCGGTATTATACCGCCATTGGCCTCTATGGTATTTGTGATGCCGTCTCCGTCAATGTCTATATCCAGGGAGTTGATGATTCCGTCATGGTCTGTATCAAACCAATCATTAATACCATCTCCATTTGCATCTGAAAAGGCTTTGCCGCCCGGGTAAATAAAATCAAGGTCGTAATAGTTTAACTTTCCGTCTCCGTCTTCATCACCGTATGGATCGGCTCCGCCAGATACTATTTTATCTGGAATACCATCGTTGTTATCATCAACATCGTCAAAATCACTAACACCGTCACCGTCTCTGTCGCCGGTAATAGTTAACGCCACTCCGCTAATTAAACTGATGTTGCCAAACTCGTCATAAGTTTCGACATTAAAAGTATAGACGCCTGGCCGAAGCGCAAAGGCATCTGTCGCGACAACCTGCCCATTGTTTCGCATGGTTATGCCAGCGGGCAGCGTGCTGCTCTCAAGCCTGGCAAGCGTAATTACACCATCCGGGTCTATAGGATAAGCCAGTACAGCGCCGTTTTTATAGTCATAGAAATTTTTAGCAGCTGCTACGGTATAGGTAGCTTTTCTGTCGGTGATAGTTAAACCAACTGTTGTGCGGTTATTGCCTGCTTCCAGGTTCTGCCCATTCGGGTCGTACTCTGCTGAGGATAGCTTGTACACATAGTTAGTGAAAGTTCCCGTACCAGTAGGTGTAAATTTTATGAGTAAATCTGCTGTTTCACCACTTTCTAAGGCAGGTATAGCCCAGATTGCAGTAGCTGGATTGTATGTACCGTGCGATGGAACAACAGAAATATTTGAGAAGCCGACAGGTAGCTTTTCCTGTATACTTATACTTGTGGCCTTATCCGGACCTAGGTTAGATGCATGAATTGTGAAAGATGATTCTATTCCAACATGTCGTGTTTCTGAGGGTACAAAAGCATGCAGACGAATATCGGCCACTTTTTCTGTTGTAATAGTAGCAGACGCTGTATTATTAGCAACAGCGCTATCGAACTCATTTGAAGTATAAACGCTGGCAATGGTCGTTATTTCTGCTGAGGTTACGGGCTTAACTATTATTTCCAGAACCTGTGGTTGGTTTGGCAATACATCCGATTCAAGATTCCAAATGCCAGTTGTGGCATTGTATGAGCCCATCGATGCCGTCGCGCTAACAAATACTAAGCCTGCAGGTAGTTTGTTATCAATGGTCACGCCAGAGGCTGCATCAGGGCCAAGGTTTTCTAAAGTTACAGTAAAGGTTGTATTTTGGCCATTGTAATACGGACCCGGTGCCACTATATTAGTTACTTTAAGGTCTGAAACTGGCAATACATTAAGTAGCGCAACGGCTTTGTTATTTTCCACTACGCCATCATACTGTTCCTGGCTTGTAATCCAGCCACCCAGGTTAATTCTACCTGTGGTATTCGGGATGCCTCTAACTTCAATAGTCTTACTTTGCCCTGGCTCAAGGTCTCCAACTGTCCATATTCCTGTGTATGGATTAAATCCTTTACCCGTCTCGATATAAGTAAAATCAAGCAAACCGGTTCTGGTGTCGGAGCCTACGAGGTTGGTTACTTTATCGGGCCCGTTGTTTGTAACATTCAATATAAAAGTAGCTTCTGTTAGGCCGTTATAATATTTGCCTTCCGGGTCGCTGCTGGAAACGGTCATGGTAACACCAACTTCTGCCATTTTATTTACTTCAATGGTTTTGCTTCCGGTATTGGCGCCTACATCAGTTCCCTGGTACTGCGATAAACTTCTGACAGAAGCTGTAAGTGTATGTGCAATAGTTGCTTTAGGTGCAGTAGCAGGGTCTGCTTTAGGTTTTACAACCAGTACCAACCTGGTATCCGCACCGGATGATAGCGAACCTATATTCCAGATACCTGTGGCTTCATCATAAGTACCCCCGCTAAATGATTTGCTAACAAACTCAAAAGTAGCTGGAAGCAATGCATTTAAACTTAAGCCAGTTGCTAAGTCGGGGCCTAAATTTTTTGCCGTAACGGTAAAGGTTGTTTGCCTGCCGGTATAGTAAGGACCAGGTGATACAGAAACACCTACTTCCACATCTGCCACAACCTGTCCTGTACCTGATATAATTGTATTTGAGGCGCGGTTATTTTCGCTTACATTATCAAACTCGGTATGTGTTTGCGTAGCAGTAGTCGTTATAACGGCACTTTGGTTTACAGCGGCCGTGATTGCAAGCGTCTGAGATGCTCCAACCGCTAAGGTGCCTACAGTCCAGACGCCAGTAGTAGCATTATATGCCCCCGTAGATACAGTCTGATTCATGAAGATTAGCGAGGAAGGCAACTTATCAGTAACAACTACATTGGTGGCGCTGCTCGGGCCGTTGTTTCTAACAACCACAGTATAAGTTACTATATCACCATTTATGTAGTTTTCCTTTACCGGCGCTACAACATTCGAAACAGCAACATCGGCAGTAGCACCTACATTGATGGTAGATGTCGCACTATTGTTGCTGCTGTTTGAGTCGAATTCTGTGTGTGTTTGCGAAGAGACAAGCGAAATTTGACCTGTAACTGTAGGTCTGGCATATAGCGTTAATGTTTGGGAAGTACCGTTAATTACAGTCCCTACATTCCAAACGCCGTTCGCAATATCAATGGCACCTGCAGTAGTAGTATAATTTGTGATAGTCAATCCTGCCGGTATTTGGTCTGCAACAGAAACGTTTGTTGCATTGTTGGGCCCGTTATTTGTTACTCTGATGGTGTAAACAATGTCTTCTCCCTGGTATGGGGCGGCGTTATTTACGGTGTTTGTGATAGCCACATCTGCAGCAGGATTCACGTTTATCGTATTCGAGGAAGAGTTATTTGCCGGGTTTTCATCTAGCTCTGCACCTGTTCTGCTGTTTAGAGAGGCTGTGGTTGTAATAGTTCCAAGCCTGTTTATTTTAGCTTTCAACGTTAATGTAGCTGTTTGGCTACTCCCCAGATTACCAACACTCCATACTCCAGTAGTGCTGTTGTAGGTACCTGTGGTTGCTGTGGCACTTTCAAACACAACTCCTGTTGGCAGTACATCAGTTATGGCTACGCTTGTAGCATTGTTTGGTCCCAGGTTTTTGGCGGTGATCGTATAAGTTACAATATCTCCGTTGTTGAATGTAGTTCCGGATGCAACGTTTTTCACTTCAATATCAGCTGCTGCCTGTACATTGATGGTCGCTGTAGCTGTGTTGTTTACTGGATTGCTATCCGTTTGTTGAAGGGAATTTATACTTGCAGTTTGGTTGATAGTGCCGATCACTTTAGGTGAAGCAGTAATAGTTAAGGTACGGGTAGCACCTACACCCATATCAGTTACAGTCCAGATGCCGGTTGTAGCATTGTACGTGCCATGCGAAGGTGTAGCACTTATAAAATTGAGGGTGTTATTATCGATGAGGTCTCTTAAAGTAATACCGGTGGCGAACTGAGGCCCATTGTTTGCTATGCTTACTGTGTATGTAAATGGTTTGCCAATTATGTAGTTGCCTCCAGAGGCTGTATGTGTTACCGCTAAATCCACGGAGCAATCATAGGTGTAAGTATGGGTTTGCTCCACTTCATTGGTATAGCCATAGGTCCAGGTGTTTACGGTATAAAGGTCGCCGGCAAGTGCGTTGGTGCTTGTATTACCCCACCGGTGAACGCCTCCGCTTGTATTCGTATAAATGCCTGTAGAAGCAACGCCAAAAAGTTGAGTCTGCGGTGCAGGAAACCGGCTTGTGGCCAGGTTCGAATCATCCCAGAAAAGTTTACTGGCATAATTTTGAGAACTAACGTTTGGTGGGAGAGGCCTGACTTCACCTACTCTGAATCCATCCAGGTTGGTTTCTGCATCCCACATCGGAAAGTTAACAGCACCGCTGCCATTCTTAAAATAGTATTTGATTGTTGTGCCTTTTGGTACGATCTGGTTTAAGCCATTCAAGCCATCCCAGGTAATCACTTTAGCTCCGGCAGGCCCGGTTCGCTCTAGTAATACATCTGCTGTGTTCGGGTCGTAAATACCATTGTTACCGTGCAGGTCTATCAAAACAATGAAAGTGCTACTCTCCGAACTGGTACCCGTAAAAGTTACGCCACCCCGGCCTGTCACAGAGTTGCTACAAAAGGCGTTCACATTAACACTAAAGGTTGGTGCGCTAGCAGTAGGCCAAATAGCCGGGTCCGGATTGTTTACAAAGTTAAAATACTCCGGATAATCAGAATTGGTGACCTGGCTTTTACGCCTTTCTTCAAAAGTACTGCCTGCGGTAGTACCCATACTATTGGTAACAAACCGGAAAAAGTTCTGAGGGGCAAGGCCGGCAAGTTCTAACACTTTCACGAAGTATTTACCACTCTGGTTTTCGCTAGGTACAAGAGGGTACATATCAAAATTACGCGAGAACACATTGTTTGCGCCTCCTGCAGAAAAAGCCCATAATTTGGAGTATAAGCGACCTGGTTTCTCCACGTTATTAGCATCTAAAACAGTAAAGTCCCAGAAGTCATAAACTGAGAAACGCTGGTCCTGAGTCATGTTCGCCTCGCCAACCTGGTTGAATTCAAAGAAGAAGTCAAGTGGAACGGTTAAGGTGTTTCTTATACTTAAGCTTTGATAGCCGAGCGGATTTAGCACAGCTGGTCCTGCTGCAGCTTGCGCAGCACTACCAATTACACCTGCTTGACTCGTGATCAACTCTGAATGACGTGCAGAATTTGTGTTTCTTCGTAGTGTTACTACCCCGGCGCTCATCTCTGCACCTAAACCATCAGCGTTTCGGTACCTAACGTTAATATTCAAATCTCCTTGATTACCAGTTCCCTGATCATGAGAGGTACGGTGCACACCAAAGTGAAGGGTTTCGCCTGGCAGTACTCTTACATACAACCGATGATCAGGGGAGTAGGTCGCTCCATTGTAGTTGAAACCCGGGGACTTGAGAAAGCTTAAAGATGTTGGACCTACACCTGCTGCTGAGGCAAAATTAGCATCGTGCGCCAGGAAACCTGCTCTAGTATTGCCTGGGTTTGTAAGGTCTGTTGTGGTTCCGGTTGTATTGGGTGTTAAATTTTTAGATCCTTCCGATACAGCAACGTATGGAATCAAAAAGTAAGTTAGAAACAAAAGGCGTACAAATACTTTCATAAAAGGAACAAAATAAATTTATACTTCCCGCTATGTCAGCAATTGCACATTAAGAGCTTATTAACAGGACTTTGGCTAGAACTTTCGTCAAAATCCATTAGTTCCAGCACTAAAGTGCCTGAGTCCATCATAATTTTAAAATAAAGTTGATGCTATCCAAAACAGTCAATTAAACAGTCCTAAGATGTTTAAACACATATTTGAAAACATAAAAACACGCCAATAACTAATTGCATTAAAACAATTTTTACATCAACTGTTGTAAACCGTAATAATACAATAGGTATCTACTAAAAGTGGAAAAATAAAATTCAACCGAAACCGAAAAAAGTTTGAAAAAATTAAAAAAACGAAAGCCCGCTTCACTTCCGTTTAAACAAAAACTTAGAGCAGAAAATGCTTTTTAGAAAGGATACCCGATACCGATATTAAGCGAGGTTTGGTTATTACGGGTAAAAATTTGAGAGAATTTGAAGTTGTCGAGTACAAAGCGCTCACCACGGAGTTCAGCGGGGTCAATAACCTTTGTGGCGATATCAAAGCGAAGCACCACTACTGATAAATCAAAGCGGATACCAAAGCCAGTACCTATTGCCAACTCTTTATAAAAGCGATTAAACTGAAAATTGGCACCTGGTTTAGACGGATCTTTTTGGAGCTCCCACACGTTGCCTGCATCGACAAAGAGCGCCCCGTTTATAAAGCTGAACATGTTAAATCTGTACTCTGCGCTTCCTTCCAGCAAAACCTCACCGGGCTGCTCAGCATTAAAATTTCTGGTCACTACTGTTTCGCCATCAACGATTGTTTCTGTAGTAGCTGCATAAGACCCCAGCCCTAATCTCCTGGACTGCCAGGCTCTGACACTAGATGCACCCCCGGCAAAAAAGTGCTTGTCGTAGGGCAATACATTTGAATCAAACAGGGGTTTAGCAACACCTGCGTTTACTCTGTAAGCAAATAAGCGCTTACCACCCAAAGGTATATAGCGGCGGTAATCGGGGTTAATTCTGCCGTACTGGAACGTTCTGAGGTCACCTACATTCAAGTCAAGGCCCGCTAACTGGCTCAGGCCGCCTAGCTCTACCTGTGTTCGGAAATAGCGCGCATTCCTGGTCTGTGCAAAATCGTTTGTATTGTAAATAAAGTTAAACGACATGAATGACAGCAGAGCACTTTCAAAGCTTTCGGCTAACGATCTGCTGTTACTAAACCTGGTAAGGTAATCAACAAAAGTGGAGTCAACGCGGCTTACCTGAATAATATTAAAGTTAACAGGGGAGTAAGTAAACTGCATTACAGGCGGCTGTGAAGGTCCCCTGTAACGTTGCCAGATATAGTCAAGGCCTAACTGATAGCTTAGCCGCTTATACTCTGTACGATCTTCTGAAGAGAAACCTGTGTAGAAACGCGTTCTTGGGTTTAAATCTGCCAGCAGGCTTTTGTTTGTAAACGGCACAAGTATAACCGGAAACGTAAGCGACACGTTGCCGCCATACTCCTTAATCATAACTGTTTCTGCTCGCTCAGTTAAAGCGATCTGCCCTTCCAAACCACCATATAGGCCAATATCCAGGTTCTCGGCTCCGCTAAATATATTACGAACGCGCAGGCGTATACTTGTGTATGGCCCAGGCCGGCGCTCCGTAAAGTTTACGCCAAGCTCGGTAGTTTCCTGGTACTTTTTAGCCGGTGAGGCATTGATAAAGGCATTAAGCTGGTAAACAGAATCTACAGGAGAATTTACCTTGTTGTAGAGCACATTATTAAACTGGAAGACATCAAGGTTGGAGAGCTTCCGTTGCGTGATAGTGGTTAACAGTTGGCTGTACGGCTGCCCTGGCTTGATATCAATCTTCTTATCAAGGATTTCAGTTGAGTAGCGGTGTTTGTAAGCCATGTAATTGATGCCGTTATACTTTATCGTATCACGGGCAATTCCAAACCTGTCGCGGTCAGATTTAAAGTATACATTCTGGATGGTGTACTGCTTGTGCTTTCCTCCCTGTTCAGGGTTTTGAATGATCGTATTTACCTGCGCATAGCTGCCGGCTTTAGTGGTGTCTACTAAAAAGTCGATGTAAGCCCGTGCAAACTCATAATACCCACGGTTACGCAACAGATCATTTAGTCTGTCTCTTTCCTCTGACAACACATCCTCATCATAAATATCGCCCAGCTTTAACAGCGACCTGTTTGTAGAGCTGAGCACAAGCCGCCTGATTGTAGTATCGGGAATTGTATAGGTAAATGCGGAGTATCTGTAAGGTGTGTTTTCTTCGATGTTGATAGTAACATATACCAGCTTGTCATTTTTAACTTCTTTTGTAAAGCTGGTCTGGCTGTTAAAAAAACCTTTGGAGTTAAGGTAAATTCCAATTTGGTCTACTGTTCGCTGCATCTGCAAGGAGTCGTAAATTGCCGGGGGCTCGCCTAGCTGCATCAGGAAGTTTCCTTCTTTTTGTTTCGTCTCCAGGCGTTCAATCTTATTTTCAAACCTGTTGCGTATTCTTACAATTTTGGAGGTATCCGTACCCGCTTCGGTTATTTTCCTGTTAAGCTTTACTTCCTGCTCCTCTATTTTTTGCTGTATTTTAGGAGGATCATAAAACTTTTTGCCAAAATTATAGAGTGCCAGGTATGGGGCAGACCCCAACACAAGGCGGTTAGGGTTTTGCCGGTAAAGTGCCTGTACTGCAGCCTGATCCACTAACTGTAGCCCCTCAGGCTTTATACTTACCAGCAGCTGTTCGTTCTCGCCAAGGTAGGCAGTCGGAATGCAGCCTGTAAAGAACAGCATTGTAATTGCGAGGGCGTATATGTATACTCGTGGTGTCAAACGTTTATTTTCTATGTTCTCGAAAGCAGTTGTAAAGTACATTAAATCGTTGCAAGTAAAAAAATACCGCAGCCAACACCAAGCCTTTGTTGTAGAGGGCGCTAAAAGTGTGCTGGAACTGCTGCACTCTGATTTCGAAGTGCAACACCTGTTTGTTACCGCATCATTTGAAGATGAACACGCAGCCATACTTGCTAAAGGCTTTAAGTATGATGTAGTTACAGAAGCAGAACTTGTTGCTGCAGGTACGTTTGCAAGTAACAACGCCGCATTGGCAGTTGCAAGTATGCGTAAATTACCGGCTCTGCATTTAAAAGAAAAAGACTTTGTAATTGCACTCGATGATATACGCGACCCCGGTAATCTTGGTACAATTATCCGGATTGCCGATTGGTATGGTTTAAAAAATGTAATATGCTCCGAAACATGCGCTGACTTCTACAACCCCAAGGTAATTTCATCCACCATGGGCTCTTTTACAAGGATAAATGTTTACTATTTAAACCTGCCGGAGTGGCTAGCGCAGCACACCCAGCGTTTTGATATTTACGGGGCATCATTAGCAGGGGAGAACCTTCACCAAATGCAACTTAAGCCGGAGGGTATTGTAGTATTGGGTAACGAAGCAAACGGCATCAGGCCAGAAGTTGCAAACCAGGTAAACAAACTGATCAAGATACCGGCCTTTGGCAAGGCAGAGTCGCTAAACGTGGCAACGGCAACAGCTATTATAATAGATAATTTTAAGCGCAATGCTTAAGTATAAAACCTTTAAGCAGGAAGTATAAAAAAAGAGGAGCAGTAACGCTCCTCTTTTTTTCACCTTAATCACAAACAGTTACTTTATACTTACTTACTCTAGGATGCGTATGCCGAAACTGATGACGTTAGCCTGCGGTCCGCGATTATCCTTAAAAAGATCATTCATGTTATACTTGGCAAATAATGTTACGCTACCGTAGCCTATAACACCTTCTAAGCCATACTGGAAATCGCTCAGGTTAAAGTTATCGCGTGTCTTGTCCTTTTCAGTTTTGCCGTTCTCCTGGTACTTCAGCTTGGTGTGGGCACCCAAGCGGTAACCCGCAAATCCACCAGCACCAATCAGGAAGCCGTCTTTTCCATTCTCACGCTTAAACTGTAGCATCGGCATGATTGGAATGTTCACAGAAGAGTAGGTTAGCTTAGACTTTTCCATGTTGAAATCAGGAACCTCTGTAAAGGTGGTTACTCTGTTTACATCACTCACAATAATGTTATCATCAAACATCAGGTTGTTGAATGCGAACTCAAAACCAGATACGATGTAGAATGGACTCTTGCGGCCACCAACCTGGGAGTTAAGGTGCAGGTTTAAACTTACATAGCGGGAGCCAAGCGTTTTCAGATCCGGAACCTCAAAGTCTTCTGTGTTTAGCAGGTTGTTGTAGCCCAGGTCTATGTCGAAGTTAAACTTAGAGGCTTTGTAGTTTCTCTCTTTCTCCGCGGCTTTCAAACTGTCACGCTCAGCCTGGTCTGGCACATTCACGTTTATTTTAGTGTCATTGCCATCTTCCTCTACTTCTACATCCACTTTAAAGGTTTTACCTATCTTAATCTCGTGGCGCTCTTTGTTTACTTGCCCGGTTTTCTTGTCTTTTTCCTGCACCGTTACCGTAATCTGCTCTGCCTTACCGTCCTTAGATTTTTCAGTATTAAAGGTTACTGTCATATCCTTGTCACCGGTTGTAGTGTTCTCCATTTGGTCAACCTGCGCTACATATTTGTTTAGTTCCAGCATCAGGGAATCCAGGCTATAGTTCTGGAAAGCTTTTAGCTGCTCAATGTTTTGCAGTTGCAGTATCAGTTTGGCGCCATTCGCCATCTTAACAACAATGGTATCCTGCTCCGAAGTTAATCGCTCTTTCACGGTAAGACCGCCTTTGGCAGACACACCGGTAACGGTGGCCATAAAAATGGCCATGATTAGTAGTACTCGTTTCATGGTTTTGAAGGGTTAGAGATTAATAACTTTTGAAATTTTTTGTTTCCCGATCTGTGTCTCCAGCGCTACTCTGTCGGCTCTTATGCCAAGGTCTGCCAGTTGTACCTGCTCGCCGTTTGCCAGATTGCGGGCCTGCTTAAAAATGTTTTTGGCAAGCTTAGCTTTCTTTTCAAGGCCACCTGTTTCTTTTTCCTCTGCCACAGCTGTTGCTATTGCAGGGGCCGCAGAACGTACAATGGTGATCTCTACAGGCTTCGCATTCATGTCGGCGCTGGCAGCCAGGGCAGATGGCATCACAGGTTTTCCGGTAGGAATAACTGTTGCAGCTTCTGCTGGGCTTTCAGTTGTCGGGGTGTTTTGGGCAAGTGCCTGCTGCACCTGTGCCGTTGGTTGAGATGCTGTGTTAGCGCGGGCTGCTTTTGTTTGCTGTACAGCTTTTGTTTTTGCCTTTGCTAGTGTAGCAGGTCTCTCAACCGCTTCTGTAATGTTAGATGCAGGGCTTGCTTCTTTGGTTGCCCGGGGTTCAGAAATTATTTCAGATTTTTTTTCTGCCGGTTTTTCTATAGCTTCTACCTGTGCTACTGCCTCCTCAACTGGTGCATTGTACATAGGTTCTTCCAGAAGTATGGTTTTATCTTTTAAAGCCAACGTGTCGCTTACCTCAGGAGTAGATTTAATATTGTAAAACACAACACCTACTGTAAGCAGCAAAGACAGCGTGGCCGCAACAGAAGAGTAAATCCACATAAAGCTTTTCTTTTCTTCTTTTGGTTTTAGCTGCTGTGGCATTTCTGCTTCCATTCTATCCTGTAGTCTGTTCCACAGGTCAGCTGGTGGAGTAGGAGTAGTGCTTCCTAATCTTTCCTTAAAAATCTTATCTATTTCTTCTGGTCTCATTTTATCCTCCTTATACTTAAACAGCAATAGCACTTTGTCCTTCTAACCTGCGCTGCAGCATGGCGCGTGCCTTGCTTAACTGCGATTTAGATGTGCCCTCGTTTATTCCTAGCATGTCTGCTATTTCTTTGTGTGAGTATCCTTCTATGGCGTACAGGTTAAAAACGGCCCTGTAGCCTGCGGGCAGACTGTGCAGCAACTCCATCAACTCTCCCTCTGCCAAATCCTGGTCTGCTCCGGTACCGCCAGCCAGTTGTATGTGGCTGTCATCTATAGCCAGGTGCAGGGGCTCCTTTTTCCGAAGAAAAGCCAGCGCCTCGTTAACCATAATGCGGCGTATCCAGCCTTCAAAGCTGCCTTTGGCTTCGAAGCGGTCAATGTTTTTATAAATTTTCATAAACCCATTCAGCAGCGCCTCTTCTGCATCCATATCATTTTTGAGGTAACGGAGACACACCCCGTACATTTTTGAAGCATACTGCTCGTATAGCACTTTCTGTGCTTTACTGTCAGCCTTCCGACACCCCGCTATTAAATCTGCTTCCGACACGCTGTGTAAAAGTTTATCAAATTTTGCTCTTTCGTTTAAATCAATGGCAGAGCTTTGCGTGGCTCTGTAAACCTTAGATGTAGGATACTATACCTGAGGTTGCCTGAGGATAAATAAATTTCTATATTTTTTTTCCGACGGCCAATCAGTTTGCTTTAATTACCTGGCCGTTGACTATATTTTTGAAAGATATCAGAATAAAGTATAAATAGAAAAAGAGTTAGAAAGAGTAGCCGAAAAATCACGACATACTTTCTAACTCTTTTTTACCGGCAATACTATGTTGTTTTAGTAGTGTCCTATACTGTAAAACGGGTTAAATCAACACATTACTTTAACCTAAAACCAACCTTTGAATTACATTTAAACTTCGAAACCAGGTTAGTTTACTAGCTGTTATCTTTGAGTAAATCTTCCATAACTTCCCAAACATTATTAGCGAGTATTTTCTGACCCTCTACAGTTGGGTGTATGCCATCGCCTTGGTTTAGTTTCGGATCGCCAGCCACGCCTTCCAGTAAAAATGGGATCAAAGTAACACGCTCATCTGCAGCCAGTCGGGTAAACACTTCCCTGAATTCTGAAGCATAGCGTTGGCCCATACTTGGGGGCATTTGCATACCGGCAAGTATAATTTCAGCATCAGGATTCTTTTCTCTCACACGCTGTATGATCTCCCTTAAGTTTGCGTAGGTTTCTGTTGGGTCTATACCCCTAAGGCCATCATTTGCACCAAGCTCTAGCACAAAAACATCAACAGGCTGCTTTAAGAGCCAGTTTATTCGGCTTTTGCCACCTGCAGAGGTTTCTCCGCTCACCCCCGCATTTACAACTTTATAGGGCAGGTTCAGGGAGTCAAGCTTTTGTTGTATCAAAGCCGGGAATGCCTGGTCTGGCTCCAGACCATAGCCTGCAGTTAAACTATTACCGAAAAAAAGAATCGTCTTGGTTGTAGTGGCTTTGTCAGCTACTGTGTCCTGGTCTGTGCCAGCTTCCTGGGTGGCCGTGTTGTTTGCTGTACGGTCGGCCTCGCTACAGCTGTAAAAGCTAAACGCCGCGGCCGCAAACAGCAGGAAAAATTTTTGTTTTATCTTCATCTACACATGTTTTTCTTAAATTTATACTTGGCTTTGCGTTAAACATAAACGTAAAACCCCTGTTGATTGATATTTACAGGCTATCGGCCAAACTGAACATTAACGTACTACTTAAACCTACTATCTGTGTCCATTATACTCGACATCAAAGATCTCCAGAAGACCTACAACAGCGGAGGGCATCCGCTAACCGTACTGCAAGGTATAAATTTTTCGCTTCAAGCCGGAGACACCTGTGCCATTGTAGGACCATCCGGTAGTGGCAAAACAACATTACTGGGCCTCTGCGCCGGGCTCGACAGAGCGTCCTCTGGCTCTGTTATACTAAACGGTGTTAAGCTGGACAATCTATCTGAAGATGAGCGGGCGCAGGTGCGCAACCAGTACGTAGGGTTTATATTCCAGAACTTTCAGCTGATTCCTACTTTAACAGCCATCGAAAACGTGATGGTGCCGCTAGAGTTGCGGGGCGAGCGCAATGTGCACCGCCAGGCAATGGAGTTGCTTGAGCGCGTAGGCTTGGCTGAGCGGCATGATCATTACCCCACACAATTATCAGGCGGAGAGCAGCAGCGTGTTTCGCTGGCGCGTGCTTTCTCAAATAAGCCGGCCATACTTTTTGCTGATGAGCCAACAGGCAATTTAGATGAGGAAACAGGCCAACGGGTTGAGAAGCTGTTATTTGACCTGAACCGCGAAACCGGAACTACGCTTGTACTGGTAACACATGACCTGGAGCTGGCCGAGAAAACTGATCGTATCATCCGCATTAAGGGAGGTACTGTTGTATCTGATCAATTTACTTCTTCGGTAGGCAATGTTCAACGCTGATTTTTTAGATAACGCAAATCACCAAAACTAACCTTCGTGTCCGATACCATCATACATCTAAATAAAAAAAGGCCGCTAAACCTGCGTTGGCTCCTCAAAATGGCCTGGCGCGACAGCCGCCGCAACAGGGGCAGGCTGGCATTGTTCATCTCTTCTATCGTACTGGGCATTGCAGCCCTTGTGGCCATCAACTCTTTTTCGGATAACCTGCGCACCGACATCGACAAGCAAGCAAAATCTTTGATAGGAGCTGACCTGGTGGTTGCCTCCAACAAAGAGATAGAACCCAAAATGCAGCAGCTCCTGGATTCGCTTGCTTTGACCGGAGACCGCTCGGATGAAGTACGCTTTGTATCCATGGTGTTTTTCCAGGCATCCCAGGGAACGAGGCTTGTGCAGGTAAGGGCCCTGGAACAGGGCGGTTTTCCATACTATGGCGCAATTGAAACAGAACCCCAAAGTGCCAGCAAAGCGTTCCGGGAAGAAGGCCGCAAAGCTTTAGTAGACCATACGCTGCTACTTCAGTATAACACAAAACCCGGCGACTCCATTAAAGTAGGAAACTCAACTTTTGAGATTGCCGGAGCCCTGCACAGAATACCGGGCCAAACCGCTATGACAGCCACCATAGCGCCTGCTGTTTATATACCACGCCATTATTTAGAAGAAACCGGTTTGCTGCAAAAGGGCAGCCGCATCAACTATTATCACTATTATAAACTGCCTGAAACTACAGATGCCGATAAACTGGTAAAGAAACTAGAACCGCGATTTGAAGAAGCAGGCTTTGGTTTTGACACCGTTAACAGCAGAAAAGAAGGCACGGGCAAGGCCTACGAAGACCTCGCAAGTTTTCTCGCCCTGGTTGGTTTTGTGGCATTACTCCTAGGTTGTGTGGGGGTGGCAAGTGCGGTACACGTATACATCCGCGAAAAGCTGGCAACTATAGGTGTGCTTCGCTGCCTGGGCGTAAGCGGCAAGCAGGCGTTCCTGATTTATCTTTTCCAGGTGATGGCGATGGGATTGATAGGCTCTGTAGTAGGGGCCATACTTGGCAGCCTGATACAATTATACTTGCCCGAACTGTTCCGTACGTTTTTGCCTGTTGAGGTGACAGTTGCCGTGTCGTGGTTAGCCATACTGGAGGGTATAGCCATTGGCCTGGTAGTGGCGGTGCTGTTTGCTTTGCTGCCTTTGCTTACCATTCGTAACGTGTCGCCGCTAATAACCTTACGTGCCGGTGTAGAGCATCTTACCTCACAAAAAGACAAAGTACGCTGGGCGGTATACGTTCTTATACTTGCTTTCATTTTTGTGTTTGCTTATTTCCAGCTTAACACCTGGTTGCGTGCGCTGGCTTTTACGGGTGGCGTTATAGTTGCCTTTCTGGTACTTGCCTTATTGGCCAGAGCTATGATGTGGTTTGTGAAAAGATTTTTCCCGGTAAGCTGGGGCTATGTATGGCGCCAAAGTCTTGCAAACTTATACAGGCCTAACAACCAGACGTTGCTATTAACAGTATCCATCGGACTAGGAACGGCCTTGATCTCCACGCTATTCCTGATGCAGCGGCTGCTGCTAAGCGAAGTAGCCATTGCCGGAAGCGAGAACCAACCTAACCTGGTTTTATTTGACATACAGAATGCACAGAAAGAAGAAGTAGCCCGTGTTACACAGGACGCTGGCTTACCGCTGCTGCAGTATGTGCCCGTTGTTACCATGCGCTTAGAGGAGATGAATGGCTTGCGTGCCGCCGATGTGCGCGAAGACACCACACTTGGCATACCAGATTGGGCTTATACCCGGGAGTACCGTGTCACTTACCGAGACAGCCTTATAAGCTCTGAAAAAGAAGTGGAAGGAACCTGGCAGGGCACAGTTACAAACCCAACGGCACCTGTACCTATTTCCCTGGAGGATCGATATGCTGAAAGGCTTAAAGTTGAACTAGGGGATACGCTGGTGTTTAACGTGCAGGGTGCTCTGGTTACTACTGTTGTCAACCATTTACGGGAGGTGGAGTGGAACCGTGTGCAAAGCAATTTCCTGGTAGTTTTTCCGAAAGGCGTGCTGGAAGAAGCACCGCAGTTTCACGTACTCATGACCCGCACCGACTCAACGGCGCAATCTGCAGCGTTTCAACAAAATCTGGTTAAACGTTTTCCTAACGTATCTGCCATTGATTTAGACCTTATACTGCAAACCCTGGATGACATACTGGGCAAAATATCCTTTGTTATCCGGTTTATGGCTTTGTTCAGCATCATCACAGGTATATTGGTGCTCATTGGCTCCATCAATATAAGCAAGTTTCAGCGGGTGCAGGAAAGTGTGCTGCTCCGCACGCTGGGTGCCAGCCGAAAGCAGATCTTAAGTATAAATGCATTTGAGTATTTGTTGCTGGGTGCCTTGGCTGCCGGCACGGGCGTTATACTTTCGGTTGCAGCTAGTTGGGCCCTGGCCGTATTTAGCTTCGAGGTAAATTTTGTGCCTGACTTTTTGCCGCTACTGCCGGTTTTTATAGGAATAACGGCTTTAACTGTTTTCATCGGTATGCTTAACAGCCGGGGCATCCTGAACAGGCCGCCGCTGGAAGTTCTTCGCCGGGAAGCTTAAATTTATACTTCTTATCAGCAAAAAAGGTCTCCATTCAATTTTTTATGGAGGCCTTTTTTATGCTTATGGTTTCTGTCAGATACAACTTAAACTTACCCAAAGAGGTAAATAAGATGATATACTGGAAATTAAAATACAACCTATGAGAACAAATCAAGCTGAAAACAAGCAAAAAACAGTACTGATTACCGGGGCTTCGAATGGTTTTGGAATGGAGTTCGCCAAATTGTTTGCCAGAGATGGCTATAACCTGGTACTGGTGGCCCGGAGCACAGAGCGCCTACGTAAACTTGGTTACAAACTACAGGATAAGCATCAACTGCAGCATGTATGCATTATAACCGCCGACCTGGCACAACCAGGCGTTGCAGGCGAAGTTTACCAGCAGGTTAAAGAAAGCGGCATACACGTGGATATACTTGTAAACAATGCAGGGGCAGGCATACACGGGTTCTTTTACGAAACGGATCTTGACAGGGAACTGGCTATTATTCAGCTTAACGTAAACTCACCGGTAGAGCTTACCAAGCACTTCCTCAAAGACATGAAACGCAAAGGCGAAGGGAAAATATTGAATGTTGCCTCTATTGTTTCGTTGATGCCTGCCCCGCTGATGGCAATCTACGGTGCCACCAAAGCATTTATACTTTCTTTTTCAGAGGCACTTACAAACGAGTTGAAAGATACAGGCATTACTGTAACAGCCTTATGCCCGGGTGCCAGCAATACCATGTTCTTCAGGAGAGCAGGGGCAGCTCATACCAGGGCAGCACATGGCCAGCTTTCAGAACCCGCCGAAGTAGCGCTGGATGGCTATAATGCACTCATGAATGGCGAAGCAAAAGTCGTAAGCGGCCTGATGAATAAACTGCAAGCTACAAGCTCAAGCATTTTACCAGATAAAGCCCTTGCTGCCACCATGCGCTACCAGATGGAAGAAGAGGAAGGTGAATGGAAAGAAAGCAAACTTTAAATTGATGGCGGCTACAGCACTTGCAAAACAGGAAAGCCATAAAACGAAAGAAGGAATCTTTAGCAGATTCCTTCTTTTTTAAGCATAGACAACAAATGCCATCTGCTTGATATTTATTCTTTATACGATGCTATTTAACGGAGGTTATACCTTCTGTCAAATTTTTTAATAGCTATCTGTTGCCAGCATCACCAGCGTACAATGGTGCAAGGTCTCGATGTTAGCATCAGCAGCCATTTGCTCAAATTCGTGGTTTTCTGTGCCTGGGTTAAATATAATGCGCTTCGGCTTTAACGAAAGAATGTAATCATACCAATAAGGTTGGTTACGAGGCCCCACATACAAGGTAACCGTATCAACACTAGCAATAGGCTGGCTCAGGTCTGTAACAATAGGCTGGCCTCCAACTTCAGATTTACGGATGCCTACCGGAACTACCTCATGGCCATGTTGCTGCAAACGATGTACAGCTTTATATGCATAACGGGATGGGTTATCAGTAGCTCCCACAACAACTGTCTTTTTCATCTATCTCTGCTTTTATCAAACTACAATTTAAAATATGTACTGCCACTAAAAATATTAACAGCACATGTACGAATTTATACTTACGGATAAAGTGCCGATGTAGTCCTGCTCAAATATAAAATGCGCTAGCCCACTTGCACACCTGCTTTTAAAGCGGCCATCTCAGCACAACGCTCACCGTCCATTGCCGCTGATACAATACCCCCGGCATAGCCGGCGCCTTCACCGCAAGGGTACAGTCTTTTTATGCTAACGTGCTCTAAAGTTTCACGGTTTCTAGGTACCCGAACAGGAGAAGAGGTGCGGCTTTCCACGCCTACAATCTGAGCTTCGTTTGTTAAATATCCGCGCATCTTGTTTCCAAACGCCTTGAAGCCCTCACGCAGGCGATATGCCATTTCTTCTGAAAAAAGCTGGTTTATGTCTACAGAAACCAAACCTGGCTGGTAAGATGTTTCCAGTAAATCCTTACTCTTTTTCCTGTTTGTAAAGTCTTTTAGCAACTGGGCTGGTGCAGCTTGTGTACCGCCAGCCATTTCACAGGCTTTTTGCTCCAGCGCCTGCTGCATGCGTAACCCTGCCAGAGGGCCATACTTGTCAAGCTCCATATCTTCCAGCTCGATGGCAACTACAATACCCGAATTTGAAAAACGGGAGTCGCGGCGGCTCGGAGACATCCCATTGACTACAACCTCGCCGGGTGCCGTTGCTGATGGCACGATGAAGCCACCGGGACACATACAGAAAGAGAAAATGCCGCGCTGCTTGTTATTATAATGTGTTTGGTGCACAAGCGCGTAAGACGATG
Source organism: uncultured Pontibacter sp. (assembly GCF_947492645.1). Taxonomy (GTDB): domain Bacteria; phylum Bacteroidota; class Bacteroidia; order Cytophagales; family Hymenobacteraceae; genus Pontibacter. The sequence goes on along the minus strand of NZ_CANLMZ010000006.1, from coordinate 472,411 downwards.
CCGGCAAGTATGGGCCGCGGTCTTCGCACTTATACTGTATACTATCTATAAGTCGTTGCTGATGCTCTACGCGAACGCCCATTGCAAAAGGCTTGGCCTCTATGGTAATGCCTTTTGTATGCAGCAACTCAAAAATGTCGCGGGCGCTGTGCCCCGTAGCAAGTATAACTGACTCGCCTAAATAGGTATGCCCATCGGAAGTCACCACACCGCGCATCTCATCCTGCTCAAGTATAAAATCAGAAACGCGTTGATCAAAGTGCACTTCGCCGCCGGCCTCACGAACAGTTTCGCGGATAGCCTCTATAATTTTAGGAAGCTTGTTGGTGCCGATATGCGGGTGGGCATCAAATAGAATGTCTGGTGTAGCGCCATGCTGTACAAAAATCTGCAGTATACGCTCCAGGTCACCACGTTTCTTAGATCGGGTATAAAGTTTCCCATCAGAGTAAGTACCTGCACCGCCTTCGCCGAAACAGTAATTTGAGTCTGGGTTAACAGTATGCTCTTTGTTGATGGCAGCCAGGTCGCGGCGGCGGCTGCGCACGTCTTTGCCTCGCTCCAGCACAATTGGTTTAAGGCCAAGCTCAATGCAACGCAAGGCAGCAAACAAACCGGCAGGTCCGGCGCCAACAATTACCACCTGCTTCGCATGGCTGACATCTGGGTAAGTATAAATAGGAGAGGTTACACCGGCAGGAGGATTGTCTAAGTATAAATCAGCGCGAACACGCACCAATACCTGCCTGCCACGCGCATCAATAGAGCGCTTTACCCGGTGCACATACGTAACATCTTTTGGATTTAAACTGGCACTTTTAAAGATTTCGTGCTCTAATTGTGCTGCATCAAAGGCAACCTCTGGTGCTAACACCAGGTCAAGTTCTTTTTTTCTCATGTTGTGATGGGTAAGGTAGTTAGCCTTAAACCTATTTTGATAGTTTTGTTAATATCTGCTTAGCAACAAGTATAACGTGTAGCTGGTTCGAAGTGAGCATAAAGATAAGGGAGCGCAGCTAAAATAAACTGCGCGGCCAAATGCTTACCTTATACTTTTTTAAAATTAAATATCGCCGTTCAGCACTTTATCTACCCAGCCTTTTCCCCATTCTTCAATTTCCTGTTCGCTCCAGAGCTCGGGGTAAAAAATACGTTTCTGAAATTTTGGAGGCAGGTACTTCATCCAATTTGTACCGCCTGTGGCAGCAATTACATCCGGGTCGCGTTGCAGGTAACGTACTGCCGATTTATAATGCATCAGCGGCCAGTTAACGTTTACATTGCTGTCTAAGGCACGCATGGCTTTTATAAGCTTCGCATCTTGCTGGTCAGCCTCGGGTAAGCGCTTGTAAACACTCCAAAGGTTAGTATGCTCGTACTGTTTAGCGAATTTAATTAACGTGTCGGTGTATTTTTCTTCAAATTGCAGCAGCGTCAGCGTTTTAGCACCAGAAGCCACCTCCGTAGCACCTTCTTTCCAGTAAATACACCCGATCATTTCTTCCTGCGTGCTTTGCAGGCCAAGTATGGCTCTTTTGTCTTTTGCCACCAGGTTGCGCAAATCCGTAGAGGCTATCTCTATCATACGGTACTGTGCCGACTGGAAACCGCTTGCTGGCATCAGCGCCATCCTGAACTGCAAAAACTGCTTCGGGTCCATGCCATCCACCATCACATCAAAAGAGTTGATCAGGTTGTCGAAGTAGCGGTTTATGCGTATCACGCGTTTGGTGAGCCACTCTAACGTAATGTCTTTATCCTCTGCAATTTGTTTATACTCTTCCAGGCAAAGCTTAAAGTATAACTCTGTTATCTGGTGGTAGATGATAAATATCTTTTCGTCCGGAATATTTGTGCGCGGGTTCTGAAGGCTAAGCAGCGTGTCCAGGTGAATATAATCCCAGTAATTAACAAAGTTTGTGTAATAAAGACCCTCCAGGTAAGCCGCGAGGTCCTGACCCAGCGGCACATACTTTTCTTCCAGTCTTTTTAGTTGCTCCAGTACTTCTGGTTTAAATGCATGCTCCATTTAAAGCGCTTTAACAAGTGTACGATTATAAAACTTACTGCAAATTAACTAAATTAACTGCACCACCGGGCCATATATCTTAAATTTAACGACATCAATTGCCTTATTAAGGCTCATAAACTTAAAGTGGCGGATCGGTAGCATGGATTAAATAGCTGAGCAGCAACATGGCTCGTCTGCACAAATGCCGGCTTGCTAGAAGTATAACGCTGATTAGTAGAATAAACAGAGCGATTTGTAGAAATAAAGCTATTTTAGCATGCTAATACTGCAAAACTGGCAGTTAATTCTTAAATTTGATTTTTACGATATTTCTTCGATTGGTAACTCTCTATGGCTGAAAAAAGTAGCGTTTTTGATATGATAGGTCCTGTAATGATTGGACCTTCGAGTTCACATACAGCTGGTGTGGTACGCATAGCCCGTGCAGCCATTCGGATATTGGGAGCAGCCCCGGAAGAGGCTATTATTACCTTTTACAACTCGTTTGCCCGAACCTACGAAGGCCATGGCAGCGACCGGGCAATTGTAGCCGGTTTACTGGATTTCAAAACGGACGACAAGCGCATTAAAGAAGCCTTTGACCATGCAAAAGAGCGTGGGCTGAAGTATACCTTCAAGTCAGTAGGCAATGCCTCTACCATGCACCCTAATACTATTAAGCTAAACCTGAAGGCAGGAGACAGAGAGGTTGAAGTGATTGGCCAGAGCAGGGGTGGAGGTGTCATCAATATTGTGGAAGTAGACGGCTTTTCGGCAAGTTTCTCGGCTACGCTGCACACACTTATTATTGATGCTGCCGATATGCGCGGAAGTATAGCTTTTATTGCATCGGTACTAGCCCATGATGATTGCAACATAGCCACCATGAATGTATCCAGGAAGGGCAGAAACGAGATGGCCCGCCAGTTTATAGAAATGGACTCTGGTATTAAGCCAATTACACTTGAGTACCTGAAGCAGTTGAGCTGGGTAAAAAACGTGGTTTATATCCCTAATATAGATCTTTAACAACATATAGTTACTATGAAGAAAACATCCAGACTTTTACTGCTGGCTCTTGGGCTTGCCTGTTCTGCTGGTATCCAGGATGGTGTTGCGCAACAAGCTCCTGCAGATGGAACATGGTCCTTACAGGAGGCAGTAGCCTATGCCTTAAAAAACAACCTGCAGGCACGCCAGAGCCTCATGAACCAAAACTTGAACGCAGTAGACCTGAGGCAGTCAAAGTTCAACCGTTTGCCAAGTATAAATGGCGGAGGTAACTATAATTACAATTCAGGATCGTACCAGGACCCAGTAACTTTCAGCCTGGTAAACGAAAGCTCTCAAACCTCAAACTTTTCGATAAACGGCTCTATACCGTTGTTCATGGGTTTTCAGCAGCTTAATACTATTAAGCAAAACGAGTTAGAGTTACAGGCAAGCGAACAGAATGCCCTGGCTGTTCAAAATGATATTACACTTCAGATTGTAACAGCTTACCTTAATATACTCTTTGCTGACGAGTTAATAAAAACTTCCACGTTACAGCGCGACCTCACAAACCAGCAGCTAAAGCGCAACCGCATTTTGTTTGATGCCGGCAGCGTGGCCGAAAACACAGTACTGGAACTGGAGTCTCAGTTTGCATCTGATGAGGTAGCGATAATAAATGCCCAGAACCAACGCGATATTTCAAGGGTTAATTTAATGCAGATGCTTAATATCCCTGTAGGCCAAGGCTTTGAAATTGAAATACCTGAAATACCGGAGCCAGACCAGAGCCCGGTACTGATGAACGGTGACCAGGTGTATGATGTGGCTGTGCAAACTCAGCCAGCTATTAAAGCTGCAGATTTACGTTTGCTTAGTGCCGGCAAAGGGTTAGATATAGCCAGAGGCACATATTACCCTCGCCTGAGCATAGTGGGTGGCGTCAGCAGCAGGTACTCCAGCACATCCCGCTTCCTTACAGGCCGCTCTACAGTTGATAATGGCTTCTTAAAGTATGAATTCTATGAAGATGAACAGGGAATAGAACCAAAACAGACGGTGTTTTTACCTAGTGTAATCAACACACCGGTATATGGCGATTACCCATTCTTTGACCAGATAGGCGACAACATTTACAAACAGGTGGGTGTTCAGCTAAACGTGCCGATACTTAATGGCCTGCAGGCGCGCAGCAACGTACAACGAGCCAAAATTGCACAGGAAAACGCTAAACTTGATGCTGACATAGCACGCAATAACCTGCGCCAGACAATAGAACAGGCTTATGTAGACGCCCTGGCAGCCCAGCGTAAATATGTAGCCGCCAGAGAGCAGCTGCGTGCAGCCGAAAAGAACTACCGCAACGCAGAACTGCGCCTAAACAATGGCGTCATCAATACTGTAGATTTTAATGTGATAGCGAACTCATTCCGCTCAGCACAATCAAGCCTGCTTCAGGCAAAGTACGAATTTACGTTTAAACAAAAGGTATTAGACTTTTACCAAGGTAAAGACATCTCTTTCTAAAAAATTATGGCTAAGAAAAAATCGAAACTGATCCCGATACTTGTTGGAGTACTTGTATTCTTACTAGTTGGTATTATTGTAGCAAAAAAGGCCGGTTGGCTTGGTAAAGACGAAGGAACTGAAGTTGTGTTGGCAAAGGCCAGCAAAGCAGAGATTGTAGAGAAAGTAAGTGCGTCCGGCAAAATTCAACCAGAAACAGAAATCAAAATCAGCCCGGACGTATCCGGAGAAATTATTGAGTTGAACGTAGAGGAAGGCGACTCGGTGGTAAAAGGCCAGTTGTTGCTTCGCATTCGCCCTGACAACTACCAGTCGTTTGTGGATGCGCAGCAGGCAAGTGTAAACTCTGCCAGAGCCAATTTAGGCCAGACCAAAGCCAGGCTTGCCCAGGCACAGGCCAGCCTTACGCAGGCAAAACAAAACTACGACCGCAACAAAACCCTTTACGACCAGAAAGTTATCTCTCAAGCCGATTGGCAACAAATATCTGCTACATATTTAGCAGCACAGCAGGAGGTAGAGTCTCTAAAGCAGAGTGTAAAAGCATCGGAGTTTAACATCCAAAACGCACAGGCAGCCTTGAAAGATGCGCGCGAAAACCTGAACAAAACAACCATCTATGCTCCTGTAAGCGGTATCGTTTCTAAACTGAACGTAGAGCGTGGAGAGCGTGTGGTGGGTACATCGCAAATGGCAGGTACAGAAATTATGCGCATTGCCAACCTGAACAACATGGAGGTGAGGGTAAATGTAAACGAAAACGACATTATTCGCGTAGGCCTTGGCGACTCTGTAATAGTAGAGGTAGACTCTTATGCAAGCAAAGACGAGAAATTTAAAGGCGTTGTAACTGCCATCGCAAACACAGCAAAAGATGCTGTATCCCTGGAGGCAGTAACAGAGTTTGAGGTTCGCATTCGTTTGCTTAACGAGTCGTACAGCCACCTGGCAGAGCAAAATGCGCGTCCATTCCGCCCGGGAATGACAGCTTCTGTAGATATTATCACGGAAAGGAAAACTGGTGTTTTATCTGTTCCGCTATCAGCAGTAACCACCCGATCTAACGAGAAAGAAAAAACTGCAAATGCCACGGAAGAAGGCGAAGGTGAGCAGCAGCAAAATACGGATGATACTAAAGCCAAAGCACCTGCCGCAAAAGTGGAGGAAGTTGTATTTGCTTATGATAAAGCAACAAATACTGTAAAGGCAGTTAAAGTTAAAACCGGTATCAGCGATTTCGAGAACATCGAAATATTAAGCGGACTCTCAGCCGGCCAGGAAGTAGTAACCGGTCCGTTCAGAGCAGTATCAAGCACGCTGAAAGACGGCGCGAAAGTAGCCGTTAAAGATGCGGGCTCGATAAACAAAACAGCAGCTATAGCAGCAGAGAATAACGATTAAATTAGATTACCCGATTTGGAAAAAGTAGCCGTTTTAGGGGGAGGAAGCTGGGCATCAGCCTTAGTTAAGATTCTCTCCGAGAACAAATCACAGGTTCATTGGTGGATGCGCAATAAAAACGATGTGCAGCACCTTATCAACTTTAAGCATAACCCCCGCTATCTTAGCGGGGTGTCTTATGACCTGAACTATGTAAAACCGTCTTCTGATATACAGGCTGTAGTGGCTGTGGCAGATTGGGTTATACTTGCTGTGCCGGCGGCCTTTGTGCAACAGGCTCTTGAGGACTTAGGAGAAGATGCGCTTAGAGGCAAAGTAGTTGTTTCGGCAGTTAAAGGCATGATCCCGAAGGAGAATATCCTTATATCAGATTATGTGGAGCGGGTGTACCAGGTGCCCAATACGCACCAACTCGTAATTGCCGGCCCCTGCCATGCCGAAGAAGTAGCCCTGGAGAAGCAATCATACTTAACTATTGGTTCTCACGATATGGGCACGGCAGAACGCTTCTGCGAATTGCTGCGCAACCGTTACGTGAAGGCCAATCCATTGGATGATTTAGATGGCATAGAATATTGCGCTGTCATCAAAAACATTATTGCGCTGGCTTGCGGTATTGCCCGTGGTTTAAACTATGGCGATAACTTTCAGGCGGTGCTGGTATCAAATGCTATGTTCGAGATAGAGCGGTTTTTAGATGCTACGATGCCAATTCACCGCGACTTGAGTGGGTCTGCTTATTTAGGTGATTTGCTTGTTACAGCTTACTCTCAATTTAGCCGCAACCGCACTTTCGGAAATATGATAGGCCGTGGCTACACCGTAAAATCAGCTCAGATAGAGATGAACATGGTGGCAGAAGGCTATTATGCTGTGCAAAGTATACAGGAACTTAACAGAAAGATGGGTGTGGCAATGCCTATCACCAATGCTGTTTACAATATACTTTATGAGCGTATTGCGCCGGCAGTTGAGTTTGAGATCCTGAAAGAGAAATTTAAATAACAATACTTCTTATTCCACAAAAGCACACTTAGCAGCAGCAAGTGTGCTTTTGTTTTATACTATACTTTAAACTGCTTCAGCACATCGTCGCCCATGGCCCTATACGCCGACATAACTGCCATTGCCACCGAAAGCATAGAGAAGTATACAATGCTGAAAGCAGCAAACTCATAATAGTAAAAGGCAGTAAAATTTTTATAGTTAAGCAAAAAAATTGTCAGTCCGGCCATTAAAGCTCCTAGTATGCTAAGTATAAAAGCTCTGTGCACCGTAGGTACCGGCAACTGATCTATGATAGTCTGGCTTTTCAGGTGCCAGTGCAACGGCAGGATTTGCTGCGTGCGTAGTGCTTTGCGTGCCGCTTTGGTTACGATTAACGTTATACCAAAGCTAAATACCATACTTGCCGTAGTTAAGTAACTGGCGATACATTGCGGCCCCCAAAGCGGAATAAGATCATAGTTGTACCATAGTGTACGTGAAATGGCCAGGTTTATAACAGAAGTAGCCAGGGCCGACAGCACACTTGCCTGCAACAAGAATTTATAGTTTAAACTGATGGGCATAGGAGCTACATGGTTATATAATGTTGTATACTTCAGTTATCCAAAATTAGATTTCAAACTACTGTTCAGCAGGTTATAGCAATTTAAATGAAGAAGCACTTTTTGCAGATAGACATACTGAAGTGTGCTGCTATTGTAGCTGTAATTGCGCTTCATTCGCTTACAAAAACTGAGTTGGTAAGTACTTATGCCATTTACCATATTTGGCAGGCAGTACCGGTATTTATGATTTTGATGGGGATAAACTTAGGCTTAGGACTGCGCAAGGAAAACCAGCAGGTAGATCTGCTTTACAAGCGCATCTACTTTACTAAAAAAGCTACCCGCATTGTTTTCCCGTTCCTCCTGATCTTTATCGTTTCAGTTATACTTGGCTTGCTGTGGCAACAGCTGTACCAACGCGATGTGCTCAGGTTCTCAACCTTTACCTGGGTTGGGGTACTGCCTGTCTCTGGCAAAGGCAACTACTTTATTACCTTGCTGCTGCAGTCTATATTTATACTTCCGTTGGTAGGATATTGCTTTTATAAACGCCCTGTACTTACTACGCTTGCTCTGATCTTTCTAGAAGTATTTTTTCTGGTAATTTGCAAGCATTACGAACTGGTACAAACCGATGATGCAGAATACCTGTACAGCGCAGCCTTGCCACGATACTTTTCAGCCTTTGCCTTTGGCCTGTGGCTGGCGAAAGCAATAAAGCAGCAAATGAAATTTACAACGTTGTTTGCCTTCGCTGTGCCGGCTGCGCTAAGTATAACCTACTTATACTTTATAATTTACGGCAGCCTGCATCTACCTTTTATTTACGAAAGCTGGGATATGCAAAATGTGCTTTCGTTTGGATATGCTGCGCTGCTTATACTTGTAACGGTGTATTTTTTACCTGCAAGTTCTGGCAATAGTATACTTAAAAGCTTAGCGGAGATTGGCTCAGCTTCTTACCACATTTTCCTGGTGCAAGTGTTATACTTCGGCCTTGTAAAAAACCACAGCAACCTGGCCCTCAATTTAGCCATTTGCCTTGTACTCGGGTATGTATTTTATAAACTTGAAACAAAACTTAGCACTAAATACCTTAAAGGCAGCTGAGCATCAAACATCTTACAATTAAAGGTAATGAGCGCGAAAGAGATTAAAGTACTTTGCGGTATTATTGAGCGGCATGGCCTGGTGCTTATCACGCAGCGCAGCGCCTCCATGTCGCAGCCGCTGCTTTGGGAGTTTCCGGGTGGCAAGTTAGAACCAGGAGAAACAGAAAAAGACTGCCTTAAACGTGAGATTAAAGAAGAGTTATGTATAAACATTACACCGAAACTGCGTTTAAAATCCGTACGCCATACTTACCCTGACAAAACAGTAGAACTAATTGCTTATAGTTGCTCATTTGATAGTGGTTGTATCGTTTTGCTGGAGCACCTGAAGTATGCATGGGTTAAACCAGAAGATTTATTAAAATATGCCTGGTGCCCGGCAGATGTGCCGCTTGTACACGCCTACCTGCAACTACAGCAAAGCCAAAACACTTAACTTTTACCGTGGTATTAATTGCCGTACCTTTGCCATACTATGGAATTCCCGATCAGTTTTAAAGAGCGCATGCAGCGGTTGTTAGCAAATGAGTACAACAGCTTTGAAGCAGCATTTGAGCAGCCAGCACCCGTAAGTATACGCCTTAACAAAAATAAAACGGCAGCCTTACCCGACTTACCCGAAGTGCCATGGGCCCAAAACGCGTATTATCTACCTGAGCGCCCCGCCTTTACGTTAGACCCATTGTTGCATGCCGGCTGTTATTATGTACAAGAGGCAAGTTCTATGTTTCTGGAGCAGGCGCTGCGGCAAGCTGTCGATCTTTCGCAACCTTTGCATGTACTGGACCTTTGCGGTGCTCCCGGGGGCAAATCCACACACCTGGCCAGTTTAATTTCTGGTGACAGTCTTTTAGTGTCGAATGAGGTAATAAAAAGCAGGGCCAATATACTGGCAGAGAATATAGCAAAATGGGGTAGTGGCAATGCAGTAGTTACAAGCTCCGACCCAAGCAACTTTTCGAGGTTGCCAGATTTTTTTGATGTGATGGTGATTGATGCGCCATGCAGCGGAGAAGGTATGTTCCGTAAAGACCCACAGGCGATTAATGAGTGGTCGGAGGAAAACGTAAAGCTATGTGCACAGCGGCAGAAGCGTATTTTAATGGATGTATGGGACGCTTTGAAACCGGGCGGTTTGCTTATTTACAGCACCTGCACCTGGAATGAGCTGGAGAATGAGCAGAATATTGCCTGGCTGGCAGCACAGGAGCAAGCGGAAAGTATAAAACTGGACTTGAACCCATCCTGGGGAGTTGTTGCCGCTCAGCTTAATGGCGTGGAGGGGTATCGCTTTTACCCGCATCGCATTCAAGGGGAAGGTTTTTTTATGGCTGTACTTCGCAAAACCAGCGAGCCTGAAATTGGGCATCGCACAACTAAAAAGAAGAAGTATAAACTGCAGCAGGCAGGTAAAAAAGAAAAAGCGTTGGTGCAGGACTGGCTGCAAGACGCTGAGAAGTATGAGTGGCTGCAATATGGCGAAGTAATATCTGCTTTACCAGCTCACCTTTTCGAAGCAGCCGACGAGTTGTACCAGAACCTGCACGTTATCTATGCCGGGACAGAGGTAGCCGAAGTAAAGGGGAAAAAACTGAAGCCCATGCACGCGCTAGCCGTTTCTCAGCACCTGAATAAAGATCAGTTTAGCACTATAGAGCTAAATCTTGAATTGGCTTTGAAGTACCTGCGCAAAGAAGACATCAGCCTGGAAAACGGTGGCAACGATTGGGTGCTTTTGCAGTACAAAGGCGTAGCTCTTGGGTTTGCAAAGCAAATAGGCAACAGAGTAAACAACTATTACCCTAAAGAGTGGCGCATTCGGATGGAGTTACCTTCTGAACTACCAGGCACAAGTATCTTCTAATACATGCTTAGCAAGCGGATAGGAGAAGACTTTAGTAGTTTACCAGAAAAATAAAACATAAGGGCCGAAGCTATTAATTAAGTATAGCTTCGGCCCTTATGTTTATAATCAAGTTGTTACTCTACAAATAATACTAATCCTTTCAGATATTCGCCCTCCGGATGAAAGATCGAGATAGGGTGATCTGCAGGCTGAGACAAATGGTGCATGATTTTTATGTTACGCCCAGCATCAATGGCAGCGGCCATTACTGTATTGTTAAATAAATATTTATCTACCACCTGGGAGCAGGAAAAGGTAAACAATATACCCCCAGGTTTAATCTTCTTCATTGCTTCAGCATTAAGGCGCTTGTAGCCCATTAATGCATTATGGCGCACGTTCTTGCTTTTCGCAAATGCCGGAGGGTCCAATACAATTACGTCGTAACGGTCTTCTTTGCCTTTCAAAAAGTCAAAAGTGTCCATTGCATAAGCTTCGTGCTTCTCGGGTGCATTGCTAAGTTCACCATTCTTCACAGTCAGTTCGATTGCCTTTTTAGAAACATCTACTGAGTGCACTTCTTTAGCGCCTGCATTCAGGGCATAAACCGAAAAACCGCCGGTATAGCAAAAAGTGTTAAGCACAGACTTGCCTTTTACATAGCGCGCCAGCAAATCGCGGTTTTCACGCTGATCAATAAAGAAACCTGTTTTCTGGCCGCTTTCCCAATCAATAAAAAACTGGTTTTCGTTTTCAGTTACCACTACGCCGCCAGCTGATTGCCCAAACAGGTAACCGTTTACAGGGTTTATACCTGCTTTGGCAGGAAGCGACTCTGCACTTTTATCATAAACGGCAATCAATGTATCGCCGTAAATTTCCTGAAGAGCTTTAGAAATATACTCACGCACATTGTACATACCTACCGTATGTGTTTGCACAACGGCGGTATTTTTATAGAAGTCAACAATAAGACCCGATACGCCATCGCCTTCCGCATATACCAAACGGTAAACATCTGTGTGCGGGTTATCTACTAAACCAAGGCTTTTGCGGTACTCATAGGCCTGCTGCACTTTACTTTTCCAGAAGCTATAGTCAGGCTCAACCTGCTCAAAAGAGAAAATACGTACCGCAATGGAGCCCGGCGCAAAATGGCCCATACCTAAAAACTCGCGTTGGCTGGAGTATACTTCTACTATGTCGCCTTCAGCAGGCTCACCGTCCATTTTGCGTATTGCCCCAGAAAAAACCCACGGATGGAAACGTTTAAGCGAATGCTCCTTGCCCGGAGCGAGGTATAACTTAATAAAAGACATTTCTTGTTGCTAGTTATTGATAATCTATACTTCTGCAGTACTGCAAGCACAAACAGCGTGCAAAGGTAGTTAATTCAATTGTATCGGTTAAGCAAAGTATAAACTGCCACAACTAAACTGTAACAATGCCTAACGCTACAAGGTGGGTATAAAGCTTTTGCACCGGCAGGCCCACCACGTTAAAGTATGAGCCTTCTATTCGTTCTATCCCTACCATGCCAATCCATTCCTGTATGCCGTATGCACCAGCTTTATCAAACGGCTTGTAATGGTTGGTGTAAAAATCTATTTCTGATTGGCTTAGCGCTTTAAAGTATACTTTGGTGATGTCATGAAATACAGTTTTGCCTTCTCTGGAAAGCAGACATACACCGGTTATGACATCATGTGAGGTACCGGATAAGGCACGAAGCATTTCGGCTGCTTCGTGGTGGCTTTGCGGCTTGTTCAGCACCCTGTCTCCGAGGCAAACAATGGTGTCGGCTGTTATGATAACCTCATCCTGCAAGGCATCCAGGTAAGCGTCTGCTTTATGCGAAGCCAGAAACTCGGCAACCTCTGCGCGTTTTAAATGAGCAGGAAACTCCTCGTGCACCTCCTTCACCCGGACAGTATATTCCAGGCCTAAGCCGGTCAATAATTCTTTGCGCCTCGGTGAGTTAGAGGCAAGCAGCAGGGGCCGTGATAAATTCATTTTCTTTGATTGATCCGAATAAGAAACCGCAAATAACTTTTGGGTAAAAGAACGTAGACTTTTGAGGCATGATGGCACCGCTGTAACATACACGCTTTACCTGCTCCATCGACACCTCATTTGTGATAAGCGCCATACGAGCCGCACCTGTATCTACTTTACTGATGCAAGCTGTAAAGTTGCGCTCATAACTAAGGCCGGGCATGTTGCGCTGTGCCTCGCGGTAAACGCCCAACACTTTCTCAAAGATAAAATAATGCATTACAGTAAGGTCCAGGTCTTTTACCTCATCCGGAAATTTCCAGCCAATTTGGGAGTGCACCTCCGGCTTTAACCTGATCTTGTAGGCATTTCCGCTTAAGTATAAACCAAAAGCCCACTTCTTGCCAAGTATAACCTCATTCAGTTCGTAAGGGTCTTCTTTAGGCATTACAATAAAGTATGGCTCCAGTTGCTTTAGAAACTCTTCATCTGACATCTCAATGTGCTGCAGCACGCGGTGTGTTGGCAGTATGCGCAGATCATCGTGCTCAGAGTTGGTAAGGTACATCAGGTGGTAGTTATAAGCCTCGAAACCGGTGTGGTTTGGGTTGAGGGCCGTCATCTTCTTACGATACTCCAAAGAACCTTCGTAGCGATGATGGCCATCGGCAAGAAGTATTTGCCTGTTAGCCAGCGTTTTCAGGAACAGCTCTATGATAGTATGGTCATGTATAACGGCCAATACATCGCGCACCCCCTGGTAATCTTCTGTTTCATAAACCGGCGACTTTATACTTTCATCCATAAAAGGCTCAAGTATAAACTCGGGGTCGGTGTACAGGCCATGCGTGGCGCTGCTGTTTAGTTCTGTTTTCTCCAGTAGCTCAATGCGGTCGTTAACGGCAGCCGGAATCGTGTTCTCGTGCCGAAGCAGCACACACTCGTTCCAATCGTAAGCTTTTATGTTGCAGATAAACCCTTTGCGGCAATACTCTTTATCGCTGCCGGGCAGCCTGAAATACTGGTAATAAACATAAATGCCCGGCAAGGCGTCCTGCACGAGTGTACCGTTGTCTTTCCACTCTTGCAAAAGTATGGCTGCATCCTCGGCAGCTGCGTTGCCGCGTGGCACGGACAGGTGTATACTGTTGATGTTGTTACGGTACAGAGCCTCGCGCTGCTTCGCTGACACTACATCGAAAAGGGGAGACGTAAGTTCTTCAATGTTTGAGGTAAGTAACTCGTTATATCGCCAGGCTTTTAAGGGTAAAATCTCTGCCATTTCTATACTCTAGCTGTTAGAATTTTTTATTTATACTTGCTGATCAGGGTGCCAGGCGGTTTAATTGCCAGTTACCGTCAGTTAGCTTGTACACAATGCGATCGTGTAAGCGGTTGGGGCGGCCCTGCCAGAACTCAATTCGGGTGGGCACCAAGGTGTAACCTCCCCAATGTTCGGGCCTGGGTATAACTTCAGTACCAGAGAACTTCGATGCGTAGACTTCTTCTGTTTGCTGCAGCTCTTCGCGACTCTTAATCACCTGGCTTTGCGGCGATGCCCAGGCCCCAATCTGGCTGCCAACAGGCCTGCTATGGAAATAAGCATCAGAAACTGCTGCCGGTGCTTTTACTACGCTTCCCTCCACACGCACCTGGCGCTCCAAGGCTGGCCAAAAAAATGTGATACTAGCATAGGGGTTTTGCTCCAGTTCCTGCCCTTTGCGGCTGCTGTAGTTCGTAAAAAAGGTAAAGCCGTTCTCGTTAATTTCCTTTAGTAGCACCACCCGGGCCGATGGCTTGCCTTCAGCGCTTACGGTAGAGAGCACCAGCGCTGTCGGTTCCTGCACCTCAGCAGAAATGGCCTGCTCAAGCCAAACCTGGAACTGCTGTATCGGGTGTTGTAAAACAGATGCTTCTGTAAGTTCCTGCTTAGTGTAATTAGTCCGGATATCGGCTATATTTTGAGAAAGAGCCATAACGTTATTAGGATTTTGTCAAAAATATGAAATAATTCTGTGCCTGGTAAATTAGCGGGGAACATTAGGCTGATGTTAATACTCCCGATTGTCTTTAACCCGGGCAAATTGTACCACGTAACCCAAATATTACCGGGCAATGATACAATATTACTTTCTTTGCGTAAGAAGACATAAAAGTAAATTTACAGTTTACATCTGATTTACGTAACAAGGCAGCACCCTTTTGAAACTAAGGAACACACGACTACATGGAAGATACTAGTTTGACAAAACCGCAGAATGGCAGCTTGCTTATTTCTGAGCCATTTCTGGGAGATCCTAATTTTGAGCGAAGTGTTGTGCTACTCTGCAGCCATAATGAAAAGGAGGGTACTTTCGGGCTTGTACTTAACCGCAAGTCTAACCTGAAGCTGTCTGACGTTATTGATATCTACAACGACTCTTTTGACGCTGAATTAGGAATAGGCGGACCTGTGCAATACAACACGCTGCATTACGTACATAGATTGTCAGAATTGCCTCAAGCCATCAAATTGGGCGATAACCTTTACTGGGGAGGCGACTTCGAAATGCTGCGTACCATGATCGGTTCTGGTATCGTATCAACATCGGATATTAAATTTTTTTTAGGCTACTCCGGCTGGACTCCGGGGCAGCTACAGGAGGAAATAGATAAAAATGTTTGGATAGTAAATAACAATGCTGCTAATAAATTATTTAATTTAGAGGCAGATAAGCTTTGGCGAAGTGTTTTAAGGCAAATGGGAGGCAAGTATAAAGTCCTGTCCAATTACCCGCTGGACCCTCGTTTAAACTAATTCGCGCTAACGTTATACTTATTTTAAAGTAGCCATGACAACAGAAAACAGAAACATTGACTCTGCCGGAGCTGAGGCAAACAAGCCCGAGAATCAAAACGATGCTAACTCTACAAACGGAAACCCGGAGTCGCCGACAAATATTACCGAGCAGGCCCAGCCTGATGCGCAACAAGCAGATGCAGCAGCGGAGGTGCCGAAAGAGGAGCAACCTGAGATTAAGCCGGAATTGAAAACAGAGCAGGAATCTGAGTCATCTGAAAGTATAACAGAAGTATTTGCAGAGGCCAACACAGGAGTAGCAGATCCAGTAACCACGACTACACAACAAGAACCTGATGCGGTACAGGAGCCTGCACCAACTGCTGCCCCTGAAACGCAAAGCATTGCAGCACCTGTTGCCGAAGTACCTGTACCAGGCGAACACCACGAAGCAGAAGAGCATGAAATTGACGAAGACCACACAGACTACAGCCAGTTATCGCTGGACGAGCTTCGCCAACAGCTAAATACTGTATTAAAAAGTGGTGATGCTGATAAGCACCACCGAACCATAAACGAATTGCAGAAGCAATACGACCTTAAATTTCAGGCAGAAAGGGCAGAGGCCTTAGAGAAGTTTAAGCAGGAGGGAGGCGCAGCAGAGGATTTTGACTATCATACTTCGCCAGAGCACCAAAGCCTCGAATCGCTTTTAAGCTCTTACAGGGATTCTCGCCATAAGCAACGCCAGAATGTGGAGGAGCAACGCCAGAAAAACCTGGAACGAAAGCAGGAGCTACTTTCTCAGCTTCGAGTATTGGTAGAATCAGCGGAAACAAAAAATAGCACCGAAGAAGTTAAAAGAATACAAAACGAATGGAAGAACCTGGGACAGGTACCCGCTGGTACTGCACAGGAGCTTTGGGATTCTTATCACGCTTTACTGGATATCTTCTACAATAATCGCAGTATCTTTTTTGAGCTTAAAGAGCTTGACCGCAAACGCAACCTGGATGCGAAAATGCAGCTTATTGAGCGTGCCGAACAGCTAGCCTCTGAGCCATCTATAAACAAAGCGCTGCAAGAACTGCGGCACCTGCACGAAGAGTGGAAACATATTGGGCCGGTTCCGAACGAACACCGCGACCCGATTTGGGAGCGCTTCATACAAGCCTCTGAAAAAGTGCACGAAAAGCGCCGTGCTTACCAGGAAAATCGCCGCGATATTGAGATGGCTAACCTGGAGAAGAAGCGCAACATCCTGGAACGTTTGCAGGCTTACCAGGGCTTTAATACGGACCGCATAAACGAATGGCGCGATAAAACTGACGAGATACAGAAGCTGAAGGAAGAGTGGGATGCAGCTGGACTGGTGCCAAAAGAGCATGCAGACGAGGTAAATAAAAACTTCTGGGGCAACTATAAAGCTTTTTTCCAGCACAAAAACCATTTCTTTAAAAGCCTGGATGAGCAGAAATTGCAGAACCTGCGCCTGAAAACAGAACTATGCGAGGAAGCCGAAAGCCTGAAAGAGAGCAACGACTGGAACAGCACAAAGGAAAAACTGATACAACTACAGAAAAAATGGAAGACAATAGGCCGTGTTCCGGATAAACATTCTGATAAAATCTGGCAACGCTTCAGAGCTGCCTGCAACGAGTTCTTCGATCGCAAGCAAGCAAACGAGCAACAGAAAAGTGCGGAGTTAGACAAGCTCTCAGCAGAGAAAATGGAACTTTGCGACAGAATAGCAAGCAAACTGGCACAGCCCACTAGCACAGGAACCGTTAATGAGTTTGAGCAGTTTAAGCAGCAATGGGCTGAACTTGACGCCACAACTAAACGCACCAGCCCTAAAGCGGAGGACAAATTCCTTGCCTTGATGGAGAAGTACCTGGAGCGTGTACCGGAACTATCGCTGGAGCAGCGCACCGATTTACTTGTAGCATTACAGGTAGACCGCATGAAGCACAGCCCGGACGCAGGCCAGAAGTTGCACCAGCGCGAAAACACGATTCGCAGGGAAATAGCACAACTGCAAAACGACATCCAGACGCTACGCACAAACATCGAGTTTTTTGCCCGTTCTAAAAATGCCGATAAGCTACGCGAGGAGTATGAAGGACGTATTGCAGAGGCACAAAAGCGTATAAGTATGCTGCAACATCAACTGAATGCCTTCCGAGGTTAAAATTTTTCAGTCTGACTTTCAAAATCTTATAAAAAGCGTTGCAAATATTTTGAGCGAGGTGTTGCATCATATAAAACTTCGCTATACTTTTGCAACGCTTTAAAACACTAAAGCACACCAGATAGTAAGCCTCCTTAGCTCAGCTGGTAGAGCAACTGACTTGTAATCAGTAGGTCGCTGGTTCGATCCCGGCAGGGGGCTCACTTACGAAAAGCAGCTGTTTGTACTTCATCTGCTTTTTTAGACAAACATAAAGTACAAGCCTCCATAGCTCAGCTGGTAGAGCAACTGACTTGTAATCAGTAGGTCGTTGGTTCGATTCCGACTGGGGGCTCACAAGAATAAAAAGCCTTCAGAAATCTGAAGGCTTTTTGCATTTAAGGGCTTTGCTAAATACCCCTGCAACGTTCCCGATTATGTTTTATCTGGCAGATTGATTTATTTAGCACTTCGATACAACACAGAACTATGCAACTGATTGAAGTAACCACCCCCGAACTTGCCCAGGAATTTTTAATGGTGCAGGTAAGACTCTATAAAAACGATCCAAACTATATCCGCCCTTTAAACAAAGACATTAACAACGTTTTTGACCCCAAAAAGAACAAGCTGCTACGGGACGGCGAGGCCATACGCTGGATATTGCAAGACGATAAAGGAGAATCAGTTGGGCGGGTTGCTGCTTTTATAAATAAGAAAACAGCCAAAACCTTTGAGCAGCCTACAGGGGGCATGGGCTTTTTCGACTGTATCGATAACCAGGACGCTGCCAACATACTTTTAAATGCCTGCAAAAGCTGGCTACAGGAGCGCGGCATGGAAGCCATGGACGGTCCGATAAATTTCGGAGACCGCGACAAGTGGTGGGGTTTGCTTATAGATGGCTTTTACCCGCCTAACTATGGCATGCACTATAATTTCCCGTATTACCAGCAGCTACTCGAAAATTACGGCTTTGGCTTATACTTTAACCAATACACTTATTACCGCAAGGTAGATGATCCGTTACCGCAAAAGTATAACGACAAAGCAGAGCGTATACTTGCCGATCCGGCATACAAATTCCAACACATGGATAAAAAGGATCTTAAAAAGTATACAGAAGATTTCAGGACGGTTTACAACAAAGGGTGGGCAAAGCACGAAGGCGTAAAAGAAATGACAGAAGCACAGGCTGCCAGCATCATGAACACGCTGAAGCCTGTGATTGACGAGCGCATCATCTGGTTTACTTATTACGATGAAAAGCCAGTTGGTTTCTTTATCGCTATTCCAGAATTAAACAAGCTGTTCCGGTACATCAACAATGGCGAGATGGACCTATGGGGCAAATTAAAATTTATATTTCATAAGTGGCGCGGTGCCTGCAAAACGATGTATGGCATTGTGTTCGGGATAACACCGGAGCACCAAAGCAAGGGAGTAGAGGCAGCCATGATTGTGCAGGCAGGCAAATTTATCCAGAATAACCCAAGCATGCCCTATGTTGACCTGCAGATGAACTGGATAGGGGACTTTAACCCTAAAATGATGCACCTGGTAGAGCAGATCGGAGGCCGCATATACAAAACACACGGCACGTTCCGCTATCTGTTCGACAGAACAAAAGAATTTAAGCGCGCTACTATAATTCGTTAAGCTAAGTCAGTTCCGGAAGGTCTAGCTTTTTATTGAAAAGCGTCTGTGGCGCATCACTCCACGACCATCCATCTTGTTCTGTCATCACTTTAAGTATTTTACGTCTGTTTTCCAACTTATACAGGTCTTCAGGCTTTGCGGACAGCAGGGGCAGGTTTCGCTCCTGCAATTGCCCTACGTCTATTGGTGGCACCTCTACTTTAGCAATTCTAGGGTCGGCTACATTCAGCGACTCCAGAAAAGAGGTGATCGCCTTTCGAACCGGGTTCAGGTGCTGTTGGCCCGGCTGTAAATCCTTGGGAAAGTATAAAAGTATAATGCTTATAGCCTCATCAAGGGAAGCAATATTAGGAAAAAGTGCAGTAGCTCTTTGGTTGTGATGAAAGTACTGTAACACCGGGTAAGACAGGTGCATCTGCCCTTGCAAAGCAATATCCTGCTCCAGGCTATCCAGCTGCGATTCTAATTGCTTCAGGTTAGAACCATTCCAGTTGTCGAGTATAATCTTTTGTGCCGAGCCTCCTATGGCAGCCAATTTTATACTTAAGGCCCGGCGCTGTGTTACCGCAGACAGTACCGGGACCATATAAGAAATCGCGATCGTGATCAGCATCAATCCCGTGAAGGACATAAAAGACGAGAAGACTGAAAGTATATCAGTTCCGGCCTTAAAATCTCCATTACCCATCGTAGACAGCATATAACCTGTAAAGTAAAACCGCTCCAGGCTACTGGCTGGCTGATTGTTGCTACTGGACAGCACAGCATTATCGGTGGATGAAAAAATAAGGAAAACGCCTATCCAGAGCAGCATCACCCAACCAAACAAAGTTAAGCTTACAATAGTAGGCCCGGCGATGCGCAACATTGCGTGGCTGCCTGTTATTTTATACAGGCCATGCAATAAAGCCCATACCGATTTAGTAATTAAACCACTTATAAAACCAGCGCCGCGAGGCGCGAATGTTGTATATATTAAATCTATAGCACATAAAATTGTTATGAGTGTGCCAGAGATTGCGAGTAAGTAAGACTCCATAGAGGGGGGCGGGTTTGATGTACAAAGAATTTATACTTTTGTAGCTGTATAGGAGTTGCCGCAGATTAAAAACGTAAAAGCATTAACTAACCTGTGGCAAAAGAAAATTAACGATGGATTCACTTACACAGATTGTTTTGGGGGCTTCGGTGGGGGAGCTTGTAGCTGGCAGGAAATTAGGCAATAAGGCATTGCTGTGGGGCGCGATAGCCGGTACTATTCCAGATCTGGACGTACTGGTTAACCCCTGGTTGGATACGGTCCAACAACTAAGCTTTCACCGGTCATTTACCCATTCTTTTTTCTTTGCCCTAGTAATGTCGCTTATACTTGGTTGGTTACTACACAAAGCCTACCAAAAAGCTAATGCCGGCTTCTGGGCGTGGGTGCAGCTGTTCTTTTTGGGTTTTACAACGCATGCTTTGCTTGATGCCTGTACAACTTGGGGAACGCAACTCTTCTGGCCTTTCAGTACTTATGGCGTTGCCTTTTACAATATTTTTGTAATTGACCCGATGTATACGGTACCGTTTCTTGGCTTTACCCTGGCTTGTGCATTTTACACCCGCACAAGCAACAAACGCCGGGTGCTAAATTACACAGGCTTGGCCATTAGCACCACATACTTACTTTTAAGCTTTGTTTTTAAGGCGCAGGCTAATAAAGTTTTTGAACAGAACTTCGAGGCACAACAACTACAACCGGAGTCATACATCAGCAAACCAACACCCATGAATACGGTGTTTTGGTCGGTTACGGCAAAGGCCGATAGTGGATTTTACAATGGGTTTTACGCGTTAGCCGACAAAGAAAAACAAATAAAATTAAGTTACGAGCCGCAGCAGAAGCAGCTTTTAGCCCCATACTTAGGCCCCGCAAAACTCAACCGGTTACTAGAAATAACCAAAGGGTACTATACTGTTGAGCAAGCTCCTGACAAGGGAATTTACATAAATGATTTGCGCTTCGGTAAATTTGATGACTGGCGCAGGGAAGGAGGCGGGTATGTGTTTGTTTATCACATTTGGAAAAACGAAGCTGGTGAACTGCAGTTTGATGAAATCAACAACCGCCCAAAAGTTGATAAAGCATATCTTTTAGACTATTGGAGCAGAATAAAAGGCAATAAAGTAAAATAGCCTTGTTGCTGCCAGTCACTTGGCTTTGAATTCATCAGAACAGCAACTTCAGCTTAAGCACCTCATAAACAGGAAGTATAAAAGACGCTTCCTGTTTATGATCTTATAACTTAAAGCGTTTCGTAGTAGGCCAGTACCTTAACCCAACCACTTTCAGAACCTGCATCTATATTATTCTCTTTTATAAAATGAGATACTGCTTCTTTCTGATCAGCAATCGCCTCCAGCAGTTGTTTTTTTGAAAGCTTCACTTTCTCAGCAGTTTTACCTGGCTTATGAAGGTAATAAACGTTTTGAGTTACAATTTCATCATAAGGCCTGCCAGCAGAATACCCCCCTTTGAAGTCAGCTTTAAGAATATGTTTGTCCTGCCTCATGGCAAGCAAAATTTTAGGGCCTTCGTGCAAAACCAAGTAGAACTGGTCAGGAGTTTTAGCAGGTGCATCAAGCTTTTTGAAAGTATAAGATGCAAGGCCCAGCGAATCTTTAAGCGTAAAACGATCTACGATAGTAGCAGCTAGCACATAAATTACCCCTTTGTTGTTTTGGTAAACAAGGGTGTTCTCTAAAGCATTATACTTTAACGGAACACTCGCATAAACTTTATTATCAACAGACGTAATGACAGCATCGCCCCAATTCTGGAAAAAATAGGGACTACCCTTTACGCCCTCATACCTGTTATCAAATGTTTGCACCACACCAGATAAATTGCCGCTGTTCCCGATTTCATGCAGGTTTCGTTCTGCAGCTATACCTGTTGGCTGTGATGTGGTAGCCTGGCTGAAAACCGCATGACAACCTAGTGAGAGAGAAATAACAAGGAATGCCTTTTTCATTATAATAATTTGTTTGATTGAGAAAGCTTTGACTAGCTAAATATAGTGCATCTGGTATTATATCTAGTTATGCTTAGATTAGCATTTTCAAAAAAGGATCTAAATTTTAATAGAAGTAAAAACCAAGCGATATAAAATGGACAAAAGCAGATGGTTACTTACAGGAAAAAAAGCTGTAGTTACAGGTGGCTCCAAAGGTATTGGAGAAGCCATTGTGGCAGAATTTATTGCGATAGGCGCTGAAGTGCTGGCTGTAGCACGCAAAGCCGAAGACCTTGAAAAACTACACCAACAGCACCCCGAAAGATTAACAACATTAATTGCAGACGTAAGCACTCCTGAAGGCAGGGCAAAGGTGCTGCACGCAACGCAGGAGCTATGGCCTGTACTGGACATACTTGTAAACAACGTTGGCACAAACGTTCGTAAACCAACCGCTGATTATACTTCTGATGAGTATGATTTTGTAATGGACACCAATTTGAGATCTGCTTTCGAATTAAACAGGATGCTGTATCCGGAGCTTAAGAAATCGGGGCAGGGGAACATCATACATGTAACATCAGTAGCTGGCCTGGTGCATGTGCGCACAGGAAGTATTTACGGCATGACGAAGGCAGCACTTGGGCAACTCACCAAAAACCTGGCTGCTGAATGGGCACGGGATGGGATTCGCGTTAATGCTGTGGCTCCCTGGTACATCAGCACTCCCTTAGCCCAAACAGTACTGAATGACCAACAATATTCCGAAGCCGTTATCAGTCGCACACCTATGCAGAAGATCGGAAATCCAGAGGATGTTTCAGCTGCTGTAGCCTTTCTGTGCATGCCAGCTGCTGCTTATATAACAGGCCAAACCTTAGCCGTAGATGGCGGATTTACAATCAATGGTTTTCAGCCCTGAGATAACCTCAAAACACCTAAAGTACAGGCCTAAAAGCTGGTTTTTTAAAGCAAATTTGCTTACTTTTGTATGATACGGATATAATGGCAGATGCCCTGTGGCGACGCTTTAAACCCTTTTTACATGGCAAAAACCAAATTGCTTTTTTTTATCGGCATTGCATTCGCTTTAGCTTTTTTAAGTTCTTGTAAAACTTGCCCTATTTACTCCTGTAAAGTGCGTATGGTGCATGCCCACGGCGAACAACAGTTTAGGGGCCAGCCCATCTGGAAAAAACAAAACCCTAAAGTAGGTGAAAAGCTGCCAAAGGCATCGAAAGAAAAAGCCCCGACCAAATCGAACAAAAGCAAAAATAAGGATTAAGCTATATAGGCCTTAATGGCTTTTTTGCGTAACTTGCCCTATCTAAAACACGAACAAATAATAATTATTTCAGACCTTAGACATGAATGAAGGCGACCGAATAATACCGATCAACATTGAAGACGAAATGCGCGGTGCGTATATCGACTACTCAATGTCTGTTATCATTTCAAGAGCCTTACCCGACGTTCGGGATGGACTTAAGCCAGTACACCGCCGTGTACTTTACGGAATGTCCGAACTGGGGGTATCGTACAATAAAGCTTATAAGAAATCAGCCAGGATAGTAGGAGAGGTGCTTGGTAAATACCACCCGCACGGTGACTCTTCTGTTTATGAAACAATGGTGCGTATGGCCCAGGAATGGTCTTTGCGCTACCCGCTGGTAGATGGCCAGGGTAACTACGGCTCTATAGACGGTGACTCACCGGCAGCCATGCGTTACACCGAGGCGCGCTTAAAGCGTATTGCCGACGAGCTGCTCAACGACCTGGATAAAAATACAGTCGATTTTGTGCCTAACTTCGATGACTCTTTAAAAGAGCCAAGTGTAATGCCATCAAAACTGCCAAACCTGTTGGTTAACGGCACTTCGGGTATTGCGGTAGGGATGGCAACTAATATGGCTCCGCACAACCTTACCGAAGTTGTTGACGGCATTGTAGCATACATCGATAACCGTGATATTACCATTGCAGAGTTGATGCAGTTTATCACAGCACCAGATTTCCCGACAGGTGGTATCATTTATGGCTATGATGGCGTTAAGGCTGCCTTTGAAACCGGCCGTGGCCGTGTGTTGATGCGTGGACGCGCTATCTTTGAAACTACGCCAACCGGAAAAGAGCAGATTATCGTAACGGAAATTCCTTACATGGTTAACAAAGCCTCTCTTATCGAGAAAACAGCTGCGTTAATCAACGAGAAGAAAATCGAAGGTATCTCTGACCTTAGAGATGAATCAGACCGTGACGGTTTGCGCATAGTATACGACCTGAAGCGCGATGCCATACCTAATGTGGTTTTAAATAACCTGTACAAGTATACCGCATTGCAATCTTCGTTTGGTGTAAACAACGTGGCGCTGGTTAAAGGCCGCCCGTTAACGCTGAACCTGAAGGATATGATCCACCACTTTGTGGAGCATAGGCATGAGGTTGTTATCCGCAGAACGCAGTACGAACTTGAGGAAGCACAGAAACGTGCTCACATACTTGAAGGCCTGCTAATTGCCCTTGACAACCTGGATGAGGTAATTAGCATGATACGTTCGTCGCGCGACCCTGAGGTGGCCCGCAACGGCTTAATGGAGCGATTCCTGTTAACAGAAATACAGGCTCGTGCCATACTTGATATGCGTTTACATCGCCTTACTGGCCTTGAGCGCGACAAGATACAAGCAGAATATCAGGAGCTTATGAAGTTGATTGATGACCTGAACGACATTTTGTCTAACGAAGACAGAAGAATGCAGATCATTAAAGATGAGCTTATTGAAATAAGAGAAAGATACGGTGATGCACGCCGTACCAGTATTGAGGCCAGCACAGGCGATATCTCTTATGAAGACATGATACCTGAAGAGAACATGGTGATCACCATTTCTCATGAAGGATATATCAAGCGTACCTCTCTTAACGAATACCGCAGCCAGAGCCGTGGAGGTGTTGGATCGAGAGGTGTGGCTGCTTCGAAAGAAAGTGACTTTACCGAGCACTTATTTATTGCCAGTACACACCACCACATGTTGTTCTTTACAGAGTTTGGTAAAGTATTCTGGCTTAAAGTATACGAGATTCCGGAAGGAGGGAAGACCACCAAAGGACGTGCTATTCAGAACATCATCCAGATAGAGAAAGAAGATAAAGTACGTGCTGTATTAAATGTGCATGACCTTAAAAACCAGGACTTTGTACTGAACCACAACCTGGTATTTATTACAGAAAAAGGCACTATCAAGAAAACAGTATTAGAGTCTTATTCACGTCCTCGAACGAATGGTATCAATGCCATTACCATTAACGAAGGCGACAGGCTACTGGATGTGCAGATGACGAACGGTAACAGCGAAATTATTATCGCTTTACAGTCTGGCAGAGCAATTCGCTTTAACGAAACGCAGGTAAGACCGATGGGACGTAACGCAACTGGTGTGCGTGCCGTAACCCTTGGCGGAGCCAACGATATAGTAGTTGGTATGGTTTGTGTACAGAATGAAAACACAGAACTACTGGTTGTTTCAGAGAACGGCTTTGGAAAACGCTCATTACTAGACGAGTATCGTATTACAAACCGCGGAGGTAAGGGCGTTAAAACAATGAACGTTACTGATAAAACAGGTAACCTGGTTGCGATCAAAGGTGTAATAGACACAGACGACCTGATGATCATTAACAGATCTGGTATCACTATCAGGCTACGAGTTTCTGATATCCGGGTAATTGGACGAGCCACCCAAGGTGTGCGTTTGATTAAGATAACAGAAGGAGACCAAATATCTTCGGTAGCTAAAATAGAGATGGAGGATGAAGAGGAGATTGTACTGGAGCAGTCTGAGATCACCCCGGAAGACTCTTTGCAACCTGATACCATGATCGACCCTGAAGTAACAACTGAAGAGTAGCAGCTGTTTTTAAGAGGAATTTATTTTTAATTAATATTCGTTAAACAGACAAACAAACCATTTTCACTAACTAGTATGAAAAAAATACTTTTAACTGCCTTTGCCGCAGCAACCGTAACAGTTGCAAGCGCGCAGAACTCAGCTGTGAATAGTGCTATACTAAACCATAAAAACGGTACTTTAGACAAGGCACAGACTGATATAGACAAGGCAATTCAGCACGACAAGACAAAAGAAAAGGCAAAGACCTGGTTTTATCGTGGTGTTATTTACCAGGACATGATCGGTAACCCGATCTATGGCAAATTAACCAATGATAACACACCAACTATTGTCTTAGAGTCGTTTGACAAAACATTGGCTATTGATGGTAATAATGGCGAATTTGGTAAACTGGTGCCAGAGCGTAAGCAGTTGCTTTATGGCCAGGTGCTAAACCAGGCAGTTGAGTTCCACAACAACCAGGATTGGGACAATGCCATTGCCAAGTATAAGTTAGCTTCTCAGATTCAGCCAACAGATACAACGGCTATACTTTATGCAGCCTATGCATCAACTGCAAAGCAGGATTACCCTCAGGCTATCGGCTTCTATGACAACCTGATCAAGATTGGTCATAAATCAGAAGATGTCTATAAAAACAAAGTACAGTTGCAGCAAGCTACTGAAGCCAGCGATGAAGCTGTAATGGCTACACTATCTGAGGCTCTTAAAGAGCATCCGAACAGCGTATTCCTGATGCAGGAAGAACTTAAGTATTACCTTAAAAACGACCGTGCTGACGAAGCAATGACGAAATTGGAGAATGCCATTAAAGCAGATCCTTCAAATGCCAGCCTTCATGCCGTATTAGGAAACTTACAAGAGCGTAAGAATAACCTGGAAGGTGCTACGGCCAGCTATAAAAAAGCAATCGAAATCGATCCAAACAACTTTGATGCTTACTACAACCTTGGTGTTCTGGAGTATAACAAAGGTAGCGAAGTGAACAACAAAGCAGCTAAAATGGACTATGCAACTTACCAGAAGAAAGGTAAAGCACTAGAAGCGCAAGCGAAAAAGCACTACGAAGCTTCTTTGCCATACTTCCAGAAAGCATTAGAAGTTCAGCCAAACGACCAGGCCACCATGTCTACGCTTGTAAAAGTGTACACACGCTTAGGACGTAAAGCAGAAGCTGACAAAATTTCAAAGCAACTTGCTCAGTAGTTTCTTACAAAGCATAAAAAAAGAGGAGCAGAAATGTTCCTCTTTTTTTATGCTTAAATTCCTTATTATGTTAAATACAATCATTACAAAAGGGCAAAGGAACTACAATAGGAGATTGTACAGCATACTTACACCATCTGAAAGTATAAATAACTACTAGGTATAGCAGCATGTGTTAAAATTGTATAGCTATACTGTGTGGGGCAAATAACTTACTATAATGAATACAAGTATCTCAGGTTTGATAAAAGACATACTTAAATTATCTGTTATACTATAAATAACTTGGAGTTGTGGTTTAGCTTAAGAAGTAAAGGAAGTGGAGCAGAAGCCGTTAGTGCCAATAGTATGCAGGAAACATTGATCAACGGTAATTTATATCTCAAACTTAAAGCAAGTTGAA
Source organism: uncultured Pontibacter sp. (assembly GCF_947492645.1). GTDB lineage: Bacteria > Bacteroidota > Bacteroidia > Cytophagales > Hymenobacteraceae > Pontibacter. The sequence continues at coordinate 444,846 of NZ_CANLMZ010000006.1, read as the reverse complement.
TTTATAAGACCTATTAGAGTATCTATACTTACTACTTAACATAATATATATTATAAGACTTATAATATACGATAATAATTATCTAATTAAAGTGTCACTCATAATATACTTTATGTTAAGTAGTAGTCTGAGAGAGACATCGCTTACCAAGGTGCTAGCACATTCTATTTAGCTGTAAACTAGTGTTTATGCGTTAATTTAATTATATTGAAGTATACCAAAAGATTACAGTATGAAATGCCCTACTTGCGACGAAACGCTATTAATGAGTGATAAAAATGGAGTTGAAATTGATTATTGCCCCAAGTGCCGTGGTATCTGGTTAGATCGTGGCGAGCTTGAAAAAATAATTGAACGCTCCGGAGACCACTACGCAAAAAAAGAAAATTATGAATCTGATTACAAGCGCTACGGCTACGGTGATCAGATTCACAGCAAAAAGCACCCGCACAAGAAAAAAGAATCTTTTCTAAGCGACTTTTTTGATTTTTAATCTTTAAAGCAAAGGCATTTACTTGCCTATTCTCATTAAAAAAGCCTCTGCAGTATGTCTGCAGAGGCTTTTTTAATGAGAAATGTTATGCTAAATATTGTGCAGTTAAGGCACGTATAGGCTCAACAAAAATCATAGCATACTCATCGTCTCCGCCAGTAAGCCAGCCAACTGCAGCAACTGCAACAGCTGTAGCTAGTGCAATTATAATGGCAGGTAAAAAGCCGTCTACTTTAAAATTACCTACTAATTTATCTACCAGCTTTATCATCAGCGCTGTTACAATTAAGCTTACAATTGCTTCGAGCAGGAAAAATGAAACTAAATTTAATACGCCACGAAGAATCCAACCTATTGTTGCGTTGACTATCGCAATTAGAAATGCTACCCAAAGCGCCGTCCAGAAACTTTTAACATGCACACTAGACATGGCATAAGAAAGCAAAAGTATAACACCTGCTGTTACGAGTAAGTTAATGATGAAGTCCATAGTTTTACATTTTGTCGTTAAATAGCTTAGACTTCATCTTACGTGAGCTGTAAGTATTTTGATAGGAAAACAGCTTTACTCTAAATATTCCGGCTTAACTATCGACGCATATTCCTTCTCAAATTTCTGTACTTTCGGCTTGGCAACAGCTACTACATAAGGGTCTGTCGGGTTCAACTTATAGTAATCCTGGTGGTATGCTTCGGCCACATAAAATTTAGTAAGTGGCTGCACATAGGTTACAATCTGGTTTTTATACTTACCTGATGCCGAAAGCTTATTTATATGCTCCTCAATCGTTTTTTGTTCTGCAGGTGTTCGATAAAAAGCTACGGACCTATATTGCTCTCCGTAATCCGGGCCTTGCCTGTTTAATGTGGTCGGATCATGTGTTGCGAAAAAGACTTCAACTAATTTTTCAAAGCTCACTACATCCGGCTTATAGTACACCTGCACAGCCTCCGCATAATCAGTCTTACCAGCACTTACTTCCGCGTACGTCGGATTTACCCCCGTACCACCTGCATAACCAGAAATAACTGCCTCCACTCCTACCACACGCTCAAAATACGCTTCGGTGCACCAGAAGCAACCACCAGCAAACGTCGCTTTAGCTAAACCTGTGGTATCAACATTAATTACTGGTAAGTGCTCTTGTTGTGCAGTTGCAGTATCAGAGGTGCCTTGCTGGCAGGAAGCAAACAACATAAGTAAAGGCAGAAGCAGGTATGTATACATGATATTGTGTTGATTGAGGTTCATACACTTCCCTAACAGTTGTTTTATACTTTTGTTACGCACAAAGCTACTTAACATAATATCCAAACTAAAAAACTAAGTATACTCTAATCAAGGCTGTGCATCCTGTCCGCAATAACTTTATCAAAGTCCCACTCAATTCGTTCTTTAAAATCATGCCGGCGCACCTGGCAATCTTGCTTTGAGCAAATATGGCAAGAGGCTTCTCTGCATGGATCTGTGTGAATGAACATTTCTATACTTGGGTCAATTTTATTCCTGATAAGTTTGCCCACCTCCTCTACTTCCTCGTGCGCCTCCTGCACATTCAGGTACCAGGGTACTGTTAAATGGCAATCAATGTGAAGGGTTGAACCATACTTTATAACACGCAGGTTGTGTATATCAATCCAGTTTTCGCGGCGGTTTTCGTTTAGCACCTGCACAATGCGCTTTAACAGTTCATAATCGGCTTCATCCATTATACCGGCAATGGCAGAGCGCAGAATTTTATACCCTGTAAACCCAATCATGATACCGAATACAATGGCAACTATACTATCAAGCCATATCAGACCAGTTAGATAAATCAATAAAAGCCCTATAAGTATACCTGCTGTTGAGTAGGCATCTGTTTTCAGGTGCTTGCCCCCTGCCAGCAAAACCAACGAATTGCTTTTTTCGCCGTGTCGCTCGGTAAGCACCCCTACCCCATAATTTATTATGCCAGCAATGGCAACAAGCACTATACCGATATCTAACTGGTACAATACCTGTGGGTGAAAAATGTTGTAGATTGATTTTACGATAATGGCACCGCCCGCTATAACAATAAGCGAACCTTCGAGGGTGGCAGCTACGAATTCTATTTTGCCATGCCCGTAAGGGTGGTTTAAGTCTTTGGGGCGCGACGAAAGCACAAGGCTGTACAAAGAAAAGGCACCAGCCACCACATTGATAATAGATTCTAACGCATCTGTAAGTATAGCATTAGAGTTTGTAAGAAAGAATGCCACAAACTTGGCCACCAGCAACAGCACGCCAACAAGCACCACAAAAATCTGCAGCCGGATATTTTCCCTCAAGCTATTTATTTTATTCTTCAACGGGTATTTTGCTTGTGTTAAGGGTAAGTGTCAGGGTTCTCCGCCCTCTGCTAATCTAAAATTATACTATTAACAGTAGAATGACTAATACCGTTTTATTATGCCGCACTATGCACTAAATTTAGTTTTAAAAAGCAAAGGCGATGAATCGATTCATCGCCTTTGCCCGCTTGTAAAGCATCTGCTATAAAGTATCGCTCAAGTCTAACCAGTTGGGGTTCATCGAAGCAATAAGGCTATAGGTTGCATTTTGGTCACCGCTTTTAATCTGGCGCTCTCTGTTCAAAGCAATCTCTTCTACGTCGTAGTGCTCATAGTATACAAGCTTATGCTTATTGCTCTGCGGTTCGTCTTGCTGCCGTACCTGAGCAACATGCTGCTGCAAATCGTCTGCAATGCCAACTCGTACAGCAGCACCTGGTTCCTCACCAAATATGTATACGAAATAGTGTGGGTGTTTATCTTGCATAATATAGTCTCCTAGCAGTTATAAAGTACATTTAGTATACTGTGTACCTATGTGTAAGGTTAACGAAATAGCTATATAGGTATTGCAGTAGAAGGCTATTAATTAAGATCATTTAAACCGAAGGCTGCAATCCATTGCTGGGCTGCGTCCAGATCGTAAAAAGTCTCTATCTGTACCTGCGAGCTAAGCCTTATGACATGATCGGTATTAATCTGTGTGTAAAAGTCAGAGGAGTAAACCCAGGCAAACCATTTAACACCAAGCGCAAACATCGATGGAAACCACACAGTCCCAACCCAATCGAGCGCGCCGGGATAATGGCCAGTAACTTTGGAATTATTGTTTAACACCTTGCTGCACGGGTACTCCTGAAGGCATTTTAACACAGCCGTACAACCTGCCCTGGCTTTAGCTGCATCTAAAACACCAGACCAATCAGCATACAATTGCTTTTCTTCCGGAATCACGTACACAGATAGGTATTCGCTTGTAAATACTGCCTTTACTGACTCAGTTAACTTCAAATCATCCATTTGTATAAAAGGTAATTGAATTTAGGCTATACGACTGGATAGCGGCATTCGTTCCTGATGGTGGCTTTTGTTAAACATAAGCTATTATTAGCAAGACTACAAACTACATCTCCTCTAAATCAAAGTCTTTGCCTTTGCCATACTTCACCAGGTCGTGTAGCTTGTACAAGTCTAGCGTATGCAGGTCTTTCAACACAAAAACTTCTTCATCCGCAATATCCATTACCTGAAACTCAAACTGCTCTCCGTAGTTTGTTAATCTATACTTCTTCCCTCTGCGGAGATTATCAACTGAAATGGCCATCTTGTTACCTTTACCTGTGCTGTGTAACTGCAAATATACGTGTTGTGCCTGTTTAGTTGTTCCATATTTATCTCCAGCCCTAATTTACTTACCAACTCTAATAAATGCAGCAGCTTCAAATTTGATCCCGGGTTTTGATCCTGAAAGTATACTTTGAGGAATACATCCGTCCATCATACAGCTATAGCGAGGTCTTTCTTTTATCTTTGCATAAAAATATGGAATACCTGTGCTGGATATAATTTACGAAGACAATTATTACGTTGCCATAAATAAGCCAAATGGTTTACTGGTGCACCGTACGCGAATTGCAGAAGAGAAAAAGGAGTTTGCCCTGCAGATGCTGCGCGACCAGTTAGGATACCGCCTGTACCCGGTGCATCGCCTTGACAGAGGCACCTCCGGCGCTTTACTGTTTGCTAAAACACCGGAAGCGGCTGCACCCATGTTCAAAGCATTTGAAGAAAAGCAGGTAAGCAAGACCTACTTTGCCATAGTAAGAGGATACACACCGGAGGCAGATACGATTGACAACCCCATAAAACCTGATAAAGACCACAAAAATAAAGCGCCTCAGGATGCAGTAACGCATTATAGCAGACTAGCTACAATAGAGTTACAAATACCCGTCGGGCGCTATCAGACTTCGCGTTATAGTTTAGTAAGTATAAGCCCTGAAACTGGGCGCATGCACCAGATACGCAAGCATTTTGCTCATATACGGCATTACATAGTTGGTGATAAGCGGCATGGCGACTGGCGCCATAACAAAATGTACCTGGAGGAACTAGAAAGCCCATACCTGTTGCTGCATGCTGCTGATTTAAATTTTGTCCATCCGTTTACAGGTGAGGCTATAAGTATAAAAGCACAAATGCCAGAAAATATGCTGCGGCTATGTTATCGCTTTTGCTGGGATACTGTACTTCAACGGCAAAGGGCATTGCCTCAACCTATACCAGCTATTCCTGGTTAAGCGCGCGTTTTACCATTTCTACCTGCAAGTGTGCCACCACGTCGTTATGCGCGTCAGAGTTTAACACCAGCAGCATATAGGCCATCGGAGACAAACGCCAGTCCTGCACCAATTCTCCGTTTTGTGGTCTGAAGACAACCTTAAAATTCTCACGGAGCGGAATGTGCATGCAGTTACAAACTTCTGTTGCTCTTCTGAGTGCAGCCCCTAGCGCATCTATACTTTCACAACCGGTCAGGTGCACCAGGTCCGAGGCGTAGTAAGTCAGGTTCCTATCTGCGATACTGTCCATAAATCGCTCAAGCGGGCTGTTTAAGTTTGTATTTTCGATGGTCATTAGCATGGCTATAAGTCAGTTAAGTTCTCTAAAAGTATCAGCTTGCCTTTGCATGGCGCAGCTCCCGGAGCCTTTCCAGCAAATCACGTTCTTCTTTGCTCAGATCAGCAGGCAGCAATACATTTATTTTTACGTAAAGATCGCCGTGTTGGTCAGGCTTCCCGTAGTGCGGCATGCCTTTACCACGCAGGCGCAGGGTTTTACCATTCTGTGTGCCTGCTGGTATGTTTAGCTTTAGTTTGCCACTCATGGTATCAACATGCGTTTCTCCGCCAAGTATGGCAGTATACATGTCCAGGTTAAGGTCTGCATAAAGGTCATCGCCCTTGCGCTCGAATTTTGAGTGGGGCCTTAGATGCACTTTAATGTATAAATCCCCGTTATCGCCACCGCCTGCAGCTGGGCCTCCCTTACCCTTGATGCGTAAAGTTTGCCCATCGGCTACACCAGGTTTTGTTGTGATGCGTAATTGTTGATTGTCAGTAGCTATCAACCTTGATGTGCCTTGGTAAGCTTCGTCTAAGGTTATCTCCATCTCAGCCTGGTAGTCCTGGCCTTTGCGCGTACGGCCTCTTCCTGCTGTACCTTGCCCAAATCCGCCGCCGCCTCCAAAAAATTGCTGAAAGAAATCAGAGAAGCCTCCTCCTCCACCGCCAAACATATCGTTTATGTCTTCCTGAGTAAAACCTCCGCCTGGCTGACCCTGGTATGCTCCTCCGCCTGGCCTGCCCCCTTGCTGAAACTGTCTCCAGTTTGACCCCAACTGATCATACTGGCTGCGTTTATCTTTGTCGCCTAGCACTTCGTAAGCTTCACTTATGTCTTTAAACTTGTTCTCTGCTGTTGTGTCGTCTTTGTTCTTATCCGGGTGATACTTTTTAGCCAATGCGCGATAGGCTTTTTTTATGTCAGCCTGTAATGCATTTTTCTCTACTCCCAGGATTTTATAATAGTCCTTGTATTCCATTTATGCGCTAATCAAGAGCGTTGAAACCTATTTAGCTTTACTATACGCTGTTTTATAAGTTACATAAAGCAAAGAAGCACCACAAAATGCGGTGCTTCTTTGCTTTATGTCGATATGCTGTTACTTAAATAGAATCTGTCACAACTAACAAGGCATGTATAATACCTGGCAGGAAGAACAGCAGCGTCAGGATAATATTTATCCAGAAGGAGGTGCCTATACCATCGTGTAAGAATACTGCCAGCGGAGGAAGTATGATGGCAAGTATAATCTCTACAATAGAGGTTCTGCTTCCGCCACGGTCCTGCTTTATGGCTTCTTTCAGTTCTTTCTTCAGCTCTTTTTTCTCGGCTTTGGTCATACTGGCAATGCGTTCTTTAGCCATTTCCAAAGCTTCTGTCTCTGTAACTGTTTTAGCTTCTGCAGCACCAGCTTCTTTCAAAACATTTGCTTTTACAGCTTTCTTAGGTGTTACAGTTGTTACGGTAGCTACAGCATTTGCCTCTAGTACAGGGGCAGCTTCTTGCTTGGCTGCCTGCTCATCAGCAGCCTTTAAAGCCAATTCTGTTAAAGAAGGAGTTGCCTCCTCTGCAGCAGGAGCCGGTTTAGCCTTGTTGTAAGCTTCTGGTTTGTGCGCGGCAAACTCATAATATTTAGCTGAGTTACAGGCAAAAAGCAGCTGCCCTACAATCAAAACAATAGCGAGGTTAAGTAAACTTTTCAATTTCATAGTTGAGGTAATTATGTAGACAAATAATTAAATTAAAAGTATAAAAAAGATGTGAAATGAATCAGTCTAATGAACAATACTTCATATATAAGAACTTTGTTGTATTATAAGGCCTTTTTTAGTTTGTCAAGCAACCTGCTCTTCGTGCTCATCTGGTCTTTTGTTCTTTAAAGCCACTTCTAAAGAATACCTGATTGCGTTCTTAACTTCCTTCCAACGCTGCGGGTCGCCCAACGGAAACTTCTGATTAACCTCCAGCTCAATGCCCAGGTACTCGTCTTCTTTAAAGCGTTTGCGCAGGTATGTAGGTAAACCATCCGATATACCCAAGTATGGGTAATTGTTGCGTACAAGTAATTCTGGACTTCCCTTATACAAAGCTTGCCTCCATTCACGGCAGAAAGCCTGCTCGCGCTTACGTTTGGGGTCATAAAGCAAACCGATGTCAGCATGCCTTTCCTCGCCGTTAAGCACAGGGGTAAAGCTATGAATGGCAATGTGCAAAACAGTACGCCCAGCCATAACAAAATCGTGCACCAACTGCTCTACCTTGTCGCGGTATGGGTAATAGTAATTTTTAAGTATGAAATTCTTGTCGCTATCAGCCAGGTAGCGGGTATAATCAGAAAACAAGCGTTTGTGGTGCAGCGAGCGGTTAAGCTCCACAAGCAGGCGCGATGTTTCAGCATAGAAGCTGATGTCTCCCAAATCCTCTAATTCCCGGAACAGTTCTAAAGCTCCGATATCATATCCCTGGTGAGACTTTAATTCTTCCTGATGTTCCTGAAACAAAGACTGGTATGCAACAGGAACCTGGTTACCTCCGTGCTCGCAGGTCAGCAGTAATTTTAGCATGGTTTTTCAGGTAGAAACACGCCTCCGTTCTGAAGGCAGATCGCTAAATTTTGATAGACTTCTTTTATCTTTTCTTCTGAGGGAGCATCGCCAGCAGCTTCCGAGATGCGCCTAGATAAATTGCCTCTGGATAAGATCACATGCAAGGCATAAGCCACCTCCGGTTCGTCATCAAGTGTAAGGGTTTCCTTAACCAGGTGCTTCCACAGTTCACCTACCGTACAGTTTTCGGTGCATTTAAATCCAAACAGGCCTATAAACTCCAGGTCAGTAATAATGGCTTGCTGCCCCTTGGCAATAACCTGGTGCAGTATGCTTGCCAGTCTTTTCTCATCCCACTTTTTAAGTTCCGATATTTTAGCCCAGCGCTCAGCCACCAATGCCTGTAGCACCCCCACAACAGCCTGTACAATTGCCAGATCCGCCACGGGGCTTTCCTGGATATCCAGTAACCGGATTTCGATGGCATTGCGCTGGAAGCGGGCAATGGCGCCACGCGAGTTCAAAAACTCATCCTGAAGTATACCTTCTGCATCGTATGGCTTGATTGCCTCATAAATAGGGTTAAGGATTATCGCTTCGTATGCTGCTTTGCTGAATGCCTGTTCCGGAATTATACTTCCAGCAATGGCAGGAATTCGATCCTGGTTGTGGCGGTATACTTCCAGTCTTGTATCATCCAGGCCGGTAAGCCTGCCATCAAGTATAGGAGACGATGCACTTAGCGCAGGCATGATGGGCAACAGCACCCGGATAGCAGCATGCAGTTTCTCAAACTCTTCGTCGTTGGCAAACGGCAGGTTAAGGTGCGTGCTCTGCAAGTTGGCCCATCCGTGGCCACGGCAATCAAAAACTTTGTTGTAAGCCTCATAGATGGCATTGTGCTCGTGCGGCCACAGTTGCGTGTCGGTATCTGGGTTCATAAGCGGGTGCGCACCGGTAGGCAACAGCATGGCATCATACTTCTGCAGCATCTGGTTTATTTTACGCACATGCTCCAGCATTTTCCATTGTAAGCCAGCCAGGTTCTGAACCGGCCCTTGTGTTTTAAGCTCCACCACGTGTAGCACCAGTTCGTTGCTCCAGGCGATGTCTCCAAACTCAACATCAGATAGATATTCCCCGACCTGGTCGTAAATCAGTTTATCCGTGATAGGCTTTACCTTCAGGCTGTCCCGCTCCACGATCATGTACTCCAGCTCCACGCCAAATGCCTCAAAAAGGTGCAGCGGAGTTTTTCTTTTACTCATCTGTCCTGATGTTTTTGTGATTGTCGATACGACGCTTAATGGACTTAACAATGGATGCATAAAGTTCTTTCTTTAGAATTTTGTCTTCACAACCTGCTTCGATGCTAGGGTTGTCATTTACTTCTATGATATATGCTTTTCCGTCAATCTCTTTTACATCAACTCCATAAAGGCCATCCCCTATTAAGTTGGCGGCTTTAAGAGCTGTGTGGAGAACCACAAACGGAACATCTTCGAATGGAATTGTCTCTACGTCTCCGGATGTGTCTTGTTTCTTACCTTCCCAATTATATATCTGCCAATGCCCCTTTGCCATGTAATATTTGCAGGCAAAAAGCGGTTGTTTGTCTAAAACACCTATGCGCCAGTCAAAGTCTGTTGGAGAAAATTCCTGCCCTATTATCAATTCTGATTCAGAAAGCATCTCATCCAGGTTCTTTTTCAGGCATTCCGGGTCTTTTGCCTTCACCACACCTTGCGAGAAAGAACTGTCAGGCTTTTTAAGCACGCAGGGCAAGCCCAATGCAGCCTCTACCTCATGCCGGTTATCCTTGTGGATGATCATGGTTTTAGGTGTAGGCACCTTTGCTTTTGCCAGCAGCTCGGCCAGGTATACTTTGTTCGTGCATCGCAAAATAGAAACCGGGTCGTCTATCACAACCAGTCCATCGGCGTAAGCCTTACGGGCAAACCTGTACGTGTGGTGGTTTACAGAGGTTGTTTCCCGGATAAACAAGGCATCAAATTCTGCCAGCCTTCGGTGGTCGTCCTTTGTTATAAGCTCTACATAAAAGCCCATTGCGTCAGCCACTTCCATAAAATGCTGTAGGGCCTTTTTGTCTGAAGGTGGCTCCTGCTCCTCTGGGTCTACAAGTATGGCCAGGTCGTAGGTTTTGCGGGTAATGCGCGCCCCGGAAAAGCGATGCCTTGCAAAGTATGCCTTAGCGAAGCGTACCAGGTAGCTCTGGTGGTTATCGGGTACTTCGTTTACAGGTATGGGCGTTATACTTTGCAGCACCCACTCTTCTTTAAAAACAAACTGGGCTCGCAGCAAAGGCGCCTGAAACAGGTCGTGAAGCTGTTTACACAACTTTTCGTATTTCTTGGCTACGTTCTGCCCGAAATATATACTTAAGGTAAAGTTTTTAGAGCGCAGGCTTGCAAGGCTTTTCTGAATAAGCTCATTCAACTCAACGGTTATGGCACGTACAATGGTAGGGCTTTTCAGGTCCTGCATGGTGGTAACGCTAGGTATAGGCTTGTGCCCGCGCGCCTCTGCCAGCAACGACACATAGTATCCCGCACTCTGATATTTGTAAGAACGGCAAAGGTTAAATATCCGGGCATTCCGGATGTCTGTGTAGGTGGTGTCGGTAAGATAGCTTTGAGCCTCGATTACCTCTATGTCTTCTATCGCCGCATCCCAATCTTTGAGATAATCAACAACAACAATTTTTCGCATGTTTTATACTTGCACAGGGTCTTTAACAGCTGGTTGAATGGCAAGCAGATTTGCATCGAACGTGGCCATGCCCAGCATAATTGAATTGATAAGGTGAGATGCTTTTACCTCGTAATAATTGTTTTTAAAGTATGGGTTCTCCCGGTAAGGGTCGGCCACCACTATACTTTTCATGTCTTCGCCGAGGCCGCAAAGCACAACAAAATGCCCCATAGGGAAACCCCGCACATCATCGTAAACAGAATTTCCGTGCTCATCACCAAATTCTCTGGAGCTTCTGTACAGGTAAGTGGCACTTAAACCGGTAAGCAAGGGTATGCCCTGGTCAAAGTATTCAATTAAAAGTGATTTTGTGAGGTCTCTGCTTTTAAGCTCTCCGCCAAGCTTCAGGAAATCGATGTAAGCCATGGTGGCCCTTCGGAACTTGCTGCCCTTTTTAAACTCCAGCTGCTGCTCCAGTTTGTGAATGATTTCTTCGTTGCTCAGGCCAATCCAGGTAGGATCGAAAATGTGCAGGTTATACGTATAAATACTTGCCCGGTATCCTCTTTTTAAGGCATGGCAGGCTAGTAAAACCTCTAACGTACCACCTTCATCCAGGTAAGGCACTTCCTTTATGACATCGCTTAGCGTAATTGGATCCTTAAAATATCGGTACACAGCGTGCAGGCTGGTTGGCCCGCAGGTAGAATCATCTGGTTGTGTGTGTATTTTTATCGGAATCACAATGTATCGCGTTTATTAAGGTTCAGCAGGTTGTGCCTTTTATACGCGTGTGGTTCTTTAAGTTTTAGTATTATTAAATGAAATTATTGGCTGAACATGCAAGTATGGCTCGAATTATGCAGGCGTTTTACTTGCAATACTTTTAAAATTTGTTAGATTTAGGTTAAACAACCACAAGTGAGGTATGGATTGGAGTATAAATTTGAAGCAGCGCGATAAAATTGCCTTGGCCTTAGGCTTTATATTTTTGGTGATAGTGTTGTCAAACTGGTTTATGAATTACAGCATGAAGCAGGTTAGTGGGCAGTTTAAATCGGTTTACGAAGACAGACTAATTCCTGCGCTGGATATAGCAGCGATTATGGAGCGCAGCTATAAAAACCATTTACTGCTTGAGGAGCATATACTTGAGGGCGATAGAAACACGAAAAATGAGCTTAACCTGGCTATTAAAAACAACCAGTACGAAATAGATTCCATACTTGTAAAATTTGAGGCCACCTACCTTACGGACAAGGAACGCCAGAACCTGGAAAGTTATAAAAAGGCCCAGCACAGCCTGGTAAACGTGCAAAAGGCCATACTTGCTGAAAGCAGTAATTTTGATACCGCCGCCAGAAAAAGCTATAATACGACAGGCAAAGCCGCTTTCCAGCAGGTACTTAATCCTTTGCACGACCTCAGCGAAATTCAGGAAACCGTTGGCCATGAGCTTCTGGACTCTGCGGAGCGGCAAATGAATACAATCAAAGTGCTGTCGAGGCTTGTAATAGCCATGGCTGTTATTATAGCCTTGCTTGTAGCTACTTTGCTGCAAACCTCCCGTAAATTAAACTCCATTAAGCAGCAGAATTACCATCTCAACTAGCCCATTAACGCAGCGAGGGCACCCAATGGGTGCCCTCGCTATATAAATCACTCTTTAAAAGCCTAACGTCGGAACATAAGTTCGCGGTACTTGATCAACGGCCAATCTTCGTCATCTACCATCAGTTCCAGCTTATCTACGCTATAACGGATTGTATCGAAGTAGCCAAACACCTGCTCACGGTACATAATGGCACGTTCACGCACATCGTCTATTTTGTTGGCTACTTTGCGGGCATCAATCATCGCGTCCACATTCTTTTGGATTGTGGTGATGTGGCGCGACATTTTCTTTATAGCCTCAAGGGTTGTTTGCGTATACTCATCTTCCAGGCCAAGATCTTTTAAGCCACGGATGTTTTGGATAAGCTTGTTCTGGTAAGCTATTGCCGTCGGGATAACATGGTTTACAGCAAGGTCGCCCATCACACGCGATTCGATCTGGATCTTTTTAATGTACTCCTCCAATAGAATCTCGTGACGCGCCTTCAACTCTTTCTCAGTTAAGATGCCGTGCTTTGAGAATAACTCCACCACATCTTCACGGTCATACACATCCAATGCCATCGGCGTAGACTTCACGTTGGATAAGCCACGACGCTCAGCCTCTTCTTCCCACTCTTTAGAATAGCCATTCCCCTCGAAACGGATGCGCTTGGACTCTGCTACATATTCGCGCAGCACCTGTATAATCGCCACCTCTTTTTTAACGCCCTGGTTGTCTATCAATTCATCAACCGTTTTGCGGAACTCGATTAGCTGGTTGGCAACAATGGTGTTAAGCACCGTCATGGGTGACGATGAGTTGGCAGACGAACCTACCGCACGGAACTCGAATTTATTACCTGTAAAGGCAAACGGAGAAGTACGGTTGCGGTCTGTGTTGTCGCGAAGTACTTCCGGTATTCTATCGATGCCAAGCTTCAGGTACATATTGTCTCCTTTCTCGATTGGCACCTTGGAGGTACGCTCAAACTCATCAAGTACAGCCGTTAGCTGCTGACCGATAAACACCGACATGATAGCCGGAGGCGCTTCGTTAGCCCCCAAACGGTGGTCGTTGCTGGCAGAGGCTATACTTGCACGCATCAGGTCGTCGTACTTGTAAACAGCTTTTATTGTGTTGATGAAGAACGTGAGGAACTGCAGGTTCTCTTTTGGTTTTTTACCCGGGCCTAACAGGTTTACGCCTGTGTTGGTGCTCATGGCCCAGTTATTATGCTTTCCGCTGCCATTCACACCTTTAAAAGGCTTCTCATGCAGCAATACTTTAAAGTTGTGGCGCTCAGCTACGCGGTCCATAATATCCATCAGCAACTGGTTGTGGTCTACCGCCAGGTTTGCATCCTCAAAGGTTGGGGCGCACTCAAACTGGTTTGGTGCTACTTCGTTGTGGCGCGTTCTAAGCGGAATACCCAATCGTAGGGCAGTTTTCTCAAAATCAACCATAAATGCGTGTACCCGGCTCGGAATGCTGCCAAAGTAGTGGTCTTCTAACTGCTGGCCTTTTGCAGGCGCATGGCCAAACAAGGTACGGCCAGAAACTATAAGGTCTGGGCGGGCCTCATAAAGCGCTTTGTCAACTAGGAAGTACTCCTGCTCTATACCTAAGGTAGTGATAACTTTTGTTACCTCTTTATCAAAGTACTGGCACACAGGCACAGCTGCATCGTTCAACAGCTTCAACGACTTTAACAATGGTGTTTTGTAGTCAAGGGCTTCGCCTGTGTAAGACACAAAAATGGTAGGAATACAAAGTGTTTTTGTACCGGCATTCTCAATCAGGAAGGCTGGTGAAGAAGGATCCCAGGCGCTGTAGCCACGGGCTTCAAATGTGTTTCGGATACCGCCACTCGGGAAAGAAGATGCATCCGGCTCCTGCTGTACAAGGGCGCTGCCTTTAAAACTCTCAATGGCATCTCCGTCAAAAGTAAGATCAAAGAATGAGTCGTGCTTTTCGGCGGTAGAGCCTGTTAACGGCTGAAACCAATGGGTATAATGGGTGGCACCTTTACTGATTGCCCATGTTTTCATGGCAGCTGCAACAGCATCAGCCAAGTCACGGTCAACTTTCTCTCCTGCTTCTGTTGTGCGCACCAGGCGCTTAAAGAAGTCAGAAGACATAGTGGCACGCATGGCCTCAAAACCAAATACGTTCTCGCCGAAAAACTCAGATATTTTGTGGGAAGGAAGTACTACCTCACCTGGTTTACGCTGGCTAACAAGCTCAAGCGCTTTAAAACGAAGTATTGCCATGGGTATAAAAGGGGTTGGGTCTTAAATTCGGACCAAATATAAGCATAAAATCATACCATCAAGAAAAAGGGGTGTAATTTTTAAGGGGCTGAGACGACAAACTGCAAATTTTTAGTAACACCCCCTATATTTAAGAGGGTGTTACTATATACTACAAGTTTCATGAACTGAAGTTCTAATAACATCATCCTTGAAGGATTGTGCAGGAATTATCTTTAAGAGGCTTTCGTTAAGTATGGCTGGTGTAATACGTTTATATTTGCGCTGTGAAAAAACGCGTTTACTTTCAACCCCTATACTTTCTGTTCTGGTTGCTATACTTTATAGTTGCCCGTGGGCTGTTTCTGCTTTACCACCACGATAAATCAGAGCAATTAAGTGGAGGCGATATATTTTATACTTTCCTGTATGGTCTCCGACTGGATGCCTCTTTTACCGCCTACATTTGTGTACTTCCATTTCTGCTTAGTTTGGTTGCTACTTTATGGCCGGCTTTTAAGCCCTCAGGCATTATCAGGGTCTATACTTATACTTTACTTATACTTATTTCTGTGCTGCTCTCAGCAGATTTGGAGCTTTATACTTTCTGGGGCTTCAGGCTGGATGCAACACCGCTGCAATACCTTAACACACCCGGCGAAATGGTGGCCACAGCTGCAACTGCGCCAGTTTTCTTACTTAGCCTGGTCACGCTGGCCCTTAGCGCATTTTTTATCATTTTATACTTAAAGGCATTCGATAAGAAAAAGTATAGTTTAGGTAATACTAAGGTAGTAGCCGGAAGTTTATCGTTTGCTTACCTGGTGCTGTTGGTTTTGCCGCTGCGGGGCGGATGGCAGCAAATTCCCATAAATCAAAGTGTGGCGTATTTTTCTGAGAACCCATACGCCAACCACGCTGGCCTGAACATGCCCTGGAACCTGATGCACGCCATGCTAAAGTACAGCAAATCGAGCAGCAACCCTTATCAGTACATGCCAGAAGAAGAAGCGGAGGAAAAAGTAAACAGCCTATATGCCGCTTCCGGAACCGTTGATACAACAGCCATACTTAAAACAGCAAGGCCTAATGTGCTTTTCATTATACTAGAGAGTTATACCGCTAAACTCGTAGGCCACTTAGGTGGAGAGCCGGGCGTTACACCAAACCTTGATAAACTGGCAGCAGAAGGCATTGCTTTTACAAACCTATACGCCAGCGGCGACAGAAGCGAGAAAGGTATGGTGGCTCTGCTGAGCGGTTACCCTGTACAAACCATCACCTCCATCATCAAGACGCCTAAAAAAACAGAGAAGCTGCCACAACTAAGCAAGGTATTTAAAGACAAAGGTTACAAAACAAGCTATTACTACGGCGGCGAACTTGAATTTGCAAACATTAAATCATACTTGCTGAATGGCGGTTATAATAAACTGGTAGATAAGTATGACTTCGACCCGAGTACTTATAACTCTAAATGGGGCGCTCACGACCACGTATTGTTTGACCGGGTGTTAAGTGAACTGAAACAGGAAGAACAGCCTTTCTTTTCTACGGTTTATACTTTAAGCAGCCATGAGCCTTTCGAAATCCCGATTAAGCCAAAATTCCCTGGTTCAGATAATGAAGCCTTGTTTCGTAGCAGCGTGTACTATACAGACTGGGCTTTGGGTAAGTTTATAGCGCAGGCGAAAAAACAGCCCTGGTGGGATAACACGCTGGTTGTGTTAGCGGCAGATCATGGGCACCCGCTCCCGGGCAACGACGCGAACCACCTGCCAAGCAAATTCCGCATCCCCTTTATACTTACCGGAGGTGCTCTAAAATCAAAAGGCTTACAGGTAAATACCATCGGCTCTCAAACAGATATTGCCACCACCCTGCTCGCCGCTTTAAACCTGCCGCACCAGGACTTTACCTGGGGGCAAAATTTACTTTCACCGAAGGCTGATTCATTTGCCTTTTATGTGTTTAATGATGGGTTTGGATTCGTTACGCCGCAAGGCGCGCTGACATATGATAACGTGTCTAAGCAAGTGATAACGCAGGATACCGCTGTTACAGCAAATCAACTTGAGTTAGGCAAAGCTTATATGCAGCACTCGTTCGGTGACTTTGTAAAGAAGTAAGGCAACTACAGCACATGTATAAATGGCGCAGCTTATTAGGCTTTGATTTTATATAATAACCACCTGACGGGCAAATATTTACAAGCTTATACTATCGTTCACTCATTCACAATTAAATTTCGTACCTTTGCGCTCTGATTATGAAAAAAGTAGCTTTTTATACCTTAGGCTGTAAGCTGAACTACTCTGAGACCAGCACCATCGGGCGTATTTTCCAGGAACGTGGTTTCGAAAAAGTAGAATTCACCGACACACCGGATATTTACGTCATCAACACCTGCTCGGTAACCGACAACGCCGACAAAAAATGCCGTAAGATTGTAAAAGAGGCCCAAAAATACGCGCCTAACGCCTTTATTACCATTGTGGGCTGCTACGCACAGCTAAAGCCGAAGGAAATTTCCGAAATACCCGGTGTAGATGCTGTACTTGGTGCCGCTGAGAAATTCCAGTTAGTGGATATTTTAGAAACTTTTGAGAAAAAAGACAAAGCCGAAGTATACGCCAGCCCAATTTCCGAGGCAAATACCTTTCATAATTCCTATTCCTTTGGAGACCGTACCCGCACTTTTCTTAAAGTACAAGATGGCTGCGACTACTCCTGCTCCTTCTGCACTATACCATTGGCCCGTGGCAACAGCCGCTCCGATAGTATAGCCAACGTAGTTAAATCGGCACACGAAATAGCAGCATCTGGCGTAAAAGAGATTGTATTGACCGGCGTAAACACAGGCGATTTTGGCTTGCAGAACGGTAATCGGGTAGAATCTTTTTATGAGCTGGTGCAGGAGTTGGATAAGGTGCAGGATATTGAACGGTTCCGGATTTCATCTATTGAGCCAAACCTGCTGAAAGACGAGATCATAGCGTACGTATCGCAGAGCCAGCGCTTTATGCCGCACTTCCATGTGCCGCTGCAATCGGGCTCGAACAAAATATTAAAGCTGATGCGCCGCCGCTACCAGCGTGAATTGTACGCTGACCGGGTAGCCAAAATAAAGGCTTTAATGCCTCATTGCTGCATCGGCGTTGATGTGATAGTAGGCTTCCCGGGCGAGACAGAAGAAGATTTCCTGGAAACGTATAACTTCATCAACGGCCTGGATGTAAGCTACTTGCACGTGTTCCCTTACTCTGAGCGCGAAAACACGCTGGCCCCTGAAATGCCAGGCAAAGTAAGTATAAAAGAGCGCAACCGCCGCGCCGATATGCTTCGCATCCTCTCAGAGAAAAAGAAACGCCACTTTTATGAGCAAAACATTGGCCGTGAGTTTACGGTGCTTTTTGAAGACGACGTGAAGGATGGCGTAATGGAGGGTTGGACCGAAAACTATGTGCGCGTAGCTGCCAAGTATGACCCGGTGCTGGTAAACGAAACGAAACATGTACGCCTGACTGCTATTGGTGCCAACGGTTTGATGGAGGCCGAAGAAACTTACCAGGAGATACTAAAACATTAAAAAAATTAGGCTTAATCTAAAAATCAGCTATATTTAAAGTTGAAAACTTCCAACCAAGTAAAACAATTAAACTTACTGTGAAATTATTAAAACTAACCTTGGGCCTTGCAGTAGCATCTGCTTCCCTGGCAGCCTGTAACCCGAATGGCGAAAAAGCTACAGTAGTCTCAGAAACTGGCGCAACAGAAAGATCTGAAGCAGGCGTGCCTGATATTGTGTATGTAAATTCTGACTCTTTACTAGCCAACTACGAATACTTTAAAGATGTGAGAACCAGGCTGCAAGGCAAAGCAGAGGCAAAGGAAAAAAGCCTTCGCTCCCAGGCTGAGTCTTTCCAGAAAGAGGTGCAGCGTTTCCAGCAGCAGGCAGGCGGCATGACGCAGCAGCAGGCACAAGCTACAGAACAACGCCTGATGCAAAAACAGCAGCAATTACAGGCTTTACAGCAAAGCTCAGGCAACGAGTTGATGTCTGAAGAGTCTGAGGAAATGAAAAAGATTTACGACCAGGTTGAAGCTTACCTGAAAAAGTTAAGCGAAGAGAAAGGTTATAAAATGGTATTAACTTACCAGCGTGGCAACAGCGCCATCCTTTACAGCGACTCTACCAGAGATATAACAACTGATGTTGTATCCGGGCTTAACCAAGAGTACGAAGCGGAGAAAGCTGATACAACGAAGACAAACACTCCGACAAAGAAGTAATACGCAATTACTCTGCAAGAAGAAGGCAAGCCTAACAGCTTGCCTTCTTCTTTTACCTCCAAGCTTAATCAGGTCATAACTTAGTAGCCTTAAAGTATAAATTCTATTGTTAACGCTTACCCGTCCCGGATTGAAATGAAGTTGCTACCACAAATAAAAACTTTCTCAGAAACAACTTTAGTAGGTATTAGGATTAAAACATCTCTTGCCGAAAATAAAACGCAAGAATTGTGGCAACGCTTTATCCCCATGCAAAAAAGTATGAGAAATACCATAGGGGCGGCACTTTTCTCAGTAGAGGTTTATGAACACGACTTTTTCGACACCTTTCATCCTGCCAGGGAATTTGAGAAGTGGGCAGCTGTGCAAGTAGCTGATGCGATACCACAAAGCATGGAAACTTTAACTATACCTGAAGGACTTTATGCCGTGTTCACCTACATAGGAAAAGCAAGTGAGGCATCTACAATTTACCAGTATATTTATGGTACATGGATTCCAGAATCTGATTATACACTAGACAACAGGCCTCATTTTGCCATAATGGGCGCTAAGTATAAAAACGAAGACCCTGCCTCTGAAGAAGAACTTTGGATACCGATCAGGAAGAAAAACCACAAGTAGTACGGCTAAAACTGCAATCGATGTTAGTTTATATACTTTCGATACCATGCTTATAAGAGAAGCGCAGGCCACAGATATACCGCAAATTCAAAGTGTGAGGCATGCTGTAAAAGAAAACGTGCTGTCAGACCATAGCTTAGTTACTGACAAGCATTGCGAAGAATACCTGACAAAAAGAGGCAAGGGTTGGGTGTGTGAGATAGAAAATGAAATTGCAGGCTTTGCTATCGCGGACCTGGTTTCGCAAAATGTATGGGCTTTATTTCTGAGGCCTGAGCACGAAGGAAAAGGCATTGGCAAAAGGCTGCATAACATTATGCTGGACTGGTACTTTAGCCAAACAAATAAAACCATCTGGTTAAGTACAGGATTTAAGACGCGCGCCGAAAAATTTTACCGCTTACAAGGCTGGCAAGAAGTGGGGCTGCATGGGAAAAAAGAAATCAAGTTTGAGATGAGTTCTGAAGCATGGACAAACAGGAAGTATACTATAAACTAAAACGTCTGAACGTACACCTAAGGTAATACCTGCAAGAATAAAAAGCACAAAGTCCACAAACACGCTCTATTGTAAGTTAAGCGTTTTTGCGGGCTTTGTTTAAGTATAAAGTTATACTTAAGTCGTGTTATTCGTAACGCAAAGATTCGATTGGATCTAGCTTTGAGGCTTTGAAAGCAGGATAATAACCGGAAATAACGCCGACCGCCACGCAAATGCTAAGGCCAACAATAACCCAAAGCCACGGCACTATAAAGCCGCCCTCGCCGATAAGCGATGCGATGCCGTTACCCATCATTATTCCTAAAAATATACCTACTAAGCCCCCAAGTATACAAATGACAATGGCCTCGATAAGAAACTGCTGTCGTATTTGATGCGCTGTGGCACCTAAAGCTTTTCTCACACCGATTTCGCGGGTGCGCTCATTTACCGATACCATCATGATGTTCATCAGGCCAACAGAGGCACCAAGCAGCGTAATAAAGCCAATGATAAAACCGCCGGCCTTCAGGTAACCGGAAATTTCGTTCAGGCTTTGCATCAGCGAGTCGCTTCTTCTTATTTCAAAAGACTCTTCCTGCCCCAAAGGGTCCTGCCGCACGCTGCGCATAATACCTGTAGCCTCACCCATCACATAATCCACTTCGTCAGCGTTTGCGATGGCTGTTTTAATATCGTAAGTTAAATCAGAGCTACCCTGGCGTGGAATCTGCCGGCCTGTTTCCAGCGGAATAATTATTCTGCGGTCGCTGCCACCGCCCATGCTGCTTCCTTTGGTTTCCAGGAGGCCTACAATCTTAAACCTGCGGCCTAAAAAAGTGATGTGCTCCCCGATGGCATCTTTATTTTTAAACAAGGTTGTCTTCACCTCATTGCCAACAATCGCCACATTAGAACCAAACTCATGCTCAAAATTTGAAAAGCCACGGCCACTTGCCAGGTTTAGGTTCTGCGACTGCAGGTAAAATTCATCACCGCCAACTACACTAATGTTTGGGTTTGTTTTCTCAGTATCGCTTTTCACGACGGTAGCACCCGAAATAAACGCTGATAAACTAACGTTGGCTTTATCAGACATCATGTCTTTATACTTGCTGGCCTGAACATACGTAATGTTAGGATATACTTTGCCTGTGCGCCCCTGCTGGCTGCCACGATTGTTTGATCCTTTTTTACGGATGTCGAAAGAGTTGGCGCCCAGGCTCGAAAAGGTTTGTGTAAGCGAGTATTTCATGCTATCAACCGCAGTTAAAATGCCCACTAGCGACATAATGCCTATCGATACAATAAGGCCGGTTAGTACAGTTCTTAGTAAATTACCATGGATAGCCCGCAGGCCCTCCCGAATATTCTCTATCAGGTTCATCCGTCTAAAAAGATTTTTGTGCGCTTTACGCTATTTTCCCGTTAAGTATAAAAACAGCTGCTAAACATCTAAGATAGATGCTTTCTTTGAAAAAAGAATCAATTTTATACATTTGATAATATTTTAAAGACGAACTGAATGTTTTTCCGTACCACGCTACTTTTTGTAACCCTGCTCTTACTTGCCTTTTCAGCGGGGGCCAACACCATTTTAGTGCCTATGGATGAGTCGCAGAAAGACCACCTGAAATCGTACGGCCTGGCGTATTGGGTACTTAGCAAAAACGTGCCCGTAGATTGGCTACTGAATTACCGTGGCGGCAGCTTCGCATTTCAGCAGGGGCAGCAACTGGAAAACGAACTGGTGGTACGGGGCATTAGTTACTCGGTGCTCTCTGATGCGCAGTATAACGCCATACTTACCGAGATAAGCAACCCGGAGGCTAACATGGATATCATGAAATTGGAAAAGGTGCCGAAAGTGGCTGTTTATACTCCAAAATCCAAAATGCCCTGGGATGATGCCGTAACGCTGGTGCTGACCTATGCCGAAATACCATACGATGTAATTTACGATGAAGAAATAGTTACCGGTGGTCTGCCAAAGTATGATTGGCTGCACCTGCACCACGAAGACTTTACAGGGCAGTACGGTAAGTTTTATGCCAGCTACCGCCATTACCCCTGGTACCAGGAGCAGCAAAACGAATCGGAGGCATCAGCAACTAAGCTTGGCTTTGCTAAAGTATCGCAGTTAAAACTGGCGGTAGTAAACAAGATAAAGGATTTTTGTGCCGGCGGAGGCTTTTTATTTGCCATGTGCTCTGCCACCGACACCTACGATATTGCACTTGCCGCTGAAGGAGTAGACATAGTGGAAGCCATGTTTGACGGTGATGCCGCAGACCCTAATGCACAAAGTAAACTGAACTATGATAAGACTTTTGCTTTCAAAGACTTCAGGATATCTAAAAACCCACTAGAGTACGAATACTCGAACATAGACATGCAACCGCAGGAACGCCCTGTAACCGAAGCAAACGACTACTTTCAGTTGTTTACCTTCTCCGCCAAATGGGACCCGATCCCAACCATGCTCACACAGAACCATGCCAAAACCATAAAAGGTTTTATGGGGCAGACAACAGCCTTCAGGAAAAGCACGGTTAAGCCAGAGGTGGTAGTGATGGGTGAAAACGGTGAGCTTGGGGAGATTCGGTACATGCATGGCACCTACGCCAAAGGCACCTGGACATTTTATGGCGGCCACGACCCCGAAGACTATCAGCACCTTGTAGGCGAAGAGCCAACAGACCTGGCGCTACACCCTAATTCGCCCGGCTACAGGTTAATATTAAATAACATTCTGTTTCCGGCTGCCAAAAAGAAAAAGCAGAAGACGTGAGTTTGACTGCCCGTTTATACTATAGGTTTAACAGCTCAGCAAAGTATAAGCTTTCAGTAATTCGTACTTAAACCAAAAGAAAGGCTTACTAATCAGCGTATGGTTTAGTGCATTCTGTCTGGGCGCGGCTCCAGGCTACGTATTATTTCAGATTCTATTTGAAGTAACTCTTTAAAGCGCGCATCTACAACATCGGCAGGCATGTATTCTTTTGCAAGTTTAACAAAGCTTACATAATGCCCTGCTTCAGAAACCATTAACTCATAATAAAACTTCTGAAGCTCTTCGTCCTCAATATTTTTCCAGAGCAGTTTAAAACGTTCGCAGCTACGGGCCTCAATTAAGGCGTTCACCAGCAGGTGGTCCATTAACTGTCGCTCACGTTTGTCGCCCTTGCGGATGTGCTTGCTTAACTCTACCACATATTCATCAGGGCGGTTGCGGCCAAGGCCATAGCCACGCTTCTTCAGTTGCTGCAGCACACGCTCAAAATGGCTCCACTCCTCTGCCACCAAATCAGTTAGCTCTTCTACAAGCCTGGTTTTATCCGGATACTTTACAATAAGCGATATGGCTGAAGTAGCTGCTTTTTGTTCGCAGTAGGCATGGTCTACCAAAATTTCTTCGATGTTCTTCTCTGCAATGTTTACCCAACGCGGGTCGGTTGGCAACTCCAGGCGAAGTATGGTTTTATTTGGCTGTAGTTCAGACATGAGGGATAATTATTTTTGAATATTTTATGCCAAACAAGCGTGTGAGTGGATGTTATACATAGTACCCTATTGATTTAAATTGTAAATCAGAATGCTATACATGCACTCACTTCCTTGCTGTTAGTCGAAGAACATCCATTTAATACCGAAAATAAAGCTGCGGCGCATACCCGGGTAATACGGTGTAGTGAAGTAACCTGGCTCCCAAAGTTGATCGTTTACATGGCTCATCTTCAGGAAAATATTCAGCGACTTTATATCAGCGTTTACAAAAACATCGATCACCGGGTATGTCGTTAACTGAATATCGTTTTGCAGGTAAAATTGCTGTGTAACAGGCATATAAGCATCCGTAAAATAACCTGTAGGCATGTAAGCCTGCACGCCAAACTGCCCATATAAAGCTTTCTTAAATATAAAGCCTTGATAATATACTTTAGAGTCCAGCACCCACTCCGGAATTCTGACTCTATCTGCTTCTTCGGTATTGGTGTAGGCAACAAAGTTTTCGAAATGAACCGGTCCAAAATTGATGTGGTGCTTAAGCTCTGCCCCCCAAAAGCGTTGGTTGCCGCTTAACTGCTCCGGTACAGCCTGCTCGTTAAAGAAAATATGGCGTTTGATGTTTGTATAGTGTACTCCTAGCTTAAGATGTTGCCTGTCTCCTACTTTACCGGCATAAGCCACTTCCGACCTGTCTATCACCGAGCTGTTAAAGTCTTCGTTGTCCCACCTGAAGTGGTTGCTTAGCATAAACTGCTCTACCAGCGATGGCGAACGAAGTATACGCTCCTGTGAGGCTGAAAAACCTGCAAGCGCACCTTGGGCCCTTACGCGGTAATCCGTTGATATCTGAAATTCACCATCTACCAGCAACTCGGCTTTGTTTTCGTAGAACAGTTTTAACTGGCCGCCTACAAAAACCTGGTTATACGTTGCCTTATCGCCTCTCTCTATCTCAGTAGAAAGGGAATCGTTGCGCATAAAATCTAAAATACTATACTCCACATTTGCGCGGCGATGCTTTAGGTAGGCTTTGTAGAAAGAGATGCTGCTGTTGCCTGTAAAGCCAAACTGGTTCTGAAGTTCAGTATAAGTGTTTCTGTCCCGCGTCCGGACATTTGTATAGTAAAAATTGGGGTAAAAAAGGGGACTGCCAGCATCATCCGTCGGGTAACTGCCGTCGCTGTACTCATTTGCCTGGCGCCTCCAGTTGGTTGTACTGTACAGCTTCAGGTTTTCGCCGGCCAGTTTAAATATGTTTGTTAAGTGTAGCCCACTTCGCGACTCTTCGGTGGCTGCCTGCTGCAGAAAAATACTTTCGGTTTCGTAGTCAAACAATTCTTCGTAAGGAGTGTCTTCAGTTTCGGGCCTGATACCTCCGGATTCGATCTGCTCCACCTTCATGAGCGTGTAATTGAAGAACAAGTCGTATTTCTTATTCTTGGATGTGTAGTGCGAGAAAAGCTTTACAGCCTGATTATCAATTAAGCCCTCTTTTGTGGAGGTGCCAATCTGCTTGTTAGCCGACAGTATGCGATAGGCCACACCCGCATTCCAGCGTTCGTTTATGTTACGGGCGTAGATACCCTCGAATACCTGCTCGCCCCGCTGCCCCTGCACATAGTATAAATGAGAGTATGGCGAACGCGTATCGTAGTAGTTGATCGTTTCCGGGTTGTAAGCATAGCGGTCAAAAACGTTTTTGCCGAACCGCACCCCAATTTTATCGGATATAGTAAAGAACAAAGGCTTGGCCGAAGTACCTACGTTGCCTAAATGCTGAAAGTAGGAAGTGTCGTTAAACCAGAAACGCTCGTTCTGCATGTTTAAGATGGAAGTATCTATAGGGCTGCGTTGCAAACGCCCCTCCAGTACATCTTTCTCAAACAGCTGAAGGGTAGTTTTAGGGCTATACAATACTTTCGTAGAGTCATCTATGATCTGGGCAGCTGCACCGTGGCTTACCAACAGACATATAACGAGGAGTAATCCGGATAGTAACTTTATCTTCACAGTTCAAAATTAATAATTTTCGCGCAACAAGTATACGTACGCGTAAGCTATACTTTCCTAAAGTATAAGTACCAGGCTATATTTGGTTAGCCTCTGCCATCTGCTTTACGTGTTCCTCCACCATCGCATCAAATAAATCCCCCTTCCCCAGAAAAGAAACCTCAATGGGCAGGTAAAATACTGGCAGCTTTGTAACTTCCTCCACAAGTGCCGGTTCCGTTAATTTTACAGCGTCCTTGCTTGTAGTTATAATGCTTATACTTTGATTTTTATACTTGGTCAAATAATCTTTTACTTCACGCACATCTTCTAAAGTATAAGTATGATGATCTGGGAACGTAAACGCTTTGCTAATGGTAAGCCCTTGCTCCTGCAAATACTCCTGCAATGGTTTAGGGTTGGCGATGCCAGTTAACAAAACAACCTTACCCGCTACCTCCCTGCTGTTTCCTATACTTACTGGCATGCCATACTTAAAAGTTGAAAAGAAGACAGGCGCAGCAGGTGCAGTATACTTTTTAATGCGTTTGGTATACGCTTCCATCTGGGATTGGCTCATCTGTTGCGGGCATTTGCTCACCACCACCACATCGGCTCTGCCGGCCCCGTACCTGCTCTCGCGCAATAAACCGGCAGGAAGTATAAAGTCCTTAAAAAATGGCCTGCCATAATCAGTAAGCATGATCATCAGGGAGGGCTTGATTGGCCGGTGTTGCATGGCATCATCCAGAATAATCACCTCCACTTCCGGTACCAGCTGCTTTAGCGACTGTACTCCTTCAACCCTTTTTTCAGATACCGCTACGGTAAGGTTTGGGTGATCACGGTGGTACTGAAAGGGCTCGTCGCCTAGTTGTGCCGCTGTAGAGGAGGCATCGGCAAGTATAAAACCCGTTGTTTTACGTTTATAACCACGGCTGAGGGTAGCTAAGCGATACTTGTGCAGCAACCGGATAAGATATTCTACATGAGGTGTTTTACCTGTGCCGCCAACCGTTAAGTTACCTACTGCGATAACTGGGAATCCAAAGCTGGTGCTACTTAAGATGCCCTTATTATATAGTATGTTGCGCAGGCCGGTAATAGCGCCATAGAGCACCGCAAATGGCCAGAGCAGTAATTTGAGATATTTCACCATATAGTTTTAGCTAAAGCAAAATTAGAATTAATTTTAAACCGAGTCGCCAAAAACAGGAATTAATCAACCTATGATAACCAGAGTAAAAGACGTAACCGACCATTTAGAGCAACTAGCCCCGCTCCGCTACCAGGAAAGCTACGATAACGCAGGCCTGCTGACAGGCAACCCAAACGATGAAGTCAGATCCGTATTGATAGCACTTGACTGCACCGAAGAAGTAGTAGACGATGCCATTGCGAAAGGCTGCAACCTGATTGTGGCACATCACCCCATTATTTTTAAAGGGCTGAAATCACTAACTGGTAAAAACTACGTAGAGCGCACCATTATAAAGGCTATCCAAAACAACATTGCCATCTATGCCAGCCACACAAACCTGGATAGCGTTGTAGATGGCGTAAATACTAAAATTGCAGACAAGTTGGATTTGCAAAAACAGCGCATACTTGTAAATAAGCCACAAACCCTAATGCAGTTAGTTACCTTTGTGCCTGTAGGGCAAACAGAGCAAGTGCTCGCTGCTTTACACCAGGCCGGAGCCGGCAATATTGGGCAGTATAGCGACTGCAGCTTCAGCACAACAGGTACAGGTCGTTTTACTCCATCAGAGCTTGCAAACCCAACCATCGGCGGCGCCAATAAGCCGGAGCAGGTACAGGAAAACAGGATAGAAGTGATTTTTCCGGCTTACCTGCAAGGTAAAATAATGGCTGCACTACAGGCAGCGCACCCTTACGAAGAAGTTGCCCATTATCTTTACAACCTTGAAAACCAGAACCAGGAAGTAGGCATAGGTATTATCGGGGAGTTAAGAGAAGCAATGCACGAAGAGGAATTCCTGGCTTATTTAAAGGAGAAAATGGAGCTCCAGGGGCTTCGTTATACTACCGTAGGCAACAGGAGCATCAAGAAAGTGGCTGTTTGTGGTGGCGCAGGTAGCTTCCTGATAAAAGATGCCTTGCGGCAGGGTGCGGATGCGCTTGTTACCGGTGACTTAAAATACCACGAGTTTTTTGATGCAGAAGGCAGGATGATGCTCGCAGATATCGGCCACTATGAAAGCGAAGTATTTACAAAGGAGATTTTTTATGATACGATTTCCAAAAAGTTTGCTAATTTTGCAGTCTATTTAACAAAAGTAAACACAAACCCTATCAGATACACTTTTTAATACATGGAAAGTACTGTAGCCAGCAAATTGGACGCATTATTAAAGCTCCAAAGCATCGATTCGCAGCTTGATGAAATTAGACGCGTAAGGGGTGACCTCCCCGAAGAGGTTCAGGACCTGGAAGATGAGATTGAAGGCTATGAAGTGAGGGTTCGTAAGTTTGATGACGAAATCGCAGCGCTTAACGATTCAATCGCACAGCGTAAGCAAGCCATCAAAGATGCTGAAGGCCTTATCCGTAAGTATGAAGATCAGCAGCAGAATGTTCGCAACAACCGCGAGTATGATGCCATCACCAAAGAAGTTGAACTTCAGAAACTGGAAATCCAAATCGCTGAGAAGAAGATCAAAGAAGCTCATTACCACATCGAGCAGAAAAACAACGATATTGAAGGCACTAAGCACCGCTTGGAAGAGCGCCGCAAAGACCTAGAGAACAAGAAAAACGAGTTGAACCAGATTGTTTCTGAAAGTGAAGAAGAAGAAAACAAGCTGGAAACTGAGCGCCAGGAGGCATCAACAAACATCGAAGACCGTTTGCTGAGCGCTTACAGCAGAATTCGTAAAAACGTGCGTAACGGCCTTGCTGTAGTAACTGTTAAGCGTGATGCTTGCGGTGGTTGCTTTAACACAGTTCCGCCACAGCGCCAGGCTGATATCGCAGCTCAGAAAAAAGTTATTGTGTGCGAGCATTGCGGCCGTATTCTGGCTGGCGTAGAGCAGCGCATTTACTAACAAGACCTTGAGCGGAAATCGCTTTCATATACTTTTAAAAAGGATGGCTCAACCCCATCCTTTTTTTTTGGTGCTCATGCTTCAGCTGCTGTGCACTATGTCGCTGCATGCCGCTTCTGTTTATAGCCATACCACGCTTCGGGCACACCAGGAATACCTGAAACTTAGAATAGCAGCTGGCCAGCAGCTAACAAAACAAGACCTTAAACAAAACGCTGTAAATGCCGCCGCCCTACTTGTTGCAAACTATGGCGACTTCCTGACGCTGTGCGTGCAACAGGATGCCACCGCCTACGAAGCGCTGCTGCAAAACCAGGAAAACAGGCTAAGCCAGATAGAAGCGTTAAAAGAAAACAGCGCCTGGAAACGCTATGCACAAGCTGAAGTAAGAATGCAGATAGGTGTAAGTAAAATTTTGTTTGGCAACAAGTTATCTGCTGCATGGGATATCCGCCAGGCTTACTTACAGTATACATCCCTTGCAAAGCAACACCCGGATTTTATTCCTAACAAGAAAACATTAGGCGTGCTGCAGGTGCTCATTGGGTCAGTACCGGATAACTACCGCTGGTTCCTTAACATCATCGGCATGAAAGGAAGTATAAACTCAGGGCTTGCCAACCTAAGATCCGCCGCCACCAAAGAAAACCCTTTTCAGGATGAGGCTAAAGTGATTTATGCCTTAACACTACAGGTAGTAGACCAGCAAAACGAAAAGCAGGCTCTACGAATACTTGAAAATGCCGTAAGTCAGCATCCCGATAACCTGCTTTATAGGTTCGCTGTTGTTCACGCGCTCAAAAAGGCAAAGCAAAGCGAGCAAGCGTTAAAGTATTACCGCAGCCGCCCGATAAGCAGCCAGTATTTACTTTTCCCATACCTGCAGCATATGGCCGCAGATTTATACTTGTACCGAGGCGATTTTGACGAGTCCGTAGCTCAAAACACCGCCTTTCTGAAACAACATAAAGGAAAGCATTACGTCAAGGCTGCCCATTTTAAATTGCACCTGGCCTATTACCTAAGCAACCACCACCCACAGGCACTCTGGCACTACAATAAAGTAAGCGAAGTAGGCTCCCAGGAAATAGAAGAGGACAAATATGCCGCTAAGTATGTGTTAAAGCAGGAAAAAGCACACAAACCCCTTTTGCTGGCCCGGTTAAAGTCTGATGGGGGCTATTACCGTGAAGCGCTGGCAGCTATCAAAACCCTTGATACTACACAGGTTTCTTTGCCTGTAAAAGCAGAATACACTTACCGCAGCGCCCGGATTTACCATGGTTTACAAGACGCTACACAAGCCATCAAACTCTACAAAAATACAATCGCTGTGTGCGCCGGCACAGATTTATACTTTGCACCACACGCTGCCTTGCAACTTGGCTACCTGTACAAAGAGCAGCAACAGGAGGCTCTTGCCAAAGTATACTTTAATAAGGCGATAAGCTACAAAGACTACGAGTATAAAAACAGCATCGATGCCAAAGCAAAGCTTGCCCTTGCTACCTTACAGCCTTAAAACTACCTGAATGTTTACCGCAGTTTTACAAGCAAAAGACCTCCCAGTATCTTTAAACGGCTTCAGGCTTAAAGCACTTGCTTGGGCCGGCACCTACCCCTTGGTGGCCTATTACAACCCCAACAGCATTGCTTATCCTCATGGCGGGTTCCAGCATTTATTAGCCGTTTCTGCTAACCACCCCATTAACCTGGACGAACAAAATGTGCTGGAAAGTATACAGGCAAAACTAGCGGGCGGGCATAACCTGTGGTGCGGCTATTTAACCTATGATCTGAAAAACCAGATCGAGAAACTCAGCAGCAGCAACCACGATGGCATAGCTTTTCCGACTGCGCTTTTCTTTGAGCCACAAGTATACTTATACTTTAACGATGATAGCGTAGACATCAGCAGCTCAGACAATAATATTGATAGTATACTTGCTGCCATACTTCAGTCAACTTTACCGTGTGCTGCAACGCCGGCGCATGTAACGCTAAAACAAAGGGTAACACCTGAGCAGTATAAAACCAATGTAGAGAAGATAAGGAACCATATTTTAGAGGGGAACGTGTATGAACTAAATTACTGCATGGAGTTCTTTGCAGAAGATGCAGAAGTAGTGCCGCTACCTTTATACTTAGCTCTTAACGAGGCGTCTCCTACCCCATTTTCAGGTTACTTAAAGTATAACGACAAATACCTTATGTGCGCTTCGCCGGAGCGTTTTCTAAAAAAAGAGGGGCAGAAATTAATTTCACAGCCCATTAAAGGCACCATAAAAAGAGGACAGACACCCGAAGAAGATGCAGCGCTACAGCACCAGCTGCGCCACGACGAAAAAGAGCTGGCTGAGAACATGATGATCGTTGACCTGGTGCGAAACGACTTAAGCCGATCCTGTAGCACAGGAACCGTGCAGGTAGAGGAAATGTTCGGGATATACGGTTTCAGGCAAGTGTCGCAAATGATCTCTACCATAACAGGCGAGCTTAAACCCGAAAACGATTTGACGGATGCTTTAAAAGGCGCTTTTCCGATGGGAAGCATGACAGGGGCACCCAAGATAAGCGCGATGCAGCTTATAGAAGAGCTGGAAGCCACGAAGCGGGGGCTTTACTCCGGCACTTTCGGTTACATTACCCCTGATAATGACTGCGATTTTAATGTGGTAATCCGGAGCATACAGTACAACGCTAGTGCAAAATACCTCTCTTTTATGGTGGGAAGCGCTATCACCTATGATTCGGAACCAGAGCGGGAGTATGAAGAATGCCTGCTAAAAGCAAAGGCCATTCTGAAAGTGCTGGGCAATTAGTTAAGCTACAGGCTTATACTTTAGCTGAATAAAAAGCCTAAATCAATAAACCTTACATCTTCCTGTCATTCTGTCACGATTGTGAAGAGATTATAGTATATTTGCAGCAGTAAAATAATTAGCATGGATCCGATAGTAGATTTAGATTTTATAGACAACCGCACGCCAGAACAAGCGGCAGCTGCCGATACTACCCATATTACGCAGGAAACGCAGACCGGAAAAAGTCGCAAACTGTACATAGAAAGCTATGGCTGCGCCATGAACTTCTCTGACAGCGAAATTGTGTCTTCGATCATGTTTGAGAACGGCTTTGATACCACTTCAGACATTGCACAGGCAGACCTGGTTTTCCTGAACACTTGTTCTATACGTGAGAAAGCTGAGCAAACCGTGCGCAACCGCCTGGGGCAGATCAATTTTCATAAAAAGAAAAAGCCTGAAATGATGGTGGGTGTGCTGGGCTGTATGGCAGAGCGACTAAAAAAATCATTACTGGAAGAAGAAAAAATTGTTGACCTGGTTGTAGGCCCGGATGCTTACCGCGACCTGCCAAACCTGATAAACGAGGTAGATGGCGGACAGAAAGCTGTAAACGTACTCCTGTCGCGTGAAGAGACATATGCCGACATTAACCCTATCAGACTGAACAGCAACGGCGTGAGTGCCTTTATTTCGATCATGCGTGGTTGCGATAACATGTGTTCTTTCTGTGTGGTGCCGTTTACCAGAGGCCGTGAGCGCTCCCGTGATGCACATTCTATAGTTCGTGAGGCACAGGCGCTGGTTGATCAGGGATATAAAGAAGTAACGCTGCTTGGCCAGAACGTTGACTCCTACAAGTGGGCATCTGAAGACGGAACAGAGAGCGTAAACTTTGCGCAGCTACTGGAAATGGTGGCCTTGCTTTCACCTGATTTGCGTGTGCGTTTCTCAACATCGCACCCAAAGGATATTACAGATGAAGTGCTTTACACAATGAAAAAGTATGACAACATCTGCAAATACATACACCTTCCGGCCCAGAGCGGTAACTCACGTGTGCTTGAACTGATGAACCGCACTTACGACCGTGAGTGGTACATTAACCGCGTCGATGCTATCCGCGCTATACTTGGCGATGACTGCGGCATTTCTTCTGATATGATTGCCGGCTTTTGCACCGAAACTGAGGAAGAGCACCAGGATACGCTTTCGCTGATGGATTACGTGCAGTACGACTATTCCTACATGTTCTTTTACTCCGAGCGACCTGGAACTTTGGCAGCCCGAAAACTGGAAGATGACATTCCGTTGGAAGTAAAAAAACGCCGCCTGGATGAAATTATCACCAAGCAGCGCGAAACCTCGCTTAACCGCAACAAGCGTGATATAGGCAAGATGCACAAGGTACTGGTAGAAGGCACGTCCAAGAAATCAGAAGAGCAGTTAAGCGGCCGCAACGACCAGAACAAAGTTGTAATTTTTGATAAGAAACATTACAAAAAAGGCGATTACGTAAACGTGCTGGTGCACGATTGCAGCGTAGGCACCTTGTTCGGCGAAGCAGTTGATTAATTGATTTGGGGACCTGGAGAAGATGAGATAAACCGATTTCGCATCTTCTTCAAGCCTTCACAATTCCAAATCTCCAAATTGAAGTATGCGCAACATCGATATACAAAGTATAAAACAACGTTTTGGCATTATCGGTAACTCACCCTTGCTAAACCACGCCATACAGGTAGCAGCCCAGGTGGCCCCTACCGAAATGACGGTGCTTATAACCGGTGAAAGCGGTAGTGGCAAAGAATCTTTCTCAAAAATCATACACCACATGAGCCCGCGCAAACATGGCCAGTTTATTGCCATTAACTGCGGTGCCATACCTGAAGGCACTATTGATTCGGAATTATTTGGCCACGAAAAAGGCTCATTTACGGGTGCAACCGAAACGCGAAAAGGTTATTTTGAAGTTACAGATGGCGGCACGATCTTTTTAGATGAGATTGGTGAAATGCCCTTAAGCACCCAGGCCAGGTTGCTGCGTGTGCTGGAAAACGGGGAATTTATAAAAGTCGGCTCATCTAAAGTGCAGAAAACGGACGTACGTGTAGTAGCCGCCACGAATGTAAACCTGATGAATGCAGTCGAGAAAGGCCGCTTCCGAGAAGATTTATACTATAGACTGAACACCGTACCGATTACCGTACCCCCTCTGCGCGAGCGCGGCGACGATATTTACCTGCTGTTCCGCAAATTTGCCTCCGATTTTTCCGAAAAGTATAAAGTTAAGCCGATCACGCTTACCCATGATGCTGTGCAGGAACTGCTGGCATTCAGATTCCCGGGCAACATTCGCCAGTTAAAAAACATTGTAGAGCAGATTTCGGTGCTGGAGTATGACCGTGACATTGACGGAACAAAGCTGAGGCATTACCTGCCCAGGCAGCAAAGCAACCTGCCTGCCCTGCTGCATAAAGAGGCTACCACAAGCGAACAATCGTTTTCGGAGCGCGATATACTTTACAAAGTGCTGTTTGATATGCGCCGCGATGTATCGGAGTTAAAGAAACTGGTGTTTGACATCATGACCAACCAGCACAACGACCAGGACCTGATAAAGGAACACGGACACCTTTTCGACAATATCGAAACGATAAACGGACGCACAACTTACCAGCAACAGGAGCCCAAGCATTCCGAAGCGTTTTACTTACCAGTAAAGCAATCGCAGATGCAGGACTACGAGGATCAGAAAGTAGAAGATATCACACACGAAACAGAAGAAGAAAGCTTATCTTTAGAGGATAAAGAAAAAGAGCTTATCCTGAAGGCGCTAAAAAAGCACAACAACAAACGCAAGTATGCAGCCCAGGATCTTGGCATTTCAGAAAGAACACTTTACCGCAAATTAAAGCAGTATGATATTGAGGATTAGTAAAAGCGTTTGGGTGTATGCGTTATCGCTACTGCTACTAACATGTGGCGGCTGCGGCGTTTACTCTTTTTCAGGCTCTACCTTACCACCTGATGTACGCACTATTTCTATTCAGAACTTCGACAATAGTACAGGAGAAGGCCCAGCCAACCTGACACAGCTTGTAACAAACAACTTTAAGCAGTTTTTTCAGCGCAACTCTAACCTGAACATAGTGCAGCGCGACGGAGACTTGCAATTGGAAGGGCAGATTGTTAGCTTTACCTATACGCCTGCCGCCATACAGCGCGAAGGCATTAATGATATTGCAGGATTAAACAGACTTACCCTTGGGATACAGGTGCGCTTTACACACGCCAAAGACCCGGATAAAAACTTTGACAGGTTATTCAGTATCTCTCAGGATTTCCAGCAAGGCAGAGATGTAACACAAATCTCCCCTGCCGAAATTGATGCCTTAACAGAGCGTTTGGTAACAGACGTTTTCAATAAAACAGTAGCAGACTGGTAGTTATATACTATCACCCTAAGTATTACTAGCACCAAATGAATAAATCAGCTTTCCTTAAACTGATAAAACAGGTAGCGAACATCTCTGACCAGCAAACAGAAGAGCTGGAAAAGGTGGCCGCCACGTTCCCTTATTGCCAGACTGCTCATTTACTTCTCGCTAAATCCGCTTACGATAAAGGCAGCATGCTTTCGACGCAGCGTTTGCGCAAAGCATCTTCTTACGCCACAGACCGGCAGCTGCTTAAACGCATTATTTATACTTCTACCATAGCCGAACCTGTATACGAGGAAAGTATAGCTGCTGAAAAAGTTGAAACACCACCTATCGCAGAACAGGCAGCTCCTACACAGGAGGCCACTCCTGTTGTTACAGCAGAAGAAGTAATTTCAGATGAACCGGTTATAGTAGTGCAGGCAGCAGAAGAAACAGATGCAGCAGTTTTTGAGGCTGCAGAATTTGTGGAAGCAGAAGTTGTAGAAGATAATGTTAAAGTAGAAGACCAGGCACAGGAGCCGGAGGAAAGTATAACAGCCACTTTAGAACCAGAACAGGACGAGCCTACTCCTGCGGCGCTTGAGGAAGAGCAGCAGCAACTAGACTCAGAACTGGCCATGCTGCTTACCATTAACAGCCTAAGCTCTTCGTTTACAGACTTGCTTGCACAAAAGCCTGACCCAGATCCTGTGCAGGAGCCAACTGATGTTATTGAAAGTATAGCAGATGCGTTAACTGAAACTGAAGCCGCTCTGTCTGAATTAGAAGCAGAAGAAGAACCTGAAGTAAGTATAGCACAGCCTGTTCCGGTTACCGGAATGGCTGCACCTACACCCTCTGATGATATTTATGAGGAGGCAGCAGAAAAAGCCGATGCTGCAGATGCCGAGATAAATTATACTTTTGATGAGATCGATCGCCTGTATGCTGAAGATGCCCTGGGTTATTGGATGGGCTCGAGCCGCATGGGCGAAGTGTTGCAACTAAAGGACGATTACACGCGCCAGCGCCCACAAGGCTTCCACCCGGAGCTTATCCTGGAGTACAGCAAAACCCACGAACTAGAAAAAGCGGTGCAAACGCCGCAGCACTCCCTGAGCCAGCAATTAGACCTTATCGACCAGTTTCTGAAGCTGAACCCGCGGCTTAAAACCATGTCTAATTTTAAACTTAAGCCTGAGCCTCAGGAAGATTTATCGCTTAAGAGCACTAAAATAAAGAAAGGAATGGCCTCTGAAAACCTGGCTAATATATTCCTGAAGCAAGGAAAAGTAAAAAAAGCTATTAAAATATATGAGCAACTCCTTTTGAAAAATCCGGAAAAAAAGAGTTACTTTGCTGAACAGATAGAAAAATTACAAAACTTAAGCTAATATGTACATCGCCCTCATCAGTATTATTGTTTTCATTTGCGTGCTGCTAATTTTGGTTGTGTTGGCTCAAAACCCTAAAGGAGGCGGACTTTCAAGCCAGTTTGGTGGTAGCACAAGTCAACTTATGGGCGTTAAGCGCACCGGAGATTTGCTTGAGAAACTTACTTGGGGCTTTGCTATTGCACTAGTAGTACTTACCCTTGGCACACACATGATGGTAAATTCATCTAACGGTGGCGCTGCTGAAAGAACTATCAACGAAGAGCGTGCACGCCAGTCTAACATGCCTGCAGCTCCTGCTACACTACCTGGTGCAACAGAAGAGAATCCGGCTGCTATTCCTGATGCCGCTGAGATTCCTGCCATGATAGATACAGCTAATAACTAAAATTACTTTTTAAAGTATAAGGGAAGCCGGCCGCATAAGCCGGCTTCTTTGTTTTTAGGCAGGTTCTATCCTGTCATAACTGCCCCTGAAAAGTTCCCGGCTTCTGCCAAAAATGTCAAGGCTGTCAGAGTTAACAGCTGTAAAAACTGAAAATTTGGCTTAAAGTGTCAGAAATCAAGCCTTGGCACAAGAAATGATGATACCCCTGTGGTTATAAATTAAACTATCAACCATAAAACTTAAATAACATAACAAACTATGTCAATCAGCATTAAACCATTAGCAGACAGAGTAATTGTTGCTCCTGCTGCAGCAGAAGAAAAAACAAAGTCTGGTATCATTATTCCTGATACTGCTAAAGAGAAGCCGCAGCGTGGTGAGGTAGTAGCCGTTGGCGAGGGTAAAGTATCTGAGCAAGGTTCTTTGATGAAGCCGCAAGTAAAAGTTGGCGACCAGGTGTTGTATGGCAAATACGCAGGTACAGATATCTCTGTAGACGGTAACGACTACCTGATCATGCGTGAGTCAGATATTCTGGCAGTACTTTAATTCAACCCATTTTAAATTAATTATCTAATAGATATAACTATGGCTAAGAACATCACATTTGATGCTGACGCTCGCAGCAAAATAAAGGCTGGCGTTGACAAACTGGCAAATGCTGTTAAAGTTACTTTAGGCCCTAAAGGCCGCAACGTGATCATCGATAAGAAATTCGGTGCTCCTACTATTACAAAAGACGGTGTTTCAGTAGCGAAAGAAATCGAACTGAAAGACGCGATTGAGAACATGGGTGCGCAGCTTGTAAAAGAGGTTGCCTCTAAAACTGCTGACCAGGCTGGTGACGGTACAACTACTGCAACGGTATTAGCGCAGGCTATTTACACAGCAGGTATCAAAAACGTAGCGGCTGGCGCTAACCCAATGGACCTGAAGCGTGGTATCGACAAAGCGGTGCATGCCGTTGTTGAGAACCTGCGTTCACAGTCAAAGAAAATCGAAAACTCTTCTGAGATCTCTCAGGTAGGTACAATCTCTGCTAACAACGACGCTGAGATCGGTAAAATGATTGCCGATGCAATGGATAAAGTTGGCAAAGACGGTGTAATTACTGTTGAGGAAGCAAAAGGTACTGAAACTGAGGTAAAAACTGTAGAAGGTATGCAGTTTGACCGTGGTTACCTTTCTCCATACTTTGTGACAAACGCAGAGAAAATGGAAGCTGAGTTCGACAACCCTTACATCCTGATCTACGACAAGAAAGTTTCTACGATGAAAGAACTGCTTCCTGTGTTGGAGCAGGTAGTTCAGACTGGTAAAGGACTTGTTATCGTATCTGAGGACGTAGACGGTGAGGCTCTTGCTACACTTGTGGTAAACAAACTGCGTGGCTCACTTAAGATTGCCGCTGTTAAAGCTCCAGGCTTCGGAGACAGAAGAAAAGCTATGCTGGAGGATATTGCTATCCTGACTGGCGGTACTGTTATCTCTGAAGAAAGAGGTTACAAACTAGAGAATGCTACATTAGAGTACCTTGGCCAGGCTGAGAAAGTTATCATCGACAAAGACAACACTACTATCGTTAATGGTGCTGGCTCTAAGGATGATATCGTTGCTCGCGTAAACCAGATCAAATCTCAGATGGAGTCTACTACATCTGACTATGATAAAGAAAAACTACAGGAGCGTTTAGCGAAGCTTTCTGGTGGTGTGGCTATCCTTTACATCGGTGCTTCTACTGAAGTTGAGATGAAAGAGAAGAAAGACCGCGTAGATGACGCTTTACATGCTACTCGCGCTGCCGTTGAAGAAGGTATCGTAGCTGGTGGTGGTGTTGCGCTTATCCGTGCACTTGATGCCCTTGATAACATTGATGTTTACAATGCTGACGAGCAAACTGGTGTGCAGATCATCAGAACTGCACTAGAGGCACCACTTAGAACAATTGTATCTAATGCAGGTGGCGAAGGTTCTGTGGTAGTACAGGCTGTGCGTGAAGGCAAAGCTGATTACGGCTACAATGCCCGCGACGACAAGTATGAGAACATGTTTGCTGCAGGTATTATCGACCCAACTAAGGTTACACGCCTTGCGCTGGAAAACGCCTCTTCTATAGCTGGCCTACTTCTAACTACAGAATGTGTAGTTTCGGAAGAGCCTGCTGAGGAAGGTGCTCCAATGGGTGGCGGCATGCCAGGTGGCATGGGCGGTATGGGCGGCATGATGTAATCAGAGACATCCCATAGTATCCTATAAAGAAAGGCCTGAGCTTATTTAGCTCAGGCCTTTTGTTTTTTGCGGCAGAATGTGGTGTAATAGAAAATACTTTCCTGCAAGTATAAAATGTATTAAAGCAAATCCTTTACAGCTATCTTGATATCATGCGGGGCCACTTCATCTCCGCCAAAGTATGGGTACAGTTGGTAGCCATTGCCGGCGCCGCTGCAGTTGCGCGGCATTACTGTTTTCACGCCATCTACCAGAAAAACATACTGCTTGTCCTCCAGCCTTAGCTCATACTTATATGTTTGCCCAATCTCAACCGAACGGATCAGCTTGAAGTCACGCTTTTTATTTACGTAAGTGTAGGCAAGTATTTCCAGTTTCCCGTTATACCACCTCCAGCCAAAGCGGGCGCTGTTGGTATGGTGGTGCGAGCCGCAGTCTGACACGCCATACAGCTTATTAATATCTGCCTGGTTTTCGGGCTTTACTGAAGTATAGATTGCAGAACTGTCAAACGTAGCCTCAAAGCGAATTAACTGCGTGTTTATACTTTTGTGTGGGCTATTGGAGGAATGTTGCCCCTTTTTGATTTGGAAAGCATCTTCATGCTTAACCGGAATAATAAGCTCTTCGGCGGTGTTCAGCACATCACACGATGTCAGAATTGTAGCTAAAGAAAATGTAAGTAACAGCACAAACGTGCTGCAAAATCTTTTGTAATTGTAAAACATACTCGGCTAAAAGTGATAAAGTTTAATACCGGTAGCGCCAGGCAATACAGGTATAATTTAACCTTCAACACATCGTTTTAGCAAAATGGTTTATTTTTTTGGTTAGAAAACTCAAGTATGAAGTCTCCCTGTTTAGAACATGTTTCTATTAATGCATAGACGCATTTTGTTACTGGTTTAGTATCAATATGTTATAACATGAATGCGTAATGCATCAGATAGGAATAATTCAGAATTGTTAAAGACGGAAGCGTATACTCCAGTAAGTAAAGTATAAAACAAAAAGCCCCTGGTTCTGCGATTAGAACCAGGGGCTTCTTGTTTATTAATTGTTTATACTTATCCGCGGCCGTGCATCATGTGCATCAGCTTACGTGTAAGGGCTATCAGGATTAAACCTGCCAGGATAACGAAACCACCAATGGCAGAGAAAATAGTTAAAGCGCCAAGCTCCTCTACATAAGAAGCAATGTAACCACCTGCAATCTGCGCCACAAACGGAGCCAGGAACCAAACCCCCATCAACATAGACACCAATGTAACCGGCGCAAGGCGTGTTACCATAGAAAGTCCGATTGGCGATAGGCAAAGCTCACCGATAGTATGGAAGAAGTACGTAGCGATCAACCAGGCAAGGCTAGCTTTAATGGTATCGTCGGCAACGTTATCGCCACCGCGCTCCATTACAGCACCCACCATGAAGAAGAAACCGACACCAAGTAAAATCATACCCATACCCATTTTAGTAGGAATGCTTAAGTCTTTGCCACGCTTAGCCAGGAACAACCAAAGCTGTGCAGTAAGTGGCGCAAAAAGTACGATAAACAATGGGTTTACAGACTGGAACCAGGAAGTAGGAATAAGGAAACCAAAAACCTCACGGTCTATGTACTGGTCGGTATAGACAGTTAGGGAACTACCCGCCTGCTCAAAACCTGCCCAGAAGAAGATCACGAAAATAGAGATGATGAAGATAACCGATACACGATCGATCTCTTCTTTCGTTAGCTTTTTAGAAGTAGCAGGCATTCCAGTTTCAGCATCGTTCTCAGCTTTAACTGGCTTAAGGCCTAAGTCACCAAGAAGCTTCGGACCTAAGGTGTTAAATACGATCTGGCCGATAACCATACCGATACCAGCTGCAAGGAAGCCATACTGGAAACCATAGTTGGTTACGCGCTCCACGCCATCTACAACTGCTTTAGTTGCAAAGTAATCCTCAGCAAGGTAACCGCACACAAGAGGCGCCAAAAACGCACCAATGTTGATACCCATATAGAAAATAGTGAAGGCAGAATCGCGGCGCGGGTCGCCCTGAGCGTAAAGATTACCAACTATAGAAGAAATGTTAGGTTTGAAGAAACCATTACCTATGATTAACAGTAACAGTCCCAAATAGGTCATCTCAACGCCTACGTAAGGTGTAGAGAACAAACTGAACTGGCCCAACGCCATCAGCACACCACCTATTAAGATAGCACGGCGGTGTCCCAGGTATTTATCGGCCAACCAACCACCTATAATAGGCGTAAAATATACGAAGCCGGTAAAGTATCCGTAGATCAAAGCTGCATCAGCTACACTATAACCCAAACCGCCTTCCAGGGCCGTTTTAGTGAGGTATAGCATTAAGAGGCCACGCATCCCGTAATAACTGAAGCGTTCCCATAACTCTGTAAAGAACAGTAGGTACAGCCCCTTGGGATGCTTTAGATTTTCTTTTGCCACCGCAGCATCAGGGTGTTGTTGGTTAACAGACATAGAAATTAATTAGATTGAATGTTTAGTTTAGTTAAGATTAGTTAAGCAAACATAGAAGGTAAATATATTAGTAAAAATGCATTCCGGCAAATATTTTACATCACGTGAGCCTTTCTGTGCAAGCCTGTGCAATATTTGCATAACGCGATATTATGATAAGCATTTTTTTATACTTTTGTACTTAGTTGTAAAGCAAACCGTTTATAAATAAAACCCAAAAAATTCAAATGAAAGAAACTGGATATAAATCTAAGGTTGGTCTGGATAATCTAGGAATTAAAGAGGCGAAGGAAATCCTTTGGAACCTTACTCCTGCCGAACTTGTGGAAGAAGCCATCAAAAACAACGAAGGTGCTTTAACTGACACAGGTGCTTTAATGTGCGATACCGGCAAATTTACGGGCCGCTCTCCAAAAGACCGCTTCGTGGTGAAGGATGCCAAAACAGAGGATACTGTCTGGTGGGGTGATATCAACATCGCTTTCGACCCAGAGAAATTTGATGCCCTGCAGGCTAAAATGGTTGATTTCCTGAAAGACAAAAAGCTATACGTACGCGATGCTTATGCAGGAGCTCACCCTGACTACCGTTTAAACTTACGCATTGTAAACACGCAGGCGTGGCAGAACCTTTTCTGCAACAACATGTTCCTTCGCCTGACGCAGGAAGAGCTTGCCAACCACAATCCAGAGTTTACAATCATTTGCGCCCCTGAGTTTGAGGCTGACCCGGCAGTAGACGGAACACGCCAGTCAAACTTTGCAATCATCAACTTCACAAAAAACATGATTTTGATAGGTGGTACGGGCTATGCCGGCGAGATGAAGAAAGGTATCTTCGGGGTACTTAACTACATTCTGCCGCAAGAGCGCAACACCCTGTCGATGCACTGTTCTGCTAACGTGGGTAAAGATGGTGATACAGCCATTTTCTTCGGTTTATCGGGCACAGGTAAGACAACACTTTCCGCAGACCCTAACCGCGGCCTGATTGGCGACGATGAGCACGGTTGGACAGCAGACAGCGTGTTTAACTTTGAAGGAGGCTGCTACGCTAAGGTTATAGACCTGACGCGTGAAAAAGAGCCGCAAATCTGGGATGCCATCAAGTTTGGTGCCATTGTAGAAAACACCCGTTTTGTGGATGGCACACGTACTGTGGATTACACAAACAACTCTGTAACAGAGAATACACGTACCGCCTACCCTATCAACCACATCGATAACGCGATTGAGCCATCAAGAGCCGATATTCCTAAAAATATTTTCTTCCTGACTGCAGATGCGTTTGGTGTGTTACCTCCAATCTCTAAGCTGAACACAAGTCAGGCCATGTACCACTTCATCTCAGGTTATACTGCAAAGGTAGCCGGTACTGAAGTTGGCGTTACTGAGCCTCAGACAACATTCTCTGCTTGCTTTGGAGCTGCGTTCTTACCGCTGCACCCAACAAAGTATGCCGAAATGCTTGGTAAGAAAATGGAAGAAAACAACGTGAATGTTTGGTTGATCAACACAGGTTGGACCGGTGGCCCTTATGGCGTTGGTTCACGTATGAAGCTACCTTACACGCGCGCCATGATTACGGCTGCCTTAAACGGTGAACTTGACAATGTTGAGTTTACGAAGCATCCAATTTTTGGCGTTGATATGCCAAACACTTGCCCTAATGTGCCGGATGAGGTACTTAACCCACGCAATACCTGGGCAAACAAAGAAGAGTATGACGCCAAAGCAACTGACCTGGCTTCTAAGTTTGTTAAAAACTTCCAGAAGTATGCAGACTATGCCAACGACGAAATACTGGCCGGCGCGCCTAACGTAGAAGTCACAGCCTAAACTGCTGTTGCATAACTATAAAAAGCCTCTTTGCCTTTCTGCAGAGAGGCTTTTTATTTAAACAGGCTAAGCCGGAAAGTCATAGTT
Source organism: uncultured Pontibacter sp. (assembly GCF_947492645.1). GTDB lineage: Bacteria > Bacteroidota > Bacteroidia > Cytophagales > Hymenobacteraceae > Pontibacter. The sequence continues at coordinate 401,689 of NZ_CANLMZ010000006.1, read as the reverse complement.
TCGTATATTTAAAGAACTATCAAAGTAACACCACTAAACTAAACTTAACATTAACTAAAAGTGCACCTTTTTTATACTCCTGATATCACCAATAATGGATTCTATACTTTACCTGAAGAGGAATCGAAGCATTGTACACGTGTGCTGCGTTTGCACCACGGCGATACCGTATACTTAGTGGATGGTGTGGGAGGACTATACACAGCAGTAATTCAGGATGCCAACAACAAAAAGTGCCAGTTACAGATTATTGATAAGCAAATAGAATACGGAAAGCTACCATACTACACGCATATAGCCGTTGCCCCTACTAAAAACATAGACCGCATGGAGTGGTTTGTAGAAAAAGCCGTGGAGATAGGTGTAAGCGAAATTACGTTTTTGCTGTGCGAACACTCCGAACGCAGGCAGCTGCGCTTAGACAGGCTCGAGAAAATTGCGGTAAGCGCTATGAAACAATCACAGAAAGGCTACCTGCCCCTGCTAAACGATCTAACGCCATTTCACAGGTTTGTGCAGAAGTCGCTACCAGCGTCTACTTTTATAGCTCATTTAGAGGATGATGCAACCCAAAGTATCAAGCATTACTATACCTACGGGCAGCAGCATTGTATTCTTATTGGCCCTGAGGGAGATTTCTCAACTACTGAAATTGCGGCAGCTTATGAAGCCGGCATACGGCCTGTTACCTTAGGTAAAAGCCGGCTGCGCACCGAAACGGCTGCCTTAGTGGCATGCCATACTTTAAACGTACTCCACGACCTGAGTGCCCCTTTGTAAAACCAGTTTTTAACCTTAGTTATCCTGCATGCTGAAGCGTATTTTTTTCACGATAGTAATACTGTTAACGACCAACCTGGCTTCTGTGGCTCAGAACTACAGTTTCAGAATTGCTAAACTAAAGTATAACGGTGGCGGTGACTGGTACGCGAACAAAACATCTTTGCCTAACCTGATACGGTTCTGCAACCAGAACCTGAACATGAACATTGCCCCTGACGAGGCAGTTGTAGAGGTGGGCAGCCCTGAACTGTTTACATACCCCTTTGTACACATGACCGGGCACGGCAATGTTGTCTTCTCAGATTCGGAAGCGCTGAACCTACGCAACTACCTGCTCAGCGGCGGCTTCCTGCACATAGACGATAATTATGGATTGGACAAATACATCCGGCAGGAGATGAAAAAAGTATTCCCAGAGTATGAATTTGTAGAGCTACCCTACGACCACCCTATTTATCGCCAGAAGTTTAATTTTACCGGTGGCTTGCCTAAAATTCATGAGCACGACAACAAGCCTCCACAAGGTTTTGGCATTATTCATAAAGGCCGCTTAATTTGCTTTTATACTTATGAAACAGACTTAGGCAATGGCTGGGAGGACGCTGAAATACATAACGACCCGGAGCATGTTCGGCAGCAGGCTTTGCGTATGGGCGCCAACATCGTAACCTACGCCATCACTCATGGCGACGGATTGCAGTAACCCTGATTTAGCATTGGCACAGGTAGTTTGTGCAAATTAATTGTGGTGTAAAGATTTATCTTTCTGGTATTAATGTTTATACATCCTTTGTTAAGTATAAAAATTTATGCGTCCTTTAAGATACATACAGCTTACTATCTCACCACAAATAACCTTATGCTCCCTAAATTGCTACTTAAAAAGCTTTCCTTATTAACCGAATCAGGTGCTAAAAGTAAACTAAGGCAAGAGATCATATCCTACTACAGCAGTTTGCCCTCCGCTACAACCGACCCTGAGATAAAAGAGGCGTTGGCATACTTAAAAGATAACCGGCTGCAGGTATTCCCATACAATTTTACCTCTAAATACAAGGCCGTAGACACCAAGGTATACTTAGATAAAGCGCTGGGTATGCGGTATGTTATACACGAAGGCAAAAAGTTATACTTTAAAAGAACCTGGGGCGAGCGTAAAATTAAGCGCAATTATAGTTTCTTACTTTTAGAGCAGGATCTGATGTCGCCGCACAGGTACCTAACAGACGCTTTTGCTGTAGCCCAAGGCGATGTGGTGGCAGATGCCGGGGCTGCTGAAGGTAACTTTGCCCTTAGCGTAATCGATAAAGTCAAGAAAATTTACCTTTTTGAAACGGATAATAAATGGATTGAAGCCCTGGAAGCAACTTTTGCCCCCTGGAAAGAGAAGGTTGAGATAGTGAATAAGTTTGTAAGCAACTCAAACGATGCACATAACCTCACCCTTGATAGCTTCTTCGAAAATAAAGGCAACGTAAACTTTATCAAAGCTGATGTAGAGTGCGCAGAAGCAGATTTGCTGGAAGGTAGTAAAAAAATATTAGCTCAAGATGGCCCTTTAAAAGTGGCTATCACCACCTATCATAAGCAACAAGACCAGCAGGAGTTAAATGGTATATTGCAGGGCTATGGATTTAAAACGGAATTTTCGAAAGGCTACATGTTATTCCCGTATTACGAGCCAATAAAGCCGCCATACTTTAGGCGGGGCCTCATAAGGGCAACAAAGTAAAGCAGCAAAGGCCCGGTTATTATGCCGGGCCTTTGCTGCTTTACTTTGTTAAATTATACCTTCGTAAATCAAGTATACTTTCTGTTAAAGATTTCAGACAGGATAACAGCATCGCGAACCGTGGCGGGGTTTTGAAGCATGGCAGCATAACGGCTCGGCTTCGTATTTAGGCTTTCAGTATTGCCTTTAAATATGGGCTGCTTTCGAGCATCAGATCTTCTCTGAGCTTGGATGGCCTCAGCGGGTTTTTCCCAGGAAAGTGCCTTTGGAGCCATATCATCGTAATTTCTATACTTTGGGGCGCTTTCAACCGTCGCCATTACAGGCGGTATTACTTCCCTGGCTCTTTCTCTTGCATTTTCTACCTCGGCTCTTCCTTTCTCCATTTTTGGCTGAAGCTCACGCAAGATGTCCTCAAACGAAGTTACTGGTCTTGCAGGCTGTTGCGGCTGCACACGCCTTTGCTGTGGTTTTGCAGGTGCTTCGTCTTCCCGTGCATCAGACGAATTAAATGCCTTACGCCATTGCGAAAACAGAAAATAGGCCACAGCAGCCAGTATATAAAGTATGATTTTAAAATCGTCCATAGCAGCAGGTAGGTAGCTTTACCAAATATAGAGTTTTAGATTGGAATAAAAAATTGCACCTATTTGTAGCATATGCATAAGTAATTCACCTTGTTCAGATACTGGTCGGCGCTACTCCCGTTGCTCTTCATCCTGGCATACTTTTAATCTCCCACATAAACGTGTATACTACGCTGCTGACCTAGTTTATAACTTTACGCATCTCTTATAGTAAACGGTGCTTCCGACATAGTAACGCAACAAGGGCATACTCCTGCATCAATACCCAAACACCCTTTACTGAAAACATATAAAATAAGAAGGCCTTAGTACTGTTTTCGAAAAAGAAGCTGTGCTACCAAAATGAACCGCTTTTTCTTTACAAAGTTGAGCTAAACCAACTAGCTAATTGAGAAATTTACCTTACTTTTGAAGATAGAACAGAAGAGATTCCGCGAACGCGAATGCAAGTATCAAGATTAGAAATTAAGGGATTCAAAAGTTTTGGCGACCGTGTCGTTATAAATTTTGACAATGGCATTACCGGAATTGTGGGGCCTAACGGCTGCGGCAAATCCAACATTGTAGATGCCATTCGCTGGGTATTGGGAGAGCAGAAAACACGTAACCTCCGCTCTGATAAAATGGAGAACGTGATCTTTAACGGTTCCAAAACCCGCAAGCCAACACAAATGGCCGAGGTATCCATCACCTTTGATAATAACAGGGGTGTTTTGCCAACAGAGTACTCACAGGTAACAGTTACCAGAAAATATTACCGTAACGGTGATAGCGAGTACCAGTTAAACGGGGTAACCTGCCGTCTGAAAGATATAAACGAACTTTTCCTGGATACAGGTATCGGGTCTGACAGCTACGCCATTATCGAACTGAAGATGGTGGACGAAATCCTGAACGACAAGGAAAACTCGCGCCGCTTGCTTTTCGAGGAGGCCGCCGGCATCTCTAAATTCAGGGTGCGCAAAAAGCAGACACTTAAAAAGCTGGAAGAAACAGACGCTGACCTGGAACGCGTGGAAGATGTACTTTTCGAGATCGGGAAGAACATGAAAACGCTGGAGAGGCAAGCAAAACAAGCCATTAAGTACTTCCAGCTAAAGGAAGACTATAAAAAGCACAGCTTGGAGTATGCGCGTCGCAATATATCTCAGTACCAGAACACGCTGGAGCGCTTACAACAGGACGTAAAAAACGAAACCGAGCTAAAAGAAGGCTATGTAAGTGCTGTAACAGAAGCTGAGGACGCCATTGCCGACCAGAAAGAGGAACTGAACCGCACCCAGCAGGAACTGGCCGAAAGCCAGAAAACAATGCAGGTGCAGACAGCCAAGCTTCGCCAGCTGGAAAACGACATAAAGTTAAAGTCTGAGCGCAGCAACTACCTGAAAGAGCGCATGCAGCAGTTGCGCCAGCAAATCGGTCAGGATACTGCCAACCTGGAACACACCCAGGAAAGTATACTTGAACTGCGTGACGAACTGATACAGGTGCAGGACAAATTTGCGGAGTCCGAAGCACAGATGGCTGCTGTTAAAGAACAGCTGCAGGAAGCAAACGAGCAGAAATCCAGCCTACAGGAAGCACATCAAGCCCTGGTGCAGCAGCACAAAAACAAACAGAACGAAGTATACCAGCTAAGCAAATCCCTGGAGATTGGCCAGGTACAGATACAAAACATTAACCAGGAACTGGAGCGACTGCAACAACAGCAACTAAATGCTGACGAAGATGGCCGCATCCTGCAGGAGCAACTACAGGAAGCGCAGCAGGTACTCGAGGAAAATACCTCTGAACTGGTAAGGCTGCAGGCCCACGAAGAAACGTTGGCCCAAAGTATAGAAACAACTGAGGTGGCCATAGATGAGCTTAAGGCACAGCTGGCAGAGTTAAACAGAACACTTGATTCAAAGCAAAACCAGTACAACCTGACCAAGTCGCTGGTGGAGAATATGGAGGGCTTTCCGGAGGCAATCAAATTCCTGAGCAAATCCGACAGCTGGTCTAAACCTGCCCCACTCCTATCAGACATACTTGTATGCGAGCCTGATTATAAACCGCTTATCGAAAGCTACCTGGAGCAGTACATGAACTACTTTGTAGTGGATGAATTGCAGGATGCAGTAGATGCCGTAAGTTTACTTAAAAGCGAAAACAAGGGCCGCGCTAACTTTATCATACTTTCAGAGATTGAGGAACTGGAGCCAACGGCTACTTTTAGCGAAGGAAGCCTGAAGGCTGCTTATGAAGTTGTGTCGGCTGATAAAAAGTATAGCAACCTGATGAAGTACATGCTGCGCAATGTATACATCTCCGATGACTCTGAAGATGAATTGTACGGCAGCGAGTACAAAACCATTATACTTAAAGACGGAAGCGCCATCCGTAAACCGCTTAGCTTATCCGGTGGGTCTGTGGGTGTGTTTGATGGAAACCGCCTGGGCCGCAAGCAAAACCTGGAGAAACTGGCCACAGAGGTAACAGCCTTACAAGAGCAGGTTGATTTACTGCAGAGCCGCATCAATACCCAAAACCAGATTCTGCAAAACCACCGCAACGAGTCTAAAAAAGACGCCATTAAGCAACTGGAGAAAGATGTCTCTAAAATGCAGCAGGACTTGCTTACTGTTCGCATCAAGTATGAGCAATACCAGCAAAACCTGAAAAACTTTGACCAGAAGCGCGACGAACTGCACGAAAGACTAGTAGAGTTGCGTGAGCAAAGTATGGAAGTATCGCCGCAGGCCGAAGCCGACATGCAGGAGCTGAAACGCCTAGAGCAGGAAATAGCCAGTTTTGCCGCACAGCTGGAACAGCAGCAGGAACAAATTACTGTTATCTCCGGCAGCTATAACCAGGAAAATATACAGTATCACCAGTTTAAAAACCGCTTTACAAGCTTACAGCAGGAAATAAGCTATAAGCAGAAAACTGTTGAGGCGAACCAGGAGCGTATTAACAGCCTTAAAAGCGAACTGGCAAAAGCCGAAGAAGAAACCGTTGAGTCAAGTGAATTTATAGAAGAAAACGAAGCGGTAGTAACGCAAATGACGGAGGCGCGCCGAGAGTTCGGCTACGAACTGGAAGCAATTGAGAAAAAGTACTTCAGCCTGCGCGGTGAACTAGACGAGAAAGAGAAAACCATCCGGGAACTGCAGCGCAAACGCCAGAATGCAGACGAGCTATTAATGCGCATGCAGCAAACGCTGAGTGATACCAAAATAAAGCTCGTTTCTATTCAGGAACGCCTGGCAGCTGAATTCAACATCTCTCCGGAAGACTTTGCCACAGCACCTCCTGAGCCTGTAGAGTTAATTCCTTTATCTGATGAGGAACTGAATTACCAGATCATCTCTGTTAAATCAGCTTTAGACAAGATGGGGCCGGTTAATGCCATGGCAGCAGAGGCCTACACAGAGATTGAGGAGCGCAATAAATTTATATCAGAGCAACGCGACGACCTTATCAACGCGAAAAACACGCTCATCGACACCATCAACGAGATTGATACTGTTGCAAAGGAAAAATTCATGGAGTCGTTTGAGCAGATTAGGGAGAACTTTAAGAACGTGTTCCGCAGCCTGTTTACCGACGAAGATAATTGCGAACTGGTAGTTTCTGATCCTAAAAACCCGCTGGAGTCTAAGATTGAGATCATGGCACAGCCTAAAGGCAAGCGTCCTTTAACGATAAACCAGTTGTCTGGTGGCGAGAAAACGCTTACCGCTATTTCGTTGCTGTTTGCTATCTACTTACTTAAGCCGGCGCCGTTCTGTATTTTCGATGAGGTGGACGCCCCACTTGATGACGCGAACATCGATAAGTTCAACAACATCATCCGTAAATTCTCTGGTGAGTCTCAGTTTATAGTGGTAACGCATAACAAGCGCACCATGGCCTCTACCGATGTGATGTATGGTATCACCATGATTGAAGCCGGAATATCCAGAGTAATTCCGGTAGACTTACGCCAGATAGCATAGCTAATTTATACTTATAAAAACAAAGGGAGCCGCTTATAACAGCGGCTCCCTTTGTTTTTATAATAGTTGAAGTATGACTTAAGATTATTATAGTATAAAAACTAAATACCAGCAACTTACAATAGAGATAAAAGTCAATAACAAGGCAGTTTTATACTTGAACAAAAGCTATACTTCCAGGGCTTTGAGTTTGCTCTTGGGTAGTTTCGCCTTAACCATTTCGTAAGACTGCTTTACATATGTCTGCCACGCTTCATCGGTTATACTTGTCCATTGCTGCACCTGCACCCACTTATAGCGGGCTAAGTATGGGGCGGGCACAATTTGAGTAGACACGGTAAGCGCACCAAAATCCTCGTCTGTTACTTTAAAGGAAACCTGGTGTGGCGGATCTATACTGGTGGCACAAAACATTTTGCCGCCCACCAGAAAGCACAAATCCGCTCCCCACCTAATATCTTCTGTTGCTCCGGGCAAGCTAAGGCACAAGGCGCGCAAGGCTTCTATATTCATCTTACAATACTTCTTGACTACTACCTAACGCCATGTTCGGGATATTTGGCTGTTTTTGTGCGGTAAAAAGCCATGATAGCCTCTATGTCGGCATCAGCATCGCCGGTAGGATAAAATGCCGGCCCCACGCCTGCTTCTTTTTTGGCATAGTCCAGGTAACCAAGTATAATCGGTACGCCTGCTCCTACTGCCACATGATAAAAACCACGCCTCCATCTTGGCTGGTATTTACGCGTACCTTCCGGTGTTACCATCACACACATGTCTCCTGGCGTTTCGTTAAAAATCTGGATCATGGCATCTACCATACGGGTGTTCTTTGAGCGGTCTATCGGCAATGCTCCCATAGCCTTCAAAAGGCCGCCAAACGGAAAGCGCATAAACTCTTTTTTGATGGTGAACCGAATAGGCGCATCCATGAGGTAAAAGGCGGCGCGTGCATAAACAAAATCCCAGTTGCTTGTATGCGGGGCAGCTACCATGACACAGCGGCGCAACTCCGGAGCAAGGTTGCCATTTAATTTCCAGCCGGTAATTTTAAAGAAGAATTTAGATAAGGATTTAGCGATCATGTATAAGTAAATATATACTGCCTGTACCACAATTTACGACAGTACGAAACAAAACGTATAAATACATACATTTTGCCATATTTACAAAGCTCTTTTGATTACATGTGCTTTTTTACGCAATAAATAGGCCTGTATGCCCACGCCAAACACGGGTCCCATGGCAGTATACTTCTTATCGCGCAGCGTCTTCTGAAAGTAACGCAGGCTTAATGTCGGCTCTATCGAAAACTTTTCGTTGAAAAAGAAAGCATAGCCTACCCCTGCTGTACCCTCAAACAGATTATACTTATCGCTCAGAGAGAAATTGTTTAAGCCAACAGCTGCAGTTACTTCTCCAAAAATGCCGTTATCCAGGTAATAGCGCACAAAAGGCCCCATTAGGGCAAATGTTTGATTGTCAGGTTTGCGCTCAGGGTCAGATGTGATCGTTATACTTTCATGGTCCACAATAAAGTCGAGCCCCACCACGAAGTCGTGTTGCAGGAAGTAGCCGTTTTTGGCCCTGAAGATAACGTTTACCTTATTCCCCTCCAGGGTTTGCTGCGGTGATGAGATTTCATCCCTGATACTGTAAGCAGAGGCATTTAAAGTACCTCCAATTAAGATAGTACCTTGCTTAACTTTGGCTTTGATCAGGAAGCTTTCATTTTCCTGGGCAAAAAGGACGAACGGTAGCAAGGCTACGAGGAGTAGAAGTTTACGCATAACCAAAGACTTAGATTTTAAGCCTTTTACGTTACTATGTTAATATTAAGATGTACTTTTCTAATTTTATAGACTAAAAGTTTTACTTACTGCCTCCGCAACGGTGCATTGCAGCTCACCCCGGTTATTAGCATCTCTTTTCTGCTAGTCTTCAGGGAAGGTAGCTGGAAGGCTCCTATTGCTACGGCGCCATAGAAAGACCACTTAGGCTGCTAGTTACACCTATCGCTTGTCTGCCAATTTTACGTTCTATGAGGTTTGTTCAGCAGATGCCGTATGTGTTTTTCAAGTTTCATGGTATGCGCATACCCTATCTCAAAAATCTCATCAGCTTTCCTGAAGTTTGTCAGACGGTAATATTTAAGTTCCTGCGGCTCAATTAGCAGGTCGCAGAGGTGCATCCGGAGTTTTACGTTGTTGTTGATGGCCAGCAGCAGCGTTCGCTCCACCATCGACCTGATAGAGGTTACTTTGGCGTGATGGTTGATAGGGTTAACGTGTACCGCTATTTTAACGTCGCAGTTGGTGTGCAGCGGGTCGATGGGCAGGTTGTTTAACAGGCCCCCATCATTAAGCAGTTTGCCCTGGAACTGAATGGGATGATAAAGTATAGGAACAGCAGAAGAAGCAAGCAAAGGTTTTATCAGCTCACCGGAAGAAAAGTACGCCGTAACGCCTTCATTCATTTCGGTGGCACTCACAATTACTGGAATTTTTAGGTCTTCGAAACGGATATCAGGCCCCAGGTGCTTGTTATATAGTTTCTCTACTTCTTCCAGGTGCATCAACCCTGCCTTGCCGAAAGCAGGTCTTACAATTTTAAATATACTTAACTCTTTAATCAGTTTCAGTACCTGGTCGGGTGTATAGCCTGCCGCATACAACACACCGGCAATGGCACCAGAGCTTACACCGGAAATCATACTTATCTTGATACCCAGTTCATCAAAAGCTTTAAGCACACCCAAATGGGCTATTCCTCTTGCGCCACCACCCGACAGGGCCAAACCTACCCGCATCCTATAGCTCGCTTAATGAGAACGTGTCCTTCAGGCGAACTCCTTTTTCGGTGTGCTGAACGGTGCAGCACTCGTTTACGGCATCATGTTCAAAGTATAAAACCAAATCTTCGGTAGCAGCCATGTTCAAAAAGGCGGCTTTCTCTTCCATTGTCAGCAGCGGGCGCGTATCGTAGCCCATTACGTAGGGCAACGGTATATGCCCTGTAGATGGAAGCAAATCAGCCATAAAAGCTATCTTTCTGCCTTTGTAGGAAATGATCGGCACCATCATTTTATCTGTATGCCCATCCGCATAAAAGATCTCAAATTGCTGTATTGGCGAGGGTTGATTTGGATCGATAAACTTTAAGTTTCCGCTTTCCTGCATCGGAAGTATATTCTCTTTCAGAAAAGAGGCTTTCTCGCGTGGGTTGGGTTTGGTTGCCCACTCCCAATGGTCGGCATTAGACCAATAGGTGGCGTTTGGAAAAACCAGTTCTAAAGCGCCGTCCGCATTTTTATACTTTACGCCTCCGCCACAATGGTCAAAGTGCAGGTGCGTCAGAAACACATCTGTGATATCATTATGTGTAAATCCGGCTTTGTGCAGCGACGAACTTAAACTCGCATCCCCGTGCAGGTAATAGTGGCTAAAGAACTTTGCATCCTGCTTGTTTCCAATCCCGTTATCAATCAAAATAAGCCTCTCACCGTCTTCTATCAGCATACAACGCATGGCCCAGGTACAAAGGTTGTTCTCGTCGGCAGGGTTGGTGCGCTGCCACAGCGTTTTGGGTACTACGCCAAACATTGCACCACCATCCAATTTAAAAAAACCTGTATCAATTACGTGTAGCTTCATAGAGTTTTAGAGTTAATGAGTTTATGCTTATACTTTATACTACTAAATCAGTTTTAAAATTTGCTAAATCGCCCTGCAATGCCTCCTCAGATTAATCTAACGCACTTAACTTAGTATTTCTACCGTAGATCGAAGTCCAACTGATTACGATCTCAGGTAATAGTGCAGATTTAGCACGAAGTTCGAAATAAAACTAAGTGCTGAATTAAAAAAGGAGACTTGCCTGAGAACCAACTATAGCTAAATGTAATAAAACAAAAAGAGGTAACAAAGCCTGCCAGCTTCATTACCTCTTAATCTAACTATCATTGCTTAGGCTTCTACGCTTCAAGCACCACGCCCATGTTAGAGAACTTCTCAATGCGCTGCATGATGCGATCTTCTGCCTCTATGCCTTCCAGCTCATCAAGCATTTTCGTTATTTCTTTCTTAAGGCTGCGCATCATTTTCTGCGGCTCTGTGTGCGCGCCTCCTAGTGGCTCTTTAATGATGCCATCTATCAGCTTGTTCTGCAGCATATCGGTTGCCGTTAGTTTAAGCGCTTCGGCAGCCTGCTCTTTGTAGTTCCAGCTTCTCCAAAGTATAGAGGAGCACGACTCCGGGGAGATAACCGAATACCAGGTGTTTTCCAGCATCATTACTTTATCGCCAATAGCGATACCTAAGGCACCTCCAGAGGCACCCTCGCCAATAATGATACAGATCACAGGCACCTTCAGCATAAACATCTCTTTCAGATTGCGCGCAATTGCCTCGCCCTGTCCGCGTTCTTCCGCCTCAAGTCCCGGAAAAGCACCTGGCGTATCGATAAACGTAACGATTGGTCTTCCAAACTTCTCAGCCATCTTCATCAGGCGAAGCGCTTTGCGGTAACCCTCTGGGTTTGCCATACCAAAGTTGCGCATCTGGCGCTGCTTTGTGTTTCGGCCTTTTTGTTGCCCGATAAACATCACGCTACGGCCATCAATATCCCCGAATCCGCCTACCATTGCTTTGTCATCGCTAACGGTACGGTCGCCGTGCAGCTCTACAAACTTGCTGGCAATGCCGTTAATATAATCCAAGGTGTATGGTCTGTCCGGGTGGCGCGACAGCTGTACGCGTTGCCAACGGGTTAAATTGGCGTAAGTCTCCTTTTTAAGGTTCTTGATCTTCTCTTCAAGTGCCTTAACTGCTTCCGATACATCAACCTGGCTCTCGGTGGCCAGCTTCTTCATCTCCTGCAGTTTGTTTTCTAAGGCAGCAATCGGCTGTTCGAAATCTAAAAGCATATTCTTTCGCTGTTTACAGCTACAAATTTAACAGTTTAGCCATACACTAGTAACGAAACGTAAAATTTATGCACATCAAAAAAATAATTTTGTTGAAAATGAAGCTATTACAGAAAACTTGATAAAATATAGTGTTAAAAAGATGCTTAACACTTGCACAATCAAAATTAAGGCTATACTTTTGTATCACTTTAACGGACGAAGTTAAAGAAAAGACAAAAGGTCTGGTAGTTCAGTTGGTTAGAATGCCGCCCTGTCACGGCGGAGGTCGCGGGTTCGAGTCCCGTCCAGACCGCAGCTTACAACCTGCGGTAATAAAAGAGCAGAAGGCTCTTGCAGTACAAAATTTTGGTCCGGTAGTTCAGTTGGTTAGAATGCCGCCCTGTCACGGCGGAGGTCGCGGGTTCGAGTCCCGTCCGGACCGCTCTTTAAAAGAGCCCTTGAATTAATTTTCAAGGGCTCTTTTTTTATGTCTCTCCCTTTGGACTTCCAGGATTACTTAGTTTAATAGAGTCGTAAAAGTGCTTCTTTTAAAGCGCATACTGTTCCATACTTCCTGATCCGTATTACTAAAAACTGAAGGTACCCAATCTATCACAAAGTATAACAAACCACTCCTGAGAGGTGCTTCCGCAATTACCCTCCTCATTTTTACCTAGAACGAAAGTTCCGAAAGGCTTAACAGCCCTGTAGTGATGCACATAAAAAGTTTGCTGTAAAGCTATGGAATAAGGTAGGATTGAAAACTGGCATCGGAAGATGGGTACTCTGCTGCGGCTCGAAGGTGAACTAAATATTATATGGGTTTCAAAGTCTGAGTTTCATCTTCAGCGCCATTGTCCGGACAGGTCGCGACCTGCCCCTACGAGAATTTATTCCTATTATACAAGAAGGTTGAGGCAAGACTGATAGGTAAGACTACTGCCACGTCTATAAGGCCATGTGTGGTAGAGATAAACACGTTGATCTAGCTAATGTGTTGAAGAAGCTCGCGCTATGGTTACTAATTCATGCTAAAATCAGATAAACTGTGTCAGCTTACGGAGCGGCTTCAGGAAACGTGTATAAAAAGGTGGTTGCAGGCCATTTGTCAGCCAGGCCTGGTAATCTTCTTTATTGGCACGGATACGATTCCTGAGCGTCACATTACTTTTGCCTCCTACACGCATTTTCACCAGCTTAGCGGGAATGTACGCAGTAGATATTTTATACTTGTACAGGTAGCGCAACATTAATTCATAGTCGGCAGCGCTTTTAAATTGTGTGTTGTACAGCCCCAGGTTATTATATACTTCCCGCTTCACGTAAAAAGTGGGGTGCGGTGGCATCCAGCCGTACAGAAAGTTAGCTCTATTGTACTCTCCGGATACCCAATTCCGAACAATCTTCTCCGTATTCTCTTTCCGCACATAAAGCAAATCACCATATACACTCTCAGCGCCACTCCTGGCAAAAGTTGCTACAACCTGGGCTATGGCATCCGGTGCGTAAAAAAGATCATCAGAGTGTAGCAGCCCGATTACATCCCCTGTAGCTAACTTAATGCCTTTGTTTATAGCATCGTATAAGCCATTATCCTTTTCAGAAACAAAGGTAGAGATGCGGCCTCCGTAGCTTTTCACTACCTCTACTGTCCCATCCGTAGAGCGCCCATCTACCACAATATACTCTATATCAGGATGAGTCTGTCCCAATACCGACTCTATAGCATCGGCAATGGTTTCACGGTTGTTATAGACGATGGTAATGATGGAAACTTTCAAAGCTATTCAAGAACAAACTACAACTGGTATAAAATTAAGCGGTGCTATCTCTCAATAATAATGTTCTCAAGCACAAGCATATCCATCTTAGTTCTTAAAAAACAGTTAAGAGCTTCTGCTGGAGTATTAACAATCGGTTCATTTTCATTAAACGAAGTGTTTAATAAAATAGGAACATTTGTCTTTTTGTTAAAGGCTGATATTAACCTATAATAGCGCGGGTTATGTTCTTCATCAACAGTTTGTAGGCGTCCAGTCCCATCCACATGCGTAACTGCAGGAATTTCGTGCTGCTTATTCAGTTTAATTGGAAACACTTTTTCCATAAAAGGAACATTATCCACCTGTTCAAAGTAATCTTGCACATATTCTTTAAGAATAGAAGGTGCAAAAGGACGGAAACTCTCTCTTCTTTTAATCTTAGCATTAAGTAGTTCTTTCGCATCGGATCTTCTCGGATCAACAATAATTGAACGATGACCTAATGCTCTTGGGCCGAACTCAGCTCTTCCCTGGAACCAACCTACAACACCGGCATCAAGTAGTTTATTTGTTACACGCTCATATAGCTCTTCATCACTCAAACGTGTGTATGCTATGTTTTGATCTTTTAAAAAAGCCTCGATTTCATCATTATTAAAGCGGCTACCAGTCGATGCATGATATATTGGCTTAAGTCTAGGCTGACCGAGGATTTGGTTATACAAATAAAGTGATGATCCTAGTGCAGTTCCTGCATCATGACCCGCAGAAGGAATATAAAGTGAATTAAAAGAAGTATTTGAGAGCACTTTGCCGTTAGCTACTGAATTTTGGGCCACACCTCCAGCAATACAAACATTTTTTAAGCCTGTGCGCTTTTGAAGGTGCTCTAAAATATGAAATATCAACTCCTCAGTTATGCGTTGCACAGATGCTGCCAAATCTTTATGATATTGTGTTAGCTCCTCATTTTTATTTCTGGCAGGACCAAACTTTTGGCACATATAATCAGAGAAAATAGCTCCAATATTTGGCTCTCCACCTTCCCAACTCATTTGAACGCCCTCTTTTGCATGTCTAAAATACTTGAGGTTCAATTCAAAAAGCCCATTCTCTTTAAATATGAGCACATCGCGTAGTTGATCAACCATAGTTGGAGAGCCATAAGGGGCTAAACCCATTACCTTATACTCATCACCATATTTATCAAATCCAAGAAACTGCGTGAAAGAAGTATAGAATATACCCACCGAATGCGGATAGATAACAGAGTCTAGTATATCAATCTGGTTGCCCTTTCCGACACCAATCATTGTAGATGTAAAGTCCCCGAAGCCGTCTATTGATAGAATTGCAGCATCTTCAAAAGGGGAAGCAAAGAAGGCACTAGCCATATGGCTACGATGATGCTCAATATTTTTAACTTCTGCCTTTATGTCGGATACTTGCACCCCTAAGGCTTGAGACAGTTCTTCTTTTACATTGGCAACCTTTTTTGTATTTGCTAATCTGTCAATCAAGCTTTTAGCACTTATTAAATTTTTAGCCGCATGTATTAATTTCTTATGTATGTTAGCTGATGGATCACGGGATATGGTAATATAATCAACATCTCTTATAGATATCCCAGCTTCTTTTAAGCAAAACTTGACTGCTTCACTTGGAAACCCTGCCCAGTGTTTAATTCTTCTAAAACGTTCCTCTTCAGAGGCTGCAATTACCTCTCCATCTCTCATTATACTGGCAGAAGAATCACCATGGTACGCGTTAAGGCCTAATATGTACATATGAAATATTTTAATTCTAAGAACTAGGTTGTGTCCCCCAGACACAAATCTATAAATTATACTTGAAGAAATTTAAAACTAATTTTAACCATGCATCGTGACCGATACTTAAGAATTAAACAAACTCATATTTGCTTCAATAGCAGCCTCATTATTTAAATGCTTTTTTGCAAATTCAACTGCTCTGAGCGAATAGTTATTAAACTGCTTTGTGTCTAAAGCTGAAAACTTTTCAATAATATCGACGAAGGCTTCTTGATCAGAAAGCGGAAAATCATATCCAACGCCAATCTGGCTTAAGTTTAACCAAGGTGTTTTATCACTAATTAAAACTGGACATCCTGCTGTCAAACTTTCGAGAATTATATGACCAAAGTTTTCGCCTTGGGTAGGCAAAAACATTAAGTGGTACTGTAAAAGCTTATCAAAAACCAGGTTATTAGGAATGCTTCCACAATAATTAACTTTAACACTTGCAGGCATTTTGCTTATCAGCGACTCACATTCATTCCAGTACGCTTTATTGTAAATTGGACCATAAATATCAAAAGTAACCTGAGACTGCCCTCTATACTTGCGAAGTATTTCTAAAGCATATAGCGTATTCTTCTCTGGCGAAATTCTAGCTACGCTAACAATTTTTAATATCCCAACTTCTTTTTTTCTGTCTATAACATGTAGGCCAGCCATTGCTTTTGGTAAGTTAGGTGCAATCATGATATTGCAATCATTGCCAATTTGAGTTATTACATCCTCTTTTTCTTTGCTGTTTGTTGCATGAAAAAGCACGTGTTTATAAAGACCAACCCTACGTGCAGCCCAAATAAAAAATTTCTTCTTACCAGCTTTTACATTGATAGAACCCTCAGCCAGCATACCGCGAGTTGATACAATGATCTTAGGACATGCTAGCTTTTTAGCAATCAAGATTGGCAGAATTGAAAAGTAAAAGGAATAGACACCGTTAATAAAAACAATGTCCGGTTCGGCAGCGCGTGCTGCGGACATTAAGGCTTTATAGCTTAGGGACTTGCCTGATGTATAATATACTTGCAGGTGTTCCTCTATCCTATTCCAGGAATCTGATTCAACTTGCTCATAGGGCTCTCTTTCGCAATAATCTGTATCACGCGTAATAACCCAGAAATCAAACTCATCCTTCAGGTGCGCAATCAGGTTAGCGCATGATTGTATAGGACCGCCTGCCTTGTACCCGGGCAAAAACCAGTCGATAAAAATGAGAATGCGCGGTTTCTTACTCAATTCCATTCTCCTCCAGCCAGTTTTCCAACACAACCAAATACCATATCCTGGACCAGGTGATGCTTGCATCACCCGCATTAAATTTAGCCCATATATGCTTAAGCACCGCAGCATCTAAAAGCCCTCTTTCTCCAAGACGCTCCAGTTTATTTTCTGCAAATGTATAAAGCTCTCCTTTGAGCCATTGCTGCCATGGCAACAAGAAGCCCATTTTCGGCCTGTTAATGATATCCATTGGCAATAGATCGCCCAGCGCATCAGTTAGCAGCTTCTTAGGCGAGGCTGGATATTTATACTTGTCTGGAATACCCAGCACGTACTCCACCAGTTTATAATCCAGGAATGGCACCCGAACTTCTAAGGCATGCGCCATACTCATCTGGTCTGTATCGCGCAGCAACGTGTTCTGCATGTAGGTGGTTATCTCTGCCACAGAAACCTGGCTAAGTATAGGTAAATGGTCCTGCTGCAAGCCAGCCAGCATGTGGTGAACGCTGTTTTCCTGCAGTTGCTGCTCCCCCACCATTTCCTGTAAAAAGCTGTCGGTAAAAATCTGCCGCGTGATCGGGTAAGTATGCGACATGCCCCAGGACGAAAGCCCCAGCAACTCATTTAACTTAACGGCTGCCACCGATGGCTTTAGCTTAACAAGCGAACGGCCCAGATTGCGCCTGCCAACTAAAGGTAGGGCAGCTATCCAATTGTACCTGTTCAGCTTGTGCAACCTTTTAAACACATCGTAGCCGGCAAATAACTCATCGCCACCCAAACCGGACAGCGCCATCGTAATGCCTGCTTCCCTGGTAACCTTAGATACAATGTAAGTATTGGGTCCATCGCCACTCGGGTGGTCCATGGCTTTAAGTGCAGCCGGTATGGTTTCTAAAAAGTCCTGGGGCGTGAGTTTTATTTCGGTATGTTCTGTGTTAAACTTTTTGGCAATGGCGGCCGCATATTTTGCTTCACTATAAGCCTCCTCTTCAAAAGTGACGGCAAAGGTCTTCACTTTCTGCGCTGCCACGCGGCTCATCAGTCCGACTATGGCACTAGAGTCTATTCCTCCTGACAGGAATGCTCCAAAAGGAACATCAGCGATCATTCTGCGTTCCACAGCCTGCGTTAGCAGGTCTTTCACATCCTGCTTCACGGCCTCATAGCCCTTATGCTCGGCTTCGCGGCTATAGTTCTCTTCAGCCGACCAATACCTGCTAATTTCCGACTCGCCATGCTTCACGCTTAGCAAGTGCCCCGGCAACAGCATCTTTACACCGGCAACCATTGTATCCGGAGCATGTACTGTCTGGTAACGCAGGTAATCAGAAAGGGCAGCTTTATTTAATTTACGGGGAACAAGGCCGCTATCAAGCAAGGCTCTCACTTCAGAGGCAAAAAGCAAAAGGCTATCCTGTTGGTAATAGTAAAGCGGTTTTATTCCCAGGCGATCCCGGAAAATGAGCAGTTCATTTTTTATTTTATCCCAAAGGGCAAAAGCGAACATGCCATTAAAATGGTGCACGCAATCTTTGCCCCAGCGCTCATAAGCAGCCAGAATTACTTCGGTGTCCGTCTGGGTGCTGTAGCTATAATCCTGCAGCTCTTGTTTCAGCTCCCGGTAGTTGTAGATCTCCCCGTTAAAAACAAGCACCAGGTTACCATCGGCACTAAGCATGGGCTGGTGCCCGGCTGAAGAAAGGTCTATAATGGATAAGCGGCGTTGGCCTAGCGCAATTTTATTCTCAATAAAGCAGCCACTATCATCAGGACCGCGATGTGCGATAGCAGTATTCATGGCTGCAAGCACCGCTTTTGCCTTCTCCGGATCCGCCCCAATTACCCCTACAATACCGCACATGAATACAACTTATAATTTATGAATGATGTTTTATAAATTTTGCACACAAGATAAGGCTAATGGCGCTGATTTGCCAACTATAGCTTAGGCATTTCTAGGCACAGTTTTATTAACGTTCGGATTAGACAAATAATAAATTGTACTAAAAGCTAGTTTTTCCTCGCCTGGCTTCAGCTTAAAGGTACTGTTCAAGGTGAATAGTATCCTTCTCAGGGACAGGTCGCGACCTAAGGCTGGCAACTTAAGAAAAATTAGCCAGTTTGTCCTAAAGCTTACGCCCTTGCTGTGTGTTCTCACCAGCAAGTTGTCTGTCAGAAGACACAACAACAGCAGACAATTTACTTTAAGTTAACGGGATTATGTCGCGACCTGTCCGAATTGTGCAGGAACAAATATCATATTGAATTTAAGGAACTGGTAAATTTATCGTAGAGAATACCTTAACTTTAAACATACTTGCCTATCGGATGGGCCATTTAGCGGACAGGTTGCCGTATGTCCCAATAAAACAATTCTCTTTACTTAACCAGCTTCATTAACTTTTGTGCCCAGATAGATGGTGTATTCTGCAAAGCCAGCGCTGCACTTCGCCTTCCCATATCTAAAAGCTCCGTATCTGATTGGCGCATTATCTTTATTAGGGCACGCTTCAGGCTACTTACCTCTCCGGCCTTAAAGGTATACCCATTCATACTATCTTCCAGGAAAGCCGTGGCTGCACCAACCTTATCACTACAAATAAGCGGAAAGCCGGCAGCGGCAAACTCATGCACCACAACTCCCCAAGGCTCGAAAAGTGAAGGAAGTATAAAAACTCCTGTTTCTCCTATAAAGCGTTTCAGCTCATCCGGCTGCACAAAACCAAAATGCTTTATCTTAGCATGTACTGTTGCTTCCTGCTCCAGAGGTCCTGTTCCCAGGCACCATAATTCCCATTCATTTGGCTGCTCAGCCTGTAATGCTGTAAAGGCTTCCCATAGCGTATCCAACCCTTTTTGAGGTACGTAACGGCCCACATAAATAAAGCGTTTTGGAAATGTAGCAGCTTTAAAATGCACATGCTGTTGGTACTGCTGGTAGAATACCGGAACATTCGCTGAATAATACCCTTGAAGTATAACACCAGGTGCAAATGACAATTTACGTGCATATACAGCCTGAGGAGCACCCGCCACAAATGCATGGGTAAAAATGCGCTTTAGCGTAAAAGGTGCTAAAAGCCGGCCTGCATACTGTTTTGGTGTTCCATACCAATGGTTATCGAGGCCTAATAGAACAGGTATCTCTTTACGGAAGGCTCTGGCTACCGCCAGGTAATCTTTATCCAGCCAGCCAGAACAGAAAACTAAATCAGGGTTTAATCCCTGCGCCAGTTCAACAAGTTCCTGCCGGTTAAATTGTTCTTTATTATAGATAGTTACCCCTTCCGGTATTTTAAATTGAAAAGGTGCTTCCTTGTTTACTGGCCATCGAACAATATGCACCTCCGCCTGGTGCTCCAAAACCAAAGCATGCACACATGCCAGAAAATAGTCGGCCAGCTCAGTATAGAGGAAAAGAAATTTGTACTTCATAAAAGTGCTTAGAACTTTACCAGTCGCTTAGGAGCTACAGACGGCACAGAATTTAATTGTGGTTTTGCCTGATCCTTCACAATGTAAATAAGTAAGGTAAGCACCATAAGTAACTGTATCGTATAAGGATTAAGCGAAGCCGCCAACCAGGATTCTACCATATTAGAAGCTACTACAGCAAAGAGAATTGGAAATGCCAGGTAAGAATTTTTAGCAGCTCTTAAAAACAGCACTCCCCAGCCAAGTATAAAAAAGCTTAAGCCAATGAACCCGGTATCCAGCCAAACGGTAAGGAATGCATTATGCGCATTGCCTTCATGGCCTCTCTTACTTAATTCTGTAAAGTGTTGGCCATAAATCCATTCTGTGTAACTAAAACCTCTTCCTATCCAAAAGTTTTTCTGTATCTGCTCCCAGGCAAATTCTCTGGCAATTACTCTACCACCTGCTTTCTCTAGCGTATCAACCCTTAGAAAGTCTTCAAACCCTAATGCATGTGCAAGGGCCACGATATCTATGTCAATGGTTACTAATAGTATACCTATTGCCGCAGAAAGAATTAAACCAACTGTTCTGTTTCTTTTAGAAAGAAATTGAGTAACAAAAAAAATCAACAAAGAAATTGTTTGCCCTCTAGACCCGCTCCAAATCAGAGAAGAGAAAATTAGCGCATGAATTACATAGTTTTCACGCTTGCTGAATGCCTTAGGGAAGTAATGATTAATTGTAAAGTATAAGATGTAAAATATAAAACAAAATAAACCAAGACCGTTAGGATTACCTAATGCCCCTGAAGTTCGCCCACCCTCATTATACATTACCCATGAAGGATTTACAAAAAACATTATATACCCAGCAATTAAAATGATAACCCCTAAATAAACTACTGCTTTTAGAAAATACACTTTATGCTGATCATATAAGCTATAAAATAATATAGGGACAATAAGTATTAACAAGAAGTATGATAAAGTTTTTTGAAATCCTGTAAAAGCAACAGGGCTAAAAATAAGGCAGAAAAAGGCAAATAAGATATAGAATATAAATGGTTGGTAAAGGGATTTATTATAATTTAATTTAAATGAAATGCGCTGAGGAAACAAAAAAATTAAAAGGAGCAAGATCATCAGAAATGTCTTCAGATCTTGTGCAAAGCGTAATGCATATATTCTGCTATCAGATAATATAAGTGTAAAAAAGAAGGCAATGAATAGGTATAGATGTTTCCCCTTATTCTGCAAATATACTGCAAAGAGAATGAGAGGAGGGATTGAAAAAGGTCCAAGAGCAATTCCAACCATTAACCATAGAGCTAAAAGAACAGTTAGTTCTTTATAATTCCCAGTAAAGTGGTCAAGGTATTTACCCTCTTTTCTTATTTTAAAATTCAAAATAAAATTAATCAAGTTAACAAATGAAAGTTCTATAATTTTACTTATAGGAATTAATACAATTTGAGATATTTTCTTATCTAGTTAAGCGCTTCCTGATATATTGATTCCAAAAGAGAGGCCGTAAGAATAGGATTATGATTTCTTTTAATCTTATTGATAGAAGCCTCACCCTTCATTCGTATTATTTCTTTGTTTTTAAGAATAGTCAAAATAATTTCATGAAGATTATCAATTATTGTTTTAGATAATAATTCTCTTTCTTCTCTGTTATCTATAATGCCATTACCAAGTTCATCTTTAGGAACATTTATTACCCATCCACATTCATTATTATTAATTTCTGGCAGAGCCCTTATGTCTGTAGTAATTACAGGACAGCCTGCTGCCTGTGCCTCTAACACAGAATAACCGTAAGTATCTGCGTATGTTGGTAAAAGAGCAATGTGGCTTTTCTTTAACATATCAAGAACTGCCGTATTAGGTAAAGTTTTGTACCAGATGATAGATGAACTATTCTTTTCTATTAGGGTTACAGCTTCTAAAAAGTCGTTCTTAGTAGTTTGTGATGCATAGTCTCCATAATCCAGTTTAGAAACAATTTGGAGCTTGATCGGATATCCTTCTTCAAGTAGTTTATCGAATACGACCAGTACTTCTTTCCCTCCTTTTCTAAAGAAGTCTCCCCCAATTAGTGAGAATGTAATTAGTTCATCAAGTTCTTTCTCATCATACGAATCGATAAGTAGATGCTGTGCTGGATGTAGAACAACCATTTTGTTCTCAATCTGGTTTTTAAACCGTGGGAACTTATCTAAATATTTAAGTTGAATATTATAGGCTGATTGTGAAATAGCTATTATCTTCTTACAATGATCATTTGCTAGCAATTTTACCCCTTCTTGCTCTAACCATCCTGGGCATCGCCCCCACCGTGGTAAGGCAGTTTCAAAAGAAACGATCCATGGTTGCCTACTAAAGCTTAGAGCATTAAAGAAATGATGTAAGGCAGAACTCT
Source organism: uncultured Pontibacter sp. (assembly GCF_947492645.1). Classification (GTDB taxonomy): domain Bacteria; phylum Bacteroidota; class Bacteroidia; order Cytophagales; family Hymenobacteraceae; genus Pontibacter. The sequence continues at coordinate 379,053 of NZ_CANLMZ010000006.1, read as the reverse complement.
TAACAACAGTAGAATGTGAAAATAGAAAAAACTTATTTGACTTATTCAACATCCTAAAATAGATAGCATTAGGGATTTTAAAGAGATCAAAACATTCTTCTACTTTAGCTTTTTTAAATGGTAAGGCAACAAAATTTCTTCTACTGTTGTAGCCGACGATGTCGTTTGTTTTGATGATCATAGCTAATGCAACATATTAAGGTAACCCGTCTTGACAGCACACCATGAATAATTTTGTAAAAAGATCTCTCTATTCCTCTTCCCTGTTCTTACAAAATCCTCATTGTTATTTAAAATAAAGTTTGAAAGATTACCATCTTTAGACATATCTACACAGTATCTTGAATCCTTTAGTATCCATCTAAATAATTCGCGATCATGAAGTATAACTGGTAGCCCTTGGCTCATAGCCTCTATTGTTACAATTCCAAATCCCTCATTCAAAGAGCAGAGAACAAAAACATCAGCAAGTGAATAGATTTCTTCAAGATTGCTTCTATCTAGAAATAAATTCAAAAATCTCTTCCCTAAAAGAAAATTTCCTTTATCAAGGATGCTTTGCTCACCTATTCCACAGATGATTAATCCCCAAGATTGATCTAACCTAGCTACTTCATTAATCAAATAATCCATGCGTTTATGATCAAAATCTATTCTGCCAACAGATAATATAATATTCTCAGCATGGAAATCATAAAAATCACGAAGTAAATTTCTATGATTATTAGTTCTTTTGATATCCGAACTTAATAGAAAGTGAGGAGTTAAAATTACATCATGCTTAAAATGTTTAGATTTATTAAAATTCTCAATATTTACTTCATGAATAACATCAGCACTATTAACGTAGTCCGTTGGTTCCATCCAAACCCCATGCCCAAATACTATTTTAGACTTCACTAAGGATAGATTTTTAAACATTCTTAGCACTTTACAAACTATAAGTTCTTGGCAGTAGATGGTTTCAAACTTCTTTTTCTTAACAACTATAAAGAGCAAAGTCCACAACGCTACAAAAAAACTTTCCCAATATAATGGCGACCCTCTAAGCTTAGATAGCTTTTTTACAATCCATGAATTTCTACCAGGTGTACCAGTAACTATATGATTATCAGAAACTACGCCACTTCTCTTTATCAAGAAAACATCCATTAAATGTGATGGTTCTTTTTTCAACACATTAAAAAGATCAAGCGCATGTGTCTCATAGCCTCTCCTTACATCGTCTAATCCAGAACAAATAATTGCTATACTTTTCACTATTAAGTTTTTTTAGTCAAAAGTATGTAAATTGAGGCATCTTTAATAGTAATAAATCAATGAAAATACTTATAACTGGTGGAGCAGGATTCATAGGATCTGCAATTATCAAAGGTTTGCAACAGCAAAACAATGAAATATTTGTTATTGATAACCTTTCTTTTGGGAAGCGATCCTTTGTAAATATACCAGATACTCACTTCTATGAGGAGGATATTCTAAATAGACAAGAGATCAGTCTTATTTTTAAAACTGTTCAGCCTGATATTGTTATTCACCTTGCCGCGATCCATTTTATACCTTATTGCAATAAGCACCCATTCGAGTCAAGCCAGATAAATATACAAGGAACAGCCAATGTGCTAGATGCGATCGCTGATAATAATATAAATGTTAAAAAAGTCTTTTTCGCTTCAACAGCAGCTGTGTATCCAATTACTGATGGTCTGATAAGTGAGACAAATCCTACAGGCCCCTTAGATATTTATGGCCTATCTAAACTCACCGGTGAACGCCTATGCAACGAATTTCATCTTAAAACCGCTGTTCCAACTATAATCTGCCGTTTCTTCAATGCTTTTGGGCCTAATGAAACGAATCCTCATCTTATCCCTGAAATTCAAAAACAGCTCTTGAATGGCACCAGAACAATTGCCTTAGGCAATCTAACACCTAAACGTGACTTTATCCATACTTATGATATGGCCAGAGCCGTGCAGATGCTTTTAGAATCAGACTTTAATGGTATTGATACATTTAACTTAGGAAGAGGGATTGAATATTCAGTAACTGAAATTGTAGAGGCGTTTGAAAGACAATTGGGTGAGAAAATAGTTGTTCAAATTGATCCGGCCCGTGTGCGAAAAGTAGAGCGTATGCATTTGCTAGCAGACGTATCTAAGCTTAAAAGTATAGGCTGGGTGCCAGAATGGGATATTGACAGAGGTATAAAAACACTTCTAGATCAGGAGGTTAATTTAAATGTCTAAAAAAGTAATATTCTGTACCGATGGCATTTTCCCTTACACCATCGGAGGTATGCAGCGCCATTCCCGGTTATTGATAGAAGCTTTAGCAAAAACAAGCTCTTTAGAACTTATTGTAATACACCCTCATAAAGAAATAGTATTCGATAAAACTTTAGGTATTCGTGAAATCTCGATAAATGAGATTGACGTAAAGAAGAACTATTTGCTGGAATGCTATAAATATTCTAAAAGAATTTTTTCCATAGTAAAGGAGCATCCAGATGCTGTAATATACTCACAGGGGCTCTCTGTTTGGTATAAATGTAGCCAACTAAGAGATAGGTTAATTGTAAACCCTCACGGGTTAGAGCCTTACCAGGGCTTAACCAAAAAAGATTACTTAATGGGTGCCCCCTTCCGGTTAATTTTCAACTACATTTTTAGCAACAGCAGGTTTATAATTTCTTTAGGCGGAAAACTGACAGATATTTTAAAATCGAATGTCAATGATAAAAGTAAAATTGTTACCATACCGAATGCAGTTAGTGCCCCAGATGCAACTCTGTTGAAGAGCAAGGCAGAAAAACCTGTTCCCATTCAGGCTCTTTTTGTATCTCGGTTTGCCCACAACAAAGGTATAGGTGTATTGATGGATGCCATTGCAAAGTTGAGCAACAAAGGCTATGAAGATAGTTTCAGGTTCAAACTGGCTGGCAAAGGGCCTCTTTACGAATATTATACTTCCAACTATAAATTTAATAACGTTGACTATTTAGGATTTGTAGACGATACTGAGTTAGAGCATCTTTATGCTGATTCGGATGTATTTGTTTTTCCGACTTTGTTCGAGGGTATGCCAACAGTAGTATTAGAGGCTATGGCAAAAGGGCTACCAATAATAGTATCAGATACTGGTGCTACGGCAGAGTTAGTAGATAAAACTAATGGTTATTTGATTCCTAAAAATGATGTAGATGCTTTAACTAAGGCTTTAACCAATTTTTCTAATTTGTCTTATCCTCAAAGAGAGGCGTTGGGTGTACATTCTGTTGTTAAAGTCAAAGCTAATTTTACATGGGTTAAAGTAGCAAAGAAGCACATTCAATTGTTTGATTCTGTGATGTAAGGCGCATAGGTTTGTATAACTTACTAAGATACTTTTGTTCCGCGTCACTACCATCAAGTAAATGGTTTCTTAATTAGTCGCTACATCGATACTTACAAAAGCGGTAGTCTTCAACTTCTAACTAGCAGCTCAAAAAAGTCTAAGTTATTGCTGCGATAACCTTTTCAGCATTCTGTAGCCATGTATGTTGAGAAAGAACCTGTTTCTTAAAGTTGTTCGAAATCTTATTCCTCAGCTGTTGACTAGATATTAATAAATCTATTGCAGTATAAATATTTTCGGAAGTTGGTTGAATTAAAATTGCATTCTCTTCATGCTTGCATACGTCCTTAACAGGAACGTTATCAGGTGCTATAATGGCCTTGCCCATTGCACCATATTCGAATATTTTAACCGGTGAACCGTACCAATTAGATTTACCCATAACACAAATGTCCATTAACTGTATATAGTTAAACACCTCTGCATGCGGAATATTACCGGTGAAAGTGACTTTATCTAAAAGTCCAGCTTTAAGAGTTTTCTCTTTTAAAGTTGGTAGAATTTCCCCATCCCCTACAATTAATAAATGTGAATCTCTCTTACCCGAGTTTATTACCTTGCCAAAAGCATCTATTAAAATATCAACCCCATGCCAGGGAAAAATAGAGCCGACGAAACCAATAACAGTCTTTTGCGCAAGCTGTAATCCTGCTCTTAGTGCTTCTACTCTGGAGGCATCAAAATTTATTTTAGCCGGATCAATTGCATTTGGAGTGATGATAAACTTATCCGCATCAAGTTTATGGGCTAGCATAAAATGCTCTTTTAGTTCACTTGATACTACAACTACCTTATCTGTACTTTCTAACTGAAGTTTCTCAGCTCTGATACCTGCTTCAGTAAAATAGCTATTTCCCTGCAGCACTTTACGTTCCTCCACATAGGGAGAATTAACTTCCAGTACATGCTTAACTCTCCATTTATTAGCTGCCCTAACTCCTGAAGTCTGTAAATAAGTAGCCCTCTCATAAATAAGGTCTGGCTGAAAGTCCTTTATATTTTTCTCAAGCACACCTGAAGCGTAATTGTCAAATCTGCCAAGCCTATAGTCCTTTGCCGACTCCCAAACATAATTAGGCACACAAGTAGCAATCAAATGTTTTAAAGGACTTCGTCCTTTGATTGCAAGGTCAGAGTTAATTAAGCTAGTTCCACCCATAATTACAGGCTTCACTTCATGACCTAGCTCCCTGAAAGCCGCAATCATTTCCCTCATGTGTGTGCCATAGCCAGAAGGACTCGCAAGATTTAAGTTAGGGTGTGACGAGTAGTAGAGAATTTTCATTTACCTTACTTGATGGAGTAAATCATTGATTTTATTAACTCGCAACTGAGGGTTACATAACTCTGCTATATGTTTTCTCCCGGCTTTACCCATCTCCTCGGCCAAGTCAGGATTCCTGAGAAGGTCAATAATTCTGTCTGCCATCGCCTCATAGTCAAACTCCTTTACCAGAAAACCTGTTTCTTTGTCCAACACATTCTCAGGAATACCATTATGTAGCGTAGATACGACAGGAAGTTCGTGAGCTGCCGCTTCAGCAAGACTTATAGCAAAGCCTTCCTGGTCCCCCGAGTTGGCTGTTACACTATGCTGTGCATAAACCCAATGCTGATTTAAAATAGGAAAGCTCTGCTCCCTATTTAAAACACCTAACATATTTACAGACGAAATAAGCCCTAAGGCTTTAATTCTATGCTGCACCAGAGACTTTAATTCGCCATCTCCTATAATTGTCAATTTACTTTGAGGAACTTTATCTTTAACAATCTTAAATGCCTGTAATAATGCTAACGGGTGTTTCTTAGCTGTAAGTCTACCTAAAAAGATAACATTAGGGTCTAGCTTCTTTCTGTCTGACCAACTGAGTGGGGTGATGCTGTTAACATCTATACCGTAGCGTATAACCCTGATCTTATCACTCTCACAGCCCAATAGCACAAGTAACTTTCTTATGTAATGCGAAGCTGCAATGATAAAACACGCCTCCTCAAATACCTTCTGTAATTTTCTAGAGTAAACAGGGTCAATTGTTGCAGAAGTAATGTCATATCCATGTACATGCACTACAAAAGGTATATTATTTTCTTTAAAATAATCTACGAGCAAAACAGCTGATGTTGCATAATCTACATAAGCTACATCAGGTTTATTAAGTATTTTCTTATTTAATGCTTTGATGGAGTAATATTGCTGAACTTTATTTTTATATTTATATCCATTACCCCCTGTTATTTGGCCAACTTTGTAGGCAAATAATGAGTTTCTTAGCCCTTCCTCCGCATAACCTATATATTGAGTTGAATCAATAAAACAGTTTTTATCAGAAACTTTTCCGCAATAATAAGTTATAGCCAGACCCTTATTTTGTAAGCCCTTAAATAAATCATAAATGAATGTCTCAGAGGGAGAGATAGAGGAATGAGAGAAATAGCCTATTTTCATATAACAGCGATCTAGCTAACTAATTTGAGATCAAAACCTATAAGATTTAGTAGCGACTTAACTAAATTGCTTAATCTAACTCTAATAGAACGCCTATGTTTTCTTGCTCTTTCTTCTCTTTCGATGATTGTAGATCTATCCCATCCAATATGTTTAACTGCATCGTTCTCTAGGTATACTGTATAAAAGCCCTTTTCTTTATAAAACTCACTAATACCGTTTTCATTTTTAAGAAAAGAATATTTTTGAGCTAACTTATAATCAGATAAGCGAACTACTGTCGGATTAAAAGAAAACCCTGTAAGATCTTCTTCTTCAATATTAGCCATATAAGCTTTATAACATTTTATACCCCCTATGTTTATAGGCCATTCCTCATATAAAATTCTTTCATGATGTATTAGCATTTCATGATGAATGCTTCTAATACCAACATGTTTTACTTTAGGATCACTACCCAGAACTGTCAATATGTCCTCGATAAATCCTGGCCTATAAAATTCCCAATCATCTTCACAATGGAAAATGTACTCAGAATTCACTAAAGAGTATACTTTATCGACACTACCTAAGTGGCCCAGTTTTGGATTATTGAAAAGAATGCTACAAAATGAACCAAATTCATCATTCAATTCCTCTAGTACATGTGAGTTGCCTGAATCCTCTATGATAAAATATTTTTCAATTGGATAAGTATTAAATTTGAGAAAAGAAGACATTGTACGCTTCAGCAAATCAATTCTTCCACAACTTGTAAGCACAAAAGTTACTTTTTTTGTTTGTGCAGTATTAAATCCACTCATTTTTTTAAAATCAGTAGTATCACATGTAACGTTAATTTATAGATATATGTACTACATAGAATCTTAGGTCTAAACCTTATGCAGGTTAAAATATATTTGAATGCTAACTTAGTCTGAGTTTTATTTAATTCAGCTAGGGCTAATGCAAATTTTGCAATTCTAGTACTTATATATGAATAAGGTAACACATCTTTATATTTATTGTAAAAGTATAAAGATGTGATGTAATAACTCAAAGCGCTCTCATTTGACCAAGTACTAGTATTATTATCATGTAAATTGTATATTACTGTAACTTTATTAATACTTATTATTGGATATTTTATAGCTATTCTAACAAACAAATCAGTATCTTCTCCATGTGTTAAATAATCACTAAAACGCTCTTCTTTAAATATAGAGTTATGAATTGCTGTAGAGTGGATAGCTTCGATATTATAAATTACTTTCAAGACATTATTTTTAGTAGAATTGTCAGAAGTCCCTTGTATAAATTCATGTTTCTTGACTATTGGTATGCCATTCAAAACCCTCTTGGGCTTAGTATGAAATAAAGCTACTGGACTATGATAACTAATAATCTCATAATGTAATGTTTCTAAATGAATTAATTCATACTGATCATCATCATCAAGTAAGCAAATATAATCGCCTGATGCTTTTGCTATTCCAAAGTTTCTAGCTTGAGAGCGTCCTTGATTTTCAGTTTTATAGTACCTAATAAACTGTCTGTTGGCTATACTTTTCTCAAATTCTGAGTAATCGTGGCTTGAACCATCATTTATAATAATTATTTCATAATCTTCAAATGTTTGATCAATAACACTTTTTAAAGCGTGCGGCAAAAGATGAGGCCTATTATAAGTGGTTATGACCACAGAAAAGAAAGGTGATTTCTTATTATTTTGCATTAATTAAACCACTTGTTAAAGTTTAAGTGCTTTGATATTTTCTTTTTGTTTCTTAATAACTTCAAGATACTCGAAACCAAACTCTGTATCTGGTTCTAAATAATTTCCTTCTGCCCATTCATTCCAAGACTTAACAAATATAATTTTATCTGCGGCAGAATATTTCTCTAGGAACTCAATAGATTTTTTTACTTGTAATTCAAAAACTTCTGGTGTAGAATTTAATAGAACAACACCTCTTTCGCCGCTCCTAGGTGTATTATCCCAATTTGGTACAATAATAGGATAAGTGTCACTAGTCCCTTTTATAAACATAGTTTGTTCTACAAGTTTACTGTGATCTACAATTTGTACACCCTCCCTTGTATCTTTACGATAGAGTTTATCAGTTATTTTTCTGATCCTTGTTTTTTGTAACCTTAAATGTGCAAAAATTTTATTAAAAGCGTTTGATACTTTTCCATCAAAACCATTCCCTTTTGTGTCCCATTCATCCGTAACAAGATTTGAAGTCATTAAATACACACCTACAAAACCTGCTTTTAATGCAGCAGTCTTTATTCTTTCAGCAAATTCCTTGGGATTAGGTAGATTTATAGCATTATAAACCATAAATAAAGGTTTACCATCAACTTTAATGTATCTAGGATCTTTAAATGCATTAAACAGATATTTGAAATGCTCCTTTTCATCTTCAATACCAGGATACTCTTGTTTGATAAGTACTTTATTAGGTGCTCCATGCCAGACTCCTGACCATGTTTCATTAGCCCAACATAAGCAAAATGGGAAATTAGGTGTTTGAGATGCCAAAACATCATCAAAAGGTTTATTAAGTAATCTTTTACCATTCCCAAACCAGTAGTGGTAATAGACAAAACCATCCACTCCGTATTCTTTAGCCATTTCTGCTTGCTGCTCTCTAACCTCAGGGACTCGTAAATCATAATAACCAAGATCTGCGGGGAACTTGGGTTGTAGGTGCCCTTTAAATAAAGGCTTAGCCTTTGTAACATTAGTCCATTCTGTAAACCCTTTTCCCCACCATTTATCGTTTTCAGGTATTGGATGAAATTGAGGTAGATAAAAGGCTAAAACCTTTGGGGCAATCATTTGATTTAATTTTAGAATGTTGAATATTTGGAAAAGTTACTTATTAAATAGAAAAGCTTCAAAACAAGGAACTGTCTTCTGTTCTGAATGCAATTCAGCATAAGTTTTATATGCATTATCTCCTAAGGTGCTTCTTAACTCCTTAGATAATATAAGCTCTGAAAGGGCCTCAACCAATTTAAGGATATCTAAATAAGGAATTACAATACCTCCTGATTTTATGACAAACTCAACAGCTCCTCCAGAGTTTTCGAAACAAATTATTGGCTTGCTTTGCATAGCAGCTTCTAATACTACAAGGGGATATGGATCTTCTCTTGAAGTAAGTAAAAAGACATCCATAATAGAAATATAATCAACTGCATTTGATACAGAGTCAATAATTACAATATCTTTTGCAACTCCTGCTTGATATGCATCATAAATTAATCGCTTAAAATCTTCCGAATTCTTATCAGCACCAATCCATAAGAACTTGATAGGTAAATTCATACCAATTTTAAGAATTTGGACAGCTACCTGAAGAAAAATATCAGAACCTTTTCGCCAATCGCAAGTTCCTGCTCCACCGATTATGATGCTGTCTTTTAAACTTAGATCATTCAGTAATTTATTTTGTTCTTCTTTTGATATCTCAACTTTAGGAATATAGTAGTGGAGTAAACTAACGTTATCACCAGTAATTCCATATTTGTTAATCAAATTATCTGCTACCGCTTTTGATGGAGCGAGAAAGTGATTGGTAAATTTTAGTGTATAATTTAACGCTTCTTGAGTAGTGAATCTTCTTATTGCATTTTCTAATTCATGCACATAGGTAAGTACCCTCCCCTTTGGCTTAATGATATTCAATAAATATCCATTAACAATGGTGTTAGAAAATATTACATCATATCTTTTTGAGTGTATAAATTTTGTAATATCAGCTTTAAGTGAGGTACTGAAACAAATACTTTGGATTCTATAAAAAAAACTAATGAATTTGTTTTTAGATGTTTTTGCTTCTTTTTGCAAAACTAAGGTATTGCCAAGTGCAGAGAATTCTGGAACTAAAGCTCCATCTTTTGCAATGATAATATCTATATTGATAGACTCATTATTATTCTTTAAATATTTTAAAAAGTGTAATAATAAAATTGGGGCCCCCGTTCTAGAAGCATCATGGGAGATTACTAGCAAATTCGGCATCTATATATTAGTTGGTTTTAATAAAACTTACATATATCGTATGCCCTCTAAGCAAGCTACGTGCTTTGGTGTGAAGCAATTTATTTATAATAGGTATTGATATTTTATTAAACAAAAGTCTCCCATACCATTTAGTTCTTCTGTAATGATTGGAATTGGCATTAATCCATGAGTTAATATGTAAATGGCTCAATGGCTCATATTTAACATCTATTAATTTTATTGGTAATATATTTTGAAGACTTTGAAAAGTTTCTAATGACCACCTTGTTTGATGGTGAGGGGGCATATCTAATAAATCATCTTCGTACTTATAAAAACAATTGGCATTTGGTACACACAGAATTAACTTACCATCATTATTCAGATTATTAATTAAGCTAGTGAGAAAAGATAAAGGATCTGAAATATGCTCAAGTACTTGAAAGGCTAATATAGCATCTGGTTTTCCTTTTAGATATTTTAAAGCTTCATTAATATCCATTAAATAAACTGGAAGATTATTCTTTGCTGCCTTTTCAACAGCATCTTTACTTGTCTCTATTCCAATTATTCTTTTATCTAACTCTAAAGCTTTCTTAACAAACGTTCCAGAACCACACCCAATCTCAATACACTTATCAATATTAGATATTTCATTCAGAGCTACTTCATATTCCCATTTACTTTCTAAATAATACCAAAAAAAATTATTTTGAAGTTCTTTATACAAGAAAGGTGTACCTTCAACTTTAGGTTCAAAAAATAATAGTTCCGTATCAAGGCATTTATATAAAGTTAACTCAGTTTCAATACATGAGTTAAATTCATCTGTAACGTCAATTTTATAAAGTAATTTCCATTTTTCAATTATTTGAACAATATTATAGGACTTTATTTTTTCGACATTATTTTTACCAGTTAATGGACTTATAACATGGGTTCTTATAAATGTTTCCATATCGCTCTCTTATCTATTGATCCAATATGTAAAGGTTCTGGTTTAGACATATATTTTTGGGATGAAACATATTCGAATACTATTGCTTCAATTTTTGAATCGTAATCCGTGTAGCTATCTCCTAGCCAAGCACTAATTTTATATAAACCAGAATGCAACTCTAAATTTTCTACTTTCACATTCACCTTTCCTTCTGTACTAGAAGTAACATGATAACCCTCAGAGTGGAATCTAGGATTCGAACCAAAGACGGGAACATTAAATGCATTATACAGAACAAATCCTATTACAGGAGGATTTATTTTGAAAGGAGACACATATTCAAAATTTAACTCTAATATAGCTTGATCAAGGAGATCATCATTTAGTTCAATTCGTTTGATTGAGGGTTTATAAATATCTGGAACATATTGAACACAATGGCTAACCCTCAAGCCTTCATAGTATTCAGCTATAATATTATCAATATGACTCTCAAGATGCACTAATCCATTTTTTAAAAGTATGCCTTTACTGCAAATTTTTTTTACTGCATCCATACTGTGGCTAACAAATAGCACAGTTCTTCCTTCTCCCATGCTTATAGACTGCATCTTCCCAATTGCCTTTTTTTGGAACTCAGCATCTCCAACTGCTAATACCTCATCTACAATAAGAATTTCTGGCTCAAGGTGCGCAGCAACTGCAAAAGCAAGTCTTACGCGCATACCAGAAGAATAACGTTTTACAGGAGTATCTATATACCTTTCGGTACCGGAAAAAGCCACAATTTCATCAAACTTTGATCGTATCTCGGCTTTGGTCATACCAAGTATGGCTCCGTTCAAAAAGATATTCTCACGACCTGTCAATTCCTCATGGAAGCCAGTACCAACTTCCAGTAAAGAAGCAATTCTACCTTTCGCTTTTATAGAACCTGTAGTAGGTGAAGTTACACGTGATAGTAACTTAAGTAGAGTAGACTTTCCAGCCCCATTTTTACCGATAATACCAAGTACCTCTCCCTGCTTAACCTCAAAGTTTATATCACGCAGCGCCCATACATACTCGCTATTTCCTTTGGTGCTGCGGTCGTTGGTTTCGCCTATTTTTAAATAAGGGTCTTCCTTGCCACGTACCTTATGCCACCATCTGTTTAAATCATGAGAAATAGTGCCTGTACCTAGCTCCCCTAACCTATACTGCTTCGATAGGTTTTCAACTTTAATAACAGTATTACTCATTCTATTAAACTGTATCCATAAATGATTTCTCTACCTTATTAAATACTACGATGCCTAAAGCTAGCACAACCGCAGCAAAAATGGTGGAGTAGCCTAAGTAAACCCACTCAAAAGTACCCTGCCCTAAAAATGCATACCTGAAGGTTTCTATGATGCTGGACATGGGGTTAGCTAAGATAAAGATTTTATACTTCTCGGGTAAGGTAGAAATTGGGTAAATAACCGGGGAAGCATACATGGCCAACTGCACTCCAAAGGTTACCAGGAATTTGAGGTCACGGTACTTCGTAGTCATGGCCGATATAAGCATGCCAAACCCTAAGCCTAAGGCAGCCATCAGCAGCACCAGGAAAGGGACAAGTATAATAACCCCATTAGGTTGTACCTGAGCTCCGGTTAATAAGAAGTATGCTAAAAGCGCCAGGAAAAGAATAAACTGCACACCGAACTTTAACAGGTTAGATACCACAATAGAAAGCGGCATGATCAGCCTAGGAAAGTATACTTTCCCGAAAATATTGGCATTCTGGGTAAAGGTGTTAGAGGTAGTGTTTAAACATTCTGCAAAATAATTCCAGCCTACAATGCCAGCCATGTAAAACAAAAGCGGCGGCACCCCATCTGTTGATATACCGGCGATATTACCGAATACAATAGTAAAGGTGATGGTAGTAAACAGCGGCTGCAGAAAAAACCAGATGGGTCCTAATATTGTCTGCTTATATACGGCCACAAAATCACGCCTTACAAACATCTGTAGCAGGTCGCGGTAGAGCCATACTTCCTTTAGCTGTAAATCAAAAAGACCGGAACTGGGTTTAATCACAAGCGACCAGTCTTCATCCTGTTCTTTCATTAAAAATCTTAAAAACGTGTGTAAGCAAAATACCTCAAAAAGATCATTAAAAGTAATGAATCCTTTTGAGGTATTAGAATTTAGAAGGATAATTTTTAATTATGCATTAAAAGTCCCCTTACAAGTACAATTTTACTCGTGGTAATTTAATATGCGGTGTCCGCCTTCCATCAGGTAGGTGTCGCGCTTAAACAGCTCCATATCTGACTGCATCATATCTTTAACCAAAGCAGGCAGATCATACTTCGGCTCCCAGCCTAGTTTCGTTTTAGATTTTGTAGCATCACCAATTAAGAGTTCCACTTCTGTTGGGCGGAAATAGTTAGGATCTACACATACAACTTCTTTTCCAAGTTCTACCTGGTATTCCGGGTTGTTGCAGGCAACTACATAGCCTTTCTCTTCTACACCCTCGCCTCTAAACTCAACATCAATGCCTACTTCGGCAAAAGACATCTTCACAAAATCACGTACAGTTGTTGTTACGCCTGTCGCAATCACGAAGTCCTCCGGAGTATCCTGCTGTAAAATGCGCCACATCGCCTCCACGTAATCCTTTGCATGGCCCCAATCGCGCTTGGCATCCATGTTACCTAAGTATAACTTATCCTGTAGGTTAAGGGCAATACGCGCAGCGGCACGTGTAATTTTGCGGGTTACGAAGGTCTCGCCGCGCAGCGGAGACTCGTGGTTAAACAGGATACCGTTGCAGGCAAACATGTTATAAGCCTCGCGGTAGTTAACTGTAATCCAGTAAGCATATAGCTTGGCTACGGCATAAGGAGAGCGCGGGTAGAAAGGCGTAGTTTCTGACTGCGGCACCGCCTGCACCAAACCATAAAGCTCTGAAGTGGAAGCCTGGTAGATTCTAGTTTTTTCTGTTAAACCAAGTATACGTACTGCCTCTAAAATGCGAAGTGTACCCAAACCATCGGCGTTCGCTGTATATTCCGGTGTATCAAAACTTACTTTCACGTGGCTCATTGCAGCCAGGTTGTAAATCTCGTCAGGCTGCGTTTCCTGGATGATGCGGATCAGGTTCGTAGAGTCTGTTAAATCGCCGTAGTGCAGCTTAAAGTTGATGTTCTTTTCGTGCGGGTCCTGGTACAGGTGGTCAATGCGCTCTGTATTGAACATCGAGCTTCTGCGTTTAACACCATGTACTTTATATCCTTTGCTTAAAAGTAGTTCTGCTAAATAGGCTCCGTCTTGTCCGGTTACGCCGGTGATAAGGGCTGTTTTCATTATGTTCTAAAATTTTCTTTGTAAAGGGTTTTCTTATTGTGGGTAGAGTTTCCTCCCCCTGCCCCCTCCAAAAGGGGACTTTGATTTATTCTTTTCTGTTAGCTAGTGCGGGAGTTACCCACTTTTACCCCCTCCAGCTATCATTTCGACTTTGAAAAAAAATCTTAATGTGGGACGTGAAATAATCCAGATCTCTCACATAGTTCGAGATGACAAATAATGGACTTCCTCTTTACTAGGCAGTCGTAACCGTAGCAGCGTGTTTCTTTTTAAAATCTTCGTAAGCGAGGGCAATACCATCACGCAGTTCTGTCTTGTGCTTAAAGCCCAGTTTGTGCAGTTTGGTCACATCCATCAGCTTTCGTGGCGTACCATCTGGCTTGGTTGTATCAAATACCAGTTCACCTTCAAATCCTGTTACCTCTTTAACTAAAAGGGCCAGATCTTTTATAGTGATGTCCTCTCCCGTTCCGATATTGATCAAGCTACGTTCGTTGTAGTTTTCCATCAGGAACAGGCAAGCTTCTGCCAGGTCGTCAGCAAAAAGGAACTCGCGTCTCGGGCTGCCTGTACCCCATACGACAACTTCAGGAGAACTGTTCTCTTTTGCCTCATGAAATTTACGGATCAGGGCCGGAAGCACATGCGAATTTTGCAGGTCATAGTTATCGTTGTAGCCATACAGGTTAGTTGGCATAACGCTGATAAAGTTGCTGTTGTACTGGTCACGGTACGACTCGCACATTTTAATACCCGCTATCTTCGCAATGGCATATGGATCGTTTGTCTGCTCCAGGGCACCGGTAAGCAAATATTCCTCTTTTAAAGGTTGCGGCGCCATTTTTGGGTAGATACACGACGAACCCAGGAACATAAGTTTTTTAACATCCGCTAAATAAGCTGAATGTATCACATTCGCTTCCATCATCAGGTTATCGTAGATGAATTCCGCTCTATAGGTATTGTTAGCGTGTATCCCGCCCACTTTTGCGGCTGCCAAAAAAACATACTCCGGTTTTTCTGTTTCAAAGAAAGCCTTTACCGCTTCCTGGTTGCGTAAGTCTAGTTCAGAAGATGTTCGTGTAATTATATTGTTATAGCCGGCTTCCTTTAGCTTCCTGCAAATGGCTGAACCAACCATGCCCCTGTGCCCTGCCACATATATTTTAGCGTTTAATTCCATAGCCTGTATATACTCTGATAATACTATATTGTTATTGGATTAATTTGTGATTTAATATTAAAACTTAAACAGCTTTTTCCACCTGCTCTGGTGCTGCTGATCCTCTGCATAATAGCCGTAGCCGTAGCCATAACCATAACCGTAGCCGTAGCTTAACTTATTATAGTTTACGTCATTAAACAGAATTGCGATTCTGGAGGCTTTACCTGTTTCGTAATGCTGCTGTATATTATTTAAGAAGCTTTTATACGTATAGTTCTGGCGCACCATATATATAGTAGCGTCAGCAATACGCATCAACTCAAGGCCATCTGATAAAATACCGACTGGCGGGGTATCAATGATAATATTATCATACTGCTGCTTCAGCTGGTCAATCAACTCACTCATGCGGCTGCTCAAAAGTAACTCCGAAGGGTTAGGCGGAATATCACCGGAGGGCATCAGGTGCAGCGACTCTTGTATTGTAGTATGAATTACATCATCCAGCGTAGTATACCCTGCCAGGTAATTGCTCAGGCCGACACTACTGTTTACCCCAAAATCGGTGTTGTTGTTCGGCTTGCGCATATCTGCGTTGATCAGGATAGTGCGCTCCCCGGATATGGCAAAAATGTAAGCCAGGTTTTTAGCAGAAAAGGTTTTGCCCTCCCCGCTGATAGATGAGGTGATCACAAAGATCTTAGCTTCCCCTTCGTTTGCCTTCGTCATGAAGCGAAGGTTTGACCGCACCGTTCTGAAGGCCTCGGCTAAGGCTGACTTAGGGCTCTGCTCCGTTAAATTACCTTTATCCTTGTTATGCCCGATCATGCCAAGTAGCGGAATAGAGGAGTATTTTGCCAGATCCTCGGTTGAGGAAATCTTATTATTTAAGAGTTCTTTTAGGAAAATAAAGCCTGCCGGTAAAAACAAACCGATAAATAAGGCGATGAGATAGTTCTGATCCGGCTTTGGAGAAATCATGGCTTTCACAGCTGCCCCATTTACAAGCTTTGCATCCGGCACCGTGGCAGCTGTGGAAATGCCGGCCTCTGCACGTTTTTCCATCAGGAATACATATAAGCCCTCGCTTAGATCATACATGCGCTGCAAGTTGATGAACCTTCTCTCAGCGGCAGGCAATTGCTGTAAAGAGCCCATCATCTTACCAATCCTGGCATTCAGATCATTGATGGCAATCTGGTTTACCCGCTGCAGGCTGCTGACGTTTTCGGAGATACCGGCCAAAAGCTCTTTTATCCTGCTCCTTGTATTCTGGATTTGGGTATTGATGAGTGGATTCTGTGTCCTCTCCTCTGATAAGGCTGTCAGCTGCAGCTGTGCCTCGATTAACTGTTGGATTAGCTGATTCAGTACCGGATCGGACACGCCAAAAGAAGAAGGCGCTATGACGCGCTCCGTAATATTACCTGAAGCAATGTAGTTTTTAAGGTAATCGAAGTATTTCCCATTAATTAGTAAACTTGCCTTTTCACGCTCCAGGTTTTGCACCTGCTCTGCTGTTTTAGATCCCTCGTCGCTCATGGTTAAACCTGTATTGGCTTTCTTAAAGGTCTCTAACCTGCTTTCAACCAGGAAAAGGGAATCGCTGATTTGCTGCAACTGCTCGTCAATAAAACTGATGGTGTTTACTGCGGTTACCTTTTTATCGCGCAGTCCACGGGCGATATACGTACGCGCATGCGCATTCAGAAAATCTACGGCTTTATCCGGGTTATCGCCAGTCGTGCTTATTTCCAGGATAGACGTTTCTTTTATAGGGGCTATTGCTAAACTGCCCCTATAACGATTTACCAGATCTTCTTTTTTGTTTAAACTAAAGAATAGCGTAAAATCAAACGGTTCATTTGGCTTTAATCGTGTAACAGTAAACTTAAAGCCATTTACATTTATCAGTTGGCCAGATCGAAACAGCTTTCCTTTGAAGGCATTGTTTAGCTCCTGGTTGCCTTCTGTGGAGAGCCTGACAGTATTGCCATCTGTCAACTCACACTTAATCAACGTGCCGTAGGGCACATTTGTAGAGGAGGAGTCCACGGTTACTGCAATCGGGCTCCAACCGTATACTTCCGTAAATTTTATCTCGCCTTCAGCAAAATAAGATACTCCAAAATTGAGGTTGTCTATTGTCTCACTAACCAGGTCGTTTGATTTAAGCAGGAAGGATTCATTGTTTAGGTTTTTCTCGTTGTTAAAAAGCTCCTTCCCATAAAGCAGGCTGGCTGGTGCCCCACCCATTGCCTGTGGTTCATTTATCAGAACCGTTGTACTTGCCTCATAAATAGGTGTCGTATACCTGTTAACGATATAAGCTGCAACCAAAGCCAGGGGAACAGAAATTGCGAACAAATACCAGTACTGCTGCAGCTTCTGGAGGATAAACTGCACATCTATCAGCGCATCCTGTTGCTGTATGGGAGCCGGAGTCATGTTTAAGCTCATAAGGGGAGTAATCTATAAAAAGCGAGCAAGCAAAAGGCTTAGCGAGGTTAATATACTTAAGCCAAAGCCAACATTCGTCAGTACATTCTCACGCACATTTTTGGCTGGAAGCGGGTCTACCACGATCATGTCGTTTGGCTGCAGGAAGAAATTGGTTTGTGCAATTGTCTGGTTATCCAGTAAACTGAAAGCATATAGTTTTGCCTGCCCGTTTTCGTAGCGTATCAGCTTGATGTTTCCCCTGTTAGAATAAGGGCTTAACCCACCCGCCGAGGCAATTGCCTCCATCAGGTTAATGTTATCCTGGTAGGTTGTAAACTGCCCTTGTCGTACTACCTCTCCTATTACGGTATACCGGAAAGTTAGCAAACGCAGGTTAACGGTGGGGTCTGATAAAAAAGGTTTCAGGGCTTCGGTAACGCGGATCCTGGCTTCAGGCATACTTAAGCCGTTCAGGTTAACTTTGCCGATAGCCGGTAAAAGAATATTGCCTTCTGTATCTAAGGTATAGCCATCCAGGATCGGGTCTGTTGCACCAAAAGTGGCTGCACCTGTGCTCAGAAAGTTATACTCTGTGGGCGTGGTACTCTGTACTTTTAACGAAAGCACATCACCGGGCTTTAAGGTATAGACAGGCTGCTTTAGCTCAAAGGTTTTCAGGAGTTCGTCGGCATTGGCTTGTTCTTTTACCTCGGGGTTGTTTTGCAACAGCACCACCTTTTTCTGTGAGACACAGGAGGAAAAGAAAATCAGGCTGGTAAGTATATAAAATGCGATAAGGGGTTTGCGCATTTGTTTTGTAGTCTTCAGGTTAAATAAAATTATGTGCTGCAGTACAGCATGGCTCAATTTACAAAGTACAAACTAAGCATTTTATTGTGTAATTTAATAGTGATAGGCCATTTTCTGGTGCAAAATAGTTTAGAAGTTGACCTGTACCCCATTAGAGATGGCATATACAAACTTTGTTACGGGCACAATGGGCTCATCTTCGTACACGCAGTTAAAGTTAGTCCGGAAAGAGAATTTGCTGTTCAGCTTAAAATTAAACGTCACGTCGCCACTTATTCTGTTCCTGAACTTATCAATCGTATCGTCATGGCCCACCTGGTAATAGGCAATGGCATCGGTGCTTATTTGTTCGCTCAGCTTTACTTTGGCGCTAAAGTAGTTTGTGGATTTCAGCAGGTCAGACACCTCCAGCACTTGGTCCAGCTCCGGGTTTTTCCACGCTTCATGCTCGTGCATCAATCCTGTACCAAAGTATAAGTTTACATCGTTGCTGCGCAAAACCGCCACCCTGATGCCGCCACCAAGCAGCGTTCTTAGCTCCAGTCCCCGTGCCTGGTCTGTTTGTGCCTGGGCAAAAAGCTCATAAGACAGTTTCCGTTTCCGGAACAGGTTTGTACGCAGATGTGAGTAACCGGTACTGGCTACTGTATTGCGCAGCTCCCTGGAATCGTAGTTTACAAGCAGGTAATTATAATAGTTAAGCAGTAAGTAGCTGTGGTTAGTAGAGATATAAGCCAGATCGCCGGTGAAAGTAAGCTGCAGGTAGTTGTTTGGATTGTTTTTGCCAGCGTTCCGGTTAAACATCGAAAAATCTACCCCTAATCTACCGGTCAGGTAATTGGCTGTGTCACGGTTTACCCGGGCCCTTTCTATGTTAAGTATCTGCGCATTAGCCTCTGGCGTTAAACCGTAAGTATAACTTAGTGTGAACAGACAAAGGAGGTATAGTTTTTTTAAAAGCATGCGAAATAATTGTACGGTATTCATTAAGTGTTCAGGTGCCAAAGTATGAAACTTCGTTCATACACAAAAAAGTTATCATGGGTGCTCGGGCTATTCATCAGCTTGCTGCGGCTTACATTTTAGTGCCGACTATGCCCTGCAAGTGCATCAACCATTCTGGGATAGCAACTTAATCAACGCACCTCCAGCTATCTGAAAGCAGCCCCTGCTACGTATGAATAAGAGTGGTGCCTGAGCCAACGGGCCTTTTAACAGGGAAACTGCACCCCGAAGTTTGAACCAGAGACAAATTTAAGTTACTATGGCAAGAAGTTCAATAAAGTTAATCAGGATATTGCGCGAAACAGCTGAACGTCTGAAAAATGGGGCGGCATACCAATGGGGACACATGGGAAGCTGCAACTGCGGCCACCTGGCGCAAAGCTTTACCAGGTATAGCAAAGGCGATATCCATAAGGCTGCCATGACCCGGCACGGCGATTGGGCAGAACAACTGCGTGATTACTGCCCACAAAGTGGCCTCCCGCTTGATCTGGTAATTGACCAGATGCTGGAACTAGGCTTTACAAGAGCTGATCTGACTCACCTGGAGCGACTAACGGATCCGGAGGTGCTACATACGCTGCCTCCGTCGCGCCAAGCCCTGAAGCACCATGTGCGCGACGATGTGGTTTTATACCTGCAGGCATGGGCGAAGCTACTGGAGAAGGAGCTACTACAAAAAATAGCATTGGATAATTTGGAAGCAGATACACATCAGAATAAGGCGGCCATACTTGATGCTTAGAGATTAATTGCGGATTTTTGGACCTGGCTATTGCACGCGTTATGTATTCTAAAGAAACAATTATCCAGGAAACTGCAGTTTATGTTAAAGAGCTTCTCTCCGGCGAGGGGTCCGGGCATGATTGGTGGCATATATACAGGGTCTGGAAAAACGCGCAAAGTATAGCTGCACAGGAACCTGAGGCAGATCTGTTTCTGGTTGAGCTTGCTGCGCTGCTGCACGACATTGGCGATCATAAATTTTATGGCGGCGATGAAACCGTTGGGCCGCGCATGGCAGCAGCATGGTTGCAAAAGTATGATTTGCCGGCGCGCGTGGTGCAGGATGTTTGCACCATTATAAAAGATCTTTCTTATAAAGGAGCAGGCACATCATCCGAAATGGCAAGTATAGAAGGCCAGATTGTGCAGGATGCCGACAGGTTGGATGCAATCGGGGCCATAGGCATTGCCCGCACCTTTGCTTACGGCGGCCACAAAAACAGGCTGCTTTACGACCCAACCATAAAACCAGAACTGCACAACTCCTTTGAGGCTTATAAAGCAAGTACTACTCCTACTATCAATCATTTTTATGAAAAGCTATTGCTGCTAAAGGATCGTATGCACACCGCTACAGCTAAGAAAATAGCAGCGCAGAGGCACCAGTACATGGAGGATTTCCTGCGGCAGTTTTACAGCGAGTGGGAAGGTGAACATACTTTTTAATGCTGAAATCCCTCAACTTACCTAAGGGTATAAAGTATACCATGAGCCCTTCTACTTAAAAGGCTATAATCTTATTTTTAGTAACGTACTGTTGCTCATTAAACGTATCTATAACCCAGCAACTTAGTACCCTATGGAGATACCGTTACTCCCCGATGTTGTGATCATACTTGGCCTGGCAGTAGTAGTTATACTATTCTTCCAGCGGTTTAAGCTGCCTACCATACTTGGTTTTCTGGCTACGGGCGTAATAGCAGGGCCTCATGGGCTCAGCCTGATACATGACCCGCACAACATTGAGATACTCGCAGAGATAGGTGTTATACTTTTGCTTTTTATTATAGGCATGGAGTTTTCGCTCCGGAGCCTGGCTATGATAAAACGCACCGTATTGCTGGGTGGGGCAACGCAGGTAGCAGGCACTATCTTACTTGTGACCGGCATTATGCTGCTGCTAAAGTTCAGCACAGGAGAGTCTGTTTTTATGGGTTTCCTTATCTCCCTGAGCAGTACGGCCATCGTGTTAAAATTATTGCAGGATAAAGGGGAAATAAACAGCCCACAAGGCAAAGTAGTGCTGGGTGTCCTTATCTTCCAGGATATTATCGTGGTGCCGATGATGCTGCTGACGCCCCTGATGGCAGGCGGCACACAAAACATTGCATGGGAGCTTTTCCTGATGGTGCTGAAAGGCATTGTGGTGATTGTATTTGTATTAGTAAGTGCCCGTTACCTGGTGCCTAAGCTGCTGTACCTGGTTGCAAGAACCAAGAGCAAGGAACTGTTTATACTTAGCATCGTGGTGATCTGCTTTGCTGTGGCCTGGTTAACTTCCAGCATGGGCTTATCGCTGGCATTGGGCGCATTCATGGCAGGCCTTATCATCTCCGAATCAGAATACAGCCACCAGGCCACCAGTAATATCCTGCCTTTCAGGGAAATTTTCACCAGCTTCTTTTTTGTGTCTATCGGCATGCTGCTGGATTTCAATTTCATGCTGCAGCACCTGCTGGTTATACTTGCTTTAACAGCCGCTACTTTTCTGCTTAAGGCGTTTGTTGCCACCGTTGCGGCACGTATCCTCCAGTACCCTGTCCGCATCTCTATACTGGTGGGGCTGTCGTTGTTCCAGGTAGGTGAGTTTGCATTTATACTTTCAAACACCGGAATTGCCAACGGCTTGCTTTCGCAGGTAACGTACCAGTACTTTTTATCGGTTTCGCTGCTTACAATGGCAATATCTCCTTTTGTGATAGGGTCTTACCACAGGATTAGTGCCGCCATTAGCAGCCTGTTGGGCAGCAACAAAGACCAGATGCCCTTTGACAGGGCTTCGCCGGCCGAGCACCACGACCTCCCCGACCTGGATGACCATATCGTAATTATAGGCTTTGGCATAAACGGACGCAATGTGGCCATGGCTGCCAGAAATGCGAACATCCCTTATGTTATCATTGAGCTGAATGCAGTTACAGTACGCCAGGAGAGGCATTTAGGAGAGCCGATCATCTATGGCGATGCGGTGCATAGTATGATCCTTTCGCATGTAAGTATACATAAAGCACGCGTAGTGGTGGTGGCCATCTCCGATCCAGAAGCTACAAAACGCATTGTAGCCGCCATCAAGTCCATTACGGATAAAGTGCATATTATCGTGAGAACCCGTTTTGTGCAGGAATCAGCAGAAAATTACAGGATTGGGGCAGACGAAGTGATACCAGAAGAGTTTGAAACCTCCATCGAGATTTTCACACGTGTCCTGTCTCAGTACCTTGTACCCAAAGATCAGATAGAAGCCTTTACCCACAGGATCAGGGCTGACAACTATGAAATGCTCCGCAGCTTAAACGGCAATACCCCTACGATGTCAAACTTAGAACTGGACCTGCCGGATATTGAGGTGGCAAGCCTTCGGGTTTATGCAGAGTTCAGGGAGTTTTTAAATAAACCCCTAATGGATGCAGACATACGCAACAAGTTCAGGATCATGCTTGTTGCCATTAAACGAGATAATAACACGCTACTGGACATCAATGGGAATACTCAGATAAAAACTGGTGATATCGTGTATGTTGTCGGTAAACCCGAAGATGTCATGTACTTTAACACGCTACTGAAAGAAGACTGATTTTATCCGGCTTAAGCTTCTTACAAGTATAAATTTAAGCAGCGACTGAAAATGGTTTCAGGCTGCGCTTATAGCTTGTTCAGTATCTCCTCAACTTCCTGCTGCACATTGCCGGCGCCGGCGTTAAAATTAGCCAGCGCACCTTCTGTCCAGCCGCGCCACACCAATTGGTTTGATGCAGGGTTTATAAAGTCAATGATCAGGGTGCCCGCTTTAAACAAGTCTACTGCTCTGTAACCCGGTAAGTTTGGGTTATTGTAGCTGTAGCGATAGCCACTCATATACGCATAACTGTAGCCAAAGCCCGGCTCAAAATTTTCAGGTTTGTCCTTCTCCAGCGGCACAGACACACTTACATCGTAAGCCACCAGTACGTCTGGGTTATCCGTAACTTTCGTGTATCCCCTTTTCTTAAGCTCAGCCTCTATGCCTTGTATAATGTGGTCATGCAAGGTGCTCTTGTAGCCTTTGTCATAAGCAGCGGTGGCGGCAGGCGCAGGCTGGTACCAGTTATAGGTGCGGTAAAGTTTTGTGTTTGCTCCTGGGGCTACAATGGCACTCGTGTTTTTTATACCAGACGTAACAACGCATGCATTACAAACCAGAACAAAAAGTACAAGTGCCGGTATTTTACTCCATTTATATAAATTCATAAAGCTCATCTTCATAAGTGTTCCCTGGGTTTGCATCCTGTTTAACTAAAATCAGAACAAATTTAAGGGCTAATTGCTAACTATAAAAAACCTATACCTGGGTATTGTAAGCCTGACTCAATAGATTTTGCCATACTGAGGCAGGTACTTGCCGCTATTACTTTACTTAATGCCCTGCAACAAAGATTCATGCAATTTCATAATAAAAGGGGCAGCAACTTAGGCTTAGCAATTACGTGTATAAAAAACCAAGCTAATTAAGTAAAGTAAAACATGAACATAGCACCTCACATTCCTGCTCCCCCGCCTAAGTGGGTAGAAAATTTTGCGCGCATCGGGTTATCAGCCAAAGGCGTAGTATACTGCCTGGTAGGTATACTTGCGTTTATGGCCGCCTTCGAACTCGGAGGAAAATCAGATCAAAATGCAGGAAAGCAGGGTGTTTTCCAGTTTATATTGGAGCAACCGTTTGGCAAATGGCTTTTGGCCGTAGTTGCGCTAGGCTTGATTTGTTATACCATCTGGCGCTTTATACAGGGGTTCCGGGACAGCGAAGACAAAGGTAGCGGAGCAAAAGGCATAGCCATGCGCCTGCGCTATATTTTTAGCGGACTGGTGTACGGTGGTCTGGCCTATGCAGCGGCCCGGATGGTGCTGGGCCAAAGTAGCGGCGGCAACGGAGACTCCCGCGAAACCATGGCAGGAGCCCTTTTACAGCAGCCCTTCGGACAGTGGCTGGTAGGTATAGTGGCAGTAGTTACTATAGGCTCCGGTTTATACCAGCTTTATTATGGCCTCACGGATAAGTATAAAAAAGACTTGCAAAGCACCGGCTTGAAAAGCGACATAGAAGGCAAAATGGTGCGCATGGGCAAGGTAGGTTATGTTGCGCGCGGCATCGTATGGCTCGTGATCGGGTACATGTTTTTAAAGGCTGCCTTAGATGCTGATGCGAACGAGGCCGGCGGCAGTAACCAGGCATTTAAGTTTTTAGAGAATTCAGCCTACGGTTCTTTTTTGCTTGGGGCTGTTGCTGTGGGGTTGGTGTTCTACGGCCTCTTCATGTTTATGAGAGCAAAGTACCAGCCTGTTGGCACAAACTAAAGATTTACGTTTTTATACGTTGCCGGCTTTAGCAATTACATTCCCCGTAAACCTAGAAGGATCTGTGGGAAACGCGGGGAGATTCCCTGCTACCCCTTCATCTGCAAGTATAAAAGCCATACAAGTATAAACTCAGGTGGCTGCACTAAGCCAGTCTTTAAAATTCTGTTTACTTGTCGTTTAACTGCTTTTGGTTTAAGTATACCAATGGGTTTTAGTTTAACAACAGCTGTAATACTTTCAGCTTTGCGTAAATCAGCAAGTATGATTTACGCAAATGGCGGTATGCCTGTATAAAGTTTTAACTGGAGGATTAAAGTATAAGCTCCTTAGAGCCGGCATTACAGCTATGTTAGCAAACGCCCCCTTTTACAAATTTATGTTAAGCATTAAATAATTCATCCTCCGAAAAGCATTATGTGTTATCTTTGGAAGCAACTGATATAATGCAGTTTGATATGACATGAAAAATTCGCCCTTCAAAATTTTTATTCTGGACGATGATGTTTGGTATAGTGAATTACTGGAGTATCATCTTTCGTTAAACCCTGATTACGAACTTAAAAAATTCCACTCTGCTAAAGAGTGTTTTGCCAGCCTTCACGAACGGCCCAATGTTATTACCCTGGACTATTCGCTGCCGGACAAAAACGGCGATGAGGTATTAAAAAGAATAAAGGAACAAAACCCCGATACAGAGGTAATCATCATCTCGGGGCAGGAAGATGTGGCCACCGCTGTTGATCTACTGAAAAAGGGAGCTTACGATTATATCGTAAAAGATGAAGAAACTCCTGAGCGCCTCTGGAGCACCATCAACAAAATAAGGGAAAACGTTTCGTTGCGCCACGAAATAACGAAACTGCGCGAAGAAATTGGCCAGAAGTATGACTTCAGCAATGTGATCATCGGCAACAGCGAACCTATTAAAAAGGTGTTTGCCATGATGGATAAGGCCGCCAAGACAAATATTACAGTAACGATAAACGGCGAAACAGGAACAGGTAAAGAGCTTGTAGCCAAAGCCATACATTACAACAGCACCCGCAAGAAAGCGCCTTATGTGGCAGTAAATGTCGCTGCTATCCCAAGAGAACTGATAGAGAGTGAACTTTTTGGCCACGAGAAAGGAGCCTTTACTGGTGCGGTGTCGCGCAGGCTGGGCAAATTTGAGGAAGCCAACAAGGGCACTATCTTTTTAGATGAAATCGGTGAGTTGGACGTAAGCCTGCAAGCAAAGCTGCTGCGCGTGCTCCAGGAGAAGGAAATATCACGTGTTGGCGGCAACACGGTTGTACCGGTTGATGCCCGCATAATTGTGGCCACCCATAAAAACCTGGCGGAAGAAGTTAAGAACGGCAACTTCAGGGAAGATTTATACTATCGCTTACTTGGCTTGCCTGTACTTTTGCCGCCGCTCCGCGACAGGGGCAGCGACATTTTAATATTGGCGAAACACTTTATCGAAGCTTTTTCCAAAGAAAACGGGCTAGATAAAAAGAGCCTTTCAGAAGCCGCCCAGAAGAAGCTGCTCTCCTACTCTTTTCCGGGCAATGTGCGCGAGCTCAGAGCTATTGTTGAACTAGCCGTTGTGCTCGCTGATGAAGAGCAGATTCAGGAACATGACATTAACCTGACAGCAGGCAATACCGAGAAAGACTTTCTGGCAACCGAACGTACCCTCAAAGCCTATACCACCGAAATTATTCAGCGCTTCCTGGACAAGTATGACTATAATGTACTTTATGTGGCAGATAAGCTGGACATAGGTAAGTCTACAATTTACAGGATGATACAAAACAAAGAGCTTACGATAAAAGATGTATAGCACCTGGTTTTGAATCTTAGGGTTCCAGGGTATTTAAAGCGTTATTTGCCGCAAGCCAAGTCTGAGCTGATATACTTGCAAACTTACCGGTTTTAACTTTCAGCTGCGGACCAATTGCCAAAATATTTATACTTTATCAACTTCATGCAGGCTTTAAAGTATAATCTTGCCGCCAAAATTTAAAATTGAATCTTTTAACACTTAAAAGCCTTAACTTTGAAATTTAATACCTTTCCGAGATGGGGCCAGAACAGGAAATTGCGGAGTTAAGAAAACAACTGGAACAGGAAAAAGCTGCCAGGCATGCTGCTGAAGCCTTGGCAGAAGCTCAGCTTGAGGTTATTGATGCTTTCAGGCAACGTGAATCCCTCCCGGTGTTTCAAGACGACGCATATTCAGATGCAACGTTATTTATCAGGTGCACTTACGAAGGAACGATCCATTTTATGGATGCTTCCGGGCAAAAGCTTGTAAACAGCCTGCCTTCCAGTAGAAGGCAGGCTTTAGAACGTTTCATCTCATCAAAAATCAAGGCAACTGCCATCAAAGTAAAGGCGTCTTTTGAAGTACGCCTGAACGGCAAAACTTACAGCGTGCACCTGTTGCCGATACCAGAAAAAGGCTACTACAGCATTTACGCCTCTGATATCACCAAACACAGCAAAGCAGAACTCACCTTACACGAGATCCGGAAATTTGTTCGCAATGTAGCCCACACTATTCCTAACATCATCTATATATATGACATACAGGAACGTAGAAGCATTTATATAAACGAACAGTTGAAGAGTGTTTTAGGCTATACCGACACAGACATTACCACCTTTAGCCGCCATGTGCTTAAAACACTTGTATCGCAGCAAGATACTGTAAAGCTATTCAAGCATGTGCAGCACATGCAGCATGTTGATGATGGCGAGGTGCTGCAGGTAGAGTACCAGGTGCGGTGCAAAGACGGAACCGTTAAAAATATGTTCTGCCGCGAAAGCGTTTTTAAGCGATCGGATGACGGGCAGGTAAAGCAGATTATCGGCTCTGCCGAAGATGTAACCGTGCTCCGGAAAAAAAGCATGGAACTGCAACGCCAGAAAGACTTCTACGAATCCATACTCAACCATATTCCATCTGATATAGCTGTTTACAATAACAAGCAGCAGTACGTTTTCCTAAACCCTGTAGCAGTAAGAGATCCTGAATTACGAAAGTGGATTATAGGCAAGACAAACAAGGACTACAGCAACTACAGAGGTGTGCCGTATGAGCGCATGAAAGTACGGGAAGCGCACCTTAACTATACTTTTGAGCAGAAAAAGCTTGTAGAGTTTGAAGAAACAACAATAGACAAAAAAGGAAACGAGCAACACCATTTGCGCCGCTTAAACCCTGTGCTTGATGATAAGAACGAGGTACAACTAGTGATAGGCCATGGCTTGAACATAACCGATTTAAGGAAAGCGCAGAACGAAATTGCAGCAAGCGAGGCAAAAAACCGCGCCATACTTGCTGCTATCCCCGATCTGATGTTCATTATAAGCAAAGAAGGCTACTACATGGACATGAAGAACGCGGATGAGCTTAAGCTGCTTGTTGCGCTTGATTCTATTATCGGGAGCCACATAAGCAGCGTAGTATCTGAAAAACTTGCCGACGAGGTGCTGGAAATGGTGCAGCGGGTGCTTGAGACAGGGCAACATGAAAAAATGGAGTACGCCCTTGATTTCGAAAGTGGCCTGCATTATTTTGAAGGGCGCTTAATTAAGTATAACGAGAACGAGGTACTCGCTATCGTAAGAGATACTACTGAAGAGCGAAAAGCGGCAGTAGAGGTAAAAGAGAAAAACGAGTTTATACGCCATGTAATAGACACGAGCCCAAGCTTGATTTTCGTTAAGGATGCAGCCGGCAAGTTTTCTCTTGTTAATAGCGAGAGTGCCAAGCTATTTGGCAGCACCGTAGAGCAGATGCTCGGCACGAATGCCTATTCGCTGTACAACAACAAGGAAGAGGCAACATTTTACAGCAACATAGACCGGCAGGTAATACAGGAAGGGCACGAAATAAAACTCGAGGAGAAATTTACCAAGGCTGACGGCGAGGTTATTTGGTTAAACACGATCAAAAAACCTATCCTAACCGCAAACGGCGAGGTACAGGTACTCTCTATTGCCACCAGCGTAACAGAGCAGCGCATCGCAAAGCAGCGCCTGCAGGAAAGCGAAGAACTGTTCCGTTTACTTTCTGAAAACTCAAAGGACCTGATAAGCCTGCACGAGCCTAACGGAAAGTATATTTATATCTCCAAAGCCTGCAAAGAATTGCTGGGCTACGATCCGGAAGAGCTTATCGGCAGTATGCCCATGGAAATTGTGCACCCCGACGATTTGGACCTTATAGCACAGAAAGGAAACCCGGATTATCTTTTAAAACACGCTAATGTGTCGTTGCAGCACAGGTTTATCCGGAAAGATGGCACCATACAATGGGTGGAGACGAATATAAAGCCTATTCTGGATGCTGCCGGTAACGTACTAAAGATACAGTCTGCTGCGCGCGACATAACGGAGCGTAAAACGGCAGAGGAAGCCCTGAAAGCCAGCGAGAAAAAGTACCGCGACTTAATTAAGTATAGCCGGGCTTATTTCTGTACTCACAACATGCAGGGGCAATTTCAGGAGGTAAACCCGCACATGCTTGACATGCTGGGCTATACTTCGGAAGAGATGGTGGGCCACAACCTGAAATCCTTTATCCCGGAAAAGCATCATGCCAACATAAATACTTACCTCGAAGACTTTAAGTCTAAAAACCTTGTAGAGGGCATTTTCACGATACTGAATAAAGAGAACAAGGAGCGATTCCTGTTTTATAAAAACTACAAGGTTGAGGAAGCTGACACAGAACCTTACATTATCTGTATTGCCCAGGACATAACGGACAGAATGTATGCGGAACGTGAACTGAAAATCGCTAAAGAAGCAGCCGAGGAATCCGCGCGCGTGAAAGAAAACTTCCTGGCCAACATGAGTCACGAAATCCGTACGCCGATGAACGGCATTATGGGTATGGCCGGCTTGTTAAAGAAAAGCCCGCTTAACAGCACACAGCAGAACTACATCGAGATTATTCAACAATCTGCAGACAACCTGCTTGTAATTATAAACGACATACTGGATATAGCCAAGATAGAGGCCGGAAGGCTTGAACTGGAGGAAATCCCTTTTAAGTTAAGCGATACCATACAAGCGGCTTACCAAACGTTAAGCTACAAAGCAGAAGAAAAGGAGATTGCCTACCGCATAGAGCCGCTTGTTTTAGAGCACAAAGTGTTTATTGGAGACCCCTACAGGTTAAACCAGGTGCTGTTGAACCTACTGAACAATGCGATCAAGTTTACCGAGGTTGGTAGTGTTACGCTAAGCAGTAAGGTGCTTGCCGAAACTGAAGACATGGTAAAGCTTGAGTTTGCCGTAGCTGACACCGGAATTGGCGTGCCATCAGATAAGACAGAGTATATATTTGAAGGCTTTTCGCAGGCTTACTCCAGTACGACACGCAAGTATGGCGGAACTGGCCTGGGCCTTAACATATGCCGCAACCTGGTAGAAATGCAGGGAGGCCGCATTTGGGTGGAAAGCGAAGAAAACAAAGGAAGCACCTTCAAGTTCGAGTTAAGTTACCCGAAGTATAAAAACGATGATTTTAACAACCAGGAAAAGCAAGCCATCGACTTTAATGGGCTAAGTGGCACCAAGGTGTTGCTGGCAGAAGACAATGAAGTGAACATCTTCTTGGCTCAATCCATTATGGAGGGCTGGAATTTTGAGGTAGATGTAGCTAGAAATGGCCTGGAGGCAGTTGAGTTGGCCAAACAGAATAACTACGATGTGATTTTGATGGACATACAAATGCCGGAAATGAGCGGCCTGGATGCCACAAAGCATATTCGATCAAGCACAGATGCACAGAAGGCCAGGGTGCCTATCATTGCCTTAACCGCCAATGCCCTGAAAGGTGATGCAGAAAAATATTTGAGCATCGGCATGAATGCTTACATATCGAAGCCTTTTGAAGAAGAACAGCTTTACATAACCATAGCTAATACCTTACCACACAAATCTATAACAAAAAACGAAGTTGCGCCAGAAAACGCGTCTCCAGAACCTGAACCGGCGCCAGAACCGCTTTACGACCTGAGCATGCTGTACAAGATATCGAGGGGCAACGAAGCCTTTATCACACGAACGAAGAACCTGATTCTGGAAACTGTGCCGGAAACCCTCACCGACCTGAACACCAAGAAACAGCAACAAGACTGGACTGGGGTAAGCGCCGCCGCACATAAACTTAAGTCAACGATTGATACCCTCCGCATAGAGAAATTGCAGGATGTGATCCGGAAAATAGAAACCGGTGCAAAGACAGAAGGCGCTTATGAGGATGTAAAGGTCAATATCTCTTACCTGAACGAAGTTATGGAAAAGGTGCTGAAGCAAATGAAAGCAGAAGTATAAACACCTTACAAATTGTATTTGCAAAGTCCCTGTGGCAAACCCGCAGGGACTTTCTTTTTTGTTACGCTTTGTTTTGAGGCACCCATTCTGCCTTTGCTTCGTAGTCATGGGCAGAACGTACATACCCATACTTATGCAGCACCCCCTCCCCAACCTGGAAAAAGTAGTAGCGCTACGCCATGCGCTGCACCAACACCCCGAACTATCTGGTAAAGAAATTTCTACGGCAGCACGTATTGTCGCTTTTTTGGAGAAGTATAAGCCTGATGAGGTAATAACCGGATTGGGAGGAACTGGCGTTGCTGCCATTTTCAAAGGCCGTTCCCCTGGTGGGCCAACCGTACTTTTCAGGGCTGAGCTAGATGCCTTGCCGATACAGGAAACGAACGAGCTGGATTATACATCTGTAATAGCAGGCACAAGCCATAAGTGCGGCCACGACGGGCACATGGCTATACTGGCTGCGCTTGCCAGCCTGCTGCACCACAGGCAGCTGGCCAGAGGCAAAGTTATACTTCTGTTTCAGCCGGCTGAAGAGACAGGACAGGGCGCTTACGCAGTACTGCAAGACCCCAGATTTGCTGCGTTGCAACCGGACTATGTTTATGCGCTGCATAATTTACCCGGCTATGCCGAAAACCAGGTTGTTGTACGCTACGGAGCTTTTGCAGCGGCCTCTACGGGCATGATTATTACGCTGCAGGGCAAAGCATCGCATGCCGCCGAACCAGAGAATGGCCTAAACCCCGGTCAGGCGATGGCAGCGCTTATACTTCGGCTAAACGAAATAATAACCCAACACCAAGACAGGTTTAGCGATTTAACGCTTCTGACTGTTATACATGCCCGCTTAGGTGAGATTGCCTTTGGCACTAATCCTGGTTTTGCAACCGTGATGGCGACCCTCCGCTCCTATCAGCAAGCCGACCTCGACTTACTAAAGTCCCTGGCTTCCGAAACAGTTAAAGAAATATCAGACAAGTATACACTAGCCTATACCAGCTCTTTTGTAGAAGAATTTCCGGCTACGGTAAACGATAGCGGGGCAATAGCAGCGGTAAAACAAGCAGCGCAAAAGCTTAAACTAGATGTGCAGGAGGCCGTACACCCGTTTAAATGGTCTGAAGATTTCGGGCATTTTACCGGTAAGTACAAAGGGGCGCTTTTTGGCCTGGGTGCAGGCCCCGAACAAGCGCAACTGCACCACCAGCACTACGACTTCCCGGACGAAATAATTCCTGCTGGCGCCAGGCTGTTTTATACTATCGCCTCAGACCTCATGAACTTATAAAGCCTATGTTTCAAAGCTCTTATATCGAGATAAGTAAATCTGCACTTCAACACAACATTAACTTTCTTAAACAGGAAATCGGACCAGACGTTCAGCTTTCGTCTGTTATAAAGGGCAACGCCTATGGCCACGGCATAGAACCGTTCGCTACGCTGGCGCAGCAATGCGGGGTAAACCATTTTTCTGTTTTTAGTGCCGATGAAGCACAGCGCCTGCTACACGTTATCAATCAGCCCGCCACCGTTCTGATTATGGGCTACCTGGACAATGCCGAGCTGGAATGGGCAATACGGCAGGAGCTGGAATTTTTCGTATTTGAGCAAGACCGGCTGTTGGCAGCAGCCAAAACCGCAAAGGCATCAGGCAAGAAAGCTATTGTGCACCTGGAGCTTGAAACCGGCATGAACAGAACGGGCTTTGAAGAAAATGCTTTAGAGGAAGCAAAAGCTATACTTCAGGAGTACGAGGAGCATTTTATACTTAAAGGCATCTGCACCCACTTTGCCGGGGCAGAAAGCATGCAAAACCATGAAAGGGTAACAAGGCAGCTACAACTGTTCCGGGAGCAGGTAACAAAGCTCAAGGCTGACGGATTTACGGCAGCTCAGTTGCATACAGCCTCGTCGGCAGCCACCATAAGCTACCCCCAAAGCCGCATGAACCTGGTGCGAGTCGGTATTATGCAGTATGGTTTCTGGCCCAGCCCCGAAACTTATTCGTATTACATGAGCCAGCGCGAACAAAAACATGACCCGCTGCACCGCCTAATAAACTGGAAGAGCCACGTGATGAGCCTAAAGCATGTTGCCAAAGGGGATTATGTGGGGTATGGCACGTCTTTCCAGGCCTCCCGGGACATGGTACTGGCCATTGTGCCTGTCGGCTACTCGTGGGGATACAGCCGCAGCCTCAGCAACCACGGCCATGTGCTGATAAAGGGGCAGCGCGCCGCTGTATCAGGCATTGTAAGTATGAACACCCTCACAGTTGACGTGACAGACATACCAAGTGTAGCAAAGGGAGATGAAGTGGTGCTGCTAGGGAAGCAAGGTGATCAAAGTATAACTGTTGCCTCTTTTGCTGAGCTAAGCACGCAGCTTAACTACGAACTCCTGACACGCCTGCCCATGAACATCCCACGCCTGGTAGTAGCCTAAAACAGAGTTTACCTGAAGTCCTGGAAGTGGAAGCCGCACTTAAAGCAGTAATGTGCCTCAAAGGGATGCCCTTCCTGGTTGCAGTTGGGGCATACTTTCGTGTTTAACGTAGACTCCCGTTCTGTTTTAGCCAACTCCACAGATACAATACCTGTAGGCACCGCAATAATGCCGTAGCCCATAATCATGATAAAGCTGGCTAAGATCTGCCCCAACGCTGACTGTGGGGCAATATCTCCGTAGCCAACAGTTGTAAGGGTTACAATAGTCCAGTAAATGCTTACAGGTATACTTGTAAAGCCGCTCTTAGCTCCTTCGATAATGTACATCAGGGAACCCACGATTACGACTACCGTCAGCACCACGCCCAGGAAAACAAGTATCTTAGCCATACTTGCCCGCAAAGCCCTGGACAGCACCTGCCCCTCATTTATAAAACGTGTAAGCTTAAAGATACGGGCCACCCGCAGCAAACGCAGTACCCTGACCACCAACAGATACTGCGACCCAAGTATAAACAGGCTCATGTACGTCGGGATAATCGACAGCAAGTCTACGAGGCCAAAAAAAGAGAAAATGTACCGTGCAGGCTTCGGCGAGCTATACACACGCAGGATGTATTCTATGGTAAATAAAATTGTGAAGATCCATTCTAGCGTTATAAATATTTGCAGGAATTGCCTTCTTAAACTAACAACGCTTTCGAGGGTCACAATCATCACGCTGGCCAGTATAAGCACCAACAAGATCACGTCAAAAAACTTACCGTACTTCGTTTCTGCCTCGAAAATAATCAGGTAAATCTTTTTCCGCAGACTTGCCTCTTTCATTAAAGCCATTCTTAATTAGCCCTCCTACAAGTTAATAACACCTGCAATATAATTAAATCTGCCCAGGGATATTTACACTCAGGAGCGGCAATGGCCGTGGCAGCACCTGCATGCTGTTCAGCACCTGCAGCTGCTCATTAATCTTTTCACGATCACCAGCGTTGTTTACCTCCCCATCTACATCGTTCACCAGCAATAAAGCTTCGTTGTACAGGCATGGTTTCAGGTGCGGGTGTTCGCTTACTTTTACCAACATGCTCCTAAACAAAAACAGTAGGCGAATGATGACCACGTTAGTTCCTTTGCCATATAACCTGATAGGGCTCAGGCTAAGCGTAAGTACA
This sequence comes from uncultured Pontibacter sp., assembly GCF_947492645.1. GTDB lineage: Bacteria > Bacteroidota > Bacteroidia > Cytophagales > Hymenobacteraceae > Pontibacter. Next base: position 344,212 of record NZ_CANLMZ010000006.1, on the reverse strand, counting down.
TTTTCGAAAGTCTCATGCTTAAACAATACACGCCCTTCTCCCGATTCATCGTACAGTACCTTCTCGTCAGGCAACTGCATCCGAAGTATAAACAGCGCCGTAAGGTAATCAATGGCCTTGATACAGGTGCCGGGGTCGTTTAAGCTTGGGCTAAGTGCTCTTACTGCGCTTTCTGTGATATGCTTAAATCCGAAAAGGTAATTCACATCCGGCCTTTCTTCCCTGTAAAAGTTAAGATGCACAAACAGCTGCTCCGTAAAATCATCTATGGCTTCGATGGGTTTGTTTACCTGCGCAAACGGAATATCCTCTACAAAAAAGCTTCCCAGGGGCTGCTCAAAACAAAGGACTACATCATGTTTACGACACAGCTTCACTACCTCTTCCTCCTCCATACTTTGCAGGTAACCGGTTTTAGGGCTTTTTAAGTCAATCCACACGCCACCCTCAACAGCACTACTTTTACCGCCTTTCTCTTTTGCCTCTTCTATCTCGGCTTTTAATTTCTTTCGGGTTACTTCAAAAATGCTCTCCAGTATACTTTCTATTTGTATAGACAGCGAAATAGAATGAATGAAGTACACAAAGAAGCCCAGGCAAACAATGGTGAAGCACATGGCCAGGAAAATGGAAAAACCGGGCAGCGGAACACTATAATACGATGAATGCACATTCACCATGATGATCAAGGTGTAGATAAGCGTGCCCAGGTACAGGCCCATAACACGTTGATTTGATTTGTAGGAAATAAGCCCAGGAATAACACGAGGCGTGAAATTAGAGCCGGCCTGGTTTAACACCAGCATAACCATTGTGAAACTGAAAACGGTAAGCGAGATTATACCGGTTGTGATGGAGCTTAATATGAGGCGGGCTGTCTCGCTATTGCTTATGATCACAAAAGGGAGATCATCCTTTAACACCTTACTAATGCCAAGCACTTCCAGATATAGCATAACAAGCGCCAGCAATGCAAAAGTCATGGATATAAGCGTGGGATAAAACCCAATGCTGTTAACGATGTAATAGTAGATGAACTTTGCTTTACTGTAGATCTTATTCATAAGCCGGGAGTTGATGTATTTGTATACAAAGCGGCACTCATTAATCGGGCTTCAACCTGACCGGCGCCTGATGTGTGGCTACAGGCGCAATCAGGTGCCGGAGACGACATTATCGACAGCCTATACAATTAACCAGACCCATGGCCCTGCCTGGGCCTCAGCGAGAGCCAATTAAATAAATACTTGTACTTATACAGCGCCCTGTAAGTTTAGCAGCACCAACTATACTATTGCTCAGCTCCTGTCCTAAAGGTTTTGCTTACTAGGGTTTATAAGCCGTGAACGTTTTATCTGTATAAAAGACTACGATCTGCTCGATGGCTTTATCCTGATGTGTGCTGGCAGCTGCTGCTGAATCAGGTATACTTTTATTTTGTACTTTATCATTATCAACGGGTTTGGCAGGTGCTGTAGGTTGTTTATCTGACGGCAGCAACGGCTCTTTTAAAACGTCAGAAACAGGTGCAACTGGCGGCGCTAAGGCTTTTAGCATTTCGCCTTCCCCCAGCAGCATCCAGTTTACACTTACTTCCGGAAAAGCAGCAACTATTTTAGTTATCACTTCTAAGCTAGGTTTGTTTCTTCCGCTGAGGATGTGGCTGATAACTGCCCGTGGCACCTCAACAGTATCTGCAAACTGAGTTGAAGTCAAGCCTTTATATTCCATCAAAACCTTAATTCGCTCAACCATAATTCAGAATACAAGCTATTTACAAATGTATATACAAATGTAAACTTTAAATTGACTATTTAAAATAAGCTGTGTATAAGCAATCTAGGCATACCTGAACTTATACTTCATAATAAAATGCTAAATCACTTATTTCTAGCTATATATTTAAGTATTAAAATTAATTATTTAAACAGTTTACAATTGTATATACATTTGTAAACTGTTTGATATTATACGCATTCACTACTACTGTAAAATCTATAAGCACTTATAATCAATCACTTAAATATAAATATAGCGATAGATCTTTTTTTAACATACTGACAGCATGGCATATAGGTAAAGAAGGGGTTGTGGATAAACTGAGTTATCCACAACCCCTTAATTTGCTGTTCTATAAGCTATTACCTATACTTACTTCTATGGCTTTAGATGCAGAGAATTAGCGTACGATTTAGTACATCAAAATGAATACAAGAGAACGTAGTTGTGGGAGCAAGTTGGGGTTGCTTTGAAATTGCACTATGGCAGGGCTCTGGCACTAAGCTTAATGGCAGAAAGGTATTTTTATGCCTGAGGTTTATACTTGCACATAAAGGATCATGAGCTGCTACTTTACAAGCAGCACTCCATTCATTCGCTCCCAATGGCCGGGGTAGGTGCAAACGTAGCTGTAATATCCAGTTGTTGTGGGGGCATTAAATTCTACTTCAACAGTTTGGCCGGGCAAAGCCAAAGGAGAAGCTGCTATTACAATATCGCTTTCCGGCACATAATTGCCAGGAGCTCCTATCTTCGCTCCTGCCAGGGCAACCAGTTTATACTTATCCGGTTGGGTAATCACTACATTGTGAATCATTGACTGTTCAGAGCCTTCGTTTATGAAGGTTAGTTTTACAAGTGTGCCGGCACTTACTTCAAGTGTATCTAAATCATACTTCATTTCCTCCAGGCTATTGCCCACGGCCTTCAAGGTAACTTCTTCGACAGGATGCAGGGTTGTATCTGCTTCTTCTGCCACTAAAGCACCCGCTGTATCCAACAACGTAGTATCGGCTTGTTCCACGTCAGCTTCTGAATCAGGGGAACATGCCAGTAGCCAGCCACTACAGCTTAAGAGCAATATATAAGATATGTTTTTCATGTCAGGTTAAGGTTCTGTGCATATTTGGCGGCAGACGGCTTTCTGTTTTTTCAAGGCTGGCATCTAAACTTAACAAAGTCCGGATGCCAGCCTTGGGTATAAATTTTAATTATTATGTGTTTATACTTAGGGCTTAACCAAAATACTCCTGCTCCAGTTTTTTATCATGCCCGTAGATATCTTCCCTAAAGTGCACATTGCCGTTTTCGTCGGCCCAGCTGGTAAAGTATACAATATACACCTGCACGCGCTTAGGTAGCGTTATCCACTCTTCTTCGCCGCCGTTTATGGTTTCGCGTATGCGGTTCTCGTTCCACTCCGGCATACCGGCCAGCAAATATTTGGCAAGCTCTACCGGTTTCTCTAACCTCACGCAACCGTGGCTGAAGCTACGCTGGTTCTGGCTGAAAAGAGCGTCTGCCGGTGTATCGTGCAGGTACACATTATACTCGTTCGGAAAAAGAAACTTAAGTGAACCAAGTGAGTTTTTTGGCCCCGGGCGCTGCCTTACCATGTACGGAAAGTTCTTCTCTGTTACGCTGGCCCAGTCAATAGACGAAGGATCAATCTGCTTCGGGTTTTTCTCTTTTGTAACTACCTCCATATTCTGTGAGGCCAGGTAACCGGAGTTACGAAGTATGGATGGCTTTATCTCACGCTCTACAATACTGTTGGGTACATTCCAGTACGGCGCCAGCACCACATATTCAAGTTTATCGCTGAAAATCGGTGTAGAGTGCATGGTTTTACCCACGATCACACGCATGTCCATCACCTGCTTATACTTTCGTTCTGCCTCAGGGTCGTTTTCCGGGTCTTCGTAGATGTACATTTTATACTCCGGGATATTTACCCATATATACTTTTGGTCCAGGCTTTTCGGCACCATGCGCTTTGGGATCCAGCGCCAGCGCTCCATGTTAATCATTATCTGCTCGATGCGGTCCTCAACCGGCACATTTAGCTGCTTAAGGGTGTTTCCTCCTACTTTGCCATCTTCAGCCAAGCCATGCAGCATCTGGAATTTTTTCACCTGGTTTTCCAGGTTCGCATCAAACAAGCGCATGTTCTTATCCGCCTCGTTCAGGGGCTGCTCCGGGTTTAGGCGCTTGCGCAATGCCAGCACAGCGGCAGCCGTGTCTCCTTTTGCAAGCGATTTTTTATTGCCCAGGTCAATTTTGGCCCATCCTCCCTTTGCCTCTAGCTCTCTGTACTTGGCAAGGGCGCTTCTGAGGTTTGCATACCCTGCGTGTAAGGCTTCAAATTCGTAATAAGGGTAAGTGCTGTCTCTCTCCTTTAAAATGGTTTGCAGGGCCTTATGCAGCTTTATTTTATTTTTTTTGACATCCCACTTCACGTTGTTTACAGACTGAGGGTCGATGCGCCCGCGGTAGAAGTCTGAAGCATAGTTAAAGTATGAGGCTGTAAGCCCCAGGTCAATTTTGCGCTGCAACTCCAGCCTGGTCGAGTCCTGCCCGTCTTTTGCCTCATAGGCCTTGAAGAGCGCGTCAAAATCAACTAGTTTGTAGTTTTTGGGCTGCAGGCCTTCCGTAGATGCCTGGTCTATTACCGTTAGAAACTTTTCGGCTTCCGGCACCAGCTCATTATCCCTGAACCAGGCAAGTTTATAGTCCCGTTCACCGTAAAAGAGGTACATCAGGTCTTCATGCTTCTTAAAGGTTGGCTGGTTTTCAAGATAACTTGCCACATACAAGCTGTCGGCTGTAGCCTGGGGTAACTCTTTTTTACTAAATAAGCCTCCCCCTTTAGAGCCGGACTCGCCTTCCGAGTTGTTACAAGCGGTAAAAGAGAAAGCCAGAACTGCTATGAGCAGCACAAGCAGGTTTTGTTTTATTTTACAAGGGTACATAGTATCAATTTTTTTCCTGAGTCGGTAACGCATGCGCAGCGGCTATCTCTTAATCAAAGCACAATACGTTTATTGGTTTTATACAATTACAGAGCCAATATTATCTTTATATAGCTAATCAAGCTATATGTACTTTAAAACAGTACAAAATGTTATGAAAGTAAACTAAAGACGCCGTGCCATACTTACACCTCTTGTTATACGCATAAACCTGCTTTCAAAGCCGAAGACAACAAAGTTACATGTGCTTTACAGGGCCCAAAACTAGGCAGGCAAACACAGGCTCATTTTCAGAATAGCTTAATTTATACCTATCTTAGTACATCAAGACATCCTAAATAACCTATGAGACCATACCAACGTTGCTTACTTGGCTTAAGCATGGCAGGCGCTTTGCAGCTTGCCTCTTGTACATCACAACAGACTACAGACGGCGAAACTATGACTACAGAACAATCAGCTACTGAGAAAATGCCGGCAGATGTTCACAGCTATGCGCAACCCGCAGAGGCTGTGGCAAAACACCTGAACCTGGATATTGAAGTTAATTTTGACCAGAAGATCATCAGCGGCACAGCCTCCTACCTGATCGAAAACCTTACCGGTACTGACAAGATCGTTTTCGACAGCAGAAACCTGCAAATCGAGAAAGTATTTTTGGGTGATGAGATGGCAGAAACAACTTTCCAGCTTGGCGAAGTAAACTCGTTTATGGGCCAGCCACTTACCATCAACATCAAACCAGACACCAAAAAAGTAACTATAAAGTATAAAACCGCCCCAGATGCGGCAGCCCTGCAATGGCTAAACCCACAGCAAACCGCTGGCAAAAAACACCCGTTCCTGTTCACGCAGTCGCAGGCTATACTTGCCCGCACCTGGATTCCGATTCAGGACAGCCCCGGCATACGCATTACCTATAGCGCAAAAGTAAAAGTGCCTCAGGAGTTAATGGCTGTGATGAGCGCTGAAAACCCGATGCAGAAAAACAATACTGGCGTTTATACTTTTGAGATGAAGCAGCCAATCCCTTCTTACCTCATGGCCCTGTCGGTAGGCGACATGGTATTTGAGAAAGTTGGTCCGCAGACAGGTATTTACGCTGAGCCTGCTACCATAAAAGCAGCCGCTTACGAGTTTGCAGAAATGGATAAAATGTTAGTGGCAGCCGAAAAGATCTACGGCAAGTACAGATGGGACCGTTACGACCTGCTGGTGCTGCCTCCGTCTTTCCCTTTTGGTGGCATGGAGAACCCGCGCTTAACTTTTGTTACGCCAACCGTACTGGCCAAAGACAGATCGCTTACCAGCCTGATAGCCCATGAGCTGGCCCATAGCTGGAGCGGAAACCTGGTAACGAATGCCACCTGGAATGACTTCTGGCTGAACGAGGGCTTTACCGTATACTTTGAGCGCCGCATTATGGAAGAGCTGTACGGTAAGGACTACGCCGATATGCTGAACGTGCTCGGTTACCAGGACTTGCAAAACACCATAAACGAACTTGGTGCAGAAAGCGAAGACACACACCTGAAACTTGACCTGGAGGGTCGCGACCCGGATGAAGGCTTAACGGATATTGCCTACGAGAAAGGCAACTTCTTTTTGCGAAACATCGAATCTGCCGTTGGCCGTGAGCGCTTTGACGCTTTTGTGAACAGCTATTTTAACACATTTGCCTTCCAGAGCACCAACACCGACAAGTTCCTGGACTTTTTGCGCAAAGAACTCATAAAAGACGACGATGCCCTGGCAGAGAAAATAAACATTGAAGGCTGGGTATACGGTGCCGGTTTGCCAGAAGGCTTTGTTGCCCCAACCTCTACCCGCTTTACGAAAGTAGAAGATGCCTTTAATGCCTGGAAGGGCGGCAAAGCAGCAGCACAGTTAAACACAAAAGAATGGTCGAGCCACGAGTGGCTGCACTTTATACGCATGCTGCCAGCCAACATGAGCCAGCAACAGATGGCAGAGTTGGACAAAGCCTTTAACTTCACCAAATCAGGTAACTCAGAAGTACTGGCCGCCTGGTTTATACATGCTATCAACAACAAGTATACTACAGCAGACAAAGCCCTGGAAACGTTCCTGACGAACGTAGGCCGACGCAAGTTTTTGGTGCCCATTTACAAAGCCTTGAACGCCACACCAGAAGGAAAGAAAAAAGCGTTGGCAATATATGCGAAGGCAAGACCCAACTACCATGCTGTATCTACAGTTACCCTGGATGAAATGCTGAAATAAGCACCTCATACTGTACAAAGTATAAAGCCCGGCCTATCAAGGTCGGGCTTTATACTTTGCTTTAAAAGCGAAAACTCTGTCACTTTCCTTACCTGCTTGGGTAAGCCAGGCGAAAGTACAGAGTTTTTTCAGTATCGCTTTGAGTGCTTAAAAAGCACTTAGATTATCTTTCGGCTTTAATGTTTACAGCTTGTTCTGCAATTTGGGTAAGAAGCGCATCTGTCTGCTTTTCTTCTTCAAGCGTCATTTCCAGTTGCTTTACCACATCCTGCATTCCTAACTGGTTGGCATAGGTCCGTACTGTACCGTAGGCGGCAATTTCATAATGCTCCACTCTTTGTGCACAAGCTATCAGAGCGGCATCCATCACGCTTTTATCAGCACGCTCGCTCATCATAGACTCGCACTCCTTAATGATACCTTCCATTGCCTTACATTTTTCGCCAGTTGCCTTCTCTCCTACCATCTCAAAAACATTTTCAAGGCGCTGAATCTGCTGTTCCGTTACCTGCAAGTGGTCCTGGAAAGCCATTCTCAACTTATCAGAAGAACAGGCCTCCATCATCTTCGGAAGCGCTTTCGTGATCTGCTGTTCAGCGTTGTAGATATCTTTAAGTTCGTGGATTAATAGGTCTTTTAAATTGTTTAGTTTCATAGCTTGGAAAGGTTACGCGTTAAAAAGTATTCGAAGATTACTTGTGGCTATCTATACGGCCGCATATGGCCGGGGTTATCATAAATGTCATTTTTATTAGGCAACATGGCTTTTATGGAGGTAAAACAGCTTACCTATATAATATTAACAATACACTATAAACAAGCACAGCAATATTTACCGTTTACTGCACCTTCTTAAATCAACGGCTGCATTTAATTTTGAAACGAATTTCGCTGAAAGCTGTACTCTTATCAGAAGCTAGGATGGCACTACAACCAGGTAATTATACTTGTGGTATTGTGTTTAGCAGCATTTAACAGCATATAACCGTGAATACACCTAAAGGAAAACTTATTGCAGTTGGAGGTAACGAAGACAAAGGAAGTTACCCTAATCCTAAGTCTAAGAAAAAATATTATCTCGATTTTTTTGAACTGGGCATCCTGAAGCGCTTTTTAAAAGAAATACCTGTTAGAAAACCCCATATAGCAGTAATTACAACAGCATCCATGATTCCGGAGGAAGTAGGTGACCGCTACAGGAGCGCCTTTGGCATATTAGGATGTGAGAATGTACGATTACTTCACATCAGGAATGAGGAGGATGCCCATTTGCCGGAATACATCCAATGCATCCGGGATTGCGACGGGGTAATGTTCAGCGGCGGCGACCAGTCCAGAATATTGAGGATGTTTGACGGCACCGAGATAGTTGAGATTTTGAAAGAACGCTACCAAAATGAGGAATTTGTGATAGCAGGAACCAGCGCCGGGGCTATGGCCATGTCTAAAGTAATGATAAAAGGCGGCAGCGCACCCGAATCGCTTTTAAAGGGCTCGGTTAAAATTGGTCATGGACTCAATTTAATCGATGATGTGATAATTGATACGCACTTTGTTACACGCGGCCGCTTTGGAAGGCTAATGGAGGCCGTTGTAACGCACCCAAAAACTGTTGGCATCGGATTAGGCGAAGACACCGGGGTGCTGATCACAGAAGGCCACATGATTGAGACAATAGGCTCTAACCTGGTGGTGATTGTGGATAGCCACGATGTGAAGTACACTAACATCAATGAAATAGCAGAAGGCAGGCCTGTATCCATCTCTAACCTGGTAACGCATGTGCTGGCAAAGGGTAATGTATATGACATTAAATCGCGTGAGTTTTTTAAAGATGCCGACGACCTTAAGCCAGCTAAACTTCAGGTAGAAAGAACGTAATACCTCGCATACTTCGCCACAAAAAGCGGGCCTTACCTTATCTTTTAAGGTAGGGCCCGCTTTTTGTAATTACCAGCGCAAAGGCCTAATGCTCTTTATATATTGCGGTAAAGGTTTCTTCATCGTTTACCTTACTTGCCCGGTACATTCCATCGGAGTTAAAAGATAGCACTACCTCGCCGTCCGTATTCACGGCTATCAGGCCACCGTCGCCCCCAATATCCTGCAGCTTCGTTAAAACCACTTCATCGCAGGCTTGTTGTAACGTATAGCCTTTGTACTCCATTAAGCAAGATACATCATAGGCTGCAACAGCGCGTATAAAAAACTCGCCATGGCCGGTGCAGGACACAGCGCAGGTTTTATTATTGGCGTATGTTCCGGCTCCTATTAGTGGTGTGTCGCCTACTCTGCTGTACTTTTTGTTTGTCATGCCGCCGGTAGAGGTTGCCGCTGCCACGTTTCCGTTTACATCCAGGGCAACGGCCCCAACTGTACCAAACTTTTGCTTCTTTTTCTCTGAGTGGTCCAGGGATACTTCCCCGGACTCGCGCGCATCCAGTAGCTGCTGGTAGCGGTAGTCGTCAAAAAAGTATTCGGCGGATGCCAGCTCAATATGCTGGCTTAATGCAAACTCTACTGCCCCCTGCCCTGCCAAGAGCACATACTCCGATTCCTCCTTTACTTTGCGGGCTAGCTTTATAGGGTTTTTAATATGGCGCACACCTGCCACGGCACCGGCTTCCAGTGTTTTGCCGCACATAATGGCTGCATCCATTTCATGTTTCCCATCATTCGTAAATACAGACCCTTTTCCGGCATTAAACAAAGGGGAGTTTTCGAGTTGCATCACAGCCATTTCTGCGGCATCTAAAGCAGAACCACCCTGCTGGAGCACACCGTGCCCGGCCATAATAGCCTGTTCTAGTGCATCTTTAAAGGCTTTTTCCTTTTCCGGTGTAAGCGATGATTTGCTTATTGTGCCCGCACCACCATGAATCGCAATTGCATATTTACCCATAAAATAGTTCCTAAATATTGTACAGGTATAGCTTACGCCACAGAGGGTTTGGCAGTTAAGCAATTAGGGTGCACAGCTACAAAATCGTATGAAATACTCATAAAAAAAGAACCTTTTTAAGCTCAAAATAAGTTATCTTTGTTCTATTGAAATAACCTATTTTAAAAGATTTATTATGTCGTTTGATATCCAAGGTAAACTTTACGAAGCTTTTGAAGAGCAGCAGGTAAGTGATAAATTCAAAAAGCGTGAATTCGTGCTGGAGGTTCCCGATGGCTCTTACACGCAGTATGTAAAGTTTCAGCTAACACAAGATAAGTGCAGCCTGCTAGACCAGTTTAAAAACGGAGATGAAGTAAAAGTTACTTTTAACCTTACAGGTAAGCCTTTCAACAAAAACGGCCAGACTTTATACTTCACCAACCTGCAGGCATGGAGAATGGAACCAGCGGCAAATAACTTCGGTGCTCCGGCAGGCGCAGCTCCGCAGCAGGAGGCCCCTTCTTTCTACAGCAGCGATGCCGACAACGATTTGCCATTCTAATCATAACGAATAGCTTAATTATACTTAAAGCGAGCCCTGTGCTCGCTTTTTTTATGGCCCTACGTATAACAAAAGCCTCCTTTTTGGTTTATTGAAGTATAAAATTGCCACCCAGCATACCGTATACTATTCAAACTCTTAGGTTTATACTATGTTCAGCACACCCTACAACCCTTTAGAAGAGCTTAGGCGAATGATTCTGAGGGGCGAAAATGATACTGTGGATTTTAAGCAGCGCATTACACAACCCGAAAAAATTGCCCGCACGCTTGTATCCTTTGCCAATACCAGGGGTGGCTTTATACTTGTAGGCGTAAAAGACAATGGCTACATATGCGGAGTAGACCCCGACGAAGAACTGCACACGCTGCGCCTGGCCTCGGAATTTTACTGCGACCCGCCTGTTGCCCTGGAGTACGAGGAAATTGAAAGCGAGCACCGCACCGTTCTAAAAGTCACCATACCGGAAAGTAAGCAAAAACCGCACTTTGCAAAGGTTAAGGAAGATGACTGGCGGGGCTATGTGCGGGTAAAAGATACCAGCGTGCAAACAAGCAAAATGGTAAACAAAACCCTGCAGCAGGAGCAACCGGAGACACAATTTGAGCAACTGCCTTTAGAGCGGCACGAAAACACCGTACTGGAATACCTGCAGGCCAACCCGCGCATTACCCTGAAACAGTACATGAAACTGGCAAACCTGTCGCAGCGCAGGGCCTACCGCACCCTGGTAAAGCTGGTTATACATGGCTACCTGCGCCTCCACGATAAAGAGAAGGAAGCGTTTTATACTTTAGCCTGAACATCTTTTCCTGCGCCACAATTAAAGTATGCAGGTTTGTTTTAACGCTTGTATTTTTATCAACAGGCACAGCTGCATACTCAGGTTTTACCGCTTCCCGATCAGGTTTACCTGCTCATAAATTTCTATGTGGCTGAAGTTGCCGTTTACATCATACACTTCCCAATCGCCAGACCAGTAATATTTATCCAGGGTGCTGGTTTGCACAAAGCGGGCTGTGCCTTTGCGTGCCAGCCTACCGTTTTCGTGGTATTTTTCTACTTGTATCTCATTGCTGTTGCGGCTATACTTCTCTTTCATGTAGCGGGTGCCGTTCGGATAATAATACTTCCAGGTGCCTACTTCCCTCCCATGCCTGAACCGGCCGTTCCGAATCACAGTATTGTCAGCCCCAAAGTATACTTTCCAGCGGCCGTGGTATTTCCCGTTTTTATCTGTCCGGTTAATCTTGAAAAAAAGGAAACCTTTACCCGGCTTAGGTGTGGCTTGCACAGGTAGAGAGGCAAAAAAGAAGACTGCGAAAAAGAAGTATAAAATCCGCTCCATACTTGATTTATTGTTTGAAACAAAACATGCAACTGCTAAAGTATAAAAGCTTAAGCAATTCAACTAAATTTTTAGTTATACTTTTTTAAAAGTATAAAGTTTTATAAACCAAGCAGGTACTTGTTCCAACCCAGCGTTTCTCCAAAAAAAGATACTTACAGCGCAAGTATAAGTCAGCCGGCGCGGGCAAATATTCGTAAACAACTATAAACAAGCACCTGTACGTCAGGAGCTGCCCCAGACCAAAAGCACCTTTTTTATATACGGTTTCACCCTAAAACCCATGCCTATGCCCACGCTAAGCAAACCAAAAAAGGCTACCTCCGATGCCGACGCATCGCCGATCAATGGTAGTAAAAAACCAAAGACCACCTCAAAAAAGAATACTGACCCCGACGTTAAGAAAATCTTCGTTTTAGACACCTCCGTTATACTTTACGACCACAGCGCCATCAAAAACTTTCAGGAGCACGATGTGGCCATCCCTATTACGGTACTCGAAGAGCTGGATAATTTTAAAAAAGGCAACGACATCAAAAACTTCGAAGCCCGTGAATTTATCCGGTTTATAGACAAGCTGTCTGCCGAACACAAACTGCAGGAGTGGCTGCCCCTGAACGGTAAAAACAAAGGCAAGTTCAGGGTGCTGATGAACCAAAGCGCCTCGCTGGATGCCGTGGACATTTTCGGAGATAAAAACGACCACCGCATCCTTAACTCTGCCCTGCAGCTGCAGCAGGAAATGCCGGAGCAGAAAGTAGTGCTGGTAACCAAAGACATTAACCTGCGCCTGAAAGCACGTGCCCTTAACCTGATAGCCGAAGATTATGAAACAGGCAAGATACAGGACGTTGCAGGCCTTTACACAGGCAATGATGTTGTGGAGGATGTGCAGGAAAACGTGGTAAACGAGCTGTATGAAAAGGGCGAGTGTGCAGTAGCTAAAGTTTTCACCCAGGCCCCCTCTGATAACCATTTTTACATACTTAAAAGCTTTAAAAGCTCAGTACTGGCCTTCTACAATGCTACAGACAATAAACTTGAGCGCGTAGATAAGTTGAACGCTTTTGGTGTGAAGCCACGCAATGCCGAACAGGCTTTTGCCCTGCACGCATTGTTAAACCCTCAGGTAAAACTGGTGTCGGTGCAAGGTGTGGCAGGAACCGGTAAAACGCTATTGGCACTTGCTTCTGCCATAGAGCAACGCCGCGAGTATAAGCAGATTTACCTGGCGCGCCCTATCGTGCCACTAAGCAACAAGGACATTGGTTACTTGCCCGGCGACATCAAATCAAAACTAAACCCCTACATGGAGCCACTTTGGGATAACCTGAAGTACATCCAGAACCAGTTTGCCGAAACCAGCAAGGAGTACCAGAAGATCAAGGACATGCTGGAACTTGAAAAGCTGGTAATCACCCCGCTTGCTTACATACGTGGCCGCAGTTTGTCTAATATTATCTTTATTGTGGATGAGGCACAGAACCTGACGCCCCACGAGGTAAAAACCATTATATCCAGGGCAGGCGAGAACACGAAGATTATCTTTACAGGTGATATTTACCAGATAGACACACCATACCTGGATTCGCAAAGCAACGGCTTGTCTTACCTGATTGACCGCGCTAAAAACCACCCGCTTTATGCGCACATCACGCTGCAGAAAGGAGAACGCTCTGAACTGGCAAACCTGGCAAACGAATTACTTTAGTCCTATTTGGCTTTAAACAGGAGCGCTCCCCCGGTGTAACGAAACCCGGCGGAGCGTTCCTGTTTTCTGGCAATACCTACAGCTACTTAGCTGAGGCCACTTTCCTTTTAGAAGCCGGCCCGGTAGTATTCTCTTCAAATAAAGATTTCAGCCTGATTAAGCCTCCATCAAGCTCAGCCTGTTTTTTATACTTCTTCCAATACCCCATTAAGCGGGCAACAGGCTCGTCTTTAACTGGTGCAGCATGCTTCCAGCGTATTAGCGTGTTGCCGCCTGTTGCAGGCTCCAGGCTGATGCTGCCCTCTGATACGGTATCCAGGTAACTGTCGGTTTGGGTATAGCTTAACACCTGCGGATTTATACTTTCTGTAAACACTACCTCGCCTGTACCCACCTTGTCGCCGCTCCATTGCATGCGGGCACCTGCACCGGCCAAAGGGCCTCCGTACATCCTGATCATGGTTGGGTCTGCGGCTGTGTTCAGGGCACTCCATTTTTCCCATTGCATCGGGTTTTCGAGGTATTTATAAACCTGCTCCGGTTTGGCCGGAAGCACGATGCTCTGCTCTACCTCTAGCTGCAATGGCATTTGATAAGCTGCAGCAAAAAGCGCAATGGCCAGTAGCACCAGGGCCAGAAATACATTTTTTAGCAGTCTCATGATTTAAATTAAAAAGTGAACAGCGGTTGCACTATCTGTAGTATTTACTGCACCAATTTAAAGGAGTATTTTGGTAGTAAGCAACAGCTGCCACATAAATATTTATCTTTTTTTTATACTTTAGATTTATTGCTGCTTATTTAAACATAGCTTAAAAATTACTGTTATCGTATTGGTTAATATAGAGACTAAAATATATTAGATTTTATGATAAGTGATTGGATTCAAAAAGGGCTTCAATTCTCTCAGAACCCTCTTTTTAAGAAGTTTTTGGGTAAAGCCGGAGTATTGATAGCAAAGCCTGCCAAACTGGCTTTCCTGCTGAGTACTGCTTATACAAAGCTGCTGAACGCCGAAAGCAAAGAAAGTGGCTTTGAGCAGATAAAGGAGCTGATGCAGACTTTTATCAGGCTGGTGAAGGCATACATAAGTGGAGAGTACAGAAATGTAGCTACAAAATCGTTGGTGATCGGGGTGGCCGTTCTGCTTTACCTGGTTACGCCCATCGATATCATACCTGACTTTATACCCGGCCTGGGCCTGCTCGACGACTTAAGCCTGATTGCGTGGTTTGTAGACTCTTTCCAGACGGAGATAAGCAAATTCAGGGCCTGGGAGTCGGACCGTAGTTTTGACCACACCAGAATAGGTACTTTGTAAAGTATAAACTAAACCTATAGCAAAAGGCTGCTTCCTGTTCCGGAAAGCAGCCTTTTTATTTTGTCGCAGCGCAAAGAAAACTTTCCTGGTTGCACCTCCCCTGCTACAGCGGTGTCTGCAATAAAAAAATGCGTAACTTTAAGCACTAAATTTTCTATCAAATTAACTTACCAATGATCAGCAAACGCATATTATCCTTTTTTGCGGCTGCTTGCTTAAGCATAGGTATTACCACGGCCACTCCTCCTGATGAGGGAATGTGGCTGCCTTTGCTTTTAAAGCAGCTTAACGAAACCGAGATGCAGAAGAAGGGCATGAAGCTCTCTGCCGAAGACATTTACAGTATAAACCAGTCTAGCTTAAAAGATGCCATTGTATCGTTTGGCGGCTTCTGTACTGGCGAAATGATTTCTTCGGAAGGCCTTTTGCTTACAAACCACCATTGCGGTTACGGCCAGATACAGCAGCACAGCTCTGTTGAAAACGATTACCTGACCAACGGCTTCTGGGCTAAAACCAAAGCAGAAGAAAAGGCAAACCCAGGCCTTACCGCCACCTTTATTGTGCGCATGGAAGACGTTACCAAACAGATTCTGGAGGGAACGGCCAACACGAAAACAGAAGCAGAGCGTGAGTCTGTTATCCAGCGCAACATGGCTAAGGTGCGCAAAGCATCTACAGCCGGCACACATTACGATGCCGTTATCAAGCCATACTTCTACGGCAACGAGTATTACATGTACATCACCGAAACATTCCGTGATATTCGCCTGGTGGGTGCGCCGCCTTCGTCTATCGGTAAGTTTGGTGGCGACACAGACAACTGGATGTGGCCACGCCATACTGGAGACTTCTCTATCTTCAGGATTTACGCCGGCCCTAACAACGAGCCAGCCGATTACTCTCCGAACAACAAGCCATACAAGCCAAAGCACCACCTGCCAATCTCTTTGAGCGGCGTGCAGGAAAATGACTTTACGCTTGTATTCGGTTTTCCGGGCCGTACCAACGAGTACCTTACCTCGCAGGCAATCGAGGAAATTTACGCGGTATCCAACCCAGCAAAAATCAACATCCGCGAAACCAAGCTCAACATCCTGGATAAGGATATGAAAGCCTCTGACGCGGTACGCATACAGTATGCAGCCAAGTATGCCAGCATCGCCAACTACTGGAAAAAGTGGATTGGTGAGAACCGTGGCATTCGCAAGGCAAATGCCATCGAGAAAAAGCAGCAGCTGGAAAAACAATTTGCCAATTGGGTAGCCGCAGACGCAAACCGTAAAGCAACGTATGGCAACCTGCTTGCTGACTTTGAAAGCAATTACAAAGCCCTGGATGGCATTACCATTACCCGCGACTACATTACCGAAGCAGCCTATGGCGTGGAGATTGTGCGATTTGCAAACACATTTGTGAAGCTACAGCAGCAACTGGAGGCAAATGCACCGCAAACCGAAATAAACGACCAGGTAGCGAAGCTGGAGAAAACCATTGCCGGTTTCTACAAAGACTACAACGCCCCAACCGATAAAAAGGTGTTTGCAGCGCTGCTTGATTTATACTACAAAAACATAGACGCTAAAATGCACCCAACTGCTTTTGCTACGGTGCGCAGCAAGTATAAAGGCGACTTTAACAAGTATGCGGATGAGGTTTTCTCTAAAAGTGTGTTTACGTCTGAGGCAGGTGTAAGAAAAGCATTGGCTGATGTAAAGGCCGGTAAAAAAGATGCCATCAAAAACGATCCGGCTCTGCAACTGGCCAGCAACATTGCTGACTATTACAGCAAAAACATTATGCCTACTTACACGAAGGTAAACGATAACCTGAACCTGCTGTACAGAACTTACATGACCGGTCTGCGCGAAATGCAGAGCGACAAGAATTTTTATCCGGATGCCAACTCTACGCTGCGTGTGGCTTACGGTAAAGTAGAGCCTTACGAGCCGGTGGACGGTGTAAAGTATAAATACTACACTACCCTGGAAGGTATTATAGAGAAAGCTGAGTCTGGTGCCGCTGAAGACTATGCCATACCTGCCCGCCTGAAGGAGCTGTATGAGAAAAAAGACTATGGCCGCTACGGAGTAAACGGACAGTTGCCAGTTGCCTTTATCGCCTCTAACCATACTACAGGCGGTAACTCAGGCTCTCCGGTTATCAATGCTAACGGCCAGTTAATTGGCACAAACTTCGACAGAAACTGGGAAGGCACCATGAGCGACATCGTGTACAACCCGGACCAGGTACGTAACATTTCTGTGGATGTACGCTACATGCTGTTTATAGTGGATAAATTTGCCGGTGCCGGCCACCTGGTAGAGGAAATGACGCTGGTAACAGACGATACTTCAGGGCTGCCACAAGTAGATGCCCGCAGCAAAGCTGCTCCAGCCGAGGCCCAAAACCTTTCTAAAAAAGAGAGACGCAAAGCTGAAAAGGCTGCCAAAAAGAAAGCAAAAGAAGCTGCTGCGCTTAACTAAGCTAAATCCTTATACTTCAGAAGCCCCGCCTAAACTTTAGGTGGGGCTTTTTAATTTAAAGGCTTCTGCTTGGTAAAACTGTAAAACCTATTTTACGAAAGGCAGGCAACTCTTTAATCAAAACAGCTAAATTGTTACACTCAGGTTTTTAGTTTATCTTGTGATACGCTATATAGATGTTTTATTGAATTGATCATTAAAAGTAAACATCTTCGTCTATAGTGCAGATAAACGTCACGATGACGTTTACACAGTAGTTACCAGTAAGTGAAATGAAGAAATTACTAATAGGAATCATTCTCTTCAGTTTAAGCCATTTCGCTTATTCGCAAACTGTTTTGCAGGAACTGAAACAGAATAAGAAAACAAAGAAGGACAAGGAGCTTATACTTGAAGCAAAAGAGTTCTTCAGAGTTGTAAACGACAGCTTAGGTATAGACTTCACAACGGCTGACACTCTTTACTATATTAGGGGTGTAGATATACAAGGAAGAACTGGTCACGGCATTGTTTGGACGAGAAACCATGCGGTAAAATATACAGACTCTAAAGTTTGGGACGGTTATAGAGTCGTAAGATCAAATCCTCAAATTACAGTTGAACCAGACGTTCATCTGGTGCCAGATTTTGGACCTTTAATAAACAAGATTGAGCAAGGCAAAAAGCAAGAAGTTATAAAGTACGTTGATGAAAGTCCTGAAGTATTAAGCGGTATAGCTGGTTGGGACATCATGACTTTCATCAAAAAGGAGAAGAAATACACTATGGACTCGTATCGAGTTAGAGACTTCTCCGACTTTAAGCCTTGGATTAAACAATAGAACACGTTCTGGTAACCACGCCTATAGGTTAGCTACGCCACCCTATAGGCCAGTCCGTTACCAAAATTTGTACAAGGCAATTTAGTAGAAATATCGACTCGCAAAAAGTGCTGACTTTATACGATAGGCCCGGTTTAATAAAAGTTTCTATAAAGATGGCCAGTACCGGGATAGCCTGAACTAAGCGACTACCTTAAGAATTATACCTAACTGAACACCTGCTAAACCACACCCATGAAAAAAGCCTTATGCTATACTCTTGTCCTCCTCAGCCCAGCGCTAGTACAGGCCCAGACAAACACCGATATTCTGCTGCTTGATATAGCTGAGAAAAAGAACCAAATTATACTATCAAACCCGCGAAATATCACCAACCACGCAGGCTACGACAATCAGCCGCACTTCCATAAGTCGCAACCCCTGGTATATTACTCCTCGGCAAGCGCCGCAGGCAACATGGATATCCGCACCTACAACAGCAGCACAAAACAAACCGAATACTTTACAGCCACGCCTGAAAACGAGTTCTCTCCCACCCTTACGCCAGATGGCAAGCATATTTCCTGCATTATACAGCGCGAAAACGGGCAGCAGGACCTAGGCATGTATAACCTCGAAAGCAAAGCAGTTACCGTTCTGATCGATCACCTGACTGTTGGCTACCACGCCTGGATAGATGACAGAAACTTGCTCCTTTTTATACTTGCCGAAGATGGGCACCAATTGCAGCACTACAACCTCGATACAAAACAGCATAAAGTGTTGGCTAAAAGCATCGGCCGCTCGCTGCACAAGATTCCGGGCCAAAACGCCATGAGCTTTATCGATAAAACAGACAGCACACAATGGCTGGTAAAGCGCTACGACGTTAAAACCGGAGCCATTGCAACTATTGCCCCCACCCTGGCACAAAAAGAAGACATTACCTGGACCCACAACGGCACCCTGCTTAGCAGCGACGGCTCAAACATATACAGCCTAAAACCAGGCAAAGACAAAACCTGGAAACCCGTTGCGATGCAAGGCACTTCTTTCGCCCTTAAAAGTATAAGCCGCCTTGCCATTAACCCCACAACCAGGCTATTGGCAGTTGTGGTAAGCGAATAATTTTAAATTTAGTATATTGAGGTATTCTAAAGCGGGAATTTATACTTACTACATCGCTAAATGCACCAAGTATAAACGCTGCTACCGGTTCATAACTTTTACTTGAAAACCTGAACATGACCTTTAACTTCGATATCTCTGTGCTTCGTAAAAGCGCTCTCACGCTGGTTTTGAGTTCTGCTGCTGTAGTTGGCTTTGCCCAATCCCAGGACTATAAACGCGTACACGAAAAAGCTATTCTGGTAGATACACACAACGATGTGCTCATTTCCATTCTCGAAGGCATGGATATCAGCAAGGACTTACGTGGCAAAACCCACTCCGACCTGGCTCGCTTTAAGCAAGGAGGTGTAGATGTGCAGTATTTTTCGGTGTGGAGCGATGAAAAAGGAGACCACAAGTTTGCCCGCCTGCAGATTGACACCCTTAAAGCGGTGATAGCCCGTAACCCGGAGCAGATGGTGCTTGCCACCTCGCATAAAGAAATTATGGCAGCGGTAGAGCAAGGCAAAATGGCGAGCTTAATAGGTGTGGAAGGCGGCCACATGATAGACAATGACCTGAAAAAGCTGGATGCCCTCTACAACTTAGGGGCGCGCTACATGACCCTTACCTGGAACAATTCTATTCCCTGGGCTTCGTCGGCTGCTGATGAGACCTCTGGCAAAATGCCAAAATCAAAAAAGGGTTTAAAGGGCATCGGCAAGCAGGTAGTAAAGCGCATGAACGAGCTGGGCATGATGGTAGACCTGAGCCACGTGGGCGAGAAGACGTTTTGGGATGTGATGGCTATAACTAAAAAGCCCGTGCTGGTGTCGCACAGCTGTGTACACAAGCTAAACCCTGTGCCCCGCAACCTGAAAGACGACCAGATCAAAGCCATTGCCAAAAATGGTGGCGTTATCCAGCTAAATTTCTACTCAGGTTTCCTGGATCCGGAATTTGACAAACGCTTCAAAACTTTCAATCAGAACCACGAAGCAGAACTTGACTCGCTTGTGAAGTTGGGGTGGTCCAGTTCCAACATATCGGAGCTGATGCGCCAGAAGTATACCCAGGAGTTTGAGCAGGTGCGCCCGCCGCTATCCATCCTTTTTGATCATCTGGACCATATCGTTGAATTAGTTGGCGTTGATTACGTGGGCATGGGCTCAGACTTTGATGGCATTTCGTCTACTCCGCAGCAGTTGGATGGCGTTGATGATTACCCTATAGTGACAAAAGAGCTGTTGGCACGCGGATACAGCGTGGAAGATATAAATAAGATATTAGGAGGAAATGTGCTCAGAGTGGTGCAGGCCAACGAAAAAAAGTAAGTTTATACTTTGCTGCCTGTATAATGCTTCGCAGAACTTTAGGAGAAACCCTGAGTATTTAAGGAAAGTTTGATCCTAGAGTTTGTGCGAAGTGCTTTCGAGCATATAATTCAGATACTCATGCCACATCAGCAAAAAGATAATTTCTCGGTGCAGTCAGCCTCTTATGCCGCTTTCAGGCCGCACTACCCGCAGGCGCTTTACGATTTTTTGTTTGCGTTGCCCGGTGCTAAACAAACTGCCTGGGATTGCGGGACCGGAAACGGGCAAGTAGCCGCAGTACTGGCAGAAAAGTATAAACACGTATATGCCACCGACATCAGCGAGGCACAACTGCAAAAAGCTACTCCAAAGCCGAACATTAGCTACTACAAAGCAAGCGCGGAGGCATCGGGTTTGGCAAATCAAAGTATAGATTTAATTACTGTGGCGCAGGCCATCCATTGGTTTGATTTTGACGCTTTCCATCAGGAAGTAAAGCGTGTGGCAAAAACCGGAACGCACCTGGCGATATGGGGGTACGGCCTTATCAGCATTTCTAAAGAAATAAACCCTGCGATCGCACATTTTTACCAGCACGTTACCGGCCCTTATTGGGACCCCGAGCGCAGCCACCTGGACGAGGCCTACCGCACCATTCCCTTCCCGTACCCGGAAATTACATGCCCTGACTTTGAGATTAAAGTAACCTGGAACCGGCAACAACTGATGGGTTATTTAAGCTCCTGGTCTAGTGTGCAGCATTACATCAAAAAGAACGGCTCTTCGCCACTTCCCAAACTTGAAAGTAAACTGCGGCAGCTTTGGCCCGATGGTTTAAGTATAGAAGTTACGTTTCCGGTGTTTATGCGTCTGGGTGTTGTGTAGCATAAAAAAGGGGCGCAATTACTTACGCCCCTTTCAGTTATCTCTAGGTTTATACTTCTACTGCCCTTTGCCACGCATTTGCTTTTCCATGGCATCCCACATCTCCTCCGGAATCTGATCGAAAGCATTAAACTCGCCTGCACCGTAAAGCCATTCCCCTCCGTCAATCGTTACTACCTCTCCGTTCACAAAAGACGCGTAGTCAGAAACCAGATAAGCCGCAAGGTTTGCCAGCTCCTGGTGCTCCCCAAAACGGCCAACCGGGATGCGCTTTACGGGGTCAAGTTTATCGGCCAGTTGTTTAGGGAACAAGCGTGTCCAGGCGCCTTCTGTCGGGAACGGGCCTGGTGCAATGGCATTGGAGCGGATGCCATACTTAGCCCACTCAGAGGCTAGCGAACGCGTCATGGCCAAAACACCAGCCTTAGCGCAAGCCGAAGGCACTACGTAGCCAGAACCCGTCCAGGCGTAGGTGGTTACGATGTTAAGGATGCTTCCCTCCTGCTTCTGCTCGATCCAATGCTTGCCAATGGCCAAAGTAAAGTTATAGCTGCCCTTTAGCACGATGTCGGTCACCACATCAAAGGCTTTATGGCTGAGGCGCTCGGTGGGGCTTACAAAATTGCCTGCGGCGTTGTTTACCAGCACATCTACGCGTCCAAAAGTATCCAGCGTTTTTTGCAGCACTTCCTCTATCTCGTTATACTTGCGCACATCGCAGGCAATAGGCAAAACTTTACCGCCAGTTTCGGCTTCGAGTTCTTTAGCGGTTTGCTCCAGCACATCAAGTTTGCGGCTGCAGATAACGGCATTAGCGCCCAGTTCTAAAAAATATTTAACCATAGAGCGGCCAAGTCCCGTACCACCACCAGTTACGATAATGGTTTTACCTGTAAGCGTGCCCTCTTTCAGCATTGGTTCAGCTTTTATCATAGCTATATCAGATTTGAATTTTTATTATAACGGCCCATCTTTTTGAGGCCTTTTACGAAATATAAGCATATTGATGTAATTTACTTTATAGCGAACGAGCTTTAAACACTAAAGAATACACTTATGAACCTGGAGCAACTAAAACAGGAACTGACAAAAGCTGCAGATGGCCTGGAAATGCTAAGCGAAACCGATGCGGTTTTTGAGTTCTACCATCACCAGAAACCAGCGGAGCCTTTCACAAAAGAAACGGTGGTGGAATGGGATGGCAAGCCAGCCGGCACAGCCGTAGAGGCACTTGAGGTAAGCGATTTTCTGCACCGCATGCAAAACCCGCACCCAGATGCAGCTGAAAAGCAAAAACAAGACGCCGATCGCTTTAAGCAATTGGAGGCAACCCTGAAAACGCATTTAAGAAACGTGAAAGCCTATAAAGTAAGCCAGACTAGTATGCCTGTTTACCTCATCGGGGAAACAGAAAACGGAGATTATGCCGGCTTTAAGACCCTGGTGGTAGAAACATGAAAAAGAGCCGGCCTGCATGTGCAAACCGGCTCTTTTAGAATCAGTTAAAGTATACTTATTGGGTAGGGCCGTTATCCACACGTGCCTCAATAACGCTTTGCACCGAGCTAGACACATTAGACAGCAAATTATACCCCATTTTAGCCTCGATGGCATCTACAGTAGTGCGGTAGGTGCCCCAGTTGGTGTTGATGGTATTGGAGTTTGGGGTATCGATGGCAATAACCCGCGTGCTGCTGGTAACCCTGCCGGCATCCCCGCTACCCACAGGCAGCACCACAATCACCTTCCAGATGCGGTTGGGCACCGTTACTTTGCCGCCGGCAAGCGTTGTTTTATACCCTGCCGAGCCATCGCCGCCGGTTCCATAGCTGCCCATGATCACATAAAGCTCGTTACCCTGGTTAACCAGCGTGCGGCAGTAATTCTCTAAACTAGCCCAGGCTTTCTGGTTGTTGTTTGGTGCCTGCGGAATCATGTTCGACATCAGGAAAGTAGCCGAGTTATCAGTAGTAGTTAAAGTACGATCCGCTGAAGGGCAGTTGTGGCCACGGTCGAAGCCGCTGCCGGTGTAATCTGAGGAGCTTACTTTGTAAAAATTGCTTGGCAGGGCATTATCTGCACGGAAATCATCCTGACGCGGAGCAGAGCCAAGCCATGCGCTGCTTACATGCCAGCTTACCCAATTTGGCGTGCCCCGGTAGCTGTTATACGACATGGCATACTGCGATTTGGTAACCAGGTAATTCGAATAACTTGTACCGGCCCCACTTGGGTTTCCCATCGCCAGGTTGTTGTCTTTGGTAGCGGTAGCATTGGCAACTTCACTAACAGTACCTATTTTCTGAGAATCAATCTCAGGGCTAACATTTTCCTGAGAGCAGGATACGAGCATCCATCCCACCAGGGACAGACACATGATGCGGTGTAAATTTTTTAACATAGACATATAGTGGTTTTAGTATACACCAAATATGCTATGTGTTTTCGACAATTATATTATATAAATGTAAATAAAATTTCGGGGTATCATTTTTAAGCTGCTGCAAACCAGCTGTTTTAAAAGCAAAGTATAAGCTAGCAATTAAAATTATACAGTTTATACTTCATTAAAAGTGATCCTGCCATAGCTTATCTGCAGCAATTATTCCGCTGAGGCACACGCCTACTATTCCTTGGCCGGGGTAAACTGTATCGCCGCATACATAAGCCCCTTTATGGTCGAGGCGGGCATCTTTCATTTGCCAGGGTTTTATACTTTTATACTGCGGGTATCCACCTACTGCCCCAAAGGCGCGATTAGTCCAGAAAGTCCAGGCACCGGGCGTGGCAGACTGTAGCTGAATGATACGTTCCTGTTTTAGTATTCCAGCTTTTTCGAGGTTGAGAAGTATAGCTTGCTCCAGTTCCGCCTTAGCCTTTATGTATAGTTTTGCCGGATGTGCCACATGTGTGCTTACAGAGGCAACTACCTCTCCTGCCTTAGCACGATGCGTATCCTGCTGGTGGCTAAAACTTATGAAGATGCTTTTGCCTCTAGTAACGGGCAGACCTTCTGGCACATGCACCTGGTGATGCAACACATTGGGTATGGCAGGCCCTTTCAGGACAAGGGATAGTGTAAAAGCTCCGTTCAGCTTTTCGGATGGCAACAGGTAGGGCTGCAGGCGTTGCTTTATACTTGCCTCCGAAAAGAGATCTGCTGTGCCGTTCAGGGGGATACCGCTGATGACAAATCTGCTGAAGTAGCTGCCTTTTTGAGTTGTAACTTTATAGCCATTGCGTAACGTGTCTATCCCCTCCACCTGCTGGCCATACTTTATTGCTCCATTATGGCTTTTAATGAATGCTACAACCGGATTTACAAGGTTTATCAAGCCCCCATCAACATAGTAGTTACCGTACAGAGTATAGCAAAGCGCAGTAGCCCCAAAAAGCTCGTTTACTTCGTGGGCATGGTTTTGAGCGGTTATCAGTAGTTGCTCATTTACAAAATCAACGAAATGCTGGTTCTGCAGTAAATCATACTTTTGCAGTACATCCTGCATAGTTCTGAAAGCTGCCGGTAACAAGTTAAGCTGTGCAGCGCGCGTGCGGGTGGCAGCCAACAGCAGATCCTTTAAGTTGGAAAAAGGGAAGCTACGCTGCTTGAGCGATGTACGCCATACTTGCCTGCTAATACGGTAGCAATGCTCCCAGAACTCCCGTTGCTTATACTTTCCAAACACACGCTCTGCCTCTGCAATCCATTCGTGCAGGTTACCAAAGCGCGTTACAGTTTGCCCATTGGGCAAATGCACCTGCATAGGTGGCTCCAGTTGGCGCATGGGTATGGTTAGCTGTAACTCATCGAGCAGGTAGCGCAGGGGCATATGCTCATCCAGACCTACTATTGTGGTGGCGCCTGTCTCAAACCAGTAGCCTTGGCGCTTGTAAGAGGTGGCGCAGCCGCCAGGATACTTAGCCTGCTCTAAAATGCATACGGTAAGGCCGCGCTTTGCCAGCAAAGCAGCTGCCGACAAGGCCCCGAAACCTGACCCAACAAGTATAACATCATAATCCATTCTACCACCTGTAACAATTAGTGTGCGCCTGCAACTGATCACTAAACCAGAAGCAGCTATATTTGTTAAGCTAAAAACATGATAAAGCACACATGGGAGATAAACAGACAGTAAGCGTATTAGGATGCGGGTGGCTCGGGTTGCCCTTGGCCGAACAACTTTCCAGAAACGGGTACATGGTGAAGGGCTCCACCACCTCCCCAGTTAAACTGGAAATAATTCGGCAACAAGGCATTTCTCCATACTTGCTAAACTTAAGCAAAGAGAACCTGCAAACAGAGACTATACATGACTTTCTGGAAGCAGATGTGCTCGTATTAAACATTCCGCCTAAACTTCGATCTGATGGAGGCGAAAGTTATTTGAAGCAAATGCACACGCTCCGGAATTATTTAGCTGACTCCCCTATCAGCCGCATCCTTTTTGTTTCGTCTACCTCTGTGTACCAGGATCTTAACCGCACCGTAACGGAAGAAGACATAAGCTTTACAGACGAACAGGAACCCGGAAACATGCTGTTGCAGGCAGAGCGCCTGTTTATGCAAAGCGAGGAATGGATGACAACCATCGTGCGCTTTGGCGGTCTGGTGGGCGGAGAAAGGCATCCGGGTAAATTCCTGGCTGGCAAGCAGGATCTGCCAAACGGCGACGCCCCGGTAAACATGATCCACCTGGATGACTGCATTGCCATACTTAGCCGCATCATAGAGCAGGAAAAATGGGGAGAAACCTACAATGCCTGCGCCGATGCGCATCCGCTTCGCAAAGATTTTTTCCGGAAGGCGGCAGAGCAGCTGGGTTTAACACCACCCACCTTCCAGGACATGGCTGAAACGCACTTCAAGCTCATCAAAAACCAAAAGCTGAAAGACGACCTTGCCTACGTGTTTCTCCACCCCGACCCTATGCTTTTCTTTTAGTACCTTTGCATCAGATTGCCGATTGTTTGTGGCTAATCGGTTTTAGTTTAATAACCGCTTATCCAGGGCAGCATACAGTAATCTGGCTTCAATAATTTAAGTATGAACATTGTAGTAGTAGGCGGCGGGGCGGCTGGCTTTTTTGGTGCGATAGCATGTGCAGAGGCAAATCCTAAGGCAAAAGTTACCCTCTTAGAGAAATCAAACAAGCTGCTGGCAAAAGTGCGGGTTTCGGGTGGTGGGCGCTGTAACGTTACCCACAATTGTTTTGTGCCTTCGGTGTTTTCGCAGCACTACCCGCGTGGAGCAAAGCAACTGAAAGAAGCTTTTAAAATATTTGGGGCCGCTGAAACAATTGCCTGGTTTAAGCAGCGTGGCGTGCAGCTGAAAGCAGAGGCAGATGGCCGCATGTTTCCGGTAACCGATACCTCTGAAACGATTATAGAATGCCTTGAGCGCGAAGCCAGACGCACAGGCGTAGCAATCAAAACAAGCACAGGCGTAGAGAAGATCGAGCCACAAAGTATAAACGGGCAACCAAGCTTTATACTTTCTCTGAGCAATGCCCAAAGTATAACTGCTGCTAAAGTACTTGTATGCACAGGCGGTAATCCTAAATTGAAGGGCTATGATTGGCTACTGGCATTGGGGCATAAAGTACAGGAGCCGGTGCCATCGCTTTTTACTTTTAACGTACCCAACAATGCGCTGAAAGAACTAATGGGCGTATCGGTGCCAAAAGCAAAAGTGCGTGTTGCGGGGCAAAAGCTGGAGTATGAAGGGCCGCTGCTGATTACGCACTGGGGCTACAGCGGGCCTGCTGTACTTAAACTTTCTGCCTGGGGTGCCCGCCTTTTTCATACATTGGGTTATAACTTTACCGCACTCATCAACTGGATACCAGCATTTACAGAAGAGGCTCTACGCGAGCAGCTACAAAACTACAGGCAAGCGCATCCTAAGAAAATAGTAAGCACTAATCCCCTGTTTGGATTGCCGCAGCGCCTCTGGAAAGCTCTAACCCAGCTAGCCGAAATACCAGATGAGTTACGTTGGGCTGAACTGCCTGCCAAAAACACAAACAAACTGATAGAAGCTTTGCACCGCGCACCCTTCGAGGTAAAGGGTAAAACTACTTTTAAAGAGGAATTTGTTACCTGCGGTGGCATTGAACTGAGCCAGGTGAACATGAAGACGATGGAGAGCCGCCTGCACCCCGGATTATACTTTGCCGGCGAGGTACTGGATATAGACGGCATCACGGGTGGGTTCAATTTCCAGGCCGCCTGGACCACCGGTTACCTGGCTGGGCAAGCCATGGCTTTACCTTCCTCATAATCAGGACTTACCTTTCCGGTTGGCAACCAATTAGACTTAATATGAGTACATCTGCATATTAATGTCAAAAATGTAAAACTATGGAAAGTAATAAAGAAGTATTCTCAACGGTACACCACTTGATAGAGCGTTGCAAAGACGGGGCTAAAGGTTATAAAACAGCCTCTGAAGATGTAGAAGACAAGGACCTGAAAGACCTTTTTAGAAAATACGCCGTTCAGCGCGACAGCATGATTACAGAGCTCCAGGACTTTCTTCACAAAACCGGGCAAACTGATACTGAATCAAGCTCAATTGAGGGTACCATTCACCGTGCCTGGATTGACCTGAAGTCTGCCATATCATCTAAAGACAGAACCCGGGTACTGGAAGAGTGCGAACGTGGCGAGGATTATGCTGTAAGCGCTTACCGCGATGCTTTGAAGGCCAACTTGCCTGCTGAATTAAAGACTATTGTTGAACAGCAGTACAGCGATGTAAAGAATGCACACGATCATATCCGCTCGTTGCGCGATGCAGCTAAAAATGCTTAATGCTGTATAAACTATACCTATTGGAAAGGAGCTTCGGCTCCTTTTTTTATGCCCTATTAAGCGATAGAATTGGTAAAATTAAATATGCAGGAGGAAGTATAGCAGCCCTAAAATGCAATAAGGGTAGAATCCGTCTGATTCTACCCTTATTATATCTAACTGCGTAAACAGTCAGCTTAATCTTCCAACCTTTTTATGATACTCTTTTAACGCCACAGGTAAGAATAGGTTACAGCATCAGGAAAAATATTCAAATTATTTTTTTGAGATGCATGCTGTAGCTATAAAACAAAAAGGCTGACGTTTCAAGTCAGCCTTTTCTAACAATCTTTGAAGCTTTTTATACTTCTAACTTTGTATGGTATTATTTACGCCCAAAACAGGGCAAGGTTACAATCTCGAAAGAAAATTAGAATCTTCTTTTTCTGAAACCGCCACGGTCGCCACCTCTGTCGCCGCCACGATCTCTGTCGCCACCGCGGTCGCCTCTAAAGCCTCCGCGATCACCACCTCTGTCGCCGCCGAAGCCGCCACGGTCTCCACCGCCACGACGATCACGGTCTCTGAACGAACCGCCGCCACCGCCGCTGCTTCTGCGCCTGTCTCCGCCGCCAGAGCGTCCTTCACGTCCTTCAAAACCGAAGTCTTCGCCACCGCCTTCTTTCGGACCTGAGCCCTTCTTCTGCGATTTCTCTACTACGATAGAACGGCCTTCGTACTCTATGCGGTTTACGTTAGCTACAATCTCAGCGGTATACTCCGTAGGCACCTCTACAAAGCTGAATTTATCGTAAAGGTCGATGTCTCCAACCTGGCTTGCAGGGATGCTTGCGTTCTGCGATAACAAGTCGATCAGGTCGCGTGGGTGTACTCTGTCTTTCTTACCAATGGTGATGAACAAACGGTCCATGCCTTCTTTGGTAGCAGAAAGGCTTTTTTCAGCCTCAGCACCTTTTTCTTTCACTTTCTGCTCTTTCAGGCTCATTTTAAGAAGCGCTGCTGCCACGTCAAGCGTAGTATAACCTTCTGTCTCGTTCACAAAACGCTCAATGCGCGCAATGTGCTTCGCCAGATGGCCTTTCTCCAATACCTCCTTCACTTTATCGAAGAAAATATTGGTACGGATCTCGTTCACATCTTCCATAGAAGGAACCTGCTGTAAAACGATCTTCGCCTTTGTAAAGCGCATGATGTCTTTCAGTTTGTACCCGTCTGTGCGGCCGCCAACAAAAGAGAATGCTTTACCAAATTTACCGGCACGACCAGTACGGCCAATACGGTGTACATAAGATTCTTCGTCCTGCGGAAGGTCATAGTTAAATACAGCCTCTACATTTTCAACGTCAAGGCCACGAGCGGCAACATCTGTTGCTACCAGTATCTCCAGGGTACCGTTACGGAACTTGCCCATCACGTTTGAGCGCTGGTTTTGGTTCAGGTCACCGTGCAAAGCATCGGCAAAATAACCGCGTGCCTGTAGGCCAGATACCAGATCATCAACCATACGCTTGGTATTACAGAAGATGATTACCGACTTCAGGTTATACATGTCAAGCAAACGCGAAAGCACTTCTTGCTTCATGTTGTTTCTAACCTCGAAGTAGAACTGGTCGATGTTGCTTACAGTTAGCTCCTGGTGAACTACTTTTACAATAACCGGATCCGTCTGATAACGCTTGGTCATCTCCATGATCGGCTTAGACATTGTGGCCGAGAAGAAAATTGTCTGACGTTCTTCCGGGATGCGCTCTAAAACATACTCGATATCTTCACGGAAGCCCATGTCGAGCATTTCGTCCGCTTCGTCAAGTATGATTTTTTTAACTCTGTCCAATACAAGCGTACCACGGTTGATGTGGTCCATTACACGGCCCGGCGTACCGATCACGATTTGCACACCTTGCTTTAGGGCGCGCAACTGGCGGTCGTAACTCTGGCCACCATAGATAGGAACTACGCTGATGCCTTGCTTATACTTGGCAAGTTTCTGGATCTCGCCAGAAACCTGAATAGCCAACTCACGCGTTGGGCAAAGTATAAGCGCCTGCACGCTTCTGTCGTTCACATCGATGCTCTCGATGGTTGGAATACCGAAGGCAGCCGTTTTACCAGTACCTGTCTGGGCCTGGCCGATAATGTCTTTTCCTTCTAATACAACCGGGATTGCTGCTGTTTGGATGGGAGAGGCTTCTTCGAAACCCATGTCTGCGATTGCTCGCTGAACTTCCGGCGAAAGCGGAAGCTCTTCAAATCTGATTTTATTCATCTAATTACTAATAACTTTTTAATACACATCTGGAGGCAGTCTGCTTATCAACCTATCTCTACGTAGAGAGCGACACGAAAAACTAAAAACAACTAGGTTTTGCCAACGATGGTGTATCCAGTTATACAGTAATCAGACCGTATCCAAATCGGGCGCAAAGGTACGGATAATTATTCGATTAAACTATTTAATTTATAATTGGCACTTCTGACACAGATTCGGTTGCCACTTACACTATAAAAGATGCTGTTTACTCACAAAAGTTAAATGATAGATTTTAGCAATATTAATTTTATATATTTACATTAATAATTAAAAAAAATATTAGAATAGGTAACTATAATTTCTTTCACGCGTTATATCCACCAATTCACCCTTATAAATAATACGTTTACCATATATAGAAAATAATTATGTATTGAAAATGCGATTGCACCGTAGATACACAAAAACAAACCCGACCCTAAACCCACGTTAAACCAACAACCCTTATGACCCAATACAAAATACCCCAAAAAGCCTACCGTTCCAAACTACCTACCGTAACCGTGTGACAGCACTTATTTACCTAAGCTAATGAGAAGCAGGCGTTTAGCCTGTTAGCTGGTTAAATAAATCCTTAAACCCTTTAGTCCTAATTTATTATGTTACACTTTTCCAAAATTTCAACCCAAGGTAAAGAATTCAATTTGATAGCCTCCGGTGCGCTGGCTTTTAAAATTCACAACAAGATTCTGAAAGACGAGTGCTTTCAGCGTGGCACCAAAATCACCCGCAACATGCTGCTAGGCAGCGTGCCTGCCCGTACTGCCAATACACAGCAGAAAAAAGTCTTCTTCGTTATCATCTCTGACCTTGATAAAATGAACATTGAGGAACTTTGCCAAACGGTAAAAGAAGAAAGAGAAAAGGGCAGCTATGCTGTTTGCCAGGTAATCCCGATGTACTACAACGAACCTTCCTTTAAAGCTTTAAAAATGCTTCGCCAGAACTTCGATGAAGTTATGGAGCTAAGCAAATTCAACCTGGGCAGCAGCAAAGCACTTATCAGCCCGGAACAACAGCATTGTATCATTACAGACTACTCTGTATCGATGGCCCGCATCATGTACCATGTGTGTGTTAAGGATTTTGCTGCCAATCAAAAACAAGAAATCAAAGTAGCTGAGCCTGTTTATGCTTAAATAGCTGCAACTGTCTACTTAAAACCAGAAGCGCCTTTCCTGTGCAGGAAAGGCGCTTCTGGTTTTAAACTGTATTGTTTTATACTTTGAAACATACTTCCGGTCCTCCACCGGTTTGCTTCTTATCCTGTACTTTTGCTCTCATCGTTTTAAGGAACGGCGTTGAATAAACAGCATGCCATAGTACTATGCCGATGATACAAAACGCCTTATCTCTGCCCTTCAAAAACTTTTAAAGAATAATTTGTACAGAGCATCCTATTGGCTGTACCTTTAAAGTATAGATTCTGACATATGCCTTCTGTATTCAAGATATACTCTTCTTCTGCCGGTTCTGGCAAAACGTACCACCTTACCAAGGAGTACCTGAAGCTGGCCCTCCATACTTCTGATCCGGATTATTACCGCTCTATACTGGCCATTACGTTTACCAACGATGCTGCCGCTGAGATGAAAGAGCGTATTTTAGCTGCCTTGCGCAACTTTAACGATAACACAATTTCAGAAAAGGAGAAGGCCAAAAGCGAGAACCTGCTGCAAAGTATAACAGAAGACCTACAGCAGGAATATACGGAAGAACAGCTGGATGTGGAGGAGGTACGCCGCCGAGCCGCCAACCTGTTTCGCCAGATCCTCTATAACTACTCCGACTTCAGCGTGAGCACCATCGACAGCTTTGTGAACAAGATCGTGCAGGCCTTTACACGTGAGTTGAACATACCCCACAACTTTGAGGTGGACCTGGATTCGAATTCACTTTTAAGCACGGCTGTTTCGCTGCTGCTGGATAAAGTGAGTGATGCTAAAGACGATTTGTTGTCGCAGACGCTGGAGCAGTATGTGCTGGAAAAAGCCCGCGAAGGCAAAAGCTGGACCCTGCTGGCCGAAGACCTGATGGACTTTGCCAGAAACCTGCTGAACGAGCAGGTATACGAAGCCATCACCGACATACAGCAACTGAGCCTGGAGGACTTTAAACTGGTGCGCCAGGAGCTGTTTGATGCCAAACAAAAAATTGAGGAAGCCGTGCAGGAAGCAGGTAAACAAGGTCTGCAGCTCATCGAAAACGCTGACCTCTCCCCTGCCGATTTTTACCAGGGCAACCGCGGCATCTGGAGCTACTTTAACAAGTGGGCACAGAAAGACATTGACCTGAACTACGGCAATAACTACGCACGCCAAAGTATAGAAGACGATAAGTGGTACGCCGGTAAAGCAAGCGCTTATACTAAAAGCCAGATAGATAGTATAAAGCAGCCTTTAACGGACCTGTATTACCACATCGAAAGTATAAAAGAACAGTTTGCCGAAACGTACACGTTGATTCAGCAGGTAGTGCCGCACCTGTACAAGGTATCGGTGCTGAACGAGCTGGAGAAGTGCCTGCAGGAAATAAAGCTGGACCGTAACACCGTACACATCTCGGAGTTTAACAAGCGTATTATTGATATTGTGCTGCAGGAGCCGGTACCTTTTATTTATGAGCGCCTTGGCGAAAAGTATAATCACATTCTGATTGATGAGTTTCAGGATACCTCGGTGCTGCAATGGAACAACCTGCTGCCCTTAGTAGACAATGCCCTTGCCTCTGGCCATTTTAGTATGGTGGTAGGCGATGCGAAACAGGCAATTTACCGCTGGCGCGGTGGCGAGATGGAGCAGATCCTGCACCTGTACAAGCAAAGCACCAAACACCTCTACGAGAACCGCCGCCATGGTCCGCTAATCAAAGAACGTTACGACTCCGTGGACCAGGCGCTTGAACCGGCAAACCTTAAAACCAATTACCGCAGCCGCTCCGAGATCATCGATTTTAACAACGAACTGTTTTCGTTTATCAGCGAAGGCCATAGGGAGTTTAGTATGTTCACGTCTATTTATGACGAGGATTTTAAGCAGCAAACTCCCGTTGGTAGCCAGAACAACGGCGGCCAGATACAGGTGCTGTTCACCCACGACGATGACCTGAACTACAAGTATGATCTGAACAGCTGCACCCGCACCGAAGACTTTTACGACGGCTATTCGCAGCCCAAGGCCCAGACTTATAACGAAAGCACACTAGACATTGTGCTGCAGCTGGTAACGGAGGCGATGGCGGAAGGCTATGAGCTAAAGGATATGGCCATACTTTGTCGCACCAACATTAAAAGTAAGCTCATTGCCAATTTCCTGAAAGAACGAAAGTATGATATCATCTCACAGGATTCGCTTTCGCTACAATTTGCCGAGGTCATCAACCTGATTATAGCCATGTTCCGGGTATTTAACCGCCCTAATGATTCGCTGGCAAAATCAGAAGCTTTATACCTGGTTTGCAAGGTGGCGCTGGGTGTGATTCCGGATGTGGAGATGACCAAAACCATTGCCGACATCGCTAACGAGAAGGAGAACCAGTCGTTTTTTGACCAGCTGCGCGTGTTTGGCTTTGACGTGCAGGAACGTGAGACTGGCAACCTGTCCATCTATGAGCTTACTGAAAAGCTGATACGCATCTTCAACCTGCTGGGAAAGAACAACGAAAGCGAGTACCTTTTCCGTTTCCTGGACCTGGTGTTGGAGTATAGCCTGAAGCATAGCAACAATCTGAACAACTTTCTGGCATACTGGGATGTGCAAAAAGAAAAACTAAGTATAAACACGCCCAAAGATCGCAACGCCATCACCATTACCAGTATCCACAAATCCAAAGGCCTGGCCTACCCCATTGTTATCATCCCGTTTGCGGATTGGAGCACCGAACCAAAGCGTGGCTCTTTAATGTGGAGCCAGTTACCCGACAATGTGAGCGTAACAGGCAAGTTGCGCAGCGTGGCAGTTAACATAAGTTCTAAACTAGAGAATACTATACTTACAGACCAGTACAGCACCGAGATTGAGAAAACCTTTATCGAAAACCTGAATATGCTGTATGTTGCCCTCACCCGCCCCATTGAAAGGTTATACTTAATAGGCAACGCCAAAGACCTGCTGGAAGAGCGCAAAGCCCCCAAACCGGATGGGCAGGCAAAAAACGTAAGCCACCTGCTGTACCGCTACCTGGTGCACAAGGGCATGTGGGAGTTTGGCAGGCATTGTTACCAACTGGCTAAAGGCAACCCCCGACTCCAGCATTCGGGCACAGAACAAAACAACACTTATACTTTAGAACACCTGGTGGCAACAGACTGGGAAAAACGCCTGAAAATAAAGCAGCACGCCAACAACGTGTTCGACTTTGAGACCCAGACCAAGCAACGCCAGCTAAACCGTAAATTACACTTTGCCCTGGCACGCATTGCCTTTGCTCCGGAACTGGAGCAGGTGTTGCGCCAACTGGTTTATGAAGGCATCATCAGCGAGCGCGATAAACCCGAGCTGCGCGACAAACTGAAAGAAGTACTGAACCATCCGAAACTGACCAGGTATTTTACAAACCAAGTGGTAGTAGAACACGAAAAAGAAGTACTGGATGCGCGTGCCTACCTCTACAAACCTGACCGCATTGTGTTTGACGCAGAAGCTGTTGTGCTGATAGAATTTAAGACGCCTCCGCCAGAACCAGAGCACCGTAATAAACTAGACCACTACGCTGTACGGTTCAGGCAAATGGGTTATGAAAAGGTAACCTGCGTGCTCTATTACTTTGATACCCAACAGGTGCAGGAGTGGAACTACGGAGCCCAGCCGGCACAGCAACTAGGGCTTTTACTCTAGTTTGAAAAATAACTTCATACTTTTATACTTTATCATAGACGGATTTAAGAAGAGGCAACCATGGAACAGCGATTAACACTTATCACCATAGGCGTGAAAAACCTGCAGCGCTCACGCGACTTTTATCTGAACGTGTTCGGCTGGAAGCCTACAGAAAGCAGCACAGAAGGTATTGTATTTTTTCAGCTGAACGGTATTCAACTGGCACTTTTCCCGCAGGAGTCGCTGGCAGACGATGCCGGTGTAGAGCCTGAAGGCAGCGGCTTTAGAAGGTATTCGCTGGCGCACAATGTACGCTCGGAGCAGGAAGTAGACCTATTGGTAGCACAGCTGGAAGAAAAGGGTGCACGTGTTTTAAAGCGACCTGAGAAAGTGTTCTGGGGTGGCTACAGCGGCTACATCGCCGACCCGGATGATAACCTGTGGGAGATTGCCTTTAACCCATACTTGCCTTTGGATGATAACGGTGATACAAAGATTCCGTCGATACATTAAGGTATTAGAATTATTATTAAAAGCTTAGATGGAAAACAACTTTAAAGTAATCATAAAATCAAATGTCATAATAAAGGTGTTATGGATTATAACGCTCATTTTAATATTCCTTGGAGTAATTTCTATGGTGTTAAAGTATCATCTAGGTTTTCCAACTGCCAAAAATTTCGTTCCACAGTTTGGCCTTGAGCATGAGTCCAATTTACCCACTTACTTTTCAGCACTTTTACTTTTAATTTCAGCATTATTAATTTGGATTATATCAAATTATAAGAATAACTTAAATGATAGCTTCACTAGAAACTGGCAAGTATTATCATTTATATTTCTTTATCTATCTATTGATGAGGCAGCAACAGTAAGGAGCTTGTTAAATAATGGTGACATTACTATTAGTGTTACTTTGCTGTGTATCCTAATTCCGTTTCATATCAAATTCTTATTACTTCTTCCTTCTGATACTAGAAATGAATTTTTGAGAGCGGCAACATGCTATGTTTCAGGTGCCCTTGGCTTAGAAATAATTGAGGGTATCTACCTATCAAATACCTATCATGAAGACTTTTTTTATGGCGTATTGTTGGTATCAGAGGAATCACTTGAAATGATAGGAAGTCTACTTTTTATCAAATCACTACTTAAATACCTTTCAAAAGTTACTGAATACGTCAATATTGAGTTACTTCTTGAACAACAAACTGCAAAAGCATAAGCTTTTCTTTTGAATAAAACCACCCACTCAAAACTAGATTACCCACGTGCAAACCTTCCTGGAGCTAACGGCAAAGTATATTTATGAAAAGTACAAAGAGAACATAAGCGACCTATGTATTGTGCTGCCGTCGCGGCGTGCAAGTTTCTTCTTTAAAACAGCGTTGGCACAGGCAGCACCAGAGCCCATCTGGTCGCCGGAGGTGCATGCCATGGAAGATTTTATCCGGAAACTGGCCAAGACAGATGTGGTGGAGCCGATAAACCTGCAGCTGGAGCTGTTCGACCTGATGCGCGAACAGGACCCGCACCTTGATTTCGATCAGTTTGTAACCTGGGCCGGCACATTACTCGACGATTTCAGCCGCATTGATCAGAACCTGGTAGATACCGGAAAACTATTTGATTACCTGAGTGAAGCCAAAGCCCTGGAACGCTGGGACCCAAAATTCCTGGGTAAGGATGTATCTCCTACATTAAAGAAATACTTCAGCCTGTGGGACAATATTGAGAAAACCTACCACAACCTGCAAAAGAGGCTGTTAGAAAACAAGCAGGCCTACACCGGTATGGCCTTCCGGAAAGTAGCCCGCGAAATTGAAAGTATAGCAAAGTCGCCGGAGTGCCAGCAGTTCATCTTTATCGGCCTGAACAGCTTGACAGTATCTGAAGAAAAGATCATTAAAACGTTACTAAAGCACGACAAGGCTGAGGTGTTATTCGATAGCGATGATTTTTACATGGAAGAAAACACGCCCAACCGAGCCGGAAGCTTCCTGAGAAAGTATAAAAGCACCTGGAAACTGCCGGAGTGGCGCTGGCAGCAAAACCTGCTGCTGACGGATGAGAAAGAGATAAACGTAATTGGCGTGGCCAATGCCAGCATGCAGGGCAAACTGGCCGGACAGCTGTTGCAGGAGATCCGTGAGAAAGACAAGCATGCGCAGGTAGCCATTGTACTGCCCGACGAAACCCTGCTCCTGCCGGTGCTGCACTCCATTCCCGACCATATCCCGACCTATAACGTTACCATGGGTCTGAGCTTTAAAGGCACGCCTTTGTTCAACCTGGTAGACCTGCTTTTTGAGGTACACTTATCCGGCGTTACGCAACTGCACGACACCGGCTACAAAGTACACCAGTACCACCACCTGTCGGTTACTAAGCTGCTCACACACCCTTTCATCCGGAGGTACGAACTGCACCTGAACGATGATCCGGAGCAGGCGAAGTACCACGGTATGATACAGCAGGTGCTGGAGAAAATGGTAAAGGAAAACAAGGTGTTGATACGCGCTGAAGAACTGTTGGAGTTAAGTAACCACCACCCGCTGTTTGAAGTGCTGTTCACTAGTTGGCGCGATTGCGATGATATCATCGTGTCGATGTTCAGGCTGATTGAATTGCTGCGCGAAGTATACAGCCACGGCCACAATACTATTGAGACTGAATACCTCTACATATTTTATACTTTAGTAAAGCGCCTCGATACGATTTTTGATTGCCGTGAGCATAAGATTTCGGTGCGTAGCTTTAAAAAGTTTCTGTATGAGCTGATAGGCCAGACACGATTGCCGTTTAGCGGTGAGCCAATTTCAGAAGTACAGATCATGGGTATGCTTGAGACGCGTGCCCTGGACTTTGAGAACCTGATCATACTTTCGGTAAACGAGAACACTTTGCCTGCACCAAAGCGCCACGAATCGCTAATGCCCTACGATGTGCTGCGCCAGTTTGGTTTGCCAACTTATGCCGAAAACGAAGGTTCGATGGCTTACAATTTTTACCGCCTGCTGCAGCGTGCCAAGCGTGTAAATCTGCTGTATGTGCTGCCTTCCGATACCTACGGCTCCGGCGAAAAGAGCCGCTTTATACTTCAGCTGCAGAACGACCTGGCCCTGCGCAACCCGCGCATCACCTTCCGCGACATGACGGCCGCAGTAGAGCAGGAACAGACGCGCAAGTATGAAGAGGATATCCTGATAGAAAAAACGCCTGAAACCATAGCCCAGCTGAAGAAGGAACTGGAACGTGGCCTCTACCCTTCGCACATGAATATGTACATTAACTGTTCGTTGCAATACTACTTTACCCGCATCGCTAAAATGCAGGAGATAGATGAGGTGGAAGAACAGTTAGGAGCCGACCAGTTTGGTACCATTGTGCACCAGGTGCTGGAAGATTTCTTTAAGCCACATGTGCAAAGCGGTGAGCCTATACTTGCCGAACATGTAGAGCAGATGCTGCAGACCTTACCAGCCAAAACAAAGGCTGAGTTTAGCAAAGTAACACAAGGTGCCAAACCAGAGCGCGGCATGAACTACCTGCTCTACAAAGTAGCCGTGGAGGTGCTGGAGAAATACCTGCAAAAGCTGAAGGCCTCTGACGAACTGCCGCTCTACGTGCTGCGCCTCGAAGATACCCTGGATGCCATACTTCCGGTGCAGGTAAACGGCGAAACGCTGCAGGTACGCATAGCCGGCAAAGCAGATAGAATAGACCTGACGGGCCACGAACTGCGCGTGATAGATTATAAAACCGGAAAGGTTGAGCAGAACCAGCTGCGCATTAAACCCGAGGATGTGGAGCTGCACTTTTTAACTGATGCAAAGTATGGCAAGGCCCGCCAGCTATGGCTGTACGAGTACATCCTGCACCGCACCCTGCAGCGCGAACCCGAGGAGATTTTGCGGAACGCACCACATGTGTCGCCGCCAAGTATAGATCCGAAGTCGGGCATTATCTCTTTCCGCAACCTGGACCCGGGAGTGCTCTCTTCGGAGTTTAACTTTATGGAGGCCATAGGACAGGATTTTATACCAGCTTCTGAGCAATTGCTCTCTGACTTTGTGAACAGTATGCTCGACCCGAAAGAGCCTATACAGAAAACAAAGGATCTTGACGTGTGCCAGTGGTGTGCCTATAGAGGCATTTGTGCGAGATAGAGAGGTGATTTAGGAGATTAATATACCGGTAGATAAACAAACAGCATGGCTCAGGAACAACTGCCAATTTATAGGATCGAGGATTTTAAAAGCGGGAAACAGCATGCAAAATTCTTTTACCTGAGCGCTCTATCTGATCACCTGCGAGAACATAAATTTGTTCAGAAGCCGCACAAGCATAGCTTCTTTATTGTAATGTTTGTTACAAATGGCACCGGTACGCATACAATCGATTTCGAAGAGTACCCTGTAAACCCTGGAGCGGTATTTTTTCTTGCACCCGGGCAGGTGCATAGCTGGAAACTTTCTGAGGATGCTGATGGCTTTATACTTTTCTTTACACAAGAATATTACCTGGCGCAAAAGCAACTTTACAGCTTCCCATTTTTTAATACACATGCAGGCAATGTGCCCCTCATGCTTCCTGAAGCAATGCAAAGGCAACTAACACAGGTGGTGCTGCACATGCAGCAAGAGTACCTGCAACAACTGCAGTTTAAAGATGATATACTTCGCGATTACCTCGATATCCTACTGGTTAGACTACAGCGCTTATACATTGCAGCGCGTACTGAGGTAGCATCTGCTGCACCTGTACTACCAGCATTACTGCAGCTGCAGCGCCTTATAGATAAGCATTACAAGGAGCACCAGCCAGTTAGCTTTTATGCAGATAAATTAAACACAACATCCAGGCACCTGAATTAGGTATGTAAAAAATCTCTTGGGAAAACCACCACGCAGCTGATACAGGAAAGGATTATACTTGAAGCGAAAAGACTGCTGATACACTCGCACTTTAGTATAAAACAGGTGGCAGCAGAGGTAGGCTTTTTCGAGATCCCATACTTTTTCCGGTTCTTTAAAAAACACACCAACCTAACGCCGGAGCAGTTCAGGCAGGAGCAAAGTATAAACTGACGTTATTTTTAAAATGAGTACTGCAAGCCCTCAGGTAAAATTGTGCATCATTTCGGATTAAAAGTGCAGCCAAACCCACAAGAGCCCTACTTACCTTTGTTCATACCAAAAGAACAAAGCCATGCCCCTGAAAGGAAATAAACTATATAGCATTTTATATGCAAAGTGCCCCAAATGCCACGAAGGAGATATGTTTGAAAAAGGTACTCTTTACAACTATCGCAGATTTTCCGAGATGAAAGAAAAATGTGAATGTTGTGGGCAGCACTTTGAGCCAGAGCCTGGCTACTACTACGGTGCCATGTTTGTGAGTTACGCCTTCAGTACGGCTATTTTTGTTGCTGTATGGATAGTCCTTTCTTTCTTTGTGGAAGAAGTAACAATCCTGATGATGACTTTTGCGCTAATTGCTGTAGTAGTTGGCTTATTACCAGTTAGCTTCAGGTTGTCCAGATCGATCTGGATCAACATTTTTATGAGTTATCAAGGTAAACCGAAACAAGTAACTGGTAAATAGCACCGGAAAGTATATAGCCGGGGAGAAATGCGCACACATCATCCCCGGGTAAAACTCTATCTTTTATACATTGACACTAGCCATTTGCTCGTCGCGGTACCTGCCGCCAGCTGCCACACCCTTGGGCGCAATATGGTCTATCTGCTGCATCTCCTCCTTCGTCAGCGAAACATCCAGGGCACCTACATTTTCCTCGAGATACTTACGCCGCTTTGTGCCGGGTATTGGCACCAGGTCTTCTCCCTGCGCCAGCAACCAGGCTAATGCTAACTGCGATGGTGTACAGCCTTTCTGCGAAGCCAGTTCCTCAATTTTCTTTACCAGGTCCAGGTTCTTCTGGAAATTATCTCCCTGGAAGCGTGGCGACTGACGTCTGTAATCATCTTCCTCCAAATCCTCAAACTTTTTAAACTGACCGGTTAAAAAACCTCTGCCTAAGGGGCTGTAGGGTACAAAGCCAATCCCGAGCTCACGGCATGCCGGTAAAATCTCATCTTCCACATCGCGGCTCCACAAAGAATATTCTGTCTGCAAAGCGGTAATCGGGTGTACCTTGTTTGCCTTCTGTATAGTTTGCACAGATGCTTCAGAAAGGCCCAGGTAGCGCACCTTGCCTTCTTTCACCAACTCTGCCATAGCGCCCACGGTATCTTCAATCGGAGTATTTTTGTCTACGCGGTGCTGGTAGTATAAATCAATATAGT
The DNA here is from genome assembly GCF_947492645.1 of uncultured Pontibacter sp. Lineage (GTDB taxonomy): Bacteria > Bacteroidota > Bacteroidia > Cytophagales > Hymenobacteraceae > Pontibacter. The sequence continues at coordinate 302,542 of NZ_CANLMZ010000006.1, read as the reverse complement.
CTACTCCGAGGCGTTTTAAGCTGGCGTCGCAGGCTTTCTTAACATAGTCTGGCTTCCCGTTTACACCCAGAAAAGATCCGTCTTCACCCCGCACGTTGCCAAACTTAGTTGCAATAATTACTTTATCCCTCCTGTCGCGGATGGCTTTTCCTACCAGTTCTTCGTTAGCGCCTACCCCGTACATATCCGCAGTATCCAGAAAGTTAACACCTAGTTCCAGCGCACGGTGTATGGTGGCAACTGATTCGTTGTCGTTGCGGTTGCTGTAAAAGTCGGACATGCCCATGCAGCCCAAGCCTAAAGCCGATACTTCGAGGCCCTGCTTTCCCAGTTTTCTTTTTTCCATGTGATTTATGCTTAAATAGCAGGCAACTGCTGGTACCTGCTCTTGGTTTATACGTTTATTTTTGCGCTTTAAAATTACTGCCGCACCTTGCTGTAATTAATGGCCAGCAGGTTTTGGATAGTATTACGGTATGCATCTGTGCCCATACTTTGGGCTTTTTTATACCTTCGCAAGTACCTGTACCTTCGTCTGATCATCTAAAAGATGCGATCAAATATAAATATTCATAAGCGCAGATATTTGGTTTATAGTGCATTACCTTTAAAAAGTACGTTAGCACAAAGCAATTGTTGATGCTGGCAAAACACTTGAGGCTGGTTTTAAGTAACCTGCTGTACGATCATGATGAGAATGTAGAGATACCGGTAACAGCAGCTTTAATGTAGATATTTAGTAAATAATGAAGTTTTACAAGTATAAAATCTATTTTTAGAAGCCTGGTATCGTGCTTTCCTTTTATCACTCAGGCATTTTTTGTAATATCGCTGTACTCAAATTCGTTTTCCCAAAAAGTTTATTGCTTTGCGTGTAATTATTTTACCCTTCTTACTATTCCTTTTAACGATCCAGGGCTTTGCACAGACAACCATGCTTCGGGTGGTGGCTAAGCAGGGCGATGGCATTTATACTTTGCTGCGCAGGCATGGGCTCACCCCCTCACATTTGCAACACTTCCTGGAGCTTAACAAAGACAACCTGGGTGAGAACAACAGCCTGTATGTAGGCAGAACCTATGTTTTACCTGCCACTACGGCCATAGAAGCCTCTACTACGGCAGTCTCCACCAGTAAACCTTCCGAAGCATCATCCTCGCGGGTAAAGTATGTGTCGCTGTTTGGTAATAAGTATGAGCGTGTAGAGGTACTTGATCAAAAACTGAAGGGTGCAGTATATTACCTGGTTGGCGGGCACGGCGGACCAGACCCAGGCGCAGTAGGAAAGTATGGACCCTACTCGCTTGCCGAAGACGAATATGCTTACGACGTGACGTTACGCTTAGCACGACGCTTAATGGAACATGGCGCTACCGTTTACACTATTGTGCAGGATAAAGACGACGGCATCCGGGACGAAAGCATCCTTAAAATGGACCGTGACGAAGTGAACTATAACGGGCAGGCAATCTCATTAAGCCAGACGCAACGCCTGCGCCAGCGCGTAAACTCAATCAACAGCTTGTATGGCAAACACAAAGGTGCTTACCAGCGCATGCTTTCGCTGCACATCGACAGCCGAAGCGAACGCAAAAACATTGATGTGTTCTTTTACCACCACGAGAACAGCGCCGACGGCCAGAAATTAGCCGAAAGCATACACCAGACTTTCAATAACAAGTATAACCGCCACCAACCAGAGCGCAGTTATACCGGAACTGTTTCGCACCGCAGTAGCCTGTATGTGGTAAAGTATAGCCACCCGCCTACTGTATTCATCGAACTCGGAAACATCCGCAACAACCTGGACCAGCGCCGTTTTGTAATCCCGAACAACCGGCAGGCGCTTGCCAACTGGATTTGCGAAGGTATCATCAGGGACTACAAGAACAAGTAACCCGCACAGCTAGGCACCAAAGTATACCAGCCAAAGTACCTGCTTGTAGTTGTTGATTTGCCCCTGCCCCACTTTTGCCATACTCAGGCCCCAGTTTAAGTGCCCGTTTACACTAACTGGCAGCTTAAGGTTGCTGGTAAACTACCTCGAAACGGCTAAGGTCAGGTTTATACTTGCGTTTGCGCTTTAACTCGTGCTGGTATACCGCCTGCCCCAGTTTCTTCATAAACGGCAACCCTACAGTATCATACTGGTAATCCTCGGTATTAAAAATCATGGTCTCGTTTACAAGTATAACGGCAGTCAGCATAAACTCCACCTTGTTTTCGAAATCAACAATGTACGCGTTGTCTATTAAAAAACCGTAGGCATCCCCTATTTTATTAAAGCTGCGGATGTGCTTGGGCAATGGCTCTTTTTCGCTGCCAAACAACAGGAACTTGGCATAGCTATCGTGGTACTCGCCGCTGTTGTAAGCCGGATAGTTGCTTTCGCCTGGCAGCAAACCCATGTACTGGTAAAGGAACGCATAATCGCCTGCGGTTAAATTAAAGCGCTGCTGTTGCGGCACCGTCTCCGGAAATAATAGCGACTTAAGTATAGCTTGCTGTGAGGCAATGGTAATAAAGTTCTTGTCAGAAAAATCCATTGGTCCGGACACTAATTTACCATCCTGGTAGTAGCCAACGCCCAGGCTTGTAGTTTTCAGCTTATTGGGGTACGTTTTAGGGTTGTAAACAAGCGGCTGTTTGTAAATAACCTCGCCATCCTTGTAAAATGTAACAGGGTTAGTATACCTGGTGCGTTCTCCGCTGTCTCCTACCGATAGCCGGTGAATTATCCGGGCATCGCTGTATCCTTTCTGGTGCAGGGTTTCATTCAGGGTTTGCTGCCCCACAAACTCATACAGGCGGTTGTAGGCATCGTTATCACTAACAAGGAGTATTTTTTTAATATAATGCCCGACTGATGGGAGTCCGGTTGGTGAAGTAGAGTCGGTGATGGCGCGTGTTTGGCGGGCATAGGCGCTGTCGGTGCGCATAGGTGTGTCGCGGGTAAGGCCGGCAACCTGGAGGTTATTTATTTTTTCGAGTGCCGCCGCCGCTGTTGGCAGCTTTATGCTGCTGGCCGGGTAATAATAGCGGTCCGGGTCTACGCCCAAAGTATAACTCTTAAAACTGGGGAAATTGTTTTTGTCGCGGTCTATTTGCGTGTAGAGCACCTGTACCTGGTACTTGCCTACGTTCAGCAACACATGGTTTAAAAGCGAGTCCTTTTGGTTGTACAGTAACTTTTGCAAAAAAAGGGTATCTCTTTTCTGAGAAAAGACCTCGCCTGCAAAGAGTTGCTGTAAACTTAATAACACGCAAAAAGCATAAGTAAATATCCGCATATAGTACGAAATATGGTATGCTGCTGTTGATCTAACTTACTGATTCTACAAAGTATAGCATTGCTGTTTCAGTTGCAACTGTAACTGGAACAGCACATCCAGAATCAGGAGTATTTCAGGTGCGCAGCGTTTTGCTTCCTACTACCTCAGCGCTTTCTCATCTTCCACTTATACGTGTTCTGAATTGCCATTCTGGCATGGCTGTGCAATGCGCTTTTCACGCTGCCTGTTTGCAAATCAGTAACTAAGTAGGTCTGAAAGCGTTAAAACAAGTATCATATTAATACAATGACACTTAATAACTTATCATTTAAACCTACATGAAGACTATGAAAAAACTAGGTATACTCTCGGCATTTTTATTAATTTTTAGCTTCTCGGCTTCTGCTCAAATTGAGGAAGAAATCAGGGAACGCAGACCTCAGACAACTGCCCCGGTAGCTTCCGATGCTGTTAGAGAAGGCAACTGGATTATCGGTGCCAGCATTGCAGACATTGGCATGAACTTTAAATCAGATTTTTTTACTTTGAATTTAAACCCAAGGGCCGGTTATTTTATAAGTGATAACGCGGCCATCGGTACAGAGGTACAGTTAGGGCTTGATATTTACGATGGAGGCGAGACTTTCCGCTATGGCCTTACTCCTTTTGTGCGCTACTACTTTCCGGAGGGCGCTGCGCCTACCCACCGCTGGTTTGGTGAGGCCGTTGCGGGTATAGGCGGTAGCTCTGAAGAAGACAGCGACGGTGATGCTGTCTTTTCAGGGGTATTTGGACTAAGGGCTGGCTATGCGCACTTTGTTGCACAAAACGTTGCGCTGGAGGCCATACTTGGTTACACAAGAACAAGCGCCGACATATCGGTAGGAAACGGAGCTTCAGGTCTGAATCTGGCACTTGGTTTACAAGTATACTTACCTGCCAGAAACAGGTAAAAGCATAAGGCTTATTATTTAAAAATGCCGCTGTATACATGTACAGCGGCATTTTTTGTTTCTATTTCACGGAAAGTGCTTGTCCTGTGGCTACACCTGCACCTGCAACAATAGAGAACAGAAGCATGTGGTATTGCGACTGCAACTTCGCAAAAAAGCCTTACTTTGCATTTAAAATACCTTTTTTACATGCTAAACATAAAAACTACGTTAGCGGCTGTTTTGCTGCTCTTCGGCTTGCAGGGTTTTGCCCAAACCGAACTGCAGATGCCGCGCAACATCCAAAAGGCTTACGAAAACGGCACCCGCGCCGCCGATGGACGCCCCGGACAGAACTACTGGCAAAATGCAGCAGACTACGACATTAAGCTTAGTTTTAACCCTGCCACCCGCCTGCTCTCGGGTACTGTAAACATTGAGTACAGCAACAACAGCCCCGATACTTTAAAACAAATCTGGTTTAAGCTTTACCCCAACTTTTACAAAAAAGGGGTTGCCCGTGCCCGAAGTATAAACCCCGACGATGTTACTGATGGTGTGCACATACAGCAATTTAGCTTAAACGGCAAGACTGAAGATGTTAGCAAACTTAGAGTTGATGGCACAAACCTGCCAGTAAGTATAAATGCGCTTGCTCCTAAGGCAAAGGCAAGTATAAGCATTACTTACAGCTATACTTTAAACAAAGGCTCGCATAACCGCACCGGACAGGTAGACGAAGGCTCGCACTTTATTGCCTACTTCTTCCCGAGAGTGGCTGTGTACGATGATATTGACGGCTGGAACCGTACGCCTTACAACGGCTCTCAGGAATTTTACAACGACTTCAGCAACTTTAAATTTGAGGTTACGGTGCCGAAAAACCATATAGTATGGGCAACCGGCGACTTAATGAATGTCAAAGAAGTACTGCAGAAAAAGTACGTGAAGCGCCTGGAGCAGGCCGAAAAGAAGGATGCCATCATCACGATCATCGACAGCACCGACCTTGTCCGAAAAGACGTTACCGCACAAAACGCGACGAACACCTGGAAGTATGAAGCTAAAAACGTGATAGATTTTGCCTTTGCCACCAGCGACCGTTATATGTGGAAATCGACTAGTTTGGTGGTAGACCCTAAAACAAAGCGCCGCACCCGTGTGGATGCCGCTTTCCTGCCAAAGCAAAAAGATTTTTATGAAGTAGTGGATTTTGGGCGTAAAACCGTGGAAGCCATGAGCTACAACTTCCCGAAATGGCCATTCCCTTACTCGCACATAACAGTTTTTCAGGGGTTGGCGCAGATGGAGTACCCGATGATGGTAAACGATAACCCCATAGAGGACCGTGCCGAGACGATCATGCTGACAGACCATGAGATTTTTCATGCTATGTTTCCATTTTACATGGGCACCAATGAAACAAAGTATGGCTGGATGGATGAAGGCTGGGCTACCATGGGCGAATGGCTGATCACCCCGATCATCGACCCAAGTATAACAGATGATTATGGCGTAGCACCTTACGGAGCAGTTGCCGGCACCGAGATAGATTTACCGATCTCCACCCTTACCACGCAGCAAAACGGCACTACTATGTTCCTGAACTCATATCCGAAGCCGGCCTTGGGTTATCTGTATGTGCGCGACCTGTTGGGCGAGGAGCAGTTTGAGAAAGCGCTGCACTTCTACATCAGCCAATGGAACGGCAAGCACCCGCAACCTTTCGACTTTTTCAATGCTATCAACACCGCTTCCGGCCGTAACCTAAACTGGTTCTGGCAACGCTGGTTTTTCGATAGCGGCTACCCTGACCTGGCCATCGCAGCAGTAAAAGAGCAGGCTGGGATGTATGATGTAACGGTGGAAGCCCTTGGCAGCAAACCAGTACCCGTTGACCTGGTGATAACCTACACCGATGGCACCACCACGACAATGCACAAGGATGTATCGGTTTGGGAAAAGGGCAATAAAACTACCTCGCTTACTTTTAAGCCTGCCAAACTGGTAAAAAAACTAGAGCTAAAAGGCACTTACACACCAGACAGTAACAAAAGCAACAATACGTATGAAGTAAAGCAGCAGGCAAATTAGCCCTGTTTAGCAAGCACTTTATTTATACTTGGCGCATTGCATAAAAGGCCACCCGGTGTTTAACTGCGGTGGCTTTTTAATTTTTACACAAGCTGCCTTATATTTATACTTTGCATCGTATACTTCATCTCTAAGGTTATACTATGGAAACAACCCTGGCTGCAATCGAAACAGACGAAATCATACTTTACCCGCTCACGCTCGAGCAGATGGAGAACTTCAACGAAAACCCGGAGAAAGTGACGATAAGCCTGGGCGTGCGCGACAACGAGCTGTTTAATCCGAAAGTACTGCAAAACCTTAACGACAAGTATATACTCCCGAGGCTGCGCAATGCCTTACCCGCAGATGCCGTTTTTTGTACCCGCTGGCTGGCTGTCTCAAAAGACATGAACCGTGTAGTTGCAGATTTGCTTATAAAAAAAGGCCCTGACGCTGAAGGCGAGATTGAGATAGGTTATGGGGTATACCCCCGCTACGAAGGCAAAGGCTGGATGACGAAAGTAGTCAAGGCTTTCCTGGAGTGGGCAAATATGCAGCCACGCATTAAAACAGTTATGGCTGAGACTGCTCAAAATAATAAAGCCTCTATCCGTGTGCTCCAGAAAAATGGCTTCACGCTGAGCCGGCAAACCGATAAGTTTTATTATTGGCGCATCAAAACAACTCATCTGCACGAACGGTTTAATTAAATGACTTGAGCGAGGCCTCAAAAGTATAGCTCCACAGTAAAAGCACACCGGCCCTACTACTTCACAAAAAGCCGCTTATCAAACTCAAATGGCTCTGCGCCTATTACCTTTATTTTGCTGAACTCAGGATGGCGGGGATTAACGAGATAGTTGTGGTTGCCTTGAACCGTGGCAGATGGTACTTTAAGTATGAGGTGCTGCCCTTCTATTACAAAGTTGTCGCCAATTTCCTGGGTAACGTTGGCATGCGGAAATGTCTTCCATACTTCCGGCAGGTCTTCCAGTTTTATCTCCTGTATGGCTGCATCATCTGGCAGTTGGATTTGCACCAGGTAATAATCCAGCGGCACGATACCAAGCGGCATGTGCACAGCCACCTCAACGGTGCAAAGCGCGATGGATTCGCTGGTATAAAGCATGGGCGTGCCTTTACTGTTCCAGCGTCCGCCTGCCAGCTCTGCTCCTCTGCCAGATAAATCGTTTCGGAATTTACTTCTGCTGAGGCGGTAAACGATCATGCCAGAACGCCGTGCTCTATACGTGTAAGTTCGTCTTTTAGCAGGCCGATACCGAAGGTGTTATCCAGCAGCTCTTTTGGTTTGATGCCGCCAAGCGCAACGTTCTTTGCTTCCAGCCAAGCATCAAAATTAGCTTTGTCGCCGAACACCTCCACGCCTTTATTATAGACAAGAGTTATTTCCAGTATTTTTTCTGAGTGCAGCGGGTCAAAGGTGCGCTTATCTTTTTTGTAACGCTGAAACGTGCGCTCAGAGAGGTGCAGAAAACCAGACCACTCTGTAGTGCTGAAGGGACTTTTATCGGCTATACTTTGGAAAAGTGCATATTTGATGCCTTCGCGCACCGTGCTTATCAGCATAAATACATCACGGTCATCAATCAGCTTATAGCTAAGTCCTGCTCTAATGTCTAAGGCTTGTCCCATAGTTTCTGTTTGTTATACCCAAATATACGAACTTTGTCATAATAAAAACGCCAATTGTCGCAAATAAGTTTTACGCTGGCATAACCGGATGTAAAAGCACTATTTCTGCAGGCCAAACGTTACAAGCCAAAACCAAAGTAAAAGAGCATGCGAAATTGGATAGTGGCAGTTGGGTTGCTTACAGCAGGCATAAGTGCCTGCAACACTCAAAATGCCATCACAGAAAACCAACAGGTAACACAGCAGCCAGTACTGACCATGGCCGATGTAGTACCGGTAAAAAAACCTAAAACGCCAACACAAAAGGCAAACCAACAGAAATTTCTGAAGGACAACACCAAACGGTTTAAAAGTAAAAAAATGGCAGGCAAATATTATGTACTGCAGGCCCAGCGCAATTTTAACGAGCAAAAACTAGACTCTGCAACTTACCTCTTTGGCCGCGCCTGGCTAATGGATAGCACGAATAACGATATACTTTGGGGCTACGGCAAAGTGTATGGCGAACAAAAAGAACACGACAAAGCATTGTATACCCTTTACCGGGCCCTCGAAAGAGACAAGAACAACCCACAGTTGCTAACCGATGTGGCAACCAGCCACCTGAACCGTTTTTATACAACCAGCAACCCTGAAGACCTGCTGCAAAGCAGGAAATTACTGCAGGAAGCTGTAAAGCTTAACCCAAAGCAAGCCGGCGCCTACTACAAACTGGCCATCAACAGTTACTACCTAAAAGAGTATGAGCAGGCCTGGAGCTACCTGCACAAAAGCCTTGGCGGCAAAAAGAAAGAGGCAGACAAAAACTTTGTAGCAGCCCTGCTGGATAAGCAAAAAGACCCCAAAGGCGTTTATACCCGTGCAATGGTACATTAAGTTTGCTATTAAAGTACCGTTAGCTTAAATTTATAGCGTTGCAGGTATCGTAACACTAACCTACCTTTTTGAAGATGAGAAGAATATTATTTGCCTTTGCTGCGGTGCTGTTTGCCGCCAACTTAAGTTTTGCCCAGGAGCAGCAAACGGAACAAAGCTACCTGGTACTACCCATGTTTGGCAACAAAGCTAAGACCGAGGAGCAACAGAAAAAAGATGAACGGTTTCTGACAAGTTGTGACAAAAGCTTTACTAACCGCCAGGAAGCCAGCCAGTTTTTTATGGAGCGCGGCTGGGATTATTACAACGAAGGACAGGTAGATACAGCTATGTACCGCTTTAACCTCGCCTGGCTGCTTAACCCAAACAATAAAGACACTTATTGGGCATTTGGTTTGATAAGCGCTGCCAAAGGTAGCGACAAAGACGCAATCACGTACTACGAAAAGGCACAAGCCTTAGACCCAAAAAACGCCATGATCCTTTCAGACCTTGCCACTTCTTACCTGTCTATCTACAAAAAGGATAAAAAGAAAAAGAACCTGAAAAAAGCAAATGGTTTTGTAACGGAGGCCTTGGCAGCAGAGCCACAAAACGCTTATGTGCTTTACAATACATCGGTAATTAAGTTCTATGAGAAGAAGTATACCGATGCATGGGACTACCTGCACAAAAGCCGCATGCTAAACATGACCGTGATCGATTACGCCTACATTTCCGAACTGGTTGAGAAAATGCCAGATCCACAAGGCTTCTTCCGGTCATCAGACACAGCTGAAATAGTAAATTAAAAATAAAACAAAGCCCCGGCACAAACCGGGGTTTTTCGTTGCAGGCATTTTAGCAAGTTTCGGGTTGCCAGTTAGCGGGCCTTTTCTGACTTTTAATGCAGCAACAACATACATAGAACATGAACCATTACCAGACTGTAGCCGCCGCCTTGGCGTACATCAGGGCAAATGCGCTTCGCCAGCCCAACCTGGAAGAACTGGCAGGCCATGCCTGCATGAGCCCGTTCCACTTTCAGCGGGTATTTACAGAATGGGCCGGTGTGAGTCCCAAAAAGTTTTTGCAGTACCTCACGCTGCAGCACGCCAAAGCGGTAATGGCTAAAACAGTCAGTCTTGCCGAAGCAGCTGAGTGCTCGTGCTTATCAAGCACCAGCCGCCTGCATGATTTATTTCTAAGTATAGAAGGCATCACACCGGGTACTTTTAAACAATTGGGCCAGCAGTTACAATTAAAGTATAGTATAAACAGCTGCCCGTTCGGCAATTATATCGTTGCCTCTACCCCTAAAGGTATATGCCACCTGCATTTTTTCAGGGACCAGGCTGCCGCCCTGGTAGAACTACGGCAAACATGGCCTAAAGCCGAATTGGTTAATGCTTTGGATGCGCAGCACGAGCAGGTACAGGTCTTTTTCCAGCGCACGCAACAGCAACCCGCAGCTAAAATACGACTACACTTGCAGGGCACTCCATTTCAGCTTAAAGTATGGGAGGCGCTGCTTCGCATACCCGAAGGCTGCCTTACCTCCTATGCCAGCCTGGCGCAGCAAATCGGGCAACCAACCGCCAGCAGGGCTGTGGGTACGGCCATTGGCAGCAACCCGATTGCCTTCCTGATACCTTGCCACCGGGTTATTAAAAGTATAGGAGGCATAGGGGAATACCGCTGGGGCAGCGAACGCAAAATGGCCATGATCGGATGGGAAGCTGCACGAAACCAAGTACAGATTGAACCACAGCCGGAGCAGCTGTCAATGTTCTGAGTTACAGTATAAATAATTCCGTTTTTCCCGGGTCCGCAAGCATATTTTACTATATTTGTTCCTTAGCCTTGTAATCAAATAGCCAAAGTATAATCCCTTATGAAAAAGAATTTACTAAGAGCGTCGGTTTTCCTTTTGGCAGGAAGTATGTCGCTTTCGTCTTGCGTAGTGTCGAAGAAAAAGTACGACGACCTGATGAGCCGCAAGAACACCCTTGAAGTTGAAAAAGCTGACCTTGAAAAGCAGAAACTGAGCCTGGAGCAGCAAAAAGCACTTCTGGAAGAAGAAAAAGCAAGTCTGGAGCAGGCACAAGCTGAACTGGAACAGCAGAAACTGGAGTACCAGCAGAGTTTAGCAAAAGCCTTGAAGGAAGGAAAAACACTAGGCGAAAACCTGAACATGAGCAAATCGCAGATCGAGCGCCTTAACGCCGACCTGAAGGCCCGTGAGCAGCGCCTGGCAGAGCTGCAGCGCATCCTGGATGAAAAAGAAAGAGCCGTAGCCAACCTACGCAATAAAGTAACTAATGCCCTGCTTGGCTTTAACGATAAAGACCTGACCATTGATGTGCGCAACGGCAAAGTATACGTAAGCCTTGCTGAGCAGCTGTTATTTAACTCCGGCTCTACCAAAGTGGACCCTAAGGGAGTAGATGCGCTTCGTAAGTTGGCATCGGTGCTTAAAGAGCAGAAAGATGTAAACGTACTTATTGAAGGCCATACCGATGATGTGCCGATTGCAAGAGGCACAGTAGGCATGCAGGATAACTGGGACCTGAGCGTGCTACGCGCTACTGAGATTACCCGTATCTTAACAACTGCAGGTGTAGACCCAACACGCGTTACCCCTTCCGGCCGATCGCTGTACGTGCCATTGGATGAGGCTAAAACAAAAGAAGCCCGCCAGAAGAACCGCCGTACTGAGATTATACTTACTCCGAAACTGGATGAGCTGTTCCAGATCTTAGAGACAACCTAAGCTCAGAATTTATACTTATACAAAGGCCAGCCCCTAAACAGAGGTTGGCCTTTGTGCTTTAAATACCTTGGCTCAGAAGGTATTCATCAAATCACTATCCCAATAGCAAGGTAACGCCCACTTTTTGAGGAAATTAGTTAATTGAATTGACCAGCCTGAGAAAGCTATACTAAGCCTGCACAGGCTTTGGCAGGAACTTTATTAGTAGCGGAAGAGAAAGCAAGTATAAAAGCCCTCCGATTGGCAAGGCAAGTAGCGCCCAACATGCAACGGCTGCCAGGTTCGCCTTCCATAGCAGGTCTAAGGCCATTAACCAATCTGCCTGGAACATACTTGTCATTTCGTCAAGGGAAAAGCGCAGCTCCTGTAGCCCAAATATAAAAACGCCTAACCTGGCAAAAGGTATAATCAGCAGCAGTTGAAGCGGCTGCATGAGGTAACTTATAAGTATAGTGGCCGCAATGTTCAACCGGAATCGGGCGGCAAGAGCTGTTCCTAAAACGGTGGTAAGCCCAAAGGCAGGCACCACTCCCACTACCGTGCCTAAGGCAACAGTTACGGCAAGTTTATGGGGCGTCATGCCCTGCTTCAGCAGGTTTGCTATCGGGCTTATAAGCCTTTGCCTAAAAAAACTTGAAGTAATTCCTATAACGGACATAGTGTAGTAAGAAGAAGAAGAAAGGCTACTGTTGCTCTTTGTATTTATAAGACTCCGCACAAACAAAAATAGTTGCAGGTAAAAGCATCTGTATAAAAATAAAGTCTGGGAGCTCCTTTTTATACTATAAACCCAGGAAAGTAACCTCCCTTGCAGGTAAATGTTTTACTAAAGCGGTGCTGTTTACGACAACCCGCCTAAAGTAATCCCGAACCATTAAAAAAGGAGCAACCTGATCCATTCCCAGCTTCAGTTATACGAAAGCAGCCGGTATACATCTTATCAGATTATTTTTGAACAGGATTTAAACCATCCTACTTTTTTGAAGTCAATAACATCAACATTAGATATAAACATCTTTAACATTAAATGAAAAGAATACTACCTTTTCTGTTTCTACTGATAGGCACCGTACAAGCCTATGCACAGAGCTTTGCTGTTTACGGCACCGTACAGAGTAGCAGCGATAAAACAGCGCTTCCGGGCGCCAACGTGGTGCTTAAAAAAGCATCGGATGCATCGGTTACAGCAACTGTGACTGATGGCGAAGGCAAATTCAGGTTTGAGCGCGTGGCCAATGGCCAGTATACGATGGAGATTAACTACATCGGCTTTGATAAGTTCTCCAGAACGATACAAGTACAGGGCGCCGCACTAAATGTGGGCCAGTTGCTTTTGCAGGATGGCTCAACTGCACTAAAAGAGGTGCAGGTAGTAGGCCGTGCACCGCTTGGCGAACAAAAAGGCGATACAACGCAGTTTAATGCAAAAGCCTTTAAAACTGCTCCTGATGCAAGTGCCGAGGATCTGGTAACTAAAATGCCCGGCATCACTATTCAGGAAGGCAAAATTCAGGCACAGGGCGAAGACGTAAAACAGGTAATGATTGACGGAAAGCGCTATACCGGCGAGGATGTTAACTCAGCAGTAAGAAATATATCTGCCGACATGATTGAGAGCGTGGAAGTATTTGACGGCCAAAGCGACCGTGCAGCTTTCAGCGGTTTTGATGACGGCAACAAGATCAAGACACTAAACTTCAGAACAAAGAAAGAAGCCCGCATTGGCTACACCGGTAAAGCATCAGTAGGCTACGGAACCGACGACCGCTACATGGTTGGCGCTACAGTAAACTACTTTAACAACAACCGCAGAATCACGGTTACAGGCTTAACGAACAACATTAACATGTTCGACTTCTCTATCGGCGAAACACCTGGCGGGGGCATGCGAGGCCGCAGAATGTGGGGCGGCGGATCTCCGAACGGTATCATTAACACAAACAACTTTAGTGTTAATTACAATGATATGTGGGGCAAGAAAATTGAAGTAGGCGGCAGCTATAACTACACTAACAGCGAAACAGTTAACAACCAGTACCGCTTCCAGGATTATTTTGCAACCGACCTGAACCGTGAGTACCGAGAGAACAGCATTAACAACAACATCTCAGACAGCCACCGTTTCAACTTCCGCTTGCAATACAACATTAACCAGAACAACAGGTTATTGATTACACCAAACATCACGGTGCAAAACAACAACTCGCTGCGTAACAGTACTGCCTTTTTAACTTCCAACGCTGGTAACGAGACAGAGTCAGAAGAGCGTAACGACTCTGAGGTGGCAAGTATAAGCGTAAGCAACAACATCCTGTACTCGCACCGTTTCGGTGATTCAGGCAGAATCTTTACAGCAAACATTAACACACGCTACAACAGCTCTAACGGTGACTTGTTCGAACTAGCTGACCTTACAGATTACATCGACCCTAGCCGCAGCAACTACCGTAACCAGTTTATCTCTTCTGATAAATCAAATACGTCATGGTCTGCAGACCTGAACTATTCGCAGCGCCTGGCAGAGAACTCGCGCCTGCAACTGGAGTACAACATCGGGAACCAGGTAAACGACTCCGACAGAAGGGCCTTCAACTTTGTGGAAGCAGATAATGCACACACAGACTTTACACCACAGCTAAGCAATACCTTCAAGAGCGATTACATTTCTCAAAGCTTTGGCCCAAGCTACCAGTACAGATTTGAGAAAGTAAGATTTCAGGCAGATGTAAAGTACCAGTATGCCACGTTGCAAAGCGAAAATGAGTTTCCGGAAACATATACCCTGAAGCGTAATTTCTCGAATATACTTCCATCTGCTGAGTATGAGTATAAGTTCTCGAACTCAAGCAACCTGAACATCAGCCTGCGCACCAATACCAACACACCATCGGTAGAGCAGCTGCAGGACGTGCTGGATATCTCGAACACCTTACAGCCGCGTATCGGTAACCCGAACCTGGACCAGGATTACCAGAGCCGCTTTAACCTGCGTTTCCGTAACTTTAACCCGGAAACAAATCAGGTGTTCTTTATAGGTATGTTTGGTACTGTTACACAGAATTACATTGCCAACAGCGTGTACAACATCCGCAACGAGAACTACAGAGAAGTGCTTCCTTTCGAGACCACAGACGCCTATAACATACCTGTTGGAGCACGTCTATCTCGTCCAGTTAACTTAGATGGTTATGTAAGTGTGCGCTCGTTCTTTAACTACGGCCAACCGCTTAACTTTATAAGCTCCAACTTTAACGTGAATGGTTCTTTGGGCTACTCCAGAATACCAGGCATGATAGACGGTGAAGAAAATTACGCCAACACTAAAACAGCCGGCTTAGGCGTAAACATCAGCAGCAACATCAGCGAGAAAATAGATTTTACGGTTTCGACATTCGGTAATTACAACATCGTAGACAATACCTTGCAGAGTGCCCGTAACAACAACTATTACACGCAAAACACGAACCTGCGCTACAACTGGATTCTTTGGAAAGGTATAGTATACCGCACCGAGTTGAACCACCAGTACAATTCAGGTTTATCAAACGGTGTAGACAACAGCTACCTGCTTTGGAACATGAGCCTTGGCAAAAAAGTGTTTAAAAACCAGCAGGGTGAGATTAGCTTAAGTGTTAATGACCTGCTGAAGCAGAACCTGAGCATACAGCGTACTGTAGCTGCCGATTATGTGCAGGATGTACAGTCAACGGTATTGCAGCGTTACTTTATGGTTACTTTTAGCTATAACCTGCGCAAGTTCAAGAGCGGTGGCAACCAGCCAGACCCGGAGCAGAACCAGCGCGGCAATTGGGGACCACGCCGTTAAGCACACTTAACTTATAAGAGAAAAAGGCCTGCAGCATTGCAGGCCTTTTTTATTTGTGCCTGAGGCCAGGTAGATGGTAGGTATAAAAATTTGTATCTTGCTTTATACTTCGCGACACATGGTAACAGACTATTTCAGGTTTGATTGGTACACGGCCATACTGCTGGTGGGCGTGGTGCAGGGTTTTTTCCTGTCGCTGCTGTTCCTGGCTAAGCAGCCGCACAGGCAACCCTACCACCACCTGTTGCTGGCAGTATTTGTATTTTGCTTTGCCTGTCTCCTTCTCGAGATACTGTTGTGCTACTCCGGGCTTATGTTTCAGGTGTTGCAGCTAGTGGATTTCTCAGAACCCTTAAACTTTGCCATCGCCCCCCTCACCTATTTGCTTTTCCGGAGCCTTAGCGGCCAGCACCTTACAAAAAAACAATGGCTGCACTTGCTGCCTTTCGGCTTATACTTGCTCTACCACATGCTATTTATGCTTCAGCCAGAGGCGGTAAAGTACAACGGTTATATTAGTGCTTATTTTCCGGAGCTGGCTCACCTGCCTGTTTCCTATACGTATTCCCCCGATCCAATCCATCTATCTGACTATGTAAATGCATTAACGATACTGCACATTACTGTATACATGGGTTTGTGTTTCGCGCTTTTCCGGAGGCAGCGTACTGCAGAAAGCGCCAATCCATACTTCTATGCCTGGGCCAGGATGTTGCTATACTTCTTTGCTGCCACGCTGGCATTGCTCATACTTATAAAGCTTATTTTTGAGCGCGACCTTGGCGATCACTTTATGGCTGTTTTCCTGGTGGGGCAGTTATTTTACATAAGTTTTAAAATACTGACAGGCTCTGCCTTTTTTCAGCCGGTGGTGCAGGTTAAGTATGAGAAGTCGGCATTGAGCCATGAGGCAAAGCAGGACCTGCTGCAAAAGTTGAAAATGGCAGAGTCGGAGAAATTTTATATACAGCCTTCGGCTTCACTCCCGGTATTAGCTAAGCAGCTGCATACTTCACCGCATTACCTGTCGCAGGTGCTGAACGAGTGCCTGGGCAAAAGCTTTTTTGAGTATTTGGCAGCGCTGCGTATACACGAGGCAGAAACTATACTTGCCAACCCGGCGGCGCAGCACCTTAAAATTGAGGAAGTGGCAGAGCAAACCGGGTATCTTTCCAAATCGGCATTTAGCGCTGCCTTTAAAAAACACACCGGCCAAACACCCGGAGAGTACCGCAAAAAAGCCATTTCTAGTTAGTATGCGGTACTTCCCTATAAAGTAGCACCTCGTACTTACCGGCAGATTCCTGTTTTTTATACTTCCATGTTTAGGTTTGCATCAAAACAAACCGCTATGGAAAAACAAAATAAAATCAGACGCTACGAGTTCGATTGGCTGCGGGTGCTGGCCTTCTCATTACTCATCTTCTACCACACGGGCATGTTCTTCGTGAACTGGGAGTGGCATGTAAAAAACAACCAGTTAAGCGAGGCGTTGGAGGTACCCATGTCTTTTCTGAGCCAATGGCGCATGTCGCTTATCTTCCTGGTTTCGGGAGTGGGCGTATATTTTGCACTTGGCTACCGCAACGGCAGCACCTTTGCAAAAGACAGGCTAAAGCGCATCTTTATACCGCTGCTGGTGGGCATGCTTTTAATAGTGCCCCCACAAGTATACTTTGAACGCGTTGTGCAAGGTGCCGCTACAGATTACTGGAGCTTCTACCCCTCTATTTTTGAGTTAGTGCCCTACCCTGAAGGCAACTTTAGCTGGCATCACCTGTGGTATTTAGCCTACATTTTTACCTACAGCTTAGTGCTACTGCCTATCTTCCTGTACCTCCGTAAAGTAGATTTACAGCTGAAGAGGCTAAACAGCTGGCTTCTTCTTATACTTCCGGCGGCCTGGCTTAGCATGGGCGGTGTGCTGTTAAACCCATATTTTCCCGGCACCAATGCGCTGCTCAACGACTGGGCGAATCACTTCCTCTACATCACGGTTTTTCTGATGGGCTTTATACTAATGAAGGTGCCGCAACTGCAGGACAGCATCAGAAAAATACGCTGGTACAGCCTGGCTGCAGCTACTACACTTTACCTTATACTTTATACCTTCTACTGGAAAAACTGGGTGGACCTGGAGGGAATGGAGCTTAGCCTATACTTTATCCTGAAGCAGAGTAACCGCTGGTTTTGGCTGATGGCCATACTTGGGTTTGCCCTGCAGCACCTCAACATCAAAAACAAATACCTGGCGCAGGCAAACGAGATGGTGTACCCGTTCTACATTTTGCACCAAACTATTATTGTAGCCATGGGCTTTTACCTCCGCGATATGCCCTTAAGTATAGGTGTTAAGTTCGGCGTCATCAGCCTGGGTACTTTTATACTTTGCTTTATACTGGTGCGCTACCTCATTATGCCCATAAACTGGCTGCGGGTGCCGTTCGGGTTAAAGCCTATGCAAAAACAGGAGAAAAGCGCTTCTGCAGTTGCAGAACCTGTAACTATTGTCGGTTAAAAGATAAACGCCATATCGGTTAAGCTAAAAAACCTGGAGCTTTACGTTTCGTGAAAGGCTCCAGGTTTATACTTAAATTCCGATTATTTTTTCGAGAAAGCAATCTAGCATAAACTAAAATTGACAGTTAGGGCAGGTCGTTGTAGTTTACCACTTTCACGTTTGGCATTTTAGCAAAGATTTCTTCCATGCCTTTGCGATGTGCTGCCCCAACACCCATTACCACTTTAGAGGCGCCTTTCTCCTGTGCCTGCCGGATGATGTTTTCGCAGATGCCTTCGTTGCGCTTTTGCCACCAATACAGCATTTCCTGCACCGCTTCTTTAGGGTAACCAGGCTGATCAAAGAATTTCTGTCCACCGTAAAAGTTTACTACATCGCTGTACTCCGCATACAGGTCGGTGCTCATAAAGCCGTAGGTTTCAGTATCTATTTCTTTTGATTTCTGCTCTGCCCACTTATAGTAGTTCTGTATAGCTTTTACAGCCTGCGCCGCTTCCGATGCTGTGTCTGCTTTAGCCTCTGCGTACATTCCCTTGATAAGAGCGTCTGTTTTAGCCCAGGCTTTGTTCCAGTTTCCGTCATACTTCTGGCAATCAGCTGCGTAGATTTTATCGTGCCCTAGCTCCACCAGCAACGGAAAGTATATTTTCTGGTACTCGCTGTTATCCCGAATCAGCCCTACTTTACGCAACGAGTCCGCCCCGCCAAACATCTTATCAAACAAAGCCTGCTCGCTTTTGCCAAACCTGGGTTGCATTTCTTTCTCCAGCACATAAAACTGGTAGGCTGCATTTGCTTTGTCATAGTTCAGAAACAGGTTTTGGGCCAGTTCCATTCTTGTTTTGTGGTAATAGGCAAATTTGTTCAGCGAAGTATAAGCCTTATCAATTTCCTTTGCCCCGTTCCTGGGCGTTTTAGAAGTCCGCCGCAAAAGGTATTCCCGTTTCTTCAGGTCTCCTTTTGTGCCATAGTAGTTCTGCGCAAGCGCTTCTTTCAGATCATCAGGAGACAAATACTCTCCAAAAACCATATCAGGATTATACTTTTTCAGCTTGTCCACTACATACTTATAGCTTTCTGCTGGTGCTGGGTTATCATGCGACGACGCTACAATTACAACCTCGACCTGGTGCTGCGCCTTTACTGTGCCTGCTGCACAAAGAGTAACTGCTGCAAGTATAAACAGCTTTCCTGTAATGCTTTTTAGGGTAGAGAAGGTTTTCATAAGTATAGGTTTCTAAGTTTCTGTTGATGAATCAAAGGTGCAGCTTGTCCCGCTCCTTTGAAATAAAATGATACCAAGCCCTCCAAATATTATCCGAACCAGGTAAAAGAGCTGGTGAAAAGCCAAAGGCTGCTTAAAGTTCTGCTGGCTTAATTTTACAATCTGCCTTCTTCCTCACCAGTTCCTGTTTTGCGGTTACGGGCTGCTTTTACTTTATTGTTGCCAAACTTGTAACTGAAGCTAAGGTTAAGGCGACGGCTTTCCCATTGGTTTTGCCAGTACATGTTCACGTTGCTGTATGCTAAAGTAGCCCTGGTGCGACTGGTGTTAAATACATCGCGCAGCTTAAGACTAAGCGAGGCTTTACCGTCCATAAAGCTTTTTTGAACTCCTAAATCAACCTGGTAATTAGATTTTGTGCGGAACAGGCCCTGTATCCCAGAAGACATGTAGTAACCGGACAGCTGCAGTTTATAGTCCTTCGGGAGGTTAAAGCTCTCATCTGCGCTGGCCGACCAGCTAAAACGGGAGCTGTTGTAGTTGGTGCCTTGCAACGGAGAAGAAACAGTATTGTAAGAGCCTTCCAGTTGCAGGGTTGTTGTCCACCAGCTATTTACCGGTATGGTGCCGCCGCTGCTGGCATTCAAGTACGTTGCTTTGCCCAGGTTTTCAGGCTTGCTCAAACTCACCTTCGTTTCGTCGTTTTGCGCAATTACATCTGTTACAAAATTATCAGACTGGATATAACTCAGGCTCAGCAACTGGAAGCTTTTGTAGTTGTAGTTAAACTGAAACGAATTTGAGAAAGAAGCCTCCAGAAATGGGTTGCCTTGCAGCGCAGTATAAGGATCAGAATAAAAGGTAAACGGGTTTAGACTGCGGTAGGATGGGCGGCTGATGCGGCGGCTGTAAGAAGCTGAAAACTGGTTATTATCATTGGCGCTGTAGCTCACAAAAACGCTCGGGAAAAGCTTCAGATAATCACGGTTAACTATTTCGTTTGTAGTTACAGAATAACCTTTTGCGATGGTTTGCTCTGCCCTCAGGCCGGTTTTCAGGCTTAGTTTATCGCTATACTTCCTGCTCAGGCTAAGGTAACCGGCATTTATACTTTCGCTGTAAAAAAAGCTGTTCGTGCGTTTCGGGTCGTTTACCCATCCCTGCTCCTGCTGCTCTTCAAATTTAATGTCGCTATCGTTTTGCACTTTGCTGGTTTTTAAACCGGCCTCTCCTTTATAGCCTTTCCCAAACGGGTGCACGTAGTCTACCTTAAACGATTTTATACTTGCCTCAGCGTTGCTGAAACTGCGCAACTGAGTGGGTGCCTGCGTGGCTTCTCCGGAAGCCGCATAAAAGTTATTTGTGAACTGGTCATCGGCATTGCTGCTGAAGTTTACATAATCAGCATCAAAAGATAAGGTGCGGCCTGTGCTGTCAATCTCGAATTTGTAGTTCAGGTTAAGGCTGTAGTTGTCAGTTCCAGACTTCTTCGGGTTGGTCATATCCATACTTCCGAACTCCTTGCCGGCGGCATCATAATTTATAGAGTTGCTGGTGGTAAGCGTGTTTTCGGGTGAAGCGTATCCTTTGGCCATAATGCCCAAAGTGTGCTTTTTAGATATAAAATAGTCTGCTCCTGCCGTCAGGTTATAGCTGTTGGTGACCGGGTGCCAGTAGTTTACCTGATTGTACAGGCTGTCGTTTATGTTGCGCTTTAGCGTAAGGCGGTTAAACGAGTTGTAGTGGCCGGCATTCAGGCGCGTAAAGAAGCTAACTTTACCCGTATTGTAGTTCAGGTTAAGGCCACCCCATACTTTCTCATACTTGCCATACCCGGCACCCAGGTTTACAGAACCATTCATGCCTAAGGTCTCATCTCTTTTAAGGAGGATGTTGATGACGCCGGCTGTGCCTGCTGCATCAAAGGCGGCTGATGGATTGGCTATTAACTCTACTTTGCTAACCGCCGAGGCTGGCAGCGACTTCAGGTATCGCTGCAATTCATCTCCCGACATGTAAGTGGTTTTCCCGTTGATCATTACGTTCACGCTGCTGCTTCCTCTAAAGACAATATTATCGTCCTTGTCCAACCTAACGCCGGGCGCATACTTCAGCACTTCCAACGCATTGTCGCCAGCCGTGTTCAGCTGCTCCACATTCATCACCACACGGTCTGCCTCCTGCTCCAGCAGCGGCTTCTGCCCTTTTATGACTACCTCCTGCAGCGCATTTGCTTTTTCAACCATACCAATGGCTGGCACCTGCACTTCCTGCTGTCTTACCTCAATGGCCATACTTTGTGCCGGAGTAAACCCAACCATAAGTGCTTTTATAGTATACTTTCCGGGCTTCACCTGCGCAAAAGTATAACTTCCTGCTGCGTCTGTCATCTCGGAGGCTGCTACCGCTGAATCCGGTAACTGCAACAACACCACCGATACATAATCCAGGGGCTTTTGTGTGGCAGCTTCTCTAACTGCACCTTTAACAGTAGCCCCCGACTGCGCCCACGAAGCATAAGAAAATAAGTATAAGCCGATGGAGCATACTATGAGTATAATGCTTCTGCATCTCTTTCGTGCTTTGTCTTGTGTTGCTCTGGTAGATGTGTTTTTCATGGCTCAGGTGTTTTGTTTCGTTTAACTTGAGCCAAAGGTGCAGCAAGCGCTTTAGTATAGAAACTAAACTATCCGAACCCCCAGAAACATTATCCTAAGCCAAAAACCCAGTAGTTAGCGGGCTTGGGATAAGAAAGGCGGAGGTAGAAAGTATAAAGCAGCGGGTTGGGATAAAAAATTACCAGGTAAGCAGGTTTATACTTAGCTTTAAAACATGAACGCTACACAAAAAAAGATCGGGCTGCACTTACTGGGTTGGTCGCTTTATTTCACTTACACTTTGTTTGGATACTTGCTTTACACCTGGCGGTTTGAAGTTTTGTTGTTAACGTTTTCCCAGAATCTGCTGCACCTGGTGCAGTTTTATTTCTGCTATTTCCTGGTGTTCCCTATCTGGATGAAGTATAAGCAATGGTGGGTGCTGGTGCTGGGTATACTTAGCGTAATGTTTACCTACATTGTGCTGCGCTATATTATCGAAGAAGTACTGTTCCTGTCCGTTTTCGGGTTCAGTAATTATACTACGATTACATTCAGCTATTACATTTTCGATAACATTTACTGGTCTTTGCCGGGCATCTTTATGGGAGGAGTTGTGTGGGCCTTTGAATCCACCATTCAGAAAGAGCGCGAAAACCGCACCTTGAGGCAGGAAAAAACGCAAGCCGAACTCTCTTTCCTGAAAACGCAGATTAACCCGCATTTCCTTTACAACACGCTAAACTACATTTACTCCCTGGCTTACCCGGTATCAGATAAACTTGGCAATGCGGTAATAAAATTGTCGGAGCTGATGCGCTACATGCTTCATGAAAGCAAAGACGGCAAAGTAGAACTGCAGAAAGAAGTGGATTACCTGCAAAACTACCTCGATATTTACCGCCTCCGCTTTGAAGATAATTTCTTTGTGCACTTTACCTTGCAGGGCCATGTAAACGGGCAGCGGGTACCATCGCTGGTGCTTATTCCTTTTGTAGAGAATGCCCTTAAACACGGTGTGGTAGACGATGCAGCTACCCCCATAAGTATAAACCTGCTGCTGCAAAACAAGGAGTTATACTTTGAAGTGAGTAACCACATCAATAAAAACCAGAAAGACCAGACAACCGGAATAGGACTTCCAAACATCCGTCGCCGACTCGATCTGATTTACCCCGGTAAGTATGAACTGGAGGTGCAGGACGACGGGCAAATGTATAAAACTGTGCTGAGGCTGCAGGATGTATAAATTCGCTAAACTAAGCCGAATTTCTTACCTTATAACTAACAACTCTTAACTACACCACATGATTCGCTGCATTGCCGTTGACGACGAAGCTTACGCCACCAATATTATTGCCGATTACATAAGTAAAATGCCCTTCCTGGAATTGGTGGGCAAAACAACAAGCCCTATAGAGGCCATTAACTGGGTGCAGGAAGGCAAAGTGGATCTGGTGTTTCTGGATATACAGATGCCGGAGCTAACGGGCATACAGTTTATGAAAATCTGCGGCAGCAAATGCAAAGTTATACTTACAACGGCTTACCCCGAGTATGCCCTGGAAGGTTACGAGCACGATGTAGTAGATTACCTGCTCAAGCCCATCCCCTTCGACAGGTTTTACAAAGCAGTACACAAAGCCCAAAGTATGCTGCAGCTACAGGAAAGCACTACTGCTGCGGTTGCAACACAGATGCCGGCAACAGAACAAACTGCTGCATCAGCCCCGGGTTACATGTTTGTAAAAGGCGAAAGCAAAAACAAATTCCTGAAAGTTGTCTACAGCGATATCCTGTATGTGGAGGGACTGAAGAATTATGTGTCGCTATACCTGCCGGAGCAGCGACTGGTAACGTACCAATCGCTGACGGACCTGGCGGAACAGCTGCCGCAGCCACCTTTTTACCGCGTGCACCGCTCCTACATCATCTCCATAGACAAAGTAAGTATGATAGATGGCAATACTGTTTATATCAACGACAAGGAGATTCCTGTTGGTGAAACGTACCGGGAAGGCTTTTTGAGCATGATCCGGGATAAGAGCAAAGTATAAAATTTAAACCGTGCGCAGCACTTTTTTACGTGCAGGCATGCTATAAAGTATAAGTCCGCCGGTGATCAGGAGCATGCCTAAATTACCCGTTAAACTAGGCCAGGCAATTCCCAGCAGCGCCACCTCTCCTACCACGGTTGCTAAAATCTCTACAGACTGCGTAGCCTCTACAGCCGCCAGCGCAGCACCATCGGTGCGGGCCAGGTGAGTCGCTTTAAAAAACAGGATGGTACCGATCACTCCAGAGCTGATGGCAATTGCAAAAACTGCAGTAAGTTGCGTCTGGCCAGGTAAGCCGGCTTGGCTGTAGCCAAAACCCATCAGCAGGAAAAGTACCGGTAAGCTACCAATGGCTGTGCCTGCAACGCGCTGCATGGCGTTAAGCTGGTAATCATGTTCCTCTACAAAAAGCAGCAGTTTGCGGCTAGCCAGCGGCCAGATAACAGCTGCAAGCAAAACAAGTACAATGCAGCCCACTAGCTGTGCATCTGTGTAAGTTCCGTTTCGTTGGCTCCATTGCATCAGCGCTATCCCTACTAAAATCAGAATCGACAGTAAAAGTGCCCTTACAGGTATTTTGGCGCGGCCATCTTTATACAAAAACGGCGACAGCAAGATACCGGCAACAATAGTAAACTGGAAAACACCGGCTATAAGCCAGCCCGGCCCAAGCGAGGCAGCCGCAGTAAGCAGCACATACACCACGCCAAACCAGATACTGCCCCAAAACAGCCATACTTTAGGTTTATGCAGCATGATGTGCAGCAGCGGCTTTAGCTGATTCTTAAACTGAAGTATGCCAAGCAGGATGATAAGCAGAAAAAAAGTCCGTAAACTAACCGTCCAGGCCCAATGGCCGTTGCCCACCGAGATAAAGCTGTTCAGGACGTAGGTAGAGCTGAAAAAAACGGAAGCCACCACCCCAATACCTATTGCCCTCAAGTTCTGATTTGCCTGCATACGCTTAAATTTTAACAATGTAAATGTACGCGCAAGCAAGGGCAATGTGATGGTACATTAAACCTGAGGTATGGTACTTTCGGAACCACTTGCCCTGAACTGCATGGGCGTTGTGCCAGCCATACGCTTAAAGAACCGCACAAAATACGACGCATCCTCGAAACCCAGTTTGTAGGCGATCTCCTTAACAGATAAGCTGCTGAAGTGTAAAAGGCGCTTGCTTTCGAGCAGAAGGCGTGCCTGCTGCATGTCGGCTACGGTAGTGTTGAGGTATTGCCTGCAGAGGTTGTTCAGGTGTTTGGAGGTAATATCCAGGGCATCGGCATAAAAGGATATAGGTTTATGGCTGAGGTAATTTTCTTCTATCAGGCTGCTGAGCCTGAAAAGCCGTTCGCTGTGGCGGGCAGGGGTTAGTTTAGCGATCTGCACATGGCACTCGCGCAGCAGGTAGTTTAAAAGTATAAACAGGTACCGCGAAAGTATGGCCTGGCTTGGGTTCGGCTGTTGCTGCTCATAGGCAATCAGCTGTGTTAGCTGCAGAAACAGCTGCTGCAGTTCGGGCCTGAGGTCGAGGTACGGGTGCTGGTACACGGCACCGAACAGCACCAGGGCATCGTGTGCGGTAATACCGGTTGTCTGCAGAAAATTATCCGAAAACGAAAGCAACACCCCATGCTCCTGCAACGACTGCCGCTGGTGCGCCTGCCCGGGCCCAAGCAGAAACAGCCGTCCGGCCACCATGTCATACCTCCGGAAGTCGATCAGGTTGTTGCCTCCTTTTGTTTCCTGCACAAACAGCAGCATGTAGGCACCATGGCGATGGGGAACCTCCGATATATCACTCACAAATGCCTCCAGCTGCATGACAGCAATGTCGCGCTCAAAGAGCAGGTCCTGGGTGGGCAGCGAATCCGGGGTGCGTAGTTTCATGTGGGTAAAATCAGGGCCTAAAATAAAGATAAAAGAACCAGTTTATACTTCCGCACAGCAACAATTTATACTTGTAAATGCAGCACCTATACTTTGCCATAGAAGCTAAGCCGTTAGAACAGGTACGTTAAATCAGCGCTAATCATGATAATACCCACACGTTCAACCTAAGGATAAACCAGATAAAGTTTATGTGGCAGACTGAAATCCCAAAGTCAGAAAAGCTACTTCCTCTCGCCTATTCCAAACAGCCGCTTCAGTTTCTCCAGCGTAAAGGCATGTTTTTCGGTGCCCCTGGTGCCGAGCAAAAAGGAGAAAGCGCTTAATTCCGGTTTATTGTCGCAGTAAATCTTTACTATGCCCATAAGCGGTATACTTACAAACATACCCGGCAAACCCCAGATCATTCCGCCTATGATGATACTCAGGATGGTGAACAAAGGGTTTATATTTACTTTACTGCCTGTGATGTTCGGGGTTAGGATATTGTTCTCGGTGAACTGAATGATAATAAACAGCACCACAACCCCAAACGCTTTATTTGGATCGCCTTGTATGGTTAAAGTATAAAGCAGCGGTATGGCCCCGCCTATTAAGGTGCCGAAGTAAGGTATAAAGTTCATGATGGCAGACAGGATACCGAGCAGCAAGGCGTACTCTACCCCAATAATCAACAGCCCGCCTGTATTGATAAAACAGAGGATCAGGATAACGATAACAACTCCGGCCATGTAATGCCTAGTGACTTCAGAGATCTGAATGATGATCTTTCGGGTTTGAGAATGCTTCGGTGTGGGCACGATCCTGAAAAGAAATTCCTCAAACTTATTTCTGTAGTAGAGCATCAGAAAAATATAAACCGGCATGAGGCCGAACTTGGTAACAGTATTGGTGGTGGCCATAAACGCCTTGCCTATAAACTCCCCGCTAAACTGGAACGCCGCCTCTACCTGCTCGCGCAGCCAATGGTCATCCTGCTCGTTTCTGACTCCAAACTTTTGCTCCAGGCTGTGCTGTAGCCCGTCCAGGTTGCTTAGTGCCTTCTCCTGCAAACCCGGCAAATCACCCAGAAACACCCCCAACTGTTTGTACAGCAAAAGCAGCAAGCCGATAAATGCAGCCATTGCAGTAAGTATGACAAACAGGTTGGCTATGATACGGGGCACTCTCCATTGCTCCAGCTTTTTTACCACGGGGTATAGCAGGTAGGCAAAAAGCAGCGCCATCACCACCGGGTACAGAAAATCCCTGGCAGAGATCAGCACATACACCAGTAAAATGCCGAATAGAAGTCCGACAGTCATTTTTTTGAGGGTGGCATACAATTTTCCCATACTATGGCATACTGCAAGGCTCCTGTGTT
Source organism: uncultured Pontibacter sp. (assembly GCF_947492645.1). GTDB lineage: Bacteria > Bacteroidota > Bacteroidia > Cytophagales > Hymenobacteraceae > Pontibacter. The sequence continues at coordinate 275,502 of NZ_CANLMZ010000006.1, read as the reverse complement.
AAGTTGTACAAATAATTAAAATCTGCCGTAACAGCAGTTTATTAGGGCAATAGCACAGCTTTGCCTCAGGAAACCGTACCTTTGCAGAAATTATACATTTGCCATGGCCACATTCAAAGACCTGAACCTGCACCCTTCGCTTCTGGAAAGCCTGCAGGAGTTAAACTACACAATTCCTACTCCTATACAAGAAAGTGCCATTCCCTTGCTTTTGCAGGGCCAGGATGTGGCCGGCCAGGCAGAAACAGGAAGCGGAAAAACTGCAGCATTCGGTTTGCCTATCCTGCAAAGTATAAACCCTGAGCTGCAGCATGTACAGGCTGTGGTAATTGTGCCTACCCGCGAACTGGCGGTGCAGGTGCGCCAGGAGCTAAAGCAGTATGGTAAAAAGATAAACAACCTGAAGGTAAGTGCTTTTTACGGAGGCCACTCTTTTTCGCAGGAACGGGCCTCGCTGTCGCACCCGCCGCAGCTGTTAGTAGCCACACCCGGCCGCCTGACTGACCACTTAAACCGCCGAACCGTTGATTTAAGCAACGTGAAGCAAATTGTTTTAGATGAGGCGGATAAGCTGCTGGAGATGGGCTTTGAAGAAGAGGTAGACAAGATACTTGCCAACCTGCCACATAAGCGCCAGACGGTCCTTTTCTCGGCCACCATGCCCGACGATGTAAAAGAACTTATCGCCAACTCGCTTAAAAACCCACAATTTGTAAAGGCATCGGCTAATGCCATACCCGATAAGGTAAGGCTGGTAGGCATCAAAGTTGATCATGAAAAACGGAAGCAAACGGTAGGGCAACTCCTGCAAAGTATAAACCCGATGGGTACGGTGGTATTTACCAACACCCGCATTGCCGCCGACGAGCTGGCGGCGCAACTGCTGGCAGACGGACTGGCTGCAAGAGCCTTGCACGGTGGTATGGAACAAAAAGACCGCGACAAAGCCATGATGCTTTTCCGGAACGGTACTACGCAGGTATTGGTAGCCACAGATGTGGCAGCCCGTGGCCTGGATATCGATAAGCTACAGAACATCATCCATTACGAACTGCCCATTGATGCGGCCGCTTACCTGCACCGCAGCGGGCGCACCGGCCGCGCCGGCAAAAGTGGCACCGTTTATACGTTAGCTACTCCCCGCGACGAGAAACAGCTACGAGACTGGGAACAGGTACGCATGGATGAATGGCGGCAGGCTGACAACTTAACGGCACAAACACCTGCCAAACAAACGGCTGTTCAATCCGCTTTTGCCACTATTTACATCAGCGGGGGCCGCAAAGACAAGATCAGCCCAAGAGATATTGTGGGAGCCCTGATAGCAGAAGCAGGCATAAAAGCAGACCAGATCGGTAAAATAGAGGTGCAGGACCGCATGAGTTTTGTAGCCGTGCCCGAAGATCAAAGCAAAAGTATAGCCACCAAACTCGCCAACGGCAAGATCAAAGGCAGAAAGTATAAGATCGAAATCGTAAAAGACTAACCTGATAATCTGTTTACCTTGCACCCTTATAGTATAAAGTATACATGAAGAAAAGAATTTCATTGCTCTTTTTAGCGCTTATAGCTTGCAGCATTTTATCCTACGGCTGGGGATTTTTCGGCCATAAGGTTGTACACCAACTGGCTATCTACGGCTTGCCCAAACAAATGCAGGGCTTCTTCTACAAAAATCAGGATTACCTTGTGCAGCAATCGGTTCGCCCTGACGAACGCCGCAGCCACGACCCGGAAGAGGCACCGCGCCACTTTATTGACGTGGATGTATATGGTGAGGACGCTGTTTATACGATGCCGCAATCTTGGAAGGCAGCAGCAGAAAAATACCCGGTTGATACCCTTAAAAAGTATGGCATTGTGCCCTGGCACGTAATGGTGATGAAAGAACGCCTGACAAATGCTTTCCGCCAGCAAAACGCAGACAGCATCCTGTTTTACGCTGCTGACCTGGGCCATTATATTGCCGATGCCCATGTTCCGCTTCACACTACCCTTAACTACGATGGGCAGTTAACAAACCAGAAAGGCCTGCACAGCCTGTGGGAGTCTAAAGTACCGGAAATGCATGCCCAGGGCTATAAATTGCAGAACAAGAAAGCGGTATACTTAGCCGATACCGAAACTGCCATCTGGGAAGTAGTGCGTGCTTCGCATAAACTGTTTCCAGGCGTGCTGGCGCTGGAATTAGAAGCATCAAAGGCTTTTACCCCGGAAACAAAGTATGTAACCGTAGAGCGAAACGGCAGAACAAGACAATATTATTCAGATGAATTCGCTAAAAAGTATGCAGCGCTGCTTGGCCCAACCGTAGCGCAACGCATGCAGACCTCTGCTGAGGTGGTTTCTAACTTCTGGTATACTTGCTGGGTAGATGGTGGCAAACCTGACCTGGATAAACTGATGGGTGGTAAAATTGCCAAAGATGAAAAGAAAGCGCTGAAGCAGGAGAAAAAGTCCTGGAAAAAGAACACGCTTTTCCAGGAGAACCGGGTGATTGCTACTCAGAAGAAAGCAAATAGCTAAGAATTTATAATTTAAAGTGAGCGGCTATACTTGCACAGGCAGGTATAGCCGCTTTTTGTTTAACACCTCACGCTGCTTTACCGAGTCCAACCACCCCTTCCCCTCTTTGCCTAAGGCGGCGAGCGCTGTACTGCTGCTATTTAGCTACGTGTTCTATAGCAAAAGTATAAGCATACCCTTCGCCCGCTTCAAAAGGAGACTTTCTGCCAATGCCTTAGCCAAAGTATAAATTTCATAGTTACTGGCATCCTACAGACAGGTCGCGACCTGTCCCTACGAAAGTGTAAACCCTCCCCAGTCCCTCCGAGGACGGAAATTACACTTTGTCTCCAGTTACAACAGCCGCCTGCGAAGAATTCACAATCCCAGCCTTTGCGTTGAGCGCCTTCTATTGTTGCGGTGCCCGGAGGGCAGCCGTTAGGCAGCTTTCAATAGACAGCGCGATACACAAAGGCGAGGCCTCGCGGCCTAGGAGCGCACCAAAGCCAGAGGTGAAGCAACAGGCATGTAAGACTAAGGAAGGACAGCAGCTCGATAAAAAGCAAAAAAAACGGCAGCCTAAATATCAATCGGAAACTTCAAGTATAAAAACCCCTTTAACTAATTTCATTAGCAAAACGATTGCTGCAATTGCTAAAATCCTTTACCTTTACCCTATGGAGATGATCGTAGGAATAGCAGCATTTTTAGCAGGATTGGTAGTTGCCTTTCTGGCGCTGAGGGGAAAACTGAATGCCTTGCAACAAACAGCCAACCAGGCTGCCATTACACAGGGCGTACTGGAGGCGCAGGCAAAGCAGAAAACAGAAGAAACAAACCAGTTGAAAGCACAGCTGCGCGAGGCACAAACAGAAACGCTGGAATTAACCAATGCCCTTACCAAAACAGAAACCGACTACGAACACCTGAACAAACGCCTGCAGGAGCAGAATAAAGAGCTGGAGCAACTGCGCGAAAAATTCCTGCAGCAGTTCCAGAGCATCTCCAACCAGGTGCTGATGACAAATGCCGAGCACTTCAATAAAGCATCATCTGAAAACCTGGAGCGCATACTTTCTCCGCTTAAAGAACGCATCAAGGAGTTTGAATCAAAGGTGGAACAAACCTACGATAAAACCCTGAAAGACAGCATATCACTTAAAGAACAAATTACACAACTGGTTTCCCTTAACCAGAAAATGAGCCAGGATGCAATAAACCTGACACGCGCCCTGAAAGGCGAAAACAAGACCCAGGGCAACTGGGGTGAATACCTGCTGGAGAGCCTCCTGGAAAAATCGGGCTTGCGCAAAGGCGTGCATTACGAGCGCGAGGAAGTACTGCAGAACGATGATAAAAAAGTATACCGCCCCGATGTGATTATTCGCTTGCCGGAGGGCAAACACCTGATCATCGACTCTAAACTTTCGTTGGTGGCTTACGAGGCCTACTGCAGCTGCGAAGACGATAACCAGCAGGAAGTATACTTGCGCAGCCACATTAACTCCATCCGCACGCACTTTACTGATCTGGGCCGCAAAGACTACCACCGCTTGAATGGGGTAAACTCGCCAGACTTCGTGATGATGTACATACCCCTGGAGCCTGCCTTCAGCCTTGCCCTGCAGCACGACCACGATCTATTTACCGATGCCTTTGAGCGCAATATCGTGCTGGTGACTACCTCTACCCTGCTAGCCACGCTGCGCACCGTTGCCGGGGTGTGGCGCCAGGAAGACCAGAAACGAAATGTTATCAAAATTGCGGATGAGAGCGGCAAACTTTACGACAAGTTTGTTGGCTTCGTAGATGACCTGAAAACCATTGGCAAGCACCTGGAGCACAGCCAAAGCTCTTATAACGCTGCCATGAATAAGCTAACAGAAGGCAAAGGCAACCTTGTCCGACGCGTTGAAATTTTGCGGGAGCTTGGCGCCAAAACAAGTAAAACCATCGACGATAATCTGCTGCAGGAAGCGCAGTTGCCAGAAAGTATAGAAGAACCAAACCCTGAAGTATAACTTTATACTTGCCTTTAAACCGCTTACTGGTATTTCGCCATACTTGCATGGTAAAGGATTGCCGCTATATTCGATACTGTTTTTACGTTCGTAGACTACTCAGAATCTGGTAAGCTAATTTATACCTTCCGGATGTAAATGCACCGGCATACCACAGCTAAACAGGGCTTATTTTACGCTACCGTATACTTTACGAAAGGCCTTCCTGAAAACATATCCGGTTAAAAGCAACCCGATACCGGATGCTATTACTTCCAGGGGCAGCGATACAGACATGGCAAGGCAGCCAATCAACCCAAGCACAGGCACTAGTTTACCGTAGATCTGCTCAGAGGCAGGCTGCTTTAGAGCCGCTATGTTTGTAATGCTGTAATAAAGCAGGATAGTGAATGATGCAGCCCGAACGATAAACTCGAAAGACCCAACTATAGTTAGCACCAATATTATCGCACCTGTCACGAAAATGCCCAGATGCGGTACTCTGTGCTCTTTGTGGACGCGCTCGAAGAATGGCGGAAGGTCGTGCCTCCTGCCCATAGCCAGCAACATCCTGCTTATCCCGAGTATCTGACTTAGCAGCACGCCCAACATGGCAGTAGAGGCCCCTATCGTAATAACGGTACTGATGGCAGGCGTGGTTAGTGCATCAGCCACCACTTGTAACGGAGATTTACTTCCTGCCATCAGCTCAGCACCTACCACGCCCACAGCTATATAAGAAACAGCGGCATATAGTATAATGGCACTAATGATGGTAATTATCACAGCCCTTGGTATTGTTTTCTCTGGTTCGCTGACTTCTTCTGCAAGTGTGGCAATTCTGGCATAGCCCGTAAAGGCAAAAAATAACAAGGCAGAAGCCTCAGCGATGCCTGTTATGCCGAAGGGGGCAAACGGTACCATGTTTTCCATTTTAACAGCAGGAAAACTACTAAACACCAGGTACAAGAGAGAAAGAATGGTAACAGATACGATAGCAAGGTTAAGCGCCCCCGCCTTTTTGATACCAAAGTAGTTAGCAACCGTCAGTAAAACCACAGCCAGGACAGAGAGTGCCAACGGAGAAAGAACAGGTACAAGCTGATAGAAGTAGCTTCCGAACCCGATTGCCACCACACCTGCCGCCGTAAGCTTGCTTACTAGAAACATCCAGCCGGCAGAGAACCCATACCACGGGTTGAGAAGCCTGTATCCGTATTCGTAGGTACCGCCGGAGCTTGGGTAAACCGCTGCAAGCTGCGCTGATGACAAACCATTGCAGGCTGCTATCAAACCAGCAAAAAGCAAAGCTACCAGAAAAGCGGGCCCTGCTACGCCTGCTGCCACACCAGTAACCACAAATATGCCGGCCCCGATAATAGCTCCCAAACCAACCCCCACAGCATCTTTTAACGTGAGGGCCCTTAAAAGTTCTGGGTGCTTGCCTTCGTTCTTGTTTTCCATGGCCACAGGGTTAATTTTTTTTATCCCTGATGCTATGATCCACCGAGTATAGCCCTGCTCCTTTTATCAGCAGGAAAATACTGCCCAGAAGCATAGACCAGTCTGTTCGGCTGCCATGCAGCATGGCCCAAAAACCATCGTTTGCCAGCACCTCGGTTTTGGTAGTGGCGATGGCCACCAGCATGATGATGATCAACGGCATACTTGCCACACGTGTGAGCAGACCCAAAAGTATAAAAGCTCCGCAGAGCACCTCAAACGTACCCACAAATGCACCCAGGAACTCCGGTGCAGGTAAGCCAATCTTTTCGAAGCGGCCTGCCCCACGAACATCCGGAAAAAGAAACTTTTGTATGCCCTCTGACAAGAAAACAGCCCCTACCATCAACCTGATAAGTATGGTCGTATGGGCGTTGTCTGTTGCTGATAAACGTTTAATCATGCTATCTTATAGTTTGGGTTTGACTGGTAATTGATGGCTTCGCAAGCTACCTGCATCAAAATTTAATTACTTTAAAAGAAGTAAAACGTACGGCCGGTGTAACAAAAATAGAAAATCTGACCAAAGGTAAAGATAACGTAAGTCAATCTTCCGCTAAAACAGTATACACATGTCAATTACATTTAATCTAATTATTAAGCTGGCATTTATATGCTTACTTGTGCCGCTGATGGTAAAAGCAGTATTGGCGTGGTAATTACCTTCATACATGAGCTCAGCACGTTAGAAGCTACTTGGTTACTAAATTGAAGCCTATACTTTAAAATAGTTACGCGCTCCGTTTGCAGTTGCCTCGCTATTGTTTATGCCTTTGCTACTTAGTACCTTAGTAAGATAACGACGAACTAACCTTATGAAAAAACTCATCTTTACGGGCTTAACCGCCGCTATACTATGCAGCGCCTGCTCCAGCCAGAAAACCGAAACGGCAGAGACTGCAACTACCACAGAAATGACCCAGGTGCAAAAAGAAGCACAGGCGTTTCTGGACCAGTACTCGGCGCAGTATCAGGATTTATACACGAAATCAGCAGAGGCTGAGTGGGCATCAAACACAAAGATTGTAGAAGGCGACTCTACGAACGCTGTGGCAACCCGCCGCGCAAACGAAGCTTTTGCAGCTTTTACGGGTAGTGTCGAGAATATCAACACAGCCAAAGCCATGCTGGAGAAAAAAGACCAGTTAACCCCGTTGCAGGCAAAGCAGTTTGAGGCCATACTTTATACAGGAGCCAACAACCCACAAACGATTCCGGATGTTGTAAAAGCGCGCATTAAAGCAGAAACAGAACAAACTGAAAAACTGTACGGCTTTAACTACCGCATTTTTGAGAAATCCGTCTCTACAAACGAGATCGACAATATTCTTAAAAACGAAACAGACCTGAAGAAAAGACTGGCCGCCTGGAACGCAAGCAAGGAAGTTGGTCCAGGTCTGAAAAAGGGGCTGCTGAACCTGCGCGACCTGCGCAATAAAACGGTGCAAAGCCTGGGTTACGACGATTACTTTACATACCAGGCTTCTGACTATGGTATGACGCGTGAGGAAATGATGACGCTGATGAAGCAGATAAACGAGGAACTGCGCCCGTTGTACAGAGAACTGCATACTTATGCCCGTTACGAGCTTGCTAAAAAGTATGGGCAAAAAGAAGTGCCTGACTTTTTACCTGCCCATTGGCTGCCTAACCGGTGGGGCCAGGACTGGAGCGCGATGGTAAATGTAGAAGGCATTGATTTAGATGCTGCGCTAAAGCCCAAAGGCGCTGAGTGGCAGGTAAAGCAGGCAGAGCGGTTCTACACCAGCCTTGGCTTTGATCCGCTTCCGGAGTCGTTCTACACCAAATCTAGCTTGTACCCGTTGCCGGCAAACGCCAATTACAAAAAGAACAACCACGCCTCTGCCTGGCACATGGACCTGGACAAAGACGTACGCAGCCTGATGAGCGTGGAGCCCAACGCAGAGTGGTACGAAACCACACACCATGAACTGGGCCACGTGTATTATTACATGACCTATACCAACCCGGATGTTCCGGTGCTGTTGCGTGGCGGTGCTAACCGTGCCTACCACGAAGCTATTGGTAGCTTAATGGGCTTGGCCGCTATGCAGAAACCGTTCCTGGCAGAGCTTAAGCTGATTGATAAAAATGTACAGACCGATGAAGTACAGACCCTGCTGAAAGAAGCGCTAAGCTACGTGACGTTCATACCATTTGCCGCTGGGGTAATGAGTGAGTGGGAGCATGATTTCTACGCCAAAAACTTATCAGCAGACGAGTTGAATAAGCGTTGGTGGGAGCTAACCAAGAAATACCAGGGAATGGTGCCACCAGCTAACCGTGGCGAAAATTACTTGGATGCAGCGACCAAAACCCACATCAACGACGATGCAGCACAATACTACGATTATGCCATGAGCTACGTAATCCTGTTCCAGTTGCACGACCACATCGCCAAAAATATCCTGAAGCAGGACCCGCACGCCACCAACTACTACGGCAGCAAAGAGGTAGGTAACTTCCTGCGCGACATCATGTACCCGGGTGCCTCTGCCGACTGGCGCCAGATGCTGAAAGAGAAAACCGGCGAAGAGCTTAGTGCCCGCGCCATGATAGATTACTTTCAGCCGCTGATGGACTACCTGAAGGAACAGAACAAAGGCCGTAAGTATACTTTATAAATTAGATTACTGCCTGATGCATTTGGCAAGTATAAAAAAGCCGCAACAGTTAGCTCTGTTGCGGCTTTTGGTTTAGAAGGCTTTCCCAGGTTAGTGTATCTGCAGTAGTGCGCTTCCTAGGCCGCGTACTGCCCCACAAAACAAAAGGAAAAACTAAGCTAAAAACTTATAGCTTCCACCTCGCGGCACCATTGCGGAGACATTCAGTCAGCAACATGTGCCCTTCATCCTGCGTCTTGTAGCGGTCGTTACATTGCACGATGGTATCGCGGAATAGAATAGTTTAAAACGCCATCGTCATAATCTGCCAATGAATACTTTACCTTTTCTACTCTACTTTCAGGACTTTTACAGGTTTAACATGCGCTGCTCTAATGGTTTGGGATAGGACAGTCAGTAGCCCGACTACGGCAACCAAACCAAAGCCTATGCTTACACTTGTAAAACTTAAATTAACAAGTTTGCTGCCTAAATCTTGTCTAACTAAATCACCGCCAAACAAGCCAGCCGGAACGCCAATAAGTCCGGCAATTAAAATTAGAATGGCAAAATTTCTGGTAACTATCCATACCAATTCATTGTTGCTTGCTCCCAATACTTTTCTTATACCCAGTTCTTTAACACGTATTTCTACGGAGTAACTGGCTATACCTAAAATGCCCAAACCAGCTATAATCATAACAATAAGGGCTAAACCTCCAAAAAAACCTATTCTATCTCCAATTCTTGAATACCCATCTTTTAAATTTTGAAGATTTGCTGTTTTTTCAGGAAAATGGTTTTCCCATAAGATTTGAATAGCTTTGGTAGCTTCCAATTCTGCATTTGGATTTATTTTTATGGTTAAGGTGGCTATTTCGTTTGGCAAATACCGATACATTAATGGATTTGTTTCTCCAATAATTTCATTGGGCATGATGCCAATTACTTGTACATAGACAGAATCCAGAGATAGCGTTTGTCCCACTAAAGTCTCCGATTCGGATTGCAATAATTTTGCGGCAGCTTCATTCACCAACACATATTGCTCCACATTTCGGGGCATATTTTCAGGAAAACTTTGTCCGGATTTTAAGCTGATACCTTCTGTTTCAAATATTTTAGGGTCAATACTGACATAATACATTTCCAGGGTTTTGTCTTTTAACGTTACAGAAGACTTGCCCTTTAGCATCGGTTTATAATACCAGTTAGTCGCCAAAGTCGTTTCTACCTGGCTTAACTGGCTTATTTCGTTTTGCAGGTTTTCATATTTTTCACCTTTCAGATCAAGTGTCAGGATATTAGGTGACACGGTTGAGTTAATGACTGCATGATGTTTTATTTCATAATCGGCTAATATAACAACCAATATCATCAGCATGATGGTCACTGAAAACTGCACGACAATCAAAGCTTTGTAAATAGCAATACTCCGGAAAAGCTTAATATTCTTCATTTTACGCAGCACCTGTATGGGCTGAAATGCTGACAATAACCAGGATGGAAGTGCCCCAGCGACCAAGCCTGTGATAACTGCGTAGATTAACAAGCCTAAAATCAGGGCTGTATCATAGGAAAACGCCATTTCCATATCGGGTATATAGTGCGCTAAAATCTCAACACAGGGCATTGTGAACAACAAAGCCAAAAGGGAAACAAGGATCGACTCCATCAAGAACTGACCAATAATTTGTCTTCTTGTCGCGCCTAAGGTTTTGCGAATTCCTACTTCCCGCGCTCGAGAGAAAGCACGCGCCAATGTCAAACTGATATAGTTGAAAGCAGATAAAAGAGTTAAGGCTAGAATTAAAAACAACTGTATTTTTATGCCCATCCAATCGGTGCCCGCATCGCGGTCATTCTGAATGTCATTGTTTCGAGGGGTAATCTCTTCTATGGGTTGTGCCAAAAATTGGAGATTGCTCTTATCCAATTTCTGATTATAGTTTTGTAAAGTTGTATGGAGCTGCGCTAAATTATCTTCTGATTTTAAACGTGCGTAAATTGCTGCACTCTTGAAGTCTCCCCAATTTTGTGCACTAGTACTCAGTGCTCCTTTTTTTTCAAGCACTTCGCCAGCATTTAAAGAAAGCATGGCCTCAATGGGTAGGTGTGTTTCTAAAGGCGGGTCTTGGATAATTCCCCCAACGGTATAAGCTCCTAACTTTTCAAATTGAACCGTTTGCCCTAAAGCATTGGCGTTGCCAAATATCTTTTCAGCTGTTTTTTCGGTCAGAAAAAGGGAAGTGGGATTATCGGTAAGGCTTTGTGCATTGCCTGATAGCAATTTAAAGCCAAAGACATCAAAAAAAGAAGGCTCAGAAAATTTGATGTCAATCGGCACATCACCTCCGTCGGTTTGCAAGTTATGTTTCCCTGCCAGACGCACTTTCACCGTTTTTTCAACAAAGGATATACTTTCAATTTGAGGCGCCAAAGGCAAGGGAGCCGTTGCCCATTTGGTTTGTTCCCCCTCATGAGTTTCCTGCGTGAGTATACGTACTATTTGATTTAACTGTGGATGAAAATGGTCTGTGTCGTGATTGGCTTTCAGGCCTGTAAAAAGAATAACACCAACCGCCATACTCAGTGATAAGCTCAATATATTGACCAATGAAAAAAGTTTGTTTTTCCAGAGTATGCGTATAGCGATTTTAAGATTGTTCTTTATCATGGCTAGAACCGTTGATTTTTAATGAAAAACAGGCCATCTAATAAATGGAGGTCCCTCTCGATTCTATTGCCAAAGTTGGTGCCAACATACAACTAATTATTTATCAACATTTTAAATAATATTTCAGATAAATATTTATTAAAGCCTGTTCGATTTCGGACACTTTTTGTATCGATTTGATACAGTCAAGTATAAAAACTTTTAAACCCAAATCAGACTGCTACACTTACTTTTATCTTAGTGAGAGTTTGCCGTAGAGAAGTTTATTGGTAGGATTTTCAAACATTTCTTTGTTGTCACGGGAGAGCTCTATTGCTAACGTACTGGTGTAGACGATGTGCGAAGCATAAAGTATACACGTGGTTGTATGTTCGTAGTTTTCTTTGTTTCCTACGGGTAGTTTAGAGAAGTATACCTGTCACATATACACTTGACAATTACTTCTTTTTGAGTTTCTCTTCATGCCACTCATAAGACAACGGTACAAATTCTTTAAGAACCTGTGCTTTGTCAGTTTTGGACTCTACTTTAACAGGAACAAGTAAAGTGTCTGAATGTGATAGCATTCCAACTGTGTTTACATTTTGAAGATAGTCCTTACTGAATCTGTATACCAGTTTTCCGTTTTTAAAAGCAGGCTCAATATCTTTGATGGAGTCAAAATGCTTTTCCCCATGCCAAATGTATCCCCAAGCTAGAAAAGAAGTGGTGGTACGTTCATTAAATACAAGGTAATTTTCTGAAGTTTTTACTCCAATAAAAAATGTATCTGCGTCAACTGTCAAATACAAGTTTCTGACTTGCCCTTCATAAACATCAGTTATTGTATCAAAGACAAGAACTACTTTATTATCAGCAAAGTTGGTGAGTTTAACTCTTATTGGGAATAAGGCCAGTTCGGGCAACGCAACACTGTCAATCTCTATCTTCACATCCCCTTCTTCGGCTTTTAACAGAAGTCCTTGCTGCGGCTTATTGCAAGCAACTAATACTATCAAAAACATTATGGAAAAAATTACCCTGATCATCATTTGTTTCTGGAAGGCTCTCTTTGTTTTGTCAGGTTAGAAGGTTTATTCTGGATTTATATAGCATACAACTATAGTGTATAAGGAGCAGTTCCGGTTATTGGCCCTATGGTTGGAGTACCTTTGGCTCCTTTCATGTTTCATTATGGATACATTTAATTTTTATAATATCCATAGCGCAACACCAATATAGCTTTTTCCTGAATTTTTTCAAGCAGCGTAAACGAATTTAAGCAATAACATTTACCTGCCTCTGTACCTTCCCCTGCTGGTAATAACCCAGGAAAGACGCTAACCTGTCTAAAGTATAACTCAGCTCCGTCGGCTCTGGCAAGTATACCACCCTGAAGTGGTCGTGCTGCTGGTAATTAAAGCCTGTGCCCGGTACAAGTAGCACATGCTGTTCCGTAAGCAGGTCCAGGGCAAACTGTTGGTCGTTTGTAACGCTAAACTTCTTCATGTCCAGCTTCGGGAACATATAAAAGGCACCCATCGGCTTCACACAGGTAATGCCCGGTATGGCTGTTAACTTCTCGTAGGCGATGGCGCGCTGCTGGCCCAGCCTTCCGGTTGGCAAGGTCAGGTCAAGTATAGATTGTTCGCCTTCCAAAGCTGTTTCTATGGCAAACTGGGCGGGCACGTTGCTGCACACGCGCAGGCTGGCCATGGTATTTAAGCCATCTAAATAAGAGGTGGCTTTATACTTTGCTCCGCTTACCAGCATCCACCCTGCTCTAAAACCTGCCGCCAGGTAATTTTTAGACAAGCCGCCAAAAGTAACACAAAGCACCTCCTCCGAAACAGTAGCCGTGGAAGTATAAACTGTTCCGTCGTACAGAATCTTATCGTATATCTCATCCGAGAAAACCACCAGGTTATGCTCCTCGGCCAGCTGTACAAGTTGCTGCAGCAGTTCTTTTGAGTACACAGCCCCGGTTGGGTTGTTGGGGTTAATGATAACAATGGCGCGCGTACGGCTATTGATTTTACTTTTGATGTCTGCGAGGTCAGGGTACCAGTCCGCTGCTTCGTCGCAGCGGTAATGTATGGCCTTTCCACCTGCAAAACGCACAGCAGCTGTCCATAGCGGGTAATCCGGTGAGGGCACCAGTACCTGGTCTCCATCGTTCAGCAGCGTTTGTACTGCCTGCAGAATAAGCTCGCTTACGCCGTTGCCCAAAAATACGTCCTCAGTATGAATGGCTGCTACCCCTTTGCTTGTATAATACCGTTTTATGGCCTCGCGTGCGCTTAGCAACCCTTTGTGGTCGGAGTAGCCTTGTGCCAGCCCCAGGTTACTGATGATCTGGGCTGTAACGGCTGCCGGTGCTTCAAACCCAAAAGGTGCCGGGTTGCCGATGTTTAGCTTGGTGATTTTATGCCCCAGCAACTCCAGTTCTTTGGCTTTCTCGTATAAAGGCCCGCACAAGTCATACGACACATTGTTCAGGCGCTCGCTTCTCTTAATCATGCGCATTAAATTTAGCGAATATACAGCACCGGAAAGTATAAACCGATAGGCCTCTGAACTGAATTTATTTTAAACGGAATTAGCTGCGGGTGCAGTACAGTTACCCAATCATGGTATAAGCAAATGTGTGTACCTCAGGGGTGTAAGGTTCCCGATAAATAAGCTGGATAAGATTGGTGCGGTCCGTTAAAGTATGTCGATCACAAATCTTCACACGCTCATCTCCAGCAAAAGCCTCTTCCGATGCCGGTTGAGTAAAAAATCCAGGCTGGTGCGCAGGTGCGTAGCAAAAAACCGCTCTTTATAAAAAGTAGATTTACCATTACCCTGCATACCACGAAAGATGATTGCCTGCATGTATACCTGATTACCCGGCCAAGTATAAGTTGAGCCAGCGGAAAGGTTTTGGCTGTGTTTACACTTTGATGGCCTTTTCGTATTTTAGTGTTCAGGCGCCAGCAAGCGTGCGCCATTGTGTTACAGGCAGTATGTAAGCAAGTGCCAAAGCAAAACAGAGGAACCTATGAAAAAGAAACTTGTGGTTTTAACCGGTGCCGGGATAAGTGCCGAAAGCGGTATCGCTACGTTCAGGGATGCAAACGGACTTTGGGAAGGACATGATGTAATGGAAGTGGCTACCCCACAAGGCTGGCAGAAAAACCCGGAACTTGTACTTGACTTCTACAACCAGCGCCGCAAAAATGCCCACACAGTTAAACCCAATGCCGGCCACCTGGCCCTGGCCGACCTGGAAAAAGACTTTGATGTACGCATTATCACCCAAAATGTAGACGATTTGCACGAGCGCGCCGGCTCAAGCAATGTAATACACCTGCATGGCAAACTGTTTGAGAGCCGCAGTACGTTAGACCCCTCGCTTATTTACCCCATTGAAGGCTGGGAACTAAACGTCGGCGATAAGTGTGAGCGTGGTTCACAGCTACGGCCAAACATTGTATGGTTCGGAGAGGCTGTACCCATGATGGAGAAAGCCATGGAAGAAACCGTGCAGGCAGATATTTACCTGGTAGTGGGTACTTCTCTGGTTGTTTACCCCGCTGCCAGCCTGGTTGATTTTGTGGACGATGGTGCACCCATATTTGTGGTAGATCCTAACCTGCCGGAAATGCGAAAACGCGAGAACCTGTTTTTGTTTGAAGAAAAGGCCTCTACAGGCATGGAGAAAGTAGCCCAGCTGCTCCGCGAAAAATACCGGTAGCCATACTTCATCTTTGATAATTACCCAATCATAAAAAGGTGCTGCTAGAGCAAGAGCAGCACCTTTTCTGTTTAGGCTGTCTAAATTTTATCTCGCTAAAGCCTTTACAGGCTTAACAGCAGCCCTACAGCCATAGGCCACTACGCGCCTGCTCTTTAAAACCCCGCACAGGCAAATTATACTTTATACTTAACGCTAAGCAGCGCTACTGCAAATACAAAATTTAAATTTTTATTTTTAGATGAATCTAAATTAATAATTTAGCGTTTCTAATTATTTAGTTATAACAAGTATAATTTAAAAAATGGCACATCGTATACTTTTACTTTTGTTCTTATTGCCTTTACAATCTTTTGCACAAACAGCAACAGTTAAAGGCACCATTACCTCCGGTTCAGGAGCAGTAACTTATGCTACTGTTATGTTAAAAGATACAAAGTGGGGGGCTTCTGCAAACGAGGCCGGGCAGTTCGAGATAAGTGGCATTGCGGCAGGCAGCTACCAAATGTATGTTTCTGCCATCGGTTACCGGCCCTATACTGTACATCTAGCCCTGGAGTCCGGAAAAACAGAAACAGTAAGTATACAGCTCACAGAAGTAGATGCCACTCTAAACGAAGTCGTTGTTACAGGTACCCGCACCAGTCGCCGTCGCCTGGAAAGCCCTGTGGCAGTAAACGTACTCGATAGCCGGACATTTAATTTAACGCAATCCAACACTTTATCAGAAGGGCTTTGCTTTCAGCCGGGGCTGCGCATGGAAACCGACTGCCAGACCTGCAACTACACACAGTTGCGCATGAATGGCCTGGGTGGCTCTTATTCACAGTTGCTGGTAAACAGCAGACCCGTTTTCACATCACTAATGAGCTTGTATGGTTTAGAGCAAATACCAGCCAACATGATTGAGCGCGTGGAAATTGTTCGTGGCGGAGGTTCGGTGCTGTACGGATCCAGCGCCATTGCCGGTACTGTAAACATCATCACCAAAGAGCCTCAGGAAAGCGCTTATACTTTATCTGCCAACTCTGCTGTTACGGGCGGCCAAGCCTGGGACCAGGTACTGAATGCAAATGTAAATGCGGTTAACGAGGATAAGAATGCCGGCATCTCCTTTTTCGGGTCGCACAGGGACAGGGAGGCTTATGATGCAAACCAGGATGGCTTTTCAGAATTGCCCAGGCTAAAAAATAACTCCTTCGGGTTTAATGCCTACTTTAAGCCAACAGCGCAAAACAAACTTGAAATAAACGGCTGGAGCATACACGAACTGCGCCACGGCGGAGACAAACTAGATAAACCCGCTGACCAGGCCGACCAATCGGAGTACCGGATACACGACATTATACTTGGTGGCTTTAACTACGAGCATCACGCTAAAAACGGTAAAACCTATTACAGTATATACGGGGCAGCCCAGAATACCAAACGGGTGCACTACACCGGCATAGACCAGGCCGACGGATGGGGCAACACCAAAAACCATACCTTGCAGGGAGGCTTGCAATTTAATTTTACTTCGCACAATTTTTTAGGCGGCTCCAACACATTTACCACCGGTGCAGAGCACATGTATGATTATACGTTTGACCAGATCGAGGCATATAATTTTCTGGTTGATCAGAAAACTAACCTGAGTGGCTTTTTTCTGCAAAGCGACTGGGATGTATCGCCGGCTATTACTATACTTTCCGGCATCAGAGCCAACAAGCACACCCATGTAAACAGGCTGGTATTTACTCCTCGACTAAGCGGGGTTTACAAATTGGGCAGCACCACACAGTTCAGGGCCTCCTTTGCCCGCGGCTTTAAGGCTCCACAGGCTTTCGAAACCGATCTGCACATAGCTTTTGCAGGCGGCGGCATCTCCCTTATACAAGTAGACTCAAACCTGAAGGAGGAAACATCGGGTAGCGTAAACGCTTCCGTGGATTTTAACAAACCAAGCGAGCACATGATCTTCGGGTTTACGCTAGATGCTTTTTACACCCGCCTGCACGATGCATTTGTGCTGGAAGAGACCGGCACAGATGAGAATGGAAACCAACAGCTGCTCCGCAAAAACGGCGGCAACTCAACGGTAAAGGGCATTACCATGGAGGGCCGCATTAACTACGATCAGGTTTTCCAGCTGGAGTCTGGCATAACGCTGCAACGCTCCCGCTACGACAATCCTGTTGCCTGGTCATCATCGTTTCCCGGTACCCGTACTTACCTGCGCACGCCCGATACCTACGGCTATTACGTAGTTACGCTGCTGCCGCAGCACCGCTTTACCACGGCTATCTCGGGGGTAATAACCGGCCCGATGCTGGTGCCTCACTTCGGGGGTGCACCCGGGGTTCCGGAAGATGTGCTGCACACCTCCCCTGTTTTTGTCGAAAATAATCTGAAGCTGGCTTATCGCTTTACCATCAAAAGTATAAACCAGGACCTGCAACTGAGTGCCGGCGTGCAGAACATGTTTAATCAGTACCAGAAAGATTTTGACATTGGCAAGAACAGAGACAGCAATTATGTATACGGCCCTGCCCGCCCCCGCACCTTCTATGTTGGCCTAAAGTTTAGGCTGATGTAATTTAAAATTATACCTTTATACCTTCACCAGTAACGCTAACGCATGTTCTTTACCGTACCCGGCCTGCACAACTCAGGCGAAGACCATTGGCAGACCATTTGGGAGAAAACCTATCCGCAGCATTTCCGGCGGCTGCAGCAACAGCGCTGGGACACCCCAGACAAAGACACGTGGGTAACTGCCATGGAAAAGCAACTTAACGCGTACCCTAACGAAGAAATAGTGCTGATGGGCCATAGTGTTGGCTGCGCCGCCATTGCGCATTGGGTTGCCGCCTACGGAAAACAGATAAAAGGTGCTTTGCTTGTAGCGCCCAGCGATGTTGACCGGCCTAACTACCCGAGCTACATTACCGGCTTTGCCCCTATGCCCCTGCAACCCTTGCCGTTTAAAACTATTGTCGTGGCCAGCACAAACGACCATGTGGTGGACCTGGATCGCGCTGCCCACTTTGCCTCCTGCTGGAAAAGCAGCCTACACGTGCTGGAAAACGCAGGACACATAGAAGGCAAGTATGGCTACGGCACCTGGCCCGAAGGATTGGCGCTATTGCAGCAACTCGACCCTGAATTTATACTTTAGCCTGCCGCATTTTCTTTTAAGCAGCAGGAGGCCTATCTTGCCCCGCAAAAACACCATACTTTGAGCATACAATACATACTTGAACTGCTGGGCACTTTCTTTTTTGCCGTTTCCGGGGCACTTGCCATGAGCGAGCAGGACCGGGAGCAGGATTGGTTTGGAGCAACGTTTACAGGCTTTGTAACCGCTATCGGAGGCGGTAGCCTCCGCGATATGCTGCTGGGCAGCTACCCGTTGGTTTGGATTGACGATGTACGATTTCTCTACATTATACTTGTAGCGATTATCTGTACCGGCCTGTTCTATAAATGGATGCAAAAGTTACGCCGCACCCTGCAGTTGTTTGATACCCTGGGAATTGCACTTTTCACCATTGTAGGCACCGAAAAAGCATTAAGCTTAGGTGTCAGTCCTGAGATTGCAGCCATCATGGGAATGTTTACGGCTGTAATGGGCGGCGTTATCCGTGACATGCTTACAAACGAGGTGCCGGTGCTTTTTAAAAAAGAGATCTACTCCAGCGCCTGCCTGTGCGGCGCAACTTTATACTTAATCATGTACGGGCTTAATGTAGAGCGCAATACGAGCTTCCTGGTGGCTATTGCTTTTATTATTGTATTGCGCCTGCTGGCAGTAAAGTATAACGTAACGCTCCCTAAATTCCGGAAATAATAACTGGGGCTTTCTGAATGCTTTGCTATATTTGAGTTGAAATTTAAATAAACAGCTTAAAATTACCCTTACTGCATCAATGAGTTACACCGATTCCAGGGACTTCGAAACAAACGATCCTTTTCTTTTTGATGATGAAGCAGAGCCGCTTTACGAAGTAAGCAAAACCAGGCGTTTCCTCAATTACCTGATCGATGTTGTAGCCTTTTATGCTCTCGCACTGATAATAGGTGTTGTACTTGGCCTTACAGGCATGCAGTTTATACTTGAGGCCATAAACGAAACTGTTTTGGGCATCATTATCATTTTTGTTTATTTTTGGGGGATGGAAAGCATTTTCGGCCAGACAATCGGGAAAATGTTTACGGGCAGTATAGTGGTTACGGAGGACGGCGAAGAGGTAACGACAATGCATGCATTTAAAAGAACGCTGTGTCGTCTTATACCTTTCGAGCCCTTATCGTTCCTGGGTTCAGGGCCGGGCTGGCACGACACCATTTCCAAGACAAGAGTAGTAAGAAAATAACGTTCAACTTTTAGCCGAGTTGTAAACAGGGAGCCTGGATTTTATCCGGCTCCCTGTTTTGTTTTACAACCACCCATAACTATAACCGATAAACAATCGAATACAGGCTGTTATCCGTAGAAGCTTATAGCTGTAAAAATGAAACTATGAACTTAAAACACAAATTGTTAACTACCCCCGACACCTGGAGCCTGACCATCATACGGGTGATGCTGGGGCTGGTGCTATGGCCGCATGGTGCTCAGAAACTACTGGGTTGGTTTGGAGGCAACGGACCTGCCGGTTTTGTAGCTGGCTTCGAGCAAATGAGTGGTTTACCCGGCTTTATGGCCTGGCTGGTAATAATAATTGAGTTTGTGGGGGCTATTTGCCTTATCGTTGGTTTCTGGACGCGCTTCTGGGCCTTTTGCGTAATCGGCCTATTTACCGGCATTATCCTAACCGCACATTTATCCAACGGCTTTTTTATGAACTGGGGCGGCAACCAAGCAGGCGAAGGCTATGAATATCACTTGCTGGTGATAGGCATGGCCTGGGCATTAGTTGTGGGCGGAGCCGGTTTGATGAGCGTAGACAAAGCAATGTACAATAACCAGAGAGCCTTTTAGATAGCCCTGAAACAAAAATCAGTCTACGGCCATTTGTGGTGCTGTATAGTAGCTGTTTAACACAAAAGTGTAGGCTGCTTTATTTAGTATGAAGGCTGCTTTTCCGAATAGGCGATGTCAGGTTCATGCCAAAGTGCTAAACTATACTTTCTTGTAGTATCCGGAACTGCTTTAATGTATACTTATTAAGGCGAAGCAAACAAGTAAATCAGCTTTGTGTTTCTGGGAACTTACCCCAATCCTGCTGCTGGTCATACCACAGCTCGCCGTTGTTTATCTGTAGCGGCGATGCCAAGTTGTTATGGTAAAGCAGCCCGGTGCCCAAGCCCTGCGGTAGCGTTATGTCGTGCTGTGCTGTAAACTGGCTTATCGCATTCAACCCTATATTCGACTCCAAAGCCGATGTCATCCACCAATCTATACTTCGTTCCTCGGCCAGCTTAATCCAGTCGGTACTTGCGGCTAAACCACCAACTAGCGTGGGTTTAAGTATAATGTACTGCGGTTTTATTTGGTCCAGCAGCTGTTCTTTTGCCTCTTTTCCTGCAACTCCAATCAGTTCCTCGTCCAGGGCCACCGGCACCGGCGAGTAGGCACAAAGCTCAGCCATCTGCTCCGGCTGCCCCTGCCTGATGGGTTGCTCTATGGAGTGTATCTCATACTTTGCCAGGCGTTCCAGTTTTTTATAGGCTTCGTCAACAGAAAAGGCACCGTTTGCGTCTACGCGTATGGTCAGGCAGTCAGCGGGGGTGCGTTCACGGATGCTCTGCAAAATCTCCAGTTCCTTCCCAAAGTCCAGGCCACCGATTTTCAGCTTCAGGCAAGTATAGCCCTCTTTCAGTTTCTTAGCTATCTGCTCGCGCATAAACGCTTCGTCCCCCATCCAGACCAAACCGTTTATAGGTATTCCGGCCTCTCCGTTGCTAAAACTGTTTTTGTAAAGTATACGCCTGCCACCGTTCTCTAAATCCAGCATGGCAGTCTCCAGGGCAAAGTATAAGGCGGGCCAAGCATCTAGTTCAAGCGCTTCCGGTAAAGGCGCACCAGCCTGCAGGCTTACCTTTTGCTCATTAATCAGCTGTATTACCTCCTTTATTTTTGCCTTCAGCGCTGGCTTGTGGTCTATGCTTAAACCTTCCAGCGGAGCGCATTCTCCAACGCCAACGACTTCGGGCTGGGCTGTATCAAAAACGCTGATGTAGTATACGTTATGGGTTTTGATGGCACCGCGCGATGTGCGGGCATCAAACTTAAATTGTAACGTATGGGGCGTATAATGCAGTTTTAAAGACATAGAATAACGGTTTCAAATCTGTGGCAAGTTAAACCAATAAAGCCAAAAATGACGTAAATAAGGAACTACGTACAACTATACGTTAGCGAGTGAAGTACATGTTCGGGGAGTACAGCATTTAAAAGAGCAGCTTACATACTATAGCCCTATCACCGTACAGCGCTATTTTATCGTTCAAACTAACAGCGCTCCCACTTGTTTTTAAGCATACAGTAACAGTTCCGGCACCCAAACCAACAGCACCATGAGTATAGCCTTAGCCGCTGCCACACAAAACATAGCACAGCAATTCACACAGATAAGAGCTCAGACGGAAAAAATTTGCAGGCCCTTAGAGCCGGAAGATACTGTTGTACAGCCAATGGTAGATGTAAGCCCTCCAAAGTGGCACATGGCACACACCAGCTGGTTTTTTGAAGAATTCCTCCTGAAGCCACACTTACCGGGTTATAAAGCGTTTCATCCAAAGTATGGCTACCTGTTCAACTCTTACTACAACAGCGTGGGCAGCAGGGTGCTCCGCGATCAGCGTGGCACACTTACACGACCACCGCTGCGCGATATCTATACTTTCCGGCAGCACATTGACGAGCATATGCAGCAGCTTCTGCAAAGTATAGATGAGGCTAAACTATCGGAGCTGATGCCTGTACTGCAGCTAGGCCTGCAACACGAGCAGCAACACCAGGAACTGCTCTTAACCGACATTAAATTTATACTTAGTACAAACCCCTTGGTGCCCACTTATACGCCGCTACCTGCCAGTATGCCATCTACTGCAACTAAGGCAAACTTTATAGAGGTGCCCGGAGGCGTTTATACGATCGGGTACCAGGGCAACGACTTCTGTTTTGATAATGAGCTGGGCGTGCACGAGGTACTGCTTGATGACTTTACCATAATGAACCGCCTGGTAACTAACGGCGAGTACCTGGAATTTATGCAGGACAACGGTTACCTGGACT
Source organism: uncultured Pontibacter sp. (assembly GCF_947492645.1). GTDB lineage: Bacteria > Bacteroidota > Bacteroidia > Cytophagales > Hymenobacteraceae > Pontibacter. The sequence continues at coordinate 253,250 of NZ_CANLMZ010000006.1, read as the reverse complement.
TCAGGCATTGGTTGGATGAAGGACTGGCGCTGGTAAAAAAAGACAACCTGCAAGCGCCCCTTTACTGGTTGCAGCAAAACGGAGAATGGCACCGCTTTACCCTGCATGGCCTGCAAAAAGTAAACTTGAATGAGCCCGTTACCCACCTCAGTTTTTACGAGGCCGATGCCTATGCCAACTGGGCCGGTAAACGCCTGCTCACAGAGTTTGAGTGGGAGGCAGCAGCACAGGTTTATCCTCCTGCTAAAGGCAACTTCGTGGAGAGCAACGTATTGGAGCCAACTGCCGCAGCCCCGCAGAAAGCAGGTGTGCAGCAACTTTACGGCGATGCCTGGGAATGGACTTACAGCGCCTATCACCCCTACCCAGGCTTTAGGAAAGCGCCGGGTGCCATTGGCGAGTATAACGGCAAGTTTATGCTTAACCAGATGGTGCTGCGCGGTGGCTCCTGCGCAACACCCGAAAGCCATATGCGCCCTACTTACCGTAATTTTTTTCATCCTGACAAACGCTGGCAGTACAATGGCATACGGCTGGCCTCAAAATAACCCAATGAACCTGAACTCTACCCTTACCTCCATGATAGACCTGAGCCGCAAGGAAGACGGCACAAACGATACAGCAGCTTTTGCAAAAGATGTGGCAGCAGGCTTAAGCCTGAAGCAAAAAGATTTACCCTCGCGCTACTTTTACGATGGCAAGGGCAGCCAGCTTTTTCAGCAAATCATGAACCTGCCCGAGTATTACCTTACCCGCGCCGAGCATGAGGTGTTTACCACAAACAAAGATGCCATTTGCAGCCGCTTTGCCGGTGAGGGCTTTTTTCACCTGATAGACCTGGGTGCAGGCGATGCCTTAAAAACTAAAATCTTGCTGCGCCAACTGGCCCGCCAGCAGGCAGACTTTGATTATGTGCCGGTAGATATATCTGGCGATGCCATGCAGCAGCTTACCCAAAGCCTGCAAACCGAATTACCCGAAGTAAATGTGCAGGCCGTGGTGGGCGAATATTTTAAAGCGTTGCAATGGCTGCAAAAGCATAAATCAGAGCGTAAGGTGGTGCTGTTCCTGGGGTCCAATATCGGAAACTTCGAAAAGCAGGATAGCATTGAATTCCTTAAAAGCGTTCGCGGCTACCTTAGCCACGGCGACAGGCTTTTGGTAGGCGTTGATTTAAAGAAAAACCCGGATGTTATATTGCCAGCCTACAACGATGCAGCTGGTGTAACGGCTGAGTTTAACCTAAACCTGCTCAGGCGTATAAACCGCGAGCTCGGCGGCGAATTTATACTTGATCAGTTTCGCCACTACGCCATGTACAATCCTTTAGAGGGTGTAATGCGCAGCTTTCTTATCAGCTTAAAAGAGCAGCAAGTATACATAGGCGCTACAGGCAAAACATACCATTTCGCAGCCTGGGAGGCCATACATACCGAAAACTCGCATAAATACGCTGTGCAGGAAATTGAAGAGCTTGGTGGCTTATGCGGCTTTGGTACAGAAAAAGTATACTTTGACAAAAGCAAAGGTTTTGCTGATGTGCTTTTCTATGTAGCTTAGCAAACAAAGCTTTTTATACTTGCAGCTACAACTCCACCTTTCCAACTTTTATACTTGTCTATGGATTTGATCTCCCTTGCTTCCGGTGCCAGTTACTTTGCAAGCCCTGCTATGGCTACAGCAGCGGCTATAGCGGCTTTGCAGGCCGGCCACACCTCCTACGGGCCAACTGAAGGAACACCTGGTTTGCGCCAGGCTGTAAGCCAAAAGTATAAAAGCATGGGACAAGATGTGGAGCCGGAGCAGGTAATGATCACTCCCGGAAGCAAACAGGCACTTTTTAACCTTTTCACGGTGCTGTTGCGGCAGGGCGATGAAGTAGTGGTGCCTACCCCTGCCTGGTTTGGTTTCCATGAGTTGATGAAGTATAGTTGCGGTACGCTTGTGCCGCTGCCAACCAAACAGGAAGAAGGTTACACGCTTACTCCGGATATGCTGCGGCAGGCGCTTAACGAAAATAGCCGTATACTTTTATTAACGAACCCAGGTAACCCAACAGGGCGCATCTACACAAAAGAAGAACTGGAAGCGCTGCTACAGGTAACAAAACAGTTTCCGAACCTTTACATTATTTCTGATGAGATTTACGACCATATTACTTACAGCCAGCCTTATACTTCTCTCCTATCCTGCATGGGGGCAAAAAAAGAAAACACGATCCTAGTTAACGGCTTCTCTAAGAATTTTGCCATGTCGGGTTGGCGAATTGGCTATATTCTTGGTCCGCAAGAGCTGGTAAATAAATGCATCGATTTCCAGGCAAGTACCTTCTCCGGTGTAAGTGTATTTTTACAGGAGGCAGCGCAGGCAACCCTGGAACAAAGCGATAATGCACTTAAACAGATGTTGCCCGTCCTCTCAGAGAACCGGCACCTAATGGCTGATGCGCTGGATAGTATGGCTGGTGTAAGCTACCATCTACCAGATGGTGCTTATTACTTCTTCCCTGATTTTAGTGCCTGCCTGCAAAAGAAAACACCCCAGGGAAAACTCCTGCAGTCAAGTATGGACTTGGCAAATTACCTCCAGGAAAACTATAAGCTAAGTATAGCCCCCGGCGAAAACTTTGGTGCACCCGGACATGCACGCTTATCTTTTGCCGTGGAGAAAAACAAACTGCAGGAGGCCATGGAAAGGCTTAATGATGCCTTGGTATCATTAAGCCTAAACAGAAGCGTATGATGCTATGGTAGCCTTAGCGTGTGCCTGCAAATACATACTCCAATTACTGCCACACACCATTCTATCCCGGATAGCACCAGCCTATCCAAATAAAAAAGTTAATTTTGCGGCTCATTTAGGTTAACTCATGAATACCGCTGAATATAAAGAACACTTTTCCAAAAACTTCACACTTGCTTACCCGGTAGTACTTAGCCAGTTAGGGCACATTATGGTTAGCGTGTTCGATAGCCTGATGGTGGGCCGCATTGGTACGCTACCTCTTGCAGCGGCATCGCTGGGCAACAGCATCTTCATGATCACCATGGTGTTTGGCATGGGCGTATCCTTTAGCCTGACTCCGCTTATTGCCGCCGCTGATGGCCGAAAAAACTATACCCGCATCTCCCTACTCCTGCTTAATGGATTGGTATCAAACGTGTTGCTTGGTGTACTTCTGTTCATAGCCGGCTATTTTCTGTCACCTTACATCTCCTACTTAAACCAACCTGAAGAGGTGGTAAAATTGGCTATTCCGTACCTCAATATCCTCTTCCTGTCTATGGTTCCGTTAATGGTGTTCCAGGCATTCAGGCAGTTTGCCGAAGGGCTTTCGCTTACGAAGCAGGCCATGTATATTACGCTGGTAGCAAACACGCTAAACATTATACTTAACTATATCCTGATTTACGGTAAGTTTGGTTTTGAGCCGATGGGCCTGGTAGGTGCTGGCTGGGCTACTTTAATTTCGAGGGTAGTAATGGCTTTGATGATGGCAGGCTACGTGCTGTTTGCGAAGCGTTTCGAGATTTTCCGTCATTTTCTGCGCCTGCGCCACTTTTCGTTTTTGCATGTGTACCGCATCTTTAAACTAGGGCTACCAATCTCAGGGCAAATGATTTTTGAAATGGGGGCTTTCAGCTTTTCGGCTATCATGATTGGCTGGCTGGGCGCCAAACAACTGGCAGCACACCAGATAGCCATTAATGTGGCCTCTGTAACGTATATGATGGCAAGCGGCATTGCGGCAGCGGCTACGATACGGGTAGGCAACCAGAAAGGCATGGGCAACTTTAGAGGCATGCGCGTGGCCGGCTTAAGCAGTTTTGCCATGGGTGCCCTTTTTATGATGGCTAGTGGCTTGCTCATGGTGGCCGCCAAAGACTTTATTCCGATGCTTTATATTAACGACCCGGAAGTGATTCAGCTGGCGTCAACGCTGCTCATTATTGCGGCGCTGTTTCAGATATCAGACGGCGTGCAGGTGGTTGGCCTTGGTGCGTTGCGCGGCCTGGAAGACGTGCGCATTCCAAGCCTTATTTCGTTGGTGGCCTACTGGGTAATTGGTTTGCCAGTCGGGTACCTGCTTTGCTTTAAATTAGGCTTTGGCGTTAACGGTGTCTGGATGGGCTTACTGGTAGGTTTATCGGTGGCCGCAATTTTGTTATTCGTTCGTTTTAAGGCACTTAGCAATCGCTACCGAAAAATTGTACTATAACTTGGCACTAAAAGTTTATGTGTCGCGTTCGGCAAATATAAGAGATTCAACTTTTTAGCCGAAGTTAACATGTTTATTGCCACATTAATCTTGTCGTTATGGGCAGGCATTCTATCGCCTGCCCTAACGACAACCGGTATTGCTGTGCCCCCGCCAAAAAATACGCCCGGAAAAACAGCAGAAACCAAAAGTACCGAAAAATTAACCTGGTCAGACTCCCGCAGGCTTACCTGGGATGATTTTAAGGGTGCCCCTGAATCTGAAAATCCACACCATGCTTTAACAGCGGCCAACCTTGCCGTAGATGCGAAGTGCAGCAGCAATAGCTTTACTTACGACGTTAAATGCGTGTTTTTACCTGAGCAGTCCTGGTCTAAAAACAAAAAGTCTGCCTCGCTTCTAGGGCACGAGCAATTGCACTTTGACCTTACAGAAGTGCATGCAAGGCAGCTTCGCAAGAAGCTGAAAGAGCTTGGCAGTAGTTGCAGCAATCTTAAAGGGAACCTAAGTACAACAGTTAACGATGCTTTTAAAGCCTGGAAAGCTGAGCAGGATCTTTTTGATAAATCCTGTAGCCACGGCCTGAACAAAGCAGAAGAAGCCGCCTGGGCCGAAAACATAAACCATCGCTTAGCTAAATTAGAAGCATATAAATAGCCTCCTTACGCAGCAAAGCCCGGTATACTTTAAAATATGCCGGGCTTTGCTGCGTATTACTTGTTTATACTTAAAAGCACGCTATAGCTTTTCCAGGTTTTTGGTTGCGGGGCCTGTTACCACCCTGCCATAAGGGTCGAAGCGGGAGCCGTGGCAGGGGCAATCCCAGGAGTTTTCTACGTTGTTCCAGCTTACGATGCAGCCCAGGTGCGTACAAACTGCCGAACACTCGTGCCGCACGCCCTCAGCATCGCAGTAAACAGCTACTTTGGTAGTACCTTTTCGCATCAGCCTGCCAGTACCTGGTAGCACCTCCGATGGGTCTTCCACCTCACCTGGCGTTACGTAATCCTTCATCTGGGCTGCTACGTTCAAATTTTCTTTTAAAAACTCGCCCGCTGACTTTAAGCTAATCCTGGCAGGGTCGTAAATTTTTGTCCACTCGTTTGGCCGCCCCATAATGAGGTCGGTTAGAAGCATACCCGCAATAGTACCGTGGGTCATGCCATGCCCAGAGTCTCCTGTGGCAATGTATACATTATCAGCATCCCCGGGATTGCGCCCGATAAAAGCAAGCCTGTCAACGGGTTCGTATACTTGCCCCGACCATCTGTATTCTACCTCCCCAGCCATCGGGAACTTAAGCCTTGCCCAACGCTCCAAAGCATAATAGTGTTTGTCCGGGTGTGCATCCTGCCCGGTTTTATGGTCCTCACCGCCAACTATCAGCAGATCAGTAGCGGCTCCCCTGTCTTCTGCGGTCTGCAATCGGATATAGTGGTAAGGGTTGTCCATGTCCCAGTACAAGGCATCGGGCACAGCCCCTTTCGGTACAGACAAAGCCACTACATACGTGCGGTACGGTGCCTGCTTGGTGTGCATGGTAACCATATCGTTTACAGGAGTGTTAGTGGCTACAACCAAATGGTTCGACGAAACCGTATGCCCATCTTCTGTTACCACCGTTGCTACATTACCGCTCTTAAATTCCACCACTTTTGTTTGGGTAAATACCTGCCCTCCCTTCTCTGTGAAAGCCTTCAGCAAGCCCGCCAGATACTTTAAAGCATGAAAACGGCCTTGCTCAGGAAACTGCAGGCATGGCAAGGCAGTTAAAGAAACCACAGGGCACTCTTTACGCATCACTACATCGCGCCAGCCAATCTGCTGCACCGCCTCCAACTCTTTCATCAGTTCGTCCTGCTGCTCACGGTTATTGGCAAACAGGTATCCGTTTAAACGGTGAAAAGCAGCGTCTATATTTTCTTCTTTGGTTATTTCCTCGATCTTATCGATGGCTCGGGCATGGCTCAGGCAGGCAAGCCGGGCGCCGTCTTTCCCGAACAGGTTTATCAGGTTAGCGTAGCGATCATCCAAGGCATTAGAGAGATGTGCTGTGGTACGGCCAGTTTCGCCGCCACCTATCGCTTTGGCCTCCAGCAGTATAACCCGCTTGCCTTCTTTTGCTAATAGGTAGGCTGTGGTAAGGCCCGCTATGCCGCCTCCTACCACGCATACATCGCAAGTCAGGTTGTTAGTTAATTTCTGCGTGTCCATAACCGACACATCCTTTACCCAATAAGGTACGCTAGCTCCAGATTCGTTTTTCATAGTATTTTAGTTTGCGCATTTGGCTGCCCTCAACAAGGCATAGCCGATTGCTTTGGATTACGGTGTAGGCTTTCTTTAGTTTCTGAAGCATATTACCAAAGGCAATGCAGGATAATAAACGGCAGTAATGCAGCAGCAGTTTGTTTGATTACATGAACCATAGAATTAGCTATACCCCTGCCCTCAAAAACACATTGGCTACCTTTCATTTTGATTTGAAATCAAGATAATTTATACTTGGCATTTAATCAGGAAACCAATTAAGCAGTAACCTTAACGAGTAAACAATGCATGCACCCTCCCAAACTATGGAAACCATAAGCTGGCAGCACTTCGAGCAAACCGATATCAGAGTAGGAACAATTGTAGAGGCCGAAGACTTTCCGGAGGCCCGCAAACCGGCCTTTAAGTTAACAGTAGACCTGGGCCCGCTCGGCCTGAAAAAATCAAGCGCACAGATAACCAAGCACTATACCAAAGAGGCTTTAGTGGGCCAGCAGGTGCTTTGCGTAGCCAACCTGGGCAAAAAACAAATAGGTAAGTTTATGTCGGAGGTGCTGGTTACGGGCTTTGCCGACGAAAACGGGGATATTATACTTGCCCAACCATCCAGAAAGGTACCTGACGGCAGCAAGCTGATGTAACCAAAATTACTTTCCTGCAGCTCTGAGTTTTGTTTCGCGCAGGCTTAGGGTATCCACTATAATCTCGTAAAGCGCATCCATCTCCTTCAGGTTATCCTTGTAGTAACTATAGGTATCCCGGAACTGCTGCTCGGTTACTCCGTGCTTTTTAAATACTTCCCTTTCCTGGTAAGTAAAAGCCATCAAGGCAGTATCCGGATACACTACCCTCGATTCTACCTGGGCCTCAGCAATATGAATATCCGCCAGTATCTGCACCATCTTATCGCGGGGAACCAGATCAGCTGGCGCTTTTGACTGATTATTGCCGCAGGCAAACAAGCTGAAGCAAAAAAGTATGTAGAAAAGTCTTTTCACGGATGAAATTTAAGAGAATATATCATAATTTTAAAATCTGAGGCCAAGGTAATTATCAATGAAGGAGCTTGTACAAAAGCTACGTAAGTATGAGATACGCATTCGCAAGGCGATAACCACGCAAATGCAAGGCGATTTTCACTCTGTTTTTAAAGGAACAGGGCTGGAGTTCGACGATGTGCGCTCATACCAATATGGCGATGATGTACGCTCCATTGACTGGAATGTGTCTGCCAAAGGCCATGGAACCTTTGTAAAAACCTACCGCGAGGAAAAAGAACAGTCGGTGTTTTTGATGCTTGACGTGAGCGCTTCGCAAAGTATAGGCACCGGCAAACAGCAGAAAATTGATGTGGGCAAGGAGATTTGCGGCGTATTGGCTTTATCGGCGGCGCAGCAACAGAGCCAGATCGGGATTATCTGCATATCAGACCAAAAGGAAAAGTACATTAAACCCGCCAAGGGCATACAGCAGGCTTACACCATTATCAAAGCCTTAAACGAGTTACAGCCAAAATCAGGAAAGACAAACCTGGCTGCAGGAATCAAGTTAACCCTCGACATCATTAAGCGGCGCAGCATCATATTGCTGATTTCAGACTTTATAGATGTAGACTATGAAAAAGAACTGGGCATGCTGGCCAAGCGCCACGACCTGATCGTGATGCAGTTGCAGGACGTGCGGGAGCAGAAAATTCCGCCGATGGGGATTGTGCCGATACTCGACAAAGAAACCGGGAAAACGATTTGGCTGAACACTTCCGGCGCCGAATTTCAGAAGCGATACATTGCGCAATACTCCGAAAACCAGAGCAAAGTAGAACGCATCTGCCAGAAGTACCAGGCAAATTACCTGGCTATACAAACCAACGAGGACTATGTGCCGCAGCTGGTAAACCTGTTCAGGCTCAGAAACAGAACAACAAAACGAAGTGCGTAGCTTATACTTATTTATACTTCTGTGTTTCCTGCAGGGGCCTGTATGGGGGCAGCAGGCGCGTAAGCCCGTGGGTGGCTTTGCACAGGATACCGCTAAACTCGGGCAATTACTGCAGTACACGCTGATTCACCAGCACCCTGCCTCACAGGAAGTTATACTTCCCGACTCAAACTACAACTTCTCCCCTTTTGAATTTGTATCCAAGGCATACTTCCCGACCTACACCAAGGCGGGCATCAGCACCGATAGCGCCGTTTATACTTTGCGCACCTTCGATACCACGCCTGCACAACAACTGGCCCTGCCGGTTTACATACTGCACGAAGAGGACACCTTGCGCGTGTTTGCCGATACAGACGCCGTAACGGTGCTGCAGCTGGTAAACAGCGTACAGGAGCCGCTTGTTATTAAAGACGACGTTGCGCTGGCTGCCGTGGCAAAGCGTTTTAACTGGCCTTTGCTGCTGCTCTACATTGTGGCCGGCCTTATCTTTCTTAGCCTGGTCTGGTTTATTTTCGGGCAGGCCATCATCCGGAAGTATAACCTGTACCGCCTCCGAAAAGACCATTTATACTTTGCCTCCCGCTACAATTCGCACCTCGACAGGTTTGTGAAATCCGGTGCCTCGCAAAGTATGGAGAAAGCCGTTTCGCTCTGGAAAAATTACCTGACCAAGCTCGAACGCAGCGCCATCAACTCCTTTACAACAAAAGAGATTGTAGAGTATTACCACGACGATGAAAATGTAAACACAGCCCTTCGCGTTTGCGACAGGGCAATTTACGGTAACGCTGCAGCCGAGGCCGACACCGAAACAAAACAGGCCCTGAACATGCTGCGCCGCTTTGCTAAAAGCCGTTATAAAACACAACGAGAAGTAATCCGAAATGCTAAGAATGCCCGATGATTTCTGGGATTGGCTAAGCCTGGAATGGTTTAGCTACAGCACGCTGCGCTCCTTTGACTGGGTGTACCCGCTGGTGCTTTATGCATTGCCTGTGGTATTGCTGCTGTTTATACTTAGGTGGCTGTTCTCTTTAAACCAGCGAAACAAACTGGACATGGCCCTGTTTGCGGGAAAAGCAGACTGGCAATGGACAAGCCTGTTACGGCACCTTCCCACGCTGGTGTTCATGCTGTTTATCATGCTGGTGCTGGTGGGCTTGGCAAGGCCACAGCGCGTAAACGAGCAAATAGAACAAACTGCAGCCGGCATAGATATTGTGCTGGTAATGGATGTTTCCGGTTCGATGGAGCTTACTGACATTAAACCAAATCGCCTGGCTGCCGCCAAAGAGGTGGCCACAGATTTTATTAAAGGCCGCGTGCAGGACAGGATTGGCCTCGTAGTTTTTGCCGGAGATGCTTACTCCCTTGCCCCGCTCACTACAGACTATAATCTGCTCCGCGAAAGTATAAACTCCATCGGGTTTAAGATGATACCAAACGACGGCACCGCCATCGGCAGCGCCCTGGCGGTGGCCATAAACCGCATGCGCGACTCAGAGGCTAAAAGCAAGGTTATCATACTTGTAAGCGATGGTGAGAACACAGCCGGCAGCCTGGACCCTGAGCTGGCAGCACAACTGGCCTACGCCTATGGCATTAAGCTGTACACCATCGGCATTGGCCAGGACGGACAGGTGGCCTACGATGTAGACGATACCGGCAAAACACTATACGTGGAAACGCAGCTGGATGAATCGAGCCTGCGAAAGATTGCGGAGATTGGCGAAGGCAGCTTCTTCAGGGCAGAGTCTAAGAGTGTACTGCAGGATATATTCCAGAACATCAACAGGCTGGAGAAAACCGAGATAACCGAGAGGCGCTTTAGGGATACCAAAGATTATTACCAGGTATACTTAAAGTGGGCGGTGCTGCTGCTGCTGTTCTGGATGCTGCTGAAGAATACTTTTATAACGAACGTGCTGGAAGATTAAAACAAACAAAGTATAAAGCTTATGGGCTTTTTATACGTACTGGTGCACCAGCCGCCGCAAAGCATTTTGGTAAACTTACCCGTATAGTACCTTTACACCTGAAACTGGCAAAAACACACAAACTATGAGCATTAAAGACAACATTTTATACTTTGACGAACAGTTAAGAAACACGCCATGCCGCCTGGTAGCCGTTTCTAAAACGCACCCCGCTGAAACTATTAAAGAAGCGTACGATGCCGGACACCGGTTATTTGGCGAAAACAAAGTGCAGGAGCTTGTAGAAAAACGCGACCTGCTGCCCCACGACATTGCCTGGCACCTGATCGGGCACCTGCAGACAAACAAGGTAAAGCAAATTGCCCAGTTCATCGATACCATTCAGTCAGTAGACAGCCTGAAGCTGCTGGTAGAAATAAACAAACGCGCAGAGCAATTTAACCGCACCTTGCCAATAAAGTGCATGCTGCAGATTTCGATAGCCGATGAAGAAACAAAGTATGGCATGACGATGGAAGAAGCAGACGCTTTACTTCAATCGGAAGAGTACCGTTTGATGAAGTTCGTACAAATTACGGGCGTAATGGGCATAGCCACCAACACCGAAAACCAGGATAAACTGCGGGGCGAATTCCGTTACTTGCGCGAGTGCTATAGTCACCTTAAGGAGAAATTCTTTTTTACTAATAACGACTTCAAGGAAATCTCAATGGGCATGACTTCTGACTGGAAATTAGCAATAGCAGAAGGAAGCACCATGATTCGTGTGGGCAGCGGCATTTTTGGCAACAGAAACTATAAGCAGTAAGTATAAACAGCTGTTAAGCAAAGTATATATTTAGATTGAATGCGCCTACAGCTTACCTAATGTAAACGCAGGTAAACCGATGTACAAAATATTTTGCCTTTACAGTATACTGTTGCTGCTTTGCTTACCAACTAAAAGTATGGCCCAGGATGCAACCGACCAAAGTATAACCCGCTTACCTGCTTTTGATAAAGAAGGGCACAGAGGCGCGCGCGGCCTTGCCCCCGAAAATACCATACCCGCCATGCTAAAGGCGCTGGAGCTTGGCGTAACAACACTTGAGATGGATGCACACATCAGCAAAGATGGCCAGGTGCTCCTCTCCCACGACCCCTACTTTAACCGGCAGCACGAGCTGCTGCCCACCGGAGAAGAAATACCGACTGCCGATGCCAAAAAGCACATACTTTACCAACTAGACTATTCTGAAATCAGAAAATATGATATAGGCTCAAAGTACTACAAAAATTTTCCGGAGCAGGAGTTACAGAAGGCATACAAGCCCCTGTTAGAGGAGGTGATAGACACCACGCAGGCCTATTTGGCAGCACACAACCTGCCGCAGGTATTTTACAACATCGAAATAAAAACCAAGCCCTCCGGTGACGGCATTTACCACCCTGCCCCCGAGGAGTTTGTAGCTAAACTGATGGCTGTTATACTTGATAAAGGCATGGCCCCGTATGTTATAATTCAATCGTTTGATGTGCGCACGCTGCAGGTGCTTAAAAGGAACTACCCAGGCATCAAAACTTCGTTGCTTACTGAAAATCTGCAAAGCCTTGCTAAAAACCTTGAAACCCTTGGCTTTGCACCTGATATTTACAGCCCATACTATAAATTGGTAAATGCAGGCCTTTTAAAAGAGGCGCATGCCCGAAGTATAAAAGTGATACCCTGGACCGTAAATAACCTGCAGAAGATAAAGGAGCTGAAAGAGTTGGGAGTAGACGGTGTCATCACAGATTATCCTGATTTATTTAAGCAGCTGTAATTGAGCATATAGCACACCCAATTCGCTTTAAACAGATAAATAATCAAAAGCATATCTTTCTTAGGCGCTCAAAAGTATACACCTTTGTATCTATAATCATATAAAAAAGCAATAACATGACGCAAAGTGCAGCCGACATCGAAAAAAGCTACAAGACTTTTGTAAAAAAGATAGTAGACACAAACAAAGTATGGGGCCTGGCAAAGGACGACACATGGGCTACGTCCAGCTCTGCTGAGTTTGAAGATACCGAAGTTATCTTGTTCTGGTCTGATGAAGCCGGTGCAAAAGCATGTGCCGAAGACGATTGGGCTGAGTATAAACCTGAGTCTATTACGGTAGTTGAGTTTTTGGAGAACTGGTGCGTAGGCATGTACAGCGATGCTTTGCTTGTTGGTGCTAACTGGGCATCAGACCTTTCGGGCAAAGAAGTGGAGCCGCTGGAGGTTGCGCTGGAGGTAGTACAAGAGTTGAAAGCACAAAACAAAACGCTTGAATTTACGCAGTATGATAGCCAGCAGGAATTTGAGGAGCAGGTAATCGAGGCGTTGGAAGGCGAAGGAGAATAGCGCACCCGAAAGTACATGACACAAAAAGCAATATTATTGATAGCTAGTGCGCTCGGTGCACTTACCGTGGCCATTGGCGCTTTTGGGGCACACGCCCTTGCAAAAATGCTGGAAAGCACCGGCCGTGTAGCCACCTTCGAAACTGCGGTTAAGTACCAGATGTATCATACATTGGCGTTGCTTGCCGTAGGCTTACTGCTTTTCAGGGTAGAGCACCCGGCATTGCAAGTGGCAGCATGGTGTTTTTTCCTCGGTATACTTATTTTCTCAGGCTCGCTGTATGTACTTTGCGCTTCGGGTATAACCTGGCTGGGCGCAATTACTCCTATTGGCGGTACCCTGATGATTGTAGGATGGGGCGCACTGTTCTACGCAATTCTGAAGGCTTTGTAAAAAGTATAAACTACATAAAAGCAAAGGGCTTCCATAAAAGCAAAGGGCTTCCAGCATGCTGGAAGCCCTTTGCTTTTATGGAAAGATCAGTTAGAAGCTATTGCTTGGCACTAGCACTTGTTTTCTCTTTGATGTTAGTTACAATGTACACATACTTTACGCCATCGGCAGCGTTAGAGTGAATTGTAATTGGTTTCTTTTGCTGGCCTAATTTGCCTGCGCTGTTAAACTTGGCCACTACTGTACCAGTCTTGCCCGGCATAACTGGCTCTTTTGTCCAGGATGGGGTTGTGCAACCACAGGTTACGTCTACGCGCTCAATAACAAGCGGCTGGGTACCTGTGTTTTTAAACTTAAAGGTATGCTCTACCACATCACCTTGCACAATGTCGCCAAAGTTAAACTCGCTCTCCTCAAAAGATAGAGCTGGTCCGTTAACGGCTTGCTCTTGTGGAGCGGCAACTTTAGTTTTTGCTCTCTCCTGAGCCACAGCACCGCCTGCAACTAAAGCAGCAAATGCGAAAGAAAGAAGTATTTTTTTCATTTTATAAAGGGATAAGGTTATTGCGATAGCTATTATACTCTAATTGCATCTAAAACGATGCAAAATACATTTTTCTTTTGTCAGCTAACTAATAATTGTTGGTTAAAGTTCAGGAGGTAAAGTTCTTCCGATGATCTGGTAAGGGCTGTGTAGAGCCAACGGGCAAACTCTTCGTTTACCATATCGTCCTTCAAGAAACCCTGATCCACGAAAACTGCTTTCCATTGGCCCCCTTGCGCCTTGTGGCAGGTTAAGGCATAGGCAAACTTTACCAGCAGCGCATTTAAGTAAGGGTTCTTTTTCAGTTCTTTATAGCGTTCCTTCTTGTTCGGGATATCCATGTAGTCTTTCAGCACTTCTTCGTACAGTTTTTTATTCTGCTCTGCAGGCAAAGCGGGCGCATCGGTGTAAAGCGTGTCCAGCATAATCTTCACCTCCTCCTCCGGCGCATCCGGGTAGTCCACAAAGCGCACACGCACGTCTGCAAACCGAAAGCCATACATGTCTTCGTCGCGGATGATCTTGGTTACCTCCACAAAATCGCCATTGGCCATAAACCCGATATCAGAGTCTTTTGCAAGCCAGAAGTAATTGTTGCGCACGATCATGAGGTAATCACCGACTCCTATTTCTTCTTCGGCAAAGAATATTCGCCTGCGGATGTGCTGGTTGTACATGTTCGCCATCTTGTTTGACCTGCAGATGACAATGGTGCCCTCCACCCCAAACTTATCGTAGGCGTAACGCAAACCGTCTTCCAGCTTCTCGCCGGTCATCTGGTAAATGTCGCGCCAGCCTTTGGTAAACAGCTTTATCTCCAGTTTCTCCTGTTTCATGCGGTCGCGCAGCTGCGTGGCGTTCATCAGAATACCCGATGCTTCGGCCTGGCGCATCACTTGCTTTAGCTCCATCTCCTGCACATGGCACCTGAAATTGCTTTTCATGTACTCCATGTCAAGCGATGGGCTTAGGGTCTGGCCAACCGGCGGCAACTGGGCCGTATCACCGATAAGTAAAAGCTTGTTGTTCTTTTTGCAGAATACAAACTGCAGCAGGTCCTGCAATAAGCCATTCTCACCAAAGCCGCTTTCATCTGATATCATAGAGGCCTCGTCGATGATGTAAACGGTGTTATCGGCTTTATTAGGCATGCGGCTAAACGATAGTCCCTCTGAAAATGGATTGGCTGTTTGCCGGTATATCTTTTTATGAATTGTATGGGCAGGTTTGCCGCTGTAACTCGACATTACTTTGGCAGCGCGGCCCGTTGGAGCCAACAACACATACTTATACCCAAACTTATTCAGGATTTTAACCAATGAGGTTACAACCGTTGTTTTACCTGTACCGGCGTACCCTTTCAACAGGAAGACCTGGCGTTCCTGGTCTTTTGTAAGTATAAACTCATCCAGTTTTGTAAAAAGCTTCGCCTGGTCCTCGGTTGGCTCAAATGGAAAACTTGATCTTAAGGCTTCTACTGGACGCATTTTATATTTGTATCAATGTTTAATTCAGAATGATTGGGTAGCCGGACCGTTTGATTGCTTCTTAGCAGGTAACTATAATCAGCTTTTCTTGGGGCACTTCAGCCCAGAATAATTCATACTTACCACTCCGGCTACACAACAGAAAAAGCCTCTTATTAAATCCGTTTAAATAATTTAAAGTATGAGAAGCCAATGCGCCTGTGCGTTAAAACGCGGTAAGCTTTAACGCTCCGCCTCCTCTACCCTTCCCGAAATATCCTCTGGCGTAATGGTAGCCATACTTGTTGTAGCTTTGGCAATCAGCAGCGGTTCTGCATCACCTTTAACTACATATACCTCAGCCTCGCAAAAGTTAAGTTTACGCCCCTGCTTTAGCACATAACCCTTAGCCAGCAGTTTATCGCCAACCCCCGGGTGGAAGTATGAAACCTTGATTTCGGCAGTCACCACATGATGATCTTTGGGTACAAGGCTAACGGCTGCAAAGCCGGCCACAATGTCGGCGAGCGTAGCAATCAGGCCACCGTGGGCAAAACCTTTGTGTTGTTTGTGTATTTGTTCAAGTATAAGTTCGCCTTCTACCCTGCCAACTTCTATCTTTGTCACGTTAAAGCCCATGAGCTTCATAAAACCTTGTCGCTCCAGCTTTTCGCGTATGTCCTGTTCAAAATCAGGATTAAACGTTTGTATCATTCTGTAAATTTACGACCATTGCCCTTGGTTAACAAGCATGAGAGAACTAAATCCTAATGCTGCTGCCTACGCCGAAAAATTAAGAGTACGCGTATGTGGCATCTGCATAAAAAACGATAAACTGCTACTCGTACAGCATGACCATACTATCGGGAACAAGGCTTTATGGGCACCGCCGGGAGGTGGGCTGCATTACGGAGAAACCATGCAGCAATGCCTGAAACGAGAGGTGCTGGAAGAAACCGGCCTGCAGGTAGAAGTAAACCGTTTCCTGTTTATGAATGAGTTTCTGCAGCCCCCTTTGCATGCCCTTGAGTTCTTTTTTGAGGTAAGTATAACAGCCGGCGAACCTGTTACCGGTACAGACCCTGAGGCACCAGCAGACCAACAGCTTATTAAGCAGGTAAAATGGCTGCCTATAAAGGAAATACTGGCTATACCTTTACAAGACAAGCACAAGGTGCTGCAATACCTTATATCCCTGGACGACCTGCTGGGCCAGGACCATTATTTTATAACTGGTAAATAGCCTTGCTGGCAATTGCTATATTTTTTTTATACTTGCATAAGCAGTTAAGCCAACACACGGCGGCGCTTTATAAAACCATACTTTGAACGTAACAAGCATACACTTCCGGCTGTCCCATAAAATACAGGACGAGGCATTTTCGCTGACCCATGCGGCAACCTGCAATTTATACATTGCCGTAGGGCACAAATCTATACGCCTGGCTGTAGTTGACACCAACCGTAACAAATTTGTGGTGCTGGAGGATTATGAGTTACTTTCTGTTTTTACGCCGGTGCAGGTGGCAGAGCAACTACGCTTGATAGCTACTGAAAACCCGTTACTGCAGGAAAAAGGATGGAACATCATCAGGGCCTCTTTTAGCAACCTGCACTTTACCTTGGTACCCGAAACCTTATACGACCAGGAGCACCAGACGGATTACCTGCGGCTGCACAGCCAGTTTAACCCGCAGCACGATGTTGTTTTATCTTACCGCCATAGTGGCTTAGAGGCTATTAATATATTTGCAATTGATGTGGCCCTGCATGATGCCCTGCGGCAGGTGTTCCCGGACAGACCGGTACAGATGCTGCACCAGACCAGCGCGTTAATAAAAAGCACGCTGCACCAGGCCAACCGAATAACAGAACGCAAGCTATATGCCTTTGTTGAGCGCAACTATGTTACGGTAATTATAGTAAGCCAAAGCGGACTGGAGTTTTGCAATATATTCCATTACCTGAGCCCCGAAGACTTTATTTATTACATCATTTTTGTGATGCAGGAGCTAAAGCTGAACCCGGAGCAGGAAACCATTACCGTTTGGGGCGATATAACACACGACTCTACGTTGTTTACGACATTGCAGAAGTACATTCGCCACATTAAACTGGGCAAAAAACCTGCTGACGTAGCGTATAGTTATAAATTCCACGACCTGTTTGAGCATCGCTACTTTGAGTTGTACAGCATGCACTTGTGTGAGTGAATTGTTTTACCTCACTAGCAATTAGTGTATTCACTAATCTAACAAGTATAAAATCACTCCTTCACTCCACCACTCATTCAAATTTAATATGAAACGCATAGCCCTTTTTCCCGGATCTTTTGACCCTTTCACGAATGGCCATTACGATGTGGTGATGCGTGGCGCAAAATTGTTTGACGAGGTGATTGTGGCTATTGGCAATAACAGCAGCAAACAGCGCTACATACCCGTGGATAAGATGTTTGAGGTAATGACACGCCTGTTTGCAGACCAGCCAAACATAATTGTAGATACCTTTAAAGGGCTTACGGCAGAGTATGCCCGCGAAAAGGGGGCGCAGTTTCTGCTGCGCGGCTTACGAAATACCACCGATTTTGAGTATGAGAACACGATTGCACAGGCCAACAAGCACGTAAACCATGACCTGGAAAGTGTGTTTTTAATCACATCACCGCAACTTGCAGCGATCAGCTCCTCCATTATCCGCGAAATTCACCGGTTCGGAGGCAATGTAGATGAGTTTATACCTTTCCGGTTTTCAGAGATTGCAGATAGTGCTTCACTATAAAGGCAATGGAAGTATAGGCGTTAGGCAGCACTTCCTGCACCTCTTCTGGCGTCATCCAGCGCACTTCTTCGATAAACTCCTCGGCTTGTGGCTTCATCAGGCTGTCGTCTGTGCAGCTCATCAGAAACCAGCTGGTTTTCTTTAGTATTTTCTTGCCTTTAAAAGCATAGGAGTGCCAGGTTTTAGGCAGCTTCTCCAGTATTTCTACCTGAATGTTGCACTCTTCCTCCACCTCACGCAAGGCACCTGCCTTCACTTTCTCCTTCTTGTCCAGCTTTCCTTTCGGGAGGTCCCAAACACCCAGGCGGTACATCATCAGAATTTTACCGTCCTTTATAACCAATCCGCCGGCGGCCTTTACAATTTTAAACTGGTCTTTGAGGTGCTCTATCATCAGGCGCTTCTTTTTTTCGGGCACCAGCGTCAGCGATTTCAGCTTCTTCAGCCTCTTCACTTCCATCAGGCGCACCAGCCGGTCAATCAATGCAGCATCGGCTTCTTTAATAAGCACATCTCCTACCAGGTCTTTCGATGTAAAATGATCCGATGCCTTCAGAATAAGATCATACTCATGCTTATACACCTTTTCAGATGCTTTTTTCAGGACCAGGGGAATATCGTTAATAAAAACGTTCATGCAGTAGGATACGTCAGATGAATGCGAAATTTACACAAATAGATAAAAAAACCACGTTAATCAAAACCCGTCAAACAAAAAGGAAGAATATTTACGTAAATTCGACCCATGGATTCTACGAACACAGCACATCAGGTAGCCTCGTACTTACTAGAGACAGAGGCTGTAAAACTAAGGCCAGAGCAGCCGTTTAAGTGGAGCAGCGGCTGGAATTCGCCTATCTACTGCGACAACCGCGTCACGCTATCCTTCCCCTACATCCGCAGCTACATAAAGCAGGAGTTGGCTGAGCTAATCAAACAAAAATACCCCGATGCCGAGGCTATAGCCGGTGTTGCAACCGCTGGTATTGCGCAGGGTGCCCTGGTGGCAGAACTGCTGGAGATGCCTTTCCTGTACGTGCGCCCAGAGCCTAAAAAGCACGGCATGGGCAACCAGATAGAAGGCCGTTTGCTTGAGGGCCAAAAAGTGGTTTTGGTAGAAGATCTGATATCGACAGGCGGTAGTTCTTTAAAGGCAGCCGAGGCTGTAAAAGCTGCTGGTGCCGAGGTGGTAGGTATGGCCGCAATTTTTACCTATGGCTTTGCCCTGGCTGAAGATAACTTTAAAAATGCCGGTATACCGTTGCATTGCCTGAGCAACTACAAGGCCTTAACCGAGGCCGCGCTTGCCAATGGATACATTGCTGAGAGTGCCATGGATGCTTTGGCTGACTGGAGAAAGTCGCCGGAAACCTGGGGAAAATAGCAAGTATGCGTGGCTGGACAAGTTGTAAGCAATACCGTGTCCAACCACCCCAGCCCCTTTCTTACCAAAGGCGGTGAGTAGCGGCCGTTGCTTTCGCATAAGCTTATACTTTGTAGCAGCGGCCATTGCGCGGACAGGTCGCGACCTGTCCCTACGAGGGGGCGTTTTATTCCAATTACTACAATTTACAACACCAACCTCTTTGAAGAGCACCTGCTATTGTTGCGGTGCCTGCAGGGCAGCCGGAGCAGCGCGGAGGCAGTATTCAATAAACAACCCGATACCCAAAGCCAAGGCTTCCCGGCCTTGAGGGCACCAAAGCCAGAGTAAAAAGTATAGGCTTGTAAAACTCCGGACGAACAGGAACCAGATAAAACAGTATAAACAGCATTAAGTTATACGTTACGTTTATCGCGCGTAAACCTTAAACCAACAACAACTACAAGTATGAAAATAGGCCTCCTCTCCGACACCCACTCCTACCTCGACGAGCAGATCATCCGTTTACTATCCGACAGAGACGAGATATGGCATGCAGGCGATTTTGGAAGTATAGATGTATCAGACAGGTTGGCCGAAATTGCGCCGCTACAGGGTGTTTACGGAAATATTGACGATGCAATTATACGCCAGGTACACCCAAAAGTAAACCGCTTTACCCTAAATGGCCTTGATGTGATGATGACGCACATTGGCGGTTACCCTGGCAAGTACCACCCGGATGTGCGCCAAAGTATAAAAGAGAACCCGCCGCAACTGTATATAACGGGCCATTCGCATATACTAAAGATAATGCCTGACAAAAGCCTGAACAACCTGTTGCACATTAACCCGGGCGCGGCTGGCAAACACGGGTTCCATAAGGTGCGCACAATGGTAAGGTTTGATATTGAAGCGGGGCTGATCAAGAACCTGCAGGTAATAGAACTTGGCAACCGGGCATAAAAAAAGTGTGCCTGCTACTGCAAACACACTCTGAAGTCTTTCGAAAACCCGCCAACCGAAGCTTTCACAGCGTTGGCAGGCAGATGGTTTTACTTTGCCGTATAAAGACTACTCAGCTGAAGTTTCTTCAGTTGTTTCTTTCTTGTTTTTTGGCGCTTCACCGAACTGAGCTCTTAGCTCGTCCATATCAACGTTCTTGATAACTGGTGTTAACAACAGCTGCTTAATTCTGGCAACCTTGTTGTTTGCTCTCGCCTTATTCTTACGGTCTTTTCTTTTAAGTCTAGTAACTCCCATCGTTGCAAAATTTTAATTTGAAGGGCAAAAGTAAAATATTATTTTTACAAAGTAAAGAAATTTTCTGAATCAAATTGATATGACCCTAACTGACCTTCGTTCCGATACCGTTACAAAACCAACTCCCCAAATGTTGCAGGCCATGTTTGCAGCCCCTGTTGGAGATGATGTTTATGGCGAAGATCCAACGGTAAATGCCTTGGAAGAAAAAGCTGCAGCCATGTTCGGGATGGAGGCCGGCCTGTTCTGCCCTTCCGGCACCATGACGAATCAGATTGCCATTAAAGTGCACACACAACCGCTTACAGAGGTTATCTGCGATATTACCGCCCACATACACCAGTACGAAGGTGGCGGCATTGCCTTTAACTCCGGTGCCTCTACAGCGCTGGTACACGGCAACCGCGGCAAAATGACACCGGCTCAAATTGAGGCTAACATCCGCCCGCTGGATAACATCCATTTTCCGGAAACAAAGTTAGTTGCCCTTGAAAATACCTGCAACAAAGGCGGCGGCACTTTTTATACGTTAGACGAGATTGCAGCCATTTCAGAAGTATGCAAGCGCCACAGCCTGGCCCTGCACTTAGATGGCGCGCGTGTTTTCAATGCCCTTGTTGCATCCGGCGTTGACGCTAAGGCTTATGGTTTATACTTTGACAGCATTTCTATCTGCATCTCCAAAGGCTTGGGTGCACCGGTTGGCTCTGTATTATTGGGCAGTAAAGAATTCATCAAGAAGTCGCGCCGTGTACGCAAAGTGTTTGGCGGCGGTATGCGACAGGCGGGCTACCTGGCTGCTGCCTGTATTTATGCGCTAGATAACCACGTGGAGCGCCTCAAAGAAGATCAGGAAAAAGCAAAAGCCCTGGAAGAGGTGCTGCTGCAAACCGATTATGTAGAGAGCGTTTTACCCGTAGAAACGAATATCGTGATCTTTAAGCTGAACGAACAGTATACTGATGCTGCCTTTGTAGCAGCCTTACGCAAAGAAGGAATTCTGGCCGCCAGCTTCGGGCCGCAGATGATCCGCTTTGTAACGCACCTGGACGTGACAGCAGAAATGATGCAACATACTATTGAAGTGTTAAGGTCTTTGAGCAAGCAACAGGTAGAAGTATAGAATCAGGAAGTATACCTAAATCCATAGTTCCGTTTCGGGTGCGATGATAAAGAAACATCGTACCCGAAATAAAGGCCTTACGCTCTTAGCCTTACACCCATCCCTTGCTTAATTTTACCACTATAAAACTATGAGTTCTATCCCCCACTACCCTGCTTCCGAAGCAATGGCTGTTCTAGCCAAAGACCCCATCATGGCGGCCATCGTTGGCCAGGGACAACCGCTGCAATCTTCTAAATCAGAGGATTTATACTTTAAACTACTTAGCTCCATCGTTTCGCAGCAGTTAAGCACCAAGGTTGCTGCTACTATTTTCAGGAGGTTTACGGAGCTGTACCCCGAGCAATACCCGCACCCGCACCTGGTACTGGAAACACCCGATGAGGCACTCAGAAGCGCAGGACTTTCTTTTCAGAAGATCGGGTATATACGCAATGTAGCAGCCTTTGCTACTGACGGAAACCTGGATCACGCTACTATAGATGCTATGCCGGACGAGGAACTGATAAAGCACCTGACACAAATTAAGGGCGTTGGCCGCTGGACGGTAGAAATGCTGCTGATGTTTGCCCTTGAAAGACCTGATGTACTTCCTTTGGATGACCTCGGTATTCAAAATGCTATGAAACGACATTATGGCCTCGAAGAAACCGGCAAGGCGCTGAAAATCCGTATGCAGGAAATAGCAGAAGTATGGCGCCCTTACCGCACCATTGCCAGTAAATACCTGTGGCAGTCGCTGGATAACATGCCCAAGTAGCTTTTTTATACTTTATACTTTATCCAACTCCCCCTACCACTCCCCGCCTTAAACAAGGAGGAGCCGGGCGTGGTTGGATTCGGTACTAAACAAGATTCTTTAGTTATGATGTAACCAGCAACCGCTAAGCAGCCGCTTTTTTCTCCTGTTCTTTGGCTACTTTCTGCAGCATTTTTAGCACTAGTTCTTCGGTACCTGACAAGTTCTTCGTTTTAGGAGTTTCGGCATCGTGCTTTTGCAGGTACCTTAGCAGCTTATCTTCTCTGAATAGATTGACAACCTCTGGGTGTATATAATATTTGGTGCAAACGCTTGGCGTGTTTCCTAAGCCCTTGGCTACCTGCTTTACGGCCTCTCTTATACTTTTCTCTTTGTCAAGGTCAGGGTTATCTTCGATCACGTTTTCGAGGCATTCGACCATGCGCACCGTACCGCCCCAGGTCCGGAAATCTTTGGCTGTGAAATCATACTTAGTGGCTTCGCGCAAATACTCATTAACATCACCCGACTCCAGCGTTTGTCGCTCCCCGTTTTCATCGTAGTACTGAAACAGGTCGTATCCCGGAATATCGCGGCATTGTTTAACTAGCCGCGCCAACCTGCGGTCTTTTAAATCAATGTCGTGCTCCACTCCTTTTTTTCCCTTAAAGGCAAATTTTATACTACTGCCATCAATCTTCACGTGCCTATCGCGCAGCGTAGTAAGGCCATATGATTGATTTGATTTGGCATAATGGCGGTTACCGATCCGGATAAGCGCATTATCCATCAGCGAGAGCACAAGTGCGGTAACTTTTCGGCGGTTCAGTTGCCGGGAGCTAATATCTTTTTCTATCTGTTCGCGCAAAACCGGCAGGCTTTTGCCAAACGAAATCATGCGGCCAAATTTCGTAAGGCTGCGGGCTTTCTGCCATTGCGGGTGGTAAATGTATTGCTTGCGCCCTTTATCGTCGCGGCCAGTTACCTGCAGGTGCCCCTTCGGCGATTTGCAAATCCATACTTCCGTCCAGGCCGGCGGTATAACTAGTGCGTTTAGGCGCTCTAATGTTTTTTCATCTGCTATCTTCTCCCCGTTCTCATCCAGGAACTGAAATCCTTTTCCGGCTTTTTTCCGGCTATAGCCAGGTTTGCTATCAGAAGTATAACGTAAGCCGGCCCCGGCAGCAGATTTGGTTGGGTCGGCGTATAATTCGTGCAGTTCGTTCTTTCTTGCCATCTTCAGAGGCTCCATATCAATACCTCAAGCAAATGATACTGTAGTTACCTGTAAAAGTTTTGCAGCGCCTTATACTTTGCCCCGCCTTGCGGTGGTGTGGTCTTGCATTCTATGTTATATTTGCAGCATCACCTTATACTATAAGCGCCCAATACGATGCATAAAAACATATCCTACCTGTACGCTTTTTTTGGTTTCTTTATGCTTGCCTGTGGCGCTGTGGCTGTAGACCTGGCCGGAGAGCAGGCAAAAACGGCACTTATAACAGGGGCCGCCGGTGGCTTGATCGGGCTTACTGCCGGGCACTTTCTTAACCGCGGCCACCGCTGGGGCTTTATACTTGGCACCGCCGAGGCAGGACTGTTAACTTTTGTTTTGGGTTGGCGCGCTGCCACCTACTTTACTAGGCTGCTGGGCATGATACAGGAGAGCCAGGAAACAGGCACCACCGAAACAGCGGGCATGGCCTTTCTGCTGACAACAGCCATGCTGGTTATCGCCTTGCTTACCCTTACCGTGTCTGTTATGTTCGCGAAACAGGTTTTAAGAGAAACAAAATAGAGTTTCGTCTATATTATTTTTGATTATTACTATCTTCTGTTATCTTGTTAGTTAGTTTTAAACTACCTTAAAAAAACGAACATGATTAAACAGATCGGTTTGAGCATTGTGCTTACTGCTAGTGTGGTAAGTGCAGCCGAGGCTCAGACAAAACTCGTGGAGAAGGTAACCAAGCAAGGAAGTGAGCTGGTTATTCCTTACTCAAAGTATAAGCTGGCTAACGGCCTTACGCTGATCGTACACGAAGATAATTCTGACCCTGTGGTGCACGTAGATGTTACTTATCATGTGGGATCAGCACGCGAAGAGGTTGGCAAGTCCGGCTTTGCGCACTTCTTCGAGCACATGATGTTCCAGGGGTCTGATAACGTAGCCGATGAAGAGCACTTCAAAATCGTTTCTGAATCGGGCGGTACGCTGAACGGTACAACCAACCGCGACAGAACAAACTACTTCGAGACTGTACCAAGCAACCAGCTGGCTACGGCCCTTTGGCTGGAGGCTGACCGTATGGGCTTTTTACTTGATGCCGTAACGCAGCAGAAATTCGAAGTACAGCGCGAAACTGTAAAGAACGAGCGCGGCCAGAACTACGACAACCGTCCGTATGGCCTGGTTTACGAAATGACCTCTAAAAACCTTTATCCTTACGGCCACCCGTATTCCTGGACCACCATCGGTTACCTGGAAGACCTGAACCGTGTGGATGTAAACGACCTGAAAAACTTCTTCCTGCGCTGGTACGGCCCTAACAATGCTACAGTAACAGTAGGTGGCGACGTGAAGCCAGAGGAAGTTGTGAAACTGGTTGAGAAATACTTTGGCTCTATTCCTGCCGGCCCAGCCGTACAGGACATGAAGCCAATGATGGCTAAGCTGGACAAGGACCGTTACGTGTCTTACGAAGATAACGTGCGTTTCCCGATGCTGCGCATGACATACCCGACACCAGAGGCAGGCCACAAAGATGAGCCGGCGCTGGATGTACTAGCAGAAGTACTGGGACAGGGCAAAAACTCTATCTTCTACAAAAACTTTGTAAAAGAGCAGAAAGCCATGCAGGCCTCTACGTTCAACTCAACTTCTGAGCTGGCCGGCGAATTCGGTATCTCAATCGTAACGTTCCCTACAAACAAGCTTTCGGATATGGAGGCTTTGGTTCGCAAGTCGATTGCCGAGTTTGAGCAGCGTGGCATTAACGAGGATGACCTGATTCGCTTTAAGGCGCAGGCAGAGAGCGGCCTGGTAAACAGAATGGCAAGTGTGAGCGGCAAAGTATCACAGCTGGCTTCTTACGAAACGTTCCGCAACAACCCGAACTACATCCAGGAAGAGATTAAGCGTATAAACGCTGTTACCAAAGAGGATGTAATGCGCGTGTACAACCAGTACATCAAAGGCAAGCACGCTGTTATACTTAGCGTAGTTCCTAAGGGCAAGTCTGATATGGTGGCGAAGGCTGATAATTATACTATCGACACAAATGGCTATGTAGCCGGTGCTGATGAGTACAGCAACCTGAAGTATACCAAAGCAGTTGATACCTTTGACCGCAGCAAGCGCCCTGAGATTGGTGCGAACCCGGTTGTACAGGTGCCAAACTACTATACTACCAAGTTAAAGAACGGCCTGAAGATTATCGGTGCCAAGTCTGACGAGATTCCTACAGTTACGTTGCAGCTTGCAATTAAAGGTGGTCACCGCCTGTCGGCTAACGACATGAGCAAAGCCGGCGTTAGCTCGCTTACAGCCGCCATGCTTAACGAGGATACCGAAAACTATACTTCAGAGGAGTTTACAAACGAGTTGAACAAACTAGGCAGCTCTGTAAGCATCTACGCCGGTTCTGAAGAGACAATGGTTTATGTGCAGTCGCTGAAAAAGAACTTAGACAAGACGCTGGCCCTGATGGAAGAGCGCATGTTTAAGCCTAAGTTTAACCAGGACGACTTTGACCGCCTGAAGAAACAGCAACTGGAAGGCATTGCCAACCAGGCCACGCAGCCAACGGCTATCGCAAACAATGTGTACCTGAAACTGCTTTACGGCGAAGGACATATCGAGGCGATGCCATCTTCGGGTACTGCCGAAACGGTAAACAACATCACGCTGGACGATGTGAAGAAGTTTTACCAGAACAACTACTCTCCTTCTGTTGCAAACCTGGTTGTGGTTGGCGACATCACAGAGAAAGAGATCATGGGCAAGCTTAACTTCCTGAAGAACTGGAAGAAGAAGGATGTGAAACTCGTTGCGGATACAAAAGCACCGGCCATCGATAAAACACGCATCTACTTTGTAGACAAGCCGGATGCTGCTCAGTCTGAGATCAGAATCGGTTATGTGGGCATCCCTTACGATGCAACAGGAGAGTACCACAAACTTGGCCTGATGAACTATAACCTGGGCGGAGCCTTTAACAGCCGCATCAACCTGAACCTGCGCGAAGACAAAGGTTACACGTATGGTGCCCGTTCAGGCTTTAGCGGCAGCAAGTACGCTGGTCCGTTCACGGCCTCTGCCGGTGTGCGCGCCGATGCTACTGCCGAGTCGGTTACAGAGTTTATGAAAGAGCTTAGCAACTTCAGCAAAACCGGTATTACCGAAGACGAAGTTAAGTTCATGAAGAGCTCTATCGGCCAGTCTGATGCTCGTAAGTATGAGACTCCGGGTCAAAAAGCCGGTTTCCTGGGCCGCATTATCGAGTATAACCTGAGCAAGGACTTCGTGAAGAAGCAAACCGATATACTTAACAACATCACTAAAAAAGACATTGATGCACTAGCCGCAAAACACCTGCCGGTAAACAACATGCACATTGTAGTGGTTGGCGATAAGAAAACGGTGCTTTCTAAGTTGCAAGCACTTAACTACGAAGTAGTTGAGCTTGACACAAACGGCAACCCGATTGGTAGCTCTTCCGTAAAATAAGGTACATACTACACTTTAGAAGAGACCCTGCATTTTTGCGGGGTCTCTTTTTTTGTACTCTTTCAAGCCTGCTCATACTTCCGAAATTGTAACCCACCTTCTGATTTTCTGCGTAAAGCTGGTTGCAACGGTGCATATGGCCTAATTTTGAGGTGCCGCACGGGCAAACGTACTTTATTGGCTATTGCTGCGTTGCATTAAAAATCACACTATTCCTTTATGAACAAATTAGCTTACTTACCCTTATGGGCATTTACTTTATGCAGCCTGCTGCTGTTCAGCAGCTGCGAAGACAACGACGGCGTTATTTTCTCAATCCAGGATGATATCAGGCTGGGGCAGCAGGTATCTGAAGAGGTAGACTCTACTTACAGGGCACAGGGAAAACTGCTGGAAAGAACCAGCTCCAACGCCAACACCCAGAAAGCTTACCAGAGCCTGGACCGCATCGTGAACCGCGTGCTTAACTCGGGGCAGGTAAAGTATAAATCAGAATTCCCCTGGACGGTGAAGATAATTAAAGACGATACCATGCTGAATGCCTTTGCCACACCCGGTGGGCATATTTATGTATTCTCAGGTATTGTGAAGTACCTCGACGACGAAGACCATTTTGCAGGTGTGCTGGCCCACGAAATTGCACACGCCGATAAGCGCCATAGCGTAAAACAACTGCAGCGCGACTATGGCATTGCATTGCTTTTATCGGTTGCGTTAGGCAACAACCCGGGCACCCTTAAAACAATTGCCGCACAGTTGGGCGGCACCCTGGCTGGCTTGCGCTTTAGCCGCGACGCCGAAACCGAGGCCGACAATACATCTGTGGATTACCTGTCGGGCACCAACCATTATGCCTGCGACGGCGCAGCTGGCTTTTTTATAAAGATGCAGCAGGATGCGCAGCAAGCAAACCCGCCTGAGTTTTTAAGCACCCACCCCGACCCAGGCAACAGAGTACAGAACATTCAGCAACTCGCACAGCAAAAAGGCTGTAAAACAAGCTCAGCAGCAGATACTGATTTTCAGCAGCTGAAAAGCGCACTACAATAGAAAAACTGGAAATGCCTGCCCTACCAGCGGGCATTTTTATTTATACCTGGCAACACTATGAAAAGGATAAAAGAAAAACTGACCGGATCTATACTTAAAGCAGAAGAGAAAATAGATTTCCTGACTTTTAAGCTGAAAGACAGACTATGGCAGAACAGGCAACTGCACATTGTAACGTACCGCAGCTACGGCACCCCGGAGCGCTTGTATGTAAAAGGCCGCGTACTTGTTGACAAAGGCATCAGGCAATCAGAAGAAACCGATACCACCTGGGAAAACCTGCTGAACATGTACCGCCGCTTTGAGAGCGATGAGATTCCGAATGCGCGGGTACAACTAACGCTGCTGGGGCAAAAACACGAAATTACAACTGATGTAGAAGGCTACTTTGTGCTGAACATCCAACCGGAAACACCTTTGCAACTGGACGATATCTGGCACGAAATAGAAATTGAGCTGATAGAGGCTCCTGTAAAGAGTTTTGAGCCAGGCATTAAAGAAACAGCCTTTGTGCTGGTGCCGCCACCTGATGCAGAGTATGGCATCATTTCGGATATTGATGATACCATTGTGCGGACAGGCGCTACCAGCCTGCTGGAAACCGGCCGGAATGTGCTTTTGAACAATGCACATAGCCGCATTCCTTTCCATGGGGTGGCGCAGTTTTACAAATCGTTGCAACTGGGCCGCAATGGTAAGCGTAACAACCCGTTTTTTTATGTTAGCAGCAGCCCCTGGAACAACTACGACTTACTTTATCACTTTCTGGAGCTGAACGAAATACCGCAGGGCCCTCTCCTGCTCCGCGATTTTGGCATAGACGAAAGCAAGCTGGGCCACTCCGACCACATGAGCCACAAGTATAAAGAGATCGAAAACATACTTATAACCTACCCTAAGCTCAACTTTGTACTTATCGGCGACAGCGGGCAACAAGACGCTGCCATTTACAGAGAAGTGGTAAAAAAACACCCGGGGCGCATTATGGCCGTTTACGTACGCGATGTAGCCATTGCCAAACACACCAAAAAAGTAGAGACGATTGCAGATGAGCTTAAGGCCGAAGGCGAAGTAGAAATGCTGCTGGTAAAAAATACAGCCGCCGCCGCCGAACATGCTGCAAAATGTGGCTTCATATTTACTGAAAAAGTAGAGGAAGTAGAAAAGGAAGCAGCCATTGACGAAGAGGGTGACAAGTAAATTACACCATCAGGCGTTGCTCATGTAGGGTTGCCAGTTCACGATCAAAACCTTATCCTCAGGCAATAGCAGGTAACCGTAGTCATAGCAAAAGTGATAGGTGTTGCCCTTGCCTGTGCGGTAGAGGTGGGTGAAGTGGCGAAAGTCGAAGCCGGCAAGTTGGAGCACATCCCGCCGGAGCGTTGTCTTGCCCTCGGGGCTAGCCTGCCTGAGAAGTGTACGGTTTTTTCTGAGTATGGCGTTTACTTTCTGAATAAGCTGTTCGCTTTTGTCATCCTTCTTTCTTGCATTATTAAAAAGAAACCGACATTGGTCAGAGCAGAAGCGTTTATCTGTTCTGCCGATAATCTCTCCTTCACAAGTGGGGCAAAGTCTAGTTGTCCTTTTCATTAGCCGTGTTATTACTCGAGTATATCCGAGTATACTCGAGTAATAACACGGCTAGGGCAAGAGAAGGTTTTACCTTTAAGCCTTCTTACATGTGCTGTGTTTATGTCTTATTTGTCCGTTTTACCCGTTATTTACCTGAATCCGCTAGAGCATGCGGGCAAAAATTTTATCCGTTTGTGGTTTAAGACCAACCCTTTCATCAGTAAGCGCTTAAAGGAAGCTTCCTGGCTTAAGTTCAGCAAAACCTACAAGTGTTTTGTGATGCATCATACAAATCAGGCTATAGAGATGACGCACCAGCATTTTCAGGGGTTTGCCAAGGTAGATAGCCGTTATTTGTATAAGCCCAAACGCCTGCGGCCTTCCCACGGCACGATCATTTTGCAAGGGGACAGGCAACAGGCAGAACCACTAAAAAAAGTGCCAGTAAAGCCAGTAATCCGTTTGCAGCCATTGGAGCATCAGGGAAAGCAATATGTACAACTCAGTTACCCCTACAATAAAGATATCTATGCTTGCCTGAGGCAAAGCAAGGTGGCTCTGTGGCTTGCAGAAATGCAGTGCTTTGTGATCAGTACCGAAAGCAGTAGTTTACATACACTCTTAACCGACATAGAAGCTGTAGCCCAGCTGTGGCTGGCACAAACCATGCAGGTAAAGGATATGGCTTTGCAGGCAAGGCTTTGGGAGCAAAGCTACCTGAAAGGTGATGGCTATATCGCCTGCCCGCTGACTTATACTGAAAAGTTGTTTCTGCTAAACTATAGCCTGAGCACCATCCGCTCGTACCATGCTTTGCTGCTTCGTTTTCTGAACGCACACAAGGACAAGGGACTGGAAAGCATTCATGCTTTCTCAGAAGAAGAAATCAATACTTATCATCGCCAGATGGTGCAGGCAGGCACCTATTCGGTGTCTTTTGTCAACCAGAGCATCAATGCTGTAAAGTTCTACTACCAGCGGGTGCTGCTGCGGCATGAGGTGCAGTTAAACCAAGTGGAGCGGCCTGAGAAGCCAGAGCGGCTGCCGCAAGTGCTTAGCAAGCAGGATGTGCTGAGGATACTGTCCGTGACTGAAAACTTGAAGCACCGCTGCATGCTGCAGCTTTTGTATGCGGGCGGGCTAAGAATTGGGGAGGTGATCAACTTGAAACTCACGGATGTGCAGTCGGAGCGGAACTTGTTGCTAGTACGGGGCGGCAAGGGTAAGAAAGACCGCACCACGCTGCTCTCCCAGAAGCTGCTCGAGAGCCTTAGGGCTTACTACAGGCAATATAAACCCAGGGTCTGGCTGTTTGAGGGACAGACAGGCGGGCAGTACACGGTGGAGAGCATCCGTAACGTGTTCCGTGCCAGCAAGGAGAAGGCGGGCGTGAAAGCACCTGCCACGCCCCATACGCTCAGGCATTCCTTTGCCACGCACCTGCTCGAGCAGGGAACGGATCTAAGGTATATTCAGGTGCTGCTGGGCCACAGAAGCAGCAAAACCACCGAGATCTATACCCATATCACGACCCATGCCTTGGATAAAATTGTCAGTCCGTTGGATAATCTCTAGCAAACTGTTACATTAGCTAAAACATATACTCCAATGCACACATCATCCACTTATACCAGATTCAGCCAACAAAAGGCAGCAGAAACGATGTGTGGCTATTACGCACATAGTGCAGATAAGCGTATGTTGTCGTATATACTATAGTTAGCAGGAGTTTTAAAGTATGAAAGAATCAGTATTAAGGGACTACTTCGAAAACAGGATTTCAGTTGAATCGTTAGCTGGGAACGTCAAAAACACTCAAAGAAAGGCTACCTACGACACCACATCTGTGCATGTAGAACAGATTAAGGACGGTTCAACATTTCAGGTGAGAAAGGTGCATCTACTAAGACTTTGCAATGAAGTTTTAAATGGAAACTTAACACTTGAAGACATCAATTCAATTGCCCTTGCATTGGTCTTCTCTGAATACTTCGTCTGGGATACTAACACAGAAGAAGGTCAAATGATAGAAACCGTAATCTATGATTGGGACAGCCCAGAGATAAACTTTCCTCTTACGCTCTCTAATATGAAGTTTTGGAAGCAGTACCTTGAGACAGGAGACTATAAGTTAGGAATAGAAAACAAATAGAGAAATTAAGAACAACAGCTGCTAACCACACCTAAACGTTAGCTGCGCCATCGT
Source organism: uncultured Pontibacter sp. (assembly GCF_947492645.1). Classification (GTDB taxonomy): domain Bacteria; phylum Bacteroidota; class Bacteroidia; order Cytophagales; family Hymenobacteraceae; genus Pontibacter. The sequence goes on along the minus strand of NZ_CANLMZ010000006.1, from coordinate 221,282 downwards.
TTAGCAAAGTCCGTTAGCGGTAAGGCTACAATAAGAAATAGGAAAATGAAATGTGAAGCTTGTATACTTAGAGAAGTTGAAGTAGAAGTGTTTCCAAATGAAGATTTAGGAGGCAGTATATGGGACACCTATCCTGTTTACAATCCTTACCGAGTATGTGCTGATTGTTATAATCGTCTGATAAATTTCGCCTTGCGACCATTGGAATTGTTTAATATAGTTGCTACTCATGGACATAGCCACTATTTGCACGATGACTTTTATGATTATCAAACAGGAGAGGCGACCCAACCGCACATTGAAGTAATAGACGCTGACAAATTTACATTTCCAGACTTTGAACGAATCAAGAATGACTTAAACAGATTAATTGATTTTTCATTCGTACAGCATTTTACTGAAGACTATGTGATAAGTCAGCTTAAACAGTTTGACAAGCATGAAGTGCTGGCAAGTTTACAAGAAAGGGTAAGATACAACCGAGTGATTAATTACAAGGCTTATATAGTTGCAGGAAGAGTAGTTGGTCGTGCAGCAGAAGAATGGATAAAAGAAGAATGGGCAAACCGACAAGAAAATGAACTCCATCTATTTGCTGAACCTATCGCAAAGTGTATTGAGTTCGACAAAGCGTTTGAAATAATATCGAGAGAGTTAGAAAATGGAGACGATAGATTTCTTTCTGAAAATGTTTCCGCACTTCTATACTTTCAAAGTGACAAGACCCTTGACTGGATTGAGGGAGTCAGCAGCCGAATCAAAAATGTATCTTCTGCTTGGGGGCAACTTGCAGCAAGTTCACAGTTCAGTTGGGACAGAGCAAACAAATGGTTGGCAATAGGGCGACCTTTAAGTTTAGTGGCGCTTGACGCTTTAATATTTTGTACGACAACTGGTGAGAGGTTGAATCAGTCGTTATGGTTGCGAAATCTTCAACCGAAGTTAGTAGATAACCCAAAACCAGAGACAGTTGCTAAAAGGCTCCAAGATTACCTGCAAAATGATAGAGTGCCTAGGACAAAAGCTGCTGTCGAGAATATCATCAACAATATGTTTGAGATAGAACTTTAAAAAGCCCTAAACGCTAACAATGCCTTTACGGTAGCTGCGCCACCGTAAAGCCTAGCCCGTTAGCAGCAATAGATAATTAATAAATGAAATTTGAAAAGATAGTACTTCTTGTGGCTCTGCTTGCGACACCACTTTTTGTGAAATGTCAAACACAGAAAAAAGACAACATAGAAGTTTGGCAAAACTCATCAGGTTCAATATCTATCAGTCACCCTAAAGATTGGATAAAATGGGAGTTAAATTCTGGTGAAGTTGTAGCCTTCGTAACTCCTAAAGATGGTCCAGATGACCGGTTTCCTGACATGCTTGTACTTAGAGAATCTGTCAATTATATGAATCAAAGCTTGCAGGATTTAGAAGAATCCGCTAAAAGAGATATAAAACAACAGCCAAATATGGAATTGGTTTCTTCTGAGCAAGTGAAAGTTGGCAACTACACAGCTCTTAAAACAATCATGGACCAAGTAACTGGAGATGAATTAAGGCTAATAAACTACACCTATACTATTGGTGATAAAATTTACCTGCTTAGTTTGAGTATTGAGAAGAGAAATTTCGATAGGTTTAAATCTATAGGTGAAGCAAGTGCGAAATCTTTAAAAGTAGAACAATAGACTGCTAACACGGTGCATAATTTAGGCTTCGGCTACGCCTCACCCACATCATGCACGAATACCGTTGCCCATAATATAAATTAATGAAATGAATAAGAAACTGCTTTATATCTTAGCTTTCATTGGGGTTGTGAGTGTAGTTTCAAAAATAGTTAGCTTATACTATTCAGAGAAAAGAACTCGGGTGTATTGGAGTAACTGTGAAAAAGTAAAAGTCGGAATGACATTGAATGAAGCTCGTCAGATAATCGGAGATTTAGAATATCAATATTGGACACAAGATGAAAAATCAGGAGAAATATTGGTTAGTCAAGGCAAAGAAGGAGCAGAATATACTTTAGAGTATGACATGGTTATAGCAGGCTCTGATAATATGCGACTATACTTTGACCCAATTACTTTAAGGGTAACAAAAGTGTTTTGTGGAGAATAAATAAAAATACTTTGGGCAACCACGTGTATACTCAATGCTTCGGCTGAAAGCCTTGCACTTCGTCTACACCAGTACGTTGGCAGTAACCAGTAAGTATAGAAAGAAATGAAAAGAGAAAAGATTAGCGGGGGCTTTGCTGTTGTAGGACATGCTTTGGTGCTACTTTTCTTTGTTCCATTATGTTTGTTTTTACTTTACATCATCACTAAAAACTTCAGCTTTGAAGGAGTGATTTTTCTGTTGGCTTTCTTGGTTCCAAGTATACTTGTGGTGAGACATGCCTACACCTACGCTGACTTATACTTAGAAGGAAATACCATCATAGTAAAGAAGCTGTTTAGCGTTAAGGCGAAGCCAATAGCTGAATATAAGACAGTAGAGCAAGCAATAATGCCCTTGAAATACTGCATCAAGTTTCAGGACGGAAGTAAAGCATGTTTTGCTTTAACCAGTTCAAAGATATTTCGGCATATAATAAGTACCGACCCTGACAGAGTAGTAAAAGAACTTAGACTGAAATTTCAAGAACTAAAGCAGGAATACGCAATTAAAGAATAAGAAAATGGCAGCTGCCAACAAGGCATATAAGGCACACTTCGGCTACGCCTCGTTCGCCTTTTATACAAGCACGTTGAGCGTAACCAGTAAGTAATAAATGAAAGACTTAAAAGAAGTAGTAACTATAGAACAGAAGCGCTATTCAGATTTCTTTAGTGATGGAGTCGAGAAACTCAGACAGGGAAAGGAAACTTATGCAAGTGAGCTACTTCTTGAGATTAATGATGAAACTATAGGTGAGCCATTTAATTTAGTCCGTGTAGATTTTATTTACAAAAGCCAGAACGGAGAAGATTCAATTAATGAATTGAGACTTGAATCCAACTCGAGCTATAAGCCAGTCGAAATAAGAACAGACAATGCATTAATACACATCAAGCCGTTTTGCTGGAATAGCTGTGAAATAGCCTGCAATGAATTTGAGCTGGAGTTATTGAAAGACTGGGTAAGGCAATGGCTCAAAACTGAAGAAGAATTTAATGGCATATCCAGCGCCATTCACAGTTGTTCATTACCTGAAGAAAAGGACGGTCAGTTTAGTTTTATCGTTGACTTTGGAACATCACCAGTTGAAGCATTTTACGATTTAATAAATAATCTTGAACGAGCTGGTGCAACTCAGATTACTATTGAAACTGAAGAAGTATAAAATGGCATCGCTCAACACGGCACAGGCTCCATACTCGGCTTTGCCTCATTCGCAGCCTGTACTAATCCGTTGTGTGTCATTTAAAAATAATGGAATTAAAAGAAGTAATAAAAGCGCCCAATTATAATAGCCAATCGGATTATTCAACCGGAAAGGACGGTAACTCTGACTTTTTAACTTTTAATTGTCATAATTGCGGTAATGCCCTAAGAATTGACTTCCAAAAACAAATTGATTACAGTTGGAAAGGTAAAACCGATAGAATCAGTGAGATAGAACAGCAGAACTTAAAGCAATATTACTCCATCGGACTATCGCAGAAATCGCATGACGGCGGATTACCAGTGTTTGACAAAATAATTTGCTCAAAGTGTTCAGCAACTTATATGACCTATTGCGGTGTAGTTGAGTTCAGTAACTCTGCCTATAATGTCATTGTTCAAGGGATTATAAAAATATAAGTATGTTACCTAAAAAGAAGAAAAACGTCACACAACAACACCTAAACGTCAGCCTTCAGCCGACGGCCTCGCCTGTCGTTTAGCTTAGTACGTTATGGCAAATAGAGATAGATGAAATGTTGAAGAAAGTATTTAAGCATGCCACAAGCAACAACTTTAACTTCTTCCTTTTATGTGTTATAATCGGTGGAATCTACTTGTTCTTTGACAGACCATCTGTTCAAAGCCAAAACGATGTTGTTGAAGTTGAAGGGACTCTAATGCATATTTCCAAGCAGTTGGTTTATTCCAATAGAATCAATAAAACAGAATCGGACTCTACCTATCATATTCATCTTAAAGAATATCCAAGCAAGTTTCAGGTAAGCTATTCTTCTTATGACGGCAGAGCCTTTTACTCTACATCAAACGTTGGCGACAGAGTAAAACTTCATATAGCAGGGGATGATAAAGTAGATTTAAATAACCCCGATAAGCGTATCAGAAGTTTTTCTCTGATTGTAAATGAACAGGTTTATTTATCTTTAGAAAAAGGCTTGACTGGTTTTGGTAAAGGCATATTCGAACTGGTACTGATATTTTTACCATTAAGTATTTTAGCAGTTCGGGTTGATAAGAAGATGAGAAAAGAACGACAAGCCATAACCAAACCTAAACGTTAGCTACGCCATCGTTTAGCAAAGTCCGTTAGCGGTAACACTCAATCATGAAAGAAGTAGAGCTACAATGTGATAAAGTGTTGGAGAATCTTCACCAGTTCTCCGATGACTTGCTGGACTTAGGAGAGCCTATCACGGACAATAGATTAAGGGAGTTTGAGAATCAGATTGGCTTTCAGTTACCCTTTGACTTCAGCTACATATTAACCAAACATAACTACTTTTCTTTAGCAGGAACAGAAGTGCTCGGAATAGGTACAGAATTCAAAGAAGAGTCTCTTGATAAAGTATACCTTTTTGAACATAATGGAGTTGGAAACCCAATGCCTAAAGAGTTCCTGCCTTTCTCTCCTGACGGCAGGGGAAATCATTATTGCTTTGACCTATCCAGAATAAAAAATAGTCTCTGCCCTGTGGTTTTCTGGCAGCATGACTATACCTACTCTAAAAAGGAAGAAGTAGAGACGTGCAATGAAAACTTCTTAGGTTGGGTAGAAGAAGTTATGATTGAGTGGACTTTGGAAGATTACGGTTCTGAAAAAAGATAGAATTCCAGAAGCCGAATTAAAAGTATAAAAAGTGCTCTCCGCTAACAAAGCACAGGCTTAAGCTTCAACTAACGCCTTGCCTTAGCCTGTACGAGCCGTTGGCAGTAACTTTAAAAATGAAAGATTGGATTAAGATAGAAGAAGAACAGAAAGAAGTCTGTAGAACGCTGAATGTGGATTGGGCGCCATTGGACAGAAAACTAATGGTAGCAATCAATGAATCCATATTTACCGAAATGCAGCCAATAAACGGACTTCGTCATTTAAAACAAAAATCAATTGACGGTTGGTATTTGTGGAGTGGCGGAGAAATTCCTCAAGAAGATGATAACTTCTTCAAACCAATTCATCCCGAACACTTAATAGAAAGGAGAGAAATCATCCTCAAATATTTAGGATTACCAGCAGGGTGGAGATTTCAAATCGACGACAATGGTTATGAGGACATTTGGTTTGACGAGTCTATTTTGATAGAATAATAAAGTAAAACTTAAAAAAAGCTTCTGCCAACCACGTGTAAACGTCAGCAGCGGCCGACGGCCTCGCCGTCGTTTACACAAGTCCGTTGGCAGGTATACAATAACAAATGGAAATACGAACTTTAGAAATCATATTCAGCACATTATTCCTTGGATTGTTCTTGTTGCTGATTTATGTGATAGCTAGAAGCCCTAAATATTTTCTTTTCGAGTTTCCCTTGGATGTATTGAAAGTCCTATTCAAATGGCGGTCAAGTGAAGAAATGAAGGCTTGGAATGAAAGAGATAATGATATTGAGTACAATGCCAAGAGAAAGAAAAAGGTATACTTCCAAAGTGCTGACAAATACATTTTAACATTTAGTACAAATGAAGAGAAAGTGAAGCAGTCCATCGCCAATGGGGTCGCATCATTGGAAGCAGCAGCATTACCCAACATAACATACATCAAATCTGACTACGCACTAGTAGTCCAATTGCCTAAGCGGACTGAATTTTACCTATTTCATTATCTACTTCAATGGCTTGACAACGAAGGTATTGGTAACGCTGGCTTTGTTAGCGGCAAGAGCACGGGATATGTTGTGTATCAAGATAAAAATTCTTTGAACAATCTGATTGGTGAAACAGAAAGTGGTGCCAAATTCTCTGTTTCTCTTTATCATGACTATAAGGAATCTCAGTATTTGATGTTGGATAGAAGCATTGAACTAGAAAAGCTGAAAGGATTCAGAGTAATAAGTGAAATAATTAAAAGTACGACTGCCAACAAGACCTATAGTGCATAAACGCACCATAGCAAAGCCGTTAGGCTACATATAAACTAAAAAAAGTCAGGTAACAGTAAACTGTGAATAAACAATTTTAAGAGTTCCATGGCGCTTAATTTCGACTATATTTATTATAGACTCGCCAAGTTCTTCCTCAAAGGCGACGGGAAAGATGCAATAAGAGCTGTCTTGGGTGTTAGTATGATACAGTTACTAATCGTTGGTGATCTTGTGCTCATACCAACAAGAATAATGTGGGATAGGCATGAAACAGCACCTTATTCCAAAGTAATAGGAGGTATTTTAGTAGTACTATTATTAATAATTATCATCTTTAATTATATAAAATACAAAAGTAAATACGACGAATTCGATGATAGATGGAAAGATGAAACAAGACTTAGTAGGGTTGTAAAAGGTTTTTTGGTACTTATTTGTCTAATACTTCCTTGGGTACCAATCTTTATCTTGGGAACATTTATGTAGAAGCTAAAGCTAAACAAAGAAATACATAGCCTAACCATGCACATAAGCCAAGCTGCGGCTACGCCTTGCACACTTTATGTACTAACCGTTATAACCAATTTTAAATATAAAAATGAAATCAAACTTTTTACTTTTAGCCTTATCAATGTTTAGTTTTGGTGCGCTTGCACAGTCGAACGAGCCAGTTCAATCAACAGAATTGGTAAGTATGACAAAACTTGAGGTCGGACTCCAAGGTATTGGAGTAGGCTATGAAGTGCCGTTTAGCAATAAGTGGTCAGTAAACCTAAGTGCTGGTTTTGGTGGTGGATACTCCATTGATAAAAACAGCTATGCCAATGGATTCAAAAGCACTTTCATCCTGAACGAACCTGTCGCTTATTTTAGGTCTGAGTTCAAGCACACCTATAACCGAAACAAAAGAAGTATTAAGTCAAAGTCTTTACTTAACAACGCAGGTAATTACGTAGCCTTTCAGACCAAGTATACCACAGGCAGAGTTTTTGAAAGCGACGAGTGGAGCCAGATAAACAATCCACTGAATAGAACACTTCTAAATGAAGTACATTGGGGTATGCAAAGGCCTCTTGGACAGAAGTTTCTTTACAATCTTCACATAGGTTTAGGTTATGCCGCAGACTTTGATTTTAAAAATAGCCAGCTTTATCCTGCGGCAGGCCTTCAGTTTGCCTACGTTATTTCTAAGAATAAAAGGTTATAACCACATCTATACGGCAGCTACGCCACCGCAAAGCCCAGACCGTTGTAACATATTAAAATTAATTATTGAAAAAGAAGCATTACATAGCCTTGTTTCATCCTGTCGGAGAAGAAGTCAAAACTCGTATTGACTTCGATTCAGAAATTGAAGAAACATTAGTCTATGAACTTCTCAAGCTTGAAGGATACTCCATTTATCAGTTTATCCTTCAAGACTATCAATATGTGATGTCTTTTGATGAGCTGAGTGAGTTGGGTGTCAGGTTTAAGTTATTCAAAAAAGAAAGAAAGACTTGGTTTGGTCTTAGCAAGAAAATAGAGCAGGAGCTACTAATTTACCCTAAAGATGGCTTTTTCTATCCCTACCAATACGGAAGCTATTTCTATCTCTTCAGCAGAGAAGAAATAAAAGAGAGTGATTTTATTAAGTGGATGGAAGAGCAATTCCCAAACCGATGGGTTGACTTTGATGATACTTTGGCTGGCTTGAATAGTAAAACAATAAAGCTCCTTCATCAATCCGACTACATTCTGGTAACCAATCATGATTATCAGAAAGAGTTTGGTGTAGTTGGAAGCAAAGAAGTGTGTGCTACTCTAACAGCCAAACTGAGACAAGAAGCCTTTGAGTCTTTTGAAACTGAAGAATACCTACAAAATAAAGAATAACAGGTTACAACCACACCTTTACCGTAGCTACGCCACGGCAAAGCCAAGTACGTTGTGCGTCAGCTTAAACGAACATTCTGCATAAATTAAACAAAAGAAAGAATATGAACGATTTCAAAATTATAGGCATCTCAACTGAAACGACAAACGAATCAATGATTGACATTGAAACGCTTTGGGGCAGGTTTTGGGGAGACAATATCGCTGACAAAATACCAAACAAAGTAAGTGACGAATTTTACGCTGTTTATACAGACTACGAAAGTGATCATACAGGAAAATATACCTTAATCATTGGCTTTCCCGTGACAACATTGGACAATATTCCTGATGGTTTTGTGGGACGAGAAATTTCCGTTGGTAAAGCGGAAAAATACATTTCAAAAGGAAAAATGCCAGAAGCGATATTGAAAACGTGGACGGAAATATGGCAGGATACTCAACTAAAAAGAGCTTATCGAGCTGATGTAACTGTTCACGGGAAAAAATATTTTGACGGAGATAATGCAGAAATAGAAACCTATATTTCAATTTCTGAATAAACAAACATAGAGAAAATTGACATTACAACAATTACAACGCATTACATTAGAAAGTCAGGGGTTACTTCAAACATTGCCATTCGGAAAAGGGAAAAAAGCGGTGTTAAATGCGTTGGAACACCTTGGATATTTGCAGATAGATACTTTGTCGGTCATTGAACGAGCACACCACCACACGCTTTGGACAAGAATTCCAGAATATCAAACACAATATTTATATGAATTGGTAGAAGAGCGAAAAATTTTTGAATATTGGTTTCACGCAGCTTCTTATCTTCCGATGAAAGACTTTCGTTTTGTTTTGCCTCAAATGTTAGGTGTAAAACAAAGTGAAACTCACTATTTCAATGCAGACCCAAAAGTTATGCAGTATGTTTTAGACACCATTCGTGCTGAAGGCCCAAAAAAAGCAAGAGATTTTGAGAATGAAACTAAAAAAGCGGGAAGTTGGTGGAGTTGGAAACCTACAAAAGTAGCACTTGAAAGGCTTTTTCTGCAAGGAGATTTGATGGTTTGCGGTCGTAACGGTATGCAAAAAACGTATGATATTAGCGAAAGAGTATTACCCCTAAATGTTAATACTACTATTCCAACTGACCTTGAATTTGCAGAATATTTAGTAAATACCTATTTACAAGCCTACGGATTTACAACAGTAAAGCAAATTATACACCTTAAAACAGGGAAATTAATAAAAAAAAATGTTGATGAAGTATTAAACTCAATGCTTCAAAATGGTACAATACAACAAATAATTATTGAGAATTTGCCTTCAGTTTTTGTGCTAAATGAATTACTTGAAAAATCGTTAAACAAAGTGAGTCCAACCATTCGGCTGCTATCACCGTTTGACAATTCAATTATTCATCGAAGCCGGGTAAAACAGCTTTTTGACTTTGATTATAAAATTGAGTGCTATACACCAAAAGAAAAAAGGCAATACGGTTATTTCTGTTTACCAATCTTATTTGGCGATACATTTATAGGGAGAGTGGACTGCAAAGCACATCGAAAAGAAAAACAATTTGAGATGTTACATCTGCACATTGAAAATCAGAATTTAGATACTAAATTGTGGAAAAAACCTTTTGTAGAAACAATAAGAAGGTTTGCGACTTTTAACGGCTGTGAATTTATAAAATTGACAAAAGTAAGTCCGCCTAAATTAGCAGACACATTAAAAAGAGCATTAAAGAATGATGAAAAATAAAGCCGAACGCACAACAATGCATATAGCAGACCAGCAGGTTCAGTAGAAGCCGATACTTCAGAGCTTTATCTATCTTCAGTTTCGGGGGATACTTAACTACTTAAAATCTGCTGGCCGTGCCATATGCGATACGTTAGTGGTAAGTGAAAGTATAAAATATGGCTACAGAACTATCTGTTCTTCAATGGACAGAAATTTTACAGAACTCTGAATTAACAAAAGAAATTGATTTAAAAATCCTACAGACACTTTACGGATTTCCGAATCATAAAGCTTTTGCAAGTGAGATTGGAAAAATCTTAGGATATAAAAAGAGTCCTCAAAGTCCTCTAAATTCAGAAGTTGGATTTTTTGCAAAAAGGATAGCTAAAGTATATGATATAGGATTCACGGCAAGAAACCAACAACAGTTTAAATATTGGGATTTGTTTTTCCTTGGGGAGCCATCTGGTACAAAATTCTATTGGATTTTAAAGCCAAATCTTAGAGAAGCATTAGAGAGTACTGCACTTACTGGCGATGAGCTGTTGCCAGAGGAACTTCCTACTAACACAGCTGAAATTTTCTTTGAGGGACTTAAACGGACTATTACCGTAAACGCCTACGAAAGAAACACAAAAGCCAAAGAACAATGTAAAAGCCATTGGGGACACAAATGCGCGGTTTGCACCTTTGACTTCAGGAGAACTTATGGCGAAATTGGTAAAGAATTTATACATGTTCACCATTTGACACCAATTGCTCAAGTCGGGGAAAGGTATGAAATTGACCCAATTGAGGATTTGATACCTGTTTGCCCTAATTGTCATTCAATGCTCCATCGTAAAGACCCGCCTTATACGATTAAAGAACTTAGGTCTATAATTGAAGAGCAAGTAAAAGAAAAAACACCTACCACTAACATTGTATAAAAATCATGCTACGGCCGACGGCCTCGCACGTTTTTTATACTAACCGTTAGCGGTCAGGCAAAGACCGCACTTTTATAGTTAATTTTTAAATATTTATAATATGGCTAATTACATTGCAAAATCGACAAACTCACTATCGTTTTATCTGACTTCTGACGATGAAAAAATTGGAGAACTAATCTATGAAAAGTGGTATGCCTCTAATGCAGAAATAAAAACCTCTAATGGTGCTAATTTTCATCTTAAGCCAAAAGGAATATGGAATTCTAAAATTGAATTAAAGGACGGAGAAAAAACTATATTAGAATTTAAACTTGGTTGGAATGGAATACTAATAAAAACATTTTTTCAGGATTCAGAAAAGAGCTATTCACTTCGCTCAAAGGGATTTTCAAGCAACAAATTTATACTGACTGACTCAGAAAAGAAAGAATTATTAGTTGCCGAAATGGACACCAAATTGGATAATCTTAACTATAAGTACTCAATTAGAACAACTGATGAATTTGAAAGTTTCAGGAATAAAGACATTTCAATATTAGCATTATTACATTGTATAAATTACTACATCTACATAACAACCATAGTTTCAGTAAAATAAAGCCCGAACCGCTAACACGGTATATAATCTATGGCTTGGTCAGTCCTCACTTGGAAAATCCTGCGGATTTTCCAAAGCCAGTTTTTATTTAGAGAGGTCTGTGCCGACACACGCCACAGCTCATATACCAACACGTTAGCGCAAATAAATATTTAATAAAAAATTAAAGTTTTGAGACTTCTTTCAATTGCCGTTTTACTCTTTTTGGTTAGTTGTCAAATTGAGCCTAAATCTAAAACTGAGATTTCAGAACTTTATGGAGAAAGAAGTAAAGGATTTGTAAAGGCTTTGATGACGCATTACAGAAACCCTTATAAAGAATATAAAGAACAACTGCCTCCTCCACCTATTGGAAGTTTCCTTTTTACGGTAGGTGCGATTAACGGAGAAGATACTGTACGGATTCTTTTAGATACAGTAAGTGAATTAGTTAAACTTAGTATAATAGCAAATCAACCTTTAGATTCGGCGACCATAGCATCTATTGTAAAAGGTGAGAAATTATTAACGTTAAATGCGGAAGCGATGGGAAATGCATTAGTTATAGAGCCATCGTCTCGCATTGATTCCATCATCCAAAAAGGAAAAAAATTTACTCTTGATTCTTTATTTACAGAGAGAGGAATGCAGAAAAAGAATCTAGAAAGGTCACAACAAAGATATCTTATAGATGCCCTCTCAAAGTGGGGGCTGGTTGTGGTTTGGGATGACTATAGCGCAACCTACCACGTGCTTGAAATTAAGGATATTAATTAAACTAAAATTACTTTTGCTAACCACACCTATACGGCAGCTTTGCCGCCGTATAGCCCAGATCGTTAGGGCTAACAAATAAGTATAGAAATCAAATTGAAAAGGAATATAAAGTTAATCTGTTTCACATTGCTTCCTCTCATTTGCACGGCTTGTTTCAATGTTGACTGTGATAAATTAGTGTCGATACTTAGACCAAAAGAATGCAATATTGTAGTTGAAGACATACCAGAGCGAAGTAGAAGATTCACGATAAAAGGTATTAATCCTGAGACGCAACAAAGGGCAACATATACAGATGTAAACACTTGGTATGTGTTTTTCAATGAGAAGGTCGAAGTGGGTGATACTGTTGTAAAACGAAGTGGAGAGCTAACTTTCTACATACATAAAGCAGATACAACTTTGGTGTTTCCTTATAAATGCCAAGGGAAAGTATATAAGTAGCAAAATGAAAGAATTGCTCCCTCTAACCCTGTACATAAACCAAGCTCTGCTACTCATCGCTCGCTTTATGTACTAACCGTTGAGTGAAATAGAAATTAATGAAAAAAGAACTTTTTGCCTTGGCTATACTTTCTCTCTTAAGCTTCTCATGCAGCACCAAAGAGAACGTTGAAGTTGAAGACACACAAATAACTTCAAACAGTAAAGCTGTAACTGAAAGGCATGAATACTGGCCACTTGAAAATGAAATGACAAGGGAAGACACAATCCTACGACTGGATGACCAGTATCATATAAGCATGATTACCCACAGCTTAAATGATAGTTCAGCAGTCTACACAATGACTGATGATATGGGAGAAATCATTGTACATGCCCATAATCGAGAGACAACAATAGAAATACTTAAAAACCAGAAGCCTTTTATAAAAACAGTCCTGAACAGAAACATCTTTAGCGGTAGAGACAAAGAGCTTAGGCATTCTGGCGCATCGTTTCTTAGGTATGGAAATGGTGAGTTTCATTTTGTAGTGGACGCTTGTGTGCCAGATTCAGATGTATGTGACGCAGCAGAAGTAGCTGTTGACCAAAAGGGGCAGGTAAGGGTGATAAGGTATATTGAGCAAGAAGAAGAAACAGAAGATTAAAAATTACTCCACTCAACACAGTTTATACCCTATGCTTCGGCTGATGGCCTTGCACAAGGTATACACGAGACGTTAAGTTGTATTTCAAATAATAAAATTGCAATACTTTTAAGAGTTAAACTTTGTACTTACTTTTGACGTTAGTAACACATAAAGTAAGTATGGTTGTATCATTCGGGTCAAAGGAAACAGAAAAAATCTGGAACGGGGAGAGAGTAGCGAAGTTGCCAATGGAAATTCAGACGATTGGCAGGCGCAAACTTAGAATGCTTCACAACTCTCAAGACATTACTGACCTTCGAATACCTCCTTCCAACAGATTAGAGAAGTTAGCGGGGAACCTGAAGGCGTTCTACAGCATCAGGATAAACAGCCAATCGAGAATCATCTTTCGATGGAGTAACGGCCAAGCATCAGAAGTAGAAATTATTGATTACCACTAAAGAAGAAATTAAATGGAGCGACTACCCAATATTCACCCGGGAGAAATACTGCAAGAAGAGTTTCTTGTTCCTCTTAACATTACAGCCTACAGGCTTTCAAAGGACATTGGGATACCTCAAACGAGAGTGTCTGAAATTTTGAAGGGAAACAGGCGCATTACAGCAGACACAGCCTTAAGATTAAGTTACTACTTTGGCAATTCTCCTAAGTTCTGGCTCGGCCTCCAAAACGATTATGATTTGGAAGAAGAAATGACCAGGAAGCAAAAAGAGCTGGAAGCGATAAAGCGCTTCGAGAAAAACGCAGCCTAACCCGGTTCAGCCTTTATGCTTGGTTCCGCATCGGGCTTAGGCTGCACGAGAACCGTTATGTGCCAATTTGTATAAAGCACTAACGATAGTCCTCAATTATATACTTCTAAACACAACTTTATATGCACTATAAATTTTTACTAATTCTACTTCTCACTTTAATTTCAGGCAGGCTAGCCGCGCAAACAAAGCCTATCAGCGAGGAGAAATTCATTTCTATTGGCGATATAGAGCAATGGGTAACCATTAGCGGGGAAGACAGGTCCAGGCCCGTTATCTTGTTTCTGCATGGTGGGCCGGGCAGCACAATGAGTCAGTACGATGATGCTATTTATGGCCATTGGAAAAAAGACTTTGTGCTTGTTTACTGGGACCAGCGGGGAGCCGGAAGAACCTTTGGCCGAAACGCCCCCGAGACGGTAACCGAGGATTACTGGATAGAGAACCCGCTGACCGTCGAGCGCATGACAGCTGATGGGATTGAGCTCTCTGAGTATCTGATCAAACACCTTGGCAAGCGGAAGATAACAATTGTAGGAACCTCCTGGGGGTCGGTGTTGGGAGCCAGCATGGCTTTAAAGCGACCAGATCTTTTTACTGCCTACATAAGCCATTCACAGATAGTCAATGGGGAAGAAGGGTTTCGTCATGCCTTCAATAAAGTGTCTAAACTTGCTCTGGCTGCCAAGGATCAGGAATCTTTAGACAAATTAGCAACCTTAGGCTCTCCACCTTATGAGGATGCCAGAAAATCAGGCCAACTCATGCGCATCATTAAAAAGTATGAGCGCGAGAATTCAACACCTGCTCCGGCCAATTGGTGGAAGGTGAAGAGCGAATACAACAATGAGAAAGATACCAATGACAGGTACAACGGGGATGATTACTCTTTTCTATACTTTGCCGGCCATAAACAAATGGGGATCAAATCTATGGAGGCAGGGGTAGATTTCAAGAGGGATGGCCTGCGCTATAAGATTCCGGTGTACTTTATTCAGGGGGAGGAAGATCTCTTAACCGCTCCAGAGCTCACCAAGGCGTACTTTGACAAAGTAAAGGCTCCAAAAAAAGAATTTGTGCTGGTGCCGGGTGCTGCACACGGCCACAACCAGGCAGTAATTGACGCGCAGTATACAGCTGTTAAAAAAGCCCTGAAACTCCAAAAGTAAAACAAACTATGAGCAGACGGTAATAAAACCGGCTACAACCACACCTATGCGGCAGCTTTGCCGCCGCATAGCCAGAACGATGGGCTGGTAAAAACGTAGCCATAGCCCTCTACCGGGATAATGCCTATTTTTCTACTTTCTCAGGAAGTATAGCTTTGATATAAGTGGTACCTCCTAACCTGCCCATGGCGCGGGCAATTTTGGAACGGCGCCTAAGGGTGTAACCGGATGGGTTTTTAGCAGAGAATTTAATAGGGTTTGGTAAAACAGCAGCAAGCAGAGCTGCCTGTTGGCGGCCCAGGTCTTTGGCAGGTTTCTTAAAATATTTCTGCGAGGCAGCCTCCACTCCAAACACGCCATCCCCCATCTCGGCAATATTCAGGTATACTTCCATGATGCGCTGCTTACCCCACAGTACCTCGATGAGTACAGTAAAATACGCCTCTACCCCTTTGCGCAGGTAACTGCGCCCATGCCACAAAAAAACATTTTTAGCTACCTGTTGGCTGATGGTGCTGCCACCCCGTATGTTGCCACCTTTCTGGTTACGCTTAAAGGCATCCATG
Source organism: uncultured Pontibacter sp. (assembly GCF_947492645.1). Classification (GTDB taxonomy): domain Bacteria; phylum Bacteroidota; class Bacteroidia; order Cytophagales; family Hymenobacteraceae; genus Pontibacter. The sequence goes on along the minus strand of NZ_CANLMZ010000006.1, from coordinate 205,564 downwards.
ATAGCATCCACATCAAAGCCGTTGTGCTGCAAAAAAAGCTGGTCTTCTGAGGCCACCACAGCCAGCGGCAACTGTTCCGACATCTCCTCCAGGCCCACAAAATCATAGGCAATTCCGGGATTGGCTTTATCGGCAGCACCGGCCTCTGCCCTACGCTTTATCATGTGCAGGGTAGCTGGCGGTGCCACCCAACGGTATAGCAGCACCCAGGCTATACTTAACAGGAACAGGCTTAGCACCAACTTCACAAAAAGCAGCTTTACCTGCTTAAAGCCTAATCGTTTTTTACGCATGCTATACTTTTGTTTCGGAGGGCGCAAAGGTAAAGAGTTTACCCTATTTATCAAGGTGCAGCGCGCGCCAATGCTAACACAGTTCCCGATATACCCGTAAGCGTAAAACACGAACCAGAATATAACTTTACGGCACAGCTACTGTGTTTAAACCTCTACCCTACGTATGGCAAAATACCTTCCGCTGTTTCCGCTTAGCATCGTGGTTTTCCCCGGCGAAAAACTAAACCTGCATATTTTTGAGCCCCGCTACAAACAACTGGTACTGGACTGTATACAGAACGATAAGACCTTTGGCATCCCCACATTTATTCAGAATAGCGTTGGCAAGTATGGCACCGAGATGGAGATACTGCAGGTAGAGAAAACCCATGAAAACGGAGAAATGGACATCCGTACAAAAGGCATTTCAATTTTCAGGATAGAACTGTTTGATAAAATGGCTCCCGACAGGCTATATGCCGGCGGCGAGGTAGAGGTGTTTGAAGATAGCCTGGAGGAGGATATTGTTACGAAGCTAAAAATAAAAGAACTGCTGGAGAAACTGTATACTTCGCTGGGTTTGCAAAAGCTTTTCACAGATTTGCTCGAGGATTTTAAAAGCTACGACATTGCACACCACCTGGGCCTGAGCACCGAGCAGGAATACACCCTGCTGCAGCTTAGAACAGAGGTTGAGCGCCAGGAAGCCATTCTGCAACACCTGCTGCAGGTTGTGCCTATTATACAGGCCACCGAGCAACTGAAAGAACGCGTAAAGCAGAACGGGCATTTTAAAAACCTGACACCACCAAACTTTTAGCCGCTGCGCAGCTTTATACTTTATGCTCACCTATTTCCTGATCATACTGCCAACCCTTTTTATAGCTTACCTGCTGTTCAGTTACCTGCAAGAGCAAAAGTATAAACAGAAGCCTTATTACAAGTTGTCGGATGTGGTCTGGCAGCGCTTTGCCCCTGCCCCAGAGGCACAGCTGCTGCACTCCGTAGCCATGCTTGGCGATGTAGGCGCTTTTGCCACCGACGGTAAAGACCCGGTACTGAAAATGCTGGAAGTATGGCAAGAGAAAAACCCACAGAACAGCACGGTGCTTTTTTTAGGAGATAACCTCTACCCTATTGGTTTGCCACCAGAGGGCAACCGGCACCGCAAATTAGCCGAAGAACGCCTGCAACTCCTGCTAGCGCATTTTACGGATTTCTCTGGCAAAGGCATTTTCCTGAGCGGCAACCACGACTGGTTTAAAGGGCGGAAAGGCGGACTGGCGCAAATGCTGCGGCAACAAAACTACATTCTCAGCCACAGCAAAGGCAATGTTGATTATCTGCCTGCCAATGGCTGCCCCGGCCCGGTGGCACTACAGCTGGCAGACGGGTTGCTGCTAGTGGTTATAAACACGCAATGGTGGGTGCAGCGCGGCGAAAAACCCCTTGGAAAAGAACAGGGTTGCCCTTACGAAAGTATAGATGAGTTTTATGTAGCCTTAAACACATTGCTGCGCCAGAACAGGCACCAGCGCATACTTATAGCGGCCCATCACCCGCTCTACAGCAATGCCCTGCACGGTGGTAAATTTACGGTAAAGCAGCACGTTTTCCCGCTTACGGCTGCCCATAAACGTTTTTATATTCCGTTGCCGATATTCGGTTCGCTTTACCCCATCTATAGAAAAATGTTTGGCGCATACGAAGACATGTCGCACCGCAAGTATAAAAAAATGCGCCGGCGCTTGTTGCGTATCTTCCACCGGTATAACAACTTGATATACGTTGCCGGCCACGACCACAACCTGCAGCATTTTGAGGTGCAACAAAACCATTACCTTGTAAGCGGCTCGGGCAGTAAAACCTCGTTTGTAAAAAAAGGAGGCAAGGCGACTTTCACCTTAGAGCAGCTTGGCTTTTTTGTGCTTAACTATTACGATAATGGCCAGGTTTGGATAGAGGCGCGCATCGCATCCGTTGAAGAGGAGGCCGGCCTTGTGGTTTTCCGGAAAAGGTTGAAAAGTATACTTGAGCCAGCACTTTAGTTACCAGTTGCCGCTAAGACAGGTGCCGGTTCGCTGCACTAAAGTTTAGTAAGGTAAGCCCTATAGTTTGGTGTACTTATGGATGGCAATCAGCCAGCTTTAACGGCATTTACCCTTATCTACTCTTCCAGCTCAGGTACCGGAAGTATAACTTTAAGGCTTTTAGAGAGCATCACCACATTAATCACATCATCCAGTTCCACAGGCTCACCGTCAATGTGCACCACTTCTTTATCGGTGTTATAGATCGTTGCTTTCCTGCAGCTTATCCTGCGGGTAAAAACAGAGTCATCTATGCTGTCGGTATACAGTTTGTAAAGTATACCCAGGCTGGCAGCTCTTGGGAAGGGCTCTATGAGGCAGATCTCGAACCGGCCATCGTTCAGGATGCCGTTGGGGTTTATGTTTGCGTTAGATCCAAAAGCATTCGCATTAGCTATGGTAACCATAAATGCTTCACCATCAAAATTCTCCACATCCGTCTCGATGCGGTAGTGCTTGGGCGTGTAACTCAGGTATTCCTGCAAGGCAATCCAGGCGTACGAGCCGGGCCCGCGTGTTTCTCCTTCACAAAACTTTTTAACCACCAGGGCATTAAAACCAAGATCGCTGAGATGGATAGACGGCACTCCGTTCAGGGTAATCGTATCGATGTTGCGTATCACATGCTTATGGATCAGCTCCAGGGCATCTTCCGTATCCTGGGGGATGTTTAAATCCTTGGCCAAGCCATTACCAGAGCCCAAAGGCACAATTCCTAAAGGTGTATCCGTACCTATCAGCAAAGCGCCGAGTAAACTTACAGTTCCATCGCCGCCTACGGCAAAGGCACCATCATACTTGTTTTCATCAAGCTTTGCCTGAATCGCTTCCTTATCGTTGTTCCCTGTAGTTTTGTAAATATCACAGGCAATGCCATGCGCTTCGCAACGCTGCATAATATCCTCTTCCAACTCTCCTTTCTCGATATCGCCTGCAATTGGGTTGATAACAAAAAGTAACCTGTTATACTTATTATCGGGTTTCATACTGTGCGGGTGCTTATGTGTTGTTAGCAGATGATACGTAAGTATGGCTACCTAAGTGGTGTATAAAAAAGAAAACTAACCCCATTTCTGAAGTTAGTTTTCTGAGCAGATTTTGATTTCCTGAACCTACCTGCTTGATCCTGAAGAACCACCGGATTTGTTTGAGCCGGAAGAGCCTGATGATCCGGAAGAGCCTGAAGAACCGGATGATTTTGAGGTTGAGCCTGTTGAGCTGCTGCTCTTAGCCTGTGGAGACTTAGAACTGCTGGACTTAGATGATGCTGATGAAGAAGAAGAACCTGTTTTGTTTGTGTCCCCCTTCTTATTTTGATTTGTTGCCATATTAAATTGCTTTCATAGTAAGTAAAATACGAAATGCAGATATCACATTACCGCGTGTAATGTACCGAGGAGGCTACATGCACTTATGTCATGTTGTACTTCTACTTATACAGCACCTTTTATATAAGGTTTTGTTTATCAGCATATTATTGCACTAATCCAGCGGGCAGCCCATTCGGGTACTCTTGTTGTATGGCTTCTTTAATTTGCGCAATGCGGTTGCCGGGGTTTGGGTGCGTCTGCATAAACTCCGGGCCACCTGCAGCACCGCCACCCGCCTGCTCCAGAATCTCCATTACGCGCATCATGGCCCGCGGATCATAACCTGCCTCACCGGTAATATTTACAGCCAGCCTATCCGACTCCAGTTCATCTTCGCGCCCATAGCGCATGTTTAGCAGCTTGCCCACCATGGCGGCGGCAACGGCACCTGTGCGGCTGGCAGGGTTATCAGGGTCGTAGGTGGCTATTGCGGCGGCACCGGTTAGCCCCTGGGTTAGTTTTGCCTTTGCCAGTTGCTCAGCAGAGTGCCTTGCTACTACATGCCCAATCTCATGCCCCAACACACCTGCCAGTTGTGCCTCAGACTCCAGGCGCCTTAGCAATCCGGCCGTGATAAAAATCTGGCCACCGGGTAAGGCAAAGGCATTTACAGTTTGTTCATCGGCCAGCAAATGGAAATCAAATTCGTAAGGTGACTCTTTGGCTTTGGTACGCTGCACCAGCTTTTGCCCGATTGCCTTCACCGCTGCGGCAGCTTCTCTGTCCGGATGCATGCCTCCATACTGTTCGGCCATCTGGGGCGCAGCCTGCAGACCTAGCGCAATTTCTTGCTCCACCGTCATGTCTACGTGCTGCTTCTCGCCGGTAAACTCATTTTCCTGCCGGTTACACCAATAAGAAACCAACGATACGGCAGCAATTAAAATGGCTACTATAAATTTTATGATCCCTCTCATTCTCTTGTTTTCATTAAGAAAGCATTATAAACAACAGTTACAGGTAGGCTGTTTATACTTCTTACGGGTATTCGGGTTGCGGAACTAACAAACAGATTGACTTAAAAGAAAGGTGCCGCGACCGGCAGGCGCTATACTTGCCGAAAACAGCTCACGTATACTTTAGTAGCGCCAGCTTTGCACACTTGCAGCCCTAAAACAAGTATACATAATTATATAAATCTCGTAATACAAATGATTGTTGCCGAAAGGCGATGTTATGTAGAACAAAACAACTGAACTATGAATATGAAGCGAACCTTTGGTGGTGTCCTGTTAATTTTAGGCATCATCGGGATTATATGGGGAGCCTATGCTTTTCTGATGGGTGGCGACGGTGTGGTTGTGGGTAAATTTACCTCGGCAGTTCCGTTTGTAGTAGGCCTGATCTTTTTCTTTTCGGGCATAAGCCTTGTGAAGACCACAAAAGACGAAGCATAGTGCTGTAAAAACAAAAACGCCCCTTTGGCAAAACCAGAGGGGCGTTTTTGTTTTATATAAAGTATACCTTATGCGTTGATATGGCCGTCTTTAAGCTCGTTTGCAGCAAAGGCATTAACAGCAGCCGACTGGTCGAGGTAACTTGACGTATAATTCTTTTCGTTTCCGTGGATATACAGCACCGTTTTGTTTTTGATCGTCTCAATCACATCTTTTGATATTTCCTGTGGCACGGCCGGGCAACCCAAACTGCGGCCCAAGCGGCCATACTGCTTCACAAAAGTATCTGTGGCATAATCTGCACCGTGCAATACAATGGCACGAGCCATGGCATTGGAGTTATACTTGGCGTCCATGCCAGAAAGGCGCAGCGATAAGCCATGCTTGCCATAATAAGTAGCATCTGTTAAGTAAAAGCCAATGCTGCTCATGTAAGAGTTCGGCTCGTTTGAGAATTTATCGGCTGTGCCGTTTCCGGTGTTGCGACCATGGGCCACAAGCGTTTTAAACAATACTTTCTTAGCGTCAAGATCAATAATCCACATGCGCTTCTCACGGCTTGGCTTCGTAAAATCAACTACCGTAAGTATGGATTTGGCTCCTGATGAGAGCTTTTTATCTTTAAAATTCTGGAATCCGATATAGGCGTTTCTGAACACATCGAAGCTAAGCCCTTGCTTTTGCAAGCCAGCCTGGCCGTATACTTCCTGCAAATGCGCATCAAATGCCACTTCTTTTTCATGATACGAAAGTGAAGCATTGTTACCAATAACGGAAGTATGAATACTTGCAGGAGCAGTTGCTACAGTAGCAGGTGTTGATGAGGTAAAAGAAATTAATCCGAGGGCTAATGAGGTCAGAATTATTCTTATCATAGGTTTCTTAGTAAGCTTTCAGTTTTACGCAATCATCAAATCAACAGGTAAAGGTGTAAAAATTGTTCCGATCCACCCTTTATACTTCACCTCAGCAAAGCTAAATGAAGCGCTTTATGGCAATACACACCCTCAAACACCTACGTTACAGCAGGTTGCCGGCACCATTTAAATTATTCTGAAACATCTCCTTATTCACGTTTATAACCATAACTTTGCAGCCATAGGCCAAATGCATGTTTGTGTGCAGCAAAACCCATTTGTTATGTTAAAACGATTTATACCTGTATACTTATTGTTAACCTTGCTTTTAAATGCCTGTGGCGTGCCCGACAGCCTGAAAGGATTTGACAGCGAAACCTGGAAAAGCGATCGCTATGCCTGCAATGGGCAAAGAGCTACATTAGCGAAAGACTTTGAGGAAATACGCAGAGAGCTTTACGGCAAAAAAGAGTATGTAGTGCGTAACCTGCTGGGCAAACCAGACAGCGAAAGCTTATTAGAGCGCAACCAGCGCATCTATTACTACTACCTGGAAGCTGGCACCCAATGCGATGACCGTAGCAAATTATCGGAAGCTAACTGGGTAGAAGTTCGCATTAACCCTACCGGAAAAGTATCTGAGGTAACTTATAAGATGCCTCTATAAATCAAAAAGGCCTGCAACTTGTTGCAGGCCTTTTTGATTTATAGAGGTTCTACTCCTCTCCATTATCACTTATAAACTGCACTTGCTGGTTTCCCTCCAGTTCCATGTACAGGCGTTGCTGCATCGGGTCTAGCATGGTGCTAAGTGCTTTATTTGTTTCGAGGTTAATAGTATATATCGTTTTAGATAATAACTGCGCATCGTTGCTGTAAGCCTGCTCGGCTTCGTAAACCTGTTCGAAGCGCTTCCTGTTTAGCTCCATAACCTGCTCATACTGCTCCTGGCTTAGGTTCAGCTCTCGCTGAAGGTCCATAGCTGCCAGGGCTGGCCCCTCCACCGTTATGGCCAGCACATGCTTATCAAGGGCGTCGTCTGCGCCTCTATGCAGTTGGGCACTCGCTACAGTACAAATGGTGCTTGTTAAAACTAAAAGTATAATCCTTTTCATCTAAATAAGTTTAAGTTCTTCCCTGCGGCCGGTCTGCTCAAAGGTATTTACTTCCTAAAACGGAAAAAGATAAACTTGGTTTGGCATAATTTATATTATTTTTATACTTTTCTAATATTCATTCAATTCACTCAAAAGTGCCTATTTTATACTTATCTAGCATTATATTTAACATACACAAGAAAGTATTTCATTCGCTAATTATATGTAACCATACGGGGGGGGACTGGTATAAAACAACAAGCAGCAATAAATAGTATTTTTAAAGTATCACCGCAAAACATCGACAGCTGTTACAGTTTTGCTTAACCAAAGCCTCATGAGAACTACGTACTATAATCCAAGTAAACTTGAAGTAGATTTTGCTAAAGCATTTAAGGATCTGACGCCGCAACTGGAAAAAAGACTTGATGAAGGCGAGCATGTAGTCAGTATAAAATCAATACACGATGCCGATAACCCCATGGTTATCTATAAATTAAAAGATAAAGAAGGCGACCTGCACGAAGTGGTTGTACAGATCATACAGCGCCCGGACCAAATTGTGGACTAGAAACAAAAGGGATAAAAGGGAGAGGCCCCTGCAGCTATACTGCAGGGGCCTCTCCCTTTTGTAAAGTATAAACTCAGGGGCTATTAGGTACTTTGTTGTTCTTCTGCTTAAAATACTGCATGGCTATAAAAGCAATCATTACGCCCGAAATAACACCCTCTAGCATCAAAACCGAGAATACCACAATGCCTGGGGTAGTCTGCACACGTTCTCCGAAATAGCGGTCAGCGGACAGTACTTCTACCAGGGATTCGCCTCCCACTTTGATGTATACAAGCATAAGAGCCGCAAAAAGTGTAGTGGCCACCACAGCTGTAAGGGCACCAACAGCAAAGCCGCTAAAGTAGCCAATGTCGCCGTGCACCTTGATTTTGTAAGCTCTTATAGCCATTGTTACTCCTACAGCCATAATTACACCGTTCAAAAACCGAAGTTCTAAGATGTGGGTGAGGCCAAACAGGAGCATCAGTAGAAAATACCCGATAAGGCCTGCGGCTGTCAGTAAGCCATACTTTAGGCCTAATTTTTCCATAGTGTCTGGTTAGTCTGTTATTATATACGCTAAGGTTAGATCTGGTTTGGCAGCGTATGGTCGCGGCGCTTAAACCATTGCATGGCTATGAAAGCGATAAAAAAGCCAGGCCATGTACCATAAATTATAGTCAGGGCAAACAATGCGAGTAATGAAAGCCCTTCCGGGAATAAAGCACTTGCCTGCAGGTTTTGCAGGTAACTCGAATCAATCAGGCTGATGTAGATAACCAGGCCTATCGCCAGTATCAAAGAGGAAACCAACCCGGTAACAACCCCTATCCCCAGGCCGCTGAAATAATTCATGGTATCGCCGTTGGCACGCTTATAGCTTGATATTGCCTTCACAATGCCGATAATCAGGAAAACGGAACTGAGGAAGGAAAGCTCAATGATGTCGTGAAGGCCAAAAATGCCCATTAGAATGAAATAGACGATGTGCGCAATGCCTACTATAACTCCATATTTTATCGCAATGTTCAGGTAGCTCGCGTTTCCAGATGCCATACTATTTTTAGTTTGATAAATCCTTAATAAAAATCCTTAAATTGAACAGATTGGCCATATTTTTGGTTAAGAAAACAGCTAAATAGCTTTAACTGCGTCGCTAACCGGTCTGGCTGCTGTATATTATTAAAACTATATACTAGAGAAAGGCAAGCGGTGTTGTACTTTGAAGTATAATTTTTTAGCACACGGCCCGGAAGCAGTTGATTTAAAAAGGATTAGAGTTCATGTTTCTGTTGCTATAATTTAAGTTGTTTCGCATAGATTACATCAATCCCAATTTTTTATTTCGTACTTTTGCGGCCATTATCAGTTTAAACCGCATACTTATCCCATACATAGCAAAATATGATTAGTACCAACAATGTAAGCTTGTCTTACGGCAAACGCACATTATTTGAAGATGTTACCATTAAGTTTGTTCCCGGCAACTGCTACGGCCTGATAGGTGCTAACGGTGCCGGCAAATCGACGTTCCTGAAAATATTATCCGGCGAGATAGAGCCGAACACAGGCTCTGTGGAGATACCAGCCAATGCACGTTTGGCTATTTTAAAGCAGAACCACTTTGAGTATGATGAGTTTCCGGCGTTGCAAACGGTAATTATGGGCCACAAGCGCCTGTGGGACATTATGCAGGAAAAAGATGCTATCTATGCAAAAGCTGATTTTACGGATGCTGATGGCGTACGTGCCGCTGAGCTGGAAGGCGAATTTGCCGACTTGCAAGGATGGGACGCAGAGTATGAAGCTGCTGAACTTTTAAGCGGTTTAGGTATTTCTGAAAGCCTGCACTACTCGCTGATGAAAGATCTAAGCGGTAGCGAAAAAGTACGTGTTCTATTAGCACAGGCACTTTTCGGTAATCCAGATATCCTGTTACTCGATGAGCCTACCAACCACCTGGATGCAGAGTCAATCATGTGGCTGGAGAACTTCCTCGATAACTTTACCAATACCGTAATTGTGATCTCACACGACCGCCACTTCCTGGATGCCGTGTGTACGCACGTGGCCGATATCGACTTCGGTAAAATTAAAATGTTTGCAGGTAACTATGGCTTCTGGTACCAATCAAGCCAGCTGGCATTAAAACAGCGTGCCGATGCAAACAAGAAAACAGAAGACAAGCGTAAAGAACTGGAAGAATTTATCCGTCGTTTCAGCGCCAATGCCTCTAAATCTAAGCAGGCTACCTCGCGTGCCAAGTTACTCGAAAAACTTACTGTGGAGGATATCCAACCTTCGTCGCGTAAGTACCCTTACATCGCCTTTAAGCCAGAGCGCGAAGCAGGAAACCAGATCCTGAACGTTGAGAACCTTAGCAAATCCATAGATGGCCAGCCAATCTTTACCGACATCAGCTTTATGGTGGATAAAGGCGATAAGATAGCCGTAATCGGCCGTAACGACATTGCTGCATCTACTTTCTTTAAGATCCTGTTTGGCGAGGAGAAAGCTGATACCGGCGACTTTAAGTGGGGCACTACCATTACGTCTTCGTTCTTCCCGAAAGATAACCAGGAGTTTTTTGAAACGGACCTGAACCTGGTAGATTGGTTGCGCCAGTACTCTGTAGAGAAAGACGAAAGCTTTATCCGTGGTTTCCTGGGCCGTATGTTATTCTCAGGCGAAGAGTCGCTTAAGAAAGCAAACGTACTGTCGGGTGGTGAGAAAGTGCGTTGCATGTTCTCGCGCATGATGCTACAGGCAGGTAATGTGCTTGTTTTTGATGAGCCTACCAACCACTTGGACCTGGAGTCAATCACAGCCCTGAACAACTCGCTTCAGGATTTTGACGGCACCATTCTGTTCTCTTCCCATGACTTACAGTTTGTAGATACCATTGCCAATCGTATCATTGAGCTTACACCGGGCGGTATCATCGACAAGCGCATGACGTACGAAGAATACCTGTCTGATGAAACGATAAAGGAAACACGTAAAAAGATGTATGCCACAGCTATGGTTTAACCCAGGCTTATAGCTTATACTTTAAAGATGAACCCATATATCAAAGCAGCAGGTTTGTTGTTTTTATTGCTTGTGCTGTTTACCAGCCTTCCTGCCTTTGCACAGGTACCTGATACGGTGTACCGCAAACCTGAGCTGCCAACCGGCCCTCCTGCCCCTGTGCAGGAGACGAAGCCAAGGCCGCAGCAGCGGGTGCAGGATAAACCTGTAGTAGCACAGCCACAGCAGGAAAGCGCAAACCAACAACCTGAACCCAAAGAAGAACTGGCCTTAGCTGACAGGCTATACTTTGGAGGCAGTTTTGGATTGCAGTTTGGTACTTACACCAATATTTCGCTGCTGCCTGTGCTGGGCTATAAGGTTACAGATAAGTTTAGCGTAGGTCCGGGGTTCGTGTATCACTTTATAAGATCCGGCGGACAGTCGTTTCAGAACTTCGGAGGAAAGGTGTTTGCACAGCACGAGGTACTTGGGGGCGTTATAAACAGCGGCGCCATACTTGTGCATGCAGAATATGAGGGCCTGAGCTACGAGAACTACTGGAGGACACCAAATGGCACGTATGAATTAACGCGGCGTACCATTTACACCCCACTAGCAGGTGTAGGCTACCGCCAGAGTGCAGGCCGGGCCTCTTTCGACATGCTCCTGCTCTACAACTTCAACGAAGTAGATTCGCCATACTCCAACCCCGTTATTAGGGCAGGCTTCAATATCCCGTTCCGGAAGTAAAACAATAGAGCACAAACAAAAAAGGCTGCCAGTTTACCTGGCAGCCTTTTTTGTTTGTGCTCTATTAATAGAATAGGCTAATTGTAAAATTTAGCCCCGTATAAGTCGTAACAGTACTACAATGATAGCGATCACAAGTAAAATGTGAATCAAGCCGCCTACTGCATCAGGGAATCCTAAGAATCCGATCAGCCAGAAGATTACAAGTACTACAGCTATTATATACAATAAATTTCCCATAGTTTTATTTGTTTAGTGAGTTCTTTTAATAATTATTGATTACTATTTCTAACGATTTTTTGCAGAACAGGTTAAGTTCCGCGAATTAATCTTAGTAGCACGGCAATTACTGCCAATACTAACAGTACGTGAATGATACCTCCTACTGCGTCCGGGAATCCCAGGAAGCCGACCAACCAGAAGATGACCAGCACTACAGCAATTATATACAGTAAATTTCCCATAGTTTGTTTGTCTTATTGTTTATGAACAAATGCGCTTTTGTTTCACCACATACTCTTCTAGTACATCGAATGTTACAAAATATAGCATTTGTATTTTTCTGTTTCTCCCTTTTACGGGCACATGTATAAAAGGATTAAAATAAAGGCATGTTTTTATTTTAAATACAGGACATGTTTATAAGCAGCATTTTCTTATCAGGAACTTAAATACAAGTCAAACAGCTATAAAACAAACTATTACACTCTCATCTCCCTCCTCCTCATTTCACCGACACATCCTGTCCTTTGTCCTGTCAATTCAGATCGCATACGGCCTCCAGACTCAAAATAGTGCAACACAAAAATTGAAGTCTTCCAATACAGAAAACTAAATAAGGTAGCTTACGCTTATTTATAGTAATTTTGTATATATAAACACAACAAGAAATAACCCATATATGAAAAAAATAGCCGTTATAGGTTCTGGCACCATGGGAAATGGCATTGCACATGTTTTTGCCCAAAATGGTTTTCATGTTTCGCTTGTAGATATTTCTGAGAACGCCTTACAGAAAGCGTTAGGCACCATCTCTAAAAACCTTGACCGCATTGTGGCGAAAGGCAATTTAACAGAAGAGCAAAAAGAGCATACGCTTAAAAATATCACCACCTATACAAGCATGCAGGAAGGCGTAAAAGAAGCTGACCTGGTGGTAGAGGCCGCTACAGAAAACGTAGACCTGAAACTTAAGATCTTCCGTGACCTGAATAGCTTTACCAAGCCGGAAGCCATACTTGCTTCTAACACATCCTCTATCTCTATAACTAAGATTGCATCCGTTACAGACCGCCCGGATAAAGTGATTGGGATGCACTTTATGAACCCGGTGCCTGTAATGAAGTTGGTTGAGATTATCCGTGGTTACTCTACTTCTGATGCGGTAACAAGGGAGATAATGGATATTTCGCTGCAGCTAGGCAAAGTACCTACCGAGTGTAACGACTACCCAGGCTTTGTGGCAAACCGTATCCTGATGCCGATGATTAACGAAGCCATTTACAGCCTTTACGAAGGGGTGGCTGGTGTTGAGGAAATTGATACGATTATGAAACTAGGTATGGCGCACCCAATGGGCCCGCTGCAATTAGCCGACTTTATTGGCCTGGACGTGTGCCTTTCTATACTTAACGTACTGCACGACGGCTTTGGCAATCCAAAGTATGCCCCATGCCCGTTATTGGTAAACATGGTACAGGCTGGCCACAAAGGCATTAAAACCGGCCAGGGCTTCTATTCTTGGACGCATGGCACCAAAGAACTTATTGTAGCCGATAGGTTTAAGAAATAAGCTTGCTGCTATTAACTGGTACATAAGCTAAAAGCAAAAGCCCTGGCATTAAATGCCAGGGCTTTTGCTTTTAGAAAGGTTAACCATGAATGCATATTCCTAGCAGCTTTTAAATAAAGAGCCTCTCCCAAAATGGCAGAGGCTCCTGAAGTATAAATTTAAAAGTTTTGCCTGGAGTAAAGCTAAGCTGAAATTAAACAGCTACAGCGTTATCGCGAAGTGCGTCGTTCAGGGATGTCTTCAGATCGGTGCTTTCTTTACGCTGCCCAATAATTAAGGCGCAAGGCACCTGGAAGTCGCCTGCAGGGAAGCGCTTTGTATAAGAACCCGGAATAACAACTGAGCGAGGCGGTACATAGCCATTGTAGATTTTCTGCTCGCTGCCTGTTACGTCTATTATTTTAGAGCTCCCTGTAATGGTTACACCTGCACCAATAACAGCCTCTTTACCTATACGGCAACCTTCCACCAATATGCTTCTGGACCCGATAAAGGCGCCATCTTCGATAATAACAGGAGCGGCCTGCACAGGCTCCAGCACGCCGCCAAGACCAACGCCACCACTTAAGTGCACGTTTTTACCAACCTGTGCGCAACTGCCTACTGTTGCCCAGGTATCTACCATCGTACCCGAATCAACGTAAGCGCCGATGTTAACATAAGAAGGCATCATGATAACGCCTTTTGCCAGGTAAGCACCATAGCGCGCCACAGCATGAGGCACTACGCGTACACCCAGTTGCTCGTAATTACGCTTCAGCGCTATCTTATCATGAAACTCAAACGGCCCTACCTCAATAGTCTTCATCGACTGGATTGGAAAGTACATCAGCACCGCTTTTTTAACCCACTCATTCACCTGCCAATCGTCGCCATTGGGTTCGGCTACGCGCAGCGTTCCTTTGTCAAGTTCCTCTATTACAGCGCGGATAGCCTCTACAGTATTGCTTTCCTGCAAAAGTTCGCGGTTATCCCAGGCCAGTTCTATTATTTCTCTTAGCGCCATGTCTAATCTAGTTAAGTAAGAATAATGCGCAAAAGTATTAAATTTAGACGATGTCTGAAAAGAGAATTGTAATTGCCTCGCTTTTGAAACCGGTGAACGACACCCGCATGTACGAAAAACTGGGGCTGTCGCTGAGCCATGTAACCGGTACAGAAGTGCACATTTGCGGCTACGCTGCACCGGTACCCGATTCAGCTCCTGCCAATATCTTTTTCCACCCCTTATTCAATTTTAAGCGCCTGAGCTTAGGCAGAGTTGCTGCTCAGCTTAAATTCTTCCGCTTACTTGTATCACTAAAACCACAAGTAGTTATAGCATGTACGCACGAGCTGCTGCTGGCAAGTAACCTGTACTGCCGCAAGTATAAAGCAAAACTGGTGTATGATGTGCAAGAAAACTATACTTTAAACCTGCGCAAGCAGCACAACTACAACGGCGCCTTAAAAAGATTGCTCTCTTTTGGGGTAGGCAGCATCGAAAAAGCTGTAGCCCCTGCTGTGTCGCATTTTATACTTGCTGAACGAAGCTATGCCCAAGAGTTACCATTTCTGCAGCATCGCTATACCATACTCGAAAACAAGTATAAAAAGCATGTGGGCTACCAAACGCCTGCAACACCTGTAAACCTAAAAGACCAACCGCTACGCCTCCTGTATTCTGGTACCATTGCAGCGGAATACGGCATATTTGATGCGATAGAACTGGCTGATAAATTTTATACTTTAAAACCAGATACAACCTTAACCATAATAGGCTATTGCGCCAACAAGGATACCTGGCAGAAAGTGCAGCAGCAAACTGCCGGCAAAAAGTACATTACAGTTACAGGTGGCGAAAAACTAGTGCCGCACGCCCGGATTATAGAAGAAATGGCCAGGTGCAACGTGGGCCTGCTCCCTTACCAACCGAACGAAAGCACTTTTCGGTGCATGCCAACCAAACTATACGAATACATGGCCCATGCGCTACCGCTGCTCATTACGTACAACCCCATCTGGCAGGATGTAGTACAACAGCATCAGTCGGGTATTTCAGTAGATTTTAGTAATATACATGCCCCTGCACTCTTGCAGCAATTACAGCAAAGCAGCTTTTATACTTTGGGTATACCACAAACCATTTTTTGGGAACAGGAAGAATCCGTTTTACAAAGCATCGTAAAAAAGGCGCTAGAGCTAAACCACCCTGCAAAATAATTTTTTAGACGAATCTAAACTCAATAGAAATCAGTATATTTGTAATATTAAAAACAAACTAATATGCGTAACTCAAAAATATCCGGCGTTGGCCATTACGTTCCTGAGCGTATCGTATCAAACAAAGACCTTGAAAAACTGATGGACACCTCAGATGAGTGGATCCGTGAGCGAACAGGGATTGTAGAGCGCCGTTACTTTCAGGAAGGAGTAGACACCACCGCCAACATGGCTGCACAAGCCTCTCAGAAAGCCCTTAAAATGGCTGGTTTGGAGGCTACAGATCTGGACATGATCGTGTTTGCCACCCTTAGCCCTGACTATGTTTTCCCTGGTTCGGGTGTGCTGTTGCAGCGCGAACTGGGCATAAAAGAGATTCCTGCCTTAGATGTGCGCAACCAATGCTCTGGCTTTATTTATGCACTTTCGGTAGCAGACCAATTCATCAAAACCGGCATGTATAACAATGTGCTGGTAGTTGGTTCCGAGATTCACTCAAGTGGTTTGGATTTCACGACCCGTGGCCGCGGTGTGTCCGTTATTTTCGGAGACGGTGCCGGTGCCGTGGTGCTAACACCATCCGAGAACAACGAACAAGGCATCTTATCAACGCACTTGCACGCTGATGGCGAATTTGCTGAAGAGCTGGCCGTATTGGACCCAGGCAGTAACAAAAAGGACCGCCTGACGCACGAAATGCTTGATAGCGGCTCTATTTACCCGCACATGAATGGCAACATGGTGTTTAAGCATGCTGTCACCCGTTTCCCGGAGGTAATTATGGAGGCATTGCAGAAAAACGGTTACAAGCCGGAGGATATCGATATGCTGATCCCGCACCAGGCTAACCTGCGCATTACCTCTTATATCCAGCAGAAAATGGGCTTGCCTTCTGAAAAAGTGATGAGCAACATACACAAGTATGGCAACACAACAGCTGCCTCAGTTCCTATCGCTTTAAGCGAGGCCCTGGAAGAAGGCCGTATCAAAGAAGGCGATCTTGTTTGCCTTGCTGCGTTTGGTAGTGGCTTTACCTGGGCCTCTGCACTTATCCGCTGGTAGTATAATTTTGAATGAGTGATTGGGCGAATGCATGATGTACAAGAGCCAACTGCATTACAAAGCGTCTGACACCTGTATGGCGTGTAGTGCAATGAATTGGTAAAGCACAGTACTCCCCCATTCGCTCAATCACTCATCCACTCATTCAAAATTCAAAAAAGTGCACAGTTACACAGAAGAGAATTACATAAAGGCTATTTACAAGCTTTCGGAGAATGGTTCGCAAGAGGTTAATACCAACGCCATAGCGGAGGCATTGGATACCAAAGCGGCTTCGGTTACAGACATGCTACGCAAGCTAAGCAGCAAAAGCATCGTGAATTATGTAAAATACCGTGGTGTAACTTTAACAGGAGAAGGAGAGCGCATTGCGCTGCAGATTATTCGCAAGCACAGGTTGTGGGAAGTGTTTCTGGTTGAGAAACTTAAATTTAACTGGGACGAAGTGCATGAGGTAGCTGAAGAACTTGAGCACATCTCCTCTACCCTGCTTACCAAACGTTTAGATGAGTTTTTGGGCCACCCGCAGTTTGACCCGCATGGCGACCCGATTCCCTCTGAAACCGGTGAGATGAAAGAAAAAAAGCAGCGCTTATTAGCTGAGATGGAAGTAAACGAGGCTGGCTTAGTAGTTGGTGTGAACGATTCGCAGCCCCTGTTCCTGCAGTACCTCGATAAAATGGGCATCTCCCTTGGCTCCCGCATCAGGATACTTGACAAAATACCTTACGACAGTTCATTAGAGATCATACTAGAAGAAAGCAAGGAAATGCTAATCTCTTCTGAAGTATCCAGGAACATCTTTTTGTCTGCTTAAACAAGCTTGACTATACTATGAAAATAACCCGACTTATACTTTCTTTCTGCCTTACGCTCCTGCTCTTTGCCTCAGCCTGCACGCAAACTGAGACCAAAGGTGCCATGGAAGCAGGCAAGCGCATGAAAGTAGTAACCACCACCAGCATATTAAAAGATGCGGTGCAAAACATACTAGGAGACGCAGCAGATGTGGAGGCCGTAATGGGCAGCGGCGTAGACCCGCACCTGTACAAGGCCACCCAAGGCGATCTCCAGAAATTAACACAGGCTGACGTGATCGTTTACAACGGTCTGCACTTGGAAGGAAAAATGGGTGAAGTACTGGAGAAGCTAAGCCGCCAGAAAACGGTGATTGCAGGTGCCGAAAGTATACCAGAGGCTAAACTAAAACGCTCACCGCAATTCCAGGACAGCCACGACCCGCACGTTTGGTTTGATGTGATGCTTTGGAAAGAAGTAGTGCAACACCTTAGCCAGGAACTCGAGAAAAAAGACCCTGCGAACGCAGCAGCATACCAAAAAAATACAGCAGCCTATTTAAAGCAACTAGATGCGCTGCACCAATGGGTTACTTCCGAAATTGCATCTATACCGGACACACAGCGCACCCTTATCACCGCCCATGATGCCTTTGGGTATTTCGGGGATGCCTACAACATACAAGTGCGTGGCCTGCAAGGTATATCCACGGTGTCAGAGTTTGGCCTACAGGATGTATCCTCGCTTGTAACTATGATAGCTGAAAACAAGATAAAGGCCGTTTTCGTGGAATCATCTGTGTCGCCGAAGGCAATAGAGGCTGTAGTGATTGGCAGCGAGCAAAAAGGCCATAAAGTTACCATTGGCGGCACCCTGTACTCCGATGCACTAGGCGAGGCAGGCACACCAGAAGGAACCTATATCGGCATGGTACGCCACAACGTGAACACCATTGTATCTTCATTAAAGTAACGCATGATACTGCAGGCAGAGAATCCTATTGTAGAAGTACATGACCTTACGGTTAGCTACGACCGCAAGCCAGTCTTGTGGGGAGTGGACCTTACTTTACCGGCAGGTGCACTTGTTGGTGTTATCGGGCCAAACGGTGCAGGTAAATCCACGTTGGTAAAGGCCATGATGGACTTACTACCTTCGGGAAGCGGCTATGTGCGCTTGTTTGATAAATCGATAAATGAAGTACGCAAACGCATCAGCTATGTGCCACAGCGCGAATCTGTAGACTGGGATTTTCCGGCTTCGGTTTTTGATGTGGTATTGATGGGGCGTTATGGCAAAATGGGACTATTTAACAGGCCACGCAAAGCCGATAAAGATGCCGCCATGGAAGCCCTGGAAAAAGTAGGCATGCAATCGTATGCGGACCGGCAGATATCGCAGCTCTCCGGAGGGCAGCAGCAGCGCGTTTTCCTGGCCCGGGCACTTGCCCAAAATGCCGATTTATACTTTATGGATGAGCCCTTCGCCGGTGTAGACATTGCAACTGAAACAGCGATCATCGAACTGCTGCGCACCATGCGTGACCAGGGTAAGACTGTTATCGTGGTACATCACGACCTGCAGTCAGCTGCCGATTACTTTGATTGGGTGGTGCTGCTGAACATGCGCCTTGTTGCCTCCGGCCCTACCGAAAAAGTACTGACGCAGCAACTACTCGAGCAGACTTACGGCGGTAAGCTAACGGTATTAAGCAAAGTGGGCGAACTTTTGCGCAAGCAGGAGTTTCCGTCCAGAGAGAAAAGGTAAAACTTAAACCAGCAGCAGAGGCGCTACAAGTATAAAAAGGCAGCTTAAAGCGATTAAACAAGTATAAACCACCCATGAAAGAATTTTTAGAGTTCTTCTCTTTTGCCGATGCCAACGTTCGATTTGTGACGCTGGGCTCGGTACTACTGGCGGGCAGTTCTGCGGTGGTGGGTTGTTTTACGCTGCTGCGTAAAAGAGCGCTGGTAGGCGATGCTGTAGCACACGCTGTTTTGCCTGGTGTTTGCCTTGCGTTTATACTTTCGGGCACTAAAAATCCTCTGATTCTTTTAATTGGGGCTTTTATAACTGGTTGGCTTTCGCTTATACTCATAGACTTCATTACCTCACGGTCCCGCATCAAAGAAGACACGGCCATTGGCCTGGTACTGTCGGTTTTTTTTGGCATCGGCATACTGCTGCTCACTTCTATTCAGCACTCAGGCAATGCGGCACAAAGCGGCCTCGACAAATTCCTGTTTGGTAAAGCAGCCTCGCTTGTGGGCGAAGACCTCATCGTGTTTAGTTTTGTGGCTATACTCCTGTTGGCAACCACGATTGTATTTTATAAAGAGCTAAAGCTGCTTTGCTTCGACGAAACCTATGCTAAAACGATTGGCTACCCTGTAAGAGGCCTGGAGTTACTGCTTACAACACTTACGGTGCTTGCAGTTGTAGTAGGCATACAGGCTGTAGGTGTTGTACTGATGGCGGCCATGCTGATTACACCCGCAGCCGCCGCACGCTTCTGGACGGACAAGTTAGGAGTAATGTTGGTATTCGCAGCCATCATTGGCGCATTCTCCGGACTTGCAGGGGCCTTTGTTTCTTACACAGCACCGGCCATGCCTACTGGCCCCTGGATTGTATTGATTGTATCGATGATAGCCATACTTTCATTTGCCTTTGCGCCCAATAAAGGCTGGGTTGCACGCATCATCAGGCGCCGCAGAAATAAGAAACTTATACTTGAAGAGAACCTGCTGAAACTGCTCTACCAGCTTGGCGAAAGTAAGCAGGATTATACTACCAACAGGCCCTTGCAAGAACTACTGGCCAAAAGAGCGTTCCCGGCGAAGGAAGCGAAAAAAGGCTTGGCCAGACTAAGCGCGCAAGGATACCTGGAAAAAAAGAAATCAGGTTGGGAATTAACCACGCAGGGCATTAAGCGGGGAAGGCGAGTTGTCAGGCTGCACCGGCTTTGGGAGTTATACCTTACACAGTACCTGCAACTGGCATCAGACCACGTGCACGAAGACGCTGAAACCATCGAGCATATCATTACACCGGAACTGGAGCAGCGCCTGCTGGAGGAACTTAACTACCCGCAACTGGACCCTCACAGCACGCACATTCCCGGCGTTACCAAGCTAATAAACTAGAAGGCTAAGCTTTTAAAAAGAGTCAAATAAATTTACACGTGAATCGCAATCAGCAACAAAGAACCAGCATAACATTATGAACGCATTCTGGATTATACTTACCGGATCGCTTGTAGCCACCTGCTGCAGTTTGCTGGGTTGCTACCTGATTTTAAGAAGAATGGCAATGGTGGGAGACGCTATATCCCATGCCGTACTTCCGGGTATAGTCATTGCCTTTCTGCTTACCGGCTCCCGCGATTCTGTGCCGATGCTTATCGGCGCCGGGCTTTTAGGTGTGCTGACAACATTCCTGATAGAGTTTTTCCACCGCTATGCCCGTGTGCAATCCGATGCTGCGATTGGTGTTACGTTTACCTGGCTTTTTGCCATCGGTATTATACTTATCTCTGTTTTTGCCGGGCAAGTAGACCTGGACCAGGACTGCGTGTTGTACGGAGAAATAGCCTATGTCCCCCTGGACCTTTGGATAACAGAAAGCGGCCTTAGCCTGGGCCCGCGTACCGTCTGGACGATCGGTGCTGTTACCATTCTGATCATACTTTTTATCGTGGTGGGTTATAAAGAGCTTTTCCTGACGGCTTTCGACCCTGGCTACGCAGCGGCCATCGGCGTATCTACAACCCTGTGGTATTACCTGCTCATGACGGCTGTATCGCTCACGACAGTAGCTTCCTTCGAGTCGGTGGGTGCTATACTTGTAGTAGCTTTACTGGTGGCTCCTCCTGCCACGGCCTATTTGCTGACTGATAAATTTAAGACGATGCTGGTACTGTCGGTGCTGTTGGGCATTGTGGCCTCTTTTGCGGGTTACTACCTGGCTGTCTGGCTTGATGGCTCTATTGCAGGTGCCATAGCCACTATAACCGGAATCGAGTTTATGCTGGCCTTTTTGTTTTCACCATCTAAGGGTATACTTATCCGCAAAAAACTACTGCACCCGGTGCAACACTAAGTATAAAAGAACCTATGCACACCCTGTATTGTTAAAGACATTGTTGCCAGTAAGGTATAACCTACGGCAGCTTACTTCAATCTTAAACAGATGCTAAAAAGAACACTACTACCGGCGCTAATTGCCACAGCCCTGCTTACTTCCTGCCAGAAAAACATGCCCCCTGTTGCCTCTGCTGATGCCCCGACAGCAGGCGCTACAACAGATAAAGCGCAAGCTCCTGCAAAAGCTGAGAAGATAAAGTGGCTCACGATAGAACAGGCTGCTGCCCGCATAAAAGAAGAACCGCGCAAAGTAGTGATTGATGTGTATACCGACTGGTGTGGCTGGTGTAAAAAAATGGACAAAAGCACTTTTACAGATCCGGAAGTGGCAGCCCTGATCAACAAGCATTATTATGCGGTAAAGCTAGATGCAGAGGGTCAGGAACCGATTACGCTTAATGGCCATACATATACTTTTAAACCGGAATACAGGTCTCATGAACTGGCCGTTGCCTTGCTCAACGGGCAAATGAGTTACCCTACCACGGTGTACCTCGACGAAAAGTTTAACATGCTGGCCCCGGTGCCTGGCTACCTGGATGCTAAAAATTTCTCGAAAATACTGCGCTACTTCGGGGAGGACCATCACAAGCAGATGGACTTTAAAGCCTACGACAAACAATCTAAATAAGTAGTACCTGCACAAGCCATACTACAGCAACAGCTTGCGTGGTAAAAAGTATGGGTAATTTGTACGGCAAAGAAAAGAACTGATCTCCATCCCTGTCCCCTGTTCCGTCATACCCTGATTCTGAAGATAAATCCGTAAATTTGCAGCAGCATTAAGCGTAATCCTTTGATCAACCAACTGCACAACACCGATACCATTGTAGCCGTAGCCACCGCCCCTGGCGTAGGCGCTATAGCTGTTATCAGGCTTTCAGGGCCTGATGCCATTAGCATTACCAATACTGTATTTAAAGGCAAAGACCTTCTAAAACAGGCCAGCCATACTATTCATTTCGGCACCATACGCGACGAGGGAAAGGTTCTGGATGAAGTATTGGTGTCTTTGTTTGTCGGCCCTCACTCTTATACTAAAGAGAACGTGGTGGAGATATCCTGCCACGGTTCCGACTTTATTGTGCAGCAAATTGTAAAGCTTTTACTAAAGCATGGTGCCCGACTGGCCAATGCCGGCGAATTCACGAAACGCGCTTTCCTGAACGGGCAATTTGACCTTGCACAGGCCGAAGCAGTAGCAGATTTGATTTCCTCAGACTCTGCCCTGTCGCATGAGGTGGCCATGAAGCAAATGCGCGGCGGATTTTCTCAGGAGATAAAAAGGCTGCGTGCCGAGCTGGTGCATTTTGCCTCGATGATTGAACTGGAGCTTGACTTTGGAGAAGAAGACGTTGAGTTTGCTGACCGGGAACAACTGCGTACACTTATACTTAACATCCAGCGTATCATCCGGGAACTACTAAAGTCCTTTGAACTTGGAAATGTTATCAAGAATGGTGTGCCAACTGTAATTGTGGGTAAGCCCAACGCCGGAAAATCAACACTGCTAAACAAGCTGTTGAACGAGGAAAAAGCCATTGTGTCGGATGTACCGGGCACCACCCGCGACTTTATAGAAGATGAGCTTAACATTGACGGCATCACTTTCCGTTTTATTGATACAGCAGGCCTCAGAGAAACTACTGATAAAGTTGAAGCCATTGGCGTAGAGCGCACCATGCAGAAGCTAGGGCAATCATCGCTGATCATATACTTGTTTGATGTTACTGAACTGACACCGGATGATGTACAGGCCGAACTGGAAAAGCTAAACCCGAAGAAGCTCCCGCTTGTGGCTGTCGCAAACAAAATAGACCAGGCCTCTCCTGCCATTCTTGCAGCATTCGAAAGTATAAATAACCTGGTGCAGATCTCAGCAGCCGAAGGTGCCAACCTGGAAAACCTGAAACAGGCACTTGTCGATAAAGTAAACCTGGGCAAGCTGAATACCCAGACTCAAACTATTGTAACCAACCTGCGCCACGTAGACAGTTTAAATAAAACGTACGCTGCCCTCGATGATGTACTTAACGGCCTTGCTTTAGGTATGAGTGGAGACCTTGTTGCCGCTGATATCAGAAGAGCCTTGTACAGCTTAGGAGAAATCACAGGCGAGATTACAACGGATGACTTGCTGGATAATATTTTTACCAAGTTCTGCATCGGAAAGTAACCCCCGTTTCGACAGTAGCTTTGCAACCTTATACTTTTTACTAAATAAAATGCCCACGCTCAACTCATACTACTTTCAGTAGAGGCGTTACTGGTTCATGACCTTAAGTAGCAGCAGGCGATGATAAGGCAGACGACTCATAAAATGTTTTGATGCGTTTTATACTTGGTACATTTAGAAGAAAAGCGAAAATTATACAGGTGGTTTTTTAAAATCCTGAAGGCGCAACCTTATATTTAGGATTCAATTATAGGTTGGTTAGCGGGTATGGTATTGATAACATTTAAATCACGTTTGCTTGGTTGTGTAACAACAGTTATGCTGTTTTTAACTTTTGTTGCTTGCCAGGACACAAGTCGTGAGGAAAAACAAAAGCAAGAGGACACAGTAGCAAATCAGCTTGAGAGCAGACAGCAGGTGCAAGTGCCGGCTTCTTTCACTCCTGCCTATATCCATCAGCTAAACATAAAACTTGATTCTGTTTTCAGTTACCTGCACAAAAAGAAGGGTTTTAACGGAGCGGTGCTGGTGACCAAGTATGATCAGGTAATTTACAAAGGGGCATTTGGCTATGCCGATTTTCAGCGCAAAGACACCTTGCGTACGCATACCGCATTTCAGTTGGCTTCTGTATCAAAGCAGTTTACGGCGATGGCCATCATGCTGCTTAAAGAGCAAGGAAAACTAACCTACGAGGATAGTGTGCAGCAGCATCTTCCCCAGTTTCCATACAGGGGCATTACTATCCGGCAGTTGCTTACCCACCGCTCCGGTTTGCCAAACTATACTTACTTTAGCGACAAGCTCTGGTCCGACCGCAACAAAGCTATCACCAACGATGATGTTCTTCACCTGATGGAGGCACATCAGCCGCAGGTATATTACCAACCGGGCACACGCTTCGACTACAGCAACACCGGCTACTTTTTACTAGCCTCCATCGTTGAGAAAGTTGCTGGCATGCCTTTTTCCACTTACTTAGAGCAGCATGTGTTCTCTCCGCTACACATGAACCATACCTTTACCTACAATCAGAGTATAGCTGAAAAAGCGCCAAATGTAGCGACTGGGCATACCGGAGGCAGACGTAAAAGATCACCGGACTACCTGGATACGGTGCTTGGCGATAAAGGAATCTACTCTACCGTTGAGGATTTATATAAATGGGACCAAGCGCTTTATACAAATAAGTTGGTAAAGCAAGAGACGTTGAGAGAGGCCTTTACCGGCTCGCGCCTTGAACGAAAAAAAGAAGAGGACTACGGTTTTGGGTGGCGCATACGCCCCTTGGACAACGGTGATACTGTTGTATACCATGGCGGCTTATGGCATGGCTATGCCACGTATCTGCAACGAAACCCAAAAGACCACAGCGCCCTTATAGTGTTAAGCAATGTCCCAAACGGCAGCTTCAGGCATTTAAAGGAAGTACAGCAGGTTTTATACCCCGATAAAAATAAGGCTGAATAAACAGGCAAGCATACGCCTGATGCCTTAGGTATAAGCTGTTGAACCTTGCGCAAAATATAGTGTAGTTGCTGTATATACTTCCCCTCGGAGAAGCTTTACCCTTCAACTAAACTGCTAACACTTAATTATACCATTTTATACTTCTCCTCCCTTCCTGGCATCCGGATTACTGCTATGTACTACATCTAAATACCTGTTCACCAGTTTGCAGAGACAAAATGAATGTTATTACATGCAATTTTGTCTGCTGTAAAAGAAACTCCCGAAACAGGTTTGCCAGATAATAGCCTACCGGTGAAAGATACCCAGCTATGCGTTTAATTTTAGCCTTTTTCCTTGTTGTTGGAGCTAGCTTTGTGCAGGCTCATCCGACAAACACAGATAGTCTACTTCACAGGTTAAAAGCATCAGCTAACGACACGGTGGCAGTCGGAATGCATGCACAATTAGCAGCGGCATTTTACTACACAGATGTTAAGCGGGGCACACAACATGCAACCGCTGCCCTGGATTTGGCCAAAAAGTTAAATTACAAAGCAGGCAGCGCAAAGGCTTTCCTCCTGCTCTCTCATGGCAACTTAATTTTAGGGGAGTATGACAGGGGTATAAGCCGTACCTACAGCGCCCTTAAACTTGGCGAGCAGCTAAACGACACCACCATCTTGTTTAGTGCCCATAACAGATTGGGCATTATGTACGCAAAATTGAATAACACCGCTAAAGCCAAGCACCATTACATGATAGCCATGGAATTGGCCATCAAAACCGGAAATAAGCACGGGCTAGGAAAAGTATACAACAACATTGGCAACTTATATGAGGCTAACGGCGACTTTACCGAGGCTTTAAAGCTCTTTAAGAAAGCAGCGGCCCTCCAGGAGTCGTTAGGGGAACTGCAGAGCCAGGCTATCAGCCTCCATAACATCGGCAATATTTACCTACAGCTCCCGGATCCTAACGAAGGTTTACCCTACCTGCACCAATCTATTGAAATTAACAAGGCCATCGGAAACAAGATGCTGCCCTCAACCTCCTTGGGCAGTATCGGAAGAATAATGATGGCAGCCGGAGACACAGCAGCGGCACTTAACTATGGCAAAGAAAGTTACCAGACCTCACTTATAACCGGATCAAGCAAGACAATTTCTGCAGCGGCCAAACTGCTGCAGGAAATATATGCTGCAGTTGGGGACTACAAACAGGCTTACCGCTACCTGGTTATTTTAGCTGAGCACGAAGCAGCGCTAGACCTGGAGAGCCAACAAAAGAGCGCCGCCGACATAACCGCTAAATACGAAGCTGAGGCCAGGGAGCTAGCCATGCAGCAGCTCACGGCTGATAGTGAAAAGCAGGCCATTTTAATTGAGTACCAACGGGACACGCTCCTTTTAAGCAGCCTGATCATCTTGTTGCTCATCGTTTCTTTTGTAATGCTATACCTTGCCAAAAAGCGACTGGGCGCGGCTCATAGTAAACTATCCGAAACGAATGCACAGATACAGCAGCAGCACTTTAAAATCCTCAGTCAAAAAGATGAGATAGCTGTGCAGGCACAGCGCTTAAAGGAGCAAAACGATGTACTGGAAGAGCATAGCGCGTTCAAAAACAAAATATTCTCCATGATATCGCATGATCTTCGGGCTCCGTTCAATTCTTTAAAGGGTATTTTGCGCCTGATGAGCAACCCCCATTTAACAGAAAGCGACTACAAGCACATGTTTGCCTTGTTAGAAAAAGATATGGGTACGGCCAGCAACATGTTGCACAACCTGCTCGTGTGGGCTAAATCACAGTTAGAAACAGCCACACTATCGCTGGAAGACTTAGATTTAAATACCTTTACAGACACGGTAATCCTTGAAACGCAAGGCCAGGCAAATGAAAAAGGAATTCTGATTTACAACGAAGTACCACATGGCTTTACCGGCCGGGCAGATAAAGAGCGCCTGGGATTTGTTATACGGAACATACTTTCCAATGCTATCAAGTTCTCAGCTCCGGGTAGCGAAGTGCATGTGCGGGCCAGAAACCAGGGTAATAATGTGCTCCTCACCATCCAGGACCAGGGCAAGGGTATATCCCGGGATCATCTACAGAAACTCTTTAAGCACAACCGCTTTACAACCCTGGGAACCCACAAAGAAAGAGGAACCGGTTTAGGCCTGGTCTTCAGCAAAGAGCTTTTAGAAAGTATGAACGGAAGTATAACTGTGGAGAGCCAGGAGCAGGTGGGAAGCGTATTCAGCATCATACTTCCCAAGGAAGAGATAAAGGCTTACCCTGCTACCTCAGAAAACCAGGCAGCACCGGCACTAGCCACTCATGGGGCCTTCTAAAACCTGCCATAGCAGTATTCTTGTGCTGCCCCTGCTGCCTACAGGTATGGATCTTTGTTGCAGCTAGTTTGCAGCTTCTTCTATGGCAGTAGCTAGCGAAATACTATGCTTCGCTTGTCCTGGATGGATGCTGTGCGCTTAACTAGTTCCCTAAGTATAATTACCTACTACTCAACGTCAAAACAGATACTTACACTTATTTTATGGCGCTTCCGCTCATTTTGCATTTCGAGCCGCTGTCGTTGTAGCCCGCCTTACGTATAGGTAGATAATAAGCAGCATCTTCCTCCTGTATGCTTTTATATAGTGCCGGTAAAGCCTGTATCCACCTATATCTATGAAAATCCTTAAACTTAAGATAATGCGCGGGCCTAGTTACTGGTCTATTAAGCACCCAAAGGTTATTATGCTCAAGCTAGACCTCGAGGACCAGCAGCATATACAAACAAATGAGGTGCCGCAACTGGCACAAAAGCTTCAGAAGCTTCTTCCCGGTTTGTACAAACACCGCTCATCAGAGGGTACAGAAGGCGGCTTTATCAGGTTGGTAAACGAGGGCACCACCTTAAGCAAAGTGGTGCAGCACATAGCCCTGGAGCTGCAAACAATGGCAGGCATGGACAGCGGCTATGGCAGGCGCTACGCCTCCAGCCAGCCTGGTATAGACTTTGTTGTGTTTTCGTACCAGGAAGAACGTGCCGGAGAGTATGCCGCAGAAGCGGCCGTGCGCATAACAGAGGCCCTGGTGCGTAACGAAAAAGTAAGCGTGATACAGGATGTGGCCAAACTGCACCAGATACGGGAAGACGAATATTTCGGGCCAAGTACAGAAGCCATTATCCGTGAAGCCGTAAACCGTAACATCCCCTACATACAAAACGAGCAAAGCGGTCTGATACACCTGGGCTACGGCGTTTACCAGAAACACATACAAGCCGCCATGTGCAGCAACACCTCCTGCTTTGCCGTAGAAAACGCAGGCGATAAAAATAAAACCAAACTTATACTTCAGGAGGCGGGCATACCCGTGCCACAAGGCAAAATAGTGTATACCACGCGAGGGCTGGAACAGGCAATAGATGAACTGGGCTACCCTGTGGTTACCAAGCCACTGTACGGCAACCAGGGCAAAGGAGCAAGTATAAATCTGCCTACCTGGAAAGATGCACACAAAGGCTTTACCGAAGCACAGCATTTTTCTGAGGCGGTGATGGTAGAGCAGTACATAGAAGGTTTCGACTACAGGCTCCTGGTTATCAACGGTAAGTTTATTGCTGCTGCCCGGCGGACCCCGGCGATGGTTACAGGAGATGGCGTCTCTTCTATCAGGCAACTTGTAAACAAGGTAAACAAAGACCCCAGGCGCGGCATAGGTCACGAAAAAGCCCTTACACATATCAAAATAGATAAACTGAGCCGCCGCATTTTACGGGAGAAAGGCCTTACCCTGAATTCTGTGCTGCCGGCAGGCGAAGTTTTATACTTAAAAAGTACCGCCAACTTAAGTACCGGCGGCACCGCAACCGATGTAACCGATATAGTGCACCCGTATAATGTGCTGATGGCAGAGCGTATAGCCGGTATTATCGGGCTGGATATTTGCGGCGTAGACGTGATGACCTCTGATATTGCGATTCCGCTGCCTGAAACGCGTGGTGCCGTGATAGAGGTAAATGCCGCTCCTGGTCTCCGGATGCACATCTCCCCTACCGACGGCCTGCCCCGCAATGTGGCTGAGCCCATTATAAACATGCTGTTCCCGCATGGCTCCCCGTCGCGCATACCTATTGTGGCTATAACCGGAACTAACGGAAAAACCACCACCACGCGCCTTACAGCCCACATGCTTAATTTTAAAGGGTATAAAGTAGGCTATACCACCACCGACGGCATCTACATACAAGGCTATAAAATAATTAAAGGCGACACCACCGGCTCTTACAGCAGCGAGTTTGTGCTAAAAGACCCGACTGTAAACTATGCGGTGCTGGAGTGTGCCCGGGGCGGTATGCTACGCTCCGGCCTTGCCTTCACCCAATGCGACATCGGGGTTGTGATGAACGTTTCGGAAGACCACCTGGGCCTGGGCGACATAAACTCTGTAGAGGACATGGCTAAAGTGAAGGCTGTTATCCCAAAAACCGTTTGCCAGAACGGCTATGCTGTTTTAAACGCGGATGATGATCTGGTGTATGGCATGGCCGTTGGCTTACGCTGCAAAATTGCCTATTTCAGTTTAGATGAGCACAACCCGCGCATCATGGAGCACATTTCCAAAGGCGGATTGGCTGCTGTGCTGGAAGACGGTTTCATCTCCATCTTTAAGAACACGTACAAAATCAGGGTAGACCGCGTGGCAGACATACCGCTTACTTTTGGAGGCAAAGCCCGGTTTAACATTTACAATGTGCTGGCCGCCACCTTGGCTGGGTATATATCGCACATGGAGATAAACGAGATAAAAACCGCTTTGCGCACTTTCATACCTTCCCCGGAAACTACACCAGGCCGAATGAACTTGTTTAAGCTACCCAATGCTGAGGTATTGATAGATTACGCACACAACATTGCCAGCATGCAAGCTATAAGCGAGTTTATAAACAATACGGATGCAACCCGCAAAATAGGCATTATTGCAGGTATAGGCGACCGTCGCGACGAAGACATGAAAGAAGTTGGCAGGCTGGCAGCACAGGTGTTCGATGAAATCATCATCAGGCAGGACAAGGACTTGCGTGGCCGTGACGGTAAAGAAATAAACAACCTGCTTAAGGAGGGCATCTTTAGTGTAAAGCCAGAGTTGGAGCCACTGGAGATAAAGCAGGAATCGCGCGCCCTGGCCCATGCCCTGGAGTATGCACCGGAGGGTTCCTTTATCGCACTCTTCGCCGAAGACATACCTGAAGCTGTAAAACTGGTTGAGAATTTCAGGCTGATACAACACCGCAAAAGCACATCAGATCACTAAACTTAAAGTATAAGTATAAGCTAAACTTGTGGGGCTGCTTAGTTTAACTGCTTTTACAGTTTAAATGCTTTTCCGGTGCGTTTTAACCGGGAAGAGGCGGTAGTCCTGCAAGTTCAGCACATAGGCGCATCCGTTCCAGGACAACACCGGAGCATAGGCTGCCGGATTTCTGTTCTTGATTCCGGGTAAAGCAAGTAAGGTGTTGCCCATGTACGAAAGCGAACCTGCATCCAGTTTTAACTTGGCGGCTACATGCGCTATAAAGCTTGTTTTTTCTGATTCTGGGGATGTATACCCGATCTCGGCGGACATGGTGCCTGCGCTGCCCAGCTCTTTAGTATAGTAGATTTTGGAGTATGTATCGATGGCAATCACAGGCACACTTAAAGCTGGTATCTTGGTATCAAGGGTTTCAACAATAACCTGTGGCCCCTGCCCTGCAACACGGCGCATCATTTCAGAAACCTTTTGTGCTGTGTTTATACCTTTCAGCGTTTCCGTCTCTATTTTACGCAGTACCTCCTCCACCTTTTCCTCGAAGGGGCGCTGGCTGGTTTGGTGCACATAAGGCCTGTTGGGCTGCTGCGATTTGGCCTTAGGCAGAGGCGCTGACGCTGCTGCATGTGGCCTTACCGGCGATGTAACGGCTATAGGGCCAACGTGCCGCTGGTATACTTCCATTATCACCGAGAAGGCATTTATAAAATGATCTGTATGCTGTATATGGAACAGCTCCAACTCGTGCACCCTTTTTTTAGCTAGCAGGTAGTTGTGTATCTTTTTCGTTTTCTCGAGAATGGTCTTTATTTTTTCGGCATGGGCGGTAGCTTTATACTTTAAGTATAATTCCTGCAGCGTTTTAAGCCTTTTATTTGACGCTCTTACAAAGGGCGCATCCTTTATATCTACCGCCGTAGGTATACCCACCACCGTTCTGTTACCTGCAGGCCTGCCAAATCCGAAAAGGGTGCGAAAAAAGTTGATCATTAAACGACTGTTTGATGCTGCTGATAATTTGCCTTAACTGGTGGCCGGCCCTTCAGCCGGTAATTTACCCTTTCCAGTATCTACCTAAATTTATACTTGTTGAGCCTTGAAAAAGGAGCCTGCACGCCTCACGAGGATTTTGAGAGTATGCGCTTAAGGTGCTGTGTTTCGATGGCTACCTCGGTTTTCTCGGCTTGCTTAAGCTCTTCAAAAAAACTGTCGAGTTTCTGTATGTAGAGGTCCAGCAATTCATCCTGCTCCTGCGTGAGTATATTGGCCGGGGTAGCGTTTGTATTCTTTTCTTCTGCCATCTGTTACTCCACTTCTATTTGTTTTGATTTGCCAAAAGAGCCGATAATTTTACTGTTCAGCTCTTCCTGCACCGCTGCAAGCTCCTTAACGGCTTCTTCGCGCTTTTTGCTGCCCTCTTCTGAAATCTTGATCACCGCATCCAGCGTTTCCACCATATCGCGGTTTACCTTCTTAAGGGTTTCCACATCCACAATGCCGCGCTCGTTTTCTTCTGCTGCTATAACCACGTTCTTCTTCAGCAGCTCAGAGTTTTTGCGCAGCATTTCGTTTGTGGTGTCGGTTACTTTTTTCTGGATTTCAAGTGCCTTGCGTTGCTTCTC
The DNA here is from genome assembly GCF_947492645.1 of uncultured Pontibacter sp. Lineage (GTDB taxonomy): Bacteria > Bacteroidota > Bacteroidia > Cytophagales > Hymenobacteraceae > Pontibacter. The sequence goes on along the minus strand of NZ_CANLMZ010000006.1, from coordinate 173,595 downwards.
CAGCCCCAGGGCAATAGCCACCTGCTGCCGCCATACAGGTATAACGGTTACAATGGAGTTCTGTATTTTCTGCGCCAGCACATCGTTTGAGGTCTGTATCATGCGTATCTGCGGCATCGATTGTGTGGCAATCGTATGGGAAAGCATAAAATCGTGCACCTTCTTTTCGAGCCGCTCTTTAAATGCCACCATATCGCTGAGGCGCTGCACGGCCAGTTCGTCCTGGTTGCTGGCATCTACTTCGGCCTGCAGTTTGGGTATGGTCTCGTTTTCGATCTCCTCAATTTTCATTTTGCCGGCGGCAATTACTGCCCTGATCTCGTGTATATACTCCACAGCCTGATTAAACATCACTTCCAGGCTAGTGGTGTCTTTAAGCACACTCTGGCGGGTCTTCTCCAGCTTTATCACCACATCATCCACGTTCTCCGAAATAGAGTTATACTGGCTGGCAATGCGTTGCGCCCTGTCCTTAAACTTGTTCACAAAAGGCAAACGCGAAAACAGGCCTTTCTTCTCTTCCTCATCCACCTTGATCATGTTGATCTGGGTAAGGAGCTCGTTTATGGCTTCGCCGGCATCTCCGGAGTCTTTTACCTTAACTTTGGTAAGCAGTTCGTTGGAGTAGTAGCCAAGCTTGCGCTGCGTTTCCACGCCAAAGTTACTCAGGGTTTCAGGGTTACTCGGGTCGATGGTTTTAGAGATGGCCTGTGCTTTCTGCTCGATAAGCGCTTTGTTTTCGGCGATGGTGATTTCTTTGTCTGCCATTATGTTCTGGTTCCGGGTTGGTTTGACTGATATTTATCTAACGAATGAAGGTGCTTTTTAATATTCTCGTGCCGTTGGGTGGTTTCGTACCACTCTATCTCTTCCAGGGGCAGGTACTCGCCAAGCAGGTCCTGCACTTCGCGCAGCAGGGCCTCTCCTTTCTTGGTTCTGAACTCCGGGTTTTTATAGTACGCACTAAGATACTGCACCTTTACCTGGCCAGCTTCTGTAACTGCCAGCTCCTTCACTTCGGTTACCAGCTCCGAGGACTGGTTATGATCGGTAACAATGGTTTTATAAACACCTTTGTTTCCTTCTTCCAGGGCCGCTATACTTTTAGCCCTTACTTCTTTAAGGGCAGCCTGCAAACGGGTATTAGGCCGTATGTAGTGTCCAAAAATATAGCCCAGTATGGCTCCTATAACAAGTGTCCAAAAAATTAACATAGCGGATGGTTCTCGTACCTGAATTTAAATGCATTCTTCTATACGCGGATTAGGGCTTGCGAGATAGCTATTGTTTTACCGCATGCCTTCCACGTAAAACAAAATACACCATTACCAGTAGGCCACTAAAAAGCTGCTGGTGCTATGCCTGATGCAGTATTCGTTTAGCTAAGCCTAATATAGAGATTATTTTCTATACTTTAGTTGGATTATCCTTTTTAGAGACAGGCTTATTATACTTTCGAAACGCAGCCGGTGGCGCAGGCTGCACTCCCGGCTGCTCTTAGTATCGATTTCTGGCTTACATGATTCCTGTCGCGGCGCTGATGTGAGAAACAAGCCTGTAAAACCTGTAAAATGACCCTGCGCCAAGCCAATTTCCCGGGCTACAAGTGTGCATTAATTCTTACCTTTGGGCATGGATTTTATCTCTATTGATTTTGAGACTGCCACCCCGCAACGAGACAGCCCTTGTGAGATTGGCTTGACTGTAGTTCGGAATAAGAAGATTGTTGAGACGCGTTCCTGGCTTATCAAACCCTTATATTACCCGCACTTTAATCATTTTAATGTGGCGGTACACGGCATCAGGCCCGCCGATGTAAAAGACCAGCCGGATTTCCGGGAGCTGTGGCCGGTGCTGAAGCCATACCTGGAGGGCCAGTTCCTGATCGCCCACAATGCCAGCTTTGACATGAGCGTGCTGCGTAAAACCCTGGCCACCTACAGCATACCTTTGCCCGAAGCACGCTATTCCTGCAGCCTGAAGTTCTCCAAAAATATCTGGAAAGGCATGAGCAAGTATGACCTTAAAACGCTCTGTAACATGCACCAGATAGATTTTCTGCACCACAGGGCCGCTTCAGACGCACATGCCTGCGCCGCGCTTTCTTTAAAGGCCATCGCACTTACCGGCACTACATCAGAGGCAGACTTTGATGCTAAAATGGGAAGCAAGATCAGCCGCATCTGATAGTATAGCTGCAGGGCTGCAAATAGCTTAGCGCTGTTGTTTCATGCCAGCTGCCTCTTAAGCCTACTGCAACAGCGTGTAAAGGCGGGTGCTCAAGTATGAGGTAGTCTTTGGTTTGGGCCTGCATAAGTATAAAAGGCTTACTTTTTTTCCTGCTGATCATAGGGAATATAGTTTTCCCAGGCCCAGGGGGTGAAGGTGTCGGCAATGGCTGTTTCGAGGAGGTACTTAAAAATGCTTTCGGCGTTATCGGAGTTGCTCATAAGTATGATGCCTGTCCCCTGCTCCGGGAAAATAATGCTGTAGTGCTGGAAGCCATCGCCGTGGCCCTCTTTAAAAGCCCCTGTACCGTGTGGCGACTGCAGCAAACCCCACCCTAGTCCGTAGCTCAAGGCAATGGCATCGTTGGCGTTTGTTTCGCGCTGGCTCAGGGGGCCAAACTGCGCCGCAGACCTTATCCTGACCTGGGGCGAAAACATCTCTTTGGTTGTGGCTGGTTTTAAGAGCTTGTGCTGCAATACTGCCTGCATAAACAAAGTATAATCGTGGAGAGTGGTTTCGAGGGTGCTGGCCGACCTGGCTTCGTTGTCTTTGTCTTTGGGGTAAAGCGCTCCGTTTATCTTATGCCCCAGCGCATAATCTTTTTCAAAGCGTGGCTGCCAGGTATACGATGATGCCTTCATGCCTGCCGGCTTAAACACCTTTTCCTGCATCAGCTGCGCCAGCGGTTTGCCCGTCATTTTCTCGAGCACCACCTGCAGGTATACCAGCCCCTCGCCGGAGTAGCTATATTTTGTACCGGGTTTATACTTTACTCGCAGCTTCTGGTCCTCTTCAAAGAACCTCCAGTTAGGAAAGCCCGACGTATGGGCCAGGCACATTCGCGCTGTTACCTGGCTGTACAGACTGTCGGCTTCCAGGTCGGAGTAGTTGTCGTGCCATTTGGTCTGGGGCTTGTACTTATAAATGGGCTGCGGCAGGTAACTTTGCAGCGGCTTGTCCAGGTCCAGCGTGCTTTCTTCAACCAGTTTCATCACCAGCACCGCAAACACCGCCTTGCTCAGCGATGCGCCATACAGGTTGGTTGTAACTTTAAGTGGCTCTTTTGTTTGTAAGTTCTTGTAGCCAAAGGCTTTCTTGTAAACCGGCTTGTTATTAAACACCGCAACTGCCAGGCCTTGCACCTGCGCCTCCTGCATCAGCTGGTGTATCTTTTGGTCTAAGGCTGTGGCGGTTATTTGGCTGCCATCAAGTTTGGTAATGGTTTGGGCGTGGGTTTGGAAGAATAGGATGGTGAGGAGGAAGAAAATGGGGAGGTTTTTCATAGGAGCAAGAGGTTAAATAGCAAGATTACATGAACTTACCATTTATACTTTTGCAACGCAAAGTAAGACAAGTATTTATCAAGTATTTCATAGTTTCCATACTTATCCCGATGCATTTCTTTGAACTGTGATTGTCTGAAGCGTTACCAAAACCCAGTTTCATAAACAGACTTGCTGACCGGACTGGTATGCTGCGTGATATGAGCTGGTTTCGATTTTCAGTATAAAGTTTTCAGCATGCGATTCGGACAGGTCGGTGCAAGGTTCTGACAGGTCAGGGATCGATTCGGACGGATTGGTGCACGATTCGGACAGGTCGCGACCTGTCCCTACGAAAGGGATTCCTGATAAAAGACATCTTCTTGCCAGAGGGCGGGATTGTTTAGGATGTATTGCATAATGTGGCGGTATGCTCTTTCGTGGCGGATGATGTGGTCGTGAAAAGAACGCTGCCAGGCAAAATTATTCAGGCCAGCTTGCCGGATCAGCTTGGAAGTAGTGGTTTTGTATACCCCCATCAGCTCAGAAATTGATTTGATCTTCCTCGTAGGGACAGGTCGCGACCTGTCCGAATCGTTCCCGAAAAATCGTTCCTTAGCAGTCATTTGCGAATCTTTCCCGTATAAATCGGTGTCAAATCCCTGATCAATCTCTAGTATGGCGTGCACATGGTTCGGCATCACCACGAAAACGTGCAACACCACGTATGGGTACTGCTCCGCAAGCCAATGCCATTGTGTCTCTGCAATTTGCCCATACTTATTCAGCACCATTTCCCCGTCCGCCACATATCCGAACACGCAGGCCTTATCCTGCACACAGGAGGTAACAAAATACAGCCCTTCCCTGCTGTAATTATACCCCACCAACCTGTTCCGCTTCCGATCCGGTTTTACCATAAAAAAAGTGTACGATCATTCGCAGGGACAGGTCACGACCTGTCCGCGGATTGGCTGACCTATATCCCGTAAAGTATAAGCTTGTTAACCATACGTATTGTTCATTCTGCAGGCCTGTCAATTCTGATGCAAACAATGATTACCTTGCACACGATTCGGGCAGGTCGTGACCTGTCCCTACGAAAATGCATCAGTTAAATGACCAGAACCGAACTTCTCACCCAGTTCCAGAACATCAATACCTGGAAAAGCAAAGGCACCCGTGCACCGCACAAGCCCTTACTTATACTGATGGCTTTAGGTGAGATACAAAGAGGAAATACCGGCTTTATTCCTTACACTCACATTGAATCCAGGTTAAAGGACCTGCTGATTGACTTTGGCCCGTACAGGAAAAGCTACTATCCTAACTTTCCGTTTACAAAACTGGCGAATGATGGGCTCTGGCAACTAAATGAACCTGGGCTGATCCATACAAAACAGGATTATACTTCAAAGTTTCTTCGCGAACATCACTTAGCAGGTATGTTCCCGGAGCATATCACCCAACAGTTAAGCCATGATCCGGAGCTGGTAATAAGTATAGCAGAACTTATACTTGAGCAGAACTTCCCGGATACCTTGCACCAGGATATACTGGATGCAGTCGGTTTAGACATCACAATCAGTCCGACAACTAAAATTATAAAAACAACCCGAAAGCGCGACCCACTATTCCGGGAAAGTATACTGAAAGCCTATGAGTACCAATGCGCTGTTTGTGGGTTTAGCGTAAGGCTGCGCCACCAGCTACTGGCATTAGAGGCAGCACATATTATGTGGCACCAGGCTGGCGGACCGGATGTAGAAGTTAACGGTTTAGCCCTTTGCGCAACACACCACAAACTTTTTGACATGGGTGCGTTTACTATAAATTCAGAGCTTAAAATGCTTGTGTCCGATGAAATTAATGGCGTAGGTGCACAAGAGTGGCTGCTGCGGCACGATGGCAAATCAATAAAGCCACCTCAAAAGAAAGCTTTTTACCCCAACCCGGATTTTACGACCTGGCACGTGAACGAAGTTTTTAAAGGAGGCTACAGAGAAGGATAACCGGATGCTGTTGATGCCGGCTAATTGCAATTGAAAGAGAAAAGTGCGTTGTTGCAGCCTTGTAAGCTACCGTTGCTATACTTACCCCACATGAAAACCATTGACAAACTAGCCTGGATTGAGATTCGGGACGGCAAGATATTGAGCACCCGCAGCAAAGGCAGAACCAAATACTACCTGCCAGGCGGAAAGCGCGAAGCCGGCGAAACCGATTTCCAGGCGCTGCACCGGGAGATACAGGAGGAGCTAAGTATAAACCTGCTAGCGGAAAGTATAACGTTTACTGGCATTTTTGAGGCACAGGCCGATAGCCACCCGGAGGGAGTGCTGGTAAAAATAACCTGCTACGAAGGGGTTTATACCGGTACGCTTTGCCCCGCCAACGAAATAGAAGAAAAGGTTTGGCTGGGCTACAACGACAAGCACCTTACCTCGGCAGTCGACCATATTATTTTTGACTGGCTGAAAGAGCAGAACCGATTGCATTAAAGATTTTAAACTATACATCACATGTCAGCACAACCGCAGTACATACCCATTGCCAAAGATGCGTTCGGGCAATACCTGGACTCTAAAATAGACTTGCATACCCTGATACAGCGGTTACAGGAAATAGAACTGCAGGTGCTATCTGAGGAGGACGAAGACGAAGAAAGTGGCAAAAGCTTGTGGTTCAGGTTTTTTGACGGAGACACCCTGGCTACGACCATCAACGAGATTGAAAAAGACCTGGCCGACCCGGCACACCCAAACAGCCAGATACTGTTGCGTGGCATCGCCTACGGCTTGCAATCTGATGAACTGGAGGTGCATTATTCGTAGCAGGTAAGGCAGCAGTTGTATTATTTATACTTGCCGGAAACGCGTGCAGCTGGTCTCTCCCCTGTTCAACATGCATACAGCATCTTGCGTATCATACTTAAAAAAACGTACCTTTAGGTAAACTAAAACCTACCCATCATGGCAAAGTCTCAAGACGCAAAAAAAGATGTAAAGAAAAAGCCTGTTAAAACCGATAAGGAAAAGAAGGCTGCTAAACTGGAAAAGAAAAAGAACAGCTACGACTAAAACCGGGCTGTTGCCGGCATAATTGTCGCTTTGCCCGCCGCTATACCTCTGGCTTGCATTAAAGTATAGCGGCGGGCTGCTTTTGCTGTTAACGCGCAAAATACCTAAGCCCATTCGATACTTATTCAGTAGCTAAGCCCTTCGTTTTGCCTGGTTATGGTTATTGGGCAGCTGGCTACTACAATTCATCTATCCTGCTATGGCTGTAGACCCCGAGCAATTGCCCCTTTTCCAGAAAGGAAAAGAGATTTTTGAGATTACCGCTAAAATCGTGGAGCTGATTCCGGAGGAGGATGAAGTATTGGGGCATATTAAACATATGATGCTGGAAGACGCTGCCTTGCTTACGGTAAAAGTGGCAGGAGCTGAAGCCGGCGACCTTTACGATATCCGGATGGAGAACGCGGCAATGGCACGAAAGGCTGCCCGCGACCTGGGCACCCATTGCGCAACACTGGAAATGTTCCGCTTTCCGGATACGCAGTACCTGGTGCTGATACGGGAGGCGCTGCTGGTTTATAAAGTCTTGTTCAGGGATTGGGTGCAGGGCTTCGACCCCTGGAATTATATACTGGATGATTGGGGGCTGTTTAACCCTCCCGGCATACAGCCAGAGCAATAGCCAGGCATTATAAAGTATAAAATGGCAGCGCTTCCATCCCGGAGTACTGCCTTTTTTTGATTGCTCCTGCTCCTGAAGTGGCTTTGCAAACCTCATCACCAGCTTTATACTTCCTAAGCCCAACAGTATAAGTATAACTGCTAAGAAACCTCTTCGTTTTGCCTTAAGGCCACCGTGTTGAGGTTAAAATCACTCCAGGCCACCTACTACAAAAAGTATAACGCTGGCTTTTAAAAAAGTATGGCTTACACTCACTTTCACATCTTTTCAGCCACAGGCTTAAACCTGAAATTGCACTCTTTTTTTAGATCAATTACGGTATGCAAAACTCGCAATAGCTTAATATTCAAATAGTTGCATTACGTATAAACACTTAGATTATTTACGTATTTGCACCCGAACTGACACCAATTGAGGTCGTTTAAGAGGTTAGGTTTAGCAAACACCGTATAAGATGAAGTGGTGCTGGCCCTAAAATAATTAACCATTAAATCAAAAGCCTTTGAAAATGATAGCAATGAGAAGTTGGAGACTTTTAGTAATTTTAGTTTCTGTGGTAGCCGTTACAGCCTGCGATGACGACGATGATGATCCGATTGATATTGACCTCCTGACCGAGACGGAGTTTGTGCAGCGGGCTGCTGCAAGCGATGTATTCGAAATCGAAACCGGTTCTCTGGCAGAGAATCAGGCCGAAGCCCAGGAAGTAGCTGATTTTGGCGCCATGCTGGTAATGGACCACACCATGTCCAGCCAAAGGTTGATGGATATAGCACGCGATGAGAATATCAATGTGCCGATGCCTACTGCCGCCACACTACCAGAAGACAAACGAACCATATTAACCAGGCTGCAAAGCAAAAACGGTACAGCTTTTGACCAGGACTTTGCAGCGGTGCAAGTACAGGCGCACCGTGAGGCCATAGAGCTTTACGAAAGAGCCGTTGATGAACTTGACGACGATGACCTGAGAACTTTTGCTGAACAGACTTTGCCTACTCTTCGTCAGCACTTAGAACGTGCAGAAGATCTGCGAGACCAGGTGGGCGGATAACCCGTACATACCTGGTTTGACTTAAAAAAAGACCTGCTTTTATAGCAGGTCTTTTTACTTTTACAGCAGGTTGTTTTAGCCGAATTGTACGGTCCCGCCAGGCATATAGTAAGTGTGCACAACCCTCAGATTTTAAAAGAAACCCTTAACTAGTTTTTTTTAATTTATACTTGCAGCTAAAGTATAGGTATGTGAGGCAATGGGTAAGGCATGCCTCTGTCTTAAACTGTTTTTATATTGCCAAAGTATAAATACCATGGAAAACATGAACCTTGCTAATTGGGACGGAGAACGCTACAAGGAACTGAACACCTATTTCAGGATTATGATTGAGCAATTGCTGCGCACCAACAGCGACTTGCAGGCACACATGCAGCAAAACGCCAACCTGAAATTAGACGACCTCGTGGAGCACTTCTCGCCCGACGACCAGGAGCGCTGGCAGGAGTTTCTGGAGCTGGACCAGATGAAAATGCAGATAGACATGTGGGACCACCTGAACGGCAGAGGCACGCGGTTTAAACCCGGCGAAGGCTTTGTAAACCCCGATGACGATACCACCTGGTAAGTATAAACAAAGAGGCGCCTTGTAAAGCGCCTCTCTGTGTTATGTAGGCTTCCTCGTAACCAGAAGAAGCATGCTGTAGTAGATGTAACTAACGCAGGTTAATTCGCTCTGTTTCTTTCTTCTTCGGCACCTCCGGTACGGCGGCGCGAAGGCGTTACCTGCGAGCCGCCAAAGCGGTAACTAAAGCTAAGATTTGCCACCCGCGACTCACGGCGCTGATCAAAAGACTCGGCGTAATTTGCCAGCTTGTTTTCGCCGTGCACCTTATTTGAGAAGAAGATATCCGACACATTCAGTTTTATACTTGCCTTCTTGTCCCACAGCTGCTTCTGCACGCCACCCGAAAAGTAAAAGAGAGGGTCAACGGTCATAAAGCCATACACTTCGCTTGACCGGTATACACCTACCAGCTCTGCAGACCAGCCGTTTTTGATCGTAAAGGTATTATTAGAGTTCAGCGTAAAACTAGGTCTGCCGGCATCCAGGGTGGTGTTGGATAATTTGCCACGGTACAGGCCATAGTATAACGTACCGTTGTTCATGCTGCTAAACCAACTGCCTATCGATACAGGCACAGTCATTGTCATCCCGTAATAATCAAACGTAGACAGGTTTCTAAAAGTCTGCACAATGGTGTTCTCCTCCTCGCTCTCCCGCGATAGCACGTTAACCATCACATCTGTAGTATGGCTGTAGCTCAGCTTGGTGGTAATGCGCTTATCAAAGGTATGCGTCAACTCAAACGAATAGGCCAGTTCCGGATTCAGGTACGGGTTGCCGGCAGAGTTGGTGCTTTTATCCAGGTAGTTTTTAAACGGGTTCAGTTGTCCGTAGGAAGGGCGGTTTATACGGCGGCTTAGCGACAGGCCCACCTCATGCTTTTTGTTAAGGTTGTAGCCTACAAAAGCACTAGGGAAAAACTGGGTGTAATTGCGGTCAAAGGTACGGTCTGCCTCGTTCACCACCTCGGCAAGCTGCTCCCCTTTGGCAATGGTATTTTCCAGGCGCAGGCCAAGCTGCAGGCTAAACTTTTCCCATTTTTTAGAGCTGTTGAGGTAAGCTGCATTGATGTTTTCTTCATAGATAAAACGGTTGCTTCTGTCGGTTAAAAGCTCGTCCGCTCCGTCTGTGCGGTCATAAAATCTTTGGTCGTTGTCAGCCGTAACAATGCTGCTTTTAAGGCCTGCTTCCAGGGTGGCACCCAACGTTGGCAATGGCTGTGTGTAATCAACTTTGGCAGATTTTATCGTAAGGTTGCCATCCAGGTTGCTGTACAGCAGGTCCGAGGTTCGTAGCGGCTCGTTGCTCAGGTTAAGAAAACGCGTGGTAAAGTTCTGCTCATCCCCGTTTTGATAAGCAATGTAATCGATGTCGGCGGTCAGTTCGCGGCCAAGGCTATCCAGGGTGTGCTTTAGGTTTAGGTTGATGCTCTGGTTTTTGCGGGCGTGCTCTACTGCGGCATTTGTCAGAAACACACTTTCGGGGTTACGTTGCGCATCCAGCACCAGCGCACGGTTGCTGTTGCTGCGGTCCAGGTTAAAGAAGTTACCTGTAGTTACAAAGCCTACAACAGTTTTAGAGGATGCAAAATAATCCATTCCAAAACGGCCGGTAGTATTCCTACCCCTGAAGTCGAAATTATTTTGCTGGTCGTAAGCACCCTGGTATTCCTGGCCGGTAAAAAACTCACGGTAAATATCCAGTTCGCTGTAGCTTTTGCGGTTTGAGTAGTTCAGTCCTCCGAAAACATTAATTTTTTTAGCGCGATGGTTTAGCTGCAGGCTGGCATCGCCTTTGCCATAACGCCCCTGCCCATAGGTGGCAGAAAAGGTACCATTGGTACCCATACTTTTATCGCGCTTTAGCTGTATGTTAATGATACCCGCGTTACCGGCTGCATCATACTTAGAAGAGGGGTTTGTGATCAACTCGATCTTATCAAGCGCGTTTGCCGACAGCCCTCTGAGGTAGTTGGCCAGTTCTGTTCCTGTCATCGGCACCTGCTTGCCGTCTATCATCACCATAACACCCTGGCGCCCACGCATGCTGATGTTGTCATTCTGGTCTACTGCGATGCCAGGTGCTTTCTCCAGCACATCGAGGGCTGTATTGCCAGCTGCTACAATGCTGTTTTCCACGTTCATCACCGTTTTATCAAAATGTTGCTCAATCAAAGGCCTTTGCCCTTCAATTACTACCTCTTTCAGGTTGTTGGCAGCTTGTTTTAGTTGTATTGGGTCCAGGGCAATGGTTTCGGAAGTACCTGATACACTAAATTGCCGGGAACTGGCTTTGCCCTGCCCTACCATACTTGCCACCACTTTATAGGTTCCGGCGGCTATGCCCTCAAACAGAAAAGTACCTGCGTCTTCTGTCAGGGCCCCTTTTACGAGCGATGAATCTGCAGCATTCAGGAGCAGCACATTGGCATAGCCAACTGCCTTGTTCTCTCCGTCGGTTACTTTACCAGAAATGCTGCTTTGCTGCGCATGCAAGGTGGTAAAAGCTAAAAGGAAAAGGAGTAAAAATAGATTCTTCATAGTTTTAGGATATAGCTGGTGTTGTAATTGGTTCTTTGCTGCAGTAGTAGCATTTGCCCATACTTTCAGAAGCGCCTGTTTCAACATATATGCCAAATCATAAAATATTCTAAATCAGATTGTTAACAATATTAGAAGTTTTAAATGCGCTAATCCTTCGTCTGAAATCGGACAGTAGTACGTACGATTTCGTACACCGCCTACGGCTTAGCCAGGCAGGTAGCAAAACGCCTGCCGACTGGACCTTAAGCTTATGACTTAGGTAGAGCAGAATAATAGTGGATGTCCTGGTAAATTCGATTAAGTGCAACTAGCCAGCCAGCAGAACTGCCTATATGAGAGGCCCCAAAATAAAATAAAAAAGGTACAGGCCGTGTGGCCTGTACCTTTCCTAATAAATTAAGTGTCGGTTAACGCTGTAGCAGTAGCTTAACAGTCTGTACTTTATCCCCGGTTCTGAGCTTTACAAAGTATAAACCCTGGTCCAGGTCTCTGCCGTCTACCTCTACCTCAATTGCCTGTGCAGCCTGCGCTGTACCGCTTTTAAGTGTGCCCACTACGGTTCCCTGAGTGTTATACAGCACAGCTTCGTAGGCTCCTGCTGCCAGGCTCTTGAAGGCAACCGTTGTTCTGTCTACGAATGGGTTAGGATATGCTTTGGCCTGCTCTGTTTCTTCCTGGTCCCCTTCTGCCAACTCACCAGCGCTGCCGTTAATAATGATCTGCCCAAACCCGATGGAAGGAAGCGGTTGGTGCAGGTCTAGTTTAGCAGGGTTGGCAGCATAGCTGTCGAATACAAGTTTGCCATAGGCGTTCAGGTCCCATACTTGCAGGCGTAGGCCATCCCCCAGGTCAGTCGGGCCAGGGCCTCCGGCATCCATCATAGTAGCCACAAACTTATAGTTGCCAAGTCCCGAAATACTGGCTGTACCCTGTATAGCTGCCCTGTTACCGTCTATCACCAGCCAATCCAGGGTTCTGCTGGCCATATACTCTTTATCTCCTACCATCACACGTAAGCTGCCAACTGGCTCAGTAGCATATTGGTTCGGGTACTGTATTCTGAAGTTATAAGCCAGTTTTGTATTGCCGAACTGGGCTGGGGCCACAAACTCTCCTGAGCCGGTTACAAAGCCTGCCTCCGGATCGAAAATCACCATTTGCTGGGTGTAATCATCAGAGTTAGGATTCAGGCAACTCTCCTCAAAATCGAGCCCAATAGTATAAATGCCCGCTTTTTGGTACGTGTGCTCTCCGGTGATGCGCTGTGTGCCGAAGGCTGTATAGGAAATGGTTGGCTCGCTGCCATCTCCCCAGGCCCAACGCACGCCGGTATCCTCGTTAAGTATATAACTTCCAAAGTCGGCGGTGGTGCGTACCTGCCAGCCTACACGCTTGGCCATCGGTGGCAAGTATAGTTTTACATCTACAGGCTCGTTGCACGGCTCTTCTGGTTCGTCGGTGCTGCCATACTTTACGAGGAGTAAATCAGCAGTTTCGCTGCCAGGCATGCCTGAGGTACCGGCGGCATAAAGGTTGCCCCTGTCATCCATGGCCAAGTGCGTGCCCACTTCTGTCAGGTTTGCTTCGGCGCTATAACTATCCTGTTGCACACGTACACCCTGCGCATCATACACATACACAAAAAGGTCGGCGTAGGCGGTGCCGGTTGCAGCCACATAACCGTTGTCCATTGCCAGTACCCCCATTAAACCTTCCTCCATTTTAAACCATACCTGCTCTCCGTTGCTGTTGATTTTAGAAACAAACCTGGTGTTGATTCCGGCTCTTGGGTTGTATAAGGTGCCCACTACTGCCATACTTCCATCCATGCCCAGGGAGGCATCCAGCAATTCTATCTCACTTCCATCGCCTGCGCGGGCATTCCAGAGCACATTGCCTGCTGCATCTGCTTTTAATACAAATGCCGTAGGGTGGCTGATGCAACACGACTGTGTCGTACCTGCTATGTAAAGGTTTCCGTCGCTGTGGATGAAGAGTTCCTGCGGGTCGTAATGCGTGGCTGTTTCACTTTGCGGGTATACTTTGTCCCACAGGAAAGATCCTTCACTCCCATCATACTTTAGCAAGAACAGGTGGCGCAAACCTACTTCCATCGCATAGTTGCCTGTTACATACACCTCGCCTTGCTCGTTAAGTACCAGGCCTGCTGCGCGTGGGTTGCTAAAGTCAGCGTTGCCCTCATAGTTTGCTTGCCAGCTTTCTGTTCCGTCTGCATTCAGCTTGATTACTTTTACATACCCATCGTTGCCGGAATTAAAGACTGTACTGCCCACAAATACTTCGCCCTGCTCGTTTACAGCCAATCCGCCGCCACGCATGTTGTGGTGTACCTGCCCGTACTGGTACTTCCATAGCTGTTCGCCGGCGCTGTTATACTTTGTTACAAGCAGTATGTTGTTTGTATCGCTAATCGGCCATTCGGTGAGGACGTAAATGTTGTTTTGCTTATCCTGTACGGCATCCTTAAAGTTGATCGTAGAAGGACTTTCCCATACTTTCTGGCCTGCTGTGGAGAAGGCTGAGATTGCGTTGTTGCTGAGGAGCACAGGCTTTTGTCCCTCTCCTATCAGTAGCTTCTTCACTTCACCGGCTTCATCTTCCTCTGTCACGGCCCAGGCGCGGGTAAGGCTGCCTGCTGGCGGCGGAGGTGTTACGGTGCCACCTGTTGCATATTTTATAGCAAGCAGGCTGGTGGCATTGGTGTTTGATGCGTATGCATGGCCTGTTACGTATAAATCACCAGCGGCATCAAAGGCAATACCCCACCCTGATTCGGTTGCGTCTGCTGTTTGGTTATACCTGTCCATGTCAAGTTGTTCTCCATTAGCGGCATACAGGTACGTAACCAGATCAGGAACTTCGTGCGCGAGGCTGCCTCTTACAAAACCCGTAAAAGCAACCACGCCATCCTCACGCATCGCCAGGGAGTTTGAATAAATGTTGTCTCCGGCCGCATCTACGATAATATCTCCCCAAACCTTCTCCCCATCGGGGTTATACTTTGCCACATACGCCTCTGTATCTGAGCGGCCAAACTGTGCGGAGTAAAGCACGAGCAGGTTCTCCGCGTCATCTAACAGGGCATCGCTGAAATAGGAAGCATAAGACGGCGTTTCATCAAACTTACTCCAGACGTGGTTGCCTTCGCTATCAAGCTTTACCAGCAAAGGCCTTAAGTTAACAGTGGCGATTGCGGCTCTTGTGCCTGCTATGTACATGTTGCCACTTTCACCTATAAATAGTTTATCGGCGGTATAAGTGTTTACAAACATTATCTCTCCGCCCTCAGGCAGGTTTACCCATACTTGTTGCCCATCCGCCTGACTATACTTGGTTACAAATAAGGTGCGTCCCCTTTCAGTTGAGATTATATTTCCGGCAACCACAACATCTCCGGCAGCATCAAGGGCTATCGACTGCACCTGCGGATCCGAGACATCCTCTGGTCCTGTAAATGTTTTTTCCCAGGCAATGTTTCCTGCAGCATCAAACTTAGCAGTTAGTACCTGGCTACCTCCCGGCACCTGCGATGTGCCGGTAACGTATACTTCCCCGGCATCAGAAACTGCCATACTTTCGGGCAGGTCTCTTATGCCATCGCCGCCGTTCACGTGCTGCGCCCACATAAAAGATCCGTCAGAGCTATACTTTAAGGCAAGCAAATCCGGGTTGTCTTCTTCAAAAGCTACCGAACCGAGAATGTAAATATTGCCTTGCCGGTCCAGCGACATCTGGTTTGGAGACTCGCCCATGCTTCCTGCTACCCCTGCATATTCCTGCTGCCACACAACATCGCCTGTGGCGTTAAGTTTAGTTATAACAATACGAGTTGTACTATTGCCGTCTCTGCTAAAGCCAACTACCACAGGCATTTGATCAGGGCCGATGGCGGTGGCAACGGTAGCGGCATAGCTACTAGCGCCGGTACTTATCTGCTTGGCCCACTCGCGTTCCAGCTCAGGCTCCTGGTTTGACTGTGCCTGAAGATCAGGTGCAAAAAGAAACGCAAACAATAAGCAGTATATCCACCTTTTGCCTGCGTTGACCGGGTTAAGAAAATTTTTAATGAGCAGATACCTACTCATTACATCAGGTACTTGTTGTTTCATAGCAATTGGTATTAAGGTAAAAAATGGCGGCGGGTGATTGTGGAAGTGTAGGTGGTGTTAGGGCTATGGCTTTAAGTATAAGCATTGGATGCACGGCTTATCTACAGCAGGCTGTTAACTCTACTATCATACTTTCTTATACTATTTTGGTTTCAGATTAAACTGGAAAAAGAAGTGACAACAGCAAATAGCTTCATTTCAAGATTGTACTATACTTATACACATAATTCCAATTACTGAATCAGCTTTAGTTAAACAGCAGCCTGCAAGTATAAAAATTCTCAGTACAGATACTGAACGCACTACAGCTATTGTTGTGGCAGCTATAGCTTTGACTGTTACTCATGTAACTCCCGATCATCTTACTGTGCAAAAAAGCGGTAACTGCAACCGGGCCAATACAGGAACAAAGCCGCTGAAAATCTTTTTTAACACAAGGAATAAACTTTTTAGCTAGTTACCGTTTATTATGTAGGTTAAGCGAGGCTAATAAGATTAAAACATCGTTAAATCGAAATATTGTACCTACAACGAATTTCTTTTTAGAACATTTTTCTATAATTTCGCTTCCTAAGACATACAACAACAGACATAAACGAAAAATACACATGTCAGAAATTGCTGAAATAATTTTAGACGGTAAATCTTACAAGTTGCCAGTTGTAGAAGGTACTGAGAATGAGAAAGCTATTGATATCAATTCTCTTCGCTCAGAGTCCGGCTACATCACTTTGGATTCTGGTTATAAAAACACAGGTGCCACTACCAGCGCGATCACTTTCCTTGATGGTGAGCAGGGTATTCTTAGCTACAGGGGCTATCCTATCGAGCAACTGGCTGAAAAATCAAACTTCATTGAAGTTGCCTACCTTCTGATTTACGGCTCGCTGCCAACTGCTCAGGAGCTTGAAGACTTCAGCAATAAAATAAAAATGCACACCCTCGTAAACGAGGACATGCGCAAAATTCTAGATGGTTTCCCATCGGCAGCTCACCCAATGGGTATTCTGTCTGCTTTAATTAGCTCTTTAACCGCTTTCTACCCTGAGTCGCTTAACCCGAACCAGTCTAAAGAAGAAGTTGATCTGTCTATTATTCGTTTGATGGCTAAGTTGCCAACTATTGCAGCCTGGTCGTACAAAAACTCTGTTGGCCACCCGGTTAACTACCCAAAAAACAAGTTAGACTATTGCTCTAACTTCCTGCACATGATGTTTGCATACCCAACCGAGGATTATGAAATTAACCCGGTAATTGTGGATGCGTTAAACAAACTGCTTATACTGCACGCTGACCATGAGCAAAACTGCTCTACGTCTACTGTGCGTTTGGTTGGTTCTGCAAATGCAAGCTTATACTCTTCTGTTTCTGCTGGTATCAGCGCACTTTGGGGCCCGCTTCACGGTGGTGCTAACCAGGCTGTTATCGAGATGCTGGAGCAAATCAAAGCTGACGGTGGCGACTCTAAGAAATTTATCGCTAAAGCAAAAGACAAGGATGATCCTTTCCGCTTGATGGGCTTCGGCCACAGAGTTTACAAAAACTTTGACCCTCGCGCCAAGATCATCAAGAAAGCAGCTGACGAAGTATTAACTGCCCTTGGCATCAACGACCCTATTCTGACTATTGCACAGGAACTGGAAGAGGCTGCCCTGAACGATCCATACTTTGTAGAGCGTAAACTATACCCTAACGTAGACTTCTACTCAGGTATCATTTACCGTGCTTTAGGTATCCCGACTGATATGTTTACTGTGATGTTTGCTCTTGGTCGTCTGCCAGGCTGGATCGCACAATGGAAAGAAATGCGTGAGAACAAGGAGCCAATTGGCCGTCCGCGTCAGGTATATGTTGGCGAGACAGAGCGTAACTACGTTCCGATTGAGCAACGCTAGTATAGCATAAACTAAAACAGAAAAGGCTGATCTTCGGATCAGCCTTTTCTGTTTTTATACTTTGAACATATTTGTAAAGAAAAAAGGAAGTCCCCGTAACAGCAGTCCGCTTATACTTTTGATCCTACAGCACCCGCATTTCGATGCGGCGGTTGCGCTGGCGATTTTCTTCGGAGGTATTTGGTTTAACGGGTTTGGTTTCGCCATATCCTTTGTAGCGGATGCGCTCTTTGCCGATGCCGTTGCTGGTAATATAGTCCACTACTGATTTCGCTCTCTTCTCTGACAGCACCTGGTTATCCTTATCGGCTCCTACATCATCTGTATGGCCTTCTATTTCAATCTTCATGGTGCTGTTAAGCTGCATAAACTTTATCAGCTTACTTAGCTCCGTCTCAGACTTTTTCTCCAAAGCATACTTTCCTGTATCAAAAAAGAGATTATTCAGCACCATCGCAGCACCTGCTTTAATCGGCTCCAGGTAAACATCCAGGGCAACGGGTGTCAGGCTTTTAGATGATGTATAATCAAAGCTTACGCTGTTCATCAAGTAATTTGGCGCAGCAACATACAGGGCATACTGCCTGCCCTCGGTTAATACAACCGTATATTCCCCGGATACCTTATCAGACCCCACCTGTTGCAACAGCGAATCCTGCTTCACATCGTAGAGCTGCACCTGAGCGGCTAATGGCTTTTTTGTTGTAGCATCAAACACCCGGCCTTGGGCATAGGTGCTGTTCTCCAGGCTTTTCCATGCTGCTGGCACTTTAAACCGGAACAGTTGCACCGTTGGCGCACCCGCATCTGTTGTTACCTGCCTGGAGTAGTAGCCAACTTGGTTATCAGGGGTAATAAACAAAGAGCCTTCATCAGCGTGCGTGTTTAGCGGGTACCCTAAGTTTTGTGGCTCACTCCACTTTTTCTGTGGGCTTAAGCTGGTTTTGAACACATCCAGGCCGCCCATGCCCAAATGGCCATCGCTTACAAAATATAACGTAGAGCCACTCATGTGCACGGAAGGTGCCATGTCACGGCCTTGTGTGTTGATGGTATTGCCCAGGTTTACCGGTTTAATCCAGGTGCCGTCTTCACTTTGGTACGTTACCCAGATATCTTCTTTGCCAATGCCGCCGCCACGGGTTGAAGTAAAGTATAACGTGCGGCCATCGGCAGATAAACTTGGCTGCGAGTCCCAGGCTTTGGAGTTGACAGCTGTACCCATGTTTTTAGGTTTGCTCCACTCGTTGCCTGTTCTGAAGGAGATGTATAAATCACAATCGCCTATACCGTCGGGGCGGCTGCAGGAAGTAAAAACCAATGTTTTGCCATCGCCGGATATAGTGGCTGCCCCCTCGTTTGCGTTTGTATTGATATTTGATGAAATGGAGACAGGTGTTTGCCACTCGCCATTGCTTCGTTCGCTTATATAGATGTTCTCGTCGTGGTCGGGTTTTGTGCTGGCGCGCGCCGTATAAATAAAGTAGCGTTGGTCTGCGGTAGTGTAAGGAAAATACTGTAGCCCAAATTTATTTACTGCACCAGACATTTGCTCTGCCTCGAATGGCACAGGGTTTTTCATCGCCTCTATTGCATAGTCGGCAGTTTTTACCTGCTCACGTGCCCAGGCCACGAGCTTTGCGCTTTTAGGCTTCGACTTCAGAAAAGACTCAAAGTTCTGCTTCGCTGCTTCGTAGTTGCCTTGCTCAAAGTATAAATCCGCTAAATCGAAATAGAAATTGGCATAGGCTGGATTAAAAGGTGCCAACCCAAGCCCTTTTTGCAGGTTATTGAAGCTTGCAGCTTTGTTGCCCATTAACTTGTGCAGGTTGGCGGCCCTGATATAAGCTTCCACAAAACCTGGATCTCTTTCGGTAGCCTCTGCCAATGATTGCAAAGCCCTTTCAAAGTTACGGGACCTGGCGTACTCATCTGCTTTTAAGTATAATTTCTCTGCTTTAGAGTTAGCGGTACTTAACTTTTGATGCTGTGCCTGCGCAGAGGTGGCTAACAGGGAAAGTATAAAAAAAGAGATCAGCAGTACTTTATGCATACAGTATTAAGGAATATCCATGTATTTGTGCGTTTGCAAACTAACGCGCCACTTCGGGTTATTTTTGACGTATTCTACTATAAGTGGCGTAATTTCGTTTACCTTTCCCCACTCCGGTTGCAAATAAAGCTTGCAATTTTCGCCCACGCGAGCCGCATGTTCCTCTGCCCACTTAAAGTCACTCTTGTTAAAGATAATCACTTTTAGCTCATCTGCAAAAGGATACACCGATGCATCAGGTGCCTTAAACTTCTTGGGCGACAAACAAACCCAATCCCATACACCGCTGATCGGATAAGCGCCAGAGGTTTCAATGCACGTTTTTATACCTTGCTGCTGCAGCTGAGAGGTTAGAGGCAATAAGTTATAAAGAAGCGGTTCGCCTCCTGTTATCACCACACTTTTACCCGGGTAAGCAGCGGCTGTCTCTACTATTTCGTATACAGGGGTTAGCGGGTGCAATTCCGCATCCCAGCTCTCTTTCACATCGCACCAATGGCAGCCTACATCACAGCCTCCCAGCCTGATAAAGTAGGCTGCTGTGCCTGTATTGCCACCCTCTCCCTGTATAGTATAGAAAGCCTCCATCAAAGGCAACTCGCTGCCATCTTTAGGCACCGTATAGATAGACGCTTTTTTAAATGCTTTTATTTCTTCCAATGCTCAATTGCTATGGCCAATCGTTGAACCAGCCTTCCGTCTCGTAATTTTAATTTACCTGCTGATTTATACTTGTAAATCAACCAGAACTTACAAAGTTAGTTAAAATTGCAACAAGGTACGCACGGTGTTCTGTTCCAGTAAACAGATTTGAGTTGTATGCTGAAGCCTTAAATACACATACATGTATAAAAAAGGCCCGGTAGCGTCAGGTTTAGACCGATACTTAACGGTTTAAACCTGACGCCACCGGGCCTATGCATTAGGAGCCTTAGCAGCCTGAACTATCCGTATACTTCTTTTTTTGCGGCTCTTAAGGTATTCTGCATCAACATAGCAATTGTTAAGGGGCCTACTCCACCCGGTACAGGTGTTATAAAGCTGCACTTAGGGGCAACTGCATCAAAGTCAACATCGCCACGCAACCTATATCCCGATTTACGGCTGGCATCCTGCACGCGTGTTGTGCCCACATCAATAACTACTGCACCGTCTTTTACCATATCTGCGGTAACTAGGCCCGGTATACCTACCGCTGAAATAATGATGTCAGCTTGGCGGGTGTGGTAAGCCAGGTTGTTGGTGTTACGGTGGCACAGCGTAACGGTGGCGTTGCCTGGGTAAGCGGCTTTGGACATCAATATACTCATCGGTGAGCCTACAATATTGCTACGGCCTATCACCACGCAATGCTTGCCGCTCGTTTGTATATCGTAGCGCTGCAGCAATTGCAAAATACCTGCAGGTGTGGCAGGTAAATAAGCGTTTAAGCCCGCTACCATGCGGCCCACATTTGTCGGGTGGAATCCGTCTACGTCCTTTCTCGGATCGATTGACTCGATTACTTTTTCTGCATTAATGTGCTTGGGCAGGGGAAGCTGTACTATAAACCCATCAACGTTGTCATCTTCGTTCAGCTCTTGTATCTTTTGCAAAAGCTCCTGTTCCGTCACCGTATCTTCATAGCGAATAAGCGACGAGCCAAACCCGATGCGATCGCAGGCAAGCACTTTATTGTTCACGTAAGTTACCGATCCACCATCGTTGCCTACCAGTACAGCTGCCAGGTGCGGCACTTTGCCACCGTTAGCTTTAATGGCTTGTACCTCGTGCGCTATTTCTTGTAGTATGGCTTCAGATGTTTTTTTACCGTCGAGCAGGGTCATAGTTTGTGTATGGTTATGTATTTCGAATTATGGTTGATTCTTATTAAATTATATGTAGCCTTCCGGCACCAGGTCTTCCTCCTGAATCTGTAGCTGCTCCTTATAATAGTCGCATTGCTGCCGCAGCACTTCCTCTCCTACAGATCCATCAAGGTCAATCGCCTCTATCTCCAGGAAATTGCCTTGGCCCTCTACCTGGTCGATGTGGAACTTCACATTGTCTATAAAAAAAATCTTGCGAACTTTCCTTACCTCAGCTATTACTTTCTTACCGCCGCAAACCGCTGTTATAGTTGCTGCAGTTGGGTTCTTCAAGTATAAGTATACTTCTGTTTTCTTAGCGTCATCTAGTTGTACCCTGTTATACTGCATCAGTACATGCTCAACGTTTCCCTTGCGGTACTTCAGTTTACCCAGGTCTGTTTCGTAATGGGTATCCGTCTGTACATCCTGCCCCTGGTAAGTGGCATTCAGCCCCAAAAGTATACTTTCAGCCTCTGCGGGGTTGTCGCAATGCGCTTTAATAGTGATGTCGGCGTACAAGGCTTTGGTAAGTTTATAATTAGACTTCTTGCTAAAAAATATAGTAGAAATTGTCCCTTGAGTCTTTTATCCTTTGTCAAAAGACTTAAAAGCAGCAAGCCCCAACGCGCTGAGGCACGTCGGGGCTTGTTTATACTTTAGTCAAGTTTAAGCACGGCTAAGAAGGCTTCTTGCGGAATTTCCACGTTGCCGACCTGGCGCATGCGTTTCTTACCCTTTTTCTGTTTCTCGAGTAGTTTACGCTTTCTGGAGATGTCACCGCCGTAGCACTTGGCCAGTACGTTCTTGCGGAGTGCTTTTACAGTTTCGCGGGCAATAATTTTCTGCCCAATAGCTGCCTGAATGGCAATCTCGAACATCTGGCGCGGCAGCAGCTCTCTTAGCTTCTCGCACAGGCGTTTTCCCCAGTCATAAGCTTTGTCGCGGTGTACAATCGCAGACAAGGCATCCACAGGCTCGCCGTTCAGCATCACGTCCAGCTTCACCATGTTTGACTGGCGGAAACCGATCAGTTCATAGTCAAGTGAAGCGTAACCACGTGAAATTGTCTTTAGTTTATCAAAGAAGTCAAATACGATCTCGGCAAGCGGCATTTCAAAAGAAAGCTCTACTCTGTCGCTTGTCAGGTACGTCTGGTTTTTCAGGATACCGCGCTTGTCCATGCAAAGCGTAATAATCGGCCCGACAAATTCAGATTTAGAGATGATCTGCGCTTTTATGAAAGGCTCCTCTACGTGGTCAATGTAGTTAGGCTCAGGCATTTCGGAAGGCGCACTAACCTTCATCAACTGCCCTTTTGTAGTATGCACATGGAACTGCACCGACGGTACCGTCGTGATAACCGTCATGTCGAACTCACGCTCCAGGCGCTCCTGCACAATTTCCATGTGCAACATGCCCAGGAAACCGCAACGGAAACCAAAGCCAAGCGCTGCAGAAGTCTCCGGCTCCCATACTAAAGAGGCATCATTTAGCTGCAATTTCTCCATGGAGGCGCGAAGTTCCTCATACTCGCTTGTTTCTACGGGGTAAATACCGGCAAACACCATTGGCTTCACATCTTCAAAGCCTTGTATACCTTGTGCCGGACGCTCTACGTGGGTAATGGTATCACCAACTTTTACCTCTTTCGCATTCTTGATGCCCGATATCAGGTAGCCTACATTACCGGCACCCATTTCTTTACGGGCTTCCTGGTTTAGTTTCAGTACACCAATTTCATCGGCCTCGTAAGTTTTACCGGTATTTATAAACTTTACCTTCTCGCCTTTTTTAAGCGTTCCGTTAAAAATCCGGAAGTATACTTCTATACCACGATAAGAGTTAAAAACAGAGTCGAAGATAAGGGCCTGCAGCGGTGCTTCAGGGTCTCCTTTCGGTGCTGGAATACGGTCACAAATAGCAGCCAGGATTTCCTCTATACCTATCCCCGACTTACCAGAGGCATGTATAATGTCTTCTCTGTCACAGCCTATCAGGTCGATAATCTGGTCCGAAACCTCTTCCGGCATCGCGTGCGGCAAGTCAATTTTATTTAGAACCGGGATTATCTCCAGGTCATTACCTATGGCCAGGTACAAATTCGAGATCGTTTGGGCTTCAATTCCTTGTGATGAATCTACGATGAGCAGCGCTCCCTCACAAGCAGCAATAGAGCGTGAAACCTCGTAAGAAAAGTCGACGTGGCCTGGCGTATCAATCAGGTTCAGCACATACTCTTCTCCTTTATAATGGTAGTTCATCTGGATGGCGTGGCTCTTGATGGTAATGCCGCGCTCGCGCTCCAGATCCATGTTATCTAAAAGCTGGTTTTGCATTTCACGCTCTGCCACCGTAGATGTAAATTCTAACAGGCGGTCAGCCAGGGTACTTTTACCATGGTCGATGTGGGCGATGATGCAGAAATTGCGAATGTTCTTCATAAATATCTATACGAATAACAAAGTTAAGAAGAAAGTGCGTTTGTTTCTGCTATTCTGCCCACGTTTTAAAGGAAATTTATGAGAAGCATGACAAATTAACCAAACATCAAACTATAGAATTATATATGTATTAACCGGATAATCTTATATTTAATTTGCATACACAACCACATCAGCTTTTTACCATACACATGCAGAAGCAAACTACCTCTAAAGCCTAAGAAAAGATTAGTAAACTTAAACAGGAATTACAGCAGCTAAAAGAGCAATACAGTTTACTGGAGCGTGTAGTGCATGAGGTGCCCGCCAACATTTAAATTTCAGACCTGCAAAAAGGCGTGGTATGGTGCAACCGCACCAACAAAGAAACCTTAGGATATACTTTAGAGGGGATTCGGGAAATGGGTAGAATGGAGTACATGTATGAACAAGAAAGAGCAGCTGGTGCAGGCACTCCGCGAAAACCTGCGCCAGCTGCTCTTTATTAAATGCCTGCACAAACGCGAAGTAAATATACTAAACCTGATATGCCAGGGCCTGAGTACCTAAGCCATTGCCGTTAAACTATACATCAGCAAAAACACCGTAAGCACTCACCGCAAAAACATATAGCAGAAACTGGGCACAGCCAATGTAACCGACCTGGTATCCATTGCCAAAGAAGCAGGTTTAGGGGAAGCCCGTTTATTATAGCCTGAACTATAAACTATACGTTGGCAGTAGAATGGGCCCTTCTTTTATAGTTATAAGCCGCAAAAAGAGGGATAAATACAACAGCCGCCACACCTAAACCAACTATAAGTAGTTCGTGTGCGTCTGGCAGGTGCATAACTCTGAATAAATAACCTAACACGAGTGCCATGGCTGCAAAAGCGCCAGATACATAAACACCTAATCTCATAACTAACCAGTTTAAAGTTTGATCTATAGTTTGTGATACAGCATCGGAATGCTGCCTTGATATTTATTATCTAATATATGAATTTAAAAGTATAACGGAAATACACAAACTATGTTTTATTTAAATTTTTAACAACATAATATCAATTTAATGCGATTTGTCTCCGCTTCAAATCCTGTCTATTCTTTAATCTTATAAATCTTAGTCCTATCTTCGCATCATATTTTGATAAATCTTGTTACTAAAGTATGTCATTTACTACAGTAGAACCATATAAGCCTGTTAACCATATCCGTATCGTAACAGCGGCTTCTTTATTCGATGGCCACGATGCTGCGATCAATATCATGCGTCGTATTATCCAGGCATCGGGCGCAGAAGTGATACACCTTGGCCATAACCGTTCGGTGCAAGAGATTGTAGATTGCGCCATTCAGGAAGATGCCCAGGCCATTGCCATTACCTCTTACCAGGGCGGTCACATTGAGTATTTCAAGTACATGTACGACCTGCTGAACGAGCGCGGCTGTGGCCATATCCGTTTATTTGGCGGCGGAGGCGGTGTTATACTTCCATCTGAGATCGAAGAACTGCACGGTTATGGCATTGCACGCATTTACTCTCCTGACGACGGACGCGCGATGGGCTTGCAAGGCATGATAAATGACATGCTGGAGAAATGCGACTTCCCGACGGGACAGAACCTGAACGGCGAAGTAAAGCATCTGAAAGACAAAGACGCGAAATCGATTGCCCGCCTGATCTCTGCTGCCGAGAACTTTCCGGAAGATGCAAGAGCTATACTTGATGAAGTAAGAGAGCAGGCAAAAGAAGTGAAGACACCCGTATTAGGTATTACTGGTACAGGTGGTGCCGGTAAATCGTCTCTGGTGGATGAACTAGTGCGCCGCTTCCTGATGGACTTTCCGGAAAAGAAAATTGCCATCATTTCCGTAGACCCATCTAAACGTAAAACGGGTGGTGCTTTGCTTGGCGACAGAATACGTATGAACTCAATCTCCAATGAAAGAGTTTACATGCGCTCGCTGGCAACCCGCCAAAGCAACCTGGCCCTGAGCAAGTATGTACAGGACGCCGTGGACATTGTTAAGGCTGCTGATTTTGATTTAATTATACTTGAAACATCCGGCATTGGCCAGTCTGACACCGAGATCATCGAGCATTCTGACATGAGTTTGTATGTGATGACGCCGGAATATGGTGCCGCCACACAGCTTGAGAAAATCGACATGCTGGATTTTGCGGATGTAATTGCCCTGAACAAATTCGACAAGCGCGGCGCATTAGACGCTCTACGCGATGTGAAGAAGCAGTACAAGCGCAACCACCAACTTTGGGACGTGAACGACGACGATATTCCGGTTTTCGGAACAATCGCGTCGCAGTTCAACGACCCGGGCATGAACCAGCTTTACAGAGCAATCATGTCTAAAATTTCTGAGAAAACGGGTGTTGAGTTTAACTCTAACCTGCAGACTTCAAAGGAAATGTCGGAGAAGGTGTTCATCATCCCTCCTGCCCGCACGCGTTATCTTTCTGAAATATCTGAGACCATCCGCAACTATGATAAGTGGAGCAAGGACCAGGCAGAAGTTGCGCAGAAACTATACGGTATCAAAAAATCTATAGAAGCAGTTCAAAGTATAGAAATTGCCGATAAAGACCGTATAGTGAAGCAGCTGGAAGAAGCGTATGCTGAAGTAGAACTGAACCTGGACGGCCAGAACAAGAAGATTCTGGAGAACTGGAAAGACAAGGTTCAATCCTACAAGAATGAGTTCTATGTGTTCAAGGTGCGCGATAAAGAACTGAAAATAAAGACACATACAGAGTCGCTTTCTCATTTACAGATTCCTAAAGTATCTACTCCACGCTACGAAGCATGGGGTGACTTACTGAAGTGGAACCTGCAGGAGAATGTACCGGGCGAATTCCCTTACACAGCGGGTGTGTTCCCGTTCAAGCGCGAAGGCGAAGACCCTACCCGTATGTTTGCCGGCGAAGGCGGACCGGAGCGTACAAACCGTCGCTTCCACTACGTGAGCTTAGGCATGCCAGCCAAGCGTCTTTCTACGGCTTTTGACTCGGTAACACTTTACGGCGAAGACCCTGATTTCAGACCAGACATCTATGGTAAAATTGGTAACTCGGGCGTAAGCATTTGCTGCCTCGACGATGCCAAGAAACTATACTCCGGCTTTAACCTGGCTGACCCGATGACGTCAGTTTCGATGACTATCAATGGTCCGGCAGCTATACTTACCGGCTTCTTTATGAATGCTGCTATCGACCAGCAATGCGAACTTTACATTAAAGAGCATGGTCTGGAAGATGAGATAAACCAGAAGATAGAGGCTATCTATAAAGAGAAAGGCGTTGAGCGTCCAAGATACCAGGGCGAATTGCCAAAAGGTAATGATGGCCTAGGTTTGATGCTGCTTGGTGTGACTGGTGACCAGGTGTTGCCTGCTGAAGTATACGAGCCGATCAAGACCCGTACGTTAGCTGCAGTTCGTGGTACGGTGCAGGCTGACATCCTGAAAGAAGACCAGGCGCAGAATACCTGTATCTTCTCTACAGAATTCTCGCTTCGTTTAATGGGTGACGTGCAGGCGTACTTTATAGATAAGAACGTACGTAACTTCTACTCGGTGTCTATTTCGGGCTATCACATTGCAGAAGCTGGTGCTAATCCAATTTCGCAGCTGGCCTTTACGCTGGCAAACGGCTTTACCTTTGTAGAGTACTACGTGAGCCGCGGCATGGACATTAACAAGTTTGCCCCAAACCTGAGCTTCTTCTTCTCTAACGGTATCGATCCGGAGTATGCGGTGATTGGCCGTGTGGCTCGCCGTATCTGGGCGAAGGCGATGAAGCACAAGTATAATGCCGATGCCCGTTCGCAGATGTTGAAGTACCATATCCAGACGTCAGGACGTTCGCTGCACGCGCAGGAGATCGATTTCAACGATATCCGCACCACGCTGCAGGCACTTTACGCGATCTACGACAACTGTAATTCGCTACACACAAATGCTTACGACGAGGCCATTACTACACCAACAGAAGCATCTGTTCGTCGTGCTATGGCTATCCAGCTGATCATCAACCGTGAGCTTGGTCTGGCAAAGAATGAAAATCCGCTGCAAGGCTCATTCATCATTGAAGAACTGACTGACTTGGTGGAAGAAGCTGTACTGGTAGAGTTTGACCGTATTACAGAGCGTGGCGGTGTGCTGGGTGCCATGGAGACGATGTACCAGCGTGGCAAGATTCAGGAAGAAAGTTTATACTATGAGACCCTGAAGCATACCGGCGAGTACCCGATCATTGGCGTAAACACATTCCTTTCTTCAACAGGCTCTCCTACGGTGTTGCCTACAGAAGTTATCCGAGCAACGGAAGAAGAAAAGCAGTACCAGATCTCGATGCTGCAGTCGCTTCAGAAAGGCAACGAAGATAAGACTGCGGAAATGCTGAAGCGTATCCAGCAGGTGGCTATCAACAATGGTAACATTTTCGAAGAGATGATGGAAACGGTGAAGTTCTGCTCTTTGGGTCAGATCACCAATGCCTTGTTTGAGGTAGGCGGACAGTACCGCAGAAATATGTAAGTATAAGTGGTGCCATTCTCAGGCATATAAAGTATAAAAGGCCAGGCGTAAGCCTGGCCTTTTATACTTTATAAACACGCACTAATCAGCAACTTAAAACACTTAAGACATTTTAAACCGTATACTTAATACAACACTTTAATAACTATGAAAATGAAAAATCCTAAAAGCTTTCCCTTCATCCTACTCGGAACTTCTCTGCTGGTTGTAGGTGCTATTACTTATCTATACATGTGTACCCACCTGGAAGAGGAAGATGTGGATTTTGATTTATATGATGAAGAAACTACAGACTATTTGTAAAAACAGTCGATTTCCTTTAAAAGCAGCGAAGCCCCTGGTCGTATACCAGGGGCTTCGCTGCTTTTAAAGGATAGTACACCTATACTTTATATGTGATTACAAATAATGGTCTCCGCTTGCTTCCGGTTGATAGATTACTTTTTCGATGCTGTAGTTAATGGTGCCCGAAGGTACAGGCCACTCCACCACATCGCCTTCTCTACAACCAATAATGGCTGTACCTACTGGCGCAAAAATAGAGATTTTACGGCTGTTGATGTCTGCATCCTTCGGGTAAACAAGGGTGATTTCGATTTCATTGCCGCTCTGCAGGTCTTTTAGCTGCACACGAGAGTTCATGGTAATAACATCCGCAGGAATCTCTTCGGAAGGCACTAGTTTGGCGCGCTTCAGCTCTTCGCCTAATTTACTAATGTTAACGGCTGCACCACCACTCATGCGTTGCATCTGTATTAGTTCAATCAGGCGTTTATAATCCTGCTCTGTTAAATAGATTGTGTTGTTCATGTTAGTTAAGTACGTATTTTTTAGCAAGTTGGGAGGCAGCTGGGCTTTTAGGAAAGTAAATATCTTTAAAGCTAAGCGTATTGCCCTGCTCTACTCTTCTGAAAATCTTATCAGGGGTAACATCTTTTAATGAGTTAAAGCCACAGGCTTCCATTACCTCTACTGTCGATTTAATGGTATTGCCATGAAAGTTAGCGACACGTACTCGTTTGTCTGCAACATCAAGGCCCTGGTACAGGTTTTTATCCTGGGTGGCTATACCTACAGGGCATCTGCCGGAATCGCATTGTAGGGCCTGTATGCAGCCTAACGCAAACATCATTCCCCGCGCGCTGTAGCACATGTCCGCCCCTAACGATATTGCTTTAAGAATATCCACACCAGTTATGATCTTACCTGCGGCCATTAGTTTAATTTCATCGCGCAGGCCATACTTTACCAGCATCGTTTGCACAAATGCCAGGGCATCGTAAAGCGGCATGCCCAGGCTGTCGGTAAACTCAAGTGGTGCGGCTCCTGTGCCACCTTCGGCGCCATCTATAGTTATAAAGTCAGGATAAATCTGGTTATGCATCATTTCGCGGCACAATTGCTCAAACTCCTGCTTATTACCGATACAAATCTTTATGCCAATAGGTTTTCCGTCTGATAAAACGCGTAGCTTCTGCACGAAAAGCAGCATGGTAAACTGGTCTTTGAAAGCAGCATGAGCAGGCGGAGAGGCAACTGTGGTATAAGGCTCTACCTTTCGGATTGCTGCAATCTCTGGGGTGTTTTTAGCAGCCGGAAGTATACCTCCGTGCCCTGGCTTGGCACCCTGGGATAATTTAATTTCCACCATTTTGATGTTAGGATGCGCAACTTCTTCCTGAAAAAGCCTTTCAGAGAAATTTCCGTCTTTATCGCGGCAGCCAAAGTAACCCGTACCTATCTGCCAGATAAGATCTCCGCCTCCTTCAATATGGAACGGGCTCACGCCACCTTCGCCGGTGTTGTGTGCAAAGCCGCCTAGTTTTGCGCCGGCACTTAGGGCTTTAACGGCTGTTTTGCTAAGCGAACCGTAGCTCATGGCAGAAATATTGTAAATGCTGGCGCTGTAAGGCTGTCGGCAACTGCTGCTGCCAACAGTTACGCGCAGGTTTTCCTCTTTCACGTGCACCGGAAACATAGTGTGAGCGATCCATTCAAAACCTACGTCCTGGCTGTTCGCCTGCATACCGAACGGTACAGTCTGGCGCACGTTTTTTGCCCGCTGGTATACTATAGAGCGCTGCCGGCGGCTAAACGGTTTACCATCAAGGTCTGACTCAAAAAAGTACTGGCGCAGTTCAGGGCGTATGCTTTCAAAGAAATACCGCAAATAACCCAATAGCGGGTAGTTACGCAGAATGCTGTGTTTCCCCTGGCGCACATTACTCAAGTACACCAAATGCAACGGCACAATAGCTAGTAACAGCCAAAGGCTCTGCCTCTCAAAAATGGATAACAGGAAGGTAACTAAGTAAAGCGCAGCAAAGACATAGACAAATGTTTGCCTGACGCTAATTTTTGTTGCCATGAATGAAAATTGAAAAAAGTTTGGTTTTTAATTGCTGTTTTAACCGTTCCGGAATTACCTATGTGTTACAGCTTAACCCGACAGGTAACTCCGGCTTAGCCGTTAAAGGCTTTCGGAGTTGTAAAGAAGTGAAGACAATAGCCATTCAGTTCATCACGCAAGGCTACATGATGAGAAGCAGCAACCAAGCCTGTGAAGGCCGGCACTAACAAAGACAAATGGGTATAGCTAAATGGCTGCATGGTCATTGTTTGATGCAAAGGTATGGCAAAGTATGTTACAAATGCCACATCTCCTGCATAATAATTTAGTTTTATCAGGCTGGGTAATTCCAGTTTTATACTTCGTATACTATAACAACAATAACAGTCTGCTATAGTTTAAAACCTGAACTGTTACACCTTACCTGATCTACCACTCTAGGGTTACCTGAAGGACCTTAAAAAATTAAAAAACCCTAGGCACTTTATCGCGTTCAAGTGCAATATACACCTCCTTAACAAACTGCATCATGAGACATTTTTCAACGATATCATCGCTGTTGCTGCTAGGCACTACAGTTAGCTTACTTATGAAGAAATGGTCATTTAACCATAACTTAACAGCTGCCAACCCGGAAGAAGATTACCATCTATACTTATAGGCAACTTCGTGTCACCTACAAGCACACATTAGTATACTTCTATTTTACAGGCTATCATGGCCGCTCCTCATCACCCTGAGCAAAAGTATTTATACTTGTACTTTAGCCGGGACTTGGCTTGCCCGTTTTGCGTTGCATAGGGAAAATTAACGCTAAAATGTTTAATTTTGTGGCGAAGCAATTCAATAGTCACATTTTTTTAATATAGCTAGCACATCTTTTGTGCTTAAAACTCAACTATGGATTTAAAAGAAAAAATCAGCTACATTATAGGTCGCGATATGGCTTCTAACCTGAGCAAACAAGGCATAGAAGTAGAGTCAGAATCATTTATGAAAGGGTTTAAAGAAGCTCAGGAAGGAAAGCCTTCTACTTTAACTCAAAGTGATGTACAGCAGGCCATGATGGCGCTTCAGCAGGAAATGGCTGAAAAGCAAAACGCATCTGGTGGCGAAAACAAAAAAGCCGGCGAGGACTTTTTGGCTGAAAACAAAAACAAAGAAGGCGTGAAAACGCTTGCAAGTGGTTTGCAGTACATGGTTTTGAAAGAAGGAACAGGCAAGTCTCCGTCTGCCTCTGACACTGTAACTACACACTACCACGGTACTTTGATTGACGGCACTACATTTGACTCTTCTTATGAGCGCGGTCAGCCTGCCACTTTCCCGGTGAACGGGGTAATTGCTGGCTGGACAGAAGCACTACAATTAATGAAAGAAGGCGCTAAATGGAGGTTATTTATACCTTCCGGACTGGCTTATGGCGCTCAGGGCGCTGGTGACGTAATCGGGCCAAATGCCACATTAATTTTTGACGTGGAGCTTCTATCGGTAAAATAGGCAGCAACACTTCTCAAACGAAAAGAGCGGGATCAGGTCCCGCTCTTTTCGTTTCTGGTATTCCTCAGCTAGTGCAAGTCTGCTTTGCCGTTAGCCATAAAGTATGGGTAAAAGCCCCAGCCTTTTCATCCTATCGCTTAAGCCCCAGCCTGAAATTCATTTGTGTTGCTAAGCCATCGCAAAGCTTCCTCCCTGTATAAAAAATGGTTAATGATCATGAAGTTATCTCCCTGGATAAATTCATCTCCGTTTAGCTCATCAACAAGCCTCGGAAATGAAAATAAGGGAAGAATGATAGCCACGAAAATATCTTTTTTAAGAAGCCGAAGGGCCTCCGGAAAGAAATGTGTAATTACCCAATGCTGGTCTGCACGCTTTATGCTTTCGCGCTTGTGGAGGTCTATAAGCCATTTACCCGGTTTGTAGTAAAGCACCAGTTCTTTAATTTGCATGTACCCCTGCCTTACCTCATGCGAAGTAACCGCTCCTTCCCATGTAACCAATAGGGTTTGTGACTCTGCATCATAAGAAGAGCTTAATTTGTTTTTAAGCAAATCCTCCTCAACAGTATAACCCATTCCCGGATTATCCTCGGATTCATCAAATGTATGTCTCACCATATATGAACTCACGTATCGCTTTAAAACAAGATTCAATAGAAGAAATAACAGAAACTACTCGTGCCGTAGAGTGCTTCAATTTTCAGAAGCGGCTGACAAAGATTGCCAATAAATTGTTATCAAACAAGATAAATTAAAATATAATCAACTATAAGTACAGTAAATAAAGCTTAATTGCTTCTTATTTAGTGTATTAAAAAAAGAAGATTTTAACTCTAGTTAAGACAGGATATGTAAAAAGCTAAATATCTGAACAAAACATTTTGCTAATCGTTCTAAAATCAATTATTGCTCACATAAATTAAAGCAGGTATGTCAGACAACCAAAGCAACGAAGGCAGGAAGTTCTTAGAAAGTGTTCATCAGTATTTTGACCACGCCGCTAAGTACTCCCGCCTCGAACCAGGAATACTAGCACAAATTAAGGCATGCAACAGTGTTTATAAAGTATCCTTTCCTGTAGAGGTAGACGGCAAGATAGAAGTTATTGAAGGTATACGCGTGCAGCACAGCCATCACAAGCTTCCGTCTAAGGGTGGTATCAGGTTTAGCATGCAAGTTGATGAGGACGAAGTGAAAGCCTTGGCAACGCTAATGACGTTTAAGTGCGCTGTAGTGGATGTGCCATTTGGAGGAGCTAAAGGCGGTGTTAAGATTAACCCTCGCACCAGTTCCGTTAAAACACTTGAAAAAGTTACCCGCCGCTATGCCGCCGAACTAGTAAAGAAAAACCTGATTGGCCCTGGTATTGATGTACCTGCACCAGACTATGGCACAGGCAGCCGGGAAATGGCTTGGATAGCAGATACCTACCAGGCTTTTAAGTATGGAGAGATTAGTGCCTTGGGCTGCGTTACAGGTAAACCCGTTGGGCAAGGCGGTATCAGGGGGCGTGCCGAGGCAACAGGACTTGGCATCTACTTTGGAATCCGGGAAGCCTTGCAGGATACGGAACTTCTTGAGGGAAAAGGGCTTGATGGAACATCTATGGCCGGCAAAAGAATTATTGTGCAGGGTTTAGGTAACGTAGGTTATCATGCTGCCTACTTTTGCCAGCAAGACGGTGCTATCATAACAGGCATCGCTGAGCGTGAAGGCGGTATTTACAACGAGGCAGGTATAGACATCAAGGAGGCCTTTAGGCATCGCAGCGAAACCGGTTCCATTCTGAATTTTGAAGGCTGCGAAAACATAGAAGACTCTATCTTACTTTTGGAGCGGGAATGCGATATTTTACTTCCTGCAGCGCTGGAAAATCAAATACATGAAGGCAATGCAGCCAACATAAAAGCTAAGATTGTAGCTGAGGGAGCTAATGGTCCTGTTACCCGTGAAGCAGAGGAAATCCTGCTGCGGAACAACATTATCATTCTTCCGGATTTATACTTGAATGCCGGTGGTGTAACCGTTTCATACTTTGAGTGGCTCAAAAACCTTTCGAATGTACGATTTGGCCGTATGGGTAAGCGTGCGGAAGAGGCAAGTTATAAGAAACTAGTAAACGCAATCGAATCATCTTCTGGCAAAACAATGTCAGCCACAGAACGTGCTTTATTAACACAGGGGTCAGATGAAATTAACTTGGTACGCTCTGGTTTAGAGGACACCATGATAAACGCCTACCACGAAATTAGGAGCGTAATGAAAAAGCAAAATATTCCAGATCTGCGTACAGCCGCCTTTTTAACGGCTATCGAAAAGATTGGGGTAAGCTATGAGTCTCTAGGAATTTTCCCTTGATAAAGGGGCTTACAGAAGTTACAGGGAAAGGTCAGGATATCATGGAAGAAAATGAGTCCTGGCCTTTTTTAATGATGGCAAGCCAGTGCATCGCTTCTTCAAAAACAGTAAAGTAATTGAAGTTGATAAACTCTTGCCTTGCCAGGTAAGTTGGTTGCTGGTAATTTGTTACGATAGCCTTAAAGTGTTCTTCAGAAAACACAACTGCAGCATTTATATTCTCCCCTATGCATTGGTACACCTTTGGATAATATTCCAGCATAAGCCATGCCTCCTGCTCACGGCTTAACGACCCTATAACAGACAGATTAGTACAAAAAGATATAATAGTGCCTTTTTGCTCTACAAACTGTAAAGCAGCAAAGTATGAATCTTTAAACTGTTTCGTGGATGGTATCTGTATCCAGTCAATCAGCAGTATTTCAGCAGTTACGTTAAAAACTATACTAACGTAAGGAGTATCCTTTATCACCATTTGGCGGCAGGTTATTTTGTGTATCGACACGAAAGTTACTTAGTATAGTTAAATAAAGCAAGCAACATTTTCTTGTAAATCATACCAAAACAAAAGAATTAAAGTTTAACTGGAAATTGCACCCAAATAATATTTCTGTTTTTTAAAACACGTAGTTATACTCTAGGAAAATTAATAAATCCTAAAATATCTACATTTTACAATATAGTAATATTCTATAATTATCTTTTTAACCTCCTTGATACACTTCAGCAGTTTTAAAGATACGGTATCTGGTTTACCACCACAATAGCAGCTATAAGATCTGGGATAGCCTAACTGCGCAGTAATCGACTTGGAATAGAAAACTCTTCAAGCTTAAACAAGCTAATGCCGAAAGCAAAAACGGCCAGGCTTATTGCCTGGCCGTTTTCCCTAAATAGTGTTTACCTGTTAAGATTTAGCTACAGAAAGCCATGTATTGTATACTTGCTGCTGCTCTTTAGTAGGATTTGGCAGGCGCTCCATCTGGTAGCGTACATTTGTGTCCTTCAGCATTGGTATTTCCAGCAACATTAACTTTCCGTCACGTGCGATTAATACCTCCAGCTTATCCCCTGCCTGGTGGCCATTCACATATTGTGCAACGTCATCGCCCACACGGAATCCATCAACCGCAATGATTTCATCATTCACGTTAAGGCCACCCGCATAGGCGCTGGTGCCACGATTTACCGCACGCACAATCACTTTACCATCAGACACAGCCGTAGAAGCCCCCCAGCTAGTGCTTTCGCTTTGCTCGTTTATGTTTACCAGCTTTAGTCCCGCTGTTTCAAAATACTTGTTGTAATCCGGTGTCGCTGTACCGTTCACGTAATTCTTAAAAAATGCATCCATGTTCTTGCCAGCCACTTTCTCCACCATTTCCTTAAATTCTTTTTCGGTGTAACCTCTGTCAAGCTTTTTGTAATAACGTTCATACATGGCCCGCATCACATCATCCAGGCTCTTTTTCCCGTTGGTGTTCTTCATGATCTCCATGTTAAGCAAATGCCCTAGTACGCCGCCCTTTGTATAATAAGACACTTCGGCGTTATTCGAGTTTTCGGTACGGCGGTAATACTTTATCCAGGCATCAAGGCTCGACTCCGCGACCGTCTGTATCTTATTCCCCGGGGTGTTCTCTACGGAGTTGATGGTACCGGCTACAATGTCGAGGTAACGCTGCGGCGAAGTATAACCTGCCCGGCGCACAATTAGGTCATCGTAGTAGCTGGTAATACCTTCAGACACCCACAATAAGCTGGTGTAGTTTTCCTGGTTGTAATCAAATGGCCCAAGTGGCTGAGGGCGCAGGCGCTTTACATTCCATAAGTGGAAGTATTCATGGGCAACAAGGCTCAAGAAACCGTTGTATCCAGCTTCTGTGCCGTAATTCCAACGTGAGGTTTGCAACGTAGTAGAGTTAAGATGCTCCAGGCCGCCGCCGCCACGCTGCAGGTTATGCACGATAAATACATAGCGGTCTACGGGTAGTTCCCCCATAATGGCGATTGATTCCTCCACCACCTTTTTCATATCCTGGATAAGCTGCTCCGCATTAAAGTTGCCTTCTCCGTACATGGCCACCTCGTGGGGCACACCGGCGGCCGTAAAAGTATACACTTCGTGGTTGCCAATTTCAAGCGGAGAATCAGCTAGTATGTCATAATTAGGGAAAGTATAAGTAAACTGCCCTGTGCTTGTTAAACCAGTAGACACTTTGCTCCACCCTGTAAAAGGCTTAACTACAAGCTTACCAGCAATATCCTGGTAGCCTTCAGGGTACATGAATATACTGGTACCGTTTACGTATCCGTGCGAAGCATCCAGGAAGCTCGTCCGAACACTCATCTCAAATGCATACACATCATAGGTAGCGCGAACCAGGTCCGCTTTATCAGAATAGACACGCCAGGTGTTTTTGTCAATTTTTTCAGATCGCAGCGCTTTTCCGTTTTTGTCTATGGCCCTGAAACTCTCTACATTCTTGGCAAATTCGCGCACCAGGTAGGAGCCCGGCGCCCAGACCGGCATGGTAAAGTCCACATACTTTTTCTTTACACCAGTAAGCTCAGCCTCTACCTGGAAGTAATGTGTGTGCGGCTCGGGCATAGAAAGTGTGTAGCGCAAATCAGCAGCAAATAAGCTGCCGGTGCCGCTAAGTATAAATATGAATAATAGTAGGAATAGAAGTTTAAATCGCTTTAAGTTGAGCATGTTGTAAAATTGATGTTTTGTTAAATATGTAGCATTTTACAACAAAAACCATGCTTTTCAAAATCTCATGCCCTTGCAGCACCTACTCTCCTATCATCTCACCAAACTCACAGCATCCTTATTTAGCCAATCTACGGCATCTTCTAAATGGCAAAAAGTATGCATGATGATAAATGAATTGTAACTCCTAAGTCCAAATTTGCCTGCTTCTAATAGTAACGCATCGTAGCATTTTTCAGATACCACAACCGCTACAAAATTGTTGGTACCGAGTGCGCCCATCAGGAGAGGGTAAAAGTAGCCTTGCAGCCACACCTCCTCCTGTTCGTCTAAGCTGCCTATCACCCTAAAATCTAAGAGCCAGCGCTTTATCTGCTTTTGTTCAGCATAGTCTAGTGCACTTACCAACCCCTCTTTAAACTTGCCTGCATGTAGCTTCTCGGAGCAGTACAAGTGCAGCCAGTTCTGCTGGCTGTCATACTTCACACTAAAAGACTCTGTATTGTAAATCAGCATAGATTATATTTTAGAAGCCACAAAAGTAGCACATTAAAACTATTTAATGTAATTAATAGAATATTTATTTTACTTTTTCCAAGCAATTTATTTAATGGCCATTTTTTGGCGGTGAGTTATCAATTGAAGTGAGTAAACCATTTATAGCTTAAAGTTTGTTACAACAAAGCTAGTAACCATTAAATTATGAGCCACTTACAGCTTATAAAGTATAAAGATCTGTGTTTGGCACGATATTTCCATTAAAGCAGTTGAACCAGGCCTACTTAATTATGAAAAAGAACTTATTATTAGCACTTTCGCCACTCGTTATACTTGTCGTACTTTTTTGGTCAGATACATTTCATTACCTGATCCCAGACATAGCCGAAAATGGCACGGAAGCCGCCGCTGTGGCAACTGCAACATCACCAGCAATTACTCTAACCTCTAACAGGCAAAGCACTTATACTACTCCTGCGCCTTTACCAGACATAAGCGAGCAAATTGTCAGCAATGCGCTATCCTTGATCGGGAGCCCTTATGTTTATGCCGGTACAAGCCCCAATGGGTTTGATTGCTCTGGGTTTATAACCTATGTATACGATCAGGCAGGCATTAATCTGCCACACTCATCTGCTATGCAGGCAAACGAAGGAGCATACGTTGCAAAGGAGGAGGCCCGCACCGGCGACCTTGTGATATTTACCGGAACAGACGCTGACAAACGAGAACCGGGCCATGTGGGTATAGTCCTTTCCTCTCCCGGGGATACCATAGAATTTGTACATTCATCTTCTAACGGCGGCGTTAAGATAAGCAAGGTAGAGGGTACACGTTACGATGTTCGTTTTTTGGAAGTGCGTCGGGTACTTTAAAGCGCAGCGCATACTGCATAGCAAACACTTTTGTAATTTAACGTACATAAGCCTAAGCAATGCCGCTTAGGCTTATGTACGTTATGATCCATCCTTACATTATAAATACGGTTAATGCCTTGTTGCTTATCACACTTGGGCTGATAGCATACTTCGCGAACCCCTCCAAACCGCCAACTGCCCTTATGGTCCCGTTTTTTGGGTTGCTCCTGCTGGCTTGCACCTATCACCTCCGTAAGCATAACCGCTTTGTGTTTCATACGGTAACGGCCCTTACGCTTTTAGTGGGCGTATTAGTTTTTGCGCGCATTAATCTGGATGCTTTTAGCTGGACCCTGCGCAATATCATGTTGCTGCTAATGGGGCTGAGTTGTTTTGGGGCTGTCGCGTTTTATGTGTTCACGTTTGTGCGGGAAAGGCGCCTGAAAGACAATACCACCTATAAAGACGACTTATGAGGGGCATAAAATAGAAACACCTGGTGCAGCCCGTCAAGATGCACCAGGTGTTTCAGGAATCCCTCAACTTCAGAGTAAGCGGCGTTCTGTTGTTCAGAATCACCATCCTAAAAAGAATCAGAGGTAACATCGCTATCTGCGTAAGCAGTAGCTATCTACTGCTTACTAAGCCTGCTCACCTTTAGAGTGAACAAAATTACCTAGGCTTACTAAGACGACCGATGGATTAGACATAACACCTCCTTTCTCTTTAGTCAAACATAGACCTTAAACATTTGCCCGCTTTGTGGCGCCTGCTTAAGGCTGTAGCACTCGCTACGATGATTATATAGTTTAAAGGTAAAAGAACGCTTAAAAGTTCACAAGGTTTCTGCCATTTTTTTACAAGTCTCTCTACCTTTCAGTAAGATATTAATTACCAATAATTTAAACTAGTACCACCAGTTTCTGAATTTAAATTTTGCGCAGCAGCCTGTATTTTTAACTAAACTTAGATTAAATGAAAAAGCTGCAGCCTTCAGGCCATTTAATTAAAAGTCATTTAATGCATCTTTAAAATATTTTACTTATATTACGTTGCATATTACAACTAAACTTAACCAACATGAAAAAGCATCTTCTTACTCTTGTAATGCTTATGTTAATTGGGACTTGTGCATGGGCCCAAAAAATGTCACCTATAGGTGTCTGGACAAATGAGGACGGAAAAGCCAAGTTCGAAATCTACAAATGCTCCGGCGATAAGCTTTGTGGCAAAATAGTTTCGTTACGCGAGCCTAACCGCAACGGAAAACCAAAAATGGATGACAACAACCCAAATAAATCGCTTCGCAACCGCCCGTTGGTTGGTCTTGAGTTTTTGAAGGGCTTTGAGTATGACGGTGATAACAAGTGGGACGAAGGCACTATTTACGATCCGGAAAGCGGCAAAACTTATTCTTGCTACATGAAAATGGTAAGCAAAGATAAAATGGAAGTGAAAGGCTACATCGGAATCTCCTTGATCGGTAGAACCCAGAACTGGACAAGAGTGGACGGGACAGCCTCGACAAAATAACTTAATACAAAAAAGTAAAGGTTAGCAGAAATGCTAACCTTTACTTTTTTCAACCCTTTACCATAGCTATAACTGCCATGTGCCGTCAAAGGTTATACTTAGCGGCATTTTTTTTAGCTGATCTGGAGTATTTTATAATCTCTTTCGCGGAAATTGAATGTTTCGCCAGCAGTTTTGCCAGCCATGGCTTTAAAAATAGGCGACATTCCAGAAATGGCAAAGTATGATTCTCCGTCTATTTTGATCTCACCTAAGCTTACCCCAATAAAATAATTCTGAAGCTCAGTATGCACCACAGCGCCTAACGACACATCGTGGTTCGATTTTGTGGCGTTAATCCGGCGCAGCAATGCCATCGTAGAAATAAGCTCGTCCAGTTGCCGCGCATACATATCACGCTGTATCTGGCAGTTTTCTCTAAACGACTCAAATTTATCCTCCATGGCACCGTCATGTTCATTGGCGCTATTCTGTGCCTCGTCCATGGCATCTTTAGCAGCTTTGATTTGTGTGTTCAGAATCTGTATGCTCTCCTGGAGCAGGCGCTTCTTTGTTTCAAGATCTTGTGTGAGCATTTCCATAGGTTAGTCTACCGTTAGCGGGAAAAAATTCTTTTACAGGTTGAGCTCCTCAGCCCCTCCCCTTTATTTCTAAAATTTGCTTAATGTAAGAAGTAATCTGATTTAGGTGATAATGCTTCATAAACTATTTCATTGGTTTTATGTTTATGAGTAAATTATCAAATGCCGTTTAACGAATTTTTTCAACGATTGTTTGGCTTCAAAAAAGCAGCGCACAGGTGCATTAGCCTTCACCGCTCCCAAAAGTTCCTGGCAGCATACCAGGACTGGCTGGCCGCACAAGTATACTTAAACTGGACCGGGCCTTTCTTTAAAGCCTACCATTATCAGAAATGCAGCATCAGCGCTACACCTTGTAGAGTACAGCTTGTAGAGGAGCCTAATTTACAGGGCGCCATCTTATTTTACGATGCAAGCATTGGGGCACAGAATTTTGCTTTTTTGTTTGAGCTGCTGAAAGAGCGTACACAGCAATTAGGTTATAAACTGCACAGCTCCGACACCCGGCTGGTACAGCACGAACGGTATACAGAGCAAGTAGAGCATCATGTGCTTAATCCGCCGCCTGCTGATGTGCCGGGCACTACAGTCTGCAACCAGCTTTATGGCAGCATTCATCTTGACTTTGTGTCGGTAAACAAGCATCCGGGCTATATACGCTTTGTTGCAAACACCTATACAAATGCCTTCTTCAGTAAGCCTTTGCCATTTATGCAGCTATTAGAAGATGTGCTGCAACCCCAGCAAGAGCAGCGTTAACAGTTACAGTATAAAACAAACAGGATACAATGCCGTTTTACACAATTTTAATGTGCGGCAGTCTTTTTTAAATGTCATTTCTTTTAGATACATTTAATAAGACAATTCCAGTTATACTTTATACTGTTGTGCCCATGAAACTACGTTTACTGCTGTTAGCGTTTACCCTCCTGTTTTGTGCCAACACCTATGCTACACACATCGTAGGCGGTGAGTTCGAACTAAGGCACATCATCAACTACAACTACAGGCTTACGCTTAATTTATACTTCGATGATGTAAACGGCAGCCCTGGCGCTCTGGACCAATCGGTAACGGTAAACTTCTTCGAGAAAGGAACCAACCGCCTGATGTACTCACAGGTAATGCCCTTCCGAACGAGAACACCTGTTAACTATACCAATATCGATTGTACTGTCGGGGAGCTTAAAACAAGTAAGATAGTATACTTTGAAAACATTTTCCTGGACCCAAACCGCTTTAACAGCCCTGACGGTTACTATGTTACCTGGGAGCGCTGTTGCCGCAACAGCACCATCAACAACATCATTAACCCCGAAAGTGCCGCCCAAACCTTTTACATGGAGTTTCCGGCGGTTGTAAAAAACGGCGTGTTTTTCCAAAATTCCTCTCCTGTACTTTTTCCGCCATTAAGCGACTATGCCTGTGTAAACGAACTTTTTTACTTTGAATTTAACGGCACAGACCCAGATGGCGACTCTTTAGTATACGACATGGTGACGCCCTTAAATGGCTATACTACGCCGGCAATGCCAGTCTACACCATTACACCACGGCCAGAGCCCTACCCGCTTATATCCTGGCTACCCGGCTACAGCGCAAGCACCCAGGTACAGGGCTCTCCCCCCATGAACATTGATCGCCAGACCGGCCAACTTACGATGCGGCCTAACCGCAAGGGTTTGTTTGTGTTTGGCATCAGGTGCCAGGAATACAGAAATGGTAAAAAGATAGGAGAAGTGCGCCGCGACTTTCAGGTACTTGTGCTCGATTGCCCTACAAACGAGACACCTGCTGTAGCTGCCCGGGAGCAAGGCAAAAAAGACTTTTATAACAAAGGCGAGGTGCTGCGCATCAGCCCGACAGACAATCGCTGCATTGATGTTTATTTCACAGACCCTGACAGAGCAGAGTTTCTAGCCTTGCGCGCGCGACCTGTTAATTTCTCTCGCCAGGATTACAGTTTCCAGGGGCCTACCAGCGGCATCATCAACCAGGGCACCTCCACCGATTCTCTTAAAGCCACCCTCTGTTTTGCGGAGTGCTTTGATACCGAGGGTAAAGTATACCAAATGGACCTGATCGTGCGCGATGACGGGTGTAGTTTGCCACGACAAGATACTATAAGGCTAAGCTTTGTAATCGAGCCTGTTCCCAATGCTGCCCCTACAGTAGCGCTATCTACAACAGAACGAGTATTTAGGGTTAAGAATGGCGATGTATTAACCTTTGATGCCCTGGGCTTTGATGCAGACAACGACAATGTCACTATCACCGCTGCCGGGCAAAATTTTGATCTGGGTTCTCAGGGGATAACCTTCCAGTCGAAAACGGCTGCCGGCCAGGTTAGCTCCCCCTTTAGATGGGACATAGACTGCAGGGCACTACAGGAGTCTTACAAGATTGATTTTATTGTAAACACAACCGTCTGTGGCAAAACCATCAGCCGCACCGAAACCATTGAGGTAAGGCCGGATAATACTAACAATGTTCCAGTAATCAGCTCGGATAAACAGGTTACAGTATTTAACTTAGAGGTTGGCGAAACATTCGAAGCGAAGATATTCGGGAAAGACATAGACTTGCACGCCCTTGCATTACAGG
The DNA here is from genome assembly GCF_947492645.1 of uncultured Pontibacter sp. GTDB lineage: Bacteria > Bacteroidota > Bacteroidia > Cytophagales > Hymenobacteraceae > Pontibacter. The sequence continues at coordinate 130,333 of NZ_CANLMZ010000006.1, read as the reverse complement.
CTGCAGGAGATGGTTTTAACCTGGCAGATGTAGGCATGGCGTTTAGCAGCACGGGTGGCGAAGGCAGCGCAGAAGGTACGTTTAAATGGGTTGCCACCTGCAATGGCTCACAACAAAGCGTTATGCGCGTTACATTTACTTTAAAAGAAACAGCCTGCGCCCCGTCGTCAGACCAACAGCTTGTATTCGAGTTTAGGATTACGGCCCCAAACAATGCCCCTACTTTTACAAGTGATAAAAACATACTTGTGTTTGACCTGGAACTGAACGAGGCATTTGAGGCAAACTTGTTTGGCCGTGACATCGATTTAAATGCCCTGACCATGAAAGCAACAGGTGATGGTTTCTCGTTGGAAGAAATGGGGATGAGCTTTAACAGCCAGAACGCTAACGGGACCGCTGACGGCAAATTTACCTGGACAGCCAATTGCCTGGCAGCCGACAGAGGCGTACTACGCGTAACATTTGATTTAAATGAGCAGGCGTGTTCCCCGTATCCGGACCAGCAGATAACCATGGAATTCAGAGTAAAGGTACCGGTTATCGCTGATTACGTGCCTGCTAATATTTTTACACCTAACGGCGATGGCTTAAACGACTTTTTTGAGATACCTGCCTTACCAAAAGACTTCTGCACAGCTCAGTTTGCCAGCATCAAAATTCTTAACCGCTGGGGCAAAGAGGTGTTTGCAAGCACCAGTAATAACTTTAAATGGGATGGGAAAGGCGTAAACGATGGCGTATACTTTTACGTGATTGACTACCAAACCACCACCTACAAAGGCTCAGTAACCATAGTGCGGTAAGTATAACAACTCTCAAAACAAGGGGCCCATACTCGTTAGTATGGGCCCCTTGTTTATATGAAATGCATCTGCTAATCCAGCGAATATTAAAAGCACAAAACCTGAGGCATAAGCTTTGTAGCTATAGCATTAATGTAAGAGTAATTCCCAAAGTATAAACCAGGTGAACAAGTAAGTTATACTAAGCCATAAACAGGAACACCAAGTATAAACCTAACCACAGAAAGTCCATAAAATTCCAGTAGCTGCGCAGCATCGAGAGCTGCAGACTACGGTAAGGGTCGCGGATAAAGATCAGGCTGCGAACACCATCAGCGGCTACATGCGCTGTTTTAAAGAAAAGAAAAGAAAGAAAGATCAGGCCGCCAAGCAGATGCAGAATATGCAACGCTGAAATCAAGTATAAATAAGTACCAGAGGCCTTTCCTGAAAAGTGAATTCCGGATTTGGTCATCTCATTCCAGCCAAGTACTTGTGCCACAATAAAAAGAACGCCAAAACCAAGGGTAATGCCCAGGTAGCGCGTCATGCGGTTTAACTTGTCTTTGCGGTAGCTGGCGGGCACCTTGCTTATAGTATAACTACTAAAGAGAAGTAAAATCGTACTGATGCTGAAAAATTTAGGCAACTCGAAGTTATCGTTCAGAAACCCACCCGTTCGCGCAAAAGCCACTACCAGTATAAAGAAAAGCATTCCTATCCCGATCATGCTCAGGAACAACAGCATCCGGATAGGATGCATTCTCTCCATTTTCCCAAAGGCTGAGAGTTGCTTCGGATTTACTTTATTTTTTTTATCTGGATCCATGCGGTATTTCCAACTTGCATCGAAGCAAAGCAACTGGTGCGGGGCTAAGCTTCTTGTAATCAGTTATTACTTTATACACTACCTTACCAAGTATAGTTTTGCATTTATATCATTTAATTTGAGTGTATAGCTGTATTTTCAGCCTTTTTGCACCCAAATTGCCAGCGCCTTCGCCAACCGTTTTGCATTTACACATCTTGCATGTTCGTGTTCCCGGCAATTACCTTTCTGAATAAAATTCGTTATAGGATTAGATGCTAAAATAAACCTGTATGCCAAAACCTATACTTTATAACAGCCTGCTTACCGTACTGTTTGTGTTATTTGTTTGCAAGGTGCAGGCACAGAACGTCACAAACTACACCAGCAACAATAAAGTGCTGGTAACGCTTCACGGTATAAACCGGGCTTATAACTTCACTTCTGATGAACTACTTGTGCGTTACAACAACAACACGCAAAAGCTGGAGTGTGTTTTGAACATCGCCACCCTCTTACCGATAAACGATACCATACCCCCTAACATGGCCTATGATGTTTTTTTTGCGGCAAAATATCCCGACTTGGTGCTCTTTATAGATGCTCCTGTTGAGAAGGTGAGCGGAAGCAATTTATACCCGGGCAGCATCAACAAGACAACCACCATAAGCCTGCAGGGTGCTACAAAGCAGATGGTTATACCCCTGGCCCTGACGGCAGACCGAAATGCCATTGTGTTTAATACCAGCTTCGACCTGATGCTTGATAATTTCTCGGCAAGTGTGCCTGTTCAGTACTTTAACCTGCTTACGGGGCGCATAATGATTACTTTAAATAACGCCCGATGGGTAGGAATGGAAATACGCTGAACGGAGGAGCGACACCAGCCTTCAAGAATTTTGCCACTATACCTAATATCACCTGACAATGCCTATGCCCTTATTTAAACGGCTGCTTATACTTTCGTTAGCCTTGCTGCCCTTGTGCCCGCTTACCTTTAGGGCATCCGCACAAAAAGTAGCGCTTGTACTTAGTGGTGGCGGTGCCAAGGGTATTGCCCACGTAGGCGTTTTAAAGGCTTTAGAAGAAAACAACATACCCGTTGATTATGTGATAGGCACCTCGATGGGTGGGGTGGTAGGCGGTTTATACGCAGCCGGATACTCGCCTAGCGAAATAGAGTATCTTTTTAACACGAAGGAGTTTCAGGATTGGGCTCGGGGCCGCACAGAGGACACTTATACCTACAATTATGCCTCTCCTGATATTAGCCCCTCTTTTCTGCATCTCAACCTGTCGCTGGACTCAACTTTCCAGATGCACCTGAATTCCAGCCTGGCCAATGGGGCGTCGCTAAACTTTGCCTTTGCGCAGTTGCTAGCCCAGCCGTCGGCAAAAGCCAAGTATGATTTCGATAAACTGATGGTGCCCTTCAGAAGTATGGCTTCAGATATTTATACACAGCAACAGGTAATCCTCTCTAAAGGGCAGTTAGCAGATGCGGTAAGAGCCACCATGACGGTGCCACTAGTGTTCAGGCCGATACGAATTGAGCGCCGCCTGCTATACGATGGAGGTTTGTACAATAACTTTCCGGTGGATGTGGCAAGAAGTGAGTTTAAGCCTGATATTGTGATTGGGGTTAATGTCTCTCCCAAAACATTTAAAGAGTATCCTTACGGCAAAGATGACTTTGACCTGCCGCAAACGCTATACTTTTCCATGCTGTCTAACAGCGACTCTACTGCACTTGGCGCTAAAGATGTATACCTGCAGCCCAATACCGGCAACCTGACCGCTCTGGACTTCAGCGAAGTAGTCACGCTATTTAATGCAGGCTACAACGCTGCCCAGGAAAAAATGGAAGAAATAAAAAGGAAAGTCGGACGCCGCGTTACCCCTGAGCAAATGTCTGCAAAACGGCAGGCCTACAGAAAAGACTTCTCAACCCTGACGTTCGAGGATATCTCCGTTTCTGGCTTAACACCGGGCCAGGGTGCTTTTGTGCGGAAATTCTTCCAGAAAGAAGGCAGCAACTACACCATGCAGGATATTAAAAAAGGTTATTTCAGGCTGGCCGCTATTGAAAGTTTCCGGAGCATGTACCCTACCATCCTTTATAACACCGAAAAAAAGAGCTACGAATTTAAACTGGACATGCAGCACGACGAGGAATTACAACTTTCTGTTGGTGGTGTACTCGCATCCAGGCCCATCGACAACATTTATGCAGGCTTCGACTACAGTTTACTTCGTAAAAAACTGTATACTTTTTCGAGCAGCTTTAACACAGGTCGGTTTTACCAGGCAGCGCGGGCACGCCTTCGCATCGATATGCCTGCTCGCTTGCCGTATTACCTGGAACCCTCTTTTATCTACAACAACTGGAGCTTTTTATCTACAAAAGGTTTCCTGCTGGACCGCGACAAGCTGCCCTTTATCGAGCAATCAGACAGAAACTATAACCTGGGGCTGGGCTTCACGAACACCTACAAAGGAAAGCTGGTATTAAACGCTGGCTTTATACAAACCATAGATCGCTACAGTAACCGCCTAGAGATTTTAAGCACCGACACCCTCGATAAAACAAACTTCAATGCCTTATCGGCGGGCATTACTTTTAAGCGTGGGCATTTAAACCGGAAACAATTTGCGTCTGCCGGCTCTATGCTAACAGCATCGGCACGCTACATTAACGGCCGCGAAACTTTACGCCCCGGCTCTACCAGTACCATCAGCACAAAGCAGCAAAGCGAGCACGAATGGTATAAATTAAAAGCAACCTATGAACGCTACCTGGGCGAGCAGAAACACCGGTTCGGATATTTACTTGAAGGCGTTGTTTCAAACCAGCCCTTCTTTATGAACTACCGTTCCACGCTTACCTCTGCTTCTGCTTTTACACCACTCGCAGACAGCAAAACATTGTTTCTGGATAACTACCGGAGCCACCAATACCTGGCGGGCGGCATCAAGTATATTTACCTTATCAGTCCCCGCATAGAGGCTCGTTTAGAAGGGTATGCTTTCCAGCCATACAAGCCCATTTTGCAAAACCAGGAACAGCAGGCATACTACGGTGAGATGCTACACGGCACCTCCTTTATTGGCAGCACAAATTTAGTGTATCATAGCATTATCGGTCCGGTTGCTGTAAGCTTAAACTACTACGGAGACACAGTAAAAGAATGGGGGCTTCTCTTTCACATTGGCTACATCATTTTTCAGGACAGGGCACTTAATTAGTGCATAAACCTTACGGCTTAATTAAACATATACTTTATATCACAATACCTATATATCTGATTTTATGATTTATAGTATAAAACACACTATATCTACACCTACAAAGTATAGTTAACTGTGTAACAAACGCCATACTGTGTAATATCTGTATAAAAACCCCTCTCCTGCCTGCTGCGCCTGCCAATTCACAGGGCCATTGTGAAAATAACCAGCACATCTAGATTCCTTACTCAACCTGATTTAATGGGACAATGTATTATTAATATATTTTTAATATTTTTATACTTATAGTCAATATATTAGGCCTGATTAATTAAAGTTTTTAATTAATAAAATATCAAGTATTTTATCTCTTATAAAATGTAGCCTTTTAAGGTTATTTTCCCTACGCTACAAGCTTCTCATTTTTTATTCCATTTCTTGATTTATACTTCCGGTGATTTATATATCTTTACTAATCCACCTAACCAATGTAAGGAACATGAAAAAAACCGTTTTAAGCCTTTTTGCTGTTGCTGCACTTGCTGCCTGTAACCAAACCGCACCAACTACAGATACCGCTGAAGCAACTGCCACAACCGAAACAGCTGCTGCTGAAAACATATACGGAAGTGATTTTGCAGAAGAAAACATTGTCAGCACAGAGCAGCTGCAAACGCTGGTGCAAGGTAAGGATTCTGTTGAGGCTATAGTTAGTGCAGAAGTGGTGGAAAGCTGCCAGGCAAAAGGCTGTTGGATGGATGTAAAACTGGCCGATAACAGCACCATGAAAGTAACCTTCCGCGATTACGGCTTCTTTCTGCCTATTGAGGACCTGAAAGGACGCGAAGTAGTTTTTACCGGAACAGCAAAGCGTGAACTTATTTCTGTAGACGACCAGCGCCATTACGCACAGGATGCCGGTAAAACGAAAGAGGAAGTGGCAGCCATTACCGAACCAAAAGAAGAACTACGGTTTGTAGCCGATGGCGTTAAGCTGAAATAAAAGCAAGTTTACGGTTTGGCTCTGAACATGCGCTAAAGTATAAATTGGCAGGCTCCTTTCCGGGAGCCTGTTTTGTTTACAAAGCTTATACTTGCAAGAGTTAAAAATCAAGGCTAAAATTAAAAATCTCTTCCCTATTTTTACAGAAGTATAAACAGACTGATGATGGCCCCAGAGAAAGACCCGGCTCAGGAAATAAAAGAGCTAACACACCGCGTAAATTACCTTAACTACCAATATTACCAGAACAGCGTATCAGAGGTATCGGACTTTGAGTTTGATGCCATGCTGAAACGCCTGCAGGACCTGGAAGACCAGCACCCCGAACTGCGCGACCCCAACTCCCCTACCCAGCGCGTAGGCGGTACCATTACTAAAAGCTTTGATACTGTTTACCACCGTTACCCGATGCTTTCCCTTAGCAACACATACTCTGAAGAGGATTTACGGGAGTTTGACAAACGGGTGCGTAAAGCCATTGGCGATGATGTGGAATATGTGTGTGAGCAGAAGTTTGATGGTGTCGCAATCAGCTTAACTTACGAAAATGGCCAGTTTGTACAAGGCGCCACGCGTGGCGATGGTACACGAGGCGATAACATTTCGGCGAACGTACGCACCATTCGGGACATCCCATTGCAAGTGCATGGCCAGGATTATCCTGAGCTGTTTGAAGTGCGTGGAGAGGTTTTTCTGCCTTTGCAGGTATTTGAAGAACTGAACAACGAACGCGAAGAAGCCGGAGAGCAGTTGCTGGCAAACCCTCGCAACGCAGCCTCTGGCACCCTAAAACAACAGGATTCTGCTATCGTGGCCAGCCGTAAGCTTGGCTGCTTCTCTTATAGCTTCCATTGCAATAACAGTCCGTTCCAGACACACTCCGAGAGCTTGCAGGCCATCCAGAAATGGGGCTTCAAGGTATCTGATACCTGGCGCAAGTGCGGGTCTGTTGATGATGTGCTGGCTTATATAAACGAATGGGAAACACGCCGCTTTGAGTTGCCCATAGCCACCGATGGTGTGGTGATAAAGGTAAACAACTATCACCTGCAGGAAGAGCTCGGCTATACTGCTAAAAGTCCGAGGTGGGCTATTGCCTATAAATATCCTGCCATGAGCTCGGCGACCAAGCTTCTGGGCATACAATACCAGGTAGGGAGAACCGGTGCCGTTACGCCTGTGGCGCTGCTGGAGCCGGTACTTTTAGCCGGAACGGTGGTAAAAAGAGCCTCTGTGCATAACGCCAACGAAATTCAGCGCCTGGACCTGCGCCTGGGCGATACCGTTTTTGTAGAAAAAGGCGGCGAGATTATTCCTAAAATTACAGGAGTAGACTTCAGCAAACGCCCCGAAGACAGCCAGCCTATACTTTACCCGACCCATTGCCCGGCCTGCGGCTCGGAACTGGTGCGCTCTGAAGGCGAGGCCAACTTTTACTGCCCTAACGAAAAAGGCTGTGCCCCGCAGATACAGGCTAAGCTGGAGCACTTTATCAGCCGCAAGGCGATGAACATTGATGAACTGGGCCCCAGAACCATTGAGCAGCTATACCATGCAGGCTTTGTGCGCAACGCAGCCGACCTCTATGACATTACATTTGAGCAGTTGCTGAACCTGGAGCGCATGGGCGAAAAATCTGCCAATAATATTTTAAAGAGCCTGGAGAAGTCGAAGCAAACACCATACGACAGGGTGTTGTTCGCTTTAGGCATCCGGTTTGTTGGCAGCACAGTTGCTAAAAAGCTGGCAGAGCAGCTACCCGATATTGTTGCCCTGCGCGGTGCCACTTATGAGGATTTGGTGGCCATAAACGAAATCGGGGATCGCATTGCCAACTCTATACTAGAGTACTTCCGGGACCCGGACCATGTGCAGCTGGTGGAGCGGCTTCAGGCTTCCGGCTTAAAGTTTGCCTCCGAAAATACAGCACCTGCCATGCAAAGTGATAAATTAGCCGGACATACCTTTGTTATATCGGGTGTTTTCGAAAGTATCAGCCGCGACGAATTGCAGCAACTGATCGTAAGCCATGGCGGCAAGGTGGTCTCCTCTATCTCCGCTAAACTTTCTTACCTGGTTGCCGGCGACAAAATGGGCCCCGCAAAACTAGAGAAAGCCACGAAGTTAGGTATCACGATTTTATCCGAAGATCAGTTTCTGGAGATGGTGCGTTAAGATTTATACTTTGTAAATACAACAATGAAGACGCCAGGCTGCAAAACAGCCTGGCGTCACTCATCTTAAACAAACAAACATGAATTACAACGCTTTATACTTTAGCTAACAGGAGCAGCATGCTTTCTGTTCTAGCTTAGGTCTGATCCGTAGTTACACTTATCCCCCATTTACTTTATACAAAACAAGAAGAATATTCAAGTAAAAAAAATATACTATACCAACCCACCCAAAGTATAGACGAAGGCTTACAGACTCGAGACTTTCCCTACAGCCGCAGGTGCAATTCCAAGTATAAATCTGAATTTAAAAACAGAACACAACGGTAAATGCAGAAAATGTGATACTTTGTTTATCTTTAAGCTATTAAAGGCAGCTGCTGAAAGTGCACGCATCTACTAAAGCGCGTATTTCAGAGCTATAAACAAAAATTCCACGTGAACACCATGCCTATTCCGATACCGGTAATATCCCTTAGGAAGCGTTATACTATTGCCATACACATGGTAGTATGGCTTGTATTCGGGATCTGGATCTTTTACCTGGCATCCACAAAGCAATCCATTACCCTGGGCAAAGGCGTAGACCTGGTGGTAGGCCTCCTGTTTCCGGTGCTTATCTTCTACTTTAACTGGTATGTGCTTATTTCAAAGTACCTGGCCCGCAACAAGATCTTCTTATACATCACAGCTGTACTGGCTACCCTTTTTGTTCTGGCCCTGATACAGGCCCCGATTGACTATTACCTTTTTGGGAAGTATAACCCCACCATGACCACGCTTTACAGCACAGACCGCCTGATACAGTATGTGGTAAGTGGTTTGGTAGTGGTATTTATTAGCTCGGCTTTGAAAGTTACAGGCAATTACATCCGGAACGAACGCCTGAACAAAGAGCTGGAGACACAGAAGCTGACGGCTGAGCTGGCATATCTTAAATCGCAGGTAAACCCGCACTTCCTGTTTAACACGCTTAACAATATCTACTCATTAGCTTACAAACAGTCGCCTGATACGCCGGATGCCATCATGAAATTATCTTTGCTGATGCGCTACATGCTTTATGAAAGCAACGACATGCTGGTAAGCCTGGATAAAGAAGTAGACCACATCCGGAATTTTATAGACTTGCAGAAGCTGCGGCTGCGCGAACAAACGAGTATAAAGTTGAACATTGAGGGTGATTTGGCCGGTAAGCAGATTGCCCCGATGCTGCTGATGACGCTCGTGGAAAACGCATTTAAACACGGCCTGGTAAGTAAAAACGAGATTGGCATTATACTTAACCTAGTGGTAGAGAAGGATAAACTGATTTTCAGCACCGTAAACAACATCAGTACGCACAAAAAACGTGAGTTTGGCGGCATAGGCCTTGAAAACCTGAAGCGCCGGCTTAACCTGCTGTATAACAACCGGCACAAGCTGCACTTCGAAGAAAGAGACGGTACCTTTTACGCAACTTTAGAATTATACTTCCAACGATAACCTCAAAACTATGACTATACGCTGCATTGCCGTAGACGACGAGCCTTTGGCCCTGGACATTATAGAAAGCTACATCAGCAAACTGCCCTTCCTGAAATTAATTAAAACCTGCTCCAGCGCCACAGAGGCCATGCAGGTGCTCCAGGATGAGCAGGTAGACCTGATGTTTCTGGACATTGAAATGCCTGAGCTGACGGGTATTCAGTTCCTGAACATACTGAAGCACCAGCCCATGATCATTTTCACAACAGCTTACCCGGACTATGCGCTGGAAGGATTCAACCAGGATGCAGTAGACTACCTGTTAAAGCCCATCCCGTTCGATCGTTTTCTGAAAGCGGTGACCAAGGCACAGGAAAGAATGCAGCGTAACGGCAAACCCGAGGCTAGTGCAAGTGCAGCTGCCACCCAGCAGCCCCAGCACCACGAGCAGGACTTCATGTTTGTGAAAGCCGATTACAAAACCATACGCGTAGATTTCAGGGATATACTTTGGATAGAAGGCCTGAAGGATTACATCATTATCCAGACGAAAGACCAGAAAATAATTACGCTGCTATCGATGAACAAGATGATGGAAAAGCTGCCGGATTCAAAGTTTCTGCGCGTGCACCGCTCTTTTATCGTATCGCTGCAGAAAATAGACAGCATCGAGAAAAGCCGCATAAAAATCGGGAACAAGGAGATTCCGATTGGCGAAGTATACAAAGAGCAGTTTCTGAAGTGGGTGGAGGAGAACAACATCCAGTAAAGCCACGGCTAAAGCATTGCAGCGTAAAATAAAGCTACCAAATACTGCTACCGGTTTTTGACTTGACACAACGTCGTAACATCATTTGCAGATTACAATACATAGTTCGAACTTCGTAGTTCAGAATAGATAAAATGACCAGAGAGCAACTAAGAGGAACGGGCGTGGCCTTGGTAACGCCGTTTAAAGAAGATTTATCCGTTGACTACGATGCATTAACCCGGCTACTTACCTTTGTTATAGACGGCGGTGTAAACTATATTGTAGTAAACGGCACTACTGCAGAATCTGTAACCACCTCAACAGAAGAGAAAGCAGAAATACTGCGCGTAATTAAAAAGCAGGTAAACGGCCGCGTACCGTTGGTGTACGGCATAGGTGGCAACCACACCCAGCAAGTGCTCGATACGGTAGCAAGTACAGACCTTGAAGGCATCACGGCTATACTTTCTGTTAGCCCATACTATAACAAACCATCGCAGCAGGGTATTTACCAACATTATGTACAGATTGCGAATGCCTCGCCGGTTCCGGTTATACTTTATAACGTACCCGGCCGCACAGGCAGCAACGTAACAGCAGACACCACTTTAAAGCTGGCGCTGCACGAAAACATCATCGGCATTAAAGAGGCATCTGGCAACCTGGAGCAATGCATGGCAATTGCCAAACACAAACCAGCAGACTTTATGCTGATTAGCGGCGACGACCTGCTAACGATACCTATGGCAGCTTTTGGTGCGGAAGGCGTTATTTCGGTGCTTGCCAATGCTTTCCCTGAGAAATTCTCGAAGATGATTGCGCTTGCGCTTGACAACAATTTTAAGGAGGCCTCAGCGCTTTTAAATGATTTTGTGGACCTTAACCCGCTGATGTACGAAGAAGGAAACCCGGTTGGTGTGAAGGCTGTACTGGAGCGTTTTGGAGTGTGCTCACCTTATGTACGGTTACCGCTGATAGAGGCATCCGCAGGCTTAAAAGACAGGTTATACAAGTTGCTTTAAAAAGAGTAGACACAAGTATACAGAAGGTCAGCTTAGCGCTGGCCTTTTTTTATCTCCCCGCCGCCATACCATTTTGCCATCACCTCTCCTGCCGGCTTGTTTTGGGGCGTAAAGTCAAGGTGGTCGCGGCGGTTCTCGCGCAGTTTGGGGTACCATTTCCAGATAAAGGTGCCACCGAACCACGGCTGCTGCCAAAACTGCTGAAACATGGCTTCGTACGCATTGGCTTGTGTTTGCTCGGATAGCTGCATTTGCTGCCAGTTTCTGTCGGGCCACTTCCATGGTTCTACGGCGGCATCAGGCGTGCTTTTATAACCAACCTCTGTAAATACCACAGGCTTTTTATACTTGGCCTGCATCTTAACAATTGCAGCCTGGTGCACAGCCCAACCCTGCTTTAGCTCTGCCACACCTGGCTCTGTTTTGCCTGTTAACGGAAAGTATGCCTGTATACCTATAAAATCAAGCGCATCCCAAAACCTGATTTCCTCATACTCTTTGTACCAGTTGGCTGCATAAGTCAGTTGCCCTTTGTATACTTTCCGGACCTCACGGATAAGATTTCGCCAGTCCTGCTCGCGCATAACAGCCGGCAAGTATAACTCGGTGCCAATGCAAAGGGCTTCGATACGCTGCTCCTGCGCCAACCGCGCATAATGAAGTATAAATGCGCTGTAATTTGAGAACCATTGCTGCCATGCTGCTTCGCTCTGCATTTCTACATCGCCTAACCATTTGCCGCTGTTCCGGTCCATGAGCCAGATATGAGGCTTTAAAAGGACTTTGAGGCCTGCCTGTTTTGCAAGTTGCGTTGTATGGATAAGGCCTTTATCACGCTCCCCCCAATATACCCTGTTGCCTCTGCTGATGACAATATCGGGTTCGTTATAGGCTTTCTGCCAGCCAAATGGAGTTTGCGCAATCCATGTTACGTTATACTTGTTTAGCTGCTGCAGTTGCTCCAGCGTAACGGAGTCTCCTGCCACCCAACTCACGCCCCTGATCTTGTTCCTGAGCACCTCCTCTTCCTCCAGCGCCAGGCTAGCAGTTACCGTTGGCGCTTTTAAAGCTGCGGCTATAATCATAGCCAGCAGCAGCGCCACAACACCAGGCATCAGCAGATTTTTCTTCATAGTATTGCAACGTTACACATGCAGGAAAGGCTAGCGTTAACGGAATTAAATTAGCCTATATTTTCTAAAGCAAAAATGTTTATATCAGGATGCATATACTTGCATTACTAGTTTAACCAGAGACAGGTTTAATTTTCGTTATCAATACTCTAAATGCAATAATACCCTAATTTAAATCATTTTTATCTGCGAAAAGCTTATCCAAATTAAAACTGACGAGCCCACGTTCTTCCTGCTAATTTTACTAATTTGCGTGCTTAATCTACAGCCATTTATGCGTAAACTTCTGTTACTGCCGCTTGCCTTTTGTTTTAGCTGTAAGCAGTCTGTTGAGAATACTGTTACCGTCCCGCAGCATGATCATGTTGTTGCCACTATAGCAGACGAACCGGAAGCAACAGAAAAGGAAGAAGTATATATTACCTACGAAGCTGACACAGCAAACCTCTCCCCTGAACCAGATACGCCGCTTAAGTTGATGCTGGAGGGTAGCTTTCATAAGCAGGAAGTATGGCAGCATGCAGAAAAGAAGCCCTGGCTCGCTGTTTATGATGAGAATGGACGTTTTTACCTGCGCCCTGCCAGCTTTAAGGTTCAGCCTGTTTATGACCCCGTAACCGACTCCGAGAATGAGGTAAATGGCAAAAGGATCATATCTGGCAGAGAAGTAATAGGTCAATCCGAAAACACAGTATTTTATTTGACGGGACTTACCAAGTATAAAGAGGGCGAGTTGGATACCGTTAGCTTTTCGCAAAGTGTAATTCCGGCTAACAAAGAGCTTAAATTTACATTTAAGGGCAAACCCTTTAGCATAAAAGCTTACGGAGACAGCACCAAACTGCACGATGAAGCTTACAGGTACCATAACTACAGCTGGAAAGTGACGGGAACCAAACACGGCAAACGCCTTGAGCAGACATTGGCAGAAAATGAGCAATTCGATGAATCCATCTACACGCTACTGTGGGCCGGCGACCTGGACCGCGATGGCACACCTGACTTATTGATAGATGTCTCGAACCATTACAATATCTCAACAATAGTGCTCTTCCTGTCTTCTATGGCAGAAAAAAATAAGCTTTATAAAAAAGTAGCCGTCTTTGAGACAATAGGTTGCTAGCTGCATCTTACCCCTGAGTTTAGCCATACATCTGCAATAGCTGCTTTCATCCTGATAAATTCTCCTTTTACCAAATAGCGCCTCGCCAAACGCACTAAAATTGTACTTTCTGCATTTGGATGATATACACGGCAACACTAGCTAAGCCCTTGTTTTAGCTCATTCGTTTTCTGCACCCTGACTTACGGTTATGGTTTAGCCTATACTACCAGGGTGCACATTTACGACTGACATAGGTTTAGAAATTGTGGCCTTGCACTTGAGACTATAAATTGAATGGCGCTAACCCAAGGTAATTTTCAAAAGCACTTTTCGGCACCCCGGATTATACTTCCTGTTCTTTTAGGCTTAGGGGTGATTGCTTACATGCTGTACCAAAACTACGAGCCTGCGCAACTGGACACCCTCTTAAATGCCAGCCCATTCTGGATCGGGATGACCTTGCTGATGCTCTTTATAAGAGATTTTGGATACATGTACCGCATACGCTTTCTGACAGATAAAGCACTTAACTGGAAGCAAAGCTTTAATGTGATAATGCTATGGGAGTTTGCCTCCTCCGCCCTGCCCTCAGTTGTTGGTGGCTCTACTATTGCAGCCTATATTCTGTTCAAAGAAAAAATTGCATTGGGCAAATCGATAGCGCAGGTAATGGTAACGGCCATGCTTGATAATTTATACTTTGTGGTGGCGCTGCCGCTTGTACTGCTCTTTACCGGTGGCCAGGTTTTCCCGGAAATGGTTGGGTTAAACCAGACTGTACGCGAAAGTATAAGCATCGCATTTTTTGTGAGCTACCTCATGATCGCGCTTTATGCCAGCACCATGTTTTATGCTGTTTTCATAAACCCTAAGGGTGTTAAAAAGCTATTGCTACGTATCGGGCAGCTAAAGCCCTTTAAACGCTGGAGAACGGCTTTATTTCAGCATGCAAACGAACTGCTTATAGCATCCAAGCACCTGCGCACTAAAAACGCTTCTTTCTGGTTTCATGCCAGCATCTCCACGGCCTTCGTCTGGACTGCCCGTTACATAATCATCGGTTGCCTGATCGCGGCTTTCACACATTTAAGCATGCAGGACCATTTGATCGTGTTTTCGCGTAACCTGGTTTATAAAATTGTCTTGTTCTTATCTGTAACGCCAGGTGGTGCCGGCATAGCCGAAATATCCTTTCCTGCGTTCTTCGGGGCTTTTTTGGGAGGATTTACTACAGTTGTGGTATTGCTGTACCGTATTTTAACTTATTATTTATACTTGCTGGTAGGGGCCATTGTGTTTCCGAGGTGGGTGGCCCGAGTTTTTAAGGCCAAACCAACCACCCCGGCAACAGCAGTCAAAAAAGAGGCTGTGGCAGCCTGAACCATCTTATAAGCCCTGGCTATACTTTGTGATCACTCCTTTGCCCTTCTTCTTACCCTCGCTGGCAATATACATTTCTCCATTTGTCCCAAATGCTAAGCCCTCAGCTTTAGGCAATTCCGCGGGGTTCAGGTTAGTTAATTTCACGATCTTTCCCTGTTCGCTCAGCACCATTATTCTGCTGTTTTCAGCATCAAGCACATACAGTTCGTTGGTGAGCGGGTGTATTTCCAGGGATGCCGGCTGAAGCCCGTCGTAGATACTTTTTGCTTTCTTCTTGCTTTCCAAGTTCTTCTGTGGCAGCTCGATAAGTATAACAGGTTCGGGGTTCACTTTATTTGATTGAAGGTCAAATTCAAAAATTGTTTTCTTGCTGCCATACTTCTTATCATACCCTTTACCGGCTATCAGCAGGCGGTTCCGGGCAGCGTCAAGGGCCATCCCCTCGGTATCTTGTGTTGGTGCAAGGCCAAGCGAATGGCTGGTTACCTGCGGCTTTTCCTTCCTAAATCCTTTTATGCGCAGCAGGGTAGCATCGCTGCGAAGTACGATAGCTTCATCATCCATGATCACAATGCCTTCATAATCGCCCGGTCCGGCAAAGTCTATTTGCCTTTCCACGGATCTTTTGCTTGTGTCGTAAATAAATATTGTGCCCTGTTCATCTTGCACACAGGCAAGCTTTTCGTCTGGCAGCACAGCAATTCCGGATATTTCCCTTAGCTCCTGCGGCAGTTCCCAGCGCGCTACGGGCTTACCCAACATGTTAACACGGTCATCCGACATTGAAACAGGTAGTACTGTAGCTTGCTCTGCCTTTAGTGCAGCAGGTTCTGGATCCGTGAGGTTTAACAAATTGCCAGCCTCATCAAATGTTATCAGCACTTCCTTTGTTCTTCGCTGCAGTTCAACCACATAGCTGCGTTGCTTATCGCGCTGCACCCGGTGCACTTCCTCTACATTGTAGTTGCCATACTCTTTGGCCATTCGGGCAAGTATAGCTTCAGGCAAATCCGCTTTATCAATCTCTTCTGATACTTGCACCAAAGCACCCGTAGTATCCAACAGCACCTCCCTTTCCCTGCCATTGATTTTAAAATCAGCTTCGTACAGCGTATTTTCTAAATCCCAGTCAACGTTTTTTACGCTAGGGTACATCTCTGCAAAGCGCACTTTGATATTTTCAGGCACCTGGTCCTCTTCCCAGAAGGTATTGCAAGAGGCCATTATGGTGCTTCCTGCCAAAAGCAAGCTATATAAACTCCGTTTTTTCATATCTACAATCATCTTGGTAATCTGTATAGGTTAGCTTACGAAGTGATTTTGTAGGAATTCTGAAGCCATGATCTGTTTCAGGAGCGGGAATCAAAGTGAATGCATAACTTATGCTCCTCTTTAAACTGGTACTCGTACCTGAAGCTGTATACTTCACTTATCTTTTTCACCAGCGCAAGCCCTATCCCCAACGACTCAACAGCAGCTGAGGCACGCTTAAAACGCCTGAAAAGATAGTCCGGCACCTCCTCCAGCTTTGCTCCGGAATTGGCCACGCACAGTTTGTCGGCTGTCAGGTACACCCGGATATAGCCGTTGTCATGATTGTGTTTGATAGCGTTGTTCAGCAGATTGGTAACCAGCACTTCTGCCAGGCCGCGGTTCATTTTGAGGTATACTTCCTCCAATTCCAGGGCCTGAAGGGTAATGTTACGTACGGCGGCAAATTCCTGCAATATGCTCACCTGCTCCTTTATCACTTCCTGCAAAGGCACCTCGTCCTGCACCTGAAATTCCCTGTTCTCGATGCGGGTTAGCAATATAAGCGATTTATTTAACCGCGACAGCCTGTTGATAGCTCCGTACATATCCGACAACATGCCTGCCTGTTCGCTTGTCAGGTTATCGGATTGCATAAAGAGTTCGATCTTACTTTTAACTACCGCCAATGGCGTTTGTATTTCGTGCGATGCATCTTCTGTAAACTCTTTAAGGTTAATGTAATCGCTGTGGATCTTATCAGTCATGGAGGTAATAACCTCGTTAAGCTCCTTAAACTCTTTGATGTTGGTAGCACTTAGCTGCAGCGGCTCCTGCTGTGCCAGGCGGTAGCGTTTAATCTTATAAAGAGTGCTGTAAAAGTTTTGCCAGGTGTGGCGGCTTACAAGATAGTTTACAAAAAAGAGCCCGATCAGGAGTAGCACAAAGGTCCAGAGCATGGCCAGAACGGTACTTTCCACCAGGTCCTGAAAATCCATCAACGACTTCAGGATAGTGTATTCGTATGGCTTATCGCCTTGATATGCTGTAAAAGTAAGCCGGCGGTAAGGAATATACTCTTCGTCGTAAGTGCTGAAAATTAAGGTATCGGCAAGCTGTTCCATGATGGGTGCCGCCATATTCGCTTCCTTCACAAGTATAGCCTCTGATATACCTGATGTTACGTTTGGCAGGCGATCATGCACCCTTATATAATTGATAATGTTTTCCTTATCTGTAAACAGCTGATCATCTACTTCATCGTAGATCTCTTCGCGCATGGTTGTATAAAACAGGATACCACCAACCAGGAACACAGCCACAGACACCAGCGCATAGTATAAACTGGTTTTGGTCAGGATTCTCATGCGTCGCTGAATTTATACCCAAGGCCATATACATTTTGGATGTAATCGGTGCTGCCGGCATCCATCAGCTTACGCCGCAGGTTTTTGATGTGCGTGTACACAAAGTCCAGCGAGTCAAGTCCATCAATATGGTCGCCCCACAAATGTTCAGCAATAGACTCTTTGGTAACAACCCGCTTTTGGTTGGAAAGGAAGTATAACAGAAGGTCGTGTTCTTTTTTTGTCAATACCACTTTTTTACCTTTAACGCGCACATCCGCAGAATCGGGTATCACTTCCAGGTCGCCGAAGGATATAACTTTCTGGCCGCTGAAATTCCTTCTTCTGATAATAGATTTTAGCCTGGCGTTGAGTTCCGATAAATGAAAAGGCTTAGTCAGGTAGTCGTCGGCTCCTATCTCCAGGCCGTTTATTTTATCGCCTAGCGCATCTTTAGCAGATATGATGATGATGCCGGTCTCGGGGCTGTTTTCTTTTAACAGGCGCACCAGTTCCAGCCCGCTACCGCCAGGCAAGGTAATATCGACAACAACGCAGGCATAATCAAAATCAATAATTTTATAGCGGGCCGCCGTGTATTCTGCAGCCGACTCACAAGTATAGCCTTCCTGCCGCAGGTAATCTACAATAGAGCTGTTTAGTGCCTGCTCGTCCTCAACAATTAAAATTTTCATGCTTCTATGGTAAGGCTATTTCCCGGAAATATAAAGTATAAATCTGAGGAAAATCTGTGATAGGAAAAAGAGCCAACCTGATATACAGGATGGCTCCCAAAGTTTACATATTTTTCATAACTGCTTTACCTTACAGCTGTTGGTTTCTCCACAATTTTTCTCAGGTTTTCGAGGCCTTTCTCGAAACTTGGCCCGAGCATGGGGTCCAGCAGCAGTCCAAAATATTTATGCACCGGGTTAGATCCCGTTTCGGCCTCCATTGCCCACGTAACTACTGTTCCTTCAGGTGTTTCCTCAAACGTGTAATAGGCAAAGCCATCGTTTTGGCCTTCAAACTTCAGCTTTGTATCGATGCGTTGGTAAGGTTTGCTGTTTGTGATGGTGAGCGAGCCACTGCCCACGTCCGGGTGTTTGCTAAACCAATTATACTTTGCGCCTTTACCGGCAATGGGCCCTTCGTAAGAAAGCAACATGTGGGGATCGATTGTGTGCCACGGAGACCATTTCTCCCAGTTCTGCAGCCTGTTTACCTGATCAAATACAGTTGTGGCAGGTGCTTTAAGTACCGCTCTACGCTCTATGGTAACTTTAGAAGGAAGGAAAAAGGCGACAAGCAGGAGTACCACCATTAAACCCAGCAGGCTTACACCGAACTTTTTCAAGACGTACATAAGGTGACGTATTATGGTTAGTTATTGAACATAGGAATTTTTTAAGGCTTTTGCAACTTGGGCCGCTTTACAAAAAAAGCCGCAGCTTACGCCACGGCCTTTTTCTCAGATGGAAATTTAATACTAATGTACTAAGAGTTATACGTGAATGTTACGATAAGTATACAGTATTAATGATTGTAAAGCATTTTTACTTCTATACTGTTTCTACACCACTTTTTACATGAAAAATTTCATATAATTAATTGTTTAAATACAGAAAATGTTTTTTTATACCATAAAGATTATATATATTGTTTAAGTAATTAAATCTAAGAAAACTAGATATGGATTTTATTGATGTAATCAGAACTCTCGGAGAAAAGGTAAACCGAATGAAGGACACTATACAGACGGAAGAAGCTACCAAAACAGCATTCGTGATGCCCTTTATAGCAGCCCTTGGTTATGATGTTTTTAATCCTTTTGAAGTTATACCTGAATTTATAGCTGACTTAGGTATTAAAAAAGGTGAGAAAGTAGATTATTGTATACAAAAAGATAATCAACCAATAATTATCATAGAATGTAAGCATTGGAAAGAAGAACTTAATGTTCATAATTCCCAATTACATCGTTACTTCCATGTATGCAGCACTCGATTTGGAATTCTTACAAATGGAATAACTTATAGATTCTACACGGATCTAGAAGAACCGAACAAGATGGATAATAAGCCATTTTGGGAGTTTAATATAACCGAAATGGCAGAGGCTACTGTTTCTGAACTGAAGAAATATCAGAAGAACGCTTTTGATGTTGACAATATTCTGAGTGCAGCAACTGAACTAAAGTATACTAGAGAAATAAAGAAAATAATCTCTGCAGAATTCATTAACCCTTCAGAGTTATTTGTAAAACACTTTGCAAAGCAAATTTATTCTGGTCCTATTACAGCAAAAGTAATGGAACATTTTGCTCCAATGGTTAAGAAATCTTTAAGTCAGTATGTGAGTGATCTAATTAGTGATAGATTAAAAACAGCTTTATCAAATGAAGTTGATGCTGCCAGGATGGAACACGAAGCAGAGCAGCAGGCTCAGGTCAGCACAGTTACTGATACTAACGATCCTAAAACAGAATTTACTGAGCTTGAGCAAGAGAGCTTCCACATCTTAAAATCAATTCTTCGAACTAAAGTGGATAGCCATCGAATTTATTATAGAGACACAACTAGATACCTAAATATTATTCTGGATGATTCCATAAGAAAAACAATTTGCCGCCTATACTTAAATAACACCAAAAAATATATAGGCTTGATAGATGAAGCAGGTAAGGAAAATAAAATTGAGCTAAACACCCTTGATAATATTTACGATTACACAGAGCACCTGTTGAATACACTACAACGTTATGATAAAACGTTTGAGCCTGCAACCGCTTAATTAAATTCATAAAACAAGAAACCCCAAATCTCTATCAGTACAGCTTTGGGGTTTCTTGTTTTATAAGCAGATGCTCATTAACTGATAAATTCTGGAGTATTACCTGTTATATCCTCCAAAATGTCCGTAATAGCGGTTACCTCCCCTGTCTCCTGTACCGTATCTGTCATCTCCGAAATCCCGGAAAGCATCTTCATTGCCATAGGCTGCATCATGGCGGTAACCATGATTCCCGCGGCTATCAAAGTCCCGGTACATGTCGCCTTCCTCAGGATTATCGAAATTGGGGTTGTAACCCATGTTGTAGCGGTAGTTTCGGGGCCTGCCTGCATATGGGCCCTCGCCCCTGCGCGGGTAGTCCCCAAATGTATCCAGGTCGTTTTCAGCGGATCTTGGCAAACCATAGTCTTCCGATCTTGGCTGCGCTGTATAGTTGCTGATGTCATACATCTGGTCGTAGCGTTCTTCGCGCATACCCGCATCGCCGCCTCTACTGCCATACTCACGGCTTTGCTGCCTGCGGTACTGTTGCCCCGGCTCATGCTGTGAATCTCCTAAGTAAGCCTGGCGCCTACCCTGAAACGGCCCATTTTCCAGGTTTCCTTCCTCGTATCTTTGGCTATATCTGCCGTAGTTCATATCTCTTTCGTCTCTCATGGTTTTATACTTAAACAGGTGCCGCAAACAGTTGCAGCACCTGTTGTTATACATTGGTTTATATTAGCGTCTGTCTCTGTCTCTCATATAGCGTTCGCGCTGCGAGTCATTCTCAGATTGCCATCGGTCAAGGTTGCTGTAATAGCTGCCTTCGCCATAATGCGTGGCATCCTTGGCGTAATTTCGTCCGGAGAAACCCGTGCTGTAATCGTTATCGTAGTTGCGGTTTCCTTCTTCGTAGCGTCTGTAAGACTCATGGTCGCCGCGCGAGCCGCGCGCCCAGTTATCGTTGTCATCTCCCCTGCGCACATCATGGCCAAACTTTTCATCAGCCATTCTATAGCGGGTTCGGGGCTCGCTGTTGCTTCTTAAACTATCGTAATCGCGGTTGCTGTAATCGGCACGGCCATCGTAGTGCCTGCCCGAGTTGTACCTGTTTTGTGGCACATAGCTCATCCCGTAAGGATTGTCTGAGCTTTGGTTTCTGCTGAAATCTTCTCCGGCATATTGCGCGCCACCCGGCCCAAATCTGCCTTCACGGTATATGTTCTGCTGATCCTCGCTTGAATTATAGCTGGAGTTGTCTCCAAACTGCTCAAAGTCGTTGCGGCCATAACCCCTGTTGAAATGTGTATCAACGGTGTAGTTGCCACGGTCGGAGTTCTGGCCCTGGTGGTGGCCATGCAACCAGCGTGCATCAGGGTCTCCGGCTCCGTGTTCCATTTCATCGCGACGATCATATCTTCTGTTGTCTGTCATAGCTTAGGTTTTATATAGGTTTAACTCAATTACATACCTTATTACGGTAGGTTGCGCCAATTTGGTTAGATCCTCTAGGCTGATGCTCGTAAACCCAAGTCGACTTCGTGCGTTAAAAAGGTAGAACCAAAATGAAACAAGACTATGGAAGGAATGGATTGGTATAACAGGACAGGCTACACCGATTACCGCAATCATTACCGTGGCGATGAACGCCCTATGGATGAAGATGAGTACCGTGGCGCCTATCGTTTAGATACATCAAGCAAGCACAGCAACCAAAGCACCTGGGACTGGAACAGAGACCAGGGAAGAGACCACAGCCGCAACAATTATAACCGCGACTATAATAGAAACTATAACCGTGATTATAACCAGGACTACAACAGCGGCAACCAACGGGCCGGCCATTTGGCTAACCAGCGCGATTACGAAAGAGACTGGAGCGGCAATTACCACAAAGACCGCGGGGGCTACGACCACGACAACCAGAACATGGACAGCCGCTACCGCCGCAACGATAGCGACCGCTCTTACAAAACCAGCAACAGCAGCGACTGGAACCGCAACCGAAACGATGACTACAACAGCCACGACCGTGGGCAAGGCAGCCACCGCAGCGTTAGAAGCCGTATAGATGAAGGCAATAGGGACCGAAGCGGAAGCAGCAACTTTAATGCAGATTATGGACCAGACCGTTATGGCCGCGGAGGCGGTGAGAACTATGGCAATATGGCCGGGTCGCTTAGCTACGGCTACGACGGCGCTAACAACCACGATCCTGATTGGGATAGACATTACGATCCGCTAAGTGGCCGCAGGCAGCGTAAAGGTGGTAATTACACCAGCCGCCATACAGGCCAAAGCCAGAACCGTGACTCAGACCGAAATTCAAATAACCGTTACTAACAATATAGAAACTTATAATACAGGAGTGTAAGTATGCTTCTGCATCTCAACAAATTTAATATTACATACTATGAACACGAACAATAAAAATAGCGACAGAGACAACGATAAATTAAAAAACGAAGACACAAACAAAACAGTCAATAAAGGAAACAAAGTACCTAACATAAATCCGACTGGCCAGAAGCAGGACGTTGATAACGACGAATTAATGCAGGGCAATGTAGGAGGAGCGCCATCGCAGAAAAGCGGCAGCAGAGGCAGCTCTGACGTGCAGGATGGTGGTACCGACATTGGCAGCAGCGCCGGTAGTCATTAAGCTATACTTTAAACATAAAGAAAAGGCCGGCAAAACCGGCCTTTTCTTTTGCTACATGCCGATGGTAAGTCCTGCTCCTGATTTTAAATTAAAACCTATGCTGTATCTTTAACGGGCTTACTTATACTAATTAGAATTAGGCTCATTTAAACAGGCAAATAAACCTTATCTGCTTGTTCAAGTTTATTACCTGTACAAAAACCAGCCTATGCGGTCAGATCAACACTTGGTTATAATTGGAAACGGCATTGCAGGTGTTACACTTGCCCAAAACGTACGCAAAAAGAGTGATTGCGCCATTACGTTGATCTCCTCTGAATCTGCTACTCATTTTTCAAGGCCTGCCTTGATGTACGTGTATATGGGCCACATGCGCTACAAAGACATACTACCTTACCCGGATTGGTACTGGATCAAAAACAACTTAGCGCAGCTGCATGACCGTGTAACAGCTGTAGACATCCATGCCAAAACCCTTGTGTTGCAAAATGGAGCACCCATAAACTATGATGTGTTAGTGCTGGCTACCGGCTCCTGCCCTGCCTTTTACAACTGGCCGGGGCAAGGCTTAAAAGGAGTGCAAGGATTAGTAACATTGCAGGACCTGCACCTTATGGAAGAAAACACCCGGGGTGTAACAGAAGCTGTAATTGTAGGCGGAGGGTTAATTGGCATAGAGATGGCTGAAATGCTGCGCAGCCGAGGTATAGCTGTAACGATGCTGGTGCGCGAACTGCATTACTGGCATAACACTTTACCGCCACAAGAGGCTATACTTGTTTCTAATAATATCCGGAAGCACGGCATCAGCGTGCTGTTTCAGGAGGAGTTAGCAAGTATAAACCCGGATGCGGCAGGACGCGCTGAAAGTATAACAACCAAAAGCGGCAAAAAAATACCTTGTCAATTTGTAGGGCTGGCCACCGGTGTCAAACCCAATGTAGGCTTTTTGCACGGTTCTGGCATTGAACTGGACAGAGGTGTATTAGTTGACGATACTTTTGCCACAAGCGCACCTGCAGTATACGCCATAGGAGATTGCGCTCAGTTCCGTAATCCGGCTCCTTTAGCTCCTGCTGTAGAGCAGCTGTGGTACACAGGCCGCCAACACGGCGAAACCTTGGCGCAAACCCTTACCTCTGCTACTCAAAAGAAAAGGTATAGCCGTGGCCCCTGGTTTAACTCAGCTAAGTTCCTCGACATCGAATACCAGACCTATGGATTTGTTCCTGCCACCTGGGATAGCAAGTATGATTCGTTATATTGGGAACATGCAGAGGGCAACAAGGCCATACGGTTTCTGTTTGAAACGGAGTCCGGGCTGCTTTTGGGAGTAAACATACTTGGGATTCGCTACCGCCACGACCTCTGCCACCATTGGTTGCAGCAGCAGTATACTATACACGATGTAATGCAGGAGTTAAGCGCAGTAAATTTTGATCCGGAATTTTTCCAGCGTTACGAACAGGATTTGTATAACCAATATGCAATCCGCTTCCCGAAACTGGCAGTTCCACCGCGCCAAAGCAACTGGTGGGAGTTGCGCCATAAATTCAGTCTTTTCTCTTCTTCCGAAAGTTGCTAATAACAAAGTATAAATGAGTACTACAACATCAGCCTATAGTTCGCCTGTTACACCCAACGCTCATGGAGGTGCACTTAAACTTACCGGCTTACTTCTTATCTCGTTGGGTTTACTCGGCATGCTGGTAGCTGCTGTTGGTGCAGAGGCTGTTTCTCCAGTACTTTCTGGCCTTGGCGGAATAACGGCCGTTACAGCAGGCGGAATTTTATATGTATGGGAAGCCCGTAGACAGAAGTCAGTCGCAGAGCAAAACAACGGCGCATGGCAAAATAACATGACAGCACGCGGCGCAGGCGCCTGGGTTGTAGGCATTGTGCTTACCGGCTTTTATATTCTGTTGTACTGGTTCCCGAACACCTTGCATGGCCTGATACTGGCTGTGGAGCCGCTGAGCCAATGGCTACGTAACCGCCCCGCCGACCATTGGTTTCTGTATGGCATATTTTATACGTTGGCCGTACTAGTAATGGGTTTGCACGCGCTGCTAAAATACCGCAATAGCCGCTACCACATCATCCGTACTGTCTCGGTCATGTTCTTCCAGTTGGGGTTTGCGTTCCTGCTGCCTGGCCTGCTGCTATTCTTAAACAAACCAGAATTTTATTTCAGTTATTTCTGGCCCTTAAAGTATGATTACCTCTTCCCCAGCACCGTTGGCTACCTCGTAGACAATGGTGCTGCCTTAGGAGTGTTTATGGTTTTCTGGGGGGCGGTGTTCTCATTTATTGCCACGCCTATACTTACCTACTACCTGGGCAAGCGCTGGTATTGCTCCTGGGTTTGCGGCTGTGGCGGACTAGCCGAAACAGCCGGCGACCCCTACCGCCACCTGTCCGATAAGAGCAAAAAAGCATGGCAATGGGAAGTTGCTATTATCTACCCTATACTTGGCTTTGTGATCATCACTACATTAGTACTATGGGTAAACTCCTGGAGCGAGGGTAAACTGCTGGGCAATCTATCGCACGGCTTCTCCAGCACCTACGGCTTCTTTATAGGTGCAATCTTTTCCGGGGTTGTTGGTGTAGGCTTTTACCCGCTTATGGGCAACAGAGTGTGGTGCAGGTTTGGTTGCCCTATGGCAGCTTATTTAGGGCTGTTGCAAAAGCACTTTTCCCGGTTCAGGATTACTACCAATGGCGGGCAATGCATTTCCTGCGGCAACTGCTCTACCTATTGCGAAATGGGAATAGATGTGAGGCACTACGCTCAGAAAGGCGAGCCTATTATACGATCTTCGTGTGTTGGTTGTGGTATATGCGCGCACGTATGCCCCAGGGGTGTGCTTAAACTGGAGAATGGCCCCCGCGACAATCGCTACGCAGCCACCCCGCTTATTAACCGCGACGATGTAGACATACTTCGCTAAAGCAAAAGCCACCTTTACCGGGTGGCTTTTGCTTTATATCTTATAAGACAATCTGCGCTTACTGCAGCTCTTCCTGCTCCATGTAGTCCCACATCGCATCTTCGCTCGAGCCTGTTTTAGCTGCATACACTAACATGGTAGTATACACACCTATCAGTAAAAAGCTTAACGGGATAGAAAATACAAAAGAGACAATGAGCGTTTTAATAGGATCTGGCTTGGAACGCATCTTTGTGGAGGCATACCAGAAAAACAAAACGTTAAAAATACCCGAAAGTGCTACAAAGTTTAAGATGTCAAGCATTGGCTAAAAATTTATGTGATGTAGATCTACCAAGAAATATGCCAGCGTGAATAAGCTATTCTGCTTACATTTTAATCTCTTAGATAAATCCTTTTTACTGTTCTGTTTAATGCAAATTAAGTTACAACTTAGAGAATGCCAAATTTTAGAATGAAAATTTTACAAAAATTTCACAACCTTAAATATTTGCATATTACTATATATCAGCACCTTTATCAAACCACCTTCAGTTTAGTAGCAATACTGATCAAAAATAATGCAAAACGAATAAGGCCATTCTCTTCTCTGCTTTACGTACCTGCAGTTGTTTACTTCCCTATCAAACTTACTACAGAAAGATAAGCTCGCTTACTGCTGCTGTACTTGTGTGGGCAACACTTGCCGCTGTAAAAGCATTCCTTAAACTAACTCAAGTACAAACATTTTTTTGATAGAGCGTAAAAGATTAAAATTTATCTTACTAATACTCAATACAGAAGCTATTAATTTTAGATTGCAAGAAAGGTAAAACACTACAAGTATAATTTTATTTAGACTAAACTTATATATTTGTTTATATACAAAGTATAAACCTGCGCCTTTTTAGTGTCCCGCTAAGCACCATAGCCGGGCCATTTCTAAAAGACGAGTATAACTAGCTATGAATCCAAGAGAGCAGATTATTACAAAAGCAGGTAAATTGTTTTTTGAGAAGGGATATGTATCTGTGCTGATGGCTGATATTGCCCGGGAGATGGGCATGAGCAAAAAAACACTTTACCAGTACTTTACAGGAAAAGAAGATTTAGTTGTAGAAGTAATTAAACTGTACCAACAGCAGATGCAGACAACTGTAGAGCAGCTGATTGAGAACTCTACCATTTCTTTTCCGGATAAGGCAAGCCAGATATTCAGGTTTGTTGCCACCAAACTACACGATATCAACCCTCAATTTATTGATGATATCAAACAGAATTCCCCTAAAAGCTGGAAACTGATACAAGACTATAAAGCAGATGCCGCTTACCTGCGTTTTAACTCATTACTCGAAGAAGGCGTGCGCATGGGGTATGTTCGTGCTGATGTGAATCGCCCTTTAGCTGTAATGCTTTACGCAAGCGCCCTTGATACCATTGTAAATCCTGCTTTTATGAAGCAGGTCCCACATCAACTGACAGACGAAATACCTTACTCGCCAGATGCTGTTTTTGATGGATTAGTCAATATCATTTTTAAAGGTATACTTAACGGTAAAGAGCATTAGGCACAAAAAAGGCTGCTAAAATTAGCAGCCTTTCCTGAATTCTATTAGAGACTCATCGTGAGTATCTCTTCTACATCCTTTATCTGTATATCGGCATGCTCGCCAAGGTTTTTTACTCCGCGTTCTTCAAAGCGCCTCACAATCTCTTTTACAGTTTCCTGTCCTACTTCGTAATCGGCTAGGGTAGTCTTAATGTCAAGCGACTCGAAGAATGCGACAGTAGCCTGTATCGTGGCTTCTATGCGCTCATCTTCGGTGCCTGCATCTACTCCCCATACACGCTGGCCGTATTGCAACAGCTTCTCTTTTTTGGTTTCCTGTTTGTAACGCAGCAGCGATGGCAATACAATGGCTAATGTACGGGCATGGTCGATGCCGTGCAGGGCAGTAAGTTCGTGACCTATGTAATGGGTAGCCCAGTCTGTTGGTACACCCACGCGAATAACTCCATTCAAGGCCATGGTAGCGCACCACATGAAATTAGCCATGGTGTCGTAGTCTTGTGGGTTTTCAACGGCCTTAGGACCCTCCTCTTTCAGCGTCAGAAGTATAGATTCTGCCATTCTATCTTGCAGCGGCGCATTAACCGGGTAGGTAAGGTATTGTTCCA
The DNA here is from genome assembly GCF_947492645.1 of uncultured Pontibacter sp. Taxonomy (GTDB): domain Bacteria; phylum Bacteroidota; class Bacteroidia; order Cytophagales; family Hymenobacteraceae; genus Pontibacter. Next base: position 102,329 of record NZ_CANLMZ010000006.1, on the reverse strand, counting down.
ATACGTGGGTATATGCATCTACAATACCGTTGCTGATTTGGCGCACAGGTAAAGTATATGTTGTTTCCGGGTCAAGTATAGAGAACTTTGGAAAAGTGAGCGGGCTGCCAAATGAGAACTTCTCCTTTGTTTCGGCTTTGGTGATAACCGAACCAGAGTTCATTTCAGAGCCTGTGGCAGGCAAAGTAAGAACGGTGCCGAACGGTACTGCTTTCTTAACCGGTGCTTTTTTAGCTAGTATATCCCAGGCATCAGCTCCCTCATACTCCATGGCAGCCACAATAAATTTGGTGCCATCAATTACGGAGCCCCCTCCTACAGCCAGCACAAAATTTACTTGTTCTTGTTTTGCCTGGTTTACAGCTTTCATCAAAGTTTCGTAGTGTGGGTTAGGCTCTATCCCCCCAAACTCAGTAACAGTTCTGCCGCTTAGTGCAGCCATAACCTGGTCGTAGACACCATTTTTCTTTATGCTGCCACCTCCGTAGGTAACTAGCACTTTTGCATCCGCAGGTATTTCAGAGGTTAATGCCGCAATTTGTGCTTTACCAAAAAGTATTTTAACCGGATTATAAAATGTGAAGTTATTCATGCTTTATTCTTGTGTTGATCTATCTGCAATTTTGACTAATTGTTTGCCTGTATTCTCTCCTTTAAACAAACCTAAGAAGGCTTGTGGGAGATTATCAAACCCTTCTGTTATACTTTCCTCATACTTTAACTTGCCTGCTTTTACCCACGCTGTCAGGTCTTTGGCTGCCTCTGGAAAACGCGCTGCGTAGTCGCCTACAATAAAACCTTTCATCAGGCAGCTCTTAGTTAAAAGCATTGGCTCGATTCTAGGCCCCGTTGGCCGGGAAGTGGCATTGTAAAAAGCTATCTGCCCACAAATGGCAATGCGTGCAAACTTGTTAAGCAAGGTATAAACCGCATCCGATATGTCTCCGCCAACATTATCAAAGTAAATATCCACGCCGTTTGGGCAGGCTTGCTCTAGTGCTTTGGCTATATCAGGTGTGGTTTTGTAGTTGATGGCCTCGTCAAAGCCTAACTCTTCTTTCAGATAAGCTACTTTCTCATCGGTTCCGGCTATGCCTATTACCCTGCACCCTTTCAATTTCGCGATTTGTCCTACTACTGTACCCACAGCGCCAGCCGCCCCGGATACAACCACAGTTTCTCCTTCTTTGGGCTCCCCGATAAAGAGCAGGCCGCAATAAGCAGTTAAACCTGGCATGCCTAAAATTCCTAAGTGGTAGCTTAAAGGTGCAACCTCCGGATCGATTTTCTGTACCCCCTTTCCATCTGATATGCTATAGGTTTGCCAGGGAAGGCTTCCTAAAATCACATCTCCTTTTTCAAACTTCGGATGGCGGCTTTCTACTACCTCGGCTACTACACCTCCGGTAATGGGCTCATTAACTTTATAGGGCGGCGCATAGGATTTAGCATCGTTCATTCTGCCACGCATGTACGGGTCTACAGAAATATAAAGTGCCTTCAGTAGCAGTTCCCCTTCATTTGGGCTTTCTATTTGCTCCTCCACAAATTCAAAGTTGTTTTGGTCTGGCACCCCTTGTGGCCTGCTGCGCAATAATATCTTTTTAGTGTTCATACTATAAACTCTTCTTTCAAATGTAATTTATGCATAACAGCTAACAAGGGTTTAGGTTTTGGCCTGCGCCACAAATTGGGGTAAAACAAAAAGGGCTTAGCATGCGCTAAGCCCTTCTCGGTATATATTGCTAGTAAATTACTTTACTTTATCAACAATGCTCTTGAACGCCTCAGGGTGGTTCATGGCAAGGTCAGCAAGTACTTTACGGTTAAGGTCGATGTTGGCTTTCTTAAGAGCGCCCATCAACTGAGAGTATGACATGCCGTGCTCACGCGCACCAGCGTTGATACGCTGAATCCATAAAGCTCTGAAGTCTCTCTTCTTTGCTTTTCTGTCGCGGTAAGCGTAAACTAAACCTTTTTCAATAGCGTTTTTCGCTACTGTCCAAACGTTCTTGCGACGACCAAAGTAACCTTTGGCCATCTTCATCATTTTTTTTCTTCTGTGTCGTGCTGCTACGACATTGACCGATCTTGGCATTTCTTTAAAAGTTTTGGCGACTGGTGATTAAGATTAATCTTCAAAAAAGACCAGGCACCGGGTTCGTACTATTAGTTAACCTAAAATAATTAAATGTTAAGCATTGCTTTTACTCTGTCCATGTCAGCTGAGCTAACAAGTCCTGCATGAGTAAGGTTACGCTTCTGCTTCGTCGTTTTCTTGGTCAGGATGTGGCTTTTGTAAGCGTGCTTACGCTTGATTTTGCCAGTACCTGTCAAAGAAAAACGCTTCTTTGCACCAGATTTAGTTTTTACTTTTGGCATGTTTATAAAATTGATTGATAAAAATTATTTTTTAACAGCAGGTGCCACTTTCGGTGATAGGATCAAGAACATTCTCTTTCCTTCCAACTTAGGCAGCTGCTCAACTTTAGCTACATCCTCAAGCGCCTGTGCAAATTTAAGCAACAAGATCTCGCCTCTTTCTTTGAACACAATAGTTCTACCTACAAAGTGCACATAAGATTTAATCTTAAATCCACTCTCTAAGAAGCCTTTGGCGTGCTTTAGCTTAAACTCGAAGTCATGATCATCCGTGTTAGGGCCGAAACGAATTTCTTTGATCACTACTTTTTGCGCCTTTGCCTTCATTTCGCGCGTTTTCTTCTTCTGCTCGTACTTAAATTTCGAGTAGTCGATGATGCGGCAAACTGGCGGATTAGCTGTCGGTGAAATCTCAACCAGGTCAAGATTCTGCTCATTTGCTATTTTCTGAGCATCTCTGGTCTGGAAAATTCCTTGCTCTACATTGTCACCAACCAACCTAACTTCTCGGGCAGTTATTTTATCATTGACTTTGTATGGCTCTTCCACCTTTCCGCGTGGGATGTAGCGCTTATTTGGCGTTGCTATGGTTGTACCTCCTTTAAGTTAATTTCTACAATTAGGCTGCGAATATCGCAATTTTTATATCAAAAAGAAAATAATTTCTTATTTGTTAAGTGTTTCAGCAATTTTTGACTTAAACATTTTGATGTATTCATCAACTGTCATCGATCCTAAATCGCCTTCGCCGTGTCTTCTTACAGACACCGCATTGTTCTCCTGTTCCTTCTCTCCTACTACCAGCATAAAAGGCACTTTGCGAACTTCCGCATCCCGTATTTTACGTCCGATTTTCTCGTCGCGGTTGTCTACAAAACCTCTGATATCTTCCTCTTCCAGTTTGTTGTATACTTCCTGCGCAAAATCGTGATACTTTTCTGAGATAGGAAGTATGGCAAACTGCTCCGGGCTTAACCAAAGCGGGAAGTTACCACCGCAATGCTCGATCAATACAGCCACAAAGCGTTCTAGTGAACCAAATGGCGCTCTATGGATCATTACAGGACGATGCTTGGCATTGTCGGCACCTATGTACTCTAACTGGAACCTTTCAGGTAAGTTATAATCTACCTGAATAGTTCCCAACTGCCATTTACGGCCAAGGGCATCCTTCACCATAAAGTCGAGCTTAGGTCCGTAAAACGCAGCCTCGCCCAATTCGGTTACAGTACGCAGGCCTTTCTCTGCTGCAGCCTCTATAATAGCACTCTCAGCTTTCTCCCATACTTCGTCAGTACCAATATACTTCGTCTTGTTCTCAGGGTCGCGCAAAGATATCTGAGCTGTATAATCTTCGAAGCCTAGTGCCTTGAATACATAAAGCACAAGGTCAATTACCTTGATAAACTCTTCTTTTACCTGATCTGGGCGACAGAAGATGTGGGCATCGTCTTGCGTAAAGCCACGGACACGTGTCAAGCCGTGTAGTTCACCGCTTTGCTCGTAACGATATACGGTACCAAACTCAGCGAAACGCACCGGAAGCTCTTTGTATGAGCGCGGACGTGTTTTATAAATCTCGCAATGGTGCGGGCAGTTCATTGGCTTCAGCAGGAACTCCTCATTTTCATTCGGTGTCTTGATCGGCTGGAAAGAATCCGCGCCATACTTTTCGTAGTGGCCGGATGTAACATAAAGCTCTTTGCTGCCAATGTGTGGCGTAACAACCGGCTGATAACCTGCTTTAACTTGTGCTTTACGCATAAACTGCTCCAGGCGCTCGCGCAGCAGCGTGCCCTTAGGCAACCACAGCGGCAAGCCCATACCTACCTTTTCAGAGAAGGCGAACAGTTCCAGCTCTTTGCCCAGCTTACGGTGGTCACGCTTCTTGGCCTCTTCCAGGCGCTCCAGGTACTCTGTCAGCTCCTTCTGTTTCGGGAAGGTTACGCCGTAGATTCGGGTAAGCTGTTTTTTACTTTCGTCACCTCTCCAGTAAGCACCTGCCACGTTCATTAATTTTACAGCTTTAATGCTACTGGTGTTCGGCAGGTGTGGTCCGCGGCATAGATCCACGAAGTTACCTTGGGTATAGAACGTAATGGTGCCATCTTCAAGGTCTTTGATCAGATCCAGTTTATACTCATCGCCTTTTTGTGTGAAGTAATCTACAGCCTCGGCTTTTGACACTTCACGGCGCACGAATTCGTTTTTAGTGCGGGCAAGTTCGAGCATCTTCTGCTCTACTTTAGCGAATTCATCCTGCGAGAATGACTGCTCCCCAAGGTCTACATCGTAGTAGAAACCGTTTTCAACAGGAGGTCCGATGCCAAACTTCACGCCGGGGTATAATTCTTCCAGCGCCTCAGCCATCAAGTGAGCTGATGAGTGCCAGAACGTGTTTTTACCTTCTTCATCATTCCAGGTGAGCAGCTGCACCGTTGCATCTTCGTTTATCGGGCGCGTTATGTCCCAAACAGAACCATTTACTTTGGCAGCAAGCACATTTCTAGCTAAGCCTTCGCTTATACTTTGTGCGATCTCGAAGCTTGTTACACCTTGGTTGTACTGGCGAACAGAGCCGTCTGGCAGTGTGATGTTGATCATGTATCCTAAAATCTATTGTTCTATTGTTGCCCGACGCACAGTTGTACTATCGGGTACTGGTTTCGTTAATTTATACTTCAGGCGGCTAATTGCCTGATAGCCATAAGTATAGCGTGGCTCTACCTCCACTAAACGCTGGTAGGTAGACAGCGCTTTTATGTTTTGACCGGTACGCTCGTAGGCACCTGCTAAGGTGCTTAAGTACTTTGGTTCGCGTTTATACTTATCGTATACCTTCTCAAGATGTGCCAAAGCTTCTTCGGTGTTACCCTGCGCATAGGTGGCCATTCCTAACCTGTAATGAGCGCCGTATAGCGTATCACTTAGTGCCACCGCTTTATTAAAACTAAGTAAAGCACTATCCTGCTTTTGCGTTGCCTGGTAAAGCAAACCTTTATAATACCAAAGCTTTCCGTCTTTCTTATCCAGCTTCTCTACCGTTTTTAAGTATGGCTTTGCCGTTTCATACTCTTTCCGGGCTATGAGCAATCCGGTTAGTTCGCGGTGCGGCTGCATAAAGTCGGGTAGCTGTTCCAGCGCCATCTTATAATTCCGCATTGCCCTTGCCGTATCTCCGGTTACCTCCTGCACACGCCCTTTGTAATAATATGCATAAGCATCTGTAGGTGATAACTCCTGCGCTTTATCCAAGTATAGCTTAGCTTGCTTGTAATCTTTCCGTTGCAAGTATAACTCGCCGAGTAAAACATATAAAGAACTGCTCTGGTAGGAGTTGCGTTCAGCCTGTAAGGCTAATGGCAATGCTTCTTCCTGCCGGTTTAAAGCTCTTAGCACCTGGGCTTTCACAAACAAGGCTGATGGTTCGTTCTTGGTAAGCCGTACAGCATCTTCTGCATCTTTCAGCGCCCTTTCCAGATCGCCTTTACGAAGCAAAACGATGGCACGCCGTGCATACAAGCTGCCGTCACGCTTTGATTGATCTATTGCAGCGTCCAGGTTCTTGAGTTGGGCCTCCGGATCATCTTTCACGTCAGTCAGGTCCACCATGCGCTCCTGCGCATCCTTCTCGCCAACACATCCGCTTAAAGACATCACCAGCACTAATCCCCAAAAATATAGCTGTCCCTTTACTGGCATATTTTAATTAAGACGGCCTAAGGCCCTTAAGTGCGCTAAATTAAAACAAATTACCTAAATAGAATAATACTATGTTACTTATCCACGCTGTATAAAGCAGAAAGCCTACCTCCTATTCGGAAGCAGGCTTTCTGAAGACATTCTGAATATGTTTATGTATTCTTTTTCTCTTGCAGCATGATCTTGCAGCGCCTGCTTAACTCTAACTCTTCCTTGGTGTACAAGGTAAGCGTAAGAGCTTTCGTCAGCGTATTCATACAAGCTTCTTTTTCCTTCATCTCACTATAAATAAGAGCCAGATCGTAATAATATCTGATGTTTTTTGGATTGTAGGTTATGGCCCGCTCTATCGCATCAGCGGCATCTTTATTAGACGCAACACCACAAACACCTCCAAACAAAAACTTAGAGGCCATTTTTTCGGCAAAATTAAGATTGGCCATCTTAAAATACCAGCGCCCCAATATGTGCCATGCTCCCGCGTGTTCCACATTGGCAGCTAAAGCAGCGTCCACAAAAGTTTTCATCTGGTTTATACTTGACAGCCGTTCTTTTGGACCAGAAACCAATGCCTGACTACCCAATGACAGCGCCATCACGTAATTTGACTCTGAATCGGACGGATTTAAAGCATAAGCTCTGTTGGCATACTCTCTTGCTTTGGAGATATGTTGCAGCTTTTTTGTTTCGTCGGTATACCTGTCGCCTATGCGGCAATGCAGGTAACTGGCTTTACAAAGGGCCACATAATTATCTTCAGACTCCTCTAAGATTTTTTCAAAGACTACGAGTGCCTCGCTATCCTTATAATTAACAAGCAATTGCTCAGCCTGCTGCAATAGCTTGTCATTCCCTGATGCGCCATCATCTGCCATGGTGGCAAACGCGGAGCAAAAGAGAAAGAATATAACCGGAAATGCTTTTAAAAGTCTTCTCATATTTCTACACACTACAAGCTAAGGAATATCAAAGACTTCTGCAAGAGTAAAGTTAGCCGGATCAGAAGAGATCCAGCTGCTTTTTCTCTTTTAAAGCTTTAAGTCCGTCGCCATCATGCTTGTCTTCTTCTACGGTTTCAACTTCGGAGAGTTGGGTGCCACTAATCTTGGCGGCCTCCTCTGCCAGCTCTTTTAATTCGGATGGTAGCGTTACAGGCGCTTTCTTGGGAGCGGCTTTTTTGGCTTTGCCCTTCTCGTCCTGCGGCTGCTCTACAGCATCCATTTTAGGTACATCTACATCGTATATCTTAAAGTAGTTCAGTTTATTACCCATTGCCTTCCAGCCTTTCACATCAATAAAGTCGCTTAGCAGCAGCTTTTCAGATGCTTTTTCGCCTCGCAGGCTTAGCTTAAACTTGATGGTTGCCAACGGCTGCGAATGCGTGGAAACGGCCTCCAGCCTCGAGTTTTTGCTCTCAGAGATAAAGGTAAATTTCTTGCCTACAGTAGAGGTTTCTATCTTGAAACGCTTTACATAATACGTTTTATTATCTCCCTCGTAATAAATTGCAGACACTACCAGTTCCGGTTCAAACTTCTGCAGCACTTTAATCTTCTCAACGGTGTAATGGTTGGTCAGGTCAAATGTTGTCTGCTCGTAAGTACCATCCTCGTAAATAACAAGTATAGTATCTTCTGTATTGAAAGACCCCAAGTAGCGGCCGCGGCCTTCCGTGTTCAGCCTACCGATCACCTCGTCATAGTAAATCTCACGGCCACCCAAAGTAGAATCGCCAAGACTCTTCTGCACAACTTTCTTGATCGGGTATTTCGTAACAATATTACCGTTAGAGCCTTTGCCCTTGATCATCAGATCCGCAAAGTCGTAGTCGAATTGCTTGATGCGCGCAGTAGACTGTGGAGCCAAAGTTATACTTACCACTTCCGACTCTGAGTTCGGGTTGGCAGTCAGGTAATGTACTTTAGAGCCTTTGCTGCCTTTGGTCAGGTCATACTCCTTATCTCTGGTAATGGATTTTACAGCAAATCGCTTTGCAAACGATACGCCTGTCTTACCGTCCACATAGATCATGTTGTACACCATGTGCTCGTCGTTTTTATTGTAAACGCCGGCCATAATAATGTCCTTACCAACAAATGTTTTATCTGAAACTTTGGTTACTGTAAACTTGCCATCTTTACGGAACACGATTATATCGTCCATATCAGAGCAGTCGCACACGAATTCGTCTTTGCGCAAGCTGGTACCGATAAAGCCGTCCTTAGCGTTCATGTACAGCTTCTGGTTTGCAATGGCCACTTTCTGCGCTGTAATCACATCAAAGGTTTTGACTTGTGTTTTGCGATCGCGGCCCTGGCCATACTTCTTCAGCAGCCCTTCAAAGTAAGCAATGGCGTAGCGGATTAAGTTAGCCAGGTGGTCATCTACCTCAGCCATTTCCTCTTCCAGCTTTTTAATGTATTCATCGGCCTTGAAAGAGTCAAACTTAGAAATACGCTTGATCTTTATCTCAGTCAGGCGAATGATATCATCTTCTGTAACTTCGCGGCGCAACAACGACTTGAATGGATCCAGGCCTTTATCGATAGCATTGAGAACAGCCTCCCAGGTTTCGCACTCTTCTATATCACGGTAAATGCGATTCTCGATAAAAATTTTCTCCAGCGAAGAATAGTGCCACTTATCTTCCAGCTCGCCCTTGCGGATCTCCAGCTCACGCTTCAGCAGGTCAACTGTTTTGAAAGTTGATATGCGTAGCAGCTCATCCACACTCATAAAGTGCGGCTTATCATCGATAATAACGCAGGTATTCGGAGAAATGGATACTTCGCAATCTGTGAAAGCGTACAAGGCATCCATTGTAAGATCCGGAGAAACACCTGGCGGCAGTTGTACTTGTATCTCTACATTGGCGGCCGTATTATCAATCACTTTTTTGATCTTGATCTTGTTGTTCTCGCTTGCCTTCACAATCGATTCCATCAGGCCGGTAGTAGTAACACCATATGGCACATCACGGATGATGAGCATGGTCTTATCTACCTTCTCTATGGTAGCACGCACGCGTATTTTGCCACCGCGCATACCATTATTGTAATTTGTAATATCAACCTGGCCTCCGTTAGGAAAGTCTGGTAAAAGCGTGGTGCTACGGCCCTTTAACACATCAATAGAGCCTTTGATCAGCTCTTTAAAGTTGTGCGGCATTATTTTGGTAGATAAGCCCACCGCTATACCTTCCACGCCCTGAGCCAACAACAGCGGAAACTTAACCGGCAATGTTACCGGCTCATTTTTGCGGCCATCATAGCTTAGCTGCCATTGCGTAGTCTGGGGGTTAAACACCACATCCAAAGCAAACTTGGAAAGTCGTGCCTCAATATAACGTGGTGCAGCAGCGCTGTCGCCTGTACGCACATCACCCCAGTTACCCTGGGTTTCTATCAAAAGATCTTTCTGGCCGAGGTTCACCATAGCGTCACCGATAGACGCATCACCGTGCGGGTGATACTGCATTGTCTGACCTATCACGTTAGCCACCTTGTTAAAGCGACCGTCGTCCATCTCCCGCATCGCGTGCAGGATACGGCGCTGCACCGGCTTTAGACCATCTTCGATAGCTGGTACCGCACGCTCCAGAATTACATAGGAAGCATAATCTAAGAACCAATTTTCATAAAGGCCGGCTACAGGAGTTACATTATGGATTACTTCTTCTTCGCCATCTGTAAACGCTACTTCCAGTTCTTCTCCCTCCTGTTGGTGCAATTCTTCGTTTATATCGTCGTTATGCATAAATCTCTTCAACTATGTCTTTCTCAATCTTCAAATTATCGATAATGAAGTTCTGGCGCTCCGGCGTGTTCTTGCCCATGTAGTAGCTCAGTATCTTCTGTATCGTGGTATCTTTCTGCAGGATCACCGGCTTCAGCTTAATGTTATCGCCGATAAACTTGCCAAACTCATCCGGCGAAATCTCTCCCAAACCCTTGAATCGAGTGATCTCAGGACGTTTGCCCAGTTTCTGAATTGCCACCTGCTTCTCTGTTTCGTTGTAGCAATAGATCGTTTCCTTTTTATTGCGCACCCGGAAAAGCGGTGTCTCAAGTATAAACACGTGCCCGTTACGAACCAGATCCGGAAAGAATTGCAGGAAGAACGTGAGCAGCAGCAGACGGATGTGCATACCGTCCACGTCGGCATCCGTAGCGATTACAACGCGGTTGTAGCGCAGGTTCTCCAAGCCTTCTTCAATGTTAAGGGCGTGTTGCAGCAGGTTAAACTCTTCGTTCTCGTAAACTACTTTCTTTTTCAGGCCATAGCAGTTAAGGGGCTTACCTCTTAAACTGAAAACGGCCTCTGTATCCACATTCCGTGATTTTGTGATAGAACCACTGGCAGAGTCACCCTCGGTAATGAAGAGTGTGGAAAGAAGCGCATTCTCATGCTTGTCTTCGTTGAAGTGAAGGCGGCAATCGCGCAGTTTGCGGTTGTGCAGGTTTGCTTTTTTAGCGCGTTGGTTGGCAAGCTTTTTAACCCCAGCCATGTCTTTACGCTCACGCTCACTCTGCTCAATTCGCTTCTTCAGGGCCTCAAATGTTTCACTATTCTTTCTTAAATAGTTATCCAGGTGCTCTTTTATGAAGTCGTTAATGTAGGCGTTAACCGTCGGGCCATCAGGCCCCATATCAATAGAGCCTAGCTTTGTCTTCGTCTGCGACTCAAACACCGGCTCCTGCACACGCAGCGAAATAGCGCCTATAATAGAAGCGCGAATATCAGCGGCATCGTAATCCTTTTTATAAACCTCCCGGATAGTCTTAACTATAGCCGTTCTGAAAGCCGCCAGGTGCGTACCACCCATTGTAGTGTACTGGCCGTTCACGAAACTGTAATACTCTTCGCCATAGTCGTTGCCATGCGACAGCGCCATTTCAATATCCGGCCCTTTCAGGTGGATGATCGGGTAACGCATGCTTTCTTCATCGGATTTATTGCGCAGCAGGTCCAGAAGACCATTTTCGGAATAATACTTTTTACCGTTGAAGTTTATAGTTAAGCCAGCATTCAGGTATACATAGTTCCAGATCTGGTTTTCCAGGTATTCCGGGTTGTACTGGTAGTTTTTGAAAATAGTATCGTCCGGTGTGAAAACGGTAAGCGTACCATTGCGCTGCGATGAATCCTGGATTTCAAGATCTTCCGTTAAAACGCCGCGCTCAAACTCGGCCGCCTTAACTTTTCCGTCGCGCACAGACTGGATGCGGAAATAACTGGAAAGGGCATTCACCGCCTTGGTACCCACCCCGTTCAAACCAACCGACTTCTGGAAAGCCTTGCTGTCGTACTTACCGCCTGTATTGATTTTGCTAACACAGTCAATCACTTTGCCAAGCGGAATTCCGCGCCCGTAATCGCGCACCTGTACTTTGTGGTCAGAGATTTTGATGTCGATTGTTTTACCGAAACCCATCACGTGTTCGTCAATGGAGTTATCAATCACCTCTTTCACCAAAATATAAATACCATCATCAGCCGAAGATCCATCTCCAAGCTTGCCGATGTACATACCAGGGCGTAACCTGATGTGCTCGCGCGGCTCCAGCGAGCGAATGCTGTCTTCGTTGTAATTATGCTCTAACTCTGCCATTCTGTAAGCGTAAGTGTAGTTGTTTAGGTAAACCCAATCGGAAATATAGAAAAATAAAAGCGCCCCGGTGCAACAATTAGTTCCGGCACCAGAACAAAATGCAAATAACTAAAAATTTAGCTAATATAATTAGCAATTAAAAATTAGCTTTATGGCTTTCATAGCCATTGCATTAGTATAGAACCATAAAATTAAGGCTCTGGTTCATGAAAATCAAGATATTTGGCTTATACTTTAGCTATTAAATTTAGCAAATTAATATATAAAAACTTCTATAATTTAAGCTTAACATTTAGTTACTTTAATGCCTGATGCACGCATACTTCTTGTGGCTTAGCCTTCTATGGAGATAAAACTACCTAACTACCTGAAATTTATACTTATCCTGCTGGGCGTTGTGCTTTTGATAGGATTGCTTCAATCGTTTAAGTCGGTGCTTGTGCCCCTGGCTTTTGCTTTGCTTTTTGCTTTGCTACTGCTGCCCCTAACCAAAGACATGGAACGGCTGCGCATTCCGCGGCCATTGGCTATACTTTTCTGTATTGTGCTGGTGGTAATTGTGCTCGGTGGCGTGGTGTGGTTCCTGTCCATGCAGTTGGTGAGCCTTACTTCTGAGCTGGATACTATTGGCGAAAACATTGGTACGCTGGTGGATAAAGTGCAGACTTTCCTTTACAGCAAATTTGGCATAGAGCCCTCTAACAGAGCCGATCTGGTTAAAAACGCCATTGGTAGCTTGCAGGATATTACAACCACTTTTCTGGGCAGCACCATATCCATGACAACAGGTGCCTTATCGATGCTTGTGGTGGTACCAATTTTTGTGTTCTGCTTTTTATACTACCGCGACCACCTGGAGCAGTTCCTGTTTAAGTTTGTATCTAAAGACCGCCGCAGCAGCCTGACGCAAACAGTAATGAACATACAACAGGTGGTGCAGAGCTACATTTCAGGTTTAATGATTGTGATTTTTATAGTGGCGCTGCTAAATTCTGCCGGGTTAATGCTGCTTGGCGTAAAGTATGCGATCTTCTTCGGTGTGTTTGCCTCTATCCTTACTATCATACCATACATCGGTATACTTATTGGTGCGCTGCTACCTGCCCTACTCACGCTTGCCACTACGGGCCATCTGATAGATGCCGTACTTGTGATTGCAGTTTTCATGTTTGTACAGTTCCTGGAAGGCAATTTCATCACGCCATTTGTAGTAGGATCTAAGGTAAGTATAAACCCGTTTGCTGCCATTGTGGCCTTATTAATTGGCGGTGAAATTTGGGGCGCAGCCGGCATGATTCTGTCTATACCCCTTATAGCCATGCTTAAAGTAGTTTTTGACGTGTACCCGCCATTAACGCCTTTTGGTTTTCTGCTTGCCGACATCGACACAGTTAACACCAAAAAGCGGGGCCGAGTCAGCAATTGGTTTCAGGAAATGTGGAATGGAATTGCGAGGGGCAAACGCAAGAAAGAAGACTAAATGCTAACCTTATTCGCTCAAAAGCTAAGTTGCGGTTAATTTGAAACGGAATACTAAAAAAATTGGTTTAGGAGAAGAGCTTCCTGCACTTGCAGATGCGCAGGAAGTAACGGACTTAACTCCCAACCATTTGTACGCTATAATAGATATTGAGACCACAGGCGGACAGCCTGCTCAAGACAGAATAACTGAGATTGCCATATTTATACACGACGGACACCAGGTTGTTGATAAATACAGCACTCTCATAAATCCACAGCGCCCGATCCCATACTTTATTTCGCAGCTAACCGGCATTACCGACGAAATGGTAAAGGATGCGCCGAAGTTTTATGAAGTTGCCAAGGAAATTGTTGAGTTTACAGACGGAAAAATATTTGTGGCCCACAACGTGCGCTTCGATTACTCTTTTATTAAAAAGGAGTTTGCCGACTTAGGTTATACTTTTCAGCGCAAAACCCTCTGCACCGTTCGCCTCACCCGAAAGCTTATTCCGGGTTTGCCCTCTTACAGTTTAGGTAAGCTTTGCAAAAGTATAGATATCCCGCTCAGCCAGCGCCACCGCGCCATTGGCGACGCAGAAGCCACAGCCAAGCTGTTTGATAAGCTGATTAAAATAAACCGCCCTGTAGTGGATGGCAATATGCACATGGCTGCAGAGCCTTCGCAAGCCATCAAACAGGAAATAAAAACATCGCTGCTGCCTCCCAACATTTCAAGGGAGCAGATAGATGCCTTGCCCATGGTGCCTGGTGTTTACTATTTTTATAACGAGAAAGGCGAGGTGATTTATGTTGGGAAAAGCATCAACATAAAAAAGCGGATTATCCAGCACTTTAACATCGATTACAAAAGCCGCAAGTCCCTGGACTTTAAGAACAGCATAGCCGACATTACTTTTGAGATGATGGGCAATGAACTAGTGGCTTTGTTGTTTGAGTCGGCGGAGATAAAGCGCATGAAACCGCAGTATAACCGCCAGCAGCGCCGCAGCGTGTTTAACACCGGCATTTTTACCTACACCGACGACAACGGTTACAAAAGGCTAACCTTCGGAAGTGTAAACAAAGCCGACAACGTGAGCATGACACCCATTATTGCGCTCTCAAACCACTACAAAGCCAAAGGCTTTTTGTTTCATAAGGTGGCCAAATTTAACCTTTGCCAAAAGCTCTGCGACCTGTACAAAACAAACGGCGCTTGCTTTGATTACCAGGTGCACCAATGCAAAGGCGCCTGCCTTGGAAAAGAGGATCCGGAAGAATACAATCAACGCGTAGATGCCGCCCTCGAGTCCTTCACTTATGAGCATAACAGCTTCGTGATTATCGGGAAAGGCCGTGAGCCAGGTGAAAAATCCGTAGTAGTGGTAGAGCACGGCACTTACATGGGCTTTGGCTTTGTTGACGACACCTTCTCTGCCTCGTCGCTGGATGATTTTAAGGGAGCGATAACACGCTATAACGATAACAAAGATATTCAGCAGATTATACGAGGCTACATGCGCGGCAAACACAAAGACAAAGTGCTGGTTTTTGACTGAAGGTCTGGCTTTAGAGCCCAGGTAGCATAACAACCAAAAGAAAATAAAAAGGAGGCGCAGGCCTCCCTTTAAACTTTATACTTCTATACTAACTCCTCATCCTGTTCTGTTCGCTTTCTGAACCACCGGTATTGCGGCTGCGTTGCTGTCCTGCTTTGCCAACGTGGTAAAAGAAAGACATAACTTTGTATCCATGTTATCAACCTTCTCCTTAATGGCCTGCAGCTTCTCATGAGATGTTTTTATATTTCCCAGCAACTGCATCATTAACTTTGTCAGCTGCCCCTTTATACATTGTTTCGATAAATTTATAGGGCAGTTCGGTTTTTGTTTTTTTTCTGCTTGCGCCACGATGTAAATGCGCTTCATACTGCTCTCATCGCGCTTCAACAGGCCTTAATAACTATTATCTGCATCAGCTTTGGTTTGTTCAGGCAATGCACTTTTATGCAGCGTTTCTGTAGTTATGGCCTGAAGGCAGGAATTTGTTCTCACGATAAATGATGTAGCTTTAAATTTTCCTATAAACTTAAGGAAATACCTTTTACCTGAGGTTGAATGAAAGATAAACTTGTTTCTTGCCTTTTTATTTTCTAATCTCGTTTAACTCATTTTAAAAGTATAAAACAAGCATTAAAACATGGGAAAAAGATTCAGAGCAGGTGTATTGTTCGGTGATGAAGTTTCGGAACTGTTCCGCTACGCCAACGAAAATAAATTTGCCTTACCGGCTGTTAACGTCATTGGCACAAACTCCGTAAATGCGGTGCTGGAAACTGCCAAGGCGGTAAACTCTCCGGTTATAATTCAGTTCTCGCATGGCGGGGCACAGTTTTTCGCTGGCAAAGGCTTAGACAATGAAAACCAGAAAGCTGCCATTGCCGGTGCTGTTTCCGGGGCACAGCACGTGCACCTGATGGCCGAGGCTTATGGCGTTCCGGTTATACTGCACACAGACCACGCTGCCAAAAAACTGCTCCCCTGGATTGACGGCTTACTTGATGCAGGCGAAAAATACTATGCGCAAAACAACAAGCCGCTGTACAGTTCGCACATGCTGGATTTATCAGAAGAAGAGATAAAGGAGAACATTGAGACCTGCGCCAGCTACCTGAAGCGCATGGATAAAATGGGCATGACTGTAGAGATTGAGTTGGGCGTAACAGGCGGCGAGGAAGATGGTGTAGACAATACAGGCGTAGACAGCTCGCGCTTATATACCCAACCAGAAGAAGTTGCCTTTGCCTACGAAGAGTTAAAGAAAGTAAGCGATCGGTTTACCATTGCCGCTGCTTTTGGAAACGTGCATGGTGTGTACAAACCTGGCAACGTAGAGCTTCGCCCCGAGATTCTGAAAAACTCGCAGGACCACATTCAGCAAAAGTATAGCACCAGCGCTAACCCAGTAAACTTCGTGTTCCATGGCGGCTCCGGCTCCGAAAAAGCTAAGATCACAGAGGCTATCGGGTATGGTGCCATCAAAATGAATATTGACACGGATATGCAATGGGCTTTTTGGGATGGCGTAAAAAATTACTACGAAGGGAAACGCGACTACCTGCAGGCTCAACTAGGAAACCCGGAAGGCGCAGATTCCCCCAACAAGAAATACTACGACCCAAGGGTATGGCTGCGTGAAGGCGAAAAGAACTTTATCGCTCGCTTAAAAGAAGCCTTCGCAGATTTAAACTGCATGGACAGAAACGCTTAAGTATAATTTACACTTCGAGAGAAAGAGAAAGGGTGGAGTTACGGCTCCGCCCTTTCTCTTTTTTATACTTAGTTGAACATTTATAAAAGCTATCAAAAGTATAAACCCGGAAAGCCGCTGAATCTGAATACGGACTTGCGTTTACCTTCCTGTTATTTGTGTTCCTGCAGCCACTTATAAATTGTTTCGGTGTCTTCTTTCCGGCAAAGCTCTGAGCCGGCTGTCATGGTGGCTGCTGTACCGGCTGCAACGCCATAACGCACCACTTCATCTAAAGAGCAACCTTTAGCAAGGCTCATTACCATACCCGCCACCATACTATCGCCGGCGCCAACTGCGCTTTTGGGCGGCACGGTGGGTGGCACTATATACGTTATACCTTCTTTGGAGGCAAGCATGGCTCCTCTCGGCCCCAGCGATACCACCAGTACCTTGCATTTGCCTTCGCTAAGTATCTGCTGTGCTATTTCTTCCTGCTCCATCGCAGAAATATGCTCCTTACCTGCCAAAGCTGCCAGTTCTGCCAGATTTGGCTTTAGCAAGTATACGCCCTCTCCTGCCGCTTTCATCAAAGCTTCGCCAGATGTATCCACCACTAATTTAAAACCTTTCTGATGGGCAATTTCGGCTAAGCGCAGGTAAAAATCGTCGGGCACGCCTGGGGGTAAACTGCCGCTGGCCACTACAAACTCCGGAACATCCTGCTGCGGCATTTGCTCCAGTTTATTCAGACATTGGGTCCATTCATCTTCATAGGTTTCGGGGCCAGGCATGCCAAACCGGAACTGGTTTCCGGTGGTGGTTTCCATCACCATCAGGTTTTCGCGCGTCCACTCTTTTGTTTTAACTGCCCAGGCAGATACCCCTTCTTCTTTAAGTAAACTGCTTAGCATTTCGCCTGCAGGCCCTCCTGCCAAAAACCAGGCACAGGATTCGCCACCTAATTTTTTAATGGCTCGCGACACATTGATACCGCCTCCCCCGGGCTCGTATACCGGGATATCGCAGCGTAGTTTTTTTTCGGGCAGCACGTGGCTCACCGTAGTACTTTTATCTAATGCAGGGTTAAGTGTGATTGTGATGATTTTATGCATGTTGCCTGTGTTAAAGTATTTTGTAGTTCTGCTCTAAACTGTTTCTGTTGCAAGCGCTGTTAAGTATAGGTTTTGATCTGGCTAACTTTTCCGAATGGGAAACGCACGTTTTTCACCAGCTCTAAAAGTGTATACCTCGCCCATTACACCAATTTTTATTTCTTTCGCCCATCCCTTATCAAACGTTATAAGCATTTTATCCTGTAACAGCTCCAACGATAGCCAATGGCTGCGGTAACGTAACTTTAAGTTCAGACAGCCGATCTCATCCGGAAGCACAGGGTTAAACCACAACATTTCATCGCGTATCTCAAGCCCTGTAAAACAGCGCTGCACCAGGTCTACTGTGCCAGCCATGGCGCCAAGGTGTATACCCTCTGCCGTTGTACCTCCCTGCACATCCTCCACATCGCTCATTAAGGCCAGTTTAAAGTTATCCCAGGCACGTTTTC
This sequence comes from uncultured Pontibacter sp., assembly GCF_947492645.1. GTDB lineage: Bacteria > Bacteroidota > Bacteroidia > Cytophagales > Hymenobacteraceae > Pontibacter. The sequence goes on along the minus strand of NZ_CANLMZ010000006.1, from coordinate 84,354 downwards.
TATCTGATCGGGCTAACACCCAGGAATGCACTATTTTACTTAACGTAGAGCCATGAGAAGTTCGCTGCGAATAGTAGGCAATGTTTTCGGGAATAGATTCGGGTTTGAAAGTATAGCCCATTTTCTGAAACATCTGCTGCAGTTCCTCTGAAGAAAACAGGTAAAACAGCATCAGCACATCGGCTTGTTTGCTGGCTTTATACTTGTTCACATTGTCATTTTCGCTCTCCAGGATACGGTCCAGGCGCATGGCCTCTCCATGCTTGGCTTTATACTTCTCCCACGGAAATTCCTCCAGCTTCTCGTAGCCTTCAAACTGGGCAATAATGTTGGTTTCTCCGATATACGGCACGTACATGCGCTGGCTAATGTGCTGCCAACGCTCTACATCAGCTGTGGTGATACCACATTTATCTTTCAGCTCCTCAAGCCGCGACCTATCCAGTATATCCATTACCTGCAAAGCGCATTGGATAACCCACACGGCCATCACATTGGTGTAGGCATTATTCGAAAGACCTGGACTGTCGGAATCAGGATATTCGGTGTGATATTCATCCGGCCCAACCACGTTGCGGATCTCGTAGCGCCCTTTTTCCTGGCTAAGAATGGCAATTGAAGACCAAAACTGCGCGATTTCAAAGATCAACTCTGCCCCGTAAAAAGCCAGGAACTCTCTGTCGTGGGTGGTTTGGTAGTAATGCCATACATTATAGGCTACGGCTGCGTTAATGTGGCGCTGCAGAAACGTGTTGTCCGGCAGCCAGTTTCCAGATTCCGGATTAAGATGAACAACCTGGCTTTCTTCACGCCCGTTGCTGCCGCTTTGCCACGGGAACATGGCTCCCCGGTAACCGGCCTCAATAGCTGCATACCTGGCCTCTGGCAAACGACGGTAACGGTACATCAGCAGCGCGCGGGTAAGGGCGGGCAGGCGCAGGTTCAGAAACGGGAAAATAAAGAGCTCATCCCAGAAAATATGCCCGCGGTAAGCCTCGCCGTGCCAACCACGCGCCGGCACTCCCACATCGTGCCCAACAGAATGCGCCGAAACTGTCTGCAGCAAATGAAACACATGCAGCCGCAGTATAGACTGTGCACTTTCGTTACAGTCTAGCTCCAGGTCGCAACGATTCCAGAGGCGCTGCCACGCAAGGCCACTAGCATTCAGCAATTGATCGAACCGGCCCAGCCGCTCTATATTTTCGCAGGCTTCCAAGAGTGGTTCTGATATGGCGTGATCCCTGGAAGTATAAATAAGTACTGATTTCTCAACTACCACGGCTTTGCCCTGGGTGCAAGGCAAGGTTAGCTGCTGCTCCACGTAATCTGGCGCAGCCATACTTCTGCGTGCCGCCTCCTGCCGCTTTCCATCAACAAAAACCTCAGTACGGGCAGCCTGCGCCATCCGTACTTTGGATTGTGAGGTTTGTGCTACCAGGTACAGCGTGTCTTCATTATACTGATCTGCTGTGACAGGCTCTAAGTGTTTGCTTTCGAGGGAACGGTAACGTGCCACGCCGCTGTTGATCACTCTCCCGTCTAAGGCAGTTTTCAGCTCTATTTCTCCTGACCAGTTTTGAGGAATTATTTCCCAGGCCAGCGCTGCAACATGGGGGTTAGCCATACTTACCAGCCGCCGGCTTGTAAGCAATGTTTCTCGTTTGGCTGCATCCCGGAAAAGAACCCGCCGGGTAAGCAATCCCTGCTGCATGTTCAGTTCCTGTTCGTATTCCAGCACGTCCACCTTTTGCAGGCTAAACCATTCTTCTCCTTTGTGTCTAAAAGACAAAGGCAGCCAGTTAGGCCAGTTCACAAGGTCTTCGTTCTCTACTTCTTTCCCCGATACTATGGAGATTAACCTGTTATACCCACCTGCCATATACGTGCCAGGGTAATTTACTTGCTCATCGGCGGTTTCTTCCTCAAAAGCTCCGCGGGTAGCAAAATAACCGTTGCCCAAAGTACAAAGCGTTTCACGCAAAGGCTGGGCGTGCGGTTCCCAGGTGTTATAGGTTATTCTCCATTTTGGCATAGCTTAAAGTGTGAGGTGTTGTGTTAATTTCTGCAGGAATGTCTCTACTTCTTCCACGTTTTCCAGCCTATATTCTGCTGCCGTTTTATCGTCGTGCTCTCCAACTAAAATACCTACACCCCGGCCTTGTAAAGAGGCAAAGGCGTCTTCATCCGTGATATCATCGCCAATGTAAAGCGGCACGATGTCCGGTTTGTTCAGGTTAAGTTCTTCCATCAGCCAAAAAACAGCTTTGCCTTTGTGCCAGTCCAGGTTAGGCTTTAGCTCGATTATCTTTTTGCCAAGTCCCTCTTTAAGTGCTGGATGCGCCCCTAGTACAGCGGCGGTAATACGTTTCAGCTCTTCCACTTCGCTATCTTGCACGTTGCGGTAATGTACTGCAATAGCGTAGCGTTTGCGCTCTACCAAAGCACCCTGTATGCTGTTTAGCTGCTGGTTTAGTTCTTCTGCGGCTGCATCCAGCGCAGGCAAGGCAGCTTTTGCCCCACCAGGTTCGGTGTGCATGTTATCAGGGCCCGAAATATCAAAGCCATGCGACCCGGCAAAGTATAAATTATCCAGCTGCACCAGCCTGGCTACATCAGCTCTGTCGCGGCCGCTTACAATGGCTACGCTGCATACTTTGGCCAGTTGCTGCAAAGTGTTGCGCATGCCGGCACTAAGTATGGCTTTGGCAGGGTCTTTTACAATAGGCGACAGGCAGCCGTCGTAATCCAGGAAAACAGCAGGTCTTTTTCCTTCCAGAAATGCAGGCAAATTGTCGAGAGCAGAAGGTAAGGCAAGCGGATCGTGCTTCACCACGCCAGGTTGATTTTTCATGTGTTGTGTATAGGAAATTTTTCCAGCACCACATCGGCACCGTAGTTTAAAAGTTCTGAGTTATTGCCAGCGCGTTCCACTCCTACAACAAGTGCAAAACCGCCAGCCTTTCCAGCCTTTACGCCGGCTATGGCATCTTCAAAAATGGCAGCCTCCCTGGGCAGTACACCTAGCAGTTCGGCGGCTTTGAGAAAAACGTCCGGGGCAGGTTTGCCTTTTAAGTTCAGCTTCACAGCCTCCACCCCATCTACGCGCGCATCAAAAAGGTGTTCTATGCCTTCAGCGGCAAGTATGGTTTTGCAGTTTTTACTTGCAGAGATAACGGCTGTTTTGCGCCCCTGCCGCCGCTGTTGCTTCAGCCAGGATACGGTATCGCTGTACACTTCTACGCCACCTTGCTTGATGATTTCCTGAAAGTATAGATTTTTAAGATTTCCCAGTCCGGCTACTGTTTCTTTTCCCGCTTCATCTTCGGGTGTGCCCTCCGGCAAAACAATACCACGCGACGCCAGGAAGTTGCGCACCCCATCATAGCGCGGGATGCCATCAATGTATTGGCGATAATCTGTAGCGATCTCTAAGGCATTGTATACCTTGCCGTCGCTTTTGCCGCGCTGCTGCAGGTAATCATCAAACATTTTTTTCCAGGCATTGGCATGTACCTGCGCTGTTTGGGTAATTACCCCGTCCAGGTCAAGTATGACAGCTTTTATCTGCTTTTCCCGGATTAGCTGCTCTAAAGTATACGGCATCATTAGATAACTACTGGTTTATACTTACGCGGTTTCAGGTGCTGCATCATTTGCCCATTCATCCCTATCTTCTCTTTCACGCTCCTGTTTTCCAAAACGCACTCTCTTGTACATTTCTGCAAACCAGATAACCAACGTAGAGAGGCCGATAAGAATAAGCAAGTCAAACCATGGGAGTTCTTCAAAGCGGAACACGTTGCTCAGAAACGGCGTGTAAATAACCAGCAACTGCAGGGCCAGCGAAACGACAAAGGCAATGTTCACAAACTTATTGCTAAAGAACCCGATAGAGAACAGCGACCTGTCTATGGAGCGCATGTTGAAGGCATTGAAGACCTGCGTCATGGCAAGTACTATAAATACTGCGGTGCGGGCTATTTCCTCGCTTTGCGGCAAATAATAATAGAACACGCTCAGGGCAAGGCCCAGCATCATCACGCTCATCAGCAACAAGTAAGGCACAATTGATCTGTCCAGGATATTGGCATCGCGGGCTACGGGTTTCTGCTTCATAATGTCGCCGTGTCCGCGCTCTGCCGCCAGGCCAAGCTCCATCACCCCGTCTGTTACCAGATTAACCCAAAGTATTTGCGTGGCTGTAAGCGGCACAGGCCAACCCAGGGCTATGGCAACAATAAAAACCGACACAAAGGCAAAGTTGGTGGTAAGCAGGAAAAAACTTGTTTGCCGCACATTCTGGAACACGATCCTGCCTTCGCGGATAGCTCGCACAATGGTGGCAAAATTATCATCTGAAAGTACGATCTGGGATGCATCTTTAGCTACGTCGGTGCCTCTTATCCCCATGGCAATGCCCACATCGGCACGCTTTAGTGCTGGGGCATCGTTTACACCGTCTCCGGTCATGGCTATCAGGTGGCCTTTCTCCTGCATATGCTCGGCGATGCGTAGTTTAGTATTTGGGCTAACGCGCGTAAAAACAGAGACATGCTCTACCTGCTTTTCAAAGAGGCTCAGCTCTTCTTCCAGTTCATCTTCCTGCAAAGCTTCGGGATAACCGACAGCAGCCGCCTTACCATCTATAATGCCGACTTCGCGGGCAATGGCGGCACCGGTTTTCTTATGGTCGCCGGTTAGCATCATTATCCGTATACCCGCCGATTTACATTTTTCAACAGCCTCTGGTACGCCGTTTCGCGGAGGGTCTACAATGCCGGTGATGCCCACCCATGTCAGCTCCTGCACCTGGTCTGCGTTTAAGGCGTCCCCTCCATCTGCAGGCTTGTAAGCTAAAGCCAACACGCGCATGGCATGATCCGCCCACTCGTCCATTTTAAGTTGTACCTGCTCACGGTGCGCTTGTGTCAGTTCCTGGGGGCCGTTGGCGGTTAGTATTTTTGAGCTAAGCTTCAGAATTTTCTCTGGGGCACCTACAACTAATATCTCTTTTTTAGCCCCGGTTTCTGCCAGCGTGGCCCTGAATTTTTGTTCAGAACTAAAGGGCAGGTCATCCAGCTTTGCTGCGTCGGGTAGCAAAGCTTTCTCTTTGGCATTCGCTTTTCGGGAGAGGACAAGCAAAGCAAGTTCCGTAGGGTCTCCGGACACTTCCTGCTCTTCGGGTAAATCGCTGCCGGCTGCTGCTTTTTTTTGCGAAAGCCTTGCGTTGTTACTTTCTGCGGCAATGTATAAAAGCTTTGCTAAAACCGGGTTCTCCGAGGCATCAATTGGCTCTCCGTTTCGCTTTATTTCCCCATCAATCGCGTACCCGGACCCGGACACTTCCAGTTCGGTAGCATCGCCTAAAAAAATGCGTTTTACGGTGAGTATACTTTTGGTGAGGGTACCTGTCTTATCGGTAAGTATAACCGAGATAGAGCCAAGCATTTCGGTTGCCGTAAATTCCCGGATGATGGCATTCTGGTCGGCCATGCGCTTGGCACCAATGGCTAATACAATAGAGATAACGGCAGGCAACCCTTCAGGAATAGACGACACAAGCGTAGCCACCGTTATAAGTAAAATCTCCTCGAAAGCATAATCCCGCACAAAGTACCCAAGTATAAACACGAGCACAGAGGTAGCAATCGCTATTATGGCCATTTGCTTTGCCAGCCGCTCAGTCTTTTTCCTGAAATTGGTGGTAGTTGATTTTATCTCGCTCAGCGACTTAGATATTTTGCCAAGCTCGGTATTGCCTCCGGTGCCGGTAACCACCGCTGTAGCTGTACCACGAGCTACGTGCGTGCCTTTAAAAAGTGTGTTTATTCTGTCTCCCAGGTTGCTCTTATCCGGTAGTGGGTCCGTCTTTTTTTCAATCGGCAGCGATTCTCCCGTTAGCGAAGCCTCCACAGTTTGCAGGTTCTTGTATGAAACCAGGCGGGCATCGGCAGGTATGCTGTCGCCTTCTTCCAGTTGTATGATGTCGCCGGGCACCAGGTATTTGGCCTCAATGGTTTTGGGTATGCCATCGCGCACAACTGTTGTCTCCTGCTTAATCATGTTTTTGAGCGCAAGTATGGCCTTCTCGGCACGGTACTCCTGCATAAACCCGAGTATGGCATTAAACAGGATCACGCCAAGTATCACATACACATCCACCCGCTGGTCGGCGTACCATGCCACACCTGCCGCCAGTAACAAGATCAGAATCAGGAAGTCCTTGAACTGCCTCAGGAAAAGCAGCACGGGATTTACACCTTCTGACCCGGTTAGTTCGTTTGGCCCGAATTGTTCTAGCCGCTGCTTTGCATCCTCCTCCGTCAGCCCCTCCTTTTTTGCGTCCAGCTTTTGTAAAGTTTCATCAACAGCGATGCTGTAGTAGGGGTACTTCTGGTCTATCGCCATGAGGTAAACTGTGTTTCAGGGAAATCTCCTGGGTTTATGATAATTTTATACTTTAAGTTTTACGGAATGCCTGTGGTGCGCTCCTGTGGCGGCACATCCGGCCCCTGCTCCGGACGCGTGGCTCTGTTCTTGCCACCAGTTACATACCCTGTAGGTCCGGGAGGCGTGCGTTTTCCATCGTCTTCCCGCAGTATGTTTTTCTTGTCTGTTCCCCTCTGAGGGTTTTCTTTTGCATCCTCTTTCATAATCAAGTATAAGTTTTAAGTATAAACCGGCGTGCTGCTTTATGCTGCTCTATTTAAAATTCAAGCTGATTAAACAGTCCGCTTTCCTTGGTTCTACGGCAATACCTAGCGCCTGGGATACAAAGGGCTTTCGAACCAACAGGCACCCTACCTATAGCTTCGGAAAACAGAGGCGCCTCTACTTAAAGGTAGTACGCTAAAATTAATCTAATATTAGTTTTTTTGCATATAGCTGAATATTGCTGTTATTTTGAAAGAGGTGCCCATAAGTATAAAGCCCTTTAGATTCACCTTTTCGCAACCCGGAGCCCATTATTTGAGTAGTTGTGCCCGAACAGGAACTACTCTCAGACTAGAAATATGATGCTAAAAAATTACGCCCCTACCCATACACATGCTTGGCAAAAACTCGAAGCGCATTATAAAGCGGTGCAACCAAAACACCTCAGCGAACTTTTTGCTGAGGATGCACAGCGTTTCGAGAAGTTATCGCTGCAGTTTGAAGACATGCTGTTCGACCTTTCCAAAAACCGGGTAACTGAAGTAACCCTGGACTTGCTCGTAAGCCTTGCTCAGGAGATGGAGTTACCGGCAGCCATCGAAAGCTTGTTTAGCGGGGAAAAAATTAACGCCACCGAAAACAGGGCCGTATTGCACACAGCCCTGCGAAGCTTTGCTGGTGATGCCCTTGAAGTAGAGGAAGAAGACGCTTTAAAGGAAGTGCGTGATGTACAGCAGCAAATGAGAACGTTCTGCAACAAACTGCACAGCGGCGACTGGAAAGGCTATACAGGCAAGCCAATTACTAGTGTAGTAAACATTGGCATTGGCGGTTCGCACCTGGGCCCTCAGATGGTTGCCGAAGCGCTTAAAAGCTACCAGAAAGAAGGAATAGAAGTATACTTTATTTCGAACGTGGACGGCACCGATGCCGCCGAAGTGCTGAAGAAACTAGACCCGGAGACAACGCTGTTTATCATCGCCTCTAAAACTTTTACTACCAAAGAAACAATTGCCAACGCCGAGACGGCACGCGACTGGTTTTTAAAAGCTGCCAGGGATAAAGAGCACGTAAAAAAACACTTTGTAGCCTTATCTACCAACACCAAGGCAGTAGCAGAATTTGGCATCGCCCCTGAAAACACGTTCCGCTTTTGGGATTGGGTGGGCGGCCGTTTCTCGTTGTGGTCTGCTATAGGCTTATCTATTGCAAGCGCCATTGGCTACGATAAGTTTGAGGAGATGCTGCGTGGTGCAGAGGCCATGGACAAGCACTTCAGGCAAACAGAACTGCGCCGCAACGTACCTGTACTGATGGGGCTGCTGAGCATCTGGTACACCAACTTTTTCGGGTGCCAGACACATGCCATACTTCCTTATGACCAATACCTGCGCCTGCTGCCTGAGTTTCTGCAGCAGCTGCTGATGGAAAGCAACGGTAAAACGGCAACCCGCGACGGAAGCAAAGTAACTTACCAGACACAACCTGTCATCTGGGGAGCCGCCGGCACAAACAGCCAGCACTCCTTCTTCCAGCTTATACACCAGGGCACATTTATCATCCCATGCGATTTTATTGCGCCCGTTAACAGCAACAACCCGATTGGCCAGCACCACACCATGCTGCTATCTAACTTCTTTGCCCAAACAGAAGCCTTGATGAAAGGTAAAACAGAAGAAGAAGTAAGAGCGGAGTTTGCGGCGAAGGGCAACATGAGCCAGGAAGAAATAGATGCCTTAGTTCCGCATAAAGTCTTCGAAGGTAACAGGCCATCCACTTCTATCATGTTTCACCAGCTTAACCCCTATACTTTAGGCGCTTTGCTTGCCATGTACGAGCATAAAACTTTTGTGCAAGGCATCATCTGGAACATCTACAGCTTCGACCAATGGGGCGTAGAACTGGGCAAGCAGCTGGCCGGCAAAATAGAGGAAGAGCTCCTGGACGAAAATGCACCAAGCAACCACGACAGCTCTACCAGCGGCTTAATGGCATACTATAAAAAGCACCGAAAATAAAAGTATACCGATTAAAGTATAAAGCTTCTTCTCCTATCTGCGTATGACTGGGGAAGAAGCTTTATACTTTCCGCTTACCTTTAAACGTTTTTTTGTGCAGATAACACTATGTCGGTCGCTTGTACTTCTGTTTATGGCATTAGCTTTAAACAGTTGTGCCGATAACGACTTTTTCCAGGAGGATGCCCTAGCCACGGAAGAAGAACTTAAAGAATTGCCGCCAGCCGGCAAAGACAGCTTATGGGTAATACCGGGCAGGCACTACAAGCGCAGCGGGTTTCATAACTTTTTCTGGGGCAACCACAACCGGGACATCTGGGCAACACCTGTTAAACTGCCTGTGCTGGATATTAACACGGCACAAGGCGGACTAAGTATAGTTAAGCGTGGCGGCGGTTTTCAGTCTACCAGTTTTGAGTTGGCAGATAGTACAGGCCGTGTTTACGCTTTACGCTCCATCGATAAAGACCCCATTCATGTTGTAAGCAAATTCTGGCGGCATACCTTTGTCAGTAATGTGCTGCGCGACCAGACATCGGCCGGCAACCCTTATGGCGCAGTAGTAGTGCCTGTACTTGCCCAAGCCATTGGCATTCCGCATTCCAGTCCTAAGTTATACTACATAAGCGCCACCGACACCTCTTTCGGGAAGTATAACAACCTGGTGCAAGGCAAGGTGTTTTTGCTTGAACAGAAGTATAAAAGCACAGCCGACTTAACGCCATTCTTTAAAGGAGTTGTTGATTTTGAGGATTCTGAGGATGCCTTGCGGAAGCGGTTTAAAAGCAACCGTTACCAGTTTGACCAGAAAACATTTGCCCGCGCACGCCTTTTGGACATGCTGCTCGGCGACTGGGACCGTCACAAAGGGCAATGGGATTGGGCAGTAAAACCAACGGGCCATGACACCATTTTTATGCCTATCCCCAAAGACCGCGACCAGGTATTTTTTAAGATGCACGATGGCCTTGTGCCCTCCATTGCCACAAGTAAAGTAATGGCCCGCAAATTCCATTCCTTCGACGATGACTTCAGCGATGTAAAGGCCTACATGATCAATGCAAAGTTTATTGACGAACGCCTGCTTAACGAACTAACCCGCGAAGATCTGCAGCAGATTGCCCACAGCATGAAAAGCGCTTTAACGGATAAGGTAATTGAAGCCGCTGTACGCCAGTTACCTACAGCAATTTATACTTTAAAAGGAGAAGAAATCAGCCACAACCTGAAAAGCAGGCGAGACCTCTTGGATAAAGCCGCTGATAAAATGTACAGGCAACTAGCTAAAAAAGTAATAATTGCCGGCTCAGATGAAGTAGAGCATTTTACTGTAAACCGCCTGGATGATGAGTATACAGAAGTTATCCTGACACGACCTGCTACAAAACAATTTCCTGCTACAGAATTATACCGCCGCACATTTAACCGATCCGATACAGAGCAGCTTATACTTTACGGCCTTGCCGGAGACGATAAATTTATACTTACAGGGAATGTGAACAACGGCATCAAAATTAAAGTATACGGCGGTCTGGGCGAAGACGAAATATCCGACAGATCGCGTGTGAAGGGCTGGAAAAAGTATACCGAAATTTACGACACAGAACGAGGCAACGAGATAGACTTCGGTACTGAGGCGAAAGACAAAACAACCCGCGATGTACGCGTTCACGCCTTTGACAGAGAAGGAAACTAAGCTGCTGTGATTTTAACTTGAGGCTTTGATCTAAGCCAGGAATATTCAACTGTGCTTACCTGACCTTGGAGCGTTTGATCAAGTATGAATAAAGTACCTTATCAAAGGGTTCGCTGATATCCACGGGAATGAAATCAATTTTATACTGCCCGCATTTTAAGGCCAGTTCTTTTTTATAGCTGTCAACGGCGGCGCGGTAGTGGTCGCGTACCTGCGATGGTTGCAGCTTTAGCTCCTGCCCTGTTTCAGAATCCATGAAAATGTAAGGGCGCTCGGCAAAGTCAAAATCCTCTTCTGTTTTGCGGTCCATCACATGGAAAATAAGCACCTCATGCTTCTGGTGCTTCAGGTGCTGCAGGGCGGCAAAAATCTTTTCGTTGTCATCCAGCTTGCTTAGCATATCGCTGAAAATAATTACCAGCGAGCGCTTCTGTATTTGCTGCGCAATCTGGTGCACCACCTCCGATACATTAGTATCCTTGGCAGTAGGCGGTAATTCCAGTTGCTTTTGCAGCAGCAAGAGCAGCGTGTGCAGGTGCGAAGCCGTAGATTTAACAGGCGTTTGCAGTTCTATTTTATCAGAAAAAGTAACCAGGCCGATGGCATCGCGTTGCCGCCGCAAAAGTGTTGCCAGCGCGGCCGCGCAAAGTACAGCAAACGTAAGCTTACCGTTGTTGTCAGCAGGATAGTACATGGACGGAGAAACATCCAGCAGAATATGGCAGCGCAGGTTGGTTTCCTCCTCGTAGCGCTTAACAAAAAGCTTGTCGGTGCGGGCAAAAACCTTCCAGTCTATGTGGCGGGTACTTTCGCCGCTGTTGTAGAGGCGGTGCTCCGAAAACTCAACAGAAAAACCGTGGTAAGGCGATTGGTGCAGCCCGGTAATAAAGCCTTCCACCAGTTGCTTGGCCAGAAACTCCATGTTCTCGAATTTCTGCACATCGGCTAAGGTTAAAGGCTTTTTCATAAAAACAGGGTGCTGATGTTAAGATCTTTTTCCTGCTTCTGAAACGGCTAAAGGTATATCTTGTTGCTTCTCCTCTTCCTTTTCCACCTCGGTTAACTTAACGGTGGTGATACCATCGCGGATAAGCCCGATTTCTTCGGCGGCGGCCCTGGAAAGGTCGATGATGATGTGGCGGCTCTTTGCTTTCCTGTCGTTGATCTTGACGATGACAGATTTGCCGTTTTTGAGATTTGTTACCTGCACCAGCGTATTGAAAGGCAATGTGGCGTGTGCAGCTGTCAGTTGTTTTTTGTCGTACCTGTCGCCGCTGGCAGTTCGTTGCCCGTGCATGCGATCGGCGTAATAAGTAGCTTTACCTTCTGCAAAATAAGAGGTGGTATTGTTAAAGAATGAGAGCAGAAGTACTAGTATAATTGAACAGATATTCATAATATACTATAGTTGGTCCGGTGGCAAATATAATATTTAATATTTAAGAAATTTAAATTATAAAATTTTTATATATCGGAAGTATATGTTACTTTTAGATTTACAAAGTTGAAATTAACGTTATTATAAAACGGTGGAAGAGAACAACGAAAAAGCAGAGATTTATTCCCAAAGAGTAAGAGCCGGGAAGAGAACGTATTTCTTTGATGTGAAGTCAACTCGATCAAACGATTTCTATGTGACCATTACGGAGAGCAAAAGAAAGTTTAAGGACGAAACTTTCTCTTATGAGAAACACAAGATTTTCCTTTACAAGGAAGACTTTGTTAAGTTCATGGAAGCGCTTCAGGGAACAATTGATCACGTTAAATCAGAGCTGTTGACCGAAGAAGCCCTGGCTGCCTTAGAAGCTCCTGCACAGGTACCTGTAGCAGAAGAAACTGAGACTGCCGCCACTTACGAGGGTGACCTGAAGTGGGAATAAACTCCCGCGCTTCTATTTAGCTAGCAACCACTAAAGAGATATACAAAGCTCATGGCACAACCATGGGCTTTTTTTTGTTTATCCCTGTTTCAAAGCCTTTTAAAACGCGCCCCCTACTGTGTAATAAAGACACTCTAACGGCAGGCAAAAACGAAGTATAAAGAAATCAAACGCCGATCAGGCTACACCCTATCCCTCAACAATTTAACTATTAACCTATTTAACCTCCCAACCTGCCACATAACTCCTTAAAATATCTTATCTTTGCACCCTGAAATTAATAACTAAGAATACATGGGACTAAGATGCGGCATTGTAGGACTTCCGAACGTTGGAAAGTCGACGCTGTTTAACGCTATTTCTAACGCCAAGGCAGAATCTGCCAACTATCCTTTCTGTACCATAGAGCCTAACGTTGGCGTGATCACCGTACCCGACGAGCGCCTGCAGATACTGGAGGAACTGGTGCACCCCGAGCGCGTATTGCCTACTGTGATCGAGTTCGTGGATATTGCCGGCCTTGTAAAAGGTGCCAGCAAAGGCGAAGGCTTAGGCAACAAATTCCTGGCTAACATCCGCGAGGTAGATGCCATTATACACGTGGTGCGCTGCTTCGAAGATGAGAACATTGTGCACGTAGACGGCAAGGTAGACCCTATTGCTGATAAAGAGATCATCGACACGGAACTGCAGCTAAAGGACCTGGAATCGATTGACAAGAAAATACTTAAAGTTATCCGTTCTGCTAAATCCGGAGATTCAAAGGCAAAGAAAGAACTTGCCAGCCTGGAGAAGTATAAAACGCATTTAGAAGCCGGCCTTAATGCCCGCAGCCTTGATGTGAACGAGGATGACCTGGAAGCTGTAGAGGACCTGAAATTATTAACTGCAAAGCCTGTTATATATGCTGCCAATGTAGACGAAAACTCTATGAACGACGGCAACAAATATTCTAAGACATTGGCTGAACACGTGAAGAATGAGAACGCGCAGGTTGTGTTGATCTCGGCCTCCATCGAAGCCCAAATTGCAGAACTGACAGACCCAGAAGAGAAAGAAATGTTTCTGGCTGAGTATGGCCTGAAAGAGTCTGGTTTAAATAAGCTTATAAAAGCATCTTACAGCCTGCTTAACCTGATTACATACTTTACTGCCGGTGTTAAGGAGGTGCGTGCCTGGACAATAGAGAAAGGCTGGAAAGCTCCTGCTGCAGCCGGTGTAATTCACTCAGACTTTGAGAAAGGTTTTATCCGCGCTGAGGTAATCAAACTTAAGGATTACCAGGAGTTTAAATCTGAAGCTAAGATTAAAGAAGCCGGTAAAATGGCCGTAGAAGGAAAAGAATACGTGGTGCAGGACGGTGATATTATGCACTTCCGCTTTAACGTTTAGTTTATACTTACCTAAAAGCAAAAGGGGCAGATTAAAATCTGCCCCTTTTGCTTTTAGCGAGTTTTTAGAACAACAAGCTTGCTTGGCTAAGCCCAAATTTTAGCCGCAGCTTTTCGTGGATAATGGCTCCACTTTACTTGTCATTCAGTCCCTTCCCCATCAGGATGTTTGGAATACATTTCTCGATTCTTGACGCGCGGGTTTTGGCATGTTTGGCCTGGGAAAAGTACAGCAGATATCCCCTTTGCCGCCCTGGGGTTAAATTTTCGAAAGCAGCATGTAGTTCAGCTTTCTCATGCAGCCGCGCTTGAAACTCTTCAGGTATGTCAAATTCCATCGTTTTTTTAAAATCCACTTTCAACCCTAGCTTTTCAACCTCAATGGCTTCGTAAATATAGGATTTGATGGTAAGTGCCAGTTTCTCAATTTCCATACTATCTGAAAACCTGATTTGACGTGCCGACTGAACATTTGCTGTTTGTTGGGTTAAGATTCCATTTGCGTCCTGCAGCAAAGCTCCTTTATGAAATAAAAGAGCATAATAATCTTTAAATCCGTGAATCAAAACGATGTTGCTCTCTTGGAAAGTATAACAAGGAACACCCCATTTCAACTCCTCTATCAAGCCGCAATCAAGCACAAGATTTCTCAACATCCTGTACTCGCTTTGCCATTTGGTATCTTTGTCGAAAAACCAATCAGTTTTAGGGTTCATGTTTTCAAATTAATGTCAGTAGCGGTTAGTACAGGCTGTGGACGAGGCGTAGCCGAAGTATAACTTATAGGCTGGGTTAGGCAAGGAAGTTCTTTAAATCTATATAACCTCTAAACGTTCAATTCGCCAGTAAATAAACTCACCAATTACTTTTTCATCTCTGGTCCAGTTTCCTAAATCGAGCCAAATATCCCCAAAGCAAGCTATTACTGGATTTACCTGCTCAATTTGTCCATACCCAATATACCCCCAATCCTTAGTGAGTTTTTCTAATCTCTTTTCTTTTGAAGAGTTTAAGCTAAAAGTTACTTCCCAATCAAAGTGCAAGTTCAGGTGACTTAGTTCTATTTTTCTTTTTTCACCTACTTCAAAAGTGTTTCCCCAAAGGAATGCTTCATATGTATTACCAGACTCCGTTCTAAATTTAACTGTACCTTCATGTTCATCATGATAATTTATATGAATGATTTCTACAGGCAATTCATTGATTTTCATTCTTATATTTCTTGCCTAACGTCTAGTATAGACGACGGGCGAGGCCGTCGGCCGAAGGCTGACGTTTATGCCTTGTTAGCTACTTTCTTTTTCTTACTTCTGCTGTTCCTTTTATCCATTTTGAGGTTCTTTCAGAAATTCGATTGCCAAGTTCCAATCCTTCTTGGCCAGCAAAATCATCCCAAGCCCCTGTCGGTAAAAACCATTGGTGGATTTGAGTCAAGTCGGTTTTATTGTTGTATTTAATCCAGTCTATTTCATCTTCTAACGCCTCCCTGAATTGCTCAATTGAGTCAAAGTCGCCCGAATATCCGCCAGTTTTATTTTTAAGTATTTTTTCGGCTACTTGAAGGTCGTCTAGTAGTCCGTAAAAGTCCCACTTTTCATAATATTCAAATTTGGTGAGTTGCTTCTGTTTCTTACCAAAGAGCCAATTAAACATTTTTCATATTTAAAATTGTAGCTAACTACTGTATAAACGTCATCGTGACGTTTATCTGCCATATACACGTATGTGCCTAAACCCAAATTAGGGCTTTGATTCAGTTTAGATTTGCAATAGGGAAGTGATAAGCACAGGCGTTCATATCATAAAGCTAATATATAAACTATTATCAATTGTTTATATGGGTTTGCCGTCTTTACTACCTCCTGTTAAAGGCTAATTCCTCGTACCCGATTAAAAGATCAGCGCGGGTTCCGGGTGGGCGGTAATAGATCAGGATATCATAGCTATTCTCGGTGGCGAAGTGGCTGCCTTCAAAATAACTTTCATCGGTTGCAGCCGATGCATTGGGCTTTAAAGTATAGTAGTAGTTGTAGTAGCCTTGCTTTAAGAGCAACTGCCCTTTATACTTCCCTTCCTCTGCCAGGTAGCGCATGCGGGCTTCTTCCTTCTGGTTCCAGTTGGTAAGGCCTCCGGTAATGTATACTGCACCGGGTGCCTCTGCCGGCACGTTCAATTCGAAATCAACCAAAGTATAATCTCCGTTTACCTCGCCGCTGCCATACTGCCTGTTTCCAAAAATGCGCATCCCGTTAATGTCAGGTTCCTGGCTATACACAGCTGTTTGCCGGCTTTTGCCGGGCTCCAGGTCTACAGCAATAGGATTTGATTCCAGGTTTATACTTTGCACACCTATCCCATTAAAAGTAAGGCTACGGGTATCAAAAGCTCTGAATTCGGCAAACCCTTTAAACAGATCCTTTGGCTCGAAGAACACATACTCCAGGCGACGCTGCGCATCATGTATAAAAGTTGGTTTAGAGATGTTTTTGGCGTTATCCCAGCGGTAGTTCTGCCGTAGTATCGCCTTTACCTCCATCGAGGGGTTTACGATATGGTAATCCTTGTAAAACACATTAAACTCCACAGGCTGCCTTGCCTCGCGGCCACCTGGCCCAAGTGGCGCACCAAGCTTGGCTGTTACAATAACTGTATTCTGAAACACCAGCAGCCGCTGCGTCAGCAGCAGGTTACCGCCCTCCTCCTGCACCACCAGCAAGTAGTTTCCGCTCAGCTTAACCCGGGGCACCCTGAAGCGGTAATGCACATACGGTACGCGCGTATTTACAGAGTTTTGTACATCGGTTATAAAGAACTCGTTAAAGTCGTTCAGGTACTGGGTTTCACTTAAATTGGAGGGGGTCCAATTGGCATTGCAATGCACCAGCTTTGCCAGCAGCCGCTGCGGACCAGCCTTTAACCTGTCGAACTCCAACACAAGCGGGTACTGCTGGGAGATAGCGGTAACGGGTGGGTTTAGCACCTGGTCGGTTTCGCCGGTGGCCAGGTAAGCCTGCACCGATCTTATACTTTCGTGGTACACGTAATCTTCGTAGCGTAAGGCAGCTTGTGCCGTTGTGCCGGTGCCGCTGCTTTGCGCCTGCTCTTCCAGGGGCACACAGGCGGTAAGGCTGCTGCTGGCTAAAACGGCAAGCAGGAACTTCTTCGCCTTTCGTATCTTAACTATCATGCTGTTTAAATCTTCTTTTTAAAGCCAGACTGGCATTGCAATATCAAGCAAGCTTGTAAATAGCCAACCTCACCAATTACCAACTGACTTATAAAGAAAACAATTTTCCGGCAATTATCTGTACAGCCACTTAGCAAAACCTCACACCGGTCAAAGCCAAGCCGGCTGGCGCTACCACAACTCCTCTTGGCTGGTACATCAACAAACGCATACTAAAACCATACTTTGCGGCACTTTCAGTTGCTTAAGTATCGCTGCATTTCTTCATGCAATGGTGGTATCAGGATAATTTCTAAAGCTGTTTAAATTGAGATTATAGGCGGCAGATGCGCGACTGCAGAACTATGCCAAAGCAATTTTATACTTACCCCCCGCCTTACGGCCAGCTTTATACTTGCGGCCTTGCCCAACAAAAAAAGAGAGTTGCAACGTAGGCTTATACTTTGCCCTGAAGTATGGTTTTGATGGCAATGCCTGCTTCCAGGGTTTTCTGAACCGGGCACCTTGCAGAAATAGCTTCCATGCGCTTTCGCTGTTCCTCATTTAAATTGCCGTAAAGATGGAGATGCTTGGTAACCTGCGATAGCTTTGCATCTGCGCTTTCGCATTGCTCGCAGTCGGTGGCATGCACCCGGTCATGGCGAAGCTTCACCTCGGCTTTCTCTAGTGGCCAACCCTTGCGCTGTGCGTACATGTGCAGCGTAATAACGGTACAGGCACCCAGCGCGCCAAGTATAAAATCATAGGGATCGGCCCCTGGTTTCATTCCCTGCATTACTCCTGACTCATCAATGATCATGGTTTGTGAGCCAGCTGTTACATGTGCTACCATCGGGGCGCTGCTATCGGCGGTAACCGTTACAAATCCTTCTACTTCTAAAACACTCATGGATATTGGGTTAGTTAAGCGTTAAAGTATATGCGCAAAAAATTCTGAAAGGTTTTAATAAGTATGAAGTTCTGAAGCGTAGAAATTGTGGCAGAAGCACTTAGAAGCGAAGTATAAATTTGGTGCCACGCCCAAGCTCAGACTGCACCGAGATGGAGCCTTTGTGCAGGCGCATGATCTGGCGCGATAAGCTGAGCCCGATGCCGGAACCCGTATTTTTGGTTGAGTAAAAAGGAATAAAGATCTTGGTTAATGCCTCGGCTGTCATGCCAGAACCGTTGTCGGCTACCTCCATACTGATGCGGCTGCGCTCATCCAGGTAAGCACGAAGTATGATGGTTGCATCTGTGTGCTCCTGTACTGCCTCTGTCGCGTTCTTGATCAGGTTGATGAGCACCTGCTCGATCATGGACCTGTCGGCGGAGAGAAGCAGTTTGTCCTGGGGCAACTCCAGCTTAAGCCGTACCTGCTTTTGGGCTAGTTGCTCGCGCATCAGGGTCTTCATCTCTTGCAACATTTCGTTTACACTAAAACGGCTGAGCTGGGGTAACGAAATTGCCGTAAGGTTCCGGAAATCGTTTACAAACCTGATCAGGCCATCAGAGCGGCGACTGATTGTGTGCAGGCATTGGCCAATGTCTGCCAACTCATCTTTTAATAAAGTTACTTCTTCAGAGGCGGTGTCGGTGAAGCTGTTTAGTTCTTCGAAGGCGCTTGCCGAGAGCGAGGCGATGGGCGTAACAGAATTCATGATCTCGTGGGTAAGCACTTTGATCAGGTTATGCCAGGCTTCCATCTCTTTTTCTTCCAGCTCTTTCTGTATGTTTTGCAGCGAGGCCAGCCGCACTCTTTCACCCAGCATCGAAAGCTCCATGACATGCACCGACAGGTTAACCTGGTCGGCACCAAGCTTTAATGGTACCAGCACTTTGCCGTTATGCTCGAGTTGCTGCAAGCCCCTGGCCAGCTCGGGGCTGTCCTTTTCAAGGTCCTGCACCTGCAGTAAGCGCCCTACCCGCAAAAGTTTTTTAGCGGCTTGGTTCAGCAGCATAATAGTGCCGTCGGGTTTGTAGCTGATGATACCGATGCCAATGTGCTGCACAATCATTTCAAAATACTGCAGATGCGCCTCCTTCTCGGCCCGCACCTCCCTGAATTTATGCATCACCTCGTTCAGCTTCAGCGCCAGCTCCTGTTGCTGTTTCCCTTCCGGGCCAACTTTAAAAAGCTCAGTAAAATCGTCGTACTTAATGGAGTTTAGAAAGCGCAGAAACTGTTTGTTTGTACGGTCCTGGTACAGCACCAAAAGCCATACCTGGCCAAGTATGGCCACGCCAAGGCCAACGGTTGTAAAACGGTAATCAGGGTTAAAGCCGGTACGGGCAAAAAAGAAAACGGTAAGCGCCAGTATGGCTACCCGAAGCAAAAGCTGCAGCCTGTAATTGCTAAAGTTCATACTTCTCTAATCTGCGGTAGAGTGCCCCCCTGGATAAGCCCAACTCCTTGGCTGCCTTGGATACATTGCCTTCGTGTTTTTGCATAGCGCGCTGCACCGCTTCACGCTCCAGTTCGTCCAGGTCAAGGCTTTGGGCTTCAGTTTGGCCAACTCCGGTTGCAGGTGCTGTCTCAGCCAGGAAAAAGAAATCCTCTGAATCCAACTCCCTGTTATCACTCATAATAGAGGCACGTTCCAGGGCATGCTGCAGCTCCCGTATATTGCCGGGCCAGTTGTAGCGTTTCAAACGGTCCAGGGCAGTTGCTCCCAGGCGTTTAACCGGTTGCTTATACTTGTGGGCATAGGTAGTCAGAAAATGTGCGGCAAACACCGGTATATCATCCAGGCGGTTACGCAAAGGCGGCAGGTTAAGCTCAACGGTGTTAATGCGGTACAGCAGATCCTGCCTGAACTCGTTTCGTTGCACCATCTCTTTCAGGGGCATGTTTGTAGCACAGATCAGGCGCACATTTACTTGTATGGGTATGTTTGTACCCACACGTATTATCTCGCGGCGTTGCAGTACCGTCAGCAGTTTTGCCTGCATGGCCAGCGATAAATTCCCGATTTCATCTAAAAACAGGGTGCCTCCGCTTGCTGCCTCTATCCTGCCAATGCGATCTTCTTTGGCGTCGGTAAAAGCACCTTTCTTATGCCCGAACAGTTCACTCTCAAAAAGCGATTCTGTGAGAGCCCCCATGTCCACGGTTACAAAAACTTTATCTGCACGGCTGGAGCGCTGGTGTATGGTGCGGGCAATTACTTCTTTACCTGTTCCGTTCTCGCCTAGCAACAGTACATCGGCATCAGTTTTAGCCACTTTGTCTATAATAGAAAAAAGCTGCTCCATGGCCGGGCTATTGCCTTGTATAATATCGAGTTTGGGTGCGTTTACCTGGCTGGCTAAAGTACGATTTACCTCTTTTAGATGGCTTACCTCTTTGTAAGAATTTCGCAGCTTAGAGGCCGCAGAAAGTGTGGCTATCAGTTTTTCGTTTTGCCAGGGCTTCAATACAAAATCGGTGGCTCCCTCCTTCAGCGCTCGCACGGCCATCTCCACATCGCCAAATGCCGTAATCATAATCACTACCGCCGATGGGTCGTAGCTCAGTATTTCTTTCAGCCAGTAAAAGCCTTCCTGCCCGCTGGTAATGTCGTGGCTAAAGTTCATATCCAGCATAATCAGATCGAATTCCTCGTTGTTCATCAGGAACGGAATCTTCTTCGGGTTCTTCTCCATCACCACTTCCCTGGCATACTTCTTCAGCAGCATCTTCGCCGAAAAAAGTATATCCTCATTATCATCGATGACCAATATACGGCCCAGGTTCCGTTCCTCCATAGTCTAATTTTGTGTGGGTAAGCAGGTTGATGGATGCATGCTAAACAGAAAATAGTATGCCAATTGGTAATAAGGTTAAATATAGCTGATTTGAGAGAAAAGTATAAAGCGCAATGTCCATGTATGGACACTTTTTGTCCGCTCCCGGACATTGGCTGGCACTACAGATGCCCTGTAGTTAGTTAAATGGCGCTATTTATTCTTTGGCACAGCGCTTGGCAAGTATAAACACAACCAGCATTACCTAACCCCATACATACCTACTTCTAAAACTATGCTAAAACTATACATTCTTACTGCGCTGCGCTCACTAGGGCGCAATAAAAGCTACAGCCTGCTAAATGTAGCGGGGCTTTCGCTTGGCATTACCTGCAGCATCCTTTTGTTTCTGGTGATACAGTACGAACTAAGCTACGATACCTTCCACGGCAATGCCAGCCGCATCTACCGTGTTAACTCCGATACCTACTACGAGGATGGGGTGAACCGAAACTCAGGAACGCGGTTTCCGCTGCCAAAGCTGTTGCGCACAAACGGAAAGCTTGGCATGGAAAACCTCACAACCATTTTTGGCGAGGAAGGCGCCCAGATCAATGTCCTAAGCAACGATGGCGATGCTCCTAAACGCTTTCTAGAAGAAAACCCCATTGCGTTTGTAGAGCCGTCTTTCTTCGACCTGTTTGATTTTAAGACTGGAAGTACAGACCCACGGACTGGCTTAGCAGAGCCAAACACGGTTGTGCTTACTCAAAGTATAGCTGATAAATACTTTCCTGAAGGCGATGCTGTAGGAAAGCTGCTAAAGTATAACAACATCCTCACGCTTAAGGTGACTTCTGTTATCCCTGACTTTCCGGCAAATACAGATTTCCCTTTTGTGATGCTGATATCTTACGAGTCTTTTAAAAATTACAGCCACCTGGATCTGACGACCTTCAACACCTTGTCCAGCAACCATCAGCTTTATGTGCAGTTGCCGGAGGGTGTAGCACCAGATGCCAAAACAAAAGAACTGAACAATTTTATTGACAGGCACAGAAAGCAGGAAGGCAGAACAGAGGAAGTGGTTAGCCTGCAGCCCCTTTCTGACCTGCACTTTAACGGTGATTACGGCAATTTTGGGCAGCGCACTATATCCAAGGGTATTATAGGCTCCATGGCGCTTATCGGCATTTTCCTGGTGCTGGTGGCCTGCATTAACTTTGTAAACCTGGCAACGGCACAAGCTGTTAGGCGGGCAAAAGAGGTTGGCGTGCGCAAAGTATTGGGCAGCAGCAAATACCAGCTGATGCTACAGTTTATCGGCGAAACCCTTCTGATTACGTTGCTAGCCACCATGCTTTCTATTGTGCTGGTAGAGCTTACCCTGCCATACTTAAACAGTTTGCTGGAGCTACAGATAACGTTTAGTATACTGCAATCGCCAACTTTGCTGTTGTTCCTGCTGGCGGAGGTAGCTTTGGTAACGCTTTTTGCAGGGCTGTATCCGGCACTTATTATGGCGCGTTTCCAGCCAATTGCTGCACTTAAAAGCCGCATCAACACCCAGGAGGTGGCAGGGCTATCGCTGCGCAGGGCGCTTGTTGTATTGCAGTTCACTATCTGCCAGGTGCTTATAATCTGCACCCTGTTAGTAAATGCACAAATGGATTATTTCCGCAATAAGTCGCTGGGCTTTAACCGGGATGCCGTGGTAACGCTGTTGTTGCCAAACCAGGCGGGCCGTAAACTGATGGCATTGCAACAGGAACTGCAAAACAACCCCGCTATTCGCAAGATAAGCTTTGCCGGTGCGCCACCATCTGCCAACATGACCTGGGGCTCTAACTTTGCCTACAACAACTCCGGCGAGGACGCTCCTTTTGATGCCAATATGAAATTTGCCGATGCTGATTACCTGGACCTCTACGACATTAAATTAGCAGCCGGAAGAGGGTATAGCAACAGTGATTCTGCTGTTGTACTTATAAACGAAACCATGCGCCGCAAATTAGGCATCGAATCCCCGGCTGATGCTTTGGGGAAGACCATAACCTTGAACGGTAGCTACAAGGCATCCATTGTAGGTGTAGTGGAAGATTACCACCAAAACCCGCTGCATATGCCCATCGACCCGACTATTATGGTAACGAACCCGGATACATACCACTTCTTATCTGCAAAAATAGATATGAGCCAGAAGCAGGAAGCGCTGCAGCACCTGGAAAAAGTATGGAATCAAGCTTATCCGGATGATGTATTCAGCTATGAATTTCTGGATGAGACAATAGAGAAGTTTTATAGTGCAGAAGCCCGACAGAATACGCTGTTTAAGGTGTTCTCATTTATCGCCATCCTGATCGGCTGCCTGGGGCTGTATGGCTTAGTAGCTTTTATGGCAGCGCAGCGTACCAAAGAAGTGGGCATTCGGAAAGTGATGGGCGCCTCTGTTTTTAACATTGCCGTGCTCTTCTCTAAAGAGTTTGTAAAGCTTGTACTCATAGCCTTTGTACTGGCTGCCCCTATCGCTTATTACGTCATCAACCTGTGGCTTGAAGACTATACTTATCGCATCACCATCAGTTATTGGCCGTTCCTGTTTGCAGGTTTAATCACCCTAGTCATTGCCCTAATCACCATGAGTACACAGGCTGTAAAGGCTGCACTCGCCAACCCGGTTTTATCTTTAAAAAGCGAATAAAAAGTATACATTGCTTCTTGCACACAAAAGCCACCCCTGCTTAGGGTGGCTTTTGTGTGCATCATACTACCTAAGAGATATCCCCTTCTCTTAGTAGCGTCCTTTTGGTGCAGAATCCGACAGGAAAGTCTTTTTATGCATAGGGTTGCTCACAATCTTGCTATAGGCAGGGCAAGAAGTTTGCCTCTGGCAGGAAAACGTGGCTGTTGCAATAATTACAACCGAAAAAAGTTTGAGTAGCGTTGATTTCATATGTGCTTGGTTGGTTTGTACTATTTAATTTCCTGCCTAATATAGCTTGCCCTGTACTTGTTCCCTTTGCTATAACGCAGCCTGTATAAAGTATAACTTAGATACTATGCCGCGTCTATAATAAAAATTTACAAGTAATAAACTGCCTTTTTACAAGAAGGTACAAATATATAAAAGTTAATATATATAACAACAACTGTATATTAAAAATAATTTAAGTACAACAACCCCGATCACTCCTATCCTAATGCGCCGCAGTTGCAGCAAGTGCTTTTGGGCACAGCGGGGGCAGTAATTGCACGGAATTAAATCCTCTAAACCATGCTATCGTACATACAGAGCTACTAGTAAATAAGAAACTAAAGATTACTATGGCGCAACAACAGCAATTTCTCTGGTGGCAGTCCGGAATTATCTATCAGATCTACCCCCGCTCTTTCCAGGATAGCGACGGCGACGGCGTTGGCGACTTGAAGGGTATTATCAGCAGGCTGGATTACCTGCAATGGCTAGGTGTTTCTGCCATTTGGGTCTCGCCGATTTACCCCTCGCCTATGGCAGACTTTGGCTACGATATTTCCGACTACTGTGGCATACACCCTTTATTTGGAACAATGGATGATTTTGATGCGCTATTAGCCGAAGTGCATATGCGGGACCTGAAACTTATACTTGACCTGGTACCAAACCATACTTCCGATCAACATCCGTGGTTCCTGGAGTCTAAATCATCAAAAGACAGCCCAAAGCGCGATTGGTACATCTGGAAAGACGCAAAAGAAGATGGTAGCGAACCAAACAACTGGCTATCGGTATTTGGGGGCAGCGGCTGGGAATGGGACGAGCAAACACAGCAATACTATTACCACGCTTTCCTGAAAGAGCAGCCCGACCTTAACTGGCGAAACCCGGAAGTGCAGCAGGCAATGTTTGACGTAATGCGCTTTTGGCTGGATAAAGGGGTTGATGGCTTTAGAGTGGATGTGATGTGGCACATGGTTAAAGATGACGAACTAAGAGACAATCCTCCAAACCCGAACTACAAGCAACACGAGGCCACATACGAACAGCTTATACCTGCCTACTCCACAGACCAGCCAGAGGTGCACGACCTGGTGGAGAAAATGCGTAAAGTAACGGACGAATACAAAAAACGGGTGCTGATAGGCGAAATTTACCTGCCCATACACCGGTTGGTCACCTACTATGGCCACGACAACAAGGGTACGCACCTGCCTTTTAACTTTATGCTGATCAACATAGACTGGAACGCTGAGACTATTAAATCAAAAATTGATGAATATGAAGGCGCTTTACCTGTAGGGGGCTGGCCAAACTGGGTAATCGGCAACCACGACCAACCCCGCATAACAAGCCGTGTAGGTACCTCCCAGGCAAAAACAGCCGGTATGCTGCTGCTAACGTTGCGCGGTACGCCTACCATGTACTATGGCGATGAACTGGGCATGCGCGACGTACCTGTTCCGCCAGAGGAAGTACAGGACCCGCAGGGGCTGAACATGCCCGATAAAGACCTCAGCCGCGACCCTGCCCGTACCCCTATGCAATGGAGCGACTCTGAAAATGCCGGCTTTACAACAGGAAAGCCCTGGCTTAGAGTTGCCGAATCTTATCGCAGATTAAACGTTAAAAAGCAGCAGGCTGAGGAAGAATCGATGCTACAGTACTACCGCAGGTTAATCAGGCTGAGGCAGGCCGAACCGGCGCTGCATATTGGGGATTACATACCTGTTCAGGCAAAGTCACCGCTCCTGGCGTACATCAGGCAGCACGACAGTAAACGCATTTTAATAGTGCTAAACCTAAGCCATAAGCCATGCATGTTCAGGCCGCAACACGAACGCTACAAGGGTACCATCGTTTTAGGAACGGCCTCCGAAAGGGAAAACAGCAAAGTGGATGGCAACATCAGCTTATCAGGTGATGAGGGTATTGTGGTAGTGCTTAGTTAGATGCTGGTACAGGTTATAGCTTAAAATTTACTTTAGGCGATGGTGGTAAAGCTAAGATGCTTATGGTTTATGTTACTGCTCTGGTGTATAAACCCATGGCATACCGCCCATGCGCAGCAAAAAGATGTAGTTGATGAGTTTGCAGCCTGGAAAGGAATATTGCTGAACACACGCCTGACACAGCGAAACTCGATATTTACAGACTTGCACCATATAGGCAAATCATTTGTAGTTATAAGGGCCGGTTTAACGCAGCACCTGCCTTACGGAGTGGATGTAACAGCGGGTTATGCTCGGGTATGGTTAACTGTACCGGGGGCTAAAGACGATGCTTTAAAAAGAAATGAGCGCAGGCCCTGGATGCAGGTGGCCGTTCCGGGTAAGATTGGCCGTGACATCAGCCTAGGCACCAGAGTACGCTACGACCTCCGCTTCAGGCAACGGGTAGTGGCAGCCGAACTACAGCCAAAGTATGACCTTACCCAAAGGATAAGGCTGCAGGAAACACTACGGTTAAACCTGCCCAGCTTACAAACTGGCCAAGTGCTCCCCTACATCGTGTTAAGCGATGAGGTGCTGCTTAACTTCGGAAAGTATGTTACGCACAACACCTTCGACCAGAACCGCCTTAGCCTGATGCTGGGGCTACAGCACAAGGACTTGCGCCTGCAAACCGGCTACATGCACCGTTTTGTACAGTCGGCTACAGTACCAAACAGGTATACCAGCAACCATAATGCTGTTGTGTGGCTGTTTTATACTTTGGACCTAAGAAAACAGGAACATGAATAATCTGCCGGTATTAATACATTAAAATCTAGCCCAAACCAAAAGAGCACCTGCCTTACGCCAGGTGCTCTTTTGGTTTATACTTCAGCTTAAATTACTCCGCCAGCTTCGCTTCCAGGTCCTCTACCTCCAGCATTAGCTCTTCCCATTTCTCCTGCGCAACATCAAGCTCTTTTTTAACTTTCTCAAACTTAGCGGTTACTTGCTGCAGCAGCTCCACATCGCTGTATACTTTAGGATCTGCTAACTCGCTTTCGTGCGCGGCAAGTTTTTCCTCCAGCTGCTGCACCTGTTTCTCTACATCGCTTAGTTGCCTGTTTACCTGCTTTAGTTGGTTATTTAACTGGTTGTATTCGCTTTTTTCGCGTGGCTGCTTTTGCTGTACTTGCTTTGCTTCCGGCGTCTCAGCCACCTGTTTTTTAGCCTCTTTATCGCGCTTCTCCTGGAAGGTTTCATACTCATGGTATGTCCCCGGATATTCTTTCAACTGGTAATCTTCAATGTACCAGATTTTGGTAGCCACATTCTCTACAAAATACCTGTCGTGCGAAATAATGATAAACGTACCCTCGTACTGCTCCAGCGCCTGAATCAGGATGTTAACCGATTGCATGTCGAGGTGGTTGGTAGGCTCATCCAGCATCAAGAAATTAGCTTCCGAGATCAGGGTTTTGGCCAGCGCCACTCTTGATTTCTCTCCTCCCGAAAGTACCTTGATCTTTTTAAACACCTGGTCGCCGGTAAACAGGAAAGAGCCAAGCAGCGTGCGCAATTCCATCTCCGTTTTACCTGAACCCGCTTGCTGCAACTCCTGCAGCATTTCGTTCTCAACGGAAAGCGACTCCAGCTGGTGCTGCGCGTAAAAAGACATGATTACGTTATGGCCGAGCTCGCGTTTGCCTTTGATGGGTTCTGTACCAGCAATGATGCGCAACAGCGTAGATTTACCTTTACCGTTACCGCCAATCAGCGCAATTTTATCGCCGCGCTCCACGTGCACATTCGTATCCTTGAAGATAACTTTATCACCGTAAGCTTTGCTCATTTGCTCCAGGCGCAGAACATGGCGGCCCGGCTGCACATTAAACTTAAAGCTGAAATTCACTTTAGCGGCATCAGGCGCAACCTCCTCGATGCGCTCCAGGCGCTCCAGCTGCTTCATGCGGCTTTGTGCCTGCTTTGCTTTGGTTGCCTTGGCTTTAAATCGCTCAATAAAACGCTCTGTCTGGCGTATGTGGGCCTGCTGGTTTTCGTAAGCGCCTTTCTGTATCTCGTTGCGCATCGCTTTTTCCTCTACATAGTAGCTGTAGCTGCCTGCGTATACATTCAGTTTGCTGTTAGATACCTCCACGGTTGTGTTGGTGGTTTTATCCAGGAACTCGCGGTCGTGCGATACAATGACCACAGCACCTTCAAAACGCTCTAAGTAGGTTTCCAGCCATTTAATGGAAGGTAAGTCCAGGTGGTTGGTAGGCTCATCGAGCAACAGCAAAGACGGCTTCTGCAAAAGTATTTTAGCCAGCATTACGCGCATGCGCCAGCCCCCGGAAAACGAAGCCAGCGGCTGCTGCAGTTCTTCGGTGGTAAAGCCAAGCCCTTCCAGAATGGCTTCGGCTTCGGCCTGCATGGTGTAGCCGCCCAGCGCCTCAAAACGCTCTTGCAAGCCGGCCAGTTTATCTACCAGGTTATCATGGAAATTATTCTCAAACTCCACCAACACCTTATCAATCTCCTTTTGCAGGCTAAGGGCTTCCTCAAAAGCCTGCATTGCCACTAAAAGTATACTTTCGTGCGTTTCGTAGCTTAGCAGGTCCTGGTTCAGGAAACCGATGGTTGTTTCCTTGCTCATCTGTATGCTTCCGCCATCGGGTTTATACTCTCCTACTATAATGCGCAGCAGCGTAGATTTGCCTGTACCGTTAAGGCCAATTAAACCGATTTTATCTTTGGGCTTTATATGCAGGTTGGCATCCTCATACATGGGGCGGCTGCCAAAATGGAAGCTAAGGTTATTAATAGAGATCATGTGCTAGGGCAATAGTGTAAAGTGCAAAGGTACTTATTTTTGCATGCCAGATAAAACACAGGCCGTTTAGAATTAGTGCAGTACAAATAAAACCATGCAAGTGCATCAGCTGGCGTTTCCTCTAAAAAATTTAGCTTTGAGACATAAACCCGGAAGATACTGCCAGGCAACAACTTGCAAACCGCCAAGGTTATGCTCCCAGGCTTAATCCCAGCACTACACAACCTTATAAACTGCACGTAGTATAAGCACTTCTAATTATTCGCGGCTAGATATTATCACTTATTGATTCAAACATTTAACTTTGCTAATCGTTTTTCTACTGTTAGCCATAAGTACTAAAAGCTTTACCTTATGATCGCAATTGCTTCGCTTTTAGACAAAAAAACCTCTGATCGTGTTAATGAGCTTACAGAGTATCTCGAAAAGAAATTCGGGCTTAATGGTGTTAAGCTAACGCCTTACCCTCATCTCACTATCCTTACTGCCGAAGTAGTAGACGCCGACGAGCTAAAGCAGTACCTGGAGATGACCTGTTACGAAACAGAGAAGTTTACCATACGCACAACAGGCCTGGGTATTTTTCCTGGAGAAAACCCGGTAGTGTACATCCCTGTGCTTCGAACGCCCCCCTTAAACCGCCTGCACGAGCGCCTGCACTCTGATATTTCTGAGATGAGCTCTGAAATGGGCATCTACTACCATACAAACAGGTGGTTGCCACACATTACCTTGGCCTTAGGAGATACCAGCCCCGATGTGCTTGGCCCCTTGCTCAGTTACCTGTGCGAGTATAACTTCGACTGGGAGATCACGATAGACAACCTGATTATACTTCAGAAAAGCGGTGAGTATTATCTAAAAGAAGATGAGTTCAGGTTTGGCAGAAGAGAGCTGATCAGCTAAAAACGCATCCTCTATTGATTCTCTTACCGATTTACTACTTATTAAGCTGCCTTTAAATCGTTATAAAGAGCAAAGCGGTTGTATTCTTTAAGTACAACTTTCTTTTATCCTCTGCCGCTGCAGCGCAACAACAGCTTTGTACGCAACACATCCCCAAAAAGCCTGTTATACTAGTTTCATGGGCTCTGCTTATACTTTATCCTCACTTTAGTTCGTGCTTCCGGCGCTGTACATGCATTAATTTAAGGCAATTTTAATCTTATTTTAATGTAGTATCCCAAAAGAATAATTCAACAATATACTTTCTCGATCCGTACAGATTCTTAGCAAAATAGCCTGTGCCACCTATACTATTCCGTAACGGCGTGCTTGCTGTTTACGTCAAAACCTGCACTACATCAGCTATGTGCTTAACCAGTATTTCACTATACTCCAAACCCATAAATAATGGAACAAAATAAAGACCAGGAAAAAGAACAAGGTAAATCTTTTAATGTTGACCAGGATAGCAAAAACCGCCAGTTAGAATCTTTCCGGGAAGACGTAAAAGACCAGTACATGACTACTGATCAGGGGCTCCGCATTAACCACACCGACGACTCGCTTAAAATAGGATCAAGAGGGCCAACCATCATGGAGGATTTCCACTTCCGTGAAAAGATGACGCACCTTGACCACGAGTCAATTCCTGAGCGGGTGGTGCATGCCAGGGGTTCAGGTGCACATGGGTACTTCCAACCCTACGACGACTCGATGAAGGAATACACTAAGGCGCAGTTTCTGACAGACCCTAATACCCGTACACCTGTATTTGTGCGTTTCTCTACTGTTGTAGGTTCCAGAGGCTCTGCTGATACAGTACGCGACGTGCGGGGCTTTGCAACTAAATTTTATACTTCGGAAGGCAATTACGATCTGGTAGGCAACAACATGCCGGTATTCTTTATTCAGGATGGTATAAAGTTTCCGGACCTGGTGCACTCTATTAAACCGGAGGCTGACAACGAAATGCCACAGGCCTCTGCCGCACACGATACTTTCTGGGATTTTGCCTCTCTGATGCCTGAAGTTAACCATATGATTATGTGGGTGCTTTCTGACAGAGCGATACCCCGCAGTTTCCGGATGATGGATGGCTTTGGCGTGCATACATTCCGGTTTATAAATGAGGCCGGTAAATCTCGTTTTGTGAAGTTCCATTGGCGTTCGTCATTAGGTGCGCACTCGCTGGTTTGGGATGAGGCCCAGAAGCTAGCCGGAAAAGACCCCGATTGGCTGCGCCGCGACCTTTGGGACGCTATAGACATGGGCGATTACCCTGAGTTTGAGCTAAGCGTGCAGATAGTGGAAGAAGAAGACGAGTTTAAGTTTGATTTTGACCTGCTGGATGCCACCAAGATCATACCTGAAGAACTGGTGCCGCTACGCCCAATAGGTAAAATGGTACTGAACCGTAACCCTGATAACTTTTTTGCTGAAACTGAGCAGGTAGCTTTTCACCCGGGCAACCTGGTGCCGGGCATCGATGTTACAAACGATCCGTTATTGCAGGGCCGCCTCTTCTCTTACCTTGATACACAACTGAACCGCTTTAACAGCTCCAACTTTACAGAGGTGCCCATCAACCGCCCTGTAACGCCGGTACACAACCACCACGGTGCCGGCTTTATGAAGCAAACCATCAACAAAGGCAAGGCAAACTACTGGCCAAACTCCATTGGTGGCGGTTGCCCGATGATGGCCCCGGAAAACCAGGGTGCTTTTGTGCACTACATGGAGAAAGTGGATGGCCATAAAATACGGGCCCGCAGCGAAAGCTTTAACGACCATTACAGCCAGGCCACCATGTTCTGGAATTCCATGACGGCCGTAGAGAAAAAGCACATCGTAGATGCGGCGCATTTTGAGCTGGGCAAGGTAGAGTCGGAGGAAATACGTAAGCGCATGCTTGGCCACTTCTCTAAAATATCATCTGAGCTGGCAAACAGAGTGGCGGAGGCTATCGGAGTGGATGTGCCCGCTAATTTTGAACAGGAGTCTACCGGCAATTATGAAAAGGACGCTGTCTCAGGCAAAATGAAGCAGGGCAAATCCGTTAAAGAATCGCCTTCGGTAAGTATGGAACGCAACAAGATTGAGTCTGTAAAATCGAGAAAGGTAGCAGTTTTGATAGAAGATGGTTTTGACTGCAACGAGCTAACGCAAGTAAAGCAGGCCCTGGAGAATGCCGGCGCACATGTTAAGATCATATCGAAGTTTTTGGGCATGCGCAAGGCAAGCAATGGCACCGAGGTAAAAGTAGACAAGAACCACGTAACTACCGGCTCCATCATGTACGATGCCATTTACATACCTGATGGCGAAAAGAGTATCGAAGCCTTAATGAAAGAAGGAGATGCGCTGCATTTCGTTAATGAAGCCTTCAAGCATTGCAAAACAATTGCCACGTCGGGCCACGGCATCAAATTACTCGAGAAATCTGGTGTAGTAGGTGTATCTTATGCTGATAAAACCTCTGGTACAATAAAAGACGACAAGGGCGTTATTACAGCCGGAAACGATGCCGATGCCGAAGAATTTGCCGAGATGTTTATGACTGCCATTAAAAAGCACCGCCATTGGGACCGCGAAGAAAAAACAATGGTACCCGCTTAAGTATTTTATACTTCTGATAATTTAAAAAGCGGCTGAACCTTCGTTCAGCCGCTTTTTTGTAGCTGGTCAATTCTTACTTACTATATTCCGCATGCTTAGCCCTTTAAAAAAAGCTGAATTACAAAGTATAAATTTTAAAGCGAAGGGTGCTGTCTAGCTCATGGCTACGTTCCATACTACAAGCACCTGCTTGTGGTGTGCATTTATCTCCTGCAATGCGTAACTTTACCTTAGCTCAAATCATTTTGCATGAAACTTGTACCCTCCCTCCTTTTTAAAGCCGGTGCTATGGCTTTGCTCCTTTTTTCAGCTGCATCGTGTAGCCAGACAGCAACACAGTCCAATGCGCTTCCCGTGGAAACCGGCGTGTCACAGCAGTTGGCAACCTACCGCAAACGAGTAGTAAGTAACATCAACTACAACCTGCACCTGAGTATACCGGAAACTAAAAGCGAGCCAATTACGGCCTCAGAGCTTATAACGCTTACCTTAACCGATAACACACAGCCACTTCAACTGGACTTTAAGGAGCAGGCAAGCCACCTGAAAAGTATAAAGGTAAATGGCAAAACCATCCCTATAGTTTTTGAGAATGAGCACATACTTGTTGAGACTAAGTTTTTGCAGGAGGGCGAAAATAAAATCGAAATAGATTTTACTGCCGGCAACCTCTCCCTGAATCGCAACGCTGATTACCTGTATACTTTGCTTGTACCTGACAGGGCTCGAACTGTGTTTCCAGTAATAGATCAGCCTGACCTTAAGGCTACCTTTACCTTAGCCTTAAGTATACCGCGCAGCTGGAAAGCCGTAGCCAATGCTCCGCTGCAGGACATCGTGGCAAAAGGCGAACAGAAAGTATACCGCTTTCAAGAGTCAGACAAGATCAGCACGTACCTTTTCTCGTTTGTAGCCGGCGATTTTAATTTGATCAGCCGAACTGAAGCTGGCAGGCCCATGAACTTTTACCACCGCGAAACCGACAGCAGCAAGCTAAAACTAAGTATAGATCCCATCTTTAAAATACACGCTGATGCGCTGGCGTTTATGGAAGACTATACCCAAATCCCCTATCCTTTCCAGAAATTTGATTTTGTGGCGATTCCGGATTTTCAGTATGGAGGCATGGAGCACGTTGGAGCCATCGATTACAAAGCCTCTACCCTCTTTTTAGACGAAGGCGCAACAAAGGATCAACGCGTATCGCGCTCAAACCTGATTGCCCACGAAACAGCACATATGTGGTTTGGTGATCTGGTTACGATGCAATGGTTTAACGATGTGTGGATGAAGGAGGTGTTCGCCAACTTTATGGCCGATAAAATATCGCAGGTTACGGTGGCCGACGCGAATTACGACCTTAAGTTTTTGATAAACCACTTCCCGGCTGCCTATGGTGTAGACCGTACCACAGGTGCTAACCCCATACGCCAGCAACTGGATAACCTGCAGGATGCCGGCAGCATGTATGGCAACATTATCTACCACAAAGCCCCCGTTATGATGCGCCAGCTAGAACGGCTAATGGGTGAGGCAAAGTTTCAAGAGGGGCTGCGTGAATATCTAAAAACCTATGCCAACGGCAATGCCACCTGGCCACAACTTATCGAAATTCTGGATGCACGTACCCCAGCAGACCTGCAAGCCTGGAACCAGGTATGGGTAAACGAGCCGGGGCGACCTGTATTCGATTATCAGCTGCAAACAGACAAAAGTAAAATTACAAGCTTTACTATCTCCCAAAAAGGAGAAGATGGCTCAGACAGATTGTGGCCGCAGTTTTTTGAAGTAGCGTTAGTCTATAAAGATCGGGTAGAAGAACTAACAGTTAACATGAACGCGCAGCAGGTGGCGCTAAAAGAAGCTATAGGAAAGCAACAACCGGAGTTTATACTTTTCAACTCATCCGGGCAAGGGTATGGGCAGTTTCCAATTGATAAAGATAACCTAGAGGCAATACCTAAGCTACAAAGCCCTTTGATGCGAGCTTCGGCTTACATTAACCTTTACGAGAGCATGCTTAACAACCGGGGTATAAACCCTGATTTGTTACTGACATTTACTGCTCTGGAGTCTGAAAAAGAGGCAGAAGAACTAAACCTGAAACTACTGACTGGCTACACCAGCGACATTTTCTGGAAGTTTTTATCACCTGAGTACCGAAAACTGATGGCATCAGCATATGAGAAAAAGCTTTGGGATAACATGGAAAAGCAGCAAGATACGAATGCAAAAAAACTGCTCTTTAAAACCTACCAGGACATAGCGCTTACTCCTGAAGCAACCAAACGCCTTTACCAGGTGTGGAAAACTCAGCAGGCCCCTGACGGTGTAAAACTAACAGAAGACGATTATACTTCGCTGGCTCTTGTTCTGGCACTAAGGGAATATCCGGAGGGCAACACCATACTTGATAAACAGCTTGCCCGCATCAAAAACCCAGACCGCCAGAAAAGACTGCAATTCCTGATGCCAGCCTTATCGGCGGATGTGCAGGTGCGTGATGCATTTTTTGCCTCGCTTAAAGAGGAACAAAACCGTGACAAAGAAGCCTGGGTGGCAACTGCACTTGGGTACCTGCACCACCCGCTGCGCAGCCATACTTCTGAAAAGTACCTGAAGCAGAGCCTGGAGATGCTGGAGGAAATCCAATTAACTGGAGACATTTTCTTCCCGACGAACTGGCTGAATGCCACATTTGGCTCTTACCAAACACCAGAAGCCGCCGCCGTAGTCCGCAATTTTTTAGAAGCAAACCCTACATACAACCCGAAGTTAAAAGGCAAGATACTGCAGGCAGCGGATAACCTTTTCCGGGCACAGCAGCTGGTGCAAAAGCAACAGTAACAACAAGCATGTATAAATCAAAAGCCCGGTAACACAGGCTACCGGGCTTTTGATTTATACTTTATACTTTCCGAATTACATATCCAGCACAATCGCGAAGATAAGCGGAGCCACAATTGTGGCATCTGATTCGATCATATACTTTGGAGTTTCTTTGCCAAGCTTACCCCACGTAATTTTCTCGTTTGGCACAGCACCGGAGTAAGAACCGTAGCTGGTAGTAGAATCGGAAATCTGTGCGAAGTAGCCCCAAAGCGGAACACCATCACGCTGCAAATCCTGGTGCAGCATTGGCACTACGCAAATCGGGAAATCGCCGGCAATACCACCGCCAATCTGGAAGAAACCTATGGTAGATTCTTCTTTAGCAGTTTGCGTATACCAGTCGGCCAGCTCCATCATGTATTGTATACCGGTTTTCATGGTATGCACATTTTTAATGTCGCCGCTGATAACGTGGCCTGCATAGATGTTACCTAGCGTAGAGTCTTCCCAGCCCGGGCAGATGATAGGAAGGTTCTTTTTTGCGGCCTCCAGCATCCAGCTGTTCTTCGGGTCAATCTGGTAATACTGCTCCAGTTCTCCGGATAACAGAATCTGGTAGAAAAACTCGTGCGGAAAGTATGCCTCCCCTGCTTTATCAGCCTTCTCCCAGTATTTTAATACAACATGCTCTAAACGGCGCATAGCTTCCTCTTCCGGAATACAAGTATCGGTAACGCGGTTCAGGTGGCGGCTAAGCAGCTCCTCTTCGTCTGCGGCAGAAAGCTCACGGTAGTGCGGCACGCGCTCATAAAAGTCGTGGGCTACCAGGTTAAAGATGTCCTCTTCCAGGTTAGCACCTGTACAAGAAATTGCGTGGATCTTGTCCTGGCGGATCATCTCGGCCAAAATAATACCCAGCTCTGCCGTAGACATGGCACCAGCCAATGTAACCAGCATTTTACCACCATTGTTCAGGTGTGTTTTGTATCCTTCGGCGGCATCAATCAACGATGCAGCGTTAAAGTGCTTGTAGTGTTTTTTTAAGAAATTTGATACTTCCATTTTGATTAGCTTTAAGCACCCTAAAATTGGGCGTCTTGATTCTGCAAGTTATAAATTTATCTCTGATTTATACTTTACGAACTATATACTACAGCTGTTCGAACACCGTAAAATGCAGGTGGAATTAAGTAGCCAAGCTAAGGTCCTCCAGTTTCAGAAACCAAATATAATCGGGTGCAATAAAATCCATTCTCAGAACCTGAAAAAAGATAATTACCAACACACGTTTCAGTAGCTTTAACTAGCTGGTTTCTCTATTATCAGGTTATGATTGGTGTAGATGCATATGTCGGCTGCAATGGTCAGGGCCTCGCGCACCATCTCTTCTGCAGATAAGTGCGGCGCGTGCTTTTTAAGTGCCAAAGCGGCAGCATGCGCATACATACTTCCTGAACCGATAGCTGCAATCTGGTTGTCCGGCTCCAGCACATCGCCTGTACCTGAAATAATCAGCAGTTCATCTTTATTAGCCACCACCATCATGGCTTCCAGTTTGCGCAGGTACTGGTCTTTGCGCCAGTCCTTGGCAAGCTCTATGGCAGCGCGCTTCATGTTGCTCTGGTAGGTGTTCAGTTTCTCCTCAAAGCGCTCCAGCAGCGTAAAAGCATCGGCAGTAGAACCGGCAAAGCCTGTTACGATTTTACCATCCAGCAGCTTACGGATTTTTTTAACGTTGCTTTTAGCTATATGCTTGTCCATGGTAGCCTGTCCGTCGGCACCTAAAGCCACTTCGCCGTTATGGTAAATTCCGCAAACGGTGGTCGATCTTATTTTTGTCATCTTTTTATACTTGGTCAGGTTTAACATACGCAGCTGCGGCCATACTTGCTGCAATTGCTAGTTGTAAAGCTAAGCACTCTTCAAACAAAAAGCCAAAGCCATACTTTGCGCCAAATTGTCCGGTAAGGACTGCAACGGTTTAAAATAAAAGAGGGCTTACAGAGATATTCGCAATTATATGCTCAGCAAAGTGGAATATATGATCAATACCTAAAAGTGAAAATATTTTATAGATGAATGCAACATTTGCCATTTAATCTGCATCTTAGTATAGAAATCCTGATGTTATGAAAACGCCGGCCTATACTTTTAAAATGCTGCTGATGCTGCTAGCTGTAACTGTTGCCTGTAAAAAAGACACCGTGCATGTGTCTGCCTATACCCAGGAGTGGCTGCAGACAAAAACAGATACGAAGTTATACTTTACCAGCCATACCGGAGAAAAGGAAGAGCTAACGATTAAGGTGCAAAAGGACACCCGGACTTACTCCGGCAAATTCGGTGCAAACAAATCGGAATATTACTGGTTAACCTACACCGGGCTGCAAAGCGACCTGGGGCTTATCGTGGTGGCCGAGCAGGATTACCTCGACATTAGAAACATTGGCCAACCAGACTTCAACGCTTATTTTGCAACGTTGATTACAGCAAAAAATCAAGCTGATGAGCAGGTTATGGCCCGCGAGGTAGAGGCCGAACTCATAAACAACCTCGACCTGAACGGCACCCAGTACGAAAGAGTGTTTCGCGTTAAATTTAACCTGCCTCCCCACAGGCCAGACAAAATACACGAGATTTACTATGCCAAAAAGCACGGCTTGGTATACTTCCAAACTATTGACGGGCAGTATTGGAGCATCGATAAATAAAGTTGCACCGGCTTAAAAGTAGAAGCGCCATGGCGGAAGCCGTGCCCGAAAATCGTACCTTTACGCGATTAAATTTGGTTGCATTACCAGTTACTTACTATGCAAAAAACCTTTAAATTACTTTTAGTTATACTTACATACTTCAGCGCCTCTTCCTGCGACGATCTTTTTGAATACCACCCTAACCAGATACGCCTCGATAGCGACGAACGTAACTTAACGGCTACTAACCTGGAGCGCCTGCAAAAGCAGCAACCCGGCGATACCCTGCGCTTAATCGTGATGGGCGATACACAGCGCTTTTATGACGATGCGGTAGACTTTGTAAAGTCTGCCAACAGCAGGTTTCAAGACATTGATTTTGTGATACACCAGGGCGATATCTCCGACTTTGGCATGACACAGGAGCACAAATGGGTGCAGGACATTTTAAAAGACTTGAAATGGCCGTATCTGACGGTAGTTGGCAACCACGACCTGCTGGCCAACGGCAGCAAAGTATACCAGCAAATGTATGGCCCCCTGAATTACTCCTTTACCTATGGCCACACCAAATTTGTAATGGTTGATACCAACGGCCGCGAGTACAGCTTTAACGGGAAAGTACCCGACATTAACTGGCTTGCCAAAGAACTCGCGCCACAGCAGGGCGAAGTATGGCAGCAGGCCATTGTGGTATCGCATGTGCCACCTTACGATGCAGACTTCGATCGTAAACTGGAGGCCTCCTACCACCATGCATTAGCTCAAAGCAATATGGTAAGCCTGAGCCTGTTCGGCCACATCCACAACTGGAACACGGATTATCTGTACGATAACAAGATACTTTACCACGGCACCACCACCGTTAAAAACCGCGGATTCACATATTTAAAAGTATGGGAAGGTGGTTACGACATAAGGAGAATCGCCTACTAGCATGAAGCAACTTTATACCTTTATACTTGCTCTTGCTGTGATCGCAGCTTTACGTTTACCTGCACATGCACAGCAACCTGCCCCGGATTCCGCCGCACAGGACTCTCCTATTGCTTCTCCGTACCACGTAAAGGCGCAGTTTGCGGGGGGCATCGGTTTCTTATCGGCTGGCGTGGGGCGATCTTTTTTCAAAGATAGACTCGAGACAGACCTCTTCCTGGGCTACTTGCCAGAAAGCATTGGCGGCGACAGAATTACGACCACGGCTATCAAAATAACTTACGTTCCAGTTAAAGCGCTAAAGTATAAAGCCATAAGCTGGCAGCCACTAAGAACAGGCATACAGGTAAGTTATACTTTCGGAGACGAATATTTTGCCTTTGAGCCACATGATAAATACCCAAAAAGCTATTACGGCTTCTCTACTGCCCTGCACGGAAGTATACTTTTAGGCGGTCAGGTTGATTTTGCAAGGGTAAATAAACTAAACAGATTTGCCGCATACTACGAGTTTGGCTCTAGCGTGGAGTACATTATCTCGTATGTGCAGAACCCAAAGTACCTTGGCCCCGGCAAGATCTTTAACCTGGCGCTAGGGGTTAGAATGAAACTCTAACATTGGTAGTTTCTAGGTTACTTTCTATATTTAATATAAAGGCTACTCCGTTTAGCCGCTGGTTTATAGTGGTAAACGTAAGAGAGTTCTGTTTGTATGTTAGTTGGCAGTAATTTCTAATTAATGAAAAAAGCATTCTCCATTGTTTTTATACTACTGTTCTTTGTGGTCAACGGAAATGCGGACTCTCCTCCCTCTTGGACTCCATATAAGGTAGAATCTGAAAATGGAGAGTACTTCTCTTGGGTGCGTTTCCGCGACAATGATACCACTAAATTACCTTGGGAACGGAAGTGGGTTTTAATTGTCTACACAAAAGATAGTACTGAGCTTTGGAAACAGCGAATAAGACCAATGGGGTATCCAGAAGGTAGATTGTCTACTGATGGTATGTACTTCTCCTATGTCAACTACTGGTACTATTCTGAATCTCCCATAGTTGAAGTATATAGAAAAGAAAAAAAGCCAATCACAATAACAGGCGATAAGTTTAATATACCCACGCAATATCTTCAACAGACTTCATCCCACCAATTGTGGTTAGCAGACAAAGGTTACCATTACGCAACCGGAACTGAGCAGCAGCTAATCATTAACACAAGGGACTTTAATACTTGGTTAATAAATTTGGAAACAGGAGAAGTACATGTTGAAGGTATGAATTGGAATTATGTTTATGCCTTTCTCATTTCATCTATTATCATTACTTTGTTGTATATTTTATTTAGGAAAAGAAGTAGAATTACTTTCGCCAACAAACACTAAAGTGTGCTTTAGCCTGTACGAGGCATTGAGAATAATAAATTGATTAGGGTTAAGATGGGCTCAAATAAATGGTTAGCCTCGGTTATTGCTACACTAATAGCCATTTTCACCAGTTGGGGTGTTGGTGAGATGTTTTCTTATAGAAGCTTTGTATTTGCTTGGAGTCTTAATTTCATACTAATGAGTTGGTATACTTACCTGGCCTCACAGGTAAATCTAAAACTCGATTCAGATTATTTCGAACCTAATCCATTTGAAAGAAATGGGAGCATTTATAAATATTTAGGCGTTCATGCCTACAGAAAAATACTCGTGTGGATTGGATGGGAAAAAATTAATAAAAAGAAAAACCCTATAAAAAACAGCCTGCTTTCACTAAAAGCAAATGAGTATAATACTCGAGCATCTGAACTAGGACATACGATTATAGCTTTAATTGTTTTCGCAGTAGCTATCGTAGTTTCAAGCTCATCAGGTGAGGCTAAATGGCTTATCATCACCAACCTATTCTTAAATATATACCCGATAATGGTTCAACGCTTTAACAGACCAAGATACAGCAGGATTATTAGGTTGAGAGGAAATATTAACGTAAGCTAAGTAGATATACCATATTTCCTTTTAAGAACACTACCTGCAACCACATCTGAACTTTAGCTACGCCACCACAACTTAGCCAAGTCCGCAGTACGACACAAACAACATAAAATGTGTATGAATCAAATAATCCACATCTCAAGCCTCATCTTTCCCCAGCCATTGTTCGTGTTATCATTAACAATCTAAATAATAAAAGCTAATTCATGCTGATGAGAGCACGCAGCAAGGGCGGGTGAAATTGAGACTAATAACCG
This sequence comes from uncultured Pontibacter sp., assembly GCF_947492645.1. Taxonomy (GTDB): domain Bacteria; phylum Bacteroidota; class Bacteroidia; order Cytophagales; family Hymenobacteraceae; genus Pontibacter. The sequence continues at coordinate 43,822 of NZ_CANLMZ010000006.1, read as the reverse complement.
TGTTTATACCTTATCCGTTCGCTATCTGTAAACAAGTTAAATACAGAATTCCGACACTTTAATAAAAATCAGAATGGAGAATAAGCACGGAATGACACAAAATGAAGAAAGTAAAAGCCATTACACAAAGTTTGTGTTGATGTTACTTTGCTCGTTTATAGCAATGTACATAACCATGTACTTAAATACGTACGAAATAGACCATGTGTACTTCAGCCTCACACGATTTTACATGGCTTGCCTTGGTATAGCTGCAATGGCAGTAATAATGCTATTGTTTATGCAACACATGTATAAGAACAAAAAGAAAAATATTGCCATACTCTTAGGTAGCTTAATTCTATTTGTGAGCGCTTTAACTCTGGCAAGAACACAAATTCCAGTTGGTGATGTGCTGTATATGAAAGCGATGATTCCGCACCACTCCATAGCTATACTTACAAGTAAAAGGGCGAATATAAAAGACCCTGAAGTACGAAAACTGGCAGATGACATTATAAAAGCGCAGGAAAAGGAAATTGCAAAAATGAAAGCACACATCAAGAGGTTGCAGTCAGATAAATAATTTCCGGAAAAGGGATGCTGGATTTGAGTATATGAGAACAACTGGCTCTATCGCAGAAATAGAGTGTCGGCAGGTAGCATTTAAAGTATAAAAATCATTTCCAACAAGTGTTACCCCTAGCTTCACTCCTTCTACATCAAAAATAACCCAGAAACAAAAACGCCTCTCCGTTCCCGTAGAGGCGTTTTCATGTTAGTTCTATTTTCCCAAAGGTCTATTGTCCTTTGTCAAAAAAATCTTTTGTCCAGAATCTTACACCAGTATTCGCACCGGGTTCTCCAGCAGGTTCTTAAACGTTTGCAGGAAAGCAGAACCAACGGCTCCGTCTACCACGCGGTGGTCGCAGCTTAGCGTTACCTTCATCACGTTGCCAATCTGGATGTTGCCGTTCTTCACTACAGGAATCTGCTTAATGCCACCAACTGCCATAATACACGCATCCGGCGGGTTGATGATGGCAGTAAACTCCTCGATGCCGAACATGCCCAGGTTAGAGATAGTAAACGTGTTACCTTCCCAGTCTGATGGCTGTAGCTTTTTGCTCTTGGCTTTGCCACCAAGGTCTTTCACCTCCGCTGCAATAGCAGATAGCGATTTATAATCAGCGTTGCGAACAACAGGTACCAACAGGCCTTCTTCTACCGCTACGGCCACACCAATGTTAATGTGCTTGTTGTAACGGATCTTATCGCCCAGCCATGAGGAGTTAACCGCAGGGTGCTGGCGAAGTGCAGCAGCAGCAGCTTTAATCACCAGGTCGTTAAACGATACTTTAACCGGAGATACTTCATTTATACTTACACGCGCCTCCATAGCCTTGTCCATGTCAATTTCCATGGTCAGGTAGAAGTGCGGAGCAGAGAATTTGCTTTCGGCAAGGCGGCGGGCAATTACCTTACGCATCTGCGATACGGCTACCTCTTCGTAAGAGTCGGCAGGAGCGCCTGGTATGGCCTGTGCAGCAGTTGGTGCAGCCTGAGGGGCAGCAGCCTGCTGTGGTGCGGCAGATGGCTTAAAGTTCTCGATGTCGCGCTGTACGATGCGGCCACCTTCGCCGGTACCTTTTACCTGGCTCAGGTTTATGCCTTTCTCGCTTGCCATTTTCTTAGCCAGCGGAGAAGCCTTTATGCGGCCATTGCTTTCGGTAGCGCCTGTTTCAGCACTTGTATCCGTTACTTTGGTTTCTTCTACTTTTTCAGCGGTCACTTCATCAACGCCGGCTTCAATAGCCTCATCTGTCTGTGCGTTTTCCTGGCGTTCCTGCTTATCATCAGAGCCTTCCGCATCTAATAGCGCCTTGTAGTCAGCACCTTCTTCACCTATAATGGCAATCACAGCGTCAATGGCAACAGAGTCGCCTTCGTTTACACCTGTGTAAAGCAGCGTACCGTCTTCGTAAGACTCCAGCTCCATCGTTGCCTTGTCTGTCTCTACTTCGGCCAGCACGTCGCCTGATTTTACTTTATCGCCTACTTTCTTCAGCCAGCTAACAAGCACACCCTCTGTCATGGTATCGCTCATCTTAGGCATACGGATAACGTTAGCCTTGATATTGCTGGTATCTACAGTAGTTTTAGCAGGGGCATCTGCTTTAGCGGCAGCAGGCTTTGCTTCTTCTTTATTTTCTTCTTTGGCGGTTGGTTTCTCTTCTTTAGCAGCAGGAGCACCGCCACCTTTTATCTCGTTTAGAAGGCCGGAGATATCCTCGCCTTCCTTACCGATAATGGCAATAACAGCATCTATAGGCACAGAGTCGCCTTTTTTAGGACCGATGTAAAGAAGCGTGCCATCCTCGTAAGACTCCAGTTCCATGGTTGCCTTATCGGTTTCCACTTCGGCCAGTATGTCGCCCGAACTTATTTTATCACCCTCTTTTTTCAGCCAAGATGCAATCACCCCCTCTGTCATCGTGTCGCTCATCTTAGGCATCTTTATTACTTCAGCCATATATCGTGTTGTTTAGTCGCCTAATTAGGTAAATTCTTATCCGCCCAAAATTAGATTTAAAAATATTTTATTCAAACTATATGAGGCTAATTTGTTCGGATCTGCTGAAAGCGGTCTGGTTCTGTCGCGTTTTCTTTCAGGTGCGATACGTCGCAATACTTCTTTACGGTAAACATGCTACCTGTATAGTCTAATTGGTACAGGCACAGGTTCTGGTGCAGAAACTGGTCCATGCAACGCAGCGGGTAATGCAGCAAGTTACTTAAAAGTATGCGCATGGCGCGCCCATGCATGCAAATTAGTATCGTTTCTTCTTCGGGGCGGCTCAGCATCAGGTCTACAAATGGTCTTTGGCGGGCCGTTACCAGCTCAGGGCTCTCCCCTCCTTCAATGCAAACGTGCGTGTCTCCGTTGTTCCAGGTTTGTAGAATATGAAAATAGTAAGCATCTTCCTCGGGTGTGATGCGCTGGCCTTCACGGTTGCCCCAGTTTATCTCGTTCAGGCCGGCATGTGGCTCATGCGGTATGCCCAGGTCTATAAAACCTTGCACCGACTGTATGCTGCGCTTCAGCGTGGAAGTGTATACTTTGTCAAAAGGTATAGCCTTATACTTCTGAAAGAACAAAGCCGCCTGTTGCTGCCCCGCCTGGTTCAGGTTAGAATCGATGCCGCTGCCCTGCACAATGCCTTGCTGGTTAAAGTCTGTTTGCCCGTGGCGGATGATGTATACTTTCTTAATACTCAAAATTCTTATACTTTTGCCTTCTTACTCTTTTAAAAATGCGAAATTAAAGATCGCTGCGTATGCACAAAAACTCTATTACGTTAGACACCCTGAATGAGTGGCGAAAAAATACCATGGTAGAGCACCTGGGTATAGAGCTGACTGAGTTTGGGGAAGGTTATATCTGCGGCAAAATGCCTGTAGACCACCGCACCCACCAGCCGATGGGCCTGCTGCACGGTGGCGCTTCTGTGGCCCTCGCCGAAACGCTGGCAAGTATAGGAGCCTTTATACACGTAGACCAAACAAAGAAAGCCTGTGTTGGTTTAGAGATTAATGCAAACCACGTCCGCAGCGTACGCGAAGGCTGGGTGTATGCCAGAGCCACGGCCCAGCATATTGGCAAAACCACGCAAGTATGGGAAACTAAAATCACCAACGAGGCCGGCGATACGGTTTGCATCAGCCGCATGACTGTTGCCGTGATCGATAAGATTGGTTGATGGTTGGTGAGGCAAAACTTTACATGATTTAATGTTGCGGTTTAGCTGAAACTCCGCAGGATCTGCATGATCACTTTGCCACTCCAACGATGGCATCTTCTGCTAATGCAGGGATGAACAGGTAGAAATCTCTTGTGCTGCATGTCTCTCTAAAAGGGGCAGGCAGAAGACAAGTCGGGAAAGAAGCAAAGCAGCACAGCATATACTTTAAGAGAATAACAATGGGTGGAGAAACCCCAAAGCATACTTTAGAAAATATATTCAGGACGGCCGTTGCGCAACACAAGGCGGTAGCCGCCTGGCGATTACCCTTGCAGCAGGAAGTGCAGGCCTGTGTATCGCTGCAGGAGGAGCTGGTAACAAATCAACCTAACCTGGAGCAAAGCCCATTCGGGTTCCTGTTTTGCCCCTTCCATAGTTCAGCGCAGGAGGAGCAGATCTTTATCAAGGGCGATGTGTACTTTAATAACACCACCGGTACTGTAACAACAAGTGCGGATGCCCCTGAAAATGAAGTTAAAGCTTTCCTGCAGGCTTTGCAAAGTATAAATTCGCACTATTCAGGCTGGTACAGTTCTGCAACAGATCAGGCCTCTTACCAAACTGAAACCGGTTTTAAAAATGCCGTAGAGAAAGCAGTAGCAGCCATAACAGCAGAAGCAATGGAGAAGGTAGTTCTATCCAGAAACTTCAGCCAACAATTGCCCGCCTCCTTCTCTCCTGTTGCTGCGTTTGAGGCCATGCTGCAAGCTTATCCCAATGCTTTTGTATCGCTGGTGTCGGTACCGGGGGTTGGCACCTGGATGGGTGCCTCGCCGGAGGTGCTGGTAAGTATAAACGAAGAACAGATCTTTAAAACTGTTGCCCTTGCCGGTACGCAGCCTGCCGTAGAAAACGTTGCCGACGCCATCTGGAGACAAAAGGAAATTGAGGAGCAGGGCATGGTGGAGCGCTATATTCTGAGTTGCTTTAAAAGCCTGCGCCTGCGCGAGTACACCGAGGTTGGCCCACGCACCGTAATTGCAGGAAATTTAATGCACTTGCGCACCGATTTCAAGGTAGACTTAAAAGAAATCGATTTCCCGACGCTTGGCACGGACATGCTCCAGTTGCTGCACCCAACCTCTGCCGTTTGCGGCCTGCCTAAAGCACCAGCCCTGCAATTTATACTTGACCATGAAGGCTACAACCGCAGTTATTACAGCGGCTACCTGGGGCCTGTAAATGGTGCTGAGGGCACGCATTTATTTGTAAACCTACGCTGCATGCAGGTGCGCGACCACGAAATTATACTTTATGCCGGTGCCGGCATTACCGCCGAATCAAACCCGGAAAAGGAATGGCAGGAAACCCAGCACAAAATGCAGACAATGCGAAGAATACTGGCTAAATTTGACTAAGCGATTGCGTGCATATTTGAATAATGATTCTGCTGCTTAGGCAAATGACAATAAGTATAGCAGCCAGATATTTCCTTTAGATTTACACGCATGCACTCAACTACTCATTTACTCATTGCAGAAAGACCATGATCATCCAACCTGTTGTAAACATCGCTGAAATTTGCTCTCAGAAAGGAGTTAAAAATGTAGTGTTATCACCAGGTTCGCGTTGTGCCCCGCTTACCATTGCCTTTGCCCGACACGGTGGTTTCAGCATCCGTACGGTAAGTGATGAACGTGCCGCCGCCTTTATGGCCCTGGGCATGGCGTTATCAACCGGAAAACCTACGGTGCTGGTGTGCACCTCCGGAACGGCTGCTTTAAATTATGCGCCCGCTGTTGCCGAGGCTTATTTCCAGCAGGTGCCGCTGCTTGTACTTACCGCAGACCGCCCTACCGAGTGGATAGACCAGTTGGACGGACAAACTATCCGGCAGGAAAACATTTACGGCAGGCACATCAAGCAAAGCTATACTTTCCCATCAGATTTTTCCCACCACGATGCAGTATGGCATAGCGAGCGTATCTTATCTGAAGCTTTGAACGAGGCAGTAGCATACCCGGCAGGGCCAGTACATGTTAATGTGCCGCTGCGAGAGCCCTTCTATCCGGCTCCGGGCGAAGAGGTAAGCTATAACGCCGGAGTAAAAGTGATTGAGGAAGATGCGCAGGAGTTTATACTTTCGCAGAACACCTCGCTTAAGCTGCAGGGCGAAATCTTAAAGTATAGCAGCGTACTGGTGGTGGCTGGCCAGAATAGCTACGATAATCAACTTCTGCAAAGCATTTATGCTTTTTCGCAGTCTACAGGTGCCGTTGTGGTGGCCGATACCATTAGCAATGTGCAGGAATTGCCCGCAGCAGTACGTTACCAGGATGTTTTCCTGGCCTGCCCTGATGAAGAAAAACTGAAGCAACTACAGCCAGACCTGCTCATTACATTCGGTAAATCGGTTATCTCTAAAAGCCTGAAGTTATACTTGCGCAAGTACAAACCGCAGGCCCATTGGCACATACAACCTTCCGGACAGGTAGCCGATACCTTTCAGGCACTTACAAAAATTATCCGGAGTAACCCCACCAGCTTTTTTTACGCCCTTGCCGGCAGCACCAAAACCAAAAGCAGCTTTACAAATGCCTGGTTAGGCATGAATGAAAAAGCAGCCAATTTTTTAGAAGGTTACACACAAAATGCCGTTTACAGCGAGTTAAGTGTAGTAGCCCGGGTAATGCAGCAGTTACCTGAAAACAGCAACCTGCACCTTGCTAATAGTATGGCGGTGCGCTATGCCAACATTATCGGCCTAAAAGCAAACCAGGAAGTAGAAGTTTTTGCCAACCGGGGCACCAGCGGCATCGATGGCAGCACCAGCACCGCTGTTGGGTGTGCCTTGTCTAATCCAAAACTAAACGTACTGCTTACCGGCGACATGGCCTTTTTCTACGATCGCAACGCGCTGTGGCACAATTACCTACCCAAGAACCTGCGCATTGTACTGTTAAACAACCACGCAGGCGGTATTTTCAGGTTGATAGAGGGACCTAAGCAACAGCCGGAACTTGAGCCATACTTCGAAACAAGACAAGCCCTCGATGCTGAAAACACAGCACGCGATTTCGGGATGCAGTACATTGCCGTACATGCACTAGAAGAATTAGAGAAAGCGCTGCCTTATTTCTTTTCATCTTCGTTTGGAGCAGGTATCCTCGAAATTTTTACCAGCAGCCCTGCCAACGGAGAAGAATTCAGCAAGTACAGGCAAGCAGTCAGAAGTATAGCTTTCTAATTCCCCTTTTAAGTTTTTGTACGCAACTCCCCAGGTTAAGGAGCTGTTTTGCCTTTTGCCCAAGTATAAGCCTGGGGCCTGGTGCTACACTCCCCTTTTATCGCGTAACTGATTGCCTCTACTAAGGTGGAGTGTACCTACATACTGCTGCGCTATGCCTAACAGATACGGAAGATGGCACGAAGTATAAAACTGGGTAGAAAAGAAAAGCCTGAAGCTACATAAGCTGTTAATTACCGCGCCAAGACTATTCTTTAAAAAGATGTCCTAATTATTCATAAAATCGTTTAACATAATGTAAATCAGTTGTGTAACCAAACAAATTATAGCCATGAACTTAACACACGACATGCACCGCGTTGAGCATTGGGCAGATACGCACCACCCTATTTGGGTAGATTTTCTGAGGGTTGGCCTTGGTATATTTCTGATGGTGAAAGGCATTATGTTTTTAGGCGACTCGGAGGCATTGTTTGCGATGCTTCGAAAAAGCGAGTTTCCGTGGGTATCTATTGGGCTGGCGCATTATGTTGGTTTTGCGCATTTAGTGGGCGGCTTTCTGATTGCCATCGGTATGATAACGCGCGTAGCTATACTTTTCCAGTTGCCAATCCTGCTGGGTGCAGTATTCTTTATCAACCCTGATCGTGGGTTTTATTCCGAGAACACCGAGCTTTGGTCGTCCATACTTGTACTCATCCTGCTGATAGTATTCTTTATCTTTGGATCAGGCAAGTTCTCAGTTGATCATCGCATTAAAAAATCTAAAAAGGATTGGCTATACTAGCACATAGCCAATTTAAAAGTATAAAAGCGGCAGAAAGTTCACAGGAAAAGTATGCACCTTCACTTCTGAACCAACCGGTGTTTTAGCTTTTTCCTGCTGCTACCGCACCACGACAGGTTAAAATATTTATTCTAAACGCGGCATTGTTTGTTTTACAGCATCTTCTCACCGATTTTTGCACCAGAACGTAATATTCTAATTTAACTGGAGTTTACCATTGCTTAAGCCTAAGCTATACTTTCTGGTGTACACATGAATGAAGATTTCCTGCTGCTGAACGGCAAAAAGTTCTACTACGACGAAATAGCCAATTATTCTTTCCGGAACAGCATTCCCCTGAACGGGTATGAGAGTAAAACCCTTGAATTTTGCCGTAGCTGGCTAAATGGTATCCAGGAGTTTCCGATTCAAACTTCAGGATCTACGGGCACTCCTAAAACCATTGTGCTAACACGCGCCCAGCTAGAGGCAAGTGCCCGCCGCACTATCAGCCTGCTTAACCTGCAGAAAAGCGATACAACATTAGTTTGTCTGAATACCGAGTACATAGCCGGCATGATGATGCTGGCACGTGGCTTTATGGCTGAACTGCAAATGGTGATCGTGGAGCCTATTGGCAACCCTATAAGTCTTGTTGGCCGCGAAGAGCAAATTGCCTTTGCCTCTTTTGTGCCGATGCAGCTACAAACTATCTTACAGGAAACACCTGAAGCGCTCCCGCAGTTAAATAACATGAAAGGCATCTTGGTTGGCGGTGCCCCCGTTAGCCCAACCCTGCAACGCGAGCTGCAACAAATAAAAGCCCCTGTTTACCATACCTACGGCATGACCGAAACGGCTTCGCATATTGCGCTGCGCCGCCTTAACGGCCCCGAAGCTGCCGAATATTACCAGGTACTACATAACATTGACATAGGCCTGGACAAACGCGGCTGCCTGACTATAAAAGGTGACATCACGAACAACGAACTACTTGTTACAAACGACATTGTTGAACTGCTTACCCATGATCGCTTTAAATGGATCGGGCGGGTGGATAACGTGATTAACTCGGGAGGTGTAAAAGTGCAGGTAGAGAAAGTAGAGCTGGCCATCGCCGAGGCGTTTGCTGACCTCACCGACTCGCCCCGCTTTTTTATCGCGCCGCAACCCGACGAACTGTTAGGCGAAAAGGTAGTGCTGGTACTAGAAGGAGACACTTTTACTCCTGAAAACGAAGAGATACTCATGGAGAGGCTCCGCAGCAAGCTTCGTAAATTCGAACTGCCAAAAGAACTGTACTACAGCCCGGCTTTTACAATGACGGCGACCGGAAAGCTGTCACGGCAGCGCACCCTCCAGAAACTGGGCTTGTTCACCGACTAAACAACGCTTGATAACAGCCAGCGCATACACCCGTACAACGTATAAATCAACAGAAACAACTATGCGATTTTTACTTACAAGTGTATTTTACGGATTTATAGCAATAGGCCTTGGCAGCTGCAGCGGCGGTTTATTTTCGTCAAAAGCACCTGTGCAGCTGCAAGAGGCATGGGCCACCGACAACACCCTGCGCACCCCTGAAGCGGCGCTGCACGACCCGGTGCGCAATACCATTTATGTAAGTAACATTAACGGTACAGCCGGATTAAAAAAAGATGGCGACGGGTTTATCTCCAGGTTATCCAACGATGGAAAAATTGAGGAGCTTTATTGGGTAACCGGCCTTAACGACCCCAAAGGAATGGCGCTGCATAACAACGTGCTGTATGTGTCGGATGTGGATGAGATTATTGCCATTGCAACACAGTCGGGAGCAATTTTGGGGCGTTACAAAGCCGATGATGCAAAGTTCCTGAACGATGTGGCTGTAGATGAAGCGGGCAATGTATATGTAACCGACTCGGAGCAGAAGCGAATTTACATGCTGCGCAACGGCCGCGTAACTACCTGGCTGGAGAAAATGCCTGCTGAAAGGCCAAATGGCATTTTTGTGGACGGCACCCGCATGGTGGTAGCTTTTAACGGCGAAGTGCGTTTTCTGGACCTTGAAACAAAGCGATGGACAAGCTGGAACGAAGGTATAAAAGCCGGAGACGGAATAGCCAAGGTAGATGACGGTTTCCTGATTTCGAGTTGGCACGGAGAAGTATACTTTGTGAACAACGAAGGCCGAAGCTGGCTACTGCTAGACACAAAAGACAAAAAAATAAACGCCGCAGACATTACCTACTCAGACCGTACAGGCTTGCTGTTGGTACCTACTTTTAACGATAACCGCGTAGTGGCTTACAGACTAAACCGCTAGGCTGCGCGTTAAATAAATAGAGAACTATAAGGAAAGGCAGCTGCACCACACGTGACGGCTGCCTTTCCTGCTTAAGACCACCATACTATGAAAAAACTGCCTACACTACACCTGATCAACGGCGATGCCTCTCTTGATGCCTTTGAAGCAGCTAACTTTCCGGGGCAGGTGCTTATCTGGCGCGAAGTCTTATCCGAGGGTCCTGTTATCGGCAGTTTACCTGAGCAGGCATTCTGGCAAAAGCGGCAGGAATACATAACAGCCGCCTACCACGAAAAACCGGAAGCATACCAGCAGAAAGTGCTGACAGAACTTGAAAAGCTGAACAATGCCCAATCTTTTTTTGAGGTTATACTTTGGTTTGATGCAGATTTGATGTGCCAGCTAAACCTGCTCTACCTCCTGCAGAAGCTGTCTAAAGTAAAGCCGGCTACTATCTCTGTATGCACTCCGGCAGGAAACAAGAACATAGGGTATTCAGGACCAAAAGAACTTCATGCTATATTTGAGAAAAGATTAGTAATAACTCCGGCGCATTTACGAGAGGCAGAAAGGATCTGGCAACTATATGCAGGGCCAGATCCGCTGCAGTTGCAGTTGTTTGTACGGCAAAATGAAATTTTACTGCCTAACCTGAAAGAAGCAATTTACCTGCACTTGCTGCGCTTCCCAAACTGCAAAACGGGCTTAAGTCAACCAGAAACATTGTTGCTCAAGATTATTGAGGAAGGTGCCCATACTTTACATGAGCTGGTGCAGCAGTTTTCTGAGCAGCAGCCTTCGTGGGGTTTTGGCGATGGACAATTAGAACGTATACTGCAGCACCTGCAACCTGCGCTGGTAAGCCCGCAGGAGCCCCTAAATCTAACCGAGAAAGGGCAACAGGTGCTGCAGGGTTTAGCCGTACACGTGCCAGCCCCTGCCTGGCTGGGTGGGGCCCATCTGCAGGCGCAACAGATGTGGTGCCACAATACACTCGAAAACAAACTGGAGGCAACTCAGAATCTGGCCTGAAATATGCATAGGCAGATGCTATACTTATACTTTAATTAGAAAGGAGAATGAAGATGATGAAAAAGTATGCTTCAGCGCTGATGCTTGGCTTGCCACTGGTTGCCCTGGGTTTTACATCGCAAGCGCAAAACACGAAGATACCGGCCCCGGCACAAGAACATATTCTCGTATCAGAGAACCCAACTGAAAACCGGAAAGAAACCCTTTCGGGCATTCATCTGCAGCCAGCGCAAAAGGGCACCTTTCTACTCGACTTTTCGCAGGAACTGGACGAGGACGCCACACTAGAGGTGAAGAACACCGCAGGCAGAACCGTATTTAAAAAGCCTGTTAGTATTACAGACAACAAGAAAGCCTGGCGCTATAACGTAGGCAAATTACCCTCCGATACTTACCTGGTTGAAGTTAAAACAAGCGACACCACCTACTGGACCAAATTTAAAGTAAGTAAATAAATTTAAAAGTCCGCCTCTCAGGTATACCCAAGAGGCGGACTTTTTTAGAAGTATAACGGCTCAACAAAAGTCACTTTTGACTTTATGCTTTACTCCAGTTACTTATTACCTGGTAAAGTATGGCCGCAGCTAGCTTGGCTGTTCTGTTGTCTATGTCGTAAGTGGGGTTTAACTCTGCTATATCGATACTTAAAAGTTTACCGCTCTGCACAATCGCTTTAAGTAGCGCTAACACTATTTCGGGTTGTAACCCTAAGGCATTTACAGCACTAACACCGGGCGCATACGCAGCGGCAAACACGTCCATATCCACAGTAAGATACACCTTGTCTGTTGTACTTAAAAAGTGGTTAAGCTCGCTTATAAGCTGTGCCAACTGGTGCAATTGCACTTCGCTTGCAAAAGTATACGCCACACCTAACTTATCTGCAGCCTCGAAAAGTATAGGCGTATTGCCATACTCCTGCAAGCCGATGACTTTATACTTAAACTCGTCTCCGTGTGCCGCTGCTCTGTCTGCAATCTGTAAAAACGGAGAGCCAGAACTAGGCTGCTGCGCATAGTTTCGTAAATCAAAATGAGCATCCAGGTTAAGGATACCTAACTTTCTGCCGGCAACAGCCTGCTCTAAACCCAGGTAATGCCCATAGGCTATCTCGTGGCCGCCTCCCAAAACCAAAGGCTTGTATCCTTGCTTAAGAAGTATGGCCACTTTTCTGCCTAACTGCTCCTGCGCCTCTTCCAGGTTCTGGTTTGTGCACAGCACATCGCCGGCATCAAAAAGCTGCACATGCTCCGGCAGGTGATAGGCAAAAGAGGCCATGGCACTCCGCAATGCCGCAGGCCCGGCCGCGGCCCCTACTCTGCCCATGTTCCGGCTTACGCCTTCGTCGCAGCAAAAACCTAAAAAGGCAAATGCTGTATGTTTGGCTGCTACAGCAGGTATGCCCTCTGTAAGGTTTAAAAACTGTATAGCCTGGTGCCAGCGTAAACCCAGCGCACCGTCTGCTGCATCTGTTCGGCCTGACCAGGCACTTTTTGTGGATGGTTTATACAAGGTTAATCAGGTTAGTTTAAGATTTATACTTCCTGGCCATTCTTCCATACTTTATGCGGCTTTAACTTACCCTGGAAGTACAGAATTTCTTTGTAATCTGCTGTCGGAAAAGCGATCATGTCGGCTGCAAAACCTTTGGCCAGTTGCCCTTTGTCCGGGAGGTTAAGCGCACGGGCAGCACGTGTGGTTATAGCAGCTAATGTTTCGGCTGTCGTCAGTTTTTCGGCTGCACCGAGCAAGGCAGCCTGCATCAGTAGGTCCCCCATCGGGGCAGATCCAGGGTTCCAGTCGGTGGCAATAGCCAGGCAAAGGCCACCGTCAAGCATTTTTCGGGCAGATGCATAGTGCATGCCTAACCCTAAGGACGCACCGGGCAATACAGTAGCAACCACACCTGCGTTGCGCAATAAATCAATCTCAGCGTCGCTGCTGGCTTCTAAATGGTCGGCACTAAGGGCACCTACTTCGGCTGCCACTCTACTGCCACCTGTGCTAAACTGGTCGGCGTGTACTGTCAGGTCAAACCCTGCTTTCTTTGCCTCCAGTAAATATTCAACTGATTCCTTTTCGGTAAAAGCGGTATCCTCAATAAAAATATCTACTCGGCTTGCCAGGTTCTTTTCTTTAATGGCTGGCAGCAACTCATCTAAAACGGTTCGCAGGTAAGCTTTGGAGTCGGTGAACTCCGGTGGACGCATGTGGGCTGCCAGGCAGGTAGGAACCAACTCCAAAGGGTGATGTTTATTTACTAATTGTATTGCCTCCAGCATTTTCAGCTCATCATCCACACTCAGGCCATACCCACTTTTTACCTCGCAGGTTGTTACCCCTTCCCGCAAGTGGCGGTCGCAGCGCTGCTTCAGTAACTCAACCAACTCTATTACTGTTGCTTCGCGAGTTTTTCGGACGCTGTCAAGTATACCGCCACCGCTGCGGGCAATTTCCAAGTATGATTTTCCGGCAACGCGCATCGCGTAATCGTTTGCCCTTGAGCCGGCAAAGCAAATATGCGTATGGGCATCGATCAAACCGGGCAGCAGCACCATCGGCTCCTCAAACGGTTCTACCGCATAATCATACTGCTCCGCCTCCTGCGATAAGCGAATGTAGTCATCTACCCTGATTATTTTACCGCCGCTAACTAAAACACCAGCATTCTCCAGCACCTGCAACGCTTCGTCGGCAATGGGGCCGGCATCTGGTAAGTCGGCCATGGTTAATATCTGCGAAAATGGGCCGTATAAAGTATGCGTTGCTACTGATGCTTCCATGGTTTTATGTCGTTGTTTTGGTACTGATGCTGGTTCTAGTAATTAAATTATGTGGAGATGTTAAACGCGGCGCAGGATTACCTTAAATTTTTAAGTCAAACTTCGCTGCGTTTTCCTGGGCTGTCTCATAGCCAGCATCTGCGTGGCGGAAGATTCCCATGGCAGGGTCGTTGTGCAGCACGCGGCTCAGGCAACGGTCAGCACGCTCGGTACCATCGGCAAGTATAACCATACCGGCATGCTGCGAATAACCAATGCCCACACCACCGCCGTGGTGGAACGATACCCAGGTTGCGCCACCCGCTGTGTTTGACATCAGGTTGAGCAATGGCCAGTCTGAAACAGCGTCCGAGCCATCCAGCATGCCTTCGGTTTCGCGGTACGGCGATGCAACTGAGCCACAATCCAGGTGGTCGCGGCCAATCACGATTGGAGCTTTCACTTTGCCATCACGCACCAGTTGGTTAAACATGAGCCCGGCTTTTTCGCGCTCGCCCATACCCAGCCAGCAAATACGGCACGGCAATCCCTGAAATGCAACTTTCTCCTCCGCCTCATCCAGCCACTTGATCATGTGCTCATTCTCCGGGAAAAGTTCTTTTAGGGCCGCATCAGTTACTTTGATGTCTTCGGGGTCGCCGGATAAAGCTGCCCAACGGAACGGGCCTTTGCCCTCACAGAAAAGCGGCCTCATGTACTCTGGCACAAAACCAGGGATATTGAAAGCATTTTTCTCACCGCCCTGCTGCGCGAACTCCCGCAGGTTGTTGCCATAGTCGAAGGTGCGGCTGCCACGGCGCTGCAGCTCCAGCATAAACCTAACATGGCGGGCCATACTTTTAAGGGAACGTGCTTTATACTCCTGCGGATCGCTTTCGCGTAGTGCTTTTGCTTCTTCGAGGGTCAGGCCATTTGGCACATAACCATTGATAGGGTCGTGCGCCGAAGTCTGGTCAGTTAATATTTCCGGGGTAATGTCGTCCTTGATAAGTTTTTCCAGCACATCGCCAATATCGCCAACCAAGCCAATCGATACTGCCTCTCCTTTTTCTTTAGCCTCTAATGCCCACCGCTTTGCTTCTTCGTAGTCGTAGGTCATTTTATCGATGTAGCGGGTTTCCAGGCGCTTTTTAATACGCTCCGGATCAACATCTACCCCCAGAAAAGTTGCGCCTGCGATAGTAGCTGCCAAAGGCTGCGCACCACCCATACCGCCAAGTCCGCCGGTTACAAGCAGTTTATGGCGCAGGTCTCCGTTGAAATGTATTCTGCCGCAGGCAGCAAAGGTTTCGTAAGTGCCTTGTAGTATGCCTTGCGTACCGATGTAGATCCAGCTGCCTGCCGTCATCTGCCCATACATCATCAGGCCACGCTCTCGCAGTTCGTTAAAATGCTCCCAGGTGGCCCAATGCGGCACCAGGTTCGAGTTGGCAATCAGTACGCGCGGGGCTTCGGCATGTGTTCTTACTTTACCAACCGGCTTACCCGACTGCACCAGCAAACTCTCGTCGTATTCCAGGTTAAGCAGCACCTCAATAATCTTCTGGGCATCGGCTACTGTGCGGGCGGCCTGCCCAATACCACCGTATACTACCAGGCGGCTTGGGTCTTCGGCAACTTCATCAGTCAGGTTGTTCAGGAACATGCGCAGGGCTGCCTCCGATTGCCAGTTCTTAGCGTTCAGTACCGGGCCGGTTGGGGGAATATAAGTTGGATGGTTTGCGTATTTTTGGATGAACTCGCTTACCGAAAGGCCGGAGCGTTGTATGGTTGCTGTTGCAGCAGATGTATTCATAGTTGTGTATTTATACTTTGGAAAAGACTCAATATGCAACAAAAATATAGAAAATGGCAGGAAAAGTATACTTAAATTCGTTTTCTGAACTTCTGGTTAACCTTGTACCTTACCCCATAAAACCATGTTCCATATACCCCTTACATCTCTTGCGGCGCACTTTGCCAATATAGACATCTACCTTTTTGACCAACTGCTGAAGGGCAGAATTGCAAAAGGAATGAAACTGCTAGATGCTGGCTGCGGCGGCGGCAGAAACATACAGTATCTGATGCAGGCAGGCGTAAAAGTATACGGTGCCGATACTTCTGAAAAAGCGATAGAAGATGTAAAACGCATGGCTGCTGCGTTAGCCCTTACCCTATCCGCCAAAAACTTTGTTGTCGCTGACCTGGAAAAGCTGCCGTTTGCCGATGCTGCCTTTGATGTAGTGCTTTGCAGCGCAGTACTCCATTTTGCAAGAGATGAAGCTCATTTTAAACGTATGACCCAGGAGTTGTGGCGCGTTTTAAAACCCGGAGGAATGCTTTTTTGCCGCCTTAGCACTACGATAGGCATGGAAGGCAAGCTACAGCAAGCCGGGCACAGAAAATACCAGATGCCCCATGGCCCTGTCTGGTTTTTGGCCGGTGAGGATTTATTGCAGGAACTGATCTTGGAGTGGCAGGCTGAGAAGCTGGAGCCTTTAAAAACAGTGCTGGTGGAGCAGGAAAGAAGTATGACAACGCTAGTTCTGCGGAAAGCTTGATTTGCGCGCGGTAGCCTTATAAATAAATGGCCTCTGCTACCAAAGCAGAGGCCATTTATACTTTACTTCAGACTCGACATGTCTATTACAAACCTATACTTCACATCGCCCTTCAGCATACGCTCATAGGCCTCGTTTATGTAATCTATTGGTATAACTTCCACATCTGATAAAATATTATGCGTGGCACAGTAATCCAGCATTTCCTGTGTTTCGGCTATACCGCCGATTAGGGAACCTACCAGGCGGCGGCGCTTGAACAATAAGTTGCCAGCCATAATCTCTGCCGGTGCCGGTGGTGCTCCCAGCAGAATCATGGTACCATCGCGCTTCAGCATCGACAAAAACTGGTTATAGTCGTGTGGTGCCGATACGGTGTTGATGATAAAATCGAAAGTGTTGGCCAGTTTCTTTAGTTGATCTGCATCGCGGGTATTGGCAAAGTTGTGGGCACCAAGTTCCTCGGCATCCTTGGCTTTTTCCGGAGACCTGCTGAGCATGGTAACATCGGCCCCTTTAGATGCTGCAATTTTTACAGCCATATGCCCCAGGCCGCCTAAGCCAACAATACCTACTTTGTGTCCTTTTCCTATTTTCCATTCTCTGATTGGTGAGTAGGTGGTAATACCGGCACAAAGCAAAGGTGCTACACGAGCCAGGTCCATGTTGTTCGGTACGCGCAGCACATACTGCTCATCAACAACAATATTGCTGGAGTAACCGCCTTGCGTTGGGGTGATGCCATCTTTACCCTGGCCACCGTAAGTTGCCACAAAGCCGTTTTCGCAATACTGCTCCAGCCCATCCTGGCAGCTAGGGCAATGGCGGCAGGAATCTACAAAGCAGCCCACACCTGCCAGGTCGCCCTCCCTGAATTTTTTGACGTTAGCGCCTACGCTTGTAATGCGCCCCACTATCTCGTGGCCAGGTACTGACGGATAAATGATTTCGCCCCACTCTCCTTTTACATGGTGCAGATCGGAGTGGCAGATTCCGCAGAACAGTATTTCAATCTTAACATCGTTTGGGCCTACCTCACGGCGCTCAAAACTAAATGGCCTCAGATCCGAAGTTGCATCGTAGGCAGCATATCCTTTCGTTTGTATCATAGTTTAGTTCGTGTGTAAAAGTATAAATTAATAGTCTTCTTAAGTTGATGGAAGTGCGGTCTCTATACAATTCCTGCATAGAACCCGGCTGGCACGCCATGCGCCCCGGGTCGGGCAGCGAACAAGCCTCCGCTTTCCGGACAATCCTTCAGTTCATCTTCAGATAACCCTTCGCGGGCTGTAGTAATATACAAAGTGCCCAGATCTTCGCCGCCAAAGGCACACGAAGTTGTTTGTTTTGTTGGCACTTTTACTTTTTGCAGTTGCTTGCCAGTAGCAGGGTCATACTTTGCCACAGCACCGCCGCCATGCAGAGCAACCCAGAGGTTACCATCCGCATCCAGGGTCATTCCGTCCGGCGATCCTTCTTCTTTTGGTATACTGATGATAACGCTTCTGTTGCTGATTTCCCCGGTTTCGACTTCGTAATCAAAAGCCTCTACCTGCTGCGTGCGGGTATCGGTAAAGTACATCGTTTTTTTATCCAGCGACCATACAATACCGTTAGCGATTGTGAGGTTATCCAGCATTTCTTTTACCTGCTTGTCTTTATCTAACCTATAAAGTTTAGCCGCACCTGCACGTGTATCCAGGGCCATGGTTCCAATCCAGAAACGTCCTGCAGGGTCGCATTTGCCATCATTGAAGCGAACGTCCGAGGCTAGTATGGGATTTGTGATAAAGGTTAAGGCACCTGTTTTGGTATCTATGTGGTGGATTCCGGTCTGCAAACCCACCAGAGCACCTCCTCCCGAAACAGGCACTACCGTTCCTATCCGCGCACCAACATCCAGCGAACTGTTTTCACTTGTCTGGGGTTTGTAGAAGTGCAGCTTTTTGCCTTCAATATCCACCCAATAGAGGCATTGCTCAGCCGGGTGCCATAAGGCTCCCTCCCCAAGTATAGCTTTTGCATCAAACACTAAGGTAGCTTCTACAAGCTCGTCCTGCGGCAAGCTTTTATCTTCAGGTGTGGGCACTTGTTATTTTTTTAAAGACATAACATAGCGTGCCATTTCTCTGGCATCTTCTTTACTTATATTCGGGTGCGGCGTCATGGGTATCTGGCCCCAAACACCCGAGCCGCCTTCAATTATTTTACCGGCCAGGTAATCAATGTTCTTGTCGTTTGCCTCATACTTGTTTGCCACATCCACATACGATGGGCCTACTAATTTTTCGTCTTCCCGATGGCAAGCAAGGCAGTCGGACAACGCAACAAGTTTTGCCCCTTTCGCAAATTCATTGGCCTCTCCGGCTTCGGCGGCACCACCCGTTGCATCGGCCCCTGTTTTAGTTTGCGCCACAGGCCCGGTTACTCTTTGCCGGGTGGTATCAGGCTGGTAATCGCTTTCATAATATTTTTCATACTCAGATTTTTCGCCACCGCAGGCTACTAAAAGTAAACCAAGGCCTAATACTGAAATCGCGTTTTTCATGGTATCTATGTTGTTGTTTAAGGTTTTTGTTATACGGGAAGTTTGCCGCTTATGTGTTATTATACTTTGAATTTTGGTCTGGCTAGTGTAGTGCTCCTGCAGGTTAGGGCTAATGCTGTGAGGCTAATACCAGCGATTTCTCATTCGTTAAGTTTATGTGTGCTTTTATTCGGATAGACTCCTAAATGCATAAATCCCTATATTTACTTATCTTACACCATCAACCCAAACTAACCTTTCCATTTTATATGAAATCGCCTTTTACAAAAATTTTGTGGCTTTTACTGCTGCTGCCCTTGCTGGTGGCAGGTAAGGCCATGGGGCAAAAGTTACTAACCATCGCCTCCAAAACCGAAGGCATGAAACGATACCCCGGCTACTTTACTTTCTACTACGATGAGGCAAGCGGTAAAATATGGCTGGAAATAGATAAGCTTGACCAGGAGTTTTTGTACGTGAACTCGTTGCCGGCTGGCCTCGGCTCCAATGACATCGGCCTGGACAGAGGGCAGCTTGGCGATACTAAAGTGGTATACTTTAACAGGCAAGGGCCAAAAGTGATGCTTGTGCAACCAAACCTCGCCTACCGCGCCAGTTCTGACAACCCAAACGAACGCCGTGCCGTGGAAGAGTCTTTTGCACAATCCATACTTTGGGGCTTTAAAGCCGAGGCTGCCGATGGAAATAAAATACTTGTAGACGCTACCGATTTTCTGCTGCGCGATGCACATGATGTAACCGGAAGTATAAAACGCAGCCGCCAGGGTAGTTACAAGTTAGAGGCAAGCCGCTCTGCTTTATACTTACCGCGCACCAAAAACTTTCCGCAGAACACCGAATTCGAAGCCACGCTCACTTTTGTAGGCGGCGAAGACGCAGGGCGCTATGTACGCGAAGTGGCCCCGGATATAAACGCCCTGACGCTGCGCCAGCACCACTCCTTTATACAGCTGCCAGACAATAACTACCAGCCCCGTAAGCTCGATCCACGTGCCGGTTACTTCGGCATTTCATACTTTGATTACTCCTCTCCTGTAGACGAGAACATAGACAAACGTTTTATTGCCCGCCACCGCCTGCAGAAAAAGAACCCGGAAGCGAAAGTGTCTGAGGCTGTAAAACCAATTGTATACTACGTGGATAATGGCGCACCCGAACCGATAAGATCTGCTTTAGTAGAAGGTGCACGCTGGTGGAACCAGGCTTTTGAAGCTGCAGGTTATAAAGATGCCTTCCAGGTGGAGGTACTGCCAGACACCGCCGACCCAATGGATGTGCGCTATAACATGATCCAATGGGTGCACCGCAGCACACGCGGCTGGTCTTACGGCGCATCAGTAACAGACCCTCGCACCGGCGAGATCATCAAAGGGCATGTATCGCTTGGCTCTCTTCGCGTACGCCAGGATTATATGATCGCGGAAGGGCTGCTGGCTCCTTACAAGGATGGCAAAAACCCGAACAAGGACATGATGGATATGGCCCTGGCACGCATCCGGCAATTATCGGCGCACGAGGTAGGGCATACTTTGGGCATACAACACAACTACGCTGCCAGCACCAACAACAATGCCTCGGTAATGGACTACCCGCACCCCATGGCTAAACTGGACCGCGCCGGAAACATTGATTTGAGCAAGGCTTATGAAACCGGCATAGGCGCCTGGGATAAAATGGCAGTTGCCTACGGCTACCAGCACTTTCCGGAGGGCAGCAATGAACAGCAGGCGCTGAACCAGATTTTACAGCAAGGCACTAAGGAGGGTTTGCTGTTTATAACAGACAGAGATGCCCGAGCACCCGGAGGCGCGCACCCGCTGGCCCACCTTTGGGATAATGGCTCAAATGCAGCCGAAGAACTGGAAAAGGTACTGCAGGTGCGGGAGAAAGCGCTGAAGAACTTCTCGGAGCAAAACATTAAACCAGGGCAAGCATTAAGTACACTTGAAGATGTGCTGGTGCCGATTTACAATTACCACCGCTACCAGACCGAAGCTACTGCCAAACTGATTGGCGGTTTGAATTATACTTACGCCACCCGTGGCGACAACCAGGTCATCACAGCGCCAGTGGGCAAACGTGCGCAGCAGGAGGCGCTGGATGCTTTGCTCAAGACGCTCTCTCCGGATGTGCTGACGCTGCCCGAAGATATTATAAAATTAATACCGCCTCGTGCACCGGGCCTGGGTAATAACCGTGAGCTCTTCACAAAGCGCACCGGCCTCACCTTCGACCCTCTGGCAGTTGCCGAAGCCTCTGCTGATTTTACGCTTTCGTTCCTGTTGCACCCGGAGCGTGCCTCGCGTTTAATTGAGCTGAGTGCCCGCCACAACAGTATAGGCTTGCAGGATGTAACTGCGCAGCTGATTGATAAAACCTGGAAAAGCCGACGCGAGCAAGGGCTTCAGGAACATGTGCAGATGCAGACAGAACAGCTGGTATTAACACACCTGCTGGCGCTGGCCCACAACGAAAACGCATCTTACCAGGCGCGCGCTATTGCCACCGCCGGTTTGCAGCAAATAAGAGAACTTGCGTCTCGTAAGCAAAAAGCCGGCAGCAGCGTTTACCAGGCGCACCTGGCTTTCGCATTAAATCGGTTAAACCGCCCTATAACCGAAGACCTGAAGCCAAGCCGCGCGTTAGATCTGCCCCCTGGTGCCCCCATTGGTAGTGGTGAGGTGCTGGGGTGTAACTAGTGCTCTCGGATAAAGTATAAAAACAAGCGCCGCCATATAATTTTGGCGGCGTTTGTTTTATTTAAAACCTGTTGGTGTGATAAGTATGAAGCTATCCAACAATTATTTATAGTACCACCCCGCCCACCATTATCTTATTAAACAACACGTTTAACTTGTTTCCCGGCTTTAGGCGTAGTTAATTGCATTTAAGTTAATTACATTTTTCATTACAGGATTAAATATTGTGGGAACAGGAAACCTATCCTTCAGGGAAACATTTTTCATTGGTTTGATGCTATTTGCCGTCTTTTTTGGAGCCGGTAATCTTATTTTTCCGCTTTCGTTGGGGCAGGCAGCCGGCGACAATTTACTACCCGCTATACTTGGCTTTCTCATAACTGGTGTGGGGCTCCCACTCTTAGGCGTGATTGCGATAGGTATATCTAAAAATGAAGATGTTCAGTCGATATCAGCCAAGGTTCATCCTCTATTCGGACTGATTTTCCCTGTAATCATTTACCTGACCATCGGCCCCTTGTTTGCCGTGCCCAGAACCGGAACCGTTTCATTTGAAATCGGCATCGCCCCGTTTTTATCAGAAGGATTAAGAAACTCTGGTTGGGGTATGATTTTATACTCTGCTGTATTCTTTGCCATAACTTACGTGCTGGCTTTAAACCCTGGCAAAGTTGTAGACCGGATCGGCAAGATACTAACGCCTGTATTGCTCATCATTTTATTTGCACTTCTGGCCAAAAGTGTCGCTAATCCATTAGGAAATGTTCAGGTACCGCTGCCCTCTTATGAAAGCACGCCATTTTTTAGGGGCTTTCAGGAAGGCTACCTTACCATGGACACTATCGGGTCGTTTGTTTTTGGCCTTATCGTGATCAATGCTATTCGGGCCAAGGGTATAGAAAGCACAAAGCAGATTGCTAAAGTATGCACGACGGCAGGGCTGATAGCCGCAGCAGGATTAGCCTTGGTATACATCGGGCTTGCTTATACCGGTGCAACCAGCGTAGAAAAGATAGGTCACCTGGAAAACGGGGGGCTAATCATCACGAACGTATCTCACGAGCATTTTGGCTTATGGGGTAATGTGATCCTGGGCATAGCCATAACGTTTGCCTGTTTAACGACAAGCATCGGCCTGGTTGTTTCTTGTGCGAGCTATTTTAACAAGCTTCGCCCTTCTATTTCCTACAACACCTACGTTTTACTTTTAACGATTGTCAGCGCTGTTATCTCAAATGTAGGGCTCACGCAGATCATCTCATTTTCTGTGCCTGTACTTGTAGCGGTCTACCCTATTATAATTGTGCTTATCGCCCTTACGTTATTTGGCTCACTTCTTAAAAAGAGAACAAGCGTTTATACATGGGCTGTACTTTTTACCGGTATCGTAAGCATTTTTGACGGAATAAATGCGGCAGGCTTCGAATTAAAAATCAACAGTTTTCTTGCTGATTACCTGCCATTATTCGGCTTGGGTATGGGGTGGCTTGTTCCCGCACTTGTGGGAGGATTGATTGGCTATGCCATTTCGTTCAGGCAGAAGTCCTATGATCTAAAACAAGTATAGCTTTGTAATTAAGTTTTAGTATAAATAAAAAGCGGGAGAAGATGTAGATTATCTTCTCCCGCTTTTTATTTATACCACTTATGTTAGTTGATTCTTGTTGCCGGCATAGCCTTGCCGCCGTGGTGCATCACCATTTTAGCAATCTTGCCTGTAGCATCTTTCTCAAAAGCTATCAGGGCAGGCGCTACCTTAATAAAAAACTTGTCTTCTGCCTCCGGAAAAATCTCGAACCGGTCCTGGCCTGCCGCTTCGGCGTAAAGCTGCCCTTCTTCCAGTATAATCTTAAAAATCATCTTCGGCGCTACCTGGTATTCGCCAACATATGCCTGCAACTTACTTGGAGCCAGTTGTACCATGTGTCGCACTACAGGCACTTCATACTTTTCGCCTAACACGATAGCCGTAACATCTTTGGCAATGGGGCCATTTACCTGCTGCGATTCATAGTTGCTTAGCACCGCTATCGTAATTTCTTTACCCGGCAGACGTATCAAACTGGCCTTAAAACCATTGATGGCTCCGCTGTAACCGATGCGCTGCTGCTTAAAAACAGAGTCTATTACACAGCCATAGCCGTAGTCTCTTTTCTCCGGCGTATACATCATTTTCTTGGAAGCATCGCTTAGCAGCATGTTGCCTTCCAGCCCTTGAGCAAACTTTACAAGATCCTCTGCTGTACCGTACACTCCACCTGCCGACCAGCACCAACTCATGTCTATCGGGTTACTCTGTTTACGTGTAGTGCCGCTATAGTTATACCCTATCGCCAAACCAGGCACCGGCTTTCCGCCGCCTTCCAGGCCGGCAGTTTTCATTTTCAGGGGTTTGAAGATGTGTTTAGTCAGCAGTTGCTCATACGTTTTGCCAGTCACTTTTTCGGTGATGAGGCCCAGCAGCACATACCCTGAATTACAGTAACTAAACTTTGCCCCAGACTCAAAAAGCATGGGTTTGTCTTTAAAGTGTGTAATGATTGCTTCTCCTGTGGTGGGTTGTTTGTTTACCTCTTTCCAGGTATCAGTATAGTTGGCAAGTCCCGAAGTATGGGTAAGCAGGTGGTGGAGCGTAATTTTATCTCCATTCGGAAAGTCGGGCAGGTATTTACTCACCTTGTCCTGCACGTTAAGCTTGCCCTGTTCCTGCAGTTGCAGCACAAGCGTAGCGGTAAAGGCTTTGCCAACGGAGCCGAACCTGAATTTTGTTTCAGCGCCATTTTCGGTTCCCGCCTCATAATCAGCCATGCCGAAGCCTTTGCTGTAAACGATACTGCCCTTTTCGACAACTACAACGGTACCACTAAATACCCCTTGCTGCAGGTGTGCGTTCAGGTACTCATCCAGTTTATCGGAAAAAGTTTGTGCTTTGGCTTTGTAGCTGGTAAAGCAGAACAATAGCCATAGCAGCAATAAAGCCGTGATGTAATGTGTGAATGGTGCAGAGATGCGTGATAACTTTTTCATAGGTTTATTTTATACTTTACAAACCTATAATAGCCAACATGTATGCCACTACACGAATAAATTGATTATCAGCTACTTAAAACCTAAACCACTACATCCAAGGATAGATTACCTGTTCAAAAGTGTACACTTTTGTTCGATTTCAGGAGTTGTGATAGTATACACAGAAGTATAGGCTCTGAGAAGAAAGCCATACTGTTAGTTAAAACTGCCAGAGCGGCTTTATTTGGTGTGTGCTTCTTAAAGATCCAGTAATTCCTTTACGTCAACAGCATCAACGTAAGGCTCTAGTATGGCTACTGCATTGGCTGATTTTTTAAACGTGCTGTATACTTGCACCTTATCTCCTGACCACAGCTCAATAAACGAATTGTTTAAAGTATACAGCGTAACCGTCCAGTTATTGTATTTGCGTTGTGCAAGCACAGTTCCGTTTTTAGCTAATGCTTCTGCCTGGCTCCTGAAAGGCAGCCTTTCAAACATCGAGTACTCAAGCATACATTTTTAATTTGTAGGTAATAAATAAGCTGAAAAGTATAGAATTAGTTTCGTGCTACTGTAATCATCTAAATACAGGACTTTGTTTAGTTAAATTTTAAATTATTCATTAAGCATAGGCAACTATCCTGGTCTAAGCCGCATCTATACTTTATACAACAATTTCTTATACACCTATGAAAAATTACTTCTTGCCAATTACAAAACTAACTTTGTTTGTAGCCGCCATACTTTTACATGCTCCTGCACTATACGCACAATCAAAAACTAATTGCTACGAATATAACCACGAAGGCATTCCAACTGATGTTAAAAGTATAAAGGCCAAAACAGTATCCATCAACAATGGCAAGTATGATCTTAGCTGGCTGGATAAGGCCATCAAGACAAAAAAAGTGCTTATGCTTGGAGAAAACCATTGGATGAGTACCATTAAGGCGATGGAGGAAGACATTATTTTTTACGCCAACGAGAAGGGCAGCTTCCCTGTACTGGGACTAGAAATCTCGTACTCTGCCACACCTTTTGTGAATGCTTTCATAAACTGCCAACCCGGTTCTGATTGCGACCCGCTGCTAAAGTTGCTAAGTCCTCATTTTTCATCAAAGGAATCTGTAGGCTTGCTGAGAAAACTGCAGCAATGGAATTATGACAATCCTACCAAAAAGATAACAGTAGTCTGTACTGATGTGGAGCAAGACCTTGCATTTACGTTGCACCAAGCTATTGTACCGTTTTTTAAAGAACTCGGCGACAAGAAGTTATTTGCTATGATAAACGAGCAAAAGCAGTTTACGGATGCCATTGTATCTTACATGGATTCTGTCGTGCAAAACGCACCAGACATGGTTAAAGTAAAAGATAAACCTTACATCGACAAAAGCTATTTACAAAATGTGCTGTCGAACTTTAAGGTGCGATACAATGCCTACGCTACATCGTTAAAACAGGGCGAAGACAGCTTTGAGGCGCTTTTTATGGAGGCGAGGCTGGAACAAATAATCAGAAACCTGACTAATGATGCGGTTTTCGGGAAATTAATAAAAGAGCATAACAGCATTTTGGTCGGGGGAGCAAACCATATGCGTGTTTACCAGGCTGGCCCAGGTGATGAGGATGCCGCTGCTTGGGAAGGTTGGTATTTGGCACACAACTATGCGCCTACTAAAGGCAAAGTATATTCTGTTAAACTTGTTAACCTTAGCTACAACATACCAGAAACTTACCTAGAGCAAGAGTATGAGACGGATAATTATAGCCTTAAGTACTTGATTTCGGGGTATAAAAACTGTTTCGGCAGCGATAAGGCAGGCAGTTAC
The DNA here is from genome assembly GCF_947492645.1 of uncultured Pontibacter sp. GTDB lineage: Bacteria > Bacteroidota > Bacteroidia > Cytophagales > Hymenobacteraceae > Pontibacter. The sequence goes on along the minus strand of NZ_CANLMZ010000006.1, from coordinate 17,345 downwards.
AAGTTAATAGATGGACTAACGCCTGTTACGGCGGCACTTGTGCCGGCATTTAAGCAAAACCAGGACCAGCCGGTGAGGCTGCTCGGACATTTCGAAATGAAAAAGCTTGCCAAAAAGCTGCCATCTGTAAAAGAAGACGCTAACTGGAAAAATTTTTATGCCCACGATATGGTGATCGTGATGCCGACTGCCACACTTTTCCAGATGCTTTGAGGCAAGGTTTTATGTTGGAGTGCTGCTATTTTAAAATTTACTAATAAAGCATCCCCTCTGCTCGCTAGCCGGGATGCTTTATTAGTAACAGTTAAGATCATTCCTGCTAGTATACCCAATGGGCTGCTGCATCACTTATTTATGCAACATTGCCTATGCCTTCTTACTATAGTACACTCAAATTCGTACGTTCAGCTGCAACTCCGCTATCCCGACAATAGGTAAATCACCTGCTTTGCTGTACTTTTGATGTGAAAGTATAGCACGTATATAAGCGAAAGGAGCTGGCCAAATTGCCGGCCAGTAAATGGCAGCCAGAATACGCCCACAAAGTATGGAACCGATCAGATTAAATAAATTCATAAGCGATGCCGGCTATTGCTCACGCCGCGAGGCAGATAAGTTGATAGAGCAAGGCCGGGTAATGGTAAATGGGAAACGCCCCGATGTAGGCGCTAAAGTTACACCCAAAGATAAAATACGGGTAGATGGCAATTTGCTGCAGGTAGATGCGGTAGAGCCTGTATACTTGCTGCTAAACAAGCCGGCAGGCATTGAGACAACAACCGACCGCTCTCAGCGCGACAACATCATCAGCTTTGTAAATTACCCTGAGCGCATTTTCCCGATTGGCCGCCTCGATAAAGACTCCGAAGGCCTTATCATACTTACAAACAACGGTGACATTGTAAATAAAATACTGCGGGCTGGCAACAAGCACGAAAAGGAATACATTGTAACGGTAGATAAACCTATCAACCAGGACTTTGTCACGAAAATGAGCGGCGGAGTTTCTATACTTGGCGTGAATACGAAAAAGTGCTTTGTAGAGCAGTTAGGGCCAAACAAATTCCGGATTATACTTACCCAGGGCATGAACCGCCAGATACGCCGCATGACCGAAGCCTTGGGCTATGAAGTACAAACCCTGCAACGGACCCGTATTATGCACCTGTCGCTAAACAAGATTCCGCTGGGCCAATGGCGCAACATGACCGACACAGAAATAGCGGAAATGGAACGATTGGTAGCTAGCTCAACCAAAACAGAAGAAGGCTCTGCAACAAAAAAACGTGCAGAGTCAGGGGCTCCAGCCAGAAGTAACAAACCGAAACCACGCAGCAACTCCTCAGCAGCAGCAAGGCCTGGCCGGCCAGGTGGCGCACCAAAAGCAGGTGGAAAAAGTGCTGCAGGCGGTAAAAGCAACAAGCCTAAAAGCGGTGCCCCAAGTGCCCGCGGATCACGGGGTGCATCTAAAGGCGGGCCAAAAGGAAACGCTGGAGGCAAAGGCCGTAGCGGCGGGAAAAGAAGATAGCAAGCTGACAACAGCAGTAGGTACAGGCGCTTTAAAGTATAAATTCAAAAAAATGTTTGTTACAGGATAGGGTTTATACTTACGCTGCAAGCCGGTAACTATACTTTAAACCCTGCGCTTAACCGATTACAAGCCTGGTATAGCTGAATATTCCGGATTTGAGGTCGTTAAACCAATCCTTTTCCTGTAATTTCGCCAAATCATTTAAAACAGGCGTAAGAAGATGCAACAAGTATACTTGTACCAGCTGCAACGCCACTACAAACCATGGAACCAAAGCGATTAAATAAATTTATAAGTGACACCGGCTTCTGCTCCCGCCGCGAAGCAGACAGACTGATTGAAGAAGGCAGAGTAACTGTGAATGGTAAGGAGCCGGAAGCAGGTATAAAAGTAACGCCAAAAGATAAAGTCAGAATAGATGACCAGCTGCTAAATGTGCGCGAAGAAGCGCCTGTTTTCCTGGTTCTGAATAAGCCTGCCGGCTTGTCGGCTACGGCAGATATGGAAGTACGCGACAATGTGGTGCGCGCCATTAACCACCCGGCATCTCTGCAACCTGTAGGCAAACTGGACAGAGACGATGAAGGTGTTCTGTTTTTGAGCAATGACTCCGATTTTGTGAGAAAGCTGACCAAAATGGACAGCAAACTCGAAAAAGAGTTAATTGTATCAGTAAACAAACCTATTTCCTCTGATTTTATATCGAAGCTTAGCGAGGCCTGTGCATCTTTTGAAAACGGGATTCCTAAAAAAGCTGTTGTGAATAAAGAAGCAACCAGCCGCTTTAGAATTACGCTAGAGCCCGGCATGAACCATAGCATCAAGAAAACCTGCGAGGCGATGGGTTACAATGTCACGTTTATACAGCGCGTCAGAATCCAGAACATCACACTTACAAAACTACAAAAAGGCCATTGGCGCACCCTTACAGGAACCGAAGTAGAAAGTCTGAAGCAGCTGGCCTCTTCTAAGCCAGATAAAGCACCATCAAAAGCAAAGTCAGGTTCAAGAGATTTTGGTTCGAGAGAACATGGCGCAAAAGCAAACCCTAACCGCGAAAAAGCTGGAACAAGCAGCAGAGAAGGCTATCAGAAACCTGCCAGATCCGGGGCATCGGATTTTAGTGGCGCTGGTAAGCGAATCGGGAAATCAAGACCTGCTCCGGCAAGCGCTGGTAGCGCCAAGGGCGCCAGAGGCGGTGCGAAAGGGACACCTAAAACAGGGGGCAAGCCAGGGGCAACAGGCCGTGGCAGCGCTCCAAAAAGATCGCCTAAACGTTAACATAGCAAGTATAAAAAAGCCCCTGGCAGATAAATTGCCAGGGGCTTTTTTATACTTGTTAATCAGGACTTTGCCTTTATATAAATTTACTTCTTTTGCAGCAGCTTCAGCAGCTCTTCTGCGGCTGGCTCAGATGATGCAGGGTTCTGGCCTGTAATAAGCAAACCATCCGTAACCACGTAAGGCTGCCAATCCTCTGCCTTACTGTAGTTTCCGCCCAGCTCCTTCAGCCTGTCTTCTACTAAAAAAGGAACAATGTTTGTTAACTGCACAGCCTCTTCTTCTGTGTTTGTAAAGCCAGCTACATTTTTACCTTTTACAAGGGGCTCACCGCTTTCGGTTTTAGCCTTTGCCAGTACTGCAGGTCCATGGCAGACAGCGGCTACCGGCTTGTTTTGCTTTGTAAACTCTTCTATCAGCTTTATAGACTCTTTATCGTTGGCCAGGTCCCAAAGCGGCCCATGACCGCCTGGGTAAAATACTGCATCAAAGTCATCAGCCTTTACGTCGCTAAGCTTTTTGGTTTTGGATAGTTTCTGTTGCAAGCCGGAGTCTTTGTAGTACCGTTCCGTAGCTTCAGTCTGCGCGTCAGGTGCTTCGCTTTTTGGATCAATGGGAGGTTGGCCTCCTTTGGGTGAGGCTAAGGTAACATCTACGCCTGCATCTGCCATTTTGTAATATGGCGCGGCAAACTCCTCCACCCAAAATCCGGTCTTGTTACCGGTTTCCCCTAGTTTATCATGAGAGGTTAGCACAAATAATACTTTCATAGCTCGCTGTTTTGGTTAACTATAAAGCGTGTACGCAGCATATGGGCCAGCTGCTATGCCTAAACTAAATTAAACTGAGTTTATACTTTGCAAAAGTACAGCTGCCTCCACGCACTTCTGCTTGTATCTGAGGCACTATAGGTTACTCTTCCCAGGCACCCATTTTCCCCATTTGGTAATCCCGGAAGGCTTCTCTGATTTCTTCTTCGGTGTTCATCACAAATGGGCCGTGCGCTACAACTGGCTCGTTAAAGGGCTTGGCATGGCCAAGTAGCAAATAGCTATCTTCAGAAGCATTAACCGTAATTTCTTCGCCTTCATTTGTGAACTCTACCAGGTTTAGCTTTTCAGCCTCTACACCATTCACGGTTACTTTGCCGCGTACCACGTAAAAGAAAATATTTCGCGCGGCTGCTATACTTGTAGTAAAACCTGCACCTTGCTGCATTTCTATACTTGCCATGTGTATGTCGCTTAGCGATGGTATCGGCCCTTCCGTTTCGCCCCACTTACCAGATACCACGTTTACCTTTACCTTACCATCAGCTTCCGTTACCACAGGTATTTTATCTTTCTGCAGGCCGATGTAGTTAGGCTTTACCATTTTATACTTGGCTGGCAAATTAAACCACAGTTGCAGAATTTCCATCGGGCCTCCCTCCTTCTTAAACTTTTCAGAGGATACCTCAGCGTGAATCAACCCAGAGCCAGCGGTCATCCATTGCACGCCACCAGCTTCAATTACATCTTTGCCGCCGCCAGTATCCTGGTGGGTAATATCGCCCTCAAGTATAAAAGTAAGCGTTTCGAAGCCACGGTGCGGGTGCGGCCCAAAGGGCAAGCCTTGGTTGTTAGGCTGGTATACCTGTGGCCCATGATGGTTAAGAAACAGGAACGGATCTATGTAATCAACTGAGTTGGTAGGCAGGGCACGATAGGTTACAAGGTCAGCTATGGGCGCACTAACGGCAGTATGTTTTTTCTTTATCTTTCTTTGCATCGCGTGTTTATAAAATGATGTAGCTACATTAAAGTTATAAAACTAAACCGCTTCATCAAAAGAATGTTCTACAAAGTGCTGTATACGCTGCTGCTGCTCAGGGTAGGTAAAACTTCTCCTAATTGCCTTCGCTTGGTTTGCTAAAGCAGTAATTAAAAAAACAAGGTTGATTCCAGTTGCTTCGCTGTTGCAAATTTTAACGGAAGCAACTAAGGACGCAGCTAAAATGGCAGCAGTAACACCTGTTTAAGGTTAACGCCTCCTTTACCCCGAACTGCAAATGCCATGTTATTTTACCCGGGACGCTACAAGTTCAGTATCAGACCATTGCCAGGCCTGCTCAAACGCTTTCTGGGCTTGTTCTGCTTTGGTTTTGTTTCCGAGTGCTTTGTGTGCCTGAGCCAGGCCGTTTAAGGCCCATCCGTTGCGTGGCAGGTTTTGCAGGTCTTGCTCGTATACCGCAACGGCTCCGTTATACTGCTGCGCCAGCAAAAGCACCGGGCCAAGGTGGTGGCGAACCGAGAAAAACCAGTCTGGAGGCTCGTTGTAGTTCAGGTTATCCTCAATTTCAACTGCTTCGCGCAGCAACTTTATACTTTGCGGGTACTTTTCTTCTTTGGCAAGTATACTTCCCTGTAGCACGCGGTGCGCTATTTCGGTGATATCGTGCATCGAGTTTATTCCCCAAATGGTCATTTCTTTAAGTGCTGGTTTACTGCTAATGGTTTTTAGTTTTGCCAGTTCCGCTTTTGCCCCGGCCAGGTTGTTTTTCCCCAGATAAGCCATCCCATTTGCATAATGTTTTATAGCCTGAGGGTAAATAAGCGAAGTATCTGTTTGGGGCATGCGCAGCACCTCGTCCCAAAGGCCAAATTTTACAGCTACATTATAAGGGATAGTATAATAATGTTGCAGCGTTTCCCACCCTGGCTGACTCATTACATCAGGGTGCACATGGGCCGCCATTTTCAGGGCGCTCTTCATAGCTAAGCTGCTGTTTCCCTCCAGCGTTGCTGTAGCAGCTAAAAAGTGGTAATTGTGCGGGTAGTACGCCAGCGGATACGCGCCCTGGGCATGGCAGGTAGTAGTATACATACTATCAGCTTTTACAGCCCTCAGGTTTGCCAGCGTACCCGCATGGTAATCGCCGGTGCGGATGTAAGTATGCGATGGCATGTGCACCAGGTGGCCGGCACCCGGGACCAGCGTTTCGAGCAGTTTTGCGCTAGTGGCTGCTGCCCCCGGGTTTTTAGATGCCTCTGTGGCATGAATGTATAAATGGTTTGCTCCGGCGTGCTTTGGTGCCTGCTTCATTACCTGCTGCAACGTAGTCATGATTTCTTGGGTCCAAGGTTGCGGCTTGCCATTTTTCTGCCAGATATCCCAGGGGTGTAAATCCATAAGCGCCTCAGCATACATAGTGCCTATATCTGCATCCTTAGGGTAAGCCATATGTACTTTTTTCATGGCATCGGCATAGGCCATGTCGTTGGGGCTGCAATCTTCTACCACTTTGGCGGGATACCTTTTTTCCAGGGCAAGTATAAGCGCGCGCTCTTTAGGCGTTGCATTGCCAGCGTGAGTTTTGGCCTGCTGCACCGCCTTGTAGGCCCTGCTAAAATTGTCCGGCTCCATGCCTGCATTGTAATTTGGGCCTAGCACATAGGCATACCCCCAGTAGCACATGGCGCAGTTTGGGTCCTGGCGCGTTGCCTCATAAAAAGATCGCGCTGCTTCGGCGTGGTTAAAACCATAAGCCAGCATCAGCCCCTGGTTAAAGTATTTCTGCGCCTCCGGGTTGGCAGTAGTTATTTTCACCTCCACCCCTTCCAGTCCTTTAAAAAGTGGGGCTTTTTTATTTTGAGTATACCAAAGTGTATCGGCAGTTGGCGGAGGAGTGCATAATGCTATGCCAGACATTTCGAGGGTAGAAACATATGATACTTCCTGTACTTCAGATCCTCCACAAGCTGCCAGAAATAATGCTGATAATAACCGTAAATGCTTCATAGAAATCAATTTTATCTATTTGATCAGCAAGTCGGGAGGCTTAGGTGAGCGAAATGGCATTTTTGTGTAATAGCCTATGCCTGAGCATAGGTACAGCTGCAAAACATTGATGTGGCACTTACTACATTATACGAAAACAAGAATTTATTAGCCTATATAAAATTGACTGTCGTGACTAAGAACATAGCCTCTATCCTTTCAAAATTCCATGAGTAGCATTAAGCACTAACAAGCGAATAATTTAACATTCATTTATACTTATCAGCCTTGAATAATTAAACTCATAAAAACTAATTTATTTAGTTAAAACTAATTAAATTAGCACAAGTATAATCAAGTATGAAGGCTGAAGAATTTATAAAAGGTCGCGGAGCGCAGTATAACCCTGCAAACCCCTACTTAAAACAGGAGTATGTAGCTGCCCATATTGAAGGTTTGGATGAAGCAATGGTTTCGAATACCAAAACTGAGTTTCTGGTAGAGCATCCTAAAAAGATCGTTAATAAAGTTGACAGCCCCGATATTGGTTTGAGTTACTCGCTAAACCCATACCAGGGTTGCGAGCATGGCTGCATTTACTGCTATGCCCGCAACTCGCACCAGTACTGGGGCTATGGCGCGGGGCTGGATTTTGAACGAAAGATCATTGTAAAAGAAAATGCGCCCCAGGTGCTGGCTAAGCAATTAGAGAACCCCAACTGGCAGGTAATGCCGCTCATGCTGGCCGGCAACACAGACTGCTACCAGCCTATAGAGGCCAAAAAGAAACTTACACGCCAGATATTGGAGGTGTTGCTGCAGTACCGCCACCCTGTCAGCATCATCACTAAAAACGCTTTAATCCTTCGCGACCTGGACCTGCTTACCGAATTAAATAAGCTGGACCTGCTGCACGTGAACATCAGTATCACAACCTTAGATGAAAAACTGCGCCTTAAGTTGGAGCCGCGAACGGCTTCCGGTGCTAAACGGCTGGAGGTAGTACGGCAGTTAAGTGCAGTTGGCATACCTGTAAATGTGATGGTGGCCCCCATCATTCCCGGGCTAAACGACCATGAGATACCGCATATAATCAAGCAGGCTGCTGCTGCCGGTGCACAACATGCAGCCTATACTATTGTGCGCTTAAATGGCAGTATAGGTCCTATTTTTGAGGATTGGATACAAGAAGCTTTTCCGGATAAGGCAGCTAAAGTGCTGAGCCAGATAGCCGACTGCCACGGCGGCAGCCTGAACGATAGCCGTTTTGGCACCCGTATGCGCGGTGAGGGCAAGTTTGCAGAGGCTATCTCAAAACTCTTTAAAATGAGCAGGCAAAAGTATATGGCTGGCCGAAGTATAAAACCTTTTAACTACAGCTATTTCTGTACGCGTGCCGGCAAGCAGATGGAGTTATTTTAAGTAGATAGCGGCACTTTTTGGGGCACAAAAAAAGCGAGGGTAAAATACCGCCGCTTTTTTGCTTTAGCTTTAAACAAGCTAAACTTTAAAGTTTTCCCTTCAGTTTATTCAGCATGCCTTTAGCGCTATGCCCGTTCATCATCTGCTCTACCTGCGCATGGCCTCTTGGGTCTGGTGGGCCTAGTTCTGGTTTGCCACCCTGCGGTTTGGCTAATTTATACTCAAAGTCTCCTTTACCATCAATGGATTTGCCCTGTGTCCAGCGGCCATCCGACTCTGGTTTGCACTCCAGCTCAGTTGATAAGAATGCATAGTTGAATTCCTGATTCTCCTCAGCCTGCGGGAAGCTGTTGGGGATTGGATGCACGCCCTGCACGCCGCCTAACTCCTCCAGCACAGCCAACCATTGGTTCTGGTGCATGGTATCGCGGGCAATCAGGAACGATAGCATATCTTTCATGCCGGGGTCATCTGTCATTTCCCAGAGGCGGGTTGCCAGCACACGGCCCGTAGACTCCGCCATTACGTTTGCATACATATCAGCCGCCATGTTACCGCTGCCCACTATCCACGAACCATTAAAAGGCACACCATTGCTATCGGCTGCAATAGCGCCAAGCCCTGAGGAAAGTATATGGCGAGGGTCCATGCCTCCCATTACAGCACCTACCATTTTGTCTTTGGCCATTTCTTCCTTCAAAGAGAGCGGGGCTCCCTCCAGGTTAAGCGCCACGGCCGTGGCCAACATCTCAATATGCGCCATCTCTTCAGTACCAGTCTCCAGCAGCATTTGCCTGTACTTTTCAGGGCCTCTGCAATTCCAAGCCTGGAAGAGGTACTGCATACAAACTCTCATTTCGCCCTCTATGCCACCAATGGCTTGTTGCAGCATTTTGGCAAAAGTTGGATTGGGTTTATCTACCCGCACAGTATATTGAAGTTTGTTATCATGATAAAACATAAGCTTGTTTTTATAGGTTTTACATAGCTTTAGCTTACGAGAGCAACAGGCAGTTGTTATAAACTTTGTTCTATAGCAAACAATTTAAATACTATTATACACCTATACTTCAATTAAAATCACACGACTACATTAGGCGTTATTAATTGTATTCTTTAACTTAAACCCTGCCGTGGCCTAGTGCAGTATATACTAGTCATTGTAAAAAAATAGTTTTGCAGAGAACCTAGCAGCACCACCCGAATCTATGCATAAAGGAAATGACGTTGTCGTAAACAGTTGGGCAGAATTACAGAATGCCCTGTTTGACCACAGTTGGGACGATAAGATTGAGCGGTTTCGTTCGTCTTTTGTATACAGGGGCACACACAACAACGATTTTAACCTGAAAACCAGCATCATGCGCATTGGCAGCAAGTATGAGCAACTGGAGCCGCACCTGCTGCGCAATTTCCGGAAGTATGCCCACACGAGTGCCGCATCCGGCAATTCCGTCTGGAACTGGCTAGCCCTTGCGCAGCACCACGGGCTGCCAACCCGCATGCTCGACTGGACTTACTCGCCTTACGTTGCCCTCCATTTTGCCACCGAAGACCTGAGTACCTTTGAACAGGATGGCTGCGTGTGGTGCGTAAACTACGTAAAGTCGCGGGATTTTTTGCCATCCCCACTTATGAAGGCACTAGAAGAAGAAGGCTCTAATGTATTTACCCCGGAAGTGCTGGAGCCGGTGGCACCATCTTTCAATGCCTTAAAAAGCTTTCAGGAAGAAGAGTTTGTGATGTTCCTGGAGCCGCCATCCCTGGATGCGCGCATTGTGCACCAGTATGCTTTGTTCTCGATGATGTCGGATGTGAGAACCGAGTTAAGCCAATGGCTGCTAAAGCACCCCGACTTATACTTTAGAGTTATCATCCCAGCCAAATTAAAATGGGAAATCCGTGACAAGCTGGACCAGGCCAACATTACCGAACGTGTGCTGTTTCCGGGGTTATCAGGTTTAAGCCAGTGGCTGAAGCGGCATTATACCCATACCTGACATTTTAACTAAGAAAACGCGGAGCGGGGAGTGTATCTTGCGTATTTATCTTTATCTTATGAAACATTTTATACTTACGCTTTAACTTTAGATGAACCCGCGATTACCCCTTCCCCGAATTACGCTTACCACCCTACAAAAATTATCAGGCAAGCTTACCGATCTTAATTTTCCTAATAAAAAGGCCTTTCGCACAGCGGCCATGCTTTGCGGCATTTTGTTTAGCGGCGCCTGCACCCAGGAGCGTGAAGTTAGCACCGTAACTACGCCAGAGCAGGTGGCCACAGCAGAGCAAACGCCTGCTGCCCCAGCTGCCGACACAATGGCTGTGGCCAGTACGGCGCCTGTTGCTTCCCCGGTTACTACAGCTGCCCCCGACTCTGGTTATACTTACCCGGGCCCCAAACCATTGCCAGGTGCCATACTGCCGCACAAGCGCATACTTGCCTATTATGGTAACCCGCTTTCTAAACGCATGGGTATACTTGGCGAATACCCGGAAGATGAAATGCTGGCGAAACTGGATGAGGAAATGGCAAACTGGGCAAAAGCAGATTCGCTAACGCCTATACAACCTGCCCTGCATGCTATTGTAGTTACTGCACAGGGCCACCCAAGTGCCGGAGGCAAGTACCGCCTGCGCATGACCGATAAAATGATACAAGGTGTGTTGGATATGGCTGCCAAGCGCGATGCCATTGTGTTCCTGGATGTGCAGGTAGGCCATAGCACCTTGCAGGAGGAGCTGCCAAGGCTGGAGCAATTCCTGAAATTGCCGCAGGTGCATTTGGGCATTGATGCGGAGTTCTCGATGAAGGACGGAAGTATACCGGGCCGCAAAATAGGCACTTTTGATGCAGAGGATATTAATTATGCTACCCAATATTTATCCGATCTGGCCAAAACGCATGGCCTGCCACCCAAGCTGCTTATTGTGCACCGCTTCACGCAGCGCATGATCACCAACACGGATAACATCATACTTAGGCCCGAGGTACAGGTAGTCATGCACATGGACGGCTGGGGACCACCTGCCCTCAAAAAAGACACTTTCAGGCGCTACATTAAAAACGAGCCGGTGCAGTTTACAGGCTTTAAGATTTTTTACAAGAACGACACTAAAAACAATTCCCGTTTGATGAAACCGGAAGAGGTCCTGGCCCTAAAGCCTACGCCTATGTACATTCAGTACCAGTAGCATCTGGCTGTAAGTAAATTTATACTTCAAAAACCCCTGCCACATAGTAATGGCAGGGGTTTTTAGTTTATGATTAGCGTAAAGCGGGCATTTGAGGTGCAGCAGCTTTTCAGAGAAGCAAGAAAAAGGCTACAATGGCTGTACTTGGCTTAACTACCTGGCAGCTACAGCAGATCTTGTGCGTAATTATCAAAGCCCTCTATCTAATTTAAAACCCAAAATCTTATTAAAATTCAGCTTGTATAGCAACAAATAAAGTTATTAGAAGTATATTTGTATCGCACACGACTTAATCACTAGCGATACAAAATGAAAACGTCCACTACACAAAATATCTTTAGAGTAATTTTAGGCTTGTTCATGGCTTTTGCAGGTATAGGCCACCTGACTTTTCAGCGGCAGGAGTTCCTGGCGCAGGTGCCCCGTTGGTTGCCCACCGATCCTGCTTTTATGGATTTTATCGTACTTGCCTCTGGTGTTGTGGAGGTAATGCTGGGCCTGGCAATGATTTTTATGACGAAGCACAAGGTAAAAGTCGGCTTAGCGCTGGCCCTGTTCTACGTTCTTATTTTCCCGGGCAATATCTCGCAATACACCAACGGAATTGATGCTTTTGGGCTAGACACAGATCAGAAACGATTGATCCGCCTGTTCTTTCAGCCTATCCTGATCTTATGGGCGCTGTGGTCTACGGGTGCGTTAACGTATTTGATCAGAGGCAGACAAGAACGAAATCAGGCAAAACTCCAAAACTTATACGACTTTACAGCAACTGATATCAAAGGCAAAAGTGTTGCAATGGATGCGTTTCGAGGTAAAACGGTTGTTGTTGTTAATACAGCCAGCAAATGTGGCTTAACTCCACAATACGAAGGTTTGGAGGCGCTCTACAACAAGTATAAAGATCAGGGCCTGGTTATACTTGGTTTCCCCTGCAACCAGTTTGCCAACCAGGAAGCCGGCACCTCAGAGGAAATAGAAGAGTTTTGCCAGATTAACTACGGTGTAAGCTTCCCCATATTCTCTAAGGTTGATGTGAACGGAGCGAATGCACACCCGCTTTTCCAGTACCTTAAGGCATCATTAGGCGGCTTTTTTGGTAGCCAGGTTAAGTGGAACTTCACCAAATTTGTGGTAGACAAAAACGGGGTGCCTATAAAAAGATTCGCGCCATTTACTAAGCCAGCAAGTATGGAGGCTTATATTCAGAAACTGCTTTAATATGAAAACGGACGGAACATCGCTGTACCTGGAAAACCAGGTTTGTTTTCCGCTTTACGCCGCTTCCAGGCTAACAACCAAACTGTATACGCCTATACTTAAAGAACTGGACCTGACGTACCCGCAGTACCTAGTGCTATTGGTTTTGTGGCAGCATGGCACCCAAACGGTAAATGAAATCTGTAGTCGCTTGCTTTTAGAATCGAACACGGTTACGCCTTTGCTTAAGCGCCTGGAAGAGAAAAATATTCTGCTCAGAAAAAGGTCAGAGGCCGATGAACGCGTCGTTCAAATTTCGCTGACGGAAAAAGGAGAAAGCTTAAAGCAGAAAGCCAGCACTATACCCGGGCAGATAATCAATTCGTTTAGTGATGAATCGATAAATGAACAAGAGATCCTGAACTTACAGAAAACCTTGTTTAAGCTGATTGACATCATGAACAGGAAAGAACTGCTGGAGGGCACCTGCCGCCATGATTGATGGTTAGCGGCTTTAACTATAGCATTTATACTTCAGGAAGTAGGTAGCAAAGCTACTGCCCACCACAACGCATCCGGCAACCATAGCCCCATCTTTTATACTTCGTACTATATGCTTGAACGTATATACTACTAAGTATAAAAATGATAAATTACAGCTGATACAGCTTTATTAACAGGCTGCTCCTTTCCCATGTTTTTAAATCCTAACAAAATTAAACCTGGTTAACGATGTATGGCTTTGTAAATTCTGCACTAGGCTGGTTCCACTTAATAGTAGCGCTTTTGGCGATGGTTGCTGGCGCATTTGTGTTGGCCACTAAAAAGGGCACCGAGAAACATAAACGTATGGGCTACAGTTATGTGATCGCGATGGCTTTGGTTTGCACATCAGCGCTGGGTATTTACAACCTGACAGGAAGATTCGGCTTATTTCATATAATGGCTGTGATCAGTTCCCTTACCCTGGCTTTGGGAATGGTACCATTGCTCGTTAAAAGCATGCCTCTGAAGTATAAAGCGGTTCACCTTTGGTTTATGTACTACTCGGTACTTGGTTTATATGCTGCCTTTGCTTCAGAGTTAAGCGTTAGGTTACCTGATAAGCCATTTTTTGCCATGGTGGGCATTGCAACAGTGATCGTGTTTGGTTTGGGAACAGCTTTTATACTAAAGAAAGAGAAAGTATGGAACAGGTTTTTTGGGAGTTAAGTATACATACGCTACGCCCATCTGTACTGAGACCAAGCCTTTGTTACACGCCCGAAATATAGAATTATCCTTATACTTGATCCCCCAGAAAATAAACTAAAAAATAAATGTAAAATTTCGTAACTTAAAGGAGTAAAAAGGCCCGCCTTTTGCGTTACAATAAAACAGAGCGTTAGTGTCTGCTGCCAAAAACGGCGGGCACTTGATTACCAGGCGCCAGAATCCTCAAATTTGAGATCCTATGACGCGATTTTTCCGACCTACTGCATTACTGAACTTCGCTATCAGGTTCATACAGATTATTATTGTGTTTCCGATGGCTGTATTGTTCAGTTTCTACATACCGCCCTACAACTCCATGGACTACGAATTGCACTTTTTACTGTGCCTGATGTTCGCTGCTGTAGTCTCGGTTATAGTTACAAAATTCAGCCAAAAATTAATTGTGGTGATGTTTATAGGCATATTAGGCATCATGGCTTTTAATAAAACCTTTAAAGACCAAACTCTTGACGGCATTTACGCCGATTATAACGCCATGCTGGTGAACATGACCAGCAACCCGCACAAGGTGTCATACTTTAAGCCTGTAAGAGGTACTTACTTCCAGGACCAGCGCGTGAAAAGTGCCATGCAGCCCACACACCCGAAGGTGCGAGCCTTTGCCGTTGAAAACTCTACCCGCTATTTCCATGACGAATACTATCGTAAATTCGGAAAGGCCACACGTTATTTTTCGCTCTTCAAGCATATTCGCCTTAACTGGAAATATGTAAACGACCCGCTGGGCATGGATTACTACTCTCCGCCAACCGAAAGTATGGGCCTGCTGGCCGGCGACTGCGACGACTATGCTATCCTGATGGCATCCTCTGTTATGTCGATAGGTGGGGAAGCACGTATTGTTATCTCTCCAAGCCACATGTACACCGAAGTAAAAGTAGGCACCATCGAGGATATAGATGAAGTGAGTTATGCGATCAGAACGCTGTTTCCGGATGAGGTGAACGGCGGTAAGATACACTTCCACGAAACCGGTGGAGACCTTTGGATTAATTTTGACTATACTGCAAGTTACCCAGGCGGCCCTTTCCTGGAGCCTGAGCTGTACAGCGTTATTACATTTAACAAATAACTGAAACAAGATTTATACTTGGCCGGGCAGCATGTATGTAAACTATTTGCCATCACCTTGCTGCCCAAATCCTGTTTAGCCTGAACAGGATTTGATGCTGGCAGACTCCTTTTAGTATAAATCTTTTACAGAGCCCTACGATACTTTAATTTAAACTTTCTCCCTCCCTTTCTGCTTTAGAATTCGTAATCTTGCGCCTGCCTGCCAGCAGGTGTTTTTATTTTAAGGGGGTGGCTGCACCCCGGCATCACATTATGAAGGATTGGATTATTCGTTATAGCTTCTTTTTTATGGGGCTGTTATTATTCGGGCTTGGCAACGCGCTGGCAATAAAAGTTAAGTACCTGGGCCTGCACCCCTGGGAGGTTTTGAACGTAGCTTTCTGGCAAAAATTTGGCTTTACCATTGGCACCTGGAGCGTTATTACAGGTTTGTTTCTGGTTGGTATTTCATGGTTTGCAGGTCGTAAATACATCAGCATAGGTACTTTTCTTAACGCAATGCTGATAGGCCCCTTCATGGATTTTTTCCTGTGGCTGGACATCCTGCCAGATAAAACCGGCACCTGGCTGGACTATGTATACCTGCTGATAGCCATTGTGATTGGGGGCCTTGCAGGTGGCATGTATGTGGCTGGTGGCGTTGGTGCTGGTCCCCGCGATGGCTTTATGCTATCAATTGCAGACAGAACAAAGTTATCCATCAGCAAAGCCCGAATTATGGTGGAGTCGGTGGTGCTGGTTATTGGCTGGCTAATGGGTGGGCCTGTATTTATAGTTACATTCTTTTATACGTTGCTCTTCAGCCCGATTTTCCAGATTACACTAAAGTTCTTTGTGAACCTGCGCGAAAAGCTATCAGCCAAAACAGCAAAGCAGGAAGCGAAAGTATAACGTAAATGCCGAACCCGTAAATTTACATCCTACTCCTAAACTTACTATCTTTAACAAAAACAGAAACCGAAAGCAGCTTACAAGTTAAAGCTGACACATAAACCACACTAACTATGAGCACAGAAGTGAGAAACCTGGAGCCGAAAGCACTCTGGAATAATTTTGCAGACCTTAACGCGGTTCCCAGGCCATCTAAAAAAGAAGAACGCGTTATCCAGTTTATCAAACAGTTTGGCGAAAAGCTTAACCTGCAGACCTATGTGGATGAAGTAGGTAACGTGATCATTAAGAAGCCTGCCACCAAAGGCATGGAAAACCGCCAAACGATAGCCATCCAGAGCCACCTGGATATGGTGCATCAAAAAAACAACGACACCGACTTCGACTTTAACACGCAGGGCATTGACATGTATGTTGACGGGGACTGGGTGAAAGCAAAAGGCACAACCCTTGGAGCCGACAATGGCATGGGCGTGGCTTCTATTATGACGCTGCTTGCCTCTACCGACATTCCCCACCCTGCCATTGAGGCACTTTTTACAATTGACGAAGAAACCGGCATGACAGGTGCCATGGGCCTGAAAGGCGGCTTACTGGATGCCAGCATCATGCTGAACCTGGATACCGAAGATGACCGCGAGCTGACGATAGGTTGTGCCGGAGGGGTGGATATAACCGCCACCGGAAAGTATGAGCAGCAACCTGCTCCTGCTGATGCTAAGGGCTATAAGTTAACTATAAAAGGATTGACCGGCGGCCACTCCGGCATGGATATTTACCTTGGCCGCGGCAACGCCAACAAGCTGATGAACCGTGTGCTGGCGCAGGCAGCAGAGCAGTTTGGCATAAGGATAGCTACTGTAGATGGCGGTGGTCTGCGCAATGCTATTCCGCGTGAGAGCTTTGCAGAAATTGCCGTACCCGGCGATAAGGAAGCAGCATTTAAAACATTTGCACAGGAGCAGCAGGCTATACTTAAAAACGAGCACAGCACAACAGACCCTAACCTGCAGGTAGTTCTCGAAAGTATTGCGGCCCCTGCTAACGTAGCTGCAACCGAATTCGCAGGTAAGTTGCTGCGTGCGCTTTACGCCTGCCCCAACGGTATTTTCAGAATGAGCCCGGATATTGAGCACTTGGTACAAACATCAAATAACTTGGCGCGTGTGCTCGTAAAAGACGGTGAGTTTACTATACTTTGCCTTACCCGCAGCTCTGTTGATTCTGAGAAAATGGACCTGGCACGTAGTATAAAAGCTACCCTAGAGCTGGCTGGTGCCGATGTAAAGCTTAGCGGTTCATACCCCGGTTGGATGCCAAAGCCAGAGGCTGCCATTGTAAAATTGATGAGTGACCTTTACCGCTCTAAATTTGACGCTGAGCCACATGTAAATGCTTGCCATGCTGGTTTGGAGTGTGGTATACTTGGCGCGAATTACCCTGAAATGGAAATGATATCTTTTGGGCCCAACATCACAGGCGCTCACTCCCCTGATGAGAAAGTACAGATAAGCTCGGTGCAAAAATACTGGGATTTCCTGCTGGACACGCTGGCAAAAACTCCTGAAAAAGTTTAAGTATATTTAAGATCAGAAAAGCCACTCAAGTTTATACTTGAGTGGCTTTTTTGTTTAGTATGTCCTGTCCTGAAATAGGTTGACACCAACATCAACCTTATATGGAAAAACTGACAGCGAAAAAAGGCAAGCGTACC
>NZ_CANLMZ010000005.1 GCF_947492645.1 uncultured Pontibacter sp. | reverse complement strand
GAGTAGGTGGCCGCCAACCCCAACACAGGAGCGCCCCGCACCCAAAACGTGCCGGGGCGCTCTGCGTTTACCCCCCCCCAGCCAACCGCACAAGGCCCGGAGACGGCGCAAAGCGCCAAGGACACGGCCAAAGGCCCGCGAACGCGAATAGCCCTGTAAACGCGAAAAGCCTTAAAGCAGCAGAGCCCCCGCCGACCGACGGGGGCTCTGCGCGTTTAAGGGGGCCCGCCCCTTAGCGGTAGCAACCCGCAACCGCTAGGTGTGACACTTTTGTCTGGGATTTTAGCTTAATAAGAAATTCGTTAATCATATTATTTTACTGCATAGGAGTAGAATAACCTACTTCTTACTATCATAGTAGCAGGTTTCCTTTCACAACTAAGACCTAAAATGGTGCCCTTTTAAAAAATGATTAAGTGCATTAGTTGTATCTATACTAAGCCTCCTTTGTTTTTATTTCTCTGTAGCTACACGACTTTTTAAGTATGCTCTTTTTTAAGAAGTAGAACAGAAATTTATTTTAGGTCCTGCAAAGCAGTATATTGGAGATTAGGTTTTTCGTTAACAATTAAAGAGAATCTAAAGTATAGATGCAAGCTTAGTTGTTGCTTTTAGCTTACTTCCTCTTTAACTTGTACTATGGCTTTTCTATATCCATCATTTCTGTTTGCATTAGCTGCAATAGCTGTACCCATCATATTGCATTTAATACAACTCCGCCGGGCTAAGCGTATCGTATTTAGTAACATCAAGTTTATTCAAGTCTCCAAGGATATTACTTCTAGCCAAAAGACATTAAAAGAGCTTTTGATCCTGCTTTCGCGTATTCTTTTTATAGTATTTCTGGTGCTAGCCTTTGCCCAGCCTTTTTTACCTGCCTCCAATCAAACTAGTACAACTGATTTATCTGATGTTGCCATACTAGTGGATAATTCCTTTAGTGCACAAAACCTGCAGGCGGAGCAAGACTATTCTGTACTTACTGGTGCAGTTGAAAGAGGCAAGTTAATTGTAAATCTGTTTCCGGCATCTACTGCCTTTTCAGTTATGTCAGGGCAAAGCTATAGTCGTAACAAACTGCTTAGTACAGCTGATGCCAAAATGTACCTGGATGAGCTCGAGTACACTTCAACTGAATTCCCGTCAATTTCAATAGCTTATAAGCCTTCGCACTTATTTATTTTATCAGATTATCAGAAGGGCACTTTTAACTCTAAGCTCATACAGCAGTACGACTCTACGGTGCAGGTGCATGTAGTGCCGATAGCCGCCGGAAGCAATTCTAATGTAGCCATTGATTCTGTTTACCTGGAGGATGAATTTATTAGAGGGGCTTCTGATAACGTACTGCATGTTAGAGTGAAGAACACCGGTACAACTGCTTTAGAAGATGTACCGCTAAAGTTATTTGTGCAGAACAGCCAAGTGGCAGCATTAAGTATGGATCTGCCACCGCAACAAGTAACTGAGGCTGTTCTAAACTTCAAATTGCAGCTTAATGCACAACATAAGGCTTTTGTTCAGGTGGATGATTTTCCTGTTGATTTTGATAACACTTATTACTTTACACTTGCACCATCCTCAAGTATAAGTGTAACAGAGATAGCTGATGATAGGGGGAGTCCTTTGCAACGTTTGTTTAGCAATGAGCCAGTTTTCCGGTATGCTTTTTATACTACCGCAAACCCCGACTATACTAAAGTTGCGGCCAGCGATGTTGTTATACTTAATGGGATAAATGAACTTTCCTCCGCTTTGGCGGCTACTATTGCTACTTATGTAAAAGGCGGTGGTACTATACTTGTAAGCCCAGGAGAGGGAGCCAGCAATAATAGCTACAGTACATTTTTTCAAAATTTAAATATAGCCGCAAGCATAGGTTCTGGTATCAAGCAGGCAACTAAAACGGCTTTAGCTGCTCCAGATCCCAACAACCCGTTCTTTAAAAGTATATTCTCTGGCTACGACCCTAAAATGACCATGCCTCTTTCAATCAGACAGTTGGTTTGGTCCAAGTCATCTGAGGATATACTTAAATTTAGAGGAGGTGCTGCTTATTTATCCCGATTTGATAGAGGGAACGGCAAAGTATACTTACTCGCTGCGCCCCTGCTGGAAGACTACAATACGTTGGTTAACCATGCTCTTTTTGTTCCTGTCATGTATAAGCTTGCCATTACGGGCTATAAACAGGAGCAAGCACTTGCTTATACTTTAGATGGCAGTACGATAAGTTTACCCATCACTAGTGAAGCTGCCAAGGAGGGTGTGTATGAACTGCAACAAGATAGTTTAGCCTTTATACCAGAGCAGCAAGTGCGTGGAGGCAATTTATACTTTAATGTGCCACCGGAAATGAATAAAGCCGGGTTTTATACTTTAAAGCGCCAAAATAAAGAGCTGACAACCTTAGCTTTTAACTTCAGCAAACAGGAATCAGAACTGGACCAGTATACACCCGACGAACTGCGAGCCTTGGTAGGGGGTAAGAACAATGTGCATGTATACGACTATGGTGACGCGTTTTCTGTGAAGGGAGAGTTTGAAAAAAGATATTTTGGCGTGAAGCTTTGGAAATATTGTCTAATATTGTGTCTGTTTTTCCTGATGGCCGAAATAGCACTTATTAGATTTCTCTAAAAATGAAAGTACTTCTCCGAGCAGCAACCATTTACAGCCCACAATCCGCATTTCATTTACAGCAACAGAATATTCTTGTAGAAAATGGAATGATCACCTACATCGGAACCGATACGCCCCACGCAGACAAAGTTGTTGAGAATGATGACCTCTGCGTTTCTGCCGGGTGGATGGATTTACATGCCTATGTAGGTGAGCCCGGTTATGAGTATAAAGAAGATATTCAAAGTATAGCTGCTGCAGCGAGTAAGGGTGGCTTTACGGAGGTGCTTTGCTTACCAAATACATATCCTGTCATTCAAACTAAAGGGGCTGTTAACTACCTTAAAAACCACTCAGCCAACTTACCGGTAACATTACACCCTATAGCAGCCGCTACTGTTGATACAGAAGGGAAAGATCTAACAGAAATGATTGACCTGTACCAGGCTGGTGCTGTCGCCTTTTCGGATGGCATAAAGCCTTTGCAGGGAGCCGATGTTATACTTAAAGCCTTGCAGTATGTGCAGTTATTCGACGGTTTGCTGATGAACAAGCCAGAAAACACACGTTTATCAGAGCATGGGCAAATGCACGAAGGCATCACCAGCACACAATTAGGCATGAAAGGCATCCCCTCGCTTGCAGAGGAGGTAACTGTGGCAAGAGACCTGCAGTTGCTGGCTTATGCAGGTGGTAAAATGCATTTTTCGCTTATCTCAACGGCTGCTGCTGTAGAGGCCATTCGGAAGGCAAAGGCTGAGGGGCTGCAGGTAACCTGCGATGTGGCCAGTTACCAGGCTTGCTTTACAGATGAAACCATCCTGCCGTTCGATACCAATTATAAAGTAGCACCACCCTTCAGAAGTCAAACAGATGCAGAGGCGATAAAAAGAGGTCTGGCAGATGGTACCATTGATGCGCTTGTGTCGGCACACATGCCCCACGATACAGAAGCAAAGAAGCTTGAGTTTGATCTGGCAGATTTTGGGATAACTAACCTGGAAACGGCTTTTGCTGTGGCTAATACCGCCTTAGGCGATGAGCTGACAACAGAGTTGCTCGTATCTAAATTTGCAACAGGCCCACGTAAGATACTTGGGCATCAGGTTCCGGTTATAGCAGTAGGCGAGGTGGCAAACCTGACTTTGTTTCAGCCAAACCAAACATGGATACCTGCCGACGCCGATACTTTGTCAAAAAGCGTTAACTCTCCTTTTTTCGGAATAGAACTGAAAGGGCGTGTAACAGGTACTATTCATAAAGGGCAGGTAGTGCTCCATTAATCTTTTTTAATATATTTATACTTATATTTAGCTTCTGTTATCCAGCAGGCGCTAAAAATGAAGCTATGTTTAATCAAACGATAATTAGGGTAGGGGTGCGCTACGGCGTACTGTGTGGGCTGGTATGCTTTGTTCTGGTAGTGATGTTATACTTTACCGGTTCAAACCCGTTTGGCGATATGGGCCGGCTAACTTATTTGCCAATACCTGTATTTATCTTTTTGGCAATCAGGTACTATAAGCTTTTCAACGAAGGCGATATCGGTTTTGGGCGGGGCTTCAGAGTTGGGCTTTCGGTATCGTTTTATACTGCCTTAAGTACAGCTATGCTCGTATTTTTGTTCGTGAATTTTGCCGGGCCTGAGATCCTGCAAAACCATATTACTGAAATGAAAATGCTGCTTGACGAAACCAGGGAAGAGCAGATAAAGCTATTGGGGCAAAAGAATTTTGAACAAGGTTACAAGGCCATCGAGTCTTTATCGCCAAGTATGTTGGCTGCTGATGATTTTTTGAGGAGGATGTTTGTGGGTGGAGTATTTTCGTTAGTGGCGGCAGTTTTCTTCCGTAAATAATTATATCTAACTATAAAACTAACCTTATGATTGAAACGCAACAACAACCGTCTGTTACTTCTGTGGCCGTAAAGTATGGCTTTCTTACTGCATTGGTAGGAGTAGTTTACTCGCTTATTATTATGGTGGCTGATTTAGGTGACAACCGTATTCTAAGCAGCCTTGCCTACTTAATTCTTATTGGTGGTATAGTGCTTGCCATGAAGCAGTACAAGGCACAAAGTGGTGGCTACATGTCTTATGGCCAGGGCCTTGGCATCGGCTCTATCGTTTCAGTACTTTTTGGTCTGCTTTCGGGGCTGTTTACCTGGATCTATACTTCCTTTGTAGATACAGAGTATATGCCACGCATGATGGAGAAGCAGCGTGAGCAGATGATCCAGCAGGGCTTATCGGATGAGCAGATTGATGCAGGCATGAAAATGGCTGAAAACTTTCAGGGGCCGCTCACTATGATTCTTGGCGCAGCCGTTATAACTTTGATATTCGGATTTATCCTGTCGCTGATTATTTCTGCTATCATGAAAAACAGCAGACCGGAGTTTGAATAAAAAATGCAATACCCTTATGATATCTCGGTAGTAGTTCCTCTTTTTAACGAAGAGGAATCATTGCCTGAACTCGTGCGCTGGATCAAACGTGTGATGCATGCGCACGAGTTTTCTTATGAAGTTATACTTGTTGACGATGGCAGCACCGACCATTCCTGGGAGGTAATCAATCAACTGAGCGATGAGGATAATGCCGTAAAAGGCATTAGCTTTAACCGCAACTACGGTAAGTCTGCCGCCCTTAACGAGGGCTTTAAACGCTGCTCCGGCGAGGTGGTTATCACCATGGATGCCGACCTGCAGGACAGCCCCGAAGAAATTCCGGCCCTGTACGACATGATCAAGAACCAGAAGTACGACCTGGTTAGTGGCTGGAAAAAGAAGCGCTTCGACCCGCTGAGCAAAACGATTCCCACAAAATTATTTAACGCTGCCACCCGCAAACTATCAGGCATAAAGCTGCACGATTTTAACTGTGGCTTAAAGGCATACCGCCAACTGGTTATCAAGACCATAGAAGTGCACGGCGAGATGCACCGTTATATACCTGTTATTGCCAAATGGAACGGCTTTACCAAAATTGCCGAAAAGCCGGTGCAGCACCAGGAACGCAAGTATGGCACCACCAAATTCGGGTTGGAGCGATTCGTATACGGTTTCCTGGATCTGCTTTCCATCACCTTCGTTAGCCGCTTCAAAAAGCGCCCAATGCACTTCTTCGGTACTTTGGGTACTTTAATGTTTGTGGTTGGTTTGGGTATTACGCTTTGGCTTATCTCCCAAAAGTTGTTTGGCTTGTACGCTGATGGCCGTGTACGCGATATTGTAGACCAGCCTTTGTTTTTCCTGGCATTAGTGGCCGTTATACTTGGTGTGCAGCTATTTTTGGCGGGATTCCTTGCCGAGATGATCTCACTTGCCTCAAATAAACAGAACGAGTACCTGATACGGGACAAAGTAGGCGCCCTGAAAAAGTAATGAGCAGAAAAGTAGTGATAGTTGGCCCGGCACACCCATTGCGTGGCGGAGGTATGGCTACTTTTAACGAGCGTCTGGCACTAGCCTTTCAGGAAGCCGGCGATGAGGTGGAGATTGTAACCTTTAGCCTGCAGTATCCTTCTTTTTTGTTTCCGGGCAAAAGCCAGTATTCCGACGAGCCTGCTCCACAAGGGGTAAGTATAAAAGTGCTTATCAATTCTGTCAATCCTATTAGTTGGTGGAAAACCGGCCGTTACATCCAAAAGCAGAAACCAGACCTGGTCATTTTCAGGTATTGGTTGCCGTTTATGGGGCCTTGCCTCGGTACCATTGCCCGCATCATCCGCAGAAACAAGTATAGCCGCATACTAGCCATTACTGATAACGTGGTGCCGCACGAGAAACGCCCCGGCGATATTCCCTTTACAAAGTATTTTCTGAAGGCTTGCCATGGCTTTATAACCTTGTCTCGTTCGGTGCAGCAGGACCTGGAGCACTTTGAGCCCCAAAAGCCTAGTTTATACTTGCCTCATCCGCTGTACGATAACTTTGGGGCTGCCGAGACAAAAGAAGAGGCTTGCGCTGCTTCAGGACTGGACCCAAAGTATAACTACATTCTTTTCTTTGGCTTTATCAGAGCTTATAAAGGCCTGGACTTACTTTTAAAAGCCATGGCCGACGATAGGCTAAAGAAAGAAACTAATGTAAAGCTTATTGTGGCCGGCGAGTTTTACGAAGATGCAGCACCTTACCGGCAGCTTATTCAGGAGCTCAACTTGCAGGATCAACTGGTGCTAAGAACCGATTTTATCCCGAATGCTGATGTGCGCCATTATTTTTGTGCAGCCGACCTGGTGGTGCAGCCTTACAAGCATGCCACGCAGAGCGGTGTTACGCAGGTCGCCTACCATTTCGATAAACCAATGGTGGTTACCAGAGTAGGCGGTTTGGCAGAGCTAGTGCCGGATAAAGAGGTAGGGTATGTGGTAGCCCCTGAGCCTGCTGCCATTGCCGGTGCCATACTTCAGTTTTATACTTCAGGAGATGCTCCTGCACTTATCCAGCACATTACCAAGTATAAAAAGCGCTTTAGCTGGCAGCGGTTTGTACAGGCTACCTGGGAGCTGTCTGAAAAAGTATAACTGCCTTGGCGATGTCACAGTAGTTTAGTTTTAATTAATACGTAGTATTGCACGCATGCCAAAACTAGCTTTACAACCCGCTCACCACACAAGCAAATTCAAAGCTAAACTATGATCAAAATTCTAAAGTACATCGACCTTAGCCCTGCTGAGTCTGAAGCACTTGAACATCATGTAACTACTGTGTTTGGAAATGTGCCATTTGTGCAGAACCATAGCTGGGCGCAACCCGACTGGAGCTTTATAAAGCTTGAAAATGGTGAGGTAGCTACTTTTTACAATGTAGTACTGCGGGAAGTAAGCATGGATGGTAAGCCATATAACGTGGCAGGTATAAACAACGTCATCACGCCTGAAAAATACAGAGGCAAAGGCTACGCCTCACATATCTTACAGCTTACCCAGGATTTCCTTTATAATGAACTCTGCCCTGCGTATGGCCTGTTGCTGTGCGCAGATGCCTTATTGCCCTTCTACAGCCGCCTCGGATGGTACAAGGTAGCTACTGAGTTATACTACGATCAACCTGAAGGCAGGCAACTTTACGACTCCAATGTAATGTTGTTCGCGCCAGCAGGACAGCCAAAACTTAAGCCGCAACGGATAGACTTGAACGGATTGCCCTGGTAGCAAGCTGAATCTGAGGATGTGCAAGTTGTTTTCTGTCTGCGAGGTGCTGCTACATGTCTAAGGCGGATGCAAGTATAAATTACTTTGGTTTACTTTGCTGGCATTAGCTACAAAATAAAACTATGAAAAATGATTTTATACTTGTGTTGGGTGCAGGAGGGAACATTGGCGGCAAGATAGCCCACGAGCTATTGGCTGCCGGTGCTACGGTAGCTGTTGCAGGCCGCAACCGGGCACGATTGCAGCAGTTCGAAAATAAAGCCACTATACTAGCAGGTGATTTTGCCGATGATTTGTTTCTGCAACAGGCTTTCGAAAACACTACCACCTTATTTTTAACCGTTCCCGATGAGCACCTGGCAAACCCTGCAGCTACAGCAGCACGTTTAGGCAAGCTGCTACAGGCAAGCCGGGTAAAGCACATCGTAAACATCAGCAACAGTATAATTGCAAAGGCAGGGGCGCCAACCAGGCTTGTGGCTTTTGAGCAGGAGCTAAATAAACTGGCGCATGTTCCAATACTACACCTGCGCTGCGCCAACTTTTACGAGAACCTGAACTGGGGTTTGCACACACCTTATGCACCAGACCTAAAACTGCCTTACATCGCGTCTTACGAAGTGGCTCGAGTTGCTGCTTACCATCTGCTAAGCCCTGGCTTTACGGGTAAAACAGTAGCAGTACTGCTGGGCCCCCGCGACTACAGTATGGCAGAATTGGCTGCAGCAGCCGGCGAAACGTATGAGCAATTGCCCTATACTTCAGCAAACGAACATTTTTACAGGCCTTTTAACGAAGGTGATTTTGAAGTAGAAGAACGCACCTCCGACAACACCTCGCAGCTTAGGGATGCACGCTTTACACTAGAGTATTTTCTGGAGAACGACCTTGTACGGCAGCCGCTGAGCACAGATCAGTAAGGGTTGTAAACCGTTCTCTTTTTAATGCCGTGCAGGGTCCATTTGTAAATGGGAATGCTGGCTAATAAGAAACTTGCTGCTATACTTACAAACAAGCCGTGATCCAGTACAGCTTTAAGGCCAAAGGCGTTAAGTATAGCCAAGGCAAAAATAACGTGAAGTATACCTGTGCCGATTGCTGCCCATCTTATTTTTAAGCCAAACAGAAGCATGAAGGCAAGGCAAAATTCAATGAAGGTTATGGCCAGAGCTAGTTTATCTGCAATGCTCCTGCTTATAAAAGGCACTAGTGTATGCATGTAATCCACAAAATCAGACCACTCTCCCCACAGCACGTTTTGCTGCCCGGGCTCTCCCAAAATACCTAACCGGTCCGCTATTGCCGAGAGAAGTGTGATGGCTAGGGCAAAGCGCATTAACAGGCTGGCATAAGGTAAATATCTATCTTCCATCATGTATGGGCGTCTGTTTATTTCAGGTTTTATACTTAAAATGAATGCCTAACCAATAGATATTGAACGATAAACAGGAATTTTGATACAGGTTTAGTAGATTTTTCTGGGCTGAAAGAGAAATAAGGCTGTTTTATATGGCGGTTACAGCGGCCGTAACTCAGCACATGTTTTCTTCGGAAGTGGATTAAAGCTGTATTGTTGCTGAAGCAAGTGCGCATTTCCGAAATTTCCCGGCAGGTACTAAAAATAGTGTAAAAGAAAAGCCCCTGCAGTATAGGCTGCAGGGGCTTTTCTTTTATACTTTACGCTTTACAGTAGGTCTACGCCAGTATAGTTAAAAGGCGTAATCTGCTTAAGCTCTTGCCTTACAGCCTCACTCACATCCAAAGTGTCGATAAAGGTATGAATTGACTGCTCTGTCATTTTCTCGTTCTTACGGGTAAGTGCCTTTAGTGCCTCGTATGGTTGTGGATAACCCTCCCGGCGCAGCACAGTTTGTATACCCTCTGCCACAACAGTCCAGTTTTCTTCGAGGTGCTTATTGAGGGCTGCATGGTTTAATTCCAGTTTGCCAATGCCACGCTCCAATGATTTTAACCCTATAATTATATGCGACAGCGGTACACCTACATTTCGCAGTACTGTAGAGTCTGTTAGGTCGCGTTGCAGGCGGGAAATCGGAAGCTTGGCCGATAAGTGCTCAAGTATGGCGTTGGCAATGCCCAGGTTACCTTCTGCGTTCTCGAAATCGATTGGGTTAACCTTGTGCGGCATGGCCGACGATCCCACCTCACCAGCTTTGATCTTTTGCTTAAAGTAGCCCATAGAGATGTACTGCCAGATATCCCTGGAGAAATCAAGCAGGATCGTGTTCAGGCGCTTTAAACCGTCGAAGTATGCAGCCAGGTTGTCGTAATGCTCTATTTGGGTAGTGTACTGGCTGCGCTTTAGCCCAAGCGACTGCTGCACAAACACGTTACCAAACTCAGGCCAGTTTATACTTGGGTAGGCGATATGGTGTGCGTTAAAATTACCGGTAGCGCCACCGAACTTGGCAGAGAAAGGTACCTGGCGCAGCAAATCCAGTTGTGCCTCCAGGCGTTCAGCAAAAACCATAAACTCTTTGCCCAAGCGGGTAGGCGAGGCAGGTTGTCCGTGGGTATGGGCCAGCATAGGCACTTCGCGCCAGTCCTGGGCTAACTCGCTAAGGCGCTGGTGCAGTTGCTGGTAAGCAGGCTGTAACAAACGCTCATCAGCTTCGCGCATAGAAAGCGGAATGGCGGTGTTGTTTATATCCTGGGAAGTAAGGCCGAAGTGAATAAACTCTTTATAAGCCTCCAGGTTAAGGGCATCAAACTTATTTTTTATAAAGTACTCAACTGCCTTCACATCATGGTTTGTGATTTTCTCCGTCTCTTTTATCTCCAGCGCGTCGGCTTCTGTAAAGTTGTTGTATATGGCGCGTAGTGCTGGGTAAAGGCCTTTGTCTACGCTTTGCAGCTGCGGCAGAGGCAGTTCGCAAAGAGCTATAAAGTACTCTACTTCTACAAGCACCCGGTATCGGATCAGGCCAAACTCCGAAAAATAAGCAGCAAGCTCTGATGTGGTGCGGCGATAGCGGCCGTCTACCGGCGAAATGGCAGTAAGTGTTGTTAAAATCATAGTAGCGAAGGTTAGCAAGCAAAGATAAACAGGTTTGCCAAAGTAAGCCAATAAATACAAAAGAGTAGTTTTGTGGCTGCTGTTTTAAATGATACTTGCCAAAATGCGTATTTAAAAGTATAAGTTATTGATAGCCTGTTTGTTTAGAGGGAGCAGCAATGGCTTATGCAGTCTTAGTTGGCACAATGCTTGAGCATATGCAGCCTGTGGTGCAGTTTTGCCGTACAACGGGCCGTGTGCTGAGATAAAATAACAAGTGCAATATATAGTTACGTATAGGTGTTTACTGTGTGTATTATAATTGCCAGTACATGGTTTTAGATACAAATCTTATTAGTTAATTCGCACCTGAATATTTTGGACCGACGATTGAAAAATAAAATACTCATTTGGGGTGGCAGCCTACTTGCCTTTGTATTGGTAGTTGTTGTGCTGCTGTTTTCCTTCCGAAGCAGGGTTTTGCAGTATACCATAGAACGTGTTATCACCAAAGTAGAAAACAAGTACCCCGCCGACCTGAATATTGGCAATGCCGAGTTTGTTACATGGAATTCGGTTGTACTTAACGACATCTCTTTTGTACCGCATAACCTCGACACACTTTTTACCACCGATAGTGTACATGCCACCGTTAGCTTCCGTTCTATTTTTAAGGGCCGGGTTGTGTTTAAGCGTCTGCAAGTAAGCAACGGCTACCTAACTGCCCGCAAAAACGGCGAAGAAACCAACTTTGGCTTTTTGTTTAAAAAAGCGGAATCTACACAGCCTGTGGATACCACTAAAGGCCGCAATTACGGTGCGCTGCTAAACAGGGTAATAGAGACAGCGTTTGATAACGTACCCGATCAAGTAGATTTCAGAAACCTGAATGCCTCTTATCAGTCTACGAACAGGATAATAACTGTAGCCATGCCATACTTGCGCATCAACGATGGCAACGTGGAGTCGCAGGTGTCTATTCTGGCAGATTCTGTAGAGAACAACATGCGGGTGCGCGGTACCATAGATCCTGGTGATTACAACATCAAAGCAAGTTTGTATGCCTTTGATAAAAAAGGTATACGCTTGCCTTATGTGAAAAAGAAATTTGACGGCGAGGTAGCTTTTGATACGCTGCACCTGAGCCTCACAGATAAAAGATACCGCAACGAGAAACTGACGGTGCGTGGCCGTGCCATGGTTAATAATTTAGTGCTGAACCACGAAAAGCTTAACGATGAGGATATTTTGGTAAAGGAAAGTGCCGTGGATTATGTGGTATCGTTGGGGGAGAACCTGTTTGAGGTGGATAGCGCCACCGAAGTGCGGGTAAACCGCGCTAAGGCAAACATTTATGCTGCATATCAAAATAAACCCTCCAAAATATACGACCTGCAGGTTAAAACGGAATCGGTGCCTGCCAACGACTTCTTTGGGTCCTTGCCGGCCGGCTTGTTCGAAAACCTGGATGGTATAAAGGCACAGGGCGAGCTGAAGTATAAAATGAAGTTCCACGTGAACATGGACAGTTTAAAGCAGGTAGTTTTCAACTCTGACCTGGATGCCTCTGAGGACTTTAAAATCTTAAGTTGGGGTAATACCAATATCCAGAAGATAAACGGCTCGTTTGTGCACACGGTATATGAGTATGGCAAACCAGTACGTACATTTACGGTGGGCCCGGCCAACGCTTTTTACAGCCCGATAAACGAAATATCGAAGTACCTGCGCAACGCCATACTTACAGCCGAGGATGCTGGCTTCTATAGCCACAAAGGTTTCCATGAAGAGGCGTTCCGGCAGGCAATCATCAAAAACCTGGAAGAAGGCGAGTTTGCGCGTGGGGGCAGCACCATCTCGATGCAGCTTGTGAAGAACGTGTTCCTGTCGCGTAAGAAAACGGTAGCCCGTAAAGTAGAAGAAGCTATTATTGTTTGGCTGATAGAGAACCAGAACCTGGTATCAAAAAACCGCATGTTCGAAGTATACCTGAATATTATTGAGTGGGGGCCTAATGTATACGGTGCCAAAGATGCCTCCAGGTTCTACTTCGGTAAACAACCATCAGAGCTGAATCTAGCAGAAGCCATTTTCCTGACAAGTATTATCCCAAGCCCTAAACGCTACAGGTCCTCTTTTGACAGCCACGGAAACTTGCGCAGTCACAAAGGCTATTATTACAGGCTAATAGGGGGGATTATGCGCCGCAGAGGATTGATTACTGAAGAAGAGTACCAAAACCTCTATCCGAACGTAACCCTTTACGGCCGCGCCCGCGATCTGATCGTTACGGCTCCGGACACGGTGGCAGAAGATACAACACAATTTGAGCTGGAAACAATCGACCTGCTCGACTTCTAACCTACAGCATTCAGCACTAGCTGGCCCCGAACCCATGCTTCGGGGCCATTGCTTTTTATACTTCATTCTTAAACTGTGAGAAATAAACCGCAGCAACCAAAGCAGGAATCCCCAAAAATACCTGGACTTATACCAAGGGCAGGAGCAAAGGCATCCCGCATTGGTTTAGATTGGTTTTTGCTGGCGCTGATAGGCATGATTGTGCTGGCATACCTGTGGCCGCAGTTGGGTATAGACCGGGAGCCTGTGTCGCTGGGCGATGTTGCTACGTATGGCGTATCGTTGATATTCTTTTTCTACGGCCTGCGCCTAAGCCCTGAAAAACTAAGAACCGGCTTGAGCAGCTGGCGGTTACATGTAGTGGTGCAATTAAGCACGTTTATACTTTTCCCGCTGCTGGTGCTGCCGTTCCATACTTTGTTTGAGGGTAGCCAAAACGAGTTGTTATGGTTGGGTACGTTTTACCTGGCGGCACTTCCGTCTACGGTTTCCTCATCTGTAGTGATGGTCTCCATAGCAGGGGGCAATATTCCGGCGGCCATCTTCAATGCGAGCATCTCCAGCCTGATCGGCATTTTTATCACACCACTCTGGATGGGCCTTTTCCTGCAGGCCAGCGCCGAGGGCTTTGATATCTGGGGGATTATGGGCAAGCTGGTGCTGCAGGTGCTGTTGCCGGTTATACTGGGTATTGCGCTGCATCGCTATTGGGGCAATTTTGCAGAGAATAACAAAAGCAAGCTCCGCGTCTTCGACCAGATTATCATCCTGCTTATCGTTTTCACATCATTTTGCGAGTCGTTTGCGCGCGATATGTTTAGTGGCTATAGTATAAGCAGCCTGTTTATACTTGCTGCTACCATGGTGGCGCTGTTTTTCCTGGTTTACGGCCTGATACATGTACTTAGCAAACTTTTAGGCTTTAACCGCGAAGACAGGATTACAGCTATATTCTGCGGCTCCAAGAAATCGCTGGTGCATGGCACGGTTATGTCTAAAGTGCTTTTTCCGGATGCAAACATGGTGGGTATTATACTTCTCCCGATCATGATCTACCACGCGCTGCAACTTTTGGCGGCAAGTATAATTTCGCAGCGGATGGCCCGCAAGGCACAGCAGGATGCGGTAAGTATAGGTTGATCGTGATTTATACTTCCTGCCGCTATTAAGGCATATTAAAAATCCCCGCCATCTAAAGCTGATAGCGGGGATTTTTGATTTCTATACTTTAAAAGAGACTAAGCCGTCTGTTTCTGCTTTGTTTCTTTCGGGGCTTCTTCGTTCTGAAGCAATTTCTTATCCAGTATGAATGGGCCGAATGGCAGGAGAGAGGCCACAAAAGCTGCTGCAACTTTACCAACAGACCATTTATGCTCTAACGTTACCTGCAGTAGGGCAAACATATAGGCTATAAAAAGCACACCATGTGCCCAACCTACATACTTTACAAGTTCTGGTATACCAAAGATATACTTTACAGGCATGGCTATACCTAGCAACAATAAGTATGAAAGGCCTTCATAAAAGCCAACCAGGCGGAAACGAGAAATTGGGGTCTTCATAAAAAGATAGTTGATGTTTTTAATTCTGTCTGCTAAACAGCATAAATTTACAAAAGGTGCTCGGGCACAAAAAATAATTGCTGATAGCTCTAAAAGCTTTATTTTAT
The DNA here is from genome assembly GCF_947492645.1 of uncultured Pontibacter sp. Classification (GTDB taxonomy): domain Bacteria; phylum Bacteroidota; class Bacteroidia; order Cytophagales; family Hymenobacteraceae; genus Pontibacter. The sequence goes on along the minus strand of NZ_CANLMZ010000005.1, from coordinate 253,689 downwards.
TTACTGCTAAGATAAGTCTTTATATCGTTAAGAACCTTCAGTAGCTTGTGTTGTATGCCTAGCTAACGCTGATGTATGGCGTAAAAAATTAGCCTATATGGATCTCTTTCAGGATAATACTTCTCCACCCTCAAAAACTAAGCTTATTACTGTACTATATAAAATCACAAGCCCCGCATTTACGGGGCTTGTGAAGGTAAAGTTTAGTGTGTAGTCAAGGCAATAACATCCTGAACTCTGCAGTCACGGCTAGGCGCTAAAATAGTGGCTAAGCTAAAATGTGTTGTCGTTGTGCATCTTCTTTTCTATCTATGTTAGCCTGTAGGTTCAGTTCTGGGCAAACAAGTTTTGTTTGGATACCAATTTTAGAATATAAATTAAGCTACTGCAGACTGGCCTAAATTACTTTGCTGAGAACCAGCACTTGCATGTTGTTGCAGTACCTTTACAACAGTTTGCACCAGGCCAGTATCGAGCACAGCAGGGCTGCTTAACCCGCCCTGGCTGCTCAGCTTTTTAGTCACAGCGGTGCGGCGAAGCAACAGTTCCATCAGCTCTTTATCCAAAGAACCAATTTGCTTGCTTAGTTCATCCAGCTCGTCAACCATTTCAGTCGTTTCGGTTAGTTTAACCTTTGTAACCACGGCATTTACCAGCAGTTCCAGCTCTTGGGGCATTAACTGCTGCTGTGGGCTGCTTAGCGCTGTGGCCGGGCTTATATGCGATTCGAAAAGCATGCCGTCTACACCCAACTCTACGGCGCGCTGGCTTACAGGATAGAGCAGGCTGCGCTTGCCTGCAATGTGGCTGGCGTCGCAAAGTACAGGCAGCTCTGGCAGCAAGTGCCTTAGCTCCAGCATGTGCTCCCACTTGGGGTGGTTGCGGTAAGGGTTCTGCTCATCAGTAGCAAAGCCTCTGTGTATAGCGCCCAAATCGGTAAGGCCGGCCTGGCTTAATCTTTCTAAAGCACCTAGCCACAAGCGCAGGTCAGGGTAAACAGGGTTGTTTACCAATACAGCTACGTTAGTGCCTTTAAGTGCAGCGGCCAGTTCCTGCATGGCAAATGGGTTTACAGTAGCGCGGCCGCTAATGCAAAGTATGTCCACTTGGTGCTGTAATGCCTCTAATGCCTGTTGCGCGTTCGATACATCGCAGGCCGTTCTTAGCCCGGTTTCATCTTTTACCTGCTGCAGCCATTCCAGGCCAATCGTGCCAACTCCTTCAAAATTGTTGGGCCTTGTCCTGGATTTCCAGATGCCTGCTTTAAAGACTGAAATGCCATTTACGTTTTTTAACAGCTGTGCTGTTTTTAGCATTTGTTCTTCAGACTCGGCGCTGCATGGCCCAGCAATCAACACAAGCTGGCCGTTCGCCTGGCGAAAGCTGCTTTCTGGTGTTACATTGATGGTAGTTGTACTTGCTCTCATGGCATTGTAAAAATTTAAATGTTGCTCTGGTTTAGAGACTTTGTAAAACAAAAAAGGGGCCCCGCTGCTGCGGGGCCCCTTTGGTATAGTCGTGTACGTATCAGAATGCACAATATGCTACCACAGGAGCCCCGCCAGAGGAACCTTTAGAGAATTGGTAAACATAATGCAATATGACTGGTACATAATTTCTTTTTTGTGATGCAAGTAAAAGTATAAAAATAGAGAAAAGCAAATTTTAGATCTATTATTTTGTTTTCTCGTTTGCTTCTTTTTCTTCTTTTTCTTCCAACGGCAGCTCTGGCAGTTCATCTTTCGGCTTCGGGAACATCAAAGAGGCAATAACTGAAACGGTAAGTATACCGCCAACCACTAACAGGGCGATGCGCATATCCAAATGGTAAATGTCGCTTATCAACAGCTTAACCCCAATAAATGCCAGTATCAGCGAGAGGCCATAGTGCAGGTAATGGAACAGCTGCATAATACCTGCCAGCGCAAAGTACAAAGCGCGCAGGCCCAGCAAAGCAAACACATTGGAAGTATAAACGATAAACGGATCTTTGGAGATGGCAAGTATGGCTGGTATAGAGTCTGCAGCAAACACCACATCGGTGCTCTCGATCATGATCAGCACAAGGAACAGGGGAGTGGCAAACAGTTTACCATTCTGCTTTACAAAGAACTTGCCTCCTACAGCTGTTTTAGTTACCCGCATGTGCTTGCTCACCCAGTTTACAAGCGGGTTATTTTCAGGGTCTATATCCTGGTCTTTTGTGAAGGCCATTTTAATGCCCGTGTATACCAAAAATGCACCAAGAATGTAGATGATGAAGTGGAATTTGGCAATTAGAGCCACGCCCACAAGTATAAATATCGCCCGCAAAACTAAAGCCCCTAACACGCCCCAGAACAGGAGGTTGTGCTGATACTTCGGTGGTACTTTAAAGTAATTGAATATCAGGATGAAGACAAACAGGTTATCCACGCTAAGCGACTTCTCTATCAGGTATCCGGTGAAAAACTCGAGTGCCGGTTCCTGCCCCTTCCAGAAGTAAATGAGAACGTTAAAGCCAAGGGCTAGCACAATCCAGAACAAACTGGTTAAAAGTGCCTCTTTTATTTTGACGACATGCTCTTTTTTATGAAACACAAACAAGTCGAGCCCCAGTAGCAGCAGCACGAAAACATTAAATATGATCCAGAAAATGATGTCGTTCATAATATGGGTGCGCAAGCAGCGCTTAAGCATTAGTAAGCTTAGGTATGATATTACCCAAACATACAAATTTACTTTAAAAGCTCTCTTGTTGTATGCCTGTGTGTCTTATTGATTTTGCTGTCTGTCTAACCAGAAGGCACCTATGGAGTAAAAGTCTTTTTAGCTATGGCTATACTTAAGTTACCTAACATAGGGACAAATGTAAACATGCAGGTTTAAGATGTTGCAGTATCGTTTGTTAAGCGCCTTTTTGGCCACTTTTAATACGTGTGGTATTTGCTTTTACTTGTAAGAGTAGCTGGCAAGATTAGCAGCGGGCAGATCTATACTTCGTACCTGTCGAAGTGACGGAAAATGCTGTTGACCTTCATCTTCAGCACACCTAGCACGGCTTCCTTGAAAATTCCACTCGACATTTTAGACTCCCCCTTTGTGCGGTCAGTAAAGATAATTGGCACTTCTTTTATCTTAAAGCCATACTTGTACGCCAGGAACTTCATCTCTATCTGGAAAGCATAGCCTACAAAGCGGATTTTGTTTAGCTGTATGGTTTTTAACACTTTGCTGCGGTAGCACTTAAAGCCGGCGGTGGTATCGTGTATGGGCATGCCCGTTATCAGCCTTACGTAAGAGCTGGCAAAGTATGACATCAGCACACGGCTCATAGGCCAGTTTACCACATTTACGCCTTGCACGTAGCGGCTGCCAATGGCAACGTCATAGCCTTCTACGGCGCAGGCCTTGTACAGGCGCAGCAGATCTTCGGGGTTGTGGGAGAAATCGCAGTCCATCTCGAAGATGTACTCATAATCGTGGCGCAGCGCATACTTAAAACCATGAATGTAAGCGGTGCCAAGGCCTAGTTTGCCCTGGCGGGTTTCCAGGTGCAGCCTTTCGGGGTATTCTAGTTGTAAGCTGCGCACAATGTCAGCTGTTCCGTCCGGAGAACCGTCGTCTATGATCAACAGATCAAAGGGATGGCTCAACAACATAACCTTCCTAACCATTGCCTCTATATTCTCCCGCTCGTTATAGGTAGGGATGATGACCAGCGCGTCTTTCATGACACAAATATAGGCAATCAGCTATTCACGAATACCGGCCTTTTTAAATTAATTTTGTGGGCGAGCTCTTTAGCATGCTTTATGCAGCTTGGCACCGAAACGCCAGCCTGCCAGTTAGCGGATATAAATAAGCCTTCCTGCTCCAGCGTTTTAGCAATGTCGTGAGCGTCTTCAATGTATAAGTCGTATTGCGGTATAGAGTGCTCCCACAGGTGCGCGTACTGAAAGATGGGCTTATCTGTGGTGATGTTATACAGCCTGCGAAGCTCCTCGTGTACCCGGCGCATCATTTGCGGCCGTTCTACCAGGGCATTATCTGCATATTGGCTGCCCCCTACAAAAGTGGTGAACATTACCTCATGCGGGCGGCATCGGCCATCAAACACAGAGCTAGTCCAAATAGAGCCGGCGGCAAAAGTATCTTCTATTTTAGGGTGCAGGGCGCCAAAGCCTTTCATGGAGTGGCCTACATCGTGGCGGTTGTACACAGAGTATACCATGGCCATAGGGGGGTAGTTGATGTTTTGAAGGGCAGCAGCCATACCCGGAAATGTGAAGTGTAGCAACTCTGCAGCCTGATAGGCCGGCAGGGCCAGCACCAGCATGCTATACTCTTCGGTATCGTAATCGCCGGAGGAGGCGCAGGAGATCACATACTTGCCCTGGGCACGTGTAATCATCTCTACCCGGTGTTCTGTGTGCAACGACACAAGCTTTTCAGCGATAGCGTTAGGCAAGGTGCTCATGCCTTCTGCAAAACTGAAAACCTCCTGCCTGGAGTAGGAATCTCTGTGATGCACTAGACCGCGCAGTACTGAGCCATACTTCTTTTCCAAGGCTTTAAGCTGTGGCATAGCCTTGTGCATGAGCAGCTGGTTTGGGTCGCCGGCGTACATGCCGTTCACCATCGGGTTTACAGCGTAATCTACCACGCCTTTGCCAAAGCGCCGCTCAAAAAACTGCGAAACGGTTTCGTAATCAATATCAGCAGGAGGCACATCTTTTTCCTGTAGTATGCGGTACTTGGTTTTCCAGGAAAAGAAGTTGTTGGACAGCAGCGAAAATGGCGAAGTAGGTAATTGATGATAATCGCCATCACGGAGCACGTAACGCTGGTGGTCTAGTGGGGCTGCAGGCAATATTTCTCTTTCAAGTTTAAGCTCCCGGGTAAGTTCTCTCAGCTCTGGAGACGTTTGAAGTGAGTTAGGGCCAAGCTCCAGAAGATAGCCACTAGTTTTTAAAGTCCGCATCGTGCCGCCCACCTGCGAACTCGCTTCAAACAGGTCGTAGGCTACACCCAGCTTCTGGAGGTAATACGCCAGCGCTAAACCCGAAATTCCTGCTCCAATAATAGCAACTCTCATATGTGTGTCTCCCTACAATCATTCTTCCCTCATGGCCCTGGCTATACTATAATAGACATGTTATAGAGGGCATCTGTTGCCTATATTCAATTAATTTTAATGTTTTTGAAACGAAGAAATTCTAATTTTAGCACATCAACTACAAAACTAAAGCATGCAGCAGCAGAAATGCGTTTTCCTGGACCGCGATGGTGTACTAAACAGGGAGCGCGGAGAGTATACTTATAAATTGGACGAATTTGAAGTGCTGCCTGGCGTGCCTGAGGCGCTGCGCCTGCTAAAGCAGAACGGATACTTGCTTATTGTGGTTACAAACCAGGGCGGCATCGCTAAAAAATTGTACCGTAAAGAAGACGTATTGGCTTGCCACCACAAGCTGCAGGAAAGCTGCGGCTCTTTGATAGATGCTATTTATTATGCCCCGGGCCACCCAAATTTCTCAGAGTCGCTTTCGCGCAAGCCGGATAGCCTGATGCTGGAGCGCGCTATGGCAAAGTATAACATAGACCCTGCCCAAAGTTGGATGGTTGGCGACTCGTTACGTGACATTGAGGCAGCCGATAAAGTAGGCGTTAAGTCTATACTGGTGGGGGATAAGTATGAGGCAGGAACTTATATTTTACAGGTAAAGGATTTGAGGGAGGCGGCGCAGGTTATACTTGAGAAGTAGCCATACTCTTGATTTCGCCTTTCACATGTGGAAAATCTTGGTTATACTTATGTTATCTTAGAAAGCGTCTAATAGATAGAGCACATACCTTCGCACATAGTGCAGATAAGTGTATGTTTTCGTTTAGGTGGTAGTTGGCATAAAAGTATAAGTTATAAAACAGAACAAATGAAGTTTCTTCTAAAACTAAAGCATTGGCAATTGTTTCTCTTGACATGGGGACTTCCAATGCTGGTAAACGTCTTCACCTTCTCTCGTCCTGAATTAATGTTTCAGGTGTTTCCTATTATGATGATATTCTTTACCCTTGGAACCTTAGGGTGGGTATGGGCTATAGCAACAGAATTGAATCAGAAGCTACCATCAGATGTAAGGCTAAACGCTGGAAGATTTAAAGTCTACTTCTCCATTCCGATACTATACATTTTGGGAATCATAATATACATGGCATTCTTAACAAGTGGTTCAGGAGATAACACAAGCATGGTAGTAACAGGCACTATATTAGTTGTTCTCCACCTTTTGTCAATGGTTTTCATCTTTATGGGTTTACGCTTTGCTGCAAAGACAATGAAAACAGTTGAGTTAGGACGGGTCACAAAGTTCGGAGACTATGTAGGAGAGCTTTTCCTGATATGGTTCTCTATTATTGGATGTTGGGTGTTACAGCCACGGCTAAACAAGTTAATAGAAGAATAGAAGAAGCTCTTATGCCAACAAAGTTCACCCTTAACCCTTGCTACGCTTCGGGCTATATGCAAGTAATAAAATAAATAGAAGCTGAATATGGAATTCAAAAATTCAATATTGACAGGAAAAGCAGTTAATAGATATTTTGATTATAATAAAGCTTTATCTGAGTTTTCTCAACTTTTTAATGAAACTGATACTAACGAGCGTTCGGTTGCAATTTTGGGTGGGACTTTTTTAGAAATGACGCTTGAACATATACTTTACTCCTTCTTTCCCGAAAATGAAGCAGAGGTTGATAAGCTATTTGACTTCAATCAAGCATTAGGAAACTTTAGCAACAAGATTCAAATGGCTTACTGCCTTGGCTTAATTGAAAAGACAGTAAAAGAAGATTTAAATCTTGTACGGAAAATAAGAAATAAGTTTGCTCACAATTTGTTTGTGAATTTTAATGACAACCAAATTGAATCATGGTGCAGAGGATTAAAATGGCACAAAATCTCTTACACCGAGTATATTCCTGAGGGGGCAACTAATCTAATAATATTTCAAGTAGGCGTTAATCAACTAATATCCAATTTACACGGCCATATTAGCATTGCAAGAAGTAATAAGAGAAGTATACTGAGCAACTTTTAAAAAATACGACTGTATTGTCCACATCAGACAAAAAACAAAAAACCGGCCCAAGAGCCGGTTTTTATATTTTAAAGCAGTAGACTTTTATTAGCCGTTTGCTCGGGTGTCAGTAGCAACTTTAGCAGTTACTGTGGTCTTTGTCGCTTTTTCAACTTTTGCGTAGTTGTAGGCCGGGCAATACGTTTTGCAAGAGGCCATACCAAGCGCTAAACATAGAGATCCTACTGCTAATACTCTTTTCATATTAAATCAATTTGGGAATTAAGAATCAAAAATAGTTTATTTCAGTTAAAAGCAAAACTTCTTCGCTAAAAGTTCAGAGATAAGATGTTATACTGCAAGTTATACTTCGTATCCTAAAATTTTCAGCATTGCATCGCTTGTTTGCTCTGGGGCAAACTGCCATGTTTTCAGGTTGCCGTCTTCATCACGGTCCACAAGTATATGCTGCGGCGACGGAATCAAACAATGCTTTATACCGCCATAACCACTTAATTGTTCCTGGTAAGCCCCCGTATGGAAGAAACCAATGTATAATGGCTCTTTCTTAGGTATCTTCGGCAGGAACACCTGGAACGAGTGCATCTCCGAGTTATAGTAGTCCTGGCTGTCGCAGGTCATGCCGCCGAGCTGTATTTTACGGTATTCCTTGTCCCAATGGTTTATGGCAAGTAGCGGCCAACGCTGGTTTAGTGCCCAGGCATCCGGCAGGTTCGTGATAAACGAGCCATCAATCATGTACCATAACTCCTTGTCGTTCTGTAGCTTCTCGTCCAGAATAGAGTAAATGTTGGCAGCACTTTCGCCAACCGTAAAAATACCGAACTCGGTAAAGATATTTGGCTCCGGCACGCCTTCTTCGTTACAGATACGCTTAATTGTACGCAGGATCTCCTGTGTCATGTACTTGTAATCGTAGTCTGCCTGTATGGAGGTTTTGATCGGGAAGCCGCCGCCAATATCAATAGTGTCTAGCTCCGGGCATACTTTCTTAACTTCGGCATACTTATGTACAAAACGGCTAAGCTCAGACCAATAGTATGATGTATCTTTTATACCGGTGTTGATAAAGTAATGCAGCATCTTCAGCTCAAACCTGTCGTCTGGTTTAATCTGCTGCTCATACAGGTCAATCACATCGTTGTAACGAACGCCCAGGCGCGAAGTATAAAACTCAAACTTTGGTTCTTCGTCAGATGCCAAACGAATGCCTACTTTGGTTTTGTTTTTAACGTGCTCCTTGTAGTATTCAATCTCGCCCAGGTGGTCAAGTATGGGCATGCAGTTCACAAAGCCGTCGTTTATAAGCTCTGAGATCCAATGGCGGTAGCGCTCACGCTTAAAGCCGTTGCATATAATGTAAGTGTTCTTGTCTATTTTGCCTTTTTTGTACAGCGCACGCACAATCTGCATGTCGTAGCCCGACGATGTTTCGATGTGGATGTTGTTTTTTAGCGCCTCCTCCAGCACAAAAGAAAAGTGCGATGCCTTGGTGCAGTAGCAATACGTATAAGTGCCCTTGTAGTCAAGCGTTTCGATAGCCTCGTTAAACAGGCGCTTTGCCCGCTGAATCTGCGAACTTATCTTTGGTAAGTATGTTAATTTTAAGGGAGTGCCGTATTGCTTGATAATGTCCATCAGCGGAATGCCGTTGAACATAAGCTCGTTATTTTCTACCTGGAATTCGTCTGTCGGGAAGTCGAAAGTTTGGTGAATCAGGTCGGTATATTTATCCATTCTATAGTGCTGGGTTAAGAAAACATGCAATATTGATTGTATTTTACCATCTTTGCAAAAACTTTGTTCAGATTATGTGAAACGTTCACATATTTATTTTAATCACACCTTTTAAAGGGCGATAATTTATAAGTTGAGCGATTGCATGTGGGCGGATAAAACCTAACAACTAACACATGAAAAAAATTAAACTGATAGAAGTAAAGTCGGAGCTAGGTGCAGGGACGCGTGGAGCCAGCATGGGGGTAGATGCCCTGCGTGTGGCTTGTTGGGACAAAGGCTCTGATTATTTTAATCGTTTTAACACAGTAAGTGTACCAGATCTTAATTATACATTATTCGATAAGGATGTTTTCCCGAACGCGCACCGCATCGACAGCATCCTGACGGTACAAAAAAACATAGCTAAGGCAGTAGAGCAAACCATTGATATGGGCATGTTTCCGCTTGTGCTTTCCGGTGATCACTCAAACGCCCACGGTACCATTGCAGGTATCAAAGCAGCTTACCCTGAAAAAACACTAGGCGTTATCTGGATCGATGCGCATGCTGATATTCACTCGCCTTATACTTCGCCCTCTGGCAATGTGCACGGCATGCCGCTGGCCATGGCCCTGAACGTCGACAACCTGGACCGCCAGATAAACGACCCTGCACCGGAAACGGTCTTTTTCTGGAACTCGCTTAAGAAATTAGGTTATGATGGGCCTAAACTGAAACCGGAGCACCTGGTATACATTGTAGTGCGCGATACCGAGGAGCCTGAAGATTTCTTTATCCAGAAGAATGGCATTAAAAACTATACTTATGCCGAGTTCCTGCAAAAGGGGGCAGAGCTTGTGGCAAGCGAAACGTTGCGCCGTTTAAAAGACTGTGATATTATTTACGTATCGTTTGATGTGGATAGCCTGGACTCAAAGTTCTCGAAAGGAACAGGCACGCCGGTAGAGGTGGGTTTAACCGTGCAGGAAGCCAAAGAGCTTAATTACCACCTGCTGCAGGACCCACGTGTGGTGTGCTACGAAATGACGGAAATTAACCCGACACTTGATACTGAAAACACGATGGCTGAAAATGCCTTCGACATATTAGAGACAGCCACAGAGGCTATCTTATTCCGAGAATCTAAAAGTACAGCTATACATTAATGCAATTACAACACGCCATTAGCCAAAGCATAAGCCAGGCGCTGCAAGCTTTATTCAATGTTTCTGTTGATGCCTCACAAATTGCTCTGCAACCAACCCGCAAGGAGTTTGCCGGCTCTTTCACGTTTGTAACTTTCCCGTACACCAAGCAGGCTGGCAAAGGCCCCGAGCAAATTGGCCAGGCTTTGGGTGAGTACCTGAAAGAGCATACAAAAGAAATCAGGGATTTTAACGTGGTAAAAGGGTTTCTGAACCTGGAGGTGGAAGATGCAGAATGGCTGGCGTTGTTCCGCGACCTGATGCAGAACTCCGACTTTGGACAGGCAGAGGCAAGCGGCCGCAATGTAATGGTGGAATACTCATCTCCGAACACAAACAAACCGTTGCACCTGGGCCACCTGCGCAATAACTTCCTGGGCTATGCTGTAGCCGAGATACTAAAAGCAAACGGCCACCAGGTGATGAAGGTGAACCTAGTAAACGACCGTGGCATCCATATCTGTAAGTCAATGCTGGCGTATGAGAAAATGGGCAACGGCGAAACACCAGAGAGCAGCGGCCTTAAAGGCGACCACCTGGTAGGTAAATACTATGTGCTTTTTGATAAAGCCTACAAAGAGCAGGTAGACGAACTTGCAGCACAAGGCATGGACAAAGAGGAGGCCAAGAAAAAAGCACCCCTCATGCTGGAAGCCCAGGAAATGCTGCTTAAGTGGGAGCAAGGCGACGAGCAGGTGGTAAACCTCTGGAAAACTATGAACAGCTGGGTATACGCCGGCTTCGACCAGACTTACCGCAACATAGGCGTTGACTTTGATAAGTATTACTACGAATCCGAAACGTATACTTTAGGCAAAGAGCGTGTAGAGGAAGGCCTTCAGAAAGAGGTGTTCTTTAAAAAAGAGAATGGCGCTGTGTGGGTGGACCTGGCGGAAGAGGGCCTTGATGAGAAGCTGCTTTTAAGAGCTGACGGCACTTCGGTATACATTACCCAGGACCTGGGAACGGCAGAACTCAAGTATAACGACTTCCCATATGACCAATCGGTGTATGTGGTGGCAGATGAGCAGAATTATCACTTCCAGGTACTGAAGGCCACGCTGAAGAAATTAGGTAAAACTTACGCTGAAGGTATTTACCATTTGTCCTATGGCATGGTGGATTTACCTTCCGGTAAAATGAAATCCAGGGAAGGTACCGTGGTGGATGCTGACGAGCTGGTGCAGGAAATGATAGACACAGCGCGCCAGCAAACCGAGGAGTTGGGTAAGATAGAAGGCTTTACCCCAGAGCAGGCGCAGGAGTTGTATCATACCTTGGCTTTAGGCGCCTTAAAGTACTTCCTGCTGAAAGTCGATCCGAAAAAGCGTATGTTGTTCAACCCACAGGAGTCGATTGATTTCCGTGGCAACACAGGCCCATTTGTGCAGTACACGCATGCACGTATCTCCGCTATACTTCGCAAAGCCGGTGAAATGGGAATAAAGGTAGATGCGGCATCTTTTGGAAGTATAGATAAGCTACACGAAACTGAGCAGGAAGTTATAACGCAACTGGTAAACTTCCCGGCTGTAGTGAAGGAGGCTGGTAATTTGTATGCACCCTCTGTAATTGCCAATTACGCCTACGAACTGGCTAAAGCATACAATCGGTTCTATCAGGAAATCTCCATCTTCAACGAGACAGACGAGCAGGCCCGCAGCTTCCGTATTGCCTTGTCGGCTATGGTAGCACGCATGGTGCGCAAGAGCATGGGGCTGCTAGGAATAGCTGTGCCTGAGAGAATGTAATTCCTGAAAACAAAAAGTATAACCTGCTGTTTCTGCATAAGTATAACTAAACTCTAATGAACAAGAGCATTGCTTTTTTAACTGTGGCTATTGCAATGGCATTTACTGCCTGCAAAGAGCCTAACCAAGCAACTAAATCAACAGAAGAAACTATGGCAACAGAAACAGCACCTAATACTACCAGCACCAGCAGCTTTTATACTTTTAAAATGGAAACGCTGGAAGGTAAAGAAGTAGATTTTTCGCAGTATAAAGGCAAAAAGGTTTTGCTGGTAAATACGGCATCGGAATGCGGTTTTACGCCGCAGTATGAAGACCTGCAGAAGCTGAATGAGCAGCATGGCGATAAAGTGGTTATACTTGGTTTTCCGGCCAATAACTTTGGCGGCCAGGAGCCGGGCAGCAACGAAGAGATTGCCAGCTTCTGTCAGAAAAACTATGGCGTGTCCTTCCAGATGTTTGATAAAATATCGGTGGCAGGAGAAGACAAACACCCACTATATACTTGGCTGACTGATAACGCACCAAACCACGAAGAGCCGAACTGGAACTTCTGCAAATATCTTGTAAACGAAAACGGTGAGGTTGTGGCTTTTTACCCATCCAAGGTAAAACCGATGGGAGAGGAAATTCTTGCAGCCATCCAAAAATAAGTATAGTTGTGGCGCAAGCAGACGTTTGTGCCAGCATTTAGTTTTTATACTTTGAACAATACATCTCAAAACATTCCCCAGAATCCAGGTCTTGTAAAGGTCTGGATTTCGGCTTTTAGGCCACGTACATTGCCTCTGGCGCTCTCCTGCATTGGTATGGGTGGTTTTATGGCGGCGGCTGACGGATACTTTAACGGAGCCATTGTAGCCTTGTGTGTGCTTACTACGCTTTTCCTGCAGATACTCTCTAATCTGGCCAACGACTACGGCGATACGAAGCATGGCGCAGATAGTGTGCACCGCGAAGGCCCTATGCGTGCTGTACAGGCAGGGCATATAACGGCCTCGCACATGAAGACCGGGATGATTGCATTCAGTTTACTTTCGCTTGTATCGGGATTGGTGCTGCTTTGGGTGGCTTTCGGTGCTGAGGGAATGCTCTTGTTTCTGGTTTTTCTGGGGTTGGGGCTGGCCTCTATCTGGGCTGCCATTAACTATACAGCCGGAGATAAACCTTATGGGTATGCGGGCCTGGGAGATATTTTCGTGTTTACCTTTTTTGGGTTGGTAGGGGTATTGGGCACTTACTACCTGCAGGCGCAGCAACTAGAGTTTGCTGCTGTGCTTCCGGCACTCATCTGCGGCTTTTTTGCCACCGCTGTACTTAACGTTAACAACATCCGCGACATTAAATCTGATACACTAGCGGGCAAGCGATCCATACCGGTGCGGCTTGGGCCAGAGAAGGCGCGCGTATACCACCTTATACTTTTGGCAGGCGGTGTGCTGAGTGCTGTGCTATATGTAGTGCTAAACTTTTACAGTTATTGGCAGCTGCTGTTTATACTTGCTTTACCGCTTGTTATAGTAAATGGCATAAATGTGTGGCGTAAGCAAACCTCTAAAGAGCTGGACCCATACTTAAAGCAGATGGCTATTACCACACTTTTGTTTGTGTTGCTGTTCGGGCTGGGGCAGGTGCTGTAAAGTATAAACCTTAGCACACATAAAAGGCGCTGATGTGTTTCAGCGCCTTTTCTTTTTGCTTAGTTTCTAATTGCTTGTTCCTCCGCCGGAGCTATCGCCTCCGCCTTTCAGGTCATCGTTTTTAATGCCTCTTTTCTTGCGGGCAATATCGCCTTTCAGCTTACCGAACCGGTAGTTGAAAGACATAGTCAGGCGGCGGTTTACAAAGTATGATTCCTGTTCCGATCTGAACCTGCCTGGTTCATCTATCTCGGTAAACCAACGGCGGGTTTTCTGGAATGGGCTGCTAAGCGAGAGCGTTACACTTGCCTTATTGTCTTTAAGGAACTGCTTGGTAGCTGATAAACTGTTAAACATATAGCTAGCCGACCTGCCTTGCAGCAGCACATCAGAGGAGTACACACCGATGTTGCCGCTTGCTCTCCAGCCTTTCTCAAACTTATAGCTAAGGTTACCATAAATGTTTGCCGTGATGCCATCGTTATCTACCGGCCTGTCGTTAAGCGTGCTTTGCAACTGTACATAGTTTACAGCACCGTTCAGGTTCAGCGTTATCTTTTTCAGGAAAGTGGCATTGGTGCTTAAGTTAATGCCTGTAGTGTGGTTTTTACCAATGTTGCCAAATGTTGTCACAGACACCGTATCGATGGAGCGTAAAAACGTGTACTGCTGTATAGAGCTGTTTGTGAACGTATGGCTGATGCCTGTGTTGATAGAAACGCCCTTTACAAACGTATTATAAGAGAGGTTAAACACGTTGCTTGTTGCTGCTTTCAGGTTCTCGTTACCGTAGGAGATGTTCTTGGGGTCAACTTCATTTACGTATGGGTTGATGTACCATAAGCTTGGCCGCTCAATACGCTGTGTGTAAGATAACTTTATGTTGCTCATTTTAGGCAGAGAGCGCGACAAGGCAATGTTCGGTATCAGGTTAAAGTAATCCTGGTCTGTCAGCGTGCCCGTTGATTTAAAATTGGCATCTACTTTTGTTTCTTCCAGCCTGGCCCCAACGCGTAATCCCCATTTATCCTTTTTAAGGTTCATGGATGTATAAGCAGCATAAATATCCTGGTTATACTCAAAATTGTTTGTCCTGCTTGCATCTGTTATGTACCTGTTTTGCTCAGCGTCAAAAGTCTGATAGTAGAAGTCGCTGTTGATATCACGAAGTATAGTTTTTACACCCACCTCAAGCGCATGCTTTTTCACGGGCTGCACATAGTCTATCTGGAACGTTTGCTCTGTGGTCGCACCGTTGTTCTCAGTTTTGTTTTTGGAGCCGGGATAACTAAGCAGCGGTATCAGGCTAAAATCAGTAAAAGACTCGTTTCCGTTTTGCCCATACTTGTACGATAAGGTAAGCAGTTGCTCTTTGCTTCTCTTAAAAGTGCGCTGATAATCCAGGCCCACTTCGTTGCCAAACCATGCCTGGTCTCCCAGGTTTAATCTCCTGTATGATGAAATTGGAGTGCCATCCGTCTGGTTGTTTTTTACCAGCTGCTCCTGCTCATAGCCGCCATTGCTCTGGTTCATGTTAAAGTTGGCTGTAAAAAGGTTAAGCGTATCCAGCTCAAAGCTTAACTCGCCGCTTAAATACCTGAACTTGCCTTCGTTGGTACTGTGGCCCTGCTGGTCAAGTATGGTTTGGTAAATAAAGTCTTCCCTGGTGTAATTGTTCGAGCTTTTGGGGCTATAGTAATCGCTTAGCCCCCCGTAAACAGAAGCCCCGAACTTGCCGACTTTGGCAGTTAAGTAACCGCCGCCATACGAACCACGCGGGCTGCGAATGTTGCCGCTTACTGATCCGTTGTAGCCGCCGGGCGCTTTTTTGTGGGTTATAATGTTGATAATACCACCTACGCCCTCTGCCTCATACTTTGATGGTGGGTTAGTGATCACCTCGATGTTTTTGATGGAGTTGGCGGGCATACTCTTGAAAACATCTTTGGGGCTGTTCGCGAAAAGAGAAGACTCCTTCCCGTTGATTAACACCTTATAGTTGCTGTTGCCATTCAGTTTGATGTTGTCATCGCCGTCAACGCTTAGCAGCGGTACTTTGCGCAGCATGTCCAGGGCGTTCATGGTTTTGCTTTCCGGGTCTGCGTCTACGTTATAGCTCAGCTTATCTACATCCTGGGTTATCAGCAGCTTTTCGGTTACAACCTCTACTTCTTTCAGTTTATTGGCAGTACTAACCATTAATATTTTACCCAGGTCTGCGGTTGTTTTGCCTGGTGCAAAAGCCGGCACTTTTATTACCTGCGTTCTGTAACCGACATAAGTCAGGATTACTTCGTAGTTTTTCTCTGGCAGGCCCGCCACTTCAAAATAGCCGTTGTCTTTGGTAAAAGTACTCTTTAACGGTTGGTTCTGGCCTACCTCCTGGATAAGTACGGTAACATAACCCAGGCCCTGGCTGTTGGTCGAATCAATAACAGAACCTTTGATGGTGCCGCTAAACGGAGCCTGAGCCCATGTAGTGGCAGTAAACAGGCAGCACAGCAATGCTGTAAGTAAAGTTTGTTTCATAAAAGTTTGGTTAGTATACAGTAGTCGATAATTTTTCAAATATAACAATGTAAATTAATACAACTAAATATTTAGTTGATTTCATAATTTATACTTTAGGTATCTAAGATAGAAGTTAATCAGGTTTAAATCAGAAAATTAACATAGTTTAACATTTGCAGTTCTTTATGCTTCTGGTATGAGTAAGCGGGTAAACTGGGTAAGCGTAAGCTAATGGCTTTCTCTCTTTTGAGAGGGAGATGGGTAAGCGTGAAAAATTTAATATAGTATAAACGTAATATAGTAGGCGCTATCGTATACTTATTAGTAAAAATAATTTAAGTATAATTTTATAGTAGGTTCGCAAGTATAAAATCTGAGGCTGTGGTTGGCCTTACAATTTAAAGCAGCTTACTTTCATAAAGGTACAGCAGCACAGTTAGAGTACCGCTTTGGCAGAGCCTTATGGGGTAGTTATTGATTTTAGAAAGCAAGCGCATAAAAAAAGGCAGCTATTACAGCTGCCTTTTTTTATGCCTGGGTGGGAGTTTGTGGTTCTCCGCTGCCAGAGGGTTTATTTCTGTTTTTGTTTCTGTTACGGTTGTTGGGTCTTTTTCGAGCACTTTCTGTTGTGCTTGCCTCTCCCTGGGCTTGTTGTTTTTCTCCTGCCTGTGCCGGTTTAGGGCCACGATGGTGTTTGCTGCGGTGGTCGCGTTTTTGGCCACCAGCGCCTGGCTTGCGGTCCCCCCCTGGTCTGCCGCCGCCTCTGCTGTCATGGCGTTTGGTTGGATCGTAAGCTGGTGCAGGGCCAAAATCTTCAGGTAAAGGCAGCTTTGGTAATTCACGCTCAATTAAACGCTCTACCTTCTGCACCTTAAACATGTCTTTCTCATTAACAAACGTAATGGCAACACCTGTAGAAGCAGCACGGGCTGTACGGCCAACGCGGTGCACATAGTCCTCTGCGTCCTGTGGCATATCAAAGTTTACCACATGGCTCAGGCTGTCGATGTCTATACCTCTTGATACAATGTCTGTCGCAACCAGGATCTGGTGTTGCTTGTTCTTAAAGCCTTGCAACGCGCGCTCACGCTCATCCTGCGTCATATCTGATTGTATTCCCTCGGCCTCAAAACCCATTTTGCGCAGCGAGCGCACAATCTGGTTTACGTTTGATTTGCGGGAGGTAAACACAATCATACTTTGTACTTCCTGTTCCTGCAGTAAATGCTCCAGCAAAGGAAGTTTCTGGTTGTCGTAGGCAAGGTACAGGCGCTGGTCTATACCGGCTGCAGGCTTCGAAATGGCTAGGTTTACCTCTGCAGGGTTTTGTAGTATCTGCTGGGCAAGATCCCTGATTTTACGCGGCATAGTAGCCGAGAATAACAGGGTTTGACGCTCTTTTGGAAGCTGCTTTATTATTTTAAGCAGATCATCCATAAAGCCCATATCCATCATTTTATCGGCCTCATCGAGCACCAAATGGTTGAGTTGGTCTAATTTAACATAGCCCATGGCCATGTGCGCCAGCAAACGACCGGGAGTAGCAATAATGATATCGGCTCCTGTTGTGAGGGCGCGTTTTTGCTGGTCCCAGTCACCGCCTTTGCTGCCACCATAAATGGCGATAGAACTTACAGAGGCAAAGTAGCCAAAGCCTTCTACCTGCTCGTCTATCTGCTTAGCCAATTCGCGGGTTGGTACAAGTATAAGCGTGCTTGTGTGCTCATACTCTTCATGCGAAATACGATCTATCAGGGGCAGAAGGTAAGCTGCTGTTTTACCGGTACCGGTTTGGGCGCAGGCAATCATGTCTTTACGCTCAAGTATAAGTGGTATGGCTTGTTCCTGTACCGGAGTAGGCTTATTGTAGCCCATCGAGTCAATGCCGGTTAGTACGTTTTCGTGTAAGTTGAACGAATGGAAATCCAAAGTATAACTGTTTGTTAAATTAACATATAGATGTACCCACATTTATGGATACTATAATTAGGTAAATATACGATAAATAACAGATTAATATACGTACTGCATAATTGCTAGAGCTGACGGCTAACATTTTGCCATACTTTATGCAATATGAATTGTTTGTGTATTAATTGTAACGATATCATGTAAAATGCAATATATTCTTGTGCTGTTTTGCTCCACCAAAATATATACAATTAGCTATTATGGCAGCAGAATAATATATATTAAAGAATAGCTATATTTTTAAAATTTGCAATATATGTAAAAAGTTATATTTTGCTGTAACAAATACTATTTCATGGCGTAATATAGGGTAAGCAATATTTTATAATATTGACTTTAAATAATATAATTATTAAGCTATATTGTTATGAAAAGAGCTGTACAAGACTCGCCTAACTTCTTTCTTCTGTTAGGCCTGAACATCATCAACGCCATTTTTATGTTGCTCTAGGCAGTAGCATTTATCTATAAAGAAACATTTTAAAAGAGCAGTTTGGCCTTTGGCCAGGCTGCTCTTTTTTTAAGCTTACTTTTTTATTTTTTTTGCTGTGCTGGATAAGCATTGCAGTTTAAGTTTATCAAAATAGATACCTGATACCACATGGCAGGACATAATAAATGGTCGCAGATAAAGCGTAAGAAAGGCGCGCTGGATGCCAAAAGATCAAAAATATTTACAAAGCTGATAAAAGAGATAACGGTAGCTGCCAAAGAAGGCGGCCCGGACCCTGATGCAAACCCGCGCCTGCGGCTGGCTATACAAACCAGCAAAGCCGTAAACATGCCCAAAGAAAACATAGAGCGGGCTATAAAGAAAAGCGAAGATAACCAAGGCGAATATTCAGGTGTAACTTATGAGGGATATGCCTCTAATGGTGTAGCAGTATTTATTGAGTGCCTCACAGACAACATCAACCGAACAGTACAAAACCTGCGCACTATTTTTAACAAAGGCAATGGCAGCCTGGGCGTTAATGGATCTGTAGAGTTCTTATTTGATAGAAAAGGCGTTTTTATAGTTGCAAGAAACCCGGAACTGCTTCTAACAGATGACGAATTGTTGCTGGAGCTTGCCGATGGCGGTGCAGAGGAGGTGGAATTTGATGAAGCGTACCTTTCTATTTACTGTGCCATGGAAGACTTTGGTGCAATGCAGAAAAAAGTTGAAGAACTTAACTTGCAGGCAGAAACCGCAGAACTGCAGCGCCTGCCTAAAACTACAGTAGCAGTCGATGACCCTGAAGCTGTACGTAAAATACTAAAGTTGATAGATGCGCTGGAGGACGACGATGACATTCAGAAAGTTTACCATAACTTAGAGCTAACCGATAATGTAATGGCAGAACTAGAATAACATAAAGAGGCCTGAATGGAAGCAGTTTTTAAAGATTTGCTGGTGCTTGAGCTGGCAAGTGTATTGGCAGGGCCAAGTGTAGGGCAATTCTTTGCAGAGCTGGGCGCTAAGGTTATCAAAGTGGAAAACGCTGCCACGCGCGGCGATGTCACCAGAACCTGGAAGCTGGCAACAGAAGACAATGGTACTGATACGCCGGCTTATTTTTGTGCTGCCAATTGGGGTAAAACTGCTTTGGCGCTAAACCTTACGCAGCAGCAGGAACTGGAGCAATTGTATGAACTGGTTAAAGAAGCAGACCTGGTAATTGCCAGCTACAAACCCGGTGACGCCGAAAAGCTGAAAGTTGATTTCACGACGTTGCAACACATAAACCCCAGGCTGATTTATGGGCACATTACGGGCTACGGGCCTACTGATGCGAGGGTGGGCTACGATGCTGTAGTGCAGGCTGAAAGCGGCTTTATGTACCTGAATGGGGAGCCAGATGGCTTGCCTACAAAAATGCCCGTTGCCTTAATGGATATCCTGACTGCGCACCAGCTTAAAGAAGGACTACTTGTAGCATTGCTGCAGCGCGAAAAAACAGGGGCAGGGCAACTGGTGCAGGTGTCGCTGCTGGAGGCAGCTGTATCGGCGTTGGCCAACCAGGCAACAGCCTTCCTGGTGGCTGGCCATGCACCAGGAAGAATGGGATCTGAGCACCCAACCATTGTGCCTTACGGCAGCGTGTACACAACCAAAGACCATAAGCAGCTGGTAATTGCCATCGGCGACGACAGGCAGTTTAAACGACTTTGTGCTATACTTGGGGCACCTCAGTTAGCAGATGATCCAATGTATAAAACAAACTACTGCCGTGTTCAACATAGGAAAGAACTAAACACTCTGCTTCGCAAACTAATATCGGAACAGGATAGGGCGAAACTGCTGAAGCACCTGCACAGGCAACATGTTCCGGCTGGCGCTGTTAACACCATTCCCGAAGTATTTGAGCAGCCACAGGCCCAGGCAATGTTATTGCAGCACCCTTTGGCTAAACCAGGGGTAAGGCAGGTGGCGTTCGAGCTGGTAGGGCAGGAGCTGCCGCAGTTGCAACCGCCACCCAGCTACCAACACCCTGAGCAAGTATAAACGTTAAATGCTGCGTACGATACTCTTTCACTCTCTTTTAATTCAGCCCCTTTTTTAAACAAAGTATCCCGATCTACGGTACAAACTACATCTGGCTAAATTCAGAACCGACACATACACTATGGAAGATAGATTAACTGATATTGTAAATGGCTTGCACCAGAAATCTGTAACAAAGCAGGCGATTTACCGAAATACCCTGAATACGTTCAAGAAAATGAAGGAGGTATCGCAGGAGTTGGTTGATGACTTGACGAATCGTATTACGGAGCAGGATGCAAATGTGATCATTGAATATCGCAACGTTAACGAACATGAGTTTCATATTAAGTTCTCGGGGGACTTGCTTGTTTTTGTCATGCACTCAAACATTATCACCTTCCCGGACGATTATGAGATAATGAACAACGAGTATATTGACGAGGATTTCCGGCGCCGCTTTTTTGGGCACATTATGGCTTATAATTTTATGGCTGATACCATAAAGTACAACAGGCTGGATGATCCGGGTTATCTTGTAGGGCGCATGCTGGTAAACATCGAGAATCACTTTTGCATTGAGGGGGTAAAACAGCTTGACCTGCCTAACGACGAAATAACGAACATCTCCAAGAATGTACTAACCGATAGCAAGATCCGCATTATTGTAGAAAGTGCTATGGTAGCTGCTGTAAACAACGATCTGATGGGGCAGGACATAAGCGACATTGAGCGCATTACGTTAAAGCAGAAACTAGAAAATACGCACCTTACCAAACCTCGTAAGTTAGGATTCCAGATAAGCCCTGAGCTGACGCACTAACATACATCAATGGCTTTGCTGCTGTTGAGCATAAAGCAAAGGCAATAATCATTTTTAGCAACGTACTTTAATCAAAGGAAAGGCAGCAGGTTATACTTTACCGGCTGCCTCTCCTTTGTTTTATACTTCCTCCAGTTGCTGGCGCAACGCTGCAATCGCCCTTCCTATTTTAGGCAAGCTTTCCAGTAACTGCTCAAAACTCTCGATACAGAAGTACTGGCTTTGGTAAGTTTCTTTAACATAAGAAGTATCCAGAATGTGATCTACATTAAAATCATACTTTATACTTTCTTCTGAAACAGACAGCTTGCTCTCACCTACAGACGAAAGTATGCCCGCCCCGTAGATCGCTGCTTTAGCGCCTGGCTCCCGGAAGAGGCCGAACTCAATGGTATACCAGTAAATGCGCGTCAGTTTATCAATCACATCGGGTCTGTCAACGTGCTCCAGGGCCATTGCCGAGAGGGCAGCCAGAAAATCGCAGTATACCGGTATCGTTAGCAACGGCACGTGCCCAAACACATCATGAAACATATCCGGTTCTTCGAGGTAGTCCAGTTGGTCCATCGTTCTGATCCAGACTGTGGCAGGGAACTTCTTATTAGCTATTAAGCTGAAGAAAACGGCATCATCTACAATACCCGGGGCCGGCACAACCTCAAAACCAGTCAGGGGTTTAAGTATCTGGTTTACCTCTTCAAAATTCGGGATGCGGTCTGGCTTAAATTTTACAAGTTCAAGGCCTTTAAAAAATGCAGGTATGGCTTTCCCCGGCAGGTTCTCAATCTGCCGCTGGAACAAAATGGCCCATACTGTATGGTTTTCTTCGGTGTAGTTGCTGTATTGTTGTGTCAGGCTCATGGTCTAAGTCTTTGATATGAAAAGTATGATTGGTTTAAAAAGAAAAAAGCAGCGGCTTGAGCCACTGCTTCGGCAGGTTCACCTGAGGTAAGAAAGCTTTTCCTCGCTTTCTGTAACTATACGTTAGTTGATGGTGGTGATTGCCTTAGCAGTTGCGGTAATAGCGGTAATAATAGCTGCAATAGCTATACACGCTCAGGCAATAAGAATAGGCAATAGACAGCAGCGCCGTGCCAAGTGAGACTGGCAAAGTAAGTGTGGTCGCTATGGCTGTGCTTTGGTGCATTAATGTATCTGTAGTGCAATAAGGTAAAGTTATCGCTTAAACGCAAGAAGTTTTTCAGGGTTGTTCAGCTTGTAATGAGTTCGTAATGCCAACCAGGAAGATGACTTTAGCAGCTACACAGTTACAGAGCACCTTTCTATACTTTAAGTTAATCTTATACTTGTACAACGTAAATCAAAAATGTGATGTATAACTAGTTATAAATGAGGTCTTTATTTACTGAAGAGAGTGTGATGGGTGTATCGGAAGAATCTGGAAGATGGGAGAGCAGGATACCTTACAGGCGTTTCTTTCTCTTTGTGCTACTTATAGGGTTGCTGCTCTTGTTTTGGGGTTGCGCAGGCACTTCTACCGGCACCGCCTCAAAGCCATTCAGAACCGAGCATGTTGTTATAGTGGTAATTGACGGCCCCCGGTACTCTGAAACATGGGCAACCACGCCGGGCCTCATACCTTTTATGTCGGGCACGCTGAAGGGCAGAGGCGCCTTTTTCGCTGATTTCCAGAACGACGCTTATACCTACACCAACTCCGGGCACGTGGCGATAACCACAGGCGTAAACCAGGAGATAGATAATTACGGCGACGAACTTCCGGCTAACCCTTCCTACTTTCAGCAATGGCTAAAAGCCACAGGTAAACCCGCAACGGCTGCCTGGCTGGTTATGAGCAAAGATAAACTACACATACTTGCCAACACCCAGGACTCCACATGGCACAATCAATTTCAGCCTTCCGTTAACTGTGGCGTAAATGGCCCTGGCACAGGCTACCGCGCCGATTCGCTTACTATAGTAGAGGCTACACGCATACTTTCGCAGCACAAGCCTAACCTGATGCTCATAAATCTGATGGAGCCGGACGGCTACGCCCATGCAGGTAACTCGGCCTACTACTTAAGAAGTATTTCCAGGTCCGATACGTATGTGAAGCAGCTTTGGGACTATCTGAACAAAAGCAGCTTTTACAAAAACAAAACAACCCTTTTGATTACGAATGATCACGGCAGGCACCTGGATGGAGTTGATGGGGGATGGATGGAGCATGGCGACGATTGTGAAGGTTGCAGGCGCATTAGCTTGCTTGCCATTGGGCCGGACTTTAAAAAAAGAACAACGGTAGCCGCAAAGCATACACTCATAGATATTCCTGCTACTATATCGCCGCTGATAGGCATTAAGCTGGAGAAAGGGGAAGGGCAGGTGATCAGGGAGATATTTACAAAGAAAGCGCTAAAGCAACTGGATGCGGGAGTAAAAACGGTGCAGTAAAATATAACGAACTTCGAGGCCAAACCAGCAGGCGCTCATATTTTCAGGTATAGGATTAAAAGAGGGGAGATAACAGGAGGGACGTGAAAAAAAGATGCGGATAAACAGTAAAGCAGGTTTGCTTAGATCAGCCTGTCTTGCCTTGATTTGGTTGCTGAATGCATCCATACTTGCTCTGGCTCAACCGGAGCAAAAATATACTTTTAGCTCCCAAACGCAGGCTGCCTTCCCAATACCCTACCAAAGCGACTTATTCGACAGCGAAGAGGTGCTTCAGTTTACTTTACTGGTAGACTACAAAGAACTCTTAAAGGACCGTGGCGATGAAAGGGTATACCACAAAGCCTCCATACACTATCAGACCGGGACAGGGCAAACTACTGCAATAGATTTAAAGGTGCGGGTAAGGGGCAAGCACCGCCGCGACCCGAGCGTGTGCAGGTTCCCGCCGCTGCTGCTCAACTTTCCAAAAAAAGCTGTCGCGAACACCGTGTTTGCAGGCACCGATAAACTGAAACTGGTTACCCATTGCATCGGCGAGAAGTATGTTATCCGGGAGTACCTGGTTTATAAATTATACAACGAGCTAACCCATCTCAGTTTTAGGGTAAGGCTGTGCAAGATAGAGTATAAAGATGTGGAAGGCAACCGGAAAATTGGTAGCAACTATGCCTTTCTGATAGAGGACGAGGACGAGATACTGAAGCGGAACAAAGGCGAGAAAATGCCCGAAGAGCTACTCATCCGTATGGACGCCACCGACGACAGGACAATGGCAAAGCTGGCTCTTTTTCAGTACATGATCGGCAACACCGATTGGTCTGTGCCTTACCGCCACAACATAAAGCTGCTGCTCTTAGAGTCATACTCTAAGCCTGTGCCTGTGCCTTACGACTTTGACTATACCGGAATCGTTATGCCGCCTTACGCCAAGCCCCCGCCCGAAATAGGAATCACATCGGTGCGGCAGCGCATTTTCAGGGGCTACAGTTACCCCGACGACGTATTGGCTGAGTTAGTACCTTTCTTCAATAACCGCAAAGAAGCTATTTACCAGGTATATAAGGGCAATCACCTGCTAGACGAAAAATACCGAAAGCAGACACTCCGTTACCTCGACGAGTTCTACGAGACCATCAACAAACCAAAAGACTTTGAGCGCCAGATTGTAAAAGCAGGGCAGCAGAATGAAAGAAGTAGTGTTGTAGTTAAGGGGCTGGATTAGCCGCCGAAGAGGGCATAAAACCTGTTATGATAGCAGATCCTTTATAGCCATGATCAGGAAAGCAATGGTGCCGCCGTATACGGCCACTTTAGTTACAGCCGAAGCATTTTGTAAGAAAGCAGTATGCTGATTATACTTTATGATGCCTAACATTGTAAGGGAAAGGTACACGAACAAAATCAGGGGGATAAGCGTGAAGATAATTTCTCCTATTTTCTGCATGGCTAAGGGCTTGTTAACAGCACAAAGATAAGGGCTTTTTTTGAAGCTGCTTTTGCGTTTTAAAAACAAGGCCTCCAAAACATATGCTCCGGAGGCCTTTTAAATAATTAGTTACAAAACAGCTTAGTAAGCTCTTCCTGCTTTGTTCTCCACGAAATTCATGAAAGCGCGGTTTACAACGCCGGTACCTCCCGGAGTCGGGTAGTTGCCGGTAAAGTACCAATCGCCTTTATGGTTTGGGCAGGCCTGGTGCAGGTCTTCAATAGTTTGGTAAATTACCTGTACTTCAGCTTTTACCTGAGGGGCTTTTACAATCTCAGATACCTTTGCGGAAATCTCTTTTGCTGAGAACTGGTCATAGAGCTCTTTCACAAAGTTTTTTTCCTGGAAGGCAGAGGTGCTTTGAGCCTCAACGCATTTCTGGTAAACATCCTGCACCATGTTGCTCTTGCCGGTATCATCCAGCAAAGCCAGCAGGGCTCTAAAGGCCACAAACTCCTTCATCCGCGACATGTCTATGCCGTAGCAATCGGGGTAGCGAATCTGAGGGGCACACGATACAATAATAATTCTCTTTGGCTCCAGTTTGTCCAGCATCTTGATGATGCTTTTCTCAAGGGTTGTACCCCGCACAATAGAGTCATCGAGCACTACCAGGGTATCAATGTTTTTCTTTACAACCTCGTATGTAGTGTCGTAAACGTGCGTCACCAGGTCGTCGCGGCTGTTGTTGTCGGTAATAAAGGTACGCAGTTTGGCATCTTTTATAACCAACTTGTGCGCTCTTGGCTTATACTGCAGTATCTCGTCAAGTTCTGCTTCGGATAGCTTATTGTTCAGGATTGCCTTTTTACGGTAAGTACGCAGGTAATCTTCGATTCCCTTCATCATGCCCAGCCACGAGGTCTCGGCAGTATTAGGGATATAAGAAAACACCGTATCCTTTAGGTTGTAATCTATCGTCTCTAAAATTTGCTGGCACAGCAGGCGGCCCATGTTCAGGCGTTCATTGTAAATCTCTGGGTCATTGCCTCTTGAGAAGTAGATACGCTCAAAGCTGCAAGACATTTTCTCGCCCTGCGGCAGAATTTCTTTTAGCTCAGGGTTACCCTGTTTGTCAATTATCAGGGCATGGCCTGGCGTAATTTCCTTTATCTGGTTGTAGTCAACGTCGAAGGCGGTTTTGATGGCAGGCTTCTCAGAAGCAATTACCACGATCTCGTCATCCGCATAGTAATACGCCGGGCGGATGCCATTCGGGTCGCGGACCACAAAAGCAGCACCATAGCCTGTAAGGCCGGCCATGGCATAACCACCGTCAAAGTCCTTACAGGCACGCTTTAATACGCGCTGCAGGTTCAGGTTTGTCTCGATCAGGTTGGTTATTTCCTTGTTGGTGTAGTCACCTTTCTTAAATTCATCGAACAGCATCTGGTTTTCTTCATCCAGGAAGTGGCCGATTTTCTCAAGTACGGTGGTGGTGTCTGTTTTTTGCTTTGGATGCTGGCCCAACTCAATCAGTTTGGCAAACTGCTCGTCCACGTTGGTCATGTTAAAGTTACCGGCTACGGCCAGAGAGCGGCTGCGCCAGTTATTTTCGCGTACCATCGGGTGGCAATTGTCTACGCTGTTAAGCCCGTGGGTGCCGTAGCGCAGGTGGCCCAAGTAAACATCACCTAAAAACGGCATGTTTTCCCAAATCCATTCTGTGTTGTTTGCCTGCTCCGGATTTTCCTCCTTCAGGTTTTTGAACTCCTTGCCAATCTTCCCGAAAATGCTGTCGATGGCACGGGTCTTAACCGATCTGAATCTGTTAATGTAGTCTATACCAGGAAGTGCATTGATTTTGATACTGGCAACGCCCGCACCGTCCTGACCACGGTTGTGCTGTTTTTGCATCAGCAGGTACAGCTTGTTTACGCCATACATCGGGGTTCCATACTTCTCTACATAATATTCAATCGGTTTTCTGAGCCTGATCAGGGCAATGCCGCATTCGTGTTTAATAGAGTCGCTCATGGGTGCTTTTATTGTGCCAGTAGTCGGTCGATCCAGTTGAGGAGCAGGTCTGGTTTAAAGAACAGCAGCAGCAACGGGAGCGCGAACAACGCCAGCAGCAGTTTATTCGAAAGTGAAATAACTAAATTTTCTTCAGTTTGATTCCTTTTAAGGAAAAGGTAGAACGGAATCTTTATATAGTAGAACAAGGCTACACCGGTAAGCAGAATGCCGGCAACCAGCAGAGCCAGCAGCATGGGGTTACTGCTTAAAGTATAAGCCTCCCAAATGTTTGTGAAAATAAGCAGCTTGCCTATAAAACCAGCCAACGGAGGCAAGCCTGTAAGCGATAGCAAGTATAACAGCGCCATAACCCCTAAGTAAGGGTATGCTTTACCTAAGCCGGAGAGTTGCTCCAGTTGCTCCACACCCAAATCGTCTTCGGCAATCTGCAGGAAAAGGAAAATACCGAAATTCATAAACAGAAGCACCGCCAGGTAAAAAAGTATGCCAGAAGTATAATTGGTGCCGAAAGCCAGCAAGGCGGCCAGCAGAAAACCTGCATGCGATACCGATGAAAAAGCCATCAGCCTGCGCGGTGTTTTTTGCCATACTGCCGTAAAATTGCCAATGGCTAACGTAGCAAGCGCTGCAATGCCCAGGAACAGCTGTACATCCGGAAAGGCAAGGCTATCGGCAAAAGGCGCTACAAAGCGAAGTATAACCAGAATGCCTGCTATTTTGGGGCCTGTAGCGAAAAGCGCTACTACCGGCATAGGAGCACCACGGTATACATCCGGCACCCAGAAATGAAAAGGCGCTGCCGAAATTTTAAAGAAGAAGCCGGCGAAAACAAGTATGGCTGCAACAGTTACAAGCAAACCATTGGCCTGTACAAGTGCCAGCGCAAACCCCTCTGTAGTATAGTTAAGTGTACCGGTAAAGCCATAGAAAAACGACATGCCATACACCATTACGCCCGTCGAAAGCGAGCCGTAAAGTATATACTTTAGTCCGGCCTCTACAGAGCGGCGATTATCTTTAAGTATAAGTGTAAGGATATAAGAAGCAATGGAAACGGTTTCGATAGCCAGGAAAACCATGAGCAGGTTAACCGACTTCGCCATCAGGTTTAAACCCAGCACCAACAAAAGAATAAGCCCGTAGTATTCGCCGCGGCCATGCTTTAGGTGCTCCAGTTGCTTGTTCTGCAGCGATAGCAATATGGTAAAGATGCCTGCCGTACTAAAGAGTATGCCTCCGAACTGCGCTAGCCCATCCGACAAAAGTAGATCCAGGAAATTGGTGCCACCCAAAGTATAGCCCCCTAAAATCTGCACTACCAAGGTGGCGAATAGCCCGGTAAGCGCCAGCCACGGCAGCAGGTGCTTTAGTGTTTTATACTTGAAGAGATCGAGGGTAACCAGCAGCAGAAAGAACCCGGCCAGCAGCAGCTCAGGCAGCAGCGAGCCTGCACCCGCAAGTATGGCATTGATCTTATCAGATAAAAAAGCTGCTTGTTCGTTCACTTATTTTCTAATCGAAGATAAAACCATGTTTAATTGCTCCTGCCCGTTTTGCAGCACCAGCTCTGTAAAGCCTGTTACTGTAACTCCCATTTTATCGAGCAGCAGGTGCGGGAAAATACCGAACAACAAGGTAAGTATAGCTAGCGGCACCAACATCAAGTACTCTCGTTTGGTAAGATCAGAGATCACGGCGTTTTCGCGCAGCTCTGGGAAGATCCAGTACTTACCAAAGAACATGCGCTGCAAGGCCCACAAGTAATAAGCAGCACTAAGCAGTAAACCAACCACGGCTACAACCGTCATCCAGCGCGGCAGCATGCCCGTAACATCCGGTGCGCTAAAACCGCCTAGCAATACCATCAGCTCCGAAATAAACCCTGAGAAGCCCGGCAAGCCAAGTGAGGCAAAAAACGCGATAACCACAAAGGAGGTATAAGCCGGCATTCTGCTGGCAAGTCCACGGAAGTTTAGAATTACCCTGTTGTGTGCCCGGTCGTAAATTACGCCAACCACCAGGAACAGCATAGCTGAGATGATGCCATGGCTGAACATCATGTAAACAGCCCCGTTAACGCCTTCTACTGTAAGCGAAGCAAGCCCAAGCAACACAAATCCCATGTGAGACACCGAAGAGTAGGCAATCAGCTTTTTGAGGTCATTCATGGCAAGGGCACACAGCGCACCGTAGATGATGGACAGCACGCCCAAACCACCTACAAGTACAGAAAAATAAGCGCCTGCATCCGGGAAGATCGGGTAAACGATTCGTATCAGGCCGTAGCCTCCCACCTTTAAAAGTATAGCCGCCAGCAGCACCGAAATAGGAGTAGGGGCCTCTACGTGGGCATCGGGTAGCCAGGTATGCACGGGCACCGAGGGCACCTTAATGGCAAAGCCGGCAAATAGTAGCAGGAAAGCAATAAACCGGAGTGGCAGATCCCAAAGCACAGAGCCTGAAAGCACATGCAGCAAACTGCCCGGTATAAAGTTGGCAGGCTCCATCATGGCCGGTATGCTGAATGTGCGCACCAGTTCCGAGCCGCTGATCACGTTCTGCTGCAGCATTTGCTGTACCTGTAGGATAGCATCCGGGCTGGCAACGCCATTTTGAAGTAAATCTAACTGTGCTGCGGTAGCTGTTGGGTCAATAACAGAAGTATACAACCCGATCATCACGATAAGTATGAAAAGCGAGCCAACCAACGTATAAATAAAGAACTTGATAGCAGCGTATTCCCGTTTAGGACCACCCCAGATGCCTATCAAAAAGTACATTGGCAGCAGCATGAACTCGAAGAAGAGGTAGAAAAGGAAAAAGTCCAGCGCCAGAAAGCAGCCCATCACGCTCGTCATGAGCAACAGGTAGAGCAGAAAATAGCCTTTTACGTTTTTAGTGATCGTCCAGGAGGAGATGACACCGATAACACCGATAATGCCCGTTAGCAGCACCAGGCCTATACTTATTCCATCTACACCTATAAAATAATCTATCTGGAGGCGGCCCAGGCTACCAAGCTCAAAACCGATCCAGTTCAGCTTCTCCACGAACTGGTAACCTGTTTGCCCATTGGCAAAGGCAGCACCATCGAAACGCAGGTATAAAAGTATGGCCAGCACCAGTTGCGCCACAGCACCTGCAAAAGCCACAAGCTTTATAGGCTGTTGCAGTCGGGCAGGCAGCAGCAACACAGCAAGCGCTGCCAGCAATGGTGAGAAGATTAAGCCGCTAAGTATAAAATCCATCAACTGTTTTTATGGTTGATTGTTAATTGCTGTTTGTCAGTTAAGTTCTCCGCTACAGAAGGCGATGCTTTTAATGAGTTCAATCCTCCTGAATCTGAGGCCAAAGATACTTTAAAACAAAACGATATATAGTATAACCAAAATAAATCCGAATAAAGAATAGGCGTAGTAAGACTGCACCTTACCGTTTTGGAGGCCGCGCCCAAAGCGGCCTGTTAATTTAGCGATAGCACCAATAAGCCATACCGTTCCGTCTACAAACCACCTGTCAAACCAAGCCGTTATCTTGGAAAATACTACCACCCATTTGCTGCCGTAGTCTAAAGTATAATCTATAACACGTTTATCAACCCTGTAAAAAACTCTGGATAGTAGCAGCGCAGGCCTCACAAAAGTAAAACGATAGAGCTGGTCAAGGTAAAAGTGGTTGTAAGATAATTTTGCAAAAGCACCGCTTGGCCTCTCCTGTAGTAGTTCTTCGCTTGTTCTGCTGTTGTAGGTGGCAAGCGCTATGGCTATACCCACCGTGGCAAGTAACGCAGAGGCTACTCCAATAAGAATGTGCGGTAAATGGTTGGCATCGTCTTGTAGCCTTACTGCCTGCACCAGGTTTTCGGCAAGCAAAGTAATGGCGTGATTTTTTAAGCTGATGCCCTGCACAACCCAGCTGCCACTAAAGCTCAGCGGGTTTAGCGAGAAGAAGATGCCCATCGAAAGTATGGCTAGTAGAAGCACAGGCACTAGCATGATGCGCTCTGTTTCCAGCTTATGCGTAAACCTGATCTGTTGCACATCAAATGGCGCCCGGAAACTGCCAAAGAACATGAACCACATGTGCCGCGCCATGTAAAAAGCTGTAAGTAAAACCACCACAAACCCCGTGATCGGAACTGCAAAGTATAAACTGTTGCCGTTTGCGCTCATGGTTTGCGCCCAGGCCCAGGCTACGGAAAGTATAGCATCTTTAGACAGGAAACCTGAGGTAAGTGGGATGCCCGCCAGAGCAGCAGCAGCTATCAGGTAAGTATAAAACGTGAAGGGCATGGTTTTGCGCAGGCCTCCCATGTTACGGATATCCTGTGCATCAACGTGGCCTGTATGGTGCATGTGGTGCAGCCCCCGGTGCATGGCGTGTATTATGATACCGGAATTCAGGAAAAGGGCTGCCTTGAAAAACGCGTGTGTTGTCAGGTGGAAAAGTGAGGCATCGTAAGCGCCAGTACCCATGCCCATAACCATGTAACCTAACTGCGATATAGTGGAAAAGGCCAGTACAGCCTTGATATCATATTGCTTAAGTGCGGCAACAGCACCAACTAAAGCAGTAATGGCACCCACTATGGCGATAATCGTAAGGGCATCTGGGGTAAAGAAGGCATAGCAGCGTGCCACTAAGTATACACCGGCTGCCACCATGGTAGCCGCATGTATCAGTGATGAAACCGGTGTTGGCCCCTGCATAGCATCGGGTAACCAAACCTGCAACGGAAATTGGGCAGATTTGCCCACGCAGCCCATGAAAAGCCCCAGCCCGGCAAGCGTTAAAAACAAGGGACTAAGCTCCACCAGCCATGACTGATGGTTTAAAGTATAGCTAAGTATAAAATTGCTGTTAGCCCAGTTGCCATCTCCTATAAGTGTTCTAAGCGCCTCCAGGTCGAATGTTCTGAAGTAAGTATAAAATGCAAACAGGCCCAGCAGCAAACCAATATCACCAACCCTGTTTACCAGAAAAGCCTTTTTGCTGGCAGCAATGGCGGCTGGCTTTTGGTACCAGAACCCAATAAGGAGGTACGATGAAAAGCCAACCAGTTCCCAGAACATAAACAGCAGCAGTAGATTATCTACCAGCACAATCCCGAGCATGCTAAAAGTAAACAGCCCCAGGTAAGCAAAGTAGCGGTGGTAGCCTTTGTCGCCGTGCATGTAGCCTACCGAGAACAGTTGCACCAGCAAAGAGATAAAGGTAACGATCACCAGCATCAGCACCGTGAGGTTATCTAAAAGAATGCCTGCCGTGAAATCTGAGACAAAATTGGAAGGAATGCTAAACCAGCTGGTGCGGCTATGATAGGTGGCGGTGTTCCAGGTTTGGGTAAAAAGCCACACCGAAAGTATAAAAGCTGCCGCTGTTAAGCTGATGCCCAACCAATCGCCGCGACGCGGTAATTTGCGCCCAAACAAGTATAAAACAGCAAACCCGAGCAGCGGCAGCAAGAGCACTACTATGGCTGTAGTGGTCTGTGGCGTGCCAGCCAATGGCTTTAAAAGTTCGGACAGCTCCAAGTTTATACTTTATCGTTTCGGGTATGTGCGTTTTAGGCTGCCAAAGTTAAGTATATTGCTTTAATATATTAAGCATAGTTTACGCTTTGATTGTGTGGCTTCGGAGGCACGCACGCCATCTCCGGCGGGAGGAGTGGTTAACGTAACTATAAGAATTACTTATCTATTGTCGCGATCTCGTTTAAGTTAGCTGTCTTAAAATGCTGGTACACCCGCAGTACAATGGCAAGAGCAACAGCAGCTTCGGCGGCGGCCACAACTATTACAAAAAGCGAGAACAGTTGGCCCTGCAACAGCGCGGGGTCGTGTCTGCTGAAAGCTATCAGGTTAAGGTTGGCGGCATTAAAGATCAGCTCTATACCCATCAGTACCACCACCGCATGGCGTTTGGTGATAACGGCAAGTATGCCCAGGCTGAAAAGTGCAGCACTTAAAAGGAGAATATGCTCTAACGGAATTTGCTCCATGGTTATACTTTCTGTTTGTCTGTGGCAATGTAAGCGGCTCCCATAAGGGCCATCAGCAGCAGCAGCGAAGCTAACTCAAAAGGCAATACAAAATCAGTCATTAATTTGATGCCTATACTTTGCACCGTGCTTTTCTGGTTGCCCAACACATCTAGTTCGGTAGTCTGAAGCCACGGTAAGCTGCTGATATTGGCTTTAAGTATAGCGTAACTCAAGCCTACAAATATAAGCCCGGCCACCAACGTGCCCCAAATCGTGTTCACGTTCTCCGAAAGCACTGACTTATCGTGCACGCGGCTACTTAGCATGATACCAAAAAGTAGAAGCACCAGCACCCCGCCCACATACACCATTAGCTGGGTAACGGCAATAAAATCGGCGAACAGCAGCACGTAAATACCGGCAATGCTTAGCAACGTGATCAGCAGCGAAAAACCGGCATACAGCAGATTGCGCGTTAGTACCATGTAAGCCCCCGAAAGTATAGCCAGTACGGCGAAGATGTAGAAAAGCACGTTTATAAATCGTTTGCTCTTTGTTGGTTTAGTTTTGCTCTATCTGCACTTGTGCCACCTGATTTCTGAGCGAGTCCTTCAAGGCTGACATAACGTACTGTATATTTTGGCCCATCCTTAGGAGTATCATCAACAGGAGAACCATTTTTATAGTATATGGTATTGCTCTTAAATGGCTTTCCACAATAGGTCATAATTAAATTAACCCTCTTACCTTTCCAAACGTAGTTTGTTATCTCTGCCCCTAAACTGTTCCTTTCTTTCTTGACTACAGGGCTACCATAAAGACTTGTATACAATTTGAGAAGCTCTTTTCCATTTGAATTAAGTAACGTAAAATCAATTCTTAATAATTTGTTATTAAAAAAATAATAAGTCGGTTCGGAGATTTCTATATCCCCAATTTTTACATCATCATTTCTTTTAACATAACTCTTTAAACTATGATCAAGATAACCATCATATTCTTTTGAGTAGTTATCATCTAGTTCAGACAAAATAAATCCATAGTATACTAAGTTTGGATAATTTGACTTCAATGATCCTAGCTTGAAGTTTTTGAAGCCATTCTTCTCATCGAGCTTTGATAAATTTTGTCCGTATACATTTACAATGCTCATAAGGACAATTGAAAAGAGTATAATAAATCTCATATCGAACTTTAATAATATTGTTAAATTAATTTTCTTGCGGCCAATGCCGCCGCCTTGGCCGCTGCCATTTCTTCCTGTTGCTTCGCCAGTAGTTGCTTTTTCTCCTCGGCCTGCTCTGGTGTAAGGTCAGTAAAGTGGTAGATCATGTTTTTGATGTCTACTTCCGCGAAGTCGTACACAGGCGTCATGGTCAGGCAATCGGTTGGACAAACAGTAGTACAAAGGCCACAGTAGCAGCATTTGGCCATATCAATATCAAATACCGGCGCGTAAAGTCGTTTTTTTGTACCGTCTGAGGTTACACCGATCTCTTCAGTAGCCTTAACCGACTCGATGGTGATGCAGTTTACCGGGCATACTTTGGCGCAAAGGTCGCATACAATGCAATCGTCGATCTCGTTGTGCAGGCGGTAACGGCCATTGTCTGGTACAGGTATAGCTTCGTAAGGGTACGTTAGCGTTACCAGTCCGTCGGGTTGGTTAAAGTAATTCTCGTCTGTCACGTACTCGGGAGTGCGGCGGTTCTTTGCATTTTTAAAATGCCGCCACGTCAGGCGCAGGCCACTTACCAGCGACTTCACCACATCCCAGAATCCGTATGTATGTTTCACTTCGTTCAAGTTAAGAGTTATGAGTTAAGAGTTATGCGTTCAAATCACTTTAAACTTTTAACCCTCAACTTTTAACTATAATCATATCATCAACAATCGCCAGATGCCTGCTAGCAATACTATGCCCAGGGCAATCGGGGTCAGTACTTTCCAGCACAGGTGCATGAGCTGGTCTACGCGCAAACGCGGATATGTCCAGCGGATCTGCAGTTGCAGAAACAACAGCACAAAGGTTTTACTTAGCAGCCAAAATCCACCCCAAAGTATACTCGACAATTCACCGATGGTACCGGTAGTCCAGTTGGCAAGTTGTAAAGGACCAATGTTTGGAAGCGGCGTATTCCAGCTGCCCAGGAAAAGTATAACCGCTACCAGGCTAACCAGCACCATCATACTATACTCTGCCAAAAACAAAATCGCAAACCTGAACCCTGAATATTCTACGTGGAAACCCGCCACTAGCTCCGACTCCGCCTCCGGAATATCGAAAGGTGCGCGGTTACTCTCTGCCAGCGAGGCGATGAAGTAGATCACAAAAGCAACCAAAAGTATAGGAGCCCGGAAAATATTCCAGGTGGTGATGCCGCCAATGTTTGTGGTTTCCAGGCCCAGCGCCTCAATGCCAAAAAGCCAGTTTGCTTCGTACTCCAGCCCCGGGAAAATCTGCATTAAGACACCCTGCTGGTAACTGATCTCCTGGAAATCCAACGACTGGCAAACCATCACCACCGAAAGTATGGCCAACCCTGCCGGAATCTCATAAGAAACAATCTGAGCCACCGAACGCATTGCACCCAACATGGCATACTTGTTATTAGAGCCCCAGCCCGCCATTAGTAAACCAACCACGTCTAAAGAGATGATCGCCAACAGGTAAAACACGCCGATACCAATACCAGCAGGCACCAAATCGGGAGTGAAAGGGATAACGGCAAAGCCAGCAAAAACTGCAGCAAAAATTAGGATCGGGGCAAGCTTGAAAAGACTTTTATCAGCAGCGGCAGGTACAATATCTTCTTTCTGCAACAGCTTTAAAACATCCAGCACCGATTGCAAAGAACCATACGGGCCTGCCTCGGTTGGACCAAGCCTGTCCTGCATAAAAGCGGCCACTTTGCGCTCTGCGTACGCCAGCACGATCACTATCAAGAGCAACAGCACAAGTGTAAGCACAAAAGCAAGCATAGGCGGTTATGGTTTATCAGCAGGCAAAGGTAAGTTATAATTTGGAGATGTGCAGGTTATAAGCGAGGGTTTTGTATGGGCAGGTTGTAACTCAATGCTATCTTTTTAATGCGAAATTATCGTTTCGAGCTACACGAAAAATTTGGAGAATTTCATAGTTTCGCAATATTCCAGATTTCTCACGGTGTTCGAAATGACAGCCAGAGTTTAAAACAATAAAAAAAGGCAATATCTCAAATGGAATTCATTTATACTCCCAGCTAATCAAATCCCGTTTGCCTTGGTAAGTATAATCGGTTCTCCGTCGGTGATAAGTATAGTGTGTTCGTGCTGTGCCACAAAGCCGCCTTTTTCAGTAAGTAATGTCCAGCCGTCGCCTTTTTCGTGCGTATAGCTGCCTTTGGTGGAGATAAAGGTCTCTACGGCAACTACTGTATTTTTCTTGAAGCGTTGGGTATTATACTTGTCGTAGAAGCAAGGTATTTCGTGCGGTGGCTCATGCAGGCTTCTGCCTACGCCATGCCCTACCAGGTTTTTGATCACTTTAAAGCCGTTCTTTTTAGCTTCTGTTTCTATTACCCTGCCGATGTCTGAGATTCTTACACCTCCTTTTATTCCGCTCAAAGCTTTATACAGCGCAGCAACAGAGGTCTCCACTAATTTATTTAAACCGTTGATATCCTCTCCGAGCACAAAAGAGCCACCATTGTCTGCAAAATAGCCATTTAATTCAGCCGAGACATCAATATTTACCAGATCGCCGTCTTGCAGCACCGTATCAGTAGAGGGTATGCCATGAGCTGCCTCATTATTAACACTAATACAAGTATAACCGGGGAAATTGTAGGTTACCTTGGGTGCCGATTTTGCGCCGAAAGACTGCAGGATTCCATAACCAAAGTCATCCAACTCCTTGGTAGTCATGCCGGGCTTTGCATGTTCCCGCATTTGTTTCAGCGTAGTGGCAACCGCTTCGCTCACATTCTGCATCCCGATCAGGTCGGCTTCTGATTCTATTGACATAGTTTTATACTTTAAATAAATATTACCCCTCCACCAGATGCGGCACAAACTGCGACAGGTTGGTAATAATGCCTTTTTCACGCCTAAAACCAATCGCACAACCTTCACCTGCCCAGAAAACGCCTGCCTGGTATTGGTAGCCATTGTTGTCTTCGGGTAAGTCGCACCAGCGTTGGTATACCTGCTGCTGGTTATCGTACTCTCCTGCTACTTTGGTTACACGTACTTTATCTACTACTTCTACACTCTGCCCTTCGCGGCCAAAGTATGGCTTGCGGATATATTTGCCGCTTATTGGAACAAGATCGGTTTCGAGTAGCAGCGGGTGGTAGGGGTATGCTTTCCAGAGCCAGGCCAGCATGCCTTTGCTTTGGAACAATAAAGTATAAGCCGGGTTAGCGATGACCACGTTGCGCATACTTGCCAGGTAAGTGAGGCTCTGTAGCAGTTCTGGCTCTTCCCAGGCTATTTGCTCCCAGGGCAGCAGTTTAAACAAGAACGGGAACTGTCGCCATTGCTCGGCATCTACCTGCGCCCAGATACCTTTTTCTGCTCCTTCTGTTGATATGTTTACTTCCCCAATAGGGCAAAGGTGCGCTTCAAAACCGGCCTCTGTAGCAGCCTGGGCAATTACAGCACAGTTTGCTTCGTCTTCGGCACTTGCTCCTATGTAAGTCAGGAGCAGGGCAGGGGCCAGGTCGTCATTTAACATGCGCCAGCTTTTTAGCTGCTCTACGAGCGCCTCATACAGTCCGGAGTATTGGTTAGCGTCGTTTTTACCAGCTGCTGCTAAGCTGGCCCATTGTACTACAGCTGTTTCCGGGATAGAGGTAGCCGTATCAGCATTAAACTCAAGCAGCTTCGGGCCCTCTGGGGTTTGAACCAAATCGAAGCGGCCGTACAGGTGCCAATGCCTGTCGTCGTTCCAGGACTGGCGCAGCATTTCCCACAGGTTTTCGGGTATGCCTACTATTTTTAGGAATTCTTCAGGCAGGTTCTCGGGTATGGCCTGCACCATCATATTGTATAAAGTATCAGCGGCCTCAAGTAAAGCCTCTGCCTCTTCTTCTTTTATTACTACAGCCTCGCCGGGCACGTAGTTGGCGCAGCCGTCCTCTACGCACCATTCCCAGCCGAGCCCGCGTACAGCAGTTTCTATATCGCCGGTGTGGGTAGTCAGGCGAACGTTGTTATTTCCTTTAGCTAACATGGATGACGTTTTTGTTATGCGCCGGCACCGCCGCTGCGCCCACGGAAGTAGCCGCTTCTGCCAGTACGAGGCGCTGTAGATTGCTGGCGATAGGTTTGTACATTCTGGCGCCAGGCAGCTGTATTGTTCATCACACCTGGGTTTGCATAGTAACCCGGGCGAGGCGACATCATACGCCCGGCCATATAGCCCATGCCACTCCACCACAGCACACTACCCAGTCCAAAGCCACCCTGGTTGTAGGTGCCTTGGTTTGCTGCCAAATCCTTCATCTGGTTTTCCAGGGCAAGGCCTTGCAGCGTATCAACACGGCCATCATTATACTTCAAAATAGCCATACTTTGGCCCGGAGCAGTTGTGCGCTCATCAGTTATTTTCCATTGGTCTGGTGCTTCTTCGGTGAGCTCTGTTACAATGCCATCGGGTACAGCTACTTCATCGCCGGTTTTCCACTCGTCTTGTTGGGTGTTGGAGTTGCAACTGGTAAGGCCCATGCAGGCAGCAGCAGCCACAATAAATGCATTGCGCTTAAAGTCGCCTATGGTCAGGTATCGTTTTTTCATCAGAATCTATACTTTGGGTATTGCTTAAAGATATACTTTTTACGCAGAATTACCGCGTCAGGGCCAGATTTATACTTAAGATGTTAGCAATTGCCTGTTTGCCAAACTGCTCTCTGCACCTCCTCAGGGCAAGTTACTGCGCTGTTATACTTGGTCGGGAATAGATGCGTAGAATGTTGCGGATCCAGACGAGTATGCACCAAAAATCATCTCTCGCAACAAATTCAGGTGCAACCGCCTTTTACTCCCAGAGCGGGTAATGTTCCAGGTGCACGCGGCGCTTAAAGAAGATGCGCGTGCTTTCCTCGAAAGAGCGGGTGAAGTCGGAAACGTAAAATGTGTGGTCACCAATCAGCTTATCAGACGCCAGGTTATTTGCCTCCAGGTAATCTTTTACATGCTGGGCTACAATCAGGCTGGCATCCAGCACATCAACTTCACCTTTGTAAAAACTTTCTATCTGTTTTTTGATAAGCGGGTAATGTGTGCAGCCAAGTATAAGCGCTTCTATGTGTTGCAGGTTTGGGTCTGACAGGTAAGTATGGATAACACTCTCCGAAATGGAATCGTTAAAAAAGCCTTCCTCGATCATGGCTGCGAGTAGGGGAGTGGCCTGGGATTTCAGATCGATGCTTTTATCTAGTTCATCAACCTTTTTGCGATACACATTGCTGTTTACCGTTTGCTTGGTGCCAATAAGGCCGATCGTTTTACCTGGGTAAGTATGGCCAATGTAGGATACGATCGGGTCGATTACATTAAGGACTTTGGCTTTGCTGCCTACATATTCTTTCACCAACTCGTAAGCCGCCGCTG
Organism: uncultured Pontibacter sp.; assembly: GCF_947492645.1. GTDB lineage: Bacteria > Bacteroidota > Bacteroidia > Cytophagales > Hymenobacteraceae > Pontibacter. Next base: position 214,059 of record NZ_CANLMZ010000005.1, on the reverse strand, counting down.
AGGCCGAGTTACAGGCAATAAGTATCACCTTGCAATTTTGCTTTATCAGCAGGTCGCAGATTTTTACGGCATAAGCCTGAATGGCAGCCGTAGATTTATCGCCGTAAGGCAAATGGGCGGTATCGCCGAAGTATACGATGCGCTCGTTAGGTAGTAGATTCGTAATAGCCTGTGCAACAGTAAGTCCGCCTATTCCGCTGTCAAAAATACCTATGGGTCTGTATTTAATTTCTGGTGCCATGTAAAACGAAATTATATAAAATCAGGCCAAATGAAACATTCACCATTAAATAAAGTACGTTCACCTGAAAAAAGTAGGGTATTGAATGAAAGTTATGCTATTTAAGTTATAATCAAGAATGGCATATTGCAATTTGTAAAGCATCATGTTTATTTTGTTTAATTTTTTGGCGTTTAAAAACAAAATTATAAATTTAGCTAAATCTACTCCACAACTGGCATATGCTTTATGCCAGCCTGCCAAAGGTGATAAACGTGTATCTGGTAAATCTATACTTAACTCTCAACACTAACAGGAGCCCTTATGCAGTCAGCACTTACCATACCTAACCCAACCGTAAAACGGACCTCTCTGTATGGCAGCCTTGCAACCCGATTTGTCTCTTTTTTAGTAGATACATCGCTTCTTGTTTTTTGGTATACGATTATTTTATACTCTACATCAGGAGAGTCTCAGCAACTCTATACCTGGAAAGATTTAATGAGTGACGGCAGCTTTAGTTTAAGTGAGGTAATGGTTGTTGTTAAAATGCTCTTTTTCAATATTTACCTTCCAGTACTGCACTGGCTCTATTATACTTTACTCGAGTCTTCTCCTAAGCAAGCCACTATCGGCAAATTTACACTTGGGCTTAAAGTCACCGATTTGCGGGGCAAGCGCATCAGTTTTGCACAGGCAAACCTTCGTTACTTCTCCAAGCTGCTTTCTGCTTTGCCAATTTTTCTGGGCTTTTTACTTATACTTACCACAAGGCGCAGCCAAATGCTACACGATTATATAGCACGTACTGTGGTAGTTGCAGACTAAGTTTTTCCTAAAAAAATTGTACTCTTATTGCACCCCTTCTTTTTTGTCTCGTATAAGTTAATTGTATTAACAATTAGAAAGGAGGATTGTAATGAGATTTATTCCAACTCGCTTTCATGGTATTTTGGACTATGTAGTGGGATTACTATTTATAGTATCGCCGTGGCTGTTTGACTTTTCAGATGTAGCATCTGCTACCTGGATAATGGTAGCCGCCGGTATAATTGTACTGGCCCAAACTGTTTTTACAGATTTTGAGGTTGGCCTTGTTCGTAAAATTCCGATGCAGTCGCACTTGATGCTGGATTTCGGACTTGGTGTAATTCTGGCCTTATCGCCTTGGCTGTTTAATTTTGATGAGATGGTATATATGCCGCACTTAGTTGGTGGTATATTCTCCATACTGGCTTCGCTTACGACACACCGTGTGCCTAGCAAAGCTTACAATACACAGCACGCACACCAGGATCCAATGCCATAATTTAATTTAGAAGTTTACATGTAAAATAGCAGGCTGGCCTTTTGGTCAGCCTGTTTTATTTTTGCCTGCCTCTCTGGATATTAATCCCTAAATTTGCTTTATGAATTACCTATCAGCAGATAATATATCGAAAAGCTTTGGCGAACGCTGGCTTTTCAAAAACCTTAGTTTCGGCATTAGCCAGGGCCAGCGCGTGGCTTTGGTAGGCGTAAACGGATCCGGAAAAACTACTTTGCTTAACGTACTGTCAGGAAAACTGCCCCCGGACGAAGGCAGCGTGAGCGTGCGCAAAGAAATAAGCATAGGCTACCTTGGCCAGAATCCGGAGTTTGAGGAAGACCTGACGGTACACCAGAACATCTTCTCGATGCAGAACGAGACGCTGGAGCTGATTAGCCAGTACGAAGCAGCCATTGCTAACCCAGACACCGACGCAGCACTAATGCAGAACCTGATGGAGCGCATGGACGAATTGCAGGCCTGGGATTTTGAAGTAAAGGTAAAACAGATTTTATCCAAGCTGGGCATTAATAACCTGGATGCTAAAATAAAGCATCTTTCGGGTGGGCAGCGCAAACGTGTGGCTATGGCCCGTGTGCTGATTGAAGAGCCGGACATGCTGATACTTGATGAGCCAACCAACCACCTGGACCTGGACACGATTGAGTGGCTGGAGGGATTGCTAAGCACCCAGAACTCTACTTTGCTGATGGTTACCCACGACCGTTACTTTTTGGATAAAGTAGCAAACGAAATTGCTGAACTCGATAACGGACAGATTTATACTTACAAAGGCAACTACAGCTACTTTGTAGAGAAAAAAGCTGAGCGTGAAGAAAACGCCGCCGCCGAAACCGAGAAGGCCCGCAACCTGATGCGCAAAGAGCTGGAGTGGATCAGGAGAATGCCAAAAGCACGCGGCACCAAAGCCAAGTATAGAGTAGATGCTTTTGAAGAATTAAAAGAGAAAGCCGCCAAGAAAACAGCAGCCCCACAACTGGAGCTATCAGTAAAAACTACACGGCAGGGCGGTAAAATTATTGAAGTAGAGCATATCTCTAAATCATTCGGCGATAAAAAGATAGTAGACGATTTTAGCTATGTATTTAAGAAGAAAGACCGCATAGGTATAATCGGGCCAAATGGCGCAGGTAAATCCACGTTCCTGAACATGCTGGTGGGCAATCTTACGCCAGATGCAGGTATGATTGATGCCGGCCAAACAACTGTTTTTGGCTATTACACCCAGGACGAACTGGTTTTTAAAGCTGACCAACGCGTAATCGATATTGTAAAAGAGATTGCAGAGGTGGTGGAGATGGCAAACGGAGAGGTGATTACGGCGAGCCAGTTTTTGCAGCATTTCCAGTTTGCGCCGCCGCAGCAGTACACATTTGTAAGTAAGCTAAGCGGAGGGGAGAAGCGCCGTCTGCAGCTACTGCGCGTGCTCATTAAAAACCCGAACTTCCTGATTCTGGATGAGCCCACGAACGACCTTGACATTATTACCCTAAATATACTGGAGGACTTCCTGCTGAACTTTGGCGGCTGCCTGCTGATTGTAAGCCACGACCGTTATTTTATGGATAGGCTGGTAGAGCACCTATTTGTATTTGAGGGTGATGGCAAAATCCGCAACTTCCCGGGCAACTACACCGATTACCGTGAGTGGTTAAAAGAACAGGAAAAGCAGGAGCAGGAAACCAAGCCCATCGCGGCTCCGGTTGCTGAAAAAAAGGTAGAGCAGCCCAACGAAAAACGAAAAGCCTCTTACCAGGAAAAGAAGGAGTACGAGCGACTGGAACAGGAGATTGCGCAACTGGAAACCCGTAAGAACGAAATCATCGAAGTAATGAACAGCGGTACTGCCACAGACCATGAAACTATCAAATCCCTCTCTACAGAGCTTAAAAGTATTGATGAGCAACTGGAAGAAAAGGAGTTCAGATGGCTTGAATTAGCAGAATTGATGTAAGGCCTTATATTCCCTGCTGTTTTAAGCAGAATCAAGAAGTATAAGCTATACTTTAAAATAAAAAAGGGGCAGGTTTCGATACAGAAGCCAGCCCCTTTTTTATTACTGTTATAACATTGTACTTTTTTACTAATTATACTTAATAAGTTGAACTTTAGAAGGAAACTTGAAGTTGGAGCAATAATTCTACAAATAATTGATTGCCAAATTTTAATCAGAGTCAGTCTTTCTTTCCAAGGTATGAAGTACAAATTTACGCTGTTTCAAAAGATTTTCGGGTGTGTTTTAGCTGTTGGTTTTCTCTTTAGTTCTGCCGCTGCCGCACAGGTTAGTATGGGAAAGTATAACACCCATTACAGCCAGAATTTTGATGGTTTTCCTGTTAAGGAAGATGGTGTTTGGGCAAGCGGCACCGAGTACTTTGCCGGTTGGAGATTGCACCGCACCAAAACAGAGCTAATCAAGGATGGTATACGCACCGATTTGAATACATTGGTTGTAAACCCAGGCACAAGTAATACAGGTAACCTTTTTAACTATGGCTCTTCAAATGCTACAGATAGAGCACTTGGTGCGCTGGGCTCAAGTAATGCAGGAGAGTTTGCTTACGGCTTGTTGCTTCAAAACAACACGGGTAGCACTATCTCTGCTCTTGACCTAAGTTACGTAGGGGAGCAATGGCGAACCGGCAATAGAACAACAGGCATACACCACATTACGTTTTGGTATGCCATTAGTAGTGATAAAAACGCCTTTAACCTCTGGCCCTCCGGCGACAAAGGGTGGACCCAGGTGCCGGAATTAACCTTTTTCTCTCCCATATATTTTACAGCTGGCATGGCCTTAGATGGAAATGCCGCTGCCAATCGCAAAATGCTTTTCCATACTTTGCCGGTTACAATACCCGCTGGGTCTTATATCATGCTGCGCTGGAAAGATGCGGATGAACCAGAAGCCGATCATGGTTTGGCTATAGACGATTTCTCGCTGAATTGGAGAACCGATGCCAACTCAGGACCAATTATAATGCCCGTTGAGCTTATGAGTTTTACAGCCACTCCAAACAAAAATAGAGTAGAGCTTCATTGGAAAACGGCCTCTGAACAGGATAATAATCATTTTGTGGTTGAGCGAAGCGCTGACGGACATTTATTTGAGGGCATTGGTCTGGTTAATGGTACAGGCACCTCGAGCCGGACCAACAGCTATACTTTAACGGATGAGCATCCGCTCAACGGCACGTCATACTACAGGCTAAAACAAGTGGATACAAATGGTAAGTTTACCTACTCCCGCCTGGTAAGTGTTTCCAAAGTATTCGCGAAAGAAGAAGTACAGGTATATCCAACTATTACGGCAAGTGCGTTAAACATTCAGCAATCAGCTTTACAAAAGTATAGCTATGCAACTGTTATTGATGTGATGGGCAAGCAGGTGCTGCAAGTGCCGCTTGATGCCGCTAAAGTGCAAAGTATACATGTGGGCCACTTAGGTAGCGGCACGTATGTACTGGTGCTTCAGGATGAAAAAGGCAACCGTGTGAGTAAGCGCTTTAAGAAAGTATAAGCTATAGCAAATATAAAACAAGAAAGGGCTGCTAAGATATTAGCAGCCCTTTCTTGTTTTATACTTATGAGGTATGATTTATACCGAGAAACTGTCGCCGCAACCGCAGGTACGGGAAGCGTTTGGGTTGTTAAAGTAGAAGCCTTTGCCATTTAGGCCGTCCGAGAAATCAAGTTCGGTACCGGCTAAGTATAAAAAGCTCTTCATGTCTACCACCACTTTTACGCCTTTGTCCTCAAACTCCTGATCCATGGGTTTAACCTCATCATCAAAGTCAAGTTTGTACGAAAGGCCAGAGCAGCCGCCACCTGCAACAGAAGCGCGCAAACGGAACGTATCATCCAGCTGTGCATCCTGCTTAAGCCTAATAACTTTCTCTTTTGCTTTATCTGAAACTGTGATCATAATATTTTACTTTTAAGATACCGGATTTAAAACAACACTAAAAACAGTAATCGTGTTCATATCGCGGCCATAGTATAACTTATCAAGTGCCTCATACATATTACGTGCCCTAAAGTATGAAGTCTGCAACTCTTTATCGTCGCGGGCCATCCATTGCACCGTATATGAGCTCTCTTTGTCACGGTAGTTCTGAACGTAGTCCAGCATTTTACGCAGCACATCCACTTTGTCGTAACCAGTTTCTGAATGGAACAGGAACGACTGCTGATGGCGAGGATTTACCGTAATCAGGTCGAGGCGTAGCTTGTTGTCAATCTGCCTGAATTCAAAAAGCAGACTGTTACCGCCTATTCCTAAGTGGTTCTCAATCTGCTTCTGAATGCGTGCACTTTCTACATGCACTTCCGTGTTTGACTCCATTGAGTCCTGTTTCTTAGTGGTGAGACTTAGGCAGCTCTAAAGCTGGTAAACCATTCTTTATTCTATAGTCGTTGATGGCAGTTTTGATTGCATCCTCGGCAAGTACAGAGCAATGGATTTTTACCGGAGGCAATGCCAGTTCTTCCACAATATCCATGTTATCGATAGCCAAAGCCTCGTCTACGGTTTTGCCTTTCAGCCACTCTGTAGCCAGAGAAGAAGAAGCAATAGCAGAACCACAACCAAATGTTTTAAACTTAGCGTCAGTAATCACCTGGTTCTCGTCTACCTCAATCTGAAGGCGCATTACGTCGCCGCACTCAGGGGCACCAACAAGGCCGGTACCAACGTTATTTTTTGATTTATCAAGCGTACCTACGTTACGTGGGTTGCTATAATGATCAATTACTTTATCTGAATAAGCCATAGCTTTTTATTAATTACGTATTGTTAACTTCTAATTATGGATTGAATCAGTAATTATAAAGTATAAACCTGCTGGTAAAGCCATTCATGATCTATAATTACTGATTCATAATTATCTTAGTGTTCTGCCCACTCAATTGTGTCCAGATCGATACCTTCTTTAAACATTTCCCATAGCGGAGACAGTTCACGAAGTTTCGTTACAGCTTCTTTTACGTGATCGATTGCGTAGTCAACTTCTTCGTCTGTTGTAAAGCGGCTCAAGCCAAAACGCAGGGAAGAGTGTGCCAGATCGTCGCTTAAGCCTAGAGCTTTAAGCACATAAGACGGCTCCAAAGAGGCAGAAGTACAAGCAGAACCAGAAGATACTGCAAGGTCTTTCACACCCATCATTAAGCCTTCGCCTTCTACATACTTAAACGAGATGTTTGAAACATGCGGCAGGCGATGCTCTGTAGAACCGTTCACATAAGACTCTTCTAGTGTAAGAAGTTCTTTCTCCAGGCGATCGCGCATGGCAATAATACGCTTGGTATCAGATTCCATGTCCTGCTTTGCGATTTCGGCAGCCTTGCCTAAACCCACAATGCCAGGTACGTTAAGGGTACCAGAACGCATACCGCGCTCGTGACCACCACCGTCCATCTGGGCTGTTACTTTAACACGTGGGTTTTTACGACGCACGTAAAGGGCACCAACACCTTTAGGGCCATACATCTTGTGAGCAGAGAAAGCCATCAGGTCAATGCCATCCGCCTCTACATCCACAGGTATTTTGCCTACTGCCTGTGTGGCATCAGTAAAGAACAAAATTCCGTTCTTTTTAGCAATGGCAGAAATCTCACGGATTGGCTGAATAACACCAACCTCGTTGTTGCCAAACATAACGGAGATAAGGATTGTCTTATCAGTAATTGCTTCCTCTAGTTGCTTCAGGTCGATAAGGCCTTCTGCATTAACTGGCAAGTATGTTACTTTGCCGCCCAGCTTCTCGATGTGCTTACACGTATCAAGTACAGCTTTGTGCTCAGTAGTAACAGTAATAATGTGGTTACCTTTAGAGGCATACATCTCAAAAACACCTTTTATGGCAAGGTTGTCTGATTCTGTAGCGCCCGACGTAAAGATGATTTCTTTTGGAGAACAATTGATAAGTGCTGCGATCTGCTCGCGAGCATAATCAACAGCCTCTTCGGCCTGCCAACCAAATGGGTGGTTACGGGAAGCTGCGTTACCAAACATGTTTGTCATGTAAGGCATCATTGCTTCCAATACACGGGGGTCTAGCGGCGTAGTGGCGTTGTTATCCAGGTATATCGGTAATGTTAGCATATAAATCGTTTTTCTCTACTTTTATCCTGTTACCTAAACAGTTTAAAGAAATTATTAGTTTTGAATCAGATGCAAAATTAACAAAAAAACCTTACTTAGACTAATTACAAACTCAAAATGAAAAACGTAGAACATATAGGGATCGCAGTTAAGAATTTTAGTGAAGCAAACGGTTTATACTTTAAACTTTTAGGGGTAGAGCCATACAAGACCGAGTTTGTGGAATCAGAAAACGTGAATACTTCTTTCTTTAAGGTAGGCGGCACAAAAATAGAACTGCTTGAAGGAACAACTCCGGATAGCGCCATATCTAAATTTATAGAGAAACGCGGTGAGGGCATACACCACATTGCCTTTGAGGTAGAAGATATATATGCTGAAATGGAGCGGCTTAAGAAAGAAGGCTTTACGCTTCTGAATGAACAACCGAAGAAAGGAGCCGACAATAAACTTGTTTGCTTCGTACACCCTAAGAGCGCTAACGGCGTGCTGATAGAGCTCACGCAGGAAATAAGATAATTATCCGGAGATTTTTACATCAACAGCGAGTAGTTAGCAGCCGATAACCAAATATTAAAGCTATGAGTCAGTTAGTTAAAGAGATACAGGCAGCCGAGGAGGAGATAATATTGGGCAATGTTATACTTTACCCAACCGATACAGTTTGGGGGATCGGTTGTGATGCAGAGAACGCACGGGCAGTAAAGAAAATCTTCAAGATAAAAGAACGCGAAGAGTCCAAGTCGATGATTTTGCTGATGGCTGACCTGGACATGCTGAAACATTACGTGAAGGAGGTGCCGGCAGAACTGGAGCAACTGCTACAGGAGCAGGAGCGGCCAACCACGTTTGTGTTATCGGGCGCCCAAAACCTGCCACAAGAAGTAATTGCAGAGGATGGAAGTATAGCAGTACGCATTACGAAAGATGAGTTCAGTCATCGTCTGATCCGTCAGGTGGGCAGGCCAATTGTTTCTACCTCTGCCAATATAAGCGGGCAAGGTACCGCTGCGGCCTTTAAAGATGTATCTGAAAGTATAAAAGAGCGGGTAGACCACGTAGTGCGCTGGCGACAAGACGAAGCGGTGGATGCGAAGCCATCGCGCATTATAAAAATAGAACCGGATGGAAAGCAAAGTATACTTCGGGATTAAATTTTGGCTAAAGGCATCATGACAAGGATAGTTTTATAAAAGATAAAAAAGACACTTTGGGCAAGAGCATGTAAAGCAACCTCAATTGTAAAACGCCGGGAGATAATATTAGATATTTTTCCTATGTCCATTGTCTTTTGTCAGGTACATTCAAGAGGAAAAGTCCTTCGTCTAGAAATTAAACCTTATTTTTGCACCTCAGGCCACGAAAACGTAGCCTGAGGTGTTTGATTTTTACTGATGGAGAAAATAAAATTACCGGAACATTCCATATTTGAAGTAGTGGCCGAGGCTGCTGCGGAACTAGGTGTAGATGCCTATGTGATTGGAGGTTTCGTGCGCGACCTGGTGCTTAAAAGGCCTTCTAAAGATATTGATGTAGTATGTGTAGGCGATGGCATTAGCCTGGCATCGGCTGTAGCCCAGAAGCTTCCGCACAAACCTAAAGTATCCATCTTTAAAAATTTTGGCACGGCCATGCTCCGCGACAATGAATGGGAAGTAGAATTTGTAGGAGCCCGAAAAGAATCTTACCGGGAGCACTCGCGCAAACCAGAAGTAGAACAGGGTACGCTGGATGACGACCTTAAACGCCGCGACTTTACCATCAATGCGCTGGGTATAAGCCTGAACAAAAACGATTACGGCAATTTGATAGATGCGTTTGATGGTATAAAGGACATGAGGCGGCAGCTAATACGAACACCTCTGGAGCCTGGCATTACCTTCTCAGATGATCCGCTCCGCATGATGCGAGCCATCCGTTTTGCCTCGCAATTAGGATTTGACATTGATCCGGATACGTTCGACGCCATCATCGATAATAAAGAGCGCATCAAGATCGTGTCGCAGGAGCGGGTGATTGATGAACTAAACAAGATTGTACTTTCTCCGAAGCCAAGCTATGGCTTTAAATTGCTTTTTGCATCAGGCTTGCTGCAGATTATATTTCCTAAAATGGTGGAGTTGCAGGGCGTGGAAACGATAAACGGCAACTCACATAAAGATAATTTTTACCACACGCTGCAGGTGCTCGATAATGTAGCCGAAGTGTCAGACGATTTGTGGCTGCGGTGGTCTGCCATTATGCACGATATTGCCAAGCCAGATACAAAACGTTATCACCCGAAGATAGGGTGGACTTTTCATGGACACGAGGACCGTGGCGCGCGCATGGTGCCAAAACTGTTCCGGGACCTGAAGCTGCCGTTAAATGAGCACATGAAGTTTGTGCAGAAGCTTGTAAGATTACACCTGCGCCCCATTGCGTTGGTTAAAGAAACCGTAACAGACTCGGCGTTGCGCAGGCTTTTATTTGAGGCAGGCGATGACATTGATGCATTAATGAAACTTTGCCGCGCTGATATTACCTCCAAAAACGATACAAAGGTAAAACGCTATTTACAAAACTTTGATAAGGTAGAGAAACGCCTGGTGGAGGTGGAGGAAAGCGATAAGCTGCGCAATTTCCAGCCAGTAATTACCGGTGAGGTTATTATGGAAACCTTTAACCTGAGTCCATCTAAGATTGTAGGAGAACTGAAAGAGGTACTTACAGAAGCTATATTGGAGGGCAAGGTTAAAAATGAGTTTAAAGCCGCTTATAGTTTCCTGCTACGCGAGGGTGAGAAGAGAGGCTTACAAGTAGCACAGCTTGTAGAATATGGTGGCGCTGATGCACCAGAAGGCGAAGACCAAAGTATAGACCTGTAGTCTTAATTTTATACTTAAAAAAAGGCGAGGCTATCATCTTGGGATAGATATAGCCTCGCCAGTACTCTCATTAAACAACTAAACAAACACTATATCATTAACGGTTCATACTTTTGGTTTAGTATAATTAACATCCAGGTATTGGCCCGCATTCACAATTTCATAGTTAGGGTTATTCTTCATAATGTCTTGCAGCACACCAATGTGTGTCTGTCCCATTATTAACAGTATTCTGTTGCCTTTGTTTTTAAGCTGCGCATTTAAAATGTTAGAGTAGATCTTCAGATTGCGTTCGTAAAAAAGCGAAATAAACTCAGCCCCTATCTGCGTAGTATCTATAGTGCTCCGTTGCAGGCCTTCATAGCTCTTAAAACCCCCATTTTGTACATAGGCCGGCAGGTTATAAAATTGCCTATGGGATAGCTCAATTGTTTCAGGTTTGTTTAAAAAGACCAAAAACTCTCTGAAGGTCATCTTGCCAGCCATGAAATCGGCAGTTACACCCCGGGAAACCTTTTGGAAGTTTTGCAATCCGCTCTGAAACAGCGCTATATTATCGCCTGAGTTTAATAAGCCCTGTGAGGTGCTCTGGTCATAATCTACACAGTAAAGCTGTTCGTGATTTAGCTTACCGGCTAGTTTAAAAGCAAACTGATACACTTCTCCCGTGCCTCCGTCAAGCTCGTTTACTTTAATCTGGCCCTGCCGGTGCAATTTAAAGAGGCTGTCATACCTGGCTTGTTCTGCGGGAGCTCTCTCAATCATGATCATGTCGGGGGCAAAAGCCATCAATACCTCATTTACCTCTGAAATTTCCTGTTGCCTTTTCTGGCTTAAGAAATTGGAGGAGGGCTTGCCGGCATCATGAAACTGGTTAAAGTGTAACGAGCCCAGCATCATGATCTGAATTTTACCAGAATTATCTGCCTGGCTTGTATTATTGCTACTGCTAGTTTGTGAGCCTGAGCAGGAAAGTATAAACAGGAGTAGAGGCAGGAGCAGTAAAGGTTTTTTCATAGTATGGCTTTGTTGCGGCGCCTGGAAATGGCTAGTTTTACTTTGTACTAAGAGGCGGTGTTTAAAAGCCTGACTGCAATTACAGCCAGGCTTTATACTTTATTAACGGCGCTTAATTGAGCTTGGGCCGGAAGTATCAATAGTTGTGTTTTTGGGATTGCCAGCATAAGTGATGCGGCTTGCCCCAGAAGCATCGGCTCGTAAGGTGTTGGCAGCATATACTTCGGCTACACTAGCCCCTGTTACGTCAACATCCACAGAGTTGGCTCTTAAGCTGGCTGCATCTACTTTACCTGCTCCGGTTGCGTCTAGCTTAAAGTTATCGGTACGGCCAACGAATTTGCTTACGGCTGCACCCGAAATCTCAACTCTTAAATCGCGCACATTTACATTTGCATTAGACTGTATGGCGCCTGCAAAGCTCATGCGCAAATTATCCGACGTGATGCCTGCTATGTCGGCTTTGATGGCACCAGAAAGATCTATTGTTTTGATGTTTGGGGCTGTGATCTGGATGAGTACTGGTTCGCGGTCGCCGAACAGGTTGATGTTCTTTTCTGAGGATTCAATCCGCAGCTCATCGCCTCTCAGGCTGGCCTTCAATTTATTTAGTTCATCACTATCGCCTCTAAGGCGCACGCTGTAGTTGCTGCCCTGGCGAAGTTGCACGTGGTAAGGTCCTGTAACCACTATGGCATTAAAGTCATTGTAGTCAAGGGTTTTCGTGTTGCTGCCATATGCGCTTTCATTCAGCAAAACATTTCCGCTTATACTTGCTTCTTCATTCATGAAGCTCTCATCATAGTTGCCATCTTCCGTATCCAGGGTATCAGAAGCACAGGTAAGGCATTCCAGCATGTCGCCTTTTACCTGCCAGGTGTTGCGCACAATTTTGTCGCGGCTGTAGTCCTCGTCGAAGGTGGCGGTAGGTAGCAGGTAAGTAAACTCGCGCGTTAGGCGCAGGGGCTTGTTTTTTGGCAGCCTTAGCTCAACTACAAGTTCCTGGTCACGGAAAACTGCGCCATCTTTAAACTCATAGCTGTTGTCAAAGCGCAGCACAGAGTCCTTTTGCACTACCTGGTACGTGATCATGCGGGCATTTTGCTGTGCTTCGGCTTCTGTTTTGCCTTTAGCCTCAGTACGTTGGATAACTTCTACATCATTACCATTATGCTCCTGCACATCAATGTAAATTCTGTCAAAGTCTAAGTCGGTATCATAGGCATCAAGTACAAGTGTGTTGTAATTGGCTACAGGTATAATTTTACTTGTAACTACCTCGCCACTTCTGCGGAAGTTATTGCTGTACATTATGATAGTGGCAATCAGGGTGAATAAAGCCACCAGCCATACCCCAAACATCGACCAGCCAACAATAGGGCGCATAAATGTACGCTTGGCCAAAAGGCTAACCGCAAGTATGATCAGCAGCAGCAGCGGGATAAGGCCTACAAAAAAGCCGGCTACAAGCCCAAGCGTAGGAAAACCTCCTAAAAACACAGATACAGGGAAATCACCAAAATTTGCGTATTCAGACTCATTAACAACGCCTAAGGCAACGAAAAGAGCAGAAAATAAGCCGACAGTAAGGCCAATAGAAATGATCAGAAGTATAACCCCTGCTGCAATTCTTACAAGTGTGATAAGTACAGCAAGTATAGGCCCTAAAGATTTGCCAAGCCAGTTAAAAACCTGCGATATGATTCTGATTGGCAATAGTATAAGTTTTGCTAAAGGTGTTTCCTGGCCGTTGTTGTCGCGCATGTTCAGGTTATCCTTTAAAGAACGCTCAATACCAGCCAATGTAACCGGGTCGCCTTGCATCTGCATGCGCTCTGTTAGCGTAACTGCCTCGGGTACTGCAATCCACAGTACCACGTAGGCAAGTATACCAAAGCCTCCTAAAAATATAAACACCAGGAACAGAATTCGAACTACGGCAACATCTACCCCAAAATATTTTGCTATACCGCTAGCAACGCCTGCTATCTTTTTATCATCAGTATCGCGGAAAAGCTTTTTAACATTGGTTTCTGGCAAGGCAGCGCTTGGTGGCATGGCTATCCAGAGTACAATGTAAAGTATAATGCCAAAGCTAGTGATGCCGCCAGAGAACGGAATGCCAACCACCAGAAGTATAAACAACAGCCTAACCCAAACCATATCGATACCCAGGTAATTGGCGATGCCAGAGCAAACACCTGCTATTACCTTATGGTTGATGTCGCGGTACAGTTTTCTATACCCTGGTGCTGCGTGCGCTCCAGTTGTATAAGTGCCGTCGGCAGCCGGGCCAGCCTTAGGTATATCTTCTTCAACTGGCTCCTCCACTTCAAAGTCTGTTACATTACCCATGCGTGTGATAAGGTACTCTACATCCTCCAGCGAGATAACCTGTTTAGTGGGGTTTAATCTGGCAGAAAAAATTTCGGCAATTCTGGATTCAATATCGGCTACAATCTCTTCGTGCCCTTCATAGTTGGAAAAGTATGTTCTGATAGAAGCCAGGTATCTGCTTAACTGCTCATAACCATCTTCCTCTATATGGAAGATCATGCCCTGCAAGTTGATACTTATATTCTTTTTCATGATTGCTGCGCTTTCTTGTTTTGGATGATGTATTCTGTGGAGTCAACTAATTCGTACCAGGTAGCGCGGAGGTCGTTAAGGAACTGCGTGCCGGTTTCAGTAAGCTTGTAGTATTTTCGTGGCGGCCCTGATGTAGATTCTACCCAGTTGTATTCCAGAAGCGACGCGTTCTTCAGGCGGGTGAGGAGTGGGTAGAGTGTACCCTCCACAACGATCATTTTGGCCGCTGTAAGCTCTTCTAACATGTCGGACGCATATACTTCACCACGAGAGATAATCTCCAGTATGCAGAATTCGAGAATTCCCTTCCTCATCTGCACTTGCGTGTTTTCTACTTTCATGATGATTCTTTTATAATGATGAAGCAAAGATATTAAAAGGTACTATGTAAAACAAGGTACTGTTTAAAATTAATTACGAGCCTTTTTTTAATTAGTTATCAAAGCAGGCAACTATAATTTTAATTCTGTATTTTTGGACTAAAATATTATTAGTAGAAAAGTCAACTAAATGCCTTAAAATGGTGTTAGAGGTGCATCTTTTCACCTGGTGTGTTGGATTGTGGAGTGGCAGGCTGGCCTGCCGGAACAGATAAGTATGAAAGAATCTTTACTTCTTGAGCATGTATAAAATCACCCTTCGATTTTGTTTTGTAGTGGCAATGCTTGCATTTGGCGCTGCTGCTACAGCCCAGGTGTCTACACCAAAGTATAGCAACGAGTTTCTGAATATAGGCGTGGGGGCACGCGCGCTGGGCATGGGTAACGTACAGGCAGCCATTGCCGACGACGCTACGGCTGGCTATTGGAACCCAGCAGGCCTGTTAAACCTGCAGTACAAGTATAATATTGCCCTGATGCATTCGGAGTTGTTTGCAGGTATAGCCAAAAACGATTACGGCAGTTTTGCCATGCCTCTAGATGATAAAAGTGCATTGGGGGTTTCTGTGATCAGGCTAGGGGTGGATGACATTGCGGACACGCGCAGATTGCAAAACGAGTATGGTTACATTCAATATGACAGCATCAGGTTTTTTTCTGTTGCTGATTATGCCATGCTTGTGTCCTATGCCCGCCGCAGCAATCTGATAGAAGGCTTGCAGTTAGGTGCTAGTGCCAAGCTAATTTACCGTAACGTAGGCGAGTTTGCCAATGCGTACGGTTTCGGGATAGATGCGGGAGCCCAGTTAAAGCGCGGCTCCTGGCAATTTGGCGTTATGGCAAAAGATATCACTACCACGTTTACCGCCTGGACTCATAACGTAGAGGCTCTGGAGCAAGCATATCAGCAAACCGGAAACGATCTTCCTGAGAGTTCCGCAGAACTTACATTGCCCCGTCTTGTACTGGGTGCCGGTAAGAGCTTCCAGATCAACGATAAATTCTCTGCTCTAATCGCCACCGACATTGATTTTACTTTTGACGGAAAGCGCAATGTGCTGCTTAAGTCCGATGTGGTGTCTGTGGATCCGCATGTAGGGGTTGAGTTGGCCTATGCGAATACAGTATTTGTAAGGGGAGGCCTTAACAACTACCAGGAAACGAAGAATTTTGACGGGGGCATGGCAAAGCGCATGCAGCCTAATTTCGGGGTTGGCTTCAGAACAAACGGCCTCAACCTCGACCTTGCCCTTTCCCGCATTAACGGCAAAGAAGCTAATGCTATTTCAAGTGGTGGCATTTCATCGGTTATCATCTCTTTCGGATACGCTTTTAACTAATGTATACACAGCAAGCCACACAGTTAGTACTCAGTTCGAATATGCGGAAGCATTTTATACTTGTATTTATACTTGGAGCCTTAAGTTTTGCCCTGCCTGCGCAGGCACAGAAAATTTATGGCAACGAGTGGATAAAGCATGATCAAACCTATTATAAGATAAAGGTAGCTCAGACAGGTCTTTATAAATTAGATTACGCTTACCTGGATAAATTAGGTATGGCAGGGGCAGACCCGCGCAACATCCAGTTATACCGCCGCGGCAAAGAAGTGCCTTTGTATGTAGCAGGAGAAGCAGACGGTAATTTAGGCCCCCAGGATTACATTGAATTTTTCGGCGAGCGGAACGATGGAGCCCTGGATAATGAGCTATACAAGAACCCTGTGCACCAGGTACATCAGCTTTACAGCTTATACACAGATACTGCTGCATATTTTTTAACAGTAGCCCCAACAGCTGGCAAACGCGTACGCGAAATCAACCCTGAAAGTGTAGGTAAAACTCCAGAACCGTATCACATACACAAGGCTACAGCTGTATTTGCGAACAACTATGAAAATGGCAAGGTATACGGTGCTGCCCGGATGAGCTGGATGGATAAAGCCGAAGGATGGTCTGGTAGTGCATCAAGATTTGAAAGAGTTCCGAACGCTGTCGCTTTCAGGATAAGTGATATTGCAAATGTAGAGACAACCGGACCTAAGCCAGAAGTAAGTTTTAGTGCATATGCAAGAAACAACATTGTACATTATTTCGGAATTAAAACAGGAACAACATCTACTCCAGGTAGAGTACTGCAGCGCTTTGAAGTAGATGGCTTTGGTACTGTAACGGGAAAGGCTGCACTAGAATTTTCTGAAATTACTATGCCAGGTACTTTCATGCTTTGGACCTCTCCCGATGTGCATGAAACTACTGATAACCAAATAAGCATATCACATTGGCGATTAACTTATCCCCGCAAAAATATCCTATCGGGTGCGTCGATGTTTATTTATACAGATTCTTCCCGAAGCGTTAATCCATACTTTGAATTTGCAAATACTCCTTCATCGGTGGTGGCTTATGACCTTACGGATTCTGAAAATATTGTAAGGGTGCAGGGCAGAGTTGTTGGTAGTAGCAAAGGTTTTGTAATTGAAACCGGTAGCAAATCGCATAAGGTCTTACTGGCAAATACGGCCAATGCTCTTGTTCCAGCAGGCGTCGCGCAAAAGGTAACTTTCCGGCCGATAAATCCGGATTTGGTTAATTATATTCTCTTAAGTAATAAACGTTTGGCTGGTGCGCTTGCGGCTCCTAAGCAATATGCTGCTTACAGAGCTTCAGCCGCAGGCGGAGGTTATGATACGCTTTTAGTTTATATAGATGATATTATCAACCAGTACCATTACGGGGAATTTTCTCCTAATGCTATTAGGCGGTTTGTGTCCCATATGTCAGCTTCTTCGGTTGCTAAGCAAATGCTTATACTTGGCAAGGGCATCGAGTATAATCGGATTAACCATCGGAATGCGACACAGCGTTTACTGGATTTTGTGCCAACCGGCGGTACTCCTTCTTCAGATGCCATGTTTGCCATGGATTACCGCAACAATAATTTTAAAGTTACAATGCCAATAGGGCGTGTCGCGGCAACCTCAGCAACGGACATCATCAATTACTTAAATAAAATCAAAGAATATGAGGCGGTGCCGGATGGGCTGGAATGGCGAAAGAATATACTGCAGCTTGGCGGCGGTAAATCAGTAGGAGAGATAAACCAGATTGCCAATTACTTAAAGTCTTATGCCAAAATTGCTGAGGGACCACTTTTAGGTGCTATTGTAACCGAGAAGTATAGGCAGAATGTGAGTGAGGTAGTAGAGGTAGTAAACGTGTCGGAGGAGGTAAATAGAGGCCTTTCTCTTATCACGTTTTTTGGCCACAGCTCTCCGGGCACAACAGACCTTGACATTGGCTATGCTTCCACAGCGGTGAACAATTACAAGAACAAAGGCAAGTATCCTATTATGCTGATGAACGGTTGTAACGTAGGAGACTCGTATGTGCCTAACTCGGTATCGTTTGGCGAGGACTGGCTAAATACACCTGATAAAGGGGGAATTGCTTTGATAGCTCATGTGGGAGCAGGCTATATGAATTTCCTGGATTTGTATTCGTCATACTTCTACACAGTAGCGTTTGAGGAAGAAGCGTTTTATGGCGCTACCTTAGGCCGGGTGCAGCAGGAAACTGTAAACCGCGTAGCGCAGACTACAAGCAACGACATCGCTACTGCCATGGTAGCTGAGATGGCCTTACAAGGCGACCCTGCGCTTAAAGTATACAATCCGAGCAAGCCTGATTACTTGTTTAAGGATAATAGCTTTAGCGTAACTAGCCCAGCAGGCGAAACAGTAATTGCCACTGCGGATGAGTTTGTTGTTACGGTAAATGTAAATAACCTCGGCAAGGTCATTACTGACTCTGTAACTGTTACTGTTACCAGAACCCTTGCAAACAACAGTACTGTATCCTACGATCCAATAAAGGTAGGTCCGATTATGAGGGCGGGCAAAGTGCGGCTAAAACTAAACAACAAAGGTATGTCGGCACTAGGCATGAACTCCTTTGAGGTTAAACTGGATGGCACAAATGCGGTGGATGAATTAAACGAAGGGAACAATACAGCTACTTTTCAACACTTTTTCCCTATAAGCGGTTTGGTGGCTTTAAGCCCATCTAACTATGGTATTGTGAATACAACCAAAGTAACGTTGGCTGTGCAGGCAACTCAGCTTAACACCAATACGAAGGGTTTTTACTTCGAGCTGGATACCACCCAAGCATTTAATAGTCCGCTAAAGCAAAGCCATACTTCAGCTTATACGTTAATGCCATCATGGGATGTGAACTTACCCAAAGGAGCCGCTGATACTGACAGCACAGTATATTACTGGCGCGCCAGGTTTGCAACTTACGCAGCCGGCGAAGATACGGCATGGGCTGCGAGTTCATTCCGCTTTATTCCAAACGGTGGCAACGGATGGTCTCAGAGCCACTACGGGCAATTTAAAACCGCAACTACAAGTAAACTTGCCAACGAAGGGAAAGAAAGTGTAAACTGGAATTTCGATCGGATTAAAGCGGAGATAGCAATAAAAACAGTTGGGGGCGATTTTCGATTTACAAATTCGCCTTACGGCATCTACTTGGATGGCATAAGGGTATTCGAAGGTTCTTGTAGCGACCCAGGTGGTAGCGCTACAGGGCGGATATTTGCCATTGTGATCAATGACAAAACCTTGAAAAAAGTAGAAGGCTTAGGAGCATCCTTCTGTCAGAGTTATCCTTACATCTATGAATTTGGCGACATGAATGTTGCTGCCAACAGAGAGAAGATTATCGCTTTTATAAATGCGGTGCCACAAGGGCATTACGTGGTGGCCATGACTGTAAACAAAGTGCCTTTTGAGAGTTTTACGGGAGCACAAAAAGCAGCGTTTGGTCAGATCGGATCAACGTTAATCAACGACCTGAAGAACAGTTATCCTTTCGGTATTATTGGCCAGAAAGGAGCAGCGCCCGGAACAGCTAAGGAGCAGACAGGGGTTACTGACGAAACGACACCGATTACGTCTCAGGTAGTGATTATGAATGATGTGCTATACTCAAGACAAACAGAGGGTACCATCACATCTACAATCATCGGTCCTGCGCTTAAATGGACTTCGCTGCACCATAATATCGAAAAGTATAAAAATGGAGATGACACTTACCAGTTAAGCCTGATTGGGATTAATGCAAAAGGTGAGGAAAAGGTTTTAGTGGAAGAGGTTTCCCAAAAGATATTTGATCTGTCAACTATAAATGCTTCAGAGTATCCATCGCTTAGGCTAAAGGCCCAGCTATCTGATGAACAAGATAGAACGGCTCCGCAATTAAGAGAATGGTTTGTGTACCACGATGCAGCTCCGGAGGGCGTGATCAGACCAGATTTGGTAAACATAAGCGAAGCCATACTTACAGAGCAAGCCACAAAAGGAAGTATAACTGTGCCAATGGCATTTCAGAACCTTACACCAACTGCTTTCCAGGATTCTGTAACTGTAGAGTTAACGCTTACAGGAGAGAAATCAGATCCGGTAGTGACGAGGTTTAAAATTAAGCCTATCGGGCCAAACGAAACTGTAAATTTCCAGCGCACTATTTCTACGTTGCAATTAGAGGGCGAATACAAGCTTAATATATTTGTAAACCCACGCGTTTTGCCGGAGCAGCAATACTTTAATAATGTGTACGAAGTTAAGTTCGCGACAAGGCCAAAACTGCATCCTATCATGGATGTTGCTTTTGATGGCGTACATATCCTGGATGGCGAACTGGTAGCACCTAGCCCTTTAATAAGTATAACTGTGAAAGACGAGAACCGCTTTGTTTTTCTGCAAGACCCATCTACTATGTCTGTGATTCTTTTGGATCCGAACGGAAACGAGCTGGATGTCTCGTTAATGAATAATCCAAGTGAGGTCCGCTACTTCCCGGCAGATGAGAAAAATGACTTTAGATTGGAGTATAAACCTGAGAAGCTGGAAAATGGCAAGTATACGCTAGAGGTGCGTGCCCGTGATATGGCAGGCAGAGCTTCAGGAGTGTCGCCTTACCGCATTAGCTTTGAGGTAGTGAACGAGTCTAAGATCACAAACTTCTACCCATTCCCGAACCCATTCTCTACTAAAACGAATTTTATCTTTACCCTAACCGGTAACCAGGTGCCTGAGCATCTCAAGATACAGATCATGACTGTGACGGGTAAGGTCGTAAAGGAAATCATGAAAGAAGAGATCGGCCCTATCAGGATAGGCAATAATAAAACAGAATATGCCTGGGATGGAACAGATGCATACGGTGACAAACTTGCCAATGGCGTTTACCTGTACCGTGTGGTAATGAGCCAAGTGGACGATGGCATGAAGCACATGTATAAGACCGGAGATAAATCGTTTAAGAACGGTTACGGTAAAATTTACATACTGCGCTAATCCTTGCCAAGTATAAAACAGAAGAGGCCGCTAGCAGTAGCGGCCTCTTCTGTTTTATACTTATTTTCTTTTAAGAGTCAGGAAAGTATAGCTGTACTTATTTTTTTCGTCAGGATCATGCTTTTCTTCTGCCACTACCTGCCATTCTTGCTCCTTTATTTCAGGAAAATAAGTGTCTCCGTCAAAACTGTGGTGGATTTTTGTTAATTCAATACAATCGGTTAGCGGTAAAGCTTGTCTGTAGATCTCTGCCCCGCCAATAATATACACTTGCTCGTCCAGTTCTTTTGCTTTTATAATAGCCTCCTGCACCGAGTATGCAACAAGGCAACCTTCGGCCTTGAAATCTTTTTGGCGGGTGATGATGATGGAAGTGCGGCCTGGCAGCGGTTTGCCAATTGACTCATAGGTTTTGCGGCCCATCAGTATTGGGTGCCCCATCGTTAGCTGCTTAAAATGCTTTAGATCGGCAGGCAGGTGCCAGATCAGCTGGTTATCCCTGCCAATTACATTGTTCTCTGAGGTGGCTACAATAATGCTTACCATATTTACACGTTAAAAGTATAACCTCTCAGCAAATCCTGAATTGGCATTCGTTTCTTTCCTTCCATTTGCAGATCAAGTATAGAAATGGCACCGGCAGCGGTTTGCACATGCAGGAAAGTTTTATTGTCGGTATGGATGGTGCCGGGCTCAGAAGTATAAGCTGAATTCTCCAACGCATCAACTTTAAATATCTTAAAAGCCTTGTCCTGGAAACGGGCCCAGGCGGCAGGGTAGGGGCTTAAACCGCGAATAAAGTTACGTACCTGCTGTGCCGGATGATTCCAGTTAATCTCGCAGGTTTCTTTAAAAATTTTGGGCGCATGCTTGGTTTCAGAGGAGGTTACCTGTGGCTGTGTTATTATTTCTCCAATTTCAATGGCCTGCACCGTACGCAGCGCGAGCTCTGCACCGGTATGCTTTAGCTTTTCATACATGCTGCCAAAGTCATCCTCTTCAAGCACCGGCACCCGCTCCTGAAAAATCAGGTCACCGGTATCTATTTCGTGCTTCAGGAAAAAAGAAGTAACGCCTGTTTCTTTCTCGCCGTTGATAATAGCCCAGTTGATAGGCGCCGCACCACGATATTGTGGCAAGAGTGAACCATGAATGTTAAAAGAGCCTAACTCTGGCATGCTCCAAACCACTTCAGGCAGCATCCTGAAGGCCACAATTATTTGCAGGTTTGCATTGTAGCTGCGCAGCTCCTCCAGAAAAGCCTCCGACTTTAGGTTAGTAGGCTGTAGTACCGGGATACCCTGCGAAGCAGCGTACTCCTTTACCGGCGACTGGTGGATTTTCTGTCCGCGTCCGGCTGGTTTATCGGGGGCGGTTACAACGGCTACTATAGTATACTTATGCTCGACAAGTGTTTGTAGGGTAGGTACGGCAAAATCCGGTGTACCCATAAAAACTATCCGTAAATCTCTCTTCATGTTAAATAAAGTATAAAAGCAACCCTGCGTTACAAATTAGGGTTGCTTTTAAAATTAATGTTGAGTTATGATAACGATACTTTACTCAAAGTCTGGGTACATCAGGTACTGCTTGCGCATTTTCTTGTAGTTGCTTAGGCCTGGCTCCCAAGTGGCTCTAATCTCTGCTTCGGTTTTACCAGCTATAACCTGCTCTCTTAGCTTAGATGTACCTGCTAGCTTCTCGAAAAAGTTGTTAAAGAACTTATCCTTGTTGCTTGAGTTCTGGTACATATCCAGCAGGTAAGATAGGTCAACTTTATCTGCAACCGCTACATTTGTTAAATCCTTGCCATAGCAAACTACATCCTTATGCGGAGGATTTGTAGCGCCTGGCGTGCTTACAGGTTTAAAGCTGAAAGTCTTCTTAGTATAGTATGGGCTACCAATTACCTGGAACGGAGTTGGCGTGCCACGACCCACACTCACATCAGTACCCTCGAAAAAGCAGATGGAAGTATAAAGTTTGATAGCCTGATCGTTTGGCAGGTTAGGTGATGGCTTTACAGGTAAAGAGTAAGGCATTTTATGTGTATAGTTAGCTACAGGCACCACCGTGATCTTTGCCTGGCGCTGTCCCTCCAGCCATTTTTCGCCATTGATCATGTTGGCAAGCTCGCCTACCGTTAAACCATGAACGATCGGAATTGGGTGCATCCCTACAAAAGAGGTATGCTCTTTTTCCAGTACCGGACCATCCACGTAGTGCCCGTTCGGGTTTGGCCTGTCAAGTATAAGCACTTCTTTTCCATTTTCGGCGGCAGCCTCCATTACATAATGCATGGTGCTGATGTACGTATAGTAGCGCGTTCCCACATCCTGTATGTCAAACAGCAGTACATCAAGATCTTTGATTTGCTCAGCCTTCGGCTTTTTGTTGGCGCCGTAAAGCGAAATAATAGGCAAGCCTGTTTTAGTATCTTTTGCGTCTTTTACGTATGCACCTGCGTCGGCATCGCCTCTAAAGCCATGCTCAGGAGCGAATATGGTTGTAATCTTTACACCACGGGCCAGCAAAGTATCAACTAAGTGTGTCTGGCCAATGGTGGATGTCTGGTTGACCACCATGCCCACGCGCTTACCTGCAAGCTTTGGCAAGTATAAATCAAGTTGTTCGGCTCCGGTTTGCATCGGTTTCGCTACTGGGGCAGCAGCTTCTGTTTGAACTTGTGCGGTCTCAGGTTGTGTGGCAGGTGCCTGCTTAGGAGTGCATGCGCTAAAGGCAAGCACCGCCGAAGTAAAAAGGAATAGCATAGGCTGTGTCATAGTCATAAGGGATAAATCAAAATTCATACCTATCTTTAAGGCATATTAGAAACAAGCGCGAGTGAACATCTCCAAGTACATATCCGATAAAATATCCGAAGTGCAGGCCGGCACGTTTACATCGTCGGTTACAAAAATAGCAATTATAAGCATAGCAGCAGGCATTGCTATCATGATTGTGTCTTTTGCTATACTAGAAGGCTTCCGAAATGAGATACGAGACAAGATATTCAGCTTTGGCTCGCACCTGCAGGTTTCCAAGTATGATACGAACAACTCCTACGAGGGTGCACCTATAAGCAAGAATATCGGCCTTACAGATTCGATTGTAGGAGTTAAAAAAATACAGCCGTTCGCCCGTAAAACTGCCATCATCAAAACAGAAGATGAGGTACTGGGTGTGGTGCTGAAAGGTGTGGGCAGGGATTACGACCTGAGTGCCATGCAGCAGAATCTTAAAAGCGGTGAACTGATTGCCTACAATGATTCATCGTCGTCGTTGGATGTGCTACTAAGTCAAACCATTGCATCAAAGCTTCAGCTGGACATCGGTGATGAGGCTATCTTCTATTTTATCCAGACACCGCCCCGGGCACGCAAGCTAAAGGTTAAAGGCATTTTTAATACCGGCCTGGAGGAGTTTGACGAGGTTTTCGTCATCGGAGACATTGGCCTGATACGTGAACTGAACAACTGGCCTGATTCCCTTGCCGGAGGCATTGAAATAGTGCTGACAGATTTTAACCAGATTGACCAGGTGGCAGAGCAGGTGTTTGACCAAATGAATTATGACCTGCAGCTGGAGAAAATCACAGACCGCCACGCCCAACTTTTTGACTGGCTTAAGCTGCTGCAAAAGAATGTTGTTATCTTCTTGGTACTCATAACTTTTGTGGCCACTTTCAATATGGTATCTACGGTGTTTATCATGATTATTGAGCGAATTAACATGATTGGTGTACTGAAAGCAGTAGGTGCCACCGATGCTCAAATCAGAAAGATATTTGTTTTTAGAGGATTAAGTCTGACGCTGAAAGGGCTACTTTGGGGTAACGTCATAGGTCTTGGTTTCTGTGCGCTGCAATATTATTTCGAATTTATACCGCTAGATCCTGAAAACTATTATATGGACCGCGTTCCAATTAGCTGGAACTTCGGAATGGTGTTGATTTTAAATGTCGTTACCTTGGTGCTTACCATGCTAGCTATACTTATACCTGCTGCCATGGTGGCCCGTATTAAGCCCGTAAAAGCAATTAAGTTCGATTAGGATAAAAGTCAAAGGCCCGGCAATTGCCGAGCCTTTGACTTTTATGTGTGTTGTGCTTCAATAAGCTTTTACCATTTTTAGTTAATATAATCAGCTAGAGATTGGCTATACAAATTATCTTTCTGTACTAAGCTTTCATGATTTCCACAATCACTAATGACACCTTCTTCAATAAGGTAAATTCTATCAGCGGACTTAGCAGTATGGATACGGTGAGTTACTATAACTACTCCCATTTCAGCTTTAAGCTGCTGTAGCAGATTAAGTATAAAACGCTCAGTATTTCTGTCCATAGCAGATGTTGCCTCGTCAAGGAGCAGTAGCTGTGGTTGTTTAAACAAAGCACGAGCAATTGCCATTATTTGTTTCTGCCCACCAGACATATTGATGCCTTCTTCTCCTACTAAGGTTAAATATCCCTGCGGAAACTCAAGGAAAAAACGATCAAAGCCATACTTTTGGCAAAAGGTATGAAATTCCTGTATGGATCCGACTGCTTCTCCTAATGTTACATTATCTAATAGAGTACTATTAAATACCTTAATGTCTTGAGGTACTGTAGCAATGACACTACGCCACCTAGTTATATCAAATTGTTTGATATTCTCTCCGTTTACCAAGATAGAGCCTTTCTCGGGATGATAGAAACTTTGAAGTAATTGCAGGGTAGTACTTTTGCCGCATCCGCTCTCTCCAAGTATAGCAATTAACTCTCCTTTACTTAAACTAAAAGAGATGTCCTGAAGAATAGCTTTTCTGCCAGGGAATCGGAAGGCAACACGCTGCACATCCAAGTGTTTAAA
Organism: uncultured Pontibacter sp.; assembly: GCF_947492645.1. Classification (GTDB taxonomy): domain Bacteria; phylum Bacteroidota; class Bacteroidia; order Cytophagales; family Hymenobacteraceae; genus Pontibacter. Next base: position 188,333 of record NZ_CANLMZ010000005.1, on the reverse strand, counting down.
ATCAAGTCTATTTTCTGTTAATTCTTTTTGTTCAAACTCAGGCTTTACTGATACAAATTCATACATTCTATCAAAGGCAATATATGCTTCCTGTATTTGTAGATTTGTTTGTGATAGTCGATGCACAGAGGGTAATAAACTTCCAGCCATTGATATAATAGCGACCATTTCACCAATTTTTAATTGCTCCTGAATTACCAGGTATGATGAAAAGGAAAGTATAGCTACTGTCATTACCACACCGAGTGCCTCTGAAATAAACATAAACTTATTAGCCACCTTGCCCAACTCAAAGGAGGATGTCTGAAATAGCCCGAATATTTGCTGCGTTACATTAGCAAAAAAGCTTTCGCGGTTGTTCTCCTTTATTGTAGCTATACCTTGTATATGATCAACGTAGCTGCTTTCGGTACGGGCGTAGGCAGCCATAACCTGCTGTTGTTGTCTTTTTATCGGGTTGATAAACTTGAGCACCGTAAATACTATGATTGGTATAAATACAAGGCTAAGAAGCGCAACTGGTACAGAATAGATGAAAAGGAAAGTAAGCGTTACCCCAATTACAAGTATATCTACAAATACAGTTCCTGTAACATAGGCAATGTTTTTTTGGATGCGCTGTGTATCGTTAAGCCGAGCCGTCATGTCGCCTGTTTTGCGATGGTCGAAGAACGACTTTGGCAGGTAAAAAAGAGCCTGCAGAAAACTACCCGTAATGCGCTCGTTAAAGTCTTTGCTTTGCTGCAATACAAAATGTTGCCTAAGGTAAGTGAGCGCACTTTTAAATAGGAGTATGATAAGCAGCAGTACTAATCCAAGAATTAACCTGTCTAGCTTTCCAGCCGGCAAGATATCATCAATAAGTTTCTGAGAGAAAATTGCTGTAGATAAACTTGCAATAGTAGTGACAAGTCCTAAAACAATATTGATTATAAGGATGTTAACATCTTCCTGAATCAATTTTCTAAACCATTGCCATTTATTCTGCCGCTCAGTTTTTTGATGTACAAATTCAGTATTTGGTTTTAACAGTAATGCAGCTTTACTCTGCCATATCTGGCTTAATTCCTCCTCACTCATTTCTACAAGTCCTTTACCAGGGTCACCTATCAGGAAGTTGCCAGATGAGTTATGCTGTTTACCATAGCAAATAACATAATGCTGCAATCTGTTTTCGAGAAGGACATGTAGTATAACAGGCTCCTGTTGCTGGTTAAGGTGGTCAAAGTCCATTTCAACCCCCTGCACCTCAAATCCATTTTTACTAGCACATTGGTATAAACCAAGGAGTGTAGTTCCACTTATACTGGTACCGCTTTCCTGGCGCAGCTTTTCAAGCGTTTGATTTCCGCCATGGTACTTAATAACATTTAATAAACAGGTAACGCCGCAGTCACTTTGGTCATGTTGGCGCTGGAAGGTTCTGGTGATTTGTTTAGCTGGAGAAGACATTTTGTTTAAATGTAGTGGTATAGCAGGGCAATATTATCACGTTAAACTTAACAGGTTTTAATTAAGTGCTTGAAAGTCTATTTTATATTAATTATAGTAGGGGCAGTACTCGCAGAAATTGAGCATGATTGCCTAGTGTAAGTGCTTTATGATAGCTTCAGCCTTAACTTCGCCAAAGTATTCTTTTACTAATTGCTGCTGCCTGTCGTAGATGTACACAGAAGGTACAGTTGCATTACCAAATAGCTTGTAGAACAAATGCTCTTTATCCCAAAGCACTTGTATGGTAGGGTAGGAGCCTAAGTGAAATTGTTTGGTAAAGTCTGCTATTTTTTTTGGTGTATTTGCCGAAATCATAAAGATTTGTGAATGCCCAAACCTTTCAATATTACTTGTTATTTCTTTTGTTTCACTTTCACAATGGCTACAATCAGGGTCAAAGTAGACGATGCAGGTGCTGCTGCCTACTTCTACAATACTATTTGATACTGCAAGAGAGTCTAAAGTATAAAATTGGAGAGTTGGTAGGGTTTGTCTTGTTAGCTTATTTTCTTCATTCTGTTTGCTTTTTGAGTAAATTTCAACTGACATGAATGCCAAGGCGCTTACAAAAAGAAGGGCTACTAAGAAGAGTAAAGGCTTCTTCATACTATATATTTGGATTGAGCGTAACAGTCAAAAACATAATAAAAACAACCCACAAAAGCATAGCTGGTAAATAGCTGCTAAGAACAAGGCGTAGTGATTTATCAAAATCGGAGTTAATAAGCTGCTTAATACCAAAAGCGAGGAAAAACCAATATATTACCTCAAAGATGTTGAGCAGCTGTAGTGGATATACCCAAATTTGAGATATAGTGCCAGTATCAAAAATGTTTAGTAGGGAAAATGGGTAAAAGAATTGAAGGTCTTCAAGAGTATAGTTGCTTTGGAAGAAGTAAAACCAAAAAAATTTTAATACAAGAGGAATAAGGAAAATGAATTCTGCTAAAATTACAACTTTAAGAACGTTGTTGAATTTTACTTTTAAGCCAAAGATGATAATTCCAATGTAGAGAATTAGAGTAATGCAACCATATTTTAATAAGTTAAAAGTTACTAATAAGATATAGCTTGCAAATTCATATTTGCTTTGTACGTTTAAAAGTTGCGTTATCTGATCAATGGAAAACTTTTCGTCTAAACTTTGATAATAAAGCTCATCTGTTATCAAACAGAATTTAGTTAGCAGAATAATCAAAATGGTAAAAAAATTTAATAAACCTAAAGAAGTAACAGGTTTAATTAATAGAATATTTTTATAAGCTTTCGATATGATCATATTAAAATTATTGTGTTTAATTATAAATTAGCTCTTTAACAGTAAATAAATTCAGTACCGATAAATTGAAAACGTGAACTAAATAATAATGCTATATATAGGCTTAACGAAGAGCTATGTTAAACATTAGGGGCATCTAGTTCATTATAGTGTATTTTTAGAAGAGTTTATATTGTAAAAGTACTAATAGCGCCAAGTGAAAGTCTAACATAATTCCTTGTTGCACAGATTTATTGAATTTTAAGTAATATATGTCCAAACAAGTCTTTTTTAGGCTGTGGTATACAATGTATGATTAGCTGTAAAGAAGTATGAAACCTGCGTAAAAGTATATTAAACCTGCTCCAGTTTAATGTAAAAGTCATTCAGATAATAATTTTCTCTCTGAATCTACTTGTACTCCCTTCATCATACATTGTATACCACTACCCTTTTTTAATGGAGACGTATTGAGTATTGTGAAAGAAAAAGATTCATCTGCAAGCAGATGAATCTTCTGATTTTACTTAGACTCTTTTAATCTTTTATTCAAGTCCCAAGCATAAAATGACATTCCGAGTGCCAATAATAATTGCGCGATAACTTTAGAATAAAATGAGAAATCAAGTTTAGAATTAGTATAATAAGATCCTAATACTGTAGTAATAAATAAGCCTATACTAATACCGAGTATAATATAAGCTATAGTAAGGGCTCTTCGTAATTTAGTATTATCCTTCATAGCAAAAGGATAGTTACCAAATACAAGATCCGATAGCCATGCCTGTCGATAAACCAGTTAATCCTGCTACAGGTAAAATTGCGAAACCTGATGGTGGGAAGACGATAATTGTGGCAACTGCTCCGGCTGCTAATAACAAGTTGAATGCATCGCTAGCATCACACTCACCTCCATTCAGATTTTCCATCTGATTTAATTGTAAAGTTTTCATATTATATAAGGGTTGTTATTTCTTCCTAAAAGCAGGAATTGATACAAATCTGATAAAGATGACTCTTATAAGCTATATCCTAAAGTTCTAATTTATAGCTCTAGGTTTTAGAATGGTTAGTATAAATTTGTATATATAATAATTATAATATGTTGCTCCTGAAGCATGTTGAGCTTTTTAAAATTTTGGCTTCCGGATTTTTGCTAAAGACATCTTTTTAATAAAGTTTTAGTTAATAGGTTTATACCTTAAGCGGTTAAATAATTATTAATTTAAGCATTTTAATCTATGCAGTAAGAGGACTTTTACCTTTGCGGATTTACTGATATATTATGCTAAGTTATTTATTCATTGTGCTTTAGATGCGTCTGTTGGGCAACCTTAGGCTGAAGACTATTATCTTGCTACCACATTAAAAAGAGCTAGGGATAAATTAATTTGATAACTAATTTACCTGTTCCTAGTTATCTAGAGTTTTGATGGCAAGCACCAATTACTGTCAAAATTCTTTTCAGGAAAATAAGTTGAAATAGGACTTTATTTGATACCATGTTAAAAAAAACTTGTGTATAACATAAAGTATATATATTATTGTTAAAGATGCTTATTAGAAACAAACAAACTTAGTTCAACTTTGGTAGTGTATGGTAATCAAAAAAATCAGAAATATTCGCCAACAGAAAGGCTATAGTCAGGAGTATATGGCTCACAGGTTAAACATCTCACAAAATGCTTATTCGAAGATAGAGAGAGGTTTTACAGATGTTACGGTAAAAAGAATTTATGAAATAGCTGAAATACTAGAAATTTCAGTTTTTGAGTTATTACCTAAAAGCAACTGCACGAATAAGAACCACGCAACAGTTGCTGTAGACATTAGAAGATACTAGTTAAATTAAAGCTACTGCATCCAGTACATGAAGTATAAAAAGCAAAGGCCCGGTAATTACCGGGCCTTTGCTTTTTGGAAGTTACTTTAAGCCAGTACTGGCTTTCTGGTTAAGCATTTCCCTTCTAGGTACCGGAAGCGCAATATTGTTGGCTTCAAATGCAGCCTTTGCTTTCTCAGTCATTTCCCAGAATAATGGCCAGTAGTCTGTGCGGTTACACCAAATACGTGTGCTGATGGTAATGGCGTGCTCAGCAAAATTGGTAACCACTATGGCAGGCTCGGGTTCTGTTAAAATACGGCTGTCTTCGTTAATTAATTGCTGTAAAAGCTGGCGTACTTTTCCGATATCATTGTTCACCGAAATTGTAAACAACAGTTCCACACGGCGAGTGTTCTCTACAGAATAGTTTACTACTACAGAAGATGCCAAAGGGCCATTAGGAAGGTAGATCGTTTTATTATCGCCGGTCTTAAGAACGGTATTAAAAATGTTGATGATGTGTACTGTTCCGCTTTGGCCTTGCGCGTCAATAAAATCGCCAACCCTAAAAGGCTTAATGGTAAGTATAAGCACCCCGCCCGCAAAATTGGCCAGGCTGCCCTGCAGCGCCAAGCCTATAGCTAAACCAGCAGAGCCAAGTATAGCGATAAACGAAGTCATCTCTACACCAATCTGTGAAATGACCACCACAATTAAAGATACCCATAAAACCACGTTGATTATACTTCCCAGGAATGGCCTCAGAGATGGATCCACGTTTCGGCGCACCATCAGGTTCGAGATAAACCTGTTAAGGCTTTTAACCACCCAGGCACCAATGGCAAGTATAAAAATGGCCACAATTAACTTCATGCCATACAGCACCACAAAATCTATTAAAACACTATGGTACTTTCCAATGTCAAACATACTTTTTAACTATAAATTTAAAGTAATACAAAAAGGCGCTGCCTGCTCAGCAGCGCCTTAAATGGCATTTTAACTAAAATTTTGTGGTTTTGCAAAACTATGGCAGATGCCGGCATTGCAGAATCAGGTTGGGGTTGGGGCAAAGCGCCTCATACTTGGCCTTGTCTGCGGTGGTGGCCACACCAGGGTAGTCGCCATACTTATCGTCCATGCTACACATCACTTGGAAGTGCAGGTGCGGCGGCCAGTTGCCATTCTCTGGGTAGGGGCCTACTTCAGCTATTTTTTTACCTTTGGCAAACTGCTTTCCTGGTTCTAAGCCCTCTAGTGAGGCACGGTTCAGATGACCATATAAAGTATAAAATGTAACACCTTCTAATTCGTGCTCCAGTATGATGGTAGGGCCATAGTCGCCGAAGTTGTTGTTGTCCTGGAAACTGTGCACCGTAGCATCTAAGGGTGTAAAAACAGCGGTGCCTGCGTCCAGCCATACATCTACGCCCAGGTGCAGGTTTCGGCTTTCAGCCGCCACATCAAAGTGCCTGCTTCTGCGGTAAATAAACCTGTCCTCCAGGTAACCCCCCACTCCTATACTTGCTTTTTTATCGTGCAGCATCTGCATAACGGCATCGTTAAATGCGTCGGTATCAAGTAAGTCAGTTTGTTGCAGGCGGGTGTTGTCTGCGGTAAAGTCGAGGGTGCAAACTGCATCTGCGTTAAGGTCTGCATCCAACACAGGAGCAAAGGCATGCCTGTGCCTGTTTAGTATAGCACTAAGGCTTTTAGTAGTATCCATATTTATAAAACACGGGGAAACGCAGATGCAGTTTTAATGCTATACCACCTCTGCTTCTACATATTTCGAGAGCGTTTTAAGGCTCTTGGTTTTCCCGAAAAGTTCTTCTGATTTTTTACTGTAAGCCGACGCGGCCTCTTGCAATGTTTCGAAAGTGCCCAGGTTAATGCGTTGCTTGTTGTAATGGATAATGGCCCTGTACTTTTGGGCTTCTTTGTGCACACCACGCACGCCTAACTTGTTCTCTGTTTTAGAAGTGTTTCTTACAATTTTGCAGAGCGGCGCCCATTCCAGGTTTTCGCGACGGCAGTCAAGCTTGTTGCCATTAATAAAATGCACATAAAGCTTTATGTCGCTTTCCGGCTTCTCCAGCAACTGCTCACCTATCATCTTATGCAGGTAAATGGTTTCGTTGCGGTACTTGCCGTCTTTTAAAGGCCAGTTCTTCTGGAAGAAGGCGTAGCCGTTGGAGTGAATGCGCAGGTGCTTCAGAAATTCTATCTGCTGCAGGTACGCATTGTTTTGAATGTACTCGTAGGTGCGGTCATCCACAACTACGGTTTTTTCACAGTTTTTGAGTGTTAGTTTGTAGAGCATTATTGTTTTCAATAGTTTTTTTGCAAAGGGCGGCGGCTTGGCTCTTAAGAAAGCCAGGTCTCGTTTTGGTGCTTAAAAGCACACTACAAAGTTGCGTATTTTTTTTATATCAATTGCAACTAATATTTATTTAATTACATTAAATATTGAAAAAATTTAGTGAACTACCTTTTTTTACCCGACACGTTCTCGGATGACTCTAGATTATCGTAACTTTCAGTTCCAAAACATGTTTAAAAGCAAATTTCCAGAGTTAAAACATAGCAAAATGAGTAGTATATACTTAAATCTGAAGGTGGTGGAAGTCACCCGCGAAACTTCAGATGCAGTTACCATACATTTCGAACATCCTGAGAAGCAAATCATACCTTACAAGCCAGGTCAGTTTCTGACGCTGATCTTGAACATAAACGGAAAAGAAGTACGCCGTTCGTATTCGCTAAGCAGCACGCCGCAAGAGGCTCCAAGATTGGGCGTTACAGTAAAACGTGTTTCTGGTGGCGTTGTATCTAATTATCTGCTTGATCATGTTAAAGTAGGCGAAGAGATAAAGGTGATGCAGCCAATTGGCAATTTTTGCCTCACCTGTGCTCCGGATAACCAGCGCCATGTACTTTTGTTTGGTGCCGGCAGCGGTATCACGCCGCTTATGTCTATTTTAAAGGCGGTGCTGCACGAAGAACCTAAGAGTAACGTAACGTTGCTTTACGGTAACACCGATGAAGATTCTATCATCTTCAAAGACAAGTTAGAGGCTTTACAAAGCCAGTATGCTGACCGTTTTAAGGTAGTATACATCTTTAGCCAGCCAAAGCAGGCCTGCGAAAACCGTGGGCGTATGAACCAGAGCCTGATTATTAAAATTCTGGAGCGCCTGCAACTGGCTAAAGTAGAAAACGCGATGTATTACATGTGTGGGCCTGAGGGTATGATGGACGAGGTGCGTCATGCTTTGGACGTATTGCACGTGCCATCTCAAAATATTTTCAGGGAAAGCTTTGTAAGCAACAAACTAATAGAGCAACAGCAGCAGGCACAGCATGGCGATGTACTGGCATCTGATGACGACGGGGAGATAATTACCCAAACTGTAACTATAATTTATGAGGGTGCAGAGTACCGGGTAGAGGTGCAGCCAGACCAGACAATATTAGAGGCTGCCCTTGACCAGGATGTGGATCTGCCATACTCTTGCCAGGCCGGGCTTTGTACTGCCTGCCGCGGAAAATGCCTGAGCGGCAAAGTGCACCTTGATGAGCGTGAAGGCCTTTCTGATGCGGAACTGGATGAAGGATATGTGCTTAACTGCGTAGGGCATCCGTTAACAAATAACGTAGTAATCGAAATCGGTTAGCAAAAATTAACGTATATACATGCAATAGGGCCACATCTATCAAGTTGTGGCTCTATTCTTTTTTGCACTTTCGTAAGAAGTCGCTATATTACCTTTTTATTATATGTTTTATAACTATGACTGCATCCACCAAAACCTTACACATACCAAAACGAAAACAAAGAGCTTATCTTTCCGAAGATTTTAAAGTTGAAAAGTGGGAGACCATTGAGCCCTATTTTGAAGAGTTAAAATCACGGGAAATCAATAGTGTGGAGGAGCTGGAGAAATGGATGTATGACCGTAGCGAACTGGAGAGTGTGTTATCTGAGGAGATGGGATGGCGTTACATCCGCATGACCTGCGACACGCAAAACGAAGAAACCACAAAAGCATTCCAGTACTTTGTGTCAGAGATTGAGCCTAAAATAGCACCACTAGACCATGAGCTGAATCTGAAGCTGATGCACTCGCCATACGAGCCCGCATTGGAGCGTGAAAAGTATAAAATATACCTGAGAGGGGTAGAGCGTGCGCTTGAGATATTCAGGGAACAGAACATTCCGCTTCAAACTGAGATCAGTACGAAGCAGCAGCAGTTTGCTGCCATATCAGGTGCTATGACGGTTGTGCTGGATGGAGAGGAAATGACACTACAGCGTGCCGCAGACCGCTTGAAAAGAACGGATAGAGCTGTGCGTGAAGAAACATGGCGCACAGTACAGGAAAGACGCTACCAAGATCACGAAAAGCTTGATGAGCTGTTTGATGAGTTACTTAAGCTACGTCACCAGGTAGCTGTAAATGCTGACTTCGATAACTTCCGCGATTACATGTTCGCGGCTATGGGGCGTTTCGATTATACCCCACAGGATTGCTTCGACTTCCATACTTCTATCAAAGAAACCATTGTTCCGCTTCTGACCAGGATTGACGAGGAACGAAAACAGCAATTGGGCCTGAACGAGCTTCGCCCTTGGGATTTAGATGTTGACCCGACAGGCAAGAAACCGCTGGAGCCATTCCAGACCGGCGAAGAGCTCCTGGAGAAAACGGTACAGGTGTTTTACAAATTAGATACTTACCTGGGCGATTGCCTGGCTATCATGCGCGAAATGGGCCACCTGGACCTGGAGTCGAGGAAGGGCAAAGCGCCGGGTGGCTATAATTATCCACTAGATGAGATAGGCGTGCCGTTTATTTTTATGAATGCCACTTCCAGCCTACGCGATGTAATTACAATGCTGCATGAAGGAGGCCACGCGGTACACTCTTTCCTAACCCGTGAGTTGCCGCTTAATGCTGCCAAGCACCCGCCTTCAGAAGTAGCAGAACTTGCCTCTATGTCGATGGAGCTAATCTCAATGGATTACTGGGATACTTTCTTTGAAGACGAGGATGAACTGAAGCGCGCCAAGCGAACGCACTTGGAGAGTGTTCTGGAAACGTTCCCGTGGGTGGCAACAGTAGATAAATTCCAGCATTGGATATACGAGCACCCGAACCAAACTCAGGAAGAACGCCAGCAGGAGTGGGTTAACATTTTTGAAACATTTAACCACCAATTAGTGAGCTGGGATGGCATCGAGAAGTATAAACCGTTTATGTGGCAAAAGCAGCTGCATATTTATGAGGTGCCTTTCTACTACATTGAGTATGCTATGGCCCAGTTAGGCGCAATTGCTGTCTGGAAGAACTATAAAGAAAATCCAGCGGAAGGTCTTGCCGCTTACAAACGTGCCTTAAGCCTGGGGTATACTGTTTCAATCGGAGAGGTATACGAGGCAGCCGGCATCAAATTCGATTTCAGCACAGCCTACATCAAAACGCTGGTTGACTTTGTGAAAGAAGAAATGGCTAAGATCTAAAAACCATAAAGTATATTTTGAGGAGCCCCGTTGCTGCATAATCATGTGCTAACGGGGCTTTTTGCTGTCATGCAATTGTTCTAAAGTGTAATAATAATTTTGGTTTAGCCCATGCTGTCATCAAGTTGTATTTTTAATAAATAGAGCTATGTTTAAGATTAGATTTTTAATTTTCGCCAACTTTCTCATACTTATTTTAATTAGCTCCTGCGCTACAAATAAAGTAGATACAAACGCAGGTAGTACATCCCATAATGATGTCGTTGAACAGGAGCAGGTAGGAAGTAATTTGGAGGATTTACAAGAGAAGTATGAGCAAGGAGTTGATTTTGTGGCTTCAGGAAACGAGCCTTTCTGGACGCTGGAGATACATGGAGATATGTTGATCGACTTTAAAACCACAAGCCCGGAAGATGCCAGTATAAAAGTGCCCATGTCAGTAGTTGTGGAACTTAAAGACGGTGAGAATATATCCTACCAAGCGGAAACTTCTGATGGCGTTTTTACTGTGAAACTGATGCTTGAAGATTGCCAAGAGCCGTTGTCAGGCAAAAAATCACCTTATTCGGTACAGGTAAACTACAAGAATACAGTATACAAGGGCTGTGGAAGTTATCTCATCAACTCCAGGCTAGAAGGCAACTGGATATTGGAGCAGCTAAATGGCAAAGAAGTTACTGCTGAAAAGGGGCCATTTCTTAATCTCTCTTTAAAAGACAATAGAGTGTCAGGGAACGCAGGCTGCAACCGCATCTCGGGTAGCTTAGAGGCGAAGCGCCATACTTTATACGTTGGTGCTATAGCTGCGACACGTATGGCTTGTCCGGATTTAGAGATTGAAAATGAGGTGCTGGAGTTGCTGAACAAGTCAGCGTTTGAGTATAGAATAGTAGACGGCAAACTGCTGCTGTTCCAAGGTGGGAGTGAGGTAATGGTGCTCCGGAGGTAAGTATAATCAGGAGAGATAAAACCAGAAGCGCCAGCTAAGCTATAGCTGGCGCTTCTGATTTTATCTTTTTATAGTGGCTTAAACTGCTCAAACATTTGTTTGCAATTGTTGCAGTAGTGCATCGAACGGCAGAGTGTAGGGCCAAATGGTGTGCGCAGGTCCGTATTTTCGCTGTCGCAGTAGGGACACTTCACATGTTCTAGGATGTCTAAGTCCAGAATCAAATCATACTTTGGCGGCGGGGCCAAACCAAATTCTTTTAGTTGCCTGCGGCCTTTTTCGCTGAGCTTGTTGCTGTCCCAAGGCTTATCAAAAGACATCGTAACTTTGTAGTTGCTGATGCCATGCTTCTCCAGGGTACGTTCTACATCTTTCTTCATGTAGTCCATGGCAGGGCAGCCGGCAAAAGTAGGCGTCATGTTCACGGTTACGTGGTCATCTTCCGTTACCTCCACACCCGTGATCACCCCCAGGTCCACCAGCGACAGAACCGGTATCTCAGGGTCTTTTACCTCCTCCAGCAGGGTTAATATGTTTTCCTTGGTTAGCATTTCTTATCGTATCTCGTAGCACGTATCAAGTATCACGACTGTTATGAGTAAAAGTACACGAACATCGTGCTTCGTGATACGTGTGTCGTGTTACGTTAAAAGAACTACCACTCAGCAGTCGGATCTATTTTAAATACTTCGGCCATTTCGTCGAGCAGCGGTTGCAGGTGCTCGGTGTGCTTGCCGTAACGTCCACCAAATTTAGGTTCTATACTTGCCAGGTCAGGTAATTTCAACTCAGTTTTCTCGATCACAGCTTGGATGCGCTTCAACCATTCAGCTTTCACAGCCTCTTCGCCAGCGTAAATGCCGGCATCAATCAGCTCCTGCTCATAGGTTGATTGCTCGAACATACCCAATGCATAAGGCAGCGCCTCGTTCAACGACGATTGCAAGCGAAGTATAGCTTCTTCTGTAGATGCGCCTAAGTTCTTAATCCAGGTATTGGCGTGCAGCACATGGTACTTCACTTCGCCTTTCAGTTTGATAGCCACCTTTGCAATTGGCTCGTAACTCGACTGTGAAAGCATCTCAAAACGGATGATCTCCGCATTATCGTACAGGAAATGACGGATCAAACTGAAATCGTACTCACCGTTTGGTAACTCAACCAACTGACTGTTGTGGAATTGGTTGGCGTTGCGGGTAAAGGCAACCGTATCCGGCTCAGCTTCGCCTAATTCCTGCAGCAATGTATAAAATGCCAGGCTATGGCCTATCTTATCCTGCGCCATCGACGAGAAAGCAATGTCCTCCTCCAATATCGGGCCGAAGCCGGTCCATTCGGAGTTGCGGTGGCCAAGTATAAGCTGGTCGTCTGCCAGTTTGTATAAAAGGTCTTTTATCGCTAGCTCGTTCATTATTGCGCAGTTGTAGGTTTATTTTCTTCTTTATACTTCGTGATCTTGTCCATTACTTTATAGGCAATAGCTTCGCGGTACTTCTTCTCCGGAATGGTGGTCCACATGTCCTTGTCTTCTTCCGCAGACTGCAGCACATCTTTCGACTTTACTACCCACACATTTACAATTGGTCCTTTGTCGCCAAAAGCTTGTTTTGCTTCTTGCAGGGCTTCTAAGTATGATGTTGCTGCCACGCGACCAGCATGCGTATGCGCCTTACCGCGTTTCTTCAGGTGGAAAATCTCATAAGCCTCCGGCTGTTCGCTCCGCTCTATTGGTTCTTGAAAACGTAGCGCGTCATATACGTTTTCGCCATCATTACCATACACCGTTAGCTGAATATTCTCGGTGCGTGCTATCCAGAGGCCGGTGCAGGCAAAACGGCGGCTATACTGCTCTTTTGCAAACAGAAAAGCCACGTCTTCGTTTGGTGCATGCACAGGGCCAACATAAGTATAAGCAGCTCCTTCTTTCTTTTGATGAAAGGCTTCGTAGGTTTCAAATTGATCCAGTACCGGCTTTGGCTCCATGGCAGGAACTTCACCTTCCGGCAGGTTCAACCTCGTTACTCTTGGGTCTAGAGATGTCAAAGACATAGTTAAAAGTTAAGAGCTTAAAATTAGTTAAGAGTTAACAGTTGAGAGTTAAGAGTTATTGAATGGAGAACCACTTTTAACGCTTAACTCTCAACTGTTAACTGCCGCTAAGCTAGCGGACGAACGTATTTCGCTTTCGGGTTAAGCAGAGCTCTGCGTACCCAGGCACCTCGCTCTTCGGCGGTGCGGCGCACGGCAAGGCGCTCAGCGTTACAAGGGCCATCGCCGTTAATTACGCGCTTAAACTCATCCCAGTCAGGCTCAGTATATTTCCATTGGCCGGTTTCCATGTTTTTCTTTAGTTTAGAATCCGGCACCGTTAAGCCAAGCTCCCATATTTTTGGCACGTACATATCTAGGAACTGCTGACGGCACTCGTCGTTAGAGGCCATCTTTACTTTCCAGCGCATCAGCGTTTCGGTGTGCGTACTCATCTTATCAGAAGGCCCGAAGAAGGTCATGATTGGTGGCCACCAGCGGTTAAGCGCAGCCTGTATCATTTCGCGTTGCTTTGGTGTGCCTGTTGCCATATGTACCACAGCATCGTGGCCATACTTTAAATGGAAAGCCTCTTCAGCGCAAATACGCTCTAAAGCACGCGAATAAGGGCCGTAGCTGCCTTTGGCGTTTGCCATCTGGTTCACAATAGCACCCGCATCTATCAACCACGAAATAATATTGGAGTCTGCCCAGGTAAAGGCTGGGTAGTTGAACACGTTTGAGTATTTGGATTTGCCGTTGATCAAATCAGTCAGCATCTGCTCACGCGACTTGCCAAGTGTTTCGGCGGCAGAGTATAATAACTGTGCGTGGCCTACCTCATCCTGTACTTTAGCCATTTGTGCCATTTTACGACGGAAACCAGGGGCTCGTGTAATCCAGGTTCCTTCCGGCAATGCACCAATAATCTCAGAATGCGCGTGCTGCTCAATCATACGGATAAGCTGCTTGCGGTAAAGTTCCGGCATCCAATCAGTAGGTTCAATTTTTTCGCCGCGGGCAATGCGGGCTTCAAATTCGGCTAATTTTGCAGGATCTTCTGTCTGCAGGTCATCGAATTTTGTCGCTTCAAAAACGTTTCCTCCTCCGTACATAATATTTATAGTTTAAAGGTTCAGTAAAAGGTGCCGGGCTGCGTTACCAGCCCGGCGGTTAGTTAGTTAGGTGTATTAAGGTGAGTAGGGGTAAGTGTAATATCTTTTTGTGTGTTGTTCAGGCCGGTTAAAAGCATTGCCGATAAGTTTTCAGCAATTTGCGCAGGGTTCATCTTACCTTCTGGTTTATACCAGGTATGTATCCAGTTAAGCCCGGAAAACACAGTCAAGGCTGCAAACTTTTCGTCCGGAACAGAGAACTCGCCGCTGTTAATGCCCCTGCGAATAATCTCTCTAAAGCGGCCTTCGTATTTATCGCGCAGCAAAAGGTATTCTGTCAGGTATGGCTCGCTAAGGTGGCGCCACTCGTGCAGAAAAACCGCCGAGGCGGCTGTGTTCTTTGTTAGCACCTGCACATGGGCTGCTATGGCACGCTTCAGTTTTTCAGTTGCCGGGCCATCTATACTTTCAGCGGCATCAAGGGCATCAAAAAACTCCTGCGCCATTCTAAAGCACACCCGCTGCAAAATCTCTTCTTTAGACTTGATGTGCGAATAAATACTTGCAGCCTCAATGCCAAGCGCATTCGCAAGGTCACGCATCGATGTAGCCGAAAAACCTTTCGATTTGAAAAGGGCTGTGGCTGTTTTCTCGATTTGTTCTTTTCTGCTCAATACTGCTTCCATGTATAATTAACAAATATAGGCAACCTAACGTTCGTTAGCAAATATTTTTAATAAATAACGAGTTGCCCTTTTAAAGGTTAGCATTATGTGATTTGGCGTTAAAATACTGATCTGAAGTATAGGCTAAATTAGGTCGGGCAAAAGATTTATACTTCCGTATATTTGATTGAATACTTTTTAATGAAAACATACTATGAGCGAACTCACAGATAATACAATAACGCAGACTATGGAATTTGTACGCTATGAGGTAAAAGAGCGTGTGGGATACATTACCCTGGCCCGCTCCGAAAAGCGTAATGCTTTAAACTATGAAGTAGTAACAGAACTGAAGCGCGCTTTTGCCTTCGCCGAGGAAGACGAGGATTGCAAGGTAATTGTACTCAGAGCGGAGGGAAAGGTGTTCTGCGCTGGAGCCGACCTGGAGTACATCCAGAAGCTGCAGCAAAACGATTATCATGAAAACCTGGCAGACTCTACGCACCTGATGGAGCTCTTTAGGTTAATCTATACCTTAAAAAAAGTTGTGATTGCCCAGATTCATGGGCATGCTATTGCAGGCGGTTGTGGGTTAGCTGCCATCTGCGACTTCGGTTTTACAGTACCCGAGGCAAAATTTGGCTACACCGAAGTAAAGATCGGCTTTATTCCCGCCATTGTTAAAGTGTTTCTTTTGCGCAAAATCGGGGAGTCGCGGGCTAAGCAACTGCTGCTTACCGGCGACTTGATCTCTGCAGCGGAAGCCGAGAAGTATGGCTTGGTAAACTATGTGGTGCCTGCAGAGGAGTTAGATGCAAAGGTTTATACTTTCGCTCAAAGGTTATGTGCCGAAAACTCAAAGCAATCCATGGAGGTAACAAAGGAAATGGTGGCGAGGGTCCAGGAAATGACTTTGGAAGACGGCTTGCAATATGCCGCCGAAATGAATGCCATTGCCCGTGGCAGCGAAGATTGCCAGCGTGGCATTGCCTCTTTCCTGAACAAAGAACCAGTAAAGTGGTAAATATCTGTTTAATATCTTAAAACTAAATGTTAAACTTGTTGTTTGCTTAGTATGATGGCAGGCTTAGGAATAATGTTATTAACCTTTGTGGCTATGGAAGGCGTGGCCTGGCTGATGCATAAATATGTGCTGCATGGTTTTATGTGGTTCCTGCATAGGTCGCACCACACGCATCATAAACACGCCTTTGAGTTAAACGACCTGTTCTTTGCCTACTATGGTTTGCTGGCGATGCTGTTTTTTATTTTCGGGAGCGAGCCAATAGATTACAGGTTTTGGATAGGCGCAGGCATAACGCTGTATGGCGTGGCCTATTTCCTGATACATGATGTGTTTATACACCGGCGCTTAAAGTTGTTTGGCAAAACGTCTAATGTTTACTTAAAAGCTTTAAACGTGGCGCATAAGGTACATCACAGCAAACAAGGGAAGTATGGCTCAGAGTCTTTCGGGATGCTTTGGGTAGCCCCACAATATTTTAAGAAGGCGAAAGAGATTTTAAGAAATCAACAGGAGGATAAACGTGGCCCAATACACCATTAAAGAATTAGAGCACCTATCAGGTATAAAAGCGCATACTATCCGCATCTGGGAGCAGCGCTACAATATACTTTGCCCCAAACGCACAGAAACCAACATCCGGTACTACGACGATGCCGACCTGAAAGCTATCCTTAACATATCGCTCCTGAACGAGCGCGGTTACAAGATATCAAAGATAGCGCAAATGCAGCCGGAGCAGATCATGCAGACGGTGCAGCAGCTTTGCGATGAGTCCTGTCGTGGTTCGCATCACATCAGCACGTTGGTAAAAGCAATGGTTGACATGGATGAAGAGGCTTTTGAGAGAACTTTGTCTACGGCTGCGCTGCAGCTTGGCCTCAAGGAAACCATGAATGAGGTGATAAACCCTTTTCTTACAAAAATCGGCATCTTGTGGCAGACAGGTAACATTACGCCGGCCCACGAGCATTTTGTGAGCAACCTTATCAGGCAAAAGCTTATAGTTGCCATTGATGGGCAGGTGGTCCGGACCCAGGAGGATGCACCCGTGTACATTTTATACTTGCCAGAGGGCGAGCTGCACGAGTTAGCGCTTTTGTACATAAATTACCTGCTGCGATCCAGCAACAAAAAGGTAGTATACTTAGGGCAGAACCTTCCTTTCGAGGACCTGGAGAAGACTTATAAGCAGTTTAAGGCAGACTGCATCTGCACGGTTTTAACCTCTTACCCTGAGCGGGAGCAGGTGCAGGCGTATATCAACCAGCTTTCGGCAACTTTTCCTGAGTGCACCATTTACATGTATGGCCACCTTGTGCAAAACGAGCAACTTACCTTTCCAGATAATGTTAAACGCATTGGCAATTCAAGAGAAATTATAACTGTTTTTGGTTAAAATTAAACATTAATGTATACAATCCCCTGCCGCTAACGTAAGTTAGTAGCAGGGGATTTTTCTTTTTGCTGTTTGCAGTAAAATAATGTACGTACACAGGGTTTAAAGTGTTGTTTGTCTTTTTTGTTTAATACCAGCTTAAATAAAGGTGAACAATTAGTGCTTTTTAATTTACGATGACGTATATTTGTTTATCGTTTTACATATAAATGATAAACAAAATGACTGCTATCGAATTTAATAATCTTATACAGGCTGTTGCTCAATCTCTTAATCCGGCGGCAATGAACTTGACGCGGAACTCAGATGATGCCAAAGACTTGGTACAGGAAACGATGCTGAAAGCTTTAAACAATAAAGACAAATTTAAGGCCGGCACGAACCTAAAGGCGTGGTTATACACGATCATGCGCAATACCTTCATCAACAACTATAATAAAATTACAAAGCGGAGCAGCAACATTGACAGCTCTGATTATTTAAAGTACTTGAATACCGATGAAAATTACGTGACGCAAAACAAAGGCACGGCAACTTTCGTCATGAATGATATTAATAAGGCAATCGAAAACCTGAACGAAGAGCATCGCACTCCTTTTATGATGTATTATGTTGGGTATAAGTACCTGGAGATTGCCGAGAAGCTTAACATACCTATCGGAACAGTAAAAAACAGGATACACATAGCCCGTAAAGAGCTGAAGAGGGTGCTTAATGTATACAATCAGGATGCCTAAAAAATAACCTAATAACCTCCATCTATGCCCTTAAATAAAGTAATAGTCATTGGTTCGGGTTTCTCCGGCCTTTCTGCGGCTACTTGCCTGGCAGATATGGGCTATGAGGTAACAGTACTGGAGAAAAACGAAACACCCGGCGGCCGTGCCAGGAGTTTTGTAGCCGATGGTTTTACGTTTGATATGGGGCCTAGCTGGTACTGGATGCCAGATGTTTTTGAGTCTTACTTCCGGAGGTTTGGCAAAACAGCTTCCGACTATTACGAGCTTAAGCGCCTAGACCCTTCTTATACAGTTGTTTTTGGAGAGGATGATTTTGTAAACATACCGGCAACTATGCCTGCGTTGCATCAGCTTTTCGAAAGTATGGAGAAAGGCAGCGCTGCGCAGTTAGATAAATTTCTGGAACAGGCGGCTTATAAGTATGAGGTAGGTATAAACCAGCTGGTGTACAAGCCCGGGCGTTCCGTTTCGGAATTTATGAGCCCGCGCCTGCTGCTGGATGTGCTCCGGATGGATATTTTCCAGTCGTTTTACAGGCATATAAGGCGTTACTTTAAAAATGATCGCATTCTAAAGCTAATGGAGTTTCCGGTGCTTTTTTTAGGTGCCTTACCACAGAATACGCCAGCCTTGTATAGCCTGATGAACTATGCCGACATTAGCCTGGGTACCTGGTACCCGATGGGTGGCATGTACAAAATAGTAGAGGGTATGGTTAAGCTGGCCAGCGAAAAAGGAGTGCAGTTTGAATTTGGCCGGGATGTGCAGCAGATAGAGGTGGTAGAAGGCAAAGCAACACGTATCATAACAAGTACAGGAAGATTTGATGCTGATATTGTTGTTGCCAGCGCCGATTACCACCATGTAGAGCAACAATTATTACCAAAAGCCTGCCAAAGCTACTCCGAAAGCTACTGGGGCAACCGTGTCATGGCGCCATCATCCTTGATATTTTACCTGGGCGTAAACAAGCCGCTGCAAAACCTGCAGCACCACAACCTTTTCTTTGATGAAGACTTCGGGCCGCATGCCCACGAAATCTATACAGACCCTAAGTGGCCTGAGAAGCCGCTTTTTTATGTATGTGCTCCTTCTGTAACTGATGCAACTGTAGCACCTGCCGGTTGCGAAAACTTGTTTATACTTATACCTGTGGCTCCTGGGCTAGAAGATAGCCCGGAAATGCGCGAAGTGTACTTTGGCAAAGTGATGGACAGGCTGGAGCGACTTACAAAGCAGGAAATACGCCCGTTTGTTACATACAAGCGCAGCTACGCGCACAATGATTTTATAGCTGACTACAATGCCTTTAAAGGCAATGCATACGGTTTGGCAAACACGCTGCTGCAAACCGCTTTACTTAAACCAAGCCTGAAAAGCAGGAAAGTTAAAAACCTGTTTTACACAGGGCAGCTTACAGTTCCTGGGCCAGGTGTGCCACCGTCACTTATTTCGGGGCAAGTGGTAGCCGCTGAGGTAGCAAAAGAGTATGCAGCCCCGGTTGCAGTTAAAGTATAACATCAAACTAACGAGGGTGCATGGAGCTGTTCAAAGATACTTGTTTACAATGCAGTAAGAAAATAACAGAGGCTTACAGTACGTCTTTTACTTTGGGTATCAAAACCCTGGATAAAAAATTTCATCTGCCTATATATGCTATTTATGGGTTTGTGCGCTGTGCCGACGAAATTGTAGACACTTTTCATGAATACGATAAGCGCCAACTGCTGCAGGAGTTTAAAGAGCAGACCTTTAAGGCTATAGATACTGGCATCAGTCTAAACCCCGTACTGCATGCTTTCCAATGTGTGGTGAATGAGTTTAATATAGACAAGGCTTACATAGAGGCGTTCCTGAAAAGCATGGAAATGGACCTGGAAGACCAAGCCTATGACAGGTCTCTGTATGAGGAATACATTTATGGCTCTGCAGAGGTAGTGGGGCTAATGTGCCTCAAGGTTTTTTGCCAGGGAAACAAGGAGCAGTTCGAAAAGTTGCAAAAGCCTGCGCGTAGTCTTGGCGCTGCCTTTCAGAAAGTTAACTTTTTAAGGGACATGCGCAGCGACTACGATGAACGCGGCAGGGTATACTTCCCGAAAGTGGATTACCTGAATTTCAACAATGCCAGCAAAGCAGAGATAGAAGCAGACATCAAAAAAGACTTTGATAATGCTTATGTTGGAATTATGAATTTACCACGATCTGCCAGAATGGGCGTGTACCTGGCGTATGTGTACTACCTCAAGCTTTTCCGGAAGATCCAAAACCTGCCTGCAACCCATATACTTAAAGAACGCGTAAGAGTACCTGATAACACTAAGCTGGCATTGCTGCTCGGCTCATACCTCAAGTACAGACTTAACGCTATTTAATGATTACACTATTTATTTCCTTACTGTTGGGTGTCGTTGTAAACGTTGCTCCGGCAGATCGCTCTAAAACCTATGCTTTGGCAGTACTTCGGCAGGAATACCTGCAGGCCAGCAAAGACGAAGCTGCCGCAAAGCAGTTTCATAAAAAGATGGCAGCTTACACCGAAAAGCACCCCGTCAGGCTAGCATACAAGGGCGGATCAGAGGCTGTTATGGCCAAGTATCATTGGAACCCTTACTCTAAGTTAAAGTATTTAAGAACAGCGGCATCTTATTTTGAAGAAGCCGTCGCGCTTGATAAAACCAATCCGGAAGTCCGGTTTTTAAGATTTACAGTAGAGCATTACATACCCCGGTACCTTAACTTAAGCGGGCACCTGGCAGAGGACAAGAGCATCATTATCGACAACTTGAAAAAGTACCCGAACTCTAGTCTTTCAGCAGAGATGGCCCGGACTATAAAAGATTTTATGCTGACAAAAGACCATTGCACGGAAGCGGAAAAGCAGGAAATCAGAAGTATAAATATTAATTGATACATACGCATGGCAACCGCCGGATTGGCAGTTGATCGTTGGCCTAGTTTAAACCCTGACATTATTATTTAAGCATGTACATTTACCTGTACCTAAACATCTTCACCATCCTTTTCCCGCTGTTGCTCTCCTTTGATAAAAAGGTGGCGTTTTTCAGAGGCTGGTATGCCCTATGGCCGGCTATAGTCATTAACGCGGTATTTTTTATACTATGGGATGCTGCCTTTACAAAAGCGGGTGTTTGGGGCTTTAATGAAGCTTACTTAACAGGGGTATACTTTTGGGGCCTGCCTATAGAGGAAATAATGTTCTTTATTACCGTGCCCTACGCGTGCGTATTTATTTATGATGTGCTCAAGGCTTATATTCAGAAAGACTTGCTGCAACCCTATGCAAAAGCTGCATCACTATTGCTGCTTGTTGTGCTCCCTGTTATAGCGCTATTCAATTTTGAGCGGATTTATACTTCCATAACATTTATACTGCTTGCGCTGGCCCTGCTGGTGCATCTTAAGTTTTATGGTACACGATACCTGGGGCGGTTTTATTTGGCCTACCTGGTGCATCTGGTACCTTTCCTGCTGGTAAATGGCGTGCTAACCTATCTGCCTATCGTGTGGTACAACGATGCTTACAACCTGGGCCTGCGTATAGTCTCTATACCTGTGGAAGATACGATGTACTCTATGCTGATGCTGTTAGTGACGATATCTATTTATGAAGGTATAAAGCAGCGAAAAGCAATTAAACAATATCAACCTTCAGTTGTATAAATAGTATGAGCGGCCTAAACGTTACCATCGACAACAATTCCGGTTTCTGCTTCGGGGTGGTATATGCCATACAAATGGCAGAAGACCTGCTGGACGAACAGGGTTACCTGTATTGTTTGGGTGATATCGTTCATAACGATGTAGAGGTAGAGAGGCTGCAGCAACGTGGATTGCGAATAATTAACCATGAGGAACTAAGAAAACTGCATAATGAGGCTGTTTTGATAAGAGCACATGGCGAGCCGCCGGAAACTTATCAGACAGCGCTCCAAAACAATTTAACCTTGATAGATGCCTCTTGCCCGGTGGTGCTTAAATTGCAGAATCGCATTAAAACATCTTACGATAAACAAGACCAGATTTTTATTTATGGCAAACATGGCCATGCTGAAGTGCTGGGCTTGCTGGGGCAAACAAACAACCAGGCTGTAGTTTTTGAAAGTATAGAGGAGTTGCTGCAGCATGAGTTGCCGCCTAAAATTACGCTTTACAGCCAAACCACAAAAAGCACCGATAGCTTTTACCGCATAAAAGATAAACTGGAGCAGGATGGGTATGAAGTAAACAGCAACGATACTATTTGCAGGCAGGTGTCTAACCGGGATAAGGAACTGCGCAAGTTTGCTTCTAAGTTTGATAAAATCGTTTTTGTGTCGGGTACAAAGTCATCGAACGGCAAGGTGCTGTACCAGGTATGCAAGGAGACAAACCCAAGTACTTACTTTATATCAAAGGTTAGCGAATTGCAGCCGGCATGGTTCGAAAACGGAGAGTCTGTCGGGATTTGTGGCGCTACCTCTACACCCATGTGGTTGATGGAGGAAGTGCAGGAGGCTTTACTGGCTATGAAAGTATAGCATCTGCTAATCAAGTATCAGGATTTATTAGCTTTGCAGAAATAGGGTTTACCAAGAGCTTTAACAAAGTATAACCGGGGAGAGTTGTAGAGGGAGGAACACAAAAATGGCAATAGCACGGCAAAAAGATAGAAGAGGAGTGGCAATAGCAGCACTTGTAGTTGCTTGCTGGTCTGCTTTGCTTGTATACTTGCTGGCATATTTTGATGTGTCGTTTGCCTCGCCGCTTACTTATCTGTTTATTCTGCTGCAAACACACCTCTACACAGGCTTGTTTATTACCGCCCACGATGCCATGCATGGCGTAGCGGCACCGGGTAATCCTAAACTTAACAAAGCCATTGGTGCAATAACAGCTTTCCTTTTTGCCTATAACTGGTATCCGCGCCTGTTGCCCCGGCACCATCAGCACCACCGCCATGTGGCCACAGAACAAGATCCTGATTATCACCATGGCTCGTTTTGGCCCTGGTATTTTAGCTTTTTAAAGAATTACATTACCTGGTGGCAGATTTTGCTGATGGCTATTACTTACAATGTGCTGCAACTGTTCTTTCCGCTGCAGAACGTTGTGCTTTACTGGATGCTTCCGGCCATACTTGCTACTTTTCAATTATTCTATTTCGGTACTTATTTGCCCCATCGCGGCGAGCACTCTGCCAGCAATCCTCATAAATCCACTACGCAAAGCAAAAATCACTTGTGGGCCTTTGTCAGTTGCTATTTCTTCGGCTACCATTACGAGCACCACGACAAACCTTATCTGCCTTGGTGGCAGTTGTATAAAGCTAAAATATAAGCCGGATATACTGATAATCCTATTTTAATATTTTGGGAATATATTTATATTATATTGATATAGAGGGTATTATATATTCATTTGAGATGATGTGGAATGTTTTGTTATCGTTTCCGAAACATTTTCTAATAGCAGAAGTATGAATCAGCTAGAACAGGAACATGTATACCTGTAAACTTACGCACTTGATTCTACCACTTCACCCTTTGTAAACTATATGAACCGTCATTTACGACTTCTCTATATCATTCCGTTGTTTTTGCTGTTTTCTGCGTCTGCAGCTCAGGCTGGTAAAGACCCTAACATGGTTAAAGCCGGTGTGAGCTACATCTGGCTTTCAGAGTATGACAGCCAAGGTATAATGTTCAGCAATAGCTTTAGCCATCACTTTAGCGATAGGTTTGCCGTGGGGTTAAACCTGGGCCTTGCCAGCGGCTCCCGATACGACGATGTGAAAGAGATTTACTCTATTAAGAATGCCTTTTATATGGGTAACCTGGAGGCAAGCTTCGATGTGATGAACAATGAGTCCGTGGCTTTCAGGCTTGGGGGTGGAGTTGGTGCAAGGCATCGTGCAGAGATCAATTCCAACTCGGAGGATGGTACCGTTGATGGTTCTGTAAAACACATTAAAACATCGGATGTTGGTTTTAACGGGTTTATCGAAAACGACTTTAATATTTTGCGCAACGGCGTAGCAGGGGGCAGGGTAGGTTATTTTTATTATAAAAGCGGCACATCGGTGCTATCTATAGGCTTGCACCTGGGTTTTAAATTCTAATATAAACTTTAAAGCACATAAAAAAGGGGGAGCCATAGTATGGCTCCCCCTTTTTTATGTGCTGTGTGTTTTAGTGTGCTCCTGCTTCTTTCTTGCAGCAATCATCCAATCGTTTGTAGGCACGCTCAGAGGCAGGTTTGCTGTCGGCATCATAACCTGTTTCGTTTATTGCCTTTCGGATGTTATCCGGGCTTGTTTTGCGGCTGTCAAACACAACTGTCAGTACTTTAGAGTCCACATCAAGCGACGACGATTTAACACCCTTCTCATAGGCCATCGCTTTTTCCAGGCTCTTTTTGCACATGCCGCAAACAGCTGAAGTTTTTACTTCAAGGGTTTGTTCGTTTTTAGGCTGGGTTTGCGCATTGGCACCAACGCAAATGAAAAAAAGTGTAAAAACGGCTAAAAAGGATTTCAGAGTTTTCATGTGATAGTTATTTAATGTATTGTTAATCTATTTTAAAGCGTAATCCGGCGTATACAACGCGCCCTGTAATAGGCCCCCAAACCATACTAGCGTCAAAATTTGAGCCGAAGGGTTGGTCAGTACCAATAATAGGGTTTTCCTGTTTATAGTTCAAAATGTTTTCGGCTCCGGCATATAGTTCCCAGCGTTTGAATGCCCTGCTTACCTGCGTGTTAAAAGTATAAAACCTCTCCGACTTATGCACATTGTCTTGCTCTATAGGTGCTAAAGGCATCAATCCAAAATACTGTCCTGTCAGGTCGGCGCGCCATTTATCGAAAGGTGTGGCAAAACCAAGGTTTACAAAGAAGCGGTGCTGCGGAATCATCGGTTTTTGTATCAGCTGGCCGTTATACGTGGTTCTTACATCAAAATACTTGTAAGCCGTTTTCACATCCAGCCCTTTCAAAACCTCATACTGTAGTTCCGCCTGAAAGCTTTTGGAGAAGGAACGCCCATTCAGGTTATAGAATAGTGCCTGCGTTGGCTCAGAGTACATATCCAGCACTACCTGGTTATCAAAGGTGGTGTAGTAATAGTCAGTTACAAATGTGCCTGGCCTGCCGCCTAACTCGAAATACTGTGTAAACGAGCCGCCAATGTTCCAGGCCTCTTCGGGCTTCAGTTCTTCTTTGGCTTTAATCGCACGTGAGCTTACAAGTATGGCTGAGTTCTCGGCGACTGGGTTTGCTATCCGAAAGCCCTTTCCGGCGGCAATCCTGAAAATAGTGTTGGGCGTAGCATCATATTTAACATTTAGTCTTGGTGTAAACACCGTACCATATATACTGTGGAAGTCTACTCTGGAGCCAGCTACTAATGTTAAGTTTGTGGCATTGTTGTAGATATACTCCAAAAAAGCGCCTGGTATGTGCTCGGTGCGGCCAAAGGTGCTATCTGTTAGTGTTTCAGTATAGTCATCGTAAGTATAACTCAGGCCTGCTTTGTAAGTATGGCCCGTGTGCCCAAGTATAGACTGAAAAATAAGACGTGCAGAGCCGCTGTTTTGCTCTCCGTCATAGTCGCGGAAGCCGTAGCTGGACTTAAATTTATAGTGCGCCACCGATGTAATTAAACCAATGCTTTGGTAAGGCCTGCCCGGGTAAGTATAGGAAGACTTATTGTAGGCAGAAAACCTGTCTGTTTCGGAGTTGGTGCCATAGTAAAGCTGCTGCTCCTGCGGGATATCCTCTTTATACTTTAGTTGTCCGCCCACCTTGTTTTCATGGAGGGCATTTACGCCAAATTCCGACACTACGGCATCGTGGCTAAACTTCCACTTGTTAAACACATTGTATTGCGTGCCAATAGGCAAATCCATAAAGTCATCATCGTTGCGGTCTACACGGTTTCCCAGGTAGTTGGAGTGCAGCATCAGAATTGTGCTCCACTTTTTGCCCACAGAAGTGGCGAGGTTCAGGTTTGCATCGAATTTGGCTAAACTATTGCCATACAAGTTAAAGTATACACGCTCTGCCTTTTCAGGATCTTTTAGCAACACGTTTACCTGCCCCGATATAGATTCATAGCCATTCAGCACAGATCCTGTGCCTTTAATAATATCGATAGACTCTATGTAAGTGCCGGAAAGGTAGTTGAGCCTGTAAGGTATGGCAAGGCCGCGTAGGGCAGGTATGTTATCAGTCGTTAATAAAGTATAAGAGCCATCTAAACCCAGCATTTGTATCTGCTTTGCTCCCGATACAGCGTCTGTTGTAGATACTTCAACTGACGCATTTGTTTCAAAGCTTTCGGCCAGGTTGCAGCACGCCGACTTTTCAAGATCACGGCTGGTGATTACCTGTGAGTTAGTGGGGGTGAGGGAGGAGTAGCGCGCCTGCTGCCCTTCTACCACTACTTCCTGAAGCTTGTTGTTGGGCGTAAGCTGTACTACAATGTTGTTCTTGCCAGCCACAGTAATTGTATCTGCTTTATGGCCTATGTAGCTCACAATAATCTCTGGTGTAACTGCATCGGCTAGCGAAAGTGCAAATGCGCCGTTGGCGTTGGTAGAAGTGCCGATGGAGGTGCCTTTCCAGGCTACGTTAGCGCCTATAAGTGGTGTTTGGCTGTCGGTGTTAGCTACTACTTTGCCAGTTAGCTGCTGTGCTGCTGTGGGTAGTGTGGCTAAAATGTATAGTGCAAGCAATGCAGGTAAAGTGCGCAATAGCTTTGCTGTCTTGGTCTTCATTTTAACTTAAAGTCTAATTTACATAGATACAAACTGTAATGGGCACAGGTGTTGTTGCGAGTGCCGTTTCTGTACTATAGTAAGCGTTAGACTAAAAGTGTATGCAACTGGTGGAGCAGTTTGCGCCCGTAAATTGGCGGAGAACTGTCGGAGTAAGTATAAACGAGCTGTGCGGAAGCTTGTAAAACAGCTTGTTGAGGCGTAAACAGTTTGATGTGATGCGGAAAGTATACCGGTAGTTGAAGATTGAAAACCTTAAGCGAAGAAACAGGCTCAAGCTTCTCAAAAGCTACTCTTTCAGTACAGCAATCATCTGTATCCGCATCCGGGTCTGATGGTTTTTTACAGCACTCATCCATGTCCTGGGCAAGTGCTGTGGTTTTGATACCAGCCATTAAGCAGAACTGCTCGCTAAAAGCGACACCAACCGAGCCGAGTAAAATACTCAGGGTCAGTAAAAGCAAAATGCTATGTCTGGTGCTCTGCATCACGGTACAAATATACAATCTGTTTCCCACTTTACCCCACTTTTCCATAAACAAGTAGTTGCTCTGCCATTTTGCCCCACTTTACTGTGGAAATCTATAGTATATATAGTTTATGCTATGTAAAAAGCTGTAAAGTATTGGTTTATATGTATTTGTGTTTATTGATTCTCGTATTTTAGTTAAAAACTATATAGGGTGCAAAAAAACTTATACCCAATATATAGCGTTTTTAGTGTAGATAATGTGGATAAGTGGTGTGGATTACCATAATTTATCCACAAAGTGGTAAAAAGTGGTAGATTGTGGTTGTGGTGTTTTGTTGAATCGCTACATTTGTATAGTCCGAATACCATACGGACCAAGCTATATTGTCTATGAACTTCCTCTCTGGCGAATATGAATGCAAGATTGATCCGAAGGGAAGGTTGGTTTTACCTGCAAAGATAAAAGCCAACCTGCCGGAGGCGTCTGGTAATCATGTGGTGCTGATGAGAGGATTTGAACCTTGCCTGGTGCTTTATCCAAAGGCAGAATGGAAGGTGATTTATGATAAAGTAGCGGGCTTGAATGAGTTTAATGAAGAATATCGCCACTTCCAACGAAATTTCTTTCGTGGCAACACGGAAATTGAGCTGGATGGGGCAGGTCGTTTTATAGTGCCAAAAACGATGTCGCGCTTTGCTGAGCTGGAGAAAGAAGCAATTGTAGTTGGGTTAGGTAATCGCGTGGAAATCTGGAATCCTGATAAGTATGAGGAGTTCCTGATAAAAGACCAGCAGAATTTCTCGCAGCTGGCACAAAAGTTTTTAGGTGATAAACCGGCAGAGGAGCCTTTGATTTAATGGAGTACCATCGTCCTGTTTTGTTTCAAGAATCTGTAGATGCCCTGGCAATTAAGCCGGATGGTATTTATGTTGATGTAACCTTTGGCGGTGGAGGGCACTCCTCGTTAATAGCAAGTAAGCTTACAACCGGTAAGCTTTATGGTTTTGACCAGGACCGTGATGCTGAAGAGCAGTCGAAGAAGATTGAAAGCCCGGCATTTCAGTTCGTGCGTGCCAACTTCAGGGATCTTAAAAAATACCTGAGGCTTTACGGTGTAAAGAAGGTAGACGGCGTGCTAGCTGATCTTGGTGTTTCTTCTCATCAGTTTAACGTGCCGGAACGCGGCTTCTCAACAAGGTTTGAAGGCCCCCTGGATATGCGCATGAACGCAGAGGCTGGCACAACTGCTAAAGAGGTGCTGGAGACTTATTCAGAAGAACAGCTACATCGCATCTTTGGAATTTACGGAGAGGTTAAAAATGCCCGGACGCTTGCGCGTTTAATTGTGGAGAAGAGGGTGAGACAGCCATTTGAAACTATAAACGACTTTAAGCAGGCTATCAGTTCTTGCACGCCAAAGGGGAAAGAAAATAAGTACCTGGCGCAGGTTTTTCAGGCACTTCGGATTGAGGTGAACGACGAAATGCAGGCGTTGGAAGAGATGCTGGAGCAGGCAACAGAAGTTTTAAGCCCGGGCGGTAGATTGGTGGTTATATCTTACCACTCTTTAGAAGACAGGCTGGTGAAGAATTTTATTGCCAAGGGCAAGTTTTTTGGTGAGGTGGAGAAAGATCTGTTCGGAAACGAGATAAAGCCGCTCGATGCAGTAACCCGCAAACCCATTGTGCCATCAGAGCAGGAATTGCTCGAAAACAGCCGCTCCAGAAGCGCCAAACTCAGAATAGCAGAGAAAAGATAAATAGGATGATTAAATAACAGGCTATTACATAGCTCCAAATTTTTACAGTAACTATGGCTTCAAATGTTCTAATAAAACAAAATACCCCGCCGAAGGCCAACTCGGCGCGCGTGAAGCCAAAGGTGGAGCAGCCTAAAAAGCCTTCTGGCAGAAAATTCAGCATCTTCAAGCTCCTGGACAAGTATACCAACGTGGATGCTTTGTTCGAAGAAGGAGTTCCGCTTAAGTACCTTCCGTATATACTTTTTACGACGTTAATTACCCTTTTCTACATTGGTAACACGCATTTTGCCGAAAAAACAATCCGCAGAATCGATAAGATCAAAGTAGAGACAGAAGACCTGCGCGCAGATTATACTACGCTAAAGTCAGACTACATGGAAGCCAGCAAACAGTCCGAGGTTGCACGCAACGTAGAGCCACTCGGCCTGGTCGAAAGTTCATCGCCACCTTATCAAGTGATTGTGCCTGCCGATGAATATTAAGAAGTCCATAGTGTTAAGGGTGCGGGTAGCCTTTCTGGTTATCTGCCTTTTTGCGTGTGCTATTGTGTACAAGGTGGTGCAGATCCAGTTTATGGACGGGGCCCGCTGGAAGAAAATTTCCAAGGAAAGACGTATCCGTTACCAGCCTGTGTTTGCCACACGAGGTAACATTTATTCCGACAACGGAAGTATACTGGCAACCTCATTGCCATTTTACCGGGTTGCATTCGATCCGACGGTTGCCGATGCGGCCACTTTTAATGCAGGCGTGGACTCTTTGTCTATGCTTTTGGCACGTTTCTATAAAGACAAATCAGAGGATTATTATCGCCGTAAGATAAAAAACGCCCGCCACGACGGTAGAAGATACCTGCGACTAAACAGCAGACAAATAAATTACCAGGACAAGAAAATGATGGCGCAATGGCCGATTTTCAGGGCCGGTAAAAACAAAGGCGGAGTCATATTCGAGAAAGTAGAGAAACGTTTTAAGCCATTTGGCTTGCTTGCCGAGCGCACAGTAGGCTTTATAAACGAAGATAAGAACGGAGCTGGTTTAGAGTTCAGCTTTAACAGCCACTTGGCTGGTACTAACGGAGAGGCGCTTTTTGAGCGTATGGCTGGTGGTAACAAGCCTATTTATGATGGCACGGAAGTAAAGCCGCAGCACGGATACGACATTAAAACCACCATTGATATTAACCTGCAGGATGTGGCAGAGAACGCGTTGTATAAAGCCTTGGAAAAGACCAATGCTGAGTACGGCTGCGTGATTATGATGGAGGTGAAGACAGGCGAGATAAAAGCAATTGCTAACCTGGGAAAAACAAAAGGCGGGTACATAGAGGATTATAACTATGCCGTTGGTAACCAAGGACGTACGGAGCCTGGATCTACTTTCAAACTCGCCTCGATGATGGCCATGTTTGAGTATGCACCAGAGGTTAAACTTACAGATAGCGTTGATACGGGAGAGGGTACATACCGGATCAAAAACACGACTATGACTGATGCCAAAAGAGGCGGATACGGCATGTTATCGGTGCAGGAGGTTTTCGAAAAGTCTTCTAATATCGGCGTTGCAAAGCTGATGGAGCAGCATTTTAGTAACAACCCGCAGGCGTTCGTGGACTACCTGAATAAGTTTGGACTTAACAGTACACTTGGTTTCCAGATGGACGGCGAGGCCAGGCCATACATCAAAAGCCCACAGGATAAAAATTGGTACGGTACCACGCTCACCTCTATGTCTATTGGTTATGAGATGAAGTTGTCGCCGTTACAGACACTAGCCTTCTACAATGCCGTTGCAAATAACGGCGTAAAAATACAGCCGATTATTGTAAAAGAAATAAGCAAGACAAATACCGTTATACAGTCTTTTAAAACCCGTGTGCTAAACGAGAAAGTATGCTCTGACGAAACCCTGAAGCGCCTGCGCGAAATGTTGGAGGGCGTAGTTGAGAACGGTACTGCAAAGAATATACTAAGTAAAGATTACAAAGTAGCCGGTAAAACAGGTACGGCCCGCAAGGTAAAGAACGGCCGCTATGTAATGGAGTACTCTACTTCTTTTGCCGGTTATTTCCCAGCCGATAATCCGAAGTATAGCTGCATTGTGATCATCGACAGTCCTAAGGGCGTGAATGTGTATGGTGGCGATGTGGCAGCACCGGTATTTAAAGAGCTTGCCGATAAAGCATATGCGCGTGACCTGGCCATGCACAAATCTTTGAAAGCTAGAGTGGTTCCGAATAAAGACAGCATGCCGGCAGTTGGCGGCGGCAGCCTGGAAGACCTTACCTATATCTGCAATAAAATAGGTATCAGTAACCACGCAAACGGCACCGAAGAGGAGTGGGTGAAAGCAGAGCCGAAAATGCGCTCTTTAGATTTTAAGCCAAACCCTGTGTTGGCGAACAAGGTGCCGGATGTAAAAGGTATGACCTTGCGCGATGCCCTGTTTATACTTGGCAATCAACACCTTGATGTTAGAATTGAGGGAGCGGGCAAACGAGTAAAGCAGCAGTCGCTGGAGCCGGGAACGGATATTACGCAAAAAACTAAAATAACAATTGTACTGAGCTAATGCAGTCGCTGCAGAACATATTAAAAGACGTTAAGGTCCTAGAGATAAAGGGAGGAAAGGATGTGTCCGTTCAGGCCATCACATTCGATTCGCGGCAGGTGCGTGAAGGCGTTGCCTTTGTGGCCGTGCGCGGAGTGCAGGCTGACGGGCATGATTATATCCAGAAAGCAGAGGATGCTAAAGCTGCGGCAATAGTTTGTGAAGAGCTGCCAGCAGAGCTGCAGCCAAGTATAACGTATGTGCTTGTGCAGGATTCCGGGGACGCTTTAGGTAAAATGGCATCAGCGTTTTACGGCCATCCATCTTCTAAGCTAAAGCTGATTGGTGTAACAGGTACAAATGGTAAAACAACATCCGTAACGCTACTGCACAAACTTTTCAGAGAGCTGGGGTATCATGTTGGGATGCTCTCAACAGTACAAAACCAGATTGACGAGGAGGTAATTCCGTCTACACATACAACTCCGGATGCTGTAAAGCTGAACGAACTGCTTGCACAGATGGTAAAAGCCGGCTGTGCTTACTGCTTCATGGAGGTTAGCTCGCATGCTATGGTGCAGAAGCGGGTAGCAGGGTTACAGTTTGCAGGCGGTGTTTTCACGAACATCACCCACGACCACCTGGACTACCACCAAACCTTTGACGAATATATCAAAGCAAAGAAGCTTTTCTTCGATGGCTTGCCGAAAGGCGCGTTTGCACTTATCAACTCCGACGATAAGCGAGGTGCGGTAATGGTGCAGAATACCAAAGCCAGCATACATGAGTTCTCTTTGCGGAAGGTAACAGAGTTTAAGGCGCGTATTATCGATAACACCATACAGGGGCTGCACATGGAAGTGGACGGACAGGAAGTATGGTGCAAATTGATAGGGTCGTTTAACGCCTATAATTTTCTTGGGGTATATGCTGTGGCTGTACTGCTTGGCGAAGAACCGGTAGAGGCGCTAACGATACTTTCCAGCCTGGAGTCTGCAGCAGGGCGCTTTGATTACATTGTTTCTGATTCGCAGGTTACAGCTATCGTTGACTATGCCCATACGCCTGATGCGCTGGAAAATGTACTGAACACAATACAGCAGATACGAACGCCCCTTCAGAAAGTGATAACAGTTGTTGGCTGTGGCGGAAACAGAGATGCGGCTAAGCGGCCTATCATGGCTGATATTGCCTGCCGCTTTAGCGATAAAGTTATACTTACCTCTGATAATCCGCGCTTTGAAGAGCCGCAGGCTATACTTGAGGATATGCAGAAAGGTGTTAAGCCACTTGATTTCAAAAAGACATTGTCGGTGCTGGATAGGAAAGAGGCTATAAAAACAGCCTGCATGCTGGCTGAGCCAAATGATATCATACTTGTAGCCGGAAAGGGCCACGAAACTTACCAGGAAATTAAAGGCGTAAAGTCTGATTTTGACGACAAGCAGGTGTTACGCCAGATGTTTCAGCAACTGGGTAAATAAAAATAGAAAGCTAAAGGAAACCGAAGTATAAATTAATGTTATATCACCTTTTTACATACCTCGACCGGGAATTTGACTTTATAGGAGCAGGTGTGTTTCAGTACATCTCCTTCAGGGCAGGTATGGCTACGCTTGTGTCGCTGCTGATTGCAATGATTTTTGGAGGTAAACTGATAAAAGTATTGCAGCGCAAGCAGGTGGGTGAAAGTATACGCGACCTTGGACTGGACGGACAGCTAGAGAAGAAAGGTACACCAACTATGGGTGGGCTTATCATTATACTGGCCATACTGGTTCCTACCTTGCTTTTTGCGCGCCTGGATAACATTTACATCATCCTGATGCTGGTTTCTACCGTATGGTTAGGCTTGATCGGTTTTCTGGATGATTATATCAAGGTTTTCAAAAAGAACAAAGAAGGGCTGGCAGGGCGCTTTAAGATTTTAGGCCAGATAGGCCTTGGCGTAATTGTGGGTCTTACATTATACTTTAACGACGATGTGGTGGTACGGCAGTATATGTTAGCCGACGGCACGACTTCAGCAGTTAATGCTTCGAAGCATTACGTGGATGTGCACAGCATGATCACAACCATACCGTTCCGCAAAAACAACGAGCTGGATTATTGTAACCTGTTCTCTTTTGCAGGTTCGTTATTTCAGGGTTGGTCATGCTACCTCTATATTCCGTTCGTGATCCTGGTTATTACTGCAGTATCAAACGGTGCCAACATAACAGATGGTATAGATGGTTTAGCAGCAGGCACATCTGCCATTATAGGTTTAACGCTAGCCATTTTTGCATGGATATCGGGTAATACCATTTTTGCAGACTACCTGGATGTCATGTTTATCCCTAATTCCGGCGAACTCACAATTTTCTGTTTGGCCTTTGTGGGAGCTTGCGTTGGGTTTTTGTGGTATAACACTTATCCGGCACAAGTATTTATGGGTGATACGGGTAGCCTGGCCATTGGCGGTATTATTGCCGTGTTGGCGCTGATTGTAAGAAAAGAGTTATTGATTCCGATTCTGTGCGGCATCTTCCTGATAGAGAACCTGTCGGTGATGCTGCAGGTGAGTTATTTTAAGTATACTAAAAAGAAGTATGGCGAAGGGCGCCGCATCTTAAAAATGTCGCCGCTGCACCACCACTACCAGAAGCTTGGTTACCATGAGTCCAAAATAGTAGGCCGTTTCTGGATTGTAGGTATCATGCTGGCCATTTTAACGCTGGCAACACTTAAACTTCGCTAACGAAAAACGATTAAACTGAAAATGAAGATAGCAATACTAGGAGCAGGCGAGAGTGGCGTAGGAGCTGCATTACTGGCACAGGCTAAGGGCATCGATGTGTTCGTTTCAGACATGGGCCAGATCAAAGACCAATACAAAGCCAAACTGGCAACTGCTGCTATCCCGTTTGAAGAAGGAACCCATACGTTAGATATAATTCTAGATGCTGATGAAATCATTAAAAGTCCTGGCATTCCTGATAAAGCTGCAG
Source organism: uncultured Pontibacter sp. (assembly GCF_947492645.1). Classification (GTDB taxonomy): domain Bacteria; phylum Bacteroidota; class Bacteroidia; order Cytophagales; family Hymenobacteraceae; genus Pontibacter. Next base: position 153,762 of record NZ_CANLMZ010000005.1, on the reverse strand, counting down.
TTATACAAGAAGCAACCAAGAAACAGATACCTGTAATTTCTGAAATAGAGTTTGCCGGGAGGTTTACCAATGCCAAATTTATTTGCATTACAGGCACCAACGGAAAAACTACAACTACCCTGCTAACTTACCACCTGCTCAAGAATGCGGGAATCAATGTAGGGCTTGCAGGTAATATCGGGGAAAGCCTGGCAGAGAAGGTAATCGACAATAAGCATGATTATTATGTAGTGGAGCTAAGCAGCTTTCAGCTGGATAACATGTACCAGTTCAAGGCGCACATTGCCGTATTGCTAAACATCACGCCTGACCACCTGGACCGCTACGAGTACAGCATGGATAAGTATGCCGCCTCAAAACTGCGGGTTGCACAGAATATGACAGGCAGCGATTTCTTTGTTTTAAACGCTGACGACGAAAACATAGCCAAAGCATTCGACTCTGTAAATTTTGCCGGTACTTCAGTACCCATTTCGTTGCAGGGTGCAGCAGGTGCTAAAGTATACTTTGATGGGGCAAGTATTAAAGTAGAGGAGCAGTTTTACGAAGGCACAGTAGATACTTCCAAGTCTGGTCTTATCGGCAAGCACAACCAGTATAATACCATGGCAGCAGTAGCTGTAGCTAAATTGGTAGGTGTTGCTGATGATGTGATAGAAAAGGCGCTGGAGACTTTTGAAAACGCAGAACACCGCCTGCAGCAGGTAGCAGTAGCCAAAGAGGTAACCTATATCAACGACTCCAAAGCGACCAATGTTGAGGCAGTATGGTATGCGCTGGAAGGCATTAAGCAGCCAATTGTATGGATAGCAGGTGGCGTGGACAAAGGCAACGATTATACTACCCTGGTAGATTTAGCCCGCGAAAAAGTAAAAGTGCTGGTATGCCTGGGTAAGGACAACGAGAAATTAAAGGAGGTTTTTGGCAGGGTAATTCCAATCATTGCAGAAACAACCTCTATAGAGTATGCCGTGCGTTTAAGCCGCTCGCTGGCTACCCCTGGAGATGTGGTTCTTTTGTCGCCGGCTTGTGCGAGCTTCGACTTATTTAACAATTACGAGCATCGGGGGCTGCGCTTTAAAGAGGCCGTGGAGAAGATAGTTTTAAAAAAATAACATAACCGATTTAGCCAAAGGTTTATGATAAAGCAGTGGTTACAGAAAAACCTGAAAGGGGATCCTGTATTATGGGGAATTGTACTGATGTTCTCGCTTATAAGCGTGGCCGTAGTATATTCTGCCACAGGTACGCTTGCCTATAAGAAAATGGAGGGTAACACGGAATATTTCCTGTTCAAGCACTCTTTTCTGATTCTGGTGGGCTTGGGTTTTATGTGGGCTGCCCATAAAATTGATTACCGTTATTATGCCAAACTTTCGCTTGTGGCGCTGGTAATATCAGCACCTTTGCTGCTCTTTACATACTTCTACGGCTCAAACATCAACGAGGCTTCCCGCTGGATCACTATTCCTGTTATCAACCAAACGTTTCAGCCGTCTGACTTAGCAAAACTGGCTTTGATCTCATTCCTGGCCAGTATGTTATCCAGAAGGCAACAGGAGATGGGCAAAAATGAGGATGTTTGGGCTGATATAAAGAAAATACTCCTGCCGATTTTTGGCTGGACAATTGGTATTTGTGCGCTTATTGCCTTAACAAACACCTCTACAGCTTTACTCCTCTTCCTTACGTGCCTGTTGCTGATGTTTATCGGTAGAGTTCCGATTAAGTACCTGGCTGCCGTGGTGATTGTAGGTGGTATTGTAGGTGGTGGCGCTCTGGCAGCAGGTCAGCGTTTGGATACGGCCATTAGCCGAGTAGAGGATTTCATGGATCCAAACGAAACGGCTTTCCAGTTAGAGCAGTCTTACATTGCCATTGCTACGGGTGGTGTAGTTGGCAAAGGCCCGGGAAATAGTGATCAACGTGATATTTTACCTCACCCATACTCCGACTTTATCTATGCCATTATCTTGGAAGAGTATGGCTTACTGGGCGGTATTGCGGTGCTTTTCCTATACTTAGCTTTGCTGTACCGGGGGCTTGTAACTGTATCCAACAGCTATGGGGCCTTTGGCGGCTTGCTATCAGCGGGTTTAAGTTTTAGCCTTGTTATACAAGCGATGGTAAACATGGGTGTTGCCGTAGGGCTAGGCCCGATCACAGGTCTGCCATTGCCGCTACTAAGTATGGGTGGTACCTCCTTGATATTTACGGGTATATCTCTCGGGATTATACTTAGCGTTAGCCGCGGCGACAGCAAATTGAAAGATGCTGCTGTTGGTGCACCTGTTAATGATGTTTCACCGGTAAATGTGCCTGTAAATGCCTGATAAGCAGCGGCCATATAGAGTGATAATAAGCGGTGGCGGCACCGGCGGGCACATTTATCCTGCTGTTGCCATTGCTAACCAGTTAAAGGCTATTAACCCTGCCACAGAAATTCTTTTTGTGGGGGCAAAAGGCCGCATGGAAATGACTAAAGTGCCTGAGGCCGGCTATAAAATTGTGGGGTTATGGATTAGCGGAATCCAGCGTCGGCTTACATTAGACAATCTGTCGTTTCCGCTTAAGGTGTTGTCAAGTATAAAAGCATCGCACAAAATCATAAAAGACTTTAAGCCTGATGCGGTAGTTGGCGTTGGTGGGTACGCAAGCGGGCCATTATTGTATGCCGCAACAGCACGTAAGATTCCGGCGCTTATACAGGAGCAAAATTCTTATGCTGGCATTACAAATAAACTGTTAGCTAAACGGGTTAATAAAGTATGCGTGGCATATCCAAACATGGCTGCCTTTTTTCCGGAAGATAAGCTGGTGCTAACAGGAAACCCCGTTCGCAGCGACATATTGGACAGCAACTCTAAACGAGTTGAAGCGCTTGCGCATTTTGGTATTGCAGCCGATAAAAAAACTATACTTGTGATAGGCGGTAGCCTGGGTGCAAGAACCATCAACCAAAGTATAGCCGCAGGGTTAGAGCAACTGGCGCAAGCCGGGTACCAACTTATCTGGCAAACTGGCAAAGCTTTTTACCAGCAAGCGCAGGAGTTGGAGCAGAAGTATAGCTCACAAGGTATAAAAGCCTTTGATTTTATAAAACGCATGGACCTGGCCTATGCAGCAGCAGATGTGGTGATCTCAAGGGCAGGCGCTTTGTCAATATCAGAGCTTTGCCTTGTAGCAAAGCCCGCTATACTGGTACCATCTCCTAATGTGGCCGAAGACCATCAGACAAAGAATGCTATGGCATTGGTGCAGCAGCAGGCAGCCATACTTGTACGAGACCAGGAGGCAGGGCAGAAACTGGTGCAAACAGCCCTACAACTTGTGCAGAACGAGGAAGAGCAGAAGCGCCTAAGCCAGAACATACTTAAAATGGCCAAGCCCAATGCGGCAGCCGACATAGTAAACGAACTAATTAAACTGATCAAGTGAAACTGGAGCAGTATACATATATCTACTTTTTAGGCATCGGTGGCATTGGCATGAGTGCTATTGCCCGCTGGTTTAATGCGAAGGGATATCCGGTATGGGGTTATGATAAAACCCGCACACCGCTTACCGAAGCATTAGAGCAGGAAGGAATACGCGTGCACTACCAAGATGATGTAACGTTGCTGCCACAGGAGATCATCGAAAACAAAGAGCAGACCTTGGTGGTGCTGACGCCAGCCATACCTGCCGAGCATACCGAGTGGGCATACCTAAGAGAGCATGGCTACACCATCAAAAAACGCTCAGAGGTTTTGGGGATTATCACTTCCGGCGCATTTACGATAGCGGTTGCAGGCACTCATGGCAAAACGACGACCTCATCAATTGTAACACAGTTGCTGCGTCATGCAGGTGTAGATTGCTCTGCTTTTCTGGGCGGTATTTCTACAAACCTTAACTCAAACTTGCTGATAAGTAAAGGAGAGGGTGGAAGTGAAACAGTAGTTGTAGAGGCTGATGAGTACGACAGATCTTTTCTGACGCTTTATCCTGATGTGGCTATTGTAACATCCGCAGATCCGGATCACCTGGATATCTATGGAGATACTGAAGAAATGATCCGCACTTTCCAGAAGTTTATCAGCCAGGTAAAACCTGGTGGTCATTTATTTATACAAGAAGGCACGGATTCGCGATTGACTGACTTAGTGCAGGAGGGGGTGCAGGTTATAAAGTATGGTTTAAACAAGGGACAGGCACATGTGCAGAATGTAAGCATAAACGGTCGCTGGTTCGAGTTTGATGCACAAAGCCCACTAGGGAATATAGCAGGGTTGCGTCTGGGCTTGCCGGGTTTCCATAATGTGGAGAACACCTTAGCCGCTATACTTGCGGCACAGGTTATGCAACTAGATGCGCAAAGTATAAAGGCAGGAGTGGCGAGTTATACCGGCGTAAAAAGACGATTTGAATTTGTGTACGAAGGGCAGGGCAAAGTATATGTAGATGATTATGCGCATCATCCCAAAGAGATTGAAGCTTTTATGACGTCGCTGCGTGCGCTATACCCAAACAAGCGAATTAAAGTGCTATTTCAGCCGCACCTGTACACCCGTACACGTGACTTTGCAGCAGAGTTTGCCCAAAGCTTAAGTATGGCCGACGAGCTGGTGCTGCTGGATATCTATCCGGCACGGGAAAAACCAATTCAGGGAGTAAACTCAGAGCTGATTTTAGAGCAGGTTACGTGCAACCATAAAGAAATATTGCACAAAGAAAATATAATTGAGAATTTGCTTAAAAACAGCGATTTTGATGTATTGGCAACTGTTGGAGCCGGTGATATCGACACGCTGGTAAAGCCTATCAGAAATTTTTTAGAAAAAGAAGGTCATGGGCTTGAATAGTAAAATAAAATCTTTAATTTTTGCAGGTTGTAGCATCATATCGATTGGCGCTCTCGCAGGTTTTGCTGATTCTAGGCAAAATGAAAAAATCTGTAAGAAAGTGTCAATAAATATTGATAATGAGTACAATAATTACTTTATTGGGGATAAGGAAGTAAGAGACCTTTTAACACGTGAAGGAGATCGCAAATTAGAAGGGCTTCCGAACCGCAATATTGATCTTAAAAACCTGGAAAAACGCATCGAAGCAAATAAATTTGTAAAAGATGCCGAAGTATACCGGGGGCTAGACGGAAATATTCATGTTAAAGTAAAACAGAATAGGCCTATTGCTAGAATTATACGACCAGACCAAGATGTCTATATAGATGCGGAGGGCAACATCCTTCCACTCTCAGACAGATACACCGCTCGTGTAATACCAATAACCAAGTCGGCTTTATTAAAGAACCTGGATCGTGAGTTCTTTCAGGATTCAACAGGACAGGCTTACCTTTCTTTGCTGCAGTTCATTGAGAACGACCAGTTCTGGAAGGCACAGATTGCCCAAATGCACATTGACGGCAAAGGGAAAATTTCGTTTCTGCCGCAAGTGGGGGAGCATACCATAGAGTTTGGTAAACCCACCGAAGTAGAACCAAAATTCAGGAAACTGATGATCTTTTATAAAGAAGTGCTGCCTGTAATGGGCTGGGACGAATATAAAAGAGTGAATGTAGAGTACGAAGATCAGATTATTTGCGAATAAATATACAGATATGCAGAACGACAAAATAGTAGTAGGCTTGGACATTGGCACAACCAAAGTTTGCGCACTTGTTGGTCGGAAAAATGAGTTTGGAAAGCTGGAGATACTTGGCATGGGCAAAGCGGTATCGGAGGGCGTGGTACGTGGCATGGTCAGCAACATCGATAAGACTGTTGAGGCCATCAAAAAAGCGATCCGCCAGGCCGAAGAGCAGTCAGGTATCAACATTGGCGTAGTGAACGTAGGGATTGCCGGTCAGCATATCAAAAGTTTACTGCACAACGGCAGCATTACACGCCAGGTAACAGACCACGAGATTACCGTAGAGGATGTTAACCGCCTAACAAATGACATGTACCGTTTGGTAACACCTCCCGGTAGCGAGATTATTCACGTAATGCCACAAGAGTATAAAGTGGATTACGAAGAAGGCATTATTGATCCGGTGGGTATGTCTGGTGTGCGTTTGGAGGGCAACTTCCATATTATCACAGCACAGTCAAACGCTATCAATAACATTAATAAATGCGTAACGCGTGCCGGTCTTGCGGTAGAGAACCTTATCCTGGAGCCGCTTGCTTCGTGCATGTCGGTGCTAAGCGATGAGGAGAAGGAAGCAGGTGTTGTATTAGTAGATATTGGCGGCGGCACAACAGATTTAGCCATCTTTAAAGACAATATCATCCGGCATACAGCAGTTCTTCCGTTTGGGGGTAACATCATAACTTCTGATATCAAGCAAGGCTGTATGGTGATGCAAAACCAGGCAGAGCAGCTTAAAGTGAAGTTTGGTAAAGCAATTGCAGACGAAGCCTCTGAAAATGAGATTGTTTCGATACCAGGATTGCGCGATAGAACGCCAAAAGAGATATCTTTGAAAAACCTTGCCTACATTATTGAGGCGAGAATGGAGGAGATAGTGGAACTGATATACGCTGAGATTGTTCGTTCAGGGTATGCCAATAGCTTAGCAGCGGGCATCGTTGTTACAGGGGGAGGGTCTCAGTTGCAGAATCTGGTGCAGTTGGTGGAGTACATTACAGGAATGGATACACGTATCGGTTATCCGAACGAGCACCTGGGTAAATCTAAGATTGATGCCGTAAAGAGCCCAATGTATGCAACAAGTGTAGGTTTGGTGTTGGCAGGTTATCAGTCTATCGATCAGATGGCAGCAGGCTATACTGAAACGCAGCAAGAACAAACAGAATACAAGAAGCCAACTACTACCCAAAAGGCTGCTAAAGAAAGCAATGGCGGTCTTTTCCAGATGATCAAGGGCTTTTTGTCTGACGACATAGACAATAAACAAAGTTATTAACCCATTATAGAGCAGGAGAAATTAGCATGACTTCAATGTACACTTTTGACTTACCATCAAGCAGTAAGTCCATCATTAAGGTGATTGGCGTCGGGGGCGGTGGAAGCAACGCTGTTAACCACATGTATAGCCAAGGCATCAAAGATGTCGAGTTTATTATATGTAACACCGATGCCCAAGCCTTGAAAAGCAGCAGCGTACCTACTAAGCTTGCCATCGGGCAAAACCTTACGGAAGGTCTTGGAGCTGGTGCTAACCCTGAAAAAGGCAAACACGCTGCCCTGGAAAGCAAAGAGGAAATCCGCGAAATGCTTAGCTCTGACACCAAAATGGTGTTTATTACGGCTGGTATGGGTGGTGGTACCGGTACTGGTGCTGCACCGGTTATTGCTAAAGTTGCCAAAGAACTTGGTATCCTGACTGTAGGTATTGTAACTGCTCCTTTTGCCTTCGAGGGCAAAAAGAAGAAGACAGCTGCCGAAAATGGTGTAAAAGAACTTAGCGAGAACTGCGATACTATACTTGTGATCCTCAACGACAAGCTGCGCGAGATGTTCGGTAACCTGACTATCCGTGAGGCTTTCGCGAAAGCGGACAACGTATTAACCACAGCAGCTAAGTCTATTGCCGAAATTATTACGGTTACAGCTGAGGTTAACGTGGACTTTGAAGACGTGAAAACGGTTATGAAAGACTCTGGCGCTGCAGTTATGGGTTCTGCTACGACAGAGGGCGAGGGCCGTGCGTTACGCGCTGCCGAAGAAGCTCTTTCTTCTCCGTTGCTTAACAACACAGATATTCACGGTGCTCAGAAAATCCTTCTTTCTATTATGTCTGGTGAGCAGGCAGAACTGGAAATGGACGAGTTAACCGAAATCACAGAATACATCCAGGACAAGGCAGGCCAGGAAGCTGAAGTGATTTTCGGCCATGGCATCGACTCTTCGCTTGGTCAGAGCATCCGTGTTACTGTTATAGCAACTGGCTTTGCCAGCAGCTCTGATAACATCATGGAGCCTAAGAAGACTGTTTTTGATCTGGAAAGCCAAAAAAAAATTGAAGTTGCTGAGCCTGCTAAAGTAGAAACTCCTGAAGTAGCTGCTTTTGTAGCGAAACCTGTAGTTGCTCCTGTTGCGATGCCTCAGACGCCTGCTCCGGCCCCGGCCGCACCACAGCAGACCTATGAGCAGCAACAACCTGCACGCAGACCAGTAGAGCAGCCACAGCGCACCATTTATACTTTGGATAGCAATTCTCAGAACGATTTCTTTGCTTCAGTATCAAACGACGAAGATCGTGCTGCTAGAGAAGCTGAGCGAATTGCTGAAGATCGTGAACTGATGCAGCGCCGTGCTGAGGAACGCCGTGAGCGCCTGCGCATGCTTAGCTCTGAAATAACTTCAGAGGCTATCAAAGAAAAGTTGGATGTTCCTGCCTACCTGCGCCGCAATGTATCACTTGAGAAGGTGTCGCATTCTTCTGAGCGTAGCATATCGCGCTTCAACTTAAATGATGACAATGAGATACTAGGCGACAATCGTTTCCTGCACGATAATGTTGACTAAATAACAATTAAGTTTAAAACGAGAAAGGGCCGCGGTTTACTGCGGCCCTTTCTCGTTTTAAAGGTCTTAAACGTAGGTTTAGCTTATACCTGCTACAAAAGCTAGAACTTTATAAACTGTTCTACATGCTGCTCCAATAGCTCCTGGTACAACTCATTTGTTAGTTTGCTGCCGTCAAAGTTCTTTTCTATATGTGCGAATTTAGGTTTCATGGCCATCACGTGCATACCAAGGTAGTTAAGTATATCTGTCAGGTGACTAAGTGAGAGGCCGCTGCCTTGCATACCCGATGATATGCCGATTAAGGCCCCTTTCTTATCCCGGAAGGTATTGGGGTAATCTAGTCCATCAATAAATGCTTTTAGTACACCAGGGAAGGAGGAATTATACTCGGGAACAACAAACACAAACTTATCAGATGCAGCAATCAGGCTGCTCAGCTTATTGAACTTTTCATTTTTACCTACATTATCATATAGAGCAGAGGTTGTGAAGTCTCCTGGTAAGTCGGCTAGGTCTAAAATCTGGTAGCTGATGCCACGTGCCTCCAGTAGCTTAGCATACATATCTACAACAGCTCTGGAATTTGATGCAGGCCTGTTTGTGCCCGATAGTAATGTGATCATTATATGATGTTATTTTATATTTCCTTAACACTTATACTGCGCTAAGGTTATACTTGCTGCAAGTATACTTGATATGTTGCAAAAGAAAAAGGCGAGGAGCAGTTGCCTGCCTCGCCTTTTCTGTATGAATGCCTTATGCTTTTAAGCGAGATTCTCTGAGGTAGCCGTAGCTGAGATATACTCTCTTCGTAGCATCGCAATGTTCTCTAAAGAGATACCTACCGGGCACTCAGCTGCACAAGAACCAATGTTAGTACAAGCACCGAAGCCTTCGATATCCATCTGGGCCACCATGTTCTCTGCACGTGTCTTACGCTCAGCCTTACCTTGTGGCAACATAGCCAGCTGAGATACCTTTGCAGAAACAAACAGCATGGCAGAGGCATTTTTACATGCTGCCACACAGGCACCACACTGAATACAAGTAGCTGCGTCAAAAGCCTTGTCAGCAATTGATTTTGGAATAGGAATAGCATTTGCGTCTGGCACACCACCTGTGTTTACAGATACATAGCCACCAGCCTGCTGAATACGATCAAACGCAGAACGGTCTACTACCAAGTCTTTGTGCACCGGGAAAGCAGCAGCTCTCCAAGGCTCAATGGTAATGGTATCACCGTCGTTAAAGTGGCGCATGTGCAGCTGGCACGTAGTTGTACCACGCTCTGGGCCATGCGCACGGCCATTGATGAACAAGCTACACATACCGCAGATACCTTCGCGGCAATCGTGGTCAAAGGCAATAGGATCTTCGCCTCTACGAAGTATATCTTCGTTCAGCACGTCCAGCATTTCCAGGAAAGACATATCCGGAGATATACCCTTCACAGGATATGTAACCATAGAACCTGCTGCATCTTTATCTTTTTGGCGCCAAACCTTTAGTGTCAGGTCCATTGGTTTAGCATTTGGATTACTTCCAGCCATCTTATTTCAATTATGAATTACGAATTAAGAATTACAAATGAATCAGTAAGTATGAAACACTTATAATTATTCATGATCAATTATTTATAGCTACGCTGTGTTAGCTTCACGTTTTCGAACTGAAGTTCTTCTTTGTGCAGAACCGGATCGTTGCCTACACCTGTAAACTCCCAGGCAGCTACGTATGCAAAGTTCTCATCGTCACGAAGGGCTTCGTTCTCAGGGGTCTGGTACTCTTCACGGAAGTGACCACCGCAAGACTCGTTTCTGTGCAGCGCGTCATCTACCATCAACTCGCCTAGTTCAAGGAAGTCAGCAACACGGTTTGCTTTCTCAAGTGTGATGTTCAGTTCTTCGTTTACACCAACAACTTTAACATCTCTCCAGAACTCGTCGCGCAGCTTACGAATTTCCTGCTTGGCAAAACGCAGGCCTTCAGCGTTACGGGCCATACCGCAGTAATCCCACATAATCTGGCCAAGCGCCTTATGGAAATCATCTACCGTACGTGTACCGTTGATGCCTAAAAGCTGGTTGTTTTTAGCAATAACAGCAGCCTCTGCTTCTTTAAACGCAGGGTGATCGGTACCAACTTTATCGTAAGGCGTTTTAGCCAGATAGTCACCGATAGTATAAGGAATAACGAAGTAACCATCAGCAAGACCTTGCATCAGGGCAGATGCACCTAAGCGGTTTGCACCGTGGTCAGAGAAGTTACACTCGCCTGTTGCATATAAACCAGGGATATTAGTCATCAGGTTATAATCTACCCAAAGGCCACCCATAGTATAGTGAACAGCAGGGTAAATACGCATTGGTCTTTCGTACGGGTTCTCGTCTGTGATCTTAGCGTACATCTCAAACAGGTTACCATACTTGGCAGCAATTGCCGGCTGGCCTTCGCGCTTGATTGCATCGGCAAAGTCAAGGTATACAGCCAAGCCAGAACCTCCTACACCGCGCCCTTCGTCGCAAACAAGTTTTGCGTTACGTGATGCTACGTCGCGTGGTACCAGGTTACCGAAGGCTGGATATTTACGCTCCAGGTAGTAATCACGGTCTTCTTCTTTGATGTCGTTAACTGTGATTTCACCTTTGCGCAGACGCTGAGCCAGTTCTACAGTTTTAGGAACCCAAACACGGCCATCGTTACGAAGCGACTCTGACATAAGCGTTAGCTTAGACTGGTAGCCACCAGATACCGGTATACAGGTTGGGTGAATCTGAGTATAGCAAGGGTTAGCGAACAAGGCGCCTTTTTTGTGTGCTCTCCAGGCTGCTGTGGCGTTAGAGCCCATTGCGTTGGTAGAAAGGAAGAATACGTTACCGTAGCCACCTGTTGCCAACACTACTGCATGTGCACTATGCGATTCAATTTTACCTGTGATCAGGTTACGAACCACGATACCACGCGCCTTGCCATCAACCATTACCAGGTCAAGCATTTCGGTGCGCGGGTACATTTTTACTTTACCATAAGCAATCTGGCGGTTAAGGGCAGAGTATGCACCTAAAAGCAGCTGCTGTCCGGTCTGGCCACGGGCGTAGAACGTACGCGAAACCTGTGCACCACCGAATGAGCGGTTTGCTAGCAAGCCGCCGTACTCACGGGCAAATGGAACACCTTGTGCTACGCATTGGTCAATGATATCTACCGAAACCTGTGCCAGGCGGTAAACGTTGGCCTCACGTGCACGGTAGTCACCACCTTTAATTGTATCGTAGAACAAACGGAAAATAGAGTCACCGTCGTTCTGGTAGTTTTTAGCTGCGTTGATACCACCCTGTGCGGCAATTGAGTGCGCGCGGCGAGGAGAATCCTGGAAGCAAAATGCTTTCACATTATAGCCAAGCTCACCAAAAGTAGCAGCTGCAGATGCACCTGCCAAACCAGTACCAACAACAATAATATCGTATTTACGCTTGTTAGCCGGGTTTACCAGCTTCACATTAAATTTATGCTTATCCCACTTTTCAGCTAAGTTGCCTTCCGGGATTTTAGAATCTAGTATCATAGTAAACTATTTCAGTTTAATTATAACTCGAAGAAAAAGAAGAAATATAGCGGAATGATAGCAAACCCTAGGCAAACAATAACTGAGAAAGCGTAACCGAACTTCTGGATAAATGGAGTATACTTTTTGTGCGTAAGCCCAAGTGATTGGAACGCGCTTTGGAAACCATGAATCAAATGGTAAGCCAAGGCAACCATAGCTAATACATAAATGGCAACATACCACCAGATCTGGAACGACTGTACCACACGCAGGTAAAGGTTATCATACTCCACATCTTCCACAACAACGCCTTCCAAACCGCCGAAGCGAGCCGGAACGAAGAAGTTCCACAGGTGGATGATCAGGAACACAAGTATAACAGTACCTAATAAACCCATGTTACGGGAAGACCAGGGGCTGTTTTCTCCCGGACGGTTCTCTGCGTATCCTACCGGACGAGCCGCTTTGTTACGACGCGTTAAAACGATAGCATCATAGATATGGAAAAGGAATCCTAGTAGCAGGACAATTTCCATGGTGCGGATAACAGGGTTGGTTCCCATGAAATGAGAGTAAACGTTGAAGGCAGCACCTCCATCGTTTTTAAAAAGCTGCAGGTTACCAATCAGGTGAACCACCAGGAAAGAGCACAGGAAAAGACCCGTAATCGACATGATGATCTTGCGTCCGATTGTACTGGAAAACGTTTTAGTAAACCAATTCATCTGTATTAGTTAAAGGTTAATTAATTATGCATTTTTAATTCTCAAAGGTACTAGAGGGCCTATTATAAAACAATTTTAGGTTAATATTTTGAATCAATCTAAATTGTAATGCGTAGGATTGAAAACCTTTATTATGTAAACCATCTTTTCTACTCGTTGTTGATAATAAAATCAAAGTTTTTTAGTTTACTTTATAGCTGATTTACCGCCAAACCCTACCTATATGCCGAACAGTTTACGCAAAAAGTATCTGCTGCATGGCGGTCTGTTGTGGGTGTTGATATTGTTGTTGGGAGCTTATACAGAAGCACAGGCCACGCACATTAGAGCAGGAGATATTACAGCCAAACGGGATACGACACCCAACCCCAACCCGTTACGCTTTTTCTTCACCATGAGGATATATACCGATAGAGCCTCTATTGCGGATGATCCTACAGTAACAATAGCAAACGGAGACGGAACCACCAGTACAGTACCCAAAGAGCGAAATGCCGTTGTCGGCGACCCTGCTGACCTCGTGGACGTGGAGATTTACCGTTGGGAATATACTTATCCTGCACCCGGAACCTATATTATTTCCTGGACAGGTATAAACCGTAACCCTAATATCTTAAACGTAACCCCGCCCTCAGACCAGTTAACCTTTTTCATATCAACTACCATCAACATCAACCCGCTGCGGGGCTTTAACAGTACCCCGGTACTTACCGTACCCCCAGTAGACCTTGCTGCGGTAGGGCGTGTGTTTGTGCACAACCCCGGTGCTTACGATGCCGATGGCGACAGCCTTGCATTTAAGTTAAGAGTGCCACAGCAGCGTGGTGGTACTGCAGCCCTGCCAAGCAATGTGCCCGGCTATGTGCTTCCGAGTCTTTATGGCGGTGGTTGTACCACTTCTACGGGCAGCGGCAATTCCTTCCTGACGCTGGATGTAACAAACGGACAATTAATTTGGGATGCCCCCTGTATAAAGGGAGAGTATAACGTAGCCTTTGTAGTGGAGGAATGGCGTGTGTCCGCAAACGGAGCTGTCAAGCTTGGGGAGGTAGTGCGCGATATGCAGATAATTGTGAAGGAAACGCCTAACCGCCCTCCGCAATTGGCGCCTAAAGATACTTGCGTTATAGCAGGCACAACACTTAACGGCATTATACGCGCTACAGACCCTGATGGTGATCTGATTGACCTGACAGCGATTGGCGGTATATTGCCTCCGGCCACTTTCAGGCAGACTTCCAGAACACAAGGGGCGGCAACCGGGCAGTTTAGTTGGGCGACCAGTTGCTCTGATGTGCGCGAAAGACCTTACCAGGTAATTTTTAAAGCAGAAGACGTACGCCCGCCAAACGAGACGGAACTGGTTGACCTGCAACCATGGAATATCAGAGTAGTGGGGCCACCGCCCCAGAACCTGCTTGCAACCAGCTCCGAGAGAACAGTAACTGTAACCTGGGACCCCTATATTTGCCAGAATGCCTCTACCATACGCATTTACCGGCGCGAAGGAGCCTCAGGGTTTGTGCCGGATGTATGTGAGACAGGCGTACCTGCCAGTACAGGGTATGTGCTAATTGCCGAAGTTGATGCAAGTGAAACCTCTTATACCGATAATAATAACGGTGCAGGCTTAAAAGCAGGAGCAGAGTATTGCTACATTATTTATGCAGAGTTTCCTGGGCCGGCCAGAGGTAAAAGTATAGCCTCTAATGAAAGCTGCGTAGTTATTGAGCAGGACATCCCTTATCTGACTAATGTTACTGTTGATGCAACAGACGCAACAAACGGACGGATAACTGTTAAATGGATTAAGCCTAGAAATATAGAGAGGTTAACGCAACCATTGGAGTACCGCCTGTACCGCAAGGTGGGGCAGCAGACTGGTGCCGGCTTTACAGAAGTGAAGCGTACCCGCAACATGGATGATGTAACGTTTGAAGACCAGGGGTTGAATACCGTAGACAACGCCTACCGATACAGGCTTGAGTTTTACCAGGCACCACAGGCAGGCGGCCAGCCAACAGCTTTGCGCGACAGTACTGAGGCATCGAGTGTGTTCTTAACCGTTACACCGGGCACCGGAGACCAGAAAGAGATCAAGCTTGACTGGACCTATAGCGTGCCTTGGAAAAACGAAGTGCGCCGCCACCTGATCTATCGCCAGATAAACGGAACATTTACGCTTATAGATAGTGTGACTGCAACAGCATCGAGCGGTACATATACAGACAGGGGCACTTTTGGAGGCGCAGCACTTGAGCGTGGCACTTCATACTGCTACTATGTGCAAACAGTTGGCTCTTATGAAATAAAGGATATACCATCGCCGCTGCGTAATAACAGCCAGCAGGTATGCGCGGTATTGCCCAAAGTAGTGTGTGCCCCGATACTTAGCATACAGCAACTGGACTGCGCTGTGTTTAACCAAAGCCCGACGCAGCCACCTTACCAGAATGTGCTCACCTGGGAGCCGCAGATAACCGGCGACTGTACCGATGAGATTGATTTTTACACGGTATACTTTAAGCCAACAGACGATGCAGAGTTTGTGCAGCTTGCCACCACAAAAGAAACAACCTATACCCATACCGGCTTGCAGTCGTTTGCGGGATGCTATGTGGTAACGGCAACGGCTTTAAATGGGCAGGTAAGTCCGTTTAGCAACGAGGCCTGTAACGATAACTGCATCAACTTTACGCTTCCTAATATTATTACACCAAACGGCGATGGCCTTAACGACATCTTCCGACCCGATAAAAAATCATTGTTTATCAGAAGCATGAAGTTTAAGGTATTTAACCGTTGGGGAGTGCTGGTGTACGACAAAACAGCAACAGGCGGAGGCGACGACGTATACATTAACTGGCCAGGGGTAGACAACAACGGAAACCGCCTGACAGATGGAGTATACTATTACGAAGCTGAAGTTGAATTCTTTACCCGCAACCCTGCTGAGTCGCGTAAGAAGTATAAAGGCTGGGTAGAAATTGTTAGATAACATGGCATCAAACCATAAAGAGGATTTAAGCAAAAGAGCCGTCGTGTTTTACGACGGCTCTTGCGGCTTTTGCCAGGCAAGTGTGCAGGTGGTGCTAAAGTATAACCAAAGCCAGGATTTATACTTTGCAGCCCTTCAGTCTGACGTTTTACCCGCGCTGGTGCCACAGGCGCAACTGCCGCAACCTTTGCCCGATTCGATGCTGCTCTACGAAAACGGAAAGCTGTATACGGAGTCTGAAGCAGCCCTCCGGATAGCCCGCCATCTTAATTTTCCGCTTTCTATACTTTACTATTTTAGGTTTATTCCTTTATCTTTCCGCAACTTTGTATACCGCTTTGTAGCGAAGCACCGCTATAAAATTGCAGGCCGCACCGAAAGCTGCATGCTGCCGAGCCCGGCACAGCGGGCAAGGTTTGTAGGGTAATTACATGTTAGATTGTTTGTTTTGAATAAGTATAGCCATTAAACTATATGGCGGCATCATAGCAATTTAGCCTGGAATAAACTTAAGTATAAAGTCATTTAATAATAAAATACAAGAATGAAGAAAGCATACGTTTTCCCGGGACAGGGTTCTCAGTTTGTGGGAATGGGCAAAGATCTGTACGAGCAGCACGATGAAGCAAAGAAGTTGTTCGATAAAGCAAACGAGATCCTGGGTTTCAACATCACCGAGATCATGTTTAATGGCACCGACGAGGAGCTAAAGCAAACAAAAGTAACGCAGCCAGCCATATTCCTGCACTCTGTAGCGCAGGCGGCAGTAGCAGCTGAATTTCAGCCTGATATGGTTGCAGGCCACTCTCTAGGAGAATTTTCTGCCTTGGTGGCCAGCAAAGTATTGAGCTTTGAAGATGGTTTGCGTTTAGTATCGAAGCGTGCATTGGCGATGCAGGCAGCCTGCGAGGCAAACCCATCTACGATGGCGGCTATACTTGGCCTGGAAGATGAGAAGGTAGAGGAAGTATGCGCTTCTATTGACGAGGTAGTAGTGGCAGCTAACTACAATTGCCCCGGGCAGTTGGTGATCTCCGGCTCAAACAAAGGCATCGAGATTGCCTGTGAGAAAATGAAAGAAGCTGGTGCGAAGCGTGCCTTGCCGCTTCCGGTTGGTGGTGCGTTCCATTCACCGCTGATGAAGCCAGCTGAGGAAGAACTGGCTCAGGCCATAGAGGAAACTACCTTTAGCCAAGGCATTTGCCCTATTTACCAGAACGTAGACGCGCAGCCGCATACAGATCCTAAAGAAATAAAAGAGAATCTGATAAAGCAATTAACTGCACCAGTACGCTGGACGCAATCAGTACAGCAGATGGTTGCCGACGGAGCCACGCATTTTGTGGAGTGCGGACCAGGTAAGGTGTTACAGGGCCTTGTAAAGAAAATCGAGCGTACAGCCGAGGTAAGCTCGATAGCTTAAAACAAATCAAGTTTAAAGCAAAAAGCGCCGCTTTCTTTTTATAAGGAAGGCGGCGCTTTTTTATAGTGGTTGCTCTATTTGTCGTTATTTAGACCGAGCTTAAAAGTATACTTTATACGTTGCCCAACGCATTTATACTTGCTTTCATGTGCTCCAGGAACAGGTGAATGTGGTAACCATCTACTAAGGCATGGTGCACCCGCACACTCAACGGAAGTATAACCTGATCGTTTCTAAACTCCAGCCTGCCAAAAGCAAGTTTCGGAATAGAGTCTGAAGGGTCGTTGGCATGGGCGTGTTCCATACCATTAAGCTTAAACCAGGGCAGGGTAGTGGCATGCACTACATCCGGGCCACTGTAACCGTAAAACAGCTTGTTGCTCTTCTTTACAGCAGCCATAATGTCGGAGGCAGTTGCGCAAAAAGTATGAATATCGGCATGGTGAGGCAGGTGCACAAAAGAAACCGTCTTATTGTCTTTAAGTACGGTCGTGGAAATATCCGCCCCTTCATATTTTACAACGCCATCACCTTCCAGCCGGAGCAGAAAGTTTTCTGTGGCATTGATGCCTTCGGTGGCAGCGTGCAGGTAAGCCAGGAAGATGGATAGCTTTTCCTGCTTCGCGTAATGGTAAAGGTTCGTAATATCCACTTCGGTGTGCACATTGAAAAAAGGCTGCGCAAATGCCCTGAAAAAATGAAAGTGCTCCTCACGTTCCCATCCTTTTGTTTCGAAGGGAGCCTTGCTGTATTGAGTTGTTGTATGCATGTGTGTAGTGCCGTAGAAACAGCGGTAATTTAAAATGTGCCTTTGCAGGTTACTCCATTGCAGTAGTATGCTTGTTTTAAATAAGTGGTGCGATAGCCTTAAGCTTAGCTAAGCAACTCTGATACGTGCTTGCGTATGTTGTGGCAAATCTGGTCGGTTGGCAAGTCGTTGTCGTCGGTCCCGAATGGGTTTTCGATTTCCTCGGCAATTAGCTCTAAACTCGCCAGCGCGTAAAGTATAAGCACCACAACCGGTATAATGTAGAAGCCCAGGCTAAACGACCAGCCAAAAGGCAAAGTCATCACATATAAGAAAATAAACTTTTTAATGAACACGCTATAAGTATAAGGTATAGGTGTGTTTTTGATGCGTTCGCAGGCGCCGGTGTGGTCGGTGAGGGAGTGTACATCGGCACTTAGCGAGAGCATCTGTGCTGTAGTAAGCGTACCGTTCTGGTGCAGGATGTTTACGCGGCTGTAAATAGCTGATGCAATCTGGTTAGGCAGGTGGCGGCCGCGCTTCAGGTCCAGAACCGGGTCCAGTTCGGTAAAGTCTTCGTTTTCGCGCAGCATGTTTTTAAGGGCAAACGCAAAGTTCGGGATCATGAGCCGGAAAAAACGGCGGTCTTCTTCCTGAGGCACCATTGCGCTTACTTTTATGGCCATGTTGCGGGAGGTGTTTGTAAGCCCGCCCCATACTTTGCGGCCTTCCCACCAGCGGTCGTAAGCAGTATTTGTCCTGAACACGAGCAGCAGGGAAATCACAAAGCCAAGCACCCCATGCATCATCCCGAAGTTCCGGATATACTTCGAGTCCTCTACACTCATATAGTTTAGCTCTATGTAAGCAATGCCACCGGCGTAAAGGCTAACGGCTGCCATAAGCGGCAGCAACCTCCGGAACGTGTCGGCTTTGGTAAACCTGAAAATAAAGACAAACCAGTCTTTGGGGTTATAGTTGATCACGGTTGGTTAAAGTATAAAAAAGCTTGTAATTAGAAGTGGCAGCCGAGTTTAGTGCTTGTATGATTCCAGCATGTTCCATAAGCTGTTAAACCTTTGGTAGCAGGTAGCAACCATCTCCACCTCAAGTATAAGTACAGCTGTTCTTAAAGTGCATTCGGCGTAATTCATACTTTACAATATGGCGCTGAGGCAAACATTGACAGGACTAAAGTATGCACGGCTAGGTAATTTGCTCAGCGTATAAGCGGTTAATGTATGCCTGTTTCTAATTTGGCGCAAGATACAAAAACTTTAAAGCTGAACAGTTGTGGCTGCCAGCTTTGTGTGCAAACTTGATGGAGCAGGGTATAATATAGCGTGGGGCTTTATAAAGGAGCGTATCAGCGTTATTTGCCTCCTGTGCGGTTTGCCAGCAGCTGTTGCTCTTTCCAGCGCAGGCGGTAAGCATTCATGGCGGTAGTGCCCAGCTTTTTTAGCAACCTGTAATTAACTACTGCGCCAACAGGAGCTCCTATCAACGGAATGAGCTGGGCCATCTTGGCGAGATCTATATAATCGCGGTACTCTTGTTGGAAAGCAAGCCAGTTAAAGTCATTTATATCTTCGGGCAAGTGTTCTTTGTGCGTTTCCCAGTCCTGCACCAGCAAGTATACCTCGCGGCGGTGTTCGTGGCTGCTAAAAGCTAACTGGAATATGTGCAGCAAGTATACCCGCTCCCGGTAATCAGCGGCGTCGTAGCCATACAAGGCAGCAACCTCGAACAAGAATTTAATTTTAAGGCTTAGCAAAAGCGGAAAATCTGCCAACCCTAAAAGTATGCCTCCGGCCCCGGTTACGCCACCCTCAGCAGCAGCAGCTCGCTGGTAAAATGTGATGCGGTCCTGCACCATTAGCTCTCTTTGCTGCAAACTTAGGCCCTGCAGCGGTTTTGTAGTTACAAGCCCTGCTCCAAACAGCATGGCGCGGGTCATTTGTTTGATAGTGGCGGTAATAGCTGCATGTACTTTGTTGGGTATGTAGCTGTTTATCTTGTACTGTAGCTTTCGGGTTACGGCATTCATGAGCGAGGGCTGGCGCAGCATCTCGGCCTGCCACTTCCGAAGCTCCTCAAAAGCTATAGTATTATAGTATGCAGTCATTTTATGATGTTTGGAGTTGCTAAACGCTACAATGATTAAGATAATAAATAAGAATGAAACTTGTTTAAGTAATTTGATGTATGTACATTTGATGTATGTATTTGTAATTTCGGTTTTGGGCAGGATCCTTTGAAGATTTTAAACCAAAGCAGCGCTTGATAACAATTTACATTTTAAGCAGGTATAGATAAATTCATAAATAAAGAACACTAAAGTTAAGATTATGGCAACTACGAAATGGTCTATAGACCCGGCACATAGTGAGATACAGTTTAAGGTAAAGCACCTGATGATCACGACTGTAACAGGTTATTTCCAGAAGTTTAACCTGGAAGTGGAAACAGAGGAAGAGGATTTTACAAAAGCCAGCAGCATTGTGTTTACGGCTGATGTAGACTCTATCAACACTAACAACGAACAGCGCGACACGCACCTTAAGTCGGCAGATTTTTTTGATGCTGAGAACCACGGCCAAGTGAAGTTTGTGGGCAAAGACTTTGAGCAATCATCTGGCGACGAGTATAAACTGAACGGCGAATTAACCATTCGTGGCACTACAAAACCTCTTACCGTTAACGTGGAGTTTGGCGGTATAGTAGTAGACCCTTACGGACAGACAAAAGCAGGTTTTACTGTAGATGGTAAAATCAATCGTAAGGATTTTGGCTTAACCTGGAGTGCAGTAACAGAGGCTGGTAGCGTTGTGGTAAGCGATGAGATAAAACTTCATGCTGAAATTCAGTTAGTGAAGCAAGGCTAATACCTTGAGAATATATTTACTCAATTCAGATACATAAAACAGAAGAGAGATGCATGCACTATGCATCTCTCTTCTGTTTTATACTTTGCTGAAAACAAACAACATCTCTCTGCCAATCTGCAACGCCCTTGTAAAGTATACTTCTTCCTGCTGGGGTGTACCGTCTGAGGCTTTGGGGTCTTGGTAGGTAATTGCAATGCGCTTTTCAGCGCCTTCTACAAAAGGGCAGTTCCCATCGGCATCAGAGCAGGTCATGATGGCGCCAAAACCGGCGGTAGGGTTAGCCGCATCATCATACTTTTTAGACCATACTTTTACCGGTGCTATAGCATCAGCATAGGTTACAGCATACATTGGGTTTTGATCTTCTGTGAGTTTTGACACTTCAAAACCAGCTTTTTGCATTGCTTTTACAGCGGCATGGTAAAAGGCTGTTGCCTCGGTGCCTCCCGAGTAGGTAGTTACCTTTTCAACAGCAAAAGAGGTGGCCGCTGCCTGCGCCCACAGCTGCGCCATATGGCTGCGGCGGGAGTTATGGGTGCAAATAAACACGAGATCTATTGGCTGCCCTGCTGCTTTCTTGTTGCTGATATAGCGGCTCAGTTGCAGCAGCAGTTCTTTTCTTGCTACTGGTATCTGGTCAAACTCTTGTTCCAATTGCAAGGCAGTAGCCTGTAGGGTAGGGCCTAAGATCATGCTTTTAGGGGGTTGGTTTGCTGAGAATAAAACTTGTTTCGCAGCCAGAAGGCTACATTAACCAAAGCAATCAAAGCAGGTACCTCCACTAGTGGCCCCACCACACCGGCAAAAGCCTCTCCTGAGTTTATACCGAAAACCGCAATGGCAACCGCAATGGCTAACTCAAAGTTGTTGCCTGCTGCCGTAAAGGCTACTGAGGCATTCTCTGCGTAATTTGCTCCTGCAGCTTTGCATACAAAAAAGCTGATCAGGAACATGATTGCAAAGTATATTACAAGCGGCAGGGCAATGCGCAGCACATCAAACGGTAAACTTACGATAAGCTCTCCTTTTAGGCTGAACATTACAAGTATGGTAAACAGCAGGGCAATAAGCGTGACAGGAGAGATGGCAGGGATAAATCTGTTTTGGTACCACTCCTGGCCCTTTAGCGGTACAAGTATGATTCGGGTAAGTGCACCGGCCAGAAAAGGTATGCCTAAGTAGATGGCAACACTCTCTGCAATTACACCGATTGAAATATCCACGATAGCACCCTCAAAGCCGAAAAGAGGAGGGAGTTTGGTTATAAAGAGCCAGGCATAAAAGCTGTACAGAAATACTTGGAAAATGCTGTTAAGCGCTACCAGTCCGGCTGCATACTCCCGGCTGCCGTCGGCCAGGTCGTTCCAGACAAGCACCATGGCAATGCAACGCGCCAGGCCGATAAGTATAAGCCCGGTCATGTATTCGGGGTAGTCGCGCAGAAACGTAATAGCCAGTATAAACATGAGTAGCGGCCCAACAACCCAGTTCAGCAGCAGCGACAGGCCTATTACCTTTGTGTTGCCAAACACCTTTGGTAGCAGGCGGTAATTTACCTTAGCCAACGGCGGGTACATCATCAGGATCAACCCAATGGCAATGGGTATGTTGGTAGTGCCGCTGGATAGTGAGTTTACATAGCCAGAACTTTCCGGTAAAAAATAACCTATACTTACGCCAATCAGCATCGCCAGGAAAATCCAAAGCGTGAGAAAGCGGTCTAAAAAGCCAAGTTTTTTTCGGTTATGGGCAGGTGCGCAATGTTCCATGTGGTGTTTAAATGTTGTTCTCAGCTGATTGCTAATGCTTACTCCTTCAAAAGAGGATCTCCACTTATATAATACTCTTTCCTCTAGGAGTAAAAAATGGGGTAATCATCTATAGGAGAAGAGGGTAGAAATAACAATCAGCTGAGCAAGTATATAGGTTAGCAGCAGCCGGCACCCGGCTCGCAGCAGGCAGAGGCAGCTGGCTTATTGCCATAAACGGTAACACTAAAAATGCCCGTCTTGCTGTTTCTAAAAGCCTTGATCTCTTCTTCGGTTAAATAATCGAGCAGAATCTCATCCGGCACCTGTATAGCTTTCTCTTTTTGTACAGTAATATTCTCGAAACCAGCCTCTTTTATAATTTGCAGGTAATCGTTTTTCTGGATAGCACCGGATACACAACCCGCATACATTTCGCTGGCTTTAACCAAGCCTTCTGGTAGCTCGCCTACCAGCACCACATCGGAAATGCTGAAGTGGCCGCCTGGCTTCAATACACGAAACGTCTCGGCAAAAGCCTTTTGCTTGTCCGGAACCAGGTTTAACACACAGTTGCTTACCACCACGTCGGCGCGGTTGGCAGCTATCGGCAGGTCCTCAATCTCGCCCTGGCGAAACTCTACGTTGTTAAAGTCAAGCTTCTCGGCATTCTCACGGGCCTTTTTGATCATGGCCTCTGTCATGTCTACGCCAATTACTTTGCCGTTTTCGCCTACCAGGGCACGGGCCACAAAGCAGTCGTTGCCAGCCCCGGAGCCAAGGTCTATTACAGTATCACCTTTTTTAATCTGGGCAAATTCTGTTGGCAGGCCGCAGCCTAAGCCCAGATCAGCATCGGCGTTATAACCTTCCAGTTCGGTATAGTTGTCTGCAAAAATGGCATAGTCTACGGTGCTGCAACCGGTGGCGCCGCAGCACGAGGCTGCGTTCTGGTCTTTGCTTTGGTTGGCTATCTCGCTGTACTTTTCGCGAACAATCTTCTTTAATTCTTCTGCGTTGTTCATAGTTTCAAATTTTAAATTATCGGTATTTTACGATTAATCTTGTCAAATTTTTTTAGCAGCAACTGGTGTCGCATACTTTATACTTGCCGAACATTACTTGTAAGAGCAGTTGCGCCTCTTGCCATGCCTGTGCATCAATGCAGTAGCATACTTTTTTGCCCTCAATGTCACCTTTTATCAGTCCTGCTTCTTTTAGCTCCTTCAAGTGCTGCGACACCGTAGACTGCGAGAGCGGAAGTTCCTCCACAATATGGCCGCAAATGCAGGAGGTGCGTTCCAGCAAAATGCGAAGTATGGCAATGCGTGCCGGGTGGCCTAGTGCTTTAGCATACTTGGCTATCGTGATATCGGCCTGTGTAAATTCTTCTGTTTTTGTAGCTCCCATATTTTTATAATCGTAAAATTACGATTATAAATTTCAGGTGCAAGTAGTTTTATGAAAAATATTTTAGTGTGTGATTTCGAGCAGGTGGATAAATCCAGGGCATTTTACAGTACCGCAATATTCCATATTTCTCACAGGTGTTTGGGAGGATAGGCAAAAGAGGGGGGTAGTTAAACACAAAAAGCCCCGGAGAGCGCTACACTTCCCGGGGCTTTTTAAATTATACTTTAAATGAACTAGGCCATTACCTTCTTTTGCAAGTTGCTGATTTCCTGGTTTAATTCCTCGATACGGTTCATCTCGGTTTGCAGATCGCGCTTCAGTTTCAGCTCTTTTTCACGGGCAACTTTCTTTACCTCCTGCAATTCTGCGTCAATTTCATCGTAAGCGCGTTTCTTTTGCTCGGTCACTACTTTGCTGTTTTTAAACTGGAAGTATAAAATACCAGCTATTAGCAACAGTACCCCAATAATGGAGAACATCAGGATTACGAATGCTTGCTTTGGAATATAGAAAACACCGAAAATTGAAATGCTGTCGCTTTTCTTTACTTCTTCGTCTTTTAAGGCATTGTCTTTTTGCAGCGCCACTATTTCTGCCTGCTGGGCATCTATTTTAGATTGTGCCTGCTGTAGTTCTTCTTTAGAACCGCTTCGGGCCTTATCCAATTTTGCTTCGGTGGCTTTGATGTTAGTCTCCACGCTTTTCCAGAAAGAATCTAAAGCGCTAACGTTTACTACCTTGTATTCTCGGCTGCCCTCTCTGTAACTGTTGGCGTTTTCCTTCAGGCCCTTAAACTGGCTTTGCAGTTTAGCCGATGCCTGAGCTTCTTGGGTAGCTGCGTCCTGTGCTTGTACTACTGCCACAGACGACGCAAAAATCAAGGTTAAAAAAAATGCCTTCATAATCTTGAAAGAATAAATAATTAATAACTAAAAAGGTTGAAAAGCACCGGGAAATACTTTACTGAAGTGTATTTATACTTACCGGCACAGGCTTGTGCACCTGTTATGCTAAACACTATAAAGGAATGATTATTGTATTTAGTTCGAATAAAACCTATAATCTTCAGAAATCAAACTTTTTTGATTGCATATTTCTAATCTGCTGCTTTTAGGTAGCGGAACATCTAAAATAGTATAAAAGGATGAATCGTGCTGCATAAATGTTGAAAAGGTGCTGGCCCAAATTAATTTTTCTGATACATTTGCTTTAACCATTCACTTCTAAAACTATGGAAGCGCAATCTTCACTTCAGGTATTTGTAAACGGCTCGTTTACATCCGCACCCCAGGCTTTTTTGCACATCAGCGACCTGGCTATACAGCGTGGCTATGGGGTTTTCGATTATTTTAAAGTTGAAGGCCAGAACCCACTTTTCCTAGACGATTACCTGGAGCGGTTTTATAATTCGGCCAGCCTGATGTACCTGCAGGTCCCCTACAGCAAAGAAGATCTCAGGCAGATAATAGGGAAGTTAATAAGGCTTAACAATCTTACGGTGTCCGGTGTAAAGATGATCTTAACTGGCGGCTACTCTGAAGGTGGTTTCGAGCCGTCAGCGCCTAATCTCATTATACAGCAGCAACCGCTTGTGCTGCCTTCAATAGCTAAAGTGACGCAGGGCATCAGCATCATCACCCACGAGTATTTGCGCGACCTGCCCGTCGTAAAATCCATAAACTATACTACAGGCATCAGGCTGCTGCACCACATGAAAGCGCAAAATGCCGAGGAAGTGCTTTACCACAGTAACGGCTTCGTTACTGAATTCCCGCGCTGCAACTTTTTCATGGTTACCCAGGATAACACCGTGGTTACGCCAGCCGAAAACATACTTAAAGGCATCACACGCAAAAATGTAATGAAGCTGGCTGCCAGAAAGTATAAAGTAGATGCCCGTGACATTATGCTGGATGAAATAATGCAAGCTAAAGAAACCTTCCTGACCAGTACCACCAAACGCATCTTACCCATTGTGCAAGTAAACGGGCAGCTAATTGGAAGCGGCAAGCCTGGACCAGTTTCGCTGGAGCTGCTGCAGGATTTGATTGCATTAGAGCAAAGTGTTTTGGCCGAGCCAGTAAAGTAGTTCCTTCTCAGTTTTTAGGCTGTAGTTATAAGCCGGAACACGGCACGTTTTACGCTCTTACATCGTTGATAAAGTATGAAAATGTTTGTGAGAGAAACCTCTGTTGTTCGGGAAATATGGGGTAAAAGCGATACTGTGCTTTTTATATTTGCCGGTGCCTCTGCTGAATTTGCTTTAAACAAAGCTGTGGATTGGCTGTATTTTACAGGTCGCCTGCCTTCTGACCCGCTTGGGCGTTTGTTCTCTACCGTTGGTTACGCAAGGCAGATTGTTTTCTCAACCGAGGAGGTTGCCCACAGCGCGATTGATAAAATGGCGGCCATACATGCTGGTGTCGAGCAGAAGCGGGGGCAATCTATACCGGACTGGGCCTACCGCGATGTGCTTTTCATGTTGATTGACTACTCTATTCGATCTTTTGAGCTGCTGGAGCGAAAGCTTACGGAGGCAGAAAAAGCAGAAGTTTTCGATACTTTTTATCGGGTTGGCAGCCGCATGGGGCTTAAAGACCTACCACAAACTTTTGAGCAATGGCTGGTGGCAAGGGATGAACACCTGCATCAGAATTTGCAGGAGAGTAAGTATACGTTTGATCTGTATAAGCAATATAAAAAGCACCTTGGCCCGATACGGTACATGCTGCTGCTGGAGGCGCAAAAGTTGGTAGTACCGCAGTTAGTAATCAAAATGCTTGGTTTGGGGCGGTACCACTGGTTGGTGCCTGTGCTGGGCATCTACAAAATAACCCGCCGCTTTAACCTAGACTGGTTATTGAAAGCAGCCATACTACCGGGAGCTTATAAAAACGAGATAAAAGCTTTGGATCGTGTGCCGGCTTGACCTAAAGTAGGCGTGATATAAAAAGAAAGAGGCTGCGTTAGTTACGCAGCCTCTTTCTTTTTATTCTTTGGTGTGTTTATTTATCCCACCATACTTTGCCGTAAAGGCCATCAGTTCCACCAAATTGTCTTTGTAAAGCTTCGTTGTAGTTAGCAGTATTGTTGGCTGCTTCGTTAGCTGTATACATTAATCTGGTTGGTACTGCTTTACCTTCTGGTGCCACTAAATTATCAGGATAGCCAGTTCTGCGCCATTCTGCCCACGCCTCATAACCATGCATGAACAGGTGAATATAGCGTTGCTCTGCAATTTGCTCTATGGCATTGGCTGGGGTATAAGCTACTTCAGCATTTGCAAGGTAATCTGCTGCTGCTGTAGTGCTTCCTGTCCATTGGTCGATAGACTGCTTTATAGCTTCATTATAGTTAGCTTCCGCTTCTGCATCACCGCCTGCAATCCAGCCGCGCTTGGCAGCTTCTGCTTTAGCAAATAAAGCCTGTGCGTAAGTTACCAGGTAAACCGGAGCATCCTGTTCCCAGATCTGGCCACCAAGGGTAGAGAATTGGTTAGGGTCGCCGCCGTTAGGAGAGCCAAACGTTAAGCCTGCGTATTCGCCATCTTCGTTTGTGTTTGCAAAAACTGGCAGGCGGGGGTCATCTGTAGCTTCCAATGTGTTAACAAGGTTCTCACTTAAAGACCACCAGGTTAATCGGTTCTGACGGAAAATCTGTGAATACCAGTAGTTTTCATTCGCTTCAACAGCCAGATGCTTGAAAACAAAGTTATCTTCGTTTGAAGTCATAATACCTGCTTCCAAGGCTTTATTAAACTCTTCTTTACCTTTGGTTGGGTTTACCTCCGATATACGAAGCGCCATCAGTAACCTTATAGTGTTGCCAAGCTTTCTCCATCTCTCCATATTGCCTCCATAAACAATATCATTACTTATAGAGCCGGAAACGATCTGCTGATTTGCCTCATTCAAAAGTATAAACAGATTGTTGTAAATGGATTCCTGTGTATCGTAAGCCGGTGTAAAGTTTTCGTTTCCTTTTAGCGCCTGTGCATATGGTACATCTCCCCAACGGTCCGTAATGTTCCAGAAGTAATAGGCCTTTAAAATTTTAGCAACAGCCTTCTGATTAGCAATAGGGCCTTCTTTACCGTCTAGTTCCTCTGATGTGATTACTGTCTCAAGGTTCATGAGCGGGCCTGTATACCAACCATAAAAGTTAGTAGCACCTTCCGGGTAAAGAGAAGCTCCAACGTACTGCAGTTCTGACAGGTACTGCGCCATAAACTCACCTTGAGTAGAGGAGCTTAAACCCGGCAGGCTGAGCATGGAGTTTGCTAAAAGCTGACTACCAGATGCCTCACTTGGCTTGTTTGGGTTTACATTAATGTCTTCATCTATCTCACAGCTTGTTAGAGACAGACAGGCTAGTAGAAATATATATAGTTTCTTCATCTGCTTTTCTGTTTAGAATGAAATATTCAAGTTTACCCCGTATGATCTTACGGTGTTTAAACCACCAGTCTCCAGCCAGCCGAAAGAGGATGAACCTGTTGCAAGTTCTGCAGGATTCAGGCCTTCTGGTGCTTCCTGCCAGATCATTAAAGGGTTACGGGCAATAAGTGCAATGCCTATTCTTTGGAAAGGCAAGCTACCTAGTGAGGCTTTGTCCAGGCTGTAGCCTAACCTAACTTCTCTTAATCTAACATAAGAGGCATCATATATCCACTCCTCGTAAATTCTGGTACCTAATGTGTTTCTGAAGTATGTTCTTGCATCTACAAAGCCATTGAATTCTTTGCCGGACATATCCTCTCCGCCTATTATTACACCTGGACCGTAGATTCCGCTAACTTTTACGCCACCACCTTCAGCAAGTGGGTCGCGTACGTTTTTGCCGTTTTCATTCAAAGCGGCTGTTTCAGGAGCCAGACCAGCCTTAACTGATAGCATGCGTGACCAGCTGATAAACTGACCGCCGAACTGATAATCGATCATAGCACCTAGATCAAACTTACCAAGGCGGAAGGTATTCTGAAGGCCACCTGTGGCATCAGGCAGTACAGTACCAAAGTTGTGTGTTGCAGTAGTATACAATGGCATGTTGTTGCTGCCAAGAAGTATTTTGCCTGTTGCAGGGTCGCGCTGGTATGCCTGCCCTACAATAGTGCCAAATTGCTCGCCAACATTTGAGTACAGATACATTGGCACACCGCTATACGTATTGGATTCTAACAAACGAGAGTCTAGTCCAGGGTAAAGTTCTTTCACGGTGCCTCTGTTTCTTGCAGCGTTAAATGCTATATCCCAAGAGAATTTCTGAGTTTGTATTGGTGTACCTGTAAGTGCAATTTCGATCCCTTTGTTTACCATTAAGCCGGCGTTGATGTAGGAAGAACTGTAACCGCTTGCACCAGAAACGTTAAGAGAAATTACGTCATCCTCATTACGCTGTTCATAGTATGTGATGTCTGCTCCTAATCTACCGTTAAAGAATTGTAAGTCAGTACCTATTTCGTATGATGTGGCAAATGATGGTTTAATGTTAGGGTTATTCAGCACATCAGGAACATAGGCTGTATTAACTGTGCCTCCCTCATTTCCGTACAGTCCGCCTGTTTCATAGTTTAAAGAGGTAGCATACACACCAACATCGTTACCTGCCATGGCGTAGCTAGCTCTTAACTTACCATAAGATAGTGGCTGCCAGTTAAGCAATTCGCTGAATACAAACGAGGCAGATACTGAAGGATAGTAATAAGGATCTGGTAGGGTTGATGAGTGGTCTCTTCTAACTGAGAAGTCAACAAAGTAGGTGTCTTTATAACCAACTGTTGCCATACCGTAAACACTATTTAACTGTTTTCGGAGTAGGTAAGAAGAAACTACAGGCCTTTCTCTTGAACCTTCAATGTTGTAGAAGCCTGGGCTAGTTAAT
This sequence comes from uncultured Pontibacter sp., assembly GCF_947492645.1. Classification (GTDB taxonomy): domain Bacteria; phylum Bacteroidota; class Bacteroidia; order Cytophagales; family Hymenobacteraceae; genus Pontibacter. Next base: position 123,911 of record NZ_CANLMZ010000005.1, on the reverse strand, counting down.
CCTCCTCTTGTTTCCTGGCTTAGATAAGTATAATCTCTTTCAAATAAGTTGGTACCTACGTTTACATTCAAAGAGAAGTCATTCCAATCTTTTGCATATTGTGCTAAGAACTCATAGTTCATTTCTTTGTTCTGATATTTACCTACCGAGTAAGCTGCATCAGGACTTCTGCCACCTGCTGCTACCCGGCTCTCAATGTTCTGTGTAAACATATCAGAACGCACAAAACCGCTTAACTTTAGCTCTGGCAAAATCTGGTATGTTAAGCCCACATCACCGAAGAAGCGGTCACGGTTGTCGTTGTTAAGGTTCTCATAAGCCTCAAAATAGGGGTTATTCCAGTCAGATGGCTGCCAATTTGTAATTACACCTGCAGCGTTTGGTCTGCCTATGTTCCAGTGGTAGAAAGTGCCATCCTCGTATTTGTAGTTTTTCAGGCGCTTCATGTCTAGGTTGCGTTGGAACCACTGCATAAAGTTTCTAGAGCCCTCATAATACCCCTGGGCAGGGCGCTGCCCATCATTATTAGCATAGTTGATATTAGCAGAAGCAGTAATTTTATCGTTCAGGTCAAGCGATGCGCTAAGGCCCAGGTTATTGCGCTTAAGCCATGTATTTGGTTCTACACCTTCAATTTGAGTGTTATTGTAGCTTAAGCGGAAAGCAGAGTTCTCGTTCCCTCCGGAAATACTTATCCCATTGTTGAGGTTGTATCCAGTTTCAAAGAAGTCTTTAATGTTGTCAGGTTGAGGCACAAAAGGCTCTAGTTGGCCATACATCGGGTCCTGAGGATAGAAGCTATGCATGTGGCGAACCGGAGTGCCGTCCATTTTAGGTCCCCAGCTTTCATCTGTGCCATCTACATACTTTTCACCGTTTGCCAAAGTTCTCCAGGTCTGGCTGCCGCCGCCGCCGTATATGTTTTGCATCGGCATGAGGTTGCCAACTCTCTCAACAGAGAATGCAGAGTTTAGCTGTACATCTACCTTCTTAGGCCCCCTACTGCCTTTTTTAGTTGTGATCATCACTACACCATACTGGCCACGAATACCATAAAGGGCAGATGCTGCCGGGCCTTTTAGGACGTTAATGGTTTCAACGTCCTCGGGGTTAATATCTTGAGCTAAGTTACCGTAGTCAGCTCCGTTTCTGCCGGCAAAGTTTGCGTTAGAGATAGGTGTACCATCTACTACAATCAAAGGCTGGCCACCACCAGTTACAGAATTTACGCCTCTTATCTGAATTTTTTGGGTACCACCCATACTTGCACCAGAGGCACCAGTCATTTGCACACCGGCAATTTTGCCTGAAAGAGATCCAAGTATGTTCTGCTCCTTGGTTAGCGTTAGGTTATCGCCTTTAACTTCTTGCGTAGCATAACCAAGCGAACGTTCGCTTCGCTCAATGCCAAGAGCTGTAACTACAACTTCGCTAAGTTGCTTGCTGTCTGTTTGTAGCTGTACATCAATTACACTCTGGTTGCCAACACGTACTTCCTGGGCTAGATACCCTAAAAATTTGAAGACGAGTACAGCATCCTCGTTAGGTACTCTTATCTGGTAAGTACCGTCGGTGTTTGTAGAGACGCCTGTAGTAGTACCTTTCACTACAACGCTTGCACCAGGAATAGCAAAGCCATCTGTAGCCCCAATTACTTTTCCACGTACATCTCTTTGTTGCGCTAAAGCCCCTGTCGTAAGAAGCAGGACTAAAGGTAAAATGGTTAGTAAAAGTTTTCCTTTCATAGTTTTAACTTTTTTGTTAATACTAAAATAGGAATATTATTGTATTAACAAAAGTAAGATTGCGGTTTTATGTATAATTATGGTAAAAATCAGCAAATTAGTGCAACCAGACTGAAATTCAAATCATAATACTGCTAGTGAAATGTCGTGTTTTCTGACTATTTACTTTGTAATTGGCAAAGCACATAAAGCAAAACCCGAAGACGTTCTTAAAGTGCTTCGGGTTTTGCTTTATGTACAAATCATGCTGTACACTATTTAAGAAACTAATGCCTTTATTCTCTGTGTCGGTTTTTGTTCTTCTTCCTTTCCCGCTTCTCCTTGCGGCGTTCTTTCCAGCTTTCTTTCCACTCCTCAAAAGTTTGCGCGGCTTTGCCCGTTACCGTGTTTAATACCCGCTCCAGGAAATTCTCTTTTGGAGGCTCTGCGCGGAAAGATTCACAATTAAGGCTGGCAAGTATACTTGGCGGCAAAGGCTCAAACTTACTGTTGTAATAGCCTTTATACTTAGGGTCGATGGCAATGCGGCGTATGTAGTCGCCCCAGATAGGCAATGCTGTTCTGGATCCCTGGCCTAACTCCAACGTCCTGAAGCGCACTTGTGGGCTTTCGCCGCCTACCCAAACGCCTGTAACCAACTGCGGCGTGATGCCAATAAACCAGCCGTCGGTATTATCCTGTGTAGTGCCGGTTTTGCCGGCAATATCCATTTGCAAACCAAACTGAGAGCGTAGCTTGTTTGCGCTGCCCTCCTCCACCACACCTTGCATCAGGTACAGCATTACAGCCGCTGTTTGCTCCGAGATAACTTTTTGGGTCTGACGGCCATCATGGTGCTGGCGTAAAACTTCTCCATCACGGTCAGTAATCCTGGTAATGTAAACAGGATCTACGCGCATGCCGCGGTTGGCAAAGGTGGCATAAGCAGTAACCATTTCCTGGAGTGATAGATCTGCAGTACCTAATGCTAGCGAGGGCACCTTTGGCAATTCGTTTTTAATTCCTAGGCGGTGCGCCATATCAATGGTTTTATCAACGCCGGTTTTCATGATGATCTGTGCCGAAACCGTATTGACTGAATGTGCCAGGGCTCCGCGCATGGTGTACTCGCCACCATACTGCTCGTTTGCGTTTCTCGGCGACCAACTGTCATTTGTCGGGAAGGTCATGCGTTCGTTCGGGAAGTAATCGCAAGGCTTCATGCCTCTTTCCAGGGCTGCCGCATAAACAATAGGCTTAAAAGTAGAGCCCACCTGCCTTCTGGAGCGCACATGGTCATACTTAAAGATGCTGTGGTTGATGCCGCCCACCCATGCACGCACGTAACCAGTATGCGGCTCTACAGAAAATAAACCTGTGTTCAGGAAGCGTTGGTAATAGGCAATAGAGTCGAGGGGGCTTATAGTGCGTTGGTTGCTGCCATTCCAACCGTAAACTGTCATTTTGCGGGGCTCCCGAAAAGCTTTCGTGATTTCTGCTTCCGAGGCGCCGGCTGCCTGCATTTTTTTGTACCTGTCGGAGCGTTGCATTGCCACCTGAATTACATCGGAGTTCGTGCCCCAGGGGCTGCGACCACGCCAATGCGCATCAAAAGTTTTTTGTAGCTGGGCCATTTGCTTTCGTACAGCGGCCTCGGCGTGGCGCTGCATGCCTGCATCAATAGTGGTGTATATTTTTAGCCCATCTTTATAAAGGTTGTAAGGCTGCCCGTTTTTTTTCTTTTTGCTTGCTGCCCAGCTTACAAGTTCCTGCCGTAGCTGCTCCCTAAAGTATGGGGCCAGGCCATCGTTATGGTTAGTGACATTGTAATTAAGCTTTAGCGGTAGTTTTTTAAGAGAGTCGGCCTGTGCTGTAGTAAGGTAATTATACTTTGCCATCTGCCCCAATACCACATTTCTTCGGGTTTTAGAGCGTTCGGGGGATAACCTAGGGTTATAAGTAGTAGTAGCTTTCAGCATGCCAATAAGCACAGCTGCCTCTTCGGTTTTGAGCTCTCCTGCAGATTTATTGAAAAAGCGTTGCGCCGAACGTTCAATACCATATAGGTTGCCACCCATGGGTACGGTGTTCAGGTACAACTCCAGTATCTGTTCCTTTGAGTAGAGGCTCTCTAGTTTTCTGGCAATAATCATCTCGCGAAGCTTGTTCACGAGCATATCACCAAACCAGTAATTTTTGCGGGGATACAGGTTTTTGGCCAATTGCTGGCTTAAAGTGCTACCGCCACCAGAACTTTCGTTCTGCATCAACAGCGATTTAACAACTACACGACCAAGGCTTCGGGCATCTACACCGCTATGCTTGTAAAACCGGACGTCCTCTGTTGCCACTAAGGCATCGATAGCGGCAGGAGAGATGTTGGCATAGTTTACATTGGTGCGGTCCTGTATATAATAACGCCCCAGCAACTCGCCATCTTTTGCATACACTTCAGAGGCCGTGTTGTTGTGTACCGATTGCAGCTCTTTAGTAGAGGGCATGCCTCCCAGAAAGCCAGTATAAATAGCAAAATAGAAGAGCACCATAAAAAGTACTCCTACCAAAGCAAGTTTATAAAATACTCTGAAAAGAAACTTATAATTGGATTGGCTGCGGCTGGCTTGCCACTCGGCCCATTTCTGCTTCCAGTAGGTACGGGTAAACTTTGGCTTAAGGCTACCAAAAAAAGCCGACAGTTCGCCATGAACCAGCCGCACAAACGGCGCCATTATCTTGGTAACTATAAATTTTATTAGCCTTTTAAGCGTGTGCTTCATGTTTTGTTATTGGTCGCTTGCCGGCGAAAGCCGCTTTTGCTTTGACGCATACTGCATACAAACGATTATTCAGCTGTTTTGGTGCAAATGGTTTTTAGCAATAACTGCGCCGGAATGTAGTATGGCCGGTAATGAACAGGCTTAGATTAAGTTACAAATTACTCTGCAGTACCGGGGCCAATCAACGCTGCATATTTACTTCACCCCTTTCTTAGCAACAGGAGAAGGCGTTTTAAATTTTTCTGAATTCCCCTCTTGAGAGGGGGTAGGGGTATGTTCTTGCCGTGTCGCACTAGCTTAATCTCCCTTCTGCCAAAATCCTTTTAGGATGACAACGTTAAAGGCAGCAGCTATTATGATGACAAATGAAATAGTAAGTAAAATTCTTCGCCTTAGACTAGTGAAAACGAGAGTTTGAAACTAGCGAGCAGAGCTCTGAGGAGTTAGGGGGTGGTTGGACCCGGTATTGCAGCAACTTACTATCCCGGCCGCTTTTTTGTGCCTCTCGTTGCCTGTGCTTCCAGCGGATTATCCGGCCAATGGTGTTTTGGGTAACGGCCCCTTAAATCTTTACGCACATCAAAGTAACCCGCATTCCAGAAGCTGTGAAGGTCGCGGGTAACTTGTACGGGGCGTGAGGCAGGGGAGAGCAGGTGCATGAGTACAGGCACTTTGCCCCCGCCTATTCTTGGTGTTTCAAGCATACCAAATACCTCCTGCAGGCGCACCGCTAGTACAGGTGTAGTTACATCAGAGTAGTCTATAGCGATCCTGGAACCGCTTGTTACCTGCAAGTGGACAGGAGCCAGTTTATCCATCTCTTGGCGCTGTTCCCAACTTAGATCCGATAGCAGCACCTCATCGAAGTCTAGTCTGGATGCCTGGTCCAGAGAACGAAGGCCAGAAAGGTGAGGTCGCAGCCATACTTCCATACTCTCCTGCAGCGCCTCATCTGATACATCCGGCCAGTTTTCAGGAGCTAACTGGTGTAGAAATGCCAGCCGTTTACGTGTTCTGATAGCTTCATCAGGCCAGGGTAGGCGTGCCACACCTTTTTCCTGTATGGCCAGAAACAGTGCATCGGCAATCTGTTCCGGATCCGGGTTGGGCTGCTGCCTTTCTTCCAAAACCAATGCTCCAAGGCGGGTTATACTTCTAGCTACTACACGGGCAGTTGTTTCGTCCCAGCGTACTTCTTCCAGATCCTCCAGTTGCTCTGCAAAATACTTTAGAAGTTCAGCTTTGGTAAGCGGGGCAGCCAGTAAAGCACGTGCTCTGGAACCGATTTCCAGGTGTGCTATACTATAGAAAGGTGCTTCGCCTAATAACTCCGTTTGTAAAGCAACACGCTGACCCGTTACCAGCCGCACGCGTCCTGAAGTTTCGAGTTGGGCAATGCGATCAGGATAGGCCAGGGCCGTAAGTATTCCTACTGCATCATGCGTCAAAGCGGCCTTAGTCTCACGCAAACGCTGTCGCAGGTGTTGGGCCTGTTCTTTTACCCTGCGCAGGGCATTTTCATCTACTACAAAACCAGGTATGTAAGGGCGTTTACCTTCCAGCAACTCGAGGCGAACCTGCACGTCCGGTAATGGCTCCGACCAAGGTTGTTGCACCGGCTTTAACACATCTTTTTCTGAGAGTAGCGCAGCTAAAGCACAGGCCGTGGAAGTATGACCCAGTTCACGGCCACGAATGACAAGGTGCCCCAGGCGTGGTGCTAAGCCCATCGAGGCAATAGCTTTACCGTGTGCCGTTGCATTTCCTGTTTCGTTGATGGCCTCTAAACGCAACAACAGATCGCGGGCCAGGGAAAGAGCAGCGGCAGGAGGGACGTCGAGCCACTTTAGATCAGTCGCATCTTTTACTCCCCAGATGGCAAGCTCCAGGGCAACGCCGGTAAGATCAGCCTCACAAATTTCAGGAGTCTGGTTCTCGGGTAGCTGCAATTGGTCGGCCGTAGACCAGAGGCGGTAGCAGATGCCGGGACCTAAACGGCCTGCACGGCCACGGCGTTGATCGGCTGCAGCTCTGGAAACGGGTATGGTTACAAGCGTGGTAAGACCGGTGCGCGGTACAAATCTTGGCACACGGGCGAAGCCTCCGTCAATTACAATTTTTACACCCTCTATAGTTAAGCTTGTCTCGGCGATACTAGTGGCTAATACAACTTTTCGCCTGCCTTTAGGGGCTGGTTGAATGGCAGCTAACTGCTTTGACAAAGTAAGGTCGCCGTGCAGGATGTGCAGGTCTATACTTGGTGCTAAACGTCCTTCCAGTTGCTCAGCTACTTTCCGCATTTCGCCCATGCCTGGCAGGAAAACAAGTATGTCGCCCTCTGGCTCCTGCTCCAGCGCCTGCCGGATTGCCTTTGGTACCAGGTTTGCTAGGCGCTGTGCCGGACGTGTACCAGCTGCCGCTACTTCGGCATTAGATAAATAGTGAGTTTCTACCGGATACTGCCTACCCATACTTTGCACTACCGGCGCATCCAACCATTTAGCTGTAGCGGCGGCATCCAGGGTAGCACTCATCACCATAATGCGCAGGTCAGGCCGGAGTACAGCTTGTGCATCCAGGGCAAGGGCCAAACCAAGATCGCCCTGCAGGTTGCGTTCGTGAAATTCGTCGAAGATGATGGCGGAGATTCCTTCCAGCGCCGGGTCTTCCTGCAACAGGCGGGTAAGTATACCTTCGGTTACAACCTCAACCTGTGTGTTAACCGACACCACATGCTCCATCCGCACCCAGTAACCCACCGTCTGCCCGACAGGCTCCGAAAGTATATCCGACATGCGTTGCGCTGCGGCGCGGGTAGCTAACCTACGAGGCTCCAGCACCAGAATTTTACCGCCACCGCGCCACGAAGCTTCGAGTAAAACCAGCGGTACAAGCGTGGTTTTACCTGCTCCGGGAGGTGCTTCCAATACCACGCGTGTATTGCCTTCGAGGGCAGCCAGCAGCTGCGGCAGCGCTTCCTTTACAGGTAAGTCGGGTAATCGATGAAGTAATTCTGGTATAGCCATCTGCTGCAAAGGTCTGAAAAATATCGTTGGGATGCAGCAGGAGAGGAATCAGAAGTATGGTCAGGTTATTTTGTCATTTCGAACGCATGTGAGAAATCTGAAATATTGCGGGACTGTGAAATACACCAGATTTCTCCCGGTGCTCGAAATGACCGGTAAACTATCTTCCTATATCAACCCCCGAGCCTTCAGTTCCAGATATTTGTTAATAGTATTTACCGTCAAATCCTTGGGCGGAGTAAGTATAGCGTGGATGCCGTGCTGCTGCAGTTGCTTCACGATCTGGCGTTTGTCGTAGTCGAATTTCTGGGCGATGGCTTTTGTGTATACTTCTTCGGTGTTGGTGGCGCGTTTGTGCAGCTCGGCATGCAGTTCGGTATTTTCGAAGAAGATAACCACCAGCAAATGGTGCTTTGCAATAGCGCGTAAGTAGGGCAACTGGCGTTGTGCACCGTTCAGCGTTTCGAAGTTGGTGAACAGCAGGAGCAGGCTGCGCTGTTTTATCTTGTGCCGTATGGTAGCGTATAGGCGTTCGTAATCTGTTTCCTGGTACTTGGTTTTCTGGTTGTAAAGCAGCTCCATGATATGGCGAATCTGGTCGGCTTTGCGCTGTGCCGGTAGCATGTTGCTGATGTTGTCGGAGAAGGTGATCAGGCCGGCTTTGTCGTGCTTTTTAAGGGCAATGTTGGAAATCACTAATGAGGCATTAATGGCATAATCCAGCAGCGTGAGGCCTTGGAATGGCATCTGCATTACCCGGCCTTTATCAATCAGGCAGAATATCTGCTGCGACTTCTCGTCCTGATAGCTGTTCACCATCAGGTCGGCTTTGCGGGCGGAGGCTTTCCAGTTGATAGTGCGTTGGTCGTCGCCGGCTACGTAGGGGCGGATTTGCTCAAACTCAGAGCTATGGCCGATGCGGCGCACTTTTTTCACACCAATTTCGTGTAGTCTGTTTGAAATGGCCATCAGTTCATACTGGCGCATCTGGATGAACGACGGATACACCGGCACTTCCTGGTCGTGGGCAAATTTGTAGCGGCGCTTTACCAACTGCAGCTTACCCATGGCAAATACATTGATCGCACCAAAGTTGTAGCTGCCGCGCTTGGTTGGTATAACAGTATAATGGATGATGTGGGTACGTCCTGCAGGTATGTGTGCTTTGAAAACAGTATCGCGGCGCTGAAACTGGAAGGGTAGTTCGTCTATTACCTCGGCATCTACGGCAAAGTTATACTTGTTCTCCAGGTATAGGTAAATGTCGTTGTCGCTGCCGTTGGAGAGTTTTTCCTGCATGCTGCGGCTGGCGTGCACGCCTTCTTTGCTGCGGTAAAGCTGGAACAGGTCCAGCAGGGTAAGCAGCAGCAGTACCCCAAAGGCTACCTTCGCGAAGACCAGTAGTATGGGTATGAAGAATGCCACTACAAACAGGCAGGCCAGGGCTGCAAGGCTGTAGTATAGGCGGTTGGTGAAGTATAGACTGCGGATGAACTGCACTATTGGTTTATTATTTTAAGTTGCTTTAAATGCCTGTTTGTCTCGATATTTACTTCTTTACTCTTGGTTGGCTTTTCGCCTCGCCGGCTGGGCCCTACTTTTTGTCTTGACACAAAAAGTAGGCAAAAAAGTCAAGACGCTCCAAACTCGCTGAACGCTCAAACAGTGGACCGCCGTAAAGTGCACCTGGCCAAGGCCGTGGCTGCGTAGCTTTGGGTGCTATAGTATAAACATGGCGCGAGCGTCCTCGCTCGTGACTTGCTATAGTTTGGGCCTCTGGCCCAGTCGAATATCAGATTCGACATTATTTTTAAGACACGGGAAAAATTCCCGCGCCAGATTATTTTACACTACCTCGGAACTTCTATCTTCTGGATGATCTGCTTGATGATGTCATCGGCAGTCAGGCCTTCCATTTCGCGTTCCGGGGTTAGCAGGATGCGGTGGCGTAGCACAACCGAAGCCAGTTCCTGTACATCTTCAGGCGTTACGAAGCCACGGCCACGCAGGGCGGCAAGAGCTTTAGAGCTGTTAAGCAAGGCAATAGAGGCACGCGGCGAGGCTCCTAAGTATAGCGATTTGTTTGTTCGGGTTTCGCCTACGATCTGGGCAATGTACTCCAGTAGTTTTTTATCCAGGTGTACCTGCTGCACGGCTTCTCTTAAAGCTACCAGCTCATTAGCAGAGAGTACAGGCTGCACACAATCCAGGTCGCGCTTTAGTTTGTTGCCGTTGTGCTGTAGTTCAAGTATGGCAATCTCTTCCTCAAGGCTTGGGTAATCTACCAGCACTTTAAACATGAAGCGGTCCAACTGGGCTTCCGGCAGGCGGTAAGTACCTTCCTGCTCGATTGGGTTTTGGGTAGCCAGCACTACAAAAGGGGATGATAGTTTGTATACTTCACCGTCGTGGGTTACGTGCTGCTCTTCCATCACCTCGAACAAAGAAGCCTGGGTTTTGGCAGGGGCACGGTTTATCTCGTCTATCAGCACGATGTTGGCGAAAATAGGGCCACGCTTATAATCAAAGGTAACGGTGCCGGGGTGGAATACCGAAGTACCCAACACGTCGGATGGCATCAGATCCGGGGTGAACTGAATTCTGCTGAAATCTACCTGCACCGTGCGGGCAAGGAGTTTGGCTGTTAAAGTTTTGGCAATGCCGGGCACACCTTCAATCAGTACATGGCCCTCCGCCAGCATAGCCACTAAAAGTAGCTCTATCAGGCTCTCCTGACCCACAATTACCTGACGCAGCTCTGCTTTTATGCGGTTTGTTGCCTCGCGTAGCGCGCTGTAATCTGTCTTGTTTTCCTGTGCGGTAATTAATACTTCTTCTTCCATGGTTATGCGTTAGCCTTTGGCCTTATGGATGTTTGTGCGTTAAATTCTTCTAAATAATTATTAAGCATCATCAGCGTTTGGGCTGTAATGCTATTGCTTTCCCGGATGCTGCTGATCAGGTTAAAGATATTGGCTACCAGCGCTTCGTTTGCTCCGGATTTATTTACAATTCTGTCTTTCAGCTCTTCGTCCAGGGTGTTGGTGCTGAGGTGGTACTGCAGGCGCAGGTGCTCCAGAAAATATGCGATCTTTTTCTCTGCTATGTTTTTATGATCGCCGTTGTTGAAGTATAAACTGCCGATGGTCTTCACAAAATCGAGGGTGGTATTGCGTGGTGGCTCTGCAACGGGAATAATGCGCTGCGTACGTTTACTCTTAAACAGCAGGAACAGCACCATACTTGCCAGCGCAATGTAGTAGGCCCAGGTAAGCGGTTCATGCTCCATCAGCACCCTGAATTTGGACTGGCTTTCCATGCGACCCTGTTTCTGGTACTCGTCCCAGTACACCGGTGCTACAGGCAAGTGCGATAAGGCTGTGGCAGCATAATCACTTTGGTCCTGGGTGAGCAGCTGGTAGTTCGTAAAGGCCAGCGGAGCAGAGTTGATGTAGAACCAGCCTTTGCCAAACGGTACTTTCATAAAGTTTAAATAGCCGGCTTTGTTACGGCCCAGCGCCACATGCCCGGCCTTGTGATCGGCCTCTAAGTATACAGCCTCCTGATTTTTAGGGTAAGTATAAACCAGGTGCTTTTGCTGGCTGGTAAAGTATAAAGCAGTAGAGTCCGGGGTGTTGTTATCCAGATGATGTGTATCAAACTTCAGGGTATCGGTCAGGAACCTGGAGATATTTTCTGCAGCAATGAACACCTGGTTGCCACGGCTCACAAAGTCCAGCAAAGCATTGGTGTCTACACTATCTGCCTCAAAGTAATTATGGATGAACACGTAGTTGCCCGATAGGGTAGAGTCCTGCAGCAGGTTATAGATCGGCTCCCGAACTTCCTGGACTTCCTTCTTTGGGAACAGGGAAGGCAGCAGGTCGTAGAGGGCGTAGGTGCCAAACGGCATCTTTTCCTTGCGGGTATAAGTATGCGACCAGTCCACCGGCTTCGGGCGGAAATACTCTAGCATTACCAGCGCACCGAACAGCAGCACGATCAGGATAATATAGTTGCGGTATCCTTTCATGCGTACTGGTTTAGCTGTTTATCGAAAAGTATAAACTCGGCACGCGCAGAGGCAAAAAGCTCGTCGCCTAAGGCTGCACCACCGTACCACACGTACTCAAACATGCTTGTAAGCTGCTCGAACTCACGGCGTAATTCCTGCGATTTGATCTCGCTAATATAGCTGCGGTTTGTTTTGCCGGGCCTCCAAAGTATAAAACCACGATCGGTCAGGTGTTTCAGGCTTTGCAGGTAGTGCAGGCGTATGGCTTTACGGAAGTCGCGTTGCTGTACCGCCTCCTCAATCAGGGCCTTCATGTCCATTTCGTGGATATTCTCTTCGTAAACCTGGTATGGCATGTCGCTGATTTCTGTTTTTTTGCCAAACAGATTACCGGTATCCATTCCGAGAAGTCTGATGATGATCAAGATTATACCCGCTACCAAAGCCGCATACAGCAGGTATTCCCAAACCGGCCCGGACTTAGAAGTATAGAATATTTTTCTGAGCCATTTTTTAAAACCACTCCAGGCCCTTTCAAGGAAATTCTGATCGGGTTTTACTTCTTCAAAATACTCAAAGTCTTTGCTCGCTTTTAGCTTCTGCAGCTCCTGCTCGTTAAAGTGGCGTATCGTAACAGGCGTTGCCGAAGCTGGTATACCATCCTGTGCCTGGGCATAGGTAGCAGGGCCAAAGCTTAGCAGCAGGCAAAGTATAAGTATAAAAGTATGAAGTTGCTTAAAAGTCGCCCTCATTCTTAAATGTGTTATTGTCGCGCTTGCCAATAAGGTTTACCTGCTCTATCCAGCCAAATCCGTCCTTCTGCTCTACCAAATGAAAATATTGAAAGCTGATGGCCACCATGGAAATGGCGGATGCGTATATGGTGAAAATGGAGGCGATCGTATTGGTTACCACCAGCAGCACGTCGCTTTCCATGCCGGGTATTCCGAACAGGCGAAGCACCATTACGATGCCGGCCGGAAAAGAACCTAGCCAACCAATTATCCCCTGGATAAAGCCGACCACGATCAGGAAACCAAAAGTTGCCCACCAGTTGCGCTTAATCAAGTAAAAGCACCGCTCCATCGTTTCTACAACTCCTGTCTCTTCCCGTATCATCACGATAAAGAAAATAGAACAAACCACCCCCAGGTACAGCCCAAAACCGAGTAAAAAGAAACCGAAGAAACAAACAATGCCGAGGCCTACACCTGCGTAAATGCCCTGCACTATGTTTGCTTTTACATTATCCCATACAGCACCCGGAGATACTGTGCCTTCGTCGCTATCCATATACACAACCATGAAGCTGTGCACCACCAGCGCCACCATAATGTAACCCAGCATCACAAAGAATAGCATCACGATATAATTAAGCGATGTTACCTGCTGAAAAAAGCTGTACTCACCATAGGTGTTGTAGTCGCCGTTACCACTAATGGCCTGGAAGAGCCGTGCCTGGTACAAGCCTGAAAATATGCCTGCCAGCAATGCAACCGGCGTTACATAAAGCAAAATGGCCCTGAACAGCGGCTTGAAGTTGGCTTTTATAAAATGGAACGTGGCATTCAGCTTTTCACCGAAATCGCGCTCTTGCCTTAGGTTAATTTTATGGCTGGTGTGGTGCATGTTGCTTGTGCAGTAAACGTGGGTAAAGTATAAAGTAGTAAAGTATAAATGCCGCCGACGAAAGTATAATGAACAGGCTCAGCGCCATCGGCATCTCGGTGTGGCGGGTAACAAAACCCTCCAGGAAACCGGCAGCAATAAAAATAGGCACTAAACCCACCACAATTTTTAACCCACGGCGGGCCCCCTGTTTAAAGGAGTGCAGGCGGGAGTGAGTTTTCGGGAAAAGTATACTGTTGCCCATCACAAAACCGGCACAACCGGCAATTACAATAGCCGATATTTCCAGGGTGCCGTGTATCCAGATGGTAAGTGCAGAGGTCAGTAGTAAACCTTGTTTGTAGAAAAAGTACTGGAAAGCCCCCAGCATAATACCGTTGCTAAACAAAACATAAAAGGTGCCGACAGAGCAAAACACCCCCAGCACAAAAGCCATAAAAGAAACCCGGATATTGTTGATCGTGATAGCCAGAAACATTTCTGCCTGGCCATGGCTTTTATACACAGCCATGGGGTCGCCGTTGCGGATGTTCTGCAGCGTCTGGTTTACATAGCCATCGCCAAGTATAAGCCGCACAAAAGTATCATCTAAAGCAGCAGAGAGTGCCCCGATAAAACAGGCCACAGCAAAGATTACAAAAGCGTAGAGTAGCTGGCGGTGGTGCTCCCGAAACAGCAAAGGCAGTTCATACTTCCAGAAGGTAGCAAGGCGGTTTTTTTTCTCTTTTTTGTTTTTGTAGATGGCCTGGTGCGTTTTGCCGGCAAGGCTGTTCAGGTAAGCGGTTGTTTCGGAGTTCGGGTAAAACGTGCGTGCATACGAGAGGTCGTCGGTAAGCTCTATAAACCTGTCGGCCAGGGCATCGGGGTTAGCCGCAGCCTCGGTTTCATAGGACTTCCACTTAAGCTTGTTTTTTCGGATAAAGGCTGCTTCGCGCACGGTACTGTATGTGTTGTGTTATCTATCAAATATATATATCTTGTGATGTAAATAAAAGAAAGCAAACTTTTTTATCAGATGAATACCATAAAAATCCAGACGACGCAGCACGTGGAGGTTGAGTACCCGCTGGCAAGTGTAGGTGACAGAATTCTGGCAACTATCATTGATGGGGCTGTTATGTTTGTATGGGCAATAGCTGTAGCTATAGTTTTTGCGGCCGGAAACTGGTTTCAGGAAGGCGGAATGGGGCTAATTGTTTTTATGGTGTTAATTTACCTGCCCCTGCTCTGCTACCACCTCCTGTGCGAAATATTCCTGAACGGCCAAAGCATAGGTAAAAAAGCTCGGGATATCAAAGTAATCAAACTTTCAGGTGAGTCGCCCTCAATCGGTGATTACCTCCTGCGCTGGCTTTTCAGGTTGGTGGATATGGGTATTTCGAGTGGTTTGATAGCCATAATTACTGTAGCTGCCAGTGGTAAAGGGCAGCGCTTAGGCGATATGGCAGCCGGTACCTGTGTTATCCGTACCCGTGCGGTTCAGAGAAGGGCCCCTGTAATCAACACAGAAGAAAATTACCAGATCGTTTTCCCGGAAGTGCACCTGCTTAGCGACGAAGACCTGGCCCTGATACGCAAACTGGTGTACAAAGCAAAACAACATCAGAACCATACTTTACTGGAACAGGTCGCGCTGCGGGTAAAAGAAATTACCGGCATCCAGACCGAGCTGTCGGACTGGGACTTTCTGAAAACTGTTGTGAAAGATTATCACCACTATACCCACGGCGACATGGAAGTGCATTAGAAAATTGTTCTAAAGTATACTATAACGCACAGAGGCCGCTAACCTGCAAAGGGAGCGGCCTCTGTGCGTTAGCTTGTTACGTTTATAGCCTGCCTGCACCTACGCACCTGCCTCTACTGCCTTTTATTAACGACTTCTGCACCATGCTGCGCACGTATAAATTGTTGCCATCAGTACAAATAAAGGCACTTTAGGCACTATGCCCTGCAACGCTACTTCATGGATTTATATAAAGTATAAATAAAGTGTCATCATTTCTTCCATAGTATAATTTGAATATTTATATTAGGTGTTTTATAATTATCTTCCTGTGAGGTGTATGTTAGAATATCACATTCCTGGTTTCGCACGCTGGCTCTAAAGTATAAGTTATGAATAACATCTTAGTGATTGAAGACGAACGACTTGTTGCCGAGTACATTGCTTCTGTACTTCGGGAGGCAGGGCATAAGCAGGTAGCCATTACCGATAACCGCGACGAAGCTTTAGCGTTCTATCAATCCAATGCTGTTAGCCTTGTTATCAGCGATCTTAACTTATTTGGGGCATACGAGGGCCATCTTATTGTAAAGGAGCTGCTCAAGATAAAACCGACACCTGTCATCTACTTAACCGCCTACTCCGGGCAGCAAACCGTAGACGATGCATTATCCACGGAGCCTGTGGCTTATGTGCTTAAGCCTTTTACAGAGCGGCAACTGCTGATTGCTGTTACAATGGCGTTAAGGCCCCAGGCTACAGACGGAGCAGCAGAGGGCAAAGATTTGCGCCCCTCTGACCGGGAAATGGATATTGTGCGTTACCTGGCTGCTGGTTTTAAAAGCCGTGAGATTGCCGAAAAGCTGTTTATCAGCGAGAACACAGTACGCACACATCGCCGTAACCTGCTTCGCAAATTCGATTTGAAAACCAGTTCGGAGCTTATTGCCATGGCTGTTAAGCATAAGTGGATCAAGTCTTAGAGCAGGTAACATGCAGCCAATAAGCAAGTATATCGGGACTATAACCGGCAACAGCGAAACCTTTAGCCTGGAGCACCGCATTTTTAACGTTTCCAGTTTTTTTATCACCTCGTTTGCATTACTGGGTGGCACAGCTAATTTTCTTATCGGCCTGCCGCACCCAACTGTGTGGCTTAGCTTTATTGGCGCTCTTGTTTCTGCATGGCTATACTTTGTAGGTAGGGTAAAACGGATCTTCTCGGCTAACCTCATTTTTTGCTATGTGGGGGCCACCATGTTGCTGCTCAGTATCATGCATTTTTACAATGGCGGTATAGACGGGAATCTTTTCTACCTCATCATCATGCTGCTTAACATCTTTTTGCTGATTGTGCCAGCGCGGTACCAGTTTTGGGTGTATGGCGTGATGTATGGCAATTTGCTTGTGCTGCTGGTGCTGGAGTATGTGTTCCCGCATTGGGTGCTGCCCTACAATACCATGGAAGAAAGGATGATAGACCATGGCGTAACCATGCTGTACACGCTTTTTTATACAACGATCATAATTATTACCTACCGCAAAAGCTACAACACAGAGCGCCAAAAGGTGCTTGACCAGAACAACCAGTTGCTTGAGCTGAATGAGCAGATCACAAAGCAGCGCCTTACCCTGGAGCAGAAAACACATGAACTGGAGGAGGCTGTTAAAATCGCCAACGAGCGTAACGACCACATCAACATACTGCTGCGCGAACTGAACCACCGTGTAAAAAACAACCTGCAGGTAGTAAGCAGCCTGCTTAATTTACAGGCATATGCCATTGCTGACGAAAACGCAAGAAAGGCATTACTGGAAGGTAAAAACCGTTTGTTATCGATGATACTGATACACCAACGGCTGTACCAGAACGAAAATGCGACCGCAGTATACATGCCGGATTACCTGCAGGAGCTGACCGAAACCATTATGTTTACTTACAGCAAAACCTATAACGAAGATATGCTGGAGTATGACGTAGAGCCTATCTGGATGAATGTTGAGGCTGCTATACCAGTAGGGCTTATCTGCAACGAGTTAATTACCAATGCTTTTAAGTATGCCTTCGTGAATGTTTCTGAACCAAAGCTGCGTTTAAAACTGGTTAACTTAGATAGTGAATACCTGCTACAGGTGAGCGATAACGGAGCCGGCATGCAAACAGACCCTACTAAAAAGACATTCGGCATGGATTTAGTAAGCTCGCTGTTAAGGCAACTGGACGGCAAGCTGCACCTGGATGTTACGAAAGGAAGCACGTTTACGATCCGCTTTAGCCAAGTGTTGAAGCCCCTTGTACTGGATTAGAATTTATACTTTATACTTGCTAAACATGATCTTGAAGGGCGTATACATTTAACGCTTCTACTAATGAGCAACGCATACACTACTTCTGCAACCGCCGCTTTTAAGCAACAGACCTAGAAAGGGTAGCCAATCGCAATGTTAAGCACCATGCCGTAGTCGCCGCTAAAGCTGCCGTTAAACTCGTTCAGCACGAAGCGTTCGCCTTTCGGCAGATACGGTACACGAACAGGTATACCTAAATCAAGGCGGATAACGAAAAACTCCACATCTACGCGCAGGCCTACACCGGTACCCACAGCCAACTCGCTCAGGAAGTTTTTAGCTTCAAATTTTGCCCCGGGCTTTTCTGGCTCCCCATTCTCATTTAACGTCTCGCGTAAATTCCAGATATTACCGGCATCAGCAAAAACAGCGCCTTTAAAAAAGCCTGCAATCGGGAAACGGTATTCGAGGTTACTTTCCAGCCTGATGTCACCTACCTGGTCAAAGAAAGAGAAAACCTGCTCGTCAGGGAGGTTATAAGAGCCAGGGCCAACACTACGTGCCCGGAATGCCCGCACGCTGTTAGGGCCGCCAATAGAGAATTGCTTTACATAAGGCATAGTAGAGGAGTTGCCGTAAGAGTAACCCACACCTGTAGCCAGGCGCCACACCAACTGGCTTTCTTTGCCCATGTTCAGGTAGTGCCTGAAATCATTATCGAGCAACACATACTGTGCATAACGGTCTTTGTACAATACGCGGGGCACTTCCTCGGTAGGTTTTGGCTTGCCTACTGAAGTCTGAAACAGGCTAACCACGTTACCAGACATATCCAGGGTTATTTTGTCGAAGATGTTGCTGGTGCGGTCTTTATACATTTGGGTGCTGTAGGTCATCTGGTAAATGCCGCCAACTATAAATTGGTTTTCAAAGCTGCGTTGCAAGTATTGGTTTCTCTCTAGTAGGGCGTTAAACGTTTCGGTTGTGTTGGATAAGCGCACATACTGCAGGTTGATAGGCGTGACATCAAACGTAAGTTCCTCTTTTGGCCGCCATGTATAGCCGTAGGTGGCATTATAAGAGTTTAGCTGATAATACCCTGACCTGCTCAGGAAGTTAAAACCTAACCCAATGCGGGTCTGTGGCACAAACTCAGTACGGAGGTTGCGCAGGTTAAACGGCGACACGATTCGAGGTATGGCTAAGGTTGTTTGCACGCCTAACTCATAAGAGGGAATGTTTTTTTTCTCCGGAGGCTCCACGCCCTCTGGCACTTCTCCGGTTCCCCGGCCACCCACCTGCGACTCAAAACTGCCTGTAAACTCCACACTTAGCACCTCAGACCCTCTAAAAGCATTCCTGTTACGAAACGATATGTTCAGGCCGGGGCCGGCAAAGTTGTTTGATTTGCTTACCATGCGAGCCTCCGCGCGCAATGATTTTTTTAGGGCAGGAGTAAGGTATACAAAGGCATCTAACTTACCGGTATTTAAGGTGTCTGGCTTATAATCTATGTTTACAAATTTATAAGCAGACAAGCCGGAAAGTCTCTTTATGGTAAGCAAATGGTTTTCACGGGTGTACAGGCTGTCCTGCTCCAAAAACACCCCGTCTAGCAAGTGCTTTGCTTTCAGGTAGTTCTCATTAGGGATGTAGTGATAACCCTGGAAGTCAATGGTATCGTTTACGGCAAGGCTATCACCAAGGGAGTAATTTGCAAAGATAAATACATCATCTACCGTATAGGGGCGCAATGCATTTGATGGGGCAGTATTTTTTACGCGCATCAGTACATCAACCTCCCTGTTGCCTACTGTAGTGTCTGCACTAAAAATAAGTACATCGGGGCTAAAGAAATAATAGCCCTTGTTCTTAAGCACACCATCAATGCGGATGCGCTCATCGGTCATCACACTTAAATCGTAAGGCTCTCCTTTTTTTAGAAGCGACTCTGGCTGCGTTTTCTTTATCGCCTGGTGTACCAGCAACGAATCGTTTAACATGTACTTTATAGTACGAATGCGATACGGTTCGCCTACTTGTGCTGTCCAGTTAATGGTGCCTTTCTTTTTTTCTTTGTTTATTTCGGTGGTGCTGCCTACTGTGTTGTTAAAGTAGCCCCGGTTGTGCAGGCGGCTACTCATTACCTGGCTTACGCTGCCA
The DNA here is from genome assembly GCF_947492645.1 of uncultured Pontibacter sp. Classification (GTDB taxonomy): domain Bacteria; phylum Bacteroidota; class Bacteroidia; order Cytophagales; family Hymenobacteraceae; genus Pontibacter. Next base: position 104,562 of record NZ_CANLMZ010000005.1, on the reverse strand, counting down.
GTATCCACCTGCGAGATGAGCACGGGCGGCTCTCCCAGTTTGTTCATGATCCATTGCTTCAGGCCCTTTTCCTTTTCAGTATAAAAAGCATTGTAAATAGCCAGTTTTGGGCGTAAACCAAGTATAGAGGCGTTAGGCTCGGGGCGTACGGTGGCACTTAATTCGGTTTCCAGTTCTGCGCTGCGGTTGCTGCTGTCATTTTCTCCCTCCACCTTCACGTCAAATCCAATAAACAAGGCATCATCCTCAGGCACAGTTTTGGTTACGCTGCACCCGGCAAGCAACAGCCAGACAAAAAGTAAAGGAAACAAACAGGCGCTCTTACACCTGGGCCGGTGGTATACTTTAGACATAGTTTTATTTTGTACCTTCTTCTTCAAGTTCTGCTTCTACCTCTTTTTTCTCTTCACGTATTTTTTTTGCAGCCTCCAGCCTGCGTTGCTCCTCGCGTCTGCGGCGGGATTCCAGATCACGGAAAAGGTCGGAGAAGCTGTTGTACTCGCGCACGAAAATAAGTGCCAGGCCAGTAGCCCTAACATCACCACCCTCAATTACGCCTTCGTACTGCGTACGCTGGAAACCCCGCACACGCAGCCTGCCATCCTCAGTTAATGAATACTCCACGGATAAATCGCCGCCAAACCCGCTCATAGACTGGTTTGTCTGGCTGCCACCTTCCAGGCCGATATCAGTACCCACACGTACCGTAAGCCTGTCGTTTAGGAACTGCTGGCGCATAGCTACGTTCAGGTCTGTGCGGCCCTGTGCTGAGCCGGAAGAGTAATCTTGGTAAGAGTCTACGCCCAACTCAAGACCTAAGCCGCCGGCATAGCGGTTGGTAAGCTGGTTTAACTGGTCCGTCATTACCTGGCCTAAGCTGTTGCGTGCCGTAGATTCAAAGCCGCCTCCGGAGCTGGTAAAAGGATCGGGGGCCATAAAGCGATTGAGAACCAGCAGCGAGAATACCTGCTTATTCATCTCCGATTCATCCTGGCGCAGGTTACCGAGACTGGTAAGTACCAAATCCGGTACGCTGCCCCTGTTTTCTTCCGGCATCTGTATATCAAAGCTGATCTCCGGTGTCAGCATTTCGCCGCGCACGTAAACGTATACCTCAAAGGGTACTTGGTTTCTAAAGGCAGGATCACTTTCGGCGTAGCCACCGGCCTGTGAGGCTACCAACTCTTTCGGAGCCGTTTCTACGTTGTAAATGGCAGTAATATCCATGTTCGCCAGCAGCGGGTCACCGGTCCAGTTTATGTAGCTGCCTTCGGCAATGTCCAGCTCGCGGGAGGCCAGGTCGTAAAAATCCATGCTGTACTTGCCTTCGGTTACTGTAAACCTCCCCGACATATTTATTTCGCCACTTGGGCGCATACCTATGAACAGCGGATCCGCGGAGCCACGCACAGCAAGGTTATCGCCAGTAGTTGGATCTATGATAATTGTGATGAGCGTTTCATCTGTTACGATTAGTTCGGCTTCCACGTCAGCGCCTACAAAGCCCGTTACCTCTGTTGTATCTTCTTGTTTGCTGCGTATGATGCTGGTCATTTGCGGGTTCAGGTTCACGAACTCTACTATACCTTCCCGCTCTGCGGCGCCTACTTCATCGGCAGGTATTACGGTAGTAAAATCGGAGCCTTCAAGTACGCGTGCATTTACCCTTACCACAGGCTGCATCATATTTCCCCTGATAGTGGCATCCGCGCCTACGTACACGGTGCCGTAGAACAGGCTGTTGTTTTGGGCAGTAGAATTAAGCGCCAGGAAACGCTCTGTATTTACATCCAGGGTAAAATCATAGTCAAGATAATCTTGCGTAAGTATGTTGCCATTGATAACCATATCGTTTCCTATGGAGTCGGTTATGGTAAAGTTTGGGAAGTTGATGCCTGCCTCATTAAATACAAGGCGTTCGTCCTGTAGCGTAAACAAAGAACCCAGCATGGTAAGGTTAAACTGCGCCTCATTAAAGTTAAGCTGGCCAAGTATGTTCGGGTCTTCCAGGGTGCCTGTGATACGCAAATCCCCATTTGCCCTGCCCCCTAAATCATCAACCAACCCTTCGGTAAACCCTTGGAATGAAGCCATGTTCAGGCTAGCTATATTAGCGTTCAGGTTGAGCAGCGTAGCGTTGGGTTGCGCTTCCATAAAGCCATTGATCTTAACCTGGTTGTTGTTCCCTGTTAAGCCTGCTGTTATATCGTAGCGGTTACCTCCTGCGCTGTTGGCCTGTAAAACAATGTTACCGATAGGTACCCGCTGAAACACCAAGTCAGATAAGGTTAAGTCAGATGTAAACGATAGATTGCCTGCAAGTATGTTTTGTAATGTTGCCTCACCGTCTAATGTTCCGTTTATCAAACTGTCCTGCTTCTGAAAAGCCTGCACCAGGTAGCCTATGTCCACATTGTCAAAATCTACTTGAAGCGGAGCGTCTGGTGCTACAGGGCCTGTACTATTAAGCCCAATGGCCATGTTGTTGCGCTCTAGCCTGATGTTGTTTGCATAAAGCAGGTTGGTGCCAAACTGGAGGTAATTATCTTGTGGTACAGTCCAGGTGTCGCCGTTTATAACCAGTTGCTCCGGGTTAAAGGCAAAGCGATAGCCACGGCCTATACTTGATAGCGCACCTCCCAATACAAACCTGCCCCTGGCGCTGTCTTCGGCAACAGCAAGCCTTACAAGCAGTTCATCGTCTTGGGCGGCACCTGCCAATGTTACATTGCGCACACTTAGCGACGGAGAGATCATGCTGCTTAAAGCCAGTTCATAACCTAACTGGTTGCGGTCGCCTCGCATCTGCAGGTCCAGGTTGTTTAAAGTATAGTCGGTATACACTATTTTATTAATGGTGCCGTCTAATGCCAGTTGCTGCGTATTGCCGTTATACGAAGCAGTTATGGGTTCTCCGGTTTGTATTTGTGTCAGGCCTGGTACAAAAGAAGTTATCAGGGCAGTTTTCTTCAGGTTAATGGCTGCTGTAAAATCTCCCAGGTTCAGGTTGGCTGGGTAAGGCGGGTCAGGTTGCAGATCAAAGTAGTTTGAGAAATGCTTTTGTAAGGCTGTAGGCAAGGTAGCCAGCGAGTTCTCAAACTTCATATCCGCATCCACCATATCCGACTGCAAGGTAATAGCTGCTGTTTCACCTGTCTGATTTAGCGTCATCACCAGCGAATCGATAGGGTGGGAGCGTTGGTTGTGCTGTACGACTACCTGGTTACCTGTAAGTTTTCCGCTGATTGTGTTGGCATCAGCCCCGGTAAACTGCCCGGTTAGCTGCCCTTGAATGGCTAGTGGCTCAGGGTATAAATTAAGCGCCTGCAGGTCTGCATTATCCAGGTCCAGGTCAAAATTGTAAGCCGGCTTTTCTGCATTCCTGAGGTTAAAGTCGCCAATCAGGTTGAAGTCTAAGTTTTTATCCTGTGCGGTTGCTTTTACGGCATAAAGGTTTCTGTTGATGTTGGCGTTAAGTGCAATGTTGTTATACGTATAATTGTTATAGTCAAACCGCTGGATAGTGCCCTGCACATTAGCCTGCATCGTTTCAGGAGTCAGGCCTTTTCCATTTGCTTTCATGTTTAGCGCTACTTTGCCGAGGCCCAGGCTATCGGTAAACAGTTGGTTCAGGTCTAAGCCCCCGGAGCGCACCGTTGCAGTAAAGGTTTCGTTTGCGCCCATATCTACATCTATATCGGCGTTACCAATAGTTGTCCTGATGTCTGCTTTGGCATCAAATGCAGTCATGCTGCCGGTAAAGTTGCCTGTCAGGTTCATTTGGTTCGGAAGCCGTACGTTGGAAGGCAGCGTGCCGGCAGGCAGCAAGGCCTGCACGTCGGTACGGGTGGTGGTAAAGCGCCTGATGTCAGCATCCAGGTATAAATTGTCAGGGTCCATGGTATTGCGGATGCGGCCGCTCACATCAATGTTGGTCCCGCTCAAGCCCTGTAACTCTAAATTGTTTATCTGCAGATTGTTTACCGGGCCATTTGCCTGTGCATTTACACGGATAGTAGCGTTCGCTATACTTCTAAAAGAAGGATTCTGGGCCAGATCCGGGGCAAAGTATAAAGCATCCCTCATACCAATGTAGCTGTTGCGCAGGTCCACATCCAGGTTTATACTTCCCGGGTTCTCAGCCATGGCATCTAAAGACGGGTACTGCATGGCCAGTTGGTTTTGCAGGTGGCTGTTTGGTGTTTTAATGTCCAGGCCGGTTATACTTGTGCGGGTAGTGTCGAAGATGATATTTGCCTGCAGGTTCTCTAGCGTAAAGCCGCTTTTCTCTTTTACCTGCAGTTGGTTTACCTTTGCCTCTGTTCTGTTCAGGCTGTAGGCTATATCCTCCGCGTCCAGCAGCAGGTTGCTGAAGTATAGGTGGTTGTAGTCCATGCCGCGCGGTTGCTGCGGTGTGTTAAAATTATCAAACTTCACATCCAGCCCACTCACATCCAGCTTGCCAAGAGCAAGCACCCAGTTCATTGGCTGTGCGTTGGCTTCTTCTACTGATTTATCGAGTTTTTCAGCGGTCCTTTCCGGGTTTACAGCCAACGAGTCGGAAGGCTTATACTTCTCCTGCACGTAAAGCACCTGCGTGTTGTGCAGATCAAAACTTTTAAGGTCGATGCGTGCACCCTTAATGTCGATGTTATCCGAAACTACCTCTGATTTGCCTAAGTTTAACTCTATTCGTTGCTCAGCTATGCGGTTCTGAAACTTTACTTTTATGTTTTCGAGTGTCACTCGGTTAAGGCCAAAGTCCATCTCTAGCGGCTCCGACTCCTCGGAAGGGGGCGGAATTTTGGTTTGCTCGAAATTAACCCAGGTATTGCGCAGTTCCACTTCATCCACGAGGTAGCGCTGTGCATCCAGGTCCAGCTCCTCCATGGTGGTGGTTAACTCGCCTACCCTGCCTTTTATGTAGTTACCGCCTGCATCATCATTAAACACAATGTATACTTTGTTCAGGTTGATAATACCGAGGTTTATGGCCATGGCAGCACTTGTGTCGGCGGGTTGCGCTACGGTGGTATCGGTGGCAAAAGCCTCCATTATAAAGTCGTAGTTGGTGGTGCTGTCTTCCCGGATGTGCAGTTTTAGGGTAGCATTGTCCAGGTCAACTTTACTGATGTTCACTTCACCGCTAAGAAGGGAGAAGATACGCATATCCACGCCAAGCCGCTCCGAGTACCAGAGCGTGTCCTGCTGCTGGTCTTCCACGTACACATCTTTCAGCACAAGGCTGTTGCGCCAGTCTGTGGTAAAGCGGCCAATTGCTACTTTGGTATTTAGCATTCCCGATAGGTAGCTGGCACCTTTTTGTGCAGCAAAGTTTTGCACCCCCGGTATCTGGAGTGCTATAACAATAAGTATAACAAGAGCCAGTACAATGGCTAAAAACCAAAGTATAACTTTTCCTATTGTGAGTCCGATATGTTTTGCAGAAGCGATACTTAATTCAATTTTGAGTGTGTTCTGCTTTTACGGAAAAGTATGAATATGGATAGACTCAGAGCATTTAATTAAAAATTTATGCGCTGGTAATTTGGCAAAACGTGCAAGAGCAGATAAAAAGGTGTGCAAAAGCAAAGGCTGTGCATCCATGCACAGCCTTTGCTTTTTAGTCTACATTATATGTAGCTTTTACTATGTACGCGGATAAAGTATAGCTATGCCGATAGTATGTTCACCATCTTTATATAATGCGGATTTATGACTTTCTGCTTTGTGATGGTGTCGATAAAGGGGGTATAAACAAGCTGTGAGTTTATGATGCCGGCCATTTCACTTTTTCTGCCTTCCAGCAGGCCATCAACGCAGGCAATGCCTAATTGGCTGGCCAGCAACCTGTCTGCAGCAGTAGGGGCCCCGCCTCGCTGCACGTGGCCAAGTATCGTCACGCGGGCATCCATGTAGGGCAGCATTTTCTGTACCTGGGCAGCTATTTCTGTTGCGTTTCCTTCTTCGTCTCCTTCGGCTACAATAACGATAAAAGACGTTTTAGAACGGTCCCAGCCTGTGCGCAGGGTATCTACAACAGACTGTATACTTGTTTCTGTTTCCGGGATCATCACAATCTCGGCGCCTCCGCCGATGGCACAAGGTATGGCTATGTAACCCGAGTCGCGACCCATTACCTCGATAAAGAAAACACGGTCGTGGCTGTCAGCGGTGTCTCTTATTTTATCAATGGCATCCAGGGCTGTATTTACAGCGGTATCGTAACCAATGGTATAGTCTGTGCCATAAAGGTCGTTATCAATAGTGCCGGGTGCACCGATGATAGGGATGCCAAACTCCTCGCAAAATATGTTGGCACCGGTAAATGTACCGTCGCCGCCAATAGCTACAAGGCCGTCAATCCCATGCTTCTGCAATTGTTCGAAAGCTTCGCGTCTTCCCTCTTTTGTGGCAAACTCTTTACTTCTGGCAGATCGGAGAATTGTGCCGCCTTTCTGAATGATATTACTCACAGAGTTAGATTCCAACCTGATAATTTCACCTTTGATCATGCCGCGGTAGCCGCGTGTGATGCCGTAAACCTCTAAACCTTTGTTTATTGCAGTACGCACTACTGCACGTATGCAGGCATTCATGCCGGGTGAGTCGCCGCCGGAAGTAAAAACTCCTATTTTTTTCATGTTTAATCTCTTTACAACTTTATAGCTCTTATTGTGTTGAAAATCAAATGTATACTTGATTATTTAGAGGAGCTATAAGCTACTATGTTACTTTTGTTAAGCATACCCTTTACGGATGCGCCGCCATAAAATTAAAAAAAGCTGTTAAACAGTGTCTCTAAAAATATAGAAAACCGTATGTACTACAGGTAGTAAACAAACCGTAAGCCTATGGCTGTGTTATAGGCCATACTTACGCGATCCTGCTACACCTGCAAGATGCATTAATTACAAAATATATACTTATAAAAGAGGCAAAGTATGTTTGGTTTTTTTGAAAGCGAAGAGACAAAGAAGTTAAAGAGCCATATCGCTAACCTTAGTGCTTTAGCCAAAATTGACGGCCATGTAGACCCCAACGAGGTAAATTTTATCATATCGATTGGGAAAAAACATGGCATGAAGGCCGATGAAGTACGTCATCTTATATCGGGTGCCGAGAAAAGAGAACCGCAAATGCCCACTAACGACTCGGAACGGTTTGACCAGATTTACGACCTCGTGGAGATGATGTTGGCAGATGGCATCGTAGATGAGAGCGAGATGGAGTTTTGCATAAACATGGCGGCACGTCTGGGTTTCAAAAAATCAGTTGTTGGGGTTTTAGTCCGAAAAATATCTGTGGGGGTAAAAGATGGGTTTTCGCGCGAGCACATTAAACGCGAAGCACAGGCTTTCCTAAACTACTAGTATATGGGTAAACTCAAACCAAACGCTACTGCACTTATAACGGTGTATATTTGCCTGCTTTTGCTGCTGGCCTCGAATTTGTTGCTTAACAGCGTATCTCTTACAAACTTTACAAGTGCAGGCCTCCTGCCGCTCAGCTTTTTAATACGCTTTAGTATTTTCTGGTTTATAAGCTTTGTGCTGGCGCTACTGTTTTTTGTAATGCACATCCGCTTGCACAACTGCTCTTTTTCTGATGCGGAGATTGCGCAGTCGGCCAGGGTGGGCACTTTTACTTTTATTACGGGTGTATGCATGGCTACAGCATCAGGGATACTTTTTTATACATTAAGCTTAGACCTTTAGCAGCTTTTTAATCCTTAAGGGAGTTATAGGCCCTAAACCCATTTTTCGCATATACATAGGTTGTCACATCGCCTGACAAAGCAACCGAAACTGCCTCGCGCTCCAATTCCGTTTTTTCTCCGCTAGCTGGGTCTAGCATCGTATGGCCGGGTTCTGCCAAGTATAAATGATAGGTGCTTTTAAGAGTGCCGCGGTCGTTAAATAATATGTCTCTCTTTAATTCGTGTAGTGCCCAGTTGCCATCGCCGGTATCTGTTACAGCTACTATAAGCAGGTTCTTGTCGTGTTGTAGCTGTAGGGCATAGTCCTGCCGGTTATCGTCTGTAAAATTGCCTCTAACTAATAACGGGCCTTGCTCGTTACCTTCGGCCCTGCTACTGACATCGCCTGTAAGTGTTGGCTGCTTATTGCCGGGGTATTTCTGAGACAACAGCCGTAATACAGCTGGAGGCAAAGGCAGGGTGGGTGTTATTTCGTTTTCATCTGTGTTAACTGCATCCAGGCGGGTGTTTGCCACAGAATCCAGCGCATCGGCAGGTTCGCCTACTTCTACGTGTTCATCTTTTACTTCGTCGTTTTTAGGAGAGCACGATAAGCCAAAAGCAAGTATAAAAAAGTAAATAAAAGCGTTTTTCATGATACAGGCTGTTTCTTAAATTTTACTTACTTAGGGCAGCAGCAGTTACATTGGCCAGAATACAGGTACCAGCAATACAATTACCAGCACAAGTAATAAGGTAAGAGGAGTTCCTACTTTTATAAAGTCCCAGAAACGGTATTTGCCTGGGCTGTACACAAGTATGCAGGCCGGCTCGAAGGGTGTAACCATAGATACAGAGGCAGCAAGCATGATGGCAATGGCGAACGCCCTTGGGTCGGCGCCCAGCTCAATTGCCGCACGCAGCGCCACAGGCACAATTACCAGCGCCGCCGCCGCATTAGACATAGGTTGGGTAAGCACCACCGTAAGCACCACAAAGCCCGCCAGCACAGCTGTTTTGCCTAACGGCCCCATCAGGTTAACGATGCCCTCTGCCAGGAAATCGGCCGCACCGGAGTTCTCCATCGCACTACCAAAAGCTGTCATACCGCCGATTAATATCAACAGTCGCCAGTCTATGGATGCGTAAGCTTTGTCTGTGCTGATGCATCTGAAAAGTATAGTAAGTATGGCCGCCAGTAAAAAGGCAATGGACAGGGGCAGTAGTTTGGTGGTGCCGGCGGCAATGGCAAGTATAAAGCAGGCAATGGCAATAATACCCTTACGCTTTCTGAAAAGTACAGGCTCAAAGGCATCCAGTAAAGCCACATTGTTTGACTGCCGTAATTGGTCCAGACGCTCAGCAGCCCCCTGCACCAGCAGCAGGTCCCCGAGTTGCAGGCGTATGCTCCCTATTTTGGAACGAAGGGTTTCGCCATGCCTGGATATAGCCAGTACTACCAGGCCGTAGCGCCGCGTAAACTCAACTTCTTTTATCGTTTTCCCGATCAGGTTAGACTGCCGCACTACAAGTAACTCAGCCAGCCGGATATCTTCAGTTACAAGGTCCTTGGAAAGTATGGCATCCGCCATAATCTGTATTCCCTTGGTTTCCTTCACCTTCATCAGGTTATCCAGATCACCCTCTACTAAAAGTATGTCATTTGCCTGGATGCGGGTTCGGAAATCGGGCAGGAAGTTGTCCTTGTCACGGATAATGTTGAGCATCCGGAAATTAAGCGTGGTCAGGTCTGATGCAAACACCAGCTGCCCGACAAGCGGTGAGTCTGGCAAGACTATGATCTCGGTCAGGTATTTCTGTAGTTTATACTCCTCCGCTAGTTGCTGGTCGTCGTGGTTTGGCAGCATACGCTGGCCAATGGTAAGCATGTACACGATACCCACTACAAAAATAATGAGACCGATACCTGATATCTCAAAAAGACCGATTGGGGCCAGGCCGGTTTTGGCAATATAACCACTTACAGCCACATTGGTGGAGGTGCCGATGAGGGTGCAGGTGCCACCAAGTATGGCCGCAAAGGCAAGTGGCATCAATATTTTAGAGGCGCTACGGTTAATGCGTTTCGAAAGCCCGACAAGTGGCGTTACAAACATGGCTGTAACGGTGGTGTTGTTCATAAACGCTGATACGATACCTGTTACAAGCATCACCACCAGCATCATCACATTGTTGCTTTGCCGGGCAAGGTTGGCGAGCCGCACAACAGCAAAATCCAGGATACCGGTTTCCTGGAGGGCAGCACTAAGTATAAATATAGAAGCGATAATGATGATGAAGTCGCTGCTGAACCCGGCAAAAGCCTCTTCCGGGGAGATAATGCGTACACTAGCGAGAATTATGAGCATGATAAGGGTCACAATCTCGATAGAAAGGTATTCGGTTGCAAACAAAATGATAGCTACAACCAAGAGACTTAGCACAAGCGCTATTTCCATAAAAGCCGTTAGGGGTATGCCATACCTCGGGGTAGAAGTATAGTTTCGGCTTTTACGTGCTATATCGGATTTGAGTTAAAGAGAAATGAACTCCACGGTTAAAGGGTTAAGAAGCCAGGTAAAACCGCCTGGCTTCTTAAAGCTGTTTAGGCTATTTCTTTTTCCACGTCATCAATGGCCTTAAGTACAATACCGCAGGCTTCGCGTATTTGCTCTTCTGTTATGGTAAGTGGCGGGGCAATACGCATGGAGTTATCGCAGAACAGGAACCAGTCAGTAAGTACGCCATAAAGTATAGCTTTGTCTATTACAGCCTTCAGCACCTCAAAAGACTCAAATTCAGCAGCCATCATCAAACCGCAGTTCCGGATCTCTTTAATGCGTGGGTGCACCAGCAACTGTTTAAACAACTGTGCCTTTTGGGCAACGCCTGCCAGTAAGTTTTCTTCTTGTATGGTCTGCAAGGTTGCAAGTGAGGCTGCGCAGCTAACCGGGTGGCCTCCAAAAGTGGTGCAATGCCCTAGTATAGGATCTGTTTTAAAGGCAGCCATAATTTCTTGTGGCGCGATAAAAGCTCCAATTGGCATACCGCCGCCCATGCCTTTGGCGCAAAGCAGTATATCTGGCTCTATGCCAAACTGCTCGAAAGCCCAGAACGTGCCGGTGCGGCCAAAGCCGCATTGTATCTCGTCTAATATCAAAAGTGCCCCAACCTCTGTGCAACGCTGGCGCAGGTGCTTCAGGTAATCGTTTTCTGGTGTTCGCAAACCTGCCTCGCCCTGTACTGTCTCTACTATAACAGCCGCTGTGCGTATGGTAATATCCTGTAAATCGGGTATGTTGTTGTAGTGGATGTGGCGCACGTCGGGCAGCAAGGGCCTGAATGCGTTTTTAAAGCTTTCGCTCCCGTTTACAGACAAAGCCCCTTGCGTAGACCCGTGGTAGGCGTTACGACAGGAGATAAGTTCGGTGCGGCCAGTATAGCGCTTAGCCAATTTTAGAGCACCCTCTACTGCCTCCGTGCCTGAGTTCAGCAAGTATACATTGTTAAGGTGGGAGGGAAGCGTGCTTGTAAGGGCCTCTGCCAGTTTAGCCTGTGGTGCCTGTACAAATTCCCCATACACCATCAGGTGCATGTACTTATCCAGTTGGTCGTGTATGGCCTTTAGAACGCGTGGGTGCCGGTGCCCCACATTGCTCACGCCAATGCCCGAAATCAGGTCGATGTAACGCTGCCCCTCTGTGCCATACATATACACACCTTCGGCTCTTTCAATCTCAATCATCAACGGAAAATCGGATGTCTGCGCCTGGTGCTTTAAAAATAATTGCCTCATCGAAATCATGCTGCAAAGGTAGGCAATAATGGGCAAACAGACTTATACTTATCGCATTGATGCAGACATGCCACCATCCACGATCATGGTGTGGCCGGTAATGTAGGAGGCCGCATCAGAGCATAGCCAAAGTATGGCATTGGCAGCTTCGGAGGGGTCGCCTATTCTTTTCTGAGGGATAAAGTTAAGATACATTTGCTTTACCTCCTCCTGCTTCTGAAGGTCGTCTTCGCCTTGCATCTTAAACATATCTTGCAGCATGGGCGTGTCATGTGCACCGGGTGCCAGTACATTTACTCTTATCTGCTGCGTAGCCAGCTCCTGTGCCGATGCTTTGGTTAATGCAATCACGCCTGCTTTGGCTGCAGCGTAAAGTGCGCCTCCTGGTGCGCCACCCAGGCCATTTATACTTGCCACATTTACAATAGCACCACCAGCAGGGTTTTGCTCCAGCATCATCCGGATCTCTTGTTGCATGCATAGCCATACTCCGCGCAGGTTGGCTGCCATGGCCTGCTCAAAGTCTGCAAGTTCAAACTCGTGAAGTGGCTTGCCTATTCCTGTTTCGTCGGCTGCATTGTTTACGGCAATATCTAATTTGCCAAACTGCTGCTTTATCTCCTGAAATAGATTTAATATACTTTCTGGTTGGCTGTTGTCGGTAGGTATAAATTGGGGCTTTACAGGTACGTTTCCTATCAGGTTTAAGGCTGAGTCTGCTTTTTGCTGCTGCCTGCCGGTTAAGACAATAGTGGTGCCTGCTTCCGCAAAAAGTTTGGCCGTGGCTAAGCCTATGCCTGATGTGCCACCAGTTACCAACACAACTTTTCCTGCGAAATCATACTTCACATTGCTCATAGGTTTATGGCTTTAAGTAATTTATTTCAACTCTTTAGTAATATGAAAGTAAGTTAAAGGTGTTTTACGCACTATTGGTTATCATGAAAACAGAAAAAGAGAAAATGCTTGCCGGTGAGCTTTACAACCCCCTGGATGAGCAACTAGTAGAGGATAGGCTACGGACCAGGCTATCGATTAAGGAGCTGAACGATAGCAGAGAAGATCAGGTGGAGGAGAGGCACCGCATCTTGAAAGAATTACTGCCTAATGCCAGCGATGGTTTGTGGCTTCAGCCTCCTTTTTACTGCGACTACGGCTATAATATGCTGATCGGCGAAAAAGTGTTTTTTAATTTTAACTGCGTGGTGCTGGATGTGGCGCAGGTTACCATAGGCAGCAGAACGTTATTTGGGCCAAACGTGCAGCTTTACACAGCCACTCACCCCATGGATCATAAAGAAAGAGCTTCAGGAGTGGAATATGCTAAACCAATTACTATCGGTGAAGATGTTTGGATAGGGGGAAGCGTTGTAATTTGCCCGGGTGTAAGTATAGGCAACCGCAGCGTGATTGGTGCAGGAAGTGTGGTTACAAAGGATATTCCAGCGGATGTGTTTGCCGCCGGCAATCCCTGTAAAATAATCAGAGCGTTGGGGCAGCAGGAGTAGCAGCTGCAATGTGCTTTACCGGGCTTTGCAGTTTAAACCATACAAGTGTAAAGGAAGAGGAACTTGTTCTAACCCTACAGCTAACGAATAAGGGAACTAGCGCAAAGTATAAAATACTCAAGACGAGTTTATTATATAATGTATCGCCTCTTTTTAGATGGTAGTTGAGGTATAGTTGGGAGGCAACAAGTCGCAGAACCAAAAGCTGGTATCATAGCTTGGTTTAGCTTCTGTTTTAAAGCATGCATCAGCAGCAGTAGCAGGCACTCCGTAAGTTTTAAGCACTTTTTCTCCTAATGTATACTTTACAGGGTTTCTAAAGATAGGGCCATCAAAAACAAATGTATGGTATTCGCCATTCTCTCCGGCAGGGTCTACTGTAGCAGGCAGGTCGTCTATGAAATCGTGATCAAGTATACGGCCCACAAAAGACTCGTTTAAAACGCGTGCATTCGCACTAACAACCACCGCCTTAAAACCGAGGTCTATAAATTCGCGCACAAGCATTTTTGTAGGCTTGCCCCAAAGCGGAAAAACAGCTTGCATATTTACCTGTGCCAATTGCTGCTCACGGTATAGCCGTAGGTCTTCCAGGTTGATATCGCCAAAAATGGCATGTGTGAATTCCTGATTTTGTAAAGGCAGCAGCGCATTTTTCATGGTGTTGTCATAAGCAGCCATCGAAGCGTCTTCAGGCAGCAGGATTTTTTGCAATGGTAGCCCTATACTTGTAGCCTGTTGCTCCAGCAACTCCTGCCGCACACCGTGCATTGTTACGCGTTTGGTAACGCTGCTAAGTGTTGTAAGCAGCAACTCAACGTCATACTGCTTTTGCTGTAAGGTATGGTAAAGGCACAAGGCAGCATCTTTGCCGCCACTCCAGTTAAAAAAGCTTTTCATGTTTGCGCTTTGAGGTATGGCAAATGTAGGCACAAAGTATAAACAGCCAAATAAGTATGATGTTATACTTGGTAGAGTGATGTTCTATGCTTTATACAACCATTACGTGTGGCTAAGCCGTAAAATGAAGTAGCGCAGCAGCAAAAGGCGCTGTGATGTATAACTTAGAAAAGGAGGTAAAAATGCCACAGGGCGATAAATCTGCCTACACAGATAAGCAGAAAAGAAAAGCAGAACATATAGAAGAAGGCTACGAAAAGCGCGGCATAAGCCACAAAGAAGCTGAGAAAAGAGCCTGGGCAACCGTTAATAAGCAAGATGGCGGTGGCAAAAAAAGCGGCTCTGGCAGAGCCAACCACAAAAGTGATTAAGCAGCGTTAACTATTCAAAACAAAATCGGCCAGGTATGCAACATGCCTGGCCGATTTTGTTTTATGGATAATTATTGGTGTGCGCTTCCGGGTTATCATGATCCGGGTCTATGGTAGGAGGCATTCCGGTCATCACGCGGTTATGGGAGTAAGGCCTTTCCTTCCGGTACGACTGATATTGCCGCTGTTGTCCATGTTGGCGATGGGTTTCGTTACGCTTCCGGATAGCCATCCAGCACAACCCGGCTAATGCTACGGCACCAGCCACAGCAAGCACTTTGGGAACCGTGTTGTTAACTGCCGGAGGCAGAGATACGATGCCTCGTTCATCTGTTACGGCAGGCTCGTGCACGTAACGGCCATACTTTGGTACAGCTTTAACCCAGAAATTCTTTACCAGGTCTTCTAACTGTTGCAAAAGTTCGTCGCCTTTCATCGGCATGCCATGCCCGCTTGCTGCTATTTTGGGGCTTAGGTTTAGCAGCGCTTCCACGGACTGGTGTGCTGAGCCCCAATCTGGAGTGTAATAATTTGGTGGGCCATGCACCTCGCGCTTGTCTGTCATTACGGCAATAGCAGATTCGGCGTCGCGGGTTGTAAAGGCATCGCCCACTATAAGTACACGGTCCTCTTCTCTGAAAAAGGACACATGCCCGGGGCTGTGGCCTGGCGTGTAAACCCAATGCCACCCTTCCAGGCCGGGCACGCTTCCATCAGGGGGCAGTACTTCTAGAAACTGGTGTATGTCTATCGGTTTTTTGGGGTATATAAAAGACATATAAGCCATAGCTCCGCCGCCTACACTTGAGTCTGGTGGTGGATAGTTAGACTGGCCTGTGAGGTATGGGAACTCCATGGGGTGCGCGTACACCGGCACCTGCCACATTTCTGCCAGCTCCCGGACGGTGCCCACATGGTCGAAGTGCCCGTGGGTGAGCACTATTGCCTTAGGCCTGCTGTTCTCCCCGAATATCTCGTCGGCAGCATCGCGTATTTGCTGTGCATAGCCGTTTACGCCTGCATCTACTAAAACCCAGGAGCCATCGGGGTTGGCGACATAAAATAAGTTTACGAAAAGTGTTTTAAGACCCCAAACCTGCGGAGCGACAGGAAATGTCTGGCGCGTGGCGGCATGGTGTTTTTGCGATGTTTCCATAGGTGTGCCTTTACTTAAAGTTAGCGAATTAGTGTCAGACTTTTTAGTACGGAGCATGGCAAAAATTGGCTGATTTAAAGTAAGGTAAAAATACTGGGCAAAATGCTTACTATTTGTCTGGCTGTTTATTAACTTAACTCTTATTACCATACTGCGACACGTGTAATTTAAGGCATGTTTTTTGACGCTGTAAATTAGAATTGCTTTAATTGTTGCAGTTTGATTTCCTGTATCAAGGAATTATTTATCTTTCTGGAAAGTTTATTTTTTATGGTTAATTTATTCGTACCACCAAGCTACATGACGGTTTATGCAAAGTGCGTAGATGCGTCGATGCCAGCCTTCGACCCTGAAGAGTGGATAGAGGAGGGCAAGGTGTATCCTGTAAAGCATTTTTCGGAGCCGCTTAACCAAGGCGATGGCTTTGCCATTACCATTATGGATGAGGACGGTATCGAAATTCACCCTTCGTCTTCGCATTGGAGCTTTGCTTCTTCGCGGTTCGAGCTTTACACCTTACACCTGAACTAGACCAAAATCTGAAAAATTACGTTAAACTATAAAGGCTGCCCTGGGCAGCCTTTTTTTTACAGTTTTTTGCCAGATTAGTATAGGAGTACACATTTACCATGATTAGCGCCAAGGAATTTAATGAGCTGCCACCTCATTTACAATCAGAACTAGTCTTATCTCAAGGCCATTACCTTTACCACCGCATTAAAGGCTGGTGCAAAATAGACCTCTATTGGTTTCATGAGTATTACGTGGAGATATGGTTTCTCTACGACCTTAAAAGTATAGGCTTGGTGCGCGCGTTAACCAAATATCGCCACCTGGAGCCGTACCTCGAAACAATTAAACTAAAGCTTAAGTCGGTGCGGAAAGGAGAGTAAGCGTAATGTGCTCCTTTGGGTTTACCGCCTAGTTTAAAAATTTATACTTTACTGATTTGCTCATTAATGCTGCAAGGTTAAGGTATGATGATACGCGCGCGTTTAAAATTTTTTAACTTTGGACATGAGCAGAAATCTACTTTTAATAAGCACCTCTACAACGCATGGCACCGGATACCTGGAGCATGCCAAAGATAATATTCTGGAGTTACTGGACGGAAAGTCCGCCGTCTTATTTATACCTTATGCCCGCCCGGGCGGAATTTCCCATGCTGATTATACTGCCAAGGTAAAAGCGGCAATGGAGCCCTGGGGCTTTAACGTTTCAGGAATACACGAGTATAGCGATCCGGTTAAAGCGGTTCAGGAGGCAGAAGCTGTTTTTATTGGCGGCGGCAACACCTTCCAGTTACTTAAAAACCTATACAACAACCAACTTATAAAGCCAATACAAGAACGGGTTAAGAAAGGAATGCCTTACATGGGCACAAGCGCTGGTACAAATGTGGCAGGAAAAACCATCGGCACCACCAACGATATGCCAATTGTGCATGTAAAATCTTTTGACGCTTTGCAGTTGGTTCCTTTTAACATCAACCCTCATTACCTGGACCCAATTGAAGGCTCTACCCACATGGGGGAAACCCGCGAAACCCGCATTGCAGAATTCCATTACTTAAACCGGCAACCAGTTGTTGGCCTGCGCGAAGGAAGTATGCTGCGTGTTATAGGTGATAAGATCTCACTTAAAGGGCCACTCTCTGCCCGCATATTCCTGCAAGCTGAAAAGCCGTTGGAATTTAACCCCGGTGATGACATTGGCTTCTTATTAGAAGCGTATTAAACTGTCTGAAAAAGAGAAGGCGCCAACTAAGGGCGCCTCTCTTTTATCAACTTTAGCCAATTGATTTTATTTATTTGCTGCTCTGCTGTTATCCAGTTTCTTTAATAGCAACTTAGTAAAGTCTCGTTCTGCGCGGTAAAGCCTGATCAGCTGTTTGGTAGAGATGATGCGCTGATAACGGGCTGCGTACTCCTTCTCAAGTGCCAGTTCTCTATCTCTTGTATCAAACATCTCATCAATTCTTGCCTTAGCCTCCTGCTCACTCATATCGTCCAGGTTCTTACGGTAGCCGCTACGATAGCCCTTCATCAAGTCGCGGCGTTTTGCTTCGTACTCGTTGTATACGGGCCAGAATTTCTGCGCTTGTTCTGCAGTCAATTCCACCTTGTCGGTAAGGTAAGCAACCTTGGCCGCTTCTATGTTTTCGTTACGCTCCTGGGCAATTGCACTAGAACTGCCTAAGGCAAATGCACAGAAAAGTATAAGTATAAAAAATCGTTTCATGGGTGAGTTATTCTTCGATGTTTCGTATGTGGTAGTACTCCAGTTCCGCTTCGGCTGCCGTAGAGCTAATGTTCAAAAAATCGGACGTAAACTCTTGTTTCGTCAGGTAACTTAACTCGGCAAAGTCAGCTGTTTCCAAATCTTCGTTATAGTGCAGATAGTCCAGTATTTCCTGCTCAGCCAAAGGCTGCACGGCTGCAAATTCGTCTTTGTCTTGGTCCTGCACGTTAAAAAAGAATACCCCCACAAAAACCAGAAGCAACACCAATGGTGCAGCAACTGCGCGTAAAGATACCCAAAGGCCTTGCTGCCAGGCGGGTATATGCTTTTCAGCTGCTGTGGTACGTTCCATCACACGCGTGGGCAGGCGGTCGAAGTAATGCTCCGGTACCTGGTACACATTGTGCTTTGGAAGGCTATCCAGTTTAAAATCCTCTTTCATTTTATTCATACTCTAGTGGTTAGATAGAGAACTCGCGCTAAAGTTTAATCCCGTTTAATAAATTCTTCTATTTTTTTTACTGCCAGATGATAAGATGTCTTTAAAGCACCTACCGATGTGCCTAAAATCTCAGAGATTTCCTCGTACTTCATCTCATCGTAATACTTCATATTAAAGACCAGGCGCTGTTTATCGGGTAGCCGGAGCAAGGCCTTCTGAAGCTTAAGCTGTATTTCATCCCCGGATATGTCAGGAGAGGTGTCTATCTTTTCTGCCAGCTCGGCGGCAACATCGTGTATCGGTAAAAAGAAGCGTTTCTTCTTATTTGTCAAAAAGGTAAGGCACTCGTTTGTGGCAATACGGTAAATCCAGGTATAAAGCTGGGCATCCTGCCTGAAATTGCCGAGGTTCTTCCATACTTTCACAAATACTTCCTGCGTGAGGTCGTCCGAATCGTCATGGTCTATCACCATCTTGCGGATGTGCCAGTAGATCTTCTGCTGGTACTTGCGCACAAGTTGGTTAAAGGCCATGTTCTGGCTTTCGGGGTTGGAGAATTTGTCTAAAATCTCTTTGTCTTCCACAGGTTAGTAAGGTGCAAGCGGCAGATGGTGTACGCTGCTTTGGCAGTGGCTATAAGTTAAGATAGCAAGTATAAAAAAATAGAGGGAGATAACGATGTACCACCCTCTATTTTATAGTATAAAATTAATCGCGTTACTGCTTTCTGCTCATAGCGCGTTCTGCGGCTGCAACAATGTCATTCTCTGTTAAGCCATACTTCACCATCAGTTCTTCTGGTGTGCCAGACTCGCCAAAGGTATCGTTGGTGGCTACATACTCTTGCGGAGCCGGAAAGTTAGTAGCCAATACCTGTGCCACGCTATCGCCAAGGCCACCAAAGCGGTTGTGCTCTTCGGCAGTAACTACGCATTTTGTTTTGCGAACAGATGCCAGTACAGCTTCGTTATCAAGCGGCTTGATAGTGTGGATGTTCATCACCTCTGCAGAGATGCCTTTATCTGCCAGCATTTTACCGGCAAGTATGGCTTTCCATACCAAATGGCCTGTCGCTATAATAGTAACGTCTGTACCTTCGTTCAACATCACAGCTTTACCGATCTCAAACTTCTGGTCGGCAGGCGTAAAGTTAGGAACCGACGGACGGCCAAAACGCAGGTATACCGGACCTTCATACTCGGCAATAGCAATAGTGGCAGCTTTTGTCTGGTTAAAGTCGCATGGGTTGATTACGGTCATGTGCGGTAGCATTTTCATCATGCCGATGTCTTCGAGTATCTGGTGGGTTGCACCGTCCTCGCCAAGCGTTAGGCCTGCATGCGAAGCACATATTTTTACGTTTTTGCCAGAGTACGCAATCGACTGACGGATCTGGTCGTAAACGCGGCCCGTAGAGAAGTTGGCAAACGTGCCGGTAAACGGAATCTTGCCACCAATGGTCATACCTGCGGCAAGGCCCATCATGTTAGCCTCTGCAATACCCACTTGGTAGAAACGCTCCGGAAAGTCTTTTTTAAAGGCATCCATTTTAAGCGATCCGGTAAGGTCGGCGCAAAGGGCTACTACTTCCGGGTTGCTTTTACCTAACTCATGCAGTCCGGCACCGAAGCCTGAGCGTGTGTCTTTTTTCTCTGAAAAGGTGTACTCTTTCATTTGTATGTTTTGGCTTTAGTTTGCAGGTTCCGCTCGGCATAATGTAGCGCTATAGGAGCCATGCATGTTTCTTTATCTATTGAAAATTTTAACGTTTGTTGTTGCCCCAGACCTGATCGTAAAATCCTGTACATCAGTAAATTTACTTGCCTGGGCAGATTTCATGCGGTAAACTAATCTATACTTGCCGGGCTGTAAGGCCACGGTTACTCTGCTGTTGTCTTCGGGTAAATTACACACCCAGCTTTGCCTGCCTGCTTCGTCAACTTCGTAAATGCTGCCATATCCCTGCATTTGCGAGGGTATAGCCAGTTGCCCCGGCGGTGGAATAGTAATGGTATTGGCCTCTCCCTGTTTTACCTGTGCACCTTCAAGATAGATGCGAGGCAGCGTGAGTATCTCCAGATCATACTTTCCGGTAAGGTACTTATGCCTGTTGCCAAAAGCCTGTACATGCAGGGTTTGGTCCGAGCCATGCTGTCTTACGATAGCCATCAGAGTTCCGTAAGGGGAGGGGCCATCCTGGCGTAAGTATAACTCGCCCTGGGGAGATTTTACCCTGATAACATTATGCTTACCCGGCTTGATTTGCAGGTTCTTTTCCACTACAACAGGCGTTGTGTTTACTACCAGGTTGTAGGGTACAAGCGCATCAATTTCCAGCACATCTGCTTTTCCTTTGCTGTCTTTGTAATGCACGAAGTTATACTCTGTGCTGCCTGTTACAGCGTTTACAAAGGTCATGTTCAAGTTGGTTTCTACCGGTCGGTTTTGTTCGTCCAACAGTTCCACGCTCACGGTTGTCTCGCTAAGTGTTTGCGTCACGATTTCCGTCAGAACATTTTCAAAGGTTTTTACATCGGCAGCATTAAAGTACTGGCCAATGCAACTTAACTGCTGCTCGTACTGGGGATCTATGCCTATGCCAATTACAAAAGGCCTCAGAAAAATCCGGTTCTTTTGCAATGCCAGCGAAACAGCACATGGGTCGCCGCCGCAAGACTCCAAGCCATCAGTAATCAGAATAATGACGTTCCTGGCTTTATCAGCCGGAAAATCATTTGCTGTTTGCTGTAGCGAGTAGGTAATAGGCGTGTTGCCGCGCGGTACTATCTGCTCCAGCTTTTTACGGATAGCGTTGCTGTTATTCTCCGGTGTAAAGGGCACTTCCAGCTTAGTGTCTTTGCAGTCGTTGCGCTCACGCCCAAACTGGTGACCGTATACCCGTAGTGCTACCTCCACATTATCGTAACTTTCCAGAGAATCCACAAGGTGGGCCAGCAGGTTTTTAGCAACGCTCATGCGATCGCTGTCTTCCCACTTGGCCAGCATACTTCCCGAAGCATCAAGCAAGAAAAGGATGCGTGTTTTAGGCTGCTGCTTTTTCTCCTGGGCAATAGCTGCCCCGCCTGCCGATAAAATCAGCAAGACAAGCAGTACTGCCAAAGGTTTGCACCAGTTAAACATCCAGTATCAAGCTAATCGCGTAAGCAAAGGCAATTTATACTATAGGTATATTAATAGTCAGAAGCTTGCTGTACAGCTAACTGCTGCAGGGCAATTTGCAGCTGCTCGTCGTTTGGTGCAACGCCATGCCACTTGTGCGATCCCATCATAAAGTCTACCCCGTAACCCATTTCTGTATCCATCAGCATAAGAACTGGTTTTCCGTGGCCTGAGCTTTTCTTTGCCTCATCAAGCGCTGGTAACAGCGTTTCAAAATTGTTGCCGTTAGCCTCTATCACATGCCAGCCGAATGCTTCAAATTTAGCTTTCAGGTCGCCTAAGCCCATTACCTCGTTTGTAGAGCCGTCTATTTGCTGGCCGTTTCTGTCGATAGTGGCAATTACGTTGTCAATTTTGTGATGTGCAGCATACATGGCAGCTTCCCAAACCTGGCCTTCTTCTACTTCACCGTCACCCATCAATACATAAACAAGGCTGTTGTCGTTGTTCAGTTTTTTTGTTTGAGCAGCGCCCAAGGCAACAGATAAGCCTTGCCCAAGCGAGCCCGATGCGATACGGATGCCTTCTAAGCCTTCCTCAGTTGCCGGGTGGCCCTGCAGCCTTGAGTTGATTTTACGGAACGTAGCTAGTTCTTTTACTTCAAAGAAGCCTGCGCGCGCTAAAGTGCTGTACCAAACCGGGGAGATGTGGCCGTTTGAAAGGAAGAAAAGGTCTTCGCCTTTGCCATCCATCTTAAAATCTGTGCTGTAATTCATTACTTTAAAGTACAGCGACACAAAATAATCTGTACAGCCCAGCGAGCCACCCGGATGGCCCGAGTTTACGGCATGCACCATGCGTACAATATCGCGGCGAACCTGTGCTGCAATCTCTTTTAGCTCTTCAATGCTCTTGTTGTGTGGATTCACGGTATTTAATGGTTGTATGTTAAATTGTTTTACTCCTGCTTCAATGCTTTATACGTTATACGCTGGCCGGGTAAATGTAATGCTGTTGCCGACTTTAAGTATAAAACCTTGTACATGTGATACGAAAAGCGCAGCTGCCCGTAAGGACAGCTGCGCTCGTTGTTACTTCAGAATCTGTTTGGCGTGGTCGCTTGTCTTTACTTTTGTGATGATGTCCTGTATAGTGCCGTTCTCATCTATTATATAAGTATAGCGCATGGTGCCCATATACTTCCGGCCATACATCGATTTCTCCTGCCAAACCCCGAACTGCTCTACAATCTGTTTATCGGTGTCTGCTAGCAGCGTAAAGGGGAGCTCATACTTGCTGATAAAGTTCTGGTGCGATTTCTCGCCGTCTATGCTTACGCCAATTACCTCGTAGCCTTGTTGCTGCAGCTCGCTGTAATTATCACGGAGGTTACAGGACTGGGCGGTGCAGCCGGGAGTATTGTCCTTCGGGTAAAAGTATAAAACTACTTTTTTGCCAAGGTAATCGCTAAGTTTAACGGTGTTGCCGTGTTGGTCTTTGCCTTCAAACGCAGGGGCTTTGTCGCCTATGTTTAACGCCATGGTTTCGTTATCAGATTGTTGTTGTAAAAGTGGCTTCGTTGCCAGCAATGTCCTTCACCTTCAAAACTACTTCACCGGACAAAGGTACACTTTTATCCAGTTTTTCTGAGTAAATAAGCGCCTGTTTGTGCTCATACTTCATCAGCAGCCACTCACCGTTTATATAGGCGTTAAACGAGGCTATACCCGATAAATCATCGCCAATCTTAAACCTGATCTGCTCCTTGCTTTTGCCCAGCAGCTTAATAGTAGGGGCTTTTACATCTTCAAGTACTTTAAACTTGCCCATGTTCCTGGTGCTGAAGGTTATGCTGTTGCCATCCCACCTGCCGCCGGTGTAGCCACGCCCACGGCCTGTGCCTAAGAAGTATACTGCTGCCTTTGTCTTGTCTTTTATCACATTCGGAGGCGTTATAGTAACCTGTATAGCCTGGTGCAATGGCGTAAAGTAATCGCCGAAAGTATAAACATCACCCTCCAGCTTTGTTTCAAAGTATAATGTGTCGTAAAGTGATGCTTTGTTAAACTGCACTTTGGCAAACTTGTTTGTAAAAGTGAAATCTGTTGCAGGCGGTACCACTTGCTCGGCACCCAGCGCAGACGAAACACCACAGAATCTAATAGAATCCGGAGCGCCTGCGCGTAGGTCGTAGAGGCCAATACCTGCCGAGTTTTTAACATAGCTAGGTACAAGTATAAGCGCTTTGCCGCCCATGTAAAGCTCTATGTTCTGCGGTGTAGAGCTGGTGTCGGTAGCACTTACTTTGAGTATATTGCCTACAATCTCGTACCTTAAGGCAGGTTTTTTAACCGTTTTCGACATTGACTGTGTGAAAGCCGGCTTTCTGCCTTGTATTACAAAATTTAGGGTAGAAGTGTTGTCGTAAGAGTCGCGGGCAACAAGTTTAACCTGGTAGGTAGAGTCTGGGTGCACGTTAAACCTGCCCTGGCGGCCATTGGTCTTGTAAAGCGGTAAATCGTTGCCATTGTCTACAAATGCCTTCTGGAAAGTGCGGCCGGTGCGCTTGTATTGGTCATAGTTAATGTGCTGCGACACCTGGCGCGACAACTCGAAAGGCACCTGGTCTATGTAATGCTGGTACACTTGTTTACCGTTTACCAGCAATGTTACCTCTTGTGTGCCATTTTTATTTGTAGCGCCATCCAAACGGTCATTTGTCTGCAGTTCCAGCCCTAAAACTCCGCTGGCAAACACGGTATCGGTTAAAGTATAATTGCTTCCTTGCTTTGTGGTTTTAAACTCCGTGCGCTCAAACTCATTGTTCACGCGGGCATGTATGTTCAGGGGTGTTATACCAATACTGTGTATATCAGGAGGCGTGGTGTCTATTACTTCGGCAAATTTATACTTCAGCGGGTTGTAAAGGCGGTCCTTCTCATCGCGTATCTCAAAGTGCAGGTGCGGGCCACCAGAGCCGCCTGTGTTACCAGAGTAGCCAATAATATCGCCGCGCTTTACCTGAAACTTATCCGGCTCCGGAAACAGCTCCAGTTCAAACGTTTTTCTATCATACTGCCTTTGTAGCACGTGGTCTGCCAGGGGTTTGGCAAACTCGCGCAGGTGCGCATAAGTAGTTACCAGCCCGTTGGTAGGGTGCGTAATGTAGATAATGTTGCCATACCCATAAGTAGACTGCTTTATCCTGGATACATAGCCATCAGCGGCTGCATATACAGGCAAGCCTTCACGCTGGTCTGTTTTGATGTCCAGGCCACCATGAAAGTGGTTAGAGCGTATCTCGCCCATCGTACCCGAAAGGTAATTGCGTTCGCCGGGTTTTATCGGGAACAAAAATTCTCCTGTAGTGGGCAAGGTTTGTGCAAAAGCGCCTGTGGTGGCAAAAAATGAAAGTGCAGCAGCAGCTAGCCGCTTCTTATTTAACTTCGAAATCCAAAAGTTTTTTATCTTCAACATACCCTTCTAATCTGTCTCCTATCTTAACTGGGCCAACTCCTTCTGGTGTGCCTGTAAAAATAATGTCGCCTTTTTTTAATGTTATAAATTTTGAGATGTAGGCAATGATATCGTCAAATGAGTTAAGCATCATTTGGGAGTTGCCTTTCTGTTTTGTGTCGCCGTTAACCTCCAGCCTGAAGTTAATATCCTGCAGGTTGGGGAACTGCTCTAACGGTAAAAACTCCGAGATAGGTGCGGAGCCGTTAAAGCCTTTGGCTAATGTCCAGGGTAGGCCTTTGGCTTTTGCCTTTGCTTGCAGGTCGCGGGCAGTAAAGTCTATGCCCAACCCGATGGCATCATAATATTTATGAGCAAATTTTTTATCGATGTTCTTTCCTTCGCGGCCAATGCGCAGCAAAAGCTCTACCTCGTAGTGCACATCATTTGTATATTCCGGGTAATAGAACGGGTCGTTATTTTTAAGTATGGCTGTGTCTGGCTTAAAGAAAATAACAGGTTCGTCGGGCACTTCATTTTTGAGTTCTGCAATGTGCTCGGCATAGTTCCTGCCAATGGCTAATATCTTCATAAAGGGTGCTTTGGGTGATCTGTTTCTCAAAAATAGGGTTTCTAACGTTTCTATGCTTCAAAAAGTGACAAATTTATACTATAAGCCAGTAACTGCTGCGCCACCTCCCGCTTTACTAGCCTTAAGTACTATAACTCCCGAAAGTTTTAAATATTACCTTAACCGCTCTCAGAACATATTACTAAGATTAAAACGTATAACGGAACAGGTGTTTTGCACTTTGCTGAGTAGCTAAACCAAGTGAAACGAAGTAAGAACGGCTACTCAAAACATAGTGATATGATAATTTATTAATGTATTTGTGATTGGTTTTTGAAAAAATGGTTCAAAATTTGAATTCGTTTTAAAACCACTAAAAATTTAAGAAGATGTATAATAGAATTTTTGCTTTTGTAATAGCTGTGGTAATGTTTGTGGGCTGTACAACAGTTCCTATAACAGGCCGCCGGCAGCTAAGCCTTGTATCCGAGGCTGAAATGCAGACCATGAGCTATGAAGCTTATGATCAGTTTTTGAAGGAGAACAAACTATCCAACAATGCACAGTCTACAGCTATGGTTAAGCGTGTAGGCCAGCGTATTCAAAATGCGGTAGAGCGCTATATGGCTGCCAACAATTTAAGCAGCGAGTTACAGGGCTTTGATTGGGAATTTAACCTTGTAGCAGACGACCAGGTAAACGCTTTTGCTATGGCTGGCGGTAAAACAGTAGTTTATGAAGGAATTTTACCTGTAGCGCAAAACGAAACCGGCCTTGCTGTCGTAATGGGGCATGAGATTGCCCACGCTATTGCCAAACATGGCAGCGAACGCATGAGCCAGGCGCTGGCGCAGCAGTTTGGCGGGCAAACGCTATCGGCGCTTGCCGGTGCGCAACCAGGTACGGCCAGCAACTTAGTTATGGCTGTTTACGGTGTGGGTTCGCAACTTGGCCTGTTAAAGTATGGCCGTACCCAGGAGTCTGAGGCTGACCGCTTAGGCTTAATTTTTATGGCTATGGCCGGGTATGACCCACAGCAGTCTGTTGCGTTTTGGGAGCGAATGGGAGCGCAGGGAGGTCAGGCACCACCAGAGTTTTTATCGACGCACCCTAGTGCAGGTACCCGCCAGGCTGACTTAAGAAAGCACATGCCGGAGGCCCTGCAGTACTATAAGAAATAAACAACCACTATATCCACATGATCAAAAACACCCTTGGCCGCAACTGGCGCGCCGCTCTTAAAGCCAGTATTTTCTTTCTGTTCGTGTTTCTTGTAGCTACAGCGTGTACCAGACGCGAGGCCTTTCCGGAAGATAGCGAGTCGCCGGTTGAAGTAGCAGAAGGGGAGGAGGCGCCAGAAAAGTATGATGGTGTGCTGCTGGCACAGGTGGTGTTTGATAGCGTGGACTATATTGTTGACAGAAAAGACCTGCTGCAGCCGTTTATCAGGGAGTTTGCTGACGGTACTGTAGTTGATAAAGTGATGATCAGGAAGGTGCAGGAAACGAAGGACGATGACCCGGCATACTACCTGGTAGGGCTTGGTATCCGAAACGGTGCTTTCAGGTCTATGGCGTTGCAGTTGGACATTGCCGCTAACAACAGTTTGTATCTGAGCAGTAAAAGCCCAAAGTACATGTGCAATGCAGGCCCGGGATGCGACTTCTGTTACTTTACCTTTTTAGGCAACAAGATAACAGGCTGCGAGTGTTCGGCTAAGGCTGCAGGCAATAACTGCGCACACAAAGTATCAGACACAAACAGCTTGCTGGCTAATTCCCGGTTACGGGAGGTGGATAGATCGTCGCAAAGGCGTTAAACAAAAAGGGGCTGCAAGTATACTTGCAGCCCCTTTTTGTTTAACGCCATATCTCTTAGGAAAGCTGCACGTTGCGCAGGCGGATGCGCGTAAGCACTTTCTTCGTATAAAGCGGAAAGTCGCCTTTCATCATCCAGTCGTAGTAGCTTGGCTCTTTTTTAAGCACTTCCTCTACTGATACATTTTTATACTTGCCGAAGTTAAATACTTCCTGGCCGGCGTTATTATACACTATCCTGCCTGACAGGTCAGCGGTCTTCTGGGTAGTGAATTTATGCAAAGCCTCCATATCGTTCTGTACCGGAAACTCCTCTACACCCTCCGCTACCTCGATAGGGGTGTTTTGGTAACGGTCCAGTTGGGCCATCAGAATATGGTACGTAGCTATGGTGTCGGCTTCGGCGCTGTGGGCATTTTGCAACGATTTGTCGCAGTAAAACTTGTAGGCAGCTGATAAGGTGCGCTGCTCCATCTGATGGAACACGCGGCACACATCCACTACATGTCTATTCTCAATGTCGAAGTCAATATCGCAGCGCAGAAATTCCTCTGCCAGCAACGGTATATCGAAACGCAACAGGTTATAGCCTCCCAGATCACAGCCTTTCAGGAAATTATCAAAGTCCCTGGCAACCTGTTTGAAAGCAGGGCAGTCTTTTACGTCTTCATCATAAATTTTATGAATCAAGCTCGACTCCAATGGGATGGGAATACCCGGGTTTATGCGGCGCGTCTTCAGGATCTCTTCTCCGTCGGGCATAATCTTCAGCACGCTTATCTCTACAATGCGGTCGTTGCAGATGTCGGTGCCGGTGGTTTCCAGGTCAAAGAAAACCATAGGGCGCTTTAAGTTTAGTTTCATAGCTAAGCTAGTATAATTTTAAAGTATAACTTCTTTTAAAGCTCCCAGATCCATGTTATTGTAAGTGCCCGAACTCATTAGCAACAGGTTGGCATTTTGCCAGTTGCGGCTTGACAGGTGCTGTTGCAGGGCAGCGGCATCGGTAAATATCTTTATGCTTTGATTCTTAAATGCCTCTTTCAATTCTGCTTCAGAAATCATTTCCATGCGCTTGTGCTCCAGCGTTTTTGGGCTGAAGAATACGATCGCCTCATCAGCTTTATCCAGCGCGCCGGCGTACTGCGGCAAGAAGTTCTTGTTCAAGCTACTGAAGGTATGAAGCTCTACAACGGCCACTAGTTCGCGCTGCGGAAACTGGCCTTTTACAGCCTCTGTCGTTGCCTTAACTTTAGACGGGGCATGCGCAAAATCGCGGTAAATAACGGAGCTACTGTTTTCCCCTAGCTTTTCTAAACGCTTGGCAGCACCTTTGAATGTTTTAAGGGCTTCGTAGAAATCATGCGCCTTCACACCGATTTTCTTGCACACCTCTTTAGCCGCGTTTATGTTGCGCAGGTTGTGCTCACCGAACAGCTGTATCTCTATGTCGCCTTCTTTTTTAGTGTGCAGTATAGTTTTGCCATCGCGGATGCTGTGCTCGTGTACGCCATAGCCAATGTAGGCAATATCGGCAGGGTTGCGTGGTACGGCCACCAACTGCACCTGCTCGTCATCCTTGTTATAAATAAGCGTACCTGCTTTTGGGGTAAGCTCAGCAAAAATTCTAAACTGATCGCGGTACATGTCCGGGTCCGGGAATACGTTGATATGGTCCCAGCTGATGCCGCTAATAACTGCAATATGATGATGGTATAAATGAAACTTTGGAACGCGCTTTATTGGGTCTGATAAATACTCGTCGCCTTCGATGATGATGATCGGAGCGTCGTCTGAGAGCTTAACCATGCGGTCAAAGCCCTGCAGTTGCGCACCAACGGCGTAATCGAATTTGCGGCCCAGGTGCTGCAGTACGTGCATAATGATAGAGGTGATAGACGTTTTGCCGTGGCTGCCACCTATTACAATGCGCTGCTTGTCTTTGCTCTGTTCGTAAATAAACTCCGGGAAAGAGTAGATCGGGATGTTAAGCTCCTGCGCGCGCTTGAGCTCCGGGTTGTCGGGACGGGCGTGCATGCCAAGTATAACGGCATCGGGGGTGGCATCAAGCTTCTCCGGAAACCAGCCTTCCTGCTCAGGAAGTATACCTGCAGCAGCCAGCCTGCTTTTGGCGGGTTCGTAAATCTCATCGTCAGAGCCTGTTACTTTTAACCCTTTATCGTGCAGGGCCAAAGCTAGGTTATGCATAATGCTGCCGCCAACGGCAATCAGGTGTATGTGCTTCAAATCCTTCTCCATAAGCCAATCGGTTTAATCTCAATCAAGCAAAGTTAAAATTACTCCTCTAAAATAAAATAGCTATACACTAATATGTTGATACTTTGTGGATATCTTGTGGATTATTAACAAGGTTATTAAGATAGGTTCTACTGCATATCTGTTAAATTTGTGCTTATGGAGGAGATGAAAATGAATGTGCGGCCTGCAGGCAACCGCAACGGGTGGCAGAAAAAAGCCCCTGCTGTATCGGAGTTAGGCAAAAAGCCGCCGCAGGCACTTGATTTGGAGGAGGCCGTTTTAGGTGCTCTGATGCTGGAGAAGGACGCCCTTACCAGCGTGATTGATATTTTGCGTCCGCAAAGTTTTTACAAAGAGGCGCACCAACGCATCTTTAAAGCTATACTTGCCCTTTTTGATAAGTCGGAGCCGATCGATATTTTGACGGTAACGCACGAACTGCGCGAGAACGGCGAACTGGAGCTGGCAGGCGGTGCCTACTATGTGACACAGCTTACCACACGCGTAAACTCAGCGGCTAACATCGAGTACCACGCACGTATCATCACAGAAAACTCCATTAAGCGCGATCTGATCTCTATTTCCTCTGAAGTGCTTTCCAGCGCCTTTGAAGACACTACCGACGTTTTCGAGCTACTGGATAAAACAGAGGCCAAGCTTTACGAGGTATCCGAATCAAACATCCGGAAAAACTTCGACGATATGCGCTCTTTAATGCACATGGCCATTAAAGAACTGGAAGAAAAACGCAAACAAGCCGATGGCCTGACAGGTGTACCTACCGGCCTTGTGGCGTTGGATAGAGTTACCTCTGGCTGGCAGAAGTCTGATTTGGTTATACTTGCAGCACGTCCGGCGATGGGTAAAACAGCCTTCGTACTGTCGGTGATGCGAAACGCTGCCGTAGATTTTGGTAAAGGCGTAGCTATTTTCTCCCTGGAGATGTCGTCGCTGCAGCTGGTGAATCGTTTGATATCGTCGGAGGCCGAGCTGGAGTCGGAAAAGATTAAAAAAGGCAGCCTGGAAGAGTATGAGTGGGCACAGTTGAACCATAAAATCGCCAAGCTAACCGAGGCGCCAATTTACATTGATGATACGCCGGGCCTTTCGATTCGTGAGTTGCGTACCAAGTGCCGACGCCTGAAAGCGCAGTACGACATACAGATGATTATTATTGACTACCTGCAGCTGATGAGCGGAAACTCGGATGGCAAGGGTGGCGGTAACCGTGAACAGGAAATTGCGTCGATATCACGAGCCCTGAAAATGTTGGCAAAGGAACTGAACGTGCCGGTAATTGCGCTGTCGCAGCTAAGCCGTGCCGTAGAAACGCGTGGTGGAGACAAGAGACCACAGCTATCCGACCTTCGTGAATCCGGTTCGATTGAGCAGGATGCGGATATGGTGTGCTTCCTGTACCGCCCGGAGTACTATGGTATAACGGAAGACGAAATGGGTAACCCAACAGCAGGAGTTGGAGAGGTGATTATTGCCAAGCACCGTAACGGTTCGCTGGAGAACGTACAGTTGAAGTTTATAGGTAAGTTTACTAAGTTTACAAACCTGGACCACGATTTCGGGGGTGATGCCATGGGAGGTTTTAACGCCTTGCCAAACAGCACCTTTGATACTGAAGCTCCAGGGTCGATAAGATTAGGTAGCCGCATGAATGACGGCACCGGTGGGGGCGGTTTCCCAACATCTAATTTTGATGAGGAACCACCTTTCTAAAGTATAAATTTTAGCTAAAGGCAATAAACAGATGTATAGACTGTTATCTTAAAGTATAAAAAGGTAAACAGCTCTAAAAATATAGCCAAAGGTAGATTAGCCGTTGCGTTTAAAAACCAGCGGCTTTTCTTTTGGCTATACTTTTATACTACTTTAAGCTTTTGTTCGCTTTGCTCCATAACCTCTGGTGTGCGAGTCAGGACTCCCTGTACCAACTCTTCCAGTTTGTCGAGTGGCACCTGTATGCCTTTGTTCATTGCCTGGCGCAGGTTAGTTGCCTTAGGATAAGTATGGCTTATCAGGTAATTATAATCAAGGCCTACTTTGGTTGCTAAATCTGTATACAGGGTTAATAAGTACTCTTTTGCGAATAACTCAATTACCTGGGTGCCTTTCTGGCAGAAAACAAGATTTGTTAAACCGGCACCATGCGGCCCAACAATTGCCTCCGCCGACTGAAACATACTTACCTGCTCTGCAAACGTAAAATCGCTAAGCACAACCTTCTTAAAGCCATACTTCTCAAGCAAGGCTATTACCTGGACCTCGTTGGTTACGTTTCGTGCGTCGCTGTCTTGGCGGCTGATGTATATGCGCTTTGGCGGCTGAATAATTTTCTGGGCAATAGGTAAAAACTTGTCTCTCAGATACTGGCAGGCCCACATAGGTATATGTTCTATGTTGCGCACAAACGTGGAGGCATACATGGTATCGGCCTGCACATGGTGTACGTCATGGCCTTCCACAATTTTGGTGTTCGGAATACCCAGCAACCTTAACGTGTCTTTTTGGTAAGGCAGGTTATGCTTTGGCACCACAAACCAATCCATTTTATGTAAGAGGCCGGCTTTTTCCAGCAAGTGCATCCTGGGAAGAGAATCGAACATCCAATGGAAGTAGTTGTTTTCGCCGCTGCCGCCAATTAAAGTATGAAAAGCATTGCCTTTCAGGCCTAGGGGAGTCGTAAAATAACTTTTCCTGAAAATTCCGTTTTCTTCTGGCTGGGTAGTACCCACGTGCAGGGATAAATCTCCAATGACCTTATTATCCTCCGAAATTACCGCAGCAAAATGTGTGGCATCGGTATACAACCTGCCCCTGTTTACGGCAGTAACTACGGCGGCATGCTGCACCCCTGTTCTAGGAATGCTGTTATAGTTTTTAGACCCAACCAAGAGCTCCTCCGGTATGTCCAGAGTTGATTCTTCTGGAGGGTATACCTCGACGCAAGCTGCACCTGTTGCCGCTACATAATCCGAGATGTTATTGTAGTGCCCGGTTGGTTTATATGTTTGGTTATAAGGTATATGCCGTTCAAGTATACGATTTATTTTCCTGTGAATACGAGTATATAACTTTGATATTTGTAGCATTTTTGTATTAAAAAACTTGGTAAATGGCCGCTTGATTGCAACACATTTAGTATACTCTCAAGTATGCAATATGTTATACATTTAGGAATTAATTAATATCCATATTTTGGCAAAGGGGTTAATTTGGCAGCTGAACAGCCTTAATAAAATGGATAACGTAATATTTTAAGCGCTACATATAGGGATGCACTAGGGCTACATAGATTATATAATTGAATTATTTAAATATTTAAAGTTGTTATAATATATTTTTTGTAGTACGCTATCTAGCATATCTATATTTTATAATTGCACTATTTTATATAAGTTATTATTTATTAAGCAATTACAAGTGAAGCCTTAGTCCCTGAAGAGAATGTAGCCGTCATACTGCCAGTTAATAAAGGAACAGGCGATGAAATTATTTATGCAAAGCACTAGATGCTTTAACAGAAAGCAGACCTAAGCATGTTAAAAGCAAAAATCCAGCACTACCGTAAGTGCAATGCCGGATTTTTGCTTTCAGGTAAAGTATACTTCAAGCTTAAGCAAGTAAGCGCGCCGCAACAAATTTGTAGCAAGAGGCTACTTTAATTTCAAATCTACCAGGATCTGCTCAATTTTACGGTTCAGCTTTTGCTCTACCGCATCAAACTCTTTTTTAGAGTTTAGTGGCTCGTTTACGCTAATGTAGAACTTGATTTTAGGTTCAGTACCCGATGGGCGTGCAGAAATTTTGCTTCCGTCTTCGGTCAGGTATTGCAGCACATTAGAGCTTTCCAGGTCTAGTTTACTTTCTTCTCCTGTAAGCAGGTTTTTGCGGGTGCTCAGCTTGTAGTCGCTAACTTCTACTACCTTGGAGCCGGCTATACTTTGAGGCGGGTTGCTGCGCATGTCAGCCATCATCTGCTGAATTTCTTCGGCA
Source organism: uncultured Pontibacter sp. (assembly GCF_947492645.1). Taxonomy (GTDB): domain Bacteria; phylum Bacteroidota; class Bacteroidia; order Cytophagales; family Hymenobacteraceae; genus Pontibacter. The sequence goes on along the minus strand of NZ_CANLMZ010000005.1, from coordinate 71,218 downwards.
CCGCGCTGTCCTTTTTTAGTGAACGACACCAGTTCTTCTTTGTAGAAGTTGTGTTTCTCATACATCTCCACCATCATCTCGAACAAGCTCTGCCCATTATCTTTAGCCACCGCTGCCATCTCAGCTATCAGCGCGCAGGCGGATATACCGTCCTTGTCGCGGATAAAATCACCGATCATGTAGCCGTAACTTTCTTCGCCGCCGCCAATGTATACTTCCTGGCCCTCAACTTCGCGTATCTTCTCAGCGATATACTTAAAGCCTGTCAGTGTTTCGTACATTTTTACGTTGTAGCTATCGGCAATATCTTTTATAAGGTCGGTAGTTACGATGGTTTTAACGATAAACTCTTTACCAGTTAGTTTGCCTGCTTTTTGCCAGGCCAGCAGCAGATAGTTCATCAGCAAAGCGCCGGTTTGGTTGCCGTTTAACAGCACGAACTCTCCTTCAAGGTTTTTAACAGCTATCCCTACACGGTCAGAGTCGGGGTCGGTGGCGAATACGATGTCAGCATCTACCTCTGCTGCTTTCTTAAGCGATAAAGTCATGGCTTCTTTCTCTTCCGGGTTTGGGTAAACTACCGTCGGGAAGTTGCCGTTTGGTTCTGCCTGCTCCTGCACAATGTGCACATTGGTAAAACCGAAACGCTTTAGCACCTCCGGCACCAGCGTAATGCCTGTACCGTGTATAGAGGAGTAAACGATTTTGAGATCGTGCTGGCGTTTGATGTCATCCTGAGAAATGGAAAGGCCAAGCACTTTCTCCATGTAAGCCTCGTCTACTTCTTTGCCAATCAACTCGATATTTGCAAGGTTTGGCTCAAACTTAACCTCATCAATGCTTGTGATCTTGTTTACTTCTGTAATGATGTTTTTGTCGTGAGGGGCAGTTACCTGCGCGCCGTCGTTCCAGTACACTTTATAGCCGTTGTATTCTTTCGGGTTGTGCGATGCCGTAACCACCACACCGCTTTGGCAGCCCAGGTGGCGAATGGCAAACGATAGCTCCGGTGTTGGGCGAAGCGCCTCAAACAAGTATACTTTAATGCCATTGGCAGAGAAAATCTCCGCAGAAATGCGGGCAAACACATCAGAGTTATTGCGGCAGTCGTGGGCAATGGCTACTTTAATCTGTTGGTCAGGGAAGTTTTGCTTTAAATAATTGCAGAGGCCTTGCGTAGCCATACCTAAGGTATAGCGGTTCATGCGGTTGCTGCCTGCGCCCATTATACCCCGTAAACCACCTGTGCCAAACTCCAGGTCCTTGTAAAATGCATCAGACAGCGCTTCGTGCTCGTTACGCTCCAGCATCCCCGTTATTTCGTTCTTTGTAGCCTCGTCGTAGTTGCCGGCCAGCCAGCTATCTATCTTTGTTTGTATTGCTGTTTCCATCATAGGTTTCTGATGTCGTATCTTAATTATAAAAATCCAATTAACTGCGTTGGTTTATACTTGCTTTGTGCCGGTTTACAATAATGCTAAGCCAGGTAGCTAGCGTATAAACCGATCAGCCCGCACTTTTAAAGTATATGAATTCCCTTTGGAGGGAAAGTTGTTTTAAATATCAGGAAGCACACAAAAAATCACACCAGCTCATGCTGCGTTTGCCTGAGAGCTGGTGTGATTTTAGGTTTATCATCAAAGCATAGTGCCCTAATATTCACGGGCATCTATACTTTAGTTTTTGCTTAAAGGTTACCGCGTAATTCCTGCTCGCGCTCTATGGCTTCGAACAAAGCCTTAAAGTTGCCTTTGCCAAACGATTTGGCTCCTTTGCGCTGTATAATTTCATAAAATACCGTTGGTCTGTCCTCAACCGGTTTTGTGAAAATCTGCAGCAGGTAGCCCTCATCGTCACGGTCTACGAGTATGTTTAACTTGCGGAGGTCTTCCATGTCTTCATCAATATGGCCGATGCGCTCAATCAGGTCTTCGTAGTAGGTTTCGGGTACGTATAAAAACTCAACGCCACGGCTACGCAGGTCTGCTACCGTTTTAAGTATATCGTGGGTGGCTACGGCAATGTGCTGCACGCCGGCACCACGGTAAAACTCCAGGTACTCGTCTATCTGCGATTTCTTTTTGCCCTCGGCTGGTTCGTTTATCGGGAATTTAATGTAGCCGTTGCCATTAGACACTACCTTAGACATAAGTGCTGTATACTCGGTGCTGATGTCATTATCATCAAAGGTCAGGAGTAATTTAAAGCCCATCACGTCTTCGTAGAACTTAACCCACTCGTTCATGTGCCCAAGCTCTACGTTGCCTACGCAATGGTCTACATACTTCAGGCCAACTGGTTCTACCTGCAGTTCTGATGTGCGGGCCACATAGCCTGGCATAAACGGTCCAGAATAGTTGCGGCGCTCTACAAACGTATGGATTGTATCGCCATACGTATGGATAGAGGCCGTGGTAACTTCCCCAAACTCATCGGATACTGTCTTAGGCTCTATGGCTGGTCTGGCACCACGGGCAACTGTTTCTCTGAATGATTTCTCTGCGTCATCAACCCATAAGGCCAGTACTTTTACGCCGTCGCCGTGCTGGTGCACATGCCTGGCTATGTCTGAGTTCGGGTCGAGGGAGGTAGTAAGTACAAAGCGGATCTTATCCTGCACCACCACGTAAGAGGCGCGGTCGCGGACGCCGGTTTCGGGGCCGGCATAGGCTATCAGCTTAAAACCAAACGCAGTTTGGTAGAAGTGGGCCGCCTGCTTGGCATTACCTACATAAAACTCGATGTGGTCGGTGCCGTTTAAGGGCAAAATATCGGTTATGGTTTTTTCTGCGGTGCTTATATCAGTAGTCATAGTTTGTAGTAAAGTTTAAATAAAATGTATTACGTAAAAATACATCTTTTAATGTTTTAACAAAAGCTGAGAGGCTGTAAGTCAAATTATCAATCCGAATACTTGCAATTGCTGTGGCATGTATACAACTTTGTAAAAAATACTTGATGTTATGAACGTAGAAGCCCTAAACAGCTCCATTGTTGCCATCCTGGCTAAAAAGCAAGAGCTAAACTCTTTGGATTATAACGATGCCCGCTACGATGATATTGAAGAGGAGCTGCACGATTTAGAGGACGACTTTAACGAAGACTTTGGCGATATACTGGAAGATGCCCTGGAAGATGTGCACGGAAAGATAAAATCGGACGCTGATATTTTGCTGCCAACAGCTTACCTGGCTAGCTCTTTAGATGGCAGAGAGATTGAGGACGGTGAAGTTTCTGAAGGTGTTTGGGTAGAATCTGATTCTTTTCCGGGTGTTGAAATGCGCCTGGTGCTCGTGGCAAACCCACCTCGCATCCTGCTTATACTCTCCGACCAGGAGCGTGTACTCTGGACAGCTGAGTAAACTTTAACTGTATACTTTAGCCCAACAGGCTATTTTTATACTTGCCGCACTTACCAAGGCTATATGCCAAGGTGGGTGCGGTAATTTTTTTGTTTTTATATTAGGATTTTATACTTATATTGTATTAAGTAAATATATAGCCTTATATCTGCAGCATGTTAACTCTAGCTACCAATAAGGCAATTAAAATAGCCTTAGCAGCTCCGCATATAGTGCAGATAAACGTCACGATGACGTTTATACAGTAGTTATGTGTAATAGAGAATAATAGATGAATCTAACTTCGATATTTCGGTTTTTGCCTTTTCTGTTGCTGTTGGTCGCCTGCAACAATAACAGAGAATTCGAAGAAATATATGATAGCGAAACAGGCTTGACTGAGCGAATAGAATACCATCCTGATGGAAAAGTAAAGGCAAGAGGTTTATTCAAGGAAGGCAAGGAACATGGAGAGTTTATTCACTATGACGAATTTGGCAATCTTGAAGAAACAAGTGCTTATAGAGATGGTGTGTTAGAAGGTATACTTAAAGTTTACTACCCGAATGGGAAATTGAAAGAAGAAACCTACTATTCTGAAGGAGTACCAGTTGGTTGGAGTTACCTGTACAGAGAGAATGGAGAAAAGAAAGCAGCTTACCAATACATCAGGTTTGAGGATAGGTACATAGCTACCCAGAGAATAAAATACAATGAACTTGGCGCAATAATAGTTGACAGCAGTCACTATATGACGGTTTCCAGTAAACATGACACCGTATCCTTAGGAGAAGAGCTAAGATTGCATTTCAAATTAGATGCTCCCTTCTATGGGAGCAAAAGTCAGGTACGACTGAACTTCGGTGGCTTTGACGAGACGTACAGACTTATAGACCCCGCAGCGACCGATACAGTCAATGGTAACGGATTAAAAGCCGAGTTAGTCGTTCTTCCAAAAAGGAAAGGAAAGCATGTGGTGCGAGGGCGTTTGGAGGATTTTAGAGTCGAGCAGATAAGTGCTGAAGAAGCGAAGAAGAGGTTTAAGGTGGAAGTGGAGAATCCTGAGGAGATAGGAAATGTAACGGAGAGTGTCTATATCTACTTTACAAAAGAATTCTATGTGAGGTAGTCACTCTATATGGAAAGGTTAAAGCAGGCATGTTGGTGTAACAAAGTAAATCAACTAAAAAAGTAAAACTAAAGCACATAACCCTGCACAGGCTCCACACTCGGCTACGCCTCGTCAGCAGCCTGTACTAACCGTTGGGCATAACTGCTATACCATCAGCTTGTTCAAACCTCATGTAAATAATTATTTCATTCCAGCAAATCTTGGAGGGAGGTCTGCCAAGTTCAAATCAAAATAATGCTGACTAAAATGATGAAAACAAATCTCCTTGGCATACTAAGCCTTTTGTTATTAATAGCATGTAACCAGCCTGTTAGCAGGGTAACGGATAAAACTGCTATAGAAGCAGGTACAACAAATATAGTGGCAGGTACAGCTACATTAACAGGCAGCATAACAAGTCCGAACGACACAAGCAAGGACAGTATTTATGTAAATGTGTTTATTCCACATCCAATTTCGGGAGAGACTGTTTCATATAAAGCGCTCGTTGATCAGTCAGGTGAGTTCTCTGTTGATGTGGATGTTGAAACGGCTGTTTCTTTGGTTGGCTTAAATATAAGTTTAAATCCATACAAGACCCTTTATATTGAATTGACAAGTGGTGGTGTTACCAATCTCGATATTACTTATAATTCGGATTTTGAAGTGGAAAATATTGACATTACGCCTGCTACTATGACTCAGTATGATATGATCCATGGCTTAGAGGTTATGAATAAAATGTTAACATATAGATCAGGTAGGTCATTGGAACCTTTGTATAATAAAAGCACGGAATATTATCAAAATCTTTTTAAGGCTGGTATATCAGAAAGATTAAGGATTTTAAGCAATGATTCATTACTGTCAAATGAATTAAAAGAAGTTCTGTCTAAAGACCTTCGTTTAACTAGGTATACAACACATGTCTTTAATTATGAATCTGAGATGATATTGAATTATAGAAACACAAGTGATAATAAAAGCAACAAACCTGATATACAAAAAATTGACCGAACCTATTATCGTTTCCTGAAAGATTTCAAGCTCAATGATCCACAGTATTTGCATGTTTCTTCATTTTCGGAGTTTCAAAAAGAAATCCTCCAAAATGAAATATTAGGGCTCCCTGAAATAGCAGAAAGCGATATTCCCTCCTGGTTAGCAAGTGTGAAAGTTACCTTGTCGGATCTGGTCGGATTCGACCATGGCCCATACTACGATGTTTTAGCAGCCAATGCTTATGCCAGGCAGTTGAATGAAGAAGTAAGACCGCTAACCGAAAAGCAAAAAGAACATATAGCAGCTTATTGGAAAGGCGGAGAAATCGCAAAGATACTATTTCGGAAAAACCAGCAGGTTGCTGCATTAGACAAATTCAAATCGCCTGCTGTTGTCATTGACATCTCATCTGTTTCGGCCGACAAAGTAATCCAAACAATTTTAGCTAAACACAAGAACAAGGTTGTTTTAATTGACCTTTGGGCAACATGGTGTGGCCCCTGCCTGACAGCCATGAATGAATTCAGAAGTACAAAGGGTGAATTTCATGATAAGGATGTTGTTTTTGTGTATTTAACAGACACGTCCTCACCTCGGGAGCGGTGGGAAGAGAAAACTAAGGGAATAGGCAGTGAACATTATTACCTGACAGACGCTCAGTGGGAGTACACCATGAACCAGTTTGAGTTCGAGGCTATTCCGGCATATCTTTTATATGATAAGGAAGGTGTGCTCATCAATAAATTTATCGCCTTTCCTGGAAAAGGCGAAGTGAAAGGGATGATTAACAGTCTTTTGTAAAATGAGTAATTTTCACAATATATTAGCCCCCATATTTAAAGAAATAAAATTACTCTTGCCAACCTAATGCATAAGTAACCCTTGCTACCACTACGGGCTCCTCATGCACCAGCACGTTGTCTATGTTAGGTGCCATTGCTAGTCATGCAGGTTTTAATTTAGCTATGATATATTTCATCTTTTATCAATTGTAAAAATACAGCCACCAATATTGTGCATAAGATATGCTTCGGCCCCATGCGGGTTCCTATCATAAGTCATCAGCCTGCATTAAAAGCACTAAAATAAGTATGAATTTTAAGTATGAATCATGATCAGGCTTTACAGACCCAGCGATAAAGAGCAACTTATAGCGCTGCTTCGGCTTAACACACCCGCTTATTTTGCAGCTGAAGAGGAAGAAGATTTTAAGAGCTACCTGGATAAAGAAGCGGAACACTACTTTGTGGTGGAGGAGAACTGCATCATTGTTGGATCAGGAGGGATTAACTACCTGGAGGAAGGCACCCAGGCCCGCATCTCATGGGATATTGTTCATCCAGCGCACCAGGGAAAAGGCATTGGCAGGGCGCTAACGTCTTTCCGGTTGCAGGAGATACAGAAAAATACAGCTGTGCAGGTAATCATGGTGCGCACATCGCAGTTTGTTTACAAGTTTTACGAAAAGCTTGGGTTTGAACTCGAGAAAGTAGAAAAGGACTACTGGGCAAAAGGGTATGACCTTTATCAAATGAGATATCCAGGGTGAGTACATGTGCGGGGCGTTATGTTATCAAATAGTAAACACGCCTGCATATTAGGTAGATTCTAGTATCTTTAGCCGTTGCCTCTACGGTAGGGGCAGCGTAAACAAAAATATATGAGTACAACGATTGCCTTGATTGCCCATAACAGCCGGAAAAACGATTTGCTGAACTGGGCAAAAGTAAACTACAACATCCTGCGGGACCACAAACTAATTGGTACCTCAAACACCTCACAATTGATAAACGACATGCTGGATTTGGGCGTGATGCCTTTCGGACATGGACCAAGTGGGGGAGATATTATACTTGCGGCCAAAATTTTGCAGGGAGAGGTACATAAGATCATCTTCTTTATCGATGCTGAAACCCCACATGGCCACGAACACGATATCCAGACGCTGATCAGGACGGCGGTGATCAACAACATTCCTATTGCTTTAAACCGCGCCTCCGCTGATTTGCTAATACAAGAGAACGTAGCATAACGGTAGTTTACTTCTTTTTTTGATGCACTTGCAACTGCAGAACGCGCAGTACAAGTGCTTTTTTTATTTTCGGGGTTTTAGCTGCAGTTACCTGACAGCCCATTTCACAAACTATGAAACCAAGTATAAGGCCTTAAAAACACAAAGTGCCTGCTATACTTTAACAGGCACTTTGTGTTTTAAAATTGAGGAAACCTAGAAACCCAGCTTCTGCCTTACGCGCTCCAGCACCGGCCCGGCAATTGATTTTGCTTTCGCAGCGCCTTCCAACAACTTTTTATCTATTTCCGGCAGGTTGTTTATGTAGTAGTTAAACAGCTCACGCTCTTTAGCATACTTTTTAAGTATAAGCTCGTAAAGTGCTTGTTTTGCATGGCCATAACCGTAGCCACCCAGCAGGTAGTTCTGGCGCATTGTTTCAACTTCTTCGGCAGAGGCCAGCAGGCGGTAAAGTTTAAACACCGTGTCGCTTTCAGGGTCTTTGGGCTCTTCCAGGCCTTTGCTGTCTGTTACAATGCTCATGATAGTTTTGCGCAGCGGCTTATCTGCTTCAAATATATCAATGATGTTGCCGTACGATTTGCTCATTTTCTCGCCGTTTATACCAGGCACCGTCATCACAGTCTCATCTATACTTGCCTCTGGCAAAACAAATGTTTCGCCGTAAGTATGGTTAAAAGAGCTGGCAATGTCGCGGGTAATTTCCAGGTGCTGTATCTGGTCTTTGCCCACAGGTACAATGTTGGCATCATACATCAGAATGTCGGCAGCCATCAGTACAGGGTATGTAAACAAACCTGCGTTCACCTCAGATAAGCCTCTTCTCGTAGATTTGTCTTTAAACGAGTGGGCATTGGCCAGCATCGGGAACGGCGTGTAGCAGCTCAGGTACCAAGTTAGCTCCGTTACCATCGGCACATCCGACTGGCGGTAGAATATATGCTTGTCAGTATCGAAACCGAAGGCTAGCCAGGCAGCTGCCACAGCGTAAGTATTGCTTTTTAGCAAGGCGGCATCGCGTATGGTGGTAAGCGAGTGCAGGTCTGCAATAAAAAATAAAGACTCCTGCTCAGATGAGTTGGAAAGTTCTATAGCTGGAATGATTGCGCCCAGCAGGTTGCCCAGGTGAGGTCTGCCAGTAGCCTGAATTCCGGTAAGGTAACGTGCCATGTATATAGGTTGTGCTTAGGTTCGGCACGCAATTTAAGTTAAAATGCCTTTTAATAGAAGCATCCGGAGCAAATTGGCAAACTTGGCTAGGCCCGCTGCTTTTTAAGCGTATAATTGTGCCTCGATTTTATCTGTCTCTGCGTTCTGTCCAACAGCTTTATACTTCCATCCTTCATCAACTCAAAGTACATTAGTTCATCTTTTCCGCTGGGTATAAGCTGCAGTATCCTGGCTTTTGGGTTTTGTTTGTTGCCGGTTGCCAGAAACCATTGGCCGGTTATAGTGTGGATATTTTTGTTTGCAGGTTTACCTAAATATTGCTGCTTTAGCACAAAGGTTTTACGTTTCGATTTCTGTGCTTCCTGTAGGGTTAGCTCCATGGTAATGCCCTGGCAATCGGCGCAGGGGATGGTGCCGAGGTAGGTTCCGGTGTAAGCAGCTTTGGTAACTGCAGGCGTGCTTTTATCAGGTGTTGCTGCTACTGTATAAGATTGGCCCTTGTAAGAAAACAGGCAAAAGGCTGATACAAGAATGATCGCGATTGATTGCTTCATGGTGTACCTGGTTATATGATAAGTATGGTTAAAAAAAGCCAGCCAAGGGAGATGTTATACTCCATCAATACTGTGCCGGGTTTATACTTGTAACAGGATAGCCGGTGTTATTATTGTGTTGGCAAGCATGCGGATTTTGCTGATGGATGGTAGGCGTTTGGGTTTGGGCATAAAAAATAATGGTTAGCGAACAGCGCTGCGCTGAACCTAACCATAAAATCAACCAATTTAATTTTTATAAAACTTTATTGCGTCATAGGCACTATTGTCAGATTAAGGTGTAATTAGGTTTTCTTTATTATTCTATTCAGCAACGGCAAACGCGCCTGCTTTTTTGTTCTTCTTAAAAATTGTTTTCCAGTTGGCTGCCAGTATCGCAACAAGTATAAGTGCTACGCCCAGCCATTGCACCGGCCAAACATCCTCTTGCAGCACCACCCACGACATAAATACAGCTACTGGCAACTCTGCAGCACTAAGTATAGCGCTTAAACCAAGTCCGGTTTTAGGGATGCCGTATGCAAAAAGTACAGGCGGTAACACCGTTCCAAACACCGATAATACAAGGCCCCACTTAAACAGGCCATTCATCAGAGCGCCGTTAACCAGGAAAACAGGCGGGAAAATAGTGAATACTAGTATAGTTGCACCGGTTAAAAGCAAAGCGCTTTTAGTGAAAGGGTGCAGGTTATTGCCCGCTTTGCCATTAACGGCTAAAAATATAGTATAACAGAAAGCGGCAAGTAAACCGTAGCCAATACCAGCCAGGTCGAAGTTTGGTAATTGATCTGAAAACAGCCTGCCCGCAAGGCAGGTACCCACTAAAACAAGGAGCACCATACTTACCTGAGATGCCGTCGGCATTTTACGTTTGGTTATGGCATCTACTACCAGACTCATCCAGGTAAACTGCATCAGCAAAAGTATTGCGATAGAGGCAGGTACTGTTTGCACGCATTTGTAGTAAAAAATGCTAACCAAACCGGTACTGGTGCCCATGGCAGCCAGCGTCAGCTTTTCCCTGAACGACGTGCTGTTGCTTTTGCCGCCAAGCAGCTTACGCAACAACACCATCACCCAAAGAAAAATCAACCCAAAAAATACCTGGGTGCCAGTCACGTCACCCAAAGTAAAGCCTTCTTTATATGCTAATTTTACAAAAGTCGATAAGATCCCGAAGCTGCAAGCCCCGAGAAAAACCATAATGCTTCCTCTGAACACAATCGTCCCTCCAAAAAAGTACTAAAACAAAAAAAGGAAATAGTTGGGCCGCAGAGCCCGATTTAGGAAAGGGGCCTGTTACAAGTCGTGTAGAACGTAACCTGTAATAAAGATTTGTGTATGTGCTAAGTGAGCTGGCATTTTTTAATTTGCAAGGCCACAAAGGAACTCCCTATGTTTGAACTTTGCAAATATTCTTTGCATTATTTTAAATCGCTGCTATCCATGGCAGCCTTTTCTGTAAGTGCTTCAGCTTGATTCTCACCTAAGTAGCTATCAATAAAAAAATGTGCAACATAGAGCACAGGCGTGAGTGCGAGGGCCACTAAAAACTTATAAATGTAGTTGATTGCCGCTACTGACAGTACCAGCTCCATGGTCCAGTTGCCGAACAGGAAGAAAGCTATAAACAGGACAACAAAGCTATCGATCAGCTGCGATACCAGCGTAGAACCTGTAGCCCTGAGCCATATTTTTTTGCTGCCGGTATACTTGCGCAGCCAATGGAAAATAGTGGCATCCAGGAACTGCGAAACCAGAAATGCCACCACCGAACCGATGATTATGCCTAAACCCTGGCGATAAATGGCATTAAAGGCAAAATTGATGTTGAAGGGGTTGCCTTGCGCATCGGTGTTGTTTATTTCCAGCCAGAAAGGGGCAGGAGGGAGGCCAGTTACCAAGCTGATTACAAGAAATGCATAGAGTATAAGCACAACTGTGAGTACACTTACTTTTTTTACGCCGCTCTTCCCAAAGTACTCATTGATGATGTCGGTGGTAATAAAAACCACAGGCCATATCACAACTCCGGCTGTCAGGTTAAAATCCAATTTGGCGTCGCCTAACAACGGTAGTTGTGCACCGGGTAAACCAAACAATGCCTCACCAGAAAATATCTTCACACCTATAAGTTCTGCAAGCAATGCATTGGCTATAAAAATGCCACTAAGCACTAAAAACAGGTTAGTGCGTTTTTTTTCTGAAGCCGTTGAGTTGAAAGCCATAGTTTGTGCTGCTGGAGTAAGTGCGCAATTTACAAAATATTAAGAAAGGCAGATATTGCTGCTTTATAGCCACACGTATTTGGTTTACTTCCCAATCCAGCCCAGGTGCGTGTGCTTAAACCCATCATCATACTTAAGGCCATAACCTAATGCTCTATCAAAAGCGCTATGCCCGAAAAGTATAAGGCCCGCTAGCTGTAACCACCCGATACCTAAGTATAAACCAGCCAAACCAGCCATAATAGCCACTCCCTGATGATGGAAAAAGTTATAAAGCCAGGCTCCGATTTTTGAGTTGACCGCATAACCGATCATACTTAAGTCGGGGCTTAGCAGCAGCGCCAGAAATAGCCACCATTTGTATCCAAGGTACAAGCTTAAAGTATAGGCAAGTATAAGTTTTGCCAGGTCCTCTAATTTCAGGAGGGTTTTCATGAGTGTTTTTCGGCTTAAATAAAGTGAAGTGCTTTATAGAACATATAGCAAGTATAGCATTTATTCATTTAAAAAGTGTGGAGGCAGGATTGCAGGTGCCTGGCTAATTTGCTTTACAGTTTCAAAAATATGTGTGATGCAAAGCTATCTTGCTATACTTGAAACAAGCCTAAGCTAGCCAAGGGCATCTAAAAGGAGCTATTGGAGTGGGTGAGGTATCAACAGAAAAGCACTATTCCTCTATCCTGAAAACGCTTCCTTCTATAGCCAAATCAGCTTTCGGAAAAACTTGAAGCGCTTCTTCCAGGAGGGGAGTAAGGTCTTTGTAGCGTACAGAGAAATGGCCTAGCAATAGTTCTTTTACTTCAGCGGCTGTGGCAAGTTCAGCGGCCTGTAATGCGGTGCTATGGAACGTGTAAGCGGCGCGCTCGCGCATATCATCCAAAAAAGTTGCTTCGTGGTAAAGCAGGTCTACGTGCTGCACAATTGGTATAATGTCTGGCTTGTAGCGGCTATCGGCACAGTAGGCATAGCTCCGGCTGCGCTTTGGCTCGTTGGTTACTTCTTTATAGCTTACAACAACATTACCTTTTTCGTCTTTGATATCCTCTCCCCATTTTAACCTAACCAGTTGCGGCGGAGTTAAGCCTTCCGGTAATTTCTCTTTTATCAAAGGCCGTGGTTTTTGTTTTTCTTTAAACAGAAAGCCACAGCAGGGGATGCGGTGCTCCATGGGAATGGTATGCACCGTTATCTGCTTATCCTCAAAAATTTTCTTGTGGCATGCGGTATCCAACTCATTAAACACAAGCGGAAAACTCAGGTTTGTGCCGGAGTATTTAAATTGTAAACTAAGGATTTCGGATAAGCCGGGAGGACCGAAAAGGTATAGGGGCGTTTGGCGGCCCTGCAAGTGCATGGTAGAAAGCAAACCTGCAAGCCCAAAGTAATGGTCGCCGTGCAAGTGGCTTATGTATATGTTGGTAATGCGCTGATGCTTTATTTTGTAAAGCATCAGCTGCATTTGTGTACCTTCTCCGCAGTCGATTAAGTGGTATTGGTTACCAATAATTAAAACCTGTGCGGTATTGTGCCTGTTAGCCGATGGTGTAGCCGACGAACTTCCTAGAATTCTGAGTTCGAAATCACCCACCGGCGGTTACAGTTAGTCTTCTTTATTTGTAAGGTCCTGCTCAATCTCGTGTAAAAAAACACGGTCAATGGCTTCTTCTACTGTAGGCAGTATGTTTAATACTGACTCCAGTTTAGAGATGGTGATTAGCTTCATCACGTGGTCCTGCAGCCCGGTTAAAATAAGTAAACCGTTTGATGAGTTGCAAAGGCGGTTTGCGATCAGTATTGAGCTCAGACCTGAAGAGTCTGTATATTTTACGTTATTAAGGTCAAGAATCAAGTTGGTGATCCCCTCAGCGTTCAACTTCACGAACTCAGATTTCAGATCGGGTGCGATGGAAGTATCTAGTTTCTTCTCATCTATCGTGATGGTTGTGTAGTTTTCTTTCTTATCAATCGTGTACTTCATAGATCTACCTATAAGGATTTAAAAGCAAATGTACCAAATCTACTTTAAATATTGTAATCTTTGGCGCTAAAAATGTTTTCTGTTAAGTGCTCTTCTATTCTTGCAAGAGCGTTGTCATAATCCTGTTTTACAAAGGGTTTGCCGGTAAATACCTCATATAATTCGATATAGCGGCCTGATATTCCAGCCACTACCTCATCTGTCATTTCAGGTATAATTTGTCCGTCTTTACCCTGAAAACCGTTTTCGATCAGCCATTGGCGAACAAACTCTTTTGAGAGCTGCCGCTGTGGCTCATTTTTCTGTTGTCTTTCGGCATAGCCTTCGCTGTAAAAGTAACGCGAAGAATCCGGTGTATGTATTTCATCTATCAGATAAACCTCACCGGCATACTTGCCAAATTCATACTTTGTATCTACTAATATAAGGCCCTGTGCCGCCGCCAGCGCTGTGCCGCGTGCGAAAAGAGCCTGTGTATAGCGCTCTAATTTAAGGTAATCTTCCTCAGAAACAAGGCCTTTGGCTAAAATTTCTTCTCTGGAGATGTCCTCGTCATGGCCCGCGTCTGCCTTGGTGGTAGGAGTAATAATAGGCTCCGGAAGCTTGTCGTTTTCGCGCAGGCCATCTGGCAGCGTTACGCCACATACACTTCTTTTACCAGCTTTATACTCTCGCCAGGCATGCCCCGCCAAGTACCCACGAATAACCATCTCCACCTTATAAGGTTCACAGTTATGGCCAATTGTTACGTTCGGGTCTGGGGTAGCGATAACCCAGTTAGGAACAATATCAGCTGTGGCGCTAAGGTTTATACTTGCAATCTGATTTAGCACCTGGCCCTTGTAGGGTATGGCTCGTGGCAATACTACATCAAAAGCAGAAATGCGGTCTGTTGCTACAACGGCAATTTTATCATTAAAATAATACACGTCGCGCACTTTGCCCTTGTAGAAGCCGGTTTGGCCGGCAAAGGAGAAATTAGTTTCTTTAATAGCCTCCATTAGGTGTTTTGAGTAGTAGACGGGCAAAGTTAACTATTATTTACAGGGCGAGAAAAAAATATTGTAATGGTTAAACAGGTTTATGGGCTTAAGCTGCCCAAATATAGTTGAGAAATTATATTGAAGTATACTTAGGCAATTGTAATAGGTTTTATATTTAAGAACCTATAAATTGGAGTATTCTATGAAATATTAATTGTTTAAACAAAGGCTGATGGCTATTCTTTAAACGATAGTATGTTTTTGATCATACCCCCGAAAATAATAAAATGGAACGGTAACACCGCGTACCAGTATAACCTGCCAAGCAAACCATCTGGGCGATAGACTGCTAGCTGCTCCAGGTAATTGCCATCTGGCTCCTCACAGACTTTAAACTGTAGCCAGGCCTCTCCTGGCAACTTCATTTCTGCATACAATAACAACCGTTTTTGTTGCTTGCTGGCTACGAGCACACGCCAGAAGTCTATTGTGTCGCCGGCTTTAATGTGGTTGGGGCTGCGCCTGCCCCGCCTTAAGCCTACGCCACCTGCCATCTTGTCTAACAGCCCTCTCATCCGCCACAAAAAGTCTGTTTTATACCAACCACGCTCTCCGCCAATGCTCCATATATTCTGCAGCACCTCCTCCACAGGCCTGTCAAATTTTTGCCGCTGTTTGTCTGTTAGCACACCGAATTCCGGTACCTGCACAAAATCCATGTAGTTCAGGTGCATGGTGCCACTCACTAAAGCATCCTTCCAACTCGATACCACCATGTTCTGTTCAATTTTGCTAAAAGCAAGTTTTATGGCCTCTTCATAGGGCAGGCATGGGTGCGGCAGTATACTTTCTATACTATGGTCTTTTACCACTACATCGTTGCGCAGGCTGTCTACTAAACTTTTGGCTAGGCTAAAGCTGGTGCTGGTTACAAAGTATAACCAGTACGACGACAGGCGCGGTGTAAGCACCGGCACCGCAATAAGGTAGCGCTTCAGGCCACGTAATCTGGCAAAGCGCAGGATCATCTCCTTATAAGTAAGTACATCAGGACCTCCAATCTCAAAGCTTTTACCATAGCATCTTTCGTTGCCCAGCACCGCTGTCAGGTAAAACATAACGTCCCTTATAGCAATAGGCTGGCACCTGGCGTTAAGCCATTTCGGGGTGATCATGACGGGCAGCTTCTCTACCAGGTCCCGGAGGATTTCGAAGGAGGCGCTGCCAGAGCCTATTATAATAGCAGCACGCAATACCGTAAGTTTAGCCTTTGCCTGTGCCAGTATAGTTTCGACGTGCAGGCGGGAGGAGAGATGCCTGGATAAGTTGCTGACGTTGGCAATGCCGCTTAAGTACATCAGTTGGCGGGCAGTTGTTGTGTTTAAGTATAAAGCAAAATTCCGAGCTGAGGCAGCTTCCAGGTCTGAGAAATCCTGACTCGATCCACCCATCGAATGGACAAGATAGTAGGCGGCATCAAGATCAGTCGGTAAATTTTTTAGAGAATTATGATCTAGCAGGTCACCTTTTAAGATTTGTACTTTTTCTTTAAGCGTAGCTGGTAAGCTAAAACGCCTGGGGTCGCGCACTATGCAAATTACCTCGTGCTCTTGCGCTACTAAAAGCGGTAGCAGGCGTTTGCCTATATAGCCATTGGCTCCGGTTAAAAGAATTCTCATAGTGGTAGGTAGAGGCGCAATTTAGTTAATCTAACGCAGCTTTTTATACATCGGAACAACTAAGAAGGCCGCTTGTTTAGAAGTATAACAGGCACCGCAAAAGCATAGGCTGTTAATTTAAAATAGAGCGGTGCCTGGTGTGCAATCAGTTGCAACGCATAAAGTATAAATTTTCTGCTGTTTATACTTTTGCTGGATAGCATCGCCAGAAAAAAACTGAAAATAATTTTTGGCTATTTAGAAAAAGCTGCCGTATACTTGCACCATCAAGTCAATTATCCCTTACCCGGAAATTGATTTATAAAGAAGCGTGGAGAGACAGGCTCTGTGAAGCGCTAGCAACCTAACCAGGGAGGAGAAGGTGCTAATTCCTGATTCCGGAAAACACCCGGATGCATATAAATTGATAAGGTTTATGAACAAGGGAATCCATCAAACAGCACAATTTTTAACTTTACCACAGCCTGCAGCCTTGCTGGCTACACTTACTGCATTCATCACTTACTTGCAGTATACTTTTGTCATGCGTAATCCCATGCGCATGATGGCTTGCTGTTGTTGCTAGCCTAGTCCTATCATAGCATTCTTGTTGGCTTTGCTGCAGACCTGTGTCTGCTATGTGCTGCATTGTATACCTGCAGTTATGCCAGCCTCTATACTTTTCAAATTTTCATCCAGAAACTTTAACTCAAATCTATCATGTCAACAAAACCATTGCACTTCGAAACATTGCAGCTGCACGCTGGCCAGGAAATAGATCCAACTACACAATCGCGTGCTGTGCCTATTTACCAGACAACTTCTTACGCCTTTAAAAATGCAGAGCACGGTGCCAACCTGTTTGCCCTGAAGGAGTTCGGAAATATCTACACCCGCATCATGAACCCGACTACCGATGTGTTTGAAAAACGCGTTGCTGCTTTAGAAGGTGGTGTGGCCGCTGTGGCGGTGGCATCGGGACAAGCGGCCCAGTTTATTGCGCTAACTAACATCCTGCAGGCCGGTGACAATTTTGTAGCTACCAGCTTCCTTTATGGCGGCACCTACAATCAATTCAAAGTATCATTCAAGCGCTTAGGTATAGAAGCTCGTTTCGCGGAGAACGAAGAAGTGGCGAGTTATGAAAAACTGATCGATGGAAACACGAAAGCCATCTACGTGGAAACGATCGGCAACCCTCGTTTCAACATTCCTGATTTTGAGGCTTTAGCCGACCTTGCGAAGAAGTATGACATTCCGTTGATCGTAGATAATACGTTTGGTGCAGGCGGGTACCTGTTCAGGCCGCTGGAGCACGGGGCTAACGTAGTGGTGGAATCGGCTACGAAATGGATCGGCGGGCACGGCACCAGCATTGGCGGAGTGATTGTAGACGGCGGTAACTTTAACTGGGGCAACGGTAAATTCCCACAGTTTTCGGAGCCGGCAGAAGGCTACCACGGACTTAATTTCTGGGAAGTTTTTGGTGCAGACGGTCCGTTTGGTAACATAGCCTTTGCCATTCGTGCCAGGGTTGAGGGACTGCGTGATTTTGGTCCGGCGCTTAGTCCTTTCAACTCATTCCTGTTGCTGCAAGGCCTGGAAACACTTTCGCTGCGCGTGGACAGAACGGTGCAGAACGCGCTGGAGCTGGCAAAGTGGCTGGAGCAGCACGAGCAGGTGGAGAGCGTGAACTACCCGGGACTCGAAAGCAGCAACTACCATACGTTGGCCAAAAAATACCTGAAGCGTGGCTTTGGTGGTGTGCTATCCTTTAAGCTGAAAGGTGATAAAAAGCAGGCTGAAAAGTTTGTGGATAGTCTGCAGCTGGTAAGTCACCTGGCCAACGTAGGCGATGCCAAAACGCTGATCATCCATCCGGCCTCTACCACACACCAGCAGCTAAGCGAGGCCGAGCAGAAAAGTGCAGGCGTAGAGCCAACCTTACTGCGCGTGTCAGCAGGCATCGAGCACATCGAAGATATCAAAGCAGATTTTGAACAGGCATTTGCGCAAGTAAGCATAGCGGAGCCCGAACCAGTTTTAAACTAAGAATAAACATGCCAGAGCACCACACATATCATTACCAAAAGCAATTCAGGCTGGAGTCGGGGGCAACGCTGCCCGGTTTCCAGTTGGCTTACACTACCTACGGCCGGCTAAACAGCCAAAAAGACAATGTAGTATGGGTTTGCCACGCCCTTACCGGCAGCTCCGACTTCACCGATTGGTGGGGCGAGTTGTTTGGTCCCGGCAAAGTATACGACCCTGCCGATTGGTTTATAGTTTGCGCCAACACGCTGGGCGGGTGCTATGGTTCTACTGGTCCGTTGTCTGTAAACCCAAACACCCTAAAGCCATACTTCCACGATTTTCCGCAGCTAACCAACCGCGACATTGTTAGTTCTTTTGACCTTTTGCGACAGGAGCTGGGGCTGGAGCAGGTGCATACATTGCTGGGAGGATCATTGGGTGGGCAGCAGGCTTTGGAGTGGGCGTTGCTGCAGCCGGATGTTTTTAAAAAATTGATACATGTTGCCTCTAACGCGCGCCACTCGCCGTGGGGCATTGCCTTTAACGAAAGCCAGCGCATGGCCATTCGCCAGGACCCAAGCTGGGCAAGTTATAGTGAAACAGCAGGCCAGGAAGGCTTGAAAACGGCACGGGCCATCGCTATGCTTTCGTACAGGCATTACAACACTTATGAGCAAACACAGCAGGAGCCAGGCAACAGCATCACCGATAATTTCAGGGCGGCAACTTACCAGGTGTACCAGGGGGAGAAGCTGGTCAGTCGCTTTAACGCCTATACTTACTGGCAGCTCTCCAAGGCCATGGACTCGCACAACGTGGGCCGTGGCAGGGGAGGTGTGGAGAAAGCGCTGCAGCGGTTAAAAGCTAAAGCTTTGTTTGTTGGGGTGGATACCGATATACTTTTCCCGGTGCAGGAACAGCAATGGCTGCACGAACAGGTGCCGGACTCTTATTTTTACCTCATCAAATCAGACTACGGGCACGATGGCTTCCTGGTGGAGTGCGACCAGCTGGCACAGGCCATCACCCTTTTTTATGAAAATGATTCCGTTCAAACTTTAAACTATGAAAGACATGCCTACTAACAAGATTGGTATACTTGGCTTTGGCTGTGTAGGGCAAGGCCTTTACGACGTGCTGCAGGAGAACCACCAATTGGAAGTTGCCAGGATCTGCGTGCGCGATAAAAACAAAGAACGCAAATTGCCTGCTTCAGCCTTTACTTTCGATGCACAGGAGCTGCTGCAGGATGAGAGCCTGGTTATACTTACGGAGCTGATCAGCGACCCGGCAGAGGCGCTTACCTTGATCCGGCAAGCCTTGGAGGCAGGCAAAACGGTAGTATCAGCCAACAAAAAAGCAGTAGCTGAAAACCTGCCGGAGTTAATTGCCCTGCAGCAAAAGTATGGCAGCAGGTTGTTGTACGAAGCAGCCGTATGCGGAAGTATCCCCATTCTCAGAACCCTGGAATCTTACTATGCCGACGAGCCGATGCAGGAAGTAAACGGTATATTGAACGGATCATCTAACTACATTCTTACCAGGTTGGATACCGAAGGCATCAGCTATAAAGAGGCGCTGCAGCAGGCGCAGGAGCTTGGCTTTGCCGAAGCCGACCCGACATTGGACGTAGGTGGTTACGATGCGCTGCATAAAATCTGTATCATTGCCGCTCATGCTTTCGGGGTAGTGGTTGATGTGAGGGAGGTGCTCCGTTTTGGTATAGAAAGTATAACGACAGAAGATGTGGACCTGGCGCATAAGTTGGGTGCCCGCATTAAGTTAGTGGCATCAGCAAAGTATACTGCTGCGCAACAGCTGCAAGTGCAGGTATTGCCAACTTTTGTATGGCCCGATAACGAACTATACTATGTGCAGAACGAATTTAACGGGGTGCAGCTGGAGGCAAAGTATGCAGGCAAGCAGTTTCTGAAGGGCAGGGGAGCCGGAAGCCATCCAACAGGGTCTGCGGTTTGGGCTGATGTGTCTGCCGCTTTAAAAGGATACAAGTATACTTATCCTAAACTTAAGCCAGCACCTGCAGCGCCAGCCACCAATACGCTACAGCTTTACATCAGAAGCAAAGGCGATTTTCCGATACCCGATATTAAGTGGGAAGAAGTTGTTTCGTTTGGTGTAAGCCATGAGGCGGTGCAGCTGGTAGGAGTGGTTAAGAAAGAGGAGTTGCTGCGGCACCAGGCAACGCTGGAAAGCAGGAGCACCTTTGTAGTGGAGGTGCCGGAGGCACTATCAGCCATGGAGTTTATACAAAAGGCATTACAGCAGGAACGCGTAGTTGCTTGATTAGTAATTGTCTATCAAAGTATAACGGATTTCTGCGGAATCTTAGTATTAAAAAATTTACTTATGTTAATAAAGTGGATTAAAGAAAGTATGAAAGGCGTTAGGGCTGAAAAATAGGTGCTGTAAATTGTAGCTGTTCCATAAATATGCACGTACATCCTAGTAAAATAGTGACCATTAAATTGTACGGCGATGAAGATAAAATTTATACCCCTCCTCCTATACGCTCTCCCAATATTGGCATTCATATCCTGTAGGCAGGAAGATGGCTCGCCGATACGTAATGTTCGCTTTGACCCTAACTTATTGAACCAGGCAGTAGATGGTTCGCCTTGCGCTTCTTACAGCTACTTTTACCAGGATGAGCAGGCAAATCTTGGATCTGTCTACACGAAACAAGTGCTGGTGGCTTTTGCCGATGGCAGCAAGTATGAAGACCTGAAAAAAGCAACCTCGAAGTATGGTTTTGTGCGTGGCTTAGGTTCCCCGAACAACTCTAACTCCGCTACACTTTATACTTTGGAGCTGGCAAATGGCCTGAACTGCAAGCAAACAGAAGAGGCCATTCGGGTATTGGCAAATGACCCAATGGTGATATATGCAGCGCCATACTTTATCAAAGACAATAACCTGCTGGGTATAAGCAACGAGGCCATTGTAACCACACGAAACGGAAACAAGGCTGCCCTGGAACAACTGTTGCAAAACTACAATGCTGCGGTAGTAGCTAGTTTAGGAGATGACATATATGTGGTTAAAGTTGATAAGAACTCAGTTGGGAATGCTTTAGAGTTGGCAAACCACTTAAAAGGCCAAGAAGGCATAGTGCACGCCGAACCTGATTTTATAGTCTCGTTAGCGCCTGCCCACCCAGGGCGAAACAGAAACCCTAACGGAACAAGTAGGGCCGCATTTACTCATTAGATTTAATGCCATAAAACAAGAAGGCTGCACTTACTTATAAGTGCAGCCTTCTTGTTTTATGGGGGCTGCAGTTTTTCACCTACCTCTATGGCAGCCTGATTATAAGTATAAAGTCTTCGCCTTGGTGCGGAGGTTGTAGCCAGAAGCCATTACCTCGCCGTAGGCACCGGCTGTATGTATGGCTATCAAATCGCCGCGGTTCGTTTCCGGTAGCATTACCGCTTTTCCAAAGCAATCCGACGATTCGCAAATAGGGCCTACCACATCGTAGCGAACTTCCTCTTTGCTGCTGCTCAGGTTCTCTATCTTGTGGTACGACTGGTAAAGCGCCGGGCGGATAAGTTCTGTCATGCCGGCATCAAGTATGGCAAAGTTTGTGGAGATGCCATTTTTGATGTACAGCACTTTAGAAATAAGCGTACCGCATTGCGCCACTAAAGCGCGCCCGAGCTCAAAGTGCACCTGCTGCCCCGGCCTTACTTCCAGAAACTGGTTAAACAAGCCAAAGTATGCTTCAAAATCAGCAATAGGATTCTGCTCTGGGTTGTAATAATCCACCCCAAGGCCACCACCTACGTTTATATGCTCCAAAGTTATATGGCGCGCCTCAAACCACTCCTGAAACTCGTTTACACGTGTGCACAGGTTTCTGAAAGCCGATAAATCCGTTATCTGAGAACCGATGTGGAAGTGAATACCGATCAGTTTGATGTTTGAAAGTTTCTGTAGTAGCGCCAGTACACTTTCCAGTTCCCAGGCATTGATACCAAACTTGTTCTCCTCCAGGCCGGTAGTTATGTACTTGTGCGTGTTGGCGTTCACGTTGGGATTTATGCGCAGCGCAATTCGTGCTGTTTTGCCTTTGGCAGCTGCCAGTTCGTTCAGTACCTTCAGCTCGTGGCTGCTTTCGCAGTTAAAGCAAAAGATATCCTGATCCAGGGCATAGTTTATTTCCTCGTCAGACTTGCCAACGCCAGCAAATACCACATCTTTTGGCGCAAAGCCATTCTCTATTGCTGCCTTCACTTCGTTACCGCTCACGCAGTCGGCCCCGAAGCCATAGGCGCGCATTTCGTCAAGTATAGGTGTGTTGGCATTAGCTTTTAAAGCGTAATGCACATGAAAGTTATACTTGTCTGCTTCCTGCTTTGTGGCTTTTAATGTCTGGCGAAGCAGGTCCAGGTTGTATACATATAGTGGAGTAGGGTGCTGCTGCAGCTCCTGCAGGTGTTGCTTAAGCTTGCTCTCCGTTGTTTCTCTCAAAGATTCCATCGTTTAGTCTTGTAAGCGCCTCTACTTTATCGCTTGTGTTAATTAATAGGCTGATGTTGTTTTTGCTACCTCCGTAAGAGATCATGCGCAAAGGGATAGCTTTAAGTGCCTCAAATATCTTTAATCCCGAGCCGCTTCGCTCAGCAATAAAATCACCGACCACGCAAATTATACTTTGGTCAGTATCAACCTCAACCTGGCCGAATTCCTTCAGCTCTGTTACGATCTCGCTCAGGAATTTCGGGTTATCGATGGTAATCGAAACGGCCACCTCCGAAGTCGTAATCATGTCGATCGGCGTTTTATACCTTTCAAATACTTCGAACACGCTTCTCAGGAAACCATATGCCAGCAGCATGCGGCCCGATTTTATCTTGATAGCTGTAATGTTATCTTTCGCGGCTACTGCTTTTATACTTCCGCCTTTGCTTTGCGAAGTGATAATGGTGCCTTTTGCATCTGGTTGCATCGTGTTAAGCAGGCGTACCGGAATGTTTTTTTGCTTAGCCGGCTGCACGCTGCTAGGGTGTAATATTTTAGCGCCAAAGTATGCCAGCTCCGCAGCTTCGTCAAAAGACAGTTCCGCGATAGGGTAAGTGTTCTTTACAATGCGCGGGTCGTTGTTGTGCATGCCGTCGATGTCGGTCCAAATCTGGATCTCAACAGCATCAGCAGCTGCGCCAATAAGCGATGCAGAATAATCAGAACCACCCCTTTTTAAGTTGTCTATCTCACCGAAGGCATTGCGGCAAATGTACCCCTGGGTAATAAACAGTTTTGCATCCGGGTACTTCGCCAGTTCTGTTTTCAGGTTTTTAGCTATGTATGCCTGGTCTGGCTCCTCGTTCTCATCAATCTTCATGAAGTTAAGGGCTGCCAAAAGTACAGACGGAATCCCTTGCTCTTCCAGGTAAAACTGGAAAAGGGCTGTAGATAGCAGCTCCCCCTGCGCCAGCACCGCACGCTCTTCGTGAATGGTAAACAAATCAAGGGTAAACGATCTAAGAGAATCGAAGTGGTTGTTTATTAGTTCGTGTGCCTTTTTCTTTATATCTGCGGAGGTGTAGAAATCTTCTACCACCTGTTTATACTTATCGTGCAGCGCATCAATCAGCGCTTTTGCTTCCTGGTTGTTGTTCTGGTACAGTTTTTCAGAAATCTGCACCAATGCGTTTGTTGTGCCCGACATGGCCGACAGCACTACAATCTTGGGCTCATCACTATAGATAAGCGAGGCTACTGCCCTCATACGCTCAGCAGAGCCTACAGAGGTTCCGCCGAATTTTAAGATTTTCATCTAGGTGTCTAAAAGGTAAAATGTTAAGTTGCAAAAATAGTGTAGGAAGTTCAGAATATTGGCACGACAAGTAAATAATTACAAAACAAAGAGGCTGCCCTGTTAAGGCAGCCTCTTTGTTTTGGTGTTTTGATGTTTTACCTCGATCTAACCAGCTTCTGATTTACACTAATGCCGTTACCGCTAAGGCGCAGAAAGTACACACCATTTTTCAGCGGTTTTACAGGTAGCACTAGTTCGTTTAAACCCTGCTGCAACTGTACGGTTTCTGTCTGCACCACCCTGCCTTGCAAATCCAGTAGCTGAACAGTAGCTTCAGTTGCTACAGCACTATGCAGCCGGATATTGATTTCGGATTTAAATGGGTTAGGATAAATATATGTTTTACCTCGGGCTTTCGGACCGTCATAATACACCGCCACCAGTTTGCTGTATTCGAAGTCCCCGTTTAAGTCTACTTGTTTTAGGCGGTAGTATGCTGTTCCTGGCAAGGGGTTTATATCGCGGTAATTATACTCCACTTTCTGGTTGCTGTTACCCATTCCTTTAACTGTGCCTATACTTTCAAAAGTGGTTCCGTCGGTACTGCGCTCTACCTCAAAATGTGCATTGTTTTCTTCACTTGCTGTTGCCCACGCAAGCACCACGCTGCCATCTTCTGTAAGAGCAGTAAAACTAATAAGTTCTACGGGCAACGGAGTAATGGTAGGGGAGTCGCCAAGTATGCGCACCACAATTCCAACAGAGGTAACGCCTCCCAGGGCATCGGTTAGCTGTATTATTAAATTGTAAGTGCCAGTTGTAAGTGCTGTTCTGTTGCTTACACTTATGGTGCCGTTAGCCGTGTTCAGCGTAGTGCCCGGAGGCAATGCGCCTCTGGTAAGTTGAGCCGTTGTAATGGCTGCGTCAGGATCAGTTGCTGTAGCCAATGCTTCCCCAATGGTGTAAAGGTCTTTATACTTAGGTACAGCCAAAGTATAGGCAGCATCGCAGTTTACACGTAGCACTACATCATCCTGTGTTGTGGTGTTGCCCCCTCCGCAAGATGTTTGTACAGTCCAGCGCAATACATATGTTCCGGATGCCAGATTCTGGATGGCGGCATTTGCGTTGTTCGGCGAGCTGAAGTTGACAGTTGATGGTCCGCTTACCTGGCTCCAGGTGCCGATTCCAGGTGAGACATCGTTGGCGGCAAGTGTTGCCGTTGTTCCACAAACAGTCGCATCAGGCCCTGCATTTGCCACAGTAGCGTTATTGGTTACCGAAACGGTAGCTTGATTAGATAGCGTTAACAAGCCACAGCTACCGGAAAGGTTTCTTACCGTTACATAAAATGTTTCCGTGTTCACAACACTTAGAACACCGGTGCTAATGTTTAAAATCGATCCGTTTCCAGCAAAACTGCCTAGTGCCTGGTCAACTGCTAGCCCGTTGGTGGCAGTTGCCCTTCTGTAAACAGTATACTGATATTGCTCGTTAGGTTCTGTCGATACGTTTATCAATGTAGATCCGCCGGCGCACACCTTGCTGGCAGTAGGAAATACTGCTCTTGTTGTAGAGGCCCCGGTAACTATCGCTGCTGCTCTTGAAGGGAGCGTAAGCGCACAGGAGTTGGGAGCTGTTACAACTAAACTATAAGTTGTGTTAGAGACAACAGGAGAGGTAGTAAGGTTTATGCTTCCTCCATTTCCTGTAACAGCAGCCGTGCCCGTTAACTGGTTTGTTGCTTCATTCAATAACCTGTAAGTATAGCCGGATGTAGTGCCGTTTAGCGTGAATGTGACAGCTTGGTTGGCGCATGTGCTGAGGGTGCTACTTGTAAAACTTAACGCGGAGGTTAACGGCTGTGGTTGTACGGTTACCTGAACAGCGGCAGGAGTAGTAGCATCGCAAGCTGCCCCGCCCACTTTTCTGGCGCGCACGGTAATGCCCACAGTTGTATTCGTTGTACCCGTATTCGTGATTGGCCCTGATTGCAAGGTAATGGCACTTCCTGTTCCCAATACCGAACTGCCCGACTCAACCCCGTTAACCAGCACTCGATAGGATACCCCATACTGTGAAGAGGATAAGGTAATGTTGGTAGTAGTGCCTCCACAAATAGTACCAGGGGTGGCAGATAAAGTATAGTTTACCACAGGAGGCCTGCATTGCACTATCTGTGCCGTTGCCCTTGCGCTTTCGCAGCCGCTTGCATTTTTAAAAGTAGCTGTTACTGATGCTCCTGCAAATACCTCGAGTTCTGATAAGCCGCTTACAACCCATGCACCGCTTGCATTAGCCGTAACCGGAGAAAATGGCGTTCCCTCAATGTATAAAGTAACCTGAGAACTGGCTGGCGCTGTACCTGAAATGGAAGTCTGACCTTCTGTGATAGGGCCTCCTACTGTAATGGTTCCTGTTGGTATTGCCGCTGATGTAACAGTATTAGAAGCCAGACTAAGTGCCTTGCCACTAGCTCTGGCTCTGGCTGTAATAGGTACACCCGGTGCAATTCCTCCACCTGTAAGGGGAGATAAATCCACAGACCAGGCACCTGATGAAGATACTGTACCTGTTCTCCCGGTTGGTGTGCCATTTTGGTAAATCTCTATTACTGTGCCTGCAGGCTCTGCTGAAGTGCCAGAAATGGATCTTACGATTCCGCAGAGTGGCCCGGCATTAATAACAGGAGGAGTAGTGCTTGTACTCACTCTTAGTATATTCGAAATGCTGGATGGTACAGGGCAATTTGTCTGACCGCCACCCGAAAGCGTAAACTCAGACCTCACGTTTAGCACGTCTCCGGCTTTCAAAGCCAAACCTGTCGGTAAGGTTAACGTCCAGGTTGTAGCAGTACTGGTAATGGGTATACGCGCTCGTTCGACTGCATTAACAAAAAACAATACTGCTCCCGAGGTGCCAGATACAATATTGGCTGGCGCAGCAGTAAGAGACCCAGAGATGCTTGTAAGCGCGGCAGGCACATCAGACCAGGAAGAGCCGCTGGCACTTGTGAGCGTAATACCACCGTAAGTGACGTTGGTTATAGAGATTTGCTGTGTATTTGTACTTGGTTGTCCATTCCTGAAGCATATCTGGTTCGATCTTAAGGATTCGCACCCAAGAATGGTTGTATTGGTGCTGTTCACAGGTGTAACAGTAGCATAGTAGTTAGTTTCTCCGACAGGGTAGGACGGTGATGTCCAGGTGCTGGTTCCGGTACTTGTTGGCGTGAAAAGAAAGGATCCTACAAGATTTCCTGCATTGGTATAAATGGATATCCTTTGTGACGATGCAAAAGTAGTAGTGCCCACAAAAGTTCTGTTGGAATTGCCAGAACCTCCAAGGGTGGTGATGACAGGGGGCGGTGTTGATAGACAAACGCCAGCTAATACTGTTACAGCCGCAGATGGCGCAGAAGCGTTTTTACCTGTAGGAGTTACTACTGCAGTTATTCTATCATGGGCTACAAGTAAGTTTGCTGCTAAGCCAGTTAAAGACCAGGTGCCAGTCGCGCTGACTGTTGGGCAGGTAGGCTGTCCGCTGCCGCCACAAATAGCTACCCCGTTTCTGTATACAGTCACAACAGAGCCTGCAGCTTCTCCTGAGGTACCGGAAATGCTGGTGCTGTTGGCGAGGATAGGGCTGTTAACCGCTGGCGCGGTTGCTGTTACTAAAGCAAATCCATTCGTACGTATATTATTCAGGCTTGTAGCCGGAAACCCATTCATGATGGCAAGCCAAGCCCTTTGCTTGTTGTAGCCATACGCCTGAAAGTTAACTCCGCCAACATCAGAAACTGTACCTGTTATGCCACTTTGCGCACTTGTAATAGTTACTCCAGCTATGCGTAGCGGTGTTTCTGCTGTTACGCCAGGCAATGCAGAGAGAGGCACATAGAAATCGTAGAAGTAGTCGGCGTTTCCGCTATTTGTTGTGGCAGCAACAGATCGTTGAGAGTATTGGTCCACAGCGCGGCTCCATATTTTAGGGCCTCCGTTTGGGTTGTTTCTATGGTCAAATACAGCAACATCAAAGTTAGATTCAAGTGCTATCTCGTATTCAAAGCCCGGATTAGGAGTGTTTTCCAAGCTTCCGCCAGCTATCAGGTTTCCAAATTGCCCGTCCGTGTCAAGTAGTACGTTATAACCCTTCGATGCTGTAGAAGAACTCCCGACCCTTAGCCTGAACATAATATTGATACCATCAAAGTATACTTGTACCGGCGTTGGCGGTACCAGGTCAGTATGGCCTCCTGCACTTCCGGTATTCAAATCCCCAACCACTTCGTTTTCCAGGGTTGGCACCTGCCTGTAGGGTATCTCGCTTACAGCGGCACCCATGTCGTTGGTGCCTGTAAAACCCGCCGTTGTTAGAGAGATGTAGCCATTCCCGTTTGGGTCTAATACTTTTTCACCGCCGCCTGTTGCAGGTTTGTAGATAAACCCAGGAGTTTGTGCATGCACTATAACAGGAAAAAACGCAGTAAGTATAAAAAAGAGGAGGATGTAAAAAAGAGAGTAAAGTTTTGATTCCATATAAATTGCGCCTGATAATCTTATACTGGTATACCTATCAATCCTATACCATTTGCAGTATGTTAAATTGTACTTTATAGCTGCTTTATAAATAGCCGGATTGCACTATTAAATAAGATGCACTACTCGTGTGTATAAGGGACCTTGTATATTTTATGACTTATATATATGTCCTGGCAACAACAATACCCTGTCTTACTTAAGTATATAGCTATCTCTTTGTACTGAATTTAGAGAACGCAGTTTCCGGAATATGATAGTTTATGGTTTATATTGGAATAGGTATGTAGTAGCTGGCAGTCTATAAACGCAAAAGAGCCGACTCTTTAGAGCCGGCTCTTTTGCGTTACCACGAGAAAGTATATAGCTTACTTAGCGGGTTTTCATGATTTTAGCGGACGCCTTTGTTGTTTCACCTAACACGGTAAGAATGTAAATCCCTTCTTTAATGCTGGCAGGTGCGTCAAAACTAAATGTATTTGCCCCTGCACTTAAGCTTACAGATTCGCTCCACACTTCTTTGCCGCGCAAATCTATCAAAGCTATTGTCGCTTTTTCAGACTGGTGTACGCTAAGGGCAATATTTAAGCTTGATTGAAAAGGGTTAGGATAAGCAGAGAAATTTGATTCGTTTCTTTTCTCCACGGTCACTTCTACCAGCTTGCTATACTCGTGCTTGCCGTCGAAGTCTACTTGTCTGAGGCGATAGTAGCTGGTGCCAGCTGGCGTGTTCAGATCGGTGAAGCTGTAGTTGCGGGTTACGCGGCTGTTGCCGCTGCCCTTTACCTCCCCGATAGCGGCAAAGGTCTTGCCGTCCTGGCTGCGCTCCACCACAAACCTGTCGTTGTTTTCTTCGGTGGCCGTACTCCAGGTTAAATAGGCATTTTTATTTTTCAGGCTGGCTTTAAAGTAGGCAAGTTCAACCGGGAATGGGGACATGTCTCTTCGCCACATTAAATTAGATATGCCAATGCCTTGGTTGCCTCCATTCGAATCAGCATTTTTATACGTGATATCTACCCGGTCAACGGCGCTGGCAAATGTTACCGTTACGTTGCCTTCTGTTGAGTTGGCTGGGGTATCCTGTAGGCCAGCAACTCCCGCAATCTGGCTGTCGCTGTACTCGTGCACCGAAGTATACATAAGCTTATACTTGGATAATGGCACGGCAGTACTTCCTTTATAGGCTTCAATATTCAGCACATCTCTGAATTGTCCTGAGTGTGTGTCTACGTCGTAAAGCGTGAATGTCAAATCCTCTACAGCCTTGCTCGTTTGGAGTGTCACTTTAGAGTACCTGTTTGTTGTGTTAGCCCCTGACTGTATTAGTGCGAGTACAGGTGTGCTTTGGTATTGGGTGCTGGATATTGTTTTATTTGTGACGGTTACCCCGCTTGTTTGGGTCATGCTCCACTTAGTATAGACGCCATCAACTGTATACGCCGCTGTATTGTTAACAGAACTTGTAAATGGGTCTTCTCCGTTAGGTCGGTTGCTCCAACTAAACTTTGATACACCAGAAGATGGAATTCCTATAACTGAAATATCATCAAGGGCATAAAACTCGGTTTGGTTTAGTGGTGCGTTTGGTACCTCCCATCTGATACGCAGGTTACGAATATTAGCAGCACCACTTGGAAGTTGTATAAAATTTCCGTTGTTAACTAATCTCCATGTACTGTTAACAGATCTATTCCATCCGGTTACTTCTGTCCAGGGGCCTCCGTTAGCGCTATAGAAGAGTTTTACCCTGTTATCGCTTGTACTTGTATAAGTTTGCCTGTGTGTCCAGATAACACCAACGTGGTCGTACCCTTGTGTCGAGATGGGTTGATCTGTGTAAAGTATTTTATTTAAGGTTGAAGAAAGGATACGCGGAGCAAATGCCGTTCTTAAGTAGTTACCTCCCGATGCCTGAGAAGAGTTACTTTTAGTTGAGCCGTTCGTAGGCTTAATGTCCCAGTGGTCCTGTTCTAAAATCCCTGAAACATTCAAAATAGAATGCTCCGTAGCAAGCCCAACTAAATCTTCATTAGGTTTATAACCATCGAAGTTCTCATGGTAAAGTATAACCTCTGTAGCCAAGTTGCCTGTAAATGTCGGAGAATCTACCGTTGCCGTTACTGCCACCCGAGCGCTTTCACAACCGTTAGCATTTGCAATGGAGACATAATAAGTAGTGGTAGTGCTGATTGCAGGCGTGGTGAAGCTAGAATTGGTGGTGCTGCCGATAGCATTACCACCTGTTGCTGAAGTATACCACTTGTAAGTTTGCCCTGGCTGCGCACCAAATGCATTTAAAATAACAGTACCAGCGCCTATGCGGGAGTTTCCAAAAGCTGTTGGTGCAGCAGGTGTAGGATTTACTGTAACCGTTACAGGAGTTCTAGAGCTTTCGCCACAGGTGTTTATTGCAGCTACATAGTATGTGGTAGTAGAATTGATGTTAGGACTATAAGTAGCATTTGATGATAACAAAGTGCCTCCTATTGAGGATGAGTACCACCTGTAGCTTCCAGATGATCCAGTAGCCGTTAAAGAGACAGTTCCTGTTCCACATCGAGAAGTTCCGTTTGCTATTGGGCTGGTTGGTTTGTCAATAACAGTAACTTGAATATAGGTCGATTTATTAGCCCAGCTTCCACAGAATATCCAGATACAGGATCTCGATTGATAATCAATTCTATAATAATAAGTACCAGAAGTATTAAACTTGGGAGTAGTATAGGATGGACTATTTGCTTGACTGATTGGTGAATAAGTAATTCCGTTGCTACTTGCATACCATTGTATGCCTTGAATATCTTCTAAAGGTTCTGTAACTATTGAAAGTGAAGTTGACTCACCTCTGCATACATTTGTTTGGGCTGAGGCAGAGAAAGGCAGTACTATAAGTACAGTAAAAACTGTAATAAGCCTAGCCAATGATTTTCCTGAATTGCCTAGAGCACCTGTTGCCATATTAAATAGCATCATCGGCCAACGCTCAAAAAATAATTCAAGGGCGTGCGGTTTTTTGCCGATAATCGACTGTGGTTTTTGATGCGCTAATGTTGGCAATGCTATAAGGGCCTTTGGATACTTCATTACTGTATTTACAACAAATGGAGACTAGTATATAAAATACATTTGTTTCATAGCAGCGTTAGGAGTGTAAGTAGCACTACATAATTGCAACAAACTGGGTTATACCAATTATAAGTATGACAAAGCTAGCATTTAAAATGCTTAATATAAACTGATATCCTGCATGTTGTAAAATTATAAAAGGTAAGAGTATAACTTTTTAAGTATAAGTTAAATTGCATTGTATTAGTATAAAACAGAGCGGTGCTTGTACTCTTTATTGTTTAGTTACATGTTTCAAAGCAACGTTCACAGATATTTATTAGAAAGGTTAAATTTTATTTTGCAACCAAATTTGTGGCAGTTGCGTATGTGGCGGCTTTGTGGTTAGTAGAATATAGAATTTTTACGCTAGAAAATTTTTTAAAATTTTTCTGATTTATGCGGTTATTTCCTTTAAAAATGCGGGATCAAGTATAAAAGTTGCTGCCTGTAAGCTATCCAGTTTGCAGTTGGCAGGATAACGATAAGACATAAAACTGACGCTAACAGGGCTTTTTAGATACCTTTTAATTTGAAAACCAACATTCCGGCGACAGCAATTACTGCTATAGTGCTTGCGGTTTAAAGCGTTTTTATCACCTTTAAAGTATAACTTGTTTCTCCGGCAGCAAGCTTTAAGAAGTACACCCCATTGCTAAACCCTTGAAGTGGTAGCGCCACTTCCTGCAGACCTTTTCCAAGAACCGTTTCGTGGGAGTATGAAAGGCTGCCTTTGGTATCATAAAGCTGGAAGTATACTTTACCCTCCTGGAGCATTGGCAGCAGTATGTTCAGGTTGCTCGAAAAAGGATTGGGATAAGCCGTTAAGATTGCTTTGGTGTTGCCTTCCACGGTCACTTCTACCAGCTTGCTATACTCGTGCCTGCCGTCGAAGTCTACTTGTTTGAGGCGGTAGTAGCTGGTGCCGGCTGGCGCGCCTACATCGGTGAAGCTGTAGTTGCGGGTTACGCGGCTGTTGCCGCTGCCCTTCACCTCCCCGATAGCGGCAAAGGTTTTGCCATCCTGGCTGCGCTCCACCACAAACCTGTCGTTGTTTTCTTCGGTGGCGGTGCTCCAGGTTAGCCTTACACCTTGTTTAGTAACATGAGCTTTTAAATCGATTAACGTTACTGGCAAAGGCTCAACGTTAGTAACCTGTATTTTATAGTAGGCATCTAAAGAGTACTCTGTGTTAGATGCATTTGTAGCGGAATAATAAAATGTGATAATGCCATAGAAAAGTTTGTTAGGCCTAAACTGTAAGTTTGATGCCTGTGCCGGAGATAAAAGATAATAGCCATTGGATTGCGGTAAAGCTGTAATGGCTGTTGTGCCGGTATAAAGTGTGCCCTGAGTTACTTTTGGCAGCGATGTGCTGAGTATTCTGTACCCGGTAATAGTGCCTCCTGTAGCGCTTAAAGGTGTGATAGCAGTTATGCCAGCTGTATTTACTATGGGGCCTGTGGTAATGTTCTCCGCAGTTGGTGGTGGGTCTGCATTTATGTACAAAGTATAAGTAGAAGTGTTCGATAAGACATTTTTGTCATCAACAGCGGCATATGTAAAGCTGCGTACCGGGGTTCCGTTTCCATTTCCGCCAGGGTTAAAGTATAACTGGTCAGAAATGACTGTTTGACCGGCCGTTACCGCTGTGCCACCAGTAGCTGAAGTCCAAAGGGAGCCCGGGCTGGGAACGCTTAAAATAATGTAATGCTGCACAACACCATCCGGATCAGAAGATATTAGCTTCGGAATTTCAATTCTGATATTACCCCTGGCAATGTTACCCGATGAGACATTGCTGCTAACTGGTGCTGCATTTACGGGTATGCGATAGATGGCTGCTGTGCTTGATTCACCGTTAGTATGAGTTACCGTGTAACTAAAAGAGGCTGTGCCGAAGAAAGTTTCTTCCGGAGCAAACAGTAATGATTTTGCCTCTGTAGTGGTTATTGTCTGATTGGGTACTACGGGAACAGTATGAAGGAATAGCTTACCTTGAGCTGCATCTGGCAAAGTGGTAAGCGTGTAGTAGGCGATGCTGGCATCTGGATAATTAGCACTTAACGGGGCAATGGCTGTAACACCGTCCGTATTAGAAACCAGGGATGCATTCGTTACATCATGAGCTATAATTGGTCCTGTGGCAGGGTTTATTGTTGCAGTTACCAACGTTTTAGAGCTGCTTTCGCATCCATTTTCTCCAATAGCTGCTACATAATAACGTGTAGTTACGTCTAAGCTTGGGGTTGTGTAAGATGCACCTGTTGCGCCGTCAATGGCTGTGCCATCTGAATTGTACCATCTGTAACTTACTGCTGATGGAGGACCGCTAGCATGCAGCGTTACAGAGCCGCGCCCAGACCGCGAGCCATTGATTACTGAAGGGGCAGCAGGTACAGGGTTAACTGATAGGTGAAAAGTATTACTGAAAGATTCCTTGTTGCCACCGGGGTTGGTAAACCTCACCCTGTAATACTTTCCGTTATCCGAGGCAGATGCGGTAAAAGTGTATGTTAAGGTGTTTTCGTTTACAATGTTTGAATATGTACCGCTTAGTGAGGTACTTACCTGCCATTGCCTGTTGGAGTTTACATTTGGGACTTCCAGGGTTACTATTTCACCTTCACAGGCAGTAACTGTTTGAGTTTGGGCAGCGGCGGAGGTAGAGACTAATGCTACAAGTGTGAACAAGCTTATGAGTGCCAGTAGGAAACTTTTAGGCTTAAAAATTATACCATGCAGCAACTGTTTTATCAAGAAGCAGGAAGTATGGCAGCGTGGACTTATATACTTGTGTGCCTTAAGGCGCAACAGAAGGGATAGCGGCTTTCTTAGCGCGATCTCATAATTACCATTCTTTAAGCTACTACTTAGCCAAAGACTTGAATTAAAAAGCCTACGAATAGCACAATTATAAAATGAAGTAAAAGTTAAAATTACCTTAGTGTACATTTTTACTGATGCTGTAGCGAATGTGTTCACAACTAAAGAATTTGATTATAAGAGCATGATATGATTCTGATGTTATGCTAGGTTTAATTATAACTTTAACCGTGCAATAACATTAGAAAGCTTCATGAAATGCTTCTAACTAGCTTCAAAGGTAATATTAGAAAATCTTAATATTAAAGTTTATCCAACTTTATAGATAGAGGTAACTATAAGTCTGCTGGTTTTAAGTATGAATTTACAGGGGAAAGATATATCTCTTGCGTAAGACTTAGCCAACATTCAAGTCTGTATTTTAGTAATGGAGAAAAGCAATATGCCTGGAGTAATAGACTGATATGGATATACTTATACTTTTCGTACAAGTATACTACTTGCATTGCCTCCAAACCCGGCAGCATTAACTAAAATCGTGTCTATTGGATTATTAGCAGGAATACTTTTTTCGAAAAAATAATGTTTAAACAAATAATTAGGAGAGGAGAAAAGGAAACAGGCATATTGTATACTTAAGGCTCCGGAGGCGCCTAACGTATGGCCGATAAGCCATTTATTTGTAGTGATAGCGGGGTATCGTTCAGGGAAAACAGATTTTATAGCCTCTAATTCTGCCTTGTCGCCGGCTTTAGTGCCGGGGCTGTGGGTAATAATAAGATCCACGGTACGTGTTGTGGCGGAAAATTGGGACAGGGCGTGGCGCATTGCTTTCTGGAAGTTTATACCTTCTGCGGATATCCCGGTCTTGCTGGTAATGCTTTCGAAACCAAAGCCTACCGCTTCTACGACAATATCGTCTTTTTTTAAGTCTGCTTCCGCTACTAACTCTAGTGCAAAAACGGCGGCGCCTTCACCAAGTACAAACGTATTTTGTTCGCCTGCATAAGGCTGGCAAGGGTAAAGAGCATCAGCCTGTTTAGAGTATATGCCGACGGCCTTCATCTGGGCGATGGTGAAGGGAGTAAGTGGGGCCTCGGTGCCACCAGCCAGGAAACGTTTGGCCATACCTGCCTTTAGCCAGGCTACACCATTGGCTATGGCCATTAAAGCGGTGCTGCAGGTAATGGAGTGACTTATTTGTGCGCCTCCGGCATTTACGGCGTGCGCCACCCAGCTAGATAAATTACCAAGTGTGGTAGTAGGAGAGGCTCCCGGTAAAGTGCTTCCTTGTACACTTTCCTTAAACGAATCATAGTGCTGCTCAAACAAACCTGTGGCACCCCGAGATGAGCCTATGTTTACAGCCAGATCATCTGAAGCATAACCCGGATTCAGCCAGCCAGCCTCTGCCGCCGCCTGCCGTGCAGCATAAATAGCCATCAATACAGACCGGTCTAACTGCCTGTAATTTGGGTTTGATTTAACAAGTCTTCTTAACTCTTCCTCAGCGTGATCTGGTAAGGCAGCGACAGGAGTAGGCTCTCCGGAGTGAAGTATACTAGTGAAAGCTGGTTTACCCGAAGAGTAAGCTTCGTTAACAGCCGCAACGCTATGGCCAAGCGGAGAAATTACGCCCGTTCCTCTTATAACGATATGTTGCTTAGCCTCTGCCAAAGTATAAATTATTGGACCGCTGCCACTAACCCGTGCATGCCAAGTATAGTTTGGTATACCTGCTCCAACTGCTCGTTGGTAATGCAGTAGGGCGGAATGATGTAGATTATATTACCTAACGGACGAAGTATAACGCCGCGCTCTAAAGCAAAATTATAAAGCGTGTCGCGCAGGTTACTGAAGTAGGAGGTGCCGCCTGCTTCAAATTCAACGGCTAAAATAGTGCCCTGCTGGCGTACTTCTTTTACATATGGCAGCTGTTTTGCCTTAACTGCAAATGCAGCATGTTGGGCAACAATCCGGTTTATACTTTGCTGTGTGCTATCGTGGAGGAGTAGATCCAGGCTCGCCAGGCCGGCAGCGCAGGCAACAGGGTTGCCGGTGTAACTATGGCCGTGGAAGAAGGTCTTGCTTTTATCATCATGCAGGAATGCTTCGTAAATCTGGCTGCTGCAGGTGGTGAGGCCAAGTGCCATGGTGCCCCCTGTTAAACCTTTAGAAAAGCACATCATATCAGGCTGGTGTTGCAAGTATAAACTGGCAAAGGTGCGGCCGGTGCGGCCAAAGCCTGTCATTACTTCATCGGCAATAGTCAGGATGCTATACTTCTGGCAAAGCTCCATTAGCTTATCAAGCACCTCTGGCGTGTACATCACCATGCCGGCTGTGCCCAATACCAAAGGCTCGTAAATAAAGGCTGCCACATCACCTGTTTTGGCAATTGCCTCCAGTTGTTTTATAGTTTCCTCTTCAGCGCCTGGTATCGGAACATCAATAAATTCAATGTCAAATAAATAAGACCAGAAAGGCTCAGTAAAGGTGCTGCGGCTGCTCACCGACATTGCCCCAAACGTATCGCCGTGGTAGCTGTCCCGGAAGGCAACAACTTTACGCTTTGGCTGGCCTTCGTTGTTCCAGTACTGGATAGCCATTTTGATAGCCACCTCCACGGCTGTAGAGCCGTTGTCAGAGTAAAAAGCACGCTTCTGGTTTTGAGGTAATATTTGCAGTAATCTTTCTGCTAGCGCAACAGCAGCAGGATGCGTAAAACCGGCAAAAATAACATGCTCCAGCGTCTGCAACTGCTCTGCAACCTTCTGCGCAATATATGGATGTGCATGCCCGTGCAGGTTTACCCACCACGACGAAACAGCATCTATGTAAGAAGTCCCGTCTTCAGAGAACAACAAGGCTCCTTCGCCACGCACAATCGGAATGGGTAGGGGAGCAGTCTTCATCTGCGTGTAAGGGTGCCAGATTACATTATGGTCGCGTTGTGCCAGATCCATGCCTATAAGTCTTTGATTTAAGATGCCTGGATTTATACTTTGGTCATGCTTGCTGAAGCACGCTTTTGCAGCGTTTCAGTTATACTTTTAAAGTATAAATACAGGGGCAAAGGTAAGGCATATACTTCAGAAGACCTTTTTCTGAAGTGTAGAATAGTGGTGCTGGAGAAAATTTAT
The DNA here is from genome assembly GCF_947492645.1 of uncultured Pontibacter sp. GTDB lineage: Bacteria > Bacteroidota > Bacteroidia > Cytophagales > Hymenobacteraceae > Pontibacter. The sequence goes on along the minus strand of NZ_CANLMZ010000005.1, from coordinate 33,733 downwards.
ACTTGGCGCGCCTGCTTTTGTAGCTGTTGTACAAGCTTTCGGCCTCTGCTTTGCATGGCCGGAGAGCCATCGCGCAGGTAATATTCTGTTTGTGCCAGTAATTCCGTTTTAAGCCAGTTAAATTTTGTAGATAAGTTAAAAAGCACCTCCAGGCAGTTTACTCTTACAGCCACAGGAGTAGCTGGATTGATAAGCCAATCAAAAATCACCTCTACCACTTGCTCATGGTCTGCTAGTGCTGCAAAAGCATCTTTATAAGCCATACTTGCCTTAAGGCTGCTTAGGTGCATAAGTATTTTGGTGAAGTGGCGCTGGCAGCTGTAATTGCTCTGCTCTGCCAGCCTTTTAAGAAACGTTGGAAGTATAGGCAGGAAAAGTTCAGGAAAGTATACTTCAATATGCTCTAACACCCATGCCGCTCTGAAGGCGATAGCAGGTTGCTTATGTAAGAAGCAAAGGTCCAGTAGCTCTTGCACCGGAAGTTTATCAGCACCTGCCAGCGCAGCAAGTTCCTGCACTTTGGTTTTCTTCATCGTAGAAGACAGGGCTGCTAAAAGATCATCTCTGGTCATGAATCATCTAACGCTAAAAACAAAATGTCATTTCGAGCAAAGCGAGAAATCTGAAATAGTGTGGGTTTATGAAGCGCTCCAGATTTCTCCCGAAGGTCGAAATGACATGAAAAAGTCTGTAAGTATAAATCAGCTAGTAAAGTTTACGCAATAGGCTATACTTTAAGCTTAAACTATAAATATCCTTTAAACTGCTCAGCGTACTCAGCAACGGTATCCTTGCAAAAATCAGCTTCCTGGCGGATAGATGGCAGGCGGCGTAGGCCTGTATACTTGATGATGAAATCCTCTGAACTTTGGTTCTCCTCGCCGTTAAAGATAATGCCTGCTACCGGAATTTTACGGTAACGCAAAACCTCGGCTGTGAGCAATGTATGGTTTATACTCCCGAGGTAGTTACGCGATACCAGTACCACCTCCAAGCCAAGTTGCTGTACCAGGTCAAGTACCAGGTAACGCTTGTTTAAAGGTACCATCAAACCTCCGGCACCTTCCACGATCAGGTTGTTGCTGGTTTCGGGTAGCTTCATGCCGTGCACATCAATCTCGATGCCTTCGGCGGCAGCGGCACGATGCGGGGAGGCAGCCATCTTGAGGCAGTAAGCTTCCGGGTGAAATACAGACGCAGGGTTAGACACCAGACTCATAACAGTATCCGTGTCTGTAAAATCCAGGCCACCTGCCTGCACAGGTTTCCAGTAATCGGCTTGCAGGGCCTCGGTAAGTATGGCGGCTGCAACTGTCTTGCCCACATCCGTTCCGATGCCTGTTACAAAATAACGTTTCATGTTCCTTTGGCTATGGCCTTCACGAGGCCCTCAATTTCTTCTTCCGTATTATATGCGTGCACAATCACCCGTAAACGCTCCTGGCCTTGCGGCACGGTGGGGCTGAGTACGGGGCGTACATCAAAACCATTTGTTTGTAAGTATAAAGCCAGCGCCTTCAGCGCTGCCACATCGCCGCTTTCCAGGAAAACAGAAAGTATAACACTCTTTTCCGGGGTGCAGCGGATGCCTTTTATACTATTCAGTTGCCCTAACAGGTAGCTTGCCAGTTTTTTTACATGCTGACGTGCTTTTTCCAACTCAGGCAACAATTTATAAGCGCATTGCAGCGTTATAAGTGCATGGGTCGGTAAACCTGTCGTGTAAATAAAGGCACGACTAAAGTTTACCAGGTAATCGCGCAGCACTTTAGGGCCTACCACAGCTGCGCCATGGCTACCCATCGCTTTGCCGAAAGTTATTACCTGTGCAAAAACCTTATCCTCTAGACCAAGGGCAACAGTTAATCCTTCGCCTTTGGAGCCATACAAACCCACGGCATGGGCTTCGTCAACAAGCAAGGCTATATTTTGTTCGTGGCACAGCTGCGCCAGCTCCATTAAAGGTGCCTTATCGCCATCCATAGAGTAGACAGATTCTACCACCACGTAAGCTGTGCCTGTTGCATGTTGCAGCTTCCGCCTCAGGTCCTCCAGGTTATTATGCTTAAAGCTGTAGCTTTTCGCAAAACTCAGGCGCATCCCATCCTTGATAGAGGCGTGTATAGCATCATCATAAAAAATGGTGTCGCCGCGCTGGGGCAGGGCAGACAGAAGCCCGACGTTAGCCGCATACCCGGAGTTAAACAGCAAAGCTGCTTCGCCGTGGTGGTACTGCGCTATCGTCTCTTCCAGTTCCTCAAATAAAGTATGGTTGCCAGATAGTAAGCGGGAGCCAGTTGCCCCCATTGGCAGGTGTTTATACTTGTCCTCGTACTTATGGATGAGCGCCCGCAACTCTTCAGAGCGAGCAAGTCCGAGGTAATCGTTAGAGCAAAAGTCTACAAGGCCGGAGGTAGTTTTCAGCTGGCGCAGATTCCCCTGCGCAGCCCTATCCGCCAGCTTTTGCTGTAGTTTATTTGATAAAGGACTACGTGACATTTTATACTTGACAAAGGATTATCTGACAAAGGATAGCAGACCTCTTGTCATCATATTAGCTAAAATCTCATTAAAACTCCTTTGTCTTTTGTCAAACAGTCTTTTGTCTTAAGAGCAAACGTGCTGCTCTTCTTCTTTAAAAGACTTTCTTGGAGACAGGCCCAACAGCTCAAACATTGCTTTATCCTGATCAAAGTCAGGGTTAGGGGTTGTAAGCAGCTTTTCGCCTGTAAAAATAGAGTTTGCACCAGCCAAAAAGCAAAGTGCCTGGTCTGTTACGCTCATGCGCTCACGGCCAGCAGATAAACGCACCATTGTTTTTGGCATCAGGATACGAGCAGTTGCGATCATGCGCACCATCTCCCAGACTGTAACCAACGGCTGGTTCTCTAGTGGCGTGCCTTTTACCGGCACCAGCGCATTTACCGGAACCGACTCCGGGTGCTGCACCAGCGTAGATAAAGTATGCAGCATACCAATACGATCCTCGTCAGTCTCGCCTAAACCGATAATGCCCCCAGAGCAAACTGATATACCTGCCTTACGCACGTTCTCAATCGTATCTAGTCGGTCGTCGTATGTACGGGTGGTGATGATGTTGCTGTAGTTTTCTTCGGAGGTGTCCAGGTTGTGGTTATAGGCGTACAAGCCGGCTTCTTTCAGCTTCTCAGCCTGGTACTCGTTTACCATGCCCAGCGTGCAGCATACTTCCAGGCCCATTTCGTTTACGCCCTTCACCATGTCCAGCACCTTGTCGAAGTCGCGGTTGTCGCGCACTTCGCGCCAGGCGGCACCCATACAGAAACGGGTAGAGCCACCATCTTTGGCACGCTGAGCGGCAGTTAACACCTGCTCTTGGCTCAGTAGCTTGTGCACATCAACACCCGTATGGAAACGCGCTGCCTGTGGGCAATACGAACAATCTTCAGGGCAACCACCTGTTTTAACTGAAAGCAAAGTACAAACCTGCACCTCACCGGTAGCCTGGTACAGCTTGTGCACGTTAGCTGCCTCTACAATAAGCTCGAGTACGGGCTTATAATAAATTGCCTTTATCTCTTCCAGACTCCAGTCTGTGCGAATGCCTGTGTTTTGTTCGTTTTGCATCATGGTATCCGTAGTTAGGGTTACGAAGGTAATTTGAAGATTTAGGAAATAAAAATCAAAAATATGGGCAACTTCCGTGGATAATTACTTAAGTAATTCAGTTTATGCAGGTTTTCTGTGGAAAATAGATTTGTTAATTTGTTGAAAATATTTTGTTGGGGATCTGCAAGAGAGCGGCTCAGAAACTTATCTTTTTATAGGCTTGAAACTGAACACGCAGTTTATCAGTACGCTAAAGGCTATATAACTGCTGTTAAGTAAATTTTAAAGAATGAAGCATACGTTTACCGTTACTCCCCCGGCTAATGTAACTCCTAAAGAAAAAGGCATCATACTATCCGCGCCAGGTGTGGCTAAGAAGTTATCTCTGATTATGCTGCTGTTGCTTTGTCTGCATAGCATGGGGGTGGTGCTGGAAAGTATACTCGGGGATGAGTCGCGCCCTACGCGCATACTTGTAAGGTACTTCGACTTTAATGGAGAGGAGAATGTGCCTGCTTTTTTCTCCTCGGTTAATTTACTTGCAGCTGCTGGCTTACTTTACCTTATTTACTGTGTTAGCAGCAACCGGGAGTTGGCCAACGGGAAAAGGTACTGGCTGTTCTTGTCTTTTATTTTCGTGTTCATGGCTATCGACGAAAGCGTGCAGTTGCACGAGCATATAGCAGAGTTCGTAAGGCCCAGGTTAACTTCTGATTTGAATGGATTGCTGCATTGGGCCTGGGTTGTGCCTTATTCAGTAGTCGTGATAGCAGTAGCTGGCTTTTTCTTGAAATGGGTGTTATCGCTGCCTCCTCTAACACGCAACTTATTTGTGGCCTCGGGCAGTATGTTCGTGCTGGGTGCTTTAGGCCTGGAGTTTGTAGAGGGTTACCTGTACAAGCAGTATGGTATAGACCACATTTACAACAGGGTGATGTATACTTTGGAAGAGTTTCTGGAAATGGCTGCTGTTATACTTTTTATTTACACGTTGCTGCAGTATTTGGCAGGACTTAAGCCGAGCCTGTTGCTCGTGCACCAAAAAGGGAATACTTAACCGGCGCGGGATCTTTTATACTAGTTTAAAGTCCTCCAAGTCTATACTGCTTGATCCTGGGCCTTAAACAGGTTTGTTTAATACTGATAATATTACAGGTTAATGAGCAGTAGCTGGTGGCATACTTCCTATCCAAAGAGAAACGCCGCACTTTGCAGCAATACCTCTGTAAGGCCTTTAAACAGAAAGAGCACCCATCTCTGAGTGCTCTCCTTAACTAGAAACTATTTTATTTCGCTTTTTCTTCCAGTACCTGGCCGTTGCGGTAAACACGCGTTTTGATCACTTTGCCTTCCGGGTTATGGTATTTCCAGGTACCGGTTTCGCGATTGTTTCTGAATTGCCCTAGCACTTCAGTTTTGCCATCCTCAAAATATTGTTTGTAGGCGCCAAAGCGCAAGCCGTCTTTGTGGTTCGTTTCTGACTTTAACTTGCCGGAAGGATAGTATTCGTAGCTAAGGCCAATAATTTTTCCGCTCTCATACTTATACTTCTCCTTTACTTGTCCGTTTTCGTGGTATACCAGTTTTTCGCCTTCGCGCTTATCGGCTTTGTAGCTTTCCGAAACATGAACAGGCTTGCCTGGGGCGTCGTAATACGTTTTCCAGTTGCCATGCTTTTTCTTCTCTTTGGTCTGCTCCTCGGCCTGCAGGTTGCCCGATGGGTAATATGTTATAGTTTTGAGATCATCGCCGTTGCCGCTTCCGATCACTTCTTCTTTTAGCTTGCCATCTTCGTAAAAGTACTGGCCTGTGCCATTAACATTGCCATTTTTGTAGGTGATGCTACTGCGTAGTTTACCGCTCTCGTAGTATGATTTTGCGGGGCCATGCATCTTGCCCGCTAAAAAGCCACCTTCGGTGCTTAGCTGGCCGTTGCGGTAATAACTTTTAAAGCTGCCGTTCTTCTGGCCAGCCTCGTTCATTACCTCGGTTTGCAGCTGCCCGTTATCAAAGTATGTTTTGTAAGAGCCCTCTATCATGCCGTTGCGGTAACCTGCCTCTGTCTCTAATTTACCGTTAGGGAAGTATGTTTTAGCGGGTCCGTTTTGCTGGCTGTCCTTATAAGAGATTTCAGACCTTAGGGTGCCATCAGAATAATACTCTCGTACAGGGCCCTCCGGAAAGCCTTTTACAAACGCTGTTTCTTTCTTGGTGGTGCCATCCGGGTTGTAAGTTTTAAAAGTACCCGTCTGCTGGTTGTTTTCGTACGTGCCTTCCTGCAGCAGCTTTCCGTTGGGGTGATAGGCTTTAAAGGGGCCCTGCATCACGCCATTTACATAATTAACCTGCAATTTTACCTGGCCGCTTGGGTAGTATTCTGTATAGATGCTGTCTTTTTTGCCTTCCACAAATTTAACAACGGCTTCTTTTTCGCCGCCCACATAGTAGCGGTTGTAGTACCCAACAATGGTAGAGTCGGGGAGGAGCATGCTGTATACTTCCTTCACGGCACCCTGGTTCTGTGGGTGGTAAGTGATAACTTTCGTTTGTGCACTTGCCATACTTTGGGCAAAACAAAGTGCCACAACTAAAGAAAGTAACCTATACATGGTGATGAACTGTTTAATGAAGAAAGTTTAAATTTATACTTTCGGATTAATAATCTGTTTTGAGACAAGTCTTAAAAAAGGATCCGAGTCTTTTAAATAACTTTTAGCGAACTCAACTGCTTTGGGGGCATTAATTTTGCTCAGGCTTAACAGCGCCCTTCTTTTCACATACTTGTCTTTGTCGCGGTTTATCAGGTTGATAAGCAATTTTTCCCGATCTTCCACTTCTGTATTTCCCAGTAGTTCGGCTACTTGCCATCTTGCCTGCGGCTGATCCGAATTGATTGCCTTTTTAACAAACCGCAATTTAGAATCGAGCTTTTCATCTACTTTCTCAAGTATCGTCCCCGATTCGTTATCAATGGCAAGCGCATAAACAAGCAACTGGGCCAGGTCGTGATTAAATTCTTTGTTCAGAAGCGTAAGCGCTTCATTGGCCGCCTTATAAAGGTCTTCCCAGTTGGGATAGTCAATTTCCCATTCTCCTAAACCTCTGCTTTCAGTATAAGTATCGGGAGTCATACCTGCCCAATCCCAGAATTTAGCTAACTCAGTTTCTAACGACATGCGCTCTTTAGTATAGGTAAACACCAAAACTATGGAAAACAGTTTAATGTGCAGGCATAGGTATAAAAAAAGAAGCCTTACGAGTTAACGTAAGGCTTCCTGCAAAATGTATGCCTTAGGGCAAATTATACTTTCTCGATCACAATGGAAGAAGCACCGCCACCGCCATTGCAGATACCAGTTACACCAATCTTACCGCCTTTTTTATCCAGCACGTTGCAAAGCGTAACCAATATACGCGCACCAGAAGCCCCTAGTGGGTGACCAAGCGAAACAGCACCGCCATACACGTTTACATTGCCGCCCTCTAAACCAAGTTTCTGGTTGTTAGCGATAGATACTACGGAAAATGCCTCGTTGATCTCATAGAAATCAACTTCTTCTGGCGTAACACCGGCATTTTTAAGCGCCTTCGGAATTGCCAGGGAAGGTGTGGTAGTAAACCAGATTGGGTCCTGCTCCGCATCAGCAAAGCCACGGATTTTTGCGATTGGCTTCACACCAAGTTCCTCTGCTTTTTCTTTGCTCATTAATACAAGTGCAGCAGCACCGTCGTTAAGCGTAGAGGCATTGGCAGCAGTTACTGTTCCAGCTTTGTCAAACACCGGGCGCAGGCCTGGTATTTTATCGAAGCTTACTTTCTTGTATTCTTCATCTTCTGAAACAATAATCGGGTCTTTGCCTCGCTGCGGAATCTCAACAGGTATGATTTCATCTTTTAAATAACCTGCTTCTGCTGCCTCAGCCACTTTTTTGTAAGAGCTGATCGCGTACTCATCCTGCATTTCGCGGGTGATTTTCATTTCGCGGGCAGTATTCTCAGCTGCGCTACCCATATGGAAGTCGTTGTACACATCCCACAGGCCGTCTTTCAACAAACCGTCAATCATCTGGCCATGGCCTAATTTAGCTCCGAAACGGGCTTTATCCAGGTAGAAAGGCACGTTGCTCATACTTTCCATGCCACCAGCCACGATTACATCTTTGTGGCCCAGCATGATAGCCTGTGCTGCAAACATAACCGCTTTAGAGCCAGAGGCACATACTTTATTAATGGTAGTACACTCTACCTCATGGCCAAGGCCGGCAAAAATAGCTGCCTGGCGTGCAGGGGCTTGGCCCACGTTAGCAGAGATCACGTTACCCATGATTACTTCCTGAACCAGGTTTTTGTCTACGCCGGCTTTTTCTAACGCGCCTTTGATAGCAGCAGCACCTAGTTGTGTAGCAGTAAGGCTGGACAAAGCGCCACCAAAGCTGCCGATTGGCGTACGAACCGCCGAAATAATATATACTTCCTTTACTTGCATGTTGATATCGGATTAATTTTCGATGTGTGAAATTACCACCTTTCCTATTTAAAACCAAACGTTCGTTAGCTTAGTGCAAAAGGTGCTTATTTGCGATTTGTGTCCTGTTTTATACGTTTGTTTCTGTGCTAACTTCCCTTAGGGGCTGTTAAGAATAAGTGAATTAATAAACACATACCCCTCTGCTTTCTAAGAGTTATACTTTTCAGACAAAGCAGATTAGTGCTTTTGGCTGCCTTGCTTTTAAACCTATCCTGGCTAGTAGAGTCTATGATCAGAAGCAAATTTTATACTTAGCAAAACCTGTAAAGTATGCTATGATTGGTTGAAATTTATACTTAGCAGGAAACTTTTGGATTAAAACAACCTTTTATGAAAGTATGTTTTGGCTGATGCGCTTACTTGCGTCGGCCCTGTTATCTTTATAAAACCAAACTTGCACTAAACTCTAATCTATACTTAACACCAACTTTCACCTACAATGAAAAAATATTTATTGTTGGCGGCAATCTGCGGCGCTAGTCTCATGCAGGCACAGGCGCAACAGCAAACGGCCAAAAAACCGCTTACCCACGATGTATACGACAGCTGGAAAGGCGTTGCAGGAGACAAGATCTCGGACAACGGCCACTATGTGCTGTACAACGTGAACCCACAGGAAGGCGACGGTGAACTGATCATCAAAAGCTATATAAACAATGCTTCGAAGCAGTTTGCGCGCGGCGAAAAAGCCGCTTTTACCAACGATAGCAAGTATGCTGTTTTCCAGATAAAGCCGGAGTACCAGAAGGTGCGCGCTCTTAAACTAAAGAAAAAGAAAGCCGATGACCTGCCAAAAGACTCGCTTGCAATTGTGAAGCTAGAGGACATGACGGAGGTAAAGGTGCCACGCGTAAAGTCTTACAAGTTGCCTAAAGAAGGCAATGGTTGGGTTGCGTATCACCTGGAAAAACCGCTGGCCGCAAAAAAAGAGTCTAAACCTGCAGCGCCTGCCATAGAAGGCGAGAAAAAAGAAGAAACTGCTAAGCCGGCAGCAAAGCCGTTAAAGCAGAACAAGAAGGCCGAAGGTACTGAACTTGTACTTAGAAACCTGCAATCGGGACAGGAGCACCGCTTTACACGCGTAGTGGATTACATTTTCTCTGAAAAGGGTAACATGTTATACTTTGTGAAAGATGAACTGGACTCGCTGCACAAGGCAGGTGTGTTTGCGTTCAGTACATCAGACCTGAAAACGATGCCGATAGATACCGGTAAAGTAACCTACAAAGGCATCAGCGCTGACAAAGCCGGTGAGCAAATGGCTTACGTCGCCACGATGGACACTTTAAATGCCGACATCAGGTATTTTAGCCTGTACCATTGGAACAAGAAAGACAATAAAGCTGCGTTGCTTGCTGATACTGTAAGCAAGGGCATGCCAAAGGCTTGGATGGTAAGCGAGCATGGCCGCCTTAATTTCTCTGAAGATGGCAAGCGCCTCTTTTTTGGTACATTCCCGCGCCCAACCCGCTACGAGAATGACACAACTAAACTGGATGAAGAAAAAGTAAGCCTGGATATATGGACTTACCAGGACCCGCTTATTCAGCCGATGCAGCTAAAAAACAAAGACCGTGACCTGAAGCGATCTTTCCTGGCGATGTATGACCTGAAAGGCAAGCGCATGCAGCAATTAGCTAACCTGGAAGTGCCGGATGTATACCTGGATGCGTACGGACAAGGCGATGTAGCGCTTGGCGTTAGCGACGAGAAGTATAAAATTACGATTGGTTACGAAACACCAACCCGCAAAGATGCTTACCTGATCGACCTGAAGAAAGGAACAAGAAAGCAGGTATTGTCAGAAACACGCGGCATCCCGCGTTTATCGCCGTTAGGTAACTATGTGTATTGGTACGAGCCGATGGATAGCAGCTGGCATGCCATGAGCAGCAAAGGTGGCGCTAACCTTAACCTTACCAAGCGCATTGGCTTGCCTTTTTACGACGAAACCAACGATGTGCCTACACTACCGGATGATTACGGCTTTGCCGGCTGGGTTGAGAAAGACAGCTATTTGCTTGTGTACGACAAACACGACATTTGGAAACTAGACCCTAACGGCAAAAAGGCCCCCGTGAACCTGACCGACAAGTATGGCCGCCAGAACAACCTGCGCCTGCGCTATGAAAAGCTGGACCGCGAGGAGAAATTTATACCTGAAAATGCTGCCATTTATGTAAGCGGCTTTAACTATGCATCTAAAGCAGATGCGTATTTCCGTGAGCACATCAGTAAGCAGGTTGCCCCTGAGAAATTAGTTGGCTCTAACCATTCCTACAATGGGTTAAATAAAGCTAAAGCAGGCGATCGAATTACCTTCCGCAAAGGTTCATTCAGGGAGTATAATGACATTTACGCTGCGGATGCCAACTTTGCGAAAATAGAGAAACTAAGCGAAGCTAATCCACAAATGAAAGATTACCTGTGGGGAGATGTGGAGTTGGTAAACTGGAAATCTACGGATGGTGTTCCTTTGGAAGGCTTGTTATTTAAACCGGAGAATTTCGATCCGAAGAAAAAGTACCCGATGCTGGTATACTTCTACGAGCGTTCTTCTGATGGTTTGTATAATTACCGCACACCGGCACCAAGTGCCTCTACTATCAACATTCCATACTTTGTAAGCAACGATTACCTGGTATTTGTGCCAGATATTGTGTATCAGGATGGCTACCCAGGCGAAAGTGCCATGGACTGCATCATACCTGGTGTTCAGAGTTTGGTAGCGCAGGGTTTTGTTGATGATAAAAACATGGCATTGCAAGGCCAGAGCTGGGGTGGGTACCAGATTGCCTACATGATTACCCGCACCAACATGTTTAAAACAGCCATGGCCGGTGCCCCGGTTTCTAACATGACAAGTGCCTATGGTGGTATCCGCTGGGGTACAGGCATGAGCCGCCAGTTCCAGTACGAGCGCACACAAAGCCGTATTGGCGGCACGCTGTGGGAAAAGCCGATGCAATTTATAGAGAACTCTCCGCTGTTTTTTGCTGACCGTGTTAAAACGCCATTGCTGATTATGCACAACGATCAGGACGGCGCTGTGCCGTGGTACCAGGGAATTGAGTACTTTATGGCATTACGCCGCCTGAACAAGCCAGTATGGATGCTGGTATACAATGGCGAGGACCACAACCTGATGCAGCGCAAAAACCGCAAAGACCTCTCGGTGCGTATGTCGCAGTACTTCGACCATTACCTGAAAGGTGCTCCTATGCCGGTTTGGATGAAGCAGGGTGTGCCATCGGTAGTAAAAGGTAAAGAGTATGGTTTTGAATTGATCGAAACAGAGCCAGAAGTTGCCGGCGAAGCAAAAGAGTAGGTTATACTTTAATTAGCATTGAAAGGGGAAGCAGAATTATACAGCTGTTTCCCCTTTTAATTTTTCATGCTGTTTAACTTATTTGCCTTGAAAATATCCTAAATTTTAGTTCCTTATTATAGCTCATCAAATAGGGTAATTATTAGTTTATAGTTTACCAATATGGGAAAAAGAGACTTAAATTATTCCTAAATTTGGAAAAGGGTACTAGTGCCGAAAAGTTATTGAAATGTAGAACTAATATCCTTCTAATTATAAGGGGAGCTAAAGGCAGCATAGGTACGTGAGTATCAAGCTTTGTGTATATCGTGTAATTTTTTTATTAAGATTTACCACAAGGCCTATATAGTGAATGCAAGATTGGTTCAATATTTACTATATATAAGTCTTATTACATGTTTCTTAAGATAAGGTGTACTGTTTCTTAGTCAATCTGTTGTTTTAATAATACAATCTTAAAACGGCGATAGGCATAGTATGCTTATCATATTTTATAAACTGTTATGTCAACACCCTTTTTTAGCCAAAAATCAATTTTCCGAACTAGCTTGTTAATTATATGGCAGCTTTTTTTCGGGGTTATCCATTCATCTTTTGCACAAGTAGGAAAAAACGGTGCTTTAACAGTAACTGCAGCAAGTACAGTTGTAAACAGCTATGCGTCGATTAGAATGGCAGGTGGTGTTACAGGTGCTGTATCTTTAGATGCAGGTTCAACTACGATCAATCATGATGGAACTGTAGCGTTTGCTCCCGGCGATCTTGTCATGATCATTCAAGTGCAGGGTGGAAATAGCTTTTCTATAAATCAGGCTACTTCTAGTACTGCATATGGTTCTGTATCGGCATTAGGCAACGCAGGTCTGTATGAGTTCAGAATTGTGAGTTCTGCTCCGTCAACTACATCATTTACCATTACTAGTGGTTTAACAAATACATATGTAAGTACCACTCTTACTGGGCCCGGTAACAACAACAGAGCGCAGGTAGTTAAGGTGCCACGCTATAGTAGTTTAACTGTGAATGCTGGAGCATCTATTGTACCTGCTGCATGGGATGGTAATAAAGGTGGTGTTGTAGCTTTAGAAGTAACAGGCACTACAACGGTGAACGGCACTATAAGTGCAAGTGGCTTTGGATTTAGAGGTGGCATTGTTCAAAACTATTCAACTGCAACAATTCCGCTAGCAAATCCCGACTATGCCTTCTCAGATAGAGCAAGAGGGGCAGCTAAAGGCGAAAGTGTTGCAGGGTCTACAACGTTTAATGCAGCAGGTACTGTAACTGGAACATTACCCGGTGGTACAATTTACGGACGTGGGGCTGCTGCTAATGGTGGCGGTGGCGGTAACTCACACAATGCCGGCGGCGGCGGCGGTGCCAATGCCGCGGCTTCAACTGCCGCAACCTGGACCGGACAAGGTGTAATGTGTTCGTCTTGTACTGGTACTGGGGCCTGGGCTCTTGATCCAGGTTACTTAGCTAATGCAAATACCAGAACAAACAGCCCGGGCGGTGGCAGAGGAGGTTATACTTATTCTAGCGTTAATGCAGATGCATTAGTCACAGGTCCTAATAATAGTGCCTGGAGTGGAGATAACAGGCAAGAAAGAGGCGGTCTAGGAGGCAGGCCTTTAGCTACAACGCCTCAGTCGAGGATATTTATGGGCGGCGGCGGCGGCGCTGGTGATAGCAACGACAATAAAGGTACAAGTGGTGGAAATGGCGGCGGTATTGTCTATGTTTTATCAAATGCTGTTACAGGTACAGGTACTATAGAGGCTAATGGTAATGCAGCACTAAACACAGCTGCTTCCGGAAACGATGCCCCAGGCGGCGGCGGTGGGGGAGGTACGCTGATAGTCAAAACAACAACCTTAAACACGCAGGTTAAATTAATAGCGAACGGTGGCAAGGGTGGCGATCAAGTTATACCAGGCCCTGAAGCTGAAGGCCCTGGCGGTGGCGGCGGTGGCGGCTACATTGCTTTCTCCGGTGGAACCCCGAGTACTATTACTGTTACAGGTGCCTCAAATGGTACAACCAACTCAAGTGCGTTAACAGAGTTTCCTGCAAATGGAGCTACATCAGGCAACACAGGACATACAAGCAGTATTAGTAGTACTGATATGCCTATTGCCTCTACTGATTTAAGTTTAACGCATACCAAAACACCAGGACCCTATTATGTAGGTCAATCGGTGACGATTACTCTGCAAGTAAGTAATGCAGGACAGACTGAAGCTACAAATGTTCTTGTTTCAGGTGCATTACCTGCCGGGCTAACTCCAATGAATGTAACTCTATCTGCCGGCTCTTTTAATGCACTTAACCAATGGGTTATCAGCAACCTTGCCGCAAACGCGACGGCAACTCTTACTATAACAGCCACGATTTCTCCTAATACAACCAATAATCCTGATTTTTATACTAGTATAGGTAATGTAGCAGGATATCAATATGACTCTAACTTCACTAATAATAGTACTGTAGTAACTCTGGCATCAGTAAATCAGGCTCCCATAATAACTTCAAACGGAGGTGGGGCTACTGCAACTATACCTGTAGCAGAAAATACAACAGCAGTTACAACTGTAACTTCTACTGATGCAGAAAATAATGCCCGCACCTACAGCATAGCAGGCGGTGCGGATGCAAGTAAATTTAATGTAAATGCTACAACTGGGGCATTAACGTTCATAGCAGCCCCCAATTTTGAAGCACCTGGATCAGCTGCAGGATCGAATACTTATGCTGTGATAGTAAGAGTAACAGATAACGGCACAGGCAATTTATCCGATGAGCAGGCTATTACAGTAATTGTTACAAATGTTAACGAGGCACCGGTAGCAATCAATGTAACTAATGTAGGTACAATTTATAGTACTTCCGATGCTGTGCCTATAACCACGCTGGACGGCAATGATGGTGAAACTGCGACGGGTGCGCCTGCATATTTCAGAATTGTGACACTGCCTGCATCAGGTACGCTTACAGTAAACAACCAGCCAATTGTTTTAAACCAGAATTATCCCTGGAGCCAGAGAAACACATTAAAGTATGATCCAATTGATTCTCAGAATGGAAATGTAACGTTTACCTATACGGTAGTGGATGCAGAAGGCGCTATTGACGAGACACCGGCTACCTACACGATACCTGTTACTTATAACCAGCGCCCAGTAGCTGTAAATATCAGCTCTCAAACAATGCTGAATACAGACGGTGCAACTGATCTAAATGTAAATGTATTCCCGACTGACGATGGGACTATTGCATCTTTTAGAGTAGTGAATCTGCCAAACAGTAACCAGGGAGTATTGTATATCAATAATGCAGTAGCCGTTGCCGGACAAAATTACCCTGTAAATTATGTTCTAGTAAACGGTAGCTATGTACCTTACCTCAATATAAAATTTGATCCTGCAGTTACAAATACAGCAGATGTAGTGATTGACTATGCTGTAACTGATAATCTGGGTGCTAGAAGTAATACTGCTCAGTACACGATACAAATACAAGGTGTACCTGTCGCTGATGCCATCGTAGCAGATCCGATCCCTAGTACGGCAGGCGCAACGCTGATTAAAAACCTAAGTGCTACAGACCTTGACGGAACTATAAAAGGTTACCAGTTTACAACTTTACCAACTTTGGTACAAGGCGCATTAACTGTAAACGGGATAGCAGCAGTTACTTCCAAAGTTTACACAGTAGCAGAACTTACAAACCTGCTCCGATTTGACCCAAGCGGAAATATGCATGGCAATGTGGTATTTAGCTACATTGCCATCGATAACGAAGATGTGCAGAGTTCGGCAGTTACCTATACTATACCTGTTACCAACGTAGCACCCGTAGCTAATAATGTTTTAAATACTGCTACACTATTAACGACTGCTTCAAATGTTATACTGGCACCATCGCTTAATGCTACTGATGATGGGGTAATCTCAAAGTTCCTGATAAGTACTTTACCAACACATGGTACACTTCGGGTTAACGGAACAATAGTTAGCAGCACCACACAAGAGTTTAATTGGGTTGATAGAAATAATATTAGCTACACGCATACAAACGCTACCGTTACTGCTGATGCAACCTTTCAGTATCTTGTTAAGGACGCTGAAGGATTGAGCAGTAATTCTGCTACCTATACAATTCCCATAAATGGTGCTCCAGTTGCTAGAAATGTAGTTACCCAAACTATATTGAACACGGCGGGTACAACCACACTAGTTGTTACTCCGGGTTCTTATCCAACTGATGATGTTAACATAGTTAACTCCAGTATCATTTTTACCTCTGTTCCGGATCAGTCTACACAAGGAACGCTAAGAGTAGGAAATAGTGCCGTGGTTGCTAATACACTATATCCTGCTATGTCTTTTGCCGGTGGCGTTTCATTTACTCCTGTTACTGCAAACCTTAACGATGTTGTCTTTAATTATAAAGTAGTAGATGGTGAAGGAGCTGAGAGTGACTTGGCTACTTTTACCATACCCATTAACGGAGAGCCAGTAGCCGAAGATGTAACGCATAGCCCTGCTATTATTAGCACAGCTGATGCCACGCTTCTGAATCCGCTTAAAGGCAATGATGGGGAGGGTGCTAATGGCCTACCGACTTCATTCCGTATTGCCACATTACCAGCTTCCGGTATTTTAACAGTAAATGATCAGGCAATAGTTATTGATCAGGTTTACCCATGGAGCCTGAGAGACAAACTAAAGTATGATCCCGCAGACGAAACCGTTACTGGGAACATCATCTTTACTTACTCTGTTGGAGACATTGAAGATGCCTGGGATGCTACACCGGCTACCTACACGATACCTGTTACATATAATCAGCGGCCGATAGCAAAGAACTTCTCTTTTCCAAAGATGCTGAATACGGATCCGGCAAAAGTATTAGGCTTACCTACTGCAGTTCCGGAAGATGATGGAGGTGTAACAGCACTTAAATTCAGGTTTTTGTCGTTACCGGGCGATAGCCAGGGGACATTGTTAGTAGGAGGTATAAAGCTTAATACAACTACAGAATATGGTGTAAATACTTTCATAGCAACTAACACTTTCGATCCTGCAGTTGGCAATTTTGGAGATGTGGTGCTAAGATATGTAGCCATTGACGCATACGGAGCAGTTAGTAACGAAGCTACTATTACCATTCCAATCAATGGCGAGCCAGTTGCCGTTAACCAAACCAACGTGGCAACCTTGGCAAGCGGAGCAGATCGAACCATTTTAGATGCTTTGAATGGTACAGATGACATAAGCGTTTCCTCTTTCAGATTTACAGTTTTACCAACTGCTGCACAAGGTGTACTTTACGTGAATGGTGTTGCGGCAAACACCACCGCTTCATACCCTTGGAGCTCTTACAACAAAATCAGTTTTGACCCAAGAGTTAGCAACATTAGTGATGTCAGCTTTATATATGTTATCAAGGATAATGAAGTAACAGAAGATAAATCTCCAGCTGTATTTACCATTAAAATTATTGCTGATGCAGATTTAGATGGAATTACGGATGCCTATGACCTGGATGCAGATAACGACGGCATTCCGGATGCTATGGAAGGCACAGACGATAAGGATGGAGACGGCATTCCAAACCACCTGGACCTGGATTCGGATGGCGATGGGATTTTGGATGCAGTAGAAGCGAACGGTGGTAAGGTGCCTTCAGCTACTGTTTTCAGCCTGAGTTTGGGCCGTTATACTTCTGCCTCGGGTGCTAATGGCCTGGTAGATATATTGGAAACTGCAGCCGGATCCGGCACGATTAATTATGTAGTTACCAATACTGATAACGATGTAGTTTACGACTTTCTGGATATTGATTCTGATAACGATGGCATACTCGACAACCTGGAAGCACAGGCAACAGGCAGCCGTCTGTTACCTGCAGGTATTGATACTGATGGCGACGGAATTGACGATCGGTACGATGCAAGTTGTGGTTGTGCCGTTAATGCCACTACTATAACGCCTCTTGATACGGACGGAGACGGAACCCCGGACTACCGTGACATGGACAGCGATAACGACTTAATGACAGACACGGAAGAAGCGTATGACCTGAACAAAGACGGGAAATCAGTTGATGACCTGCTGGCGATGGCTGAAGTATTTAGAAACAATGCCGGTATTACCGCCGCTAAGGATTACTACGTGGATGGCACAGCGGCAAACCCACCAGCATGGCTGAAGCAAAGCGGCCCGACTAAGCGTATTTTAAGCTTCCAGATATCTGGGAATACATATTATAGAGATACAGATGGCGATGGTTTAATAGACCTCTTCGACTCTTCTAATTACGGAATGGACAGGTCTACCAGTTTAAACACCGCATTTAGACAAAGTGGAACTGTTACGCCTCTGCCGGTAACGCTCATCAGCTTTACTGCAAGGGTTACAAAAGCCGGCGTGGTACTGGATTGGGCAACAGCCACAGAACAGAACAACGATTACTTTATAATAGAGCGCAGCCTTGATGGGCGCAATTTTGTACAGCTTAACCAGGTAGATGGTGCAGGAAACAGCAACAGCCGCATCAACTATACTTACCTGGATGCAACCGCCCCAATGGGTACTGTCTATTACCGCTTGAAGCAGGTAGATTTCGACGGGAAAAGCGATTATAGCAAAATGGTAGCGGTAGAGGTGCAGAAGCAGGCAGAAGCAAGTATAATGCTGTACCCTAATCCAGCTGCTGACGTTGCCAACCTCGATTTAACCACTATGCCTGCGGGTACGTGTACCGTTCGGGTAATAAGTATGAATGGCCGTGTAGTACAACAGTTTAAAGTACAGGCGGGCGCAGTAAATCAATTGGATGTAGCAACGCTTGCAACAGGTAAATATGTGTTACAGGTACAGGGGGCACAACATTACCAGGTTATAAGCTTTATCAAGAAATAGACCTCATCTTAAGCAGAATCGCCTCTGCACTTGCAGAGGCGATTCTGTTTATACTATCCCTTTATAGATTGCCTTAATTAAAAAGATAAGTACCTACTCCACACTAAATCATACTTTTCCCAGAAGGCTTATTATAGAAAGTATAACAGTCCTCAACTGGATCATAAACACAAAATCCTGGCTGTGAGAGAGCCAGGATTTTGTGTTTATGCGGTTATATGTGGCCTGTACAGTAGAGCCTTTCTACTTTTAGAGTACTGCGTTAGTGCGCAATCCGCTTCTCAAGTCCTGCAGCAGGGGTATGTTTTGCCGAAACACGGGCTTTCACAGCGGCTACATCAATTCCGGCCGTTTCCATTTTAAGAATGGCTGCCTCTTCAATAAGTTCTTTTAACTGTGTCAGGCACTGATCAAATTCGGTATGGGTGCCCATCAGCAGGCAAAGTTCCTGTTCCACCTCTAGCCAAGTGGTAATATCAGCATGGTTGTGCTGAATTTGCACTTCCAGTTTATCGAGTGCGTTTGCTACTTTTGCTTCGTAGGTTTGCTTGTCCTCAAACTCGTGCCAGAGCTCGTAAATGTGCTGGCCAATGCCGTTTCCCAGTTTTAACCGCAGGTTTTCAATGGCCTGCCTTTCATTTAACTGCTTCAGTTCTTTTGCCTTGGCAGTTGTAACCTCAAAAACAGGAATATCGCCGGCCTCAGCTTCTACAAGATCGTGTACGATAACCATTTTAAGAGTACGGGCGGTATCAAGCTCTTTATCCAGGTATGGCTCCAGCAGCACTACCATCAATGACATACGCCAAGTATGCTCGGCAACACTTTCCTGTCTGCCATTAGAGAGCCAGCTGTGCCTCAGCTCATACTTCAGCTTTTCGGCAAGCGACAATACATCCAAAACGTTCCTGAGATTATTCTTCATTTGCATTGAGTATTAAAAACAACAGCAGTTTATACTTGCAAAGTTACATAAGCTATACTTATCATTGATAAACAAGCAACTGCTGTTTGACCAGTAAAGCCTGCTGTATAACTTGTAAATATAAATCCGGGCATTTGAAGTATGCCGTTTCTTTTGGAGGGAAATTAAACCTGTGGTTAGATTTTAGGAGTGCTTTCTTTCAGCTCCTTTACGCGTATTTCAAAATACTTATTTGGCTTACCTTCTCCCTCCGTGGCCACAGCCTTATAAATAGCCATCAATTCAGGGCTGTGTTCTGCTCTTTGTCCGGTTTTCATACTTATATAAGTAAACCTGGACCAGATAACAGCCAATACAGCACCTGTGTCTTTATCCAGCATCAGGCCTTCTGTTATCAAGTTAGCACTACCGTAATGCATCAGGCTGGTTCTGATCTTTACCCACTCCATAAATTTAACTTCCCGCAGGTAAGCTATCTGGTTAGAGGCCACCACCCACGCATTGCCAGACTGCTTTATGTGGGCATACACATCCAAGCCATAATTGTCGCGTACCTGGTCTTCGCGCGCATTCAGGAAATAGTCGATGTAACGGCCGTTATTTAAATGCCCAAAAGGATCGCAGTCCTCGAAACGGATAAGTACGTCGCTCTCTAAATACTGAGGCAGGGATTTTTCGGTATTCATACTTTATTTGGTTGTAAGAAAATAGCTATTTGTATCCTAAAGCCTTCAATACATCGCCTGATGAACGGTAGACAGTATATTATACTGTAACGCTGCTTACCAGTCTGGTTTTGATTTATCAGGCTTTTTGGTTGCTTTTTTAGGCAGTTGCTGAATATACTGCATCTCTGCATTTCGCATGGCATCTAGCAATATCCTAGCTTTTTCAGGGCTGATATTAGCTTTCTGAAGGCGAATGCGCTTTGTCTGAGCGCTTGCATCAGATTCGGTAACATTCTCTCCGCTAAAGTTTCGCTCCTGCTGCTTAGGATCAAACTGGTTGTTTTTGTTTTTCCCTTCTACGTCGCCATCGCTTGTGCCAGATACTTCTTCTTTTTCTTTTTGTTCAGGCGGTTGTTCATTTTGTTCAGGTGATGTTCCACCCTGGCCTTGCTGGCCATTTGCATCAGGTTGCGGCTGCTCTATTTCCTCTTCCCGGTTGCCGTTAGCATCAGGTTTGTTTTTAGGCTGAAGCTCTTCCTGAGCAGGAGGCGGAAGTGTTGCGCTATCAGAAGGCTGCGTTTGGTCAGGCTGTGGCAAATTGTCTGCGGGCTGTTCTTCACGTTCAGGGTACAGGTTCAGAAACTTTTTCAGGAGTTCAAAATTATAACGGGCCGCTTCATTGGCCGGATCAGCAACAAGCGCCTGCTTGTACAACGATAATGCCTGCTTGTACTTTTTTTGTTTTGTAGCGATGTTTCCCAATTGGAGGTGAACTACAGATCGCAAGTGCCGTGCCTTGTTATCTGCCAGCAGGTGGTACTGTTGCAGCGCTTCTTTAAATCTGTTGGCTTTGTAATAAGTGTGAGCCAGGTTTAGCCTTACCTGGTCATCGTTAATTTCAAGATCATGAAGCAGGTATTCATACGCTACTATCGCCTCGTGGTACTGCTGCTTTTTAAAAGCCAGCGCTGCTTTGGCATTATATTCGTTTACTTTGGAGATGGAGCGAAGCCCGCCACCAAGCACGCTTATCAGGAAAATCACAAAGAATAAAACCTTCATATCCTGATTACTTTAACAGTTACAAGTACATCCAAAAGTATAAGTGCCAGCGCCAATGCCAATGGGTAAATATACTTGTTTGCCGTTACATCAATCGTTTTGCTTTCGCGAAGCTCGCCTTCAATATTGTTAATCGCGTTGATAAGCCGACTAACTTCACTTACACGATTGTTTACTTCAAAATATTGTCCATCAGTTAACTCTGCCAACTGCACTAATGGCCCTGGATTAAGAGACGTTGAAACGATGCGGCCTTGCTTGTCGCGTTTAAAATTGCGGCCTTCTGGAATACGGCTTCCTTCAAGGGTGCCTACCCCTAACGTATAAACCCGTACATTTTGCTCTCGCAGCCTGGCAGCCAGTTGCTCTACATTACCACCAAAGTCCTCGCCATCGCTTATAAGAACAAGCACTTTTGCTTTCTGCTCTTCTGCCGCGGCGGCCGTGTTGGTGCTAAATTTATCAAGTGTTAGCTGCAGCACAGGAGCATAGTCGGTGCCGGAGTAGGGGAGCAGGTTGGTGCGTAGGGTCTGGGTATACAGTTGTAATGCGTTCTGGTCGTAGGTTAACGGGCTATGTAAGTAGGCTTCGTTTGAGAAAACGATCAACCCGATTTTATCAGAGTTAAACCTGTTTATAAGGCGGTGAATCTCGTTTTTTGCTTTTTCAAGACGTGAGGGCTGCACATCAGTCGCATCCATGGACTGAGAAAGGTCTACGGCTATGTATAAGTCTTTGCCTATCGTTTTGATTTCTTTTTTCATGGCGCCAAACGATGGGCCAAGTATAGCTACAATAATCAGGGCTAAGTATACATGGCGAAGCACAAATTTAAACCACACCACGTGAGGACGTTGTTTAAAGAAGGCAGCAACTTTTCTTATGCGCAGCAAATAACCGATGTACAGCACAAAAAACAATGAGCCGAACAAGATCTCGAGTATAGAAATGGTTTGATACCAGGTCATGAAAAAAAGTATGAGGGCGTAAAGCAGAGATGCTGCCCCGCTCAAGCCACAAATATACTAAAATGCAGCCATTAACTGCGCTTGCTACGGGTACTGGGGGAGGTTCTCTGGGGATTTCCTTGTAAAGCAGCCGTTGTTAATCAAGAACCTTAAAAAGAATTAAAATTTTTTCTGAAAAATTGAGTCCTACAAGGTGAATATTATCAATTAGTTATACTTTGAGAGGTGTTTTTATGGTCATTTTAATCTTAATTTTTAGGAAATACTATTGCGCTGTTAAGGGTAATGTTGTAAGTTTGCATACTCTTTAGCAGAAAGAGGCCCGGAGGGGTGGGTGAGTGGCTGAAACCAGCAGTTTGCTAAACTGCCGTACTGGTAACGGTACCGGGGGTTCGAATCCCCCCTCCTCCGCAAGCGAAAATAATGTTTAAATTGTTTTGACTTTTTAAATACTTCGCTTACTTTTGCACCGCGTTCAACATTAATACAGCGCCACAAGCGCTTCCGGAGTTGAAAGCATAGTTCGGGGTGTAGCGTAGCCCGGTATCGCGCCACATTTGGGATGTGGAGGTCGTAGGTTCGAATCCTGCCACCCCGACTTAAAAATTTCGGAAGCAATTCCGAAATTTTTTGTTTAAGGCAAGTATAATGCTGCCAAAAACAATGGTCTCGTAGCTCAGCTGGATAGAGCAACTGCCTTCTAAGCAGTAGGTCTTTGGTTCGAATCCAAACGGGATCACTATAAAAACAAGAAAGCCTCTTTACATATGTAGAGAGGCTTTCTTGTTTTTATAGCTTCTTATCTAAACTAAATCAGATAAGAAGCTATAAATAATACTGCCAGGAAGTGTTATTTCTTAAAAATCTTACGCACTAGGGTCACTATTTTCTCAATTATAGCTCCTAAAATAAGTCCTCCTATAGCGCAGGTTAAAGCTTTAGCAAACCAGGCAAGAGCAGGGATGTGTGCCAAAGAGTGTTCTAAGTTATCAAGAGCGTGGCTGGTAAACGGAATGCCATGTGCAATAATTTCGGCCCCAACCCAAAGCATGGCAGCCGTACCAACGTAACTCAGGATAGTTAAAAAGCTGGGCATAAATTTTACAATGCCGTGCCCAATACTTCTTACCTGTGGATGTCGGTTTTCCTTTGCCATGCTAAGTCCTATATCGTCGGCTTTTACAATCAGCCCGACAAAGCCATAAACTGCAATGGTAATGAAAATAGCAACGGCAAGCATTACAGCAATTTGGGTTACTAACGGACTATCAGCTACTGTCGCATAGGTGATGGCCACAATCTCAGCGGAAAGAATAAGGTCAGTACGTACGGCGCTTTGAACTCTTGTCTTTTCAAGTTCTTCGGGAGTTATCACGACAGGTGCCTCACCTTCGTGTTGCCCAGTATCGGAGGTGTGCTTGCTAAACATGGCATGAACCTTTTCATAACCCTCAAAACACAAATAAGCACCCCCGAGCATCAGAATAGGAGTAATAGCCCATGGAGCAAAAAAGCCCAGAACTAGTGCCGCAGGACTCAGTAACAGCAATTTGTTAAGCAACGATTTTTTAGCGATTTGAAATATAATCGAAAGCTCCCTGGAAGGGTCTAAGCCAACTACATATTTCGGAGTAACAGCTGTGTCATCTATAACAATACCCGATACTTTACTTGTCGTTTTTGACACTTGCGCCGGAACATCATCCAAGCTTGCCGCACTCACTTTAACGAGGGCGGACACATCATCTAATAATGCGAGTAATCCTGAAGCCATTAATCTTGTTGTTTGTTTTAAGTAAAGTATATCATTAGCTATTGCTTAGGTTAAATAAACCTAGGTAATAGAAAAGCTTAGTGTAGCAATTAACGCAAAAACAACGACATCTTTATATATAGTAGTTGATAGTGGTTGAACATGGTGCTCCATAAAGTTTTTTTGTACATAGGTCTCTTAAGATGCCTGATTTTTAATTCTATGATTTACTGCAGCATAGTTTCTAACCCTTTAACAGAGAAAGAACAGCTTTAATGAAGTTTGCATACGAGATGTGTAGCAGAAACAGCTAAAGTAGGTAACCTCTTTGCTCTTTACCATGCATGTTAGCGGCAACGCCTTGTTTAGCTTGTGTACTGCGTATAAGCGTTTCCCGAAATTTGATGAAAGGAGGGAATGATTAGATGAGTAGCCAATTTAGTTACCTTGTCTCCAAGCGGACGAAAGTAGTTATCCAGAGATGTGTAAATAAAGAAGTAATAGCTCTGAAAAGCAGCCTTATTGATTCCATAAAGTGATCTGTTTCACTCTTAACTAAATATCTCAGCAATCTAAATAGGCTCCATTATCCGGGATTGCTCTGCTTTTTTACCTGCCGGACGGTGAATGAGTACAGGAAAAGGAATGAGCGTTTAAAAACGTTGCTGCTTGCTATTTATACTTTTAAAAAATACGAATACTACCGCTAAAGAAACCACGGCTAAACCAATCCACGCCGTTGTAATGATCTGTGAACTTGCCTCCACGTTGATATCACGATGTTTCAAAATAATGCCATAAAGTGCCCATACGCCTACTAAACCTACAAAAGGGTTTGATCTTGTGAAGAGAACAAATACTACTATTAAAGTGGCTGCAATGATCATAATGGTTGTCCAGAGCCCTTCACTCATGCCAAAGCCATTCCTCCCTAAACCGACCAGGGCAGAACTGATGTTGGCAACCGTGGCAATAATGATCCAGCCAAAGTATAAACTGAGCGGTACCTGTGTAAACCAGCGTGAGGCTGCAGAACGATTGGCATTAAATATACCCAGCCGAAGGTGCATAGCCAGCAGCGTTACCAACTGGGTAAGTATAAGCACCACCGAGATCAGCAGCCACTCGTTCACCCAGGCAATAGTCCAGAGGCCGGTTGCTAGGTTATTCACCATAAAAAGATAACCCAGGCGCTGCAGTTCTGCATTCGCCTCATGTTCAGCGGGCTCTTTGTAAGCTTTCATTAAATGGTAGATACAGAAGATGGACAGGCCCAGGTAAATCACGCCCCAAATAGAGAAAGTAATGCCTGCAGGTGTGAAAAGTGCTGGATACTTATCAGATACATCGCCGATGGTTTGGCTATTAAATACCTCAAACTGCGTAAGCTGCGAAGGCACAAAGTGCAGCAGGAAGAACAGGGTGTTAAGTATAGCTAGTGTCTTAACGTTTTTCATAGTATACGTGCGGATTTACTGAGATTTATACTTTACGGAGAAGATTAAAACTCAACTATAAAGCCTAACGTGGGCACTAGGTTGCCATCATTGTTTTCAAGCACTACCGGTATGGCGTTGCTGCCATCCAGGCGCAGCGGGTTATTGTCGGTGGTGGCAAAACCAGAGTTGTCATCGTTGCGC
Source organism: uncultured Pontibacter sp. (assembly GCF_947492645.1). Lineage (GTDB taxonomy): Bacteria > Bacteroidota > Bacteroidia > Cytophagales > Hymenobacteraceae > Pontibacter. The sequence continues at coordinate 8,344 of NZ_CANLMZ010000005.1, read as the reverse complement.
TGGAAAGTATAACGCTCGAAGCCAGGTGTGTTGCTGCCCAGTACATTAGCTATATCCAGGAACAGGTCGAGTGTAATTCGATTGAAATTCCACTTTTTATCTATACGTACATCCAACTGGCTGAAGGGCTGCAGGCGCTCCGAGTTTAGTCTGTCGTAGTCAAGTATGCCCGTTCCCAAAGAGGCGTAGTTTCGTTGTGATGCCTCCAGGTCGAATGGTGTGGCTGGCGCTCCACCGGCAAACCTATACTTGGCCCCGAACTCCCAGTTGCGCGGCAGCTTCTTGCCCAACAAACCCGATACCAGGTGGCGGTAATCCCAGGCGCTGGATACGTACTCGCCATCAAGACCAGAGAACTCACTCACCACATAGGTATAAGATAGTACCGAGAACACCGTGCCAGTCAGCTTTTTCTGGAGGTATACTTCTGCTCCGTAGGCTCTGCCTTTTCCGTTTGTCGCTACGGCCTCGTTGCCGATGGCACCAAAGTCGCCGCCCTGGTTCGCCAGCGAAATGCCATCCCGAATAGAGACAGGATAATTGCCGTAGTCTTTGTAGAAGGCTTCCAGGGTGAAGCGTAAGTCCTGGCGCGGCAGAAACTCTGTACCCAGCACGTAGTGGATAGACCTGATGTAATCGGCCTGCTTGTTCAGGTAAGCTCCATTCTGCTGGTAACCCAGTACAGTATAAGTGGGCAGTTTATAGTAGATGCCCGAGGATGCATTTATAGTCCATCTATCGTTTAGCAAGTAGGAGAGAGCCAGGCGCGGAGATAGTGTTTTCAGCGGGTTATTTCCCTCATCGGTAAAAGAATTCATGTCGGTGCGAATACCCAGCGAAAGCCCCAGTTTGTTATCCAGTACCGATCGGGATACTTGCCCGAAGGCACCGTAACGAAAGAAATCGAGTTTGGTATCGTAATCCAGCGTCACGCCCGGTTGTACCAGGTTATTCTGCTCATCGCGCAGCTCCTTTCGGATCACGCTGTAAATATCATTCGTAAACTGGGCGTACTGCCCCGACACGCCATAAGCATACCGCCAGCCGTTTTTATACTTGTTCACGTCCAGTCGCAGCTTGTTCTCTGTTTCGCGGGAGCTGGAGTTTAGTGTAAACACGCGGTTTTCACCTTCTTCGGCAGCCTCATACTTGGTCAGGGCATTATCGAATGCATTGCGGCTCAGGGCCAGGTTTATGTAGCCATCGTTTACAAGCCTTTTCACAGCTACGCCCGTTGTATAATTCCATTGGTTGATGTAGGGGGTAGAGCGCAGGATGTACTCATTTTCAGGAGTGCTTTCTCGCGGCACTCCAAAAGAGAAATCATCTATCGCGCCTACACCTATAAAAGATATGGAGGTTTTGTCGTTTAGTTTATGGTCAATTTTATATTGAAAATCCCAGTAGTTCGGGCGGATGGGCAGGTCGAGCAGCTTGAACAGAAACTGCAGGTATGACCTGCGTGCCGACAAAAGATAAGTTGTTTTTGCTCCTACAGGGCCTTCTAAGGTGGTGGCAAACTCAGAGCCGCTCAGACGCACATTACCCGAAAAACGCTCCGGGTTGCCATAGCGCTGCCTGAACTCAAAAACGGATGCCAACGCATTGTCATAGCGTGCATCAAAAGCAGAAGAACTCAGTTTCAGGTCTTCGATGAAAGAAACATTAAGTATGCCTGTGGCCCCTCCCGCACTTCCTTGTGTAGTAAAGTGGTTGATGAGCGGAATCTCAATGCCATCGATGTAGTATACGTTCTCGTTAGGTGCGCCACCTCGAATAATCAAGTCGTTGCGGCTGCCGCCTCCTGTGCCGTTGGTAGCTACACCCGGCAGTACCTGCACTACCTTCGATATGTCGAAATTGCCGCCGGGGTTGCTGCGAATCTCTTCTGTCGTCAGGCTCTGCACCGAGAGTGGCGTCACCAGGTCGGCCACAGCGGCACTTTGCCTGCGGTTGGCTACTACTTCTACCTGTTGCAGCTGGCTGGCGGCAGGTGCCATTTCAAAATTCAGTATCTGCACATTGCCTACTGTTACGTTCACGTTAAACCTGGACTGTGGCTGATATCCGATGTAAGAACTCTGTACCGTATAACTTCCTACTGGTATACTTTCTATCCTGAAAGCACCATTCTCGTTAGTTACCGTGCCCAATTGGCTCCCCACTACCTGCACGGATACACCAATAAGCGGCTCTTGTGTATTACGGTCGCGTGCTGTGCCCGTTATGACACCTGTCTGGGCAAAGGCTAGTGCTGGAAGTAGAAAAGCCAGTAGAAGTATAAATTTCATAATTACCTGTAGTTGCGGATAATTCTTTTACTACAGGCATCGGGAAAAATTGTTTAAAGCTACAGCTTAATTTAGTTTGAATATAACACACCAAGACACCAACTGATGACGAAAGCGGCAGTTTGTTTGTACTCTGCGGATGTTTATGAAGAAGAGGGTGATCTGTTTTTTGTAGGCTTGTCGGGTAAGATAATTCAGGCTGGCGTTTTCATGCATTTACTACCTTTTAATAATTTACTGATAACAGGCTACCAAGCTTTCTTTACCACAGATGCCTTGCAAAGTATAGCCCAGGTAACGCTCCGAAATATATCTGACCTGAAAAAAAAAGCGCTTGGAAATAAAGTGTTGCCTTAGCGTACAGTAAAATAGTATAGCCTTACTGTGTGATTTACCTGCTCTCGCTGCTGCCCATATTTTTGTTATTGGTTGTTTCTTTAACGAAGAGAGTTAAGACTGCTGCATTAGTAAGCTGGGGTGTAACATCTGTGCTAATTTTTTACTGGTTGCAGGCATGGCACATTCATCAGGGGCATAAGTGTAGCGCTGCTAACAATAGGAAATATCCTGCTTACCACGCTCTGTGCTATTTTCCTTTACAGCATCATGTCGCATACATTGCATGCGATCAGGAAGTAGAAACGATAATGTAGTCTTAAAGTATGTTGAACGTTCAGCAAAGAAAACAGCTGCAAGTAATGGCGTTTCTGTAAGGAGTGCTTTATAATTGTGAAGACGGTGCTATCTTCACCTAAAGGATAAATGTAGCTTTTTGATTTTTATAACCTCTTGAAAAAGGGTTTAGTGGAAAAAGAAAAAGGGAAAAGCGATCAAATAATCACTTCTCCCTTTTAGTAGACCAAAGGATGGAATTATCGAACCATTTCCACAGGGATTTGGCTGCAATGGAAAGCTATTTAGAGGAAGAGTTTAAATAAGCATATCCTCTTTTTCTTTTACCTGTTCTCGTTTAGCTCCGTCATAATTTCTGCAAAGAGTCTGGTAGATTTTAATCGGTCATCCAGCTTGTACATAGTGGACACTGTGATCAATTCATCCACTCCTGTTTCTTCCAAGAATTCCTGAATTTGCGTTTTTACCGTCTGCTTGCTTCCAACAAAGGAATACTTGAGCATTTGGTTTAACGTTGGATGCAGCAATACTTGTTTTAAATCCTCGGTCAATTCGGTTGGTGGCTGTAATGGTTCTCTGGAGCCGGTTAATACGCCTACAAACATTCTAATCAAGGAAGTGAATAGTTTTTCGGCTTCTTCATCTGTATCGGCAACCAAAATATTCACCCCGGCAATGGTATAGGGTTTTTCTAAAAACTCGGAAGGCTGGAATTCCTGTTCATAGATTCGCAAAGCGTTATGTAAATGCGTGGATGCAAAATGACTTGCAAAAGCGTAAGGCAATCCTTTTTCAGCCGCTATATGCGAACTATCTGTCGTAGAGCCCAATACATACAGCGGAACATCTGTACCTTCTGCAATAGGCGCCCTTACGTTGGCCGTTTTATTTTCTACGCAAAAATACTGCTGGATCTTTTCTATTTCCCTGGGAAAAGAATGGGCAGCCTCCATAAAATCTGACCGGATCGCACGAGCAGTTGCTTGGTCTGTACCAGGCGCCCTTCCGAGACCCAAATCAATGCGGCCAGGGTATAAATGTGCCAATGTTCCAAACTGTTCTGCTATAATCAAAGGCGAATGATTGGGAAGCATCACACCACCTGAGCCCACCCGGATCGTGGTGGTGTTTTCGGCCACGTAACCCATGAGCAGTGATGTGGCGCTACTGCCGATATTATCTGAGTTATGATGCTCAGCAAACCAAATGCGTTTGTAGTGATGTGCTTCCGCTTCTTTTGCCAATGCCAAGGAATTATGCAGGGTCTGTTGTATGGTTTCCCCCTGCGAAACAATGGCAAGTTCTAAAATGGAATAGGCTATTTCTTTATGATCCATCGTATTCAATGCTATCTTAGTTCTTATTAGTTCCTCTTTACCAGGTATAGCTAATTACTGACCAGCTAGTTGATTAATTATGTTTTCTCTTGGGGCTTTTCTCGTGGCCTCCAGGTTCAGTAGGAGCTCGGTATGCTTACTGAAATAGCTATTACCAGCACTTGAGAGCAACACAAAGATGCTGATAGTAGCTCTTCAGACTTGAACAAAAACAAATAAATCTACTGCAGGTTTCCAGCGGCAACCGAACGATTAATAGCAACCATTTCTTCGTGAGAAGGAAACGTCGCTAAACTCTGAAATTTCTGCATGACAGCATCTCTGGCTGCAGGACCATTCCCTCTTTCGGCTGCAGCAAGCGCTTGTTTTAGTTCTGCTGCATTCAGTTCAGTACAATAAGCAGGAGTGCCTGGTTCCTGTCTCCAGGATTCGACTAAACCGCCTGCATCCACGGTATCAAACCCCAGCGCGTCAACCAGCTGAGCGGCTACCTTTTTATGTGCCTCGTTATCGCCAGCAACTGATATAGCGATCCTCCCTTGCTCGCCGGCAGCCTTGCCTTTGTGCTTCAGAGTGTACTCCAAAATGTTATTGAACACTTTGATAACTGGCCTTCCTAGTGTTTCAGAGATGTATTCACTTTCCGTCTTACCTGCTAAGCCAGCAAGGTCCCCATCCCGGAAAGGGTAATAATTACTGGTGTCCATGATAATGACTTCCTGGGGTACGTGCTGCAATAAATTCTTTGGCAGGTCTTTATATGCCTTGAAAGGAATGGAGAAAAGAATGACATCCACCTCTTTTACCACCTCTTCAATGGTAGCCGCTTCTGCGCCTAAACTGGCAGCTATTTCTTTAAGTGTGGCCATATCCCGGGTGTTGGTAACCTTTACCTGATGCCCTGCAGCAGAGAGTTTACTGGCTATGGTACTTCCAATGGCACCCGTGCCTATGATTCCTATTTTCATGTTGTATCTTTTTAAACTGTTTATTGATTAACCTAACGTATTTTGCTTTCTTGGAGGCAAGTTGTTGATCTCGCGGACAATGTCTACGGCATGGTCTACGAATCCTTCCGGGTAATCTCCTGACAAGATGATCTTAAAGTATTCGTCGCCTATCGCCTGCATTTTGCTAAATAACAGATCCTGTTTTTCTCTGAGTGTTTCTCTCTCGGCTGATGCCCGTGCTTTTATAAGTTCAGGTAAGGTGAGATCGGTGCAATAGGCCGGGGAGCAAGCCTGCTGGCGCCAGGAGTCTTCTAAATCTCCGGCATCCAGGGCGTCAAAACCGGCGTCATCCACCAGGCCCAGCACCACCTCTTTTGATCTTTGTTCATCACTCGAGACAGCCAGTGCAATCCTGTTTTTACTTCCCTTGGGTTTACCTTCTACAGCCAGGCTGTAGGCACCGATGTTGCTGAAGGCTTTTACAACCGGACGGCCAAACTGCTGCTGCACCCAAACGCTGTTCACCATGCCGTTTTCTACTGCCTCTACTGCAGCATCCCGATTGGGCCAGAAGTTGGTCGTCTCCACGATCACGACATGATCCGCTATCTTGCCTTCCAGCGTTCTTACCAAGTCCGGAATATTTCCAAAGGGAATAGCTATGACCAGCACATCCACATCCGTTGCAACATTTTCTACCGCTACTGCTCTTACATTAGCCCAGTCAGCAATTTGCTGAATGCTTGCCACGCCTCTGGCATCTGCTAGGGTCACGGTATGTCCGGCTGCGCTAAACTTTCTGGCCAGGGTCTTGCCGATCACGCCGGCGCCAATTACTCCTATGTTCATGTTGATTATATTTATTGATTAATTTTTAATGATGATTAAGTATGGCTTATTTCTCTATGCTGTCTTTGCCCCATGGCAAAACACGAGGGTCAACACCATACTGATCAGGTACACCAAGATGTTCGCGTAAGGTCTTGCCTTCATAATCCTGATGGAAGAGCCCACGTTCTTGCAGGATTGGAACCACTTCATCCACAAAGGCATCAATGCCATCTTCGTTGATGTCGGGAGAAATCCAGAATCCATCGGCGGCACCTGCTTCAAACCACGCTTGCATATGATCGGCGGCCTCAATACCCGGTCCCACGATCACGGGATGATAATCAATCACCCCATGGGCGATTATATCACGCAGGCTCCACCCTTCTTTTGCGATCTTCAGGGCGTGTGGGGAACGAGGGTCATATGGCGATGGGCGCGCTGCGTCCAGTTGCTCTCTTGAGAGCGGCTCGTCAAGGCGGCTAAGGTCAAGATGTATGCCGAGCATCTGTTGAAGATACGCTACCCGTTGAGGGATGAGGCTTTCTGTGAGTTTGATCCTGCGATCCAGGGCCGTGCGTCTGTCCTTGGCGATGGTAGTCATAAGGCCGGGGATATACTTGAGCTCGTTGGGGTTACGACCGTAACGCTTTGCCGCCTCTCGGAATGCATTGCGTTGAGCGCGTGCATCTTCCATGGTAAATGCCGCTCCAATGACCGCATTGGCGAAGCGGCCCGCCAGTTCATGCGCATTTGGGCTTCCTCCAGCATGGAAGATAATGGGTTGGCCTTGTTCCGATGGGGGAATGTAGAGGGGCCCGCGTGAGCCCACGAACTTGCCTTTAAAATTGATGGGAAGGATCTGATCTCTCTTCGCAAACTGTCCGCTCTCCTGGTTATGCACCCAAGCATCCTTTCCCCAACTGCCCCAAAGTGCTTGGATGAGCTGGACGACCTCGTGCGCCCGCCCATAGCGTTCCGCGCTGGACGGAATGCTTCTTCCGTAGTTTGCTGCGACGGCATCACCGCTTGATGTAACTGCGTTCCAACCCGCACGACCATGGCTCATCACATCGAGCGCCTTGAACTGCCTGGCAAGGTTGAAAGGCTCGTTAAATGTGGTAGAACCCGTGGCGACTAACCCAATGCGCTTGGTTTCGCGTGCGACAGCTGCAAGGGTGAGCATCACATCAAGATTAAAACTAGGCGACTCAGTTTCCAGATCAGTCAGGATAGCGCCAGGGCCATCCGGCAAAAATATAAACTGAAGCTTACCACGCTCCGCTGCTTGAGCCTGTTTGACACGCGCATCGAAACTTGTATAACTTTTGGGGTCAACTCCCGGCATGCGCCAGGCTCCCGGCTGAGAGCCGTATCCATTTCCAAGGTGCAAACCAATGAGCATCTGTTTACCTGCCTTAGCGTTGTTTATTATTGATTCATTATAAGCCATGATCCTAATTTTTTTAATTACCTGTATAACACCCGGCCTCAGCGGGCACCGCCATCTGCATCCGGATGCATTATAGCACTTGCCAATCGTTCTTGAGGACCTACAACTACTATAGCCCACCTTGTAATACTTATCTTTGTAAGCTGTTGTAAAATTACAACTTATTACTTTCCTTTGTATAGTGCTTTCCCAAAGGAAAGTAAAATAGGTTAAACAGAAGAGTTATGGCTAATAAAATGGGATACCTGTCTTGCCTGGACACGGTAAAGCCGGTGCGGGATGCGATCGAGGTAATTAATGGGAAATGGAAGCTACCCATCATCATTTCGGTGATGACGGGCAATGAGCGGTTTACCGATATACAGGGGAGTATTCCAGGGATTACTCCGAAGGTGCTAGCTAAGGAGCTGAAGGACCTTGAACAGCATCAACTAATCAAGCGGGTAGTAATAGACGATTACCCGGTGAAGATCATGTATAAACCGGAACCCTATGCCGATACCTTAACTCCGATCATTGAAGCTTTGAAGGGATGGGGACTCAACCACCGGAAGAAAATCTTTGAAAAGGAGTAATTGGGAAAGTTGTTGGTGAAGACGAAAGACCTCACTAAGTATAGGGATAAATAGCAGATAAACTCGTTGTTATTGATGTTATATGATACAATAAATTAAGAAATTTGACCGAAGGGGAAATTCATCGAACCAAAAAAGCCGCTCCATTTTATGTGGAGCGGCTTTTTTACTCTAGTAGCCCGTAGGGTGGAATTATCGAACTCATATCTTTACAAAGACCTACTAGAATACAATTCGTATTTAAAAAGCCTGCTGCCGGAAGGTAACTGGAATCGAA
>NZ_CANLMZ010000004.1 GCF_947492645.1 uncultured Pontibacter sp. | reverse complement strand
TTTCTGGGTGTGGACGTGTTCCGCAATATCGTGGTAGAAAACTGCTACATGGAGAACACAGCCGGTATTTACATCGGTCAGCGTTACGAGGGCAACGGCTCTGGGGCAAACTCTATAAAGATTCGCTATAACAAGGCCAAGAACATCGACGGCCGCGTGCACGGAGGACAGACCTTCGCTCAGTTCGTGCAGTTCAACTACCGTGGCACCGTACCGGGTGTAGAGGTTGCCTGGAACCAGGTGATCAACGATGCCGGTAACTCGGCTGTGGAGGACAACATCAACATCTACAACACAAAAGGTGCGGCAGGAAACCCGATCCGCATCCACAACAACTACATCGAGGGGGCTTACCCGATCCCGCATACAGGCTCCAGCTACTCAGGTGGCGGTATCATCACCGACGGCGACGGCGACATCTCTATTGCACCGGCCTACATCGAGGCAAACGACAACCACCTGGTGAACCTGGGCAACTACTCTATGGGCATCGCCGGCGGAAACAATGTGCGCTACCACCACAACAGGGCTATTAACTCGGCCACTTTTAAAAACGGAGCTAAGTTTGCCATGTATACTTCTGGCTTGTGGAGCAAGGACTACTACAAGAAGAACACCACTTTCAACAACTCAGTAGATAACAATACGGTAGCCATCAATGCCTGGGGTTACACGAACAACAGAAACGATGTTTCGGTGGCTGAGGATGCGGCTTTCACTAATAACAATTTTTTACCAGGCGCTGTCAGCTTGCAAATGGAAGCGGAAGAGTTCAGCCGCTGGAACCAGAAGCTGGCGCAGCAGGGAATAAAGCTAGGACCTAATGGTTCGGCTGGCAATGCTACTACTCCGGCACCAGCACCAGCACCAACCCCAACCCCGGCTCCTACGCCAGCACCAGCCGAGAACAAGGCGCCAAGTATAACAATCACAGCGCCAACTGCAGGTGCTAAGTTTACAGCAGGCAATGCGATAGCTTTAACAGCCAACGCAAGCGATGCAGACGGTACTGTTGCAAAAGTAGAGTTCTTCTCTGGTTCAACTAAACTTGGAGAGGCTGTAAAAGCACCTTTTACTTATAATTGGACAAATGCAGCGGCTGGCTCATACAGCCTTACAGCTAAAGCGACCGACAATAAGGGAGCTACTAAAACATCTGCAGTTGTAACGATAACTGTAAGTGCCGCTGCTACTGCTACAACACCACCAGCTAACCCAGGTGGGTCAACTGGCACAACAACGCCGCCATCGTCTGGCACAGGCGGATCTAACGCAGCTGATTTAGCTTATACAACTGAAGCGGCTTATCCTAATCCATTTAAAGATGTACTTGTACTGGATTTAAGTGCCAAGAAAGTTAAGCTACAGAGCGTGGTACTTAAAAACCAAACCGGACAGGTTGTATACGAGGAGAAAGGCAGCCTTAATCTTGTAAACGATAAACTTGAGCTTAACCTCTCAAACACAACTATCAAGAGTGGCTTATACTATGTTACTTACACAGATACACAGGGTAAGTCTCAAGCAATTAAAGTAGTAAAGGAATGATATTGCATATAAATAACATAAAAAAAGCGCCCATACTTTATGGGCGCTTTTTTTATGTCAATAATGGTAAATGATCTTTACTTCACAATCACAACTTTTCGGCTGAGGCTACGGTCCGGAGATGTGAGCACCAGGTTGTAAAGCCCGGAATTAATAGCTGCCCCGGCATTTAGTTTTAGTTGCACCATACCGTTAGAACTAGCTGTTGCCTCTTTGGTAAGCACTTTCTTACCTGTAACATCAGTCAGGGTTAACCTCACCGACTCTCCTGGCAACAGATCGGTTACGTAAATACCCATATCGCCATGGTTCGGGTTCGGGAATACTTCAAAGGTTCCGGCAAAGTTTTCATTGTCTGTTATACCCAATGTACCGCTGCCACAGTAACTGCCATTGCCATTATTGTAAGAAGCAGCAACTTCCTCCTGAAGTATAGCCCGGTTGTATACTTTAAGTTCATCAAGCTCACCGGCATAATGATAGCCGTGGTCTAGCTGCATATAGCCAACGTTCACCGGCGCCTGGCCTTCAAATCCTTTTGTGTAGTAGTAATCAACCTCTTCGAGCAGCATACCGTCTATGTACAGGCGGCTTTTCTGATTACTGCCATCACGTATGGCTGTAACCTGGTGCCATTTGCCGTCTGTTAAGCTAGGGCCTTTGTCACCAAGGTAAATTCCTACATGGTCCACATCCTTCAGCATGAAAATTACCTGGCCGGCTGGGTTTAAGCCTACCCACCAGTGCATTCTGCTATTAACTGCGTTCCTGCCTACAATCACAGAGTTTGTGCTGCTTTTAGTATCACTCTTCATCCAGAAGCTGATAGTGAAATTCACATCCTTATTCCAGTTAAAGTTTGCTACATTGGCAATATTAAGCCCTGTTTCGGTGCCAGCGAATTTCTGAGCTTCATTAAATTTACCGGGTACTGTTTCAGGGCAATTCTCGCAATTGGCTGTTGTAGCCGAGGCAAAATCCTTGTGCTGATTAGTTGTTTCTGCATCCAGTCCAAAGTAATGCACCAAGCCTGGCAAGCAGTTAGACAGATCAACCTGGCTGGAGGTGCCAACTGTAATATTTATTGGGTCTGATGTTGCTGTATGGCCTTCGCTATCGTAGGCAACAGCTGTAACGCTATAACTGCCTGCTGCTGCACCGGTCCAGGTATAATCGTATGGCGATGTGTTTGCTGTTGCAATTAAGCTGCTGCCCTGGTAGTACTCAACTTTACTCCATACCCTGCTTGCATCCATAAAACTCACTTTTAATGGAATCGGAGCCCCCACAGCAAATGTACTGTTAGTTGCTGGCGATATCACCCTCACAGATTTTATCACAGTACCGTTACACTCAGGATACAGATCTACATAATCAGTAGCTGAAAGCCCACCGGCATCTGTTACCTTTAAGTTGATTCTGTAAAAGTACAGCTCACTATCGCAACCAATAGGTGTTATGGTAGTAGTCGTTTCCGGTTTGTTATCGATAGGCTCTGGGTGCACGTGTGTGTTGTGGTGCAGTACAGTTTGCCACTCATATGTAAGCTGTCCGGCATTGTGCTCGTTGTCGGTAACGTTTGCCCGCAGGTTGTAAACTGTTTTATCTGTGAGCGGATATTTAGTGCCTTCTGCAGGGCTGGTTATACTTACTACAGGAGGTGTGTTGTTTACGGAAACCTGCAGTTTCATACTTGAGCTAAGTCCTTCAGAATCGGTAACTTTAAGCGTAACTGTAAATTGCTGCCCTACTTGCGTTGAGGTATACGTATGGGTTGGGTTTGCTGCTGTTGATTTAGCTGACCCGTCACCAAAGTCCCATTCAAAGCTAAGCGCCTGCCCTTCTGCATCAGTAGACTTTGCACTACTAAATCTAATGGTCAAGGGGCTTGTGCCGTACAATTTGTCTGCTTCTGCTACTGCTTTTGGCGGTGTGTTGCCATCGTAAAAAGACACCTTCTTTATCTGTGTCGCATAATTAATGTAGTATAGCCCTCCGGTTACCGGGTTTGTAGCCAGAGCCACTACGTTTGCATCGGCATCAATAAAGTTTCTGACAGCCGTTGGATTGTCGTTTCCATCAAAGGATGCGTTCCTGATCCAACCGGCGCCATAGTCACCGAAGAAATAGGTGTTTTTATACTCTGCAGGTAAGTCATCGCCAGTATACCAAATACCGCCTGTAGACGAACTGCCGTAAAACTGCGGCCCTGTTACAGGAGAGCCTGCAGCACCGATTTTGGCCACGGCAGGGTCTTCTCCATTAAAAGTGCCTACTCTTGCGTTAGGAGACGGTTTAACGCCATCTTTTTCTACCGCGTTTACCCAATCAATGGCTGGGCGGGCATGTACAAATTTATGATGATTGTCGGGGATTACAGCGTTATAGTTACAAGGGTTGCCAAAGTATGGCTGCTGTGTTTTTTTGGGCTGCACAAGCAGGTTATGGAACGTAAAGAACTGCTGTGTACAGTTGCCTTGCCCATAAAGCGGGTTTGGCTCAAAGGGGTTTGCCACGCCTGTGTTAGAGTAATATGGCTGTGCTTCCAGGCCTTCGTAGATGGGCCAGCCAAAGTTCATCCCCTTTTCTGTAACTACGTTTACTTCTTCCCAATCCTGCCAGCCTGAATCTCCCACGTAAAGTGTACCTGGGTGGTTTGCATTACCTGTTCCTGGGCGAAGCGTAAATCTGAAAGGGTTGCGTAAGCCTAAAGCCCATACTTTAGATTTGTGTGCATTGGGGTTAGAGGCGTTGTAGAATGGATTTGTGGGTAAGCCCCTGCCTGTCGCCGGATCGATGCGCAATATCTTTCCATTCAGCGACTGCACCTGCTGCGACTTAAAAGCTCCTACATCCTCTTGAGGCGTAAGTATACCGTCTCTTAGCGCCTGAGCCACATAGGTGTCGTTGGGTTGGCTTGGGTCGTAGCCTTTGTCTAACCACCCTGCTGTTGCCCCGTCTCCTGTAGAAATCAGCAGCGATCCGTCTTCTCCGAATATAATGGAACCGATGCCATGCGACTCATACGTAATCGGTACACCGGTTGCCGGCGTTTCTCCCAGCAATATTTTTCTGCTGGCAAGGTCTGCGGTTTTACCGTTGCTGGCCGTATAACGTGTTACCCTGCCAATTGTGGCATCATAATATTCATCGGTGGTGGCGCTGTAGCTTCCTTTGCCAAAGTTCATCAGGTGGTGGCGGTCTACTACATACAGCACATAAAAATAGCCGTTGCTCTCGAAGTTCGGGTCAAGTGTAAAGCCCAGTAAGCCATGATCACCCCAATTACCTACTTCATCACTAATGTCCAGCATAGGGGTTGGTAGCTTTTCGCCATTTTCCACCACCCATACTTTACCGCCTTTTTCCCAAACATACATGGTATTGCCATCTTTAGAAAAAGTCAGACCTACGGCTGCATTCCAGTCCCCGCCTATCTGCTCTTCTACAAAGCCATTTGGCTGTGCATAAGCAAAATGGCCAAACAGCATAAAACACAATAATAAAAATGCATTACTGAGTACAGAAGGCGTATGATTATTTAGATAATTTGAGAGGGCAAAATGAGGACTTAAGTGTGATGCATCGCTGCCCCACGCTTTGTAAAGTTTCATCATAGTCTTGTTATTAAATAATTTCTTGAAAGGCAGACAAAAACAGCCTTATTACAAATAAAGAGTTGATAAAATGATAGTTATATATGCCTATATATCACATTGGAGTATACCTATTTAATGATATTCTTAATACGGCAGCATTAACCCATTGTTATATGAACATAAAGACAAATTATATAACTATACAAGTTATACATATAATTTATAATATATAAGAAAACCTTATCTTATCTCATGATCACCAGCTTTCTGCTGATTGTTTTTTTGCTACTTGCCACCGACACATTGTAAATGCCTGAGGTAAAATTATCTGTTACAGGTATAACAAACTTCAGGCTTCCGTTTGGCTCAATGGTAAGTGTCTCCTGCACCAGCATCTTGCCGCGCAGATCGGAGATGTATACTTGTACCTGCTCCTCCGCTACCATACTACCCAATTCTACAGCAACCTCCTGGTTTACAGCGGCTGGGTTCGGATAAAGTATAAACGTAGATGCAATGGCTCCCCGGTGTTCTATCCTAATGATATTAGAGTAGGTAAAGGCTCCGTTTTCCTTGTTGATCTTAAGGCGGTAATAAGATACTTCCGGCAATGGGTCTGCGTCTACATGCTCGTAATCTACGCGTACGTTGCTGTTGCCTGTAGCCTGTACTTCACCTATTTTTTCAAAAAACTCCCCGTCTTCAGATCGCTCTATTTCAAAGTTGCTAAGGCCTGCTTCAGCAGCTGTAGCCCAGTCCAGGTATACGCTGCCGCTTCGGTACTCCCCTGTAAAGCTTATAAGCTCAGTAATGGCATCGTACACTTCGCGGTAGCGTTGCCGGATTTCATCGGCTGAGAGCACGCGGCCGAATAGCTTTACTTCATCCAGGTCTCCTTCGTAGTGATATCCCTGCCCAGACTCCAGGTAGCCCATAGTTACTGGAGAAACGCTCTCAAAGCCGTGCCTGAATGTAAAATTACCTGTTGCACGCTGCTCTCCGTCTACATACAATTGTGTGTTTCCGGCGCTTCCGTTACGAACAGCCACAATTTGATGCCATTTGCCATCGTTTAGTACAGGCCCGCTGTTACCTACATATATGCCTTCGTACATAATGTCGAGCATCTGAAAACCAGCCAGGCCTTTGTCATCAACGCCTACCCACCAATGCACATTCGATTCTTTGCCTTCACGGCCCAGCAAAACTCTATTGCCTGAGGTGCTCCCTGTGGTACGCATCCACAGCTCTATACTAAAGTTGGCATCGGCAGCCCAGTCAAAGTTGCGGCCTTCATCTACTATAAGCCGATCGTCTACTCCATCAAACTGCTGTCCCCCCGATACGGCACCGTTCACAGGCTTCGGCTTGAAATCATCGCTTGTGGCTGCATCGTAAGGGGTGTAAAAGTCTTTGTATCGCAGGCCACTAATTTCGTTTAGCATCCAATGGTGTTGCAGTCCCGCTGATTCGCCGATGTCTTTCTTGATGTCAATCTTAAAACTTTGAGTAGACTCGCCGCTGCTGTTTGCAGCTTTCACGGTAACATCAAAAGTGCCGGCTGTGCCGGGGTTCCAGCGGATTTCGCCTGTGGTACTGTTTATGGCTAAGCCGGCTGGGCCAGCTACTAAGCTAAACGTTGGGACAGGCTTACCGGTGGCATCCACGTTATAGAAGTAGTTTTGCCCTACCACCCCATAAGTAACGGGCTCAGACACGATTACTGGCTTCACAAGCTCAGGACCACAGTAGTTGCCAGCACCCTTGTTGTAGCGGCTGCGCATCTCCGGCTCTTCCAGCACTCGGTTATACACCATTATTTCGTCCAGCTTTCCATTATAGCGGTACTTATTATCCAGGTCCAGGTAACCAACATTAACAGGAGCCACACTCTCAAAGTTATCGGAATAATCAAACTCGAAATTGCCTACTGCAAATCCATCTACATACAACTTGTTTCTTCTCAGGCGGCCGTCCCTTACCACAGCCACATGGTGCCACTTGCCATCGTTTACTTTAACGCCCTGGTCACCCATGATGAAGCCATTGCGTTGCCTGTCGCGTAGCTCGAACACGGCATAGCCATTTGCATCAACGCCAATCCACCAGATCATTCTGGAGTCGGTGGCGCTGCGGCCCAGCATGACACGGCTTGAAGAGGAACTTCCGGATACCTGCATCCACAGCTCAATTGTAAAGTCGCTGTTGGGGCCCCATTCAAAGTTTTTCACATCATTGATATTCAGCCCGTCGTCTTTACCGTCAAATTGCTGTGCACCTGCAAACAAGCCTTCTGTTGCAGTAGGGCAATTGGTACAGTCGGCGGTGGTTGCCGAAACATAATCTTTGTAGGCTGATGTGCTAGCAGTTTCATCGAGGCCAAAGTAATGCACCAGACCCGCCGGGCATTGCCCATTGGTTTGAGCAAAAGCGACGGTATTGCCAAGTATAAACGCAGCAAGTATAAAAAACTTTAAAAGGGAGATTTTAGCTGAGTTGTTTGTAAGAGTATGAGCATTACTTGTTACTGCTTTGCTATACTGTTTACCCTTCTTGAAAGCATAGTATATATCACTCATGGGTAAGTAAGGTCTAGTTGAGAATGTGCTATCAGCGTTATGTAACCTGCTCTTTGATTTAAAGGCAGGTAAAACAAGAAAATGCCTGACTGCAAACGCTGTGGTAGCGCTGCCGTACATGCCTGCTGCGCAAACGAATTTATCTATTAGAATTCAGTTATATTACGGCTTTTGAAAAGGTAGGTTATATACTGAAAAAGAAAGGTGTAAAATTTTATTAAGCGTTCTATATATTAAGCTGTTAGCATATTTTTAGCACCTGCCTATCAATTGTTTACATGATGATTTGATTGCTACAGTACTGTACAATTCCTGATTTTAACAGGCTTACCAAAGCGTGATCTGTTTTCTGTTTTTTGCGGTCTCTTTCTGTTTCAGAGAGTAAGTTATTGCCACCTCGTTTGTTGATTTGCTGATGTACCTGGCATCCTGCACAGGGGATTCGTAAGCATAATGTATACTTAACTGATTAAGGCGTATACCACCTAAAAAACTGTAAGCCTGGTTGCTGCGGTACCCCCCTCCTGCCCAGAACATATCCTGGTAAACAGCTTTTAACTGGCCTTCTATAGTAGCCGCTTCGTTGCTGTCGTATTGGTAAATGGTGTTTACGGTTACTCCAAACTGGTCTGTTATACTTGTACGGTAGCCCGCCTGCGCTATGTGCTTGATGGCATAGAAATCCCGCAGGTAATCATCACCGCCAGATAAAAGCTTACCCTTGGTAACATCCTGTATCGCATAGCCAACATAAAATTTTGCAGCCGACAGGGCCAGCCCAAGATTAAGATCAGCCTTGCTCATACGGTTATTATGTCCCAGCAAGTTCAGATACTTAGGGTCACTTTCCTGGTCTACTGTCAGGCTGTTGCCATCCAGGCGGTGGCTGCTGTACGTTACAGCTGTACCCCAGCGCAGACTTAACTTCTCTGATAGCCTGACCCCTGAGCCGTAGCTTAACGCTACCTGCGTTTCTTTAGCCGGGCCAAACTGATCGTGCATCAGGGTAATCCCCAGGGCATGCTTGGCACTTATACTTTTAAAGTAATCAAGGTCATGAGAGGGTTTATTTAATTGGTAGCCCTTTCGCTTAACACGGATACCGTTTAAATCAAATTCTGCAGAAGCCAGTAGTGTTTTAGGCGCATCCTCAAAGCCAGTCCATTGGTTTCGGTACAGCGTTTTTAGAGCGCCACCTTCAAATCCGGTTAGCGAGGGATTATAGTAGTGCTGGTACTGGGAAAAATGAGCGGTTTGCTTCCTGCTTTGGGCACGGGCGCTGGTTATTGCCACGGCCACAAAGCAGATTACGAATATAAATTTTTGCATCTTATTCTATTTAAGTACTGTCACTACTCCTTTTTGCACCAGGTCTATGTCTTTTATCCGGATGATGTAGAAGTATGACCCCTGCACCACCTCCCCGTTTATTCCTTTTCCGTCCCAGCCCTCTTCGGGGTTAACCGAATAGAAAAGACGATCTCCGGCACGGTTAAAAACAGACACCTCCACATTATTGTAAAAGCGCAACTCAGGCACAGTCCAGGTATCGTTTACACCATCACCATCCGGTGAGAACGCATTCACAAGTTTAATTTTCTCATGCGCGGTAAAGGGCGTTTTAATTAAGGAAAATTCCTGCGTTATTGAGTTTTGGTATGGATCTGTGCTTTGTACCCTTATCCTGAACTTCGATTTCCCATACAAGCCCTGGTTTGTTTTAAGATGTAGCTCGTTATTGTTAAGGATCTCAAAAAAGCTATTGTCGCTGTCTACCTGGCCCGGCACAAGGGTATAAGTAAACTCATTATCATCCGGGTCGGCGGTAGAGAAAGTGCCTATAACTTCGGCAGGGATAATGTCTGGTTTAAAGGATTCTGAGCTTAGCGCAAGGGCTGTTGGTGCCTGGTTTGGGGCTACCTCTACAGTTATACTTGCTGTTTTACCCTCTGTATTAGACGTTTTTGGGGCTAGTTCTAGCGTTCCCGTTACTACATACTGCCCTGCCACAACACCATTGTAGCTGCCTTTCTGCCAGTTAACCTTTATACTTTCCTGCTCCTGGTTGGCATAGGTTACTTTTACCTCTGAGGGTAGTGGCAACTGGTCAAAGGTGGTCCGGAAAGGCACTTTTATACTTGCGGGCTGTGCTACAGCTATAATGTTCCTGGTTAGCTTTTCTACCTGGCCTGTTACGGTCTCGCCTTTGTTTCCAGCCTCATCAACCAAATACAGCGCTACAGTTAAAAATCCATCTTCTAACTGTGTTAGATTAATGCCTGTAAGTGTAAAATTAGCTTCACCAACCTTTGCCGTACCGCTTACTTCTTCGTTGCCGTTGCTGCTGGTAATACTGTAAAAGTAGGTAGCCCCGGTTTCAGCTCCGGAAATCTCCAGCGCTACCTTTTCCTGGTTCGTCACATCCACCAGATTTACCTTAAATGCCACTTTATACTTGCCAGGGGCAGTAGCATCATATACTATACTTAGTTCGTTCGAAGCCATGTTTCCATTAGTGGCGGCATCGTGCACTCTGTTTTCCGGCACCTGCACCAGTACATTCCCATCATTGGCAGGCGTAATCGTTATTTTATACTCTTGCTCATTTACCTTCTCCAGGCTACTGGCAGTTGCATTTGTAACCGCCACAGCGGCAAGGGTAAAGTCTGTAACAGGCTCTGTAAGCTTTAATATTACCTCAAAGGGAGTATTTACCAGCGATGCCGCCGTTGTGCTTAGCGCAATGCCTGGGCGCGTTGCATCATAAAAAAGCATCAGTTCGTTTGATGCCAGGTTTCCATTTGTGGCCACATCTTCCACTTTGTTTGCGGCAACAGCAATGCGTACTTCCCCATTTGCCTGTGGCGTTACAAGTAAAGTATAAGTTTTATCTCCGGTTTTACTCAGCCTAGAGGCCAAACCATTTGCAACGGCTACATCTTCCAGCTCAAACCCCGAAATCACCTCGCTAAACTCAACTTTTACTGTAAACGGCTCATTAATTGGATTCGCAGCTGTAGTACTTAGCACCACGCTTGGCTGGCTTGCATCAGAAAGACGTTTAAATACAGCTGAAGCGGCATTACCATTTTCAGCCGCATCAAATGCTTTATTCTCTTTAACTTGTATACTTACCTCTCCATCGGCAGCTGGCGTAACCAACACCGAATAAACTTTGTCGTTTTGGGCTGTAAACCCTGATAGTGTCGCGTTTGCAGATGTTATATCTTCCAGCTCAAAACCTGTCACACTCTCAGAAAAAGTAAATGCTACCGTAAAGGGTGCTTTAACTACAGCAGCCGCCTCTGAGTTTATACTTACCTGTGGCCTTGTGCCGTCAAAAATAACTTGCAGCGTTTCAGAAGCTTTATTCGGATTGCCTGCCAGGTCAGTAACTTTATTTACTGCCAAACCTACACTTACTTCACCATCGGCTGTAGGACTAAGAATAGCTTTATAGGTAGTGCTGTTTATACTTGCCAGGTTGCTGAGCGCGCCATTTGTAACATGAAAGTCTGCCAGGGTTAAACCGTATACTTGCTCTGTAAACTTTACTTCAACTTCGAAAGCAGCTTTTACAGGAGACTTCTGGGCTGTGGTAATCGCGACTTCAGGTGCTGTAAGATCCAGGGTTACTTTAAAGACCGTGCTACTACTACTCTTGTTGCCTGCTGCGTCTGTGGCTGTGGCTGTAAATTGGTGCGTACCCTGTGGCAATTGTGTGGAGGTATAGTCAAACACCCAGGCACCTGCTGCATTGGCTGTTGCCTGCCCAATAGCGGAGGCATCTTTGTATATTTCTACTTTAGCGTTGGCCTCAGCGGTACCTCTCAGAATTAGTGTATTATCGGCCGTCACCTGGTCATCGGCTTCAGGACCTCTGTCTTCGGTTATACTTGTAAAAACCGGCACATCAGGCGCCTTTGTATCTACTACCCAAGTATGTGTTGCCGGCGTAGCATCTTTATTTCCAGCCGCATCAACAGCCCTTACCGCTAAAGTATGCGAACCGTCAGTAAGATTTGCTATAGTATAAGGTGTTAATTTTGTTTCGTATGCCTGCCCATCCAGGCTTACTTCATAGGTAACGTTTTCCTCGTTGCTTGTAAATGTAAATCTGGCTGTAGTTTCGTTTGTAAGGGCTGCGGGAGCCGTGGCAATGGTAGTCTCAGGAGCCTTGGTGTCAACAGTAAAGCGTCGAACGCTACTGGCATCGCCTGTATTTCCAGCCTCATCTGTTGCCTTGGCTGTTATTTGCAGCTCTCCTTCGGCTAGAGCACTAGCTGTTGTAAAGTTCCAATTACCGTTTGCCGCTGCCTTTACTGTACCAAGTTGCGTCGTTCTGTTAAAGATGGTAACCGTAGCATTTGCTTCTGCTGTTCCGGTTATACTTGGTTTGTTATTGCTTAAAAGTGCGTTTTCGGCTGGGGCAGTTATGACTGGTACAGCCGGGGCTTTTGTGTCAATGGCCCAGGTATAAGTGGCTGGCGTAGCATCAATGTTTCCGGCGGCATCCTTTGCTTTTACGGCGATGGTATGTTCTCCATCTGCCAGATTCGCTATAGTAAGCGGATTGGCCACTTCTGCAAAAGCAGCTCCATCTATACTTGCCAGGTAAACCACCTTACTCTCATTGCTCGAAAAACTGAAAGTAGCAGTACTACTATTTGTAAGCGCATCCGGTTTGGAGGCAATGGTTGTTTCAGGAGCCTCGGTATCGGGAGGGGCTACAGGCTGCACATCTAAAAGCTTACTTAATTCAGCAAACCAAACAGGGGCCATTTTATCATAACCTGCCTGCGAAGGGTGCAAGGGGTCCTGCATGTCTCCACCATCATCTCCCCATTTATATACGATTCCGGCACCATCCTGCATATCTACCAGCAGCAGGTTATCGCCGTTTACCTGGCGCCTCTGGGCCATAGCTGCCATGTTATTATTATACTCTATCGTTGCAGGCGACTCAACTGGGTATGGGCACCCCTTCTCGTAGCATACGCGTTTTATGATCTTGGCCAAAATTACGGTTACATCCTTTCCGGAAGCAGCTTCATAGGCATCAATCTCATTAAGTAAACTTTCCAGCCGATCCATGGCAGCAGCAGAGGCATCAACTCCGTTTGTTCCGATGTGGAGCAGAATTATATCTGGTTGGTATTCCTGCAGGTAGGACAGGCCCTGTGCATTGCTTGTTCCTCCGTAGCTTCTGTTTTTTAGCAGGTCCACTATGTTCTGTATGGTGGCTCCTCCGAAGCCGGCATGGTCGGTGTCTGAGGTAAAGTTGCTTCCGGATTTCTCGCTGCCTACAAAATCATACTTTCCGTTAGCCTTGGTACCATTTAAGAGTTGGGCCAACTTTGCTCTATAGGAGACCTTTATATCTTTAGACTGCGATCCGATTCCACCCTCTGTGTTAGAGTCTCCGAGGGGCATTATATTAAATACCTTGCTTTGATTATGGGTGGTAGCACTAACAACAGCACTATAGGCAGATTCTTCGCCGTTGCCTACCGCTTTTAGCCTATAGTATATTCTCTGGTTATAGTATAAGCCGGTGTGGCGGTAGCTCAGTTCTGTTGCTCCCAACGTTTTTAATGGTACAAATGTATCTTTCTCGCCAGTATTCGATGCCTCCAGCACATACCCGGTAGCACCTGTAACCTGGGGCCAGCTTAACCTGATAGCTCCAACCAAAGAAGCTTTTGCCTGCAGTTGGGGGGTATTTAAACGATATGTTACAGAGAAATAATCAGCAGAAGCCAAGGAAACTGACCTTGATCCTAGAAGAGAGAGGCATATGATTATAAACAGAAGAAAAGGATGTTTCAGCTTCTGTAGGTAGATGTTTTGCATACTTACAGGATATTCAATATTGATGGCAAGCCACATCCTTAACGGTAATTACCTCAGAAGGTTTTGATAATTAAGCTTTAAAAAATATAAATAATACAATTATAGATTATTCAAAAGCTAAGAATTTCGCATAAAAACACGCATATGTTGTTTATAAAGCCATTTCTATATACTTGCTAAAAAATATTTGCAAAAACAGCCAACCTTTTCACCCAATTTCTATATAACAGAGTAACAAACAACAGAGGGAACGCCTCGATAACTACTAAAAGCAGACGCCCTGACATTTTTGCTTTAGGCAAATGATGATTTTGCGGAGTGGATCTTGTTCAAAATGCCCTTAATTAAGTTTATATGTTATTTAACTCTACTGAATTTTTCATATTCTTTCCGGTAGTAGTTACGCTCTACTTTCTAACCTCACCCAACCGAAGGTGGCTTATACTTTTGTTGGCTAGCTACTATTTCTACGCCTCCTGGAAGCCTGCCTATACTCTTATCATAATCGTATCTACTTTGATAGATTACTTCTGCAGCAGAGCGATGGGCAGGTACGAAGACGATGAAAAACAAAAGCGTAAACCTTTTCTCTACATCAGCTTACTATCAAACCTGGGCATCCTGCTCCTGTTTAAGTACTATAACTTTTTTAACGATAGTGCCGCAGGTGTAGCCAATGCATTGGATATGGCATATGCCATGCCTGCTTTTGAGCTGCTGCTGCCCATGGGTATCTCGTTCTATACATTCCAGACGATGAGCTATAGTATAGATGTATACCACGGCAGAATCAAACCGGAAAAGCATTTAGGCATATTTGCTTTGTTCGTGACATTTTTCCCGCAGCTGGTAGCGGGCCCAATCGAAAGAGCAGGCAACTTACTAGGCCAGTTAAAAATTGAGCACAAATTTGAGTATGGGCGTGTAGTAGCCGGTTTAAGACGTATGGCCTGGGGTTTTTTCAAGAAGATCGTAATTGCCGATAATCTGGCCCTCATGGTAAACCAGGTGTACAACAACCCGACAGACTTCGACGGCATTTCCTTTGCCATTGCTACTGTTTTCTTCGCCTTTCAGATCTACTGCGACTTTTCAGGTTATTCCGACATTGCCATTGGTGCCGCTCAGGTTATGGGCTTCAGGCTTATGGAAAACTTTAGAAGCCCCTATTTTTCTAAGTCAATTTCTGAGTTCTGGGGCCGCTGGCACATCTCCCTTTCCACCTGGTTCCGTGATTACCTGTACATTCCATTGGGTGGCAACAGAGTGGTAAAGTGGCGCTGGTACTATAACCTGTTCATTACCTTTTTGGTCAGCGGCCTGTGGCACGGTGCCAACTGGACGTTTGTAATCTGGGGCGGCTTGCATGGTTTTTACCTTGTATTTGCCATTGTTACAGCCAAACAACGCGAAACCCTAGCCCAGGCAACGGGTTTGGCGCGGCATCCTCAGTTGCTTAAGTGGCTGCAGGTACTTACTGTATTCACGCTGGTATGCTTCTCCTGGGTGTTTTTCAGGGCAAACTCACTAGCCGATGCCTTATATATAATCAGTAACATGACGAGTGGCTTAGGCAATATTGCACAGGCATTTACAGTAGATGTGAGCCATGCAGTATTCATGGACCAGGGTTTGAAAGTATTTGGTGTGTCTGTGCTTTCTATCATACTCATGGAGACGGTGCACCTGATACAACGCAACGGCAGCGTATCGCAGCTGCTGATGCAGCGCCCTGCCTGGGTTAGATGGAGCGTGTACTATATGGCAATAATTGCAGTTCTGCTCTTTGGGCAATTCGGTAACCAGGAGTTTATTTATTTTCAGTTTTAGCGCATGAGAGTTATGAAAAATAGCGGTGTAAAAAGGCTGTTAAAAAAATTAACCTTACTGGCTTTGCCTTTCATAGTATGGCCTTTAATTGAAGTGTTTTTACTGCCAATGAACTTCTTCACTTTCAGGATCTGGGAAACCATATCTGTAAATAAAATGCTGCTGATGTCGGGGCCATTTTACCCGAACATGCACATGAAGATGGAAGAAGAAGGCGAACTTGCCCCCAACACACCGTATGCCGAAAAACGCGTAGTGGAGTGGTATACCGATGCATACGGCTACCGCAACCGCGACACAAAATGCGACGTGCTGCTTATCGGGGACTCCAACATTACAGGTGCCAAGTTATCGCAGGAAGAAACGCTTGCAGAGGTACTGGAACGCCAGATGGGCAAAGATGTGTATTCTTTTGCTCCAGCTACCATGAATCGCTTTTTGGCAACTGACCGCTTTGAAAAAACGCCGCCAGAGCTTGTAATCGTATCAAGTATAGAGCGCAGAATACCTGAGCTGCCGCCTGTTGGAGGCAATGGCCTTAACTCTAAAATCCGGAACATATCAGGTAACATCATCAACTCCTCTCCTGCCCTTACCTGGTTGGCAGTTACCGCAGACCGCATTTCTAAGTTTGGTTTGTACCGTAAAACGCTGGCCAATATAGAGCGATCGTTCGGCAAAAAAGAATACATCAGCTACAGCAACGAGTTTTTTATTGAAGGCGATACAGCCAACCGCACTTTTAGCGAGGCAGAGGTACAGTATGTAGCCGATGTGCTGGAGGGATATAAGCTGGCGCTGGAAGAAAGAGGCATTAAGTTTCTGTTTCTGCCCATTCCTAACAAAGAAAACATTTATTACCAGTTGTTGCCTTCAAAAAAGAAACCCGACTTTTTACCACGCCTGATGGCTGAACTGCGCAAGCGCAAGGTCGATGCCGTAGACTTGCAATCTAATTTTGAGGAACTGTACCAAACCAAGCAGGTATCGCTGTATCCTGCTGATGATGCCCATTGGAACCATGTTGCCGTAGAGGTGGCAGCCGACCTGGTGAAAGCGCGCTTGCAAGGCGATGTGCCGGGAAAAGAAAAAGATGGCAGCTTTTTTGTAAAGTATTCTGACTAAAAACGTAAGCAAAGATAACCTAAGCTATTAACCATAGTATATATAGTTTATTAGATAACACAGACTCGTTCTCATGAATATAAAGACCTTTTACCAAAAGGGAATAAAGCGTTCTAAGAAGATTTTAGGCCGCATAATCCCCTACAACTCGAAGTATAAGCCTGGAGGTGTGTGCAGTATAAATCTTGATGAACCAGAGCGCAACAATCCGCGGGAAATCACGGTGCATAGCGTATATCCTAAGCATGAAACCAAACTGATGATCTCTGAGGATCTGTATCATGCCTGCTCTGAATACTGGAAACCCAAACGCCAGGTATGCACCAACTACATGGTAGTGGAGGTACCCAACGGCAGACTATATACTGACAATGAGAGTAGTGTGGCCATAATTTCTCGGTATAACAGGGTAATTGAGAACGTATCCCTGAGCTTAGTGAGCGGCAAAGTAACAGAGCCAAACCTGAACAATATTTTTGAGCAACGCTACTTTACTGTTCCCAAGAAATTCGACGGGACCGTTTTTTCGCTGTTGACAGGGGGCGCCGGGATAAACAATATTGGCCATTGGTTTATAGATGTGCTGCCACGCCTGCACCTGCTGCGCAAAAGCGGCCTTTACGATAGCGTAGACTGGTTTATGGTTCCGAGCCTGCGTTACGATTTCCAGGTAGAAACCTTAGAATTACTGGGTATACCTGCATCAAAGATAATTGAGGGAGATAAGCACCCGCATATCGCAGCCGACTGCATCATAGCCTCTACAGCGCCTCGCGGCAACCACACGCTTGTGCCAGAGTGGCTCTGCACCTATATCCGGGAGTCGTTCCTGCCTTTTGCCGAAGAAGAATCAGAGATGATCACACCTGCTGCGCCATGCTTGTACATAAGCAGAAGCGACTCCAGCATCCGTAATGTACAAAATGAGAAGGAGCTGCTGCAAGAACTGGCACCTTATGGTTTCAGCACGGTAGTATCAAGTAAATTAAGTATCCGTGAGAAAATCAAATTGTTTTCGAGAGCTAAGGTGGTGTTGGGCGCAACTGGCGCTGGCCTTATCAGCATGTTCTTCTGCAGGCCCGGCACCAAAATGATCGAGATATTTAATGAAGGATTCGTAATTGAACCGTTCTACGACATTGCCACGAAGCTAGACCTGGATTATGAGTACATCATCTGCAAAAACAACCGCAAAGTAAAAAATGCCACCCAAGGGCAGCGCGAGCACCTTGTAGTTGAAACTGATAAGGTATTGGCTATACTTGATAAAATGGAAGAAGAGCAGGAAAGACGCAAGTCCGCAAAACAAGCCGAAGTAGCCTAAAACATAAAAAAACTCCTTTAGAAGCTTGCCTCTACTACCAAGGTAGTAGAGGCAAGCTTTTCTTTTTGCCCGATTGCGGACTGGTATACCTGCAGCAATAGCTTATAATTTACCTCAGAAGTATACTGCTGCTCGTAAGTAGTGCGCGCATTCTTACCTAGTTCGTGGGCAAGCACGGGGTTTTGCTCCAGCACTTCTATTTGTTCGGCTAGCTCCTGTGCGTTTTGTGGAGTATAGTGCAACCCGTTGTATTTGTGTTGTACCAGGTGAGCCGCCCCACCTATGTTAGCAGCAATAACAGGTGTACCGGTTGCAAAAGCCTCCACAATCGTCATCCCAAAGGTTTCCATCCACTCTGATGAAAAGATCAACGCCTTAGCCTTTTTAAGCAGTTGCATGGCCTCTTCCCGCTTCCTGAAGCCAAGATACTCCACCCCTGGTTGTTTCGCGGCCTGCTGCGCTACCATGCTTCTGAGAGGGCCATCACCTACTATCTTCAGGTTAAAGGGATTTAGCTGCTGCGCTTTTAGTAGCGTTTCGATACCTTTTTCCGGAGTTAGCCGACCAATATACAGGTAATAATCTTCCCGATTTTCTTCTCCCACGCCCATATCCTCACTAAAATTAGGCTTAACTACCAATTGTTCAGATTTGGGTTTAAGCGATGAGTTCAGGAACAGGTTAGCAGCACCAGGTGTAAGCACAATAAACTTAGTCACTTTGTTTTGCCAGGTTCCTAAAAGCTTATGCACTCCGGTTGCCAGCACCACCGAGGCCGTCTGGAAAGCTGAGTTACGGTATACTTTTTTACGTATTGCGTCAGTAGGAAATACTTTATGCACGTTTTCCAGCTGTACTTTACCATTGTAGTGCAACAATGCGCTCGGACAAATCAGCCTGTAATTGTGCAGCGTCATTACCACGGGTACTTTATACTTGTGGCAAACATAGAATACAGCCGGCGATACCAACGGGAAAAAGTTATGTACATGCACCACATCCGGTTTAAAAGCCTTTATTTCATGCTCTATTAACTTTGCGCTTCTGCGGTTGTAAATCACGCCAAAAGCAGCCTCAAGCTTCTGCTTTATACTTGTAACGTTGTTATTGGAAAGCGCCAGTTTCCTGACCTCATGCCCGTGCTCCTCTAAAAGGTTTGCTTCTGCAAAAAAAACTGTGTCTTCGCCGCCTGCTTCTTTGTAGTGGTTATGGATGATAAGGATGCGCATGTAGGTGTATTAGGTAAATTTTAAAATTGCTTTTTGAAGATCTTCAGGTGTTCCAACGTCCAGGCAGGTGCCTTTCTCAAACAGTACGCTTTGCACCCTTAAACCGTTATTAATGGCCGCCTGAAGTACGTGGCCCATACTTAACTCTTTTTGGCTTGCTGCTGTACTTTCTGTTACCTCTATCAAGTAGTTGTGCATAAAAGCAGTAAATTCCGGCCTCCAGCAGGCAAAAGCCCAGGCATGTTTTGCATTGGCCTGGTGTGGCTTTGGGTAGATAATCTCTACACTTCCATCATCTTGCCTCTCCACCACATCCCATTTCTTAGGATTGTCCACTTCAAATATACCCAGCACGACATCCGCAGCTGTTTCTGCTTGCCTGGCTACTAACTTGTTAAAGGCATCTGATTCTGAAATAAGTATATCGGGGAAACCGAACAACACCAGTTTATTTTGTACAAAAGCATAAGCCTGACCTACAGAGAAGGGCGCACCGTAGGGTAGCCCCATGAGCAGGTAAGCTATACTTAAGTTATACTTGCTGCCATCGCCAAAGTATGAAGGAATATCCCATTTGCCGCTACGAAGTATAAAGTATAACTGTTCTGCGCCTCCGGCTGCCATTCGCTCTACCAGGTAAGCGGCCACTACTTTAGGGTGTTTTATCCTTTCTCCCTCCTGTTCGAAGCCAATAGGGTAAAGCTCTTTGCTGAAAGGCAGAGGTTGTAACCGGGTAGCAAGGCCTGCTGCAGGTATAATACCAACAATTGGCAGAGTTGAACTCATCTTAAAATAAGCGCGCACCGCAACTCAAAAGGCTACGATGCGCGACTTTTTATACTTTAGATTTATACTTTACACAGACGGCGCTGCCTCAACCTCAGACTGCCCTGATTTTTGTGTGGCCGCATTCATTCCGAAGTACTCAGCCTGCTCCTGGCGCAGTTTATCAACTAATCTGCCCTCCGGAAGAATAACATCGTTATAGGTAATTACCTGATCCTTCGGGATATCACGTTTCAGCACACAGCCTTCTGCCACACCAATTGGCAACAGGTTTTCGGCGGCTGTGGTATCTGCATTCTCACACAGGCCATAGGTCATGTAGTGGCCGATACCGTCTATCACCTGCCCTGCTTTTAAGTCTGTTTTAGCGGTTGCCACTACCTCTACATAAGGTTTCCCGATTGGTGTAAGCGCTGCATCATTAAATAATACGGCTCTTGCCACGGTGCTTGGCACCTCAAAATGGCACAGGTGGTATGGTGTATAGAACAAGTATAACGGGCCTTCGCCTAACTTGTAAAGGTTCAGGTAGTGCTGTTGTGTTGGGTGGTCATGTGTGCCTAATACAAACACGCCTGGTCCTGGCTCTGCTCCTACCACGTAATCCACAATGCCCGGGCCTTCCAGTACATCCTCCAGCGGGTAAAGGTCTTTAAAACAATCTTTAAGCGAAGTACCGCCTAGTACGGTTGGGCCATGCATGCCACGCTTGGCTACACGCATTCCGGTTCCGTTGGCTACAATGGCCTGCTCAAACGAGATCTTGCTGCCATCGGCAAACGATGTTACCATAGCTGGGTTCTGTCCCCATTTCTTGGCAAATCCTTCCTGCGTTGTCGGGTTACGATACGGGTCGTGCAAGCCTTTAATGTTGCCACAAACCACAGGCTTAACGCCCAGGCCTTTTACAAAGCGAACCAGGTTCATGATTACGCCAGGCTGGTCACCATCGGCATTCGTGAAAACAACACCAGCTTTATCAGCATATACTTTCAGGATAGGGCCTACAGTACCGTCTACTTCAGCATTCATCATGATAATGTGCTTCCCATGATGGATGGCCTGCATAGCCACATTTGTACCGAACTCAACAGCTCCGGTTACCTCAATAATGGCATCAATACCTTCTGCTTCGCAAAGCAGCATGGCGTTGTCTGTAACACTATACTTGCCCTGGCGGATATTCTCTTCCAGTTCTGCAACAGATGCCACTTCCTGCACTTCAGTTACATCAGCTTCGGTATAGGCTTGTTTTGCTTTTTCCAGTTTGCGGTTAGAGATGGCAACCAGCTCCATGCCCTGCACATATTTGCAGATTTGCAGCGCAATACCGCGGCCCATAAAACCAGCACCAACCATGGCTACTCTTACAGGGTTACCTTCGGCGTGTCGTTTGGCAAGGGCGTTATCAACTAATATCATTTTATACTTTGAGTTTAAAGGGTTAAGGAAAGAAAGCTGCCGGCGCATTGCCAGCAGCTTTCCTGTATGTTTTTTATACTTGTGTCAGCGCTTTCTCGAAATCGGGGTGCGCCTGGTCTTTTTCAGAAATAACAACTGGCTCAATAGGCCACTCTATGTTGAAGGCTGGGTCGTTCCAGCGGATGCCGCGTTCAGAGCCTGGTGTATAGAATTGCGTTACCTGGTAAGTTACGTCGGTATTATCCTCTAAGGTGATAAAGCCGTGCGCAAAGCCTTCCGGCACAAATAGCATACGGTAGTTATCAGCGGTTAGCTCTACTCCTATCCATTGCTTATATGTCTCAGAATCTTCGCGCATGTCGATGATCACGTCGTAAATGGCACCGCGTGTGCAGCGAACCAGCTTTGTTTCTTCGTAAGGAGAGTTTTGCATGTGCATGCCACGCAATGTTCCTTTCTTTTTATTGTAGGATACGTTGGTTTGCTTGATGCCTGTCGTCATGCCGAGCTCAGCGAACTCGTTCTCGCAATAGGAACGTCCGAAAAAGCCGCGCTCATCCTCAAGTCGTTTTACATCAATAATGTAAGCACCTTTTAATTTTGTCTCTGTAAATATCATACTACAGTTATGCTGTTTGTAATTCAGATTCCTTATTTGATGATTTTGCTGTTTGGTGTGCCCATTGCAGTTGACCGTTTATTTGCTCAGACTCCTGCAAGCTTGTAAGCACTTTCAGGCGCATCAACAACGAGTTACGGAAGTCACCATCCTTAAACTCCATCGCCACCAGGCCATCGCGCAGTTCCTGTATAGCTTCTTTTAAAGTATAAGCCGGCTGGTGGTTTGGTGCCAATTGCTTATATAGGTCAAAGTTTACACGGTAAGAGCGTTTATCAGGAGCGGCATCCAGATTTACACTTACCTCCGTTCCCGTAATTACATCAGCCACAGCGTTAGCCAGTTCGTGCACCTGGTAGTTCCAGTCATTAGATCCTGTGTTTACCGCTAAAAACTCGCCACCGTTACTTGCTTCACGTGTTACGGCCCACTCAATAGCACGTGCCATGTCTCTAACATGGATTAATGGTCTCCAAGGTGTGCCATCGCTCAGGATATTAATCTTACCGGTTGCTACAGCTCCAGCTACAAAGTCGTTCAGTACCAGGTCCAGGCGCAGTCTGTCGCTCATGCCGCATGCTGTTGCAAAGCGCAGGCAAGTAACGGTAAAACCATCTCCGGCAAGCGGCTCCAGTTCTTTCTCTGTTGCTACTTTAGAGCGGGCATAGGCTGTAAGCGGGTTCAGTTCGGAGTCTTCAGTTTTAGCCTGCTCTGAGGCAGCGCCATACATACTGCAGCTAGAGGCAAACACGTAATTGCGTACACCCGCTTCTTTCGCCAGTTCAGCAATTCTGATGCTTGATCTGTAGTTTACATCTAGTGTTATATCTTCAAAACGAGTGCCCATCGGGTCGTTTGAGATAGCTGCTAAATGCACTATAGCGTCCATTCCGGCTAGTGTTTCTGCAGAAATCTCTCTAACATCGCCAAACAACTGCATATCCAGTTTACTTTCTGGCAGCACAGCGGCATTGGTTAAGCAAGAGGCAAAGTAGGCCATGTCGTAGCCTATTAATGTAGCATTAGGATATGCCTTGCGCAGCTGGTCTACTACACCAGGGCCTACATATCCCATATTTCCAGTAATCAGAATTTTCATGATATATCTATTTTTGAAAGGGTTGGGTTTGTGTTCAGAAGTGATTAATTGATGGCTTTGGAAAGCATCTTGCACCATACGTTCCATGGGGCTTCGCCTTTTTGCCACAGCTCTTCCAGCACATGCTTATCGCGTAGGGTATCCATTGGTTGCCAGAAACCTGTATGGCGGAAAGCTGCTAATTCTCCTTCTTCGGCCAGTCTTTCCATTGGTCCTCTTTCCCAGATCGTGCTATCGTCTTCTATGTAATCGATCACGCTTGGCTCCAGCACAAAAAAACCACCGTTAATCCATGGCATATCGCCACCTGTTGGTTTTTCCTTAAACTGGTTGATTTTTGTCACATCAGAGGCTAGGTTGAAGGCTCCAAATCGGCCTGGCTGTTGTACAGCGGTTAAAGTTGCCAAGGTGCCTTGTTGCTTATGGAAATTCACAAGCTCTGTCACGTCTACGTCACTTACACCGTCTCCATAGGTCAGGCAGAAAGTTTCATCGCCTATATAATCACGAACGCGTTTCAATCGGCCACCTGTCATAGTACCTTCTCCGGTATCTACCAGGGTTACTTTCCACGATTCAGTATTATTTCTATGTATCTCCATGCTGTTTTTGCGCATGTCGAAGGTTACGTCTGAGTTATGCAGGCAATAGTTAGCGAAGTATTCTTTGATAATGTGCCCTTTGTAGCCACAGCAAATCACAAACTCATTTATATTGTGGTGCGAGTAAATCTTCATGATATGCCACAGGATTGGTTTCCCGCCGATTTCTACCATTGGCTTTGGTCTTACGCCGCTCTCTTCACTTATTCTTGTTCCGTAGCCACCTGCTAGTATAACTGCTTTCATCTTATATAAAGGTTAAAGGGTTGAAGTAAAAACACTTAATAAGAGATAATTGCACTTCTTTTATTAGTGCTTTTTTTGAATCATACGGTAATTGCTATATTTTGATGTTTATAAGAAGACTTTTTTAGCTAAAATTTTTAATTACATAACCTAAAGCTGTTACAAGCGGATTTGAGCCTACGCAATAAAATTGCACCAGCACAAAGTCCCTTCATTTCCAGCGAAGCATGAAGAAGGCCACGTACTTTTAAGTTTACGCAGGCTGTTGAGAAGAAGTAGTATAAAAGTCTCGTGTGTAAGTATGAATCGGTTTAAAGCAAAAGCCTTAAACTGATCTTTGAGTTTGCTTCTGTACGAGCAGTTTCAAGATGAGGAATATGAACATACTGTTTGTAACCAGGTAGCGTTTCCATAAACGCTTTGGCTCCTGCCACAGCCTATAAGTCCATTCTAAAGATAAATCCCTGGCCCACTTTGGCAAGCGTTTCTCCAGGTTAGCATATGTCATGTAAGCCTGGCCTACACCCAACATACATGCTTTGACCTTGCCCTTATGCTCTGCCATCCAACGCTCCTGCTTCGGGCAACCTAGTGCCACAAACATGATATCCGGGTTGGCGTTGTTGATCATTTCGGTAGTAGCGGCATCTTCCTCTTCAGAAAGCTTGCGAAACGGAGGCGAATAATAGCCAGCAATTTTAAGGTTAGGCAGCTCTTGCTTTGCTTTTGCCACCACAGCCTCTAAAACCTGATCTGTAGATCCGTAAAAATAAACGGATTTACCACGTATGGATGCCTCCTGCAGTAAACGGGGCAGTATGTCCATTCCTGCCACACGGTCCTGCTTCTGTCCATACATCACTTTCATTAGCTTGGAAAGGGGCCCTCCATCAGGAGTGGCCACATCAGCGTTGTTAAGTAGATTATTAAACTCTCTGTCGCGGTAAGCCTCTACCAGCATGTGTGCATTCGCAAAGCATACGTAAGAGGACTCTCTGTTTTCGGTTAACCAAAAAATGTGGTCTACGAAGTTGTTGAAAGAGCCAGCTGAAATAAGCGATGTAATCAGTTTCCGCTTTTCTTTTAAGGGTGGTTCAGCTGTAATAGTGTTTGGTTCGGTTGTATTAGTAAGCATTTTTCTCGCCTTTTATCATGTTCCAGACTGTCAGAAAAATTATTCTTATATCCATCATAAAGCTCCAGTTTTCCATATATTGTACATCGTACTCTATACGTTTCTCCATTAGGCGCAGCTCCTTTGTTTCGCCCCTGAATCCGCTAACTTGTGCGTATCCGGTTATACCAGGCGTAACAAAGTGGCGCATTTTGTATTTTGATATTACTTTAGAATAGTGGTCTAGTTGCGACACCAGGTTAGGGCGCGGACCGACTACTGACATATCGCCAAGCAGCACGTTAAAGAACTGCGGAAGCTCGTCAAGGTTAGTCTTACGTAAGAAACGGCCGACACGGGTAATTCTAGGATCATTTTTTGTTGCCTGCAGCTCCGTCTGGTTGTTTACATGCATCGTTCTGAACTTGTAACACACAAACAGTCTGTTCTTTTTGCCTGGTCTTAGCTGCTTAAAGAAAACAGGTCCTTTAGACTCCAGTTTAATGGCAAGTGCTATCAAAGGAAGCAACCAAGGGAAAATCAGAAGTGAAACAGCCAAAGAGAATACTAAGTCAAAAGCACGCTTAATCACTCGGTTTGAGGCTAGCTCCAAAGGCTCTTTACGGATGCTAAGCATTGGCACGTTGTGATAGAAGTACATGTTCACGTCGCGTTGCACAATGGCACTAAAGTCAGGCACAATACGGAAGTACACAAAGTTGTCATCTGCAAACTCAGACAAGTCGTCTAGCTGCGCACGGTCATTTAACGGCAAGGTATAATACACCTCGTCAATGCTATGTTGCAGGCAATACTCTTTTAAGTCATCTACGTTACCCCTTACCTGGCTGTAGTATGGGCTTAGCGTGTCAGGGTTATCATCAAAGAAACCCATAAACTTTGTACCCAGGCTATCATTTGCATTTAACGTCTGGTGCAGCGAAATACCGGCCTGGCCTGTACCCACAATCACATAACGTGTATGCGCCATATCTGATTTAGTGAAATACCCGAACACCTGCTGCAACAGCAATCTACTTACAGTAATAAGCAAGGCCGTAGACAAATAAGTATAAAGCAACAGCAAACGTGACAATTGCTCCAGGTTAAAAATCACTATACACGTTGCAAGTATGAAAGCGTGTAGTATAAATGCATTTATCAGGTTAGCTACTTTCTTCTCACAAGAAAACAAACCATCAATCCGGAAGATAAAGTTGGAGAAGCCAGAAACGATCCACCACACCAGCGCAAACAGCACAAAGAAAACGCTATACTGGTAATCAAAATCAAGGCTACCATACCTGAATAGGTTTGAAATCTTAAAAGCGAAAGTTATGAGGGTGATATCTAAGATTAAGAGGAGTACTCTGTTAAAGCTATAGTAGTGACGATATTTATTCATGGTTAAAGGCGTAATGTTGTAATCATACTAAAAGAACTTAATTTTTATTCCTGTCTGTGCCCACACTTCTGCATCTTCATCCTCCTTTGGAGTAACTCTAAAAGAATGTCCTTCAGGCAAACAAGACTATAATATTAGAATAAGTAAATATTTATCTTCATCAACACAGAAAATTTAATCATAAAATCCTCTGTTGATTGATATCATAAGTTACGACTGACGCCTTGCGAAAGTTTATGATTTTGTCTATATCTATTAAAAAAAACCAATTTTATAATATTACAAAATAGACATACTTATATATACATATGGGCTCAACTGAGGCTGTTTTTAGATTCAATAATTCAATAAATCAAGCAGTTGAAGAATATTTA
Source organism: uncultured Pontibacter sp. (assembly GCF_947492645.1). Lineage (GTDB taxonomy): Bacteria > Bacteroidota > Bacteroidia > Cytophagales > Hymenobacteraceae > Pontibacter. The sequence goes on along the minus strand of NZ_CANLMZ010000004.1, from coordinate 162,361 downwards.
AAGCGCTTAGCGATTCTTGTACTTTTTTAAATCAGCCTATAATAACCTGCAATTACAGAAGGTAGACAAAGAAATTATTTCCGGGATTTTTCGGATTAACCCCAAAAAGCCACAGCCTTAGATTAACCATACTTTTATATCAATACTTATATATAGTTATTTCAAGATTAATAATTTGTTGCAATGTTTTCCTTTGATGTAAAAGATTAATGTTATTTAACATATAAGAATAATACAATTAATTAAAACACTTTGCAAATAAAGCTTTTTTTTAGAATAAACCTGTCTCCTTCTTGAACTTATTCAAACAGTTTATAATTGTACAAAAAACATCTACAACAGATTGATTATAGGCACAATAGACACACCTCAAACTTTTATAAAATTGCGACAGAAAAAAAGGTTACAGATTTAAGTTTAGAGCACGAGGAGAAATATTGCCATTTAATTACAATTTACATGTTACACTTATACATCAACCCAATATTGCATATTACCGCTAAAAGCCAGGGAGGCTGAGAAAAGTATACAGGGTCGATGCACGAAAGCCTTAGTCTGTTTTAGTGCATCACGGCTTGCTATAAGCTGCTGCTTAAACCCTGAAAAGCTGCTTTCCCAGCTACTCCAGCTACTGAGTGAGCTTTATAACTCAGCCACAATGCATCATTGTAACAGCAAAACTTTTACAGCTTTTAGCCATGAAGCCAATTTTAGCCAGCTTTTTGCTGCCTTTAATCTTTGCCCTTAACGGGTTTTGGGTAAATTCTGCTCCGCCAGCAGATGATAAACCAAGTATAGCTCTTTCAGAAGAAGACCAACTACGCTATAAAAATGCTGCACCAGACGATTGCAGCGTAGATGCGAGCATTGCCAACACAAACTTTAATAAAAGCTTTACCTACTGCAACTTTAACAATAGCGGCAGCACCATTTCTGTAAGGTTTGATTTCGAAAACACTTCAAAATCAAAAGCTACGAATGCAAGCTATCATATTGATTGGGGTGATGGCACATCTGACACATACGGAGCAGATTTTGACAAAACAAGCCATACTTACGTTGCCCAAAAAGCAGGGTCTTATACCTTAATACTTACTGTTACGGGCCAGGACGGCTGCGAGAAAACTGAGCAAAAGAGAGTGTATATCGGCAGTAACCCCAATGTGCTGGTAGACCTGGGCGGTAACTCTTTTTCATGCGCACCGGCTACCCATGAAATTAAAGTTAGCCGCTTCGAAAACAACCCTGATAACACAGTATATACTTTTACTATAAACGATGGCACTCCTTCGTTTACACGCACACACCAGCAGCTACTGGCAAACCCTATCATAGAGCATGTTTTTACCGAAGCATCTCCTGCCGGCGGATTTTCAGTAACATGTAGAGCCTCTAATGACTGCAGTTTTTCTGAAAACACCTGGAGAGGCATTAGAGTCAGCAAAGGACCTCAGGCGGAGATTGGCGTAAAGAAAATTAGTAGTTGTGTGGGCCAGGAAATTGTGCTGCAAGATAAATCCACGAACGGGTATGATGGCTATGGTGCCAACATGCCGCATATTGCTGAATGGGAAATAGATCCGGCAACTGGCTGGAATCTGCAAAAAGCCAATGGTGAAGTACGTATTGTATTTACGCAGGCAGGAAGTTACACCGTTAAGTTAACTGTATCGCCTGAAGACCCGGGCACAACCTGCGAATCGAGCTCTAAAGAGATGGAGTTCAATATCGTGGCACCTCCTGTTGCAGACTTCAGTTTAACACCAGATCCTGCAACGGCCTGTGTTAACAACTCGGTTAAAGTTACTAATACAACAGTTGGAGAAAATATAAATTACCAATGGACCGTTACCGATGCGAAAGGCCAGGCTGTGAGCAACTGGGGTGCAATTGCAGGGGGCGCTACAGCCAAAGAACCTCAATTCAACTTTACTAAACCAGGCAGCTATAACATTACCCTTACAGCCAACAACGGTTGCTCTCCCAGCACCAAAACTGAGGCAATTATGATAAAGGGTACGCCTACTGCCACGTTGCCTGCTGCCCAAGTTTATTGCGGTGTTCAAGAGATCAGTTTTACAGAAGCTAATATCAAGCACAAGCCTGCATTTGAGCCGAATTTTGGCACTATAGCAGCTTATAGATGGGAAGTAAAAGTACTATCCGGAGAAGGGGATTATACTTTCGGAAAGGGCACCAGCAGTTCATCGCAGTACCCGGTAATCAGTTTTGATGCTCCAGCGGTGTATGAAGTATGGGCATATGCTCTTAATGAGTGCGGGCAGTCTTCTGCTCCTGCCACACAAAAGATAACAATTAACGCGCTGCCAGAGCTGGTGGCAAGTTCTCCAAAACAGGAAATATGCCTGGGCCAGAGCTCTACCATTAGCGTTACCGGAGCTGACACCTATACCTGGGCACCTGCCACAGGCCTTAGCACCACAACTGGCAACAGCGTTACGGCAAATCCAACGCAAACTACAACCTATACTATAACAGGCAAAAACAACACTACAGGCTGTATCAACACAACTACTTATACTGTTGTTGTCAATCCTTTGCCTGTTGTTACTGTTGCTGCAGATAAAGCAGCTATTTGCCAAGGCCAAGCTGAGGCTATACTTACAGCAAGTGGTGCAGATACATACACATGGGCTCCGGCAACAGGCTTAAGTGCCACTACCGGTGCTTCTGTTACTGCCACTCCTGCTGCCACTACAACCTATACTGTAACTGGTTACAATGCCCAAACAGGCTGTTCCAGCACAAAAACCATAACAGTTACTGTAAACCAGCTACCACAGGTTAATGCCGGCAGCGATATAACTGTATGCAATAACCCCATTGCTACCAAATTAACGGCTAGTCCTGCTGGTGGTGTGTGGTCTGGTGAAAACGTAACAGCAGACGGCAATTTTACACCAAGCTCAGAAACAGGAAAGTATGAACTAACCTATACTTATACAAACTCATTGGGCTGCAGCAACTCCGATAAAATGGTAGTTGTTGTAGATGAGGCGCCTGTAGCCAATGCCGGAGAGGATAAAGTAGTGTGCCTGAACTCTGGTAGCTTTAACTTAACGGCTAATCCGGCAGGCGGTGCCTGGTCGGGCCAACATGTAACGGCAGCAGGAAAATTTACCCCAGCCGCTGTAGGTACTTTTAACTTAACCTATACGTTTGGTACCGGCAGCTGCCGCACTACAGACCAGGTTCAGGTTACGGTTAATGCCTTGCCAACAGCACCAGTAGCCTCAGGTACTACTATTTGCCCTGGCTTTAACACCACCTTGCAGGTACAAAACCCTACAGGCTCCATTTTTTGGTTTGATGCAGCTACAGGTGGCACTAAAGTAGGCGAAGGAGCCAGCTTTACCACACCTATACTTGATAAGACTGTTTCATACTATGTTGAGACAACAATTGCAGGCGGTTGCACTAGTCCCCGTCGCGCTGTTCAGGTAACAGTACGCCCTGCCACCCCTGCTCCTGTTGTGCAGCCAGTTATACTTTGCGGCACAGGCAGTAAAGCCATACTTGTGGCAGAAGGCAATGCTACAAGCTACCAATGGTTCGAAACAGCCACAAGTACAGAGGTTATCTCTACTAGCAGAACCTTTGATGCAGGCGTTGTTAACAGCAGCAGATCATACTTTGTAGAAGCCATCATAGATGGTTGTATAAGCCCTAGAACGGAGGCTAAAGTTGAAGTATACCCTGTGTTAAGCAAAAACACTTTAACAAATGTGCCTGCTATTTGTGCCGGCCAAAAGCCTGCCAACATAACCGGATCTACACCAGAAGGCGGTAATAGCACTTTTACTTACGAGTGGGAAAGCAGTATTACAGGACCAGATGCAGGATTTACTAAAATTAACGGCGCTACTGAAAAAAATTATGCCTCGGGTGTACTTACCAGAACAACCTGGTTCAGAAGAACAGTTAAATCTGTTAGCTGCTCCAGCACTTCTGATGCGCTGGAAGTAAAAGTGACTCCTGTTATCTCAAACAATACTGTAACCACCAGTACAAGCACTATTATCTGTGAAAACAGCGTAGCCGATGAAATTACTGGTACACAACCTGAAGGCGGTAGCGGAACTTACACTTACCAATGGGAAATAAGCACAGCAGGTGCAGAAGGACCATATAAAGCAGCTTCAGGCACAAATAACCAGCAGAACTATACACCTGGCCCACTTGCTGCCAGTACCTGGTTTAGAAGGGTTATTACATCCGGCACCTGCGAAAATCATTATAGCCAACCGGTTAAGATTACTGTATATAAACCTATTACAAACAACTCTATAACTGGCGAGGCCACCATTTGTGAGGCAGAAACTCCGGCAGTATTACAGGGTTCACAACCTACTGAGGGTAGTGGCAACTATATTTATCGCTGGGAAATGAGCCACGACGGCAGCAACTTTGCCTTGGCAACCGGCGACAATAATGGCATAGGCTATGCAACAGGTCCACTTACTAAAACTACTCACTTCAGGCGTGTTGTTAGCGGTGGCCCATGCGGCACAAATATCAGTAATAGCATTACAGTATTTGTTAACCCACGCATTCAGAACAATGCTATTGCCGCTGTTGCACCTATTTGTAGTGGCCAGGAGGCGCCAGAGCTTACCGCCACATCAAATGTAACAGGTGGCAACGACATCTATACTTATAAGTGGTTATATAGCACAAGCGGCGCCAACGGCAGCTATACTGCTGCATCGGGTAATAATACTCAGGCTAGCTATAAACCAGGCATACTTACACAAACCACCTGGTATAAGCGCGAGGTAACTTCAGGTGCGTGCACCAGCACATCTGCAGCAGTTGAGGTAACCGTAATTCAATTGCCTGTTGCCCCTACTGTACAAGCGGTTACTGTTTGTGAAAATAATAATGCAACGCTTACTGTGAAAGAAACGGGCAGCAACTACAAATGGTATACTTCAGCAACGGCTACGGATGCTTTGTTTACCGGCAAAAGCTTTACCACACCTGCACTTTCGGCTACCACAACTTTCTATGTTGAGTCTTTTAATACAAATGGCTGTGGCAGTCCCCAGCGAACTGCAGTAACTGTAACAGTTAATAAGAACGTTAGCAACAACATCCTCACAGCTCCTGCACAGCAGCCAATATGTGCAGGCCAGGTACCAGGCTTGATTTCAGGTTTACAACCGAAAAATGGCAGCGGCACTTATTCTTATCGCTGGGAACGCAGTACAAAAAGTGCTGAAGAAGGCTTTACAAGTATAAATGGCGCAACAGGTATTTCTTATCAGCCGCAGGCACTTAGCCAAACTACCTGGTTTAGAAGAGTAGTATTATCAGGGCCATGTGCAGAAAGCACGAGCGCTGCCGTAAAAATCGAAGTCGTACCAGTTATCAGCAACAATGCCATTAGTGCCGCACAAACAATTTGTGAGGGTGAAATGCCAGTAGCGTTAACAGGTTCAGCTCCGGCAGGTGGCGACGGTACTTATACTTATGCATGGCAGAGCAGCACCGATGGCAGCAATTTTACAGCTGCCCCTGGTGTGAACAATACCGAAAAGTATACTGCTCCTGCTGCACTTGCTAAATCAACATGGTTCAGGAGAGTCGTAAAATCAGGGCCATGCCAGCAAGATGTGAGCGCAGCTATTAAAATTACGGTGCAGCCGGCAATTACTGGCAACACTCTAACAAGCGGCAACCAAACGATTTGCGCTGGAGCTACACCGGCAAGTATAACCGGAAGTACGCCAAAAGGCGGAAATAACAGCTATACTTATACTTGGGAATTCAGCAACGACGGAAGCAGCTATACTAATGCACCGGGCACACGCACCAATGCCAGCTATCAGCCACAGGCATTAAATGAGAGCGCGTGGTTTCGCAGAAAAGTTGTTTCTGGCAACTGTGAGAGTTATTCGGAGCCAATCAAGGTAACAGTTAATGGCGTGATTGCGGCCAACGAGATATCTGAAAGCCAGGCTATTTGTACAGGCACAGCTCCGCGGCAGCTGCAAGGCACGCAGCCAACAGGCGGCAACGGCACATATACTTTCCGTTGGGAATACTCTACCACTAGCGCTACAGCTACAGATTTTAAAGCAGTAGCAACAGCAGGCACAAGTATAAACTATACGCCATCTGCATTAACAACTACCACATGGTTTAGGAGAGTGGTTACCTCAGGTGCCTGCTCCATGGTATCTAATGTGGTAAAAGTGGAGGTAAATCCGGTAATCAGCAGAAACACGATTACGCTGTCGCAGAGTATTTATGCCGGGCAAACCCCTGCCCCACTTACAGGCTCTGCTCCTACAGGTGGCGATAATACTTATACTTACCTGTGGCAGTACAGCCAAAACGGCACGGACTATTTAGCGGCAGCAGCACCAAACACAGGTAAAAACTACGCGCCGGCTGCCATCACAAAAGATACCTGGTTCAGGAGAGTAGTATATTCCGGGGGCTGTGAGCTTGTGTCTGAGCCTGTTAAAATTTCGGTTACGCCAGCTATTGGCAACAATAACATACAGGCAGATCAGGTTATCTGCTTCGGCAACAAGCCTGCAACTATTGTAGGTACAGCGCCTGCAGGCGGGGAAGGCGGCTATACATTTATCTGGCAACAGAGCACCAGCGGCCCTAACACAGGCTGGACAACAGCGATGGGCGTAAGCAACACGCAAAATTATAATCCGCCGGTTCTAAGCCAGCACACCTGGTACCGTCGCATTGTAATCTCCGGGCCGAACACTACAACAAGTGAAGCGGTGATGATTACGGTGAAGCCAGCTATGAGCAACAACAAGATCAGCACCAGCCAGACAGTTTGCTTCAGCACAGCACCATCAACCATTACGGGTACTTTACCGACAGGTGGCAGCGGCACTTATACTTACCTCTGGGAAATCAGCGCTGAAGGACCTGACAAAGGTTTTACAACGGCACCAGGCGCTAACAACAGGCAAGACTACACCAGCAGCCCACTTACGCAAACAGTATGGCTGCGCAGGGTAGTTACCTCAGAGTCTTGTGACAGGTTGGTGAGTGATGCGGTAAAAATTACTGTTACACCGCTGCCACAGGCCCCAGAAATTAAAAACACGATTGTTTGTGCCGGTTCTAAAGCCACGCTTACTGCCACAGGCAAAGGTGGAAGGTTAGAATGGTATGCAAGCGCGGCAGGAGGAAACCCTATTGCAACCGGCAACAGCTATACTACCCCTGTGTTACAGCACACTACGTCATACTTTGTGCAGGAGGTGTCGCAATCTTGCTCCAGCGAGCGCCGTGAGGTAAAGGTAACTGTATCAGAGCCAAACGTTAGCGCAGGCATGGATGTGACCATAGCTAAAGGCCGAAGTGTAGAGCTACAGGCTAACGGAGGTATAAAGTATACTTGGTCACCGGCTGGAACGCTGAGTAACCCGCATGTTGCCAACCCAACTGCCACACCAGATGTAACCACCACCTACACGGTAACTGTTGAGACAGAAGGCGGCTGTACCTTCTCTGACCAGGTAACAGTAACGGTGCTGCCGCATGTTTTCGTGCCAAATACCTTCACCCCTAACCGTGATGGTGTGAACGATACCTGGGAAATCCTGAATATCGAAAAATACCCGAACTGTAAAGTGCAGGTGTTTAACCAGTGGGGCGGCCAGGTGTTTGTATCTGATGGGTACGGCACACCTTGGGACGGCCTTCAGCAGGGCAAAGAATTGCCGATAGCTACTTACTACTACATTATACAGTTAGACAGAACAGAAAAGCCAATATCCGGAAGCGTTACCATTGTTAAGTAATCATCTATGAACAAACTTTTAGCCTTAGGTTTTGTGTGTCTCATGTTTGCCGGCCACGCAATGGCGCAGCAAAAACCACAGTACTCACAGTATACTTTAAACAATTACCTGCTTAACCCAGCCATTGCAGGCATCGAAAGCTACGCCGACCTGAAATTAGGCACCAGGCACCAATGGTCTGGGCTGGAGGGAGCACCAGAGTCATACTACGCTACGCTGCACATGCCTATAGGAATGGGGGCCAGTTCGGTTTATAGCGGGCAGAGAGCAAAAGAATCTACTACCAAAAGGAGCAGCAGCTACCGCAGGGCAAAGCCTCATCATGGTATTGGAGCCATGGCAATGTCTACCAGAACAGGTCCTTTAAAACGTGGCAGCCTCAGCGTAAGCTATGCGTATCACCAGCCCATTACCCGCGACCTGCGCTTATCGGCTGGTGTGGCACCTGGTATGATACAGTATAGCCTGGACCCTGGCTATGTGCGGATTGTAAACCCCAATGATCCTGCTGTAATGGACGGACGCATAAACGAGGTGAAGTTTGACCTAAACATGGGCCTTTGGTTGTACTCCCAAAGCTTTTACGTTGGGCTGGCTGGCGCACAGTTAGTACCTAGTAAGCGTGAGTACATATCTTCGGGGTCTCCTGAAAACAATAACGGAGAGCTGCAAAAGCATTACTTTGCTACTGCAGGTTACCGTGTTGATGTAACGCCTTACATTTCGGTTATACCTTCTGTAATGGTAAAAATGGCTCAGCCAAGTCCTGTTTCTGTGGATGCCTCTCTTAAAGTAATGTACAGCAACCGCTTATGGGCAGGAGCTTCTTACAGGCATCAGGAATCTGTGGCGGCAATGGCGGGCATCAACATAAGCCCTTTACTAGACCTGGCTTACTCTTACGATGCAAGCACCTCGCCTTTGGCTGGCACTAATGCAGGTAGCCACGAAGTGGTTTTAGGCTTTAAATTACGCAATACCGGTAAAATATTGTGCCCGGAGTGGGCATGGTAATCGCACTACACTACCCAATCGTTCTACATGTAATTTGATGGGAGGCGGCTCAAAAGGCCGTCTCTTTTCATGTAAACTTTTTGCTAAAATAGAAGTATAGCTATGTATAAACCTTACTATGATGTTGAAGAAGATACTTGCCATACTCTTTGGCCTAGCTTTTCTATCGTTTGTGGCGATGCAGTACAACGACCCGGATCCTGCCTTATGGATGGCAATTTATGGTTTGTCTGCTGTACTTTGTTTTCTGTCGGCTTTTGATAAAGCGCCCCATGGCTTACTTTGGGTTGCTATTATACTTTGCACAGCAGGTACCCTGTACATGTGGCCGGATAAGTATGAAGGCTTAAGCGTGGGTAGCGGCGATATCAAAAACATTGAAGAGGCACGTGAAGCACTTGGTTTGCTACTAGTCGCTGCAGTATTTGGCTGCTTCATATTTTTAGACAAGTATACGCTGCGCTCGCGAAAGGCTGCTGATCAGCTCCGAAAAACAAAGTGGGCTTAGCCTTGCCGGCCAAACCCACTTGTGATACGTCATCTTTTCCAAAATTTTATTGCTGCACCGGCTCCGCTTTAAAACCGGCCTTTTCTACTACAGCTTTTATCTCCTGGGCATCCAGGGTGCCTGTTTTAACTTCCAGTATCTTGTCTGGGTTGTTTGTATCCACATTCCACTCCTCTACCCCTTCCAGTTTGTTCAGGTGAGGGGTTACAGCTTTGATGCAGCTTCCGCAGTTTATTGTTGTTTTAAACTTATACGTATTCATCGCTTTATTATTACTTAACATAATTATTTAACTATACATTTTTATTTAATCCAGCTTTTTAGTTTTTAGCCGTAAGCTATTACTTACTACTGATACCGAACTTAAAGCCATAGCCGCACCGGCCAGCATGGGGCTAAGCAGAAAACCAGTAAACGGGTAAAGCACCCCTGCCGCCACCGGTATGCATATTACATTGTAAAAGAAAGCCCAGAACAGGTTTTGCCGTATTGTTTTTACTGTTGCTTTTGATAATTTAATAGCATTGGCAACCTGCTGCAGGTCAGAGCGCATTAATGTGATGCCTGCCACATCCATCGCCACATCCGTTCCGTGGCCCATGGCTATACTTACATCAGCTAAAGCAAGTGCCTGCGCATCATTTATACCATCGCCTACCATCGCAACCGTTCTGCCTTGCTGTTGCAGTTCTTTTATAAAATCACCTTTATCACCAGGCAATAGTTCAGCTTTAAAATTGGTAATACCCACCTGCTTTGATACCGCTGCTGCGGTTTGTTTGTTATCGCCGGTTAGCATATAAAGCTCTATTCCTGCATCCAGCATGGCCTTTATACCTGCTGCCGCAGTCGGTTTAATCGGGTCGCTGACGGCAAATACTGCTAATGCTTGTTTAGCATCTGCAAAGTATACAGCTGTTTTGGCCTGTTCCTGCAGTTGCATTGCTTCTCTTTTTAAACGCTCCGGAAGTATAACCCCATGCTCCTGCAAAAGCTTCTCGTTGCCGGCATAATAGCGTATTCCCTCAAAATCTGCTTCTACTCCCTGGCCAGTTAGGCTGCTAAAGTAGCTAAGTTCCACTTTATTACATTTCTGCTCTTTGTAATAAGTATAAATGGCCTGCGCAATTGGATGCTCCGACTGCGCCTCCATCGAGAAGAAAATCTGCTCGGCCTGTGCTTTTTCTAACAGCATATCTCCCCAAACAACATCTGTTACGGTTGGCTTGCCTAAAGTAATGGTGCCCGTTTTATCCAGTATAACAACATCTACATGCTGTGCGCGCTCCAGGCTTTCTGCATCTTTTATAAGTATACCGTGTTCTGCACCGCGCCCTACGCCTACCATGATAGCCGTTGGGGTAGCCAAACCAAGAGCACAAGGGCAGGCAATTACCAGCACCGAAATAGTGGAAAGCAGGGCCTCCGTCAGGTATGCTTCCCCGCCAAGTATAAACCAGGCTGCGAAAGTAAGCAAGGCGATGCCCAGCACGATGGGCACAAAAATACCTGCAATCTTATCTACCAGTTTTTGTACGGGTGCTTTACTGCCCTGCGCCTCCTGCACCAGCTTGATGATATGTGCCAACATTGTTTGGCCACCGGTTTTCAGGGCTGTGAGCTGCAGGCTACCTTTCTGGTTTATCGTACCGGCATACATCAAATCACCGGCTTTCTTTGGTACAGGCACCGGCTCACCGCTCAACATACTTTCATCTACATAAGAAGACCCTGCCAGTACCGCTCCGTCAACTGGAACGCGCTCCCCGGGCAGTAGAAGTACGGTGTCACCAATTTTCACTTCCTCTGTTTTGATTTCCATTTCTGTTCCATCGCGCAGTATCCGTACGGTTTTAGGCTGCATGCCCATCAACTTTTTAATAGCAGCCGAACTGCGGTTCTTTGCTCCTTCTTCCAGGTACTTGCCTAAAAGAATAAAAGCGATGATTACGGCAACGGCCTCAAAGTACACATGCGGCATCAGGCCACGGCTCAGGAAAAATTCCGGGTAAATGGTATTGAAAGCGCTGAAGATAAAGGCTATGCCTGTGCTGAGCGCAACCAAAGTATCCATGTTGGCGCGCAGGTGCTTTGCCTGTGCCCAGGCACCTACAAAAAAGCGCTGCCCGGCCCAAAACAACACAGGGATAGTAAATATGAGCATGGCCCAATTACCCCAGCTAAACGCGTTGTGGAAGAACATACCAAGTATAAAAACTGGTGTCGCCAATATAATGGCCCCGATTGTTTTGCGTTTCAGATCGGCAAGCGCTTTTGCCTGTCTTTCTTCCAGTTCATCCTGGGTTGTATCTTCTATCAGCAACTCAAAGCCGATTTCCTCAACGGTGCCTTTTAGCTTATCAGGAGAGGTAACCCCAGCCGAATAAGTAACTTGCACGGTTTTGGCTGCAAAGTTCACATTTGCTTCTTCTACGCCCTCTGTCGCCTTCAGCATGCTTTCGATGCTGCTCGCGCAGGAAGCACAGGTCATCCCCTCCACCGGAAAGCTGGCCTTGGTTAGTGTTTTATCTGTGACATTAGCCATTGTGGTATTCTTAAATTTATAGTACAAATTTACGGCTACACATTAGTTTACTTCTTACATAATTACGCTTATACTTTACATATCTTTTAAAAACAGATCTAGCTTAAGAAATATTAAAATCTGATACAAAAGATTAAACTATAAGTGCCACAGCAGGAACTTAATAGCTGATTTCTTTGCTTATGTAAGGTTATAACAAGTGAATGAGAAGTATTTTACCCTATATTCATTAAATTTAGCTGATAATCACCCTTAGCCAAACGTAATGCAAAACTCTCCGGAGAATACGCAGTTTAAACCCGAAAGCCAACGCGACCATACAGTTAAACTAGTAGGTGTAATTTTTACAATACTGGCTGCTTTACTGGTAGGTGTAGGATCTGTTTCATTTATTGGCGCAAGCGAAGTACAGGAGAATTACAGTAACCACCTGTCTAAAACAATATATAAGTTAGAATTAGTAAATAAACTCCACCATAACGCAGATGTAGTCACTTCGCTGCTAACTGATTTAACCAACCCTGCTACAAATGACAAGGCGGTTCTGGCGGTGCAGCTGAAGGAAGCGCACGATTCAAATACCAAGATAATCAAAGAGTTAGATAAAGTTATTGTTAGCGATAGTAACAGGCAGGTGCTTAACCAGCTTGTTGCCTACAGAAATTCTTCTTATCACCATATTGATAGTGTAACTGTTTTATCGTTGAGTGGGCAGCCAGAACGTGCGGAGCTTTATAAAGAAGCTTACCTGGTGCCGGTGGATAAACTGCACCAGAAATACTTAAATCAACTTAGCATAAACTTTCAAAAATCTGCAGACAAACGAGATTCACAGGCATCCCGCTTATTGGCCGGCTTTGTAAAATACCAGGAGATTTTGCTGATTCTGGTACTGCTGGCGACAGCATGCGCTGTATTTTTAATGCAGTATCTGTTTAAAAAATTAAAGCGCGAAAATGTTGTGCTCAGCAATGAAGTAAAGATGCGGGAAGAGCTACAGAAAGAACTTAGCAAGAGCCAGCATATTTATAAAACGCTGTTCAACAGCAACCCGATACCCATGTGGATCTACGATTTGAAAACGCTAAAGATACTGAAAGTAAACAATGCAGCTGCAGAAGTATATGGGTATACGCAGGAGGAGTTTCTGGAAAAGTATATATACGACCTTAAAATACCATCAGATGTAGACTCCTACATTAAAAATATAATACCGCGAACAAAGCCGCATGAGGTATTCAGCAACGTTAAGCACAGGCGCAAAGACGGAAGCGACTTTTGGGTGGAAGTGCACGCGCATGCCTTACCCGAAGTTGGGAACACTATACCCAGGCTGGTAGTAGCAGTTAATATTGATGATCAATATAAAGCCATAGAAAAAACTGAGTTAAACGAAAAGCTATTACGCGAGATAAGCTCTAGTATACCTGGTGCTGTGTACCAGTTTCGGACTGACGAAAATGCAAACTTCAGCTTTCCTTTTATCAGCGACGGTATAAGAGACATTTATGGATTATCTCCAGAAGAAGTATGTCAGACACCTTCTAAAATTTTTGACCAGCTCCACCCTGAAGAAAAGGAAAATGTATTCAAGTCGATAAAAGAGGCAATTCGGACAGTTAAGCCCTGGTATGTGGAAGCCAGGTTGTGGAACTCAATTGAGGGCAGATGGAAGTGGGTGCGCGGCCACAGTTTACCGACCCGAAACATGGATGGTTCTGTAAACTTTAACGGTACTTTAATAGACATTACACTACAGAAAGAAGCCCAGGAAGAACTTGCCAGAAACGAGGCTAACCTTAGAGCATTACTTGATAGCTCCAGCAAAGCGATTTACATGCTGGACGATGAGTTGAAGATACTCTCATTTAACAAAAAAGCAGACAGCACTTTAAATCATAAAACTTTTACAAACCTGGTAGTAGGCCAGAATTTCTGTGATTTTGTAGAGGAGTCGCTTGTTGAAGACCTTAGAGAGGATCACGCCTTAGCGATGCAAGGGAAAACAGTAAGTTATGAGACAAGCTACCGTGAGGGTTGGTATCAAGTTTCGTTTAGCCCAGTTGTTAGTCACGACAATAAAATACTGGCCGTTGCTTTAAATGTGCTGGATATTTCGGAGCAAAAGAGATCCATCGAAACCATCAGGCATAACAAAGCCCAACTATCAAGGGCACAGCAACTGGCAAAGCTTGGCAACTGGGAACTGGATCTTAAAACAAATGTGCTGCAGTGGTCTGAGGAAGTTTTTAACATTTACGGGGAGCAGAAGCACCTGTTTGAACCAACTTTGGACGCGTACAAAGACAAAGTACACCCCGCTGACCGCCAAAAAGTAGTTGATACATATAACAAGGCAACAGAAACTAATGTGCCACTTGCAGTAGAACACCGCATTGTGTTAGATGATGGCACTATACGGCATATCCATGAAATTTGCGAAGCTGAGTTTAATACAGCAGGAAAAGCCGTGAAGCTGTCTGGTACAGTACAGGATGTAACAAAGTATAAAGAAGCGGAAAGAGATATACGGGAAGCCCAGCATTTACTTCAGTCTACGCTTGAGAACATTCCGGAAGTTATTTTCTCTACTGATGCCGAGTTTAACATCAATTACATAAGCCCGCAGTGCCTTGAGGTAACCGGTTTCCAGGAAGAGAGTTTTTTTGAGGACCGGAAACTGTGGGCCAGGATTATTCATCCTGAAGTTAAAGAAGAAGTTTTGCCTCGCATTGTTTCAGATACACTCGCAGGGAGAAGATCAAGTAACGAAGTGCGCATTTTAGACAGCAACGGCAAGCCAAAGTGGGTGATGCTGCGCATATCGCCTAAACTTGATGAGAACAACAGGGTTGTAAGTATAGCTGGCTCTGCTTTTGACCTTACTGCTTTTAAAGATGCTGAGGAAAAACGGACAGAACTAACACATCAACTGATGCAGCAAAATAAAAACCTGCAGCAGTTTGCCTACATAGTGTCACACAATTTACGTGCGCCAATTGCTAACATTTTGGGCCTAACGTCTATTTACGACCGTCGCAGGCCAGAGGCGGCACTTAACGGGCGTATCATTGATAACCTGGCCACTTCAGCAAAGTTGCTCGACAGCACTATCCGCGACTTGAACGATATTCTTACAATCAGAAGCAAAGTAGACGAGGCACGGGAAAAAGTTGACTTCAAACAAACGCTAGATTTCATATTAGCCAGCATTCCGGAATCAGATATTGAAGACGAAATTGACCTGGATTATGACTTTAGTGAGGTTCCTGAAATTGTGGCTCTTAGAAGCTATGTGCATAGCATCATGCAGAATTTAATTACAAACGCATTAAAATACAGGTCTGAAAACAGAAAATTAGCCTTACGCTTGAAGACATTCAAGGTATCTGAGTATATTTGCCTCGAAGTCGAAGATAATGGCCAGGGAATAGACCTGACCAAAGAGCGGGATAAAATTTTTGGCCTTTACAAACGTTTTCACAACAATAACAAAGATGGCAAGGGCATCGGGTTGCATTTAGTTAAAACACAGGCTGAACTCCTCGGAGGAAAAGTTGAAGTGGATAGCACCGTTGATCTTGGCAGTATTTTCAAAATATATTTAAAGCACCAGGAGTAGAAGGATGTATACGTTAAGAAGGGTTGTTTTAATAGATGATGATCAAGTAAATAACTTTGTTTGTGAGAGTATTATTAAAAATGAAAACTTCGCAGAAGAGGTAGTTAGCTTTGAATGGGCACAAGATGCACTTGAGTTTCTGAGAAGCACAGCAGAGCATGATCCAGCTAATTTTCCGGAGTTAATTTTTCTGGATATCAACATGCCAGGTATGGACGGCTGGACCTTTATACAGGAGTATCGGAAAATATCGGAATGCGCTACAAAAAAATGCAGCCTGTTTATGCTATCCTCTGCTGTAGACCGTAAAGATATTATCTGTGCGAAAAGCCATGACGAGGTTAGAGACTTTTTCTCAAAACCACTTTCTCCAGAAATACTCGCTATCATAAAAGAAGAATTCATCTTGCTTTAAAGAAAAGAAGAATTCATCTTGCTTTAAAGAAAAGAATCAGCCCTACAAGCTGATTCTTTTTTTATATACAGCACCATAACATTAGCCCCCTGTTAAACCTTTCTGTTGCTGTTGCCCATTATTTAAGAGCTGATTAACGGGCACAAAGTTTATTCCCCCCTCCCCAGGCAATATAGTTCGAGGATAATCCAGCTGCAGTATTGCCATTTTATAGTGGTACACCAAAAAACTATACCATTCCCAATTGCTGCTCCTGTGCAAGGTAACATGCACAGGAAGCTTTACAAGCATAATATTTAAATATTCTAAGGTTTCTATATTTAATATAGACAATCTAAAATGTTTGTTTATTTTAAATAAACCCATAACATTATATAAAGTAAGGGCGTAAAGCAAACTATCAACTATATGACTATACTAATATTGTTGATTTATCATTAGCGACGAAAGTCTTTTTAAACCCTTATCCTATGAAAAATTTATTTCTACTTATTGTTATTACAGTTATCTCAGCAACTAACGTATTTGCACAATACGGTGATTACACTCTAACTCGGGAGCAAGAGGCAAAATGTACAGAACTAACACGAGCCATGGTAAACGAGCTGAGGCTAAACGAAATGGAGTATATAAAATTAAAGGCATTAAACCGCGAGAAAATAGCTGCAGAAGATGCAACAAGAGAAAGCCTGAAAGATAATGTAGCAGCATTAGAGCTAAAGCTGCAGGAAATCGAAACAGACTTTGAGACGAAACTGACAGCTATACTTAATGCTAACCAATTGCAGGCATTTGCTGAGTATAAAAGAAAAAATACTGCCAGGCACATAGCAGTATCGGAAGTAGAGTAACCTGCCGCAGATAGTAAAGGCCAACCGCAAAGTAGGCCTTTACTGAAAGGCTACAAAAAAAGGGAGCTATTGAGGCTCCCTTTTTTTGTTTTACCTGCGGCTGTAATCCGCATCATCAGGTTCTTGTTTATCTTCACCAAAGGGTTGGTCACCGCTTCGTACCCCTGCTACATCGTCATCCATGCCTGTATCACTACCTTCAAATTCGAAACCAGGCCCTTGCGCAAACTCTTCTGTGCTGTTAGGGTTATTGCCGCCATAGCCGGTAGCCTCATTTCCACCGATATGCAGGTTTCCAAGCTTGTCTTTTTGCCCTGCACGTTCCGTGGTACCTCCTGGCCCCATATTGCGCTTCGCTGATGGATCTGGATGGTTGCCAAGCTTTACACGCTTGTTGTAGTCACTATTTATATTGTCAAGATCTTCGCGGTTCTTATCTTCTGTATTTGAAGCCATAGTTCTTAAGTTTAGTTACAGTTGTATATACGCTGCCCCTCTGATGGTGTTCAGAAAGTCAACCTATACTTAACATAATAAATAAACTAAAGTTAATTAGATGCTTCATTCAGTTGCCAGTTGTAAGTATAGTATCTAGTATTGTACTGGGGCGGAATCAGCATGGAAGTATACTTATTTATATAGGCGATAACAGAAGGCGCCTCTGCCAGGAAATCGGCCTCATACCATTTAAAAATTTCCGATACCTGAACCTGCTTTTGCTTAGGTAAGATCTTGATGAAATCTGGATTTTGTAAACTTTGCCTGGTCTGGCTTTCAAGTTGCTTTTCAACAAGCTTTGGAGTATAAGCTTTGTTTAACAGCGGCGGACAAGACTTAGCAGCACAAACCAGCGCAAAATGTATGCGGGCATCCTGATAAGGAGCACGTAGCTTCTTGTTTTCGAGTTCGTTCAGCGTAAGGCTCTCTCCTGCCACTCTAAATTTCTGCTTATCAAAAAAGCCGGCAACATCCATAACTGATTTAACAGGGTATTGCATCAAAACCTGCTTCAAAACCAACACATTATAAGCATTTATGTAAAACGCTTTTTTCTCGGAGCCGGAAGCGGCACTTAAGTTATATTGCGCTATCTGCTTAACCAGACCATCCAGTTTAGTTTCATCTCTTTGGAGGGCTTTATACTTTACCTGCCCATTAACTACATGCTGTTGCAGCAGCCGGCTAACACCGTCATAGAAATCTGCCTCTTGTTTGGTAATTCTCTTTTCCATAACTCTTACTCCTGCCTTCGCATAAAAAGGCAAAGCAGTAAACGCAAGCAGCATAGCCAGGAACAGTTTTTTATACATAGAATTAAATTTATTAGACAGCATGATGATAACAACAACAATACCGAACTGTTATATTTGCTAAAAATTAGCATTTATGGCACCTCTCGCCACATTAAATCGTTAATGCCATAGAATTAAACAGCACCTGCATGAAATTATCAAAAATCTACGACCCCAGAGAAATGAACTCCTACCAGTTTGTTGCCGCCACGGGGTTTGTGATGACCTTAGTAGCACACCTTGTACTGGTGCTGATTGGAAAACGAATTGAAGACTTTATGGCGCTTTATGCCTGCTGGACAATTTTCTTTACTCTTGGTGCCATTGCAAACTACAACAGCAAGCCAGGCGACCACGACCATCACCACCACCATTAATCAAACCCAATGCTGTAATAGCCTTTGTATTTTATGGCAAGTATAAAAGCAACCTTGCTACTTTAAAAAAGGCAGCAAGTGCTGATGGAATATGTCTGTCGCCTCTAAATGGGGAATATGGCCTACATTTGGCAACTCCACTAATTTTGCACCCGGTATGGCCTTAGCCGTAGAACGCCCTAACTGCGGGTACTGGCCGTGCGTTTTAAGCTTTTGCTTCTCCTCAATATACCCTTTACCTACTATAGTTCTGTCCTGTTGCCCTATTATAAGCAAAGTCGGTACCTTTAGCTTCTCAAATTCATAAACTACAGGTTGCTGGTAAATCATGGCGTAAGTTAAAGCGGCTACTTCAGCGACTTTAGCATAAGAAGTATGCCTTGTCTGGGCCCCAGGCACTTTTACCCACTCGTCGTAAGCAGGCTTCCAGGATGTGTAGTAGGTTTGATGGTATTTCCGGATTGATTCTTCTGTTGTTTTTTTCTCATTCTCCAGTAGCTGATCCAGCGTTTTGAAAGGAACAAACAAACGGTAATCCTCCAGCCCGATCGGGTTCTCAAGTACCAGTTTCGTCGTCGTTTCAGGATACATAAGTGCAAACCTGGTAGCCAGCATGCCTCCCATGGAGTGGCCCACTACAGCTATTTGCTGCACCCCTAACTGCTTTAACAGTTGCTGCGTGTTTTGCGCCAACTGATGAAAATTATAGTATACTTCCGGCTTATCAGACTTCCCAAAACCAACCTGGTCCGGCACAATTACCCTAAAACCATTTTTAGATAAGTAATCGATAGTTTGCCTCCAATAAGCCCCGAAAAAGTTTTTACCGTGCAGCAGCATTACGGCAGGGGCGTTGCTGCCGCCTTTACTGGCAGCTACATCCATGTATGCCATTTTAACCGGCTGCCCCTCAAGCGTTATTGTGATGTGCTTCACCTCATAAGGATATTGATAACCGTCCAACGTGGCATTAAGAGAGTCGGGTACCTGCGCAAACGCTACCGCAGGCAACAAGAAAAACTTCATGATAAGTATAAGTATAGTTTTAACAGGCTGCATAGCTACATTCTTAGTTTTACACTTAACTCATACGCAAAGTATAAAAAAAGCCCACAGAACTTCTGCAGGCTTTTTTGCATGTATTCCCTTAAATCAAATTACCTAACTAATATTTTCTTAGTGAAATAGCGCTTGCCTTGTGCTATCTGAAGGAAGTATAAACCTTTGCCAAATGGAGTGAGGTCTATCTGGCGGCTGTATGCTGTGTTTAAATTTTCTACTGTGTCCACAAACACTTCTTCCCCCTTGCTATCTATTACGCTAACTACAGTAGTTCCTTTATTTTCCGGTTCGAAGCGCAGGTTAAACCTACCGTCGTTCGGGTTAGGGTAATATTCCACGTTCTCCAATTTCAGTTCTTCCTTGGGTTTCGTTTCTACAGAAGCACCTGTTTTCTTAAGTGCCGCTACATCTTCTGCTGTCAGGTCCTGCACCGTAGCTTTTGTTACTACAATAGCGATAACTTTACCTGGCTCCAGGGTAAATTGCTGAAATGAATGTGCTTCTCCGGCCTCACCTAACCCGAAAACAGGCGCACTAGCTGTGCTATCGTTGGTTATGAGCTTATACATCACTTTCCCATTTGCCTTTAGCACCAGCGAATCAACGGTTAGGTTTTTGTCTCTCTTCCGGATATAGATGCGTTCAGCGTGCACAGGCCCTACATGCTTTATACTATCCCTGTGGCTAAACCATACCGATTTTAGTGTATCAGTATGCACCCGTAACACACCTTTAGGGTTTATTTTATCAAATGTATAAGTATGAATTCCGTCAGCTTTACCCAGCCTTTTATACATTACTGCACGCAGGCTATCCCCTTGAAGAGCTGCTATCTTACCATTCTTTAGCAATACATTAAGTAAGCTGTCGTTTTGCGAAGTTTTCAGATGGCTTATGTAAGCGGCGTGTTCTGCTTCAGTTAGTTTCCCATTCAGTTTATACACTTTCACATTTTTGCCGGTAGCTGCTTTTAAGCGGGTTGTGTCTGCAAACTTAAACGTTCTGTTACTTAGCTTCCGCAAGGCAGCTGTGTCTGCTTTTAAGCCTGAAAAGCTTGGCAGCGTCATGGTCATTTCGGTTATGGTGATAGTCGTATCTTTAACTGTTTCAACACCGTCTTTGGTCTCAATATACTTTATGTGGAGTTTCTTTTCGGCTTTGGGCGCCTCCTGCGCTACAATAGTATACAGGGGCAGCAAGGCGAGCAGCAGGCTAAGTATAAACCTGATAAAATTCTGAAGTGTAGTGATGTAGTCCATAGTACCTGATTTTCATTTTACATAATCAAAGGTACGCCCTTAAACTACCGGTTATGGTTAAGGCAACGTTAAAGTCTGTTAACGAAATGTTAAAGTTGAGACAAGCTAAACCTACTTTTCCAAATGTGAAGTATGCGTATATAAACCAATATATAGCAGCTACTTACAAACAAAGCATCAGACTTTGGAAAAGCGTTAAAGAAAAGTTAAAGTTCGGGCACATACCAATCTAAAAGTATAAATTTGTTTAGTGAGCAAGAATGTCATAATCGGAGTGCTGGTGCTGATGAGCATTTCCCTGCTGGGAGTAGTGGGGCTGCAGCTCTATTGGATAAACGATGCCATACAGGTAAAACAGGCAGAGTTTGACCGTAGCGTAAATGAGGCGCTGGCCCGGCTAGTAGAGAAGCTGGAAACACAGGAAGCTGCCAGCGTTGTGGCAAGCCAGATGGCAACGCTGCAACCCGATACCATAACAGCCGAAAAAACGCTGGCAAAAACCCCGCAAAAAGAAATAGCAGTTACCGCTAATCCAACTGAAAGTAAGGCTGCTACCCTAAAACCTGCTGCACGCACTTTACCTGCCACAGCTACTTACAACACTACAGGCAAACCGAAAGCATCAGCTAATACTGCACAGCAAACAACTGTTCAAAGTCTCACTTTTAAAAGAGATAGTAATGCGCCTGAAAATAGCGTGCATATATTCTTTAATGAACCGGATACAGCAAAAGTAAGGCAAGCTACAGGGAAAGTAACCGGTTTCAAAACTATAAGTGCTCCCGCAACTGCTAATCGTAACATAGCTTACTTCCAGCAAATTGCCAGCACCAAAGTTGATTCCCTGACGGCAGCCCAACTGCGCAGAAATGCTGTTTATACTTTAGGGCAATTAGCTGACACCTCCAATTTTATAAGGATAGACAGGGGCTCTGTAAAATTCTCCGTGGATACGCTACGCATCATTTCCTCTAAATTGGACAGTCTCCTGAAAAAAACAAGGCACAACAGCACCGGTCAGGCAGCAGGGATGGCTTCCGTCAGTATTAAAAACGACAGCATTTTCATTAGCAAAGGAGATAACAAGAGGCCTATTTATGTAAGTACCAACGCTGCCCCAAAGCATTTTAATTTCACCACTACCCCAGCAAAGTATAACAAAACCTATTACAGGGAAAGCTTCGGTACTGCAGCAATGCAGGAGGCTCAGGTGTTCGCAGCAAAAGCACCCAAGGCAAAAGACAGCTTAACTGCTGAAAAACAGCCGCAAAAGCCTGCTAAATTGCCTAACTCCAAAACCAACCCTTCCAACATCAGCAAAATTGAGGTAAAAAAAAGCAAGCTAAACGATGTAGTGCAGAAAATGGTGGTGGAGTACGTGGTAAAGGACGAGCCTTTGACAAACCGCCTGAACCTGCAAACACTACCCGTTCTACTTAAAACTGAGCTGGAAAACAAAGGCATCAGCATGGACTTTGGCTATTGGGTAGTGTCAGGTAAAAACGATACCGTTGCCTCCCATAACTTAAAACCACTAAAGCAAACAAGCCAGCCTAAGTATAAAGCCAGCCTGTTCCCGAACGATATTTTTGAGAAACCGGATTATCTGGGGGTATACTTTGCCGACAGCCGGGTGTATGCCCTTAAATCTTTGTGGGGAATGCTTTCTTTATCCGCGCTGTTTACGCTGGTTATCATCGCTACCTTTGGCACAACCATCCATATCATTTACAAGCAGAAAAAGCTATCGGAGATGAAGAACGACTTCATCAACAACATGACGCACGAGTTTAAAACACCGATTGCCACTATTTCGCTGGCCACCGACTCTATCGCTAACCCGAAAATTTACGAGCATCCCGAAAAGATAAAATACTATACCGGCATTATCAGTCAGGAAAACAAGCGCATGCATGCCCAGGTAGAGAATGTGTTGCAGATAGCCCAACTCGAGAAAAACGATTTTAAACTTAACTTTAAGCCAGTAGATGTACACCTGCTTATTGGCAAGGCAATTGAAAGCATACGGCTGCAGGTAGAAGAACGCAGGGGCCAGGTAACTATACAGCTTAACGCCCTGCAGCACGAACTGAGCACCGACGAAGTGCACCTGTTTAATGTGATCTGTAACCTGCTTGACAACGCAAACAAATACTCGCCCAATAACCCGGACATATGCCTGGTAACGCAAAATGTTGATGGCGGCTTGCTGATTGCCGTAGAAGACAAAGGCATGGGCATGAGTAAAGAAACGCAGCAACGCGTTTTCGATAAATTTTACAGGGTGCCCACAGGTAACCTGCACAATGTAAAAGGCTTTGGCCTGGGCTTAAGCTATGTTAAAGCCATAGTACAAGCGCACAAAGGCAATGTGCACCTCAAAAGTGAACCCGGCAAAGGTAGCCGCTTTGAGATATTCTTACCGATATGTTAGCTGATCGACATTGAACGCATTAGTTATGCCTGGGATTTGCCCTGCTAAATTATAAATGAGGTATGATACAACCAAAATTAAAGCACCATGAACATACTGCTTGCCGAAGACGATCCTAATTTTGGTATTGTGCTGCGCGATTACCTGGAGCTGCACGATTATAACGTAACGCTGTGCAAAGATGGTTGCCTGGGTATTACGGCCTTCCGGAAAGGCAAGTATGATCTGTGTATTCTGGATGTGATGATGCCGGAAAAGGACGGCTTTACCCTTGCCCGCGAAATAAAGAAGCTTAACCCGGAGGCTCCCATTATTTTTCTGACTGCAAAGGCCATGAAAGAAGACATGCTTGAAGGTTTTAGGATAGGTGCCGACGATTACATTACAAAGCCATTTGATTCGGAAGTACTGCTCTGTAAAATTAAGGCTGTACTTAACCGGAAGGCGCCGCTACAGGCAGAACAGAAAGAGCAGACACGCTTTACCATTGGTCGTTATACTTTTGAATCGAACCTGCGCATGCTGGCCATAAACGGAACAGAAGTAAGGCTATCACCAAAAGAGGTAGAGCTGCTGAAGATGCTTTGCCTGCACCTGAACGATGTATTACCCCGCGACCAGGCGCTGGAAAAGATATGGCACGAAGACACCTATTTTACTGCCCGAAGTATGGATGTATACATCGCCAAACTGCGCAAGAATCTAAAACAGGATCCTTCAGTAGAGATCATCAACATACATGGGCGCGGCTATAGGCTTTGTGTGCACAATAGTGTTATGATCTAGATTTTAGCTGTTTTATACTTTCATGAAGCCTGCGCCATGCAGGCTCTATACTTTACACCTGCACAACTGGGCGTGCTTCATTTTAAAACAATGTTTATACTTTAATTAATCAAGTATATTTTTAACTTAAATAAAGTTTATACTGGCTTATATATAGTTATTTCATATTATATTTATGGAATCAAAGCCTATATATTTCATTAACATGGTTGCACTAAAACGTTTAGCAGCATATAAGGCTTTGCATTAAACTTTAGCTATCCGGCTGTAATATAGAAAACTAACTTTTAGCCAATGAAAAAGATTTTACTATTCGCCTTAATTTGCTTTACGTTTGCAAGTTGCGGCCCAGAAATTTATCAAGCTGCTTCTTTTAAAGAAGTAAAGAACTCACATAAAATTGTGGCGATCATGCCGTTTGAGGTAACTATCGAGTCCAGGAGATTACCGAAAGGCGTTACTGCAGAAATGGTGCAAGACCAGCAGCGCGATTATGGTTACGGCATCCAAAGTGATGTGTATGGCTACTTGTTAAAGCAAATGAGCAAAGACAAGTATACTGTAAACTTCCAGGATGTAAGCAAAACGAACTCTATCCTGAGCAGCTACGGCATTAGCTACGAAGAACTTCGCCTGAAGTCTAAAGACGAAATATGCCAGTTGTTAGGGGTTGATGCAGTTGTATCAGGTAAAGCAACAATGTCTAAGCCGATGTCTGATGGTGCAGCTATTGCCGTAGGATTACTTGTTGGTGCATGGGGCTCTACAAACTCTGTAAACACCACTATCACCATACACGAAGGCAATGCCGGCGACTTAATGTGGAAGTATGATTATGCTGCATCGGGCAGCGTAGGCAGCAACAGACAATCGCTTACCAATGCTTTGATGCGTAACTCATCTAAGAAGTTCCCTTACAAGAAATCGTAATACCCTGCCAGGATAGCCTCTGATTGATTAAAGTATAAAGGGCCGCTAACAGTTGTGTTAGCGGCCCTTTATACTTTAAAACAACAGGCTGCAACCGTTGGTTGCAGCCTGCCATTAATCACCAAAACACAAATAATCTTTATTATTAGAAGGTAAAACCTACAGATGCCTTCACTACACGGTTATACGTTTCGAAGCTGTTGTTAGAGTCGATGGAGCTTAACCCGTAGTCGTAGCCTGCGCTTAAGTTAAGGCCGCTGGCAAATCTATATCCTACACCGCCTGTTACAGCAAAGTCAATCTCGCGGAAGCCGTTCTTTACATCCCACTCTTTGTTAAGGGCTTTAAAACCCAATGCTCCAGCCTCTGCCTGCACCTTGTTAGACAACAGGTAGGATACCTGCGGGCCACCATAAATATGGAACCCCTCTCCTACGTACACTTTCGCCAGCACCGGCAAATCCAGATACTCTGCTTTATTTGTCAGGGTAAGGTTGGTATTCAGAAAATCTATTTCTTCAATCGGAATTTTGCCTGTCAGGCGGGTACCTTTCTGTGAGTACTGCAAACCCGGCTCTATCTCGAAACCTGGAGCAAGCGGTATACTTACATAGCCCCCCACATGAAAACCTTCGCGCATCTTACGGCTTACAGAACCATCTGAAAGGTCGATTAAATTCTGGGCGCTGTTTACTGTTTCGCCTTGCCATTCTGCAAGGTTTACCCCGGCCTTAACGCCAAATCGGATAGGGTTTTGCTGCTGCGCATTTACTTTAGTGGCCGCAAAGCCCAGCACAACTGCGATAAGTAAAAATATCTTTTTCATGGTAGTAATCTTTAATGGTCTGTTCTGTTTAAATAAGCTGCGCTGCTTGCAATGGCACAATGGAAAAACCATGCCAAAAAAAATTGCTTACTTAAAAAAAGTTCAACCTTAAAACCATATATTACTGAATATCAAAATAATAAAACCAACGCAAGTATAAAATCAAGTTGAAAACAGCCGCCTTATACTTCGATAAGCCTCAAATCCATACCTTTGCAACTGCAACAGAATAGCCAATAAGTAATGAAGGATAAAACGCAGGTACGCCTGAAGCAGCTGGCGGTACACAGGGTGGGAAATAAATCGAAGGAAGAAGGCGTAGTGATTTCTAAAGAGCTGGTTGACCTGCGCGATGAGCAGCTGTCGGACCTGTTGCTTAACTATTTTCTGACGCCGTTTAAGCAGGAGGAGTTTTTCAGGTTTACCCATACTTCAGACCTGGCCCTGAACGAAATGTTTGCCTATGCCGCACTAATTTTCACGGAGCCAAGTAAATTCCACGAGTATTCTGTACACATCCTCCATCACCTGTACGAGCAGTCAGATCATCCGAAAGTAAAAAGCGGCGAGTTATACGTGGTGCACTTTTCCGGGTGCCTGATGGAAGACGATTTCGTGGATGCAGTAGGTATTTTTAAATCAGAGAACAAAGACACGTTTCTTACTTTTCAGGACGAGGGGGATGATTTAAATGTGAACTACCATGCCGGCGTGAACCTGAAAGGCGTTGACAAGGGTTGCCTGATCTTCAACACAGAGGCCGAAGATGGTTTCAGGGTAAAACTGGTAGATGCCAATGGATACGATGCAGCTTTCTGGAAAGAAGATTTCCTGAACGTAACGGAGCTAAAAGACACAAACTTTAACACCAAAGCAGTTCTGAACCTCTGCAAGGATTTCTCTGAAGAGGTGTTTGCCCAGAAAGAAAGTAAGAAAGCGCAGGTTGAGTTTATTAGCCGCTCTGTTGACTATTTCTCTAAAAGCGAGACTTTTGACCTGGAGGAGTTTACCAGCAGCGTAATTGATGAGCCGGAAGCCAAGGAACGCTTTCTGAATTACAGCCAGGCATATGCAGAAGAGCGCGATATTGAAGGTTTCACGGACTTTGCCATCAACAAAAACACCGTAAAAAACATGAAGCGCAAATTCCGGAACTTTATAAAGCTAGACACGCAAATAGAGATTAAGTTTAGTGGTTACAACCCGGAACAAAGCGAGCAGTTTGTAGAGCGTGGATTTGACCAGGAGCGCGGCATGCATTTTTACAAGGTATACTTTTACAACGAGAGCTAGCGTTTACCAGAAACTATAACAAAACTGCCGGTGTTCAAATAATCCTTGATCTAAAGTATAAACAGGAACGATACTTGCTCTGAGGAGCATATAGAAATTAGCCACATAGTATGAAAAGAATAATTGTAGCCGTTTTATTTGCTTTTGCAGGAAGCCTTGCCAACGCACAAACACCTGCCGTGCAAAAGGCACCTACTGAGCAAGCGCTGGAGCAGCGCGCCACCGATATTACAGCCAGCATGGCTAAGCACCTGCGCCTCACGCCTGAGCAGACAGTAAAGATAAAAGCCATCAACTTGAATGGCATGAAACAGGTGGAAGAGGCAAAAGTAAAGTATAAAGACGACCCGCGTATGGTGGTGAAGCAAATTGATATTATCAGCCAGACCAGATTGTCTCAGATTAAAGATGTGCTTACGCCGATGCAGTTCCAGCAGTACCAGGATCGGCGCGAAGAAAAAATGGGTGTGCCTAAAGAGGCTAAAAGTAACCCGTCAGCAAGGCAGCAAGGCCCCATGAGCCAGCAAAGCAGTTACTAACACGCATCACCATAAAGCACGAAAGCAGGATCAGGTCCTGCTTTCGTGCTTTATGGGTTTATACTTTTAAGCGGCGCCAGCAGCATCTACCTGTTGCAGCGTTATCTTGTTTTCTGCAGCACCTGCCTCTGTTGTTATATCCTGCTTATGCTTTTGTTGGTTTGCACGCTGGTGTTCGGTAACAATTGCTCCCGGCGGTTTAAACAGTATCCCCCACACCTCCTTTAGTGATTTGGCATGTTTTAAATCTGCCCAGATATCCACCCACTCATGAAACACAAGGTAGATAGGGTTAAAAGATTTAACAGGCGTGGTTAAGCCATAGGTTGGATGCTCCTCTTCCTTCTGAAAGGTACAAAACAACCTGTCCCAGAAGATAAACGTGGAACCGTAGTTTTTATCGATGTACTTTACGTTGGAGCCATGATGAACCCGGTGGTGCGATGGCGTAACGAAGATATACTCGATGGGTGCCGGTAATTTTTTAACAAGCTCGGTGTGCACAAAAAACTGGTAAAGCACGGCTATCTGGTGGCAGATAAAAAATGTAAACGGATCAAGCCCAATGAAGGGCACAGGCAGAAAAAACACGAACTTTAACTGCTGCGTCCAGCCGGTACGGAAGGAAACCGAGAAATTCATTTTTTCGGAGGAGTGATGCGTTACGTGGGTAGCCCACCAAAACCGCTGCTCGTGCGAGATACGGTGTGCCCAGTAGCGGCAAAAATCCACGGCAAGAAAACATATAATAAATCCCCACCAGACACGTGGTATAGCCCAGGGCACTATATTATACACCACCATAGCCACGGCAAACAACCAGATTTTAAGTGCGCCACTTAACACAGTATTGACTGCGCCAATCGTAAGCGCTGCCATAAAATCTTTCTTATCGTAATAATCCCTTTTATTGTACAGCCCTACCAGCCACTCCACTACCACCGATAGTATAATAATCGGCGCTGCATAGTGTAAAAGGGTAAGGTCATCTAATCCTCGTAACTGTTCAAGCGTAATCGTCTCTTTTTCCATAGGCTAAGGGTAGGTAATGTTGCTTTTATAGCTATATCAACGCACATAAGCGAACAGGGTTAACATAAGCAGGCATGTTGCCTGCCTCAGAAATGATGTATAAATTACCTTAATAGCCTAAAGAATATAGCTTTACACAACAGGCAATTACGAATAAGTGGCACCTAATTTGTTAATTTTTATACATTTGCAGATTAAATGAACGCCCTATGAACATCAAGAAGAAAGTTAAAGTAACCTTACCTAACCAAGGCTCTCGTTTTGCCGGCCTCGATATTTTTGTAAAAGCTGCTGAAAAGGAAAAATGGACAGAACAAGAAGTGCAGTATGTAATTGATGAGGTGGTAGAAGCGCCAGATGATGCAGAAGGCTTTAAAGTTTTAGGTTATTATACAGCTTAACCAGCCGCAGGTATAGCCTTTACAGGCGCATTTTACGCTTATAGATACTAATGCATTGCCTGCGGAAGCAAAAACGATCAGATCAATCCTAACAATTTAACTTACTTATGTCGGGAAGGCTTAGGGCTGCTTTTGTTGTGGCTATACTCTTGTTTGGTTGTGAAAACAGCGTGCTGGATCCTACAACAGAAGCAACTGGCAAAGTTGTTGACCATATTACAAACCAGCCTCTTGAGGGTGCAACAGTAACATTGTCTGAAAATGATGACGTGTTACTGGGTGGGGCACGCGTAATCGCGGAGCAGAAAACCGATGCTGCTGGCAATTTTAAGTTTAAATTTGAATGGAAAGAAAGCCCTTACAAACTAAGGGTAGCGAAGGAAAACTATACGTACACTCACATAGAGTATAACGAAAGATTCGAGAACCTGCCTCCCATTGTCTCGGATTACCAGATTATGGAGAGCCTGAAAAAGAAGCAGGACTTTGTTTTTGACATGGAGCCAGTTGGTAGCCTTGTTTTAAATATTACCAACGCAGATGCCAACCCCACCGACAAGCTAACGATAAAGTTTGAGAACGTAAATAAGCGTGTACCTGTGGTGGGCCCACAAGTGTATGCAGGCAATAGTATAAGCGGATATAGTGTTGGCGCCTACGCCATCGCTAATAAATATGTGCGCTATTCGTATACGATAGAGGCTAGCGGCACAAGCCTGACTAAAGTTGATTCTATTTTCATAAAGCATGTTGAGCCAACACAACTGCATATAACCTATTAAAGAAAAGAGCAGCCTGCGTGGCTGCTCTTTTCTTTAATAGGTACACTTATACTATTCCATCTTTACCTGTGGTTCCAGCTGCAGTTCTTCCTGGTGCTTTTGCAGAACACTTATGATAAAGGCAATATGCTCCTTCAGGTCTACCCCAAACAGCGCTGCCCCTTTGCTAACCTCTTCACGGTCAACGGAGGCGGCAAAACTTTTCTGACCTAATTTCTTAATAACAGATTTAGCTTCCAGGCCTTCGAGTCGCTGCGGCCTTACCTGGGCACAAGCTACCACAAAACCAGTCAGCTCATCGCAAGCTATCAAGGCTTTATCTAATAAGGTGTCGTAGCTAACGCCCCACTTAGTATAGTGCGCAGATATAGCGTGCGCCACTTCTGTTTCGCCTTTCTCTTGTAGCAACTTTACAATAATGTGGGGGTGCTGCTCTGGGTATGCCTGGTAGTCGGCATCGTGTAAGAGGCCTGTAATTGCCCATTGTTCTGCATTCTCGCCTAACTTATGGGCATAGGCCTCCATTACAAGTTCAACGGTGCGTGCATGGCGCAGCAGGCTTTCGCTGGTTGTCATGCTGTGCAGTATGGTCTGTGCTTCCTGGCGTGTCATGGTATCTTTGGTTTTATCATTCTAAGATACCCATTTTGCCAAAAATGCCAAACGGCAGTTATACTTTAGGAGAAACCTGGTCAGTTGGCGGCACAGGGTTGTTTGGGTCTTGAGCAGCTGCCTTTAGTTCGGCTCTGAGCAGCTTTACCTCCAGGTGCAAGGCCTCTAACTGCCGGGCACCTGCCAGTTCTGCGTCTTTGCTTTCTGCATCCTGCCCTATAAAAAAAGTAGCAAGCGTAGCCGTAACATACCCAAATACAGCAAAACCATATAATGCCAGCAACAGGCATAAGATCCTGCCTTCAGGCGTAACCGGAAAGTAGTCGCTTCCAATTGAGGTTAGCAGCATGGTAGTCCACCAGAGGGCTTCGCCATACGTCTTTAATCCATGTTCCTGCTCAAAAGCATACATCCCCGCCGCTCCCGCTGTAATCACAACCAAAGTAAGCGCAACCACATAGCCAAAGGCCCGGCGCTTCATGGTTTTGCCCAGGCTGCGCATGCCCCTGTTTATAGAGCCAATAACCTTAACCAGCCTTAGGCCCCTGGCTGCCCGCACAGAACTAAACACCCTGAAAACCCTCGTTAGCCGGAACACCCGTAGCGCAGGTACTACCAATGAAACCGTAGTCAGGATGTTGCTGCGGAGAAAGTTAAGTTTATGCGGGGCCAGTATAAACTTAACAGCAAAGTCAAGTATAAAGATGACCCATATGATAAGGCTGATGAGTTGCAGCACTTGGTTGAGCCCCCAAATAAACTCAACAACAAGCAAGACCAGCCAAATAAACCCAAGTAAGATCAAGGGCACTTCCAGGCTTTCCTGCAACCTGTTCAGCAACTCGTGGCGCTCACGGGTAAGCAGGCGCTTTTTAGCTTTGTTCCTTAAGTTACTTTTCCCCATTGGCGCATTACACTTCCTAAAGTATGGCCTGCTGTAGCCATACTATATGGGCATAGGTTACGGAAGTGGCGTCTGTTCGTTTAGCAGCAAATTTGTATTCGTTAATCCAGCCTGGCAATCTGCACATTATTCCATAGGCCCATGATACGGTCTTTTTTACCAACCAGTATATCGATTTGCTTGTGCATTCTCCTGTTCATCACATCCCTTACAATGTATACTCCATCTAACTCTTCTGAGATGCCGGTTACCCACAGCGAATCGCCGTAGCTTAACTCTCCGCCCCACCTGCTATGCAGATCACGGGATACGGCTATCCAACGGTGTTTTTTAGGATTTTTTTTGTTGATGCGAGAACCGTCTGCCGTGATAAAGGGAGTGGAGTCGGTTTGGTTAGGCTCTGGGTGGTAGATTGAAGCTCTAACGGTTATAGTTTCGGGGGTAGTTGGTAATTCTAAGTCTGTGTGGCGGTCATCTTCAGGGGGCCAGCCTAACACCTCTTCTTCGACTTTCGGAGTGTGGGAATCAGCAGTAAAAAAGGAAAACTCTTCGGCCATTGCTACTACCATTGAGAGCATGGCTGCCAGTAATTTTATCCTAAACATAAGCAGTCCATTTCGTGAAACATCGATTTAGGTAATAATAACAGGCTTAAACGACGCTTTACAAGAATGGTTTTACAATATGTGTTTTTTAAGTCAGGTGCCTGTTTTTCAACTATTTCTTGGTATTATATAAATTTGAATTAAATACATTATATCTATTTATATAAATTATGCATTTAATATAATATTTAAACTATTTATTTACAGCACTAGCCTCTATAAATGGTAACTTTATTTGTGGTTTTCTATATTATTTTTTTGCGGCATGATTAAGTCCATCAGCAGTTACAAACATTATATAAAAGCCTGCAAATTACAGCCTTACCTGGGCTTACTCTACCCTTCTTCTCAAAAAGCCCGGGCACAAGTATAAAAACAGCAAAGGCAGCCAAATTTGGCTGCCTTTGCTGTTTCTGATGTACGTTAATTTATACTTAGCGCTTCGTTTGTGGTGAGTTTAGTATTTCCTGTATGGCACGCTCCAGTTGCGGGTCTTTGTTCTCCAGGCGATCTTTAAAAGTGGTTTGCAGGTAGATGTCGGGCTGCACGCCTTCTCGCTCTATGTTTTTGCCATCCAAGGTATAGCACCCCCAGGATGGCAGCCTGTAAAACGAACCATCCACCAGTTGTTTGCCAGAGGTAAAAATGATCCAGCGGTAGGTGTCTGTACCAATAATTTTACCTAAGCCTAACTCTTTAAAGCCGGTAGCAGTCATTTCGCCGTCGCTAAGGGTTTGCTCGTTCATGAGCAGCACCATTTGCCCGGCAGCAGGTGTAAAATTTGGCTGGTTTGTTAATGCGCCGCCACGGTACTTCCATTGCAGGTAAGGCTTCTGGGCCAGGAAACGCAGTACATCGTTGTGTACATTGCCTCCGGTATTGTAGCGTAGGTCAAGTATAAGTCCGTTGCGCTGGTAACCTTCTGTGGTCATCTCGATCAGGAACTGTTCCAACGCCTGCGTACTCATGTTTTTCATGTGCACATAGGCAATGTTGTTGTTTGATGCTTCGTCAACGTACTTTTGATTTGCAGTTACCCACTCATCGTATATGTTTTCGCGTTGACTGGCATAGTTCTGTGGGTGCACTTTAACGGTAAACTCTTTGCCGCTTCTGGTGAAAGTAAGTTCTGTTTCATCAAGCAAAGAGGGCTTCATAAAGTAAAATTCCCGGTTTTGCTTCTGGTCCACAGGCTGGCCATCCACTTTTACCAACACATCGCCAGGCTTTATGTCTTTGCCTTTTACATCAAGGGCACTTTTCTGCACTACCGCTTTTACCTGGTATGGCTTATCGTCTTCAAAAAGCAGTCCGGTTGCCAACGATCGTGTTTTATAGTATGCGGCTTCTTCTGTTCCTGTTGAGGTAAAACCCATGTGAGAGGAGTTTAGCTCGCCTAGCATATCGTTTAACAGTATCCGCAGGTCAGCGCGGCTAGACACATAAGGCAAAAAGCTGGCATACGTTTCTTTTTTCTTATTCCAATCAATCCCATGAAAGTCATCGTCATAGAAGTTTTCGTCTACGCCTGCCCACATTTCATAGAACATCTGGTTAAACTCATCTTTCAGGTTTTTCCGGAAAGTATGGTTTACTTCAATTTTCTCTACCTTGCTGCCTTCCAGGTTTAAAGTATGGATATTGCCGTTCAGCAGCATGTAATGGGTATTATCAGCGGTGGCCAGGCTGATGGAACGTGAAGCTGCGCCGGCAATTTTCTCCGTT
The DNA here is from genome assembly GCF_947492645.1 of uncultured Pontibacter sp. Taxonomy (GTDB): domain Bacteria; phylum Bacteroidota; class Bacteroidia; order Cytophagales; family Hymenobacteraceae; genus Pontibacter. Next base: position 128,742 of record NZ_CANLMZ010000004.1, on the reverse strand, counting down.
TTAGGTTCCTCAAATGGGCTGGTAGTATACTTCCAGATGTTTGTTTTTCCATCGCCGTGGTCTGATGTAAACAGCAGCATCGTTTTATCATCTTTCTGCAATACTTTCGGACTGCCCTGGCTGCCAAAGCTTTCGGCTACGCGTTCCCAACGATCCTGAATATTATCCAGGTTGATGGTAACCATATTCTTGGCTGGTTCTGGCTTGGCTTCTTTGCCTGGTTTTTTCCCTTTTTTAGCTTTGTCTTCCTTGTCTTCGCCGGCTACTGGTGTTTCTGCAAATAACTCATCGTATTTATCTGAACGGTAGGGTTGCTCCAGCTTGTTCAACGCAATGCGGTACAAGTCAGGGTCTTTCATTCCGTAAGGGTAACTTGGGTTGGTGCGATCAGAAGCAAAGTATACATAATTGCCGTCCGGCGACCAATACGGCGCAGTTTCAGTTACACCTGAGTTAGTCAGGTTAAAAGTCTTGTTATCAGCCAGGTGATGTATAAAAATATCCTCCTCAAAATTGCGGTAGGCTGTAAACAAAACATACTTCCCATCCGGGGAGAAACTAGGGTCTGAGTTATACATGGCCCAGATTTCATCCTCTACCAGCGTTTTGGTTTTCAGGGTTTTTAAGTCGAGGTGCTTTAAGTGTTTGCGGCCGCTGTAGTATACCCCCTGGCTCCTGTCTTTACTGAATACAATGTTGCGGTTGTTCTGCAGTTCATCTGTCAGTTGAGTTTCCTTGGTGCTTCCGTCGGCAGCAGAGACAAAAAGATTAAAATAGCCTTTGTTTGTCTGGGTGTATACCAGGCGTTTGTTGTCTTCCATCCACAGCACCTCTCCTACTCTTTCGCCTGCACGTGTCGGTATTTCGCGCACAAACTTTCCTTTCACATCAGACACAAACAACTTGCCTCTCGACACGAAAGCCATCTTTTTGTTATCTGGCGATACGTCAAAGTTGGTGATGTTGCCTGCTACCGTATAGTCTTTCTCTTTCTCGAGGGTGCTGTTCTGCAGGGCATTTATCTGTACTTTATTTGCTTTGCCTGTGGCTTTATCGAAAACATAAAGTTGGTAATCTTTTTCAAAAACAACCTTTTCGCCGTTGGCACTAACAGAGGGCCATTTAATGGATGTATCAAAGCTGGTAAGCTGCGTTTTTTTGCCGTCCCTGAATGTATAAAGGTTGTACTCGCCGTTTGCCTCATCCGATACAAAGTATAAAGTGCCCTGCTTATCAATAGTTACCCAAAGGTCTTTGCCGTTATAGTCGGTATAGCGCTTGTACTCTTTAGTTTTGGTATTGTATGATTGCACATCAGGGTTATAGGCTCCTTTGTATCCTTTACGCTGCGTAAACAGCTTGCTTTCCCAGCTTTCATCAAAAAAGATCTCGCCGCTGGTAGGGTGCTCGGCCACGTTATGCACCGTATGGAAGTAGTGCTGAAACATGCGCTGCGGTGTACCGCCGTTTAAATCTATTTTGTACGCGGAGTAGCGGTTGTAGCGGTCAGAGGTGAAGTAGATGGTCTTTGAGTCCCAGCTCCACGAATCCACCTCATCTGAGGCTTCATGAAAAGTCAGTTGCTTTATTTCGCCTCCACCCACAGGCATTACAAACACGTCCTGGTTGCCGTACTGTGATGACGTGAAGGCTACCCATTTGCCATCCGGGGAAATGCGTGGGCGTGTTTCGTTGCCCGCCATGCCGGTAAGGCGCGTGGCATTTCCGCCGCTGCTGGCCACCTGCCAAAGGTCGCCTTCGTGGCTAAATACAATGGTTTTGGCATCGGGGCTTATACTTGGGTTAGTTGCAAAATATACTTCCTGCTGCTGTGCCATGGCAATTGTACTGCCAAAGCCCAGCAATAGAGTAAGTGGGTGTTTCTTGTTCATGTGTAGGAGTTGCGTTGTGATATATAAATAAAGCAATACTCCTGCAGAACGCCAACTACTTTTTAATATACTTATCGTAGACGATGTACCCTATAAAGGCAGCTAAACTTACCGCTGACACCCATATCAAGCCTGTTTTAAGCCTATCGTTGTTCTCGCCGAGCCATGCCAGCAGTACTGCAAGCGGCACAATACCGACTAGTGTTGCCCCCATAAACCTCAAGTAGTTCATTTTTGCAAGGCCGGCCACAATACTGATGGCATCGTTGGAAAGAAACGGAGAGATACGCGCAATTATGACAGCCCATAAACCATAATCCTCCACAAAACCCATCACTTTTTCCTCAGTCTTGTGTCCGATCATTTTAGAGACTCCTGCCTCACCTACCCCACGCCCCAGCAGGTAACCAACAGTAGAGGCAACTACAACAGCGGCTACCGCTATCACCGTACCCCACACCGGGCCATAAGCAATAATGGCTATCAGCATAAGCGCCACCACGTTTATCACAAGCAAAAACATCTGGGCAATCATGGCAAGTATGATAAAAAACGGCCCCCAGAAACCAAACTGGCTTACCCACTCCGAGATACGCTGCTTATCTCCGCTAGAGAACACCTCCCAAGCTCCGTTTACCTCTTCCTGAAACCCCGGAAAAACGAAGTATGAACCAACCAGGGCTGCAAGAAGCAGGACCGTAATTATTAGTGGCCACTTGCTCTGCTTTTGCGAACTGCTGTTCTTCGGAGCCTTGTCAAAGCTCGTTTTTCTGGCTCCTGAATTCTCTTTTGTGCTTCCTGCCTTATCGTTACCCATGTTTTGTTCTACCAAGTTGTTTTGGTTTAGACGAAAGATGAGCTGCGTTGGTTGGGGCTGCGGCCTGGCCTGTTTCGGTATTTAAAGTATAAAAATGGCTTCTGTCTTTCATCGGTTCGGGCACTATGTAGTTTATATACATGTGCCGGTACTGGGGGCCAATCGTATTGCTTACGTGCCGTTGCACCACGCTAGGCTCGATGTAGGTGGGCACAGTCCTCTTGCCTGTCATACCTTCGCCGTAAACCAGCGCAGCGGCTAAGCCAGCCACAAAACCGGCAACATGCCCCTCCCACGATATGCGCTCCTCAGTTGGGATCAGGCCATAAAACAAGCCGCTGTACAAAAAAAGAATGGCCAACGACACAGCCATTGCACTACGGTTTTGCCTCAAAAAGCCGTTAAACAGCAGGAAGCCAGCTAGGCCGTATACTACCCCGCTTGCCCCGATATGATAAGAAGGCCTGCCGATAAACCATGTAAGTGCACCACTCAGCACATATACCAGCACCATTACCTGAAGCGCCACTTTGCGGTGCAGGAAAAGTATAAACCCCGAAAGCAGCACCAATGGGAAAGAGTTGGAAAGCAAGTGCAGCAGATCGCCGTGTATAAGCGGGCTAGTAACAATGCCTATCAACCCAAAAATGTTGCGCGGGCGCACGCCAAGCCAAGCCAGGTCAGCACCTGTTAGGTAACTGAGCAGGCTTATCAGGCATAGCAACGCCACGAAAAGAGCACCGGGCAGAAAGCTGTAAGCGAAATGTGCGTTATCATTTTCAGAAGTATAAACCTCGTTGCCTGCCATTGACTGCCTTATTAAGTTAAATGATTTTAATATGATTTGATAACCTACAATATAGCTTAAAACTACATAGCCCACCAGCGAATAGTTAGCTAAATAGGACAAGTTTATCGTATTCTAAACAAACGACTCCCGGAACCCGCCGGTAAAAAATGCAGTAAGTATCTTACTTATACCATTAAAACTGCTAAGGGCGGTAGTAATACTATCATGTTTTATACAGCTGAACTATATACTTCGAGGCCGCTTAAACAGCTTTGGCACTTGCTGCTTTGTGTGCTGATGCTTTTTCTGCTTTCGTGCGAGGGCGCAGATACGCAGCAACAGTCGCATGCAAAAGCTACTGCCGGTTATGTAACCGAGCGGGCACCCTATGTACGGGCAGCCTCGCTGATTGAAGCTTTGGAAGAAAACGACAGCCATTGGGTAGACTCCGTGTTTAATGCCCTTACCCCTGACGAGCGAATTGCACAGCTCATTATTATTGAAGCTTTTTCTGACCAGGGACCCAAGTATGAGGCAGATGTTCTGCGGCTGATCAAAAAGTATAAGGTTGGCGGCTTGATATACTTCCAGGGGGGGCCGGTGCGGCAGGCAAAACTTACCAATAAATACCAGGCAGCCTCTAAAGTACCCCTTTTTATATCTATGGATGCCGAAACGGGTGTAGGCATGCGCCTGGATAGCACTGTGCATTACCCCTTCCAGCAAATGCTGGGGGCCGTTGCAGACAATGGCCTGATCTATAGTATGGGAGCGCAGGTTGCCGCAGAGTTTAAACGCCTGGGCATGCACATAAACTTTGCGCCGGTTGCCGATATAAACAACAACCCTGCTAACCCAATTATAGGTTACCGTGCCTTTGGCGAAGACAGGCTGGATGTAACAGGCAAAAGCCTGGCGTTTATGCGCGGCATGCAGGAAAACGGAATTATAGCCGTTGCCAAGCACTTTCCGGGGCACGGCGATACTGATGTAGACTCGCACCACGATCTGCCGATTATTCCCTTCACAAAAGAACGCCTCGACTCTTTGGAGCTTTATCCTTTTAAGGAACTGATAGCGCATGGCGTGGGCGGCATTATGGTGGCGCACATGCATATCCCGATGCTGGACTCTACTCAAAACCTGCCCTCTACCCTATCTAAACCTATTGTAAAAGGTTTGCTTAAAAGAGACTTACAGTTTAAAGGCCTGGTAATTACAGATGCAATGGTGATGAAGGGCGTAACCAAATACTTTAAACCCGGAGAAGCCGAAGCCCGGGCGCTTATCGCCGGAAACGACATTCTGGAGCGCCTCAACAATGTACCCAAAGCCATAAAAGCCATAAAAGAGGCGGTTGCACGCGGAGAGCTTAGCCAAAAAGAATTAGATGAAAAATGCCGTCGTGTGCTAAGGGCAAAGCAATGGCTGGGCCTGGACAAGTATAAACCTATTGAGTTGGATAATTTGTACGAAGACTTAAACAGCACCCTGGCCGACAGCACAAACCGTGACCTGGCCGAGGCATCGATAACGCTGCTGAAAAACAATAAAAGGATGCTTCCGCTGCGCCTTAAAAAACGCACCAGAGTGGCCACAGTAGGATTTGGCCTTAAGAACCCCAGCTTTTTCCAGGAGGAGGTAAAAGAACAGATTTCTACAACTGATTTTGTCATATCCAGGAAAGCAAAGAAAAAGGAAGCCGATGCTCTCTGGAAAAAATTACAGAAGTATGATGTAGTGCTAGTGGCCTTGTATGGCCCCAGCATTAACCCCAGCAATAAGCTTGGCTACTCAAAAGAGGCCACAGCGCTTGTTCAGAAACTTGCCAACTCAAACAAAGCCGTTATTGCGCTTTTTGATAATGCTTATGCGCTAAATCAGTTTCCGGGCATCGAAAATAGCAGGGTGTTGATCATGGCTTACCAGCCACATTTCCACTCGCAGGAGGCAGCAGCCAAAATACTGTTCGGTAAAATACCGGCACGTGGCAAATTACCCGTTACTGTAAATAAGTACTTTTCTTACGGCGACGGCATCAGCAAGGACAAACCGCTTATTGCAGGCCCCTAAAGCAAAGTATCTAACATTACTGGTATCCGTAAGAAAGGCAGAATTAAGAATAGAAAGACCTGAAGTATAAAACTATGAATACAGTTGAAAAACTAGCCAAATATATTGCCGGGCTTTGTCTTATAAGTCTTATGTGGGGTTGCGAAGGCCGCCGCACTACCGACGATACAGAAGTGATTACCGTTGACACCGCAGAACGAGAAGACACAGCAAAGGTAGTACAGACGGGCAAAACCGCAGAAGAACAACTCGAGGAATTCAGGGGCTGGCTTAACCAACAGTCAGAAAAAGGCGACACGGCAATCCGGAAAAACTGGCCAAAAGTTAAAGAGGAACTCCGCCAGCGCAACGCCCGCCTGGAACAGAACTTTGACAGCCTTTCTGATAAATCGAAACAAGAGTACCGCGACTTGCAGGAACGCTACCAACGCTGGGAAACCCGCCAGGAAAGACGTCAGCAACAACCACTTGATGCCTCTAAGCTAAGTCAGTTTAAAGACCAGTTACTGCGCGAGTATAAAGACCTGGATAAGGTAACTGCAGGCAACATACGCGAAGCTTACTTAACGTTTATGGGTACCGTTCGCACCAAACGCCGCAACTGGACCCAAGATGACTGGGATTACGTGGATAATGTATACGGGCAGCTAAACGAGCGCCGTGGCCAGGTAGAAGGGCAGATACCAACAACAGACAAAATCAAAATCAGGACTTTACAGGCGGAATACCTTACGTTAGAAGGTGCAGCCGATGCCCAAAGTGTAGTAAGAGGAACAAAAAAATAGCATTAAGTATAAAAGCAGGTTATAAGCCTGCTTTTATACTTAATGCATCATAATAACGGTATCCCTTACACCGATTGCAAGCCTGCAATTCTATACTAGTCTCTCTGCAAAGAAATAACACATTACCATTCCCCTCAGATCAAGTATAAACATCTTAGCGCGAACCAATATGAATACCCTTTGCACCTTACCACAGGCACTTGAATAAGGGAAACCAGCTACTTGGGTGGCCCCAATTACACCTTAGCCTGCTTTTGCAGCCTTGCCCATTGCTGGGCAATTATTGTTTTAGCGTCCGGGGTTTGCAGTTGCTGCAACTCTTCCGCAGAAAGGCGTATGATCTCGATGTGCTCATTTTCATGCTCATTTCCACCGCCAGCTTTATGTTGGTTTGATACCTCAGCGTAGTATAACATCACTTTTTCGGTTGTGCCACCCGGCGAGGAGTAAAAAGTATGCAGGTGCTCCAGTTTATCCACTTCATAGCCTGTTTCTTCTTCAATTTCGCGACTTATACTTTGCTCGGGGGCCTCTCCTTTGTCAACCATTCCAGCTACCACTTCCGTGAGGGCGTCCTCTGGGCCAACCCTAAACTGCCTTGCCAGTATGTATTCCTGCTTTTGAGTGTCGTAGATAAGGGCGGCTACAGCGTCTCCTCTGTCAAACTGCTCGCGGGTAAATGTTTGCCCCTCCTGCTCTACCGTTAGTTTATAAATTTTAAAGTAGCCGTTGTAGGCAATCTCTCTGTTATTGATTTTCATAAAGTTTCTGTCTAAAGCCAAAAATACGGCTTAGGCAAAGGTATAAAGTATATGTAAAGTATAAATATTAAACTTCGTTGTTGCGTATAGCTGCTTGTTGGGTCTTTTCTGTTAAGCTAGACATGGATAATTCAGACTCGCTTTCATAGCCTTTTGCTCTTGCTTTGCCAATACCGCCTTCGCCGGGCAGCAATTTATTTACAAGTCCAAAGATACTGGTCATCAGCGATGGCGATACCCCATGCAGTCGGGCACCCATTTTAGCTGGCAGCGTTGTGGTTATTTCGGCATCGCCGTGGCGCAGGGCATCTAATATCTTTTTAGCGGTAGCCTCTGCACTTTTAGAAGTAAGCAAACTAGAGTCCAATATCTTGAAGAGGGCATACTCCTGCTTATGCTGGCCTTTAACGATGGCATGCCGTGGGCTGCCCGTGCGCATTAACCCGGGGTTAGCGGTAGTAACCGTAATGTTATACTTCATCAGCTCGGCACGCAGCCCTTCCGATAAACCTACCAGCGCAAACTTGCTTGCGCTATACGGCACCAGGTGCGGCACACTTATTTTTCCTCCAATAGAGGCTATGTTCAGTATTCTGCCTTCTCCGCGCGCTTTCATACTTGGCAGCACCGCCAATGTAGTATACACAGGCCCCCAGAAATGTGTGTTCATGGCTTCTTCAAACTCCTGCACAGTCATTTCGGCAATGGGGCCGGCGCTTATTATGCCTGCATTGTTTATCAGCACATCAATCGGACCGTACTCGTTCTGTACATTCGTGATCATGTCGTTTACTTGCTGCTCCACGGTTACATCGCACTTCTGCACAAGCACGTCTGCGCCCTTACCGGCAAGCTCCATGCGCGCGTCTTCCAACTCAAATTCGTCGCGGGCGCACAGTACCAGGCGGGCCCCTTCTTTGGCTAACTGGCGCGCCATTACAAGCCCCAACCCACGGGAACCGCCGGTTATCAGAACTGTTTTACCAGAGAAATCATAAGCTGTGAGGTTACGGTAAACGGTGCGGGCAGCAAATATGGCACCTGCTCCGGCAGCTAACCACCAGAGTTTACTTTTGTCGTTTGCATTCATAGTAGCGCTAAATTGGTTTTGTTGTCGCTTTACCTCTACGGCTGCAAACAGAAGCAAGTTAGATTATCTACTAAGACTGCAGGTTAGTTAATCTGGGCTTTTTTGCTGAAGATTTTGTTCTTGATGATGGGGGTATACATAATTTTAACAGCTAGCACTCCGTAGTGATCTGTTCCAGGGCTACCCAACCTTGGGCCGATATTATCTAAGTAGTCTGTTGTGGTGATATGATAAATGGCCTCGCCAGCAACGCTTATCTCATCGGAAAAACGGAAGCGCAGGCCGCCGCCAAACGGGATCACAGCTGCAATGGCAGGGTAGTTTCGTTCCGGGTCGTAGGTTGTCTGGGAATCTTCCAGATCAGACTCGCTTGGAAATGAGGTGGGCGTATAGTATACAAATCCGCCGCCGCCCCTTACATAAGGTACAACGAAACGCTTCCGGGACGACCTGTACTTGCCAGACCCAGCGTAGCTATCCAACAGGTTTACAACAACAGTACCTGTAACCTCAATCACCTCTGATTGAAAGGCGACATTGCGAGGCTTTCGGATGTCTTTTTCTTCGGCTCCGAGGCGCACGTAATCTATGCCACCTGCCAAGCTTACAAAAGGCGACAGTTTATACCACGCACCTACACTTACATTAAGCCCCAGATCATTGCATTCGGGGCTGCCGCAAATATCACTTTTAACTGCAGCAACACCGCCGCCTGCTACTATTACCAGGCCACGCTCCGGCAGCTTGCTTTTACCCATTCGCTGGATTGCATTTCCCTGGGCCTGCGTACCGAGTGGCAACAGTAAAAAAACAAATATAAAAATGATGAAACAGCTAAGGTTTCTGCTCATACACCGTGAGATAGATTATACAACAATAGCGCGACAGGTACTTATTCTGGCAAAACTATAGTGCTGGCTTCTGATCGTCAAAAGCTGCCTATACTATCAATTCTCAGTACCCTTCGCTTTTGTTTTATCTACGATTAATCAAATAAAAAGATGATGATTTCATTATACTTATATCTTAATATTGGAATTATACAAATAGCAAGATGTTTATACTTAGATCAAACAAGTTATAGCATAGCCTCAGGCTAGTATAAACAACTTACTTACAATAACTTAAAGGGCATTGCTTACTTTACCGCCTTCCTCTCACTTAAACCGCTATCGGCAAGTATTAAGAAATTAATGACCAATGCAGCGGCATCGGCATAAAACGTTGGGTTGATGTTGTTGAAGTCGTCGGTGGGCTTGTGGTAATGCGGATGGTCTTCAACGCCAAAGTATACGAAAGGTATCTGGCGCTTGTGAAACTGGAAGTGGTCTGACTGAGAAGTCCAATCATCTGTCCCCTGCTCTGGTCTGTCGTGCCCGATGCGCAATTTTGCATGGGGCAAGGCTGCTACCTGCTGCAAGTATGGCTTAAGCTGCGGATAATGGTGGGTGCCGCTAGCATATAACTCGCCTTTGTTGTTAATGCTCAGCATATCCATGTTAACGTTAAGTATAAGCTGCTCCAGCGCGACAGGAGGATTTTCCAGAAAGGCGTTGGCTCCCTGTAAACCTAATTCTTCACCATCAAATGCAGCAAAGATTATAGTATGCTGTGGAGGATTTTTCTTGAAATAGGCAGCTGCAGCCAACAAAGCCCCCACACCAGAGGCATTATCGTCGGTGCCGTTATAAATTTCGCCATTCCTGACGCCAACATGGTCGTAGTGGGCACTTACTACTATTGCTTTAGAAGATTTGCCTTGGATGTAGCCTACCAGGTTTGTTGCTTTGTCTACGGTTAGCCTGCGGCTTTCCAGTTTAAAGTGCTGCCTGTAATTCCCGTTAAACGGCTTCAGCCCTATTTCCGCAAAGCGCTTCAGGATATATTCCTGCGCCATGTTGCTTCCTTCCGAGCCACTTAGCCTCCCCTGCATGGAGTCTGCTGAAAGTACTTTAATATCGTGCAGTAGCTGCTTTGAGCTTAGCGGAAGTTTTTGGGCACTTCCGAGTAAAGGTATGGCGGCCAGGCCCGCCAGCAAGATCAGTTTCTTCATAGCTTTTAAAAGTCTGAAGATAATACATGTAGCGGTGCCTGGCAAATGCCTTTGCTTATGCTTTTACCCATGCCACCCAGTTTCTTTGACGGGGTGGCTGGTTTTTACTTGCTATTCTAGTGGATTTGTTCTGTACTGTTTCCTGCGTAAGGTCTTCTTTGTATCCTTGTGTTTCGCCTTTTGGTACCCATCCGCTGCTACGCATATAAGTTCTCATGGCACTTGCCGCTACACCTTGTCTATAGCTTAAAATCAGATCGCTTTTCTTTGGCTTGATCATCTGGTCTGGCTTTAAAATTTACAATTTGTTTCGTCTTTTTTAGTGCAAGGAACGTGCCACTACGGCCGCAGCAGAAAAAAGTTTTACAGCTTATGTAATTAGCTGCACAGCCTTGTGTGGGCAAACACCGTATAAAAAAAGCCAAGTGGTTAACCTGGCTTTCTTGTTTATTTAATATTGATGAATGCGGGAAGCTCTACTGGTCCCACGGAAGTCTCTATGGTTGGTTTAATTTGCAGCTGTACCTGGGCTTTGCCTTTTTCCTGGTTCAGGAGGGTAGCCATCCGCAGCAAACTGTTTAAACTGGTGCCGCCACTCTCCTGGGCTACAGCCAGCGGTGAGCTTACTTTTATCGTGTTTAGGCCATTCTTTAACTGGATGGCTTCTTGTATCACGCCACTAAGGGCTTTCTCGTTGTTTACCAGCATCTGCCACTTCAGTTGTGTAACAGTCATGGTTCTGTCTTTGTTGTCCTCGCCCAGCTCTACATTTAGGTTAAGAGTGGTGGTAGCATTTAGCTTGTTTTCAGAGAAGGCAGAAAATAAAACGGCAGCTTCGCTAAAAGAAAAATCTTCTGCCCGCTTCTTTTCCAAAAGGTTGATACCATTTACCCTTACCTCATCTATACCTTTAAGGCTGTATTCTGCCGCCTTAAAAGCATCAAAGTCATCTTTTGTTTTGCAGGCTGCACCGGCTACTAAAAGCACCAGCACCAGCAGGTAATTTCTTAATTTTATAGTCATGCTAATCTTTAATCAATTTACCAGACCCTGAAACAGTTGAATTTGTTTCTGGGTTTCCTTTGTAGTACACGCGGCCACTTCCGCTTATACCGGCATCAAGTTTATCGGAGGCCTTTACCTGCGCTTTTCCTGATCCGGAAATGTTTACTTCTGCACGCTCCGAACGTAAGTCATAAGCGTAATAGCTACCAGAACCGGATATGCGAACATCCTGCTCTCTGGCTGCGCCAGCCAAGTCAATGGTGCCGGAGCCGCTGATGCGGGCAGTCAGGTTTTCTGCATCTACCCTGCCCTTGATATCGCCAGAGCCCGAAACAGCTGCCTCAAACTCTCTCGCCCTGAACCTGTCTTCCAGCTCAATATACCCTGAGCCGCTGACAGTTGCCAAATTAAGTTCAGGTACTGTAATGTATACTTCAACAGTTTCGTGGTTTCGCAGGCAGCGGTCAAAGCCAATTTCCCATACTCCGCTTTCTACATTTGTCTCCAGTTCATCTAAAATATTCGGCTGCCCCTTCACTTCTACTTTTTGCCTGTTTCCGCGCTGAATGTATACTTTAGTACTCCCCTGTACTTTCACTCCTTCAAAACTACCAATATCTATTGTACGAGCCTCTACATCACCTTCACCGCTCAGGCAAGGTCCGGATTCGTCGCAGGCACTCAGGCAAAGCAAAGCAAAAAAAGCAGCAGGTATTTTCAGAAATTTCATAGAGTTGGCTTATGTGTTAAGTATAACGTAAAGCAATATAGCTAAAATACTATACATACTAAAACGTAAAAGCCACAACTGGCGACATACCTGTTGCGGCTTTTGCAATTATACTTTAGAATTAAGCCAGATAGCCTACTTTTTCTCCTCTTCTGTTTACCAGCACGCCACGTTCCGTTACAAAAACAGGCTGCAACTGGTTGCTTTCGAAATAGTAAGGAAATTCCGGGTTATTTGTTTTAGCTAACTTACCTATGATCCGAATGCCATCGGTGGTTACGTGCACCAACTGCAATTTAGTTGTAATGTAAAACTCCTCACGCGGTGCTTTCGAAAAATGCACTCTTGAGAGTACCAAACGGCTATCCAAAGATGCGCGCTGCACCTGGCCCTGCTGACTTTGCATCTGCTGTTGCTGAGGTTGTCCTCTGGCAATGGCTCGTTGGTCTGGCTGCGGCTGCTTTGCACTTGCCATCACTTGCTCATTGGCGCTTCTCCAGCCTTTGCTTATAGCCTCTAACCTGTAGTTTCGGCCGGGGTGGGTGCGTGATGATCTTTCTTCGGACAATAAATTGATTGCTGCCTGCGCCTCTGCAAGGCTCGCGCCCATTTTACGAAGTACAAAACCAGAAAACTCATCGGCTTCCAGTTCATCGCCTGGGTTGCTGCCGCTTTTACTTAATGTATGTCCATTCAGGTGGTGCCCTATTTCATGTGCAATTATACTTACCCCGCCCCAGTCTGTGTGCACGGCATTGTTTATGGCAGCCAAAAACCGCTCGTTGTAAAGTATATAACGCTTGCCATTGTACACCACAGCAGCAGCATTATCGATATCAGCCGGAAGCAACTCGAAACGGGGCTTTAAGCCGATAACGTTAATTATTTCCTGAACAATATCGCGTGTGCCTACAGCAGCAGGTGCAACAGCCAAGCCAGGCGCTGCAACAGTTGCTGCAGTAGCTTGCATACCGAACACAGAAGTCAGCACAAGCCCTAAAACAATGGTTAATCTTTTAATGTATAGCATAGCAGAGAAAGTAAACTTAAAGGCCACATACTTAAAACGCAAAAGCGACAGCCAGTTGTATAAAAGCAACTTCTTTGCCAAAAATTACCTTTAGCTCCTGCTCTGGCAAAATGAGGTGCAAATTATGAAAAACACCAGCTCGCTATTAAATATCAACACTTATAGAGACCTCTGCATTACAGTTACCTTTCAGAAATTATACACAGCAATAAGTAGGACGCGGGCAGGCACACAAGTAGCATTTAATTAGCTGCATCACCTGGCTGTTAAGTGCAACAACCTGTAAATTACTTATTTACAAATGATTACCCAAGCACTTAATACTGATATATGAAACAATCCTATGCTTTACAGACTATACTATAGAGAGATACAGATGGTATTTAAAAAGTAAAACCTTCAAAATGCCCGACCAGACGACAGAACATATTACCGTTATCAACTCAGAGAAACTAAAAATCCATAAAGAACCTCCTCTGCCACTTGCTGTTCTTACATTAAGCGGTTATACCAAATCTGAAACCTACAAAAAGGGCATCAACCTACTTCTGGAGCAAACAAAGAAAGATAACATCAGCCATTGGCTAATCAACTGCGCCAAGGGCTGCTCTATCAGTTCTGAAGATCATTGGTGGACAAGCAACGAAATTATGCCTGCCGTATCTGAGGAACTGGATCTCCGGAAAATTGCCATTATAGAGTCTAAAAATATATTTAACAGGTTAAGCCTTATGGCCCTTTTTGATAACCTGGATAGTGAAGCACAAGTAGAAATTCAGTTTTTTGAACTGGAGCGCAATGCCCGCAATTGGCTTCTGGAGAATAGCGACCTGGATTTTTAACTTCCGGCAGGCCCTGCAACAGCAATGTACTGCGGTACTTCGATGGCACCTACCGGCGTTTGCACCGTTGGCTTTATTTGCAGAGTGAGGTTACTACTAAGGTCCTTATTATGGGATAACAGCGTCATCAGCTTAGATAAACCTTCGTAGTTGCGGTTGCCGTCAGCTTCAGACATCTTCACGACTGTTTGTACAGGCAGTTCGTTCAAGCCGTTCTGCAACTCCAACGGTGTACTGATCACGCCGTTCAAGGTCTCTTCACCATCAACTAAAAGCTGCCACTTTAGCTGTGTAATTTTCATTTGCCTCGCAACATCCGGGTCCTGCATCGTTACCTGCAAGTATAAAGTAGTTGTAGCCTGCAACGTATTATCTGAGATAGATGCCAGTATACTATCTCCCTCGTTCGTAGTAAAATCTCCTGGATTACGCTTTTGCATCACATCAATTCCATTAAGCTCCAGATGCTGTACTTTATGCAAGCTATACTTCGCTTCTGTAAAAGCCTTTAAGTCGCTGGCTTGCTTGCAGCTAATACTGCATATAACTAAAGCACACAAAAGGCCAAAAATGCTTTTCTTCATAAATTGGTGGTTACTGATGCCAGTATACAGCAAAATACGCACCATTTTAGGTTTGAGTGATTGCTGTTGCGTCTGAGGAGCAGCCTAAACTGATAAAAGATTTGCTTATAAAAATTAAAAGCGGCAAGCCGCCTGGGAGGCAACTGCCGCTTTTAACCAACTAAACTTACTCAATCCTAATTAATAGCGCGGGTGCCGCATATTTAATTGTGCAGCATCATGCCTTTTAGCTGTACTGGCCCTATAGGTAGGTTAAACTATAACATAGAGGTAAAAGCCATACCAATTGCTACCAGCGCCAATATAAACAGTCGTATTTTCATATATTAAATTATATATATCAAATATACTATATATACTTTAACTATAAAAACAGATACAAAAATATTTTGTTAGCATTATGCAATCAATGGACTAATTTTAAACATTAGAGGTGTTGCTAAAGGGAAAATAAGTAGGCCAAGGACACACCAAAAACCTGGTTTTTTTCTTTGTAGTCGCCTTCATACTCAGCTATGCTCGAAAAGCCCAGCCCATAACGCACGTCCAGGTTAAGTTCGCCTGCTCCTACTTTGTAAGCTACTCCTACACCAAAACTGGCACCTATTTCCAGCCTGTTATCTTCATCTTCAAAATCGTAACTCTCAGATTCTTTGTTGCCACCAATCTCGCTTATAGATTTTGCGCTTAGCCAGTATCCCACAGTTGGGCCTGCTGTAACAAAACCCTTGAGTTGCTCTGGCCCAAAAGATACTTTTGCTAATATAGGCAGCTCCAGGTAATCTGTGCGAAGCTTAAAGTAATCGCTGTCTCCAACTTTAGCCCCTTTTTGTATAAAGAGCAACTCAGGCTGAATAGAGAATAATTCGCTAAGCATTATATTCGATACTGCACCAACCTGAAAGCCTGTATTAGACTCAGCTGCATCATTCAGTTCATCAGCATTGTCGCCTGATGCATGGATTTGAGCAAATGTAACTCCCACGCGAGGTCCTACAGAAATTGTTTGTGCCTGTGCCGTAGCAATTAGACCAGCCACCACAAGAAAAGCTAGCAAAAGTTTGGTTTTCATAGGCTTTGTAAGTTTATAATGAAAGCTTGTAGTAGTATCAGAAATTAATAATTTGATTTTATACCATGTTTTATAGGCAAAACAGTAACTATTAAAGCATAACTCGCTGCCAAATAAACAATTAAGCCATTTCAGTTATAGGTTTTTAAACATAGCAGCTTATTAGTATAGTACGTACTTTATAAAAAAAACTACATGTATACTTATTTAAATCACAATAACTAAAAAGTGGTTTTTAATTGAGTTTTTCATTTATACTCAAGTATGTGTAGCACTTTCAGGTACAGCTCAAGTATACTTCATCAATAGCTGCCCTATTTAGTAAGCACAGCAATAAAAAAGCCCCTGGTTCGCTTTGAACCAGGGGCTTTTTATTTAACATAGTATACTAAGTATACTTATTGTCAGCAATTATAGGCTGAAAAGATAAGCTAAAGAAACACCAAAAACACGGTTTCTTGTTTTTGGCTCATTACCTTCTGCTTCATACAGGCTTGAGAAGCCAAGTCCATAACGAACGTCTAAGTTTAACTCGCCAGCACCAACTTTGTAAGCTGCGCCGATACCAAAGCTTGCACCAAGCTCAAGACGGTTATCCTCATCCTCAAACTCATAGTCTTCGCTGTCTTCCATATCCCCAAACTTAACAGTAGATTTACCACCAGTCCAGTATCCTAATGTAGGTCCGCCTGTAACAAAGCCACGTACCTGCTCGCCGCCAAATCCTATTTTAGCTAATACAGGAACTTCAAGATAGTTTGATTTACCCTTAAGATAGGCTTCATCCTCACCGATCTTATAGCCTTTCTGTACATAAAGAAGCTCCGGCTGAATAGAAAACATGTCATTGATCATGAAGTTTGCAACAGCTCCAAATTGCAAGCCAGCAGTTGACTTGATATCATCATTAGAGAATTCTTCGCTATCTTCTGATAAAGAAACCTTAGCAAAGGTTGCGCCTACACGTGGACCAATGTATATAATATTTTAACTATACTTTAATATAAAAAAAGGGCTCCTACAGCTGTTGCCATAGAAGCCCTTTGTCCTTTACTATAGTATGATAGTTATTACTTAAACATGCCTTTTAGCTTAGCTAGTTTAGCCTGGAAATCATCTAGCGGTTCTTCTTCACGCTTGTTGCCGCTTTTATTCGTGCGATTCCCGCCACCCGCCGGTTTTGGCGCGTTAGGGTCGCCTTTCATACTTAAAGAGATACGCTTGCGCGGAACATCAACCTCCAGTACGGTTACATCCACTTTCTGGCCTACCTTCACCACATCATGCGGGTTGCTTATAAAGCGGTCAGAAAGGTGGCTCACGTGAACTAAGCCATCCTGGTGCACGCCAAGATCCACGAATGCGCCAAAAGCAGTAATATTTGTTACAATACCCGGTAACTTCATTCCCTCGCGCAGGTCTTTAATCTCATTTACACCTTCTGTAAAGCTAAATGCCTCAAAAGTCTGGCGTGGGTCACGACCTGGCTTGGCAAGTTCGCTTACAATGTCCTGCAGGGTTGGCAGACCTACTTTTTCAGTAACATAATTTTTCAGGTTGATTTGCTTGCGCAACTCTTCCTTCTGCATCAGGTCCTGTACGGTTACCCCCAAGTCTTTGGCCATTTGTTCTACAATCGGGTAGCTTTCCGGGTGTACTGCAGAGGCATCCAACGGGTTTTTTGCGTCTCTGATCCTCAAGAAACCAGCAGCCTGCTCAAAAGCTTTATCTCCCAGGCGGGCAACTTTCTTTAACTCTGTTCTTGTTTTAAATGGCCCATTCTGGTTGCGGTATTCTACAATGTTTTGTGCCAAGGCTGGTCCTAAACCAGAAACGTAGGTTAACAGTTGCTTGCTGGCTGTGTTCACTTCCACACCCACGGCGTTTACGCAGCTCATCACCACATCATCCAAAGAGTGCTTTAGGGCAGACTGGTCCACATCGTGCTGGTACTGGCCAACGCCTATACTTTTCGGATCTATTTTAACCAATTCAGCCAGCGGGTCCATCAGGCGGCGGCCTATGGAAACGGCACCACGCACCGTTACATCCTGGTCCGGGAATTCTTCGCGGGCTACATCCGAGGCAGAGTAGATAGAAGCCCCACTTTCATTCACCATCACCACCTGCACCGATGCCGGCAACTTCAGGCTTTTTACAAAAGCTTCCGTTTCGCGACTGGCAGTACCGTTGCCAATGGCAATGGCCTCTACCTCGAAGCGGGTAACCATATAACGCACGGCCTGCGCGGCCTCCTGCTCCTTGTGTTGGCCTGTGTGCGGGTAAATAGTTTCGTTGTGCAGCAGTTTGCCTTGCTTATCCAGTACCACGGACTTAACACCCGTTCTAAAGCCAGGGTCAAGGGCTAATACTGTTTTCTGGCCAAGCGGTGACGACAGTAAAAGCTGGCGCAGGTTATCGGCAAATACGCGGATAGCTTCTTCATCGGCACGTTTCTTGGAACTTAAGCGTACTTCAGTTTCCATACTTAACTTAAGCAGGCGCTTGTAGCAATCTTTGGCAGCCAGCTTTACCTGCTCCGAGGCAGCGTTATTGCCCTGCACAAACATATTCTCCAGCTTTGCCAGCGCAGCTTCCTCGTCTGGTTGGGCTGTAAGCATCAACACCATTTCGGTTTCACCGCGGCGCATCGCCAGGATACGGTGCGATGGCGCTTTCTCTATCGGCTCTTCCCACTCAAAGTAGTCTTTAAACTTCTGGCCTGCCTCTTCCTTGCCCATCATTACGCGGCTTTTAAACACGCCTTGCTTCTCGAAAAGCTGACGCATGGCGGCACGTGCCTCGGCATTCTCGTTCATCCACTCAGCCATGATGTCGCGGGCACCGGCAAGGGCCTCGTTTACATCTTTCACCTCTTTCTCTTCCGAGATAAAGTTGGCGGCTTCGGCTTCTACATCAATGTTTTCCTGGGCAAAAATACGCTCTGCCAGCGGCTCCAGCCCCTTTTCGCGGGCAATGGTAGCCTTGGTGCGGCGTTTTGGTTTGTATGGCAGGTAAATATCTTCCAGCACAGCCATGGTTTCGGCTGCCATGATCTGCGCCTCCAGTTCCGGCGTCAGCTTTTCCTGGTCTTTAATAGACTTAAGTATACTTTCGCGGCGCTTATCGAGCTCGCGCAGCTGCTCCATTCTGTCACGGATGGCAGCTATCTGCACTTCGTCCAGAGAGCCGGTAACTTCTTTTCGGTAACGTGAGATGAACGGTACAGTCGCCCCTTCGTCCAACAAGCTTGCTGTAGCCTCTACCTGTTTGATCGTGATAGAAAGCTCTGAGGCAATCTTTAATAAATGCTCTAAATTAGGTTCCATATATTGATATAAGACAATAATCTGCATTAGCAGCAGCAGGCAGAACGTATAAACCCAAAGGCCATCCCCCTCCTTTCCTCCTGCACCAGCGGCCTCTGCCCTGCCCTAAAGTATAAAGCAAAGCCATCGGAACATCAAATTTAAGCCTTATTGCTTAACCTTAAAACATTATCTGCTGAAAAGGCACGAATAGCAAGTATGAGCCCCACAAGTGCAAGTATATCACCGCCTACCGGTTTGCCTCCTTAAATTTTGCTACCTTTGTGGCGCAATCCATCTTTTAGCCTTTTACAAACCAACATGGAAACTGCAAACCAATTCTCCTCCATCAACCATTGGACCTATAACCACCTGGTAAATTTGGGAATGCCCGAAAACACAGCCATCTACCTGAACATGCTGCTGTTGCTTGCCCTTGTATTATTGCTGGCTTATACTTCTGGAGCCATTGCCCGAAGGCTGATGGTGGGGGCCGCAAAGAAATTCTCAGCCAGAACATCCACGCAGTTCGACGATTTTTTAATCCAGAACAAGGTTTTTGACCACTTAGCCAAAGTAGTGCCGCTTGTTATTATGGTGCAGGCGATTCCAGTTATGCTCTCTGACTTCCAGGAGTGGATAAAGCCGCTGAGAACTTTAGTGGATGTTTATACTGTGCTGCTATCAATCTGGGTGATCCGGGCATTTTTGCGCACGTTAAAAGACTACCTTAAAACTACGGCCCTTTTCCGTAACAAGCCCGTGGATAGCTTTTTACAGGTAATTTCCATTTTTTTATACTTTGTGGGCGGCCTGCTTATTTTTTCGTTGCTTACCGGCAAAGAAGTTTGGGCTTTTATAACAGCCATGGGTGCAGCCTCGGCTATACTTCTGCTCGTTTTTAAAGACACCATACTTGGCTTTGTGGCCAGCATACAGGTATCTACAAACGACATGGTGCGCATCGGCGATTGGATTACGATGGAAAAGTATGGCGCAGACGGCGATGTGATCGAGATAAACCTGACCACCGTTAAGGTGCAGAATTTCGATAAAACCATTACCACCATCCCGACTTATTACCTTATCTCTGACTCGTTTAAGAACTGGCGCGGCATGCAGAACGCAGGTGGCCGGCGCATCAAACGCTCCATCCTCATCAAGATATCAAGTATAAAATACCTTTCAGAGAAGGATATAAGCCGCTTTAGCAAGATACAGCTTGTAACGGATTACCTGCAGGAGCGCCAGGCAGAGATAGAAGCGTATAACAAGGCAAAGCATATTGATAAAAGTCTGCTTATAAATGGGCGCAGCATGACCAATGTGGGCGTATTCAGGAGGTATATTGATGCTTATATTGCGCAGCATGAGTTTACCCATAAGAACATGACCATGATGGTGCGCCAACTGGAACCAACTACCACAGGTATGCCTATTGAGCTGTACGTGTTTACGAACGATGTACGCTGGGACAGGTATGAGATGATCATGGCCGATATGTTCGACCACCTGTTGGCTGCGGTAAAATACTTTGATTTGGAAGTATTTGAAATGCCTGCCGCTGATGATCTCCGCACTTTACGAACGGCAGTATCTGCTAACCAGATTAGCCTTTACTCCTCAGCAGAAACACTCCAGAATTAAAAACGGCAATCCGGGTTTGCAATGCCATCTAATCTGTAACTTAGTATAGTTGAAACAGCCCCTTAGCCATACGATACTTTTTTACCTGCTGCCCTGCCTGTTGGTAATTTGCCAAAGCTGCGTAGTGCAGCAACTGGACCAGGCGCCATACAAACACACTACATACTACCGCCAAACTGTAGATGCCCTGCAGCAGCAGCCACACGTTAATGCCGCCGGCGATACCCTGCAGGTAGGATGGGCAAAAGTAAATATCACACCTCCTGCCGGTACACCACTAGCTGGCTATGGCAAGAGGCTCGGTATGAAGTATACGGTTGTGCACGACTCTGTTTGGGTACGTACGTTTGCGTTTGACAACGGTAAAAACCAGGCCTATTTCGTGGCTTTGGACATGCTGATTGCGCCGATGAGTGTAGCTGCTGCCCTGGAGGAAGAATACCCGCGCTTAAATCTGCAACCGGACCAAGTATACTTATCTGCCACCCACACCCATAGCAGCTTTGGTGGGTGGGGCAAAAAAGTTGCGGGCCGCATTATGGCTGGCAAGTATAAAAAGGAGGTAGTAAACCAAACGGTGCAACGCATCATCCAAAGTATACAGCTTGCACGCCAAAACCAGCAGCCTGCTAAAGTTGGCTACGGCACAGCAAACGGCGCAGCACTAGTAAAAAATCGTTTAACTGGCGTTGCCGCAGAGAGAGACACGACGCTGCGCTACTTGAAATTCGAGCGGTCTGATGGCACAACGGCTATACTTTGCAGTTTTTCAGCGCACGCTACCATCCTACCATCCATGCAGCCTGTGCTCTCCGGAGACTACCCTGCGGTGCTGGTGCGGGAGCTGGAGCAACATGTAAGTTTTGCGGCCTTTTCGGCGGGGGCAGTTGGCAGCCACTCCAGCGTTTACCACCACGGCGATAGTTTTGAAAGTACCGAAGAAGTAGGCCAAAACCTGGCTAAACGCATACTTGCAGCAGTTCCGGAAACGCCGGTTTCCTTTACATCAGACCTTAGCACAAAACGAGTACCGCTTTGCCTTCCTGAACCGCATTGGCGTATCGGCGAAAACAAAAGGTTTGCACCAGGCTTATTCTATACTTTTTTTGGCCGCTACAACGCCTATCTTAACAGCCTGCAAATTGGCCCTGTGGTAATGCTGGGAGTACCGGCAGATTACTCCGGGGAGTTTATACCAGCGTTGGCCGCACATGCCCGGAAGCAGCAAAAACATGTAATGGTAACCGGTTTTAACGGCAGTTACCTTGGTTATATTATTCCGGATGCACACTACAAACTTAAGAAGTATGAAGCCAGGGCCATGAACTTTTATGGCCCTACAGCCGGCAGCTATATAACAGAAATACTCCACCGCCTGCTGTCTCTGCACCAAAGCAAAGCACCTTAAAAGCATTCAATTTAATTTTAATGCAATCCACAGACCTCCTCCGTGTGCCCCACCAAGTATAAGATTCCAATTTTTACCTCATATTTTTTAAGCATTCCAATACTATTCTTTATAAAGTTATAAACTTTAAGTTCAGTTATCGGTTTAATAAGTATAGTAGTTGCTTCATTATCAAGCAGCTTTGTGCAATTAAACCAGATACTCATGGAGTACTTACCAAATATTATACTTTTTACTGTTGTGGGTTTATACTTGCTCTTGCTGGTGTTTATGCTGGCATGGGTATACCATGATGCAGAACAGCGCGGGTTAAACGGTTGGCTTATCACGGCTTTAACGTTTTTCTCGGGTACGATATTCGGAACGGTAGTTTGGTTAGTTTTCAGGCCTAAACTTGAAACACAAACGGTACCCGTCCGGAGTTAATGAGATAATTTTCAAGTTTTATTTTTCAGCTGGCAGCACTCGATGTTGCCAGCTGTTTTTTTGCCCATATCCAACTGTTTACAGCTTCCTGCTTTTTTAGAAGCTGCTGTTATGCCTGTGCTAAGTATGGCAAAGTATGTATATTTGAGAAGTATAAACCAACCTCCTCATGCGATCACTTCTTTCAGGCCTATGCCTTCTGCTTAGCTTAACTGCTTTGGCGCAACAGCCCACCTATCAAAACCTTGTATTTGAAGGCGGAGGCGTTAGAGGCATTGCTTACGGTGGTGCTTTAGAGCAATTAGACTCCCTGGGTATCTTGTCTCCGATAAAAAGGGTAGCAGGCACATCGGCGGGTGCCATACAGGCAGCGTTGCTGGCGGTGGGTTATACGCCCACCGAGATTACTGAAATAACCTACGCTACACCGGTGCAGCAGTTCAACGACGGCCGCTTTATATTTTTTGGAGGTACTAACCGGCTTTTTAAGCAGTATGGCTGGTACAGGGGCGATAAATTTACCGATTGGATAGGCAAAATGATAGAGGCTAAAACAGGATCACCTAACCTGACCTTTGCCCAGTTGCACGCCCTAGCAGGTTACAGCAATTACAAAGACCTCTATGTTACGGGCACCAACCTATCTGACCAGAGTGTTATGGTTTTCTCGCATGAGACTTTCCCGGACATGCAGGTAAAGCATGCTGTGCGCATTTCCATGTCCATCCCATTATACTACAGGGCGGTATTGCTGGACCAACAGGGCAACATTGTAACCAAACCTAAGAAAGGCCAGGAGGTAGATGTGCTGGTAGACGGCGGGATACTGGCAAACTTCCCCCTAACCCTTTTCGACGATCCGAAGTACTTAGCATCCACCTCTCCTGCCCAAACAGACTACGACAGCCAAGGTACGTTTTACAACCCGCAAACGCTGGGCCTCCGGCTGGACAGAGACGAACAAATTGCCTTTGATAAACAGCAGGCAGGATTGGCGCCTTACAACATCAGCAAGTTTAGCGACTATATGGGGGCTTTTTATAACATCGTAAAAGAGAGCCTGAATCGCCAGCACATACAACCCCACGACTGGACAAGAACCATTTCTACCAGCACAGCCGGTTTTAGCTCTAAGGTGCGCAAGCTTAGCGAAATTGAGAAAAGCACTTTGCTAAAAAGTGGCCGTAATGGCGTACAAGCCTTTATAAACCGAAACCAGGCACCGCAGCATGAACAAAAGTAAAGGCGTACAACAGGAATCTGTTTTTATCAGGCTAAATGCCACCGACACTTTGCATTTACGGCGTGTAAGCAGGCAACATCAAGGCCCGCCGGTGCTACTGGTGCACGGCTCTATCGAAAACGGCAAAATATTCTATACTAAATCCGGGAAGGGTTTTGCGCCATACCTGGCCGAACAAGGGTATGATGTGTTTGTAGCAGACCTTCGCGGTCGTGGCAAAAGCACGCCTGCCATATCGCGTTACTCAGATTTTGGCCTTAACCATACGTTGCAGGAGGATTTCCCAGCCATAATCCGGAAAATAAAAGAACTTAAAGGTGATGTGCCGCAATACTGGGCCGCTCACTCCTGGGGAGGCGTGTTAATGCTGGCATACCTGGCAAGGCCATCAGAGCCTGTACAAGTGCAGGCAATGGCATTTTTTGGCAGCAAAAGGCGCATCAGCATCAAAAGCCTTAAAAAGTTTATGATGGTGGATGTGGTCTGGAACTGGGCTGCAAAGGTAGTGGTGGCTGCAAAGGGCTGGTTGCCAGCCAAACACATGCGCATGGGCTCTGACAGCGAAACCCGGCTTACGCACCGCCAAACCCATGCCTGGGTGGTGCAAAAAGAGTGGCGCCATTGGCACGACGGTTTTGATTATGCCGCAGCCCTGCAACACATGCACCTGCCGCCTACTTTATACTTAACCGGAGCTAAAGACGACGTATTGGGCCACCCCACCGATGTAGAAAAACTGATGCAGGAAACAGGCAGCAAGCAAAGCGAATTTAGAGTGCTCAGCAAGGCAAACGGTAACCTGCACGATTATGGCCACATTGATATACTTACCCATCATGATGCACCCCACGATCATTTCCCGGTGGTGCTGGGTTGGTTTAAAAAAAATGGTGCTGTTGCAACGCTTTCACCTAAAACAGGGTCAGGAGATTAAACACCATATGCTTGATCATAAATAATAACTCTGCTTAAATTTTACAACTACGCATATTACCCTTATGAAATTAACCCTTAAAAACTTCATGCCATTTGTTGCAGGCCTTGCATTGCTTACCTCCTGCGAAAACTGCGAGACACCTACTACAGCACAACTTACGCTCGAAGACACTAACTGGCTGGCCTATGTGAACCCTGTTCCTTCGGATGGCAAACCAGACACCATCAGGTTTACAAACGAAGTTAACGCTACTATAAAGTTTGTTCGCACGCAACTTCACTCAGCAACTGTTCCAGGAGATGGTTATTCATTTGAGGATAAATGCATTGAGCAAATGGACACGCAGGCAAGCTCCGTTATACAGGATGTAGCCAGAAAAATGCCCGGTCTGGCAGTATCTATACTTAGAAAGCCAGCAGACCTAAAGGTGCACTTGCTAGTAGATGGGCTTGGCGTTTACGAGATAGATGAGCAGAATCCTACACACCCTTCGCTAACAGTTAATAATAAGGTATACGCGAACGTGTTTGAGGTAAACGTGCCGGGCAATGACAACGATAACAAAGGCAAAGTGAAGCAGATACTGTTTAATAAAACTGATGGCTTCATTAAAGTAGATTTCTATGGTGGCAAGCACCTGCAACTGTAACAGCTTTTAAACAAGAGAGGCAGCTTCTAAAAGCTGCCTCTCTTGTTTTCATCACCTTAAACGTGCTGATACTCTTTGTTTAACTCAACCAGCACATCAATGGCTGTTTTAACATGCTCCAGCGGTTTGGAGAGCGAATTAAAAATGTAACGCACAATACCCTTCTTATCGATGATATACGTAACGCGGCCAGGCAAAATACCCAACCTGCGGGGCACGCCGTACATACTGCGTATGCGCCCGCCCTCATCGCTAAGCAGCACAAACGGCAGGTGGTGCACACGTTCAAAGCGCTTATGCGACTCCACGCTGTCTGAGCTGATACCTACTACCTCAGCACCATACTCTTTAAAAACTTCGTATTGGTTCCTGAATTCGCATGCCTGCTTTGTGCATCCTGTGGTACTGTCTTTAGGATAAAAGTACAATACCACGTTTTTCTCTCCCCGCATGTCCTGCAACCGAAAAAAGCCTCCATCTTGCCTTGTCAGTTCAAAGTCCGGAGCTTTATCGCCTACCTTTATTGCTTCTCCACTCATAATCAGGTTCACATTCATCTCCTATAAAAAACCAATTCTGCAATAAAAAGTTCGTCTGCAAGTTAGATTTAAACCAACCAATCCACCAAAGAAAAAGGTCACTTTTAGCTTAAAAAAAAGAATTTAGAGATATTTGTGCACACCCTTACGCACCTATGCCGCTCATACACGTTATCATACCTGCTTTTAACGAAGAAAAATCTATAGCTAAAGTAATCAGGGATATTCCTGATGCCTTTGTGGCAGAGGTGATTGTGGTTAACAACAACTCTACGGACGCTACCGCCGCTGAAGCTGCCGCTGCGGGTGCCACCGTGCTGCACGAGCCACAACCCGGTTATGGCAACGCCTGTTTAAAAGGCATAGCCTATGCTGCGGCTAAGCCCGAGGCGATACGCCCCGATATTATCGTTTTCCTGGATGGCGATTATTCTGACTACCCCGGGGAGCTGCCTGCTATCGTACAACCTTTGTTAGATGGCCGCGCAGAGATGGTAATTGGGTCAAGGGCCCTGGGAAACCGGGAGGCTGGCTCCATGATGCCGCAACAGATATTCGGGAACTGGCTGGCTACAACCTTGCTCAGGTGGCTATACGGTGCTCGTTTCACAGACTTAGGACCGTTCAGAGCCATTAAGCTGCCCACTCTGCTGCAACTGGACATGCGCGACCGCACCTACGGCTGGACCGTTGAAATGCAGGCCAAAGCTGCCAAACACAAAGTGCCTTATACCGAAGTTCCCGTAACTTACCGTAAGCGCATTGGTTTTTCCAAAGTATCAGGCACCGTTAAAGGAAGTGTAATGGCCGGGTATAAAATTATATTCACGATATTTAAAGTATTATTCTGATTTAGCACGGGCTCCCTCCCCTGCCCTTTGCCAAAAGCATGCACAACATCAGCGTAACGTTTAAAAGGCACAGCAACTATGAACATACCAGAAGCAATGACGATTGGAGTATACAGCCTCTGCCTTGCTTTTATTTTTTGTTATAGTATGGCCCAACTGCACCTGACGATACTTTACTGGCGCAAAGAAAAGAAGCCTGCTGCAGGGAGTCCGCGTAAAACCCAAAGCGCTGAAGTATGGCCTGCTGTTACGGTGCAGCTGCCCCTTTATAACGAGCGTTATGTGGCAGAACGCCTGATTGAGGCAATCGCCGCACTTGATTATCCACCCCAACAGCTACAAATCCAGGTCCTCGACGATTCTACTGACGAAACTACGGCCATCATACAGGCAAAACTGCTACAGTACCCGGACCTCAACATCCAGCACATCAGAAGGGCAGACCGCGAAGGGTTTAAAGCCGGAGCCCTGCAATACGGAATGCAAACGGCTACCGGGGAATATATCGCCATTTTCGACGCTGATTTCCTGCCACACCCCGACTTTCTCAAACGCACCATCGTTTCGTTTAGCCACGATAAGGTTGGGGTAGTGCAAACGCGCTGGGGGCACCTGAACAAAAGCTACTCTTTGCTTACCCGCCTGCAGGCTTTTGGCTTGGATGCACATTTTACTGTAGAGCAGGTTGGCCGAAACAGCGGTGGGCATTTTATTAATTTTAACGGAACAGCCGGCGTATGGCGCAAAGCCTGCATAGAGGATGCCGGCGGCTGGCAAGCCGATACCCTTACCGAAGACCTGGACCTGAGCTACCGGGCACAGCTAAAAGGCTGGCAGTTTATTTTTTTAGAGGATGTGGATGCCCCTGCCGAGTTGCCTGCCGCCATGGGTGCGCTAAAGTCGCAGCAGTTCCGCTGGACCAAGGGGGCAGCCGAGACAGCACGCAAACACCTGGCCCATGTGCTGCAGTCGCGGGTGCCGCTACCCACTAAGCTGCATGCTACCTTCCACCTGCTAAACAGCATGGTGTTTATTTGCGTGCTGCTGACGGCGGTACTAAGTATACCCATGCTGTTTATAAAAGATAATAACCCGCAGCTGGCCCTGCTCTTCAAATTCGGGTCTGTGTTGCTGCTAAGCTTGGTTGCCTTGATTGCCTTTTACTGGACAGCTCTTTACCAGCAAAGCCGGCAAGCCTGGAAAACCACCAAACGCTTTGTTCCGGATTTTTTCCTGTTCCTGTGTATTTCCATGGGTTTATCGCTGCACAACAGCATGGCCGTTGCAGAAGGCTTGCTGGGAATAAAAACTCCTTTTATCCGCACCCCAAAGTATAACCTTTTGCATGCCCGCGACTCGTGGCGGAAACAAGCATACTTTATGCAAAGTATAAGCCTTTTAACAGTACTGGAGGGTTTGCTTACTTTATACTTTGCGGCTGGCATTGTGCTGGCCTTCTGGCTTGGGGACTATGGTTTGCTGCCTTTCCATGTGATGCTGGTAATCGGGTTTGGCGCTGTATTTTTCTATTCCCTTTACCATAACAGACGCGCTTAAACACGTTTTATGACGAAAAGCAATATAGCTGCTTATACGTTACTTGCCCTTTCGGCTGTGGCTTACCTGGCATTGGCTTATGCTACGCCGCGTATAGCCTTTACGCAGCTTTTGCTGCTGTATGCCTTTGTGTTTGCCGCTTACCTGTATGTAATTAACCATAGGTTTAGTGTGTGGCATGGCATAGCTGCTGCCATGTTTTTCAGGCTGTTGTTTCTTATGGCAACGCCTGCCCTTTCTGATGATTATTTCAGGTTTGTGTGGGATGGGCGCTTGCTGGCCGCAGGTATAAACCCGTACGCGCAGTTGCCTTCTTTTTTTGTGAAACCAGATGCGCCACAGCTTGCCGGCATAACAGAGGCACTTTACCAAAACTTAAATTCACAGCATTACTTTAGTGTTTACCCACCGGTGGCACAAGCGGTGTTCTGGCTTTCTGTTAAGTTATCTCTTGCAAGTATAACCGGTAGCGTGGTGGTGATGCGGCTTATACTTATACTTGCCGAATTTGGAAGTATACTGCTGCTGTTGCGCCTGTTACGCAAAATGGCCTTACCTGAAAAGCACCTGCTGCTGTACGCCCTGAACCCACTCGTTATCTTAGAGCTTACCGGCAACCTGCACTTTGAAGCGCTGATGATCTTTTTCCTGCTGGTGGCCCTGTACCAGCTTTTGTACCAGCGTGTACTCATAACGGGAGTGGCACTAGGGCTGGCCATAGGCACCAAGCTGCTTCCGCTCATGTTTCTGCCCTTCCTGTTCCGAAAGCTTGGGGTGCTTAAGTTTACGGTGCTTGCTGCTGCTATGGCACTAACGCTGGTTCTACTATTTTACCCGCTGGTAAGCCTGCAGTTACTGCAAAACATATGGCAAAGCATCGACCTGTACTTTCAGCAGTTTGAGTTTAATGCCAGCATTTACTACCTGCTGCGCTGGTTTGGCTTTATACTTACCGGCTACAACCAGATTGCTGTTATCGGGCCATTGCTCTCGTGGGTAGTGTTGGTGAGTATTCTTGCCCTGGCTTCTGTTAAAAACATCGGCTCGGTGCGGAGGCTTGCTGGCTATATGGCGGTGGCCCTTACCATTTACCTGTTCCTGGCTACAACCGTGCATCCCTGGTATATCAGCACGGTGCTGGCCCTTACGGTTCTAAGCCAGTTCAGGTACGCTGTGGTATGGTCGGGTTTAGCCATACTTACCTACGCCACTTACCAGCACACGCCTTATAAAGAGGATCTTTTGTTGGTAACACTAGAGTATATGCTTGTTTTTCTGTGGGTGATGGTAGAGCTATACTTGTATCGCCAGCGCAGAAAGCACAGTAATCTAAAAGCATAGCCGATGCTGTGTTGTTGGCAAATCCCTTACATTCTTTAGCAGTACATTTTGTAGCCTGTGTGCTTGAGGCAAAATCAAACTATACTTAAAATAACACAGGCCGAATAATAATTTTGCGCGCCATAGCAACTTGATTGTTCAACTATAGCTTATTAATGCGTAGTTTTGCTGCGCATAGTAACTACCCACACAATTGACATCTACAGTACCCCCCGGGCATCAATTCTTTGTTCCATTTGGCGAAGCACTTAGGGCATACACGTTACCAGATAAGTTTACTTATCCCTTTAAATACGAGCCGCACCCACTTAGTTTACGCGCAGTAGCTGAACTGCAGCAATACCTAACGGAGCAAAACGATTGGGAGCACAACTTTGGCCTTACCCCGGGACAGGCAGGAGCAGTAATCGGGAAAATGTTTGGTGTGCTGGTAGTAAGAACGCAGCAAAATGAAGTAGGATACCTGGCTGCATTTTCTGGCAAACTAGCAGGTGGCTACCACCATGCAAAATTTGTTCCGCCCGTTTTTGACGGGCTTACAGCAGGCAGCTTCCTGAACATTGGCATGACAGAACTATCACGCATTAACCACGAGATTAAAGCCCTTGGAGCGCTTACGTCTGATGAAAATTTAGCGAAGATTGACCTGCTTCTGGAGCTACGCAGAAAGAACTCGATTGCTTTACAAGCTAAATTATTTGACCAGTACAATTTCCTGAACCAGGCTGGTGTAGTAAAAAGTCTGCGTGAGATTTTTCGGGGTAACAGCAACCCTCCTGCCGGAGCCGGCGAGTGTGCAGCCCCAAAGTTGCTGCACTACGCGTTTCAGCACAACATGCAGCCTTTGGCTATGGCAGAGTTTTGGTGGGGTTTATCGCCTAAATCCGACTTTTGGAAGCATGGACATTTTTACCCTGCCTGCCACGAAAAATGCGAACCCATACTAGCGCACATGCTGGAGGCCATGGCTTTGGATGAAAAGCCGGTTTAGCGAATCCAGTTATACTTTGTAGCTGTTGATTTGCTTATAAGTTGCAAGCTCAATACAAATCCGTTAAACCACATCATACTTTACTCTTCCCCCATATCTTTCAGGGGCTGCATCAGGAAATCATTCAGGGGCTTGAGGGCTTTCATGGCATCTATCACCACATCCATAAAGCCAGCACTCAAAACAACTTTGTCGCTAATCGGCATGGTGGCGTTCCAGCTTTTAAAGCGCAGGTATCCTATAGCGGGGTTCTCTTTATCATAGCCCTTTGGCGTGGTTTTAAGCTGCTCACCATTCAAATTTCCAAAACGCTTTTTAAAGTCTGCGGCCTCGACTATACTTTTAAACTCATTCAGGTTATAATCTATTTCCTGGCGCACGGCTTTTAGTTGCTCGGCAGGGGGCATCCAAAGGCCACCTGCCACAAAAGAATTGTTGTTGCCTGCCAGGTGCAAGTAATAGCCCGGGTTGATGGATTTACGCCCTCCCTCTGCAACATAGGCACCGAAATGGTCTTTGTAAGGCCGCTTATCATTAGAGAAGCGTACATCGCGGTATATCCGGAACACGAGGTCTTTGCCACTTTGGTTGAGGGCAACAGGTTCGAAAACCTGCATGTGCTCCAGCATCTCGTCCAGGAAACCGATATAATTTTTTCGGGCCTCTTCGTAGCGTTTCTTGTGTTCGTTAAACCACTCGCGGGTATTGTTTTGGGTAAGATCGGCTAAAAAGGCAAGTGTACTCTTATCTATGGTGGCAGGCATGCTTTTGTATTTTTATGTTTGTTTTAGCTAAAGAACGAGGAAGTATAAATCAAAGTTAAATTTCGGGGTTCTCCCAGTAGGCGTAACGGCTGATCTTTTTAAGTTGAAGCGTGCGGCCATCCCAGGTTTGCTGCTGCAGCAAGTGGTTTGGGTAACGGGCATCAAACGTATAAATATTCTGTTTATCCTTATCTAACTGCACCTTTACCTGCCATGCCGGCTTGCCGTTTACCTGTGTTTTTATACTTGCTATATGGGCTTTGTAAATTAGAGGTTCGCTGGCTTTGTTTGTCTGTTGCAGTTCCAGCACATTTGCCTCAAATTGCAGAGTATCAGAGAAGCGAAGCGCGCGCAACGTGTAAGGCAGCTGGTCTTCAATTAAAATATTCTTTGGTAACTCCCGGCTACCCTCACCCTGCCCATCAAAGTATGAATTAAAGTGCTGCCGGAAAACGGAAGACGCATCGGTTATACTTTTAAACGTGTTGCCACACCACTCCTGCGACGAGGCGGTTAGCTTATGCAGCGCCCACGGCCGGCTACGGTGCACAAACACGGAAGTAAGGTAATGGTACGGGTAGTTGTCTGTTTCAATGCGGGCAAACTCGTTCACCTTCATCACCGGGAATAGATCATCACGGGTGTAGTCGTCTGTTTTAACATTGTGTGCTTTATTGAAGTCCTCTTTCACGGTAATTATAGTATAATCGAAGTGGCGCACTTTGTTGTAAACCGTTCTGCTAGCATCATATATAGCAACTTCAGCCAGGCCGTCGTCCCAAAGCGTATCCATTGCCCAGGCCGCGTTGAAATACTCCTGAAGTATGTTATAATCCTTTTGTTGCGATTGGGCAGAGGTTAAGTTCGTGCCCTGGCTGGAGCAGCCGCTTAAACCTATGGCTATACCTGAGCAGAGCAAACAAAAAAGTAAAAAGTATTTTGGCATCGGGTATCTGATTATCATACAAACCTACAAAACTAATTAAAAGAAAAAGCAGTCCTTTTGTTTCTATGCCTCCTTAGCAGTACATCCTGAGTTTTGTATCAAAATAATAAACCGGTAACGTGCCACGAACTACTTGCTCACGTACAAAAGAGAAGGTTACACGCACAAGATCATTATGTTACGTTTACTGTACTTACTACTTTATACATTGATAGCTACAGTAGCAGGTGCGCAGCAAATAACGGATGCGGCAAAACCATACGTGAAAGACAGGTTGGCGGCTGCTATCACAACTTACCAAACTATGGTAGAGGCCAATGCCTGGAATACGTTTCCTGTTGACTTACTGCTAAAGCCCGGCGATACCAGCAAACATGTAACGGCCCTACAGGAAAACCTGGTGCTTACTGGAGATCTGCCCCTTGAAAATGCTGGTTTACAAGGCGTGTATACTTCCGCACTTGAGAAGGCTGTACGTCGTTTTCAGGCCAGGCATGGCCTTGCCCCTGATGGCGTGGTTGGGCCAAATACAGTAGTTACCCTAAACGTGCCGCTAACGCAACGCCTTTGGCAGCTGCAGCACAACCTCTCGCTCTGGGATAGCTCCTATCTTGCAGCTCCGCAACCCTATATTGTTATCAACCTGCCCGATTATACGCTACAGGTAGTAGACAGCGGTAAAACTGTGTTGCAGATGCGGGTAATTGTTGGTAAACCCGGGCTAAAAACGTATCCTATCTTAAGCGAACTGGACATGCTGGTGCTTTATCCATACTGGTACATTCCGAAGTCGATAGCCGTTAATGAGATTGTGCCTTTGTTACGCAGAAACCCCGGTTACCTGGCCCGGAAGAGAATGGTGCTCGAAAAGCAAAGCGCAACTGGTTGGGTACGTGTAAACCCCTGGCGCGTAAACTGGCAAAGTATAGATGCCTCAAATTATGTTTACCGCATTTACCAACTGGCCGGAAAGCAAAACGAACTGGGCCATGTAAAGTTTTTGTACGCCAATAAGCTGCCGCAATACATGCACGACACGCCAGAGAAAAAACTATTTGATTACCCTAACCGGGCGTTCAGCCATGGCTGCATCAGGTTGGAAAAGCCTTTTGAGTTAGCTGATTTTATACTTGAAAAGGGCTCTGGCTACACTCCGGAAAAAGTAAAAGCCCTCTGGAACCAGAACAAACCTAACCACTACCTTAAAGTTAAAAACCCGCTGCCATTGCGCATTGTATATTTTACTGCCTGGGTAGATGAATTCGAGCAAGTCCAGTTCCGGGAAGATATGTATGGTTTTCATCAACAGCCGCAGCTAAGTGCTGAGTAAGCTTAGATAACCTTATTCCTCTACTCTTCTGTCTGCTGCCAGAAGTCTTCATCAAGGTCCTCCATATAGTCTACATCAGAGAGTTCGGGTAGTACCTTATGAGACAGGTGCAGTCTTTCTATATCATAAAGGGTATCCGGGAAAACATGTTCTGTACTCCAACGCTTGCCCTGGAACAGCTCAGGGTGCAGGTGGTTCATACCCAGCAGGTAATAACCGCCATCTAAGGCAGGGCCAATCACAACATCATGCGTTTTAAGGGCCTCAAAGGCTTTCTCCAATATAGCAGGTGTCAGCTGGTGGCAATCGCTCCCTATAATCACAACGGAAGTATAACCCTGGGCAAAGGCATCCCTAAAAGCTTGCTGCATCTTTTCTCCGAGATCACCGTTTGCCTGCAGTTGCTTTTTATACTTGCTATTGGGCCAAAGGTCGTGGTGGTCAATTTCGTTGGAGTAGTACACTACTTTGTCCATCGGCAGGTTTTCGGTAACCAGCCTGGTGTGCTGCAGCAGGTGCATGTAAATGGCCAGCGCTTCCTCAGGACCAACAGAGGCTGCCAATCGAGTTTTTACCTTTCCCAACTCCGGGTTGCGCACAAACAGCATCAGTAAGTTTTTATCACTCATAAACCTTTTCTCCTTTGTTTAGCCAAATACCCCAGGCCTGGGAGTATGCATGCACTTTAGTTGTCGGGCCTTTGGCATTGGTGATAGTATAGCCTTTGTTTACCCACTCAAAAAGCCCTCCGTACAGGTTGTATACGTTTGTATAGCCTGCCTTCTTCAGCTTTTCGCCAACCTTTTCGCTGCGGTAGCCAACGGAGCAGTATACTATAAGCGGTGTGTTTTTAGGGAGGTGGTGAAGTTGATTCAAATTAAAATCATCATACCCAATGTAGGTTGCGTTTGGCAGGTGGCTCACAGTATACTCACGTTCAGTTCTGGTATCTAAAAGTATAAGCTCTTGTTTACCATTATCTAGCTTTTGCTTTAAAACCTGCGGTGTTATAACAGGAACAGAATTGGAGTACAGCGTTTTAAGCATGGCATGATATGCCTTCTCACTTGTTTGGCCACAGGCTTTTAACAGGAAAAGGTAAGCAAGTATAAACAGGAAGGTAAGCTTTTTGGTCATTTTAAATTGGTTACTTTACTGTTTCGCCGCCACAACTGGAGCCGGCACCAGCGGTGCAGCCGTAACAATGCTGGTTAAGTATAATTTGCCGCGCATCAAGTTCCTCCAGGCTAAAGTCTTTAATGTGCTGCGGTGCACTTTGGGCAACTTTCAGGTCCAGCATCTGGTTAAAGTCGCAGTCGTAAAGGTACCCGTCCCACCCTACTGATACGGTGTTTCGGCACATTACGCCAGCTGCGGCTGCTGGGTTAAAAGCCTCTATCAGTTTGTGCATGTAGCTCTCGTAGTTTCCGCTTTGCATCAGGTAATCGAGGTAACGACTAACAGGAAGGTTGGTGATGCAGAATAAGTTGTTGAACTCGATGTTATAGCCGCTTTTTAGCCTTCGCTTAAACTCCCCCTCCAGCGACTTCTGGCTGCTTGGCAAAAAAGCCCCCGACGGATTGTACACCAGGTCCAACTGAAAGCTGCTCCCCTCTTTTCCGTAGCCCACAGCATTAAGCATTTGCAGCGCTTTAATTGATTTATCAAAAACACCATCTCCACGCTGGGCATCGGTGCGGGAGGCCATAAAGTATGGCAACGATGATATAACGTGCACCCCATGCTCCTTGAAAAACTCCGGCAGGCTATGATATTTTTTGTTTGCAAGTATGATCGTGAGGTTGCAGCGCACAATTACCTGCCGCCCCAGCTTAGAAAGCTCCTCCACAAACCACCTGAAGTCCGGATTCATCTCTGGTGCTCCGCCTGTTAAGTCTACTGTAGTTATCTGTGGCGCGTGCAGCAGCGCATCGAGGCACAACTGCATCGTTTCGCGGGTCATTATCTCTTTCCGATCCGGGCCTGCATCTACATGGCAATGCTTGCAGGTTTGGTTGCACATTTTGCCTACGTTAACCTGTAGTATGGTTGTGCCGGTGGGTGTAAGCGGAAACAAGTCGTGCTCGCGCAGCCGCGCTGCAAATGCCGGAAACTGATCTCCGTGGCTACTTGGCTGTTGCAGCACGTTTAACTGGTAAAACGGGTCGGCCAGTTCGTGGTGCTGGCCCTTTAAAGATTTTGTGGTAAACACCATAGGCTACATACTAACCTCTTTCACCTTGTTCATCATCTGCACGCCATGCACCAGCGCAGCTCCTCCTTTTATGGCAACCGCCACGTGCACCGCCTCCATCATCTGGGCTTCGTCGGCACCTTTCTGCAGGCAGTCGGTGCTATAGGCATCAATGCAATAAGGGCATTGCACCGCATGTGCTACTGCCAGGGCTATCAACGATTTCTCTCGTTCTGTTAAGGCTCCTTCTTTAAAAACCTCACCGTAGTAGTCAAAGAATTTGCGGCCCAATTCTGGCTGCCACTCTGTAACGTTTCCGAATTTTGGGAGATCTGCGGGGTTATAATATGCGCTATCCATAGGTTTCGAAGTATAAATTGAAAGCTTTGTTTAAGGTAGAAGCCTAAAATACGACATTTGTTCAAGTTTAGGGCCGGCAAATGTAATATTGCACCTGTTTATCTACAGTTTGTGATGTTAGCTAAGTCAATCTATAGTATAGTAAACGTAGATTTGAAAACCCTGAACCACTAAACCGGTTTATAAAGTATAAACAGTTTCACAAATTCATAAAGATTAACTACTGTTTACCAAAACTGTATATTTAAGCCGCAAGCAAGTATAAAACTATGACCATAGAAAGTATAAATCCCGCTACCGGAGAAATTATCAAAACATTTAAGGCTGATAGCCCTTCGGAAGTTAAAGCTAAAATTGAAGCCGCAGAAAAAGCCTTTAAAAGCTGGCGCGAAACAAGCTTTGATGAGCGTGCAAAGTATATGCGCAAGCAGGCCGACATCCTGGAGCAGGAGGCGGAAAAGTATGGCAGAATCATTACGCTAGAGATGGGCAAACCCCTGAAAGATGCCATTGCCGAAGTTAAGAAATGCGCAAAAGCCTGCCGCTACTACGCCGACAATGCAGCAGATTTCCTGAAGGACGAAATAATTGAAACAGATGCCTCTAAAAGTATGATTTCCTTCGAGCCACTTGGTGCCGTGCTGGCAATTATGCCCTGGAACTTCCCCTTCTGGCAGGCATACCGTTTTCTGGCTCCTGCCCTTATGGCCGGAAATGTGGGCCTTTTGAAACATGCCTCAAACGTGCCGCAATGTGCTTTGGCCATGGAAGAGATCGTTCGGGAATCCGGATTCCCGGCAGATGTGTTTCAGACGCTGCTGATAGGCTCTAAAGAAGTAGAGGCAGTAATTGAAAACCCTATTGTAAAGGCAGTTACTTTAACCGGAAGCGAGGGTGCAGGTGCCCAGGTAGCCGGAATTGCAGGCCGCGAAATAAAGAAGACTGTGCTCGAACTTGGCGGCAGCGATGCCTTTATAGTGTTGGAGGACGCTGACTTAGACAAAGCAGCAGAAATTGCAGTAAAATCAAGGATGGTAAATACAGGCCAGAGTTGTATTGCAGCTAAGCGTTTTATTGTGGTAGAAAGTATAGCCGATGCTTTTCTGGAGAAGATGAAGACTAAAATGAGTAGCCTTAAAACAGGTAATCCCTTAACAGAAGAAGCTGATTATGGCCCGCTGGCCCGTAAGGACCTGGCAGAAGACCTGGAAAAGCAGGTGAAAGCATCTGTAGAAAAAGGAGCTGAAATAGTGCTTGATGGTGGCCGCAACGGAGACGATAGTGCCTATTTTAAGCCAATGATCCTGAAAAACGTAAAGCCCGGCATGCCTGCTTACGAAGAAGAAATGTTTGGGCCTGTAGCAGCCGTTATGGTGGTGAAAGATGAAGACGAAGCAATTAAAATAGCCAATGATTCTCGTTTCGGCCTTGGTGGCGCCGTTTGGACACAGGATAAAGAAAGAGGCCTGCGTGTGGCTCGCAAAGTAGAAACGGGTGCTATGTTTGTAAATGCGCTGGTTGCCTCTACCCCTGAAATGCCTTTTGGCGGCATCAAAAAATCAGGCTACGGCCGTGAGCTGTCTTACCTGGGCATAAGAGAGTTCGTGAACCAGAAAAGTATTTGGGTGGCTTAAAGCTACTGTACAAGTCGGTTAACGAAGGACTACTGCTGCCATCCCGAACAGTTCGAGAGACTACACGCTGTTCGGAATGGCGGGCATTATTAACAGTAGCCAAGCAGCTTATAAACTACAAAACCAGTAATTTCATGTATTAGCAAATGCCACCTGCTAAATGCCTCCGCGCTTGGTATAATCACTTCATCAGGGGTATAACGGCGCTCGTAGGAGTAAAAGTCCGTGGGAAAACTATCAGCGTTTACTCCTGCTTTCTCGAAACAAGCTGCTGAGCGCCTCATATGAAATGCAGACGTAACGAGTAACACCTTTTTAAACTGAGGGTGCTTTTCTAAAAGCGCTGCTGTATTAACGGCATTTTCGCGGGTGTTGCGGCTGTTGCTCTCTGTTATGATATCTTCTTCTGCCACTCCGGCCATCAGCAGTATTTTCTCAATCTGCTCTGCTTCCGGTATCCTGTTTTCCAATACAAATCCGCTACCACCGGTAATCAGTATTTTGTCTATTTTGCCCATGCGGTAAAGGTGTAAAGGGTGCAGAAAACGATCCGCACCTTTAGAAGTATGAATTCTGTCCGGTACATCTTCACGGTAAGAGGTAACTCCCGTAAGTATAACCGCCACATCATAATCACCCACATTTTTTATAGGCATTGCCTTAACTTCCCAGGCACGCCATACTTCATTCGATATAAACGGGTTGGAGAAGAAGAGTAGCAACCCCACCGATGTCAGCAATGTTAAACGCTTCCACTTCTGAGACTTGAGAAATACTGCTAACAGCAACAGCACAATTACCCAGATAACGGGCATCAGCAGGTATTGAAGGGTTTTAGAAAGTATAAAAAACATGCAGGATATTACTGAGGAACAATTTTACAGCTACGGCCACAAAGCAACCGAAGGGCCAAATATACTTAAAGCCTTAAAGATAAGTATGGCCTGCCAGCAAATCTGCATCAGAAGAATTTCCGGATCACCCATAAAACCAGGGACAGCAGTATACTTAAGAGGATCATACTTGTAATAGGAGCATAAAAGCGCATATTCTTCCGCTCCACCCGAATATCACCGGGCAAATTCCCGAACCAGCTAAACTTATCGCCTGCCAGCCATACCACCAGCCCGATTAGCACCACAACAACGCCTATTATTATAATTACTTTTCCTGCCTGCATATGCATGTAATTTATACTTTTTACTCCAAAAACGCATCTCAAGATTCAATTCATACTTCCTTTGCGTCTTATCATCAAGGTTAGTCAGTATTAGTTTTAAAAAGGCACAGGCAGCCTTGAAAGCATGTACAAATCTCTCGGATTTACCGCCTGAAAACGTTAAATTTGACAGCTGTTACGTTTACTAAAACCCAAATTCACTTGAAAGTTTGTATTGCTGAGAAACCGAGTGTAGCCCGCGAAATTGCCATGGTAATTGGTGCTAAAACCAAAAAAGACGGTTACTATGAAGGCAACGGCTATCAGGTAACCTGGACCTTCGGCCACTTTTGCACTCTGCGCGAGCCTGATGATTACCGCCCTGAATGGAAGCGCTGGAGCCTTTACGACTTACCCATGCTGCCAGAGCGGTACGGCATTAAGCTGATGAAGGATTCTGGGGTGCAGAAGCAGTTTAAGATTATACAACAGTTACTGGATAAAGCGGAGGAAGTGATAAACTGCGGTGATGCCGGCCAGGAAGGAGAAGTTATACAGCGTTGGGTATTAACAGAAGCCAAGTATAAAAAACCATTTAAGCGCCTCTGGATTTCCTCACTCACCGAAGATGCCATACGCCAGGGCTTCTCGCAGCTTAAACCAGGCTCCGATTTCGACTCGCTTTACCAGGCAGGCAAAAGCCGCGCCATCGGCGACTGGTTGCTGGGCCTTAATGCAACACGTTTATTTACGCTGAAGTATGCCAACGGCAGCCGCCAGACGCTTTCCATAGGCAGGGTACAGACTCCTACCCTGGCCATGATCGTAAACCGCCACCACGAAATTGCCAATTTTGTGCCGCAGCCATTCTGGGAGCTTAAAACTGTTTACCGCGACACAGTATTTTCTAGCACCAACGGCCGTTTCCAGAAAGAGGAAGAAGCCCAGAAAATAATGGAGGCGATAAAAGAGGCAGAGCTGACTATTACCGATGTAGAAACCAAAAGAGGAACCGAATCATCTCCCAGGCTTTTCGACCTGACATCGCTTCAGATAGAGTGCAACAACAAGTTAAGCATATCTGCCGACGAGACGCTGAAAACGGTGCAAAGCCTTTATGAGAAAAAAGTTGTTTCTTACCCGCGTGTAGATACCACTTTCTTACCAGATGATATTTACCCGAAGATTCCGGGTATACTACAGGGGCTGAGCAATTATAGGCAAGAGGTGGAACCGCTGCTGCAAAGTAAAATCAGGAAAACGAAGAAGGTATTTAACAACAATAAAGTAACCGACCACCACGCCATTATACCTACTGGCGCCGCTGCAAGTGGCCTTTATGGCCGCGAGGCTGATGTATACGACATCATTACCCGCCGCTTTTTAGCTGCCTTTTACCCGGATTGTATCGTGAGCAACACTACGGTAATGGCAGAGTCTGCGGGATATTCTTTTAGAGTGAGAGGCAAGCAGATTCTGGAGCCGGGCTGGCGTGTACTGTACGGTGCCGAAGATGTAAAGTCATCTGAGGCGCCTACCGGCAAAGAAGGTGAAAATAAAGAAGAAGACGAAGCCACAGGCGTTTTACCGCACTTCGATAAAGGCGAACACGGACCGCACGAGCCGCTGCTGGATAAAAAAATGACCAACCCGCCGAAAGAATATACCGAAGCTACCTTGCTGCGCGCTATGGAAACTGCCGGCAGACAGGTTGATAACGATGAACTGAAGGAGGCGCTGAAGGAAAATGGCATCGGCAGGCCTTCCACCCGTGCTGCCATCATTGAAACACTCTTTAAGCGCCAGTATATCCGCAAAGAAAAAAAGAAGATCATTCCTACCCAAATGGGCATCGACCTGATTGGCGTTATACGCAACCAAACCCTGAAATCGGCGGAGATGACCGGGCAATGGGAGCGTAAACTGCGCCAGATAGAAGGTGGAGAGTTTAAGGCAGAGGATTTTTTAAAAGAGCTGCAGGACTTTGTGATTAGCCTGGTGCAGGAAGTAAAGTATGATAAGGCAACTGTAACCTTAGAGCCAACCCAGGAAGAGGCCAAACCAGCTCCTGCCAAGAAAAAAGCAGCCACCAGCTCCGCAAAAAAAGAACAGGCACCTGTAAAGGGCCTAGGCGACTGCCCTGCCTGTAAAGAAGGGCACATAGTTAAAGGCTCTAAAGCCTACGGATGCATCCGCTTCAAAGAAGGCTGCCGTTTTCTGATTCCTATTGCTCAACAGGGCAAAGAATTTACCGAAAAGCAAGTGCAGGCACTACTAAGCAAAGGCAAAACGCCTGTGGTAAAAAGCTTTAAAGATGACGCGGGAGAGAGCTTTGATGCCATACTTACATTGAATAGCGACCACCAGCTTGTACTGGAAAAAGTGGCGAAAGCAGCCGACGTTGATCCTTTTGCTCAATGCCCACGCTGCAAGCAGGGCAAGTTGCTTAAAGGCAAAGCAGCCTACGGATGCAGCAGGTTTAAAGAAGGCTGCCACCTGATTATACCTTTTGAAAAAGGAGGCAAAAAATTAAACGAGAAACAAATCGGGACATTACTTCTTAAAGGAAAGACTGCCAAGATAAAAGGCTTTATTTCAGAGAAGACCGGTGAGCCTTTTGATGCCGCACTCAGCTTTAACGAGCAATGGCAGGTGGTGTACCAATTTTAAAGTATGACCGACTCGCATTAAAACAGAAAAGGGGCGCCTCGCGGTACCCCTTTTTCTGTTCCATCTATACGTTAGATTTACTTTACAGTAAATTTTACTTCCTGCTGCTCTAGGTTTGTGCGCTTATCTGTTGCAGATACCTGCAGTTTATACACACCCGGCGTTATGCCACTTATCGCAACTGTTGTATCAAAGTCGATCACGTTTCTTTCCGGGAATTTCTTAAACTTAAACAGTACCGTTTCTGAATTCAATCCGCTAACTGTAAACTCAATGTCTTTAACCAGATCTTTGTCTACAGCTGTAACGCTTAGGCGAAGCCCCTGTGACGTATTAATTGTCTGGTTGTTTGATGGATTATTAATCGTAAGGCTTGGCTTAGATCCATCTGGCTGTAAGCTTCCGTCCTCAAAAAGATCCTCACATGCGGTAAGCATACTAACGGCTACCACAGATACCAGCATTGTTTTCAGTTTCATTGTATTTGGCTAAAAGTTTATTCGTAATCTTTTGGGCTGTCTTCGATCCTTTAACAGCGGACCTCTCAGGATTATCCCGTTTTTGAGCTTGAGCTGCAAATGTAAACTTACAGTTATTTAAGCAAATAAAAATAACCTAAAGCTTAAATCATTACAATTCCAGAATATTATCCAATCAAATATAATGCAATATAAGTTCATTCAAAACAAGATTTACATTGAAACCACGCTTTCTTTGGCTTAATGCTGTTATATAATCTGAGTTATCATAAAAGCCTTAAAGTGCAAATCCTATCTATTAATATAATAGCGTAGCAAGCGCAAGCATGCAGTTTAAAACCTAAAAAGGTAAAATTTGCTAATTACCAGGCGCTGCTGCTCGTTAAAAGCTTTTTTTAAAATCAAGAAGTTAAGTAAGGCATTGATAACTAAACACAAGCAACGTCGTAAAAAAACACGTCGTAGCTTATTTTTTGCTACGGGAAAATGACTTTTCACTTAACACAAAAAGAACAACTATGAGAAGCTATGAGAACTCGGGCTACAACCCGTACAACGACAACTACAGGTCTGAATCAAGAAGTGCAGGCAGAAACTATTCATCAAGTGACTTTGACAGCTCACCACGCAACCGTAGTTACGGTAGCTCTAATTATAGATCAGGAGAGTTAGGCTCAGGCAGAGATGCCTATTCAAACTCTGGCTATGGTAATTCATCTACCTACGGCCGTTCCGCAGGATCATCTAATTACGGATCAGGGTCATCTAACTACGGCTCCGGTTCTTCCGGATACGGCAGCTCAGGCTACGGCTCTGGATCTTCTAATTATGGATCGGGCTCTTCAAACTATGGCTCGTCAGGAAACTACGGCTCTACTAACTACGGCAGCAGCAACTCCGACAGAAACCGCCATGGCAGCGACAGCAGCTGGGACCGCGCCGGTGACCGCATAGAAAATGCATGGGACCGAACTAAGAATCGTGTATCAAACGCCTGGGACAGAGCAACAGACGATAACGATCGTGATGATTACAGAAACCGCAGCTCAAGCAACTATGGTTCAGGCTATAGCTCAGGATCATCAAACTATGGTGGTTCGGGTATGTCTAATTATGGTTCTGGATCATCTAATTACGGAAGATCTGGCATGTCC
Source organism: uncultured Pontibacter sp. (assembly GCF_947492645.1). GTDB lineage: Bacteria > Bacteroidota > Bacteroidia > Cytophagales > Hymenobacteraceae > Pontibacter. The sequence goes on along the minus strand of NZ_CANLMZ010000004.1, from coordinate 85,631 downwards.
GGTTATGGCTCAGGATCATCTAGTTATGGCGGATACGGCAGCTCAGGTTACGGATCAGGATCCTCTAATTATGGTTCCGGATCAAACTATGGATCGGGATCGTCCAATTACGGCTCTGGCTCCTCTGGATACGGCAGCTCAGGCTACGGCTCCGGTTCATCTAACTATGGATCGGGCTCGTCAAACTATGGTTCGTCTTCATCGTATGGCAGAGACCGCTATAACTCAGACTACGACAGAGACCAGCATGACCGAGGGTTCTTTGAGCGTGCAGGCGACGAAATAAAATCATGGTTTGGCGATGATGAAGCAGAGCGCAGAAGAAGAATGGATGAAATGCAGGATCGTAGTGGCGACAGCGATTACAACCGGTATGGGAGAAGCTCCTCATCACAGGGAAACTCCTATAGCGGACCTCCCTACTCTTACGGATCATCTTCGAGAAGAGACTATGAGTGGTAGAAACACCTTCAGGCAACCGTTTTCATATGGTTACCTCTGGTAATTTACCTTAGGATAGTGGATGTAACTCCACAGGAAAACCCTGTTGCGCTTGCAACAGGGTTTTTTGTGTTTAAATGATTCTGATACAAGCAGCTTTTCCTACATTTGCAGAATCATCAAAACCCTTTTAGTTATCATTTACTTTTTATGAAGAGAATCTTACTTTTTGTTGCGCTTGCTTTTGTAAGCTTTTCTGGCTTCAGTCAGCAATTAGGCGTTAAGGCAGGAGCAACTTATGCCACATTTAAAGGCAAAGACGCAGACAACTACGATTATAGGCTGGGTTATACTGCTGGTGTAATGCTGCAGCAGCACATTACCGACCTTGTTGGTGTGCAGGTGGAGGCGCTTTATACTTCTAAAGGCGCAAAAATTGAAAACAAGACCGGAAGCACAGAGGTAAACGACATTTACAGACTGAACTACGTGGATGTTCCAGTTATGCTGCACCTGTCTGCAGGCGGCATGTTTATAGACCTGGGCCCACAGGCATCTTTTATCGCAAAAGCAAAGCAGAAAAGAGAAGTTAACACCAGCAGCACAACCACTACTGTAGAAACCGATATCACCGACAACCCATATACTGTAGATTTCAGCTACGTGGCTGGTATTGGCTTTAGAGCAAATAACGGCATTGGCATAGAGTTGCGCTACAATGGCGGCTTAAAGAAAATCGACGATGAAGGTGCACTAGTTGGAAGAGAACGACGCAACTCATCTTTTAACCTGATGCTAAGCTACCTGCTGTTTTAAAGGCACAGTATCTCTGGCACATTAACAAAAAAAGCCCCTGCAAGCAGGGGCTTTTTTTGGTTAAAACAAACAGCACTAATGAAATTTTACAAGGTGGTTAAGCAACGGTTTCTTCCGTTTTCATGCCATAGATATGCTCATAGCGCGATAGCGTTTTCACATCTACCTTAAGGTCTCTTAGCAAGCCTTCGCTGATATCATATACCAGGCCGTAAAGGTTTGGCGGGTTATCTGACGCCATGGCATTCTGGATGATAGTCGTTTTGGAGAGGTTAATAACCTGCTCAATAATATTCAACTCAACAAGGCGGCGCAAACGCTGCTCTTCGTCTTCAATCTGCTGCAGCTCACCATCGTGCAGGCGAATAACATCTTTAATGTTGCGGAGCCAGTTATCGATCAAGCCAAACTGGTTGCTGCTTGCCGCCGCAGCCACACCACCACAACCATAGTGGCCGCAGATAATAATGTCCTTTACTTTGAGCACCTCTACGGCATACTGTAGCACCGATAACAAGTTCATGTCGGTGTGCACTACCATGTTGGCGATGTTGCGGTGCACAAATATTTCGCCTGGCCCTGTACCCGTAATTTCGTTTACAGGCACACGGCTGTCTGAGCAACCGATGTAGAGGTAACGCGGTTTCTGCCCCATGGCAAGCTTTGTAAAATAGTCTCTATCCTCAGCAAGCTTATCGGCAACCCATTTCTTATTATTCTCAAATATTTTCTCCATATGTGTTTTCTGTATCTTAATCTTATCTATAGTTAGCTGTTGATGTAGGGGATTAGTGCATATCCATTACAGGCACCTCTGGCACATTCAGTATATCCACTTTAATGTTCCGCTCATGCGCGGTTTTCTTGAAGGCCTGTATCGACTCCAGCACATCGTAATCAATATACTCTGAGTTTTCTCCGTCAATAATCACATGGCTGTTTTTAGGCAGATGCTCAAGTGTAAGCACAATGCTGGCTTTGTTAAGAAACGACACGTGCTCACTTAATTTAATCCGGATAATCTCCTTGTCAGTCTGCTCCTCTTTCTGGTAAAAGTATGGCGATTTGTAATTGGCTTTCAGGATGTAGAAAATACCAACAGCCAAACCAACGCAGATACCTACAAGCAGGTCAGTAAACAAAATAGCCAGGATAGTGACGATGAAGGGAATGAACTGGTCAGAGCCGATCTTTAGCTGAGATTTGTAAAGGCTTGGTTTTGTAAGCTTAAAGCCAACCATAAGCAGCACAGCAGCCAAGGCCGAAAGCGGAATCAGGTTAAGATAGTTTGATAGGAACAACACCGACAAAAGCAGTAGCAAACCATGTATAAATGCTGACATTTTTGTTTCGCCTCCCGCTGCAATGTTTGCGGAGCTACGTACGATAACAGCTGTCATAGGTAAGCCCCCTATAAAACCACTAATGATGTTACCTACCCCCTGTGCCTTTAACTCACGGTTATTTGGCGTGCGTCGTTTGTGCGGGTCCAGCTTATCAACGGCCTCTACGCTTAATAGTGTTTCAAGGCTGGCAACAATGGCAATTGTGATAGCCACCACATATACTTGTGGATTAGTCAGGATACCAAAGTCCGGTAGGCGAAGCTCATTGCCGAAATCAGTTATACTGCTGATGCTTGGCAACGAAACCAGATGTGTGGCAGAAATAGCCAAACCAGGGGCAACACTTTTAAAAAGCTCGTTTAAAGCAATGGATACAACTACAACGATAAGGGCACCCGGAACAAGCTTAAAAAATTTAAAGCGCTTAAGCAATGCAGAGTCCCAGGCTATAAGTATGATCAGGGATATGGCTCCTACTATAAGCGCCCCTACGTTTATGGCAGAAAAAGCATAACCGATCTCTGAAAAAGTTGTTCTGCCATCAGGCTGAAAGAAGGTCATTTCGCCGAAGAAATCTTCGTCGGCACCCATAAAGTGCGGTATCTGCTTAAGTATAAGTATGAGTCCGATGGCGGCCAACATCCCTTTAATAACAGAAGAAGGAAAGTATAAACCGATAACCCCCGCTTTAAAAAAGCCCAGGAATAACTGGAACACACCCGCCAGCACTACCGCCATTAAAAAACCCTCAAAAGTTTGCAGGGTCTCGATACCGTTAAGTACAATAACCGTTAAGCCAGCAGCAGGGCCACTCACGCTAAGCTGAGAACCACTAAGCCAGGCCACGACAACACCACCAACTATACCTGTGATAATTCCTGCAAAAAGCGGTGCACCAGATGCCAGCGAAATACCAAGGCACAAGGGCAAAGCCACTAAAAACACGACAAGACCTGCCGGCAAATCTTTTCCTAAAGTGGCAAAGTAATTAGAACTTCTTTCTTCTGATTTCATACGTTTGTTTGTACTCTTATATAAAGGATGTGTGCTGCGGTGAGGAAGCACAACACGCACCTTTTGTTAATTTAGTACAAACCTACGCTGGGCAGATTAACAGGGGATTAAAACGAAATTAAAATAAGATTAAAATTAACGCTGCTGCGGAATAAATAAGAATGCCTGGGGCAGTTTAATCGTAACCGTAGTGCCTTTATTTATCTTTGAATCAACGATAATATGGCCTTTGTGCAGTTTAAGTATACGTTCGGCCAGCGGTAAACCAATGCCGTGGCCGGTTATGTTGCGCACATTCTCAGCCCTGAAAAAGGGAACAAACACGTGCTTCAGGTCCGCCTCCTCTATGCCTAAGCCCTGATCTGTTACTTCGAGTACCACATAATTGCGCTGCAGTTTGATGAGGGCTGTAACCGTTTGGCCGGTTGGCGTGAACTTTATGGCATTCTCCATCACGTTCACTACAGCAATAAGCAACAGCGCTTCGTTTCCGTTCACGATCAAGTGGTTCTCGTCATCCGGAAAATTGGCAAAGTCGACGCTGATGTGTGCATGAGGAAGGCGCTTGAGCACTTGTTCATGAGCCATCCACACAAGCTCATCAAAACGGAGCTGCGTCAGCTTGATTTTAGAGGGATCTATACTTGCCTGGGCAATCTGCAGCAGCCCATTAGACAGTTCTGTTAGCAGGCGGGCATCTTCCAGCGTAGACTGCAGTACGCGCTCATACTCTTTTGCGTCGCGCGGTTTCATCAAGGCCACTTCCAACTCTCCTATCATAGCTGTGAGCGGGGTGCGCAACTCATGCGAGGCGCTGGATACGAAAGTGCTCTGCATCTCGAAAGCAAGCTCCAGCCTGTCCAGCATTTTGTTAAAAGTCTGGGCCAGGTGCGATATTTCGTCTTTGCCATCGGCATCGCTCAGGCGCAGGTGCAGGTCGCTGGCATTGATTTTCTCTGCTTCGCCAACTACTTTGGTGATTGATTTCAGGGCCTGCTTCGAAAAAACCCAGCCACCGATCAGCACCACCACCATCGATCCTAAAAAGCCAACAATAAGAATAACCTTGAGGTGCTGCAGCTTACGCAGGCTATAGGCATCCACAGAAGAGGCAAATATGTAATAATGCTTGTTTTCGCTTGTGTAATAAACGCCCACCACCTGCCGCACGCCTTTTTCGTACTCCACTACCTTATTAGCTTTTACGCGCTGCAGCAACTGTTTGCTTATGTCTAAGCTTCCTACCTTATTGGAAAAGAGCAGCTTACCGCTATCGTCATAAATCCGAACACCTTCGTAAGGTAATTCGTGGTAATAGTTTATCTCGTTCTGGCGGCGTTGCGCAGGGCTTGCTTTCTCTGACTCCAGCACAAACTTTGCTGCAACAAGGGCCCTGTTATGGATGCGTTTGTAAAAATCCTCCTGCCGGTAGATGGACGTGAAGTAGTAGATCACCAACGAGAAAAAAACCAGTATCAGGCCGATGATACCTGTAAACTGAAGCGACAGCTTGTTCCGTATTTTCATGTGTTATACTTGCTCCTTAAGCACATAGCCCATGCCAACCAAAGTATGGATCAGCTTATTATCGTAGCCTTTATCTATTTTCTTGCGCAAAAAATTAATGTAAACATCTATCACATTGCTGCCTGTATCAAAAGATGTTTCCCATACCTGCTCGGTAATATCTACCCTGGATACCACTTTGCCCTGGTTGCGCAGCAGGTAGTACAGCAACGCGAACTCACGGGCTGTCAGGTTAACAGGCTTGCCGCCACGGGTAACCGTCTTTTTAGCAACATCCAACTCCAGGTCGGCGATGGCGAGCTTTTCCCCGGTGTTGTTTTCTGTGCCACGTCTTGTTAATGCACGTATGCGGGCAAGCAGTTCTTTAAACTCGAAGGGCTTGGTAAGGTAATCGTCTGCACCGGCATCCAGTCCGGTTATTTTATCGTCTGTACTGCCCAGGGCCGTCAGCATAAGTATGGCTACCGTGTTGTTGCGCTGCCTTATCTCGCGGCAAACGTCCAGTCCGTTTATGTGCGGCAATATCACATCCAGCAGTATAACATCGTACTCGTTCTGGTGCGCCATTTTAGCACCAAACATGCCATCGTAAGCCAGATCTACTTCATAAGACTGTTCTTCAAGCCCTTTCTTGATAAAGGCGGCAACTTTGGGTTCATCTTCTACGAGCAGGATCTTCATAAGCACAATATAAGTAAAGCGGGAGCTATTTTGAATTCTAAGTATAAAGTTTACCTTAGGGGTGCAAGTTACTATAACATGCAAAATCCGAACAACCTATTGCCTGGATAGTTTACGAAGGTATCAAATTTCGGCAGTATCCGTTTCAAGTATACAATGGCACACAGTCATAACCATGATCACGGGCACCACCACGCAGGTGACAACATAAAGGTAGCTTTCTTCCTTAACCTTAGCTTTACCATACTCGAGCTTATAGGCGGGGTTTGGATTAACAGCGTAGCCATACTTTCGGACGCACTCCACGACCTGGGTGATTCCTTATCGCTGGGGCTGGCCTGGTATTTTGAGAAGGTGGCAAAACGGAAGCGCGACGCAAACTTTACTTTTGGCTATAAGCGGTTTTCGCTGCTCGGTGCTGTTATCAACTCGGTTATACTTTTAGTTGGCTCCTTTATTATACTTTCAGAAGCTATACCCCGCATCTGGAACCCCGAACCTGTAAATGCTGCCGGCATGGTAGGCTTTGCCATACTTGGCATTTTGGTAAACGGGGCTGCGGTGCTTCGCTTAAAAGGCGGTGAGTCTTTGAACGAGAAAGTAGTGCGGCTGCATTTGCTGGAAGATGTACTGGGATGGGCAGCCGTGTTAGTGGGCGGTATTATACTTTACTTTTTCGACTGGCCTATCATAGACCCCCTGCTATCGCTTGGGATAACTGTATTTGTACTATACAATGTGGTGCGTAACCTGCGCCAAAGTATAAAAATCATGCTACAAGGCACTCCGGCGCATATTAATACCGAAAATGTAAAGGCCAGGTTAAACGCGCTGCCAGATGTTACGTCTGTCCACGACCTGCATATCTGGACAATGGACGGCACGTACAATATTATGAGTTTGCATGCGGTGGTGCCTCACGCTGTTACACCGGTACAAACCAGCGCAGTAAAACAAGCTATCCGCAAAGAGATGGCCGACATGGGCATAAGCCACGTAACCATAGAGCTGGAAGTGCCGGGGGAGATCTGCAGCTTTGAAAACTGCAAGCCTGAAGTCTAGTTCTGGTTTAAATGCACAGCCTCACGCACCAGCTCCGAAAAGTAATCTTCGTCGATATCCTGTAGTGTTCTTATTTTGATGTGAGGGTTCTGGCCATTGCGGCTTACAAGCTTGCGGCTTGGGTCTGATAACTCTTTGCCACGGAAAAAACCGAAGTGGATGCCGCTGCGCGAGGAAGCAAAGTAGCATACCGGGCCGTAAAAAAAGTAGCAGGCGCAGTCCCAGCGCACGCATTCTTCGAGGTGCGCTACTGAAGCTTGGATAATGCGGCGAACTTCGGTTGCTAATTGCTGTTTTTCAGGAGTCAGGTTTTCGAGATACTCGTCTACTTGGTTTGTTGTTGTTTTGCTTCTCATAAGGGTTTAGCTCACGTACAGAGCAAAAGAGCTCTTGTTGCTAAATATACGAACAATTGAATATTTTGGCAACGAGAAGTATGCATTTATATCCTTAAACCCTCTAAAAACCTAAATTAAAGTATAAACTTAGCATGCCTTACCACTTAAGTGCAGCAAATGGCAGCTACATGCACTTAGTTCCCGGGGCCTTGCAAAGTATAGCCTTTGGCTTTTTACCTCTTGGCATACTGCATTACCTCCAAAATGCGCTGCTCCAACTCGTGCAGTTCGGTAAAGCCGCGGGCAATAACTTCAATGCCATGCCCGTTCAAGATAAAAGCACTCGGGAAAGTAGTGGCGCCAATATCATCCACATAGCCAAACTCATCCTCCATCTGCTGCATAATCTCTTCAGACTCAAACAAGGTCAGGAAAAGGTTTTCTGATATCCCGAACATGCCTACAATGCGGGCCAGTACCTCCGGCTTCCGAATATCCAGGCCATCGGCGTAAAAAGCAGAGTGTATGGCGCGAAGCACCTCCAGGGTAAGCACGGGGCGTAGCAGGCGCACACAAAGCAAAGCCCTGCAGGCCGGCTCAGTATTGTACACAAAATCCTGTTGTTTAAAAAACCTGTAATCAAATGGCAGGTACGTTCTTTCCTGCACCTGGTGCCAGCTTACAGCCATCTGGTCTTTTTCTGATTGCAGCATAGGCGCAGTAGCGTGCGCGTTTAAATCGCCGAACAGCACTTGTACTTTTAGCCTGCCCTGCCACAAAGCACGCAGGCGACGAACAACCGATGTAAACCCGTAGCACCAGGCACACATAGGGTTTGTTACGTAAATCAATGTCGGGTTATCTGGAGTAGATACCATAGGCAAAACTTTTGGCTATATTTTACAGGTTACTGCCATACTTGGTTGTCTTAGTTGGCTTTATATTAAGTTTTGCAGTTTACTTTACTTTTGTCAGCCGAGCCAGCGCGTAGTATAATGCCTACCTGTTTGCCCGCTCAGCCGCTATTTATAAATCATCTTGATAGTCATGCCGCCGTCTATGGTTAGGCTTTGCCCGGTAATAAAACCCGCCTGGTCTGAGCACAGAAATAAAGCGGCACTTGCTATATCTTCGGGAGTGCCAACCCGCCCTACAGGATGCTGCTCTTTATCCTCTTTGCTATGCCTGGGGGTGTAGCTTTTGCTTTTTTTCTGCCAAGCGCCAGTTTCTATCCAACCCGGGGCAATGGCATTTACCCTTATTCTTTCTTCTGCCAGGCTTACCGCCAGTGAATGCGTGAGCGCCTCTAACCCACCTTTTGATGCAGAATAAGCAAACGTATCTGGCTCAGACATATACGCCCGGGTGCTACTGATATTAAGTATGGCCGGAGTAGCTGCATGTTGCAAAAGCGGTAAGCCATACTTTGAGCATAAGAGCGGCCCTCGCAGGTTTACAGCCAAAATCCTGTCAAATTCAGAGAGCTGCATTTTATCCAGGCTTTCCATAAAAGGGTCTGCTATGCCTGCATTGTTTACGAGGGCATCCAGCTGGCCATACTTCTCTCCTACTTGCTTCATCAGCGACACTACTTCATGCTCCTGAGAAACATCGCAAAGTATAAACTCAGCGCTAAGCTTATCTTCCTTCAAAAATGCCACAGCCTCCTTGCCTGCCTCTTCATCGGCGTCGGTTATAATAGTATTGGCCCCTGCCCTGGCAAAAGCCTGTGCCATGCCCAAGCCAATGCCCTGTGCACCACCGGTTACAAGTATAGTTTTGTTTTTATAGTATGTGTCAGCCATCGGTTTACTTTTTCCTGGAAATGCTAAGTATAACTATAGATGGCTAGAGCTTGTTTTACTTTTTTTCATGAAGATATTATTTAGAAAATATTCAGCCGTAAGCCTTGACATTACGTAAAGCATTACTAACTTTGAAACTCAAAGTACTTTATCATGAACCAACAGCAAGACCAGTTAGCAGACCTGCACGAGATCCGTAAGATCATGGACCGCTCTTCCCGGTTTATTTCGCTCAGCGGACTTTCGGGCGTAGCGGCCGGAGTTTCGGCGCTTGTAGGTGCAGCGGTTGTAAAATGGCACCTGGTTACAAACAAGATAAACTATAGCCAAAACCTGGGCCTTCACCTAACCCAGGAATCAATTTTGTTTATTCTGGCCGTAGCCGGACTTGTTTTTATACTGGCACTTTGCTCGGCTACTTATTTTACGGCCCGCAACGCCCGCAAAACCAACCACCGCGTCTGGGACAGCAAAACTGAGCGCATGCTCGTTAACTTGTTCATTCCTTTGGCGGCAGGCGGTGTTTTCTGTGTGGCCCTGTTTTATCACAATTTGCTGTACTTGGTTGCACCCGTGATGCTTGTTTTCTATGGTTGTGCTTTGTTAAACGCCAGCAAGTATACGTTGAGCGATATCCGGTACCTGGGCATCCTGGAAATTGCGTTGGGCTTGCTTGCCAGCTTCTTTGTGGGCTACGGGCTACTGGCCTGGACAATAGGTTTTGGAGTGCTGCACATAGTGTATGGTACGCTGGTGTACTTTAAATACGAACGCTAGCAAACCTGTGAAAGATTACCTTGACAATATAAATAAAGCCTTTGAAAGCAGGGTACGACTGGGTATTATGTCGGTATTGATGGTGGAAGACCGGGTTGATTTCAGTACGCTGAAGGATACGCTGCAACTAACAGACGGAAACCTGGCCAGCCACCTGCGTGCGCTGGAAGACGCAGCGTATCTGCGTGTGGAAAAGCAGTTTGTGGGCCGTAAGCCTAACACTACCTACCACGCCACCGATGCAGGGCGCGAGGCCTTCACCAGCCACTTAGATGCCCTGGAGCAATTAATTTTAAGCAACAGGAAAGACATCTGATATTTTTTTATACTTATACTTTGCATTTCAAAGTACTTTACACAAAACAAAAGCACATTACATCATACTTAAACTGTACTGCTATGGCACCTAAACATGAATATCAAAACCAGCCCATCCATCCGGCTTCTGCTGGCAAGCGGATGCTGCAGGGCGCAGCAATTGGCTTAGCTCTCATAGCTTTCTTTTTGCTTGGAGCCGGAGCGCCTAATCCGGAGTGGCCGGAATACTGGATGATCAAACCACTTCTCATCGTTCCGGCTGCCGGTGCGCTGGGCGGGCTGTTCTTTTTCAACATGGACCACCTGCGCTTCCAAGGCGGTTGGAGAGCCATTTTTGCTATGGTGCTAAGCCTGGCTGTGCTCCTCATTGTGCTGTGGCTTGGTATCGTTTTGGGGTTGCACGGCACCATGTGGGATTAACCTAATCATCAGAACAACATTTAAACTATAGTCAAAACTTTATCGAAAACTTTAAAAGTATGACATCATGAAAGACGAACAGAAACTGCAGGGAGAAACAGCCGTGAACGACGGATCAACAGCCCTGACAATCATCAGCTGGCTATTTGGAACGCTATTTTTTGCAATAGGCGTAGTAAACACGTTTTGGGGGGGCGACACCGGCTTCGGAATTTTTATAATCCTTCTTTCCCTGGTTTATTTTCTTCCGGTAAATGCCATAATTAAAAGAACAGCTGGCTTCTCGATCCCTAAAATGTGGCTGTTGAAAATTCTCCTGGGCATGTTTATTATCTGGGCAGCTATGGGGGTGGGTGAACTATTTGACAAGATAGAAATGATGACGCAAAGCATCTAACCCTGATTTTAGTAAAACGAATTATCCATATAAAAACAGAAAATCATGATCACGCCAAACAAAAGACTCAAATTGATAGTGCTCTCAGTAGGGCTGCTTTTGCTCATTCCGCTCATAGCCATGCAGTTTACTAACGAAGTAAACTGGGACCTGGCTGACTTTATCATCATGGGCATTTTACTTCTCGCTACCGGCCTAACGTGCGAGCTTATAATCAGAAAGGTAAAGAACCTGGACTACCGCATCGGGATCATCGCAGTCGTATTGGTCGCGCTTTTCCTTATATGGGCTGAGCTTGCTGTTGGCATTTTCGGGTCGCCATTTGCCGGAAGCTAATATTCAAAAACCCGCCGAAGACGATAATAAGGTAGCGTCAATATTAAGTCAGATACTTAGAAAACAGCCATGAAAGACGAAATACGAGCCCATTTAAACGATCCTGGTCAGCTTGAAAGGCTGTACCGTAGCAACAAAACGCCTTTTAAGCGGGAGTTCAGTTCGCTTTATCCGGAGTTAAAAGGCAACGCACTTGCAGACTTCTGGCACGAGCGACTGCACTACGAAAGCGATGAGATTAACTGGGGAACGAGCAAAGAATTTCTGATTGTGCTTATTGCCTCTTTGCTGGCAGGCTTCATTGCCAAAGTACCCGCCATGTTCCAGATTGATGAGGAGTTCTTTTATCCCAGAAATATAGGGTTTATTTTTCTTCCTCTCCTGGCGGCCTATTTCGCCTGGAAAAATAAGTTGCAGCCAAAACAAATTGCCTATATCGGCGCCATGTTGCTGGTATCACTTGTTTATATCAACGCTCTTCCGGCATCCACTACCAGCGATACCCTGGTGTTGGCCTGCCTCCATTTGCCATTGCTGCTGTGGGTACTGCTTGGCGCTGCCTTTGTTGGAAATAACCTGAATGACCATAACCGCAGGCTCGACTACCTAAAGTATAACGGCGACTTGATTGTGATGACAACCCTTATACTGCTTGCAGGTGGCATCATGACAGGCATTACCATTGGGCTTTTCGCGTTGATAGGATTTCGGATAGAGCAGTTATACTTTGAGTATGTAGGAGTTTTTGGGCTGGCGGCAGCGCCTATAGTAGGCACTTACCTTACCCAAACCAATCCGCAGCTGGTAAATAAAGTATCGCCTGTTATTGCCAAAATATTCAGCCCGTTGGTTTTAGTGATGCTGGTAATTTACCTTTTCGCCATCATGTACTCCGGCAAAGACCCTTACAACGACCGCGAATTCCTGTTGCTGTTTAACTTGTTGCTGATTGGTGTGATGGCATTGATATTCTTCTCGGTTGCCGAAAGCTCTACAAAGTCAAGCGCTGTTTCGGGTATCTGGGTACTTCTTTTGTTATCGGTAGTTACTGTTGTCGTAAATGGCATTGCGCTGTCTGCTATCTCGTTCCGGATTTCGGAGTGGGGAATTACGCCAAATCGAGTGGCTGTGCTGGGCGGCAACGTGTTAATGCTTATTCACCTGCTACTCGTTACGGTTATGCTTTACAAATCGGCAACAAAAAAAGCTGCAATAACCGAAGTAGGAAAGGCCATTGTACTTTACATTCCCGTTTATTTTGCCTGGACGGTAATAGTGGTTTTCCTTTTCCCGTTACTGTTCGGTTTTAAGTAAAAGCATGGCCCCCTAGCCTACCCTGCCGAGCAGCGATAATGCAAAATTTTGAGCCGTGAAGTATGGCCTGCTATCCGAAGCAACACCATACAGGCTTTATTACAAAGGCTTACATTTATACTAAAAAGACATACATTATGAACAAGACAATAAATGCCAGCAACATATTAAGCGGAATATTTGCTGTAGTACTTTTGGTGGTAGCCATATTAAACATGGTTTTGGTGCATCCTGTACCGGGTATCATGTACCTGCTGCTGGCCCTGCTCTACCTTCCCCAGACAAATGTGTTTCTAAAAAGAAGGTTAGGTTTCCAGATTCCGGCAGTTGCGAAAATCATACTTGCCATAGTCCTTTTCATGTTCACTTTAGGGGTGAGCGACCTTGGTGACATGATTGACAAAATGTAAAGCTTATAAAGTGTGAAAACTGCACATTTCTTTTTCTGACTTTCACAGATTCATTTGATAAGTTTTAAAGCAAAGAAGGGCGCTACCATGGTAGCGCCCTTCTTTGCTTTAAAACTTAAGCGGTGATTTACTTTTTATCCAACTGACGTGTAAGTTTATCCTCTACATTGTCCAGCAACTGATACCAATTGTCTCCTTCATCCTGGGCAAAAACATCGTTGCCTGGCACGCCAACACGCATACGCACACTCTTTGTGTTTGTAGACTGGCTTGGCTCTTCCTTAAAGTATACATCCACCGAGTCTATCTTCTTGGCATGGCGCTTTAACTTTGAAATCTTCTTGCGGATGTTTTCTTGTATCACATCTGATATCTCGATATCTACTGCCTGCACATCTAACTTTATGCCTTCAAAATTCTCTGTATAATTCATAAGTCTTCTTTTAAACGTAAATGTTTTAGCAAGGGGCAAAAACGCTGCCTTACCTTACAATCTTGCTATAATAACGTAAGGAGCTCGCTTTTGTTAGTGGTGCAGGCCTGCCTGATAGCAGGGCAACAGCAGGAAATGGGTGTGTATGAAACCAAACAGGCAAGGGAAATTTTCGCTTAAAAAGGTAAAGAAGTAAACCCGAACCCTTTGCTATTTCGTTTAATTCAGAAACATTAACCTTAAAGTTGAAGGCCTATGAACACCCTACCCATCAACTGGCTAACCGAGGGATTAATTGATTTTGAGTATAAAAAGTACCTGCTCTTGGCTTATCTGCAGGCTGCCAAAGCAGAGTTTGGGGAGCAGCGCCTCTACCCTGTTTTCTCTGATCTGATTATGCATTACCGCAACCTGCTGCAAGTAAAAGAGCATAAACAGTTGGTTTACGAGCAGTTTCCGCAGCGCATTAGCCGAGCCGATTTCGAGAAGCTGGAACTGGTATATGAAAAGATCGTTGAGGACGACGAAACCATGCAGCAGATCGAGGACATCATTCAATATGCCGCACCGCTGTTTGGCGAAGCAGTAGAGTCGGGTAAGGAACTGTACGATTTTGTGGAGCGCCACCTTGAGATCAGTCCCGTCGGCATCACGCCTATCTACCACAACGAAGGCTATCTTTTCCTGGAGGCTTATCCGGGTAAAGAAACGCAGGTATACTTGTACCGCATTACAATTTTTGAGAACACTTACGAGAAGTACAGGGGCATAAATACGCAGCACCTGCAAACAGTACGGCGTGGGCTGGCGCAAACCCACGAAAACCTGAAAGTGCAGCTGCTGCGAGAACGGCATGAATTGCCGAACCCTGCCACTTTTGCTGTGGTTTCTAAAATACCGGTACCGCTGGAGCACTCGCTGCTGCCAATTGCCAAGCGTTCGCTGGTAAAATATGTAGCCCGACTGGCTGCCTAAGCTACACCAGTTCTAAAGTATAATCTATACTTGATGTTTTGTAAAGTGCCATTGCCACGGAGCAGTATTTTTCCAGCGATAGCTTTATGGCTTTGTGCACTTTCTCCTCATCCAGGTTGCCACCAAGCTTAAAGTGGATGTTGATGTTCCGGAATTCGGTATGCTCGGCTACCTTCTCACGGTCTGCTGTTACTTTAATGTCGATGGAGCCAATCTGCTGGCGTTGCTTCTTCAATATCTGTATCAGATCGATGGCGCTGCAGCCACCAAGCCCCATCAGCAGCATTTCCATAGGGCGGGCGCCCTGGTTGTGTCCGCCAATCTCTGGAGCACCATCCATGTGCACCGCCACCCCCGACGTGCCTGTTGCTGCAAAGTGAAAATCCTGGTCTAATCGTGTTAAGTTAACTTCCATATCTGTCTTTTTTGCTAAAGTATAAAGTATAAGTTTCTGAGCCAAATTGCATGCTGCAGCTACAGGCAAACCCTTTACAAGGTGTTTCCCACAGTTTTCTCCCGCGCAGTATATGCCTCATTCCCTCAACCAAGAGCATATTTATAGCTTAGCGGCCTGATTTGCTGCAAAGTATACCGATCAAAGCACCAAAAACACCTACCAACTGCTCATCGGGTACTTAAGGCTATTCATATAGAAATGCTATGTTTTGGTATATTCTGTTTTAGCAGCTCAAAAAAGCGGTTTTACTTTGTATCAGGAGGCGGTATAAAACTGCTAAAATCTAGAAATGACAACAGCTAAAAAAGTATACACAACAAGCCATTCCTGAAAGAACTATGAAAAAGCATCTACTACTCTTACTTCTGGGTATGAGCACGGCCCCGGCATTTGCCCAGGCTCCGGCAAGCCAGCAGGCACGCCCGGCACAGCAGCAAACTGCGGCCACAGTTGCCCCGAAAGGCAATGCTAAAATAAATGGCGTTATACTTGATGCCACCACCAAGCAACCCATTGAGTTTGCCACGGTTGCCTTAATAAGCGTTTCCACCGGCAAACCGATTGATGGCACCATGGCCGATGAAAAAGGCCGGTTCTCCATTACAAAAGTAGCTACAGGGCAGTACAAACTCAACGTGTCGTTCCTGGGCTATCAACTACAGACAATCGACAACGTAAGCGTCGCATCTGACAATGCAGAGGTGAATATTGGCTCGGTGTCCCTGGCATCTGATGCTAAAAAGCTGAGCGAAGTTGTAATTACAGGTGAGAAACCGCTGGTTGAAGAAAAAATTGACCGCACCGTTTACAATGCCGACAAAGACTTGACAAATGCAGGTGGCAACGCCGCTGATGTACTGCAGAAGGTACCTTCCCTGTCGTTGGATACGGATGGGAACGTACAGCTAAGAGGTAGCTCCAATGTGCGTGTGCTTATCAATAACAAGCCATCCGCCATACTTGCCGGCAGCATTGCCGATGCACTAAAGCAAATCCCAGCCGACCAGATTAAATCTGTTGAGGTTATTACCAGCCCATCTGCCAAGTATGACGCCGAAGGTACCGCCGGTATCATCAACATTATTACAAAACGCGATGGCGGCCTGCAAGGTGTAACAGGGTCGGTGGCTTTGGCTGCAGGAACCCGTGGCAGCAACGGCAATGCCAGCCTGAACGTGCGCCGTGGCAAACTAGGCATTAACGCTACCTTTGGTGGTAACATGTTCTACAACAGGGGCAACATGACAAACGAGTTTATTGGCTTCGACAACCCGGAGACTGTATTTGACCCTGCTTTTCCTGATAAACCATATGATGAAAGCTCTTATAACTTTCAGCGTGGTGAAACAAAGCCAAGAGGTGCTTTCATGAACGGACTATTGGGTTTTGAATATGACTTTAACCCACAGAACAGCCTATCGGGAGGTATCCGGTCCAATGGCGGTCAGTTTAGAGTAACAAACGATCAGGAGGTTTACTCTGAATCAGCTTATGGAACTGAGGATTTTAGTAATGCCATACTTATGCGCAACAAGCGTGTTGGCACAGACTATAACCTTGACTTTACGCATTACTTTAAGAAACAAGGCCAAGAGCTTGCTTTACTGTCTTTATACTCTGTAACAAACACAGAGAACAGAATAAACCAGGATTTCTTTAACGAAGGCGAGCAGCCTTATACCCTGAAGCGAAACACGAACGATGGTGCCAACAAGGAACTTACTTTCCAGGTAGACTACACGCATCCTTTCAAAAATAAAACAATGCTGGAGCTGGGAGCAAAGTCTATCTTCAGAGATGTGGAGAGTGATGCTGTATACCGCGACAAATTCCTTAATATGCCGGAGATAAGCCGGATTGACAACTTCTTCTATCAGCAGGATGTAATGGCTACCTACCTGACTTACGGTTTTACTTTAAAGAAAAAGCTTAATGTGAAACTGGGCGGCCGTTATGAGTATACAGATATAAGCGCAGACCTGCTGGGAGATGACAGTGACTATACCACAGATTACGATAACTTTATACCAAGTGTAGCGCTTTCGTACAGCCTGAAAAACAAGCACACCTTTAAGGCTAACTTTACGCAGCGTATACAACGCCCATCTATGTTTTACCTGAACCCTTACCGCCAGGAGCAAACATCCAACACCTTTGTACAGGGTAATGCAAACCTTGATGCGGAACTGACAGACCTGTATGAGTTAGGTTACAGCACATACTTTAAAACTACTTCGTTAAGTATTACTGCTTACACCCGCCAAACGGACAATGCCATTGAACCAGTTGCTTCTATCATTACTGTTGAGGAAGAAGACGGATCACAGCGTGAAGCGACATTATTAACTTTCCAGAACATTGCTAAAAATAAGACCTACGGTGTAAGCTTGTTTGGTAACACCAAGCCAACTAACAACTGGACTATCGGCGGTAGCTCCAACATCTACTACGTGGATTTGAAAAGCGCCTATAACAGCAACAATGGCTGGATGTATAACATCAACGCAAACACTTCTTATACTTTTGGGAAGGGTATCAGCGCCCAGTTAAATGGAGGATTTAACTCACAGCGCATTCAGCTATTGGGCAGGTTTGCAGCCTTCTCTTACCACAGCATCGCCATTAAAAAGGAATTGTTTGATAAAAAGGGCGGCATAAGCTTAGGCTTGGATAACCCTTTCCGGGAGAACATGAAGATGAAGAATGATGTGGAGTCGCCTGTTACTAAAGCCAACCCGCGTGCCTATGAGCAGCATATGCGCATGAACAACTTTAACCGTGGTGTGCGAGTTAGCTTTAACTACAGCTTCGGCAAAATGGACCAGCAGAAGCCACCGCGCCGCAAAAAGTCTATCCGTAACGACGATGCCAAGCAAGGCGACGGAAACGGCGTAGGTTAACATAAAACAACAACTAAAGACTTCCCTTGAAAATGTTTCTTTATACGAGAAACATCTTCAGGGGAAGTCTTTTTCTATTTAAAGATATCAGCTTATATTACTTTAACTTAGAGTGGCACATTGGCTACTATAGGCTTCATAAGAATCAACTATCCTCAACAACACTCAAATGAATAAATATGGACTCCACGGTAAGTTAAACGCTCAAGCAGGTCGTGGCAACGAATTAGCCTCTATCCTGCTACAGGCTTCTGCATTAGTCTCTACAGCTAAAGGGTGCCATTTATACCTTGTAAGCAAAGATGCTGCAGACGCAGACTGCATCTGGATAACAGAAGTATGGGACACGAGGGAAGATCATGACAAATCGCTGCACCTGGATGGTGTTGGCGCACTAATTTCCCAGGCTATTCCGCTGTTAGCTGGCAAACCAGAGAAAGGGCTGGAGCTGGAGGTGCTTGGTGGATTACCGAAACACATTCCTGCTTAGGGTAAGCTACAACGTTTAAAATTTTTCCTCTACCCCTAACCCAAAAAGCGCATAATCATACTTTACAGGGTCTTTGGGGTCAAAAGCTCTAAGATGGTCTGTTAACTCTTCGGCTGTTAGCCAGTCCATGCCTTTGCGAGTTATCAGGCCAAGCCTGCGGCCCACCCGCTCCACGTGCACATCGCAGGGGCAAACCAGGTCAGCGGGCTTCATGGTTTGCCAAATACCAAAGTCAACGCCGTTATTATCCTGCCGCACCATCCAGCGCAGGTACATGTTTATGCGCTTGCAGGCAGATTTTCGGGCTGGCGTGGAGATGTGTTTCTTGGTGCGGTGAGGCGCCTCCTCCAGGCTAAAAACAAGATCATGAAAGTGCTCCAGTCGTTGCTTCTGCGTTTTAATTTCGCCTTGCTCTCCTGTAAAAGCAGTTTCTAAACTTTTGTGCCGGCTGTAGTACCACCTGAAAAAGTAGACCAAGTATAAAAGATCGGTATCGTTAAAGGTGCGGTGCTTAAACCCCAGAAAACGCGTCAGGTCCTGCTCCTGGTGGTTAAGCATGAAATCATGTGGGGCATTGTCCATTAACGCCATCAACTTTATACAATTGCTAATGATGGTTTTGCGCTGCCCCCACGCAAGTATAGAAGCAAAAAAACCGCTTATCTCGATGTCCTGCTTCTTACTAAAACGATGTGGTATGGAAACCGGGTCGTTAGAAATAAAGCTAGGCTGGTTATACTTTTCTACCCTGTCGTCGAGTAAGGCTTTTATGGCAGCAAGGTTTTGTTTCATGTTGTAAGGTACGCGTGCTTTGGAATTTTGAGTACGGATGAAGTTAGGGTATAGTATAAATTAGGGTGCAGTATAAAAAAAGCACCTGAACATTACTGTGCAGGCGCTTTCTGATATGTGATTCTATAAAACCCTTACGGCATGTAAGAAATCTCAACTCTGAACCGCTGATCTACGGCACCAAGTTTCTGATAAGCCTTTTTAGAAATACGCACAACCACCTTATCATTAGCGCCTGTGTCTGGCAGTTTACCAATTACACGAACATAAACTACCTGTCCGTTCATCGCATTCTTTACCTGCATGATGGTACCAACAGGGGCTGTTTTGTGCAGGGCCAGGTACTTGTTTGTATCTGCTTTCGGATCAATCATTTCGGCCATGCCGCTTTCGATCATTTTTTTCACTCCAGATGCAGCATTTTCTGCTTCTGCTTCCTCTTCTACGCGCTCATTTGCCGCCACAGGAGTAGCGGGCGTGGTGGAGGTAGCGGCTGGTGTTACAGCAGTTGTAGTTACCGGTGTCGTGGTTGAGGCAGCTGCAACAGCAACTGTTTCTGTTGGTTTAGCCTTCGTCATTTCATCGTCCGGCTCTGGCGTATACACAGGCTTTTTGGTTGGCGCTGCCATGCCTTTGCCTACTATCAGCTCTGCTCCTACGCTTATACTGTTGTCGCTTAAGTTATTCCAGCGTTTAATATCATCAACACTTACGTTGTGCTGCCGCGATATAGAATAAAGCGTTTGCTTGGGCTCTACAGTATGCAGTTTGTTACCGGCATTGTTAACGGTATAGGTACGGTTACTTGCAGCTGGTGCAGCAGGTCGGGCTGTGGCAGGAGCTGTTTTTGCTGCAGATGCTACAGCGCCGGAGGTTGCGTTTCCTCTCCTAGGTATAAGCACAATCTCTCCTATCCTGATTGTAGACTCTACCCTGGGATTTGCCTCCACAATCTGCGAGATCGGAATGCTATACTTTCTGGATATAGCATACAGCGTTTCCTTTGGCTCTACCCTGTGCTGAATAAACAGTTTTCCGTTTTTACGCTCCACGCCTACTGAGTCGCGGGCAGTAGTTACATCAAAAGCATTAGCCGAAAACGACAGCAAAGGGGCTACAATAAGAGTTACTAATAAAGATCGAACCATGGCTAAAAATTGCACTAAACTGTAAGTCTGTACACTTGCAAGATGTGTTTGTCCTGGAGCAAGTATAAATTCAGGTTAAAGATAAAAAAAGTATCTGAACCAATGCCACTTAATGCGCTGCCAAGTTCAACTTTTAAGCAAAGGTTACCTTCCAAATCATATACAGCCACAAAATTATCTAATAATTCGCCGCCGATCTCCTCATAGTAACTAATTACTACAGAATATATTGTCTCGGCGTAAGCTATAGCCTTAACCGGCTTTGCACCCGACTGCAACTTTAAAAAATTGGATACCTCATCAAAATAGGGCTCACCTTCTTTGTATAGTATAGGATACACACAATTCTGGTAACGGCTGCTACTATAATCCTCCGCTTTTTGGGCTGCAGACTGCTGGTCTATACTTGTGCTTATTGTAGTTCCGGTTTTGGGTGCCAGCAGGCAAAGGGCATCTTCGGGCGCATCGGCTGTATAAACCAAAAGTCCCGCTTCTGTTAAGCCGTAAAAAGCCATTTCGGCTAATGTCCATAACGCTGCACCTGTGCTTGCATCCAAGGCAAGTACACCTTTGTGCTGCCCTGTTTTGCGGTCGCCGTAGCCATGCAGGTAAACTATACTTTGCTGCACATCCTCCAACCCCTGCCACCATGCCTTCGAGGGGTTCAGGTCCAGCTTGTGAAGCGTAAAGCCGTTCGCATCCAACGTATAAAAGTGCGCCAGCAGCAAATCAGGGTCGCGTACCTCAAGGGCTAGCTTATCACAGGCAGTATCGATGCGAATTCGCCACACCGGCGCCAGAAAATCGTATGAATAGAGTAACGGAAGTATAAGCTTGTGTTTTTTTGTTATCTTATTGCCTGATTGTACATCAACCAGCCCCTAAATTATGAAAACCTATCCAAAGCATTGGTATGTAGTACTTGTTTACATGCTCGGCGTTCTGTTAGCACCTGTCAGCATCTTTGCACAAAAAGCAAAGCCTAAGGTGTTTGTGATGGAAATAAAGTCGGAAATTGATCCACGCACAAACCGCTATACCGAACTGGCCTTAAACGAAGCAACAGCTCTGGAAGCCGATCATATCCTGCTGATACTCGATACCTTTGGAGGTGCCCTGAACGATGCCGACGAGATAAGAACCCGCATTCTGGAGTATCCCAAGCCGGTGTATGTATTTATAAACAAAGATGCAGCATCGGCAGGTGCCCTGATATCCCTAGCCTGCGACAGCATTTACATGGCACCGGGTGCCAATATTGGGGCAGCAACCGTGGTAGGCGGCGACGGACAGGCTGCGCCGGGCAAGTATCAAAGCTACATGCGCTCTATCATGCGCTCTACCGCAGAGGCCAACGGCCGAAACCCACACATGGCAGAGGCGATGGTAGAAGCAAGCGTAGACAGCACCTTATCGGCAGGACAAGTGCTGAGCCTAACCACTTCAGAAGCGATAAAGTATGGCTTTTGCGAGGGCACAGCAAACTCTACAGCAGAGGTGCTGGCAATGCTCAACCTATCTGACGCAGAAGTAATAACCTACCAATTAAGCACTACAAACAAGATTATTTCCTTTTTCCTGAACCCCTTTATAAGCGGCATATTATTGCTTGTGATTATTGGCGGCTTATACTTTGAGCTGCAAACTCCGGGGGTTGGTTTTCCTTTGCTGGCAGCCATTGTGGCCGGTACCTTTTACTTAGTGCCCTACTACCTGAACGGGCTGGCCGAAAACTGGGAAATACTGCTGTTAATGGCAGGGTTTATACTTATCCTGCTGGAAGTTTTCGTGATACCCGGCTTTGGGGTGGCTGGCATTAGCGGCATTGCGCTTGTACTGGTATCGCTGGTGCTGATCATGGTAAACAACCAGACGTTTGACTTTACATTTGTACCCTCCGACCAACTGATGAAGAGCCTGATATCCGTTGTTATTGGCATGGTGGGAGCCGCTGCATTTATTGCCTTGAGCTGGAACAGGCTGGTGGGCAGCAGCGCCATGCAGCGACTGGTGCTTACCAATTCATTTCACAGCAACGAGGGTTACCGGTCAGCTAACACAGCCGAGCACCTGATTGGTAAAACAGGTATTGCCCATACCCCCATGAACCCAACCGGACGTGTAGTGATAGATGACGTAATGTATGATGCCCAGGCCCGCGATGGCTTTATCCAGAAGGGCGATGCCGTGCAGGTAATAGACCAGAGCACTTTCTCGCTGCGGGTTAAAAAGGTGGCTGTTTAAGTATCGCTGTACATCCGATTTACGTGTGGCCTGCCCAGTTTACCGCTGCGCTTTATACTCTGAAATTTAAATTCACTCCACTTAAAATGCCCAACTAAAAAGCCAATATGAAACTAGCACCTATACTTGTAACTATACTTGCAGCCATAACCATGACAGCCTGCCAAAACGCAAACGAATCTGAAAAAGAGGGCATCACCACACAAGCCACTTTACTCTGGACTGGCGAAATTGCGGCAGATGGCTGCGGTTTTGAGATAGAGATAGACGGGAAAAAATATCTCCCAGAAAACGAAGATGCCATACCTGGGACTTTTAAAGAAAACGAAACCTCAGAAGTAAGACTCACTTACCTCCCGCTAGAAAACCAGATTGATCGCCGTTGCGGCATGCTTCCCCAGCCTCGCGTGATGGATGCCCTTCGGGTAATTTCTGTTACTGCCATCTAAGGCAAAAAAACTACTGTTTATTCAAATAAGTAAAAACGCCAACGTATATCACACCATATATTGGCTTGCAGAGGCATACTCATGACGACACCAGAAATAATGCAGCAGCTTGCCAGTCTGGGCAGCGAAACCATCAAAAACACCTTTCTTAAACACGGCGCCAAAGAACCCTTTTTTGGAGTTAAGGTTGGCGACCTGAAAGTTATCCAGAAGAAAATTAAAAAGAACCATACCTTGGCAATGGAGTTATATGATACCGGCAACTCAGATGCTATGTACTTGGCTGGGCTTATCGCTGATGAAAATGTTGTTTCTAAAGCAGACCTGCAGCGCTGGGCCGAACAAGCTTACTGGTACATGATTAGTGAACATACTGTAGCTAGTGTTGCGGCAGAAAGCAAGTATGGGTTTGAGCTCGCCAAAGAATGGATCCAATCCGACATCGAAACAATTGCCACAACGGGGTGGGCCACTTTATCAAACCTTGCCAGCATAAAACCTGATAGCGAACTGGACCTGGATTACCTGAACCAGCAACTTGACTTTGTGCAGCAAAACATACACAACAGCCCCAACCGGGTGCGCTACACGATGAATGGGTTTGTAATTGCAATGGGCGGTTTTGTGCCTTCTTTAACAGATAAAGCAAAAGCCGTGGCAAAAGCTATAGGTAAAGTAGATGTATACATGGGCCAGACATCCTGTAAGGTACCTGTTGCTTTACCTTACATCGAGCAAATGGAGACGATGGGCAGAGCAGGCAAGAAAAAGAAAACCGCCCGCTGTTAAAACGCCTGACCTTGCGTACATTTGGCAAGTATAAAAAGAAATCAGAAATCTATGGAAGTACTCGGAATTATACCTGCCCGCTACGCCAGCACCCGTTTCCCTGGCAAGCCTTTAACCGACATTAATGGAAAAAGCATGATACAGCGGGTATACGAGCAGGCCAAAAGCGCAAACTTAACAGCTGTATTGGTAGCAACTGACGACCAACGTATTTTTGACCATGTGCAGGACTTCGGAGGAAAAGCAGTCATGACCGCCGAGCATCACCAAAGCGGTACCGACCGTTGCTTTGAGGCTTATCAGCAGTATAACCAGCCATTCGACTACATTATCAATATACAGGGCGATGAACCTTTTATAAAGCCCGAGCAGATTAACCTGGTAGCAGGCTGTTTCCAGAGCACCCACACACAACTGGCAACGCTCATAAAAGAGATAAATACCCCGGAGGAACTGTTCAATGTTAACTCCCCGAAGGTGGTGATAAACAAAGCTGGAGAAGCTTTATACTTTAGCCGGCAGCCTATCCCCTATTGCCGCAACGTACCCAACGACATTTGGCACAAACAGCACACGTACTACAAACATATTGGCATTTACGGCTACCGGACAGATATACTGGAGCAGATAACGCAGCTACCGCCATCTGGCTTAGAACTGGCCGAATCGTTGGAGCAGCTACGCTGGCTGGAGCATGGCTTTAAAATTGCCACCGCCATAACAGCATTCGAAACCATAGGCATCGATACTCCGGAAGACCTGGAGAAAGTTAAAGAATTAGGCCTCTAAACAGTTCAGGGGTTAGGGAGGCGGTACTTCATGTTTTTATACGTTGGATGCTCTTGTTAAGCAAAACCAAGTATAAACCTATTGCCTCTCCAACTCCTGATATACGATCATCCTCCAACACGTTTGGCCTTGTAGCCTGCAGCCTGTAAAATTTGCAGCACTTTATCCCGGAAATCGCCCTGAATCAGTATTTCACCGTCTTTAGCCGAGCCACCTACGCCACATTTGTTTTTAAGGGTCTTGCCCAGTTCTTTCAGATCATCATCTGTACCTACAAATCCCTCAACTAATGTTACCTGCTTACCTCCCCTCGACTTCTTGTCGAGCATCACTTTTAAGTTCTGCTGCTGTGGCGGTAGCGTTTCTTGCTCCTGCTCGCTTTCATAAGCATAATTAAAATCAGAGCTGGTAGAGTATACCACCCCCTGGCGGCCTTTCTTATTTTTGTCTTTCATTTTATTTTAATTATCAAACAGTAGCAAAAGGAATGTAAACCAAACATGGGTAGCTTCATAAACGGATGAATTTAAAATACCTGCTGAGTTTAACTATAAAATCATCCACCAACTTAGTATCTACATTTTCTGCGGCACAAGCACCTTTAGAGACTGTGGGTTCATGTGCACCTCAAATGCCGTGTCCTCTCCTATATACTCCCCATCAGCATGATACATGATAGGCCTTTCGGTGTTAACTTTTACGTGTGTTGTTTTAAAATATTCAGCGCTGTCTGAGTTCGCCAGTTGCTTTGTAAGCATGCAGTAGCTTAGGTTCAGGGCTTTTATCAGGTCCAGGCTACGCACTAGGCATACGTCCAAAAAACCATCCTGTATATCGGCAAGAGGCGCGATGTAGGCATTGTTCCCATACTGGGCAGCATTGGCAAAGGCCATTACATAGCAGTCGGTGTCAAAATCCTTGTTATTTATACTTGCCTTAACTGGCATGTGTTTGTAATTAAGCACCTCTCTCATTACCAGCTCCACATATGTTTTTAAGCCTCGTTTTTTATTCCCCGCAAAAACAGAACTGATGTAGGCATCAAAGCCGATCCCTGCTGCAGTAAAAAAAGGATGCCCGTTAATGTTAGCGCTGTCTATGGTAGTTATATGGCCCTGGTTAAGTGTAAGTATGGCTTTGTCTAAGCCCATGGGTATTTTAAGGTGGCGGGCCAGGCCGTTGCCAGATCCTTTCGGAAGTATACCCAAAGCGGTCTCAGCATGTAAAAGCCCACGTGCCACCTCGTTTACAGTACCGTCACCGCCCACGGCCACCACTATCTCGCAGCCTTTGTCTGCGGCTTCTTTAGCTAGCAGGGGGGCATGCCCGGCGTATTCTGTAAACAGAATCTCAGGTTTATACTTACTGCGGTCCAGTAGTTGCTCTATACGCTCCGAAACATTTACACGACTCTTTGTACCGGATGTTGGATTGATTATAAACCGAATGTGCGCAGGTGCAGGCATAGTTATTTCTGTAGGCAATGCGTAAAATTACTTTATTCAGCGGACAAACAAAAAAGCCCGGCACAAACTATGCGCCAGGCCCCTGCTTTTTGCCAATGGTTTATACTTATTTCATGCAGAAAGTAAGTACAGGAATGTTAGTGTGGTTGACCAGGTCTTCGGCTATACTTCCGCTTAGCAAATGCGCCAGTCCTGTTCTTCCATGGGTGGCCATCATGATCATGTCAGCACGAATCTCCTCTGCAAAATGCAGGATTCCGTCTTCTTCAATCACATCGTTGTAAACATTGATAGTATAATTCTGAAGGCCATACTTTTGTGCCGTGTGCTCTAATTTCTGGCTAATGTTGCTGCTCGACTCGAATGCGCCGGGCGTATTGATGTATACCAAGTGCATTCGGGCACCGAACAGCGCCTGAAAAGTTTTAAACCGTTCCATAGCATGCTTTATCTCGCGTTTAAAGTCTGAGGCCAGCACGATTTCTTTTACGATAAACTCCGGATCTCTTCCTTTTACCGTTAACACAGGGCAATCAGCTGTACGCACTACTTTCTCTGTGTTAGAGCCCACTAAAAACTCGTCTAACCCGCTAGATCCCTTTGATCCCATCACCACCAGGTCCACGCCATCTTCTTTTATCGTTCTCCTGATCTGGTTGATGGGCCTGTTCACTTCTACCTGCTGCACCACTTCCACCCCTCTATGTTCTGTCGAGTTAACAAGTTTTGCCATGTCTGCCTTAGTTTTTTCTAATAGCTGCAGCACAAAGACTTGCTCCATATTATCTGGCTGCAATGTAAGGTCTCCGGTGGCACTAAATCCTGAACCATACGGCACCTCTACTGCATGCAAAAGTTTAATTCCTGCACCTGTTTTGCGTGCAATGGCTATTGCTACCTCAAAAGCGCTTCTGGCTTGCTCCGAGAAATCGGTTGGCACTAGTATTCTTTTAATCATCGGGTTAGGTTTAAGTGGAGTATTAAGTTACAAAAGTATTAGCATATGTTAATGTTTATAATGATCTGCGTTTACATTTATGTTGATACTTATCACTTTATACTCATACCAAGCTGTTGCAGTTTAGTACAAACAAAAAAGCGAAAGCCTGCCACAAGTGTAGCAGGCTTTCGCTTTAATTTTAAACAAGGTTACTTAACCTATTTTTGCGATCAGGTCAGCAGCTCTGTTAGAATAACCTGTTTCGTTATCGTACCATCCAACTACTTTTACAAGTGTTTCGTTAGCTGATGTCATCTCTGCATCAAAAATACAAGAGTGCGCATTGCCTACGATGTCGATAGAAACAATAGGGTCTTCAGTATACTCCATGATACCCTTCATATCGCCTTCTGCTGCTTTTCTCATGGCAGCGTTGATTTCTTCTTTTGTAGCAGGTCTCTTCAGGATACAGGTAAGGTCAGTTAAAGAGCCATCCGGAACAGGAACACGCATCGCAACACCATCAAGCTTGCCTTTCAGGTGAGGCAATACAAGGCCAACTGCCTTAGCAGCACCTGTTGAAGTTGGGATGATGGAATAAGCAGCAGCGCGTGCTCTTCTCAAATCGCTGTGAGGCGCATCCTGCAGGTTCTGATCAGAAGTATAGGCGTGAACTGTTGTGATATATCCTTTTTCGATACCGAAAGTATCGTCCAGCACTTTCGCCATTGGCGCAAGGCAGTTGGTAGTACAAGATGCATTAGAAACGATTGTTTCCTCACCTTTAAGGATCTCTTCGTTTACACCAAGAACTACTGTAGGGATATCTCCTTTTGCAGGAGCAGAAATTACTACTTTTTTAGCGCCAGCCTCTAAGTGACCACCGGCACCTTTTTCGTCAACGAAACGGCCTGTAGACTCCAGCACTACATCAACGCCAAGTTTGCCCCATGGCAAATTCTTTGGTTCGCGCTCAGCAGTAATCTGAATTTCCTGGCCATTTACAATAATACCGTTGGCAGAAGCCTCCACAGTACCGTTAAAGCGGCCGTGTACTGAGTCATACTTCAGCAGGTGTGCCAGCGTTTTGGTGTCTGTAAGGTCATTGATAGCTACTACTTCAACGTTTTCTTTCTGAAGCAGGGCCTTAAATGTAAGTCTGCCGATACGGCCAAAACCGTTAATTGCAACTTTTATTTTAGACATGGTATCTAAGTTTGAGAGTTTTGATTTATTGGTGCGAAGTTACGATTACCATAGTGTAAAACCAATAATTTTTTCCACGCTGGTTCCTAGCCCCTTACGTAATATGTTAAAAAAAATATGCCTTAAAATTTTGCATGAATTAAAAGAGCCGTATATTTGCACCACAATTAGACAGAACGGCCCGTTCGTCTAGGGGTTAGGACGCCAGATTTTCATTCTGGTAACAGGGGTTCGATTCCCCTACGGGCTACTGGAAGGGAAAAGTGATTATTTTGATCGCTTTTCCCTTTTTCTTTTTGCTCCAAAAACTGCTGTATCTGGCTGGAAAGGGCAAAAAAGCCATTTACTCTTTGGGTTCGATAACCTTCCATTTCACGGTCATAATACACCCCATCCGGGAACATCATCGCTTGCAGTTGCTTTCTTGATTGCACAGAAGCTTTACCCCATGATTCTGAGATAGTTACCGCTTTTTCCAGGCCTATTTTGATGAACTCTTTTGGGTTCGATAACGCTGGCGCGCACTTTTCCAGATTCTGCTCGATTTCCAGCAGCTCTGTCTTCAGCTCAGAGCTATACTTTGTGAACAGATCTTTCTCGATTTCACCAAACGCATAACGCCGCTCTAGTACATCCAATCTCTTTTTCAGCTCCGTGTGCTGGGTCTGCAACCGCTTTTCTTCGCTACGGCTTTCTTCTGTTAACTTGTAGTAAGTCTCTTCCATGATTTCAGCCAGCTTAGGCAGATAGCGTGGGTCTACTTCAAGTTCAGATAAAAAGCCTTCGTACAGGTTATGCAGCTTTGAAGCATTGCGGTTGAGCTTGCAGCCGATGGTGTTGCACTTGTAGTAATGGATCTGCTTTTTCTTCATCTCATAGCCCGTGAGCGGCTTTCGACAGCTACCGCACTTGATATGATGGCGTAGGGGCAATTCTTCGTCTTCTTTGACCTGCGTATAGCCATGCGCGTTCTGCGCCTGCAAGCCATTGACCTTTAAAAACAGCTGGCGCGTGATTAAAGGCTCGTGCTGCCCTTCTACCACTTCCCCATCATCGAGTAAGCCATGGCTTATTAAACCGCAGTAGAAGGGGTTTTTAAAGAGTTTTGTGATGGTTTGGTTGTAGAGTACCAACCCTTGTGCTTTCAGGCGCTTGATGATGTCTGTATTTGATAGCCCCTGCTCTGCTTTCAGTTGAAAAGCCAGACGGATGAGTTTACCAGTCTTGTTGGGTTTTAGAATTACTTCTTTTCCTACGATCACTTTATCATACCCCATCGGCACTTTCCCTACCCACAACCCACGCCGCACGCGCGCTTCCATGCCTGTCATGCACTTTTCCCGGCGTAGGTCATTATCAAACTGAGAGAAGAGAAACTGAATGCCCTGCTGCAGTTTACCCGATGCTGTCATGGTATCTACGGGTTGCGTAACAGCCACGACGGCTATGCCCATGCGGTTCAATTCATCGACGATGCCGATGGCCGAAGAGCCCGTACGGGAAAAGCGGTCGTGCGAGTAGACAATGATATAACCCACCCGCAGCTTGCTTTTCTTTACAAACTCGAGCATTTTCTGAAATTCCTTGCGCTCGTCTGATTTAGCGCTTTCATACGTGCCACCAAATTTGCCAACAACCTGGTAGCCGTGGCGCTCCGCATAAGCTGTACAGCGTTCTAACTGCGTCGAAAGGCTCTGATTGGTTACAGCCTGCTCTTTAGTTGATACACGCGTGTAAATGATAGCCACCTTACCCCGCGGCGCAGCTTTCTTGCTGCCTTTCTGCAGTGGCCGTGCAAAGATGCTCAGCTCACTTCCTTTCCCCATCGTAGCCCGAAGTACTGCTGGCTTTTTAGCTGTCGCAGGCTTAGTTGCAGCAACCTTCGTTTTAGCTTTCGAAGAAGAGTTTGTAGCTGTCGTCTTGGGTGCTTTAGCTACTTTATTTGATTTAGGTGCAGCTTTAGCTACTTCAAGCACGGCTGCAGTGGTTTGCTTTTTCATGTTTATTTAGGTTAACGGGTAAGGGACTTTGTTACTTTTTTTGTTACTCTAGCTAATCGCTTTTGTACTTTCACTACATCTGCTGATTCAACTGCCATTACATCAGGATCATCTAAATCAGCTATAGTTGTTCTCAACTGCTCTTCTGAGTGCTGGTTAAAGATCCAGGCGCTATAGCGCAGCATAAAATCTACCTGTGCCTGTGCTTCAGTTTCAGTTAAGTGCTCCAACCCCGGTGTTTGCCTCAGCTCGCGCACATGGCGCTCTATTGTTTCTACTTCTTCCGAGAGCTGCTTATAGTAGCTATCATACTCCCTGAACTGCTCTGCCGAATCTTCAAGTTCTACAACTTTAGCAGCGCTTTCTTTTCGCTTAGCCTGTACTTGATTTAACTTTTGATTTTGATTACTGTTTGTTCGTTTGCTTTTCTGTTGTTGAGTTTTAGTTATGGTTTTCACTGTTATGTATGCCAGTGCCACAAGTCCGGGGCGACCAGTACCAGGGCGGGCTACTACGTTAGGGGGCGGGGTAACCGCTACCCTGGGCTCCTACCGGATCAGCGTCCCGCAAGAGTAAACTACTGTAAGAAGGTACTAAGCACTAAATCCTGCGACGGTGCTCTTTGGTAAACCTGAGCTTTGAACCACCGCGATTTTCTAATTCAACCGACTGGTAGTTCTTCAGCGCCAGCGTTTCGATCAGTTGCTTTGACATTCGTTCATCCAGCATACCATCTGAGGTGGTGCGCAACGTGATCTGTCGCTTTTCATCAAAGGTGATGGTGACCTGCCGGAAGCTTTTGTTGCGGATAGCCCGCACTACCTGCAACTCTTCTTCACTTAGCAGCGAGAGTCGCGGAATGTAATCGGCTTTGTCTGCATCCAGGATAAAAGCCGCCAGGTGCTGGGTAATAGATAAAAACACATGCGTTCTTGACAGTAGCACCTGCCCTTCTGGTCCTATGCCCTGCATCTCATCCAGCCACGGCACCAGATCGCCTGTCGGAAAGATCAGAATACCTGCTTCCTGCTTGCGGTACAGGGCAGCATACACCAGTGTTTCGAGCAGCGAAAATTGAATGCCATAGTTTGCCTGGGCCGCTTGTACCTGCCCATTGCGGTATTCTTCGATCAGTGCTTCAGCTTGTTTAGCAGGCATCGATTTGATCAACTCTTCTCGGAGCTTTGCGATCATTTCCGGCGTAAGCGCATCAGCAGGTATTTCCTGTACATTCATCAGGTAATCCCGCAAGGCTTTTACCCGTGCCAGCGGCAGCCCCAATTCGCGCAGTTCTTTGGCCATCTTGAGCCACAGGTACTCCAGAAAACTGAGCTTAGTCCAGGCCTGCTCTTCGGTCTTGGGGGCTAGTCCGGCTTTCTTCCAGTCCACGTAGAGTTTAGGCGCTATACCCGTCTGCTTTAACGAAAAAATTGGCTCGCGCAGCTTTTCATACAGCTCGGGTAGCTGCTCCATTTCCTGCAGGTCCAGCTGCAAAGCAAAATCATCTGTGCTTGTTTCCGGTAGTTCTGTCTCTTCCATCTTGGGTATCTAAATACTGTATTTTACCCAAAGGTAATATTTAAAATACACTATACAACAACTTTGTAATATTTGTTTTATTTCAGGATAAAATATTTTCTTAAGCCAGTTCAGTTGTTGAAACAGCAGGTAAGGTAAGCAAAGTGTTAACTTCAAAAAACTTGAAAACGGATCTCGCGTGCACGCATGTACGGGCGCATCATGCGCTCGCAGGCGCGATATTAGAAGTGTTATTACAGATTGCGGAAACGGAAAAGACGAGCCGGAGATGCGGGTTTTGCAGTAGACCGTGTAGTTTCCGTAAGAGCTGTTAAAATCAGCGTCTTTGCGGAAAGTTTGCGGACAGCTAAGTTACGTACGCACAATTAGTTACACTCACTTTTTAAGCTGCCGAAAACATGCGAAATGAGCAACCGGAGCAGGTGTTTTTACATGCGGAAATAGGCCGGAAACAATAATCTTCAGAAAGATCGTGCGGAATAAGTAAAATCACTGTCCGCACCACACTTCCGGAGCAACAGCTAAAATGAGCAGTAATAAACTGACGCAACTAACGATATTACAATGAGTTACAACTATTTTTTAACAACGGAAAATTGGCAAAAACAGCAGTTTCCGTGTTTCCGCAAAAAAGCTTGAAAAACAAGTATTCTGCACTTTTCATGTGGCTTTATAATTGTGCAGTTCAAATTCACAAAAAAGTACAACGGAAACAGTTACAAAACCTACCACAAGTTTAGCCGGAGCAAAAACGGTAATTTAGCGGAGAAATAATCTGAATGTAGTGCCCGGAATTCCCGTAGAATTGATTACTCCGCAGACGGAAACCGATGGCGAAAAAGATTGTTCGTCGGAACTTTCCGCAACAGGTAGGATCACGTTTAGTTGCGGAACATTTTTCCGTAGCCGGAAAGCCTGTTACAAAAAGTTACACGCTTTTCTGCGCGCATTTTTAGTTCCGCAAGTTAGTTAATTCCGCGGCATAGTTTTAAGGGGTAAATGGGGCTATTTCCGCATACGGACTATACATGTTTTACCGCAAAATATCCGGTTATTGACTGAAGGACATGAATGCACAAATTTCCGCAGTTCGGAGTAAGCATTTTCTACGGTTTCCGGCACTAAATCGTGCCTTTCTGTACTCCTGCTTTAATCCTGTTTTTAGCCATCAGTTTCATGGCTGATATCGCACTTTTTACTAGTTTCTTAAAGATCCTAAAAATCACAGCTCTACTCACTTGCACTTTCTCAAGCCAGCACCAACTACAAACCTAACTATAGCCTCGCTCCCATCCCACTAGTAGACTTCTCTAAAAAGCGTAGTATCGTAATCTGCTCTACAATCGACATGCGTCTCAAAAGCTTGACTCAGCTGGAAACAGAATCAGCGCCTCCTATAGAGCATACCTGTTTGTCCAAATAATATACTCATTTGTCCGTTGCGCTTTTCCTACATAAAACAGAGTTTTGCAGGCATACAATTATCTTTCTAATGCACATCATCATTCCTGCCGATTACCAGAATGTTATTCGTTCCCTGCCATGTTTTCAGCTGCTGAAAGACCATCAGGTTACTATCTATAACGATACGGTTAAGGACATCTCAACTATGGTTGCACGCTTTAAAAATGCCGATGCTCTGGTACTAACGCGTGAACGAACAGCCATTACCGAAGAACTGGTCGCGCAGTTGCCTAAACTGAAGCTTATCAGCCAGACCGGTAAAATCTCAAATCATTTAGATTTGGCGGCATGCACCAGGCATAATATTGCAGTTACCGAAGGCATTGGCTCCCCAGTAGCTCCGGCAGAGCTGGCCTGGCTCCTGATCATGAATGCAGTAAGGCAGGTACCACAGGCCATAGAAGCCATGAAAGCCGGACAGTGGCAAACCAACATCGGTAGCACCATTCACGGAAGACTGATTGGCATCTGGGGCTATGGAAAGATAGGTAAACGTATGGCTGACTACGCCATAGCCTTTGGTGCTAAAGTGATGGTTTGGGGCAGTAAAAACTCCCGTACGCAGGCCCTGCAAGATGGCTTATTAATAGCTGAGAGCAAAGCAGCGTTCTTTTCCAAAGCTGACGTGGTAACATTGCACCTGCGCTTAGCGAATAGCACCAGAAGTATTGTTACAGCATCAGATTTAGGCTTAATGAAACCGAATGCGGTGCTGGTAAATTCCAGCCGGGCAGAACTGATAGAAGAAGGTGCGCTGTTGCATGCGCTTAGACTAGGCAGACCCGGCTTTGCTGCCGTAGATGTGTATGAAACAGAGCCTATCTACGATAAAGATTATCCACTGCTGCAATTGCCAAATGTGATCTGTACGCCGCACCTGGGTTACGTGGAGCAACACAGCTATGAACTATACTTCCGCAAGGCATTTGAAAACGTTACTGCCTTTGCCAGTGGTACACCTGTAAAAATAGCCAACCCTGAAGTGCTGGGAAGGTAAACCAGCCAGTTCACCTGAAAAATCTATAATGTTTTAAGCAAATCTTGTAACGCTTGAAGCGGTGCTGGTCTATAGTTTTGCTCCTGTTAAACGCTACATCATAAAACTATGAACATGCCTCTACACCCAGACAAACCAACATGCACATTTAACCTGACGGCACAGCCACTGACCACAACTATAGCCGGACAGCAGGCCGAAGTGTTAACCTACAACGGCAGCTTTCCGGGGCCGCTGCTGGAAGTGCAGGAAGGTGATGTGGTTACTGTTAATTTTATAAACAAACTGAACGAGCCAAGCAACCTGCACCTGCACGGCATCTTTATGGCGCCGGAAGTTGACAAGCCGCACCAGGTGGTAAAGCCGGGCCAGTCGCTGAGCTATACTTTTGAAGCACAGCCGGGCAGTGCCGGCATGTATTGGTACCACCCACATGCCCACAGAAAAGTTACCCGCCAATTATTTGAAGGACTGTCAGGACCGATCATCATTCGTGGGGCTGTGGATGCTATGGAGCCTATCGCTTCTGCTACCGAAAAAGTATTGGTGCTGCACGACATTACCCTGCAAAACGGTAAAGTTGCGCCACATAAAGGTATGGACTGGGGCAAAGGAAAAGAAGGGGAACTGGTGCTGGTAAATGACGAACAGCAACCAGTGTTTAGTGTACCAACCGGACTGCTCCGGTTGCGCATTGTTAACGCATCATCTGCCCGCTACTATAACCTGCAAGTTTCCGGGAAAAAACTACAGGTAATAGGTATGGATGGCGGATTCTTGGAAGCTCCCGTTGCGCTGGATGCGCTGCTGCTTACGCCCGGCGAAAGAGCCGATCTTTTAGTGGAAGTCACGCAGGCGGAAGAGCTGCAACTGCTCAACCTGCCTTACAAACGCACTCCTGTTGGCCCAAGTACAGACACACCCGAAGAAGGTTTGCTACTGGCAAAATTTACTGTTACCGGACACCCTAAAGCTGTTAGTTTACCACCTAAACTTGTAGAGGTTCCACCCCTTGACTTGGCCACTGCAACAGGCCGTAAAACGATAACTTTTGGGGCAAGTATGCAGCCACTGCAGTTTACCATAAACGGCAAACTTTTCGACCAACATCGCACCGATCTGACAGCTAAAGTTGATACATTAGAAGTATGGGATATTGTGAACCCGATGATGATGGATCACCCGTTCCACCTGCATACTTTTCCATTTCAGGTGGTAAGTATAAATGGTGTGTCAGCCCCTTTCAGAGCCTGGAAAGATGTGGTGAATGTACCGGCAAACAGCACCGTACGCATTGCAATCCCTTTTACAACCTTTAAAGGCAGCGTGATGTACCACTGCCACATTTTGGAGCACGAGGACCTGGGCATGATGGGAAACCTGCAGGTGACGTAACGGAAGTTAAAAACCACTATAATCTGTACTGACCATAAACTATAGATTTAACTATAGCTTCTTTATCTTTACCAACTCCGCATCTAACACATAAAACTATGGCCAAGGCAAGCATTCCTATTCCTGTTTTCACCGAAGCAGAAAGCTTTACCAAAAGCAAATTCCGCGACTTTTACATTGCTTCGTACCAGGATGCGCCTGATGCAGGGCTTCGACGTGTAGCACCCCACCGCCATACTTACTATGAGATCATCTGGATTACCGAAGGAAGCGGCCTGCATACCATCGACTTTCAGCCGTATGAATTTAAAGGGCCCTGCCTGTTTTTGCTGCAGCCCAGCCACATTCACCAGATCCGGAAAGATGGCCCTACCAAAGGCTTTGTACTCAAATTCAACGAGTCGGTGTTTGCCGTGGAAGCGGGTGCCGAGAACCTGTTGCTGAAGTATGGCATTTTCGATAACATAAACGTGCAGCCTGTACTGCACCTGGATGCTACCGCGGTAGCTTTACTCGATGACCTGATGCAGAAAATGCTGCAGGAGTACAAGCAGCCAACTGACCTATCGGAAGTGATCATTGCCTCTTACCTGAAGATATTTTTGCTGCAGGTTTATAAGCTGAAGGATGTGCACACGCAAACTATAACACAACCTGTACCCGAACCGCGTTACCTGACTTACCGTACCTTTAAGCAACTGTTAGAAGAATGCTACCAGCGACAACACGCTGTACAGGATTATGCCGATGCCCTTTCGCTGACACCCCGCACCCTGAACGAAATCACGCACAAGTATGCCGGCAAGAATGTGAGCCAGCTGATAAAAGAACGACTGATGCTGGAAGCAAAACGCCTGCTGCACCACGGCCAGTTATCAGTAAAAGAAATAGCGGCACAGCTGGGTTTTGAAGATGCCGCCTACTTTACCCGCTTCTTCACCAAAAACAGCGGCGCTTCTCCCCTGGCCTTCCGGAGCAAAGAGCTGGAACCCGTAAGTTAGGCTCCTGTAAGTGCAGGACAAGCGACGCTTTGTCCATTGAAGCCAGCCACTTAACTATAGACATTTGTGCTGTTAAACAACGTTTTACCTCGTAAAACAGCATATTATGAATCGTAAATCATTTCTGAAAAATTCGCTGCTGGGCTCGTCGCTTTTGCTCCTGCCCGGCCCTGCGCACCACTTCTTTTCGGGCAGCAGTGTCAAGCCAGTAAAAATAACTGTCCGCGAGCCGCAGCAAAAAAACATCTGCGCTACCTGCGGCACCCGTTACGCCACTGCCAAAACCGCTACCGACACCTGCCCTATCTGCACCGACGAGCGCCAGTACGTAGGTGATGGCGGCCAAACCTGGCTCAGCTACAACAGTTTGGCAAAAGAGCACAGCATAAAGATCACTAAGTTGCAGGAGAACCTATATGAGCTGAAGATCACCCCTGATTTTGCCATCGGCCAGAAAGCGCTCCTGGTACTATCGAAAAATGGCAACGTGCTGTGGGACTGTATTCCTTACCTCGACGAGCAGACTATAACCTACATCAAGGCGTTGGGTGGCATAAAAGCCATTGCCATTTCGCACCCGCACTACTATAGTTTAATGGCCGAATGGGCTGCCGCCTTTAACTGCCCCATTTACCTGCACCACCTCGACAAACAATGGATACAGGACAAAAGCAAGCACCTACAACTATGGGAAGGCAACGAATTACAACTATGGGACGGGATGAAAGTTGTGCACACAGGCGGGCATTTTGATGGAAGTACCGTTATGCACCTGCCCCACCACGGCAACGGCACCCTGCTCACCGGCGATACCCTGTACGTTGCCCGCGACCGCCGGCATGTTTCGATGATGTATAGTTACCCCAACCTGGTGCCACTCCCTAAAAAAGCCATCGAGCAGATCCGCAACCGCGTAGAGCCGCTGGAATTTGACACCATTCACGGTGCTTTTGACGGGCAGCTTATAGCTACAGGCGCAAAGGATGCTTTCAGAAGATCGGTGAAGCGCTACCTGAAGATCTTTGAAGGGTAAGTAAAATTATGTGGTGGCTTGTGCGAGCCGGTTTGCAACTGGCTTTGCTTTGAAAAAGCAATACAAACTATAGCCGTAACTATAGAACTTTAGTTGATCCATAGAGCTGAGATGGCGCGAATCTGCGATCCGTGACTTATCTATAAAGTTAGACCTGTTATCCAACTGGGCGGGAAGACCAAACTATAGCCCACACGAGCGAGGGTGCCCGCGCTATAACAAATACCACAACTATAGCTCTTCCCAACTATAGCTTTCCGTAAACTATAGTTTCTGCTGGCGCAGAAAGCCAGTTACCTTGTCCCGAAGAATTTCGGGGAAACTGGCCCCATTGTTAGTTACGCTTACGCTAAACTTGCGGTATGGTCAAAAAGCAGAAAGCCGCTACTGGATAGTAACGGCTTTCTGCTTTTTAAAGAACAGGTTTATGAGTTCATTGTACAGCGTTCGCCAGCGTGCTCCAGTTCTAAAGTGGCATCAGTTATGGCAAAGGGTTTTAAGGTGTTGCGTATCTCCTGCTTCAGGGCGGCCATGGCAGTTGGCTCTTTTACAGATTCCACCACCACATGCGCCGACAATATGTGATGCTCCCCATCCAACGACCATACTTTAAGCTGATGCACATCCTGCACATTCGTAACAGAAAGCACCTGCGCCTTTACAGCATCCAGCTCTGTTGCCAGTGGGTTTTCCTGTAGCAGCACTTTTAAAGCAGCCCAGGCCCCTTTTACCGCATTCACCAGCATAAACAAGGCAATCCCGATTGAGAGCAGCGCATCGAGCCACGGCCACTCGAAGAACAGCAACACCACACTGGCTACCAGCACGGCGGCCCAGCCCAGCAAATCTTCGAGCATGTGCAGCGACACAGCCCGTTGGTTCAGGTTATGCCCGCCACGCAGCCTGAAGAAGGCCGCTCCGTTTACGCCCAGCCCAACTATAGCAAAAAGCAACATGCCATAAGGGTCAGGCATTTCGGGGCTTAGTAATCTTTCGGTAGCTTCTGAAAGCACAAACACAGAGCCAGTAATCAGGATAAGTGATGTCAAAAGTGCGCCTGCCACCGAATAGCGTTTGTAGCCATAGGTATAGCGCTCGTTGCCTTGCTGTTCTGATTTGCGCTGCAGAAAATAGCTTACGCCCAGGGTAAAGGCATCGCCGAAGTCGTGCAGCGCATCGCTCATAATGGCAACGCTGTTCACAAAAAAGCCCCCGATCAGCTCTACGATAGCAAAGCCCAGGTTCAGGAAAAAGGCAAACCGGATGTTACCGGTCGCGTGGTGGTGATGCCCGTGATGATGGTGATGATGTCCCATAGTATTATAGTTAAAGCCGTGCCCGGTAATCCGAAGCACGGCTGCTGTTACTGTTTTATTTCGTTTTAATTGGATTGCTTGGATGAAAGATGCGCTACTACAGCCAGTGCTACCAGTCCACCCATAATGGCGATGTTTTGAATGAAGTCCATGACAGCCGTTTGCTGCATCATACCTTCCATGTTCCAGAACGTGTGCATAAACAGCGTCATGGGCAATAGCAGTAGGATTAGAGCGATAGCAACTTGCTTTACCCTGAAACCGGCAAACAGCAGCAAGGCACCTGCCAGTTCTGTAACCATAGCTGCACCTAACAGCAGCGGCACAAACGGCAATCCTTTAGAGGCCATCCACATGGCAGGGCCATCCCAGAACAGCGCTTTATGCAGTCCGGCTATCAGGAATGTAACTCCGATCAGGATGCGGGAGATAAGTACAAAGGTTTTAACAGATGAATTTTTCATAGTTTCTGAATTTAATTTTGACTGAGTGATTGAGTGAATTATGAATGGTTTTGATGCTGGATGCTCATCAGAATTTTGCAAGGTTAGAACACAAACTGTGCGCCCAGCGCCAATTGGTTAGCGGATGTGGTTTTGTAGATTTCCTGTCCGTTCTCCAGCAGTCGCCAGTCGG
Source organism: uncultured Pontibacter sp. (assembly GCF_947492645.1). Taxonomy (GTDB): domain Bacteria; phylum Bacteroidota; class Bacteroidia; order Cytophagales; family Hymenobacteraceae; genus Pontibacter. The sequence goes on along the minus strand of NZ_CANLMZ010000004.1, from coordinate 46,170 downwards.
TGTTGGCGCGATACCACTCCAGGGCTATACCCAGCGGTCCTGCATCATAGCGAAGCATGGGCACAATGATCTCGTTCTTCAGGCGGGCATTGCCGGGTACTGCTGCCAGCACATCCGTATCATTTGGGTTATCCTGTCCATACATTACCCAGGCGCTGAGGTGCTTACCGAACTTATAACCCGCCTGTCCCCAGGCACCGTAGCCTTCTATGTCGCCGAACTGCAGCAACTGGCCCCAACTCTGGCCGATGGCGCGGCCCCAATAGGCATTGCCCTGCAGCGTTGCGCCGCCATAAGTTAGCTTGGTACCTGCCTGTACGGCTTTGCCAGCCAGGTTGCTGCGTGTATCGCCCTGCACCAGGCGTTTGCGGTCGTAGTGGCCGGCTATGTTTATTTCCCATTTCAGCGGCCTGGTTTGGTTACTGATGTTCAGGCCAAGTTCTGTCTGCGGCACGCCAATCTCGCCTTCATCACGACCGTCGGCTTCCGCTTTCGGACCGATCCAGGAGCCGCGGAAAACAGCCACATCCAGGCGCACTCTGGTAGCAGCTTCCGGACTGCTCAGGCCCTGGTACAAAAACAGGCCGGGATTACGGAAACCGATGCCACCTGCCGAACCATAACCCATCGCGAAGTGTGTTACGGAATTAGGAAAATGCGCTACCATCGGGGTCCAGTTCTGGCCCAGGCGCACCCGGGTCTGTCCTTTCTGCACTTCCACGTAGGCAAGGCGTACACGCGGCAGCAGGTTCTCGTCAGCAAAGCCTCCTATGCCCGCCGTTCCCCCTAAAAAGTCCAGCTCGGCGCGACCAGTGGCCGTGATGCCATGCGGCAGGTTGTAGGCTGTACCTTTAAAGATGAGCCAAGTCTTGCGCAGGTCGCCACCGAACTGGTACTCGTCCTGGGTAGGCTGTTTCGGGTTCGCCCACATGGTAATGGCACCATCTCCCATGCCAAACGTGCCGTCCTGCACAAAGCCCGATGCCGTGATGATACCGTTTATGCCTGATCTGAAATAGGGCTTGCCCGCCTGGGTGGTATCGGGCTTTAGAGAGGCCGGAAAGTTCAGGTCTATCTGGGCATTTGCCTGTTGGATTAGCAGCATACTGATGGCAGCTGCACTTAAAAAGGTGCGTACTATTTTTTTCATAGGTCTATCTGTAAAATTTAGAAAATAAGCTAGCTGGCCGCCTTTTCAGGGGCAGCTATAGTTTGAGGTTTTATAGTTCTGGATGACTGTTATTTTACTGGCAGTGCTCCTTTGTTCCGGAGGTTTGCCAGTAGCGCTGTGCGAAAAGACCGGTTTTTGTTGCAGCGGTGCAAAAGTCTATAGTTGCCAGCTATAGCTCAATGCACAAAACAGCAGTTTTGCTGCACAATTCTGCGAACCGTAGCAAACTGTTTAAGCCGGCTATAGTTCAACAGAGATTTAAGTTGGTAGTAGTTTTGAATTTTAACTCTCTCATGTTCTTATAGTTTTATATTGATGAACATGCCAAAGGTAGGGTGCGTGGTCGGCAGTGCTGTTACAGGATTTTGGGTGAGAGTTGTAGGATTTTATCGTCTATAATACATAACGCTTAGATTTATATATACTCATTTAATTTTCCCAATGAGCTTTATTTATTTATTTTACTTTTTAAATAATATCTAAAATTTTACCAACACAACCTTTAACCATGAAAATAGCTTTTATTATTGGAAACGGATTTAATTATTTAATCGAATCAATAATTAGAAATACAGATGAATTAGAGTTGCCGGCAAGACTCCATTCGTCAAAAGATGAACTAAGTGATAGAATAAAATCAATTTCTTCTTTATGGAAAAAGTTCGATTTACTGTTCCATGAGTTAAAGAAAGGGTATCCCTCAGTAAATGAAGAAGAACTAATAAGAATGATTTATGCTGTCCTTGACTTCTTTTCTAGTATAGAAGCTTTTGAAAAAGTAATAGGGAAAGAAGAAATTGAAAGGATAAAACATACTTTTAATTTTCTATTAATAGATAAAATTAAAGAAATAGCAGAAGAATTTAGACAACATGAAACATCTGAAGGTTATAAAGATTTAAAGCGAATCTTCCCTTACTTTGGAGATTCATTCAAGAATTTGTTAGATAAAAATTCTATAACATCCTGTGACATTTTTACAACAAACTATGACGGTATTTTTGATACCCTATTGACTAAAAGCTCGCAGAGAGGCTTTCTAGGTGCAGATGGATTTGGAAGAACTTATGATGTTCCAGGCTATTTTAAATTATATGAAGATAATTTAAAAAGTGACCTTCGAGTTTTACACATCCATGGTTCTTATCGTTTTGAAAAGAAATTCGGTAATACATATAAAACTCCAAAGGATGCAATAAACGGTGATCCTGTTATCATTTTTAATAATCCCTATCAAAAAGAAGAATTAATAAATAGGAACCCTGTCTTAAATAGGTATTTTTTGGCTTTACAAGAGGCTTTAGAATCAGCTGATAAGCTTATAATTCTTGGGAATTCAATGAAAAACGAGCCTCACTTGAAAAAAATAATTAAGAATAAGTTTAATGCTGAAAACAAGTCAATCTATGTATGTTCTAGAACTCCTTCAGAGGTAAAAAAGGAGATTAATCAGCAACTTAACTATGAAGTTTTTGAACGCACTACTAAACATATAACTTCAATAAATGGCCTGATAAATCTTATAGATGAAATCATACAGCACTCCCCTTCCTCAAAAATAAAATAAATATTAATTATAAATCTTCAAGATGTGAATTACAACCCGCCACACAACCTAAACCCTGCGTGGCGGTTTCTTTTCTCCCCAACTATAGTTTACCCATACACCTTTAGTACCTGCCCCGTCAGCGCACTTTCTAAACTTTTGATGTAGGCATTTACCACGCGAGGCATGGGTACAGGGTTGTGGCCGGGGAAGCTGGCACCTATAGTTGCAACGGAATCCTCTACCAGGCCGGGACTTATTGTGTTCAGGCGCACGCCGTTTTCCAGTTCGGTAGCGGCAGCCATGGTAAAGCCGTGCAGGGCGCTGTTGATCATGCTCAGCGAAGTGCCGCCGCGTATGGGCTCGTCGGCCAGGATGCCGGATGTTAAGGTAAAGGAGCCGCCGGGGTTTATGTAGTGTTGGCCTATCAGTACCAGGTTTATCTGCCCCATCAGTTTGCTTTTAATGCCTTCGTAAAAGTCGTCGGTGCGCAGGTCGGGTAAGCTGGCAAATATGCCGTGCCCTGTTGCCGAAACCAGTGCATCAAACTTACCTACTGTCTCGAACATTTCCCAGATGCTGTCGGGCTGCGTAATGTCCAGTTTTATATCTGCGTTGTGGCGGCTGGCGGTTATCAGGTGGTGCTTTGAGGCGAGTGCCTGCTGCAGATGGCGGCCAATGGTGCCGGTGGCACCTACTAAAATGATCTTCATAGTTTTGGTATAGTATAGTTTATACCTGCAAAGGACGCAACTTACGCAGCCACACCTGTTACACAACTATAGCTTCGTGTTGCATAATTTGAATAGCACAGGCGCACCTACCATGATTAATGAAGCCGGTAACACAAGTATATTACCGGCTTCTCTCCTTTCAACTATAGTTACTCAATCTATTACTTTATCTATAGTTTTGCGCTTGCTGGTCTTAATTTCTTTAAAATGACTGGCGGTAAGGCCGGTTACTTTCTTAAACTGGTTCGAGAGATGCGCCACACTACTATAGCCCAGTTCATAGGCAATCTCTTTCAGGCTTAGCTCATTGTATACCAGCAGTTCCTTCACCTTCTCGATGCGCTGCAGGATCACATATTTTTCTATCGTTACGCCTTCGGTAGCCGAGAACAAGGTGCTGAGTGTGTGGTAATCTATACCCAGTTTCTTAGCCAGATAATCCGACATGTTCAGGTGCATGCCTGCTTCGCCCTGCTGGTGTATCAGCTCAATCACGGCCAGTTTTACCTGCTCTATTAAGAGTACCTTGCGGTCGTCCAGCAATTCAAAACCATTTACGGCCAGCACCTGTCGCACGTCTTCTAAATTTATAGTATTGGCTTCCAGTTCAGCTTCGCCTAATTCTACCTGCTGCACGCTATAGCCCAGCTTTGTCAGTTCCTGCTCCACCACGCGCTTGCAGCGGTCGCACACCATGTTTTTGATAAAGATCTTTATATGTTCCATAGGTATATTTTGTGCAGCAAACATAGCAGGTCTTCGGCGGCCAACTATTACATCATCTTCTGTTTGATTTACAGATTTTCTGTTTTGCTAAAAACACGCCGCAGAGAGCTGTACATTTGTGCAAGAGAAGTACCTGTTTGTCTATTGAGTCCGGAGCACTAACAAGAGATCTTTGTGCCTGTACAACAGGAGTAGCACAAAAAATACTTTTTGAGTCTCAGACAATTAATAAAAATCTCTCATGCAGCTTACCTGCTGAGGCAACCGGCACCTTAGGGTGTACATCTCTAAACCTAAACCAACCTACCACTATGAAAAAGTCTTACCTACTGTTGCTCCTGCTGCTGCAACTTGCAAATACAGGGCGCACCCAATCCGCAAAACCAGACACCATCAGCTTTACAACTTATTTTAAGGAGATAGAGACCGCCACAAAAAAGCACAGGCAGCTCTGGAACATGGACCTATATACTTCCATCCTGATCGTGGACCCACAGACCAGAAAAATAGTAGCGAACGAAGCCGACACAGCAGGAATTTTAACCGGCAGCGCAGACCGGTTTACAGGTTACCTGCCACCCCAAGTAAACGTAGCCAACACAGCCCTGCATTGGGGCGGTAAACACTGGGCCATGCTCCTGCTTCCACTGCCTCAGGATAAACACGAGCGGATCAATTTACTAGCTCATGAGCTGTTCCATAAAACGCAGCCGTCCTTGGGCTTTGCGCTCCATAACGCGGCCAACAACCACCTGGATGAGAAGAACGGGCGAATCTATTTACGGCTGGAGCTGGAAGCACTCAAAAAGGCACTACAGGCATCACCCGATCGGGAGCGAAAGCAATACCTCACCCATGCCTTTACCTTCCGAAAGTATCGCCACCAGCTTTACCCGGATGCTGACTCCACAGAAAACCTGCTGGAGCTTAACGAGGGACTGGCAGAGTATACGGGTTTTGTGATCAGCGAAAGAAGCAGAAAGCAGGCGGTTGTGCATTTTGAGAACAGCATCAATTCCTTTCAGCAAAACCCGACGTTTGTGCGCTCCTTTGCCTACCACACCATCCCAGTTTACGGTTATTTGCTTAGCAGCCGCAACAAGTACTGGAACAAGAAAATCTCCCCCGACACTGATCTCACCAGCTATTTTATAGATGCTTTCGAAATAGAGGTACCACAAGATCTGAGGCATGAAGCCGAACGAATAGCAGCGGACTATAACGGCAGGCAAATAATGGCAGAAGAAACAAAACGGGCAGTAGAGAAAAGAAAACTTGTAGCCGAGTACAAAAGCAAATTTGTGGAGCAGCCGCACGTGGAGCTATACTTTGAGAAGATGAATGTCTCCTTCGACCCCCGTAACATGATGCCCTTAGAAGACAAAGGCACCGTTTATCCTACCATCCGTGTCACCGACAACTGGGGTATCCTGACAGTAGAAAATGGTGCCCTGATGAGCCCGGACTGGAAAAAGATCTCCCTCACATTGCCGACAGAACTTAACGGAAATAAAATCTCAGGAGACGGCTGGACTCTTGAACTGAACGAGTCTTACACGCTGACTATGAACAGCAGCAGTGGCAACTACATACTTTCAAAAAAGAAGTAACACATCATCACCTATACATAAAACCTAACAAGACAATCTGATAGCCAATGATGCCGAAGGCGTGATCCTGGGCTGTACCGAGGTTCCGCTTCTTGTCAGGCCAAAGGACAGGGATGTGGTGCTCTTCGATACATCCACCATACATGCCACACAGGCAGTTGAGACGGCACTGTTATCTTAGGTTAAAGTAAAATACTCTGCTGTAGCTGCTTGAGATAAAAGTGTATTATTGGCTACTTAATTCCTACAACACAAAAATTAAAACTATGATCAGGTTAATACTAACACTACTACTCTTTCTTACACAACTGCTGGTGCACGGCCAGGAGAATGTTATATGGAAATTTGAAACCAAAGGCAGAGTGTACTCCTCCCCTTTAGTAGATGGAGAGTTGCTATTTACAGGAAGCGGTGATCACACATTTTATGCGCTGAATAAATTTAGCGGCAAAGAAGTATGGACGTTCAAAACCGGTGGCGCCGTATATTCCTCTCCTGTTGTGCAGGGTAGCCTGGTATACATCGGCAGCGCTGACGGTAACCTATATGCCCTGAACAAAGCGAACGGAAAACTGATGTGGGTCTTTAAATCCGAAGGTGAAAAAGCTTATGACCTGTGGGATTATTACTTGTCTTCTCCAAGCGTAGAGCACAACACCGTTTACTGGGGAAGCGGGGACAGCCACCTCTATGCATTGGATAATGCAACGGGCAAGCTGAAGTGGAAATTTAAGACCGGAGACACCATTCATGCCTCCCCAGCTGTTCAGGATGGTAAGGTGTACTTCGGCAGCTTCGATGGCCACTTCTACTCGCTGGATGCAGAGAGCGGCAAGCTACTGTGGCAGTTCCGGACAGTCGGCGATACTCACTTTCCGAAAGGAGAAATACAGGAAGCTGCGCTTGTGCAAGATGGCGTGGTATACTTTGGCAGCCGGGACTACAACATTTATGCCCTGGATGTTAAAACCGGTAGAGGGAAATGGAACATGAAGGAGCGCGGCAGCTGGATCATCGCCACTCCCCTGCTCTACAAGGATAACCTCTACGTAGGCACCTCCGACACCCATGCCTTCTACTGCTTAAGCAAAACGGATGGGCAGATGAAGTGGAAATTACCGCTTAACATGCGTGTGTACGGAGCGGCAGTGGCACATGAAAACCTTATTTACTTCGGCTGCTTCAACGGAAAACTCTATGGCGTTGACCACGCTAGCGGCGAGGTGAAGTGGGAGTTTCAGACGGAAAGCAGCAGGATAAACTCCTCGGAAGTGTACGACGAAAAAGATGAGTTCAGGAAAGACTTTGTGCTCTATGGCAAAACAATGGAGGAGGTGAAGCAATCAGAAAGCAAGATCCACCAACTGGGCTCTATACTATCGAAGCCAGCCATCGACGGGCAAACCATCTACTTCGGGAGCTCAGACGGGTACCTCTATGCTGTAAAACTTAAGAACTAGAATTTCCTGCACAATTGTCCAACACAAGTAACGGTTTATCCATTGAGCCGGCAACTCCTCTACACGTACTTTGCCACATACAACTATAGTCAGAAATAAACTTTTGATAAACTTATAGTTACAGCGCAAACAATAACTACAGGCAACCGACACCTAATTATTTTCATCTCTAAACAAAAACCAACCTACCACTATGAAAAAGATATTACTCTCCTTAGCCCTGTTAGCAGGTTTCAGCATCAGTCCTGTTAAGGCGCAGGTCAAAACTTCGGAAGGTAAAAATGAGCAGGCACAGGTAATGCTGCTGGGCACTTTCCATTTTACCTACCGCAACAAAGACATTATTGTAACCGAGAAAAAAGACCAGCTGGATGTGCTCTCAGAAGAAGGCCAGCGCGACATACAGAAGATCACTAAACAAATGGCCAAGTTTAAGCCTACAAAAATTGCTGTAGAAATAATGCCCGAAGAACAACCCCGAATAGACTCGCTGTACCAGGCCTACCTGGATGGCCGCTACGAGCTTGGTGTAGATGAAGTATACCAGTTAGGCTTCAGGCTGGCAAAGCAGTTAGGCCACCAGCGGGTATACTGCATCAATGCCTGGGGTAACCTGGATAGCTACCAGAAGCCCGGTGGGAAGCCTCTGGAGATAAGCGAAGAAGCTGCAGCCCGCCATGCCAGCTTCTGGAAGTACCTGCGCAAAACCACCATCGCCCGCGACTCTGTAGCCAAGCTATCTGGCAAAATGCCACGCACCGTTTATGACATGCTACGCTATGAAAACCAGCCGGAAACGATACGCACACGGCATGCCAACTATTTTAGGGAAGCATTCCGTTACGAAGAACAGACGCACGATTACATGGGTGTAGACTGGTACAGCGCTACCTGGTTTAACCGTAACCTGCGCATTTTCCGCAACATACAGCGCATTACCGAAAGCCCGGAGGATCGAATACTGGTGATATATGGCGCAGCCCATGTGGCAACTATACAGCAGGCCGTAGAAAGCTCGCCTACGCACAGGTTAGCACATGCCTATAAGTTGCTGAAGTAGCACTGCCAACCTAGGGCTAAAAAGCTGGAACTATAGCCCTGCAAAAGCAAAAGCCGCATCCTGTTTTGGATGCGGCTTTTATATTAAGCTACGATGCTAAACCTTAAAAAGAGTGCGTAAATATCGTTAAATTTTAATATACTGCAACTGCAAAATCATACTTTACCCGAAAGCAAACTATGCCCTCTACTTCTACTCCAACTATAGAAAGCTTCATCTCCCGATGGAAAGCTTCCGGCGCTTCAGAACGTGCTAATTACCAGTTGTTTTTGACGGAGCTGTGTGAGCTGCTGGGCGTGGAAAAACCGATGCCGGCCACCGACAAGGTACACGAAGCCAACTATACTTTTGAGCGGCCTGTGGTGTTTGATGATGGCGAAGGCCGGACGAGCACCAACTTTATCGACCTCTACAAGAAAGATTGCTTCGTGCTGGAAGCCAAACAGGGCGCCGACAAAGCAACCACAACCGAAGCTGAATTGCTGGGCGCTGAACGCGCAAAGACCAAATCCGGTACTGCCACCCGCGATACCCGCACCTGGGACCGCGAAATGAAAAAGGCCAAAGAACAGGCCCTGCGCTACGCCCGCTCGCTGCCGACTACCGAAGGCTGGCCGCCGTTCCTGGCGGTGGTGGATGTGGGGTATTGCATCGACCTGTATGCTGACTTTGCGCGGCAGGGAAAGACCTATGTGCCCTTCCCCGACCCGCAGAACTATAGAATTACCTTAGAAGAACTGGCCCAACAGGAAGTGCGCGAGCGCCTGCGTTTGCTCTTTACCGAGCCGCTGGAACTGGACCCAAGCCGACGTGCGGCCCGTGTAACAAGGCAGCTGGCCGAGCGGCTGGCTAAGCTGGCGGCATCGCTAGAGCAGACCGGCTATACACCCGAGCAGGTGTCGGGTTTCCTGATGCGCTGTTTGTTTACCATGTTTGCCGAAGACGTGCAGTTGCTGCCCGAAAAATCGTTTACCAAACTGCTGCAGGACTACCGCCAGAATATAACCTACTTCCCCGATGCACTGAAGGCGCTGTGGCAAACGATGGACAGAGGTGGATTTGACCCGGCCCTGCGCACCAACATACCGCAGTTTAACGGCTACCTGTTTAAAGACCCCGAAGCGTTGCCCATTACCGAAGCCCAACTGGACCTGCTTATACTTGCCGCCGAAGCCAATTGGGCCGATGTGGAGCCTGCCATTTTCGGCACCTTGCTGGAGCGGGCTTTGCAGCCGCGCGAGCGCCACAAACTGGGTGCCCACTACACGCCCCGCGCCTACGTGGAGCGCCTGGTAATGCCAACCGTAATTGAGCCGCTGCGCGAAGAGTGGGAAGCTGCCCGCACCGCCTCGGCCATACTTGAAGACAGCGGCGACGAAGTTGGAGCCCGAAAAGAGATCGAGAGCTTCCACCGCCGTTTGTGCTCGGTGCGCGTGCTGGACCCGGCCTGCGGAAGCGGCAACTTTTTGTACGTGACCCTGGAGCACCTCAAAAGGCTGGAAGGCGAAGTGCTGGAGTACCTGGAGCATTTCCCGGGGCAGCGGACCCTGGACATGACAGGCGGCTATACCGTAACTCCTGCTCAGCTGCTGGGCCTGGAAGTAAACCCACGGGCAGCGGCCATCGCCGACGTGGTGCTCTGGATCGGGTACCTGCAGTGGCACTTCCGGGCGCACGGCTCGGCCACCCGCCTGAGCAACCCTATTTTGCGCGAGTACGGCAACATCAAGCAGCAGGACGCGGTGCTGAGCTACACCGACCGCAAACCCCGCCTCGACGCCAACGGACAGCCCGTTACCCGCTGGGACGGCCACAGCACCAAACCGCACCCGGTTACCGGACAGGAAGTGCCCGACGAAACCGCCCGAACTATAGTTTACGATTACCTGGACCCCAAACCCGCCACCTGGCCCGAAGCAGATTTTATAGTTGGCAACCCGCCGTTTATAGGTGATAAGGCGATGCGTGGTGCTTTAGGTGATGGTTATGTGGATGCATTACGAAAAACATACAAAGGTATAGTCCCGGAAAGTGCGGATTTTGTAATGTACTGGTGGAATAAAGCGGCTGAAATTATGCGTGCTTATAAGGCTGAACGCTTCGGTTTCATCACTACAAATAGTATAAAGCAGACCTTTAACCGTCGAGTTATACAGGCTCATATGGAAGGGAAAGAGCCTTTATCTTTAGTTTATACCATACCTGATCATCCTTGGGTAGATAGTGCTGATGGAGCTGCTGTTAGAATTGCGATGACTGTCGCCGAATTAAACGCTACTTCTGGAAGGCTAGATAAAATTATCAATGAGTACCCTGGCGAAGTAGAAGGCAAGGTAATTTTCTCAGAAAGCTATGGCAGTATCAACTCTGATTTAACTTTGGGAGCTGACGTAACAAGTGCTGTTACCTTAGATTCAAATTCTAATATTTCAAGTGTTGGCATGGGGCTTTATGGTGCTGGTTTTCTACTAAATCCAATAGAAGCTAAAGCCATGGGTTATGGAGAAGACCCTAAGATAAATGAGCATATCAAACCATATTTGAATGGGAAAGACCTAACGCAAAACTCTAGAGATTTATATGTGATTGACTTATATGGATTAACAGAAAGTCAAGCTAGGCAGAAATTTCCACAGTTATATCAGCATGTTCTAAATAATGTAAAACCCGAAAGGGACCAAAATAACAGAGCTTCTTATAAGAAAAATTGGCTTTGGTTTGGAGAGGCAAGGCCGTTACTAAGAGAAGCACTCAAAGGATTAGGAAAGTATATAGCCACAGTTTATACTTCAAAGCATAGAATTTTCACTTTCCTAGATTCCAATATTTTACCTGATTCAATGATTATCGCGATTGCACTTGAAGATTACTATCATCTTGGAGTATTGTCAAGTTCAATACATATTAAATGGTCTCTAGCTGCTGGTGGAACACTTGAAAGTCGCCCTAGATATAACAAATCCCGTTGCTTCGACACCTTCCCCTTCCCTGCCGCCACCGAAGCACAGCAGGAGCAGATCCGAAGTATAGCCGAGCAGCTGGACGAGCACCGCAAGCAGCGGCAGGCGCAGCACCCCACGCTAACTATAACCGACATGTATAACGTGCTCGAGAAACTTCGGTCGGGCGAAGCGCTGAATGCCAAAGAGCAGAAAACCCACGAACAAGGGCTGGTAAGTATACTTTTGCAGCTGCACCAGGAGCTGGATGCCGCCGTAGCCGCCGCCTATGGCTGGCCTGCCAACCTGCCCGAAGAAGAGATACTGGAGCGCCTCGTGGCCCTGAACAAAGAACGCGCCGCCGAAGAAGCACGCGGCCAGATCCGCTGGCTCCGGCCAGAGTACCAGAACCCGCAAGGCACCCAGCAAACCGATATGGGCATAGAAACCAAATCCAAAGCTGTGAAAGCCACTGCTAAGGAAGTACTGGCCTGGCCAAAAACGCTCTCGGAGCAGGCACAGGCCGTGCAACGTGCCCTGCAACTACACGAGCGCCCGGCCACCGCACAGGAGCTTATCCATCAGTTCAAGCCCGTAGCCAAAGCACAGCAACCGCAGCGCCTGCAACAGATAGATAGCCTGCTGCAAACGCTTCATGGGTTAGGATTACTAAGGAAGACGGAGAAAGAACAATATGTGAAATAAGACATCCTGACTCAGCGAAAATCAGCATAGTGGTTTGGTAGTCTTCAGAGCATCGTGGGGCAAATGACCGTACATGATATATCCGAAAAGGTTACCCGATACAGGTCCATAAAACTGAAAAGCTATGAATAAAGATCACAGACACCACGAACATCACAGCCACAAAGAACAGTCTGTAAACAAGACAGAAAAAACAGAAGAGCGCCTGCAAGAAAAAACCCTGCATGGCCATAGCGATGCCATGCACAGCGACACGCGCCATCACCCACCACACCAGGGACACGCGGCACACGGTGAAGCCGGGCACGACCATCACCGCATGATGATCGAAGATTTTAAGAAGCGTTTCTGGGTATCGCTGGTGCTGTCGGTTCCGGTGATCGTGCTAAGCCCGATGGTGCAGCACATTCTTGGCTTTTCGCTGGATGTGCCCTATGGCATGTACATCGCTTTTGCACTTTCCAGTATCATCTATTTTTACGGTGGCTGGCCTTTCCTGACAGGTTTAGTAGAAGAAGTAAAGAAAGGTGCACCGGGCATGATGACGCTGATAGGTGTTGCCATTTCCGTGGCCTATGTGTATAGCACCGCCGTTGCTTTCGGGCTCGAAGGCATGGACTTTTTCTGGGAACTGGCCACCCTGATCGTGATCATGCTACTGGGGCACTGGATCGAAATGAGATCGGTGCTGGGGGCATCTAAAGCCCTGGAACTGCTGGTAAGCATGATGCCATCCGAAGCGCAGGTGATCAGAAACGGAGAGACTATAACCCTAAAAGTTGAAGACCTGCAGCCAGGTGACCTGATCCTGGTAAAGCCCGGAGAGAAAGTTCCTGCTGACGGGGTGGTGGTACAGGGTGATAGTTACCTGAATGAGAGCATGCTGACCGGCGAGAGCAAACCGGTGCAGAAAAGGAAAGATGATAACGTAATCGGCGGAGCCATCAACGGGAACGGTTCGCTGCAGGTGCGTGTGGTTAGCACCGGCAAAGACAGCTATCTGAACAAAGTGATCAACCTGGTGCAGGAAGCACAGAAAACAAAATCAGACACGCAGCGCCTGGCCGATAAAGCAGCTAAATGGCTCACCTACGTGGCACTGGTCGCCGGCTTTGGCACCTTTGCCGTCTGGTTGTTGGTGGGCGCTGAACTGGACTTTGCCCTGGAGCGGATGGTAACGGTGATGGTGATTTCCTGCCCGCACGCACTAGGCCTGGCCATTCCGCTGGTAGTAGCTATCTCCACAGCTGTTTCTGCCAATAACGGGCTTCTGATACGCAACCGAACTGCCTTTGAGAATTCCCGCCTGATCACGACCATCATCTTCGATAAAACAGGCACCCTGACGCAAGGCTCTCATGAAGTGGAACAGGTTGTTTCCTTCGACCAGCGTTTCCCTGAGCAGGAACTGCTACGCCTGGCTTCGGGTGTGGAACAGAACTCCGAACACTATATCTCGCAGGGTATTCTGCGTAAAGTAAAAGCGGATGGCATTGCCGTACCTGCTTCAGAAAACTTTAATTACTTGCCTGGCAAAGGACTGGAAGGCACTGTGGAAGGCAGCGATGTAAAAGTGGTTGGCCCAAACTATATAAAAGAATATGGCATACAAGTGCCGGAAAGTAAGGCCGAAGAAGGTGTAGAAACGGTGGTTTATGTGCTGGTGGACCAGCAGGTTGCCGGCTACATTACCATGCGCGACCAGATACGACCGGAGTCTGCAGGCGCTATAAAAGTATTAAAGGAGAACGGCATTAAGAACCTGCTCTTGACCGGTGATAATGAGCGCGTAGCCAAAAACGTGAGCGATAAACTGGGTATGGATGGATACCTGGCCAATGTGCTACCACACCAGAAACAGGAGAAGATAAAAGAGCTGCAGGCCCAGGGAGAGTTTGTGGCCATGACCGGAGACGGTGTTAACGATGCTCCTGCCCTGGCGCAGGCTGATGTAGGCATTGCAGTAGGTTCTGGCACCGACGTAGCCGCCGAGACAGCTGACATCATTTTGGTAAACAGCAACCCGCAGGACATTGCCTCGCTTATCATGTTCGGCAAAGCTACTTACCGGAAAATGATCCAAAACCTGATCTGGGCGACAGGCTACAACGTCATAGCACTTCCATTGGCTGCTGGCGTACTGTATCAGCAGGGAATCATGGTTTCTCCGGCCATTGGTGCTGCACTTATGAGCCTGAGCACCGTGATTGTAGCTATCAATGCGCAGCTGTTGCGCAGACAGATAAAGTAACTATATTAGCTGAAACATTATACCCTATTATTGTACAAAAGAGTTCTTTTCTTAACTCGCGAAAAGCAAAATGCCTTTTGTGTCTACTCCTTTAGCTCTTGTGTTGGGCGTGCAATGCTTTTCTTCACTTCTATTTCATCCGGTAAGCCTGTAGTAGATCTCTTCCAAGATCGCCGTTAGTCTGAGCAGGTTAACCTGGATCAATTTCGGGTTCCAGTGATAAGTTGGTATACTTTGAACTGCTCAGGTTCTAGCTTATGCTGCATCAGAAACAAGCTTTTGAAGCTGGAAACGCAGAAGCAGTATGAAACCTGAATCAATTAGTTTCAGCCCTTCTCAGTCAAGTTGAAGAGATCTTTCCACAGTACCCATCATAGAATCGGCACTTGTATAATTAACCAACTAAAGTGTGAACTCACAATTATTTATCAGTTCATACCCTATTTATCAGCTTTCATACAACAAAATACGGTGTTCGGAAAAGTTCATTTTAAGCAGTACCAATACCACCATAATTTTGCTTATGATTTAGAGAGTGGCACTAAAAGTATGACATGAGGTTATTAAAACTATAAAGCTTTCCGGAAATTTTATAAAGTCTTACTTCCAGTAGCAAAATACCTTTGTGTCGCTTATCCCATTGTTCCTATATATATTACAAAATAAAACCATGAAACAATTATTGAGCTTACTAGTGCTACTGCTTTGCCTATCGACATCTGTGGCAGTAGCACAGGAGAAAGTAACCGTCAGCGGTTATGTAAAAGATAAAGCCACTGGCGAAGGATTAATCGGCTCTTCGGTTAGCGTGCAAGAGCTACCGGGTACTGGCGTTACTACCAACGAGTACGGCTACTACGCTCTTACCCTACCTAAAGGCACCTACACCCTTACCTTCAATTATCTTGGGTATATAACTATCTCCAGACAAGTGCACCTACAGAGCAGCACGAAACTTGACACAGAATTGGAGCAAAATGTGACTAAGTTGAAAGAAGTGGAAGTTGTATCGCGTAGGGAAGACACCAACGTGAAAAGCATGGAGATGAGCACCCTGAAGATGCAGGTGGCCGAAATAAAAAACATGCCTGCCCTGCTGGGTGAAGTAGATCTGGTAAAAGCCATACAGCTACTGCCAGGTGTGCAGAATGCCGGCGAAGGCACATCGGGCTTTTATGTGCGTGGCGGCGGTGTGGACCAAAACTTAATTCTTTTGGATGAAGCACCTGTGTATAATGCCTCGCACCTGATGGGCTTTTTCTCAGTATTTAATGCCGATGCTATTAAAGACGTGCAGCTCTACAAAGGGGGAATTCCAGCCCAACATGGCGGCAGGCTTTCTTCCCTTCTGGACATCCGCATGAAAGAGGGGAACAATAAAAACTTGGAAATATCGGGTGGTATAGGTACTATCTCCAGCCGCCTGACAGTTGAAGCACCCATTATCAAAGACAAAAGTTCCTTTATAGTATCAGGCCGCCGCACGTATGCCGACATCTTCTTTGGATTGAGCAGCGATGAGAATGTAAAAAATAACAAACTGTACTTCTACGACCTGAACACCAAGCTCAACTATACTTTAAACGAAAAGAACCGCCTATATGTGTCAGGTTACTTTGGACGCGATGTAGCAGCCACCAACGACTTTAAGATGAACTGGGGTAATGCCACTGCCACTGTGCGTTGGAACCACCTGTTTAGTGACAGACTTTTCTCCAACACCACCTTTATCTTCTCCGACTTTGACTATGCTCTTGGCTCAAAAGAAAAAGAATCTGAATTTACCTGGAAGTCACACATCAAAGATTATGGATTAAAGAATGACTACACTCTTTTTCTAAATCCAAGGAACCAGCTGCGGTTTGGCCTGCACCTGACTTACCATAACTTTATGCCTGCTGAAGTTAAACCGGGCAAATTCTCTTATGTTAACGCGCTTAAACTAAATTCTACGAGTGCGCTGGAGGGAGCGCTATACCTGAGCAATGAGCACCAGATCACGGACCGGTTAACCCTTGATTATGGCTTAAGGTTATCCAGCTTTACGAACATGGGACCGGGCAAAGTGTACCTGTACGATGAAAACTTTGATACGCCGGTAGATACTGTAACCTATAGCCGATTTGAGAAGATAAAAAGCTATGGTGGGTTGGAGCCACGCTTTGCAGCCAAGTATGAACTGAATGATGCAAGCTCTATTAAGGCATCTTACAACCGAACACTGCAATACCTGCACCTGGTGTCAAATTCTACATCCGCAATGCCATTTGATGTATGGATACCAAGCAGCACGTATGTAAAACCACAGAAGGCTGATCAGGTAGCAGCCGGCTACTTCCGCAACTTTCAGGATAACATGTTTGAAGGCTCTGTGGAAGTATACTACAAGTGGATGGACAACCAGATCGACTATAAGGATTACGCAGAGATATTCCTGAACGAGCGCCTGGAGACAGAGTTACTACGGGGCAGCGGCGAAGCCTATGGAGCTGAATTTTACCTGCGCAAGCAGAAGGGGTTACTGACTGGCTGGATAAGCTATACTTTATCTAAAACAGAACGCACAGTACCAGGAATTAATAATAACAAGTCTTACCCGCTGCGCTATGACCGCCGCCACTCCGGAAACCTGGTGCTTAGCTATCAGTTTAGCCCAAGTATAAACCTGGGAACTAACTGGACTTACGCTACAGGTGGGGCTATTACCATGCCGGTCGGCCGTTACGAGTATAATGGCAAAACTTACCCTGTTTACTCTGAGCGTAACGGTTACCGCCTGCCAGATTACCACCGCTTAGACCTTTCCGCTACCTATGAGAAGCCGAGGAATGAGTTTAAGAAATACACCAGTTCCTGGACGCTGAGTATCTACAATGCATATGCACGCAAAAACGCTTTCTCTATCTACTTCCGCGAGAACGAAGATGACAGCAGCAAAACAGAAGCTGTAAAAACGTACCTGTTCGGTATTGTGCCATCTCTTACCTATAACTTCAATTTTTAATCAGACGCAAAATGAAAAAGATACTTTTATACTTGCTGGCTATGCTTATGCTGGCCTTTACCAGCTGCGAAGAAGTGATTGATTACGAACTGGACACAGCTGAGAGCAGATTAGTAGTGGAAGGTTTGTTAACAGATCAGCCGGGCCCGTATAAGGTGCGCTTATCCAATACCAAGGGGTACCTGGATGAAGGACGTACAACAGGCGTTAACGGTGCATTGGTCATTATTTCCGACAATCATGGCCATACAGACACACTGAAAGCGGCCGGCGAGGGTCTGTACCAGACAAACACGTTGCAGGGTATCCCTGGCTACACCTATTATTTTAAAGCTGTGGTTAACGGCAAAGAATACACTGCTCAGAGCTATATGCCTGCTGTCTCTCCGCTTGATTCATTAACATTCGAATACAAAGCTGCAGGACATATGGAAGATGAAGGTTATTACCCTATCGTCCATTTCGGAGACCCGGCAGGTAAAGGCAATAACTACCGCTGGAATGTTTATATTAATGGAGTATTAGAGCCCGATGAGTTGGCTGTGCTGAATGATGAGCTTTATGACGGTAATTATGGCCATGCCAATATGCAGTTTGCTGTACAAAAAGGAGACAGATTAAGAGTTGAAGTGTATGGTATCGACAAGCCAGCTTACGACTTCTGGTTTGCTCTTCTAAACCAGCAAAATTCTTCTGGTGGCCCTTTTGAAGGTACACCTGCCAATGCTCCTTCCAACATTAGTAACGGGGCTATAGGCTACTTTGGAGCTTCTGCAGTTTCAATCATAGAAGCAGAAGCACAATAAGCAAATCATCAACTTGCCATCAGATCTAACCCTGCTCCACCTATGAACAGTAGGGTTTGATCTTAAAGCTTTCAAGAAGAGCTTTACCTTTTATTCAGAGTCAACCTGAACAAACATGAATGTATGAAGCTAGCTAGCTTAATCAGAGAGAAAAGTAATAAGGAAACTATAAAATTAAAGCTCGTTTCAGCTGTTTTACTTTCTGTATTGTATACAAGTGCATTGGCATTTGTTATTTATGGCTCCTTGTTTTACCCGGTAAGCCACCTTTTATTTGATCTTATTTACGCCTTTGTTTATTTCTTGCTCTTATATGAAGGATACCGCTTACTTATAATCCAACAGGAAAAGTATCTGTCCTTTTTAAAAGCCTTGTACCTAAAGTATATTGTTGGGCTGCTTGTATTCCAGTTGTTTAGCCTGCTGTTAGTTTTTCTGATAGGTATCGTGCCCTTTGTATTTATACTTCAGATGGAGCCCATAGGTAAAATAGACTTTGAAGTTGAATTACGATTAAACGCAGTCATCAACCTGTTATTCTCTGGAGTTTATTTCTCAGCTCTTACAGGTTTGAATGCTCTTAAAAGTTACCATAAGGCAGCTGTCAACGCAGAGGTACTACAGAAAGAAATTGCACAGGCGCAGTACGAAGGCTTAAAAAACCAGGTTAATCCCCACTTTCTGTTCAACAGTCTTAATGTGTTATCATCGTTGGTGCATGTAGATGCCGATCTTTCAGAAAAGTTTATTGATCGGCTTGCAAAAGCTTACCGTTATGTGCTGGAGCAGCGTGATCAGGAGTTAGTACCGCTAAAAACAGAGATTGATTTTATAAACGCTTTCATTTTTCTGCTTAAAATTCGATTTGAAGATAAGCTACAGGTAAACGTATCCATTCCTGCAGAAAAGCTGAACCTTTACATTCCTCCCTTAACCTTACAACTGCTGATTGAAAACGCTGTTAAACACAATGAGCTATCTAAAAGCAGCCCCTTGGTAGTAGACATAAGAGCGGAAGATGATGGTTACCTGGTGGTGCAGAATAATGTGCAGTTAAGGAAGCAGGAGTTTGCTTCTACAGGTGTTGGATTGAAAAATATTACAAACCGATATAGTTATTTTACACCGAAAAAAGTAACTTTCCAGCTGTCTGACAGCCTGTATCAGGCGAGGGTTCCATTACTGACCTAGCTTGCAAAGAGCTGTAAAATGTAAGGGCTTCTCCTGTTTCAGGAGTTGCATTGTTCTGGTTCTCCTTATCTAATAGCTCATGAAAGTAGCAATCATTGAAGATGAGTCACTTGCTGCCAAAAGGCTGGCAAGTCTGCTGATTAAATGCGACAACAGCATTACAGTAGAAGCTGTTTTACCGTCTGTAAAAGAGAGTGTAAAATGGCTGAGCACACATCCTCAACCCGACCTGCTCTTCATGGACATTCACCTGGACGATGGGCAAAGCTTTGCAATCTTTGATCAGGTGGAGTGTTTTACACCGGTAGTTTTTACTACTGCCTACGACGACTATATGATCAAGGCGTTTAAAGTAAACAGCATCGATTATCTGTTAAAACCTATCAACCAGGATGAATTACAAGCCAGCATTACTAAATTTAAGAAGTTAAATAGTACAGCTGGTATTAGTTCTGATTCTTTAAAGCAGCTTCTAAATGCGACACTTCATAAAGAGCCTACCTATAAATCCAGATTTCTAATAACACAGGGCAGTAAAATAAGAACTATAGATATAGCTGATGTTGCTTATTTTTACTCTGAAGAAAAACTGACATTCCTGGTAACAAAGGAAGGACAACGCCTGCCTGTAGATTATACACTGGAAAAGCTGTCTAATATTCTAGACCCAAAGCATTTCTTCCGAATTAACAGGCAGTTCATCATACACCTGAGGTCTATCAATTCTATTCATAAATATTCCCCTACCCGACTGAAAGTTGAGTTGCAGCCTGCCACTCTTAAAGAGATATTTGTAAGTATAGAAAAATACACAGCATTCAAAGAATGGCTTGATGCTTAGCCTATTCTATTTTAGAACTATAACACATCAGTCTTAATAAGTCGCCTGCTTTTTATAGTTTGTAGTTCACTCTACTTTGCTCTAAAGTCTTCAGTCTCCTATTTCCAAAGCTCATCCTTTGATTTTAAGTGTTCGGGAAAGATAATTTCCCACATCTGATTGATTGGCAAATATTTGTACTACTTATAGTATTAGCACTAGCCTTAGTCATCTAAAGCTGCTGCTGTACTGGTAGGTTAAGCGAATCAATCACAACACACAAAATAAAACATGAAAAAGCTACTCATTACTGCTCTTACACTCCTTCTGTTCACTGTTTCACAAGCTCAGACAGAGAAGCCAACTCCAACCTGGGAAGTTGAAGTTGATCCAATCGCCTTTTTCCTGAAAGGCTACTCCGCCCATGTAATATACCAACCCAACAGGGTACGCCTGGATGTTGGCATTTTTGGTGTACAGCAGCCGGAAAGCTTCCACGGCAACAAAGGCTGTAAATTAATGACTCACGGTTACGGCATAAAAGCTAGTTACCTGTTACAAGGCACAAAGGGCTTTTATACCGGTATCGGAACCGGCTATACTTCTAATAAAGCAACTCACAAAGAAAGTGGCGTTGAAGAGACAGGTAAAACTATAGGTATAGGCACGCATATTGGTTACCGCTTCTTTTTCCAAAAAGATCAAGATGGTACACCTAAAGGTCTTTATATTACCCCATGGATCAGTCTTGACTACAATATCCATACAGATAAAATAAAGTTTGAAGGCAAAGAATTTCAGCAAGACAAGTTCGGAGTCTTCCCTACTGTACATGTTGGTTACCGATTTTAAATATGATAATGATGAAAATACTACTAAAATCAGAAGACCTGGCCAAGCTTATACTCTCCTATGTAGGCACCTTATTCTTAGGGTATGACTGGTGGCTATACTTTGCTCTGTTGCTTGTTCCGGATATAGGGATGGCCGGTTACCTGGTTAGCTCAAGAGTTGGTGCTTTTACCTATAACCTGCTACACCACCAGGGCATTGCCATTGCAGTTGGCATTTCCGGATTCTATCTTGGCCATGAGACGCTGCAGTTTACAGGTCTTTTGCTTTTCGGGCACAGTACTATGGATAGAGCCTTAGGCTATGGCTTAAAGTTCACGGACAGCTTTAAACACACTCATTTAGGTTGGATAGGCCCCAGAGCAAAACAGGTGCTACAAAAAAGGTAGCCAAAGCTATTAGTAATTATTCGCGCAGGCTGCCAGTCCCAGCATTGAAAGCTTTTGATCTACAACCTGAGTATGAATTATTTATTAGTACAATAAAAGGAGCTTAGAGATCATTAGGCTCCTTTTTATTATACCGGTATTATCACACAGCGGCTACTGTACTAACTGCTGCTTTTCCTTTCTTTTTAACATCTGTTTTCAAACCAAAAAGGAGCCTGCCTAACCAGAACTGCCGGATGAAGTGATATAGGATACCGCAAATCAGGAAAGTACCGCTACTGATCAACAAAAACTGCCATCCTACATCAACTTGCATCTGGATTATGTAATAACCGATGATAATGATAATGGTCTGGTGAAGGATATAAAATGGATATATTGCTTGACTACCATACTTCAAAAAATTATTGGAGAAGGTCAGGTAAGTGCTGCCAAAGCCATATACAATGAGTAACCACAACCATGTGTTTAAGCTTTGCAGGGCCTGGTATACGGCGTACCCTAGTATGGTTGCAGGCTCAGTCTCAGGTACCCAGTAGAAAGTATAAAGCACAGTGTATAGTGCAACCCCAAGTAATAAGTAGCTCCATTTCGCTTTCTTGATAGCAGCCATGGCCTTTGCATTAGTAGCGATCAGGAACCCGTAGATAAAAACAGGTAAGTAAAAGGCATGATTTGCAAGATCTGTAATAAAATTTTGATAAGAAGGGAAAGCTTTTCTGAGTAGCACTTCACTTATAATAATAGGTAAAGCAAGTAATACTACTCCAAGAGGATTCGAGATCAAACGATCAATCCACTTAGGTTGCCCTTTTTTGATCCAGCGATTAAACAGGGGCAGGCACACTAAGGAGTAAAAAAGTACATACACCAGGTACCACAGGTGGTTCCAGGTAAAGAATTCAAAGAAATAGGCAGATGTATAAAAGTCCCAGAAACTTTGGGCATATCCACCCTTCTGAACCTGCTCATAATAAGCTTGCGGCACAACTACTACCAACATACCAAACAGCAATGGTATCAGAATACGAACCAGGCGCTCTTTAACGAACTCTCCACTGCTTCGCTTGTGGAGCGAGTACCAGATCACAGCTCCACCTATAAAGAAGATCAGGGGCATCCGCCACTGGTTAACCAGCATCATTGCCCACTCAAAATACTTGCTGCTTTCGGGGTGCTGTATGTGCCATCCCCAACTGACAAAGATCATACCTGCATGGTATAAGATCAGGAGCATGAAAGCTAAAAGCCTTAACCAATCAAGGTCGTACCTGCGATACATTGTTTGTGTCTGTTCCATAAAATTTACCGTTAAATTTTCGGTAAACTTAGGGCAACAAACAGCGGAAGGTAAACCTGATATGAAAGGAGGTAGTCCTTTCTTATAAGGAAGAACGCTGCTGAGCAGGTGTTTTACCCGTTATTTTCTTGAAAGCGTTGTAAAAGGCAGATTTGGAACTATAGCCTACCTCTTCTGCAATCACTTCAATAGGGGTGTTCTGATGCGAAGAACTTTTCAATAACCTGATGGCTTCATCTACCCTTAACTGAGCTATAAAGTCAAAAAAGCTTTTGCCCAATCGCTCATTTATTACCTGCGACAAATAGTTAGGATGTGTGTGGATTCGTGCAGCCAAACCTTGCAAGCTGATGTTTGGGTCAACATAAAACTTCTCCTTTCCTATAAGCCCGTTCAGCTGGTGCAGGATCTCATCTTTCTGTGCTTCGCTTAAGCCAGACTTGCTATACTTTGCCTCAGGAACCTTATGCTCTGTTTCCATTCCTTTTTCTGACAACAGTTGGGAGCTTTGTAGTAGTATTCCATTCAGAGCGAAGGCCGAAACTGCAAAACTAACAGCAATGATGTAATCACCCAGGTCAGCTCTAAAGCTAAACTTAACAAGAAGGGTAAGGATCAATAAAGCGCTCATCCCCCACACAACAGCCCGCACCAGCTTCTTAGTATACTGATTCAGACTTTTGGTTTCCAGTTTAAGCAACCAAAGGCTGAGTGCCAGATATATACTTATGTGCATCAGGCATAATTCATTAACAAACCGCTTTAAAAAGAGTGGGTCAAGATTTGATGTTTCTTCCAGTTCAGGATTTGCTAAAACCGGCTGGTAGGCCGATAGAAAAGCATCCAGTTTAACAGACTCCGGTTGAAGATAGAATGGAACACAATAAGCCAGGTACAGAACAAAGGGTATAAAGTGCAGGTAATATTTTTTATTGAATGGTTTAGGGTAACAGGCACAAAATACAAAAAAATAGATAAGTGGGCCTAGCACGAAATTGAGCGGCTCGCTGAAATCAACCAAATGAATAGCATATACAATATAGCCGCTATAGCTCAGGAATATTTCGACAGTAATAAGGGTGAGAGAAAGCACCAACAAGCCCAGAAGCTTCAGGAAAAACGGGGCTTTATTTTTAAAGGTGAAAAGGTAGATAAGCAGAACACTTTGGATAATGCCAAACAGCATGACAACAGCAAATAAATCCTGGTGCAGAAACTGCTCTTTGTTCATATTTCATAGTCTGTGATGTACGCATCAAATATAATGTTTTGTGCCTTATTTATAAGGCAGGAAAACTTGAAGTATTTGCTTGTTTGATTTAAATGACATAAGCCTTAGAAGTGTTAATTATTTGATGCATCCTTGAATTAAATAATCAGAGTGGAACTCTGTACTGTAGTTACTTCTCCATGGATTAGCAGTTTTACTTATGAATATTTAGCGCATGGCTGCCTTGCCTAGCAGATACTAAAGGAAAAGAAAGTTCAGAAGCAGTTCAATGGCAAATATGGTGATCAGTGCAAGAAGCATTGGCTTGGGGAAACTCTGTAAAGCATGACTTTCATAATTCTTCACTCAAACACAACAGTACATCATAAACAACATCACATGCTAGCGCACTTCTCACTGTTGAAGCTCCCGTACTCTTTAACACCTAGCTTTTGCTCATGGGCTGCATTAAGACTGTAAAAGAACAGTCCGCACCCAGGCAGCTATTTGCTTCTTGCTCTCTTTTGAATAAGGTAGATGCTTTGTGGGTCCTTTGTGGCAGAAATCAGCAACCTTGAAAGAATGGTTGGCTCCTGCAACTGTCAATACCTTAAAATTAGATGGAGTACCTTGTGGAAAATATTTGTTCAGCGTTTCAATCGCATACTTAGGAGAAACAAGGGCGTCGTTCTCCCCAAACATCAGGAGTATCGGCTTATTGATAAAAGGAAGATACTGGCCCGGGTCAAACTTCCTGATGACTTTCAGCTGCTTCCAGTTTTCCTGGACAGGTAGCAGAGATGCCAGGAAAAAATCGCGCTTTACCATTCTCAGCGCCTTTTCTCTGGCAGCCTGTTCTTCCATCTGCTCCTGACACATCAACACACTTGCATAGTCATTTCTTACCTGTTCCTTTACATCAAAGGTCGGACCGGCAAGTGAAATACCTCCCACAAAGGTGTCAGGATACTTTGCCAGGCATACCTGCGTTATCCAGCCTCCTTGACTATGTCCAGCCACTGCAATCCTACTTTTGTCGATCATTGGGAGTGAAGCTAGATAGTCAGCAGCAGCCTTTGCGTCGGCGGCCCTACCTTCAAAATCTGTGTTGTACCATTTACCTTCAGACTCACCTACCCCTCGCTTATCAAAGTAAAGAAGCGCTATACTATCCAGTGGCAGATGCTGCTCAAAAAGGGAGTCCAAAAGAGAGGCGTAGTTTGCCACAGTGGAACTTCTACTGGAGCCAACGCAGAAAACAATAGCTGGAACTTTAGTTTTAGCTCCC
The DNA here is from genome assembly GCF_947492645.1 of uncultured Pontibacter sp. Classification (GTDB taxonomy): domain Bacteria; phylum Bacteroidota; class Bacteroidia; order Cytophagales; family Hymenobacteraceae; genus Pontibacter. Next base: position 21,108 of record NZ_CANLMZ010000004.1, on the reverse strand, counting down.
CTGGGGCTTATCAGTATCCCTTTAAGCAAGTTATCTCCGCTTTTAAATGACACTGGAACTTTTTGAAAAGTGGTATGACTGGAATCAGGAGCCGCACCAAGGCTTTTGATACAAAGCACCAGGGTACTTACCAGGACGATTATTACACTTCCAGATACTTTTATACAGCTTATACTGCAGAACCTCATACAAATTAGTTTTAATAAAATAGTTAAATCATGCGCCTTCCCGTTTCTTAAGAGCCCAATCTTGTTACTTTTATGGCTTTATACTCGGTACCTTCAACAGCAAACCGCTGCAGCAGAAACTCTTCAGGTTTGAGGTAATTCTCTATAAAAGGCAGATCCGGTGCATAATAAAAGGTCCCGCCTGTTTTTAGAGCGTGCAGTATTTCTTTATAGCGAATCCCAAAGTTGGCATAATCCCCTCCTACCCGCAAATGGTGATGCAGAAAGTGATTGGAGAAGCCCAGATTACTAATAATTGTTCCCCAGGTTTTGTCGCTTAAGCTGAACTCGAACCAGTCAGCTTTAAAAGTGTGGTTTGAAGGAGATACGCTACGATCTACCCCATAAGCATCCAGCTTTTGATCTCGCAGATACCTGACCAGGTGTGCCTGCTGACCGCATCCCAGATCCAGTACTGGCTCCTTCAGGGTAGCAATGTCAATCTTTAGCAAGTGAAGCTGTGTAGCGGCAGTATACTCCTCACAAACAACTTCCTGCTCCAGATAGGGCGCCTTGTTAGAGTAAAGATGTCTGGCAAAGGGGTTAGACCTTCTAAGGAATGACTGCAGTGCACTGAAATGCTCTGTGGCTAACTGTTTATAAGCTTCTTCCTCTTCATTCTCCGGCAAAGCTTTTAGTTTTGAAAGTAACTTGTTGTAAAGCTTTTGCAAAGTAGCTTTATCAAGCTCATTAAAATAATAAAACTGGTTGGCATGGCATAACGACCTAATAGCACCATCCACCAGGTACTCCGTCAATTCCTTTTCTTCCTCCAACGATTGCGCTTTAATTGCCTGATGGTTTTGCCGCAGGTACGCTATAGTTTCAGGCTTAAAACTTAAGAGGTTATTTTCTGGGTTACAGAAGAGATTCTTTCTTCTGCTATACTCGAGCTGCCGATCTATCTGTGTCCTTAAATTTTCCAAAATAGGTTTTGTTAAGTTATAGTGCTTTCAACAATTCAAATATTAAAGCCTTTACTCAGCTATTTAATTTTAACTGCAATTTTCAACAGCTCTTCATTAAGAACGGCCACACATTGCATACCCTCCTTTACAATCAGATCTTTTACCAAATCAGCTGCCATTATAGTTGATGCAACAAAATTCAGGAACAGAATAGATAGGTATGTTATAGAATTATATATAAAGATTATATATTTATTCAACTGCAGAATATAGCTTAAGTAAGTGCGAAAAATAACTCCGGTTAGGCACAAAGTTGGACCACAATACAAGAACGGCCCAACATATTCCAAGCCTATTGATTGCCTGCCTTGGCCAAAAACTGCTCACGGTAAGTAATCCCAATCGGAATGGTTTTGCCTGCAATGGTTACCTGGTGGCGCTCTATCACATCGAGGTGGTTCAGCGACACGATGTAGGATTTGTGCACCCGCACAAACTGGTCGGCAGGCAGCAGGTCCAGCACTTCTTTCATGGTCAGCAGTGAGAGAATCTTTTTGCCTTTGGTGCAGAAAGCCATGTAATTGCCTGCGCCCTCCACGTAAAGTATGTCTTCCAGCTTTACCTTAAAGGTTTGGGTTCCGCTTTTAAGGAGCACATTCAATCTGTCCTGGATTGGAGCAGCTGATTCTGCATGAGATTGGGCATTATTGTCTTTTCTTTTCAGATTCTGTAACTCCACTGCCTTGTTCACCGCCTTCAGGAAACGGGCGTAGTTAATGGGTTTGAGCAGGTAATCCACGGCATCGTAGTTGTAGCTTTCGGCACCGAACTCGGGGTAAGCGGTAGTGAACACCACCATTGGTTTGCGAGGTAAGGCGGCCAGCAACTGCATTCCTGAAAGCTCCGGCATGTTAATGTCCAGAAACATCAGGTCCACTTCCTGCTCCATTAAAAAAGCCAGCGTCTTTACCGGATTGCTGAACGTGCCAACCAGCTTCAGAAACGGTGTTTTCCGCACATAATCCGCCGCCAGCTCAAGTGCAAAAGGCTCATCATCTACTACAATACACTTCATGGATGTTAGAGGGTTTGGGAGTTAGAAAGTTAGAAAGTCTCATTGGCACTATAAACGTAAATCGAGCTACCAGAAACTGAACACGACCAACGAACATCAATCCAGCTTAAGGGTAAGGGATGTACTAAATCTATCATCTTTTCGGGAAATCTGTAACTGGTGTGTACTGGGGTAAAGCAGGGCCAGTCTTTTCTTTACGTTTTCCAGCCCTACACCTCCGGCTTTTTGCCCCGGCTCTTTGCGTAACTGTGCGATGCTGTTCTGCACTTCAAAGTATAGCTGCCTGTCTTTCAGTATGAGCCTGATTAAAATATTGGAAGGCTTGTCGAGCCGAATACCGTGCTTAAAGGCATTCTCCACAAAAGGGATAAGTATGAGCGGTGCGATTTTATACTTGATGTGATCGCCCTCAACGATGAACTTTACGTTTGTCTGTAGCTCCGGCGACAGGCGCATTTTCTGCAGCTCAATAAAACTACCTATATATTCCAACTCCCGCGATAATTCCACTCTTTGCACGTTGCTCTCATAAAGCATATAGCGCATCAGGTTGGCCAGCTTTTCTACGATGCCTGCCGTACGTTTGTCGCCGTTGCCGGCTGCGCTGGCATAGGCCATGTTCAGCACATTGAACAGGAAATGCGGATTTACCTGGGCCTTCAGGAAGTTTAGCTCCGCCTGCAGCATTTCTTCTTTCAATTGCTGTCGCTGCTTTTCGTTGCGGAGCCAGCTTTTGGTAAAGCCATAGCCAAGCGCCAGTGAGAAAATAATGAAGTTGAACAGCAGGTTTATGAGCAGCTGTCCCCAGAAGCCTTCGTCTTCGGTAGAATAATAATTAATGAAGAGCAAATAGTCTATACCTGTCTCCAAAGCCGTCAGTCCCACCCAGATTGCAAGTGAGCTTAACAGGAAAATACCCGCTTTTTTAGTAGCTGAGTAATGCGGTATCAGCACAAGTGCGATGGTGTAAAACAGGCAGATATTGAGTAAGGTACCAATAGTAAGGGGCAGCAGGATCGTTCCGTCGGTGCTCTTGAAGGAGCCTAGCGTGTTTACCCAAAGTATAATCGCCAGGTAACCCGACAGCCAGACAACCGCGTGTATAATGGGTTCTATGTGTTTGCGTTTCAGCATACAGTAAAGTAGAAATTATTTTCTTCTGTTGTTGCTTTAATCAGAGTTTATTTACCCCATTCAGGTTCTTCATTAAAAGATGGGAAACAAACCCTGATTCAGACAAGCACCTAAAATTAGTAATCCCGCCATACCTTCCACACCACGATGGATGAACTGCACGATTTTTTATGTGAACTTGAAAAAGTATGGACGAACGGGGCCTGAAATATAAAATCCAGAATTGGCATAATAAGAGAATGGGTTGACGGATTTGATTTTCTGTACCGGAGAAGTCGTGGTAGGTTTGGATCACCAAAGCAGGCAGGGTGTCTGATAGTCAAACTAAAGCAAAATAAAACGATGAAACTCCTACACAACTCCATTCTCTTCCTGAGCATCTTTCTCCTGAGCCTGCTCCATACAGCAGCGCAGGCCCAGCAAGGCCAGCTTATACAGGGAATCTGGCTTGGGAAGCTGCAGATCAAAAATGATGTGCACATGAACATTGCTTTTGAGATCAGTAACAATGAAAGCCAGCAACTGCAGGCCGTGCTGCACAGCCTCGACCAAAACGTGTACGACATCCCGGTAGATGAAGTGCAGTTCGACGGCAGCCAGCTAATACTTCAGGTAAAGGCGCTGAATGCCACTTACAAAGGCACCCTGTTAAATGCTACTTCAATACAGGGTGGGCTGGCCCAAAACAGCACAGATGCCTTCCCGATGAACATGAAAAAAGTGGGGAAACTTCCGGTAGCAAAGTCACGCAGGCCGCAGGAGCCTACAGAGCCGCTGCCATACTTATCGGAAGAAGTAAGCTACCGCAACGAAACAGCCAACGTAACTCTGTCTGGCACACTCACCATACCTGACACCGCTGGCCTGCACCCTGTAGTGCTGCTCATTTCCGGCTCCGGCCCCAACGACCGCAACCAGACCATATTCGGGCACAAAGTATTCCTGGTGCTGTCTGATATGCTGACACGTGCCGGTTATGCCGTCCTGCGAACCGATGACCGTGGTGTAAACAAATCTACCGGCGATTTTGCCTCGGCAAGTATAGCAGACTTGGCAAGTGATGCCGTGGCTGCTGTTAACTACCTGAAGTCCCGCCCCGAAATCGATAAATCGAGAATTGGTTTGATAGGTCATAGCTTGGGTGCTGAGATAGCCCCTATTGCTGCAAATCGGGCAGCGGATGTGGCTTTTGTGGTGCTCTTGTCGGGGACGGCAGTAGAATCAGTGCATACGGCTTACTACGAGCAGGCACGTGCGCACTATCAATCTATAGGGGTGAGCCCGACTGGTATTGCTGTGAATGAGAAGGTATTGAAGGCTGTTTTTGAGACCATCCGAAGCGAAAAAGATGATGCCAAAGCCATGTCCAAAATAGCTGCCAGGTTTAAAAAGCTGGATTCAGAAGTAGCAAAGCTCAGCCCTGAAGAAAGAAAGCTGCTGGAACTGCCAACTCCGCTCAACCCAAATCAATTTGCAGATTTTCTGACGCCGGCTTATCGCGAAGATCTGTTTTACAATACAGCTTCAGAGATTCAGAAACTAAAGTGCCCTGTGCTAGCCATAAACGGATCCAAAGACCTACAGGTATTATCTGTTAACCTGAAACGCATAGAAAGAGTGCTTCAGGAAGGCGGCAATAAACATTATACAATCAAAGAGTTCGAGAACAAAAACCACCTGTTCCAGACTACCAGCACCGGCCTGATCTCAGAGTATAACAACCTAGAGGAAACCTTTGCCCCTGATGTAGTGGAGTACATGGTAAACTGGATGAACAGCCTTTAAGGCTAATCCTTTACTTCATCCGCTATTCTTTTACGTTTATCTGCAAAAAAGTAAAGACGATATAAAGTTCACGTTTGTATATTACAAACTGATTCCACAAGTATCAAATAGGCAGTATACCATCCGCCGCAAGATAGCAACCGGCAGGGGGAGTTTATTCCTTGCTAACGATAAGCTGCCCCTGCCTCAAACCAAGAGTTGAGGTCTCATCAAAGCATGATTTAATGTTGATCAAGATTCGATACTAAAATGAAATTAACTTAAGTGTAGGCAGTCTAACTTAAACCCCGAAGCTATAGGATCCTAAAAAGTCTCAAGCTACAGATGTAACTCCCCATTAAGTTATCCTGCGGACTACATAGTAAAGCTTAAAAACCCGCTTATTTCATAAAATAAGCGGGTTTTTTGTTTCCAGAGTAACAGGAAAGTAACAAAAAAGATTTCAAACCCTGTTACTTCCCTCTTTCAAGTCTTAGCTCTCTTAACTCCTTCTTGTATTTATACTGGATCATACTAAATCTAATTGCATGCCAGTATATACTTGTTCAGTACTTTTATTCCTTCAAAGAAGCCATATCAATTACAAAACGATATTTAACACCCCCTTTTAGCAAGCGCTCATACGCCTCGTTGATCTGCTGAATGTTAATTAGCTCTATGTCTGAGACAATATTATGTTTGCCACAGAAGTCCAGCATTTCCTGTGTCTCTGCAATACCACCGATCATAGACCCGGAGAAGCTTCTTCGCTGAGGGATGAGGCTGAACGCAGCTACCGGCAGCGGCTGCTCAGGTGCTCCTACCAGCACCAAGGAACCATCTACTCTCAACAGATTCAGGTAAGTGTTGATGTCGTGTTCTGCTGATACGGCATCCAACACAAAATGAAGCTTGCCTGCATACTTTGCCATTTGCGCTTCGTCTCTAGATAACACCACTTCGTCAGCACCTAATCGTTTGGCATCTTCCACCTTGGAAGGTGAAGTAGTAAATACGATTACGTCTGCACCCATGGCCTTTGCAATTTTAACGGCCATGTGTCCCAGACCACCCAGGCCAACCACGCCTACCTTCTGGCCAGGACCAACATGCCAATGCTTCAGCGGCGAGTATGTTGTGATGCCAGCGCAAAGCAGCGGAGCGACAGCTGCCAAGTCAAGGTTTTCTGGCACCCGTAAAACAAAGCTTTCGGTTACAACAATACTTTCTGAATAGCCGCCGTATGTTTGCGTACCTAGGTATTTGTCCGGCGAATTGTAGGTCTGGATGTTGCCCTCTGCACAATACTGCTCCAATCCTTCATTACAGTAATCGCACTCCCGGCAGCTATCTACCATACAACCCACGGCAGCAAGATCGCCGACTTTAAACTTGGTAACATGATCTCCAACACTTACGACCCTGCCAACAATTTCATGACCAGGTACACAGGGATAAGTGGTGCCGTGCCATTCATTCCGTGCTGTGTGCAGATCAGAGTGGCAAACCCCGCAATACAAAATATCGATCTCTACATCGTGTGGCTTGGGTATTCTTCTCTTTATATTTAACTGATCTAAAGGTGCTGTAGCTGCTTCCGTTCCGAATGCCTTTATTGCTTTTGTTTTTGCAGAAGTGCCTCCTTCCGCTATCGTTCTTGTTGTATCCATAGTTTTAGTATTAAGTATTGGGTTAACCTGATGTCAGTTGTTTTTACTTTTTGCGCCAGAAACTTTACCATTTTAAATTGATTTTTTCTAACCAAGATTCAGCTTGAACTTAATATGATACTAACCTGATAGCTTTTATACTGCTGGTTCTTATCTCAGTTTATATACTTTAAAATATCTTGATTCTCTAGAATTTCCTTATCCGCACCATTCAATCCAACGTTCAGCATTGCTTTTGCTAGCTCGGTAGATTTAATACTGTATTTTTGGCCGAACATTTTTAGAAGAGGATAAAAGACCCTTAAAATTCCATATCCCAAATTTGGTTCTTTACGTGGTTCGACCGGATAAATATAGGCAGGCCGGAAAGCGTAAAACTTCATGTTCAAATCAGAGATCCGGTTCTCGGCCATCCCTTTGTAACGGGCAAAAGAAGTTTTGCTTTTTTCGGTTCTGTCAGCGCCAGCACCACTTAATAAGCAAATCGTAGCATCCGGACTTTCCCGTTTGAGGGCAGTAGCAAATGCAACCGCATAGTTTACCGTAATTTGTTTGAATTGTTCATCTGGAACTTGCCCGGTATAAACGCCAACGCAAAAGAATGCAACCTCTATATCTTTGAATAAGTTGAAGTGCTCAGAGTAGTCTTCAAAATTTTGAATTACAATTTCAGTAAGTTTTGGATGCTTTAATCCAGTAGGATTTCGAACTAAACTTCTTACTTCGCTTATTTTATCAGAATTTAGGCAGTTATTTAAAACTAAGTTGCCTACCATTCCGGTGCTTCCGGCAATTATTAACTTCATTTCTTTATGACTACTATTTGAAAATTTTAGATTAGTTGACATTTTCCCACCACTTACTAAAAACCTGCTTTTCATTATCCAGTTCTACAACCTGGCCGATCATAGGGGTGATAAGTGGTTGGTTAACTTGCTTATTTAATTCGGTTATTTTGGAAAGGGGCTCGTCCCAGGGGTGCCCACCTAAGTTAAACTTGCTGGAATGCACCGGAAACGTTCGCTTTGCTTTCAGGACTTTACTGGCCTTAAGAACTTCATCGGGCAAGGTATGGATGTAGCGCCAGGCTTCATTGTATTGGCCATTTTCAAGTATGGCTAAATCAAATCCCCCAAATCGCTCCCCTATCTCTGCAAAGTGCTTATCGTAGCCGCTGTCCCCACCTAAATAAATCTTTTTGGTAGGGGTTTCCACTACAAACGAAGTCCAAAGTGTGCTGTTTCGGATTAGCCCACGGCCGGAATAGTGACGGGCTGGGGTGAGATGAAAAGTAAGTTTATCGTCTACTTTAACGGTATCGCCCCAGTCTTTTTCGATTAACATAGAAGCAGGATACCCCCATTTTTCAAAGTGCGCGCCAACTCCTAATCCACAAATAACGTTTTTTACTTTTCCTTTCAATTTACTTATCGTTTCAAAATCAAGGTGGTCGTAGTGGTCGTGAGAGATAAGCAAGTAATCAATTTCAGGCAGATCATCCACGGTATAAACATCTGTTCCGTTAAAACCCTTATTCATCCAGCTGAATGGAGAGGCATGGTTACTAAGCACTGGATCTACCAAAATAGTCTTTCCATCTAACTGCAGCAGGTACGATGAATGACCAAACCAAACCAGGAGGTTTTCATTTGGGGGTAAGTTTTTCAGGTTGGTTTTAATTGCAGGAATGTTTCCAGTAGGTACCGGATTTACTTTTTTCCTGAAAAAGAAATCATTGAGAACACCCCAATAAGTATACCCTTCGGCAAGGCTGGGCGTATGGCTAAGGTTCTGGAATTTACCATCCCGATAATTCTTGGAGTTCTTAATTAACTCTTTCCGGTTTCCGGTTGGTCGCGCGCCATATGCGTTCTGACTCATAACAGCAAATCCTATAAGAGTTAGAATAATAACGGTTGTTGTAATGTACATTAAGGTTTTCATTATGATAATTGCCAGCTTCTGGCATTAAGTAAATTTTAAATTAATAGCCCAGGGTTAGGCATGTAAAAGCGATGAAGGATTAATCCCAAAAGCCTGCTTGAAAGCATAAGAAAAATGTGAAAGGTTTTCGAAGCCAACGTCCAGGTATGCATTGGAAGGCTTTATTCCTTTCTCTTTAATCAGATAATAAGCCTGCTCCAATCGTTTCTGTTTTATCCATTGCCCGGGGGAAGTCCGGAAAATTTTCTCAAAATCTCGCTTAAAACCTGCACGGCTGCGACCAGTAAGTTTCGCCAGGCCATCTATGGAAACATTAAACATATAGTTTTGATGCATAAATGCTTCCAGGTCGATTTTGTGAGGCTCACTGAAATCGAAAAGTACTTCTTTCAGCTCTGGCTCAATGTTTAAGATCAATTCAAAAGCTTCCCTTGTTTTGAGTTCTGCAAGCTGTGGAGTAAAGCGTTCCGGTGCTTGAAAATAAGGTTGCAAAGACTGAAAATAAGCTTTCAGTAAAGCATCTTTCTGGATTTCAAAAAAGCTTTCTCCGTGGGTTTTTCCTGTAATATCCTGGGGAATTTCACTTATATATTTTCTAAGAATATCTTGAGTTAGAAAGATATTAATAGAACTGAATTCCCCACCAGGAGGCGGGACTTTGGTTGCTTTAACTAACTGGTTCCGTTTTATCAGACCCATAGAGCCGGCTTTCATTATGATTACCTTCTCAGGTGTAGTAAGGTGCAATTCTCCTGTCAGAACAAATCCAAGAACGTGCACATCAATGAACTGTTCACCGTTACGTTGCGCCTTGCTACCACAAGAATAAAGAATATTGTTCACGGAAATAATCTGATAACCCTTTTCCATTTTTTCTAAAACAATCTAATGGTATTTATAATTTATTCTTTCCAGGTTATCTAAAATTTAACCTATCACGAAACATTCATTTAGGTGTTATAAATGATTGCATTGTTTGTACCTGTTTAATTTTCAATGTTTTGGTATTGCAAAGTTAGTGGATATGAAACGTTTATAGTTTTGTTGTGGGGCTCAAATTTGTTTTGTTGTGAGGCTCAGTTTAAAATGGGAGTTTTAATATTAAGCGTTTTATTAAAAAAATGAATGATTGAAAAACATCTGAGGATTTCGTATTAGAATAAAAAAGGCCTTCAGGGTAAATTGAAGGCTTTCTCAGAAACTAATGAAATGCTGGGCTTAATTCTTTCCCTTTTCTTACTATAATTCAAACGTAACTTTTACATTTCCGGAACCAAGCGCTGCTGTAAGTCCGGTAATGTCATCGATTCGTCCAAGCTTTGTGTAATTGTAGGAGGTAGAAAAGGATTTATAAAATAGCACCAGTGTCGAAGAACCGTAAAGCATTAGATCGCCAGCCTGAATGGTACCGGGGTTTGAAGCATTGGTTGGTAAACTACTTGGTAGATCAGCATACTTCTCGTTGTCATTCAGTTCAACCATATTAACAGTAATTGGTAACCGGGTTTTGAAGGCTTCAGCCGTAGCGTTTTCATAAAGTGTTGCGGTGAAAGTGCTGGTTCCAATATGGATTTTCATTTTATTTCCTGTTTGAGTTGGATCATCGGTATTTACAGAGCCACCTTTTGTGGGCGCTACCGTGCTTTTGGTACAAGACCCACAACTATTCAAAAGAGAGAAAGTGCAGAAAACAAGTAGGAATAACCTTTTCATAATGGCGTTTCAGTTTTTATCTTAATAAGCTTTTACTGATTATTATATACCTCATCCGTTACGGGTTCCATCCATTGCACAATACCTTTTTCTGTATTGGGTAAAAGGTACATTTGCTGTAATCCCGTATCCGGACTTGCCCCATGCCAATGCTTCACATTCGGCGGACACTTTACCACATCGCCTTTTCTAATGGTTTGCCTAGGTTGACCTTCAATTTGATGATAACCTACACCATCAGTTATTATCAGAATCTGACCAGCCGGATGGATATGCCAGTTGCTTCTGGCACCTGGTTCAAAATAGACGTTGCCTACTAGCGTGGTATAAGTAGAATCCGCAGGAACCAAACCATAATTCCAGGCTTTTCCTGTGAAGTTTTCTGCTGGGCCTAAATCCCCTTTCGGAAAGATGCTTTGTACTGCTGTTGCAGCTGCCTGCTGATCAGTTTGTTCTTTACAGCCTGTTATTAACAGACTGTAAAGAGCTATGGCTGTAATCAAAAATGTTCTCATACTTTTAGCCTTTATTTCTTTTCTCTATTTGTACTACTACTCCCCTTAGTCTATTCTGCCTGAGCAGACTTACCTATCTTCAGGTTTTCGTTGAAGAATGATGTCAATTTATCAAATGGAATTTTATCTAACCTATCGTACAAATCAACGTGGTCTGCATTAGGTACAATTACCAATTGTTTAGGCTCTGAAGCCATCTTATAAACATCTTCAGAATAGTAACGGGAGTGTGCTTTTTCGCCTGCAATCAGCATAACTGGCCGTGGCGAAATCATCTCAATGTTTGCTGCCATCGGAAAATTGAAGAAGGACATTGGTGTCGTAGCAGTCCAGGCAGTGGTAGAGTTAATGGACCTTGAGTGAAAACCTCGTGGTGTTCGGTAATAGTCGAAGAAAGCAGCCAGTACAGGGTCAGCTTCTTTAGGAAGTGTTTCAGGAAGCACCCGCTTTCCTTTTACTATTTTACCGTCTTTGTCAAAAGGAACTTCATGTAAGCCTATTGCATAAGTACCGTTTTCGGCATCTGTCCAGCGCTGCTGGCTTAGGTAATCAATTACCTGTTTGCGTTGTTCTACTGTATAACTGTCTTTGTAACTGCGGCTCATACTGCGGGACATATCATACATCGAAGCTGTGGCTACCGCCTTAATCCGTGAATCGGATGTGGCAGCTGTAAGTGCCATACCACTCAGACCACAAATCCCAATCGCACCAATGCGATCACGGTCAACGGAAGGCAGCAAACCAAGGTAGTCAACCGCTGCACTGAAATCTTCTGTAAATATTTCTGGCGAACCAACATTGCGGACTTCTCCACCACTTTCGCCTGTAAAGGAAGGGTCGAAAGCCAACGTTATAAAACCTTTGGCAGCCATTTCGTTTGCGTAAAGTCCTGAGGACTGCTCTTTCACAGCTCCGAACGGACCACTTACTATTAAAGCCGGTAACTTTGTATTGCCACTATTCTTTGGTAGATATAGATCTCCGGCTACTGTAATCCCGAATCGGTTCTTAAATGTAACTGCTTGGCGCGTTACCTTATCACTTAATTGAAAGGTGTAGTGCTCTTGATCCTTTGTTTTACTAACAGCTTGTTTGTTTGCTTGTTGACTTATAGCCTGCCCACTAATCAGCAAGGCTACTAGCATGATGATGAATCTTTTCATATTAAATGGATTTAATGATTTTCGCTGGGATGCCACCAACAACTGTATTGGCAGGAACATCTTTTGATACAACTGCTCCGGCCGCAACAACCGAATTTTCTCCCACCGTCACCCCTTGAAGTATCGTTGCATTTGCGCCAATCCAGACGTTTTTCTTGATGCAAATGGGTTTTGGAACAAGCGACTGCCTGCTACCCGGAGAAAGCGGATGGCCTTCTGAGAGTAATTTCACGCCTGGCGCTAGCAGCACATTATCTTCAATGGTAATGCCTCCAAGGTCCAGAAAGGTGCAGTCAAAGTTGATGAATACATTTTTGCCGATTTTAGTATTCTTCCCGTAATTGATATACAAGGGTGGAAATACTGTGGTTAATGCATCTATTTCTTTCCCTGTGATCTGACTTAATATTTCTCGGATCTTTTCTGGGTCACTTGAATTATTCATTTGTTGAACCAACTTCATTGTAGCATAGGATGCTTCGCGCAACCTGCTCCCCTGCGTATCCGCTGGGCTTATAGTTTCTCCTGCTCTCAGGCGTTCAAAAATATCTTTATCGGATGTCTGCATCTTGTATCATTTGTATGATACAAAGGTATAGCACCTTAACTTTCCAATTGTTACACATAATGCTGTAATAATTTCACATATCACTTATATTAGCAGAAGGACTTTTAATGCCAACTGGAATGCAACCAAAAGTAATTTTACAGGAAGTGTCGGGTAAGAGTGATTTTCCAGATCAATTCGAAAAGCATTATCATACCCATTTGTTCTGCCATCGTGGTAGCATCAAGTTTACATTCAATGATCAGCACATGGAATGCAGAAAAGGGGAGTTTTTGTTTTGGTTTGCCGAAAGTAGGCTGGCTGATTTGAAGTTTTCAAAAAGCTTTAAAGCATCGGTATTATTTGCGGAAAAAGATTTGTTGAACAATAACATTCCCGATCAGAGCTGGAGTATCAATGCCCTCTTGCATTCAAGGGTGTATCCGGTAAAAACAATACATGGCGAAAATGATAAGCAAAAAATCCTCTTGAACTTTAAATGGCTATATGACCGCTACCTGGAAACTAACCACCGCTTTTATGAAGAAGCCCTGCACTTGCAAATGCAGCTGTTTATTCTTGAAATGTGGCACGTTTTTGCCAATGAATATGAAAGACGCAAACACAGTCTGCAAACGGGAACCTTATATGAGCGGTTTATGCAACTGGCACAGGAACATTGCATGACGGAGCGGGAAGTCCAGTTTTACAGCAATGAGTTAAACATTACTCCCAAATACCTTAACCAGATCTGTAAGCAATCATCCGGGGTCACGGCCTCCGAATGGATTCAACGCACTGCCAAGGAGCGCATCATCCTCCTGCTGCAAAACAAGAACCTCAACATCTCGGAGATTGCCGATAAAATGGAGTTTGGCAGCCGCTCCTTTTTTACCCGCTATGTAAAAAAACTGCTGGGCGTTACACCAAGTGAGTATCGAAATCGGTTGAACTAGATGAAAAACTGCATTCTCACAAAAGGCTAATCACTTTAGTAAACAAGCCGCTTCTATTAAAGGTATCAATATTGGAAACAGTACAAGCATTAAACTCGTTGCTTTAGGTCTGCAATCAATTAGATTTTAGGTTGAAACTTATTGTTTCCAGGTTGCAGCTGTACCCCAAACAACTGGTTGATAGTATCAAGAAAACGATCTTTTGGCTCACATGATTACCCACCAAAACATGCTTATTTCATCAAATAAGCGGATCTTAGGAAAACGAGGGTGGCTGTTGCACAACTACTTTACTTGTACCACTCTTTTGCGTCTAAACTTCCTAAGGCAATAACTTCATTTTAGCTTTAGAAGTTTGCGTTACATATCGTATTAAAAACGCAGTAGAGTCGATTAAAAGAGCTTCTTTTTCCAGTACCTGCGCCATGCTTACAGCTCTGGCTGGTTTGCACTTCATGTACTTTTTGAGGTTGAAGGCAACGGCTGCCAGCACCATTACTTTGTGTGCTCCTGATTTACCCAGCACATTGATCTTGCGCAGGCCATAATGCTGCACCAGGCTTCCAAAGACAGGCTCTATGGTGCTTTGGCGAAGCTTTTTCATGTGATTGCCCTGCTTGCTATGTTGCCGGGCGTAGGCCCGCTGGTATTGCTCATCATATGCGGTGCGGGTAATTTTGCGGCACCGGGTCTTAGGGGCACAGGTAGCTTTGCTAGGACATTGCCTGCAATCACTGGGCGCTGCCCAGTAATGCTTCAGTAACCTGCCGTCCGGCGTATGATCAAAGCTTTTGAACTGTAGTGGCCTACCCATCGGGCAGCTAAACTGGTCTGTTTTCTTATCATAAGGAAATCCATTTATCTCGGGCTTGTACATGCCGAATACCGGTATCCATCCAGTAATCCCCCGCAATTCCAGAAAGTAATAGTTCGAGCCGTTGGAATACCCGGCATCGGCCAGCAGGTCTTGCATCAGGAGTCCATGAGCTAGAAGCCGGCTTTGCACCTGTCCAGTCAGGGATGGCAGATACTGGCTATCTCGACCATCAGCAAAATCGGCCTGAATATGCGAGATCACACCCTGTGCCGTATCTACTGCCATGCTGCAGTGGTAGTTGAGTTTTCTGACCTTCCCTGGCTTGACAGAGATGCGGGCATCAGGATCATGTGGGGCATAATGTGTCTTGTTGCTAACTAGCTGTGCCTTTTCATGATTTGCGCCTAAAGCAGTAGGTGCGCTTTTGAGATTTTGCTGATGCTTTTCCAGTTTCCTGAGCTGATGGGCGGGAGCGGTGATAAGTTGTGTCGATTTGTTATTCTTAGGGTGTTGATCGTCATGTGGTAGAGTCGTCAGATACAATTGCTCAGTCTCCTGTGGCTGCTTTAATAGTAGGCTTTCCATGGAAGCGTTGGCCTTAATCGGGGCGGAATCGATTGCCTGCACACTGCCCGACACCATGCCCTGTTCTACGCAAAGGCTGAAAACCTTGTCAAACAGAGTTTCAAACAAGCGTTCAGGGAATAGCTTGCGGGTTCGCGATACAGTAGAGTGCCAGGGCAACGATTCGTCGAGCTGGTAGTCCAGAAAATATAACAGATCCAGCCGAAGGCTACAGTGCTCGATCAGTTTACGGTCTGATACGATGTTCTCCAGATAGCTTATCAGGCAGAGCTTGAAGAAGACGACCGGATCAATGCTTTGCTGGCCGCACTTGCCGTAGTAGGGAGCTGTTAGTTCGTAGAGAAATGATAGGTCGAGCCTGGCTTTGAGGCGCCGGTAAAAGTTATGTTCCGGCACATGGGCCGAAAGCGAAAAGAGCAATTGCCGCTCATCTTTAAAATTCTTCCTTCCCTGCATAACACCATAGAATTAACCACTAACTATTATTTAACGGCTATATCTAAGATGGTTGTGCAACAGCCACGAGGGTTTTAAGAGACAATTTTTTCCATGAATTGAGATTCCCAAGGCTCCTGAGTATTAGCCGGGTTACCTGCTATTGCTACCTAGCTCATACTAAACAAAGTGCAGAGATTAGTTGAATTACGACTGCTGCCTCCGTGTTGGGAATGTTTGTTTTATGTTTGCAACTGTTAGTTTGCAGTAACATTCTAGAGCTCCCTATAAAGTGAAGAATAGCATAAATAGTTTTTCTTTTGAACTGCATTTAGAGAACAGGTGCATTTCAAGTAAAAGCAACTCATTACTCTCATACAAACCAGTCAAAAAGTAACTATAGCCACACTTTTAAACCCACCAACCATTTATTTGCAACACAATATCAAACCAGTTATTGAGGAGTGTTTGCTAGAACATATAGCCTTCTAATCTGCTTTATCCGAAATTACATATAGCGCAAATTAGAAGGCTGATTAAAGTTAAAAGTCTTCGTCCAGCGAAAAAACATTTTTGTCTTTGTCGCTTAGCACGCCGGCTTTCTGATACTCGCCTACACGCTTCTCAAAGAAGTTAGTTTTACCCTGCAGCGAGATCATCTCCATAAAATCAAATGGGTTAGTTGAGTTGTAAATCTTGCTATAGCCAAGGTCTACCAACAGGCGATCGGCCACAAACTCGATGTACTGGCTCATCAGTTTTGCGTTCATGCCGATTAGGTCAACAGGAAGCGAGTCTGTCACAAATTCCTGCTCTATACTTACCGCATCGCGGATAATTTCGTGCACGCGTTCCTCTGGCAGCTTGTTCACCAGCATGCTGTATAGCAGACAGGCAAAGTCACAGTGAACACCTTCGTCACGGGAGATAAGCTCATTGGAAAACGTTAAACCTGGCATCAGGCCGCGCTTCTTCAACCAGAAGATAGAACAAAACGAGCCGGAGAAGAAGATGCCCTCCACAGCCGCAAAAGCAATAAGGCGCTCCGTAAAGTTCTCGCTGTCGATCCAACGCAGCGCCCACTCACCTTTCTTCTTAACAGCTGGTACTGTATCTAAGGCGTGGAATAAACGGTCTTTTTCCTGCTGATCCTTGATATAGGTGTCAATCAGCAGAGAGTATGTCTCGGCGTGGATGTTCTCCATCATGATTTGGAATCCGTAGAAACAGCGGGCTTCCGGGATCTGCACCTCATTCATAAAGTTCACGGCCAGGTTCTCGTTCACGATACCGTCCGAGGCTGCAAAAAAAGCCAGGACATGGCTGATGAAATGGCGCTCGCCTTCGTTTAGGTTCTCCCAGTCTTTCATGTCTTGCCCCAGGTCTATTTCCTCTGCTACCCAAAAGCTGGCCTCTGCCTTCTTGTACATCTGCCATATTTCTTCGTGCTGGATGGGGAATAGGACATAGCGGTTGGGGTTTTCTTTTAATATCGGTTCCATATATTTATTAGGTTTACTTTTGATTTTCACATCATTATTTAACCAAGGCTATTAGCCATTGATATAGGAGAACTGATAATCTAGCGTGGGAGCCTTTAACCTGTCAGCGCCTTTTGCAAGGGGTCGGAGTCTCGGCAATACTGTTTAATAGGATAACAATAGTATAATACTATTGCTGCAGTAATCAGAAGAATCCAGTTCATGCCTCTTTCATCAAAGGTCTGGAATCGGGCTGAAAATGAATTTACCAAATGTTAAAAAAGGGTATTACCTGATTTCGGCTCTAATTCTACTAAGGCTATTTCTAGTTATACCTAGGTAGGAAGCGATGTGGACTAACTGAACCCTTTGAATTAAGTCCGGATTAACGATAACCAATTGTCCATATCGTTCTGAGGCAGTTCGTACCTGACGGGATATGAGCCGTTCCTCCGTCTTTATTAGTTCTTGCTCTGCCAATCTCCGTCCCCAGTTTGCTATATGCAAGTCCTCAAGAAAGAGCTTTTGAAGGTGGGCTGCTTTTAATTCATATAAGATACAATCCTCTAACAGTTCTATGTTCTCATATCCTTTCTGATTTTCTACATAGCTTTTCATGGATAGGACGGTATCTCCTTCTCTACCAAACCAAAAAGTAATTTCGGCTTCCCCTGAGTAGGCAAATGCACGAGCGATCCCTTTATGGATGAAGTATAAGTTTGACTCAATCCTATCGGCCCTCAACAAAATGTGACCTTTTGGATACCTGACTTCGACAATGTTCTCTTTAAGAATTGATTTTGAAGTATCAGGAAGCTGGAAAATATTATCAATAATCTGGTCTATACTCATTCAACACTCTGTATTATATGCCAGCTTTGCCAACAGCAACCTTCTTATTTTTCGATCAGATTTAGCTTCATCATAATGTCTGTTTGCTCGTCATCACCTAGTTTGAAGATGTGTTTGTCAAACTCTACAAAGCCATTCTTTTTATAAAAGTTAATTGCTCTTGGGTTTTCTTCCCATACTCCTAACCAAACGAAGTCTACATTTTTCTGCTTTGCAATCTCAAGGGCTTTCTCATAAAGCAGTTGGCCTACCTTTTTTCCATGGAATTCTTTTAAGACATAGATCCGCTCAATCTCTAGTGCTTTGTTCTCTTTTAACTCCGTTTGCGATTGCCCGAAGTTCAGCTTCAGATACCCAATTACATCCTTGTTAAGCAGTGCAAAATAAAATTCTGA
This sequence comes from uncultured Pontibacter sp., assembly GCF_947492645.1. Lineage (GTDB taxonomy): Bacteria > Bacteroidota > Bacteroidia > Cytophagales > Hymenobacteraceae > Pontibacter. The sequence continues at coordinate 2,924 of NZ_CANLMZ010000004.1, read as the reverse complement.
GCCTGGATCATTAAGTTCAGTCGTTAACTTTTCTAAAGAGAATCCATCTTCCAAGTACTTGGCCATGTTCTCCTCAGAGTTGCTGGCTGAAAATGTTTCAGAAAATGTCTGCCTACCAATCTTCTGCAATTGGTTAATGTCGTCTTTAGTTGCTTTTGTTATATTGATTACTTCCATTGCTCTATCCATTAATGTAATACCTGAAAATTATATGTTCCATTCGTAGTTTAGCCAATCCCGATTTTCATTCGCCCCTAATCTTTCATAAAACTTGATGCCTGCCTTATTCCAAGGGGCAACAGTCCATTTAATTTGCCCACAATTCTTTTGTTTAGCTTCTTCCCGCAAAGCATGCATTAGTTGCTCTCCTATCTTTTGCCCTCTGTAACGTGCATCAACATAGAGTTCTTTCATATAAATAGCAGGTCTATTTTGAGCAGTATATGGCAGAAAATAATACACCAACATGCCTACAATTTTGTCCTCATCTTCTGCAACTATACAATAAAAATCAGGCGGGTTTTTATGAAATCCACTTTCACGTACGATTTCTGGTGTGATGGCAAAAGATTCGATATATTTTTCAAAAATGGCTAACTCTTTCATCAAGGGCCAAACCTTTACACTATCATCTTCAACTGCTTTTCTAATTTTTATACTCATTGTTGTAAGAAAAAATGGTTCTCTAATAGGTCATCACGACCTCAGTGGCTTTGAAGTTATGGTAAACAATTTAGTACACTGCCTACCCTGAAGTTATGTCGAAGAATGCAGTAACAAGCTATTATTGTTTGTCTCCTATCTCCTTCATTGTATGAAAGTCAAAAGATGTAACTAAAAAATGCCTGTAATGACTAATACACTACAATTCCTTTTCTTATGTATTAGGTGAGAAAAGACTTGATTAATGCGATTACAGCCACTCCCATAAAGATGCTGTTAAGCACCCAGCTCGCATGCGCTTTCTTGGATATGGCGTATAGCATCATTAAAAAACAAGCTATGATATTCATTACCAAATATTCAACTGACTGACCACTAATAAAGCCCATACTATTCAACGTGAAGGCTGAAAGCGAAATAACTGCACTAACCCAACCTACCGTTTCCCCCATGTACCGACGTATTGACACCATTGCGTAATAGATTATTATTTATTACAAAATAACTGCGTTTCTATGTGTATAAAAATGCTATGTTTGGCTTAACTAATGCAAAAAATGAATCAGTGTAAATGGAGATTCAGCAGATAAAATATTTTCTCGCACTGGCGCAGGAACTGCACTTCTGGAAAACAGCAGAACGCATGTTTATAACCCAGTCCGCGCTCAGCAGGCAGATTAAAGCGTTGGAAGAAGAACTAGGTGTTCAGCTTTTTGAAAGAAGCAAGCGAAGTGTAAAATTAACCGAAGCTGGCGTATACCTAAGAGACCAATGGATACCCTTGTTGGATACGATCAACCGGATTCACTTGCAAGCAAAGAAGATTCATGAAGGAGCATTTGGTCATGTAAAAATTGGTTATCCTGGTTCTATTGTGTATAGCTTTATACCAGATCTAATCGCCAATATTTCTCACGCGCTGCCCGAACTGAAGGTGGAGTTAGTGGAGCCTACTGATACCAGCTTCGAGCAGCTTTTGCTCAATTACCAGATGGACCTGGCCCTCAGGAGAGAACCTGCTGAGAACTACGCTTTGCAATCCACTTGCCTTTACTCAGAATCGTTTGCTCTTGTTGTACCATCTGACTACCACCTCAATGAGCATAACTTTAGCGGACTTCAGGATTTAAAGTACGAGAAATTTATCCTACCCAACCTGGCGCATAACTCAGTCTACACCGCTACTCTCCGACAGATTTTTGAAGAGCACCAATTTACTCCCAACGTGCATGTTGAAACTGATTTTGGGGGAATGATACTTGGACTAGTTTCAAAAGGGCTTGGGGTCTCCATACTACCTTTATCCTATTCTTTAAGTGCACTTCCTAACGTGCGTTTTATACCTCTGCCTTATAGTATGCACCTTTATGTATTATGGAGAAAGCATGACAACAGCCTGGTATTGAAGAACATATTGCAGCAAGTTATAGACATTGCCAGGAATTACCTAACTAAAGGAAGCTAAATCAGTTAAGCAGCCAACTAATTCGCTAATTTACTTTTAGCACTAATTTTTCATATTATGATTGACCCTTTAAAAATTCCATACAAGCTATGACTTTATGGTTCCCTAATTACCATTTGCTCTAATTAGATGATGTAGTAAAGTCATTGAAGAGTTAATGCGAAACAGATTTTAGCCCAATGATGGAGCCGATAAGGGTTATGATGAAAAAGATACGCCAAAAAGTAATAGGATCTTTAAATACCACAATACCTATCACTACCGTGCCAACAGCGCCAATGCCCGTCCAGACAGCATAAGCAGTTCCGATCGGCAGATTTTGCGTGGCTTTCATCAAGAGTAGCATACTGATTGTTAGGGAAAGTAAAAAACCACCATACCACCCGTACATCTCACTTCCAGTTGTTTCTTTTGCTTTACCCAAGCAAGAAGCAAAAGCTACTTCAAACAGCCCAGCTATAATCAAGATAATCCAGTTCATTATTTTTGTTTTTGACAAAAGTCAGGAACTGAACTTGATTTAAATTTAACAAATGATAAAAAACATTGGCTTACCTAATTTCTGCCCTTATTCTACTCAAGCTGACTTGGGTGATGCCAAAATATGCGGATACTTCAGAGACACAAATGTATCATCACAGGTGTTATGTTCAGCAAGGTCAGCTAATGTTTCAAACTCCTACTTGCAAATACACTGCTAAAGCTGATAAATCCTTGTTGATAAAGGTACTGTTTTGAAAGTCAAGGAAAATAGTAGAATTTTTCTTATCTTCACCTTACCTGAAAGAGAGCTCCT
>NZ_CANLMZ010000003.1 GCF_947492645.1 uncultured Pontibacter sp. | reverse complement strand
GAGTAGGTGGCCGCCAACCCCAACACAGGAGCGCCCCGCACCCAAAACGTGCCGGGGCGCTCTGCGTTTACCCCCCCAGCCAACCGCACAAGGCCCGGAGACGGCGCAAAGCCCAAAGGCGCGGCAGGCAAAGGCCAAGGACACGCCCAAAGCGGCCAAAGCCCCTTAAACGCGAAAGCCCCCAAGCAGCAGAGCCCCCGCCGGTCGGCGGGGGCTCTGCGCGTTTACAGGACAGGGGGCCCGCCCCTTAGTTGTAGCGGCCCGCAACCGCTACGTGCAGCTCATGCTCCTGCAGGTAGTGCTGGGCAAGATTGCGTATTTCTGTTGCAGTTACATTTCTGATTGTTGCTATGTAGTTATTATAATGATCCTGTGGAAGGTCATTTAGAACTATTCTTTTATATCTGTCGCACTGTTCAAATATAGTTGCAATGTCATTCAAGAATTTACCTAACATGTAGTTCTTTACTGTTTCTAACTCAGCTGTAGGAACTTCCTCGTTTTGTAAAATTGCTATCTCCTTTTTTATCTCGTTTATAGTGTCTTCTGTTACAGAGCTTTTAACATCTGTGCCTATAAAGAATAGCGTATCATGCTCCTTTGGAGATATAGCTGAATATATACCATAAGTATAGCCTTTGTCCTCCCTTATATTCTTCATCAACCTTGACCCAAAATAGCCTCCAAAAAGCTCATTCATTACTAAGAGGCGGTGATAATCTGCGCTGTTCATGAGTGGAAATTGCTTTCCAATTCTTATAGATGACTGGATGCTCTCAGGCATTTCTACAAGTTTTGTCTGAGCAGCAGATTGCACAGGAATGCCTTTCTCATCTTGATCAGTAGCAGCATCGCGATGCTTTAATTTTAATTTACCTATACTTGAAGACAGGTGATGATGAATATTTTTATCAATTGCGCCGCAAGCAAAAACTTCTAATTCCGTTGTTACAAAGTGCCTTAAATAGAAATATCTTACTTGTTCCTGTTCTATCCTATCAAGGTCTTGCTCATCATAACCAAATATATAGGGATGGTTATTGCCATAAATTTGTCGCGTAAATGCATGTGTAGCCAGGTAACTGTTTTTCTGCCTTTGTACCTTTAAGTTTTGCTGTGATCGCTGTTTTAACAATTTAAATTCACTTTCCGGAAATACAGGATTCTCAATTACCTCCAATACAATTGGCAATAGCTCGTTTACATACTTTGACAAGCAGTAAAGCGTAATCTCAGTTCTATCGTATCCATGGTTTACATCAAGTGACGCGCCATAGAAGGCTACCTTTTCGGCTATTTGTTTAGCTGTTAGTTTTATTGTGCCCTCTAATAGCATTTTGGCGGTTAAGTCGGATTGCCCATTTTCCTGTTCGTACCACTTACCGGCCTTAAAAACAAAATCCAGCCTGATTACAGGCTGGGTTTCGCTTATGATACTGTGCAGTCTTGCTCCGTTGTCTAAATGTGTTATTTCAGCAAACTGAAGTGTTACTGCATCTATTTCGTGTATATCTGGTGCTTTTGTTCTGTCAAGCATTCTAAAGTATTATAATCTTTTATTCTAAGTTCAACGCAATGCTAAAACGTAGGGTTTGCGCTAAAGGGTTATTTTGGTCGTTTGGAATAAGGTAAGCAGCGTCAATACCAAATTTCTGGTAGCGTAAGCCTAGGCCTAAAGAGAAATACTTTCTTCCACCTTTTTCCGGGTGCTCGTAAAAATAGCCTGCGCGTGCCGCAAACAAGTCATTGTACCAGTATTCCAGGCCAGTAGAGAATGTTACTTCCTGTAGTTCTTCGCTAAAGCCACCTTCTGCATCCCCGAAAGAGGTAAATATACCGCTAAGTACAGTTTGAGTACTGTCGGCACCTGGAGATGGCACCAGAAGTTTGTTTGCATCTACAAGCAGCGTTAATTTATTATAAGCATCCAGGTTATAGGTTACCGCTGTTCCAAGCTTCAGGTTTGTAGGCAAAAAGTCTTTCTCATCTCTGGAAGTATAAGATATTTTACCACCAATATTAGAAATGTTAGCTCCTAGTCCTAAATTAACCTTTTGGCCTAAATCTTTATTATAGTATACACCAACATCTACAGCTGCTGTATTGCCTGGCTCTGATTCAAATGATTGTGTTGAACCACCGACATTAACATTGCCTGCCAAGTTTGAATGTATAAAACGGGCACCTATACCAAGACTGAAGTTTTCGCTAAGGGCCTGGCCATAGGCTACAGATATAGTATACTCTTTTGGGTTATAATCTTGTATGGGGTTACGCTGTTCGTCTATGAACTGTATTTCTCCCAAATCAAAGTATAAAAGCGATACAGATAGTGCAGATGTTTCGTTCAGCTTTTTATAACCGGAAAGATAGCTAAGCGACATATCATCAACAATGTTGCGCAGCCAAGGTGAGTAAGAGAAGCTAACACCTAGATCATTTTGGACGAAACCTAATTTAGCAGGGTTCCAGAAAGGAGAGTTTGCATCTGGGCTAAGAGCTACGCCAGCATCGCCGAGAGCAGCAGAGCGGGCGTCAGGCGCTACAGTTAGAATTGGTACTGCAGTTGTTACTGCATTGCTACCAACCGTAGATTGCGCGAAAGCAAAAGGCGCTGAAGCAAACGATAAAACGAAAGCGATAGCCTTTATTAAAGTACTTCTTTTATACATATAGTGCGTGTTGATAATGCTATATCAAATATAGAAATATTGAATTAACTTTTAGTTTAATATTACAAGCTTTTCAAATTTGGATGTCTTGGACCCATCCTGCTGCGACCGTACATTTACCTTATAGATATAAACGCCTTTTGCCAGCACATCATTGTATTCGTCTCTGCCATCCCACGATAAATCTGCAATGTGCGCCTTGCTGGCGTAACTCGTAGTTTGTAATGTTTTCACTAATTTGCCTGAAATGGTGTAAATCTGAATCTGAACATCTAAGTTCTCACCAGCCCTGTTGTGGTCGAAATGGAAAGTCGTTTTAGTAGAGAACGGGTTAGGATGGTTCAGCACATGGTCTAACGCAATTTTGCTATCATTAGATACAATAAATTCTATGTGTTCTTCGGTAGCATTGTTATAAGTGTCCCAAGCTTTGATTGTAAGTGAGTGTGGCCCAGGTGCCAAATCCTTAAAAGTATATTTTACCCTACCTGACTGATAGCTGTCCGGATCTGATGTATAGTAATCATTGAGCACTATCAGGTTATCACGTTTCTCATCCAGTATGGCTGTTATTTCGTGTCCTATACCTAAGCCTGCAGTATTAATGCCACTTTCGTCATAGATTTTAGCCAGAAGAACAGCATCTTTAGCAGTAGTACCCCCAAACACAAAAGACTCATCATTCATGTACAATTGTAGGGTAGGAGCCGTATTGTCTGTTTGTACGTTTTTGGCAGCGCCACCTACTATTACCGATTGGTTAGCACCAAGTGCATCTTGTAGACTATTACTGGCATAAAGTGATATTTTCCCTTGTCCATAGTTGTAGGCAATATCTTTAGGAACAATGAAGCTGACATCAAAAATGCCATTCTTTACCGTTGCTTTACCATCATAGAGCACACTTTCGCGCACATTTATAGAAACTGGCGGTGAATTGTCGTCACCGAAGGTTCTCAGGGTAATAGGCTTCTCATATACAGTAACCTGCACCTCTCCGTTAAAATCCGTGGCAACGCTTCCAGCTTTTGTTGCAACATGGCCTTTAAGGTTTATCTTACCCAGCGCACTTAACGTATCGCTTGCTACTGCCTTATTGTTGATGTGCGTAATTTCTGTATTTAAAGTTGCTGAAGCTAGTTGCTGCGAGGGGTCTGCCAGTAGTGAAAAATTACGGTTGTTAACTCCCCTAGACCCACTTACATTATCTGTGATACTGTTGTTTTTAGTATTTAGCACCAGGTCGCCGAGGCGTGTTTTAGAGCCAGCAACTGGTGTGAAAAAGCTCTTGAAGAAGTTGCGGTTAAGCACGCGGTTGCCATTAGAGTATACAGGGCGCGTTGTAGTAATCAAACCTACAGCGCCTCCATCAGGGTATAAAAGTGCAGCCTCCGCGCCAGATACGCCTGAAGGGTTATCATAACGGCCAAATTCGCAGGTAGCTGTAAGTAAAAATGTAAGTCTGTCTTTATTTGTCCAAGAGTTTATTCTTGGTATAGTAAGAATCTGTTCAGCTGCCCAGCTAACTTCGTTGCCATGCCCTGTATAGTTTGTAATCACAGATCCCTGTTCAATGGCTTTATCTAAAGCGGCCATAGCGTCCGGAGATGATTGCCCGTTGGCCTCGAAGACCTGCCGGTAGAGGTCTAAGTATACTTTATTGGGGTTATAGTCAGGGGCATTCGTGTACAGAAAATTAGCTAAAAACTCTGCATCATTCTGGTGCTCGTTATAATCCCCGTCATCAGATACAAGCGTTACCCGGCTGCGCCACTTCCCGAAGTGTGTGGGGCTGTCGTAGTTGATGATCTTGCTGACCATTGTGGCAGCCTCAGCAGGTGTTGTAGCAGGTAGTCTGCCTATTCCAATATCCAGCAGATGGTCACCTATGGTTGATTCAGCCCATTCCCCTTCCTCATCATCCAAGAATCCGAAATAATCTTCGGATGAGTAACTGGAGATAGGATGCAGCGATTGCCTTGACTCGTAGATGGGTACGAAGTTGGTGTTGTTGCTCAGGCGGTTTTTATAATCATAAGATGCATCGCCAAGCAAAAGCAGGTACATGTGGTCCTCGCCACTTTTATTGCTACGCTTGTAGAGCATACGCATAAAGTCACGGATAGCGGATACATCCTGGGCACCAGAAGAGAACTCATTGAATACCTGTGTGGTGGTAGCAACCAATACCTGCATTCCGCTGTGTGTGCGGCGGTGTTCTGCTAACCTGTTAGCCTCCTGCAAAAACCGTGGGTTAGTGATGATCACAAAATCTAATGCACCATCTAAGTTTTGAGCGTGTAGGTTCTGGTTATTTACTTTGCCTGCTGCAATAGGCTTAAAGGTGATGTTGCTTTGCAGCACTACAAATTCGTGCAAGGTGCTGGTAGTAGTGCTGAAGCTAAGTTCTGAACCTGCGTCGGCTTGCTGTAGTACCGGATCCAATGGGTTGGTAACATCCCATACCATGGCGCCAGCAGGTGCACTCGCTATCCTAAACATACTTACAGGCGTGGCCATACTTGCTACTGACCTGAAGCTGGTTTGCTCGCCCTTAAATCTTAGCTGCATTTCGTAGTTAAGCTGCAGGTAATTAAGGTAACCCAAAGAGGTAGAACTGCCGCCTGTGCTAAAGGTTAGGTTTGTTTCCAGGGTTGTGGGGGCACCAAGCGCTTGTTGGTTTATAGTATAAGTTTGTATACTGTTTGTGCCTTCCGGGTGATAGCTGTATGTACCCCGCGAAGGTATGGACTGAGTGCCTAGCATCTGGTTGTTTACCTTAACGGTAAAAGAAGTTGCCGTTGGTGCGTTAGCCATCAGGAAAGCAGTAAGTTTAACATCTGAGCCAGCCACTATATCTGAAATGGGCAAGCTGATGTTATGAGAGGAAACAAACGAGCTGAACTCCTCTCCATACCATTCACGGCCAGAAAAAACCATGTTCTTGAGGTCCCGCTCATGAAAGTGGCGCTCGTTGTAAGTTGTAATAGTTTGTGCTGCTCCTGCTGTCTGTCCACGGGTATTTATGCGCTTGCCCTGTGCAGATCCGATTCTTAAAAAGTAAAAGGCGGTGTCGGTGTAAACGTTGTAGTTATGCTTAAACTGCTTTTGCGTAGCATCATACTCCCAAGTGTGCGGGCCCTGCGCGTAAAACAATACATAATCGTTGTCATCAAAGCGTCCGTCTGTTTCGCCCACTACCATGACCGAGTTCTCTACCAGGTCATCGGGGCGGTTGCTATTGTTTGGCTGCGGAAGCATACCGCCGCCGTTGCCATATAACTGTATAGTTTTAGGGTCAATCCCTTGAGTGTTTACACCTAAAGTTTGGAGCAGCGCCTTGTCTACTTTATACACGCCTGATGCTGTGACCGCAAGTTTATACCAGGTGCCGGTGCTCAATACAGAGCTGTTGCTGAAATTTGCGGTGCTGGTACGGGCATTAGATGCTTTGGCTGTTGCCAGGTTATGCTTGTAGCTAAAAGAGGTTAATTTCTCAAGCTGGCTTGTTTGCGGGTTGCGCCGGATAGGAAGTATAGTTATTACAGCTACCTGGGTTTTGTTTTTAGTGCTGTTAGTGATATGCACTTCGGGGGTAGAGCCAAAGTTATACTTTGCCAACAGCTTCTGGTCTTCGGAAGTAAAGGGTTGATAAACAGCCTCAGCTAGAGACAGGTTCTCGATGTGGTAAGGTAATCGGAAACGGTAGTAAGGAATACGCTCTGTGGGATCAACGGTAGCGCCTGCAAACGTAGGGATTTTAGCAGGCAGGTTGTTTAAAGGGAGTACCGCTTCATAGCCCTGCCAGTTTATGTTTATACTTTGCTGCGCCTTGGTTTGAAAGGCGAGTAGGCTCAAAAGCAGGAACGCGCTAATAAAAACGAGTCGGAATTGCCCCATTAGATAACCGTAGTTTTGTTGTAAAAGAGTGCCATAGTTTACTTGCTATAGCACCCTTTTGCAAAGTAACAAAATTACAGGTAATTTATTGTATTTCAGCAGGATTTTACGCCTGTTTCAATTCATAAGTATAAGACTCCATAATTAGGTTGGCCAGCAGTTTGCTACATGCTTTATCAACTTTCTCACGGGCAATTTCTTCAGTCTCAGCCTCTAAATTCAACGTGATGTGTTTTCCAACACGTACATCATCTACTTGGTCCAGGCCAAGGTGCTCCAGGCCAAGCAGTACGGCCTTACCCTGTGGGTCTAACAATTCCGGACGAGGCATTACATCAATTTCAGCGATGAATTTCATGAGTTTGAAGTTTTTTTGAAGATAGACAAAAGTATGTACAGCACTATGATAAGTGGTATGGCTGCGAAGTTAAGAAGAGCCACCAAGATAACCGACAGAATCAGGAAAATAAACCGAACAGAATTATCCTGCCAACTTAAGTTTTTAAATTTAAGAGCGAACAACGGCAGTTCGGCCACAAGTATGTAAGAGAGCACCGTTATAAGTATAACCAGCACCCAGGGGTTAAGTATAAACTCGTAATGGGCTAAGTCGCCGTGCTCTAGTATAAGCGGCAACGAGGCTACAAAAATAGTACAGGCCGGCGTAGGCAAGCCAATAAATGAAGTGGTCTGGCGGGTATCGATATTAAACTTAGCCAGGCGCAGCGCCGAGAAAATTGTGATCAGAAATCCGTAGAACGCTACTATCTCAATCGGAAAGCCCAGGAAGCTGTCTCCGCTACGCTGAAGAAGTATAAACATGATTGTGCCGGGTACTACGCCAAAAGATACCATGTCGGCTAATGAGTCCAGCTGTTTGCCAATTTCGGAGTAAGCGCCCAGTACACGCGCAATCATGCCATCCATAAAATCCAGCGCAGCGGCAATGCCTACCAGATAAGCCGTGTAAACCAGTTGCCCCTCAAAAGCAAAGTATAAAGCCAGGCAGCCCGAAAAAAGATTAAGGCAGGTAATGGCGTTGGGTATGTGTTTTTTCATGTAAAGTGGCGGTAAGTATACTACCGCAGAAATGGGTTATACTTTTTCTCGTAACCGATGGTAGTTTCAGGGCCATGGCCCGGGTAAACTGTTACATCGTCGGGAAGGGTAAACAGCTTTGTTTTTATACTTTGGATAAGCGTGTCGAAATCACCGCCGGGTAGGTCTGTGCGGCCTATACTTGCCTGGAACAGCACATCACCGCCAATCACGGTCTTATCTGCCTTGTTGTAAAAAACTATATGGCCCGGAGCATGGCCCGGAGCAAAAAGCACCTCTAGTTCTGTGTTTCCAAATTTAACGGTATCGCCTTCCTTCAGGTATTTTCCTGGCAGTTGCTCTTTATACTGCGGAAAGCCATAGTTAGAGGCATAGGTTGGCACGGCACGAAGCACTTGCTCATCTTCAGGGTGTATCTCTAACGCTACGTTATAGGTATCGGCTACAAATTTGTTACCCAGCACGTGGTCGATGTGGCAATGTGTGTTTAACAGGCGCACCACTTTCAGGTTATTGTCTGCAATGTACTTTTTAAGCTCTTCCTGTTCGTGTTTCTCGTAGCAACCCGGGTCTACCACCACACATTGTTTGGTGTCGTCGTACAGCAGGTAAGTGTTTTCCTGAAACGGATTAAAGGTAAGGCAGGTAATCTTCATCGTTTATACTTTTTTGCTTTCTAGCCCACAAAATCGGAGCCTAAGTTACGAATTTCACCAGTACATCTTGTAACTTGCCTCTATGAATTACGATTTTATAGTTGTTGGGCATGGGTTGGCAGGCGCCGTTTTAAGCTATACTTTACGCAAAAGAGGCTACCAGGTGCTGGTGATTGATGAGCCCAGAAAAGATACTGCATCGAAGGTAGCGGCAGGTTTGGTGAACCCGGTGGCCGGCAAAAGATTTGCTAAAGCGTGGCTGGCTGATGCGTTTATACCGGCTGCCGATGCTTTTTATACTGAACTGGAGCAGCGATACGGGCAGCAACTATACTTTCGTAAGCCGATCTATAAAATTTTCTCATCGGTAGGGGAGCAGAATACCTGGATGGCTAAAAGTGCAGACGAAGGCTGGCAGGGTTATATATCTGCAACGCACACCCAAAGTATAAACCAGCCAGATGTACAAGACCCCTTTGGCGGCATTATGATTAACAAGGGCGGCTACCTGAAAGTGGAGGAGACGCTGCGCCTGCTCGAGAACGAATTGCTGGAGCAGGGAATGCTTCTGCCAGAGCGCTTCGAGATGGAGCACTTATACTTGACAGAGACCGGTGTGCAGTATAAAAACATTACGGCGAAGAAGCTTGTTTTCTGCGAAGGCTACCAGGTAGTGCGTAATCCATACTTTAAATGGTTACCGCTGCAGCCCACTAAAGGCGAGGTGCTTGATGTTGAACCGGATAATTTCAAGTCGGATTGCATCTATAATAAGGCGGTTTACGTTGTTCCGGTAGAAGGCAGCAGGTTTAAAATTGGGGCAACCTACGATTGGCGCCAGCCCAATGAAGAACCATCGGAAGCCGGTAAAGATGAGCTTTCGGAGCGTTTTAGCCAGATCACCCAAAAATCTTTTAAAGTGATAAACCACAGGGCGGGCATACGGCCAGCTGTGCGCGACAGGCACCCATTGGCCGGTACGCACCCGGAGTATAGCCAATTAAGTGTGTTTAACGGGATGGGATCAAAAGGGGTGCTGATGGCGCCATACCTGGCTGACAATTTTGCAGATGCCTTGGCAGGTAAAACTGAGCTGCTCCCGGAGATACACATTTCGCGATATTTTTCGTTATATTACGACTACATAAAACACCAGAACCATCAAACCTAAGCGCATGCGTTTTTATACAAGGTTATTGTTGCTCTTTTTGCTGTGCTCGCTAGCTGCAAACACCCTGCAGGCGCAGCCTGGCCGGGATGTTTTCGGAAAGAGCCGCATTCAATATAAAAATTTTAACTGGCAGCTATACAGCACCCAGAATTTCAATATATACTTCTATAGCGGAGGCAACGAAGCAGCCCTTAACGCAGCCGACTACGCTGAAAGGGAACTGAAGCGCATTACCAGCCTGATCGGGTATTATCCCTATTCCAAAATCACACTTATACTTTACAACTCCACTACTGACCTGCGCCAAAGCAACATTGGCCTAGACCAGGACCAGTACCAGACAGGCGGCGAAACCTTGTTTATGAAAAACAAGATTGAGCTGGCTTTTGAAGGCACACAAACAGAATTTAAACGCGACCTGAGTTTTACGCTTACCGAGCTGCTGCTGAACGATATGATGTATGGCGGCAGTTTAAAAGAGGCTTTGCAGAGTAGCTACCTGTTGCGCTTGCCTGATTGGTTTATCAGCGGGGTGGCGGCTTACACAGCAGAGGGCTGGAGTATCCGGATGGACAACTTTATGCGCGACATGCTGCAGGAATCGAAGCAGAACCCACAGGTTTTCTTTACCCGCGATCCCGAGCTTACAGGCCAGTCGATGTGGAATTACATTGCCGAGCGCTACGGCTATACTTCTATCCAGAACATACTAAACCTTACCCGCATTACCCGCGATGTTGAAATTGGCATCACCAGCAGCCTGAACATACCATACAAGCGGTTTCTGCAGGACTGGAACAATTACTACGTACAAATAAACACCCGCTCTGATAACCAGTTGGTGCCTGTGCCCGAAACAGCCAGGTTGTTTAAGAAGAACAAGCACGAGCATCATTACGCTGCGCCTACGCTTAACCCTGCCGGCACCCTGCTTGCCTACTCCGAAATAGACAATGGCAACTTTAAGATTATCGTGCAGGATGTGCGCACCAAGAAGAGCCGCGTGGTGTGGCGCGGCGGCTACAAAACCCTGGACCAGATGATAGACTACAAGCTGCCTGTACTGGCATGGAGGTCTAACAACCAGCTTGGTTTCGTGGAAGCCCGCAGAGGCAAAATGACCCTGCGACAGGTAGATGCCCGCTCCCGTTATACTTTACTGCCCTTCTACGAGAACCTGACAACACCCGCCGCCACCCTGGATCAGTTTACGCAGGTATATGACATGAGCTATTCTGAAGATGGCCAGCGCATAGTTGTAAGTGCCTTAAAAGACGGACAGACGGATATTTTTATGCTGAGTGCTAACGGGCGCTTGCAAAAGCAGCTAACAAACGATATCTACGACGATATCCAGCCGGCATTTTTACGTGGGGGCCAAGGCATTGCCTTTAGCTCTAACCGTTGGGTAGATACAACCGGAGCCACGCAAACTGCCTCTTTTGCAAGCATTGTAAACAACTACGATATCTTTTTGCTTGATGAGCAGGGAGTAAACCTGCGGCAGCTTACCAGTTCGGTTGCCAGCGAGTTAAGGCCACGCGCCACCGAAGATGGCAATATTGTATACTTAGGCGAGGCAAGTGGCATCAGAAGCCTGTACCGCTATAACATTAGCACCGGCACCAGTACGCCTTTTACCAACTTTATACAGGGCATCGAAGACTATGACTTTGTAAGCAATTCCAACACCTTGGCTTTTGTGGCGAAAGACCGCTCCCGCGATTTTGTATATTTAGTGCCAGCCTACGAAGGCGCGACGCTGCAGGAGCTGCCAAAAACATCACGCCAGATTATACTTGAGGCCAGGGTAAGAGCCCCACAGCAGGCAGCAGCTACACGTAAGCTACTGGAAAGCGAAAACAGAAAGAAAACCCCAGCCAGAACAGAAGGCGAAGTAAACATAGAGAACTACCAGTTTGACGTGGAGGACCAGGAAGTTGTTAAAACCGACAGCACCAGGGCTAACAATACTACTGTAAGGCGGCCAAGCGCAGCAACTGCAAACCAGCAAATTTCCGGGCCGCTGGACTACGATGTGCGTTTTAGTGTGCAGGAAATCGTTACCTCCGTTTACTCAGACCCACAGTTAGGCTTTGGTATAGTGGCAGGCGTTAATATGAGCGACCTGTTCGAGAACCACCACATCAGGGGGAGTGCCTTTATCAGAACCGACCTGGAAACGAGCCGTGTTTGGGCAGAATACATGAACCTGAAAAACCGCGTGGACATGGGATTCCAGTTCCGCCGCGATATTATACTTACTGAAGTAGAGGAAACCGGCGCCAGGCTTCGCTTCTCTAAAAATGAGTTTTCTCCTATACTGGTTTATCCACTTAGCCACAGCACCAGCTTAAGGGCACAGCCAAAGTTTGTTAACACCCGCTTTACTTTTGTAAACAGCTTTGCCACCCCGGATAGCATCACAAATTTTGGTGGGGCAAACATAGAGTTTGTGTATGATAACTCGGTAAGTACAGGAGTAAACATGAGAGAGGGCACTCGCATGAAGGCGGGTATACTTTCGCTTAAAGGCCTGGAAGAGTCGTCGGTTAACTTTAGCAAATTTTACATTGACCTGCGCCATTACCAGAAAATACACCGGCAGATAATACTCGCAGCACGTGTAGGCTATGGTTCATACTTCGGTAACTCGCCTAAGCGCTTCTTGATAGGCGGTATGGATAACTGGCTGCTTGCCGAGGACGATGATGAGACAGAGCAAAATGATATTCTGATACAATCTCCTGCCGACCTGTTTTACCTGGAGTATGCCACACCACTCAGGGGTTTTAACTTTAACACCCGCAATGGCACCAAATACCTGATGGCAAACGTAGAGTTGCGCGTACCTTTAGTGCAGTACCTGTACAATGGGCCTATTCCATCCGGGTTCTTCCGGAACCTGCAGCTTACAGCTTTTGGCGATGCCGGCTCTGCTTATAATGGCTCCAACCCTTTTACAGGCAATAACTCCATCAACACACGCGTAATCGGGGGTAAAGTAAGCCCAACCGAAACAGACCCGTTCGAGGTAACTGTAATTAACTACCGTAACCCGTTTTTGGTTGGCTATGGTTTTGGTGCGCGTACCACGCTGCTAGGTGTTTACGGAAAGCTTGACGTAGCCTGGGGCGAAGAAGATTATGAACGTAAAGGGCCTAAGTTTTATATAACCTTAGGTTACGACTTCTAACATCTTGGCATGAATAGAAAAACGAAGCGCTTCGGCATAGGCGCTATACTTCTGCTTGCTTTAGGAGCAGCCTGGATATATATGGCTGACAAGAACTACATCTACAAGGCTGTAGTATATAATTTTGCAGATATAGATGACCGCGACATATTTGACCAGCGCAAAATAGACGCACCCCGAAAATCACAGCCGTGGCCTTTAGCTTCACGATACAACAAAGTGAGCCTGCCCGATGAGCTTGTGCAACTCCACCTGGATATCCAGTCTGTTGCCTTTCTGCTTGTCCACAACGATTCTATACTTTACGAGCAGTACTGGGACGGTTATTCAGATGAGTCGCTGAGTAACTCGTTTTCGATGGCTAAAAGTATGGTAAGTATGCTGATGGGGATAGCGATCAAAGAAGGCCACATCAGAAGTGTAGAGCAGCCCGTAGCTGATTTTCTTCCGGAGTTTAAGGAAGGCAACAAAGCCAAAATCAGGATAAAGCATTTGCTGTGGATGAGTTCTGGCCTGGATTGGGATGAATCGTATAGCAGCCCTTTTTCTGTAACAACAGAAGCATACTATGGCCCTGACTTAAAGAAGGTGATTAGCAGGCTTAAAGCTGTGGAGGCACCGGGTTTAAAATTTAGTTACAAAAGCGGCGATACGCAGGTGTTGGCGTTGGTGCTGCAAGCAGCTACAGGCAAAAGCTTGAGCCAGTTGGTAGAAGAAAAGCTATGGAAACCGCTAGGCGCTGAAGAGGATGCAGAGTGGAGCCTGGACCAACGCGACGGAATAGAGAAAGCCTACTGCTGCTTTTACTCCAATGCCCGCGACTTTGCGCGTATAGGCAGGCTATACCTGAACAACGGCACCTGGAACGGCGACACCATTGTGCCGCCTGCCTACGTTAAAGCATCGCTTACAGCTAGCGGGCTGGTAGATGCCAACGATAAGCAAAAAGTAGATTTTTACGGCTACCAATGGTGGCTTATACCTGATTATAAAGGGCAGAACATCTTTTACGCCCGTGGTATACTTGGGCAATACATTATTGTTATACCTGAGAAAAACATTGTAATGGTGCGCTTAGGAAAAGAACGTGCCGAACGTATAGGCAAGCATCCTGGCGAGGTGCTGGCCATGATTGATGCAGCGAATAAACTGGTGCCGTAACTTTACATTTAAGCAAGTATAAAAAGGAGAGGCCATACTTTACAAAGTATGGCCTCTCCTTTTTATACTCCGTTTATACTTGCATTAAGCCAGTTTATCGGTAACGACGGCGTAGTTAGGATCTTCAAGGATATTTACATCAATCACGTTCTCGGCGTTTTTGAGCAGCAGCAAACAGTCTGGACTCAGGTGCTTTAAGTGTAGCTTTTTACCTGCTTTGTTGTAACGCTCGGTTAGTTTATTCAAGGCATCAATACCAGACATGTCGGCTACCCTGCTTTCCTTGAAATCGATGATCACCTCATCCGGATCGTTTAAAACGTCGAACTTTTCAGTAAATGCGGCCGCAGACCCAAAAAACAAAGGGCCGTACATTTCATAGTGTTTTACACCGCTGGCATCTGTATACTTTCTGGCTCTGATGCGCTTGGCGCTTTCCCAGGCAAATACAAGGGCCGCTATAATAACACCGATAAGCACGGCAAGGGCAAGGTTATGCAACCAAACCGTTATGGCAGCCACCAGAATGCCCACAAACACATCATGCTTAGGCATTTTATTGATGATCCGGAAACTGATCCATTCAAAAGTGCCGATGGCAACCATGATCATAACGCCTACCAATGCAGCCATCGGAACACGCTCGATAACCGGAGCCCCCACAAGTATGATTATCAGAATAGTGATGGCAGCAACAATACCGGCTAAGCGGGCCCTTGCACCAGCCGACAGGTTCACCAGCGTTTGCGCTATCATGGCGCAGCCGCCCATCCCGAAGAAGAAGCCGTTAAGAAGGTTTGCGCTGCCTTGTGCCAAGCTTTCTCTGTTGCCGTTGCCACGGGTGCCGGTAATTTCATCAACCAGGTTCAGGGTAAGCAAACTTTCTGTAAGGCCTACTCCGGCCATAATTAGCGCATAAGGAAATATTACCTGCAGCATCTCAAGTGTTAGCGGCACCTCGGGCACATGAAAAGGAGGGAAGCCACCACTTACAGCTGCAATATCTTTTACCATTTTAGTGTCTATGCCAAAGCCAAACACAACAGCAAATACAACAATAATAGCCACCAAAGACGGCGGTACGGCCTTTGTAATGCGGGGCAGCAACACAATAATAGCAATTGTTAAAGCAACCAATGCAGCCATAATGTACAACTCACTTCCCAGCAGCCACGTTGATTCACCGTTTACCACCGTTTTAAACTGCTCTATCTGAGACATGAATATGATGATTGCCAAACCGTTTACGAAACCATACATAACCGGCTGAGGCACTAAGCGAATAAACTTGCCTAGCTTAAACAAACCGACAAGTATCTGTAAAACACCGGCTAGGGCAACTGCCGCAAAAACATACTCAAGGCCATGCGACTGCATAAGGGCAATAAGTACAACTGCGGTTGCGCCGGCCCCACCGGATATCATACCGGGCCTGCCACCAAGTATGGCTGTAACCAAACCCATTATAAAAGCGGCATACAACCCAACTAAGGGCGGGAAGCCCGCGATAATGGCAAAGGAAAGAGATTCCGGGATCATGGTCATGGCAACAGTAAGGCCAGCCAGAACTTCAATTTTATAATCGACTTTTTTACTGAAGTCGAACAAACGTACTAAAGGCTTCATCTATAGAAAAAAATTAAAACAGGACATAGGCTGCCTTATTAGCGCACGTACAGCTTGTACAAAGTATAACCATGCAAATAAAGTATGAGCATACAGAAACAGTCTCCAGAACCTTTTGCTACGGTGCCTGGAGAAAAAAGAAGTTAGCTTACAGAGAACTCACGGTGGAGTGAGGGATATGAATGGTGTAGCTTTTCTCATTGTGGGTGCAAAAGTATAAAATTTAAAGGAAACTGCTACTGCACTTACGCATTGGCTGCTGCAAAGTATACCTTGTAGTAATGCAAAAGCCCACCTGCAGTATGGTGCAAGTGGGCTCTTAAAGAATATTTTATACTTAATTAGGCGTTTACAGCCTGCATAATCGATTCAAAAATGGCCAGGCCATCGGTGTTGCCTAGCTCAGGATCTACGGCGCGCTCCGGGTGCGGCATCATGCCAAACACATTTTTCTTCTCGTTGCTGATACCGGCAATATTAAGCAAACTGCCGTTTATGTTATACATATCGTGTGTATCGGCTACGTTGCTGCTGTACTTAAACATGATCTGGTCATTGTCTTCCAGCTTGCGCAGGGTTTCTTTGTCGGCGTGGTAGCGGCCTTCGCCGTGGGCTACTGGTATTTTGTAAGCTTTGTCTAGGCTAAGCTGGCTGGTTGGCAGCAGGTTGTTTGTAACAGGCTTAATGTATACGTTATCGCAGATAAACTTCTGGTTTACGTTGCGCAGCAGGGCGCCAGGCAGTAAACCAGCTTCTGTTAAAATCTGGAAGCCGTTGCATATACCCATTACATAGCCACCGCGGTTGGCATGCTGCACCACCTCCTGCATAATAGGAGAGAAGCGCGCTATGGCACCAGAGCGAAGGTAGTCTCCGTAAGAGAAGCCGCCTGGCAAAAGTATAAAGTCACAGCCTTGTAAGTCGTGGTCTTTGTGCCACAGTTTTACAACTTCCTGCCCAATGCCGTGTTGCACAGCATCTACAAGGTCTTGGTCGCAGTTGGACCCCGGGAAAACTACTACACCAAATTTCATGTACAAAGGTAATTAAAATATATTGGCACGCACACACTTAGAACGGGCTTTTGATAGCTTTGGTGCTGCCTGCAACGCAAAAGTGAATAATTATACTTAATTTGCCAAAGTATCATTTTTAGAATAAGATTATGTTGCAGTCCATGACAGGCTTCGGGAGTGCCCGACTTGATTCTGATCAATACACGATTTCAGTCGAAATCAGATCTTTGAACTCTAAGGGAATGGACCTGAGTGTGCGCACGCCGCGGTACCTGAACGAGAGAGAGTACGAAATACGAAATATGCTTACCAAAGCTCTTGTAAGAGGTAAGGTGTCTGTTTCTGTTGATTATACCAAGAACAAATCGCAGAAGGCCAAGAACAACATTAACCGCGATTTGCTGCAAGTATACTATAACGAGTTAAGCCAGGCTGCTGATGCCGTAGGTGCATCAAAGCAGGACCTGTTCCGGTTGGCGCTGCACATGCCTGAAGTGTTGCAGCAGGAGCAGGACGAGGAATCCGGCGATGCGGATTGGGAGGTAGTGCAGCCGCTGCTAGAGGAGGCAATCAAAAACCTAAATGTCTTTCGTGCTGATGAGGGCAAGGCCTTAACAACCGAGATCATGTCTTACATAGACAGAATACGGATACTGTTGGCCGAGATCGAGAAGCACGACCCTGTGCGCATGGAGAACATCCGTAACCGGGTAAGGGGGCACCTGGCAGAGATATCCAATTCAGAATACTTTGACAAGAACCGCTTTGAGCAGGAGATGGTGTACTTTATGGAGAAACTGGATATTGCCGAAGAGAAGGTAAGGCTTATAAACCACCTGCACTACTTTACCGAGACAGTTTACCTGCCGGAGCCAACCGGTAAAAAGCTCGGCTTCATATCTCAGGAAATCGGCCGCGAGATAAACACTATCGGTTCTAAGGCAAACGATGCCACCATACAGCACCATGTTGTAGAAATGAAAGAAGAACTCGAAAAGATAAAAGAACAGATCAATAATATTCTTTAACCCTCACCAACGGATATTTAAGTCCGCCTTACTGCAACTGTTGCTGTAAGGCGGACTTTTTTTGTTTATAAACCGCTCAGCACAAGTATAAAATCAGTTAAATATAGGTAAAAAGCATTTGTTACTTTTTGCACGAAAAGAGGTACATTTTTGATAGGATTTCTTTTAAATTTTGATGCCATATTAGTCTCCTGCCCGTTTAGGCTATGTTACCTTCAATTGCAATTATTCCTGTTTTTAAAGGATGTTATCTTATACTTTTGAAATACTGGACACTTGCCCATAGTTGCTTTTAGGCAACTTAAGTTCTGGTTCAGCCCTCCTTCCACCCTTAACAGACTTAATCTGTCCGCTTATGCTCGCAATAGCTGTGTTCTGATGGCTTTTGAGGGGTTGCCTGGCGCTATGATGCACTTGTATTTCTGTTTATTTAACTATATGTCTAACTTTTAATTTTTAATGTTTATGAAATTACACCGTTTACTAGCGGTAGCTGCCCTGGCAGTTACAATCGGTTTTACTTCTTGCCAGCAGGAAGAGGAAATCACAAACAAGTCTGAAGTGTCTGAGTCGACGTTGAGCCAGATTGCTGCCATGGGCTTTAACAACCAGAATGTGCAGAAGGTTGATGGCGGTTACATTGTGGAAGGAGATATCTTCTTAGGCGATAAAGACCTTACGAGTGCTTACGACCAGAAAGCATTGCGTGTAGGCGAAGCCGAGCAATACCGCACAAATAACCTTGTTAGCGTTGGTAGCACTACTCGTACTATTAAAGTGGCCATCTCTACTAGCTTACCATCAACTTATGTTGCTGGCTTAGATGAGGCTATCCGTCGCTATAACGCAGAAAACCTTAGAATTAAGTTTCAGCGTGTTTCTTCTGGATACAACATCCTGTTAACGAAGGCTCCATCAGGATCTTCTTACCTTGCTTCTGCTGGTTTCCCATCAGGTGGCAACCCATACAACAGAGTGCAGGTAAACTCTGACTATATGGGTTCTAACCCTGGTACAAGCTATCTTGCCACTATCCTTGCCCACGAAATCGGCCATTGCATCGGTTTCCGCCACACCGACTACATGAACAGAGCGTATAGCTGCGGCGGTTCTTATTACAACGAAGGTGCCAGCACAGTTGGCGCTGTTCACATCCCAGGTACACCTACAGCTGCAGATCCAAACTCCTGGATGCTGGCTTGTATCGGAACAGGTGGCAACCGTCCGTTCAACTCAAACGACAGAACTGCGCTTAACTACCTGTACTAGTAGGTCAGTTAAAGTATAAATTCAGGAGCCCCATGTACTTGGGGCTCCTTTTGTGCCAATAAGAGGAGTATACTTAAACTTTGATTAGAGCTAACATGGGGTGTAGGGGCTTGCTGCTAAAACATTCTCATAAAACGCTTTGATGATCATCCTGCTCCTGTAATACCAGTATGTCTAACTTAAAATACTTACAAACATGTTTGCAAAACGCCTGTTATTATTCTCAGCTGTAGTAGCTGCACTTGGATTCACTTCTTGCCAGCAGGAAGAGGAAATTACAAACAAAGAAGAAGCTTCTCAGGAAGTGTTGACTCAGATTAAAGCGCTTGGCTTTAGCAACCAAAACGTGCTAAAGGTAGATGGCGGTTTTGTAGTTGAAGGCGACATTTTCTTATCAAACAACGACCTGACAGCTGCGCACAATACCAAGGCGTTACGTGTAGGTGAAGCCGAGCAGTACCGCACCACAAACCTGGTGGCTGTTTCTGGCTCAAGGGTAATCACTATCTCAATGGATCCTAAGTTGCCTGCCAGCTACGGCCCGGCATTAGACGAAGCAATTGCGCGTTATAATGCAGAGGGGCTTTCTATCACCATGCAGCGTGTGTCTTCTGGTGGTAACATCGCCATTTCTGCCGCACCTAGATCTGCTCAATACCTGGCATCTGCTGGCTTCCCAACGAATGGCAACCCGTATAATAAAGTTCTGGTTGCTGAGAGATACATTGGTAAATCTCCTAACACAAACTGGTTCGCCACAATTCTTGCCCACGAAATCGGTCATTGCATCGGTTTCCGCCACACCGATTACATGGACAGAAGCTATAGCTGCGGTGGCGGTTATACAAATGAAGGTGCCAGCTCTGTTGGCGCAATTCAGGTTCCGGGCACGCCTGCTGCTGCAGATCCAAATTCCTGGATGCTGGCTTGTATCGGTTCTGGCCAGAATCGTCCGTTTAACTCAAATGATAAAATTGCTTTAGATTACCTGTACTAATAGGTAGATAAATAAAACAGAAAGGCTCCTGCACTTATTTGCAGGAGCCTTTCTGTTTTCAGGGCTTTTTATACTTGTGTAAAATACAGCCAGTATACCTAAGTATAGCTTTGTTCCCGGATAATAGGCTGTTAAAGTATAAACTAACCTGCTACTTCGCCAAATTGCTGCAATACTTCTTGTTTTAGTTTTAGCCCGAAGTATAAACTCCTAAAGTATAGATTACAGTACAAGCACCCTGGTAGCAGTATACTTGCCATCGGCGGTTTTTAGCCGCAGTATGTACAAGCCTTTCGTAAGGCCGGTAGTGTTCAGGGTTTTGATTACGCCGTTTTCTTCAGTTTCTCTTACTAACCGGCCAAGCTGGTCGTAAAGCTGCACCACAGCTGCATCATCTACTGTGGCAATGGATAGAGCAGCGCCTGCAGTTATTGGATTAGGATACACTTGCACAATGCTCTCCGTTACATGAATTGCCTCCTCTTCATCGCTGTAATAAAAAGTGCCGGTTTGAGTTTCTATTTTAATTCTGTAGCGGTTGTTGCCTTGGTCAGGGTTTAAATCGGTAAGCTGAACTGTGGTGCTTGTAACAGGGCTTATTGTTTTTGCAGGCTCGTAAATGCCCTTTACCTGGCGTTCCAGCGTAACCGACACTACTTGGTAAAGGGTACTCAACTCCAGGTTAAAGCGCATGGTGTCCATTACAAACTGCTCCGGTAAAAAGCTTTTAACGTAACAACCTGTACCTTGCTGCTCAAAAGCTACGGCATCGCTTGTTTCGGCTAGCATACCTTCTACAACAGGTGCTACCAAAATAAAATCGCCTAAACTTTGCAGCGTTTTTTTATCAAGTATACTTAGTGTATCAGGTGTAACCAGTAGCGGTGCCTGGTAGGCTTTGTCAATGTAAAGTAATTGATACGCTGTCACACCGCTTATAGCAGGCCAGTATACCATCGCTTTGTCGGTACAGTCGAAGCCAACTTGCAGCTTAAGTTGTTTCGTAAGTATAAAAGGTGCTGACTCTATGCTTTGTGTTTCCGTTGTAAGCCTGAGCTGTGCCAAGGCCACGGTATCAGGAGCCTCCCAGTCAAAGTATAAATCGGTTGCACTTACCTCTTGGATAGGTGTCCAGCTTTTGTCTTGAGAAAATTTATACTCTAGTTGCGCAGGTTCAGGTAGTATACTTCCTTGCCAGCGTAGTCTGTTTACCTCACCGGCTTTTAAGCTTAGCCCCAGCGCAGGATATAACCACTCCAGTTCGTGCTCATACTCATAGACCAGGCTAAACGCCTGGTCCTCGTCCTGCACCTGGTAGCCAGTTACGAGAAGCCCATATGTTCCGGCAGCAGGCAGGTCTATGGTAACCTGTTCTATGTTGTTCAGTCGGTCTATGCCTCGTTTTGCTGGTTTGGCCAGCGAATCAGCATGCGGATAGGTGCTAAGAACCCAGGGGAGCCAGCTTGTGTTTGAGTTGCTTTGCTTAACTTCCAGGTCCAGGTCGTTGATTAAGGCTTTAGCTGCATTGGGTTGCGCTTCGGTATCGTGCCAGACAATTGTTACCTTTAAGGCCTTGGCACCTTCCGGTACAGTTATCGAAAATGCCTTTTGCTCGTTTTGTGCTACTGCATCCTCAATAAAGCGGGCATCTTGGATACTTTTTATCGCGCCCAAGGCATCTGTATTCCCAAAACCTGACTCAAAATCTACCGCTTTGCGCCCAACATCATCGGCGCTGTTAATTAAGGCCGCTTTTACAAGGGCAGCAGAAGGCAGGGTGCCATCAAATTTATTTTTATAAGCCTGTTGCACCAGCACAGCCACTCCAGTTACAACAGCGGCTGCCTCAGAGGTGCCCCCAATGCCATAAGCTACCACTTCAGGTTTTACTCTGCCATCATAA
Source organism: uncultured Pontibacter sp. (assembly GCF_947492645.1). Lineage (GTDB taxonomy): Bacteria > Bacteroidota > Bacteroidia > Cytophagales > Hymenobacteraceae > Pontibacter. The sequence continues at coordinate 386,972 of NZ_CANLMZ010000003.1, read as the reverse complement.
GCAGGGCCTTTCGAGCTTAACAAGCCTATTTTGTTATCCGGCTCAATTGCGCCAACGGTAAGTACATTTTTAGAATTTTTAAACTGACCGGTTAGATTAGCAAAGCCCGGCAGGTTGGCATAAGTACCTGTTGTTTCAACTTGGTTGCCACTATTCCCCGACGAGAAAACATGCAGCAGCGTTTTGTTCTGAAACGTTTGTGCGTCGTAGGCGGCAGATTCAAGTCCGTAATAGTTCTCCACGCCCACACCGTAAGAGTGGTTCTGCACACTAATGCCGTTGGCAACAAAGGTATTGCTGTTATCAGGAAAGAGCTCTTTGAAGTCTGATGTGGCAAGTATGGCTTTGGGGGCTATGCCTTTGCCTCGTGGCCCTGAGTTGCCGGCGCCGGCGATAATGGTAGCCATGGTGGTGGCATGTGGGGTAAAGGCCTCTCCAAAGTTTTCGGGGGCAAGTACACGTGCCTTCAGGTCGATGTCATCAGGGTTAAAAGCCCCTTCTTTTACAGATGCCACCATTCCGTCACCGTTCAGATCGGGGAAGCGGGCCTGCACTACCGGAATATTATTTGCAGCGAAATTTACGTCTTTCAGTTCTGCTTCAACTTTGGGTGTTCTGTTGGGCCTGTCTATAAACGTAACGTAAGGGGAGCTGAGCAACTTCTTAAGCTGGTCTGGGTTTACGGCAGTAAGCAAAACGACATTAGATGTACCGCTTTGGTCTTGTATTTTAAGCTCTAGGTGCTGCTCCTTTAGCCACGCTTTAAAGGCTGCTTTGTCTTTTATTGCTACTCTGTAGTTGCCGGCCTTATTCTGATCCAGCGCCTGATGCAATACAGGTGCCAGTTTAACCTTTGCCTGCCTTTGCAGCGCAGCATCTTCTTTGGTTTGAGCATGCAGCGCAAAAGGCAAGGCCATAAAAGGCAAGAGCAGCAAACAGTTCTTGTAACACCTGTAAAAGTTTAGCATACTTGAATAGTGATAAACAAAGATTTTCTCTGGCTGAGAAACGCATAATAACACTAAAGCTAAAAAAATGGACGCAATAACACAATACCTCCGGGCCACCTTAACAGTTATATTTTAGGCTTTTAATGTTGTTAAAGCATCTTGGGAATGATAGAATGGTGTTAGAAGCAGCGATTGTATGTTACGGAGATTTATACTTGCAGCTTCGGGTAAGATCAGCTTTTAAAATTACTGTAAGTGTGCCGCAAAATTCAGAATCAAGTTATATACTTCTGCAAATTTGGTTAAAGGTAATTGGCTGGCATAGTCGTGGGTATTGTGGTAAGCTGTTGTTCCGCCCAAAGTATAAAAGAAGAATGCCGGAACGCCCTGTTCTGAAAAAGGATAATGGTCTGAGTTGGCTGCTTTGCCGCGCCGCTTGAGCTGGGGCAGGTAATTATGTTCTTTGTTGATCGCATTGAGCAGAGCGAACTCTTGCTCGTGTACCTGCCCGTTTACTACCATCAATCCTTCGCTGCCGGTGCCCAGCAAATCGAGGTTTACTAGGAAACGGATATCTGCAAGTGGAGATAGTGGGTTTTGCACATAATGGAGTGAACCGAGCAACCCGGCTTCTTCAGCGGCAAAGGCTATAAAAATTATACTATAGCGTGGTTTGTTCTCGGGTTTGCTGTAATAGTCGGCTAACTCCAGCAGCATGGCTGTGCCGCTGGCATTATCGTTTGCCCCCGGAAAGTATACGCGTTTGCCCTGGCCACCCAAATGGTCGTAATGTGCCGTGAAAACTAAAAAAGAGTCGGGCTTGGTGCTGCCTTCTATGTAACCTATAACATTACGGGCCTCATGCTTCTGGTTTAAGCTGTTCTTTATACTATACTTTATACTTTTGGCACCAGCAGGCCAGGCAGCGGCAAGCACTTCGAGCACCGGCACAGCATCTGCCTGCCGTGCAACCGCTGTAAGAAGGCCTTTCGGCTGAAGTATAATGTGCACCCTGGCTTGTTGTAATTTAAGCTGCTGTGGCTGCGATAGTTGGTTTACGAGTTTTGCATCCTGCTGGCGGTATACAATAGCCTTGCCCTTAAACCGTTTCGAAAAGAATTTCTGTGCCGCGGCGGCATCTGTAAGTATAAGGCTATCCAACATAAGTACAGTTGCCTTGCCAGCACCGGAGGGAGAGGAGGCGCGTGCCACAAAGTCGGCTCCGGGCTCTAATGTATTGCTATTTACTTGCAGCTGTGGTGTTTCAGTTATCCTGTTCACCTGAAAAGAAAAGGGCTGGAAGTATGAGTTGCCGAGTGGTTGCAGCCCGGTTTGCTTAAACCTGTCGCGGATGTAGTTGGCCGCTTTGGCGTCTCCGTCTAAAATATAGCCGCGCCCGTGAAAGTATGGGCTGGCCAGGGTATCAATTGTTTGGCGTACCCGAGGCATGTCTTGCGCAGCGGCGGCGCCTGTAAGAGCAAGTATAAACAGCAGGCAAGTATAAAATTGCTTCATCTGTTAAAGATAAGCATCCGAAACTAAAAGAAGTAAAGTATAGTGATTTCTACCAGATGTACACCCACTTAAACAGCACGATGCCTAGCAGGCAGCCAAGGGTGTTGGCAAGCACATCCATTAAATCGCCTTGCCGGCCCTGGATAAAGAAATGCTGCATCAGCTCCACAAAAACACCAAATGCAAAGCTGATGAACAGGCTGGTTCTGATGGCGTAATGGCGAAGCTTAATGTAGGTGAATTGTTTTGTAAGCCCGACGATCATCAGGAAGGTAAGCACACCAAACAGAAAAGCGTGTGCGAAAGAATCAAAAGAAAAAAGCTCCCAAATGGAGAGCGAGGGCATAGAAGAAGAGGGCAGTAATGTCGTTAAAAGGATCATTACTGCCCACAATATGGTAAATAGATTATAGCGTAGTATCAAACCGGCTTAATCTGTAAAACCGAAAATTACTGACCGATCAGCTCGCGGTAAGCATCCGCAGAAAGCAAGTCTGCTGTCTGGCCTGCATCACCGATTGACATTTTAATGATCCAACCATCGCCGTAAGGGTCAGAGTTAACTAACTCAGGGCTGCCTTCTAGTTTTTCGTTAAACTCCAGTACTGTACCGCTTAGTGGGCTAAATAAGTCAGAAACGGTTTTAACGGCCTCTACTGTACCAAAAACGTCTTCTCGGTTAATGTCTTTGTCCACAGTATCGATGTCTACATAAACGATATCGCCAAGTTCGCTTTGTGCGAAATCTGTGATGCCAACATATGCTACATCGCCTTCAATGCGTACCCACTCGTGGTCTTTGGTATACTTTAGGTTCTCTGGTAAGTTCATTTGATTTATCTGTTTAAGATTACAGCCCAAAAATACGGCCTTTTTCGCAATGCTAAAATTTTATTGTAAACTAACTCGTAGTTGAACGCCACCCTCGGTTACGCTGTTTCGGAACGATGTAGATATTTTAGGATCTGACACCGTACGCAGCACATAAAACTGTATGTTCAGGCGCTGGCTCAGTACATAATCTATTGTTGGGCGCAACTGCAGTTGGCGTGTTCCGTTCGTAATCTGGTTCTGGCTTACTTCAAAGCCTGCGTCGTCTGTGGCAATGGCCCGTTGTACTGTCTGGTTATCACGCACCGAAAAATCCAGGCGCATGGTCAGTTCATTTTCCAGCACACGGCGCTGCCCGCCAATCCTGAATGGTATCCTGAAATTACTTGTCGCGTACCCTAACCCGATTACGTAGTCTTTTACATTCGTTTCGGTTACCTGCGCGTTGGTCAGGTTCAGCGATAGGTTCCGCTCAATCTTATACTCTATACGGCCAGTCAGGTTGGTTTTTGTCCTGAAGTTTACCCCCAGCAACGGCGCTAACCTTTCCGATACCGTCAGCTGGTTTACGATGTAGTATGGCACGAGCTGCCCAAAGTTGTTCTTAGCGCTTGCGAAGCCATCCGGCTCCTGGTCGTAAAGCAACGATGTGGTGAAGCTGGTAACGTTGTAGCTTGAGTTGTAAGCGTGCGTAATATTTACCTGGCTAAACCATTGCTGGAAGAACGGCAGCTGCGACAAACCATTGTAATCTAAACGCCAGTTAGGAATAGGCAAACGCTTGAACGGGTTATCATCCGGCTCGGCTTTATAGCCATTTATATCGCGGCCCTGGTAAGCGTACAGGAACGACTTTATCAATACATCCTGAGAGTTTAAAGTATAACCTGAGTCACCGGCTGCGGCGTTGGCGGCAGATAGCTTTTCCCGCACATCGTAACGGTTGCGGATAAAGTTTTCAAATGAATTAGAAGTGCCGGCGCTTGTGTTCTCAAACAGGGTACCGATCGCCATAAACGAAGTAGAGAAGGCACCTGTGTTAAATGGATTCTGGCGCTGATCTACGGTTCCTACTTCTCCAAAATCATCAAATTCTTTGCGGTAGAAGATTTCCTCGATAGTTGATTTATTGCGGCGCACATCCAACTGCACGTTAAAGCTCTTAAACGGCTCCAGGTTTGCCTGTGCCCTGAAATCCTGAGTAAGTATACCACTAAGCGGCGTGTTCAGATACTGGCTGCTGTCGGTATACCATCCGTTTTCTTTCGCCCTGAAGTATAAATCATCCAGGTCGTACTGCTTGCCAAGTATAAACGGCAGGCCCGGTGCCTCAAACTGATCATCAAACCCGAAAAATTGCGTACTTGGCAAATAGCCCGGCAGCATAGTGCCACGGTTTTGCAAGTATGTGAAGTTGATCGAGCGTGTCATCATCAATACTCTGGCCAGCCCCTTCGCAAACTTCATTTCTGCTGCAGGCTTGCTAGCCGTTGTGTCGCCTGGCGCTGGTGCAGCAGGCCGTGCTGCCGGAGCAGGTGTATTTACAGCTTTCAAGAACTTCACTTTATTGTAGAGCTTCACCAGGTCAAACTTACCGTTTACTGTAAACTCGGTGTTGTTTTCTACGGTGTTACCTAACCTGAAAGTAGTATCCTGGTTCAGGGCAGTAGAGCCAGCCGTCCAGATGTAGTTTACGGCATAACGGGTATCAGCTCCGATCCAATCAACCAGCGGGAATTTCTCCAAAGGCAATTTATAGTTAACTGCCACCATTTGGTTGAAATTGGTATTACGGCCAAAGTTTTTCAGGTTATCCCAGATAACTTTATTCTTGTAAGCTAGTGAGTCGATTTCCTTGTTTATTCTGTTGTCAGGCTCATCTATAATAGCTCTGTTTGTTGCAGTATAGTCTAGGGCCAGGCTTTTGGTAATGTCCCACTTCAGGTCGTAGATGCGGTTAAAGTAAAAGTACTTCTGGAAAGTCGGGTCGATGCCTCTCGTCGTGATCAGACCTGTTTCTGAATCGCGGCGCTGCAGGAACGTTTCGTTGTAGCGGCGGTCCAGGTCTGCCCTGAAATTAAAGCTGCTTGGCAACGGCGTAAAGTTCAGGTCCTTTATCAGGCGCAGGTACGGCGACTTCAGACTTTCTGATTTGGCAAATGGCTCAATGTTTTTTGGTGTGGTATTGTAAGTATAAGCCACAGCACCATTATACGTCTTCGTAAAATCTCTGTCAGTTTCGATATTCGTAAACAGGCGCTCCGCATAAGAGTAGGAGAAGGAGAAGTTCTCGATGTCGTAAGGGCGCACCTTGTCCTCTGGGTCGGTTCGCTCTTTGCGCACATTAAGCAGGCTTATACTTTTCCTGGTCTCGCGGGTGGTTACTTCCTTTTTATACTCCTTTTTAGCTTCTTCTGTATCAAACCTGGTAAGCGATTGTTCCAGCGGTACGTCTTTATCTAATGGGTCAAACTGAGGTTCGCTGTTTAGTGTACCATACTGTACCGACAGCGGTACTCTGATGCCCAGTTTCTCTGGCAAGAACTTATCTGCCACAATGTTGGCGCTTACATCAAACAACGCTGTGTTTTCACGTGCGCGCTGCGATATTTTCTGCTGCAGGCCACCAAAACCAACCGTAGTATAAGCACCTGTGGCGGTAATGTTGGCGAAGTCTGCGAGTTTGGTATTTAAACGTCCGTTGGCTGCCCAGCCTGTTTGGTTTCTGAAATCTGTTACACGAAGCTCATCCACCCACATACACACAGAGTGCGGCTGCCCATTGTCTGTTGGGTTACGCATACCGATCATGATGCTCTGCACTTCACTAAAATCCGGGTTACCTACCACGCGTATGGTTTTACCGTCTATGTTCACGTCAAACGGCCTGAAACGATCGAAGCCCGGCTGCCTGTTGCGAAGTACTTTGGCATTCACGAATTCTTCCAGAGCAATATCAATTTGGTTGCCTTGAGGCCAGATGGCATCTGCCGTTAAGCTGCCTTGGGGTGTAATCTCCAGCGGAACTACATACTCATAGTAATTCTGCGTAAAGTCAGTACCTATTCGGATAAATGCCTGTACATCACCGTTCTGTATGCCTGCGTCCTGGCTTTGAGCATGTATAAACAGCTTCAGGCGCTTGTATATAAGCATGTCCAGGGAGATGTTTTTGTAAACAGCCTTAGAGAAAGAGTCTTTCAACTCATCCACGCAAAGCTGCAGCGACTGCTCGTTCTGGCGACGATCGTTGGTAGAAGCGTAATCGCGGAGGCGCTCAATTCCCGGAGGCACTACATACGGAATGCTTCCTTCTGTAGACTGCCCGTTTTCTTCGATGTTTACAGTTGAGATCGTAAACGATCTGGCATCATCAGTACAGGTTAAGCAAGGATTACCATCGGTGATCGGCTGCAGGTACTGGCGCCATTGGTTTGCCACAAACTGGAACTGCACAAAACGCATTACTACCGGGTCAGCAAACTGCGTAAGGTACATGCGCATAAACCTGATCGATTTGAAGCCGCTTATACCCCCTACGGTTCCGGTTGGCTGGCGGATAGGCACTCTGAACTGGTACCAGGTAACTTCGTTGTTCTGGATAGCATCAACAATGTAATTCTGCCCAACATTTAACTGGCCTGGCTGTAGGTCTATTTTATACTCGTAGTACTGCTCCACATCGTTTATCACGTTGTCGCGGTTCAGGTCTTCTTTGTCAGGGAAAGCGTAGTTAGAGAAACGGCTGTTTTCCGGGGAGTTATTCTCCATGCCGTTAAAGTTTTTGTAACGGGCAAGTATACCAGCGTTCTGCGCATCATAGCTTGCATCCAGGTGGTGCAGGAAATTATCTCCTGATGGGTCATCAAGTACAATCTGCGGTGGTGTGCCCGGTATCTGGTTCAGGAATGTGTTCTGGAAGTAGGTACGTTCGCTCGCATCATTCAAACCATCCAGACCAATATCCTGAAACTGGCGACCACCTGAAACACCTGTAAAGGCATCCGTCAGGAACTGCTGCGTAGTCACGCGTCCCCAGAGCGTTTCCTGTATACTTTGCAGATTATCCGCTGCTGTTGGTAAGCCGTTCTCAAAAGAGTATAGGTTATCCTGTAGCACATCTTCTGATACACTACCTAAGTTAAATACCAACTGTCCGCCTTCTGTGCTTGTAATCGGATTGCCTTGTGCATCTTTTCTTCCGTTTGGCCCAGAGATGAAAGGGTCCATCATCCAGAACTCAATGTACTCGATGTTGGCATTATCAAAGTCTGTATCAAACGAAATATCACGGCTGATACCACCCCAGTTATTACGTGGGTCGTCTGCTAAAAGGCCTTGTGGTGTAAGGCGAGGGTTATAGTTATACTGCCCGCGCTCTCTTGGGTAATAGGCTAAATCAAAAGTATACTCAAAGGTGTTGGCTACTTCAGGGTCGCGGCCCGGGAACACCTCATTTCTTCTAACGCCCCGCACATAGTGGTTGGCAAGCTCTTCTTTTGTGATGTTATCAGGCCTTAAATTATCTGCATCGCGGTAAAAAATCTGGTCTATAGTATACCAGGCTAATTTAGCTCTGTTGTAGGCGTTGGCAAGGCCAACACCTGGTACCAGAGGAGCAGGTGTGGCAGCTAATCGCCAGCTCGTGTTGTTGAAGCCACCCAAGCTGTAAGGTGTTTCGGCACCTTCAAAGTCATCAATGTAAGAAGCGCCATCCTCATTTACAGCAGACTTTGTTTTGGCGGGCACTAACTGGGCAAACTCACCGCTGAACGATATCAAAGAAGGTACCTTGGTTTGTATCAGCGGTATTGCATCCGTCATCTTCGTCAGGAAGCGCGATTCTTTTTGCACGTTTAAATCAAAGCCGTAAATCGTGTTGTTAGATGGCTCATCGCCTATACTTACGCGGTTAATGTATGGCTGCTCGGCTAAGTGTAAAACGGTAGCACCAATATTTACGTCGTCATTCAGCCTATAATCAAATCTGGCACCTAATAGCGAGCGAGGCTGTATGTTCAGCAGTTCAGCTTTTTCATAAGTTACCCTTAAATCGCTGGCCGAGCTAATGTAGCTTGGGTTAAGTATTTTGATGCGGCCAAGGTCGTAGAACACCTGGTAGTCTGTGCCTTCTACGAGGCGCGTACCACCCGAGTATACTGCCACAGAACCCTCTGCAATCCTAAAGCCTGGCAAGGTGATCTCATCGGCGGATGTGGCCTGCAAACGGCCTTTCAGGAAGAATTTAGCTTTTACGTTATTCTGCTGTGCGTCTGTCTGAGTTTGCTCATACAGTTCCTGGAATACGTAGCGTTCGATCAACTCTGGTCTGCCGGCTAGTTTTTGAGCAAGGTAGCTACCAAAAGGCTCTACCTGCGGAAAGAAAATACGACCGGATTCAGTATCAATGGTAATGCCTGGTAAAAAGTCGAAGTTACCGTCACTTGGCTTATCGTTGTTTGTGTTTACGTTATCCAGGTTTAACACCTCCACCAGCGGAATATTCTGGATAGGGCTTGGCTCTTTTATACTTGTAATATCCACCCCCGTTTCATCATCTTTGTAGATGATCTGCATCTGGAAGTTCTGGCGGTTTACCTGCGTGGCATCCAGGCTATACACGTTCTTCATCATCAGGTCCCAGGTTGGGTACTCTAATGCCGGGTTCGTGGCACGCAGCAATTTCATATGGACAACTTTCTGGTCGTCCAGGTTCTGGTAATCTTCTATCAACTCACCTACCTGGTATGTTTGGCCGTTGTAAGTATACTCAAAAGACACACCCAGCACCTGATCTGGGAGTAGTGCAGAGTTAAGCGAGATATATCCGAGTTGAGGATTGAATTTATACTCTCTTGGGTCGAGCTTGCGGGCACGTACGTGCTCAAAATCGATTGTTTTCTGTAAGCCCTGGCTGCGCAGGTAATCATCTACGGTGCTGTTGTTGCGGGCCTGCGTGTTATTTAATAAGCTATAAAGCGAGTTGTTATCATTATCTGCTGGTGCCGTTGGTGGCCGCGTCTCAAACCTGTTTCTAAACGGGTCGGCCTCACCGATGTCCATGTGGGCCACCATGTTGCGCAGGTTTTCGGTGGAGCGGTTGTTATTGGTAACGTACAGCTCCAGGCGACGGATCACAATGCCCGAGCTTACCAGCGGCAGCTTAGCGAGCGCCTGGTCATAGCGGTTCCTGAAAAACTGGGATAGGAAGAAATGCCTGTCTTTGTCATACTCATCTATCCTGATCTGGAAAGGTTTGTTCTGTGCCCCGTTCTGGATAATCACTTCATCGTTACGCCCACGCACATTAGATGCAATAGTAGTAACACCCAGGCGGCCAAACTGCAGTTGCGTTTTTATACCAAACAGGTTTTGGGCACCTGTAATAAGCGAGTTATTTAGTGGCAAGCTTACGTTACCGGCCTCCACTTTGCGAATTATCTCTTCTTCGTAGCCCGTATAATCCAACTTCATGTTATTTTCGAAGTCGAAGTTGGCGTTGTTATCCCAGTTAAAGTTGATGCGCATTTTCTCACCTACCTTACCCACCAGGTTTAGGGAGATGTTCTGATCGAAATCGAAGTCGCCGGTGCGCTGCTGGCGTAGGGGTATAGTTGGGTTCTGGTTCCGGTTAAAGCGTGCGCCAAATTTAAGCGAAACGTTACCATTTGGCTGTATATCTACATAGTTGCCACCAAAAATGCGGTCGAAGGCAGGGCTGATATATATTTTAGGTATAAGCCTGTTGCTGCTCACCACGCTTTCACCATCCAGGCCGGCAGATTTGGTTCGCCAGTAACTGCGGATAGATTCACGTTGCTGCCACTCAGAATATTGCTGCAGCGTCATGGAGGATGGTGGACGATAATTTACGTCTCCTAATGTCTCCGTAATATTATAAAGTTGCAGGCTATCGTCTAGCTCTACGTTTAACTTTAGATTGCTTGGTTGGCCAAGTAGAAGAGGAGAGGAGGTGGAGCGTGTGCTAAAAGGGTTGCCGCGCCTATCGCTAGGCACAAAAGTTGGCCTCCTGCTTGGAATATAAGCAGTATCTTTTTTAACTGTATCCTGACGGGATAGCAGGTTTTGGAGAATGGTATACTTAATCCTTCCGGGTGAGCGCAGTACTTCCGCCTGCGACCACCAAGTCAGCATAGAAATAGCTGCAACCGATACTAGGAGCAGGTTGTGTTTTTTACTTTTCCAGATCAAATTGGGTATACCTGTTTAAGACGATTTCAAGGCAAACTTTATCAACTCTTCCACACTCAGATTGCCTCCCTCTCTTTTGATAATAGAGTCTAGTGTTTTCTCAGCCACGTTCTTAGCAAAGCCTAAAGTAACTAACGCTGATAACGCTTCGGCTCTGTTCGTATTGTGTGAGGCAGCAGGCACTAATGTATCCGTCAGCAGCGCTTCCTTCTTCATCTTATCCTTCAGCTCAAGTATAACACGCTGGGCCGTTTTAGCGCCAATGCCTTTTACTTGCTGAATCGTTCTTACATCTTCTCTGATAATTGCTTGCTGCACTTCATCCACTGAGAGAGAAGACAGGATCATGAGCCCCGTATTGGGGCCCACTCCTGAGATAGATATTAAAAGCAGGAACACTTCTTTCTCTGCTGCAGTAGTAAAGCCATAAAGCGTATGCGCATCTTCCTTGATGTGCAGGTACGTGTGCAGTTTACAGCGTTCACCAGTTGGCAGCGAAGAATAAGTGCCCAGCGATATTTTGATCTGATACCCCACGCCATTCACATCGATGATGACGTAGGTAGGATCTTTATAGGTTAATTTGCCATCAATATAGGCTATCATCTATATATGTTGATTGTTATAGTTTTGAGCATCTACGACAGCAATAGCTACCATGTTTATAATTTCTCTGATGGAGCTGCCTAACTGTAAAATATGTACAGGCTTACGCATGCCCATCAGTACAGGACCAATGGCTTCGGCACCCCCAATTTCTTGCAGCACCTTGTAAGCAATGTTACCCGAAGTAAGTGTTGGGAATATAAGTGTATTAGCACCCTTTTCAGCCAACTCACTAAACGGGTAGTGTTCGCGTAGCAGGTTTCGGTTAAGTGCTGTGTTGGCCTGCATCTCCCCGTCAATCAGTAAATTAGGGTATTTAGCTTTTGCTTTTCGTACGGCCTCTGCGCCTTTTTTAGGTATGTCGCCCTGTACCGATCCAAAGTTAGAGTAAGACAGCACAGCCATGCGTGGCTCAGTATCAAAAAAGCGTACAGTACGCGCTGTTAGTCCTATAATATCCACTAACTCATCGGCTGTTGGGTTAACGTTTACGGTAGTATCAGCGAAGAAGTATGGCTCCTTTTTGCTCAGGATAATGTACATGCCTGCCACTTTGTTGATGCCTTCCTCTACGCCAATTACCTGGAGCGCCGGTACAATGGTTTTAGAGTAATCGCGGGTTAAGCCCGAAATCAGCGCATCAGCCTCTCCACACTCTAGCATCATACTTCCAAAGTAATTTCTATCACGCATTTGGCGGCGGGCATCAAACAAGGTAAGGCCTTTACGCTGGCGTTTCAGGTAAAGCAACTGGGCATACTCTTCACGTTTGGCATCTTCCTCAAACGGATCGATGATAGTAACACCCTGCAGTTCCAGCTTCGTCTCTTCGATGATAGCCTGAATGCGTTTGCGGTTACCTAGCAGTATCGGATTCGCAATGCGTTGCTCTTTTACGGTTTGTGCTGCTTTCAGAATTTTGTAATGATCGGCCTCTGCAAAAACAACCGTCTTAGGATTTTCCTTTGCCTGGTTGGTGATGCGTGTCATTAACTTCTGATCAATGCCGATACGCTCTTTAAGCTCCTGCTCATACTTTACCCAATCGGTAATAGGAGTGCGCGCAACACCGCTTTCCATAGCCGCTTTTGCTACTGCCGGTGATACGGTAGTAATCAAGCGAGGGTCTAGTGGTGTAGGTATCAAGTAGAAACGGCCAAAAGATATGGTGTTGTCACCGTAAGCTTTATGCACTATCTCTGGTACAGTCTCTTTGGCAAGCGCTGCAAGCGAGTGTACAGCAGCCAGTTTCATCGCTTCGTTTATCTCGGTGGCACGCACGTCCAAAGCACCCCTGAAAATGTATGGGAAACCAAGTACGTTGTTTACCTGGTTAGGATGGTCGGAGCGGCCTGTTGCCATGATAAGATCTTCACGGGTTGCCATTGCCACATCGTAAGCAATTTCAGGATCAGGGTTTGCCAGCGCAAAAATGATCGGATTTGGAGCCATGAGTTTTACATACTCCGGCGGAAGCACATTGCCTGCCGATAAGCCAACAAAGACGTCAGCATCTCGCATGGCTTCTTCGAGTGTGGTTATTTTGCGCAGCGTTACAAACTGAGCTCTGTAAATATCCAGGTCGTCGCGTTCCGGACGGATAATGCCGTCTTTATCGAACATGACGATGTTATCCATTTTTACGCCTAAAGCAACGTATAGCTTGGCACAGGCAATAGCGGCGGCACCGGCACCGTTTACTACCATTTTAATATCGCCGATGTTTTTATCAGCAAGCTCCAGGGCGTTTAAAAGTGCTGCAGATGAGATAATGGCTGTGCCATGTTGGTCGTCGTGCATGAGCGGAATATTCATCTGCTCCTTTAGCGCATTTTCAATTTTAAAACTTTCAGGGGCCTTTATGTCTTCCAGGTTGATGCCACCAAATGTTGGCTCCAGAGACTTTACAATTCGTACAAACTCTGCCGGGTCGGTACAGTCAATTTCGATATCAAATACATCAATACCAGCAAATTTTTTGAAAAGAACGCCTTTTCCTTCCATTACAGGCTTTGAGGCATCTGGACCTATGTTACCCAAACCAAGCACAGCTGTGCCGTTTGATATAACACCTACCAGGTTTCCTTTGGCTGTATACTTATAAACGTTGTCTTTATCAGCGGCTATCTCTTTGCAAGGTTCGGCAACGCCCGGAGAGTATGCAAGCGCAAGATCGTGCTGCGTGCTCAACATTTTTGTAGGAACTACCTCTATTTTGCCAGGCTGGCCCTGCATGTGGTAGTTCAAGGCGTCTTCTTTGTTTACTTTAATCATTTGTATGCGTTGTTGTTTGTGTTGTTACAGCTCAATTCAGGACAACACTTTTGGGCTTTTTACAAATTATATCTTGCTAAAGACCAATTTCATAAGTTTTTCGCGTTAATCCAAAATCAAGCCTCCAAAGATAAGCGCTCTTCTCCATTGTGCAGCAGAAATTACAATTATTTAACTCCTTAGCCTAATGAAACAGCCTGAATTATAAACTAAAGAGCACCTCTTGCATTAAGAGGTGCTCTTTAGTTGAGGTACAAAGTATAAATTCTATCCAAGTATGAGTTTTTGCCCAGGCTGAATAGCGTTAGTCTTTAGCTTGTTAAGCTTTTTGATTTGCTCTACTGTAAGGCCATTGTGCCGCTGTGAAATAGTCCAAAGTGTATCGCCGGGTTGCACGTGGTAAATCAGCTTGTCTTTTTTTACTCGCTCTGTGGTTATTTTGGTAGGTTTTTCCTTTGCTGAGCTGCCAGTCTTTTCACTTGATGCCAGCAATGGTGTGGCAGCAACTTCATCAGCAGGCTTGTGGATCGACAGCTTTTGGCCTGGCATAATGCTGCTGCCCTTAATGCTGTTCCATTCTTTTAGCTCTGCAACAGATATGTTATAGTTTTGAGCGATAACAGATAAGTTGTCTCCGTTGCGTACAGTATAAGTTGTTTTTGCTGTTGATTGTGCTCCTTCTTCAGCAGCCTCAGCCTTTGTGCTAGCCAGTAATACGGTTGCTTTTGCTGGCTCCGGGCTTGCTTCTGATTCGGGTTGCTTAACTGGTGCAGCTGCTATAAGTATACACTCTTTGTCGTTAATCGATGCTACCAACTTTGCGGTTTGGGCAGGAATGCGAATTCTATAATTAAGTAGATGCTCCGGAATCTTGGTCTTCTTTATCTCCGGGTTCAGCGCCATCAACTCTTCAGGTGCCAGGTGCAGTTCTTCTGCCAGCTTCTCCAAGTCTACTACCTTGTTAAGTTCTAGGTAGGCTACATCTGGGGTATAAAGTATAGAATCTGAGAAGATGTTATGCTCAGGAGCATAATTCATGGCATAAATAACAGCCGTCATAGACGGTATGTAGTTTCGAGTTTCGCGCGGAAGGTAAGGGTAAATCTCCCAGAAGGTTCTTTTGCCACCGCCTGCCTTGCGGATAGCCTTATTTACGTTTCCAGGTCCGCAGTTATAGGCAGCCAAAGCCAGTTCCCAGTCGCCGTAGGTTCTGTAAAGTCTTTTAAGGAAACGCATTGCCGCATCTGTGGATTTCTCCGGGTCCATGCGCTCATCAATGTACTGGTTTTGTTCCAGGCCATATTCTTTACCGGTTACAGGTATAAACTGCCATAGTCCTACTGCTTTTGCCCACGAAGCTGCCTTCGGGTTAAGACCCGATTCTACTATAGCAAGATATTTCAGGTCTTGCGGCATGTTGTGCTTCTCCAGGTACTTTTCGAACAAAGGGAAGTATACATTCTCGCGCGACAGCATGGTGCGGGTATACTTTCTGTTGCGAATGGTAAAGTAATCGATATGGGCTCTAACATACTTGTTAAACTCAAGAGGTATATCAGACGCAATACAGCTTAAGCGATCCTGGATTACTTCATTAGGTTCATTAGGGATGTACTCAACCATTAACGCCAACTCATCCTGGGAAAGGAAAGTGGTGTCTGCTTCGGGCTGTAACGTGTCGCTAATAAAACCAGAATTGGCAGCCTGTGTGCCTGTAGCACTCAAGCTGCCAATCAAGGCGGCTACTACTATAAATAGTCTATAATATGTCATTGGAGTTTATGCTTCAACGGTTATCTTATCCAGTATATAATTTGAAAGAGCAAGCATCTGCGACTCTTCAAATGAGCGGGTCATCAGCTGCAACCCGATGGAAAGGCCGTTGGCATCACGGCCAACCGGTATAGAAATGGCTGGGACACCTGCTAGAGAGGCCTGTACAGTAAATATATCAGCTAAGTACATAGCTAACGGATTTGCTGTGTTTTCTCCTAACTTAAAAGCAGTAGTAGGAGCTGTAGGCAAGATAAGGAAATCGTAAGCCTGCAGCAACTCGTCTGTTTTCTCTTTTATCAGTCTTCTAACGCGCTGAGCCTTTGTATAGTATGCATCGTAATAATCAGCACTTAACACAAAAGTGCCCAGCATAATACGACGCTGTACTTCAGCACCAAAACCTTCAGATCTTGTTTTTTTGTAAAGTGACGTAAGGTCTGTAGCGTTTTCTGAGCGGTAGCCATACTTTACGCCATCGTAGCGGCCTAAATTAGAACTGGCTTCTGCTGTAGTCAGTATGTAGTAGGTTGGTACGATGTAGTCAAGGTACGGGAAATCTACAGCCTCTACTTCATGGCCCGACTCTTTTAGCATGTCTTTCACGCCAAGTATAGCATCCTTAACTTCTGTATCTAAGCCTTCGCTTTCGAAGCAGTCGCGGATGTACCCGATTTTATACTTCTTATCAGTAGCTAACTGCTGGCTATAGGCAGGCACTTCGCGCTGGCTTACCGTGCTGTCATACTCATCCTTGCCAGCCATTACCTCTAACAACAGCGCCGCATCCGACACACTTTTAGAAATTATACCAACTTGGTCGAATGAAGAAGCATAAGCTATCAGGCCGTAGCGGGAAATACGCGAGTAAGTCGGCTTTAGCCCTACCACACCACAGAATGACGCTGGTTGGCGTACTGATCCACCCGTGTCTGAGCCTATAGAGGCTAAGCAAAGGTCCGCTTGAACAGCAACTGCGGAACCACCTGAAGAGCCACCCGGAACCCGTGTGGTGTCATCTGCATTTAATGCAGGGCCAAAAGATGAATTTTCGTTAGAGGCACCCATCGCAAACTCATCGCAGTTCTGGCGTCCGATAATGATGGCATCCTCAGCAATCAAACGCTGCACCGCAGTAGCAGTATACAACGATTTGAACCCGTTTAAGATCTGGCTGGAAGCCTGAAGGCTATGGCCTTCAAAGGCTAACACATCCTTAATGCCTATAACCATACCTGCCAGTTTTCCGGCGGTGCCGTTGGCTAATTTATGGTCTACGATATCGGCTTGTGTATATGCTTCCTGCTCAAATACTTCGAGGAATGCATTTAGTTCAGCCTTTTCCTTGATGTTGTGGATGTAATGATCCACCAACTGCCGGCACGTGAGCTGCTCATTGGCTATGGCAGTGCGAATATCCTGTAGCGAGTTATACTGTTTCAATCTATTTTGACTTCTTTTCGTCTTCGACAGAACGCTCTAATTCATTTTTGATTTCATTTGTCGCATCTTTAAACTCCCTCATACCTCGCCCAAAAGAGCGTGCAATGCTGGGTATACGATCTGCGCCAAACAATAATAGGACTGCTGTCATTACAACAAGCATTTCTCCTCCCCCCAGGTCCCCCAGGAAAAGGAAAACAGTAGTTAAACACATAGCCTCTGTAATAGCTGCTACTTGGTTAGCTTATTTTGTGCGATCGTCGTCTTTTACAGAAGACTCAATCTCGCTCTTAACTTCTTTCGTAGCGTCTTTAAATTCTCTGATGCCGCGACCAAGACCTTTAGCAAGTTCAGGGATGCGCTTTGCACCGAAAAGTAAAAGAATAACAACCAGAATTAGGATTACTTCTGTGCCGCCAAGACCACCAATAAATAGGAAAATGTTAGTGATTTCCATGTTGTTAAATTTAAAAATGTATATCGCAAAATTAGGGTTAATATTTTAAATAAACCCACAACAACCGAGATAAGTTTAATTACTGTATACTATAGCTTAAATAGCTGCAATACATTTCAGAGCTTGTATTAAAGTAGGTCGCTTCTATATTTCAAGTGTTGGGTTCCGATAGAGGATGAAGTTATCTAAAGATGGGAGGTGTATGAAGTATATTGTCCCAAATTGGGAAGATGGGTTTGTTGTTTTATTATGCTTATTGCTGTTTATCAGCAGGTTATATATTCTGAGAGTTGTTGGCATTATACTTGTTGTAAGATCATTAAATAGGGAAGTATACTCTTAAAATTATATTACCTGTTTTAAAGCAACATTATCTCTGATTAGAGAGATATGAATTTGACTTCTTCTTGTGCAGGAAACTTATATCTTAAAAAAAATATATATATTTCAGTAACAAAAGGAATAAGATAGTAGTATAGCTATACAACGATTAATCATAAATGCTGAATTATTAGCTTATTATTTGCAGATTTAATCTTTACGTAGTAATTTAGAGTTAGAAATGATAGTGCAAGTTTTGGAAACCCAAAGATGCACTTATATATAAAATATTAAGTTTGTTTTCATAGCTTGGAAAGGCACCCTGCACTGTAGGGTGTTTTTTTGTTTTAGGGCTATATGGAATAAATACTACTTTGTGCGTACGCCTCTAATCATAGAGTGGTTAACAGTATAAATAGGTATTACCTGCTGCCATAAATGGGAAATGCACGGCTAAAGCCGTGCATTTCCCATTTATGGCAGCAGGAGTTATTTTCTAAGTAGCCAAAGTTCCGGGTTCATGTTGTCGCTGTTCTTCCATACCTGGAACTGGAGTTCAGTTGTCCCGTCTGTATCGGTGTATATGGTGCCTATAATGTCTTTTATCTTTACCGTCTGGCCTGTGGTCACATTAACTGATTTAAGCTTTGCGTAAACAGTAAAGTACTCACCGTGTTGTACCATTACAATATTGTTCATGCCCGGTACAGATGCAACTGTAAGTACTTTACCTTCAAATATAGCTCTTGCTGTTGCTCCCTGTGAGGTTTGGATGTCGATGCCGCGGTTTTCTACAACTACACCTTTTAATACAGGGTGATTGTGGCGACCAAACTTCTGTGATATAAAGCCACGCTCTACAGGCCATGCCAGCCTTCCCCTGTTTCCGGCAAACGAAGATGATATCAAAGCAGCCTCTGGAGTTAGTGTCATTTTGCTGCTGCTGCCACTAGAGGCTTTGCCAGCCTCACGCGCTGCTCGTGCCGCTCTTGCTATTTCCTCGCGTACAATGTCGGCAATTAATTTATCAAGCTTCTTTACTGCCTGTTGGCGCTGCGCAACCTCCTGCTTTAAATTAGTTTCCTGCTTGCTCAGGCGGTTAATTACGCTGTCCTGCTGCACTTTTAGCGTCTGCAGGTTTTTGCTTTCTGCAATTTGTTTGCTTAACAGGTTTTGCTTCTGCTTTCGCTTTGACTCTAAAAGATTAAGCTGGCCTGTTAGTGCAGCCTGTACCTTGCTTATCTGCTCTACCTGTTTATGGCGCGCATCAGAGTATTGTTGCAGGTAGCGCAGGCGCATCACCAGTTGATTAAAAGATTCAGCGGCAAACAGGAACATTAGTTTGTTGTAGCTATTAGCTGTTTTTGATGCCGCGTATACCATTGTGGCATACTCTGCCTTCAGGTTGTCCAGGTCTTTTTGCAGGGATTTTACAATGCCTTCTGTTTCCTGCACATCAGATTGTATGTATGTTATCTCCCGGGATATGTTGGTGATGACACCAGTCTGAACGGTGATTTTTTCCTTGATGGCATTAAGCTGGCCAATAGAGGCTTCTTTCTGCTTTTTGGTTTGCTGCAGAATCTGGTTCGCTTGCTTTATCCTGTTAAGGTTTTCCTTTTTCTCTTTTTCGAGCTGTGCTTTGGATTTTACCTTCTGGGCTTGAGCAGCCAAGGGTATAGAAAGTATGCTCAGTAAAAAGACTAATCGGTAAAGGGCCTTCATTAAACTATAGGTTGGTATGCACTTAGTCTACAAATATGGCAAAACTATAAGTGAAGTACCAATGCGGTGTCAGATTTAATTAAAAGTAAGGCGTTTATAGTCTTTCGGAATGGAGAAAGGGAAATCCAAATTTTGATCTGTAATAGAGATGCGGCTATGTTTCAACGTAAAATCTGTAACCTGGCCTTTTTGCAGTACCTGTGCCGCTAAATCATGAGCAAAAGGAACAGTACCTACTTTATTAAAGCTGTCATACTTTACAGTAATTGTATTGCCATTACTGTTATCCTGTACATTTAGCTGCTTAAGTTTACTGTTACTAAGGTTGATAAAATAGTCGAAAAGCATGTGCTGGCGCGTTTGCTGTATGTGCTGCATATCATTGGCTGCCATCACCTTTTCAGTACCCTGCGACTGGTAATTGCCCAATAAAATAGATTGTATCACATCAAAATTTACATCTACGTTAAGTTTGCTTCTTAGAAAGCTGTAATCGGTAGCGGCAAATTCTTTCTGTAAACGGTTAATCATGTAAACAGAGTCCTGGGTTAGCTTCATGCGAGCCGCTTCGATACCAAGGCCCGGCTGCACCGAAATCCAGATGACGCTGTCTTTCTTGATGCGCATAGAGATGCCAGATGACAAATTATCGTTCTTATCTGAAAAAGTGATTTGAGCCTTGGAGTTAAGGTATGTGAAATCCAGGTTATTTACTGTAACGCGACCTACAGTTGCTGTTGATTCTGAGGCTGTGCTAGGCAGGGTCTCTTTTTTACAGCCTGCTAACAGGAGTACTGCCAACAATGCCACCAAAAGGTGTTTACTCATAAAGCTTTTTGTCTTTTATTTTTCTGTCGATATGGGCTGAGGCCTCTCCTTTTAGTTTTGCCTTCTGCCATTGGCTTACGGCCTCTTCCTTTTTGCCTAATTTATACAATACGTCGCCGTAGTGTTCAACAATGGTGGCATCATCTGATATGGCAACTGCCTGTTCCAGGTATTTCCGGGCCTCAGTATATTCCCCTAATCTGTAAAGTACCCAAGCGTAAGTATCCAGGTAGGTTGGGTTAGTGGGATGCTGCTTTACAAGGCGCTCAGACATGGTTCTGGCTTTTTGCATGTGCTCGCCACGCAACGATAAGAAGTAGCTGTAGTTGTTTAGCACGTGTGCGTTGTTGGCATCATGCGCTAGCACAGCTTCGTAAGCTGCGTCAGACTTTGCGTGCTCCTTAAGGGAGTTATAGCTGTCTCCGAGTTGCAAGTTAAATTGTGCTACCAGTTCTGGCTCGCCAACCGATAAGCGCTTGCCTTGCTCTAGTGCTTTAACTGCTTTCGTGTAGTTTTTCTCGATCATATGGCCGGTACCATTATAAAACCAGAAAACAGCCTGGTTCGGGAACAGCTCCAGCGCTTTATCTGAATGAATTACTAATGAGTCAGCCTGTGCCAGTTCCGCGTCTAGCAGTACAATTTGCTGCCATATTTTAAAATGGGAGTCATCTAACTTAACGGCTTCAAGATAGTTGTTTCGCGCCTTTTCCTTTTTGCCAACAATTGTTTGCAGGTCACCGGCTACTGCATAAGCCTTCGCTTCTTGAGGGTGGTTCTTGATAGTAAGGTCTACTAATTCCAAGGATACCTCCTCGATAGCAGGGTTAGGTAATTGGCGTATAAAATCCACCAGAATACGCACCTTGGTATCAATATCCAGTTCAGCGCTGGCAAACGCTAATTTTACTCTTTTCTCAGACTCAGCCTGGTTGCCTTTCTGGCGGTACAGGTCAGAGAGCATGAGGTGTGCAAATGGGTTATTGGGGTCCAGGTTAAGCGCCTTTTCCAGTACGGAAATAGCTTGATCCGGCTTTTGGCTGGCATTGTACAGTTCTGCCTGCGCTAAGAAGTAACGTGGCTCAGTAGGGTAGTTGGCAATTAGCTTTTCGCCCTCCTGAATTGCTTTTTCTATGTTTTTCTGACGCAGGTAAATTTGTTGCCTGCTTACTGTTAGCTGCTCTAACTCGCCAAATTGTTTTTCGATGCGCTCATACGTTTTAAGGGCATCATCATATCGCGATTGTGCCAAGTATAAATCGGCCAGGTTAAAAAGATATTCCTCCGAATCAGGTACGTTGCGCAACAAGTCGTTGTAAGCCTGTGCAGCGGCATCAAACTGTTTCTGGTCTGTGTGGAGCTGCGCCAGCAGCAGGTAATAGTATGGGTTTTTGCTGTCTAAGGCAACAGCTGCCTGCGCAAATGGCACGGCAGCTCTGGCATCTTTCAGAAACAGGTAAGTTTCGCCGATTTTATAGTTTAGCCCTGCGTTATTGGGCGTTACCGTATGGGCTTTCTGAAAAAGCTGGAGGGCTTGTTGGTAGTCCTCCAGCATAAAATATTTCAGGCCATCCAGAAACAACGCTTCGCTAATCTGCCTTTCCTGCTCCGATGGTTCTTTAACCATTGGGGCTTGTGCAGTAGCTGCCTCCTTAGCTGCTTTGGCCTTCTTTTTAGAAGACTGCGCATGGGCATCTGCTGCTGCAAGCATAGAAACGCAGCAAGTAGCGAATAGGATGTTTCGGAATGTGTTCATGGTACTCTAGTCTATAAGCGTGTTGTAGTCGCCGAGGCTGAGATCGGACTGACGACCCTCATACACAACAAAATTGCCAAGCATTGAGTTTGCAACATTGCCGTTTTTAAGGTTGGTGCTCTCCTGAACAATAGAATTGCTCACTATAGAATTGTATACGCTGCTATTGTTTCCGATGGAAACATGTGGGCCAATTACCGAATTAGTAATCTGAACATTATCGCCAATGTATACAGGAGGTATAATCACCGCGTTCTCCAGCTTCGCAGAAGAGGCAACCAAGCCTTCTTCGTCTTTTATATACTCTAAATAGCGCTGATTAGTATAAACTGTTGCGTTTTTATTTCCACAATCTAACCATTCTGAGATAACGGCAGGTATAAACTTAGTGCCCTTATTCTTCATGTTCTCCAAGGCATTAGTAAGTTGGTACTCACCTTTATCCTTGATGTCATTGTCCAGCAGGTATTGCAACTCGCTTCGCAGGTACGCTCCGTCACGGAAATAATAGATGCCGATAATAGCCAGGTCAGAAACAAACTCCTGCGGCTTCTCTACAAAATCGGTAATCTCGTTGTTTTCGTTTAGTTTGATAACACCAAAAGGGCGCGGGTCTTCTACGCGCTGTACCCAAATAGTGCCGTCTGCATTAGTGTCTAGCTGAAAATCTGCCTTAAACAAAGTATCGGCAAAAGCCACTACTACCTTACCCAATAAAGCATCCTGAGCACACATAATGGCGTGCGCTGTGCCAAGAGCTTCATCCTGGTAATGGATGCTGCCTTTTGCGCCAATCTTTTCGGCTATACCTTTAAGGTCTGCCTCAACTTTATCGCCAAAGCGCCCAACTATAAAGGCTACTTCTTCTATAGGCTCCTGGCATACTTTTGCGATGTCCTCTACAAGGCGCTGCACAATGGGCTTACCTGCAATAGGAATAAGTGGTTTCGGTACCGTTAATGTGTGTGGGCGCATGCGCTTGCCCATACCTGCCATCGGTATTATTATCCTCATAGCTATTTTTTATGGTTCAATGTATAATTTAAGTTTGCAGCGTCTGCCGCAGTATTTTCTACTGTTTATTATTTGGTCGTTGTCCGGGGCAGTAGTTACTAGTATACTTTAAACGCGTAACTATACTACTTTGTACCTGTGCTTCCGTATCCTCCTGCACCACGTGCTGTGTCCGTAAGCGCTTCTGCCTCAGCCCATGCTACACGCTCATACTTTGCGACTACCATCTGAGCAATGCGCTCTCCGTCTTCAACTACAAAGTCCTGGTCAGATAGATTTACCAGAAGTACTTTTATCTCGCCACGGTAATCTGCGTCTATCGTGCCCGGACTGTTTACGATAGATATACCGTGTTTGTATGCAAGTCCGCTGCGAGGGCGGATCTGCGCTTCGTGGCCTTCGGGCAGCTCTATAAAAAGGCCTGTTGGCAATAAGGCTCGCTGCAATGGCTTTAGTGTAACGGGTGCTTCTAAGTTTGCTCTCAGGTCCATGCCAGCCGAGTGTATGGTTTGGTAAGACGGAAGCGCGTGCTTAGATTGGTTAATGACGTTAACCTTCAGGTTCTTGTTGTTCATCTTATCTAAAAAGCTTAAAATGTAAGGAAGCGGGAGCGTTCGCGAAGCCATACTACTGCCAGAAAGACAGCACACACAGCCAACTGAAACGCATGACGCAGCCAGAAGTTATCAATTTCTACGGCCAAAGCCAACCACACCAGCGCAATTGCAAATAAAATATAGGCGGTTATGGTTTTAACGGGATAGGGAATAGGGTAGTGGCGGTTGCCCAGCAAGTAACTGGCAAGGGCCATACCAAAGTAACAAATAAAGGTAGCAATAGCCGAGCCCATGTAGCCAAGTATGGGTATCAGCAATAAATTGAAAAGTATAGTTACCGCCGCTCCGGCAAAACTAATATAAGTGCCATACTTTGTTTTATCTGTCAGTTTAAACCAGACTGATAAATTGTAGTACACCCCCAGGAACAAGTTTGCCAGCAGCAGTATTGGTACTACCATCAGCCCTTCATGATACTCCGGCTTACGAAGGAATAGCTTGGCAAAAATCTCCATGTTAGCCGAGATAAACAGGAATATGAAAGCGCAGGCAATCACGAACCATTTCATGATGAGGGCAAAGGTGTTTGGTGAATTTTTGTCCTCGGCCTGTGAAAAGAAAAACGGTTCTGCAGCATAGCGAAAGGCTTGCAGCGTAAGCGTCATGAAAATTGACAGTTTGTAGCAGGCGCTGTAAATACCTACTGCTGCATAATTGCTGTGGCCCGGGTAAAAGTTTTCAGGCAGATGCTCTTCTAAAAGTATACGGTCTATCAACTCATTAACCATGCCGGCCATGCCCATCAGCATAAGCGGATAAGCATACACCAACATAGGGCGCAGTAATTCCAGGTTCAGCTCAAATCTAAATATTCGCAGCTCTTTCCAGAGCATTGGTATAAGTAGTGCATTCGCACAAAGGTTTATCAGGACTATATAACCAATGCCAAGCGTTGGGTCATAAATAGAGGTGATTAGGGGGCGTAGCTCCTGCAGGTACGCACCGTTGTAAATGTCGCGGCACAGCACCAGGAAAAATAAATTGGCGGCTATAACAATGAGTATGTTTGCCATTTTGATGGAGGCAAACTTGATAGCTTTGTTCTGTAGCCGAAGCCAGGCAAAAGGTATGGCAACGATGGCATCTATGGCAAGTATGGCTGCAAGCCATACTATATAATTCTGCTCCTGTGGCGTAAAGTTTTTATAGTCTGCAATAGGCCCGGAGAGCAGCATCAGTATACCCGAAAGTATAACGCTGGTGCAAAGTATAATGCTTAATACCTGGTTGTAGAGCTTGTGCCTGTCTGCACCAGGCTTGTTGGCAAACCGGAAAAAGGCTGTTTCCATGCCAAATGTGTACAGCACGTTTAAGAAGCCTACAAAAGCATACAAGTATGAAAATACACCATATTCTTCCGGCAGGAAAACATTAGTGTAAATCGGAACGAGCAGGTAATTAAGAGCTCTGCCTACGATACTGCTTAAACCATAGGCAGCAGTCTGCCCGACCAATTTCTTGGCTATACTCATACTTTAAAGGGTCGGGGTTGAGAATAGATAAGATTAAATCCCTTTAAAGACAGGCTTGCGTTTTTCAAGGAAAGCGTTAGTGCCCTCTATAAAGTCATCAGAAGAGCAGCAGCGCGCAAATGAGTTGGCTTCTGTTTGGTAACCGTTTTCATCTTTGTTGAACACAGCGTTAACACACTCAATAACTAACCCTATAGCCAAAGGTGCTTTACCCAGAATCTTACCTAAAATCTCATTGCATTTCAGCAGCAGGTCCTCTAGTGGCACTACATGGTTTACAAGCCCAAGCGCTTTCGCTTCCTCAGCTGTAATCATGTCGCCAGTCATCATCAGCTCCATAGCTTTGCCTTTACCGATCAGTTGTGTCATGCGCTGCGTGCCCCCGTAGCCTGGTATTACGCCAAGGTTTACTTCCGGCTGGCCAAAGCGAGCGTTTTCGCTGGCTACTCGCATGTGGCAAGCCATTGCAAGTTCGCAGCCTCCGCCTAGTGCAAAGCCATTTACTGCGGCAATTACAGGCTTGTTACAGCGCTCTATCATGGCAAAAACCTCCTGGCCTCTTTCTGCAAAACTACGCGCGTTTAACTCGCTTAGCTCAGCTATCTCAGAAATATCAGCACCTGCCACAAACGCTTTCTGACCTGCACCTGTAAAAATAGCACCTTTCACGTCCTCGTCGTCATAAACCTGCTGTATGGCAGTTTTGATTTCCCGGATTGTTTCAATATTCAGCGCATTCAGCTTATCTGCCCTGTTTATCGTGATTGTTAGGATGCCATTATTAAGGTCAAGCAGTAGGTTTTCGTAAGTAGCCATAGGTTTTTTTCGCCTTTTCTGTTCTTATTTTTCAGCACAAATATAGTGATTTAGTTAATTTCGTGAGCAGCAAATTAGTTTAGGCATGTTTTGCCCTTTGCTGCCGGCTGTCACAATCGCGCTTCTGTGTATAAGTAAAGTGCCGAAGTAAAGTTTTGTTTTACCACTAAATTTGAGAAATGGCTTTTCTTTCCGAGTTTAAAAAGTTTGCTGTAAAAGGCAACGT
The DNA here is from genome assembly GCF_947492645.1 of uncultured Pontibacter sp. GTDB lineage: Bacteria > Bacteroidota > Bacteroidia > Cytophagales > Hymenobacteraceae > Pontibacter. The sequence continues at coordinate 361,136 of NZ_CANLMZ010000003.1, read as the reverse complement.
GATCGATCTTGCAGTTGGTGTAGTGATTGGTGCTGCTTTTGGCGGTATCACGAAATCTCTTGTTGATGATGTGATTATGCCACCTTTGGGCTTGCTAATAAGTAACGTTGATTTTTCACGCTTAAAGCTTGTGCTAAAGGAGGCTGTAGTAGAGAACGGTGCCGTGGTGGAGCATGCAGTATCCATTAACTACGGTAATTTTATACAGGCCGTGGTTAATTTCCTTATAATTGCTTTCGCCATCTTCGTACTTGTTCGGACAATTAACCGCTTACGCGAGAAAGAGGCTGCCAAGCCAGCACCGCCAGTTAACAAGGAAGAAATGCTTCTTTCTGAAATTAGGGATATCCTGAAGCAAAACAGCTCTACAAAGCTTTGAGTTATATCTGCTTCACTTAACTATTGCTCATTTTTTACTTTCTTCATGATTCGATCAATTCTTACAAACGCCTTTATCTCTTTTATACTTCTAGTGTCAGCGGGTGCCTCGGCTTTTGCTCAGGCTACTACTCCTGTTGTAGCAGACACAACAAAAGCATGGGACTTCGGTGGTACCGGAACTATCAACTTTAGCCAGGTAAGCTTAAGCAATTGGGCAGCTGGCGGCCAGAACTCTTTGTCTGTTTTAGGCATAGCTAATGTTTTTGCTAAGTATGCCAAGGGGCATAACACCTGGCATAACTCTTTAGATCTTACCTATGGCACTTTAAAGCTAGAGAAGCAGCGGTTACAGAAAAGCGATGATAAGTTGGAGCTGAACTTTAAGTATGGCCACCGTGCATCTGAAGATTGGTTCTATACAGCCCAGGTAAACGTAAAAACCCAGCTTACACCAACTTACACGCCATCACGCGATAGTATGCTGTCAGACTTTTTTGCGCCTGCTTTTGCTTTGGCATCCATAGGTATGGATTATAAGCCAAATGAGAAGCTGTCTGTTTTTATATCTCCGTTTACAGGTAAGTTTACTATTGTGGGCAAGCAAAGGCTCGCTGACTTAGGTGCTTTTGGAGTTAAACCTGCTGAGCGGAACATACTGGGAGAGCCTATACCTGGTACGGGAGAGCGGCTGCGTGAGGAATTTGGTGGCTATGTCAATATCAGGTATAGAGAAGAAATCATGCAGAATATAATTTTTCAGTCGAAGTTAGACCTGTTTTCGAACTACCTTCATAACCCAAAAAATGTCGATATGAACTGGGAAAATCTCATCAACTTTAAAGTAAATAAGCTAGTTTCAGCGAGTTTGTTTGTGCACATGATTTACGATGACGATATTAACATTGACAGAGTAGAAAATGATGAGACTGTAAAGCTAGGGCCACGCCTGCAGTTAAAGGAGACACTTGGTATAGGTATTTCTTATAGTTTTAAGTAGCTGAACTTTTAAAGTTTTATACTTTGTTCTTCCGTTAAATGTATACATTGCACCCTTTTGTGCGTTGTACTACCAAACACATGCAGGTTTTATGAAAAAAATAATCTTATCGCTACTTACCTTCGGTTGTTTTCTTGCTTTCTCTGAGGTAAAGGCTCAGTCTACTGCCCAGAGTAGTACAAGCTCTAAAGATGAGTATTGGGGTACCTCTAAAGTAAAAACTAAAGGAGCCTCCGTTGATGCCGTTGGCAGAAGAGGCGAGGGAATGGATAAGCGCTTTAATGAGTATGAAGAGAAAGGTAGCCGCCGTAAGTCTTTTGAGAAAAGGCAAATTGCCAAAAGCAAAAAGATGAAGGAGATCCTGAAGAAGGAAGAGGAGATGATGAAAAAGCACAAGCGTGATAAAAAACAGCTGAAGAAACGCCAGAAAAGAAGAAACTAAAGTATAGAAGCCACTCCTAGCAGAGTGGCTCTTTTTATAAACAGGTAATAACAGAAACGTCCCGACTACTATGGCAGCCGGGGCGTTTCTGTTATTTATTACTTTTATTAAAGTTTACGCTTCACTTCTTTCTCTGTGTAAGCCTCAATGATATCGCCTACCTGAATGTCGTTGTAGTTTTTCAGGCTGATACCGCACTCATAGCCTTGTCTCACTTCAGACACATCGTCCTTGAAGCGTTTCAATGCTAATATCTCCCCATCAAGCACTACTATACCGTCGCGTACTAAACGTACTTTAGAGTTTCTCTGGATGGCGCCATCTGTAACCATACAGCCGGCAATTGTACCAACTTTGGTTATCTTAAACACATCACGAACCTCAGCGTTACCGACAATCTCTTCTTTAAGTGTTGGTGCAAGCATACCTTCCATGGCGTCTTTCACCTCGTTTATCGCATCGTAGATAATAGAGTACAGTCGCACATCAATCTGCTCTTGCTCTGCCAGTTTACGCGCGTTTTGTGACGGACGAACCTGGAAGCCAATGATGATGGCATCAGAAGCAGAAGCTAGTAATACATCAGATTCAGAAATTGCACCTACACCTTTGTTGATGATGCTTACCTGCACCTCTGGAGTAGACAGTTTCAATAATGAGTCAGAAAGTGCTTCTACTGAACCATCCACGTCACCTTTTACAATCACGTTAAGCTCCTTAAATGTACCGATCGCTAAACGACGGCCGATTTCATCAAGTGTAATGTGCTTACGTGTTCTAAGGTTTTGCTCACGCTGCATTTGCGAACGGTTAGAGGCAATTTCACGGGCTTCACGCTCCGACTCCATTACCAGGAACTTATCGCCTGCCTGCGGTGCTCCATCTAAACCGAGTAACTGTACTGGAGTTGATGGGCCTGCTTCTTTCATTTTTCTGCCACGGTGATCTGTCATGGCCTTTACTCTACCGTAGTGCGAGCCTGCCAACACAATATCACCGATGTGTAGTGTACCAGTTTGAACAAGCATGGTAGCTACATAACCACGGCCTTTATCAAGCGATGCCTCAATTACAGTACCGATTGCCTGACGGCTTGGATTAGCTTTTAGCTCCAGCAATTCTGCCTCAAGCAATACCTTCTCTAAGAGTTCAGGTATACCTTGTCCGGTTTTAGCAGAAACTTCCTGTGCCTGGTATTTTCCACCCCACTCTTCTACTAATACGTTTAATTGGGCAAGCTCTTCACGAACTTTGTCTGGGTTTGCGCCAGGCTTATCTATTTTGTTTAGTGCAATTATTATCGGAGAGCCTGCTGCCTGTGCATGGTTGATTGCTTCTTTTGTCTGAGGCATCACCGAGTCATCAGCTGCAACTACAATAATAACAACGTCCGTTACTTTGGCACCACGGGCACGCATCGCTGTAAAGGCTTCGTGACCAGGAGTATCCAGGAAAGTAACTGTACGTCCACTTTCAGTTTTTACTTTATAAGCACCAATGTGCTGTGTGATACCTCCGGCTTCACCGGCTGTTACATTTGCATTACGGATGTAGTCTAGCAAGGAAGTTTTACCGTGGTCAACGTGTCCCATGATCGTTACAATCGGAGCGCGTTCTTCCAGGTCATCCTCGTTTTCTTCCTGCATTTCTTCCAGGGCCTGCTCTTCTTCCGATGTCATAAACTCAACATCGTAGCCAAACTCATCAGCAATAATTGTGATGGCTTCGGCATCGAGGCGCTGATTGATGGAAACGAACATACCAAGCTGCATACACACTTTGATAACGTCGTTCACGCTCACATCCATTAAAGACGCAAGGTCGTTGGCAGAGATAAACTCAGTTACTTTTAGTGTTTTAGACTCGGCCTGCTCTTGCATACGGCGCTCTTCTGTTGCATCTGCAATAGCTGAGCGTTTTTCGCGGCGATATTTGGCACGGTTACCACCGGCACCTTTACCACCACTAAGTTTGGCAAGCGTTGCCTTAATCTGCTCCTGAATTTCTTTGTCAGTAACCTCTTTCTTATCAGGTCGTGGAGCTGGTGCATTACGTGGGCCTCCTTTACCTCCAGCTGGTCTAACTGGCCGGTTCTGGCCTTGTCCTGGCTGGTTTCTGTTATCAGGGCGGCCGCCTTGCTGAGGACCACCGCCTTGAGGGCGCTGACCTTGCTGCTGCTGTCCTGGCTGTCCGTCTGGCTGCTGGCCTTCTGTGGCCACCATAATGCGCTTACGTTTTTTCTTTTTGCCTTTCTTCTCGTCAGAAGATGCTACCGGCTTGGATCCTTTTCTTCTGGACTCTGTTGGCAGTTCTATTTTGCCAAGTACAGTCAGACCTTTTAGCTGGTCGGCTTTTCCTGTAATCGTTTCTATTGGTCCTTTATTCTCGTTATCTGCAGCAACTGGCTCAGCTTGTTTAGCTGGTGCAGGTGTTGCAGGTGCTTGCTGTTCAGCAGGCGGTGTAGTTGTTTCAGCTTTAGGAGCTTCAGCAGGCTTTTCAGCTACTGGTGCCTGCTGCGGAGTTTCCGCTTTAGGCGAGGCTGCTGCCTCTGGTTTTGGCTCTGGTGCTTCAGGTGCCTCAGGGGTTGCCGGTTTTTCTGCTACTGGCGCTTTAGGCGCTTCTGGCTGTACCGGTACTTCTTGTTTTGGAGCCTCTTCTGCTTTTACCTCAGCAGCTGGCGCAGGAGTTGGTGCCGGAGCCGGAGTAGGAGCCGGAGTTTCTGCTGGTGCAGGTGTTTCCGCTTTTGGCTCTGGTTTCTTCTGTACAGGACGTCCTTTAGAGTCCAGTTCGATTTTACCTAATATTTTAATGCCTGGCAATTTAGCCTCAACTGCCGGCTCTTCTGTTTTAACAGGCTCAGGTGCTTTAGGCTCTTCCGCCGCTGCCTTGGGCTGGTGTACTGTTTTAATCTGCAGTTCCTGCTCGGGCTCGTTTGGCTTCTTAACTTCTGGCTGGTGCTGAGGCTCCGACTCGATAACCTGGTTGCTCTGTGGTTTCTTGCCGATGTTTAACTCCTCTGCCTCCTGCTTGTCCTGCATAGAAGATGCGAATTCTTTAGCCAGCATATGGAACTGTTCTGCTGTGATTTTGGTGGTTGGCCTGTTCTCCACGTCAAAACCTTTAGCAGAGAGGTAGTCCACAATGGTAGATGTACCAATGTTTAAAGTAGTCGCAACCTGTTTAAGCCTCCTTGTTGTTTCTTCTGCCATGTTGTTCTATATGCTGTCTTATTAATTCTAATGTAAAAGTATAGCTGCCTTGTAATAAGGTTAAGCTGTGCCCCGCAGTAAAATTATTTCAAAATTATACTAACGAAGCACAACTAACAACTATTGATTGTCTTCTTCTTCCAACTCTTCCCGAAGTATAGAGAGCACATCATCAATGGTCTCTTCCTCGAGTTCTGTACGGCGCAGCAAATCTTCCTTGCTTATTGCCAATACGCTTTTTGCTGTATCAAGGCCAATGCGACGAAGCTCTGCAATTACCCAGTCTTCAATCTCATCAGTAAATTCTTCCAGGCTGATGTCTTCCTCATACGATTCAGACTCACGGAATACGTCGATCTCCATATCAACAAGTTTGCTGGCAAGCTTGATGTTCTGGCCGCCTTTACCGATAGCCAACGACACTTGATCTGGCTTCAGGAACACAGACACACGTCCGGTTTCTTCGTTTATCTTCATGCTGCTGATCTTAGCAGGGCTAAGGGCACGCTGAATGTAAAGCTCCAGGTTATCTGTATAGTTGATAACGTCGATGTTTTCGTTCTCCAGTTCGCGTACGATGCTGTGAATACGAGAGCCTTTCATACCAACACAGGCACCTACCGGGTCAATGCGGTCATCAAAAGATTCTACGGCTACTTTAGCACGCTCGCCTGGCTCACGAACAATTTTCTTAATAGCGATAAGGCCATCAAAAATCTCCGGTACCTCGTTCTCAAACAAACGCTCCAGGAATGCTGGAGATGTACGAGAAAGTATGATTTTCGGGTTACCATTCACGATCTCCACGCGCTGTACAACAGCACGCACCTGGTCGCCTTTACGGTAACGGTCTTTCGGGATCTGCTCGCCTTTAGGTATAAGCAGTTCGTTCTCTTCCTGGTCAAGCAATAGCACCTCGCGGTTCCATACCTGGTATACTTCCCCAGAGATGATTTCACCTACCTGGTCTTTATACTTCTGAAACAGCAGTTCTTTTTCCATGTCTTTGATGCGCTGGATAAGCGTTTGGCGGGCAGTAAGAACTGCGCGACGGCCAAAGTCTTCCAGTTGTATCTCTTCTGATACTTCCTCACCAACTTCAAAGTCAGGCTCTATCTTGCGTGCATCAGATAAAGCAATCTTATCATGGTCCCAGATGTCCTCAGAATTATCGTCCACGATTTCGCGGTTGCGCCAAATCTCAAGGTCACCCTTCTCCACGTTCAGGATGATGTCAAAGTTCTCGTCGGTACCCCACTTTTTGCGGATCATGGTGCGGAATACGTCTTCGAGTATACGCATCATGGTCGGACGGTCAATGTTCTTGAATTTCGCAAATTCAGCGAACGACTCGATCAGGACTGAACTGTTCATTATCTTTTTATTTAAATGATATTACAACATTTGCTTTCACAATGTCCCCGTAGGGTATTTGCACAGGCTCATACGTTGCCTTCTTGCCTTTTTGTTTTTTTTCTTCCAGCAGGTTTATTCCTGTTTCCGTTACTTCTTCCAGCTTGCCTGTCTTCTCGGTGCCATCCTGCATCTTTACTTTAAGATTGCGGCCAACGTTGCGCTTATACTGCTGTGGCTGTGTAAGCGGGAAATCAACGCCCGGTGAGCTAACCTCAAGCACATAGCTGATTTCTTCACCGAAGGTTTCTTCAATCCTCTTGTTGATACGGCGGCTAATGGTCGCGCATTGGTCTATTGTAATTCCCTGCTCTCCGTCGGCAAGCACCGTTATCTTAGGGCGTACCGCAGAATCTGAAACAGAAATATCTACTATAAAAAGATCGCTGTCGGGGAGGCTGTCCTCCGCCATTGCTTTTATAATTTGCGCGGTAAGTGCCATAGTCAATGGTTAAGAAATAAAGAAGGGGACTTTATTTGTCCCCTCACTCCTTGGATATAACGCCACAAATTTACTACAAAAACATTATATATACAACATAGTGCGCGTAGTTAAGCTTTTAAATAATTTAGGCTCTCCGTTCCTTCGCAATTTCAAGTGAATCATCAGATACCCAAGGGCAAGTAAAAACTAACAAACCTGCCATATTAATAGTTCGTGCACCCGCTTACAAAGTGTAGACGCGTGCACCTGTATGAACATATTCTGAGGGTAGGTGTGGTATAGATAAAAGCATAATTTGTATGTTTGCTTTTATGGCGGCAACTTTCAAGACAATCCGTAGGCGCGTGTGGCTAATTCTGAACACCCTGGTGGTGCTTTGGATATTGCTGGGCGTGGTATGCCTGCAGGTGCCGCCACAGCGTTTCTGGCCGGCTGCCTTTATCTCTTTCTCATTGCCGGGGCCGCTGGTGCTCAACTTTTTTTTCCTGATATACTGGCTGTTGCGCCGTTCGTGGCTTTTGGTGCTGCCGCTGTCAGTACTTATACTTGGCTGGAATTATTATGCCCGCTTGGTTTCCGTTAACGCAACAGAAGAAGTAAACGAAAGCGCAAAGCGGCTGCAGGTGCTAAGCTTTAACACGCATGTTTTTAATGCTTACGCTGATAAAGACGGTAGCGAACGGCAAGCTTCGATGGACATGGTGGAGTGGGTTGCGACACACCCTGCTGACATTATCTGCTTGCAGGAGTTTTACAGTAACCGTGGGTCCGATACCTACAACACCGTAAGTAAAATCGGCACGCGCTACGACAGGTACAGGTTCTTTTCCGTTTCATATGTTGATCGCAACAAAGCTGATATTGGTATTGTTATTTTCTCGAAATACCCGATCGTGAATAAAGGCGTTATTCGTTTTGGCGAGTCTAACCATAATCGCGGCATCTGGGCTGATGTGAACGTAAAAGGCGACACTATAAGAGTATACACGGCGCATTTACAATCGATGAGCATAAAGTCGCAGGACATAGAGAACACTTACTCGGCTATAGGAAACGAAGAAAGCTTTAAGAAAGAAGGGCGTAACCTGGCCCGGCGTTTAAAGCGTGGGTTTATTGCCAGAGGCAACCAGGTGGAGCTGCTGCTGGAGCATATCAGCGAGTCGCCTTACCCTGTAATTGTGTGCGGCGATTTTAACGATATTCCTTTCAGTTATACTTATAACGAGCTGGCGAAAGTGCTGAATAATGCCTTTGTAGAGGCCGGTTCCGGTGTGGGCGCCACGTATAATGGGCCATTGCCTTTTCTGCGTATCGATAACCAGTTTTATAGCGAGGCCCTGAAAGCGTATGATTACGAAACTCACTACGAAATGGGGCTGTCTGACCATTTTCCTATATCAGCAAAGTATGTTTTGCAGCCTAAAGTACAGGACTAGCGTTAGGAGAAGGGGCACAATATTTATAGTTTTGAACCATCAATAGCCAAGTATAATGGCAAGTAAATAAGTACGGCTGCCAATGGTGCCTATACTTTAAAATAACCATGCAACAGAAACTGAACCTATACAACACGCTTACGCGAAAGAAAGAAGAGTTTGAGCCCTTGCACGCGCCCTTTGTTGGGATGTACCTGTGCGGCCCAACTGTTTACGGAGAGCCTCACCTGGGCCATGCCCGTAGCGCCGTTACTTTTGATGTGCTTTACCGCTACCTGAAGTATCAGGGGTATAAAGTACGCTTTGTGCGAAACATTACTGATGTAGGGCACCTGGAAAATGATGCCGATGAAGGGGAGGATAAAATTGCGAAGAGAGCGAAGCTGGAGCACCTGGAGCCAATGGAGGTAGTGCAGCACTACACCAATGTATACCACCAGGACATGGACAAACTGAACGTGTTGCGCCCTGATATTGAGCCACGCGCCTCAGGCCATATCATCGAGCAGATAGAGATGATACAGGAAATACTGGGCAACGGTATGGCCTATGAGGTAAATGGCTCGGTATACTTTGATGTGCAGGCGTATCATAAAAACAACAAGTATGGCAAGCTTTCGGGGAGAGTGATAGAGGATTTGATGGCAAACACCCGCGATACCGAAGGACAAAGTGACAAACGCTCTCCGTTGGACTTTGCGCTCTGGAAAAAAGCTTCGCCGTCGCATATCATGCGCTGGCCTTCGCCATGGAGCGATGGCTTTCCGGGCTGGCACCTGGAGTGCTCTGCCATGAGCCGAAAATACCTGGGAACTACCTTTGATATTCATGGGGGAGGACTGGATCTGATGTTCCCGCACCACGAATGCGAGATAGCGCAAAGCCAGGCCAGCAACAACCACACCGATGCCGCCAAATACTGGGTTCATAACAACATGATCACGGTAAACGGGCAGAAGATGGGTAAATCGCTGGGCAACTTTATTAACCTGAGCGAGCTCTTTAGCGGCAACCACGCCATGCTGGAGGAGAAGTATTCTCCGATGACAATACGCTTTTTTATACTTCAGGCACACTACCGCAGCACCCTCGACTTTAGCAACGAGGCCTTGCAGGCAGCGCGCAAAGGGTATACAAAGCTGATGAACGGGCTGAATGTGCTGAAGAAGCTGCAGTACCCTGAAGATGGAGCAGGAATAGCGCCGGATGCAAAGCTGAACGAAGATTTGTTGAAGCTGACAGAGGACTGTTTCCGTGGCATGAACGATGACATGAATACGGCCCGTACCATTGCATCTTTGTTCAATCTGCTCAAAAAAATAAACAGTTTGCACTTAGGGCAGCTCAATATTGCGCAGCTTGAAAGGGGCACGTTTGATACCATCCGCAGCACTTACGGGGAGCTGGTGCTAAATGTGCTGGGGCTGCAGGAAGAGCAAGTTGGCGACATGGACGATATGCTGCACCTGGTGCTTGGTTTTTACAAAGAGGCTAAAGAAAACAAAGCCTATGATAAAGTAGACGCCATCCGTGCAGAACTCAAGAAACAGGGCATCGTGATCAAAGACATGAAAACCGGAATAGACTGGGCTTATGAAGAATAATTTGAAAACGCTGGTACTTTTAGCTGCAGGCGCTTTGGCTATGTATAGCTGCGACTCTGCCGAGAAGGGCGGAGCAAAGCAAGCTGCTGTAGCAGAAAAGGAAGTACTTGCAGTTAAGGCACCAGCGTTTAACGCCGATTCAGCTTATACTTTTATTCAGGAGCAAGTAGCCTTTGGGCCACGCGTGCCAAACACACCGGCACATTATGCTACCGGCGAATGGATTATACAACAGCTGCGGGCATATGGTGCCGAGGTAAAGGTGCAGAATTTTCAGATGCGTGCTTTCGATGGCAAAATGCTGAACCTGCGCAACATCATTGCTTCTTACAAACCCGAGGCTGCTAACCGCGTGTTGCTGGCCGCACATTGGGATACACGGCCGTTTGCTGATAAAGACGACGAAAACCAGGACAAACCGATAGACGGAGCCAACGACGGAGGAAGCGGCGTAGGGGTTTTACTGGAGATTGCCAGAACCATCCATACTTCGGAGCAAAAGCCGGAAATTGGAGTAGACATGATTTTCTTTGACGGGGAGGATTACGGCAGGCCTGATGACAGCAAGTATCCTAACATGGACAACGACTGGTGCCTGGGGTCACAGTACTGGAGCAAGAACAAGCACACGCCAAACTACCGTGCCAACTACGGCATACTCCTGGATATGGTAGGTGCCGAGAACGCTAAGTTTGCCAGGGAAGGCACTTCGCTGCAATATGCCAAAGAGATTGTGGATAAAGTATGGAAAGCAGGTAACAGCATTGGGTACTCCGATTACTTTAAGTATGTAAACGCACCCGGCATTACTGACGACCATACTTATGTGAACGCCTGGGGGAATATCCGCATGATCGACATCATCGAGTATAACATGAGCAACCCAGACGATTACTTTGGGCCTTACCACCACCGGCATACGGACAACATGGATGTGATCAGTAAGAATACCTTAAAAGCAGTAGGGCAAACGGTGCTGCATGTGTTGTATAACGAGTAACAAAGCACTTAGGCAAGTATAAAATAGAAGCGGTGCACCTAAACCAGGTGCACCGCTTCTATTTTGGGTTATTTTATAATTCCATCCTGAGACATCCTGTTTACAGTAATTTCGGCTAACTTCTCAGAGGCTTTTCTTAAACTTGATGGGCTATATGATTGCGACTGCGCCGACCAAACCAGGTTCTCTGTTGCTTCGTCGTATAGGTTAGTTTCCAGAAAGTACACTTTGTCTTCGGTATAATATCCGGGGTCATACAAGGTGGGGTACCAATACGAATAATATCCCCTGAACCTGCCGTACCAGCCAAAGCGTGTCATGGGGGCATATCCCTGGGTGCCGGGCACATATCTTGTCTCTGTTTTTTCGTCAATAAGGGCAATCGTCATGATGCCATCATAGCCATCGTCCTTCAGCCTGTCTAGTAATAAGTCTACATCAGGGCCATTTTTGCTCGCTGCGTTTGGCGGAAACAAATCTATACTTTTGGTAACGGCCAGGCCCCTGGCCTGAAACTGTGCCTGCATATCAGCCTCTACTGTTTCTCTTGCACGCACATTGTCCGTAAGTGCGGCAACCACAATTTTGTTAAACGGCTTACTTGTTGCCTCAGGGCTTTTCCAGGTGCCGGTTATTCTGGTTGTAGGGGTGCAAGTCCAAAGTATAAGTACCAGCGTGGTAAGTAACAGGTAAGATGCCTTATGTATGAAGCGTTTGCCAAGAGTTTTCATAGGTGTCAGATGGTTAGTTTGTTAGCAGTATATATAAACGAGCCAACCTGAGGATAAGATGTAATAATATGACAGGGTGTAAGCATCGGTTTAACGGCGCAGCAGGTGGAAGTATAAGATAAGCCGTTGCCAAGTATAAAAATGATCTTAGGCAGTTTAAATCTAATCTATTGGCCTGAGCGGCAAAAAACAGCTGCACCAAAACTGAAAATTAGGCTGGGTTGCCTATAACTTTTTAACCAATTGTAAGTATGATGTTGGGGTTATGAACATATGCTTTATACTTGGGAGAAGGGTGCAGTAGCGTTTTAAGCCACCTTTTATACTTCTGAAGCCTCTATTGTATCGTAAAATCAAAGTATATAAAGAATTAAATTTTTGATTATATATTTGTATCACCAAATCAAAGTGTCTCTATCACAAAATAACAAGACAAATGACTTACGATAACATCGTTTCTTTACTTGGTTCTGAAGCAGAAAACCTGCTGCAGTATGAAAGCAAAACTATTTCTAAAGAGCAATTGCATGCACCAGGCCCTGATTTTGTGGACCGCATCTTTGCTCAGTCAAACCGTAGCCCACAGGTGCTGCGCAGCCTGCAGCAGTTATTTGACCATGGCCGCCTGGGCGGGACAGGTTATGTTTCTATCTTACCTGTAGACCAGGGCATAGAGCACACAGCCGGTGCATCGTTTGCGCCAAACCCTATTTACTTTGATCCGGAAAACATCATTAAGCTTGCCATAGAGGGCGGTTGTAATGCCGTTGCCACAACGTTTGGTAACCTGGCCATGATGTCCAGAAAATACGCGCACAAAATTCCTTTCATTGTTAAGATCAACCACAACGAACTGCTGACTTACCCTAATAAGTTTGACCAGATCATGTTCGGTTCTGTGGATGAGGCCTGGAATTTAGGAGCTGCAGCAGTAGGAGCAACCATATACTTTGGTTCTGAGGAATCTTCTCGCCAGATAATTGAGGTAGCTGAGGCCTTTGAAAGAGCACACCAGTTAGGTATGGCAACTATACTTTGGTGCTATGCCCGTAACAACGCCTTTAAAAAAGACGGTACCGATTATCACGTAGCTGCCGATATTACAGCGCAGGCCAACCACCTGGGCGTAACCATCCAGGCAGACATCATCAAGCAAAAGCTTCCTGAGAACAACGGCGGTTTTACAGCTATTAACTTCGCTAAGTCTCATAAGGCGATGTACGACAAGCTGACTACTAACAACCCGATTGATCTTGCGCGCTACCAGGTGGCAAACTGCTACATGGGCCGTGCCGGTCTGATCAACTCTGGCGGTGAGTCTAAAGGCGAATCTGACTTGGCAGATGCAGTACGCACAGCGGTTATAAACAAGCGCGCAGGCGGCATGGGCTTAATTTCTGGCCGTAAAGCGTTCCAGAAAGACATGAAGGTTGGCGTGGAGTTACTTAACGCTATCCAGGATGTGTATCTGAGCAACGATATTACATTGGCATAATTTGTAGCAGAACTGCTGATTATTACATATTTTTGTGACCTGCTTTATCCAAAGCTCCGGATTACGGGCTGGTAAAAGCAGGTCACTTCATTTTGATACGGTGCTGTGTGGCAGTCGTATATTAACTTTAAAGTGCTGCAAGCACGCTTTTTACTATGATGCCTTGGTTTAAAAGAGCTGAAAAAGGAATTATTACACCTACAGAGCAGAAGAAAGAAACGCCGGACGGATTGTGGTACAAGTGCCCAAGTTGCAAAACCGTAGCCAGTATGGCCGAGCACCGCAAAAACATGAGCACCTGCGTTAAGTGTAACTACCACGACCGCATCGGCTCTAAAGAATACTTTGCCATACTTTTTGATGATAACGCATTTACAGAGCTGGACGAGAACCTGACCTCAGGCAACCCGCTGGACTTTGTAGATACCAAGCCATACCCTAACCGTATTGCCGCTACCCAAAAATCAACGGGCCTTAAAGATGCCGTGCGTACAGCTTACGGTAAAATGAACGGCCAGGAAATTACCATTGCCTGTATGGACTTCAACTTTATTGGTGGCTCTATGGGTTCTGTGGTAGGAGAGAAGATTGCGCGCGCCATTGATCATGCCCGTGAAACCCGCACACCATTTATGATGATTTCTAAGTCTGGTGGTGCCCGAATGATGGAAGCTGGTTTCTCGTTGATGCAGATGGCTAAAACCTCTGCAAAACTGGCATTGCTGGCAGAAGAGAAGCTGCCATACATTTCCATGCTGACAGATCCTACTACAGGTGGTGTAACAGCGTCTTACGCCATGCTAGGCGACTTTAACATTGCAGAGCCAGGCGCACTTATTGGTTTCGCCGGCCCACGCGTTATCAAAGAAACAATTGGCAAGGATTTACCTAAGGGCTTCCAAAGCGCTGAGTTCGTGTTAGAGCACGGCTTCCTTGATTTTATAGTGGACCGCAAAGAACTAAAGAGCAAACTATCCGACCTATTAAGTATGATTGTGGAGGATAAAGCAAACAGCAGTACAAAACCTAAGGCTGCCAAAACATCAAAAGCATCTTAATTATGATGGATGCTGCATAGATAAAAGCGCCTGCCACCATCAAAACGGCAGGCGCTTTTATTTTACCGAAATGGTTGCTAGCCCGTAAAACAAGAATATTTATATGGGCTGGAATAAAATAAAAAGATATATTTTTTCGTGTATAGCTAAAGCTTAATATAGTTTTGGCACAACGATTGCAAAGGCGATCAACAGATACATGTATGAGCCCTTATCTAAAGTAAAAACAGAAAAAAACATTTACCAAACCAACAAACACATGAAACTAGTAAAATTTTCTTTGAGCTCGCTTTTAGCTGTTACCATGCTATTCACATCTTGCCAAACAACTGCCCCAACGGCAAGCAATGGCGGTAATACAGGTACCACAACAGGCTCAACTACAGATAACAATACAGCCGATGCGGATAAAAAAGGTATGAATAAAACTACGAAAGGTGGTTTGATTGGTGCCGGTGGTGGTGCAGTTGTAGGTGGTATTATCGGTAACAGAATGGGTAATACAGCTGCAGGTGCCATTATTGGTGCAGCCGTGGGTGGCGCAACAGGCGCTGTTATCGGTCGCCGCATGGATAAGCAGGCCGAAGAGCTGGAGAAGAGCATGGAGAATGCAAAAGTTGAGCGTGTTGGCGAGGCTATCCGCGTAAACTTCGACTCAGGTATTTTATTTGCGGTTAACTCAGCAGAACTAAGCGCTAACGCAAAACGCGATATCGAGAAGCTGGCTAAAACGCTGCAAGAGTACGAAGGCACTAACGTAATTGTAGAAGGACACACCGATAATACAGGCTCTTATGAGTTAAACCAAAAGCTTTCTGAAAGACGTGCTGCCTCTGTGGCTGCTTATGCCAGAAGCTTAGGTGTGGATGGCTCACGCCTGCAAGCAAAAGGTTACAGCTACGACCAGCCAATTGCTGACAACACAACTGCAGAAGGCCGTTCGCAGAACCGCCGTGTAGAGATCATCATCGTTGCAAACGATGAACTTAAAAAAGCAGCTGAAAGCGGCCAAGTAAAATAAGGCGCATTTAGTACAGCTTTAAAAAGCTAAAAGCAGGGCCCGACGGATTCTTCCGTCGGGCCCTGCTGCGTTTATACTTGCTACAGCATGGCATACACTAAATTGCACCGAAAGCAACGCCTTATAATAAACAAGAATTAATTATAGACGTTAAAGTATATAGTATAGGCAATATAACGTGTTATGTACCAGGTACAAGCTAAAATTATTGCACCCATTCATACTTACTGCCGTGCTCAAGTATGGCAAGAGCACGGAACATTTTAAAAAAATAGGAGTATTAAGCACAGAACTTAATTGTTCGTAAATGAAACAAAATATGAAGACCATGAAAAACATGAGAATTTATCTGGCAGCTTTTGCCTTGATTGCTATACTTTTTACATCGTGTAATGCCAGCCGTACTGCTAAGGGCGGTGCAATTGGTGCTGGTGCTGGTGCTGTATTGGGTGGCGCCATTGGTAAAGCAACAGGTAGCACCGCTACAGGCGCTATTATTGGTGCAGCCGTGGGTGGTACAGCAGGTGCCCTTATCGGTCGCCGCATGGATAAGCAGGCCGAAGAGTTGCAGCGCGACCTTGAAAATGCAAAGGTTGAGCGTGTAGGAGAAGGTATCAAGATCACTTTCAACTCTGGCATCCTGTTCAGCACAAACTCAGCGGAGTTGCAGTCTGGTGCTAAAACAGAGATATCGCAGCTAGCTACTACACTTAAAAAGTATCCGGACACAAATATCCTTATCGAGGGCCATACCGACAATACTGGTTCACGTGACCTAAACCAAGCTTTATCGGAGCGTCGTGCGCAGTCTGTGGCAAACTATGCCGCTCAAATGGGTGTAGACCGCAGCCGTATTACCACGCAAGGCTATGCTTTCGATCAGCCTGTAGCGGATAACTCTACAGAATCTGGCCGTGCGCAAAACCGCCGCGTAGAGATAGCTATTTATGCAAACGAGAAAATGAGAAAAGCCGCTGAGCGTGGCGATTTATAAGATCTTATTGATTAAAGTGAATATTGGATGATTTTCCAGCCGCACCTCTTGGTGCGGCTGGTTTTTTATAAAGCATCCTGTAAAAGCTGATAAAGTACCAAAGGAGATGCCTTTGGCCTGAGAGAAGTACAAGTATGAAAAAGTATATACAAATGGGCCTGCTAAGCCTGCTGCTGGTAAGTGTTTTTAGCGCCTGCGAACGCATAAGCGACGCAAATGCATATGCTTTGCTGGGGAGTAGCCGAGATAATGCAGGAGCAGCTGCCATCGCTGACGACGAAGCCGCCGCAATGCAGGCAGCGCTGCGGAAGGATGCGCAACTAGCCCATGGCATGCCCCTGAAGCAGTTTGCCCGCCACATGAAAAAGCGCCATAGCTTTTACCGGCACCACAACCTGTTGTACCAGGATGATGAGGTAAGTATAAAAATAGAACAGGATAAAATGCGGATAGAAACCCGGAAGGGTAAAGTTAAAATAGAGTATACAGGCGATGAGGCGAAATAGAAACGCGCTTTTAACGTCACTTATGCATATCAGGCCTGCCTACTTTGTGGAGCAGGTCTTTTTTTTAGAAAAACGGCAAGCAGCATCGCTACAAAAGCACCCGCCAATGCAAGCCCCATATCCTTTTGGGCATCCCAAATATCCCCTTGCATCCCCAGAAAATCCATACCACGTTGGCGGTCTTTAAATACCAGGTCAGCTACAATCCATTCTACCAGCTCATACAAGGCGCTAAACGAAAGCGTTAACTCCATGGGTAGCAAGTAGCTGTAAACGCGTTTTACTTTAAAGCCATCCAGAAGTACTTCGTGCAGGGGGTATGCCAGCAGCAAGCCGAAGCCCAGGTGCACAATCCTGTCATACTGGTTGCGGGGTTGGTTAAAGGCTGTCTTCAGCCACTCTCCAAAAGGATTATCGGCGTACTGGTACTGGCTGCCATACATGTGCAGCAGCAGAAACAGGAAAATCAAAGTATAGCTGAGGTCTGAAAACCGGAAAATGTTGTAAAACGCAATCAGGAAAATTACCAGCGATAGCGTTAATGTATTCTCGAGTGCCCAGTTTTTAAGGTCTGGAGTGGTAAGGCCGGTATAAATTAAGTATAAACCTAAAAGTATGCTATAGGCGATGTGTAGTGGCTGGCCCAGGAAAGGTTTGTTGGCTGATTTGGCTTGTCTTTGCGTTGTATTCATAGCGTTTTGCAGGGCGGCATAATTTGTTTGTTGATAACCTGAAATGCAGCGAAAGGGTTTTATAGATTTATACTTTAAAGGCCCTTTGAGGCACCCGGCGCAAGCATTGCCAAGCTGATTTAGGCTGTGGCTCAGAAGCAAAGTATGCCGCTGGCTGCAGTACTGTTAAATACAGCAGCAGCCACTACGCCATCAGGTCTTTTTCATAAAATACAAGTCGTATGGGGTTATCCGAGGGGTTTTGTGTAGGGTCGCAGTGGTAACCAAACATGTCCAGGCCGTTTAAGTAGGGCAGCAGCTTTTTGTAGTAGGTGTGCCCATCGTTTTCGGGGTTAAAGGTGATGTCGTGGAAAACGTAGGTTGGCTTGTGTGGCATCTTCTCCAGTTTCTCAAACAGCACCTCAGGCTTGCCCAGGTCGCCGGAGTACACATACCGGATATCGTTGTCGAAGATGTAGGCGTAAGTTTGCATACCCTCTGAGTGTTGCCCAAATGTATCTACTGCTGTTATGCCTTCAAATTGCTCCAGGGGCACAAACTCTGCATACTTATCGGGTTGTTTTAACTGTATCTTCAAAAACTTGTACACTTCTTGCCTAAAGCTTTCGGAGGGGTAAAGTATAACAGGCGGTTTTACCTTCTCCACGATGCTCTTGTAAAGCAGCAAATTTGCAAGGCTACCGCAATGGTCGTTGTGCAGGTGGGTAAGTATAATATAATTAACTCTGTTAATCAGGCTCTTTTTTATAAGCGTCGGGAAAACAGTAAAGCCACAGTCTATCAGAAAGTGCTTGTCATTATAATCCAACAAGGCAGCCGAGTTCAGGTAGTCTGTATCGAAAGCGCCGCCAGTTCCCAGAAATTTTATTTGCATACAGTAAGAGCAGTATAAAGCCAAATTACCATGAGGTATAGCGTTAAAAGATGTAAATAGTTGTGTGCGTACAGTATAATTGGGTAGGAAAAGTGCAAACCCTGTGCAAACGGTTGCTCATCAGAAGTGTTTATTTTACATAGTGTTACAGATTATTGCTCAGGTTCTGCTTAACATGGTTCCGGCGAAACCGTAAAGAGATAATCCATTTAATTGCTTAACCCATGGACGCGCACCAATTACCTGCCGACGAAAAAACACAGCTAACCCACGAATTGCTGAACCAGGAATACAGACGCCGCATACTTGACCCAAGGCGCAGCCACATGCATGAGCTTATCTCTACCATGCTATCGCACCGCACTAACCACAAAGACGAGGAGAAGGCATACTATACCATGATGGAGCGCTTCGGGGACTGGGAAGGAATTATGAACGCTGATGTAGATGAACTGGTAGATGCAATACAAACCACCCGCTACCCCGGCCAGAAAGCGCCCCAGATACAGCAAGCCTTGCGCATTATAAAAGAAGAACGTGGCGAGATAAGTATAGATTTTCTGGAGGATATGCCTGTGGCAGAGGCGATGGAGTGGCTGACACGCTTGCCCGGTGTTGGTTTGAAAACGGCAACTTTGGTGCTGCTCTTCAATTTTAAAAAGCCGGTAATGCCCGTTGATACGCACGTGTTCCGGATTAGCCAGCGCGTAGGCCTTATAGGAGCGAAGGCAACAGCCAACAAAGCCCACACCATACTTTTAGAGATGCTGCCTCCGGAACCTGAAGAACTCTATAACTTCCATATACACATGCTGCGCCACGGGCAGCGCATCTGCACCTTCTTCGGCCCCAAATGTGAGCAATGCGTGCTAAATAGTATCTGTAATTATTACCAGGATGTGCGACAGAAGGGTATAGATAAAGCTGCTTGAAAGAGGTTGGCGTGCATGTACATGATATTAAAAAAACAGACACGAGGTACAATAGAGACGTAGCTACCCCAAACCATTTAATTAATGTAAATTGAGTTTCGATTAACGGATTAGTACAGGCTGTGAACGAGGCGCAGCCGAGTATGGAGCCTGTGCCGTGTTGTAGCCAGTTTTTATATTGCTAACTCTTCCGCAAATTGGATGTTAAACCTTGGTTTCAACTGAACCTTTAGTACATAGTTTCTTCCAGTTAACATTATTCTTTTTTCTTCTTTATTGTCACTAAGCACACTTAAGGAAGAAATGTGTTGCAGATTCATGTTAGCAATCTCAAAATTTTCCTTTGACACTTTAATTGAAACTTCATCATAGGAAGGCGTCATTGAGAAAGTAATTACTTCTTTTTCAGGATTGCTGTACTTGTAAGTTGATTTGTTATAGTAAAACGGAACATCAGTTGTAGAGTCAAGCATATCAGGCTCGCTCTCAAATATTGCCATCAATTCATACTCTTCTGGGTATTCCATTTCTTAATTCAAATTTGCTACAACCACCGGATAACAGTAAACATACGCTTATCTGCACTATACATGTAGGTGTTTAACAATAACTTAGTTTCACGCCAGCCTCACTTACCGCTAAAGTAGCCTCTCTGCCACAAACAAGCGCCAGGTTAAGGGGCTCGTGCCCAACCGGAAAACCGTAGCAAACAGGGTAGTTATACTTGCCGGTGTGCTCTAGTATAATTTCGTAGGCAGTTTTGCCAAAAGGAACGGTGTTGTCATGCATGTCGCTCATGTCGCCAATGATAAGGCCAGCTAAGTTAGCTAGTTTGCCGCTGCGGTCCAGGTGCACCATCATACGGTCTATGTGGTAGAGGTACTCGTCCAGGTCTTCGAGAAACAGGATTTTACCATCGGTGCTGATATCGGAGCGGGTGCCGGTAAGCGTGTGCAGCATAGACAGGTTGCCACCCACCAACTGGCCCGTGCCTGTGCCCGATCGGTTAAAGGCGTGTGGGGCAAGTGAATAACATATCTCTTCGCCGAACAGCAGTTGGCGCAGGCTTTCTACAGACGGCCCGGCTCCTTCTTTTGCAAAAAGTACCGGCATAATGGCGTGTATGGTAGGCAAGCCAAGGTTATGTATGTGGCTGTGCAGCGTAGTTACATCACTAAAACCAACGAGCCACTTCGGGTGCTTTTTAAAGCCGGTAAAATCAACCTGGTCTATAATGCGGGTAGTGCCGTAGCCGCCGCGGGCACAAACGATGGCTTTTATACTTTCATCGTCAAGCATCTGCTGCAGGTTTTGCAAGCGCAGCGCATCGTCGCCGGCAAATTGGTTATAACTGGCCCCAATGGTTTCGCCCAGCACAACCTCTAATCCCCAACTCTCAAAAGCAGATACAGCAGCCTCTATTTCTGAAGCTGTAATTTTGCGGGCAGTAGAAAGTATGGCAATACGGTCGCCGGGTTGTAGAGGTGGTATCATGGGTAAACACGTGTTAATACAGGTTGGCTAATATATGGCTTTTTAGGTAAAATTTGGGGAGGTGGCTTTTTTTTGCCAAATTCGAAAACCTTTTAAAGGATGGCGGCACACAAATACCTTCCATTTTTGTGCTGTCACACCAACCAATACCAATCTTTTATGACTGAACTTCAGAAGAAAAAATCAGGAATAGATAAGTTCCTGTCGGTGGTGGAGCGCATAGGCAATGCCCTGCCGCACCCTGCTACGCTATTTGCCGGCTTTGCCTTACTGGTAATTATCCTGTCGTGGGTGGCCAGCCAGTTTGACCTGGCTGTGGTGCACCCAGGCACCGGCGAAACAGTAACACCGGTTAACCTGCTTTCTGCAGAAGGCCTCCACATGATCCTGACACGCATGGTTACCAACTTTACAGCCTTTGCGCCGCTGGGTACGGTGTTAGTGTCCTTGCTTGGTATTGGTATTGCCGAGGGCACAGGCCTGATCGGGGCGGTGCTGCGTTTGGTAGTGCTTTCGTCACCGAAGCGTTTGCTCACATTTGTGATTGTGTTCTCGGGTGTTATTTCTAATACAGCATCTGAGGTTGGCTATGTATTGCTGGTGCCTTTGGCTGCGGTTATTTTCCTGGCTGCTGGTCGCCACCCGTTGGCTGGTCTGGCCGCTGCGTTTGCCGGTGTGTCGGGGGGCTATAGCGCCAACCTGCTGCTAGGCACCATCGATCCGCTTTTGGCTGGTCTGTCTACAGAGGCGGCCCGTATAATTGATCCGAACTATACAGTTAACCCTGCGGCTAATTACTACTTCATGTTTGCCTCTACGTTTGTTGTTGCAGGACTAGGCACCTGGGTTACGGAGAAGATTGTAATACCGAGGCTGGGCGAGTACGAAGGCGATGAGAAGCCGCAAAGTATAGACCGCCTAACCCCACAGGAGAAGCGCGGTATACTGTATGCTACCATTGCCATACTTTTAATGGTTGCCTTTATACTTGGTGGTCTTATTCCGGAGAACGGTTACCTGCGCAACCCGGAGACAGGTGATATCCTGAACTCGCCGTTTATGTCGGGTATTGTGGCCTTTATTTTCCTGCTGGCTGGTATTGCGGGTATTGCCTACGGTATCGGGGCCAAAACTATCAGAAACGACAGCGATGTGATGCGCGGCATGTCCAAATCCATGGAAACGCTGGGCTCTTACATTGTACTGGTGTTTTTTGCCGCCCAGTTCGTGGCATACTTTAACTGGACAAACCTGGGGCTTATACTTGCCATCAACGGTGCCGATACCTTGAAAACCATGGGCTTAAGCGGTATCCCGTTGATGATCATGTTTATACTTGTAGCGGCCTCTATCAACATGGTAATGGGCTCGGCTTCTGCGAAATGGGCCATTATGGCGCCGGTTTTCATTCCGATGTTTATGTTGCTGGGCTATACGCCAGAGTTTACGCAGGTGGCTTACCGCATCGGAGATAGCGTTACCAACATTATTTCACCGATGATGTCATACTTTGCGTTGATTGTGGCCTTTATACAGCGCTACGATAAGAAAGCGGGTATTGGTACGGTAATTTCTACCATGCTGCCGTACTCCATCGTGTTCCTGATCGGTTGGATCATCATGTTTATTATCTGGATCTTGCTAGACCTGCCAATAGGACCGGGTGCAAACCTGTATATGCCGTAAGGGTAACTTAGTTTATAAGGAAAGCGCCTGAGCAGCAATGCTCAGGCGCTTATTGTTTTACACAAGTACGGCTGCTTTGCGCTAAATTATCCTGAACAGCAAAAACGTCCGCATCAGCAGTTTTAAAAAACACAAAGGCCGCACCCGAAGATGCGGCCTTTGATGGATGGGCTCTTACTTATATCTCACCTTAACCAAGAATACCCCTTGCATATTAGATGCATTACAAAATTAAAGGTTTAACACCGGTATAAATTTTTTTTATACAAAGCGCCTACATCTCTATACAATTGCAGCCAAAAACCAGATAAACAGCTTGTGTTACCTGTGCATTGCAGGCAGTATTGCTTTTAAAAACGATAAAAAACGGGTTTTGTAGCTGCCTATGTAGTGGCAAGTATGGCGGTCGCCTCTATCTCTACCAAATGCTCAGGGTTGATCAATGCGCTTACTTCTACCATTGTAGCGGCAGGTTTTATACTTCCAAAGAACTCGCCATGGGCACGTCCGACATCTTCCCAACGGCTGATGTCGGTTACAAAAATGCGTGTGCGCACCACATCGTTCAGCGAGGCACCGGCCTGTTGCAATGCATGCTCAATTTTTTGCAGGATATATTTTGTCTGCTCGTACGGGCTGCCTTTGCCAATAACCTCGTTGCCATTGGTGGCGGTGGTGCCGGCTACCTCAATGGTATTGCCCACGCGCACGGCACGGCTGTAGCCAATAGTGTCTTCCCAAACTGCACCGGAAGAAATGTTTTGTCTTTTCATAGTATAATGGGCTGTGTTTAAGTATGTAAATATAAATACTAGGTGCTGTAGATAGTATAAAAGACAAACACATCTATACTTTCGTACCTTATACTTCAGTCATAATCCTTAATTTTGGATTCTTAAAACCTAACTAATGCGCCTGAGATCGAAACCTGTGCTTTGCAACTACTACGTTACCTACCGCTGTAACGCAAAGTGCTCGTTCTGCGACATCTGGGAAAAGCCATCGCCATACATTACGCTGGAGGATGTGCACCAAAACCTGCTGGACCTAAAGCGGCTGGGCGTACAGGTGATAGACTTTACCGGGGGCGAACCACTACTGCACCGGCACATAGACCAGATGCTGGGCATGGCGCATGAGATGGGTTTTATAACAACACTTACCACCAATGGCCTGCTGTACCCCAAACTGGCCGAGCGCCTGAAAGGCAAAGTAGACATGCTGCACTTTTCCCTGGACTCTACCGATAAAACCGAGCATGATACTGGCCGGGGCGTGGCTTGCTACGACTTCGTGATGGAGTCTATAGAGGTGGCGAAGCGGCTCGGGGAGAAACCGGATATACTATTTACAGTATTTAAAAGCAATTTGCACCAGCTAGAGGAAGTGTACCAGAAAATTATACTTCCGAACAAGCTTGTGCTTATACTTAACCCGGCCTTTGAGTACAACCAGGTAGAAACCGGGGAGCAGCTAACAGAACAGGAGTTAGATTACCTGTCGGCTTTTGGCAAGCGCCGGCAAGTATACTTAAACGAGGGTTTTATACAATTACGGCGCGATGGAGGCAACCATACCGCAAAACCAGTCTGTAAAGCAGCAAGCACTACCCTTGTTATCTCTCCTGAAAACGAACTGGTGCTGCCGTGTTACCACCTGGGCACAAAAAGCTTTCCGATACAAGGTAACCTGCACCGTTTATACTTGAGCCAGGAAGTAGAGGCGCTAAAGCAGCAGGAGGGGCGGCTACCCGAATGCGAAGGCTGCACCATTAACTGCTACATGCAACCCAGTTTTGCAGTAGAAATGAACAAATACTTCTGGAAAGCCTTACCCAGCACGTTAAAATATAATTACATGAAAGGCACCTGGAAGCGCCTGGTTGTCTGAATCAGGATATACAGGATAAGGTGTAACTTTGCCTCATTCATAATTCTTACTACATAATTTAAAAGTATGCCAGTTATACTTCCGGTAAAGGGAATAAAGCCGCAGATGGGAGATGAGTGCTTTATAGCGCCAAACGCCACCATTGTAGGCGATGTGATTATGGGCAGCCATTGCTCTGTGTGGTTTAACGCCGTTATACGTGGCGATGTGAACAGCATCCGGATAGGCGATAAAACCAATATCCAGGATGGCGCTGTGATACATTGCACTTACGAGAAAACCGCTACCACCATTGGCAGCAATGTATCTGTCGGGCACAATGCCATTGTGCATGGCTGTACCGTAGAGGATAATGTGCTGATAGGCATGGGCTCTATTGTAATGGACAATGCGCTGGTGCAGAAAAATTGTATTGTAGCCGCAGGCGCCATTGTGCTGGAGAATACCGTTTGCGAATCGGGGTGGATCTACGCGGGTATACCGGCCAAAAAAGTAAAGCAGCTAAGCCAGGAACAGATAGCAGGCCTGGAAAATGTAGCCAATAACTATGTGATGTACAGCGGCTGGTTTACGGGGCAGGTATAGAAGCACAACGGCTTTTTAACCTAAATGCTGCAGCACCATCTGTTGCAGCACCTGCAATTGTTCGTCGGATAGATCCTGCTGCAACTGCTCAAAAAACACGCGTTCCTCTAGGCGAATGTGCTGCTCCAGCAGCTCTCCAATTTGGTGTAGCTTTTCAGGTAAATCCAGGCTGGTAGCATGGGGTAAGGCAATTATCAGCTTTTCAAGTTGCCGGTGCTGCTCCTGCAGTTGCCGGGTTTGCTGCGCAAGATCTTCTGATATGCCCGGGGCAAGTGTAAATACTGTTTCTTCTTCCAGCTTAAAGTGCGGCAGCAAGTGCTCCTGCAGAAAACCCAACGTATAGTCTCGTTTTGCTTCTGGGGTAGCAGGCATGCCCTTATAAGGAGGTGCGCCATGTTGCAACAGCCTTGCCGTTAGCAGGCCGCTGTGGTGCTGCCGCGAAATCGGTATCAGGCTTTGGTGGCGCTTCATTATCAGGAACTGATCTGCTCGCGGAACTCCTCTTTCACAGCCAGCAGCACCCACTCCACACGGCGCTCCGATTTCTCTAAAACGCGTACATCATACTCGTTAAAGCTGGTTACGTCGTTCAGGTTTTCTGGTATGTGCCCGTAAATAAAGTTCATCAGGCCGCCTACAGTTTCATAATCTTCACCCTCAGGCAATGGGTAAGGCAGGTAGTCGTTTGCATCGGTTATGGCCGCAGAGCCGTTTACCTTGTACTCAAAATCATTGATGCGCTCAACTATAGGAGCCTCTTCATCATACTCATCCTGTATCTCGCCAACCAGTTCCTCGATAATATCCTCAATGGTCACGATGCCCGATACACCGCCAAACTCATCGGTGGCAATTGCCATGTGCATGTGGCGGCGCTGGAACTGTTTTAAGAGCAGGTTGATTTTCTTGGTTTCGGGTACGAAATAAGCAGGGCGCATCAGTTGTTCTATGTTAATGCCTTTGCCCTGGCGAATGATGCTCAGTATATCTTTTACATATAGTATACCTACAATATTGTCAATGTTGCCGCTGTAAACAGGCAGGCGAGAGTAACCCTCGTTAAAGATCACATCCATCAACTCATCTTCAGAAATGTTGATATCTATGGCCACCATTTTAGTGCGGGGCACCAGTATTTGCTTTACCATGCGCTCGTTAAAGAGGAACACATTTTCGATTAGCTCATGATGGCTGTTGTGTATAGCGCCCCCTTCGGCACTTTGCTCGAAAAGCAGCCTTAGCTCTTCTGCTGTGTGCACTTCGGCGCCGTGCACAGGCTGTATGCCCATAGCACGCAATACCAGGTTTGCCAGGCCGTTAAGCAGCCATATGAAAGGGCTGAAAACTACATAAAAGAAGCGAAGCGGGTAAGCAACTGCCAGCGATGTGGCCTCGGAGCGTTGTATGGCCAGCGATTTTGGGGCTAACTCGCCAAACACAATGTGCAATACTGTGATGATGGCAAACGAAACCGGAAGCGCTATAGTATGAGCCAATGCTTCGCCGCCGCTAAAGCCGAAGAACTCCATTACGTTAATTACCATTCTGGAAACGACGCTTTCGCCTATCCAACCCAGGCCAAGCGAGGCAAGAGTAATACCAAGCTGCGTAGCCGAAAGGTAGGCGTCGAGGTGGGTAATCATGCGGTGGGCCATCTTAGCCATATTGTTTCCTGCCTGCGCCCGTAGCTCAATCTGCGAAGACCTCACTTTCACGATCGCGAATTCGGCGGCTACGAAGAAACCGTTCAGTAAAACCAGGAAAATGGTTAACAGGATGTCTAATATCATAGTTATGTGCTCAGCTTATAGAAGTAGCAAGCCGTAAAATTAATTAAAATACGTGCTTGTGCTACAAGGGTAGGTGCGAAAGCGCAGTATTTGCTAAACTTTATACTTAAGTAAACTGCCCCACCAGTTGTAATATAGATTTTTTTCTATTGAGTATAAAACAAAAAGGTGCCCGAAGGCACCTTTTTGTTTTGGGATACTTAACAGCAGTTCAGAGGACTATCTGTTTTGAGGACGCTTCTGCGGTATTAAATAACTCACGAGCGTTGCTCTGAGAGAGGCGGGGCATAAAAATCTGCTTTGCCTCTGTCTCAGAAATCAATTTGTAAGTATCGGCTGCGTAAGTATCCTGGAAGGGGTTACAGCAAGAATAAATGTATTCATCAGAATACGTTCTGTAAACGACATGGAAGTTATGCTTTTCATCGCGCACAAGTTTGATGGCTTTAAATACATTGCTGTACTCTCTCCCACATACTGTACGTAACAACAGCTCTTGCTGCAGATTGGCATTACTTTCCATAGTTGGTGGTATAATTACATTCATTCTTATTACTGTTATACATAATTGTAGCCCCTTTAATTCCGTGCTAATTCTTATTAGTGCTCTCTTATCCGTAAAAGTTACAATTCCAAGAGTATATAGCGTACTTTTGCTGGTAAATGGAAATATTTTGATTTATTATAGTATTTAATACGGTATATATAGGAGTATGGTTGTATTTATATGTAATTATTTATAAAATTTATGCTTTTTTGTATTTATATATTGATTATAAAGTATAAAATTAGCCCTGGTGCTGCATAGAGAGCTTTGTTTATTGTACAAAATTGCATTGTTGATTTTATTATAAAGTTTACTGCTTGCATAAGCCAAATTTGGAACTTAGGCGGAGCGTATAGGCAGGCAAGGTTTTTAGAGCAGTTTAAGGAGCGTTAAGGCAGCCATACGTGTTGTTTATCTGAAAGCCGGCTTGCATAAGTCTTGTCCGGTTAAAATTGTATACTTTTGTAGTATAAACTGTGAAACAGAAACAAGTGCAGGCATATAGTATAAAACTGGCACTAATCTTTATTTTTAGTATCACCCATGAATAAAAAGAACGTTGTAAAGCAACTTATAGCAACATGGTTGTTTTTAATACTGGCAGTTGCCTTTGCGCAGGCGCAGGTATTAAAACCCGCCACCTGGAGCTACGATGTGTCTAAAAAGCAGGCCGCAGTAGGCGAGGAGGTAGAGCTTATATTTAATGTACGCATAGATAAAGACTGGTACCTGTATTCTTCTGACTTTGACCCGGACCTGGGACCTATGGTTACAGAGTTTAAATTTCAGAAGCACCCGTCTTATGAGCTGGTAGGCAAAATTGTACCGGTAAAGCCAAAGAAAAAGTACGACGACCTGTGGGAAGGAGAGTATACTTATTTTGTAGGCACAGCCCAATTCAAACAAAAGATACGCGTGCTAAAGCCGGATTTGCAGGTAAAAGGCACATACGAATACCAGGTTTGCACAGATGTGGATGGCCGTTGCATCCCTTTTGATGACGATTTTACCTTCACAAATAAACAAATAAGTATAAGCGGTGTGGCAGCACCAGCACCAGCCGGCAAAGAGAATACTACTGAGGAAACAGCAAAGCCTGAACTCAAAAATGAGCCGCAGAACCCAACCACTCCTGCTGTTTTTGGTACAGATGAGGTAACTACAGCCCCTGCAGACAATGCCGCAAGTGAAGGAACCGCTGTAGACACTACGGCTGCTGCTGTTGCCGATGCTGCCGCTCCTGAAAGTATACCTGCCGCACTCTCAGAGCCAGCTCCCGGCGACGAGGCCGAGGGGCTTTTGTCGTTTATGCTGATTGCTTTTGTGTTTGGTCTGGGTGCCTTGTTAACGCCGTGCGTGTTCCCGATGATACCCATGACGGTAAGCTTTTTTACAGGCAATAGCCAGAACAGAGGGCAGGCAGTATTTAAGGCATTGATTTACGGCTTGTCTATCATAGCCATTTATACTTTGGTAGGTACGGTAGTGGCCAAATTATTTGGGGCAGATGGCGCTAACTTTATCAGCACGCATTGGTTTCCGAACCTGGTGTTCTTCGCCGTGTTCATCATTTTTGCCATGTCCTTCTTTGGCTTGTTTGAGATAACCTTACCAAGCTCTTTTTTAACCAAAGTAGATGCTCAGGCAGATAGGGGCGGCCTTTTAGGCGTGTTCTTTATGTCGCTTACCCTGGTGTTGGTTTCGTTTTCGTGTACTGGCCCTATTGTGGGAAGTATACTGGTAGCCTCTGCCGGAGGCGAAACCCTACGCCCTGTAGTAGGCATGTTTGGCTTTTCGTTGGCTTTTGCCTTGCCCTTTACCTTATTCGCTATTTTCCCGTCGTGGCTTAGCAGCCTGCCAAAGTCTGGTGGCTGGTTAAATTCGGTTAAGGTGGTGTTGGGTTTTATAGAGCTGGCCCTGGCGTTAAAATTCCTGAGCGTAGCCGACCAGGTATACCATTGGGGAATTTTAGACCGCGAAGTATACTTAGCCTTATGGATTGTGATTTTTACCTTAATGGGTTTTTACCTGCTAGGCAAGCTAAAATTCTCTCACGATTCTGATCTGCCTTACCTAAGCGTGCCGCGCTTGTTTTTTGCAGTAGCAACGTTTGCATTTGTAGTCTATTTAATCCCAGGCATGTTTGGTGCACCGCTAAAAGCACTTTCAGGTTATCTGCCACCTCAAACAACACAGGATTTCGACATCAATAAAATTATCCGGCAAAGTGGAGGAGGTACAGCTGTAGCAAGTACAACAAACCAGCTTTGTGATACACCAAAGTATGCCGACTTTCTGCACCTGCCACACGGCTTGCAAGGCTACTTTGACCTGGAGCAGGCAAAAAAATGCGCCGCTGCGCAAGGCAAGCCGATCTTTATCGATTTTACCGGCCACGGCTGCGTGAACTGCCGCGAAATGGAAGCCAATGTATGGTCTGATCCTGCTGTGTTGCAGCGCCTGCGCGAAGATTATGTTATCCTGGCTTTGTACGTGGACGATAAAACAGAACTGGCAGCGTCGGAGAAGTACATAAGCGACTACGACGGAAAAGAGAAAGCGACTATCGGTAAAAAGTACGCTGATTACCAGATAACCAAATTTAACGTAAATGCACAGCCATACTATGTGCTGATGGATGAAAACGAAAACGTACTGGTGAAGCCAACCGCTTACGATTTAAATGTAAATAACTTCGTGCAGTTTTTGGATGCTGGTGTGGCTGCTTACAAGGCAAAAAAGCAGGTAGCGCAGCAGTAAGCTACAGGTAAAGTATAAAGTATAAATCCCTGCTGTGGCTGCGTGCTACGGCAGGGATTTATACTTTATTGGGTATTGGTCAGGCAATGAGTATGCAGGTGCTGCGGGTATTCTAAAACGCTGAAGAACTTGAGGGTTATTTTCAGAAAAGATATCTGAATTCCTTATATTCATCAAACTATATAGATAATGAACTACTTCAGGATGAAAACATACGTGATGTTACTCATATGCCTCGTAGCCTTGCCTACAGTTGGAATAGCACAGCAATCGCCGTTCAGAGGAGCCTATGAGCGCCTTACTGATGCCAAAGGAAACCTGAACTATGTGGCTCCATTAAAGTATTTGAAAGCTAACGAGGCATCATTTGATAAAGGTGCATACGAGCAGGCGCTTGCTACCTATCAGTCTTTTGTAGGCGCAACAGATAGCACAAAAAATAACTTTTTACTTGATAAGGGCTTGGCAGAGAATGCACAGATGGCTGATCCGTTTGCTGTGATCATGCCTAAAGCCAGGAACACTTCTGTAGTTCTAATTAACGAGGCGCATCATGTGCCGGCGCACCGGGCCTTTGCAGCTACACTCCTGGACTCTCTTTATGCTGCCGGTTATACTGTCCTTTCTCTGGAGGCGCTATCGGAAGAAGATACAGCGATTAACAGCCGTAAATATCCTGTGGCCTCATCGGGGTTTTATACCAAAGAGCCTGCGTTTGCCAACTTTATCAGAGCTGCCCTTGCCAAAGGATTCAAGGTAGTGGGGCATGAAATCAGGAGCAGCCAGGAAAAAGAAATAGCTGACCCGATGGCACGCTCTAATTACCGCGACTCTCTGCAGGCAGTTAACTTATTAGCTACCATCAAAGCAAACCCAGAGGCTAAAGTGTTAGGTTATGTGGGCTATGATCATATCCTGGAAAAGGAGCGGGATAAGTATAAAAGATTAGGTGCTTACCTAAGGGATGCAAATGTAGATGCCCTTACGATAGACCAGGTTACAACTTGCAGCTGCGTTAAAGGTAACTCACCAGTTGCTCTGACTTCGGGTGGCATAAATCCAGTAACAATCGGATCTAAGAAAGACTTTGTGGATATACAAGTGGTACACCCGTTTGCGGCATCAGCAGGGCCCCGACCACGTTGGCTAACAGAAGACCCGACAAAAAGAGCTACTAAAGTACCCTTACCCCAACAGTACAGAGGCAAAAAGGTACTCGTTCAAGTATACAGCAAAGCTGAGTTTGAGGCAGAGGGTCGCCGAGCCATACCTGTAGATCAGTTTTTAGTAGACGGTAACCAAAAGCAGGTGCATGCCATGGTGCCAACAACTGTTAAGCGTGTACAGGTGCACTACGAAGTTTATGAGTAAGAGAAGCTTAGCGTATCCGAAGTTTGCAATTATACTTTGCTGTAATAACTCAAAACCAAAAAAGCCCCGCCGTTTCCGGCAGGGCTTTTTTGATGAGTATAAAGTATACTTACTTCGCTTCGTTGTAGCGGCGCGTTACTTCTTCCCAGTTTACTACGTTCCAGAAGGCGCTGATATAATCAGGGCGACGGTTCTGGTAGTTCAGGTAATAAGCGTGCTCCCATACATCAAGGCCAAGAATTGGCTGACCGCCGCAACCTTCTGCAAACGGCATCAAAGTGTTGTCCTGGTTTGGAGTAGAGCAGATCTCCAGCTTACCGTCTTTAACGCAAAGCCATGCCCAGCCAGAACCAAAACGTGTAGCCGCAGCTGCGTTAAACTTTTCTTTCATCTGGTCGAATGAACCAAAGGCAGAGTTGATCGCATCAGCTATCTCGCCTGACGGCTGGCCGCCACCGTTCGGAGAAAGCACCGTCCAGAACAGGTTGTGGTTGTAGTAACCGCCACCGTTGTTGCGAACAGCTTTGTTGTCTTCTTTAACATTGCGCATGATCTCCTCGATGCTCATGTTCTCCATGTCGGTACCAGCGATGGCCTTGTTCAGGTTATCGGTGTAAGCCTGGTGGTGTTTTGTATGGTGGATTTCCATGGTGCGCGCATCGATGTGCGGCTCCAGAGCGTCGTAAGCATAAGGTAGTTTCGGAAGTTCGAAAGCCATAGTTTTTTATATATTTATGTGTGGAAAATTAGATGCCGTACAAAGTTTTTACGTGTACGACTTCGTTTCAAAGTTAGTTAATTTCTTTTACCTGCAAAGAAAGACGACATCAGCTCGGCACACTCTAATGCCATTATGCCGCTTACCATCTCTGTTTTAGGGTGTAGCAAATTACCTACACGTCTATAACCGCGTTTGGGCTCAGATGTTCCGAAAACCACACGTTTTAACTGCGCCCAGTAACTGGCACCGGCACACATCACGCAAGGCTCTACGGTTACATACAGGGTGCAATCATTCAGGTATTTGTTGCCCAGGTATTCGGCGGCAGAGGTAAGGGCCAGCATCTCGGCATGGGCAGTTACATCGTTTAGCTTCTCAGTTTGGTTGTATGCCTTGGCTATAATGCGGTTATTGGCCACTACCACAGCCCCAATCGGTATTTCGCCCTCTTCAAAAGCCTGCTGCGCCTGCAGGTATGCCTGCTGCATGTAGTGTTCGTCGCTGTGTATCGATAAAAAGTCTGTTGCCATACTTGCAAAGGTATAAGTTATGCTGATTTACAAAAGCTATACTTGGGTTAAGAACTAAAGTATAAAATTTACGACTATTTTAGGAGGAGCCGCTGCAGGTCGCGGTCTGTTCCTGCAGCAGGATTTTGACCGGCCTGGCGAATTGGTAAAATCAGCACAAATAAAAAAGCCTCCCTTTGGCAAAAGAGAGGCTTTTGTGTAAGTATGATTAGTTTACTTTACGTTTAGTTTAACAGATCCCATCACTTCGCGCATGGTTGGCTGCCAGTCATTTTTAAGCATGAAAGGCGCATGCATGGTAAAGATCATCAGCTGGTTTCCTTTGATGGTGTACTGGATGATGCTGTATTTCTGAACAGGAGCCAGGTTTGTTACACCGCGCTCATCAGCCATTCTGGATACAAATTCAAACACAATGTACTGTTCGCCCTTAATTTCAACGATCTCCTCACGTATAAAATCAACGTCTGTGAATTTCTCCAGCAGGTTGGCTTTATAGAACTCCTGCAGCATGTTCAGGTCTTTTGATCTAAACTGGGTGTGCTTCTGCGTTACACTAAAGTCTATCTGGCCGTTGGGGCTGGTATACACCGCAAGAGGCTTGGTAGTGGCAGGGTAGCGGCGGGCTATACCGTCGTCGGGCATAGGGTTGAAATCACTTGGCAGCATCACAGAGATTTCTTTGCTGATCTGTGTTTTCTTTAACTTAGACTGGGCAAATGTTGCTCCTGCCAGCATAAGTATCATCAAAAAGGCTAAATATCGCATGTTCATAAGTATAGTAGCGCAAAGCTATAAAATATTGCTCAAAGTGGCGTTGTCGGCGGTTATGGTACAATTACTTTGCCAGGTTTTTAAACGCAAAAGCCGTTGTTAAAATTCCTTTAAGACATCCTAAGGCCAATATTGCCGTTATACTTTAATAGAACTGAATCTCAAGAATTAACAGTATAAAGCAGCAGTTATGTTAGAAAATATAATAAACCAGGTAAAAGGCCAGTTAACCGGAGAGTTACAGGATAAGTTTCAGCTGCAGCCCGATACCGCGAACCGGTCTGTGGACCTGGCAAAAGACAACCTGATGGATGAGGTGAAAAACCGCGCCTCCAGCGGTGATACCGGTGGTATTATGAATATGTTGAAAGGTGGCCAGGGTGCTACAGAAGGTGCAGGCACAAATAACATGATCAGCAAGTATGTAACTGACCTTACTTCTAAGCTAGGCATACCAGAGAATGTAGCAAAGCAGGTGGCGCCGTTCGCCATCAACTTTATCATGCAGAAGGTATCTGGCAAAATGGCATCCGATAACCTGGGGCAATCTGATATATTGGGCAGCCTGGTTGGCGGCAATATAAAAGATACGCTTGGCAAAGGCCTGGGTAGTAAGCTGGGGGGCATGTTTAAATAACATAAGCCGGAGCTAAAGTATAAATCAAGAAGCCATACCTAACAGGTATGGCTTCTTGATTTATAGTGATTTGTAAAGTTTGGGCCACTAGGTAATGCAAGGCTTTTTAGAGTTATAGCTAATGTAGTATTCAGCGCCCCAAGCTGGTGTTCTCACCAGTAACTCATACTTCAGCTACCTTAGCTTGCTGGTGAAAATACAAAGCAAGCTAAGGGCATATTGGCTAAAGCTAAACTCTAAGCGGCATTCTTCCACCTCACCTTAACAAAGCTGTCTTGCTGGTGAGCCTTTACAAATTCTCCGACAACGACTTTGTGTTATCCGTCGGATTACGGTCTATCAGAATATTGTAAGGGTCTATGCCTGCTTTAGACGGCTTTTTATCAACTACAAACTCAAACGTGTTGATCCCTGACTTTACCTGGTGCTTTTTGATGTAAAGCGGTTGGTCTTGCCAATGGCCATCCACTTTCTCCCGCGCAAGCACGCCTACATCCACCCAATCGTTCATCGTAGTTTCACTTTCAGCGCCTAGGCTATCGGCATAAAGTTTTTTGGCATCTACGGTAAAGCTTACTTTATACTTTCCGTTCTTGAGGCGCTCATACTTCCCTTCGGTGGTTTTGTTTTCGTAAAGTGTAATGTTTTCAAACATATCACTTACCAGGTACTGCAGCGAGTCTGGAGTGGCGGCGCGGATGTGCTGCATAAACTCAATTGAGTTAGTATAAGGCGCTTCCTGGAAGGCAACCTGCTGGATGTACTCCTGCAGGGCTTTATTCAGTTTCTCCTCGCCGATAAAGTCGGCAAGAGC
Organism: uncultured Pontibacter sp.; assembly: GCF_947492645.1. GTDB lineage: Bacteria > Bacteroidota > Bacteroidia > Cytophagales > Hymenobacteraceae > Pontibacter. Next base: position 326,307 of record NZ_CANLMZ010000003.1, on the reverse strand, counting down.
ATACATTACCACGCTTCCTTTTCGGTAATGTATGTACCCTTGGTTCTCCACCAAGTATAGCGGCATCTCTTTTTTTCGTTCTGATGTTCGGCCCAATAAGTAAGAGTTAAGCTCATACTTCAGGAACTTGTTCATGCGCTCCGGGCCATACTCGTGTTTCATCACCATCAGGGCGCTGTACTGGCTCATGGTTTCCGACATCAGCACCGAGCCCTGTACGTTACCCCCAATTACCTGGTGTGCCCACCATTGGTGCGCCACCTCGTGGGCGGTGATGTAAAACGGATAATCAATATCTTCCGGGTTGCTGTCGTCTACGTCGGCTATAAAACCAATCGACTCTGAAAACGGGATTGTGTTCGGGAAAGCCTGCGCGAAAGAGGAGTACCCCGGAAACTCCAGAATGCGCACCTGGCGGTGCTGGTACGGGCTGAAGTTCTCTGTAAAGTAATCCAACGATTTTTTCACGCCTTTCAGCATGCGGTCCAGGTTATAGGTGTGGTCTTTGTGGTGATAGATCTCAATAGCCACTTCTTTTCCGTCTTTGCCTACCCACTTATCTTTTTTAACCTCGTACTCTGCCGATAAAAAGGAGTAGAAATTAAGTATAGGTGCATCCATTTTATAGTGGAAGTAGCGGCGGCCGTCTTTAGTCCACTCACGCTGCAGGTAACCAGGGGCAATGGCCATCTGGCTTGGTATGGTGCTTACGGTGGCTTCAAAATTTATCCAGTCGGCTTCGTTGCTGATGTAGGTGTTTTTGCGAGCCTCGGCATCGTTTACAGCTGCCATACGCGGCTTAGGTGCAAGGCCATGCTCTTTTCGAATATCGTCGTCAGATAACTCTATACCATCCTGGTAACCGATTTTAGGTAAATACTGGCTGTTGATGAACGTACCGTTGTATACTATACCTGTGTTGGAGCCGCTGTTCCGGAAGCCTTTCGTTTCAAAAAGCAAATCCATGTTCAGTTTAAGCGAGTCGCCGGGCTGCAGCGGTTGGGCCAGTTTATAAATGTAGTAGCCATTATCCTTATCGTCGAGCACCAGTTTGGCCTGTTTTGTAAAAGACATGGTTTTCACCTCTGCTTCATCGCTCAGCATCATGTGGATAGAATCTATGGGCTGCGCATGTTTGTTCTTGAGCCAGAAATGACCCTTGAAAGCAAAAGCACGTTCTTCAGGGTAAATGTCTACGTCCAGCTTCACGTCAGTAATGCGGGGCTGCGGAATACCGTCATACTTCTTGTAGGTTTTTTCGAACTCAGCCAAACGTTTTTCCTGCTCGTCGGAGGTCCGGAAGGTATTCAGGATGTTGGTATTGTAGTATATGTAGCCACCTGTAACCATAAAAATAGCCATAGCCGCACCTGTTACAGCCATTGTTGGTTTACTTAGCTGCATACTTGCCAGTTTAAAACGCCACTTCAGCATAGACTCCGAGCCACGCACCCACAGCATGTTTGCAAGCACCGCAAGTATAAGCGCAAATGCTCCCCAATAAATCTTATAGATTGTAAATGGCCACACAAAATGCCCGTAGCCGTTCATGGCAGAGTAAGTAATGCCTGGGTCGGAGTTGTAGCTGTAAAGGTTGTGCTCCCAGCCTAACTGTCCTTTAAAGATGTTCATCAGGAAGTATACCACCATCACAAAGTGCCCTAGGTACTTGTTGTTTACGATTACCTGCACCAGCATAGCCAGCACGCACAGCAGCAGGTAGTCTATCAGCTGTATCCCAAACAGGCCTTTTACATACACATCCAGCTCGTAATTATAGTAGCCTTTAAAGGTTTGGATGATGATGCCGCAGAACATGATAACGAACAGCAGCGTTACCTGCACCAGCATTAGGGCCAGTAATTTAGAGGCAAAAGGCACCCAGTTAGGTATGGGCAAGGCATCGTAAATCTGGTTGATATTGTTGTCGCGCTCGCGCCAGGCCAGTTCGCCGGCATAAAACGTGATGATGATGAGGAAGAATAAAGCAAACGTGCCGCTAAGGATCTGCACCACCTGCGATGTTACCGGGAAGAAATTGGTATCATACATCTTCCCGATCTGAGAGCCGGACACGAAAAGGAAGATAACCCCGGCCAGCACAATCGCCACAAAGTATACGCTTTTTACAACTCCTTTATACTCCAGTTTGGCAAGCTTCAGGAACTGCTGCCAGCTCAGGTTAAACGAAAAGTTTTGGCTAACCTTAGGCAGTTGCAAACGCTCTGACGGCACAAAGGCACCTGCAGCCTCAGCGCTATCCCGCCTGCGGAAAAGTTTTATACCTGCATTTGCAAACGAGAAGCTAAACCGGAAATAACAAAGGGCCAGAAGTGCCAGGCCAATTCCCATCCACAGGGCACGGTTTGCCACGACATAGTCGCTGAATGGTAGCATGAGGGTGTTGCGCTCGGCGGTGGTCCAGTAGCGCTGGGTGTAGTAAATGGCAGACGCTCCGAGTGGGTCCAACAGGTTAGCTACAGTTTCGTTATCTAAATCGCCGGTGAGGCTGCTCGAAACCCCATAAAGTACCAGGAAAATAACACCACCTACATAAATAGATAACCCGCTGCGGGTTAAGGTAGCGAGGGTAAAGAAAATGGCACCGGTAAAAATAAGGTTAGGTATAATGATGGTCAGGTAAGGCTGCAGGTACCACATGGCGTTAAACGGACCAATTTTGTCTGGCTCTACCCATGGCATTACCGTAGCTACCCAGGCACCAACTGCCACCCCCAGAAATACCAGCAGCGTTATCAGGAACGAACCAAAAAAGCGGCCAAACAAATAACCTGCTTTGCTGATAGGTGTTGTATAGTATAGCGAATGGGTTTTATGCTCAAAGTCACGGAAGATGGGCGTTCCCATCATAGCTGAGGTTATCAGCACGCCAAACCAGCTTAGCAGCGTCACGATCCAGTTTATCTGGTAAGGAGAGTTAGCGAACACTTTACCACCGCTGGCATCGCCGATGATGATGTTACCGCCAAAAGCTCCGGCTAAGCCCAGCATCGCCAGGAAAGCCATCAGGAAAAGCAGCCCAAAGTATATGTAAGTAGCAGGCCGTTTAAGCCTATACTTCAGTTCGAAAAGAAATATCTCTTTAAACATCTTCTAAATTTTAGGAATGATGAATTGTAGAATCGTGGATACAGAACAGGAGTTTTTCCTTGCCCTGCAACTGTTGCTTACCCACCGCTGCCCCTCTTTGGAGGGGCAGCGGTGGGTAAATTTTCAGGAGAGCTAATTCATTACTGCATGTGCAGGCGCTGCTTCTTCGCGAAGGCTAGCCTCGTGTATCTTGCTGAAGTATACATCTTCCAGGTCAGGGGCAATTGCTTCGAACTCAGGGGAAGGCTGCACGTCTGATAGGACATGGATAATGGTTTTACCGGCAAATAGGCGCGATGAAATAACCTCGTGCTGCAGTTGGTGCTGCACCAGTTCGTCTTTGTTGATGAACTTGCGCCAGATGCGGCCCTTCAGGTTGTCGATTACCTGCAGCGGATCGCCCTCCAATAACACTTCTCCTTTGTTGATAATGGCGAAATTGCGGCAAAGGTCTGTTACGTCTTCTACAATGTGGGTGGAAAGTATAACAATGATGTTCTCGCCAATCTCGCTTAACAGGTTATGGAAACGGTTACGCTCGGCAGGGTCCAGGCCGGCAGTTGGCTCATCTACGATAATGATTTTAGGGTTGCCTAATAGCGCCTGTGCAATGCCAAAACGCTGTTTCATACCTCCAGAGTAGCCGCCAAGGTTCTTTTTGCGCACATCGTACAGGTTTGTTTGCTGCAGCAGAGCTTTTACCACCTCTGTGCGCTCTTTGGAGTTACTGATGCCCTTAAGTACTGCAAAATGCTCCAGCATCTCTTCTGCTGATACTTTTGGGTAAACGCCAAATTCTTGTGGCAGGTAGCCTAACACCTTTCGCATTTCTTCTTTCTGGCGGAGTACATCCAGGTCGCCGAGCATAATACTGCCCGTGTCTGCCTCTTGGAGGGTGGCAATGGTACGCATCAGCGACGATTTACCAGCGCCGTTAGGCCCCAGTAAACCAAACATGCCTTTTGGGATGGTCAGGTTTATATTTTTTAGAGCCTTTGTGCCGTTAGGGTAAGTTTTGGAGAGGTTCTGAATAACTAGTTCCATGAGCGGTGTTTGTGTTAGGTGAAACTTACTAATAATCAATTAAATAATTCTTAGCAAGCATTCAAAATAAACTATACAAACACGATACTTTTCTCGACAAAGTATACTTGCAACTGGCCAGATACAGCAGTAACTGAATAAACTTGGCTGTACAGAATAAGCTTTTAGGGTTGGTTGCCTGTGCGAAGTATATTACTTTTGTAATTGCTGCTGCAGTTACACCATTGCAGCAGTAACAAAAGTAAGATGTCAGAATACCTGCAAAGTCTCTTCTTTAAGTTTCTGAAGTTTGGAACAGTTGGGTTCTCAGGCCTGCTACTCGATTTTGGCGTTACCTATGTCGCCAAAGAGAAGCTGCGCTGGAACAAGTATGTGGCCAACAGTTTAGGATTTATACTTGCCAGCACCAGCAACTACTTTCTTAACCGCATCTGGACCTTCCGCAGCCTCGATCCTGAAATCGGGTGGCAGTTCTCCAAGTTTTTTATTGTGGCTGTTGTGGGCCTGCTGCTGAATAACCTTATTATCTACGTCCTTACCGAGCGCCTTCGCTTTAACTTTTACGTGGCCAAATTCTGCGCCATCGTTATCGTGTTCTTCTGGAATTTCTCGATTAATTACCTGTATACTTTTACGAGGTAAGTAAGCTAACCTTAGGATACTTGCAAGTATAACAGCGATTGTAAAGTATAAACTGCCGGTATAAACGCCTGTAGTGGCGGGCTGTACTTATTGTCGATTCAGGCAAAGCGAGAAATCCTTACAGAGCCCCTGGTAGGTTTCCCGTTTTGCCCGAAACGACAGCAGAAAGTATTGATCTTTATTTCTGCACCACCTCATAAATCTGTACACGCTCATCTTTGTGCACGCGCGGGTTCAGGAAGTGCAGTACTTTATCGTATAATGATGGCGTTATGGTGTGCTCCAGTTTCAGGTTCGGAAATACGCTGTTTAGGCGTGCCATACGTTCTTCCATCTCATCGGTGCCAACTACCACTACATAATCTGGCTTGTATGGCGTAGTTTGTATGGCTGAGTCTAACGTGGCAGTTGATTTATCGCCGTTTAAAGTATAAATCATCACAAACTCTTCTGGTAATGGTTTTTTGCCATTCAGGTACTCCTCCCACACCATGTCATCATCTATCATGTAAAGGTCGTAATCGGCGCTGATACGGTTTAAGTAGAACAGCGGAGGCGTTTTAACGCTGTGGTTGCCAAACTCCAGCACAACGGCATCCATGTTCTGCTTTTCGGACAGGTATACCAACGGAGCCACGCGGCTTTTTTTAGTATAAGTAAAGGCAAGGCCAACAGCAGCCAGGATGTTCAGCACCCAGAAAAAGCCCCAGGAAGCAGCAAGTAACTTGCGGCGCTTATGCCAGAAGCCAGAGGTCTGAACAAAGCTTTGCCAGCCAATCACACCAAGTATCATCACAAGCGGCAGCATCGGAAGTATAAATCGCTCTTGCTTGTTTGGGAACAGCGAGTGAGCCACAAAAAAGATTAAGCCTCCCCAGAAAAGCGCAGGAGCCAACCTGGCCGTACGGAAATAACCCATCACCAGGAAAGCGCTTACCGGCGGCACCAGAAACCCAAGTACAGTTAGGGCAAAGCGGTAAACAGGGCCTGTGCTGTAGCCATAGGCATGCTCGGTGTTGTACAGGAAATAAGCCACAATGGAGTGGAAAGGGTAATCAAAGAAAATAATATCGATCGTACCCTGGATAAGGGTAGCAGCAACTAAAAAACCTACTAGTAAAGTAATTGCTTCTTTCCATTGCTGGCGGTAAAGTATAACCAGGCCGGCACCGGCACCCAATAGTACAGTATGGTATCTAAAGGTGAACGACAGGGCAAACAAAGCACCTGCCCAGAAGTATGGCATCAGGCGTTTTTGAGTAGCTTGGTCTTGCCTTAGCAGCAGGTAAAAGGCAGCCATGTAAGGCGGAATGCACACCATCTCCACCAGGTTGCGCACACTCATAAAAGGCATAAACCACACCAACGCCAGCATTAATCCTACTAACCTCGCATTGGCTTTGTTAGATAAGCGCTCCGTCAGTTTATAGCCAAAGTAAACGATCAGCAGCGAGTACAGCCCATGAATTACGCGCACCACCGTCATCTTTACTTCCGGGCTAAATATACCCAGCGCCTCCATCACATAAAACAAGCCATAGTGCAGCAGCACATACAGCATGCTGTGGCGGGGCGGCATAGGCTCGTTCAGCCACAGCGGCAGGCCATCCAACCAACCTTGCGCAATCGTAATCACATCAAAGTGATCGTCGCTGAAAGCATAGCCCCTCGAGAAAAAGGCAGCCAGCATACGAATGACAAAAGCTATTACAAGTATAACAGACAAAGGTATAAGGTAACGTTCCTGGGGTTGCTCCCCCAAGGTGTCGGCATCGGCGGTAAACGCTTTAGCTACAGATGATTTGCTTGTGCTTGGCATAAGGTTAAAATTGTGCAGGTGCAAATTTAAGGGTATTTAAAAAGATTTGGTGTTACCTTAGCTTTATAATTGCAAAAGCATTTTTAAATTGAAAACAACAGCAGAAAAAATCAGCCTGAATGCTACTCGTAAACGCAAATCCCGATGGGGTGCAGCGATCTTACTGGTTCTTGTTCTAGGCGCGCTTTCCTTTATATATTACCCTTTTGGTCTGGGCGCTAAAATAAAGGCTGATGTGCTGGTGCTGGGCCATGCTGGTTCTGGCTTTATGTCGCCGTTAAACCCGTTTAACCCGCTTCCTTCCAATAGTATGGCCTCTATTGTAAAGGCTATGGAAGAACATGGGGCTGATGGGGTAGAGGTGGATGTGCAGCTGAGCCAGGACGGTGTGCTTATACTTTATCATGATGTAGATTTGAGTTCGATGACAGCGCAAAACGGCTTTATAGAGAACCATAAAGCTGCCGACGTAATTGGACTAAAGTATAAAGGAGGCTTATTCTATGATCTTTTTCATGATGAAGAAATCATTACAATGGAAGCCATGCTGCAACGCTTTGCCACTTACCCTGAGCCACCGGTGCTGCAGATAGATTTGCGCAACCACAACCCAGAGCGGCATTTATACTATGCACAAACTCTCTTGGCGATGCTGCAGAAGTATGATTACCCGTTCGCAAAGCTGATGTTCATTTCGCCAGACCCTGATTTTCTGGAGGCTTTCCGGCAGGTAAACCCGCAGGCCCCGCTTATGCTTGATACTGGAGGCAACTTTGATGCAGCCTTAAAGACTGTGGTGGAGCGTAAATTTCAGGGAATTTGTGCCGAAGGTAAAAGCGCGTCTTTTGAGCAGATAAAACAGGCGAAGGAACAGGGCGTTTTTGTATCGCTGTTTGGTGGCAAATCCCGCTCGCGCATTACCAAAATGATAAAGCTTGAACCAGACGCCATACAGGTAAACAACGTGGAAGCCATGCGCGACCTGCTTGAATAAACAACTTTAACTTTGTTAAAGTAAACGATACAGCTATTTATTACATTTGCATAAAACAAAATAAGACACTATGCTCCGATCTCATACTTGCGGCGAACTGCGCCTCGACAACGTTGGTGAAGAAGTTATTTTAACTGGATGGGTACAGCGCCTGCGCGACAAAGGCGGCATGCTGTGGGTTGATATGCGCGACCGCTACGGTATTACGCAATTAACTTATGAAGAAGGGGTTACACCACAAAACTTAATAGACCAGGCCCGCACGCTTGGCCGCGAATACGTAATAAGAGTGGTAGGTAAAGTAGTGGAGCGCTACTCTAAAAACGATAAAATACCTACAGGCGATATCGAGATCTTTGTGCACAAACTAGAGGTGCTAAACCCAGCCAAACTGCCGCCTTTCCTGATAGAAGACGAGACAGACGGAGGTGACGACCTGCGCATGAAATACCGCTACCTGGACCTGCGCCGTACGCCTGTGCGCCGTAACCTGGAGCTGCGCCACCGCATGATGCGTGCCACCCGCGATTACTTGGATAACCATTACTTTACTGAAGTAGAAACTCCGGTTTTGATTAAATCTACACCAGAGGGTGCCCGTGATTTCGTGGTGCCTAGCCGCATGAACCCAGGTGAGTTTTACGCGCTGCCGCAGTCGCCGCAAACGTTTAAGCAGTTGCTGATGGTGTCGGGCTTCGACAGGTATTACCAAATCGTGAAATGTTTCCGCGACGAGGACTTGCGTGCTGACCGTCAGCCTGAATTTACACAGATAGACTGCGAAATGTCTTTCGTGACGCAGGAGGATATCCTAAATACTTTTGAAGGCTTTATCGTGCACCTTTTCGATAAAGTGAAAGGCGTGCATCTGGATAAGCTTCCGCGCATGACCTATGCCGACGCCATGAAATACTATGGATCCGACAAACCGGATACACGTTTTGATATGCGTTTTGTGGAACTGAACCCGCTTGTGAAGAACAAAGGCTTTAAAGTTTTTGATGACGCAGCGTTAGTGGTCGGCATCAATGCTAAAGGTGCAGCAAGCTATACACGTAAGCAACTCGATGAGCTGACTGACTTTGTGAAGCGACCTCAGATTGGTGCCACAGGTTTGGTTTATGCACGAGTTAACGAAGACGGAAGTATAAAATCATCTGTAGATAAGTTCTATTCTCCTGAAGATCTGCAGGAGTGGGGTAAAGCCTTTAATGCTGAACCTGGCGACCTGCTGCTTATACTTGCAGGCAACAAAGATAAAACCCGTAAAGCGCTAAACGAGCTTCGCCTGGAAATGGGAGAGCGCCTTGGCCTGCGCGATAAGAACGTATTCTCTCCACTCTGGGTAGTTGATTTCCCATTGCTTGAGTGGGACGAGAACTCCAATCGCTGGCACGCCATGCACCATCCGTTCACGTCGCCTAAACCAGAAGATATCGAACTGATTGATGATCGTCCGGGAGATATCAGAGCAAATGCTTACGACATGGTTATCAATGGTGTAGAAGTAGGCGGTGGTTCTATTCGTATCCATGACCGCAGACTGCAGGAGCAGATGTTTACCTTGCTAGGCTTCTCGCACGCTGAGGCTGAGGCTCAGTTTGGCTTCCTGATGAATGCCTTTGAGTACGGTGCTCCTCCGCATGGTGGCATTGCGTTTGGCTTCGACAGGCTTTGCTCATTGTTTGGTGGATCGGAGTCAATCCGTGATTACATTGCGTTCCCTAAAAACAACTCTGGCCGCGATGTAATGATCGACGCTCCTTCCCCAATTGCGGGTACACAGCTTGATGAATTACACATCAGAATGAAAAACGTACCGCATCAGTAAGAGCATATATCAACAATAGATAGCAAGGCCTGCCTCACAAAATGAGGCAGGCCTTCTTGTTTATCCACATATTTACACTTATCCACTTACTGTTTGTTGATAACTCTACAATAAAGAATTCAATAGATCACTTTTCCTGACTATCCAAAGTATAAACTTGGCTGTAATTGTGGATATGTGGATAACATTGGTTGATAAGTGTTGTGTATAACTTGCCGGCTTGATTACACAGTAAGTATACACGCATGTGAATATGCCCTTATGGTAGAGTTGTGCTTAAGCCTATCCAACCGAAAGATGATGCTGGGCGCGGGTTAGCAAATTTGTAGTATAAGCTATTGCTCCGGGTAATCTTTAACGTTCAGTCCAAGTATAATGTCACGATTTACATACTGCACATCATGTAGCAAGCGTGGTTTTACAATGCTGCTTCCTCCAATGTTATTAAATTGATTTCTTTCCTGTGATGTTAGTAGCGGGTCATCTTCAAAAACGACATCGTCAATGTAATACTCATTGGCAAGAGTAGGTTCTTTTACCAGCATGTGCACATGGGCTGGCATAGTATTGTTTGGGTATGGTGCCGGGCGAATAGTATAAATAGTATACTTCCCTTGTCTATCTGTTTTTACCCATCCCCGAATATAGCCATGGCGTTTAACATCTGGGTTTAAACCTTGCTTATCTGCATATAAACCATCTTCATTTGTTTGCCAGTAGTATAGCAAGATATCTGGGGCAGGAGTCTTTTGATCGGATCTGTAAACAGTTCCTGTTAAAACGAGTTTGTCGCCGTCACCACTCCAGGCTTTACTCGTGTCTGTAGCATCTATACTTTGGGGCATACCAACATACATTAGCTCACAAGTGTCGCAGGGCCCACCTACTCTTGCATTCGTTTGGTTTTTGATACCAGAGTCTGGTTGTGTTTGACCATTGCAACTGCTAGCTGCCAGAAGTATGGCTATTTTAAAGTATAAACCCAAAGCGTTCTTCATAGCCCAACCCGGTTATTAGCTAGTAGGGTGTACTAACTTTTGTTGCAAGTGGTTCAGCAGGAGTTGCTTAAAACAGAAGAGGCTGCCTTTGTGGGGCAGCCTCTTCTGTGAATATAGCTTTTATACTACAGCAAGTCGTTGATGAGCGCTGGGGCTATACCTAGAAGTAGTGTTAATACAGTAATAAAGATAAGTGTGAAAGAGGCAAAGCTACCCACTCGAACCTTCTCAAAATTAGTTGCCGGCTGCATGTACATCGCTATAACTACTCTGAAGTAGTAGTAGATACCTACAGCTGCAAGTATAACCGCGATAACTACAAGCCATAGCATATTAGGGTCCTCTAATACAGCAGAGAACACAAAGAACTTAGCAAAGAAGCCGGCTGTAAGCGGGATGCCCGCTAGTGACAACATGGCAACCGTCATAACGAAAGCTAGCAACGGGTTTGATTTACCAAGGCCATTGAATGCTTCATACTTGTCAGAGCCTTTTTGGTCTGCTACTAACATTAACACGCCAAATGCAGCTATCGATGCGGAAGCATATGATAAAGAGTAGAAAAGTATAGACGAGGCAGAATTGCTGTTAAAAGCGATCAAAGACATGAGTAGGTAACCAGCATGCGAGATACTGGAGTAAGCCAACATACGCTTTGCACTTGACTGAACTACTGCCCCAATATTACCAACTACAAGCGTTAGTACCGTGATGGCGATAAGCGTTGGGAACCAAGCTGCGTAAGATGCAGCAAAAGCAGCTGCCATTAGCTTAAAGAATGCGGCCACACCAGCTGTTTTTACAACAGTAGACATGAAAGCTGTGAAGAATGTAGGCGATCCTTCATACACATCCGGAGCCCAGAAATGGAATGGAGCGGCAGAAATTTTAAAGGATATACCAATCACTACCATTAGCAGTCCAAGTATAAACATAGAGCTCATCACACCGTCTGTGGCAATTTGCGCTGCTCCAATCTCTGTTATATTAAATGTTCCGGTTGCGCCGTAAATCAGCACAATACCAAACAAAAGTATACCAGTAAAGAACGAACCCATCAGGAAGTATTTCAGGGCTGCCTCATTTGAGCGGAGGCTTTTTTTGTTGCTACCTGCTACTACATACATGGCAATAGAGAGTATCTCTATACCAACAAACAGCATGATGATGTTCTCGTAACTTACCATCATAACGGCACCAACCAGCGAGAATAGCAGCAGGCTGTAATATTCGGCAAGGTTAGAGTCGCCTTCTTCCACATAACGCTGCGAGAAAGGAATAAGCAGCAACGTTGTTAATACCATGATACCTGTAAAAGCCACCGCATAATTATCGATGGTAATCATGTTATTAAAGTAGGTTTGGGTATCGTTCCAGCTAAGCAAGTTAACACCGAACACTACTATCAAAAACAGTAGCGCCAGGGGCAACAATATCCTCTTAGACTTCGTGAATCCTATAAAGAGGTTCGCAATGCCAAATACGGATAGAAGTATAATCGAAGTCATGTCGTCGTATTTCTGATAAACTCGTTATTCTTTATTAAGCTGCTAGCGGTTGATTATGGTTAGCAGGTTCATTACAGCAGGCTCCGATATGCTCAGGAAGGTGTTCGGGAACAAACCAATCCAGAACACCATGATCACCAACGGAATCAATACAGCCTTCTCATTAAATGTAAGATCTGTAAAGTTTTCAGTAGCCTCAGATTTGGTACCGAACATTACGCCCTGGAACATACGCAGCATGTATACTGCACCAAGTATAATGGTTAAACCAGCTACACCGCCATAAATATAATTGTACTGGAACACGCCAGATAGCAACAGGAATTCACCCACAAAGCCGTTTGTAAGTGGTAGCGCCACAGATCCAAGCAATAAGATCATGAAGAAGATCGAAAGTGCCTTTGCATTCTGTGTGATACCGCCTAAGCTGGAGATCTCTCTTGTGTTAGTGCGTGTAAAGATGATGTCGATGATAAAGAACAAGCCAACCACGTTGATACCATGGCTTAGCATCTGTATAACGCCTCCTTGCAAGCCTTGCTCATTTAAAGTAAAGATACCTGCTGCGATAAGGCCAACGTGTGCGATAGAAGAGTAAGCAATTAAACGCTTCAGGTCGCGCTGGCGAATGGCAATGATAGAACCGTAAACGATACCAATAATCGAAAGTATAAGCACCAGGTTTGTCCACTCGCTAACCCCCATTGGTACTACCGGCAGCAACCAACGGATTACGCCATATATACCCATTTTAAGCATGATACCGGAAAGTAGCATCGTAGCTTGTGTTGGCGACTCTGTGTAGGTGTCTGGTTGCCAGGTATGGAAAGGGAATATTGGCATTTTAATAGCAAAGGCAATAAAAAGGAACCAGAAGATCCAGCTTTGCTCTCCGCTGCTAAGTGCTAACTGGTAGAACGCGTTTATATCTGATGTATGTGTGCCCGGTGTTTGTAAGTACAAGTATACAAAAGCGGCCAGCATAAACAGCGATCCGAATATGGTGTATACAAAGAACTTAAACGTAACCTTGATTCTGTTCTCGCCACCCCATACTGCTGCGATAAAGTATATTGGTATAAGCGCCACTTCCCACATAAAGTAGAAAAGGAAAGCATCCATGGCCACAAATACACCAATCAGGCCTGTTTGCATGAAGAGTATAAGGGCATAAAAAACGTTCGGGTTCTTATAATCGTGCTTGAAAGACGAAAGCACGATAAGCGGCACCAGGAATGTTGTAAGCAGTACCATCAGTATGCTAATGCCGTCCATGCCGATGCTAAAGCTGATGCCTGCGCTCTCTACCCATGGTAGGTTAAGCATTAACTGTGTATTGCCATTTTGGGCGTCAAATCCAGAGAGAGCGAAAAGTGACAGCGCGAACTCAATAAGCGCTGCTACAAAAGCCACTTTCTTGGCACCTTGTCCTTTTATTAGCAACACCAGTAGTGCAGCTAAGGCAGGCCAGAAAAGTAAAAGAGCTGTAATCATCTTCTTAAAACCTTATCCGATAAAGAAGTTTAAAAATAGAATCAGAACGATGCTGAACACCATTACTAAAATGTAGAACCCGATAACGCCGCTTTGTGCGTAGCGCAGCGATCGTCCGCTTTGCATTACAAGTTTACCAAAACCATTCACAATGCCATCTACTACAACCACATCAAGTATGCGATGGAAGGCAGATGACATCCACATGATCGGGCGTACAATAATGGTGTCGTATAGTTCGTCGATGTAGTATTTGTTGTAAATCAGGTTGTGGATAGGAGAAAGCTTCGTACCCTCTGCAACCGGAACCGTTCTTTTGCTTACATACATAACATAAGCGATGATTGCGGCTATAACTGCCACCGCTACAGACATGCCCATCAGCATCCATTCTGTAGCGTGATCTATATGAAGCGGCGCTACAGCAGCAGCGTTAGCTACCTGGGCATAACCGTAAATAGGAGCCAGGTAGTTTTGCAGCACGTGCATGTTCTCGCCAAATACAGCCGGAATTCCAAGGAAACCACCTACTGTAGAAAGTATAGCCAGGACGATAAGCGGTAATGTCATAGACATTGGTGACTCGTGCAAGTGGCTTTTCTGTGATTCTGTGCCTCTGAATGTTCCGAAGAAGGTCAGGAATACCAGTCGGAACATGTAGAATGAAGTCATAAAAGAGGCCAGCATACCTAAGCCCCATAATAATTTGTTGTGTTCCCAAACATGCGCCAGCAACTCATCTTTAGAGAAGAAACCAGCAAACGGAGGAATACCAGCAATGGCAAGTGTTCCGATGAGGAAGGTAACAAAGGTTATTGGCAGGTACTTGCGCAAGCCACCCATGTTGCGGATGTCCTGCTCGTTGCTCATGGCATGTATAACCGAACCCGCACCTAAGAACAGAAGCGCTTTAAAGAATGCATGTGTAAGTACGTGGAAGATAGACGAAGAAAACGCCATCACACCAAGTGCCAGGAACATGTAACCTAACTGTGATACAGTAGAGTAAGCCAGTACCTTTTTGATATCGTTTTGAGCAAGACCTATAGTAGCGGCTACTACAGCTGTAATTACACCAACAATAGCGATAACTTCCAGGGTAGTAGGAGCCAGTACATACAGCACGTTGGAACGAAGCACCATGTAAATACCAGCCGTAACCATGGTTGCCGCGTGTATCAGGGCCGAAACCGGAGTTGGACCCGCCATCGCATCTGGTAACCAGGTAAACAACGGAATCTGAGCACTTTTACCCATGGCGCCAACAAACAGCAGCAGGGTAATCGCGATCATTACCGTAGAATCGATACCACCTGTATAACGGGCAGCCTCAGCGAAAACCTGCGGGTAGCTAACGGAGCCGAATGTGATAAAGATGAGGAAAATACCCAGCAGGAAGCCTAAGTCACCGATACGGTTCATCACGAAGGCTTTCTTAGCGGCATTATTGTAGTTGGTGTTCTTGTTCCAGAAACCTATCAGCAAATAGGAGCAAAGCCCTACACCTTCCCAGCCCACGAACATCATCACGTAGTTAGAGCCCATTACGAGCAGTAACATCGAGAACATAAACAGGTTGATGAAGGAGAAAAACTTACCAAAGTTCTCGTCGTGGCTCATGTAGCCGGCAGAATACAGGTGGATAAAGAATCCGATACCTGTTACCATCAGCATCATCAGCAGCGTCAGTTGGTCAATCATAAACGAGAAACCAATCTGCATATCGCCTGCTGATATCCAGTTGTAATAATCCACCATGTAGGCGCGGCTGCCATTAGCGGTAAAATCAAGGAAAAGGTAAATCGAGATCAGGAACGACGCCAGTACGGTGCCACACCCGATCATACTTACCAAGCCTTTTGCCAGTTTGCGGTTGCCCAGGCCGTTCAGAATAAAGCCCAGCAGGGGCAGTATCGGAACAAGCAGACAAAGTAGTGCCATTCCCTGGTTGTTAAGCGGCATTACAATTTCTTGCATCTGTGTATATGTTTAAGCTAATTCAGAGTTATTTAGAGGCTGTTTACCACTTCAGGTAGTTCAGCAGTTGCACATCGGTAGAGCGGATGTTGCGGTACGTCATCACGATTATGGCCAAGCCAACGCACACTTCGGCTGCTGCTACTGCCATGATAAAGAACACGAAAACCTGTGCACTTGCATCGGCTCTGTAAGAGGCAAGGGCTGTTAAAAGCAGGTTAACTGCATTAAGCATAAGCTCGATGCACATGAAAATTACGATGGCGTTACGACGTGTGAGCACTCCGATCACACCGATTGTAAACAAGGCGGTGCTAAAGAACAGGTAATACTCTAACGGAATGGTTCTGATTACCTCAGGTATTTGGTTCATCTTATATGGGACTGAACGTATTACTGATAAATTACTGTCCAAAAATCAAGTCGCAAAGTTACCGGCATTTTTGTAAAATCCATAACTTATTTCCATACTTCTTCGGATCAGTACTTTATGGTTTTTGCCCCTTTTCAAGCTTTAAGTTAAATAATTTGGGAAGCTCCATTTCAAGGTGCAGTTTTGGAAGATTTATACTTTTGCTTCATGTTTGCGTAGCTATGTTAAATTCTGACTCCTGCTGCTATGCTTAATAAATATAATATTTGCTTTGCTATTGCCTTGATTGTGCTTGGTTCCTGCAAATCAACGGGGCCTGTTGCAACTGAAGCCCCTGTATTAACCAAGTTGGAAAGTATGAAACTAGAAGCGTCTATTTTACAACAGCGCATGTTACAGCAAATCCCTTCCGCATCCGGTATCGAATATGTGGAGGGCAGCTACTATGTGCTCGGAGACGATTCGCCTTACCTTTACCAGTTAGGGGAGGCATTCGAGTTAAAGCGCAAATACCCTCTTTTTGATACTACAGCCTTTAAAAACGGGCGTATCCCGAAAGCGGAAAAGCCTGACTTGGAAAGTATGGCACACTTCACGTATGGCCGCGATAACATGCTGCTGCTGCTAGGGTCCGGCTCAAGCGAAAGTAGGAACAAAGCTTATTGGGTTAATTTGTCTGAGAACATGAAAGTGCGGGAGGTTGATTTTAGCAGGTTCTTTACTTTCCTGAAAAGTATTCTCAAAATTAAAACCGAAGGCGAGTTGAATATTGAAGGTTTAGCCACCGACGAGATTTATACTTACTTGCTTCACCGTTCTATAGGTAATAAGGCGAATGTGCTTTTCCGGTTTGATACTGGAGACTTTAAGGATTATATTTTAGGTAATGCTGGGTTGCCTGCCGCTGCAGCCTATTATTTTATGCTACCTGCAGTTGGGCAGAACGGTGCAGGCTTTTCAGGTGCTTATACTTCCGAAGGCAAGCTTTTCGTCACAGCGTCAGTTGAAGCTACTTCTAATGCCATTGATGACGGAGAAGTGCTGGGTAGTTTTATAGGGGTGATAGATTTATTGGCTTTGCCTTATGCCTCTGATGCTGCAAATCCTTTGCAAGTGCCAGCTGTGCAGTTAACGAACACAAATGGCAGCGTTTATAAAGGCAAAGCAGAATCATTGATTGTAACAATGCCTGAAAATCAAAATAAGTATAAAGCAATTATTGTTACCGACGATGATAAAGGAGGGTCTGAGTTACTGGAGGTAGAGTTAACGGTGGAGTAGAGGATAAGCTTTGCCGCCACCTTCTCTACTTTGAGGATTTCCCTTATGCTATACTTGTAAATCATATAACACTTCAGAATGTCATAAAAAAAGGGTGCTACCACAATGGCAGCACCCTTTCAGTATTTAAAAATCGAAAAGTACTTCTTAAAAATGCTGTTCTCCTGTTTCCTTTTTGCCTAACATCACAGCACCAACCATAGCCACCAGGAACAGCACGGAGGCAAGCTCAAATGGCAGCAGGTATTGTGTAAACAGTACCTTACCCAAGTTCTCTACCATACCCACCTGCGAGTTGTAAGTTTCAGGGTTATAGCCAACTATGGCGGCATCTTTTAGAGCAGCTATCATCACTACAAAAAGTAAACCACCGGCTAGTGTACCGGCTATTTTACTGATGACAGAGGTTTTTACAGCATTTTCAGCATTCTTGCCCATATTCAGAAACATGATCACGAACAAGAACAAAACCATGATAGCACCAGCATACACAATAATATTTACCGCTGCCAGGAACTGCGCATTAAGCAGAATGTAGTGGCCGGATATCGTAAAGAAGGTAATGATCAGGAACAGTACGCTGTGTACTGGGTTCTTTGATATTACTACCATCAGGGCGCTAAGCAGCGTAAGCGAAGTCAGGAAATAGAACAGGTTCTCTGTCATCGGGCTATTTTGTTTCTGTAGTCTTAAGAGGCTCAACCAAACGGTCTTTGCCATATATAAACTCATCGCGCTCGTAACGTGCAGGCGCTAATTTGTCGTCTTGCAGGAAAATGGCAGCTTTAGGGCATGCTTCCTCGCATAGTCCGCAGAAGATGCAGCGCAGCATGTTCACCTCATAGGTTACTGCATACTTTTCTTCGCGGTAAAGATGCTCTTCACCAGCCTTACGCTCACCAGCCGTCATGGTGATGGCCTCGGCAGGGCAAGCCACCGCGCATAAGCCACACGCAGTACAACGCTCAGCACCATTTTCATCGCGCTTAAGCACGTGCAGGCCACGCCATACATCGCTTCTTTCGCGTGTTTGTTCCGGGTACTGTACAGTTGCTTTCTTTTTGAAGAAATGCTTTAGGGTGATACCAAGACCTTGTGCAATAGCAGGAAGGTAAGCCCTTTCTGTAAAGGTCATCTCCCTTTTCTGCACTTTCTTGCTTCTATTTGATAGTGGTTCCATCTCTATTTCGATTATGAGTGTTGGGGTAGCAGGTTTATACTTTCAACAGGTATACTCCCGGCAACATTCAAATTTCGGTACTATAGTTTAAAATAAATACTCTTTTAACAGAATACCGCCGCCTGTCAGCATAATGTTCAGTATCGCAAGCGGAATCAGGATCTGCCAGCCAAGCTTCATCAATTGGTCGTAACGGAAACGCGGAAGCGTCCAGCGAACCCACATGAAGAAGAAAATGAACAGGAATATTTTAGTGAACATTGCAACCAGACCAACTATAGTTACCACGTTGTTCGCTAAAACAGGATCGCTGATGGCGGCACGAAGATCTTCCATGAACGGAAAGTTGTAAGCACCAAAGTATAACGTTGCCATTACTGCAGACGCTACAAAGATGTTTATATACTCCGCAAACAGGTACATACCCAGTTTCATAGAGCCATACTCTGTGTGGTATCCTCCGATAAGTTCTGCTTCAGATTCAGGTAAGTCGAACGGGGTGCGGTTACACTCTGCAAAAGCACATACCAGGAAAATAATAAAGCCAAGCGGTTGGTACCAGATGTTCCAGTTAAAGCCACTCTGCTGCTCTGCAATTTCTCTTAGAGACAATGTTCCGCTAAGCATTAAAACAGCGATAAGCGAAAGCCCCATTGCCAGTTCGTAGCTGATGTTCTGTGATGCCGCGCGAATGGCACCCAACAGCGAGAACTTGTTATTGGATGCCCATCCACCTACCATCAGACCATATACACCAAGCGATACAACACCGAATACGTAAAGTACACCTATGTTTACATCAATGGCAATCAGATTAATCTCATGGCCACCAATAATAAGTTTATCTCCGAAGGGTACTACTGCGCTAGACATGGTAGCAACTAGCATGGCTATACCAGGACCTAGTATGAAAAGCGCTTTACTTGCCTTATTAGGTATAAAGTCTTCTTTAAAAAACAACTTACCTGCATCGGCTAAAGGCTGCAGCAAACCAGCCGGACCTGCACGGTTAGGGCCTACGCGGTCCTGGATGAAGGCAGCTATCTTACGCTCAAAGTATGTTGAGTAAGTAGCGATCAACAGGGTTATGCCGAAAATCGCCAGAATGTATATCGCTTTGTATAATAGGTCTACAGACTCCATTTCTTATTCCTGTGGAAGGTTTTTCTTAGTGGATACTGGTAAATTTGGTACAATCGGAACGTTGACAACCGGCAGCTCATAGTGGTTAGCCGAAATTACAGAGCCTCTGTCAATGTGACGCGGCCCTTCGATTGTCCAGTCCTTCACCTCTTTTTTATCAAAGCGGCAGGTGTTGCAGATAAATTCCTCCACCTCAGCATATTGGTCTTTGCGGGCTGTTACACGAAGAACTTCCTCGCCACGCGTCCAAAGCGTTACTTTACCAGAGCAGGTAGGGCAATCGCGGTGTGCATCCATTGGCTTCGTAAACCAAACGCGGTTCTTAAAGCGCCATGTCTTGTCTGTTAAAGCACCAACCGGGCACACATCAATCACGTTACCAGAGAACTCGTTGTCGATCACGTTCTCAATGTAAGTACCGATCTCAGCGGCATCGCCACGGCCAAGCACACCATGCACACGGTTATCAGCAATCTGATCAGCTGTATACACGCAACGGTAGCACAGGATGCAACGCGTCATGTGCAGTTGGATGTAAGGGCCCAGATCTACTTTGTTAAACGTACGACGCTCTTCCTCGTAACGTGTAGCGCTCACGCCGTGCTCGTAAGACAAGTTCTGCAGGTCGCACTCACCAGCCTGATCGCAAACAGGGCAATCCAGCGGGTGGTTGATCAGCAGCATCTCTACGATACCTTTTCTTGCGTTCAGTACATCCTCGTTTGTAGTATTCTCTACCACCATACCGTCTTGAACCTGCGTAATGCACGAGGCCACCAGCTTAGGCATAGGGCGTGGGTCTTTTGCAGAGCCCTGTGTTACTTTTACAAGGCACACGCGGCACTTACCGCCACTACCTTTTAAAGGTGTATAAAAACACATGGCAGGGGGCACTACATCGCCACCAATTTTTCTAGCAGCCTGCAGAATGGTAGTTCCATCTTCTACCTCTACCTCGATGCCGTCGAATGTTATTTTAGCCATTTGTAAGTTTCCTATTATTGGCGCACAAGTATAAATTGTGCTGTATTTAAGCTACTAAAGTATAGCAGTAGTTAATTTCTTAAGCTGTAATTGCGTCAAGTTGGCCTCTGTACACGGCACCCGGAGCTGTTGCTTCTTTCGGATGCTTGATGTGCCACTCAAACTCATCACGGAAGTGGCGCACTGCACTTGCTACCGGCCATGCAGCTGCATCACCAAGTGGGCAAATCGTGTTACCCTCAATCTGCTTGGCTACGCTTACCAACAGGTCGATATCCTGCTGATGTCCGTGACCGTACTCGATGCGGTGTAACACTTTCTCCATCCAGCCTGTACCTTCGCGGCATGGGCTACATTGACCACATGACTCGTGGTGATAGAAGCGGGCATAGTTCCACGTGTTACGCACGATGCATTGGTCTTCGTCAAACACGATAAAGGCACCTGAACCCAGCATAGAGCCGCTCACAAAACCACCGTCAGACAATGATTCATAGGACATCAGGCGATCTTCGCCGGCTGCTGTTTTAAGTATAAGGTTGGCTGGTAGAATTGGAACCGAAGAACCTCCAGGCACTACTGCCTTCAGTTGCTTACCTTTCCAGATGCCGCCGCAGTATTGGTCAGAGTAAATAAATTCCTCTACCGGCACGCCCAGCTCAATCTCGAATACTCCTGGGTTGTTGATGTTACCGCTGGCAGAGATCAGTTTTGTACCTGTGCTTCGGCCCACACCAATCTTGGCATACTCAGCACCAGTATTATTCACGATCCAGGGCACAGAAGCGATGGTCTCCACATTGTTTACCACCGTAGGAGACTGGAACAGACCCTTTACCGCTGGGAAAGGAGGTTTATTACGTGGGTTGCCACGCTTACCTTCCAGAGATTCCAGCAAAGCTGTTTCCTCGCCGCAGATATAAGCACCACCACCCGGAGCAACGTGCAGGTCCAGGTCGTAACCTGAGCCAAGTATGTTTTTGCCCAGCAAACCGGCTGCATACGCCTCAGCGATGGCTTTTTCCAGAATGCGAAGCACGAACAACAACTCGCCACGGATGTAAATGTAAGAGGTATTGGCTCCCAACGCGTAACTGGAGGTAATCATACCTTCAACCAAAGCATGCGGGTTTTTCTCCATGAACCAACGGTCCTTAAAAGTGCCCGGCTCCGATTCGTCGGCGTTGCAAACCAAGTAACGTGGAACGCCTTCTGGTTTAGCCAAAAAACTCCACTTCATACCAGTAGGGAAACCAGCACCACCACGGCCACGCAGGCCTGATGTTTTTACCTCTTCCACCACCTCATCCGGAGACATCGTTTTCAGGGCTTTCTCTACAGATTTGTAGCCGCCATGCTTACGGTATACTTCCAGCGTCTCGATGCCTGGTACGTTAATATGTTCGGTTAATATTTTAAGTCCCATTTTAGCAGGATATATAGCTTGACAGTTGCTTTAACGGCAGCCTGCCTGATTATACTTTATTGTTGATTGACAATGGACTGTAAGACAAAGGACAAAAGAGATAACATACTAAGTCTTTGTCAAAAAGTCTTTGTCACAAAATCAAAAATTACTTAGCCCAGGTTGGCGTTTCGTGCTCTTTGTTGCGCATCATCTCCAGGAACTGGTCCAGTTTCTCTTCTGAATCAATGTTCTCATAGTATAGTTCGCGCACCTGCAGCATTGGGCCGCTGCCGCATGAAGCAAGGCACTCAACCGGCTTCAGGGTAAACATACCATCTGCCGTTGTTTCGCCTTCTTCAATGTTCAGTTTCTGCTTGATCATATCGATCATCTGATCGGCACCACGCAGGCAGCAAGGGCCAGTACGGCATACTTCCAGTACATGCTTGCCAACTGGCTTCAGGTTGAACATCGTATAGAAAGTAGCTACTTCGTATACTTCGATCGGCTTGATGTTCAGGATCTCCGCTACCTTGTCCATTGCCTCCGGGCTAACCCACCCGCCGAACTCCGCCTGCGCAATGTGCAGGATAGGCAGCAAGGCTGATTTTTGGCGTCCTTCTGGGTAGTGGCTTATATAGCGCTGAATTTCGGCCATGGCCGCATCAGAAAACTTTACTTCGTTTATAGTCTCTGCCATTTTTATATTGTCACCGGCCAAAGGCCAATGTTAAATGGTAATTTATAATTCTAATTAAGCGTCCAGCTCGCCAGCAATTACGTTCAGGCTACTCAGCGTCAGGATCGCGTCAGCCAGCTGGCCACCTTTGATCATTTCTGTATATGCCTGGTAGTAAATGAAGCATGGTCTGCGGAAGTGCAATCTATAAGGTGTGCGGCCACCGTCGCTAACCAGGTAAAAACCTAATTCGCCGTTACCGCCCTCTACGCTGTGGTATACTTCGCCAACCGGAGCATCAATCTCACCCATCACAATTTTAAAGTGATAGATCAGGGCTTCCATGTTTCGGTATACTTCCTGTTTTGGAGGCAGGTAATAGTGCGGTGCATCAGCGTGATAAGATCCTTCAGGCAGGTTTTTGTACGCCTGCTCAATGATCTTTAAACTTTGCCATACTTCCTCGTTTCTTACTAAGAAGCGGTCATAGGTATCGCCTTTAGAGCCTACCGGAATTTCAAACTCAAAGTCTTCGTAAGAAGAGTATGGGTTCATCACGCGCACGTCGTAGTCTACACCCGTAGCACGCAGGTTAGGTCCGGTAAAGCCGTAGCTAAGTGCACGCTCTGCAGAGATAGCGCCAACGTCTGTCGTTCTGTCGATGAAGATACGGTTGCGTGTAAGCATTTTCTCAAACTCTGCCCATACTTTCGGGAAGCGCTTCAGGAACTCGTCGATCAGGTGCAATGCCTTTGGAGAAAGATCGCGCTCCATGCCGCCGATACGGCCCATGTTTGTTGTCAAACGGGCACCGCATACTTCTTCGTAAATGTCGTAGATGTGCTCACGCTCCTGCATCACGTACAGGAAGCCTGTAAAGGCACCAGAGTCCACACCCAGAATTGAGTTACAGATCAGGTGGTCCGAAATACGTGCCAGCTCCATCATGATCACGCGGATATACTGCGCACGCTTTGGTATAGTAATACCCAACAGCTTCTCTACCGTCATATGATACCCCATATTATTGATAGGGGATGAGCAGTAGTTCATGCGGTCAGTAAGCGGTGTGATCTGGTAGAATGGTCTGCGTTCTGCTATTTTCTCAAAAGCACGGTGGATGTAGCCAATCGTAGGAACTGCGTCCATGATCTTTTCACCGTCCATTTGCAGGATGTTCTGGAAAATACCATGCGTTGCCGGGTGCGTTGGCCCCAGGTTAAGCGTGGTTAATTGCGGCTCTTCTTTCAGGGCAAGTCCGTGGTCTAGGCGGAATTGTTCCAGGTCAGTAAGCTCGGCTTTTTTATTTTCAGTAGCCATGTTTTACTCCTTTGGCTTAGCGTCCGAAATATGTATTGATTTTATCTTCCCTTGTCTGGTCTTCCAGCGGGTACTGCTTCAGCATCGGGTGGTATTCCATCTCCTCGATGTTCAGGATGCGCGTCAGGTTCGGGTGGCCGGTAAAGATAAAGCCGTAAAAGTCGAAAGCCTCGCGCTCCATCCAGTTGGCGGTGGCGTAAAGGTCTGTCATAGTAGGCATCACCGGGTCCGAAGCAGGCATGAATACCTTGATGCGGATGCGATAGTTGTGGCGCAGGCTGTGCAGTTGGTACATCATGCACATTTCCTTGTCTTTGTGGTCCGGGAAGTGGATACCGCACATGGTAGTCAGGAAACTGATCTGCAGCTCTTCATCATCACGCAAGTATTTGATCAGCTCGTGAATCGATTCGCGGTTAGTTGTAATAGTCATGATGCCATCCGGGTTTAATGCATCCCAGATATTCTCTTCACCAAACTCGCTTATGATCTTGCCGAGTACGTTTTCGTTCGTAAGCTCCATTTGCTTATTTAATATTGTAAGAGGCTAAAAGTGCCTGATACTCCGGAGAGTTGCGGCGGCGTAGCGATTCATTTTCTGCCAGGTCTTGTACACGCATCAGTCCATCCAAAATTTGCTCAGGGCGCGGAGGGCAGCCTGGTACGTACACGTCTACAGGCACTATGCGGTCAATACCTTGCAGTACAGAGTAAGTATCAAAAATACCACCAGAAGAGGCGCATGCACCTACGGCGATAACCCAGCGCGGCTCAGCCATCTGCTCGTATACCTGCTTTACTACAGGGCCCATTTTCTTAGCAATCGTACCCATCACCATCAGAATGTCTGCCTGGCGTGGCGAGAAGCTTGGGCGCTCTGAACCAAAGCGGGAAATATCGTAGTTAGCGCCCATAGTGGCCATGTACTCGATACCGCAGCAAGAGGTAGCAAACGGCAAAGGCCAAAGCGAGTGCTTACGGGCCAATCCAATTACTTTCTCAAATGAGGTGGCAAAGAAACCTGCACCTGAAATGCCATCCGGTGCCTCTACTAGTTTAATATCGTTATTATCGCTCATTTCAATATGGTTGCTTGTGTCTTGTTTCGGTGCAATTACACCGACTATCTGAACACAGAAGCCTTGTGAAAAGTTTAATGGGTTATTCCCACTTCAGAATTCCTTTTTTGATCACGTAGAAGAAGCCAGCCAGCAGCATGCTCATGAACACAAACATCTGCAGAAAGCCGTCTAATCCAAACTCTCTGAAGTTTACCGCCCACGGATACATGAATATAATCTCCACGTCGAACAGCACAAACAGAATGGCTGTCATAAAGTACTTGTAGGAGATTGGCGTACGGGCATCACCCACAGACTCGATACCACTTTCCCAAGAGGCTCCTTTTACTTCGCTTTTGCGGTTCGGGCCAAGCAAATGCGTTAGCACAAGTGCAAAAATCACAAATCCGAGTGCAGCCGCAAACTGAATAATTATCGGCAGGTAGTCCGATGGTACATACTGATTTACAGTTGGTTCCATAACTCTGTAATCGTTTCTTGAAATTTGGGAGCAAAATTAGGTATAAATAGCCATTAATCAAAAGGATAACTGTGGTGTAAATAGAGGTTAAGTTTGCACTTTCGTGTTGATACAGCTATTAATGCCGCAGTTTCCTGCACGACCTCCTCAGGGGGCATGAAAAAGCCATACTTTAATAAGTATGGCTTTCGGGTAAAGGGTTGGGTTTATAGTAAGGGATATTCAAGCGTACAGATTGCAGCTGCTCTGCCATATGGGGTATGACGTCTGCACCCGTAATTTGACTAAGCATCGCAGCTAGTTTGCCTTGCTTATAGCACGACTAAATTATTTGTAAAGTAAGGCAAAAGAAGAATAGCGTAAAATACCCCTTTTTGATGATTTTAGGTTAAAGTATAAAGCCCTGCCAAATAACTTAGCAGGGCTTTATACTTTAATGCAAGATTATGTATACTGTTCTTTCTGATGTGGTTGAATTAAATGATATTATTTCTGCAGCACCACTTGCGTAGATATGGTTCTGCCATTCCATTTTACCCTCAGGTGGTAAACTCCTGCTGCAAAGTTAGTTGTAGGTAACTTTACTCCTGCTTTCGCCTGCTCCGGTGTAATTACCCGCTGCAAAACAGGCTGGCCGATATTGTTGTACAGTATTAATTCAACAATACGGGTAGTAGCTTCCGAACCATCGAAAACTAGATTAATGTCTCCTGAGGTTGGATTAGGATATAC
Organism: uncultured Pontibacter sp.; assembly: GCF_947492645.1. GTDB lineage: Bacteria > Bacteroidota > Bacteroidia > Cytophagales > Hymenobacteraceae > Pontibacter. The sequence goes on along the minus strand of NZ_CANLMZ010000003.1, from coordinate 300,247 downwards.
CTGCACGTCTAACTTTTTCCTTACAGCTTTATCTGTGCTTAAAGGTGTGTCTTCTGCGCCATATAACCTGGCAATTCTTCTCCTGGGCGTTCCGTTATAAGACAAGAAGCCGCCTCCTACTACAATTTTATTGTCAGGCTGTAAGGCGACTGCCTCAACACTACCATCAAAGCCTGTTCCCGGATCAAAAGAAGTATCCAATGTTCCGTTATCGTTCAAGCGGGCAATACGGTTGGTAGAGGTGCCGTTAAAGGAGGTAAAATTTCCGCCCACTATTATCTTCCCATCCTGCTGTTGAGCAATAGTTAAAACATCATTGTTAAAACCTGTTCCTGTAACAAATGATTCGTCTTGCCTTCCATTGGCGTTTAGTCGGATAATCCTGTAGTATATTGGGTCATAATTATTTGTGAATGCTCCGCCTGCTATAATTTTTCCATCTGGCTGTAGAGCAACAGAATGTACGGTATAATTAATTTTTTTTGAATAAAATGAATTATCACGAGAGCCGTCTTCGTTAAGGCGAACTAAAATTGATCCTGAAAGATAATAACTTGAATATACTGCGACTATCTTACCATCAGGCTGTAGAGCAAGCTTATAAACACTACCATCGAAACCATTCCCTGGGTTAAAAGAAGCATCCAAGGACCCGTCGGCGTTGAGACGCGCGATGTAGTGTCGGGCGGTTCCGTTAAACGATGTGAAATTGCCTCCAACCACAATTTTACCATCTGGTTGTATTGCCAAAGAACCAACACCGCTATCCTGATAATCTTTTTTAAAACCTGATCCAGGATCGAAGGAAGTATCCAGGGAGCCATCGGCGTTTAGACGGGCAATGTTACGCCGGGCAATTCCGTTAAATTTAGTAAACGCTCCTCCGACTATAATCTTACCATCGGGTTGCAAAATCATTGCGGAAGTTCTATTGTCAAATCCCTGGGCAAGATTAAAAGAAGGGTCTAATGTCCCGTCGGCATTGAGGCGGGCTATACTATTGCGCACAACATCATTATAAGATCCAAATGATCCTTCTATAAGTATTTTCCCATCGGGTTGTAAGATCATTTCGCTTACTGAATGGCTTACTCCTGTTGCGGGATTAAAAGTTTTATCAACGGTGCCATTTGCGTTTAGCCGGGCAATGCGTGAACGGGGTAAGTCGTTAAATGACCAAAATGAACCGGACACGATCATTTTGCTATCCGGTAGTATAGTTATAGCATAAATATTGTCGTCATAGTGACTGAAGCCTGTTCCCGGATTAAAAGATGTATCGAGAGAGCCATTTGTATGTAAACGGGCAATCCTGTTTATGTTGATGTTCGAGCTATTTCCGTAGAAGGCAGTAAATTCTCCACCCACCATTATCTTGCCGTCAGACTGCAGGGTTATAGAACTTACATAATCATTAAAGCCTACTGATGTGCCAGATTTAATAGCTGCATTAAAGGAATTGTCTAGCGAGCCATCGGCGTTAATGCGGGCAATCATTCTACGGTTAGTGCCGTTGTATTGGGCGATTGCACCTCCCGCCACAATTTTACCATCAGGCTGCAATGCCAAGGCTCTGATAAAACTGTTCTGGCTTGTGATAAAGCCTGTACCGACTGTAAAAGTAACATCCAGCGAACCATCATCATTTAAACGGGCAATCCTGCTGCGGGAAACACCGTTGAAGGTTGAAAAATAACCTCCTACCACTACTTTACCGTCCGGCTGCAAAACCATTGCCTGAACATTGCTATTAAATCCCTGGCCTGGATTGAAAGATGTATCCAGGGAGCCGTCTGCATTCAAACGCGCTATTCTGTTACGAGCGGTACTATTTATAGACGTAAAAGTTCCTCCCACAATCACTTTGCCATCAGGTTGCAGGACCATAGATAAAATGTCATTGAAGAAGCCGTATCCTATATCAAAAGATTCGTCAAGTGAACCGTCTGCGTTTAGGCGAGCAATTTTGCGACTGAAGGTACCTTTATAGGAAGAAAAGCCTCCTGCAACAAGTATTTTTCCATCAGGCTGCAGGGCAATGGCATGAACAAAACCATCGAAGCCTGTTCCGGAGCTAAAGGTATTATCAAGCGAACCATCGGCATTAAGGCGTACGACCCTGTTCGTGGTGGTGCCGTTAAAGGAGGTAAACTCTCCACCCATCACCAACTTGCCATCAGGCTGCGGAATTACAGAATAAACAGTACCGTTAAAGCCTTCTCCCGCTCTGTATGTTACATCTGCTGTATTAAAACTTGGATCGTTGGAGCCAGGTAAAACTTGGCCATGCGCAGTAGTAGTAAAGCCTGCCACTAAAAGTATGATAGCCGTACAAATTAGAGTTAGCTTTAGTTGTATAAGTTGTTTCATATCATCGTGTTGGAGTCGGTGTTACAAGGTATGTCTATTAAAAAAACAAAAGTATAAATTATGTGCCAAATGGCAGGTAATAAAAAATCCCCTATCAACTCAAATGCTAATAGGGGATTTATACTTAATAAGGTATACTTTTTTACTTGTTCTCTCCCAGGAATGGATAACGGTAATCTACTGGCGGTGCAAACGTTTCTTTTATAGAACGTGCCGATACCCAACGGAGCAGGTTCAGCATAGAGCCGGCCTTATCGTTAGTTCCGGATGCGCGCGCGCCACCAAACGGCTGCTGGCCCACAACGGCGCCTGTAGGCTTATCGTTAATGTAGAAGTTACCGGCAGCCTGGTCTAATTTCTTAGTAGCATACTCGGCAGCGTAACGGTCCTGGCTAAAGATAGCTCCTGTTAGGGCGTAAGGCGAAGTAGCGTTTACAAGCTCAATTGTTTCTTCAAAGTTATTCTCATCGTACACATAAATCGAGATTACAGGCCCGAAGATCTCCTCACACATGGTGATGTACTGCGGGTTATGAGAGAACAGTACAGTAGGCTCCACAAAGTAACCTTTCGACTTATCATAGTTACCACCTGCGATTATCTCTACTTCGTTGCTTGCCTTGGCATCATCAATGTACTTGGCAATTTTATCAAAAGACTTCTCGTCAATAACGGCATTAATGAAGTTGCTGAAATCTTCCGGAGCACCCATTTTAAAGGTTTTCAGGTCTTCTATTACATAGCCTTTTACCTCTTCCCAAAGGTTGCTCGGGATGTAAGCACGAGAGGCAGCAGAGCATTTCTGGCCCTGGTACTCAAATGCACCGCGCACTATGCCTGTAGCCAATGCTTTAGCGTCAGCAGAACGGTGAGCAAGTATAAAGTCTTTGCCTCCTGTCTCGCCAACTATGCGTGGGTAAGTTTTATACTTATGGATGTTATTGCCAATTGTTTTCCAGATGTTTTGGAATACGCCTGTGCTGCCGGTAAAGTGAATGCCGGCAAAATCAGCATGGTTAAAAATAACGTCGCCAGCAGTTGGGCCATCTACATAAACCAGGTTGATAACGCCATCTGGCAAGCCAGCTTCACGGAAAAGCTCCATGATCATCTGAGCGGCATATACTTGCGTGTTAGCAGGTTTCCAAACTACCACATTACCCATCATAGCTGCTGAAGCAGGCAGGTTACCGGCAATGGCTGTAAAGTTAAATGGCGTAAGCGCAAACACAAATCCCTCTAGTGGGCGGTGCTCCATGCGGTTCCATATACCCGGAGATGACTCTGGCTGCATCTGGTAAATTTCCGTCATGTACTGCACGTTAAAGCGCAAAAAGTCGATCAACTCGCAAGCAGAATCAATCTCAGCCTGGTATGCGTTCTTAGACTGCCCCAGCATGGTGGCTGCATTCATGCGTGCTCTCCAAGGGCCTGCCAATAATTCAGCGGCTTTCAGGAAGATAGAAGCACGGTGCTCCCAACCCATACTAGCCCAAGCCTCGCGTGCAGCCAAAGCCGCATTGATAGCCTGTTCCACGTGTGACGCATCGCCATAGCTGAAATGACCCAGTATGTGCTGGTGGTCGTGTGGCTGCAGCATTGGGTGCTTGTTGTCGGTGTATACTTTGTCGCCGCCAATGTACATTGGCACATCGATTTTCTTCGACTTAAGTTCTTTATAAGTGCGCTGCAGCTCTTCGCGCTCCGGCGACCCCGGTGCATAAGACTTTACAGGTTCGTTTACTGGAGTGGGTACTTTAAAAAATCCGGTTGCCATTTGTTTTATAGTTACAGATTTAAAGATAAAATTCAGATTTAACGCGCTTTAGGAGCGGGTATATACAAAGGTAAGGCTTATTATTCGATTTTTTTGCATGAGCAGGCCAGGGATGCCGGCGTTTCTGGAGCCGGATAAGCCGCTGGAGCAACCCCATGGGATGCGTTACATACTTTAGTTTTACAGTTTCGTAAACCTACAAGGAGGGAGCAACAAGTTTATGAAAGCAATTGCTACGCATTATAGTAGAGCCTTACTGCTTCTGGCTTTTTCTTTTGCAGTAGAGGCAGCTAGCCCTGTTATATGCAATCATCTCTCTCAAGAACTGCTACAAACGGAGCCTGCCGCTAAAAGCTTTGAAAAAGAACTATTAGGGCCTTATGCTGACATAAGTGCTCTTACTGCATCAAACCTACAACATGCTTACATTACGTTTATCGGAAAAGTGCGTAGCCGGCAAAGCGTTTGGTCTGCAACAGAATGGAAGCAGGTTAAATCTGTGATGGCAAAACTAGACTCCAGGAAAAACTCCATGGATCAATTGTTAAGAGTTGCTGATAAAGCCCAGATCAGAAACATACAGGATGAGTTTAAGGCCATAGAAGCTAAAAGCAACAGCAAGGACTAGTTTATACTTTACAGTATGGCTTTCAGCTCACTCAGGCACATGATTTCGTAAGTGGGTTTTGGACGTTTTTTGCTACGAACACCTTCAGGGTTAAAATATACCTGGTCTATCCCACATGCCATGGCACCCTCAATATCACATTCAAAGTTATCACCAATCATCAGGCAATCAGCGGGTTTAACTTCTATGCGGTTTAAGAGATGCTCAAACATACGGCGGTCTGGTTTTTTATAGCCGCAGCACTCAGATGTTACAATCTCTTTAAAATAGCTTTGTAATTGAGAAGATGCCATTTTTACATGCTGCACTTCCTTAAAGCCATTGGTGATTATGTGCAGGTCATACTTTGGTTGCAGGTACTGCAGCACCTCGTAAGTATAAGGAAAAACTGCCTTTTTTGTAGGGCAAAGATCTGTGTATGCTTCTGATATGCCTGCCGGCACTTCATGCTCCTCCAAGCCCAAACCCATCAGCGTTTTCTTAAACCGGTACTCGCGCAGTTCCTTCTGGTTTATTTTGCCCTTGTTGTAGAGGTCCCACATCAGCGTGTTCACAAATTTATACTTCTTGTAAAAAGAGGTGCGGTCAAACTTTGCGAAGCCGGCAAGCTCAAACTGGTCGTACAAAGTATAAATAGTCTCTTCCGAGTTTTTCTCGAAGTCCCAAAGGGTGTGGTCAAGGTCGAAGAGGATGTGCTGGTACGTTTTCATGCGGGCAAAATATAAGGAGAAAATCTCGTGAACGAACCTTAAACAGCTATGTTGCGCTTAAGTTTGAGACGATGGCGGTGCTTTAAATTAAACCTTACAATAAAACAGCGGTTTAACAGTTATAGCAACACCCTAAAACCTATGGCGCCACCCAGCGGCGGGTCTGTAATTTATTGATGGCCAGTTCGCGGTTAGAGTATAGAATCTCATATGTTTCCTGGTCTTTTTGAAGCAACGTGTCGCGCTCCAGGTAATTAAAGATTTGAGTTGTAAAGTCTGCCCCTTCCTCTTTGATAGTATAAAATACCCATTGGTCTATCTTTCGGTTGGTTACCAGGCTGGCATTGCGCAGGTAAGCTAAGTGGCGGGAGGTTTTTGTCTGGGTAAAGTCAAGCACCTGCTCCAGGTCAGAAGTGCACATCTCTTTGTTGCGCAAAATCAAGTTGAGGATGCGGATGCGAGATTCGTCTGCGAGCGCTTTAAGAATCTGTTCGCCAAAGGATATACTGAAGTGTTTGAGCCTCATGGTTGCTGTGGAAACAGAAACAAAATTAGGTAAAAGCTGCTATTATAAAATAATAAATCATATTATTGTACGAAATGATTTTTAGAGTGCACCACAACACAACAGCTAAAGAATACTTTAGAAAGAGCCTGGGAGCTATTATCGTTATGCTTTTACTGCTAGTTGCCATGCCCGAAAAAGCAGTGGCACAAAGCAAACAGCGTGTGGTGCAGCTATCTGGTTTTGTAGCTACCGGCGATAGCCTTTATGGGGTGGCTGGCGTGAGTATATATGTTCCTAAAACCAACCGGGGAACCCAATCAAACGAATTCGGCTTCTTCTCGATGCCCGTAGTGGCCGGTGATAGCGTTTTGTTTAGTGCCCTGGGGTATAAAAAGCAATACCTCATCATCCCAAAAACTTATAGCAGCGAGAGCTACTCTATTATTATGCAGATGCAGGAAGACCCAACCGAGCTTCCGACGGTAGATGTTTTCCCGTGGCCAACAGAACGTGATTTTAGAGAAGCTGTCGCAAATGTGAAGTTGCCAGACGAGGGCCGCGCCATGGCCATGCGCAACCTCGACCCCGAAAGGCTGGAAGAATTATTTAAGAATACCCCAATGGATGGTGCCGCCAACTTCAGGTTCTGGAACCAGCAGCAAATACAGCAACAGCAAAACAGGGTTATGTACCCTACCATTAGTCCCTTTGCCATTCCGGCACTTATCGATGCGATATTTAAAGGCAACAACAAGTAGCCCGTACCTGCAAGTATAGTTTTATCAACGGTTTATACAGGGTGGTAAGCCATGCCGCTAAGGCTGTAGCTTATACTTTGGGTGCTGATTTATACTTTTAATTACCTTATGCAAGCGCTATAGCAAGTATAAAAGTAACTTACTGCAGTCCCCTGCGTTATTTTGCGATAGAGAGCTGTATGTTCTGTACACGCAGCGCAGCAAATTTCAGCTTGCTGTAACACGACCTAAACAAAATAAACTATGCTTAAACCTGATAAGCTATCGCTTAATATACCCGCTACCACTAAACCCCGGGTGGTAATAATAGGAGGGGGGTTCGGAGGCATTAATTTAGCCCGAAAGCTTTCTGATAAAAACTTCCAGGTGGTGATGTTCGACAGGCAAAACTACCATGGCTTCTGGCCGCTTTTGTACCAGGTAGCCACCGCCGGCTTAGAACCGGATTCCATTGCCGAGCCGCTCCGCAAGATGTTTGGCGGCGACGAGTACGAAGACTTTTATTTCAGGCTGGTGAAGGTTACCAACATAAACCCTATTGCCAGAACTGTGGAAACAGTTGTAGGCGACCTTGCATTCGATTTTCTTGTAATTGCCACAGGCACTAAAATAAACTACTTTGGCAATGAGCAGATAAAGAAGTACGGTTTCCCGCTAAAGCAGATACCCCACGCATTAAACCTGCGCAGCCAGCTGCTGCAATGCTTTGAGCAGGCCAGCATGACGACCGACCCGGAGGCACAGCAAAGCCTGCTTAACTTTGTGATTGTGGGAGGGGGCCCCACCGGTGTAGAAACTGCCGGAGCGCTTGCCGAAATGAGAAAGCATATCTTGCCTTCTGATTATCCCGGCGTGGATTTTACTAAAATGAACATCTACCTGGTAGAGGGCATGGATAGGGTATTGCCCCCGATGTCGCCGGAAGCTAGCCAAAAAACCTACAAGTACCTGAACGAGATGGGCATCATCATTAAGCTAAGCACACTAGTGGAGGGCTATGATGGCGAAACGGCTATTTTGAAGGGTGGTGAACAAATAAAGACAAATACTTTGATCTGGGCTGCTGGCGTTTCTGGTGCTGTTATCGGGGGCTTGCCAGAAGAGTGCGTAGAGCGCGGACGGTATCTTGTGAATGAGTTTAACCAGGTAGTGGGATACGACAATATTTTTGCCATAGGAGATGTGGCCATGATGAAAACGCCTGAGTTCCCGAAAGGCCACCCAGGCGTAGCCCAACCAGCCATACAACAAGGCAAGTTGTTGGCAAAGAACCTGAAACGCATTATCAAAAAAGAGCCGCTCGAGCCTTTTAAATATTATGATAAGGGTTCGTTGGCTATTATCGGGCGCAACCGCGCTGTGGCAGACCTGCCAAACAACATGCACCTGGGCGGTTTCTTTGCCTGGGTTATCTGGCTGTTCGTGCACATCATGTACCTCATCGGTTTCCGGAACAAACTTGTAGTGCTTAGTAACTGGGTTTATAAATTCTTTACTTACGAAAACAGCACGCGCTTAATTATCAGGCCTTATGTTAGAAAAGGGGACAGAGTGTCGCAAAGCTTTATAAATAAGTATGGCGGCGATTAACCAGAAGCGGCAACCAGCACGAGTAGCTACTGTCGTTTCTTTTTTGCTCCGCATCTGGTAAAGTAATGATGTATAGGATTAAATAGCAACTGAAAGTATAAGTGCTTTAAGGTTTACAAACAGCAAAGCCCCGGATGTGCTCCGGGGCTTTGCTGTTTGAAGTGAAATAAGCTTATTTGTTCGTGCTGTTGCGGCTGGTGGCGCGTTCGCGTTGCATTGGGTTTTGCTGTTCGCGCTGCTGCTGCTTGTAAATATCAAATCTTGATGGCGTTACACGACGAGGGTAGGCGTTGTTAGATAGTTCCGTATCCGCAGTCTGCAGGTATGGGTCTAGCTCAAAATTAACCACCGGCTTCTCTGTAATAAACACTTTGGTGATCTCCTCGTTGTTGTAGCGCCAGATTTCTGCCGGAATGTTCACAATCTCTTCTGATCCGTCTTCAAACTCCATGCGCACGATCAATGGCATCACCAACCCTCCAAGGTTCTTAAAGCCCACTTCATAGAAGTTCAAGCCAGAGTCAAGCACTTTTCTTTGTGCCGGTGTCAGGTCTTTCAGGAAAGCCTGGTAGCGCTGCTGGTCTGAGGCTGTGGTAGCCAACGGGTCGTAGCTGTTGTAGAAATCCTTTAGCTCTGGTCTTTCGTCCAGCCTGGTTTTAGGTATAGCGCTTAGGTTGCGTTGCTGCGATAACGTTTTAGGTGCCTTGTTTTGCTGCTCGCGTAGCTGTGCGTTTACAAACTCCGGATTCTGCGAATCAATGGTAAACCATTTCACGTTTTCGATTGCGATATCTGTATGATCGGTTGTATAAAACCAGCCTCTCCAGAACCAATCCAGGTCAACGCCTGAGGCATCTTCCATGGTACGGAAGAAATCAGCTGGCATTGGGTGTTTAAAGGCCCAGCGGGTGGAGTATTCCTTGAAAGCATAATCGAAAAGCTCGCGGCCCATTACTGTTTCACGTAAAACGTTAAGAGCCGTAGCTGGCTTGCCATAGGCATTGTTGCCAAACTGAAGTATAGATTCAGAATTCGTCATGATAGGCACCTGCATATTTTTAGCGCTCTTCATGTACTCCACAATGTTGGCAGGCTCACCGCGGCGCGATGGGTAGTTCTTTTCCCACTCCTGCTCTGCCAGGTATTGCATAAACGTATTCAGGCCTTCATCCATCCAGGTCCATTGGCGCTCATCCGAGTTGATGATCATCGGGAAAAAGTTATGGCCTACCTCATGTATAATCACAGAGATCAAACCATACTTAGTACGGTCAGAATAGGTGCCATCTGCCTCAGGGCGGTACCCGTTAAACGAAAGCATCGGGTACTCCATGCCACCTACAGGCCCGTGAACCGATATGGCCACCGGGTAAGGGTAATCAATTGTATGCTTAGAATATACTTTTAGCGTGTGCGCAACTGCCTCAGTAGAGTATTGCCCCCAGAGCGGGTTAGCCTCTTTTGGGTAATACGACATGGCCAGCACGTTTTTGCCGGCCACTTTCACGTTCATGGCATCCCAGATAAACTTACGGGAGCTTGCCCATGCAAAATCGCGTACATCTTTAGCGGCATAAACCCATGTCTTTTTGTTGTTTACCGGGTTTTTTTCTGCTTTTGTAGCTTCGTCTTGTGTGATAATTACTACAGGCTTATCGCTTTTGGCAGCATCGGCCCAGCGCTTTTGTTGTGTTGATGTAAGTACCTGGCTCGCGTTCTGGAGCTCGCCGGTTGCGCCAACAACATGGTCGGCAGGTACGGTTATACTTACTTTATAGTCTCCGAAAGGCAAAGCAAACTCGCCGCTGCCTAAAAACTGCTTGTGCTGCCAGCCATTTACATCGTCATAAACAGCCATTCTCGGGAACCATTGCGCCATCTCGTACAGGTAATTTCCGTCTTCCGGGAAATACTCATAACCTGAGCGGCCACCCAAGGCTTTCTGATCGTTTATATTGTGGTGCCAGTCGATGCTAAAAGTGAAGCTTTGTTTTGTTTTAAGCGGCGAAGGCAGGTCTATACGCATCATGGTGTTGTTGATGGTATACTTCAGCGCTTTGCCGTTCCGGTCTTTTACCTGCTCAATCTTAAAACCTCCGTCAAACTTCTCGCGGGTAAGGTGCTCCACGGCCTGCAACGACATACGGTCGTTTAGCCCGCCGGTCTGGGTCAGGTTCGTCATCGAGTTGGGCTCGTAGATGTTCTGGTCCAGTTGCACCCACACGTAGGAGAGCACATCCGGGGAGTTATTGGTATAGGTAATGGTTTCGGAGCCTTTAATGGATTGGTTCTTATCGTCCAGCTCAACTTTTATAGTATAATCAGCACGTTGTTGCCAATACTCGTGGCCCGGTGCGCCAGAGGCGGTACGGTACGTGTTTGGCGTTGGCAGCTCCTGCTGCAGTTGCTTAAACTTAGATTTATCGGTGTTGTCCTGGGCCTGCACTATAGCAGGGCCTGCAAGCAAACCAACCAAAGCTAAGCCAGTAAATAGTTTTCTCATCAGCATTAAGAGCTATTAAGTTTAGGTATTGTGTGCTAAAAAATATTGGTTTCCATAATCAGGATAAGCGAAATGCCTGCTGCTGCACTCGACAGCACCATAATCCAGTCGCGTTTCTTGGCGTTGAAGACGTTCATGAGGACAAAGGCAATTAGAAGCAGGATAGCCACGATCAGGAGCTGGCCCAGCTCAATGCCTATGTTAAAGGCAAGCAACTGCATCCAGGTGTCAGAGCCGCGGCCCAGCAAAGACTTCAGGTAGTTAGAGAAGCCCATGCCGTGTATCAGCCCAAAGCAAATGGCCAACAGGTTATGAAACGACAGAATAGTACGTTGTTTTGTAGCTGCCCCCTTAAGTTTAAAGAAGTTTGTGAAGCAGGTAAAAAGTATCGTTACCGGGATCAGGAACTCGATAAGCGCAGTATCAAACTTAATGATATTGAACGTGGACAGTGCCAGCGTAATAGAGTGGCCAATAGTAAAGCTGGTAACTAAAGCTAATACTTTGCGCCAATCGTTTAGCGTGTAAATGGCACAAAGCGCCAACAAGAACAATAGGTGGTCGTAGGCCTGAAGGTTGAAAATATGATGAAAGCCCAGCTTTACGTATGTAGTGAAAACAGAAGACACAGCCTTGATTTTGTAATAGTAAGACAATTGCAATGTGGCAAATTACGTGTTTGCACATTGTAAAGCAACCCTGCAGCAGCAGGTAAGGCTGCAGATTCTAATTTAAATTGTGAACTGCTGCAAAGGCTTATGATAGAATGCTAATTTGTGGCGTATGAACGCTTTGGGCAGCAGCCGGTAAGTATACTTTACTCACGCTCCAACACGGTTTTTGTTTTTCCGTCTTTGGTCATGTGTATCATTTTGTTTTTGTTTACCCAGCTTACAAGGGCGGTATCGGTGTGCGAGCCATACTTTATACTTAGGATGTGGTTTTGAGGGTCGTAATGGTAGCCTCCTTGCAAACCTCTGCCGTCGTCGCTGAGCACCAACTTGAATTGCCCTGTGCTCTCGTACACAAACCTGGTTTTTGATTGGGAGAGGCTGTTGTTTACCTGCTCTTCTTGCTGCGCTGTTCTCTCGTCGGCATTAAATTGAATAGCGGTAAGTTTCCAGCTGCCCACAATCGAGTAATGATGCTCCTGGCCTGGATAAGTAAAGCTGGCTAAAGTATAAACCAAGGCCAGCGAAAGAAGTATAAAGTATGCTTTCATAGGGGCATCTGCTAATGCGAGAGGAACAGGAAAGTTAGCTGTTTTATGTGAATGTATACTTGCAGGCAGGGGCTAAAGTTTTTAGAAGTATAAAGAACCTGCAGGTTTGATCTGTGCTGTTAACTTAACAGTAATTTGCAGATTAAATTGCAGCAAGAGGAGTAAAAAGTTCTTACCTTTTGCCTATGCTACGGCACACAGGACATCGACGTAACTTTAAACACAACATCAGGTTGGCAGCGCTGCTTTGCCTGACGGCGGGCCTTGTAAATATTGCCGGCCTGCTGGCTTTTGCGGTGCTTACAACCAATGTTACCGGCCACGCCGCCTTTTTTGCCGAAAGCCTTTCGCAGGGCGATTTCCGGCTGGTGCGCATTATTGGGTTTTGGATGTTTCTGTTCCTGCTTGGTGCTTTCTCGTCTAGTTTCATTATCGGCAGGGTAGGGCGCAATCAAACATTTGCCTATACTTTGCCTATCCTGTTAGAGATTGGTATTCTGGCGCTAAATGCCCTGTACGGCCACCGCTACGACGGACAGGTGGCAGCGCAGGAAGTTTTTGCGGGTAGCCTGCTTTTTGCGATGGGCATGCAAAATGCTATGGTATCCATGATTTCAGGGTCGGTGGTGCGCACTACGCACCTCACCGGCATTTTTACCGATCTGGGTATAGATCTGGCTGCTGCCACGCTACCGTCGTCAGCTCAAAAGGCCGGGCTAGGGCACCGTATTACGCTTAGGTTGGTAATCATACTTTTCTTTTTGGCAGGCGCTGTGGCAGGCGGTTACCTGTTTCCTGTGTTGCACTACCATATTTTCTTCGTTCCTGCCGGTCTGTTGGTTATCGCCATGTTTTATGATATCTCGCGTGTGCGCATTATTAGGGTGCTCCGGCAAATCAGGCACAGGTTTGCTGCTTAGTTTGCGGCGGCTTATACTTACTTTACCGTTTGCTGCAAAGCTGTTGCTCGCACCTTCTGAAAGAAAAGCAGGTGGTACTCCAACGCATTGCTCCAGTAAGCCCATGAGTGTGCACCCGGGCGTTCAATGTAATCGTGAGGCACTTTTTCGGCTACCAATCTTCGGTGCAGCTCACGGTTGTCTTCGATCAGGAAATCGTCTACACCGCAATCTATAATAAAATGCACACCGCTTTGCTTCAGTCGTGGTACCATCTGCACAATAGAGTTTTCCTCAAAGCGCTGCTGGTTCTCTGTTTTAGGACCAAGTACGGCTTCGATGCTTTGCAGTAGCTTTTCCCTGTCGATGGCGGCAATGTTTACAGAGCCACTCATGCTGCCGGCAGCATGGTATAACTCCGGGTGCCGTGTCGACAAGTATAGCGCACCGTGCCCGCCCATACTTAAACCTGAAATAAAACGACCATGCTTTTCCTTTATCGTTTTATACTTGCTGTCTACCAAAGCTACCAGTTCGGAGGTGATAAAGCTTTCGTACTGGCTTTTATTGTCTACGGGGCTGTTGTAGTACCAACTGCTGTAGCCGCCATCGGGTGTTACAATTATAAACTGGTACTTGTCTGCCATGCGTTGCAAAAGGTCTTTTTGTGGCGGCACCTTAAGCCAATTGCTGAAATTACCGCTGTAACCATGCAGTAAGTATAAAACCGGGTAAGGGCCATTCTTTTTCTTTTTGTAGCCATCCGGCGTAACCACGCCTGCTTTCAGCGTTTTTTGCATTGATGGGCTGTTTATGACAAGCGTATCTACTTTTGCCTGTGCCGTAAGCAGGGTGAGGCTGAGGAGCAGGAGAAGGAAGCGTTTTTTGTACATCGTTCGCATTTAAAAGTATAGTGGCTGCAAAATATGCATTAGCAGGCAATTGCTAAAGTATAAACTCATTTAACTGGAACCTGGGCAGGGCTGCCAAGTATAAATGGGAAGGTTGTAAAGTGTTTGTATGTATTACGAATCAAGAGATAAAGTATAAAGCTTAACTGAGCGAAGTATGCTTGAAATATTGCCAGAAACCCGCGATGCTATACTTGCTGTCCGCATCAGAAACAAACTTACAATAGCTGATTTTGATACGTATCGCAATTTGCTCCGGGAGTTGATGCAGCGCTACCAGGAAGTGCACCTGTACTACGAAATGGATGATGTGGATTGGGTACAGCCGGTTGCTGCCATCGAGAATGGTCTGTTTGATGTAGTGCATGGCTTAGACTATGGCCGTGTGGCAATGGTTTGAGATAAGAACTGGCAGGAATGGGCGGCAAAGCTTATCAGCCCAGTAAAGAAACGGGGCGTGCAGTACTATGATCTATCCCATAAGAAGCAGGCAATGAAATGGGTAACCACGGGGGAATAGGGGTTTTGAATCCGGTAAAATAAAAAAGGCGCCAGCAGGTTTTATCCTCTGGCGCCTTTCAAGTTATTTAAAATTAAAGCTTAGTCTACTTTATCTTCGATGGTGTTTGCTTTTTCATGGTGCGACTTAAGCGTAGGTAATGTTTTAGACGCAAAGGCCTTTACGCTCTGTGATTTCGCATTGTTAGTTTTTGCTTCAAACATGGCGATATCCATTTTATGGGCTGTCTCCATGGTGTCCATGTAGTCCTCGTTAAGTTCGTCGCCAGTTTTATTTGATAGCTTATCTACCATTTTCTGGTGCATTGGCATGAGCGTAGTTGGTAGCGTTACACCCATTTCCGAGGCTATCGATTTCATTTCCTTGCTTGCTTTTGTGTGGTGATCCACCATCATGCGTGCAAACTCTTTAACCTCTGGGTCAGTTGCTTTTTCAGCAGCCATTTTACCTAACTCTATTTCCAGCATGTTGCTGCTTGCGGCAGTCATCATAAAGGTCATGTCATCCAGGTTTGTCAACGTGGTCATCTCGCCTGCCATGTCTGTATCCATGCCTGTGCTGGTTGTGCCAGCTGTACCTGTAGTAGTGCTGGTACCGGTAGCATCAGTAGTACTAGTGGTACCCATAGAGCCTGATTCAGTTGTCGTGCCCGTTGTTGTAGAGGTGCCTGTTGTCGTGGTTGTACCAGTTTCTGTAGTTGTCGCATCGTTGGTACTGCCGGCTGCTGTTACGGTTTCTGATGTTTCATAAGTTGATGAGTCGGCGGTTGTAGCGGAGTCTGTACTGCTACAAGCAGTAGTTACGGCTAATGAACCTGCAATACAATAAAAAAATATCTTTTTCATAGCTTTCTAAATTTTAAATACTGCTTGTTATACGCCGGCTAATTATGGGGGTTGGTGTTTTAGTGCAAATTTTAATTATACATTTGTTGTTTTATGCTCATTTTTGATGCGTTGGCATAAATTAAAATACAATTATGTTTATATCTTTAATTGGCCTAAAGTACAGCTTGTTACGGGTTGGTAGGGAAGTTATTTATAAGATTTCAAAGATGAAGCTTGTGTTAGAGTAAGGGTGGTTTGCATAAATAACCAAAAAAAGCGGCACCTCTTTAAAAGTGCCGCTTTACTGTTGCTAAACTTTAAACTAATCAAAATTACTTCTCTGTCGGGATCTCAACATCAATGTTGTTGAAATCTATTCTGTTCTTATCCAGTACAGCCTCAACCACGGCATCTTTGCTTATTTTACCGGAAAGTATGTCTTTCGACAACTCATTCAGTACCTGGCGCTGTATCACACGCTTCAGAGGTCGGGCACCAAACTGTGGGTCGTAACCTTGCTCGCCCAGGTAATCCAGCACCTCGTCGGTTGCAATCAGGCGTATGCCGGTGTCTTGCAATCGGTCTTGTATATGGCGGAACTGTATCGTTACAATCTTGCGGATATCTTCTCGGCTCAGCGGACGGAACATCACCAATTCATCAATACGGTTCAAAAACTCCGGCCTTACCGACTTTTTCAGCAGCTCAAACACTTCCTCCTTGGTGCGTTCAATCACCTCGTCATGGTTAAACTCATCCATCGTCTCAAAATTAGATTGAATGATGTGCGAGCCGATGTTGGACGTCATGATGATGATGGTGTTCTTAAAGTTCACCACACGCCCTTTGCTGTCGGTCAGGCGGCCGTCGTCCAGTACCTGCAATAGTATGTTAAACACATCAGGGTGCGCTTTTTCTATCTCATCGAGCAATACAACAGAGTATGGCTTGCGGCGTACGGCCTCCGTTAACTGGCCACCTTCGTCATAACCTACATAGCCTGGAGGCGCTCCAACCATACGGCTAACGGCGTGGCGCTCCTGGTACTCACTCATATCGATACGCACCATCGCGTTCTCGTCGTTAAACAGGTAATCGGCTAATGCTTTGGCAAGCTCGGTTTTACCCACACCGGTTGTACCTAAAAAGATGAATGATCCAATCGGGCGTTTGGGGTCCTGCATACCGGCACGGCTTCGGCGCACGGCATCCGAAATGGCCTCAATGGCTTCTTCCTGGCCTGCCACACGGCGGCCTAGTTCCTGCTCTAAGTGCAATAGTTTTTCGCGGTCGCTTTGCAGCATTTTACTTACCGGAATCCCTGTCCATTTAGCTACAATCTCGGCTATATCTTCAGAGTTTACTTCCTCTTTCAGCATCGGGTTTTCGCCCTGCATCTGGCGTACCTGCTCCTGTAGTTCTTTCAGTTTCGCTTCAGCTTCCTGAATTTTGCCATAGCGCAACTCTGCCACACGGCCATAGTCACCGGAGCGTTCTGCCTGCTCTGCTTCCAGTTTGTAGCTCTCAATGTTCTCTTTTTCTTTCTGGATGCCCTCGATGATCTGCTTTTCATTCTGCCATTTGGCTTTCAGGTCATCACGTTTGGTTGATAGCTCGGCAATCTCTTTCGAAAGTATCGTTTCCTTGTCCTTATCGTTTTCTCTGCGGATGGCTTCGCGCTCAATCTCCAGCTGCATAATGCGGCGCTGAATTTCGTCCAGCTCTACTGGCAGCGAGTCGATTTCGATACGGAGTTTGGCAGCCGCTTCATCCATCAGGTCAATCGCTTTGTCTGGTAAAAAGCGGTCGGTAATATAGCGGCTTGAGAGCTCTACGGCAGCAATGATCGCATCGTCTTTTATGCGTACTCCGTGGTGTACTTCATACTTGTCTTTGATACCGCGAAGTATAGAAATGGCATCCTGAACACTTGGCTCATCCACCATCACCGCCTGAAAACGACGCTCCAGGGCCTTATCCTTCTCGATATACTTCTGGTATTCTTTAAGCGTAGTTGCACCTATGGCATGTAGCTCACCTCGCGCCAAAGCTGGTTTTAAGAGGTTGGCCGCATCCATAGCGCTGTCACCACCTGCGCCGGCACCAATCAACGTATGAATCTCATCAATAAACAGTACGATCTCGCCTTCGGCATCCACTACCTCTTTTATAACAGCTTTCAGGCGTTCTTCAAACTCACCCTTATACTTGGCGCCTGCCACCAGTAAACCCATATCCAGGCTCATCAGCGTTTTATGTTTCAGGTTTTCAGGTACGTCGCCGGATACGATGCGCTGCGCCAGGCCTTCTACAATGGCTGTTTTACCTACACCAGGCTCACCGAGCAGTACCGGGTTATTTTTGGTGCGGCGGCTCAGTATTTGCAGCACGCGCCGTATCTCCTCGTCGCGGCCAATAACCGGGTCAATTTTGCCGCTACGGGCCATTTCGTTCAGGTTGCGGGCGTAACGTTTCAGCGAGTTATACTTGGCTTCGGCGTTTTGGTCTGTTACCTTGGCGCCGCCGCGTAGCTCTTTAATTGCTTTTTTAAGGTCTTTCTCGTTAAAGCCAACATCTTTCATTAAGCCGGCAACTTTTTCGCGGCCGCCAAGTATGCCCAGCAGCATGTGCTCTATGGCTACATACTCATCGCCAAACTCTTTTAAATATGATGTTGCCTTTTGTAGTGCAGCTGCCGCATCGTTGGCTAAGTATGGGCTGCCTCCGCTCACTTTTGGGTAAGCAGCTACAACCTCATCCAGCTTACTGTGCAGGATGTTGCCGTTGATGTTCAGCTTTTGCTGCAGAAAATTAGTTACATTCTCGTCTGTTTCCAGAATTGCCTTTAATATATGCCCGGTCTCGATAGCCTGCTGCTGGTTGCCGCCTGCTATCTCGGTAGCCTTCTGGATAGCTTCCTGAGCTTTGATAGTATAGTTGTTAAAGTTCATGGCCTTTATCTGTTTTCCCCTCAGTTCTAGTTCTACGAGGGTATCAGCAAAGGTTTTACCAATGGTATTTTTGGGTGATTTTACTGAAATAATGTCAGGCTTGAGAAGCATGTGCCTTTTTAAAACAGACTTTCTGTCAGAAATGGGCTTAATAGGATTACATGGAGTAGACAATTTTTGCCTACATGGTAAGTATAAGTTCGGTAGTGAGAAACTTTATATTTGATTTACAGTTTCTGTTTACAGTAGCTTCTGTAATTCCGGGTCTACTACCTCCCTTGTCTCGGGCAGGGGTTTTTACCTTTCTTACTTTGATTGTTATAATCCAAACCATTGCTTTCCTTCATCTTATGAAGATCTTGGTAGAAGGGAATTTGGGCAGAAAGTACAGCGCTTATACTTTTTAGCAGTACTAGCAGCACGCTCCGCCTGGGCTAAGGAGAGCAAGTTGAAGTTAATCTAAAAGAGAACACCGCTATTTCACTTCACTTTTAAATACTGCAGCATAATGGTCTGCTAACCGCGTTGGCTCTGGTAGCTTATGTTTTATAGCGCAAGCCTTGGCTATACTTGTAGCAGTATCCAGGTCCATTAAATGGCCGGCTGATACGAATACCGGTTTTACGTTATCCTTCGTTCTGAGCACATTAGCAATTATTTCATCTTTGTAAAGCAGCGGCGAGACAGATCCTTTGGTTTGGTCAGGTTCTTTATACTTGCCTACAAGCACCTTTTTGGCTACGCCCATAGTTGGTTTGTTCAGGTGCAGCCCCAGGTGAGTGGCTATACCCAGTTTGCGTGGGTGCGAAATGCCGTGGCCGTCTACCATGATAAGGTCTGGCTTTTGTTGTAGCTTTTGGTACGCCAACAGCAAGTTCGGGGCTTCCCGGAAAGACAGGAAACCTGGCACATAAGGTAAATCTACAGGACCATGGTGCCATACCTTTTCGAGTACCTCCAGCCCAGGGTAAGTAAGCAGCACAAACACAGAAAGAATGGTGTCTTCGCCAATAAAGGAAGAGTCGCAGCCGGCAATAAGCTTCAGGTCGAAGTCTGGCTTCTGGATGATAATGCGCTCCTGCATTTGTTTTTGCTGCTCTAAAAGTGCTTGCATCAAGGCAGGGTCGGGTGCAGGGTAGTCGTATCTTCTGTAGTAGGCCATGTAGTTCGGTTTTTAATCAGCGGAAAATCGGTATTGATGTGCTGTTTACTAAATGAGTTGTTGTACGTAAGTATGCCTCACCGGATTAGTTTCTGCCGGGATGAGAACGAACTAAGAAACATGTAAAAGTGCTGTTACGCGCTGCATGGGTAGATGATCTTGGTAAACAGCAGGTGCCATTGGGCATCGACATAGCCAAAATGAAACTCGAAGGCAGTTTTTGTGTGCAGCACAGAGCGCTGTATGTGGGGCAAGGTTTCTTTTATGCGTTGCAATTGGCTTTCAGAGAGGTTAGCGTAATTCCAGTAGCCGCTGCTTTTAAATTTATCGGGTTCCCATACAAAGCAGCCATCTTTGCTAAATCCCGTTTTTCCAGCGTCGTAGTTCATCTCAGCACAGTCAAAAGCAGGAAAGGCCTCTTTTGTTAGTTTGCAATGCTGTACCTCGGGGGCAATGGTAAAAAAGGATTTGCTCTGGTATTCTCGTCCAAACTTACTGATGTCATAAACCTGCGTCATTTTAGGAACGGCTCCCGGCTGCTCTATAATCCACAAGCCATAAGTTGGGTGTATAAATTGGTTGATGGCAGCGGTATCTGAATTGTGCAGCGCCTCAAAAAAACGTGCAAAAGCTGCATCAAAGTCTGTTGTGGCTGAGGCCGATGGCTTGGCTGTAGTGTCAGAGGCTGCCGGATCTGTTTCTGCTGTGTTTGATGCGGAGCGGTCTGTGCTGCAGGCGCTTAGGAGTAGTAGCGCCATCAGGAGTCGTGAAAGTTTTTGCATGGGCTGGCGGTGTGTTTATACTTGCACTACGAATACAGGCTAGTAATGGTATCACCTTTTGAACTTTGCCATTTGGTGGGCGTAATCAAAGCATACAGCATGTGCTGATGTTGCAAAAAACAGGTAACGCTATGACAAACTTAACAATACAAGAAGAAGTGCATATTCCAATAGGACCGGTTACGCTTACTGGTAATCTGGCTGTGCCGGAGAATGCAAAGGGCCTCGTGATTTTCTCCCATGGCAGCGGGAGCAGCCGCCTGAGTGCCCGTAACCAATTTGTTGCAGAGCACCTGCAACGATCAGCCTTTGGCACTTTGCTTTTTGATTTGCTAACGCCCGAGGAAGACCAGAGGCAGGATAATCGCTTTGACATTACGCTGATTACCCAGCGCCTGATAGAGGCGACTAA
The DNA here is from genome assembly GCF_947492645.1 of uncultured Pontibacter sp. Classification (GTDB taxonomy): domain Bacteria; phylum Bacteroidota; class Bacteroidia; order Cytophagales; family Hymenobacteraceae; genus Pontibacter. The sequence continues at coordinate 279,717 of NZ_CANLMZ010000003.1, read as the reverse complement.
CTTCGTGCTGAAAGACAGCCGCCTGACCAACTATAATGTCGGCTATTTTGGGGCAAGCACAGGTGCCGCCGCCGCTTTAGGTGCCGCAGCTGCCTTAGGAGATATTGTAAAGGCGGTTGTTAGCCGTGGCGGTCGCCCAGACCTGGCCGATGCCGTGCTACCCGATGTACAATCCCCGACTTTACTTATTGTAGGAGGCCTGGATGAAGAAGTTGTCGACCTGAACAGGCAGGCGCAGGATCGGTTGCAATGCCTGAAGGATGTGGAGATTGTGCCCGATGCCACCCATTTGTTTGAAGAGCCGGGTGCTTTAGAAATGGCTGCCCAACTGGCTACCGACTGGTTTAGAAAATACCTGCAGCCCAGTAAGCAGCACCCCCTGCAGCAAAACCAGCCCTGATAAAACTTTTATTATACTTAGATTTATGGCTTAGCGTGCTTACATGCTTGCTGCTTTGGAATTAAATTTATGGATATGATCGTAAACCGCGAAAGTGCAGCGGCGTTGCTGGCACAGCGGTTAGAAAAGTATAAAGGAGAAGCTGGCGTAGTGTTGGCCATACCCCGGGGTGGTGTGCCGGTGGCAGCACCTATTGCCAAAAGCCTGGGCATGCCACTTGAGGTAACATTAACAAAGAAAATTGGCCACCCGGCTAACCCTGAGTTTGCCATAGGTGCGGTAAGCCTTAAAAGTGTTGTGGTAGATGCCCGGGCAGAAGTTCCGGAAGAATACATTGATCGCGAGGTGCAACGCATTCGCGTTAGCCTGCAGCAGAAGTATAAACTGTTTATGGGAGATCGGGAGCGGGTGCCGCTAAAAGATAAAGTTGCCATTATTGTGGATGATGGTATTGCGACTGGTAAAACATTGGAGGCTACTGTAGAGCTAGTCAGGGCAGAGCAGCCCCGCAAAATAATAATTGCCGTGCCCGTTGGCCCTTATGAGGCTGTTGAACGGTTTAAGCACATGGTAGATGATGTGGTGTGTTTACTGACTCCGCCATACTTTCAGGCAGTAGGGCAGTTTTACGAAGAGTTTACCCAAGTCTCTGACGAGCAGGTTATACAACTGTTACAGGCACAGGGCTGAGTTCTTATACCTGTTTTGCTACCGATCGATAATAAACTTAGCCTGCAATTGCTGCTCGCCTGCCATAACTTTTACCAAGTACAGGCAATTGCTTTTTAAATGCTTTACGTTTAACGCTTGCTCAAAGCGGCCACTCGCGTTGCTTTTTACTTTAAAGTGTTCTACTGCCTTACCATCTGCCGCATAAATAAAAACCTCTGCTTCAGCGTATGGTCTTGGGAAGTGCAGGGCTAAATGTAGTGAGTTGCCCCGTGACCGGGTAGGGTAAACTTGTAAGCCAGAGCTTAGCGGCGAAGTTTGCACATGAATTACTTTGGAGTATACGCTGCTGCCGTCTAAGTCGATCTGTTTGAGGCGGTAGTATACATTACCGGTGGGCGCGTTTGTATCAAGGTACGTGTATGTTGTCTGGCCTTGCGTGGTGCCGGCGCCTTCTTCTGTGCCGATGGTTGTAAAATTACTAGTGTTTTCGGAGCGTTGTACTTCAAAGTATGCGTTATTGGTTTCTGATGCTGTTTTCCAATGCAACTCTACTCCCTTGCCTTCCACAAATTTGCCATCAAACGACACAAGCTCTACTGGCAACGTACCCAAAACAGACATGATTGCATCAAACCAACGCTGGGCCATTTTCTCCTCGCCGCTGGCGTTGGGGTGTATGCCATCCCAGGTATCTGCACCGATGGTAGCGTTAAAGCCGGTATACTGGTCTACCATCACAACCCGCGATGCTGTTGTGTTCAGTTCCTGCGCCAATGCCGGTATCTGCTGGTTGAAATTTATAATATTATTGGCAGCATTTGTTCCTGCTACTTGGTCGTGGGCAGGTATGAGCTTAGCCAGAAGTATGGTTGCCTGTGGGTTTTTGCCTCTGATGAGCCTGATTATTTCCCGTAGTTCATTTAAAGTTTCGTCTAGTGGTTGTTCTCGGAACATATCATTGGTTCCTACATGCATCAGCACAATATCAGGAGTATAGCCGGTTAGCCATTGGCTTAGTTTGCCTTGCCCTGGGTCGCCGTTGCCATTCAGAATCTGGTCTGCACTCCAGCCCCAATGCCCTTCATTATCCGGATCAAAGTTTTGGCCTTTGTATGCAGGCCAGTTAGGGTTACCATCAAAATGCACCGCATGCGACCCTACAAAATCGACCTCCAGGTTAGCGTCTATCAGCTTTTTCCAGAGGTTATAGCGGTAACTGTAATTGGCAGCGTTAGACTGTGTAATAGAGTTGCCCAGAGCCATAATACGCAAAGGCGCTGAAATTGCTGTAGGCGAGCAGTTTAGGAACAGGCAAAGTATATATGTTAAAATAAGTGCTGGTGCTTTTAAAGTGCGTAGCATACGTTATATCAGGCGGTTTTAATAAGGGAACTTCTGTAACACGTAGCGTTGTAGCAGGGGTTATTCGTCGGTAGCAGATTTTGAGGTAAATGCAGGAATTCATTAAACCAAGCTCCTTTTTTATTTAGCAAGTATAGCCTGCTGTGTACATAGTGTTATTAAAAGTGTTTTTAAATGAAATAAGCGCATGCGTGCTGGTTAGTCCTTATAACTTAGGTGGGCTGGATAATCACAGACAGCTTAAAGTACGCGGCCTCACTAAGTATAAACCTGCTGCTTTAACCCACCAATATCAAAAAGACTCTTATATTTGTTCCCTAAATCGGCAGGGCTAAAACACTTGGCCCTTTAGCTGAGTTTATACATTATAGCAACCTAAATCAGAGTATTTTTAACCTGTAGCTTCTGTTGGTTATGCAGAGGCTCGGCTTTAAACAAAAAACTAGAATGACGACAAAAGCATCAAAAATTATCTATACTATTACCGATGAAGCGCCTGCTTTAGCCACACGCTCTTTCTTACCTATTGTACAGGCTTTTACCAAAGCTGCTGACATAGAAGTAGAAACAAGAGATATTTCCCTGGCCGGTCGTATCATTGCCGCTTTCCCGGAGAATCTTACGGAAGAGCAGAAGCAGAGCGATGACCTGGCTTACCTGGGAGACCTGGCTAAAACGCCAGAGGCGAACATCATTAAGCTGCCAAACATCAGCGCCTCTATTCCGCAGCTGACAGCGGCAATAAAAGAGCTGCAGTCGCAGGGCTACAACATACCTGATTACCCGGCTGACCCAAAGAACGATGCTGAGAAAGATGCGAAGGCACGTTATGCAAAGATCTTAGGTAGTGCGGTAAACCCTGTGTTGCGCGAAGGTAACTCTGATCGCCGGGTAGCCGATGCCGTGAAGCAGTATGCCAAGAGCCACCCGCACTCGATGGGTAAATGGTCATCTGATTCTAAAACGCACGTAGCACACATGACAGGCGGCGACTTCTACGGTACAGAACAATCTGTGGTAGTTGATAACGCTACCGATGTACGCATAGAGTTTGTAGGCGCGAATGGCGATACCAAAGTGCTGAAAGATAAAGTTGCCTTGAAAGCCGGCGAAGTGATGGACTCTTCTGTGATGAGCAAAAACGCACTTCGTTCTTTCCTGGAGAAGGAAATTGCTGAGGCGAAGGAGCAAGGCATCCTGTTATCGCTGCACCTGAAGGCTACTATGATGAAGGTTTCCGACCCTATTATGTTTGGCCACGCGGTAACCGTTTTCTTTAAAGATACTTTTGCGAAGCACGCAGCTACATTTAAAGAGCTAGGTGTGGATGCCAACAATGGTTTAGGCGATGTATATGCCAAAATCCAGAACCTGCCAGCCGAGAAGCGCTCAGAAATTGAAGCTGACCTGAAAGCGGAGATGGCCAACCGCCCTGAGCTGGCAATGGTGAACTCTGATAAAGGCATTACCAATCTGCACGTTCCAAGCGACGTGATCATCGACGCGTCTATGCCGGCAGCTATTCGTTCGTCTGGCCAGATGTGGGGACCAGATGGCAAAATGCATGACACCAAAGCGATCATTCCGGACCGTTCTTACGCGCAGATCTACCAGGAAGTGATCCAGTTCAATAAAGAGAATGGCGCTTTCGACCCGACTACGATGGGTACTGTGCCGAACATTGGTCTGATGGCGCAGAAAGCCGAAGAGTATGGCTCGCATGACAAAACGTTCCAGATGGAAGCGGCTGGTACCGTGCGTATAGTTGACGCGAATGGCAACACGCTGATGGAGCAGAAAGTAGAGGAGGGCGATATCTTCAGAGCTTGCCAGACAAAAGACCTTCCTATTCAGGATTGGGTGAAGCTGGCGGTTACACGAGCTAGAATTACCAACACACCTGCTATTTTCTGGTTAGACCCGCAGCGTGCGCACGACGCAAACCTGATCAAGAAAGTAGAAAAATACCTGCAGGACCACGACACCAATGGCCTTGAGATCAAGATCATGTCTCCGGTTGAAGCCATGCGCTATACGTGTGAGCGTGCCAAAGCTGGTAAAGACACCATCTCGGTAACTGGTAACGTATTGCGTGATTACCTGACTGACCTGTTCCCGATTCTGGAGCTTGGTACAAGCGCTAAAATGCTTTCTATAGTTCCGTTGCTGGATGGCGGTGGCTTGTTTGAAACTGGTGCCGGTGGATCTGCACCGAAGCACGTAGAGCAGTTTGTAGAAGAGAACTACCTGCGTTGGGATTCGCTGGGTGAATTCTTAGCACTTGCAGTTTCTTTGGAAGACTTGGCTTACAAGACCAAAAACGAGAAGGCTGAGGTATTGGCAGAAGCCCTGAATAAAGCAAATGCTGAGTTCCTGGAGAAAGATAAGTCGCCGGCTCGTAAAGTAGGCGGCATCGATAACCGCGGCAGCCACTTCTACCTGGCTATGTACTGGGCGCAGGCACTTGCCGAGCAAACCAAGAACCAGGAGCTGAAAGATCGCTTCACTAGCTTAGCGAAAGAGCTAACGGACAACGAGCAGAAGATCGTAGACGAGCAGATCGCAGCACAAGGCAAGCCAGTTGACATCGGCGGTTATTACCATCCGAACGAAGAGGAAACCAGCAAAGCCATGCGCCCAAGCGAAACGCTGAACGCTGCTTTAGCTAACTTCTAAGAAGTTAAAGTATAAAATAAGAAAGGCTGCCTGAGAGATCGGGTGGCCTTTTTTTGTTTATGTTCGAAAAGTTTAAAGAGAAGATTGAATGCTATCCAGATAAAAAAGTTCTTCCATACTATAATTTACTTTTGATTGTTCATTCCAAAAACTATCTGGAGCAGGCAAATCATGTAATGTTCTTTTATCCATATAGCCTCTCATGTAATTGCCATTCAAATCTTCTGTGAGATATAAAACTACTTCTATCAGTTGGGAATCGGGAGTAGCACCAATTACATAAACAGGTTCCTTGAGAAGTATACTGTTTAGTGGAAAATGAAATACAGGAGTAGACTCTCCAGAGCTTAATTTGTCATAGTACTCAACTAAATCCTGCTTATACTTCAAATCAGTAATCACCATGACAGGGTTCAAAACCTCTCTTGAAATATCGTAACTATACTTTTTAGGACTGCTTTTTACATCTTCGTGAAACCGTTTTGAGTAATAATGTGCTATCACATTCCATGCAACGATCACAATAATTGCAGTTAATGAAATATAAGTAGCTTTCTTAAATCCTTTAGACATTTGAAACTTCTGAAACTGAAATTACAAAGATGAGCATCAATATCAATCCTTTTTTGTTAATTCTCATGCCGCAAGTTTAGCGATAGCGCAACTTGTGGCTGTTTATGGGGCCAGTTTGTAACTGGCTAAACTTTAGTTCCGGAAAACGGCAGTTACAAACTGCCGCCATACCCCACCACCAGTTACCGCTTCGCTCAAACTGTCGGTATGTTCGTATAGTATTCCATGAGCCGAAACTATAAGATCAGCGACCAGAGTAAACTACATTTCATCTCTTTTGCAACTATAAACTGGATTGATGTTTTTACCAGACCTTCTTACAAATACATTGTAGTTGATAGCCTGAATTACTGCATCAAGAACAAAGGCCTCGAAGTATATGCCTGGTGCATCATGTCGAACCACGTGCATTTAATCATTGGCTCAGAAACTGCAAATCAGTCCCATATCATCCGTGACCTGAAAAAGCATACTTCCAAAACTATAATAAAAGCCATTGTAGATAATCCGCAGGAAAGCCGGAAAGAATGGATGCTGTGGATGTTTGAGCGGGAGGGTAAACGCAATAGTAATAATCAAGATTTCCAGTTCTGGCAGCAACACAACCAACCTATCGAGCTTAGCTCAAACTTCATGATGGAGCAGAAGCTAAATTATATTCACAACAACCCTGTGGAAGCTGGTTTTGTGTGGGAGCCGCAGGATTACCCATACAGCAGCGCGATAGATTATGCGGGAGAGAAAGGAATGGTGGATATTATACTTCTAAACTAAACATACCGCCAGTTTGAGCGCAGCGGTAAAGGTGGTTATACTTGGCGGCGGTTTGTAAAGCCGGAAGTATAAATCTGGACAACGCCAGTTACAAACAGGCCCCATGTGCAGCCGCAAGCTGCGCTTTGCTAAACTTGCGGCAGGAAACGAGTTGCTACAGTATTTCCTTCTGCTTCTTAAGTTTCTGTTCCTTAAAGTAGTTGAAAAAAATTACTGCCAGACCAACTGGTAAAGCGGAATAGCCATAGCCGACTAAAAATCCATAGGCTTTGCTTTCTGCGCCTAACAAGAAGGAGGCAACAATAGCAACTATACCTGACACAAGAAATAATATTGCCTTAGGGTAATTCATTCTGTTTTCCATATTCAGATACTTAAAGTGTTTTATTGATGCATGCCTGTACCAAAGTGCCAGGCTCTTATACTACTATAGCATATACAACCATACAGGTTTCTACTATTAGACCAACTCCAGATTTGATCAGACAAAGAAGCCCTTTTTCTATAATTCTCTGATTTGCAAGCTTATAACTTTCTCTTTTTTGCAGCTGATAAAGTATAAACGTCCATCTGCCAAAGCTTATGGCCGGCATTATTGATTATTTGATCAGATTACTGCTTTATACTACTCAAATGCCTATCTCCAGGAGCCATTTTGCCGTAACACAGAGTCAACGCTTCCTGCTACTTATGATTAGCAGAGAATAACAACTTTAATTCTTAAAATGTCTAAAAATAACACAAAGCAAAACACATATTTCCTGCCCGAGCAGCTAGAGGAATGGCCAGACGAACGGATAAAACAGATTCATACAAGTATACTTGATAAAATAAGTGACACCGATTACCCTTGTGTAGGTGCCAAAGCCGCTTTAAATTCCAGGCAATACCGTTTAGGCGTGTATGGTAGCATGGGAGCCGACGAAACCACACGCCAATTAGGAGAGGATCTTAAAAGCTATACTTCAGAAACCCTATCTACTGAAAGCGAATACATGACGTTGATTGCTGTGTTTTCTGATGAGGCAGTATCTGAAGTGGGTTTTGAGCAAAAGCTGTGGCTACAGCTCCAGAAACTGCACGATAGTGAAAAACACCTTCAGCGCTGGGACCCGGCTGTAAGCAACAATCCCGAAGAAAGCGATTTTAGTTTCAGCTACAACGGGACGGCATTTTTTGTGGTAGGCCTGCATCCCAATGCCAGCCGCAAGGCCAGGAGGTTTCCACACACGGCCCTAGCTTTTAACTTGCACCGCCAGTTTGAGCAGCTACGCGAAAAGGATGTGTACGAAAACATGCAAAAGGTAATCCGGGACCGCGAAGTTGCCTACGATGGATCTGTTAACCCGATGCTCAGCAATTTTGGAGAAGGACTGGAAGCGCCTCAGTACAGCGGCCGCCAGGTAGATGAAAGCTGGAAGTGTCCGTTCCTTGCAGGATTTAAGCATGAAATAAGAAAAGAGAATGATTAACACTATAGCAAAACAAACCGGTGCAGCCTTTAAGCTCCGGAAGGGAGAAAGGCTGAAAGTAATAGACCCGCAGGGTGAGCAGGTAAGCGATATGGTCTTGTTTAATGCAGACGATACACGTGAGAAGCTCTCTTCGGGCAAAACATTAGATTTTGAGGAGACCATTCTCATAACAAAAGGTCATCACCTCTGGAGCAACCGCAGCCGAAAGATGATGGAGATACTGGAAGACACCAACGGCCGCAACGACTTCTTGTTAGCGCCCTGCAGCCCCGAAACTTTCCAGATCATGTACAAAAATCCGGAGTATCACCCCAGTTGTTTCGAAAATCTGCACACCAACTTAAGTAAGTTTGGCATTGCCCCCGATGATATTCCTACAGCCTTCAATATCTTCATGAACGTGCAGTTTGCACCGGATGGGACGCTTTCCGTGGACCCGCCGCAAAGCAAAGCCGGCGATTATGTATTGCTGGAAGCTAAAATGGATTTGATAATTGGTCTGACAGCCTGTTCCGCAGAGCAATCAAATAACTACGTTTTCAAACCCATTCAGTACGAAATTATCTCTGAAGGATAAAGTGAAAGACTAAAGCAAATGAACTAAGTTGAAAAGTATAAAACAAAATCGGCAGCCACATGTGGCTGCCGATTTTGTTTTATTTAAACGTTACGCTTCTTGTAAGTTTATACTTTTAATATCCAAACAGCTCTTTCAAGGTAAGCTGCTTCACTTTGCCATACTTCTCGAGCTCCTTAAAGTTGAGCTTGTCTTTAGCTCCGATTACAAGTATAGCTTGTTTCTGGCCTTTTACATACTTCTGCTGGAACTCCTTCATCTGGTCAAAAGTCATGGAGTTGGCAGTTTGGTACACGTCCTGGCGGATGTCGTAGTTCAGGCCTAGCTTCTTGGCACGCTCGTAATCGAACAGGATACCAGACTTGGTGATACGCTCTGTAGAGATGCTGTTACGCAACGCTGCCTGTGCGTTCTGGAAGTTAGCATCTGCCAATGGCATATCTGTTAACAACGCCTGCATACCAGCCATGGCTTCAGAAAGTTTATCTGCCTGCGCCCCGATGTATGACACCAGGTAGTTAGCGCGGTCTTTCTTAGCGGCTGTGCCATAGTATGAGTAAGTAGAGTAGGCAAGGGCTTTAGACTCACGCAGGTCCTGGAACACGATGCCGCCCATGTACTCGTTGTACAAACGCACTACAGGTATAATATCTTTCGTGTAAGGCACAGATTTGCTCACGAACATCATCTCGGCCTGCACCATGTTGTAGTCTGTAAAGTATACCGTAGGCTGCGTAAATTCTATCTCCTCGTATACTTTTTCGGCTGGTACCGGCTTAAGCGTAGCAGGCACATTGTGGCCGGTGTTAAGGGCAGCTGTTAGCTTATCCGTTTCACGTGGACCATAGTATAACACGCGGTGCTCGTAAGCTGGTATGCTCTTGATGATGTTTACCAGCTCCTGTGGTTTTACAGCCTTCAGCTCCTTCTCGCTAAGTACTGTGTTAAAAGGGTTTTTAGGACCATACTTAGCGTAGTTCATCATGGCCTGCTGCAGAATAACGCCTTTGTTCTTCTTGGCATCTTCGCGGGCTTTCAGCATACCGGCAACCATATCGTTCAGCGCTTTCTGGTCTGGCTTGGCGTTGGCAAGTACACTTTCGAACAGGTTAAGGCCTTTTTCAAAATTCTCGTCTAAGCCGGTTAAGCTTACATAAACCTGATCGCCGCTAGAGAATACATCAAACGAAGTACCCAACTGGTAAAACTCTTTCTGAAGCTGCTCTGCTGTATACTTGTCAGTACCCAGGTACTTCAGGTAGTTTACAGCCATGCCCAGTTTAGGGTCGTTGTTGGTGCCCATGTCCAGGATGTAGTATAGCTGGAACAGGCTGTTATCCTTGTTCTTAGTATAAAGCAGCGGAATGTTCTGCTTTAGCTTAGTCTCTGTGATATCCTTTGTGTAATCGATAAACACAGGCTGCAGCGGCTGTACATCCTTCGCCATAAAGGCTTTATAATAGTCAGACTGTACTTCGCGGTTAACAGCAACAGGCGTAATAGCAGGTTTCTCTACTTTCTGAGCCATTGGGTCTTTGCCGGTTTTCTTATACACCAGCACATAGTTATTGCCGAAGTATTTGTTGGCTACGTCCACCACGTCCTGCTTCGTTATACTTGCAAACTCAGCTGGGCGGCTCACAAATTTCTCCCAGGGCATATTATAGATGTAAGCAGTTACAAAGGCATCAGCACGGTTGCTGTTTTCTTCATACGCTTTCATCGTGTTAATCTTATCATTGTTTACAACAGCCTGGATCAACGACTCATCGAAGTTGCCTTTCTTGATCATGTCCAACTGCTGCAGCAACAGGTCGCGCACCTGGTCTAGTGTCTGGCCCTGGCGTGGCATGCCTGTCATTCTAAAGGTGCCGTAATCTTTCATCGGTGTATCGTAAGCATACGACTGTAGTACTTTCTGCTGCTGGTTCAGGTTCAGGTCAATTAAACCGGCCTGGCCGTTATAAAGTAAATTGCTGATCATCTGTATAACCAAGGCATCCTTTGTGTTGATGCCCGGCGTACGGAAAGCGATGGACACGTTTTCTGCATCTGGCCCTAAAACCTCTTTCACAATTGGCTTCTGGATTGGCTGCTCCTTGGCTACAACAAAAGTTGGCTCAGGCTGCTTTTCCATACCTCCCCAGTACTTGTCAATCAGGCGGATCGTCTGGTCAAAATCAATGTCGCCGCTCATGGCAATAGCCATGTTATTCGGGATGTAGTATTTATTGTAATACTTTTTGATTTCGGTGATAGATGGGTTTTTCAGGTGCTCGATGGTACCTATTGTAGTTTGCGTGCCGTACTGGTGCGTCGGGAAAAGTTCTGTGTTGATCACTTCAGCTACTTTGCGGCCGTCGCTATCCAACGTTCGGTTTTTTTCTTCATACACAGCCTCCAGCTCCGTATGGAAAATACGCGGAACCATGTCGCCAAAACGGTCAGCCTCCAGTTCAATCCAACGCTCCAGCTGGTTGCTTGGGATGTCGTTTGTGTAAACTGTCTGGTCTACCCACGTATAGGCGTTTGTACCTTTAGCGCCTATAGCACTCAGAATTTTATCGTACTCATTTGCAACTGCATAGGTAGCAGCTACTCCCGAAACAGAGTCTATCTGTGCGTAAATCTTTTTGCGGGCAGCTTCGTCTTTGGTAGCTCTATACTTTTCGTATAGGGCTTCAATCTTATCAAGCTCTACTTTCTCTTTCTCCCAGTTTTGGGTGCCTAGCTTGGTAGTGCCTTTAAACACCATGTGCTCCAGGTAGTGAGCCAGTCCAGTAGCATCGGCAGGGTCGTTTTTAGAGCCTGCGCGCACAGCGATAAACGTCTGGATGCGTGGCGCCTCTTCATAGTCTGACAAGTATACTCTCAGGCCATTGTCTAAAGTATAAATTCGGGCGTTCAGCGGGTCGTTGGGCGCTGTTTCGTATTTATACTCTTTCTCGGCTGTGGCTGTGGCCGCAGAGGTCGTAGTTTCGGCAGTTGATTGCGTTTGATAAGCCTCGTTTTTACATTGAGTTAATGTAAAGGCAGACGCAACCAAAAACAGAGATAATCCCTTTTTGACTGTCATAGTTTAGTTATTAGTGATGATGTGACTATACGAAGATAGTATATTACAGATTTAAAAATCAGTATCTAAGCCAAATCGTTGTTTCAGATCGACGATAACAGGGAATTTCTCGGCCAGATAATTAAACTTATCCTGTGAAGTATAAAGTTTACGGCCTTCGTCCTGGGCCTCTACTACTTCTGCTCTAAGTTTTATACTTCTGTTGCCGGTCTCCTTTTTCAACTCCCGCAGTATGTCCGGGCGCAAAGCCGTAAACTGATCCATCATAACGTGGTTCTCCAGGTGCAGAATCACCTCGTTATCCGGTCCGATGTGGTACTGGCGGTTCAGGAGCGTAAACTCCATCATGTTCTCAGCTTTTTTACGGCGAAGTATAGCATGCCACACCGTTTTAAGCCTGGCTTCATCCACAGGAACAACGGCACCATAGCTTGTGTCTTCTTCCTCTGCGGCCACGGCTACCTCGGCTACGGCATTCTGAGCATTGCCTATGTCTTTTAAGCTAGGCAGCTTGCTGAGCTTCTTGGGCGGCGGCAACTGAACTTTAGAGCGTGGCTGCTCCGGTGCAGCCTGGGCCTTTGGAGGGCTAAGGTGCGCGTCTGGTGTTACGTCCTGGTGCTTAGGCGGCTGTTGCAAGCCCTCCGATGGCACCTGGCTTGGCGCATGCGGCGGTTGCATGCGTTCCGATGGTATACTTGCTGCAGGCTGCTGCATCTGCTGCGATGGTACCGTGCCGTTAGTATGGGCTGGCTGCATGGCGGCAGAAGGTATGGCACCTGTATTTCCGGTAGAGGCTGGTGCCGGGGCCGCTACCTTAGCTTTTTTTACTTCTGTTCCGTTTTGCGCAAAACTCAGGGCTGCGTTTAAGTGCGCCAGTTTCATAAGGCACAGCTCTACGTGCAGGCGCTGGTTCTTGCTGCTTTTATAGCTGGTGTCGCAGGTGCTTACCAGGTTCAGGCCCGATAGCAAAAATGAGACACTTGCCTTCTGCGACTGCTCGGCATACTTTGCCTTGATGTTATCTGATACTTCTAGCAACTGAATTGTTTGTGGATCCTTGCACACGAGCAGGCTGCGGAAGTGCTCCGCAATACCAATCAGGAAGTTGTGCGCATCAAAGCCATTCTTCAATATCTCATCAAACAAAAGCAACGAGCCAGGCAGGTTTTGCTCCAGCAAGTGGTCTGTTAACCGGAAGTAGTAATCATAATCCAGGATGTGCAGGTTCTCTACGGTAGCCTTGTAGGTTACATTGCTGCCCGAGAAGGTTACCATCTGGTCGAAAATAGACAAGGCATCGCGCAAAGCTCCGTCAGCTTTCTGCGAGATCAGGTGCAGGGCATCTGGCTCGGCCTGTATACTCTCTTTTTGGGCTATACTTCCCAAATGGCGTACCATGTCTTCAATCCTGATTCGGTTAAAATCAAAGATCTGGCAACGTGAAAGTATAGTTGGGATGATCTTGTGGCGCTCAGTCGTGGCAAGTATGAAGATGGCGTAGGAAGGCGGCTCCTCCAGCGTCTTCAGGAATGCGTTGAAGGCCTGGTTCGAGAGCATGTGCACCTCATCTATAATATAGATTTTATACTTGCCAGTTTGCGGCGCATAACGCACCTGCTCCACCAGGTTTCGAATGTCCTCTACAGAGTTGTTAGATGCCGCATCGAGTTCATGTATGTTAAAAGAGCTGTTGCTGTTAAAGCTACGGCACGATTCGCACTCGTTACAAGCCTCAATCTCCGGGGTAATGTTCTGGCAGTTAATGGTTTTTGCCAGAATACGGGCACAGGTGGTTTTACCTACCCCGCGCGGCCCGCAGAAAAGGAAAGCCTGCGCCAAATGCTTGCTGCTAATGGCGTTTTTAAGGGTATTGGTTATATGGTGCTGCCCTACCACACTATCGAAAGTGCTTGGGCGGTATTTACGCGCTGATACTACGAAATTTTCCATTACTACAAAGATAATCAATCTGAAGCTCAGATGGGAGTGCTATTTTTCCAGTAGTTTTCCATAGGGTTATCCACCGCATTGCTGCAGTATAACACCAGGTGTATGCTGCAGGTTTAAGTATGATCCTGAGTTTAGAAGCTACCTCCTTGTTTATTTTTGTAAAATGCCTATAAAGTATATAAACTTTATAATGTTACGTTTAAGAATTTTGATATAGGACTATAGCACCTGTACCTTTCTTAGAACCCTGAAATGCAATGTTTTATGATTTGAGGCGGTGATTAGGCAGCGTTACCTTAAACTGCAGTTCTTCCTGTTTTTAGATATTTAATGTGTTTAGGTTTAGGTAGTTAAATTATTCTGTGCGACAGTTAGCGCCTTCCAGCCACTATTGTTAAACCTATAATCAAAAACAGAATGAAAAGACATGTACAATCCTTGCTGCGGCTTATGCTGCTCGTCGCATTCCTTTCAGGTGGTTATGTTTCTTATGGCCAGGGTAAGTCCGGTAAGAAACAGGTGCCGCAGGTGGCCCTCGACCACATGAAAAAGAACAAGCAAAAACTTAATGTGACAGATGATGACATTGCGGAGCTGGAGCTGAGCAGCGAAACAGAAAGCAGAAAGAAAGGCGTAAAGCACTACTACATTAAGCAGCTGCACCAAGGTATTGAAATACATGGGGCCGTTACCAACATGAGCATTGACAAGGAGGGAAAAGTGATCTCGATGGGTAACCGCTTTCACAAAGAAGTTGGTAAAAAGCTAAAAGCAAGCAGGTCTGCCCAGATGGATGCTGAGGCGGCTGTATTGGCTGCGGCCAGGTATCTGAATACGCCGCTCAGGGAGCCCCTTAAAGTGCAGGAAAGAAGCAATGAAGCTAACAAGGAAGTGACTTTCTCGACAGGCGGCATCTCCTTAGAGCCCATTACTGCCAAGCTTATTTACCAGCCAATGGAAGACGGTGAGCTAAGACTGGCTTGGGAAGTTGCCATTTACATGACAGATGCCATGAATTACTGGCTGCTCAGGCTTGATGCTGGTTCAGGACAGGTATTAGACAAAGACAACCTTGTGGCGCATTGCAATTTTGAGAATAACGGACCCGGGGGCAGAGCCCTCCATGAGAGCCATATGCTTGATGCAGCCTTAACTGCGCCTTATGCGCCTGAAGCCATTGTGGCTGCCGCACCGCTTACGTCAAATTACTACAACGTGTACCCAATGCCGGCCGAAAGCCCGAGCCACGGCAGCAGAGTGCACATCAGCAATGCTTCGGCAGATCCTGTGGCTTCGCCGTCCGGGTGGCATACTGTTGGGGCTAACACTTACTTAACTACAAGAGGCAATAACGTTTTTGCTTACGAAGACCCGAATAATACCGGCTATAATGGCGCTGCCCAAGAAGTTTACGGCTACAGCCCGGATGGCGGTAACAGCCTTGTTTTTGATTTTGAGGTTGATTTTACGCAAGAGCCGGTTGCCTACCGTGACGCAGCCATTGCCAACCTGTTTTACTGGAACAACCTGATCCATGATGTGTGGTACCAGTATGGCTTTGATGAGGCAAGCGGCAACTTCCAGGCTGATAACTTTGGAAAAGGTGGTACGGCTGGTGACCATGTAATGGCCGAAGCACAGGATAGCAGGAATATTCTGGCTACCAGAAACAACGCCAACTTTGCCACTACACCAGAAGGCCAGCGCCCAAGAATGCAGATGTACCTGTGGAGCGGCTTGCCAGACCAGAATATGTTCAGAATAGCAGCGCCGGCAAGTATAGCTGGCAGCTACCCGGCCGTTCAGGCTGCTTTTGGCCCAAGGTTAACCTCAACTCCTGTCTCTGGTAAGCTTGTGATGGGAGAGGGTATCGGCGGAACATCCACTAATCCTAACGAAGGCTGCGGCACGCTTACAAACGCAGAGGCCGTAGCAGGCAACATCGCAGTATTGTACAGAGGCGCCTGCGATTTTAGCCTTAAAGTATATAATGCGCAGCAGGCGGGGGCTATTGTTGTGGTGGTGATCAACAATGCACCAGGTGCTCCTATATCAATGGGGGCAGGGGCTATACCTTCCGATCAGATCCTTATCTCGTCTGTAATGGTTAGCGATGAAACCGGGGCAAGTATAAAAGCGCAACTCGAAAGCAACCAGGAAGTAACTGTGCTGCTGAAAGATGATGGCTCTGGCCCAGAACTGGATGGAGATTTTGATAACGGCATTATCGTGCACGAGTATGGCCATGGTATATCTAACCGCCTGACAGGTGGCCGCCTGCTTGTAAACTGCCTTGGCAACGCAGAGCAAATGGGTGAGGGCTGGAGCGATTGGTTTGGCCTGATGATGACCATGAAGCCAGGAGATAAAAGAGACAATGTAAGAGGCATAGGCACCTATGTAAGTCACCAGCCTACTACTGGCAACGGTATCAGGCCAGCGCCTTACAGCACCAACTTCGGGGTAAATGGCTATACATACGCGGCCACAAATAGCGCCACTATCAGCCAGCCGCATGGTATCGGCTTTGTGTGGTCTACGATGCTCTGGGACATGACATGGGACCTGATAGACAAGTATAGCTATGATGAGGACATTTATAACGGCAATGGCGGTAACAACATGGCCATGCAGCTGGTAATAGACGGACTGAAACTGCAGCCTTGCCGTCCTGGTTTTGTAGATGGCCGTAATGCCATTCTGTTAGCAGATGAGCTTAACAACGGCGGAGCTAACCAGGAGCTTATCTGGAGAGCGTTCGCAAAAAGAGGCCTGGGCTTTAGCGCCACCCAAGGCTCAAGCGCCAGCAGAGCAGACCAAGTCGAAGCTTATGACCTACCGCCGGTTTATGCTTGCGAGGCCCCTGAAATTACTGTTACACCGTCGTCTGATGTGTATACTGGCGGCAATGCTACCACAATTTACTTAGGCTACGGCGCCCAAAGTGTTACGCTTGCTGCAAGCGGCGACCCAAGCTTTACGTATACCTGGAGCCCGGCAACAGGCCTAAGCGATGCAACAATAGCAAACCCTGTGTTTAGGCCAACAGCTGCCGGTAACTATGCGTTTACAGTTACTGCCGTAAATGGCGATGGCTGCACGAGAACAGCTTCTGTAACGATCGAGGTAATTGAGGTGCGCGAAACTCCGGGCAACAGCAAAAACACAAAAATCATACTTTGCCATAACGGTAAAATGAATGTAGTGGCTCAAAGCGCAGTTGCAGCACACCTCGGTCACGGCGATAGCCTTGGCAATTGTGGCCTGGTAGCTACAACAACATCAGCAATGGCAGCATCAGACCTGGTAAAAGCCGTAGATGGTGAGTTTATACTTAGCTACCCTAACCCATTCTCTGAGAGCACTACTATCAGCTTTAAAGCCAGAGAGTCGGGGTATACGGTACTAAAAGTATACGACCTGACAGGCCGCGAAGTAGAGACGCTGTTTGAAGGAAACGCTGAACAGGGTGCTACCTATAACCATAGCTTTAAAGCAGCAGGAAAGGAAAGTGGCGTTTACATCTACAAGATTGTAAACGGCAACACCACACGTTCCGGTACCATGCTTCTGATGAAGTAGGTTATTAACTTATAACTTTTCATAATTACCCTAAGGCCTGGCTGTGGCAGCAACTGCTGCAGTCAGGCTTTTTTTGGATGTTGCCAGTTTGTAAAGTATGGTAATATCAGTGCAATTTAGATCGCCTTTTTTTGATGCTTTAAGTTGGAGGAAGTATAAATATGACAGGATTATACTTTAGTTTAATATGGGCGAATATGTTACTTTGGTTGCAGGTTTAGGAGAGTGAGTTCTTGAATAATATAACTATTCATATTTTCTGATATTAGTATTATTTGTATCTCTTGCTTTTTGGGTGCTGTATGTAGTGCAATATTCGTAACAGCTTGTGTTACCTTCCTTTAATTTTATTCCTATTATTTGGGCAAGTGCCAGAAGTATATTTAAACGCTGATCTGCCAGCATGCTGGCTTAGCTGTTCAGTTATACTTTTATCTATACTTATCATGAAAAGATACCTTGTGCCTGCTTTAAAACTCCTGCTGTTACTGGCTTTTATCTCCAGAATCGAATTTGTGTTTGGGTAAGCTTCGGGGGCGCATGTGGTTGCTAGTAGAACTCAGGTTTTACCTGTAGCAGCGTGTAAGGAAAAGCAGAATGTGCCGGCGCAATAAATATTAGAAAGATGCCGATACTGCACCTTAGATCAGGATTTGCCGCTATACTTGGCTGCAGAAAAGGCGTCACGCATTAATGCAAAATTAAGCTGTTAGTTTACTCCAGGTAAGTAGGCGGTTTTTATGCAAAAAGTACCTGATCGACACATTCAGGACACCAACCCCATACTTTACACTTTTAAAAAAACCGATAGAAGAACTGTCGCCGTTGTACCTTGTAGGGCACGTGATCTCGGCAATTTCGTAGCCTCTCGCAAAAATCTGCGCAACGATCTCGTTATCAAAAATAAAGTCGTCTGAATTTGCATGGTAGTTAACCGACTCCAGCACCTCTCTTGAGTAAGCCCTGTAACCGGTATGGTACTCAGACAGTTTTTGCCCCATCAGGATATTCTGAATAAAAGTTAATGCCCTGTTTGCAATGTATTTGTATAGCGGCATTCCTCCTCTTAGAGCGCCTTTACCCAATATGCGCGACGCAAAAACCGCATCGTAAAGCCCGCTGCTAATATAAGTTACCAAAGTGGGTATAAGTTTAGGCGAGTATTGATAGTCCGGGTGCAGCATCACAACAATGTCGCCGCCTAAGCTTAAGGCCTTGTCGTAGCAGGTTTTCTGGTTGCCTCCGTAGCCTTTGTTGTAGTCGTGCCTGATAAAGTGCTTTATTCCTAACCTGGCGGCTATCTTAGCGGTCTGGTCGGTGCTGTTATCATCAACAAGTATAAGGTCATCTATAATTGTAAAGTCCAGTTCGCTGTGGGTTTGTGCCAGCGTTTTTTCTGCATTGTAAGCAGGCATTACAACTACAACTTTTTTACCTTTATACATAACTGGGTGTTGGCAAGCATACTATTGCACTACTACAAATATAGAAGCTTCTGGTGAGTTGCAGCACGCACAAAAGAAAAGAAGCCGGTAAGTGCAGCAAAAAAAGTATACTTGTAGTCTTATTTACAAAAACCTGCTATCCCTTGAAAGCATTACCTGCTTACTTGCTGCAAAACCGTAACATGCTACTCTCCAGGCGTAATTGTTTGCTTGTGCTGGGCCTCTCTTTTTTGCTGGTCCAGGTGCTTTTGCACTATAAGTTTGGCGTGAAGATAATGTACGACTCTACCCGTTACATCTGGTTTGCCAAAGAGCTGGAGGCAGGGGTATGGCCAGGCGGATATGTAAATTGGTACGCGGCTTACTGTGTGGTTATTTTTTTAGCCCATGTTTCAGGCACAGGTTATGCAGCCGTTGTGCTGCTGCAGGTAATTGTGGCTTTTGCTGCCCTTTACTGTCTGTTTCAGGCTGTTTTTGAGCTAAGTGGAAGCCTGGCACGTGCTTTTGTTATCGCATTTTTGTTTGGTACAAGTTACCAGGTGCAGCTATGGAACACCTACATCCTGACAGAGTCGCTTTTTATAAGCTGCATCCTGATTTTTGCATACCTGCTCTACAAAAGCAACGCTAAAAAATTATTGTTGCTGGCGGTGCTGCCCTTGCTGGTTTTTACGGTGTTGCTCCGGCCGAATGGCTTTTTATTGGCTGGCTCGCTTGTGCTTTACTTTATAGTGTATGCCTGGCACACAAATAAGTATGTAGCCAAGTTGTTGATAGGGGCTACGGGGGTGGCTGCAGTAGGCCTTTTGTTTTTCCTTAATTCCAATATTGCTGCCTTCGTGGAGTTTTTTAAACTGTCGTACTTAAACGGAGAGATAATATGCGGGTACAATGGCCTTACAATCAGCCCGGATAATAATCTGACGTATGAGGACGACAACTACACGCTAAGTGTGGTGTATGAGCTGATAAGTGCAGATGTTTTATACTTTTTCAGGCTGGCGCTGGCAAAATTCTTTTTTCTGTTTTCTGATGTCCGGCCGTATTATACGCTCAGCCACAACTTATACATTGTCGGCTTCCTGGCAGTAGTTTATACTTTGATGTTCAGGAATGTGTGGGGCTTTATCCAAAAGCAGCCTGCCCTTTTCGTTTTTCTAGGCAGTTTTATTTTGCTGAATGCAGGTTTGATCATGATAACGTATACGGATTGGGATGGCCGTTTTCTGGCTCCGCTAATTGGGCCTATGCTTCTGATTGCCGGTGGCGTAGATAAAGGTAAGCTGAAGCCTGCAGGTAACTAAAAGTATAAAATGCTTAAACCGACTTTACCTTACAGCTTCGTAACCCCCTACAATTCCTTTTTTAGATAGCACAAGTTGCCATAATTGGTTGTTGCGCGCCCTGAAAGAGCCGGCGCTGGAAAGCAGGTAGTACTTCCACATCCGGTAAAAGCGCATGCTGTATTCGCCTTCAAGTTGCTCCCAGTTACAGTCGAAGTTACGGAACCAAGCCATTAGGGTAGGGTCGTAGTATGGGCCGAAATTGTGCCAGTCTTCTACCTTAAAAATATGCTCCATAGCAGCACCTGTTTGTTTAATGGAGGGTATCAGGCAATTCGGGAAAATGTACGTATCCGTAAATGGGTCTGCGGAAGTTTTGGAGAAATTGTGGCCTATGGTGTGCAGCAAAAAAAGGCCATCATCTTTTAAGCAGCGTGCAGCAGTTTGCATAAAAGTTCTGTGGTTGCGGTAGCCTACATGCTCCACCATCCCCACCGACACCACATGGTCGAACTGCTCGTTCACATCGCGGTAATCCTGTAGCCTTATCTCTATGGGCAAGTCTGCGCACAACTCCTGGGCAAGTGCCGCCTGCTCTTTAGATACTGTTACCCCAACCACTTCTGCGCCATACTTTTGGGCGGCATACTTGGCAAAACTGCCCCAGCCGCAGCCAATATCGAGTACACGCTGGCCCGGCTGTAAGTATAATTTGCGGCAGATCAGGTCTAGCTTGTTTTCCTGGGCCTGGTCCAGGTTGTCTGCCTGTTGCCAGTAGGCGCAGCTGTATACCAAGCGCTTGTCCAGCATCAGTTGGTACAGTTTATTGCCGATGTCGTAGTGGCGTTGGGCATTACGGGCAGCTTTACCTTTAGGCTGCATGTTCAGCAACTTAGCCAGCAGCACCTGCAGCACCGATCTCCAGCCTAATTTTGCCTGCTTATACAAATCAGCCCGCAGCACCTTAAACACAAACTGGTCTATACTTTCGCAATCCCACCAGCCATCCATGTAAGACTCGCCCAGGCCCAAAGTACCCTCAGAAAGTATGCGCTTGTAAAAGCGGTTGTCGTGCACCTGCAAATCCCATGGGCGGGGCCCGTTAATATTAACATCGGCTGTGGCTAATATATCAGTTACCTGTTGTTGTAGCTTTGGTGCGCTCATGGTCGTTTTGCTAAGTATAAGCTCTTGCTATATAGTTGTTTATACTTTTAATGTATGAACGGCACTACAGGGTAATGGTTAATGTTTATTTCTTTGCGTTCGTGCAGCTATATTTTATAATTGCTTATGCTTGGAGGGTTTATACTTTCGCCACGAGCCTTACGTAGGAGGCAAGTTATCTGAAACTGCTTAGGCAGGTTTGATGTGCAAAGGACTTGGACCGTAGCTGTGAAAAGCTGACTTTATACTTGCTTTACCTGCTGGCCATTTGCTATAAGAATAAAGCGGGTAAAGGAATAAAAGTGTATTAGATTTTAATAATTTAATATTTAGATGTTAAATTGCTATGTCTAAATTATATTGATAACAGCCATGTAGCTAAAGTATAAGCACTTTGCATTTATTTGTCTGTTTTTGTTTACCCGAGCCATGAAAATACTTAAGCCCTTTGCTATTGCTGTTTTGTTTACCCTACTGCTAACCCCTGTTTTTGGGCAAAGCGCCTATAAAGGATACCCGCTCCTGAAAGCCAATTCAAGCAAAGTAAGTATGCGCATAGGCAGCACGCTCATAAATGGCCTCTGGACAATAAAACCGGAATATAAAACCAACACCCTGCAAATACAGGTAACAGGGCAGAGCGAAAAAGTTACCTTCTATACCGATATAGATTCGGCCGCTTACCAGATACGACCTGCAAAATCAGAGCAGTTTTATGTGCTGCTAAACAAAGAGTATTACGTGTTTACCGAGGTGAAAGGATTTAAGCAAGATGCCCCGGCAGCTGCTCAGAGCACAAAAAAGCTACTGGACATAGACAAGCCGCGCAGCAAAGTGTTCGGCTCGCTCTGGGAGAGGCACCATGTAGGAGATGTAGTAAACGATATCAATACGTATGCTGATAAGGCGTCTAGTGCCGTCAGCTGGGCAAAAGACAAACTTCTGGGCTCAGACCAATAAGCTCAGTTTATACTTTAAATCTTCTGAAAAGCCCTTCCGGGCAGTTGCTATTCGGTGCTACTTTTTGTAGTGCCTTACATCGTGTAAAGCGTGGCAATAACCACAATCACACCGCTAAGGAGCATCAGGATACTATAAGCAAAACCTAGCAGGAAAAACTTGTAAACAGTACGCCAGCGCGTGCTCCTGTAAATGTTTCGCATTGATCGGTAGATGTACCAAAGTATAATCACAAAGCCGATAAACTGTATCCAGCCCGATATGAACGGCAGAATCCACTTTAATACAATAAGTATAGAACCGAACAGGAAAAGGAACGAATGCACATGTATCGAGTAAATCAGGTGTTCTGCGTAAAACTTTTTAGACCTGCGGTGAACCAGCTTCAGGATTAAAGCAAACAGGGGCAGCAAGATAAACATCATTTTAGGCAGGTGGCTTACCAGCTTATTTTTGAAAAGCTCGCTGCTCAGGTCATCGTCCAACACTTGCCTGAATTTAGCCTGTAACGAGTTTGTTACGGGATTATCGCCCCCAATATTGATAGAGTATTTGTCTTTGTCTGCTTTAGCTGTATTTGCTGCAGGTGTGGCGGGCACAATTGCAGCGTTTTGGCTGCCAGCGCTATCTGTAATTACCTGCGCATTGTTAAGTATAGTATAAGTATAGTCTCCTGCCTTAGGAGATATGGAGTTACTTACCTCCGTTCTTATCTCTTCAGCCTCTTCCTGGGTTAACGCCTCTTTTGACGCAGCATTTTCCTCTATAATATCTTTTTTGTTGCTGTTGGAGTTAGCCGTAAAAAGGAAGAAGAACAGGATGCTGATAAAAATGTACATGCTGATCGGGTTAAGATGCGAGGCACGTTTGCCAGCAAAATACTCCTTGGTCAGGAAGCCGGGCTTTGTGAAAAGCGGCACGATGCTGTTAAAAAACTTTGACTCGAAGTGGAAATAGTGGCCCACACTATGCAGCACCAGGTGCACGAAATCCTCATGCAGTTCCAGGTTCTCCTGTCCGCAGCTCGGGCAAAATTTATCAGTAACGGTTGTGCCGCAATTAAGACAGCTTTTATCAGATCGGTAATGCTTTTTCATAAAGGGCTTTAGCCTAACGCAGCTCCAAAATAAGCATTTCCGTAGTTATTTATTTCATAATCAAAGTAAATAATTGAATAAGCCTATATAGTTTGTTGTTATCAGTATAAATGCTGCCATTTACAGTAATCTAATAGGCTATTTTGATTGCATGGAATCGGCATTAAAAGTATAAAAAGCAACAAGGGCAGCTGCTAACAGCAACTGCCCTTGTTGTAGTAAGTATAAAAATTACTGATTTACGTTAATATGGCTTTGCAGAATGCGATTCGCTCTGTGCCTGTTCCACACCTTCTTCGCCGGTAATATTGCCTGATGGGCCATCGGTACCCGCAATTTTTTCGTGCTTCATTTTCATCAGCTCTTTGGTTGCACGCTCTATGCTCTCTTTTACACGACGCCCGTAGTCCTCATCGGCTTGGGTAAAATGGCTCAGCATCTTCTCCTGGATGCGCGGGTCGCATTTTGCCAGGTCGTTGCCCAGGTTATTTATCAGTTCGTCGCGCTCCCAGTCCTCAAAGTTGCGGTAGGTTTCGCCGGCTTGCTTAAACGGATTGGCACGCTCTATTGCCTGGCGTACCAGGTTTGCCTCGTAGCGCGGCATATAATCTTTGCCTGGCTTCGGAGACTCTTCCAGGCCGCCAAGTATAGATGGCTCGTAGTTTACATGGATGTTCTGACCTTCAGCAAAATCGGTGTTGAAAGCCATCTGGCCGCCACGCTGGTTGGTTGCCACATGCGTTTTAGGCGCGTTGATCGGCAACTGCAGGTAGTTGGCGCCTACGCGGTAGCGTTGCGTATCAGAGTAGGAGAATGTACGGCCCTGTAGCATCTTGTCATCCGAGAAATCAAGTCCATCCACCAGCACACCAGTACCAAAGGCCGATAATTCTACCTCGTTAAAGTAATCCACAGGGTTACGGTTCAGGGTCATCTTACCAACCGGGTACCACGGGAATTGCTCCTTAGGCCATAGCTTCGTATCATCCAGCGGGTCAAAGTCCAGTTCCGGGTGGTCATCATCGCTCATGATCTGCACATTAAGTTCCCACTCCGGAAAGTCGCCGCGCTCAATGGCTTCATACAGGTCCTGGGTGGCGTGGTTAAAGTTTTTGCCCTGTATTTCCTGCGCTTCTTTCTGGGTAAGGTTTCGGATGCCCTGCTTCATTGGCTCCCAATGGTATTTCACCAGCACAGCCTCTCCGTCGGCGTTTACCCACTTGTAGGTGTTTACACCGGAGCCCTGCATCTGGCGGTAATTGGCAGGTATGCCCCACGGCGAGTACAGGAACGTGATCATGTGCGTAGCTTCCGGCGTGCCCGAGAAGAAATCGAAAATACGTTCGGCGCTTTGTATGTTTGTTACCGGGTCCGGCTTCTGTGAGTGGATCAGGTCCGGAAACTTCATGGCATCGCGGATGAAGAAGATTTTCAGGTTATTGCCTACAAGGTCCCAGTTACCGTCTTCGGTATAAAACTTAACGGCAAAGCCACGCGGGTCGCGCAGGGTTTCCGGTGAGTGCGTGCCATGGCCTACCGTAGAAAAACGCACAAACGTTGGCGTCTCTTTACCTTTCTTAAAAACTTTGGCTCTGGTATACTTTTCTATAGGGTCGTTGCCTACCATGCCATATGCCTGAAACACACCATGTGCACCGGCTCCACGGGCATGCACCACGCGCTCCGGCACACGCTCCCTGTCGAAGTGCGATATTTTTTCAATGAAGTGGTAGTTCTCCATAGTGGCCGGGCCACGGTTTCCTACTGTTCTGATGTTTTGGTTGTCGGTGACAGGGTGTCCCTGACGGGTGGTTAGCAGGCTGCCTTTGCCGTTTTCTTTGCCCTTTTGGCCATTGCCGGAGTTGGCAGTTCGGTACTTCTTGTTTTCGTTCATATCGCGATACCGGTTGATGATTGATAAGTTGACTATACCGGTATACTCTATCTTAATAAGTTATGTTTATAGATTTTGTCTATATCTAACTTTGGATAATCTATAATTATAAAGATAAATTTAAGTTTAAGTTGGGTGTGTTGTGTTTGTGAGGTTAACAAAACGAAAGTGCTGCAGTATCAGCGAATTAAAAAACCAGTTTGAATGTACTGCCTGCACCTACCTCGCTTTCTACTTGTATACTACCCTTGTGCAGATGCATGATATGTTTAGATAAGCTCAAGCCAATGCCGGAGCCATCTTTATGCGATGTGAAGAAAGGTATAAATATGTTTTCCAGCAGTTCTTCCGGAATGCCGGTGCCGTTGTCGTGCAGCTCCAGGGTTACCTTACCGTCCTGTAGTTTGGCTATGAGTATAATTTGGGGATTCGGGTTTTCCCGGACGGCACGTTGCGCATTCGTGATTAGGTTGATAAGTACTTGTTCCAGCAGGTTTACATCGCCGGTTATAGTTAAATCCGGAGATGATGTTTTGCAGATGAACGCTATTCCTTGTTCCTCTAGCCGCGGTCGCATCAGGGCTTCTATACTTTTAAAAAGCTCCTGCACGTAAATAGTGGTTAGGTTTAGCTGCTGCGACTTGTTCAGGTTGCGGTAAAACTGCGTGAACCGAAGCAGTCCTTCGCTGCGCTTTTTAATAATCCCGATTCCTTCTTCGGTGTCTTCCAACAGCTCCAGATCAACAGGCGTTTCCGGCTCAGAAGTATAGCGTTCGCGTTCCTGGTGCAGGTGCTTGCCAAGTGTATCGGCCAGCGAGGCAATGGGAGCTACCGAGTTCATAATCTCATGCGTCATCACGCGGAGCAGCTTTTGCCAGGCTTCGGTTTCGGTGGCATCCACGGTGGCGCTCACATTTTTTAAAGCGATCAGCAGCAGGTCGCGGTGTTGCATGCTAAAGGCTGTGGCTGTAACCAGCAACTGCGACTGGCCAGCAGGCAGCTTTAGCTTTACAAGTACACTTTCTCCTGATTTTATACTTTGCAGCGACTCGGGCAGGGTGGGGTAGCGGGTTTGCAGGCTGTTTATACTTTTGAGGTAAGGCACACCCAGCATTTTCTTAAAGGCATCGTTTACCCACTCCACTTCGCCGGTTTCAATATCCACAGCCATAATGCCGGTATCTACCAACTGCAGTATGGTTTGCATGTACTGGAACTGTGCTTCGCGCTCTATGTGCAGTTGCTTGAAGGTATCGTTGATCAGGTTAAAGGCGTGGTGCAGCTGCTGTACCGATGAGTTTGAGTTCTCGTTGAAGCGCTGTGAGAAGTCGCGTTGCTTTACGGCCTCCAGAAACTTTGCCAGCTCGTTGTTGCTTCGGGTTACGTAACGCGCCATTTCCCATACTTGTGCCAGCATGATGAGTATACCTGACGTTACCTGCAGCCAGGTGTACTGCACCAGGTACTCCAGCGTGATATACATCATGGCCAGTAAAAGTATAAACCGGACAAATAGCCCGAGCTCCAGTCGCTTAGATATCATACTTGTTCAGGCGGCGGTAAAGGGCGGTGCGGGTAAGGCCTAGTTCTTTGGCTGCTTTAGAAATATTGCCTTTGTTTTTCTCGATCACGCGGCGTATGGTTTCACGCTCTATCTCGCTTAGCGGCATGCTTGTGTCTGCGGCAAAGGCAGGTATGGCTTGTGCAGCGGGTGGTATTTCCATAGCCGAAAAACTGAAATCCTGTGGTTGCAGCACATTGCCTTCTGCCAATATAATGGCACGTTCTACGGCATGCTGCAGTTCGCGCACGTTGCCTGGCCAGCTGTGTTGGTTAAGCTTTTGCAAAGTGGCAGGCGCAAGTTCAGGTACGGGTTTATGGTTTTTCTGGGCGTAGACAGCAGCAAAATGCCTTGCCAGCAGTTCTATATCGCCGAAGCGCTGGCGTAGTGGGGGCAGCGTAATTTCTACCGTATTGATGCGATAAATAAGGTCTTTACGGAACAGGTTTTTGGCTGCCAGTTCGTAAATAGGTTCGTTTGTAGCCGATATCAATCTTATATCTACCGGTACAGGAGTGTTAGAGCCTAGTGGCGTTACCTGCCTGTTTTGTAGCACCGTTAGCAGCTTAGCCTGCATGGCCGGCGAAATATTGCCGATTTCGTCTAAAAACAAGGTGCCACCCTGCGCAGCCTCAAAGCGGCCTTTGCGGTCTTCTTTGGCATCGGTAAAAGCTCCTTTTTTATACCCGAACAGCTCACTTTCAAACAACGAGTCGGTGAGGGCGGCTACATCTATACTTACAAAAGGCTTGCCGGCCCTAAAGGATTTTTCGTGCAGGGCGCGGGCCACCAGTTCTTTGCCTGTTCCATTCTCGCCAAGTATAAGCACGTTTGCTTCGGTGGGGGCAATTTTCTCTATTTTATAAAGTATATCCTGCAAGGCATCGGAGGTACCAAGTATAGCAGTATGCCCGGCTGTTGTTGCAATTGCTTTTTTGCCGGTTTTTTGTGCTTTTGCCTGCAGCGCGTTGTGCAGCGTTTCCAGTAATTTGTCGTTGTGCCAGGGCTTTACTATAAAGTCGTAGGCGCCTTGTTTTAAGGATTTTACAGCCAACTCAACATCACCGTAAGCCGTGATAAGTATAACGGTGGCATCTTTGTCTTTGTCCAGAATCTGGCGCAGCCAGTACAGGCCTTCGTTGCCGGTGTTCAGGGCGCTTTTAAAGTTCATGTCCAGCAGAATGGCATCAAACTTCTCCCTCGACAGCAGACTTAAAAGGTTGTCCGGGTTCTTTTCCGTAACCACTTCCTTTACTTCAGTTTTGAGCAGCATTTTCAGCGCGAATAGCACATCGGTTTCGTCGTCAACTACTAAAACTCTGCCGGTTTTTCCTGTGGCCATAGTACAAGCAATTCTGGTTCTGATACCCGAATGTAAATAATTTATCTGGAGTTTTATACTTGTTCTAAGCGCTGCGCTATACTTCTGGTCTGCGGTTGCTGCTTTAAAATTGCTACAGTACAATTTGGCTGTTCCAGCAGGTGTAAATCCTGTAACGCTACCGCACAGTTGTTCTCTTAAAATGTGTATCAGAAGCGTACAGTCTTAAAATTGTATTTGCCGCAATTGTTTGATAATTAATGGTTTTTAAAATTGGCACTTTAATTTCTAGGGTACTTATATAGCTGGTTGGTTATACTTGCTTCTGTTCAAAAATAAGATTTTATACCCGTGCCGATAAATTTCCAAGACTATGATTAAGAACTACTTCAAAATGGCTTACCGCAACCTGATGCGCCACAAGATCTTTTCCCTGATCAACGTGTCGGGGCTGGCGCTGGGAATGACGTGCAGTATACTTATACTATTGTGGGTGCGGGACGAGTTGAGCTTCGACCGCTTTCACGAAGACACCGGCAACCTGTACCGGTTAATGGAAGTGCAGAGTTACCCCGGCTCTGATAACCTGACAACTAGTGCTACACCAGGGCCGCTGGCCGAAGCGCTGGAGAAAGACTTTCCGGAGATTAAGCACGCAGAGCGTAGCTCTACCTGGGAGTGGAAAAAGCTGTTGACGCACGAGGATAAGGCGCTGAAAGTGGGTGGCCGCTATACCGATGCTGCTTTCTTCGAAATGTTCTCTTTCCCGTTGTTGCACGGCGATGCAAAGCAGGTGCTGGCAAATCCTAACTCCATAGTTATCTCTGAAAAAGTAGCCGAGCAATTCTTTGGTTCTGCTGCCGATGCGGTTGGTAAGGTATTTAAGGTAGATAACACGGACAGCTACAAAGTAACCGGTGTAATGAAAGATGCACCAAAAAACTCATCGATGCAGTTTGATTGGGTGCTGCCCCTGCAGGATTTGATTAACCATCCGGATGGCCATTGGCTTAAGACCTGGGATAACAATGGCATCCGCACGTTTGTGCAACTGCAACCGGGTACTGATCTTGCCACCTTCAATGTAAAAATTAAAGACCACGTAAAAAAGTACAGCAAAGACACGAACATAGAACTGTTTCTGCAGCCGGTTGGCGATATGTACCTGTACGACGAGTTTAAAGGGGGCAAAGTAGGCAGCGGAAGAATTGAAACAGTACGTTTGTTCTCGGTTATAGCCATTTTTATACTTGTAATTGCCTGTATCAACTTCATGAACCTGGCTACGGCGCGCTCTGCCAAACGTGCCAAGGAAGTAGGGGTGCGCAAGGCCATCGGGGCAAATAAATCGTCGCTTATCAAGCAGTTTATGGTAGAGTCGGTTTTAGTGGCCTTTCTGGCGTTGTTTGTATCGCTTAACCTGACGGGTGTGTTGTTGCCGCACTTTAACGAACTGACAGGTAAGTTTATAGAGTTTGATTTGAGTGATCCCTGGTTGCTGGCAATGTTGCTGGGTGTGGCCTTGGTTACAGGTATACTTTCAGGCAGCTACCCGGCTTTCTTTCTGTCGTCTTTCAATCCGGTGGTGGTGCTGAAAGGTACAGGCAAAGTGAGCAAGCGCATATCTGTTTTCAGAAAAGGGTTGGTGGTGTTCCAGTTTATACTTTCCGGCTTGCTCATCATCAGCACGCTGGTAGTATACCTGCAGTTACATCACATCCGAAATAAAAACATAGGCCTGAACCGCGAAAACGTGCTGTACATGCCCCTGGAAGGTGATCTTAAAAAGAAATATGAGGTACTGAAGCGCGACCTGCTTAACACGCCCGGAATTCTCGCTTTATCGGCATCAGACCAAAACCCACTTGATATAGGCAACTCTACGGGTGATGTAAAATGGAAAGGCAAGGATCCTAACGCAAATGTGTTGTTCGGGATGATGACCGTGGATTACAAGTATACTGAAACCATGGGCATACAGATGAAAGAAGGCCGCGACTTTTCAGAGGATTTTGGTACTGATACCTCTGCCTTTATCATAAACGAAGAAGCTGCCCGCCTGATGCAACTACAGGATCCTGTCGGCCAGCCTATACAGATCTGGAACATCAAAGGCCACATCATCGGGGTAACAAACGACTTCCATTCACGCTCCATGCACAGCACCATGCAGCCGCTTATTCTGCGCCTTCAGGAGACAAACCAAAATGCACTTTATGCCCGTGTTGCGCCAGGTAAAATGGCTGATGTGCTGGCCGCAGTAGAGCAAATCGTGAGAAAACATAACCCGGCTTTCCCCTTTGAATATCACTTCCTGGACGAGGACTTTGAGCGAATGTATAAGAGCGAAGCCGTGCTGGGCCAACTAACCAAATACTTTGCCGGTATTGCCATCTTTATCTCCTGCCTGGGCTTGTTTGGGCTGGCGTTGTTTACCGCAGAGCAGCGCACAAAAGAAATTGGCATCCGCAAAGTGCTGGGGGCATCGGTGGCAAGTATAGTGTACATGCTTTCTAAAGACTTCCTGAAGCTGGTGCTGATTGCCAACCTGATAGCGTTGCCCCTGGGCTGGTACTTTATGAGCGGTTGGCTCGAAAACTATGTAGAGCGCACTAACCTGAGCTGGTGGATATTTGCTTCGGCTTTTATAGTTACGTTCATCATTACCCTGATCACGCTAAGCTTCCATGCAGTTAAAACGGCAGTAGCTAACCCAGTAACATCCCTCAGGACAGAATAAATACAAGTATAAAATAAAACTATGAAAAAGCTATTTTTACCATTGTTGCTGCTGCTGGCCGTTGCCGCGAATGCCCAAATTCCTAACACTATTTCTGCTGCCGACAAAGTATACGGCTTGTCTAAATTCTGGCAGGAAGTAAACTACAACTTTGTGTATTTAGATAAAGTGGACCGTGCCAAATGGGAAAACGACTATCGCCAAGCAATCACGAAAGTACAGCACACACAGAACGACTACGAGTATTACCGCGAGTTGCAGAAACTTTGCGCTTCGCTGGCCGATGGGCACACCAACATTTACATGCCTAAAAGTATAGACTCTCTGCTGTACAACGATATGTTTGGCAAGTATAGAATTTACCTGACCAATATCGATAACAAGGCCATTATTACCCGAACCAACCTAAGTATAAAAGATGAGGTGCCGGTAGGGAGCGAGATTATAGAAGTAAACGGCCAGCCAACAGCAGATTACCTTAAAAAGCAGGTGATGCCTTACATTGCCTCGTCTACGGATTATGTGCTGATGGACAGAGCCGTAAGTACAATGCTGAAAGGCTTGAAAGGAGAGAAGTATACTATAAAGTATAGAACCCCGAAAGGCAAGCTAAAAGAGCTGACGCTTACACACGCTAAAACCACCGAGCAGGAAGTATACCCGGCTTTAGAGCAGCGGGAGCTGTTGGAGCTGAAGTGGTACCCGAACCAAACGGCTTACCTGGCGCTTAACGGCTTCCACGACCCTAAGATAAACGAAATGTTCCTGGAGAAATTACCGGAGCTGCGTAAGGCAAAATCGCTGATCGTGGACCTGCGCAATAATGGCGGAGGCTCTACAGGAATAGGTGTGCAGATACTGAGTTACCTGAGCCCGGATACGCTACTGTACGGCTCTAAAAACGCTACACGCAAGCATTTGGCAAGCTTTAAGGCCTGGGGTGTGTTTACTGAGCCTAAAGATACTGCTAACGATGTGTGGGCTGCAACATCACTTAAGGCTTACCAGGATAAGCTTACCCACACATTCGATTACAGCCCTGCCAGAAATGAAGTGAGCCGGCACGAGAAGCTGGTGGTGCCAACTGCCATACTTATCGGTCATAAAACTGCCTCAGCTGCAGAAGATTTCCTGATTTACGCTGATAACCAGAAACACATGACAAAGATTGGCGAGAACTCTTTTGGTAGTACCGGCCAGCCTTTTATGTTTGATTTGCCTGGGGGCGGAAACGCGCGCATCTGCACCAAAAAAGATACTTACCCGGATGGACGCGAGTTTGTGGGCTACGGTGTAAAACCTGATGTTGAAGTGAAAATGACGCTGCAGGATTACATCCAGAAAAAAGACCCTGTGCTGGACCGCGCCCTGAAGCACCTTAAAGAACAGAAACTAGCCGCTAAATAGAAACTCTAAACATAAAATAAAACAGAATGAAAAGCTTGCAAAAGTACACGTTGGCGTTGCTGCTGGCTGGTGGCGCATCAGTAGGGTATGCGCAGAAAGTAAAAGAGCTGCCAAGTATAAAATCGAATGTAGAAAGCATTACTTACGTCCTGAACGATACCGACAGAAACCCCGGCTGGAAAATAGCACCAGAACAAAAACCCGACAGGCTGCAGGTGGAGTGTAAGCAGAGGGTAAACAAAGTAGCCTTCGTGACTGACGTA
Organism: uncultured Pontibacter sp.; assembly: GCF_947492645.1. Lineage (GTDB taxonomy): Bacteria > Bacteroidota > Bacteroidia > Cytophagales > Hymenobacteraceae > Pontibacter. Next base: position 247,462 of record NZ_CANLMZ010000003.1, on the reverse strand, counting down.
GATTCGATTACCTTCAAGGTAAAGCTGGGCGATACCATTCGGTTTTATGTGCAGCAAACTGGCAAAGAAAAAGCGCTGACAGAGATTGTAGGCGTGCCCAAAAACGCGAACTTTACAAAGCGGTATATCCGTGAGCACCAGGGCAAGTTTAGCGTAGAGGTGCCGGAAGTGCATGAGCTGGCAAACATACTAGTGGCTATCTCTAAAGTAGGGCAACAAGACTCCAACATGGTAGATATGACAACGCCCTACTATAAAGAAGTAATGGCTCATTTCTCGCCTTACAAAGATCACCCGGTGATGGAGGTGGTAAACAAGCACATCGTTAAACCATTTGATAACGAGAGCTACTGGTACTACTATGCCATGAAAATGAATGCTTGCGCCTACGTATTCGATAAAAAGGGCAACATCAAAAATGAGGGCATTATCCGTAAAATGGGTTTTGATAACCAGGATGACCCAATTGTTGCCAACCTGACGCTGATTGAAGATTTTGCCAGGAAATCTGGGTTCAGAGAGTTTTACAGGCAGCACCAGCCATACTACAACGATCTGATTAAGACCTACCATACGTTAAACCCAATTAACCACCAGCAAGAATGGCTGGAAGATAAGTTTAAATTTAAGTATGGCAATTACCGTGTTACTTTCTCGCCGCTTATCGGGGGAGCGCATTCCACTATGAGCTACAAGGACAAGGGGTTTGAGCAGACTGTTATGTATGTGCGACGCGCCGACCTGAATCCGAAGTATAACCAGCAGGTAAACGAGATGCGTAACTCGCGCGTGGTGTTTACCGAGATCGACCATAATTTTGTGAACCCAACGTCGGATAAATATCTGCATCAGATAAACGAAGCTTTTGCAGACAGAGCAAAATGGGTAGCAGAAAGTACCGGGACCAGCGCCTATGCATCGCCCTACAATGTGTTTAACGAATACATGACCTGGAGCATCTACTCACTTTACTGCCTAGATAAATTCTCAGCAGAAGACAACGCTATCTTTATTCCTATTATGGAGCACCAGATGGGGCAGCTCAGGGGCTTTGTAAGGTTCGGTGCCTTTAACCAGAAACTGCTCTCGCTGTACAAAGCTAACCCTAAGATAAGTATGGACGAATTGTATACTACCATGCTGGATTGGAGTAGGAATATGCAGACGAAACGTTAAATTATTGAAACCTGCTACGCTATTTAAGTGTTATTAATCTGATAAGCGGATGGAAGTGTGCTGCAAATTTTATACATTTGTGGCATACTTCTTGAAGTATAAATACTAAGAATTCGTTCTTTTACTTAATGGGGATGACCGGAATTGACAGCTTGTGCAGATTGCGTGTAAGCATGTCGGGTGATGAACGTACCACCTGTTAAAAATCCGTTCGAACAATAACTGGCGAATATAACTACGCCATGGCTGCTTAATCTAGGTATTAAGCACTAGCCATAGTCTCGTGCAGGTTTCGTGAATCTGCTTGCACATCAGAGGCTTCGATCCGATTTACTAGTCTGTGTAAAGGTGTGGTGCATAGGCGAAATTAAGCATCTAAGGAGTGCGCATTAGTTTGGTTTATACTAGCAAGCTCCCGACAATCCGAATAAACCTAAACATGTAGAAGGCACGACGGTTTCCTTGTCTGGACCAGGGTTCGAATCCCTGCATCTCCACAACACCCCAAAAAAAGGGCTTTTACGATGCGTAGAAGCCCTTTTTTATTTACCAGGTTAAACATTGGTCAAGCGCCTGCTTTACTGTACATGCTACCCTTTGCCTGCTACTTTCTAAAATGAATTATGTTAGTAGGTTTCTGTACCTTTTGCACTAACAATCTATTTGCCTGGTGATATTGTAAAATATCCCTTTGTGTCTGCCTTGGGGCTATTGTTAGCCGCTCAGTAAATTACAATTTGTTATGGGTCCTGCGCTCAGATTTATACTGGTAATAGTATCTTATGTAGTAATTTAATTACACTAATATGGGCTTATCTAAGCTATAAATTGTGTTGTATTATATTTATATACAAAAATATATAAAATAAGTATTATTTAATGCAACCTTTGTATTGAAGATTAGTTATAGGATATATAATATAATTTATATAAAACTATATAGCTAACCCTTATGAAGCCCTTTAAAAATCTTGTATTATTACTGCTTGTTGCAATCCTTTTATTCCCTTTTGCTTCTTCTGCGCATACTGCTGACGGAGAAGTAGTGAACAAGTATAACAGCGCTGCTGCTACATCTAAAGCAGGCGTATTCACATTTTTGAAAAAAAGTAGCAAAGATGACTACTACAAAGTAGTTGAAAAGAAAAGGAGGCTTGCTAAATCACATCGCCGTGCCCTGCTTCGCAAAGCTAAGAAGTCTAAGTATAATTAATCTTAAGCCTTTGCCTGCTGTGCTAAACAGAGTGAAGTAAAACATACTTTGCTGCTTAGCCCCAGTAAAAAGTACGTACACCGCATGTCTTAACAGCCGCAGCGGGAGAATAGTAGTTTATTCTCCCGCTGCGGCTGTTTTGCATCTGAATCAATACTTAACTTAGATAGTAGTTGCGGTGCTTCTGGCATATCTAATTCTTACAACTGACCTGAAAGCCCGGTTGGTGTTTGCCTCAACAGTTTATACTTGTAAGGCTTTTTTGCTTATTATCCAGGGCACAAACAGAAGACTGCGATAGGGCACTTAGACGAAGCTTCCTCAGTTGATCGTTTCTGCATGTTATGGCGCTGTGGCATATTCGTAAAATAAGCATGGATATTTTATATCAGTTGATTAATTTTGTAGTAACTTAATCTTTTAAGAGCAAGTACTACTTTAACTTAAGCGCCTGTTAAATTTTTGCTTAAGAAGGCAAGATGAGTTAGTTCAGATGTTGGTAACGCTATACATACGTACAGTAGTGGCCGTTTCTGAAACCCGCATTTACAGCTCAGAAGATAAATATTAAACACGCTTAAGCACTAGCATATACATTACCCTTAAACACCCTTACTATGATGAGTTTAGTAGAAGATAAGCAAACGCTTTTTAGCGAAGTTGAGAAAGAACTTGCCAACTTAGGTTTTAAAATTGAGAAGAAGGATTTAAGCAGGCCCTGGGGTGGCTTTTTTGTGATAGAAGAAGAGCAGGCCCCAAGATTTGCTGAAACATACTTTAACCAAATGCCTGTTGAGGATTTGAAGATCGCAGGTAAACTGAGTCCCAAAATACTAATTGTGGCTCCAGACAAAAGACTGTCCTGGCAATACCACCACCGCCGTGCCGAGATTTGGAAGGTGCTTAAGGGCGAAGTAGGCGTTGTAACCAGCGACACCGACGAAGAAGGCGAGCTTCAAAAGCTTGCTCCGGAAGCCCTGATCACCCTGAAGCAGGGCGAGCGTCACCGTTTGGTTGGATTAAGCGAATGGGGCGTTTTAGCGGAGATATGGCGCCATACTGATGCTGACAAGCCCTCTGACGAAGAAGACATTGTGCGCGTGCAGGATGACTTTGGTAGATAAGAACTCTAAAACTGTATCATAAATAAAAAGAGCCTCTGCAAAGAGGCTCTTTTTATTTATGATGTGTGAAAAATATTACAAACCAAATATTCCTGGCAACCATAGGCTAAGAGCAGGTATATAGGTAACAAGCAGCAAGGCAACCACCATAGCGATGAACAGCGGCACTAGCGGCTTTATTACTTTGCTTATACTTATGTTAGCCACCCCACAACCCACAAACAACACAGAGCCTACCGGCGGAGTGCATAAACCAATGCAGAGGTTAAGCACCATCATAATACCAAAATGAACAGGGTCTACTCCTAATGCTGTAACTACTGGCAAGAAAATAGGAGTGAAAATAAGTACTGCAGGCGTCATATCCATAAAGATACCCACGAACAGCAGGATGAGGTTAATGATAATGAGCACTACAATTTTGTTGTCGCTGATGGATAACAAAGCCTCACTCACGCCCTGTGGTATATTCTCAAAAGACATTACCCACGACATTCCCATTGATGTACCGATCAGGATCATTACAATGGAGGTGGTGATTACAGTCTGAATTAATATCTCGGGTAAATTTGCAAGTTTGATCTGGCGGTATACTACTATCGAAAGTATAAAAGTATAAAACACAGCAATGGCCGATGCTTCTGTTGCCGTAAAAATCCCGGCTATAATACCTCCAATCACTACTACTAACAGCAGCAGGCTAGGCAAAGCATCAAAAAACTTCTTGATCACTTCTTTTATAGACGTTCTGTCGCCTACAGGGTAGCCTTGCTTGTAAGCAATAAAGCCTGCAACCAGCATCAAAGAAAGCCCTAAAAGGATACCAGGTACATAGCCCGCCACAAACAAAGCTGCAATAGATACGCCGCCGCTGGCAAGGGAGTAAACAATAAGAATGTTGCTGGGAGGAATGATCATGCCGGTTGTGGCAGAAGTGATGTTTACCGCAGCACTAAATGGCCTGGAGTAACCCTCTTTTACCATGCGCGGACTCATAATACCGCCAATGGCAGATGCTGCTGCTACTGCAGAGCCAGAGATAGCCCCGAAAAGCATACAGGCAATAATATTTACGTAGGCTAAGCCCCCTGGCAAGGTGCCCACAAGCGCCTTTGCAAAATCAATTAGCCTGGAGGCAATGCCGCCCCGGTTCATAAACTGGCCGGCAAGTATAAAGAACGGGATCGCCAGCAGCGCAAAGCTATCCAGGCTTGTGGCCATGCGCTGTGCCATAGTTGTAAAGGCGGCATCAGGGGCAATGCTCACCAGCATCGTCAGCAAAGCGGAAACACCAATCGAGAAGGCGATGGGGACGCCTAGTATGAGCAGCACTACAAAGCTGAGAACCAGCACAATTACTTCAAGAAACTCCATAAGTTAAAGGTTAGTCGTATTCGGGATCAGTATGTTGTTAGCTTGTTTTGATGGTTGGTTAATAGGCCTCTTTGCTTTCCTCTATAACGGGGTCTGGCTTACTGAACAGGTTGGCGATGCTGTAGTACACGATCAGAATTCCGCTGAGCGGAATTGCAGCATAGATGTAGCCAAGGGGTACATTTAAGGCAGCAGAAGTTTGCTCCAGGGTAAGCGTAATGTAAACCAGCTTTAACCCACCCCATACCATGGCAAAAAAAGCAAACAAGGCCACGATAACATTTATCAGGATGTTAAGCCGTGCCTGTTTTGCACCTTCCAGTTTTGACGGAAGTATATCGATGGCCAGGTGCAGCCGCTTACTGGCTACATAGCTTGCACCTAACAATCCTACCCAAATCAGCAGAAAGCGGGCAAGTTCATCGGTATAGGAGCTCGGGGATTTAAGGACATACCTGGAGGCTACCTGCCACAGTACATTAAGCACCATCGCAGACATAAGTATAACCAGCAGGATGTATAAGGCTTTATCAATAGTATTTCTAAGCTTCATAAACGGGTTGTTAAGGATAATTACTTTTTGCTTAGCTGGCTACCTGTGTTCTTGATGCGCTGGATCAGAGAGTAAACCTCCGGCTCGCTTTTGTAGCTTTCGTAAAGTGGCTCAACAAGCTTTGCAAAAGGCTCTTTATCTGGAGTGGTTACAATTACACCAGCTTTTTTGATCTCTGCCAATGCATGTTGTTCGGCCTCCTGCCACAATTCGCGCTGCACTACCGCCGACTCGTCCACGGCTTCCTGTAGCCACTTCTGCTCCTGCGGGTTCAGGCTTTCCCATACTTTGCTGCTGATAAGCAGAATGTCAGGAACCATGGTATGCTCGTTTAGAGAATAGTATTTGGATACTTCGTAGTGGTGCGACAGGTAAAAGCTTGGTGTGTTGTTCTCTGCACCATCAACAACGCCTTGCTGTAGGGCTGTGTAAAGCTCTCCCCATGATGTTGGCGTAGCGGCTCCGCCAAAGCTCTTTACCATGCCAATGGCAGTAGGGCTCGCCTGCACCCGAATTTTAAGTCCCTTTAAATCTTTTGGTTCGTTAATCTGCCTGTTGGTCGTATAAAAGCTTCTGCTGCCGGCATCGTAGTAGCAAAGGCCGCGAAGCCAGTATTTCTCTCCTTCGGTAAGTAATTGTGCGCCAACTTCGCCTTCCAGTACATTGTAGTAGTGTGCTTTGTCCTTAAAAATGTATGGCAAGCTAAGCACCTTAAAGTTAGGGGAGAAACTCTCCATGACAGCTGCGGATACTTTGGTCATTCCCAGGCTACCGATCTGCAACAGCTCCACGCATTCGCGTTCGCTACCCAACTGGGCGTTTGGGTAAATGTCTACCACAAGCTTGCCAGCTGATTTTTGTTCTACTCTTTTAGCAAGCTCCACCATGGCCAGGTGCACGGGGTGCGTTGTTTCGAGGGCGTGGCCTAGCTTAATTTCTTTGGTATCGGATATTTGCTGGCATGATTGCATAGAGAGTATAACTGCAAATGCTGTCAGGCCTAAGAGTGCTTTTTTAAATTTGGTAGCAAACATGAGCTTACTGAGTTAAGGTTAGTTGCACGCTTTTGGCAGAGCATGCCTTAGGTTTAGTCGTATAGTTGTGCCTGTAAAGGTGTATATCAGGCAATTAATTTGTTCTGCATTCCTGCACCAGGGCCAGGGCTTCTTGTGTTAAGGTATAAAGTTGATCGTACTGCTGACCTGCCAAAACGTCTTTACTTATCAGTTTTGATCCCATGCCTACTGCACAAACGCCAGCCTTGAACCAGGTGCTGATATTTACTTTATCGATCTCCACGCCACCAGTCGGTATAAACAGCTGGCCCGGAAACAACTCTTTGATAGATGAAATAAAAGCTGGCCCCAGAATGTTAGCAGGGAAAATCTTGATTAAAGCGGCATGGTGCTGCTGTGCCACATGTACCTCAGTAGGAGTGAAGCAGCCTGGTATCCAAAGCATATCTGCCTCGCGTACCAGGTCTCCTACAGCCGGGTTCACGATAGGGCAAACAATGTAATCAGCGCCAGCCTTAAGAAAGCTGTTCGCTTCTTCGGTTGTTTTAATTGTGCCGATGCCTAACTGCAGGTCAGGGCAAGCCGTTTTCAACTCAGCTTTAAGGTAAGTAAAGTTATCTAGAGCAGCGGCACCACGGTTGGTGTACTCTAGTGTTTTTATACCTGCGCTGTAAAGTGTCTTTACAATCTCAAGGCTTACTTCTGCATCCTGGTAAAAGAAAAGGGGAAGTAAACCTTGCTGTAGTATAGCCTGTAGTGCGTCTTCTTTTTTTGTCATTGTAGTGGTGGTTTATACGTTAGCGCTGCAGCCTTCCGGAAGTGTCTCCGTTTAGCAGCATTTCCACTTCTGCTACTGTTGCCAGGTTTGCATCTTCCAGTATAGTATGTTTTAGTACAGAGGCAGCTACTCCAAAATCAATTGCCCGTTGGTCATCATCAAACTGGAGCATGCCATAAATGAAGCCCGCCATAAACGCGTCTCCGCCCCCAATTCTGTCTATAATCGGGTTTATATCGTAGGTGGTGGTGGTGAGTAGCTGCTTGCCGTTATAAAGCATGCCTGATAAGGTGTTATGCGAGGCGCTTATACTTCCGCGGGTAGTGTTTATAACCTTTTTTACCTTTGGGAAGCGCTCCATTATCTGGCTGAATACATCAATGTAAGATGCTTCGTCTTCACTTTCTTTCGACTTGATGTTCAGAATGTCTTTCGCATCGCTTTTGCCCGACACAATAATGTCGCAACCGGCAATTAGGTCTGGCATCACTTCGCTGGCTTTTTTGCCATACTGCCACAGGTTCTTGCGGTAGTTAATGTCGGCAGAAACTGTAATGCCCATGCTATTTGCTACCTCGATGGCTCTTTTGCAACTGGCCGCCGCACCCTCAGAGATGGCTGGCGTGATGCCTGTCCAATGAAACCAGTTGGCTCCCTCTAAAGCGCGTTCCCAGTCTATCATATCCACGTCAAGGTCGGCAAAGGCCGAACCTGCGCGGTCGTAAATTACTTTGCTGGCTCTTACGCTGGCACCAGTCTCCAGAAAGTATAAACCCAAACGATTACCGCCATACACAATATGCTGTGTATCCACGCCATACTTGCGCATCAGGTTAGAGGCAGAACGCCCAAGCTCATTGTCCGGAAAGCGGGTTACGTGGGCAGCACCCACGCCAAACTGGGCCAGCGACACGGCAACATTAGCCTCGCCGCCGCCATAGGTTACATCAAAAGCATCTGATTGAATAAAGCGGGCAAAGCCAGGCGTAGACAATCGCATCATCACTTCTCCGAAGGTTACTACTTTATGTGCCATCTTAGAAGTTAAAGTATGATTTAGCATTATTATAGCAGATATTCTCCACCATCTGGCCCAGCCACTTCATTTCGCTTGCCGGCAGTTCACCATTTTCCACGTCATTGCCTATCAAGTTGCACAGAATTCTTCTGAAATACTCGTGGCGAGGGTAGGAGAGGAAGCTGCGTGAATCGGTAAGCATACCTACAAAGCGGCTTAGCAAGCCCATGTTTGATAGCGCGTTCATCTGGCGCTCCATGCCGTCTTTTTGGTCCAGGAACCACCAGGCAGAGCCGTACTGTATTTTGCCTGGCGTGCTGCCATCGTTAAAGTTGCCAATCATGGTGGCATACAGTTCGTTCTGGCTTGGGTTCAGGTTGTAAAGTATAGTTTTTGCTAACTGGTCTGAGTTATCCAGCCTGTCCATGAACTTAGCCAACGAGCTGGCCACATCAAAATCACCGATTGAGTCAAAACCTGTATCAGGTCCAAGCTCGCGCATCATGCGGGTGTTGTTGTTGCGCAGCGCACCCAGGTGGAACTGCTGTGTCCAGTTTTTAGAATGATCCAGCAGCGCCAGCTCCACCAGCATTGCCGATTTATACTTTAGCGCTTCTTCTTTAGTAAGGGCTTGCTTGTTAAGCGCCTTCTCAAAAATGGCGTTCACCTCTTCGGAAGTATACTCGGCAGTATAAATTGTCTCCAGGCCATGGTCTGATAAGCGGCAACCGTTCTCGTGGAAGAAATCGTGCCGTTGCTTAATCGCCTCCACTAAGCTACTGTAATTATTAATCTCCACGCCTGATGCTGCTGCCAGCTTTTGCAGGTATGGCAGGAAAACTTCCTCGTTGTCAATAAAAACAACTTTATCAGCACGGAAAGTAGGCAGTACCTTTACCTCAAAACCGTCAGCTTTTATCTTTTGGTGATGCTCCAGGCTATCAATAGGATCGTCGGTGGTGCAGATAATCTCGACATTCATTTTGCGCAGAATTCCTCTCACACTAAATTCGTCTGTCTGCAGCATTTCTGAGCAGGCGTCATAAATTTCACGCGCTGACTCAGGCTTCAGAATCTTCTCTATTCCGAATGGCTTTTTCAGTTCCATGTGCGTCCAATGGTATAATGGGTTGCGCATGGTATAAGGTACCGTTTCAGCCCATTTCTCGAATTTCTCAAAGTCTGGTGCATCGCCGGTGCAGAAGCGTTCCGGTATACCGTTGGTGCGCATGGCACGCCACTTGTAGTGGTCGCCTTCCAGCCAGATCTGCGTCAGGTTCTTGAATTTTCTGTCGTTGGCAATATCCTCCGGCGACAGGTGGCAATGGTAATCGATGATGGGCATGTGCTTAGCATGCTCATGGTATAACTTACGGGCAGTTTCTGTTTCTAAAAGAAAGTTCTCGTCCAGAAAAGTTGCCGCGGTTTTTGTTCCTTGTTCAGAAGTAATCATGTTTCGATGTACTTTATACTTGACCGTGTTTAGTTTAAAGCTGCCATCGGTTAGGTGTGGCTAACCAATGGCTTTTGCAGGCGGTCGAAACCTGTGGCTTTAATAATTCTTATACTTCAGGGTTATGAAGATATTTCAATGTTTTCTGCCTTTTGCAGTAATTCCAGCTGCTGCGCCACAAATGGCTCCAGTCCTTCTATTCGGGTCAAGTCTGTTCCCCAAAAGTCTGTGTTAGCTAATACTGCATGCGTTACTTCCGCTGCATTTTCGCTTTGCCATACTTTTTCAAAGAAGCTAAGCACTTCAGGAGTATCGTTAAGCGGAATTGTTTCGCCGTTGTACTTGCCTTTGTAGAAAAGTATGAGTGCCGCAAGCGATGTAAGCAGGCGCTCAGGCAAGGTGCCTTGTCTGTTATAATACTCCAGTACAGATGGGAGCACACGCACTTTATACTTGGATATGGAGTTAAGCGCAATTGAAATTAATTCGTGGCGTATAAACGGGTTCTGGAAGCGCTCAATCACATCGTTCGCAAACTGCTCCAGTTCCTCCGCCGAAAGATCAAGGGTAGGAATAATCTCCTCGAAAATTGCCTCACGTATAAATTTTCCTGCTTTCGGGTCTTCTACTGCCTCGCGAACGGTGCGTAGACCCTCCAGGTAAGCAACAGGCACTAAGGCCGTATGGGCACCATTCAGGATGCGTACTTTGCGGGTGCGGTAAGGCGTCAGGTCCTCTACAAACTTCACCTCCAGGCCAGCTTTAGCTGTCGGGAAAGCTGCCTGTACTTTGGCAGGCGCCTCAATCACCCATAGGTGGAAAGGCTCTGCTTTTACCACTAAGTTATCTTCGTAGCCAAGTTCAGCTTGAATTTCATTTATGTTATCCTTCGGGAAGCCCGGAACAATGCGGTCTACTAAGGTATTGCAGAAGGTATTGTGCTCTTCTATCCAGGCGGCAAAAGCCTCAGGTAACTGCCAGTAGCTGGCATATTGCAATACAGCCGCCTTAAGTGCTTCACCGTTTTTCTCGATCAGCTCGCAGGGGATAATGTTCAGGCCTTTATCAGCTGCTCCGTTAAAGTGCTGATAGCGGCGATACAGAAGGGCCGTTAACTTTCCTGGGAAACTGCTTGGTATGGTAGTGAAGTCTTTGTCAGCATCGTCAAAAGCGATACCGGCTTCTGTTGTGTTAGAGATAACAAACTCCAGCGCAGGGTTTTCGCCAAGGGCTAAGTATGCGCTATAGTTCTTGTAAGGGTTGGTTGCTCCTTCTACACAGCTGATGAGGCGTGTAACCTGCGTTTCTTTGCCACCCTGAATGCCGTTTAGTAGAACATGGTATAACCCTTCCTGCTGCTCCAGCATGTGCACTATCCCGAACTCAAGTGGTTGCACAATGTGTACGCTGCCGTTAAAATCTGTCTTTTCGTTCAGTACGTCTATTATCCAATCTACAAACCCACGCAAAAAATTGCCTTCTCCAAACTGTAACACCTTTACAGGCTGTTTCATAAGTATACCTGCTGTGTTTCGATTTAATGTCCTCATCATGCTGTGTAATTATCGGGTAAGCTGTACTAAGCCGGATAGATTGTTGCTACTACTTTGGCAGCTATACCTTGTGTTGCTATAATTTAAATATAAGTATAATTCCCTGAATCTGTGCAATCGATTGTACAGATTTACGCATCGATTTTTATAAAGGAGCTTTATTATTTTAAAACTTAACTACTAGTGATTTTATCGCTTTTTTAATGAAGATTGCCTGATGATGATCTCTGGCATCAGTACAGTACGCTGCGGTACAAACTTCTTGTCTTTAATTTTAAACTGCTCAAAGAAAAGCTCTGCGGTGATGTTGCCCATCGTTAAGCTAAGCTGGTCTACAGTTGTTAAAGGCGGATCTGTAAAGGATGTAAACGGTTCATTACTAAAGCCAGCCAGCGCTACGCGTTCCGGAATGGCAATGCCCCTTTCTTTTAACACCTGCATGGCACCCATGGCGCCATAGTCGCTTGCCGAGAAAATCGCATCAGGCAGGTCGCCGGCCTCAAACAGTTTTTCCATACTTTGGCGGCCACCTTCTAACTGCAAGTTGCTGGATATAACCAGGTTTTCATCGAAAGGGATGCCATTATCCAATAAGGCATCGGTGTAGCCTCTTAAACGTTCCCTGAAAATGCTGATCTTTTTGGGGCTGGTAAAGTGGGCTATACGCTTGCAACCCTGCTGTATCAGGTGCTCTACAATTTTATAGGAACCCAAGTAATCGTTTATGCCTACCTGGCTTACGTCAAGTTGGTCTGTTGTTCTATCAAAAAGCACCAACGGAAGCCCTGACGCCAATACCTTTTTGTAATGGCTGAAATCCTCTGTGTCTTTGCCAATAGAGGCAATAATGCCATCTACGCGTGCATTTAAAAGCGCATCTATGGTCTGTACTTCTTTCTCGTAGCTGTCGTAAGACTGGCAGATGATAACCTTATAATTCAGCTTATTGGCAATTTCTTCTATACCCCTTACCACCGAAGCAAAAAACTTCCTGTCAGCGGTAGGTACAATAACTCCGATAATGTGGCTTTTGCCGTTTCGCAAGGCAGCAGCAATGTTGTTCGGCTGGTAGTTTAGCTGTTTGGCAACTTTCAGGACCGCTTTCCTAGTGTCTTCGCTGATGCGCGGATTGTTGTTTAACGCACGCGAAACTGTAGAAGCCGTGATGTTCAGCTTCTCTGCGATGTCCTGTATGGTGATTTTAGTTTTAGTTGCCATTGCTTTTAGATGTGCCCCAGGGTAAAGAAGCGTTAAATTTACTATTCATTGCTGGGTTTACCAATGGTTGCCAGTATTCCCCCGTCTACATAAATAATTTGCCCGTTTACGAAATCGCTTGCTTTACTGCCCAGGAACACCACGGCACCGCCTAAATCTTCTGGGTTGCCCCAACGGCCTGCCGGTGTTCTGCTGATAATGAACTCATTAAACGGATGCCCGTCTACGCGTATCGGAGCAGTCTGGTCTGTAGCAAAATAGCCCGGTCCGATGCCGTTTACCTGTATGTTATACTTTGCCCATTCGGTAGCCAAGTTGCGGGTAAGCATTTTCAAACCTCCTTTTGCTGCTGCATAGGCCGAAACCGTGTCACGGCCCAGTTCACTCATCATGGAGCAGATGTTTATAATCTTGCCACCCTGGCGGCTTATCATGTACCTGCCTACAGTTTTGGAAAGTATAAAAGGAGCTGTTAAATCCACATCCACCACTCTCCTGAAATCTGCCACCTCCATCTCTAATGCAGGTGTACGCTGTATCATGCCGGCATTGTTCACAAGTATTTGGATCGGGCCAACCTCCTCTTCAATACGATCAATGTTTTCCTTTACCTGCTCCTCGTTGGTTACATCAAAAAGGTAGCTGTGCACCTCAAAACCGTCTTGCCTGTAGTTTTCCAGGGCAAGCTGCATTTTGCCGGGGGTGTTGCCATTAATCACTAAAGTAGCACCGGCTTTGCCCAATGCTTTTGCCATGGCCATGCCAAGGCCGTGTGTGGCTCCTGTGATAAGGGCGACCTTCCCCGTTAAGTCAAATAGCTCTTTCATGGCTTTATCTTACTTTAGATCAGTTATGGCAACTTTATCCATATCGTTGTAGTCGAGGTTTTCGCCGGCCATACCCCATATAAAAGTATAGTTAGATGTGCCTGCACCGCTATGGATGGACCATGGTGGCGATATGATGGCTTGGTTGTTTTTTACCCAGAGGTGCCTGGTTTCATCAGGCTCTCCCATAAAGTGGCATACTGCCTGGTCCTCGGGCAATTCGAAGTAGAAGTAAGCCTCCATTCTTCTGTCGTGGGTATGCGCTGGCATGGTGTTCCATACGCTGCCTGTTTTCAGTTCTGTCACGCCCATCTGCAGCTGGCAAGTCTGCACAACCGAGTTGATAAGCACTTTGCGTATGGTTCTGTGGTTTGAGTTATCCAGGGAGCCCAGTTCTACCGTTTCGGCCTCATCCAGCGATACTTTCTTTGTTGGGTAATTACGATGGGCAGGGGCAGAGTTAAAGTAAAATTTAGCCTCTCCGTTAGCTGCCGGATGGAAGATTACCTCTTTAGTACCCATGCCTATATATAAGGCCTCTTTGGGGGCAAGTATAAAACGGGTGCCCGCTACAGTTACCGCACTCTCTGACCCCACGTTGATTATTCCGAGTTCTCTCCTGTCCAGGAAGTTTTCGGAGCGTAATGTTGGGAACGTTTCTAGTGTTACATCCTGGTCTACCGGGTTGGCGCCTCCTACTATCAGGCGATCATGCATAGAATAAACAACGCTGATGCCGTTTGCCTTAAAAAGATTCTCTATCAAAAAGTTTTCTCTCAACTTAGCAGTATCGTAGCCCTTAAAATCTGCCGGATGAACGGCATGGCGTGTGCTGTGGTGTATGCTCATGCTTTTGTAGGTTTTCTCGTTTGATCACGTAATATACGTAATATGTGCAAACGATTACACAAAATCAGAAAAAATATGCTGTAACAACCTTGTAATTGTATTAATCATTTATTTGCGTTTTCTTGTCTATTGTTAAGAGATTGTGTTGTTTGTTATGTGTTTGTTAATTATTAACCTCATATTTTGAAAATTAGCTAAAATTTAAGCTGTTGCAAATCGTTGCGCTAAAGAATTTTTAAAGCTGCGCGTTTTGGAATTGTAAACAAATTATTAAAAAATATTTATGCAAACGTTTGCGCAAAGTGTTTTTTTTAACGTACTTCAAAATGTGGGAGAGGCCCCTTAGTGGGTTTTGTGTAGCGATTCGTGATGTCCGGGAGAGTGGGAAGATGCCCAGGTGCCTGAAGAGGCCCGGGCGCTGTGAAAAGAAGAGATTGCCTGTAGGTGTTACTCCATTTGTTTGTAAACCTGCATTAGTACAAGAGTATTATCATAACCTGTTCTATACCTTAAAAACATAACTAGCCAATTATGGAGCATTTCTTACTCAAAAGGATGAAGTATCTATTTATAGTGCCTTTGTTCTTTATCGCAATCACAAGCGTGGTTGCCCAAAGCCTGACTGTTACCGGCAAGGTAGTAGATGAAAAAGGCGTTGGGTTGCCAGGCGTTACCGTTCTTCAAAAAGGATCTGCCTCGAATGGCACCGCTACAAGTATAGATGGAAGCTATACGATTACTGTTCCTAACAGCAATGCAGTTCTAGTATTTACATTTGTAGGTTACCAGCGCCAGGAGATCCAGGTTGGTTCTAAAACTACGCTCAATGTTTCGCTTGCTCCAGACGATAAAGTGTTGGAGGAAGTAGTGGTTATTGGTTATGCTGAGGTTAACAGACGAGACTTAACTGGTTCTGTTTCTTCTGTTGGGGCCAAGCAGTTAAAGGATATTCCAATTAACTCTGCTGCTGAGGCGCTTGCTGGCCGTCTGGCCGGTGTGCAGGTAACGGGTTCTGAGGGCACACCCGATGCCAATGTGCAGATTAAAGTGCGTGGTGGTACCTCTATTTCGCAGGATAACTCTCCATTATATGTAGTAGATGGTATACAAGTAGAAAATGCACTTTCTGTGCTGTCTCCGCAGGATATCGAATCTATTGATGTGTTGAAAGACGCATCAGCAACAGCAATTTACGGCTCGCGCGGTGCAAACGGTGTTGTTATCATCACTACCAAAGGTGGTAGAGAAATGAAAACGACGGTTAGTTACAATGGCCTTTTCGGTGTTAGGCAGCTGGCAAATAAGCTGGACGTTATGAACCCGTATGAGTTCGTAAAATACCAGTACGAGCGCAGCCGCGGCAACTCTTCTGCAGAAACTACATTCCAGAATACATACGGCACCTTCGCAGATATCGAGCTTTACAGAAATGCCCCATTCGTTGACTGGCAGGACCAGGTATTCGGAAGAGATGCCATTATGCAGACACACAACGTAAGTGTAACAGGCGGTACTGCCGAGACGCAGTTTAACTTAAGCCTTACTTCAAATAAAGAAGAAGGTATCATGCTTGGCTCTGATTTCGACAGAAAGCTTGTAAACTTCCGATTTGACCACCAGTTAAGCAAAATAGTAAAAACCGGCTTTAACGTGAGGTATAATGATACTGATGTTAATGGTGCCGGTACAGCCACAGAAGGCTCTTCTTCGGTAAACAGATTGCGCCACAGCGTGAAATATCGCCCGTTATTGATGGGAGGCCAGGGTTTATATGATTACGACCAGGATTATGCAGAGGAAACAAACTCCAACAGCCTTGCCCTCGTTAACCCGCTTTTGCTAACTGAGGCAGAGTACAGAAATAACAGAAGAACCACAACCAACCTGAACGGTTACGTAAGCCTAAACCTGACAAACTACCTGACTGTAAAAAGTACATTAGGTGTGGATTTAAACAGGTTCCGTACCGATGTCTTTAACGACTCTATCACGTCTATATCAAGACAAGTTGGTTCAGGTAAGCCAATGGCATCTATTGATACGCGCAGCAGAAGCGTACTTACGAATTCAAACGTTATTACCTTCTCTAACAGCAAACTGAAGACCGCATTTAGTGAGCGTAACAACATCAACTTTATGTTAGGCCACGAGATCGTGAACGAGAAAAGCGAGTCTTACTATATTGAGAACCGTTCGTTCCCGTCTTTCACACCTGCTGAGACGGCTTTGGCCAACATGACACTTGGTGCGAACCCTCAGATACCTCGCTCTTTTGAGGAAGAGACAAAGTTGCTTTCTTTCTTCTCAAGGCTTAATTATTCTTTTGATGACAAGTACTTAGTAACGCTGACAATGCGTGCTGATGGATCTTCTGTGTTTGAGGGAGACAATCAATGGGGGTACTTCCCTTCGGCTTCGGTAGCCTGGCGCGTGCTGAATGAAAACTTTATGGAGCGTTACAGAAATATATTTAACGACCTTAAATTCAGAGTTAGTTACGGTACAGCTGGTAACAACAGAATCGATCCTAGCTTGTTCAGCACCTTGTTTGAGCCAAGCGCATACTATGGCTTAAATAACCAGCCGGTAACAGCGTTCAGGCCAGCAGCTTTAGGTAACCCTTTCCTGAAGTGGGAAACTACTGTATCCAGAAACATCGGTTTGGACATGGCATTCCTGAACAACCGCGTGCAGGTTACAATTGATGCATACAAGAATACTACAGAAGACCTGCTTGTACGGGCGCCAATTGATCCAACCTCAGGGTATGATGGCCAGATGCAGAACATAGGCAACACTTCTAACAGAGGGGTCGAATTGCAGATTACAGGCGTGCCGGTAACGAACAGAAACTTTACCTGGAACACAAGCTTTAACCTGTCCTTCAACAAAAACAAGATCGATAAATACGGGCTAGTGGATTTCGCTACCTTCCCATCTGGTTGGGCGGGCTCTAACGCCCCTCATGATTATGCGGTTCTTGTAGGGCAGTCAGTAGGTACAATGTGGGGCCTTGTAAACGATGGCTTCTATACTTTAGATGACTTTAATTATGAGAACGGTGTCTATACTTTAAAAGAAGGTATTCCTAGCAACAAAGATATGACTGCTCTTGATCCTGCGCCAGGTGTAATCAAGTACAAAGACCTTACTAACGACGGCATTGTAAATGATAAAGACAGAACAGTAATCGGTAACTCACAGCCGGATTTCTTTGGTGGCTTAAACAACCAGGTTACTTACAAAAACTTCGACCTGAGCGTATTTGTGAACTTCCAGTATGGCAACGATGTGCTTAACGCCAATAAGCTGGAGTTTACTAGCGGTTATACTACAAACTCCAACATGCTAAGCATGATGAACAACCGCTGGAGAAATGTGAACGATGCAGGCGAGGTGGTAACAGAACCTGCTGCGCTGGCAGAACTGAACAAAGATGCCACACTATGGTCTCCGCTTACAACGTCTACATCATTCTATGTTAACTCATGGGCGGTAGAAGATGGCTCTTTCATCCGAATCAATAACGTAACGTTGGGCTATACTTTACCGGCAAACCTGTTGGCTAAAGCAAGAATAAGCAAGCTGCGCGTGTACGGTACAGTAAACAACCTGAAGGTATTTACAAATTATTCAGGTTACGATCCGGAGGTAAGCACGCGTCGCAGCAGCCCGATCACATCTGGTGTGGATTACTCGGCATACCCTAGAAGCCGTGCCTTTATTTTTGGTGTAAACCTGACAATCTAATTTTAAAGTCTTTTCATACATGAGAACTAATAAACTATCTAAATTTATACTTAGTGCATTACTCGTTGGTGGCATGAGCTTTTCGGTGTCATCGTGTAAAGACTATCTGGAAGTAGAACCCGTTTCGTTGTTCGGACCAGACTATATTTTCAGTAATGTAAGCAGCGTGCAGAAGCAGGTGCTGGGTATATACTCCACGTTAGCCGGCGACAATGGCTACGGCATCAGGCTAAGCATGTACTATACCTTGGACGACGACCTGATGATGGGACAAGGTGCAACGCCTTTCCCTGATAACGAGCGACGCGATATTGCACACTATACAGTACAGCCAAGTAACACACAGCTGGCAAACCCTTTCAAGCAGTTGTACCAGGGCGTTGAGCGTGCTAACCTTGCCATCTATTACATTCCGAAAATGGAGATGTACACCAGCGGTACCGAAGCGCAGAAAAAGGAACTTCGCAGGTTACATGGTGAGGCACTTACCTTAAGAGCGCAACTCTACCTGGAGCTTATCCGCAACTGGGGAGATGTGCCGGGGCGCTTTTTGCCTGCCGACTTAGTAACAGAATCCTTTTTGGGCAGAACAGACCGCGACGAGATTTACGACCAGTTACTGGCTGACCTTGCTGAGGCAGCAACCCTGGTGCCGTGGAGAGGTGAGTTATCCGCCAGAGACGAAAGAATTACACAAGGTGCTGTTCGCGCGTTACGCGCCCGTATCGCCTTGTTCAGAGGTGGTTACTCTTTAAGGCTTAACCGCCAGATGGAGCGCCCTGCAAATTACCAGGAGTTTTACAAAATCGCCAGAGATGAAAGTAAAGCGATCATCGATCGCAACGATCACCGCCTGAACCCAAGCTACGAAGCCGTGTTTAAGGAAGCGATTGCTGCCGGAAGAATAGAGCCAAACGGCGAAGTTATATGGGAAGTAGCCATGGCGGGCGGTAGCAGCGCACTTGGCGATAGCAAGCTGGGTTACTACAACGGGCCACGCTTAAACGGTAGTACTGGTAATGGCGCCCTTACAATTCTGCCAACATACTTTTACTCCTTTGATCAGAGCGACTTGCGCCGCGACGTAACTGCAGCGCCTTACAACATTAGCTCTGCTGCCATCATACAGCCACGCTCGTTGCAAACGATGGTAGACGGTAAGTTCAGACGCGACTGGATACCAGGCATGATGACATCAAATGCACAGTATTTTGGACTGAACTGGCCCCTTATCCGCTACTCTGATGTGCTGTTGATGTTTGCCGAGGCCGAAAATGAGCTAAGCGGACCAACAGCAGATGCTTACGAAGCAGTTAACCAGGTAAGAAGGAGAGCCTTTGGCAAGCCTATATTTACAGCTGATGCCGCAGTAGACCTATCTGCTGGTTTAGGCAAGCTGGATTTCTTTAACGCTATTGTGCAGGAAAGAGCCTGGGAATTTGGCGGCGAAGGCATCCGTAAGTATGATTTGATCAGGTGGAACATGCTGGGCCAGCGCCTCAGCGAAACCAAAGCCGAGCTTGCTGCCATGGCTGCACAGCAGGTACCTTACCAAAACCTGCCATCTACCATGTACTTTAATACCAAAGCAACACAGGTCGAATGGCTTAACTCGCTTTATGCCCCGGTTCCTAATCCAGCGCCATCAGGTGCCGATATTAGTAGTGTGCCATGGGTGGGCAGCGGTATCACCAACACTATTCTTACTTACTATGCAGTAGGGTTTACACCAAACAAGAGTGAGTTAATGCCGCTGCATACCACCATTGTTGATGCTAATCCGAACCTGAAGCAAGAGTACGGTTACTAATTAATTCATGATGATCACGGATATGAAAAAGATATATAACAACAGAACATTAGCAGGGCTTTTCCTGGTGCTTTTTGTTTCTCTTACGGCAGTATCATGTAAAGATGACAAGGAGCTGGAGGAGTTTCAGCCGGAGCGCGTATTTACCCCGGTAAACGTGAAAGCCGCTAACGGAGAAACACAAGCCGTTATTACCTGGAACCCGTCGCTTTTTACGCAAGGCAAGGGCGCAACCTATACTGTAGAGGTATCAAAAGACCAGGCATTTGGCTCAGTAGATTTCTCGATGCATACTGACACAGCGCAGGCGATAATAACGGATGAAAACGTTGAGATAAAGCAGCCATACTATGCCCGCATCAGAGCAAATGCATTGGGAACTGCAGCGGCTTCGAACTGGATCACCAGCCCGGTGTTTACTATAACAGGCGAGCAGATTTTCCTGGCGATAGCTGGCCCGGACATAAAAGACAAATCAGTTTTGCTGCGTTGGAGGGAGACAGCCGGTTTAACCAAGATTGTACTTACACCGGCTAACGGCAATCCCACAGATTATGCCATTACTGCAGAAGAAATCGAGGCAAGCGGAAAAACAATTACTGGCCTAACACCTAACACAGCATACACGGCAGTAATATTTGCAGGTAACAAGAACAAGGGTACTATAACTTTCTCTACAAAAGAGCCAAGCATTTATACGGCTACGGTAGCAACGATAGATGAGCTGAAGGCAGCTATCGAGAATGCAGCTCCCGGTGATGTGATTGGCCTTGAGGATGGGGCATATGATCACTCGGCTTCAAACATCATCATTAGTGAGAAAAATATTACATTACAGTCAATATCTGGCAACCCGGCCAACACCATTGTGCACTTTAAAGAAATTACCCTGAAAGGCAATGGAGCAGGTGTGAAGCTAGCAGGTATCGGTTTTGACGGTACAACGGCTGGTGCGGATTACTTCCTGAACCTGACTGGCCTTAACTCGGATGGCGAAGCCGCAAACTTCACATCTATTGTAGTAGAAAACTGTACGGTTAACTTTACGAAGAACTGTTTTATGCGTGCAAACCGTGGTTCTGCCAACGCGCACAAGATTGAAAGTATAACAGTTAAAAACACAGTAGCGTCGAACAACGGAACAGGATCGTACCATTACTTTATGCTCGATAAGCTGGAGTTTAAGACGCTTACTATCGAAAGCTCAACGTTGTATAATTCAGGCAGAGCATTGATCAGCTGGGCAACGAACATGACAGTTCCTACCAAGCCAACTGTGATGATCAACCAGGCAACGATCAATAACTTTGGTTTTGCAGGCAGAAACTATGTGCTGTTAGATGCAAACGCAAATGCGATCAACTATACTTTGCAGAACAGCATTGTAGCCAACACACCAAAAGACGGTACCATTGGTACAAGCTTTGTTCGCGCCAATTCAGATGGCTCAACGGTAATTGTAAGAAACAATAACTTCTTTAAACTACTGGATGGTTCTAACCCACCTGTAGAGGTAACCTTCCCGAGCTTTGTACAGCTGTCAGATAATAAATTCATTGATCTGGGTTGGACAGCCAGCACGACAACGTTTGAACTGCCAGCTAACCCAGAGATAAGAACTGCCAGCGTAACAGGCGGCCCTATCGGAGACCTGAGATGGTGGTAGCCAATTTTAAACTAGCAGGGCAGCAACTATGGCTGCCCTGCTAGTTTAAAATTATAGCTATTCAATTTTATACTTAAATACTGCAATCCGATTTCAAAAGATGAGTTTTAAGAAATTAAGCCAGGGTATTTCTAGTTTTAAAGTATGGCTGCTATTGCCAATGCTCTATGCGGGCATGGCATCTGCCCAAAACCTTAAAAAAGAATTCCCAAAATCGTTTACTGTTACTGTAACTAACCCGCTGGGGCAGGAGCGTGAGAACGTGGCAGTATTTATACCTGCGCAAGAAGTAAAAGCCGCAACAGGTAACTTTAACCCAAAGGCATTTGTAGTGCTGGACGGCAAGAAAGAAGTTGCAAGCCAATACAACCTGAAAGATGCTGAGCATAAAGGCGTGGTGTTGGTACTGGATAAACTGAATGCAAAAGAAAAACGCAACCTGACTGTTCGATATAAAGAGCAAGGTATAAGTGAGCGGAACTACACAAAACGCACCCAGGCTGAGATTTCCCATAAAGTTGGCGGTGAGTTTAAAGACAGGAAGTACATTGGCGGCGAATTTAAGAATGTAGACTCGCTTAATGTACCTGCCGAGCACACCGATCATTCCTACTACATCCGTTACGAAGGCCCAGGCTGGGAGTCTGATAAAGTAGGTTACCGCTTTTACCTGGACTGGCGCAATGCAACCGATGTATTCGGTAAAACAACACCGGATATGGTATTGCAGCAAGTGGGCCTTGATGGGTTTGATTCTTACCACGAATTGCAGCCTTGGGGTATGGATGTGCTTAAAGTAGGTAAATCGTTGGGTGTGGGTACATTAGCCATTGTAGATAAAGGCCAGGCCATACGTGTAGATAAAACAGACAATGTAGTAAGCAAGGTAACAGAAAACGGCCCTGTATATTCTTCTATCCAAACAAACTACGACAATTGGAAAGTAGCTGGATTAACATTGGATGTACAGTCGCAGCTAAGTATACACGCCGGCACCAGGCTTACCAACCACCAGGTAAAGGTAACAGGCGGTACACCGCAAAACCTGAGCACCGGTCTTAATAAAGACAAAGCAGCCAAGGTATTCACCCAAAAAGGAGATGCCAGCAGTTGGGGCTATCTGGCAAGCTACGGCAAGCAAAGCCTCAACAACGACCAGCTAGGTATCGCAGTACTTTTCCGGCCACAGGATTTCCAGGAATTTACTATTGATGCTAACAGCCATGTAGTTAAACTTACTCCAACACAGGGTAAACTGCAGTATTACTTTCTATCGGCCTGGGAGCTAGAGCCAGACGGCATTAAAACAGAAGAAGAATTTATAAAATACCTGAACAAAACTGCTCAGGAGCTTGCAAACCCGGTGCAGGTAGAAGTGCAGGGCAGCAAGCAGGCAAAACGCTGATACTGTAGGTGTTTATCAGGGTAGCATAAGTATACTTTAACGCGCTTTCAAAGTGAAGAAAATGATCATAAATAGTGCATTGTTTGGTTTAGTAATACAGTTGATATGCGCTGCTGGCTGTACCACGCAGCCGGCAAGCGTATCTTCTGAAAGTATAACCGAGGCAACGGCAGATAAACCGTTGGCTTTTCCGGGGGCAGAGGGCTTTGGCAAGTATACAACCGGCGGCCGCGGTGGCCAGGTGGTATATGTAACTAACCTGAACGATGACGGAGAAGGCAGCTTACGCGATGCGATCCAGAAAAAGGGGCCGCGTACTATTGTGTTTGCCGTATCGGGTACTATCGCTTTGGAAAGACCTTTAGATATAAACAACGGTGATATAACCATTGCAGGACAGACAGCGCCCGGCGATGGCATTACCATACGTAACTACCCGGTAAGTATAAAAGCAGATAACGTTATACTTCGTTACTTACGCTTCAGGATGGGGAACACCACCGGTCAGCAGGCTGATGCGCTTGGTGCCAATAAAGGCAACAGCAACATTATAGTAGATCATTGCTCTATGAGCTGGGCTACCGATGAGTGTGCTTCTTTTTACAGGGGAAAAAACTTTACGCTGCAATGGAGCATTATTTCTGAAAGCTTAAATAGCTCGGTGCACGAAAAAGGCGACCATGGGTATGGCGGCATCTGGGGAGGCGAAGGAGCTTCTTTTCACCATAACTTATTAGCTAGCCACAACAGCCGTAACCCTCGCTTCAGCGGTTCTAAAACCACCCCTAACTCCGAAGAAGAACTGGTGGACTTCCGGAACAATGTGATCTTTAACTGGAAGAGCAACAGCATTTATGGCGGCGAAAAAGGCAAGTATAATATTGTAGATAACTACTTTAAGGCAGGTCCGGCTACTTCTAAATCACGCAGAAACAGAATAGCAAACCCGTGGCAGCCCTACGGTAAATTCTACGTGGCAGGTAATTATGTAGATGGCTTCCCGGAGATAACACAAGATAACTGGGCAGGGGGGGTGCAATGCGACCACCCGGACTCTACGAAAGCAGCAACTATGTTTACCGTTGAGGCTATACCATCACACAATGCGCAGCAGGCATACGAGCAGGTATTGGCTAATGCCGGTGCAAGCCACAAGCGTGATGCCGTAGATACCCGCATTATAAGTGAAGTCAGAAGCGGTAACCCAACCAACGGCAAAAACAAAAACGGCATTATCGATTCGCAGGAAGATGTGGGTGGGTGGCCAGAACTAAAATCCGAAGTTGCCCTTAAAGACAGCGACAAAGATGGTATGCCGGATGCCTGGGAAGCAAAGTATAAACTGAGCCCGAACAGCGCAGAAGATGCTGCCAAGTATACGTTGGATAAGCAGTACACGAACATAGAAGTATACTTGAACAGCCTTGTGCCAACAAAGCAACAGCTAAAATAACCTGTACCCGTGAAAAAAATAATTGCCCTTCTTGTTATCGTTTTAACGTACCTTCAGGTGCATGCGCAGCAGGCAAAGCTGGTGGTGGCGCAGGATGGCAGCGGCGATTATACTTCGGTGCAGGCTGCCGTAGACGCCGTACCGGCCTTCCCGGTTAATGGTGTAGAGATATTTGTGAAGAACGGCACCTACCGCGAAAAACTAATTATCACATCCTGGAAAACCAACATCACCCTGATCGGAGAAAGCAAGGAGCACACCATCATCACTTGGGACGATCACGCTGGCAAAGGCGACATCAACACCTTTACCTCTTACACCGTGCTGGTGCAGGGCAACGACTTCAGAGCAGAAAACATCACGTTTGAAAACACAGCTGGCCCGGGAGTGGGGCAGGCGGTGGCGCTGCACGTAGAGGCGGACCGTTGCGTGTTCAAAAACTGCCGTATTATCGGGGACCAGGACACACTATACGCAGGCGTAGCCAACAGCCGCCAGTACTACATCAACTGCTACATAGAAGGCACTACAGACTTTATATTTGGTCCGGCTACAGCGGTTTTCGAGAACTGTACCATCCATTGCAAAAAGAACTCTTACATTACAGCAGCCTCTACACCACAAGATAAAGCCTATGGGTTTGTTTTCTTAAATTGTGATGTGACAGCCGCTACCGATGATCTGAAAGTATACCTGGGCCGCCCATGGAGGCCTTTTGCCAAGACGGTCTTCCTCAATACAAAACTAGGCAAACATATCAGGCCTGAAGGCTGGCACAACTGGAGCAAACCAGATGCAGAGAAAACCGCTTTTTACGCAGAGTATAAGTCCAAAGGGCCTGGAGCTTCGCCTGAAACACGCGTAGCATGGGCAAAGCAATTAAGCTCGAAAGATGCTAAAAAATATAAGCCAGAGCTGGTGCTGGCAGGAGATGATAAGTGGCAGCCCGTTAAATAATTGATCAAAGTATAATTCCTGAATAAAATGAAATTTACAAGATACGCCTGTTTAGTATTAGGTTTGATGGCAGCAGCCTGCAAGCCGGGAGAGCCTACTGCAACAACTGCTTCTGGAGTAAATCAACCAACAGCCAAAGCGTGGTCGGTACGCATGGCAGATTCTGATATAAAGCGCAACCCGGAAGGTTGGATGATCGATTTCAGGCCAAAACCAAAATGGGATTATACGCAAGGCCTCTTTGCCAGCGCCATCGAAAGAGTGTATGAAAAAACAGGCGATAAGAAGTATCTGAATTACATTCAGGCATTTGCTGATACCATGATCAGCGAGAATGGCACCATCCTGACTTATAAGAAGACTGATTACAACATTGACCGCGTGAACCCGGGCAAGTTCCTGATGGAGCTGTATAAGGAAACTGGTAATGAAAAGTATAAGCTAGCTTTCGAAAACCTGCGCGACCAGATGCGCACGCATCCACGCACAAAAGAAGGCGGATTCTGGCACAAGAAAATTTACCCGCACCAGATGTGGCTGGATGGTTTATACATGGCCTCTCCGTTTCTGGCGCAATATGCTGTAGAATATAACGAGCCTGCTTTATTTGATGATATTGCCAACCAGATTGTACTGGTAGACAAGTATACCTGGGACGCTGAGAAAGGCCTGTGGCGCCACGGCTGGGACGAAAGCAAAGAGCAGAAATGGGCAGACCCGGTAACAGGGCAGGCGCCAAATGTGTGGGGCCGTGCCATGGGCTGGTATGCCATGGCTTTGGTTGATGTGCTGGACTACTTCCCGAAAGACCATCCGCGCCGTGCCGAGATACTGCAGATCACAAATAAGATGGCCAATGCGCTGGTAAAGTACCAGGATAAAAATACAGGGCTTTGGTACCAGGTAGTGGACCAGGGTGGCAGAGAAGGTAACTATTTAGAAGGTTCGGCCTCTAGTATGTTTACTTACTTCCTGGTTAAAGCTGCTAAAAACGGTCACATCGACCAAAAGTACCTGCAGGCTGGTAAGAAGGGTTATAGCGGCATTATCTCCAACCTGATCAAGGAAAATGAAGACGCTACGATCAGCATCACCAATGTTTGTGCTGTAGCCGGCCTGGGCGGCGATCCTTACCGCGACGGTACTTATGAGTACTACATCAACGAAGAACGCCGCGACAACGACCCGAAAGCAGTAGCACCTTTTATCATGGCATCGCTGGAGCTGGAGGAATTAGGTACGGCCTCTGCTGCTAAGTAGGAAATTCACAGTACCTCATTTTGTCATTTCGACCCTCGGGAGAAATCTGAAATATTGCATGACTGTGTAATGATCCAGATTTCTCACGGTGTTCGAAATGACAGCTTAAGCATAAAACAAAGTATGAAATTACGCAGCATCTATACTTTATACTTCACAGTTATACTTTGCCTATTTGTACAACAAGTGCAGGCGCAGCAGTACGATTTTGTAGTGGCTAAAGACGGTAGCGGTGATTTTAAAACAGTACAGGAAGCCATCAACGCGGTACCCGATTTCAGAAAAAATCAGACTACCATCTTCATTAAAAAAGGCACTTACAAAGAAAAGCTGACGCTGCCAACAACCAAGCCTAATGTAAAATTTGTAGGAGAAGACGTAAAAAGCACAATTCTTACTTACGACGACTACGCCTCTAAAAAGAACCGCTTCGGCGAAGAAATGGGCACCACAGGCTCTACCAGCTTCTATGTGTTTGGCGATGGTTTTACCGCAGAGAACATCACTTTTGAGAACAGCTCTGGTCCGGTAGGGCAGGCGGTGGCGGTGCGTGTAGACGGGGACATGGTGATGTTCCGGAACTGTCGCTTTCTGGGTTTCCAAGATACGCTGTACCCACACGGCGAAAAGAGCCGGCAGTACTACAAAGACTGCTACATAGAAGGCACCACCGACTTTATTTTTGGCTGGTCTACGGCTGTGTTCGACAACTGCGAGATCTACAGCAAAAAAGGCGGCCAGTACATTACAGCAGCCTCCACCTTACCCGAAACGGCCAACGGTTTTGTGTTTCTGAACTGCCGCCTGACAGGAGATGCTCCTGCTAAATCAGTTTACCTGGGCAGGCCCTGGAGACCCCATGCTAAAACGGTTTTTATCAACAGTTACCTGGGCAACCATATCAACCCGGAAGGGTGGCACAACTGGAACAAGCCTGATGCGGAGAAAACCAGCTACTACGCGGAGTATAACTCCAAAGGCCCTGGAGCAAACGCTAAAGCAAGAGTAAAGTGGGCGCACCAACTCACAGCAGAACAGGCCCAAAAGTATACGTTGGAGCAGATTTTCGGAGACTGGACACCGGGTACCATAACAGCATCAAATAAATAATCAGACCTACAGCACTAACCTATGACCTCTACCTCTACACAAACCAAAAGTATAAACCTGCTCCGCTTGCTCCTGCTGCTGTGTTTTATACTTTGCTTAAGGCAGCTACAGGCGCAGCAGCTGGCTTTTCCGGGGGCAGAGGGCTTTGGTAGGTACACTACCGGTGGTCGTGGCGGTAAAGTAATTAAAGTGACCAATTTAAACGATTCAGGAGCCGGAAGTTTAAGAGCTGCCGTTGCTGAGTCAGGTGCCAGAACGATTGTGTTTGACGTAGCTGGAAACATCAAGCTGAACAGCAGAATCGTGATCAAAAATGGGGGCCTGACCATTGCAGGGCAAACTGCCCCCGGTGACGGCATAACAATACAAAACTACGAGATGGTAGTGGATGCCGATAACGTGATAATCCGCTACCTACGGTTCAGAATGGGCGATCTTACCCGAAATGAGCAGGATGCCTTGTGGGGCAGGTATCGCAAAAACATCATCATCGATCATTGTTCTATGAGTTGGTCTATCGACGAATGTTCCTCGTTTTACGCGAACCAGAACTTTACCATGCAATGGTGCCTGCTGGGCGAAAGCCTGAACAAGTCGTTTCACGAAAAGGATAACCATGGGTATGGGGCGATCTGGGGAGGCGACAAGGCTACATTCCACCACAACCTGCTGGCACACCACAACAGCCGTAACCCGAGGTTTAATGGCGGAGGGCGCTCTGGTGTAAGTAATGGCCCTTTCTCAAATGAGCATGTTGATTTCAGAAACAACTTGATCTATAACTGGATGGGGAACAGCGCGTACGGTGGCGAGAACGGAAACTACAACATCGTAAACAACTACTACAAACCAGGCCCCGCCACACCCTCCAGCCGTAACAAGCGCGTTATGCAAATCTCTTTTGAGAGCAATGCTACTTTTGGTCCCGGGTATGGGAAGTTTTACATAGACGGAAACTTTGTGCATGGTAATGCCTCCGTTTCAGCAAGCAACTGGGCAGGCGTAGATTACGACAGCGGCATCCCAACTGCAGACAGAGAGAAAGCAAAATTAACTACACCTATAGAGTATCATATGGAAACCGTGCATACAGCACAGCAGGCGTATGAGGCGGTGCTGGAGCAGGCTGGGGCCAGCTTAAAACGTGATGCCGTAGATGCAAGAATTGTAGCCGATGTGCGCAATGGTGCAGCTACGTTTAACGGATCTAAAACAGGTTACCGCGGTATCATCGATTCGCAGGAGGATGTTGGTGGCTGGCCCGTGCTGGCTACAGGTACCGCACCAACAGATACAGACGGAGACGGTATGCCTGATGCCTGGGAAACTGAACATGGCCTGAACCCAAACGACTCTGCTGACAGGAATGGCGACTACAACGGCAACGGCTATACCAATCTGGAGAAGTACCTTAATTCGTTGGCAAACCAAACAGTAACCGGCTTACCTGATTATTCTCAAAAGTATGGTGTGGCTGTATATCCGAATCCGTTTACCAGTTATACTTCCATCAGCTTTAAAGTAAAGCAGGCGGCACAAGTATCGGTGAAAGTACTGGATGTAACGGGCAGGCAGGTAACCACTTTAATGGAAGCACAGGCAGCGCCGGGTTCTTATGAGCTAACCTGGGACGGGAAGGACATGAAAAAGAATAGCCTCAGAGCCGGCTTGTACTTCTGCGTCATTCAATTGGGACAGGATAAAATTGTAAAGCGAATAGCGCTGTCAGAATAAAGCATGACGATAAAGTATAAAATAGCATCTGTCGCTTTAACAGCACTTACCTGTTGTATGTCAGTTTCCTGTGCGTCGCAGCAAAGTATAGCAACAGTTGCTACTACTCAAGCAACGGTGCAGGTGTCGCAGGTGTGGGTGGCTGATAAAGGCGATGGAACCTACCAGAACCCTATACTTCATGCCGATTACTCCGACCCGGATGTGTGCCGCGTGGGAGATGACTACTACATGACCTCCTCCAGCTTTAACGCCATACCTGGCCTGCAGATACTGCACTCCAAAGACATGGTGAACTGGAAAATTGTTGGCTATGCCCTTACTCGAAACAAACCGCTGGAGCACTTTGCAAAGCCACAGCATGGCAATGGCGTGTGGGCACCGGCTATCCGTCACCATAACGGTGAATTTTACATTTACTGGGGCGACCCGGACTTCGGCATTTACATGGTGAAGACCAAAGACCCTGCAGGGGACTGGGAAGAGCCGGTGCTGGTAAAGGAAGGCAAAGGCCTGATAGACCCTTGTCCGCTCTGGGACGAAGACGGCAAAGCTTATTTAGTGCATGGCTGGGCAGGTAGCAGAGCAGGTATCAAAAGTATACTTACCGTAAGCAAAATGAGCCCCGACGGCACCATACTGCTGAACGAAGGGGTGATTGTGTTCGACGGGCACGATAACCACCCGACAGTAGAAGGACCTAAGTTTTACAAACGTAACGGCTACTACTACATATTTGCTCCGGCAGGTGGTGTGGCTACAGGCTGGCAACTGGTACTACGCTCTAAAAACATACTTGGCCCTTACGAAGAGAAAATCGTGATGGACCAGGGCAGCACAAGTATAAACGGACCTCACCAGGGAGCTTGGGTAACCACTCCGGCTGGTGAAGATTGGTTCTTTCACTTTCAGGATGTGGAAGCCTATGGCCGCATTGTTCACCTGCAGCCCATGAAGTGGGTAAACGATTGGCCGGTAATAGGAGAGGACAATGACAGCGATGGGAAAGGCGAGCCGGTGATGGTGCACAGGAAGCCAAACGTTGGCAAAGTATACCCAATAGCTACACCACAGGATTCTGATGAGTTTGATGGCAACCAGCTGGGGCTGCAATGGCAATGGCACGCAAACCCAAAAAGCACCTGGGCATTTCTGAATCCGACTAAGGGGCAGCTGCGCTTGTTTACTGACCAGATGCCGGAAGGCGCTAAAAATATTTGGGATGTACCAAACCTGTTGCTACAGAAGTTCCCGGCAGAGGAGTTTACCGTTACCACAAAGCTTAAATTTACGCCAAACCCTAAGCTGCAGAACGAGCGCACAGGCTTGCTGGTAATGGGCGAGGATTATGCTTATATAGGTTTGGTGAGTAAATCAGACGGTTTATACTTAACTTACAATACAGTAACTGCTGCTCACAAAGGCAGCCCGGAAAAAGAAGAACTGCTAGGCAAACTCAACAGCACCGAAGTATACTTTAGAGTACAGGTAAGCAAAGGTGGCAAGTGCCAGTTTAGCTACAGCGAAGACGGAACTGCTTTCAAAAGTATAAATTATACTTTTACCGCCCAACCAGGCCGCTGGATAGGAGCCAAAGTTGGCCTCTTTGCCACAAGGCAGGATAAAATCAACGACTCCGGTTTTGCAGACTTCGACTGGTTCAGAGTGACACCGGTTACATCAAACAACTATCAGACTCAGAAATAAACAGCTTACGCATATGAAGATCAAGAAACTAACCTTTAACAGATTTTTTGCCCTTGTAGCATTGGCAGGTGCCTTGCAGGTGTCGTGCCAGCAGCAACCAACAGCAGCACAGGTTAACAGCACAGCAAACACAACTACAACTGGTATAACTACCGGCACTACAACTGATGTGTACGCAGGTATTGAGTTTGACATGCCGCGTGTGCAGGAGCCAACTTTTCCGAACAACAGCGTAAGTATAACCGACTTCGGTGCAGTAGGCGATGGAGTTACAAAAAATACAGCGGCCTTTGCCAAAGCTATCGATGCCTTGGCAGCCAAGGGTGGTGGCAAAGTAGTTATTCCGCGCGGCATCTGGGTTACAGGTCCGATCACGCTTAAAAGCAATATCAACCTGCATACTGAAGCGGGAGCACTTGTTATCTTCAGCCCAAATTTTGATGATTACCCACTTATCTATACAAGCTTTGAGGGCCTGAACACCTGGCGCAGTATCTCCCCGATAAATGGTAAAGACCTGGAGAATGTTGCTATAACCGGGAAAGGTACTTTTGATGGCTCAGGTGATGCCTGGCGTCCGGTTAAGAAAAGTAAAATGACCGATGCCCAATGGAAGAACCTACTTAAATCTGGTGGTGTGCTGAGCGACGACGGCAAAGTATGGTACCCATCCGAGATGTCGAAAAAAGGCGATGGCAAAGACAACTTTAACGTGCCTGACTTTAAGACCAAAGAAGAGTTTGAAGCGGTAAAGGATTTTCTGCGCCCGGTAATGGTGAGCCTGGTAAACTGCAAGAAAGTATTGCTGGATGGCCCTACTTTCCAGAACTCCCCGGCCTGGAACATTCACCCGCTAATGTGCGAAGATGTGACGATTCGTAACCTGAACGTGCGCAACCCATGGTACTCACAGAACGGTGACGGCATTGACCTGGAGTCGTGCAAGAACGCGGTGATCTACGACAATACCTTTGATGTGGGCGACGATGCGATCTGCATTAAATCAGGTAAGAACAGAGATGGTCGTGAGCGTGGTATACCAACTGAAAATGTGATCATCAAAAACAACATTGTATACCATGGCCACGGTGGTTTTGTGGTAGGCAGCGAAATGTCTGGTGGCGTGAAAAACGTACACGTGTCTAACTGTACTTTTATTGGAACGGACATTGGCCTTCGTTTTAAGAGCACGCGTGGCAGAGGCGGAGTGGTAGAGAACATCTACATCTCCAACATCGACATGATCAATATCCCGACGCAGGCTATCAGCTTTAACCTGTTTTACGGCGGCAATGCACCGGTGCTGGACGATACCCAAAGTGCTGAGACCGAAAAGCGTGACGAAAAAGCGGTACCGGTTACAGAAGAAACGCCTTCGTTCAAGGACATCTACATGAAAAACATTACGGTAGCCGGAGCCAACGAGGCACTTGCGCTGCAGGGCTTGCCAGAGATGAACCTGAAAAATGTACGGATAGAAAACTCGATTTTGAAGGCAACCAAAGGCATTACAGCAGTAGACACCGATGGCATTGAACTAAAGAACGTGCAGGTAATTACTGAAAAAGGCCCGGCCTTAACCATCTACAACAGCAAGAACATTGCGGTAAACGGCTTAAAGTATAAAGCTGGCCAGGAGCAGGTGGTACGGGTGCTGGGTCCGTTAACCAAAAATGTAAAGCTGGACAGCAAGGACTTTAAAGATGCTGCTAAGCAGGTATCTAAAGGTAAAGACCTGAGCGCCTCGGCACTAGAAGTAAAATAAAAATCTTTCATTTGAATAGACTAAGCATGGTTCTTTGAGCCATGCTTTTTTACTACACCTGTTAGGTATATACTATCATTTCTTACCAGGTCAAACCAAGCTTATAAAGTATAATAACCATGAAAAAACATACCTCCCTGTTCTCGTTACTGGCGTTGTGCCTGCTACTAACTGCCTTTGTTCCATTTAAAAAGAAGGTGGTAAAAGTATACCTGATCGGCGATTCTACTATGGCGGACTACACCGGCGACTACGATACCGGTGATTATATGCTGACAAGATACCCGTTGGCAGGCTGGGGACAAGTTTTTCAGCCGTTTATGAGCGTAGATAGTCTGAAGCAGCTAAGGCACCTGATAAAAGGTGATAGCGTGCAGGTGCTGGATAAAGCTCGTGGGGGCAGGAGCACCCGTACTTTCTTTGAAGAAGGCCGTTGGGCAGGCGTGCACAAGGCGCTGCAGAAAAACGATGTGGTGATGATACAATTCGGGCACAACGATGCCGCCGAAAGCAAGCCAGATCGTTACGTGAATATAACAGGCTACAAAGAGTACCTGCGCCTGTACGTAAACCAAACCAGAGAAAAAGGTGCTACGCCTATACTTTTAACGCCGGTGAACAGAAACTACCCATGGGATAACGGCCAGTTGGGAAATGCGCACGGAGACTACCCGAAGGCCATGAAAGAAGTGGCCCAGGAACTGAATGTGCAGCTCATTGACCTTACCCAGCTTTCTATAAACCATTTTACAGCGAAAGGGAAAGACTACGTAACAGACAATTACTTTATGAACCTGCCAGCCGGAAAGTATAAAGCCTACCCGGAGGGGTTAAAGGACAATACGCACTTTCAGCCGGAAGGAGCAAAGGCTGTAGCACAACTGGTGTTTAATGGCATGAAAAATTTGAAGCAAAGCAATGGCACAGCATCAAGTAGGGAGTAGTGTACTATTGCTTTCAAAGAGGCAACGCATGAGATTAGAAAACCCATGATGGCTGCATTATTTTTATTTTGGTTTCAAGGTTGAAATAGCTTGCAGGTATAGTACGAAAAGTTTATATTTAGTAGATAATGAGTAGAGGCTAAGGGTTTTGTAGAAGATCATTGACAAGTTGGTGAAACTCAGAGGCGCTGGGAACTTGAATTTCGAGTTGAATAAACAATTCAAAGTACAGGCATTTTAAAACAATATCAGGTTTTTAAACAGGAGGTTTAAGGATTTGATATATTTTTTAGTTCTGTGCGCAATCGATTGCACAACCATTTGTTAATTTAAATAAGCTCTATATGAAGCAAACCTTTACTCTAAAAAATGCTTTGGCCATACTAGTGGTAGCTGTCTTTTCCATGCTTCCGCTTAGTGTACTGGCACAGGAAGCAACGGTGGCAAAAGATGGCACCGGTACGCATGCCACGGTGCAAGCCGCTATCGATGCCGCTCCGACAGGCAGGACTTCTCCTTATGTAATTTACATCAAAAACGGGGTGTATAAGGAGAAAATAACCATTCCGTCTAACAAGACATACATTTACCTGGTAGGCGAGAGCGTTGCCAACACCATACTTACCCACGACGATTACAATGGCAAGGCAATGCCCGGAGGTGGCTTTTACGGAACGTCAACATCGGCATCTGTAACTGTAAACGCAAACGATTTTTTTGCCAAGAACATCACCTTCGAAAATACCACCGGAGATGCGCCGCAGGCTTTAGCGATTAACGTGAATGGAGATAGAGCCGCGTTCAAGAACTGCCGCTTTTTAGGGGGGCAGGATACGGTGCTGGCAAACGGCGACGGCAAACGTCAGTACTTTAAAGACTGCTACATAGATGGCGTGGTAGATTTTATTTTCGGTAGCTCCAGGGCTGTTTTTGAAGATTGCATCATCTACGCCAAAGACAGAAAAGACAACCTTAACGGGAGCTATATTACAGCAGCCAACACGCAGGCAGGCCAGGAGCACGGCTATGTGTTTAAAAACTGCATTATACCTGCCAACAGGGGGATAACGAAATATGTACTG
The DNA here is from genome assembly GCF_947492645.1 of uncultured Pontibacter sp. Classification (GTDB taxonomy): domain Bacteria; phylum Bacteroidota; class Bacteroidia; order Cytophagales; family Hymenobacteraceae; genus Pontibacter. The sequence continues at coordinate 212,667 of NZ_CANLMZ010000003.1, read as the reverse complement.
GGCAGACCATGGCAAAACGATGGTTCACAAACCAACCCGGCGCACAACAAAACAGTTTTCTTAAATACCGTTATGAGCAGCGCTATAAAGCCGGAAGGCTGGGCAAAATGGACAGACCAGACGAATACTGACCTTATACTTTATGCAGAATATAAGAGCAGGAATTATGATGGCAGCCTGCTGGATGTAAGCCAGCGTGTGGCCTGGTCAAAGCAGTTGACGGATGCAGAGGCAGCAGCCTATACCAACAGCAACCTTTTTGGCGACTGGGACCCTTGCGGTATAGAGGCAAGTATGTGTAATGCGCAGGCTCCTGAAATTGTCGTTTCCAATTTCGAGGGCATAAAAGGCAGCAACAACACCACTTTTTACTGGAACATTAGCTGGCCTATAGCGGGCGTAAAGTATGAATTGTTCCGCTCTGATGACAACACCACATTTGCTAAAGTAGGGGAAGTAATTGCAGCAGATGCGCAGAACATTAACTTTGAGGTAACAGACGCTTTGCCTGCAGCTGGCAACAGGTACTTTTACTACCTGAAGGCCTCAAAAGATGGTTTGGCTGCGCACATTACACAAACAGTTGAGATTAGCAGAGTACCAACTATAACAGTTACAGGTTCACTTAGCGACTTTACACAGTACCTGAATGGCCCGTCCAGCGCAAAAGTTTATACTTTGTCAGGCATCAATTTAACAAACGACGTAACCATCACAGCACCTGCGCCTTTCGAGATTTCTTTGGATGGCACTACCTGGAGTGGAAGCACATCGCCACTAGTGCTGGCACAGGCAAACAATGAGATAGCCGGTACCACCATTTATGCCCGTTTAAATGCGACAGCTACCGGTGCCTACACCGGAAACATAGTGCATAGCAGCACCGGAGCAAGTACTGTAAACGTAGCAGTTGCCGGCGAAAAGCTAAACGAAAATCCGAAAACGTCTGTGGTGCTGCAGCAATGGCCGCTTACAGAAAATAACCAGGATAACGCAAGTATAAGATCAGCAGGCGTTGTGGCAAGCACTCCAACTTTCAAAAAGCTGTATGTCTCTAATGGCACTACTGTTCCGGCTTTCCCGGCGTATACGGCCACGCATGGCCAGGCTTTCTCGGCTGCCCCGGACGGTAGCGGACTTTGGGGTACGGCGAGTGGTGGCCCAGGTGGTAACTTAAACAGAGCTTACTTTGAGCAGTTTACTGTTACCGCAGCAGCTGGTGCAACTCTTAGAGTAGACTCTATACTTGTAACATCAGCGTTCTACAACACAAACAGCAACACGAAACTTGCCATTGTATACTCTAAAACTGGTTTCCAGACAGCTGATTCTACAAATGTAACGGGTGGCAAAGGTCCGGCAGGTATACTTCCGGCTACTGGCAATGGCGCCTTCTCCACACCTATAGTGCTGGCAAACCAGAACAGCAGTTCTAACCACCGTTTCAGAGTTGCTTTAAACGAGGCAGAGGGCGTAACGCTAAACGCTGGCGAAACGCTTAGCATCAGGTTATACTTTAGCTGTGGCAGCTCCAGTTCCGGTAGATACGGTTTGTTGAAAGATGTGGAAGTAAAAGGAGAAACGCAGAACCTGTTGGCAAGTAAACTGCAAACTGCAAAAGAGCAATTGCAGGTATATCCAAATCCTGCAGCAGGTAAATTGGCCATGGAGCATCCGGCGGCTGCAAAAGAGGCAAGTATAAACGTTTACAATATGCTTGGGGCTAAGGTAGCCACGTACCATGCAAAGGCAGGATCAAAAAGCACCAACATTGATGTAAGTACGCTAGCAGCGGGCAATTATGTAGTTATCTATAGTGATGAGAAAACGCGAGTTGCTGCCAGAGTAGTTAAAAGATAAGGTAGTATTCCGATGCAGCCTGTAAAGCTCACAGGCTGCATCGGATTTAAAGCATATATTTTTTTGTAAGTTGTGCAATCGATTGCATGCAATAAGCCACTTAATCCATACAACTAACCTTCTAATCATTCTTTATGAAAAAGTATTTACTCGGGATTGTGTTTGCCCTGCTGGCTACATGCTGTGCCTTTGCTACAGGCAAAGCTGATGCGCCACTTAAAGGCAAGTACAAGTATAAAAGCTTAGCTGGAAGTGCTGCCACAACTGCACCTGACTTTGGCATGAAAGGCTTTGCCACCGTAAGCGGCGAAGGATACACCACAACAACAGGCGGAGCAGGAGGTTCAACAATTACGATTCGCACGCTAGCCGAATTAGAGGCCTGGGCTGCCACCCGGGAAAATAACACTACACCGCAAATTGTGTACATCAGCGGTAAGATCACATCCAGTTCGTCTACCATCGTTACAATTAAGCGTGGCGCAAACCTGTCGGTATTGGGCCTTGGCAGTAATGCAGAACTGGAAAACGTTGGGCTAAACTTTAGGGAGTATAACAACCTGATTGTGCGTAACCTTAAAATACATGAAGTGTTTTACCCGAACGATGCACTTACCATTGACGAATGCAAGCATGTATGGGTAGACCATAACGAGTTTCACAGCAAGATAGGCGCTGGCATTGGAGTAGATACCTATGATGGCTTACTTGACATTAAAAAGGGCTCGCGCTATGTTACAATATCCTGGAATTACTTCCATGACCACATGAAAAACGTGCTGATAGGACATACCGACAATGCCGGCGCAGAAGCAGAAGACAGGCAGATACGCGTAACGTTTCATCATAACTTTTTCGAAAACACGGACGGCCGCAACCCAAGCCTGAGATGGGGTGCGGTGCATTTTTACAACAACTACCTGAAAAACATTACAGACTATGGCTTTGCAGTACGGCAGGGGGCGCATGCCAAAATAGAGAACAATGTTTACGAGAACGTGAAAACACCAATCTCTACAAATAAATTTGACGGCGAAGGATATGCCTGCGTTAGCGGAAACCTGTTTATCGGCACGTCAGGCAACAGCTCTATTACCCAAACCGACTGCGACTGGTGGAATGCTACAACGCTGCCCTATACTTATACTTTGGATGATGTAAACGATATAACTACCATCGTGCCTGCCAATGTGGGTACAGGTAAGATAAGTATAACAGGTGATAACCAAACCATAACGTACCAACTTACAACAGCTGTAGTAGGAGAAGGAAGCCTTAGCACCACAGGCGGCGTTTATGATGAAGGAGAGGTAGTTGCCATTACAGCAACCCCTGCTACCGGTTGGGTATTTAATGGCTGGAGCGGAGCTGCTACGGGTACGGCGAATCCGGTAAATATTACCATGGATAATAACAAAACGCTTACGGCAACTTTTGTGGCAGAAGGTGCAGGAGGAGATAACGGTAGCAATCCGACGGTACAGATCAAAGCAACGGATGCTGCAACTGTAGGCATGTGTAGCTTTGATGGTTCGCTGCGTACCACAGGCACCGGAGGTGATGTCATTAATCTGCCAAATACAGCCGGGAAAGGTATAAACTGGAAAGTAGAGGCGCCTGTTGCAGGTACTTATACTTTAAAGTGGAGCTATGCAGGTGGTGGTAGCGCTGCTACCGAAGCAGCTAAAGTTCTTATCAATGGTACTACAGCTCTGGAAAACGTGTCATTCCCGAAACCAAAGGATAGCAAAACCTACCTGGTTACAGAACCTGTAAGTGTGCAACTGGAGAAAGGAGTGAACGAGATAAGACTGGAAGTAATTCAGAGCCTTGCATTTGCCGACATAGAGTGGATAGAAGTTACCGGTGAGAGCACCATGGTAACAGATTGCGCTAATCCGGTTGGTTACTCCAGCGTGGTGGCATCGTCTGATAAAGATGCAGCAAAGCAGAACAGCAATGTGAAAGCCCTGCCAAACCCTGCTAAAGACAATGTAATATTTGAGGTTAACCAAGCCAAAGCCGGTAAGGTGAAAATAAGCCTTTATAATGTAAATGGAGGTAAAGTAGCCGTTGTAGCAGACCAGCACTTTAACACAGGCCTTTCAAAGATTGCCTATAAAACATCAGGCCTGAAAGCTGGAGTGTATGTATATACTGTAGAAAGCGGAGCCGGTGTGGTAAGAGGTAAATTAGTTATCAAGTAAGTTTAATTCCAAAAGGAGAGGAGCTATGCTCCTCTTTTTTACCATTTTTAAGAGTACCTTTAAGTATGAGCAAAGCGAATTTTTTAAGCGCATCAGGCATACGAATAATTTTTACAGTTATACTTTTCTCAACTATAAGTATAGCATGTTACGCACAGCAGCAAACATCAGATGTAGGTAACTTTTACCCTACGCTGGATGCCTATGCTGCCAAAGAAAACAGTAGCCTGTCTTACCTGGGCAAAGGTAGAAAGAGCACCAAAAAATGGCGAAAAGAAGCCAAAGGCAAACTGCAAGAGCTTTTAGCGTTTAACCCTGCACCTGCCCCATTAAACCCACAAATACTCGAAACTACAAAACGAGATGGTTACACCCAGTACCTCGTAAAGTATAACCTTAATGCCCTGCAGCAAACTGAAGCCTACCTGCTGATACCAGACAACCTGACAAAACCTGCACCTGCCGTAATAGCCCTGCACGACCATGGCGGCTTTTACTTTTATGGCAAGGAAAAGCATACTTTAATAAACAACCAGCCAGTTATACTTAAAGACTACATTCAAAACCTATACGAGGGCCGCACTTATGCCGATGAGTTAGCCAAACGCGGTTTTGTAGTGCTTTGCCCCGATGCAGTATACTTTGGCTCTCAGAAACTGGACCCGGTACAAACGTCTCCGAACAATGCAAAGGCTTACTATAACAATGCTTCAGAGGATGAAAGTGAGGACATTAAAGCTTACAATAAATTTGCCAGCGCCCAGGAGGTACCCATGAACAAAACCATTCTTACAGCTGGCACTACTTGGCTGGGTATAATTGCCCAAGGCGACAGAGTGGCGGTAGATTATCTGCTTAGCAGGCCTGAGGTAGACCCGGAGCGAATCGGCAGCATTGGCTTGTCGCTTGGAGGGCTTCGAAGCACCTACCTTTTCGGCCTGGACAGCAGGATAAAAACGGGTGTGGTAGCGGCTTTCTCTACCACTTACCAGCACATGCTAAAAGAGCATGCTCGCCATACCTGGATGATGTATGTGCCACAGCAGTATGAGTTTCTGGATTTACCGGACGTTGCATCGCTTAACGCGCCGCGCCCATTACTGGTGATGAACTGCAAGCAGGACAAATTGTTTAACATAGAAGGCATGCAAGCCGCTGAGCAAAAGTTAAACAGCATATACACGCACATGGGTGCAGCCGGTAAGTTTAAGTGCAATTACTATGATGTGCCGCACTCCATGACAATCCGGATGCAGGAAGATGCCTTTGCCTGGCTTGAAAAATGGCTGAAATAGATTACAAACATCAATAATACAAAGTATGAAACTAGAACATTTTGCATTGAACGTTGAAGATCCGATTAGCATGTCGAAGTGGTATGTGGAGCACCTGGGGCTACAGGTTGTAAGGCAGTTGGCAGATGCCCCATTCACAACATTTATGGCCGACGACAGCGGGCGCGTGATGGTAGAGATTTATGCAAACCCGGAAGCTGATATTCCAGATTACAGAAACCTGCACCCTTTGATTGTACACCTTGCTTTTGTATCCACCAACCCTACCTTCGATAAAGAACGTTTAGTTGCAGCTGGCGCAACGGTTGCATCAGAGCAGTTTCTGCAGGATGGCTCGCACCTGGTAATGTTGCGCGACCCTTGGGGACTCAGCATACAGTTCTGCAAAAGAGGCGTACCGATGCTGGCAGAACGTGAACTGACGAGCAGCAATGGATTTGCATTGAATAGATTAGTAAAGATGTAATGATGCGATTATTAGTTATGGCGGCTTCTGTTTTGCTGATGTCCTGTGTGATGATGCAAGATAAGAAGCCCATCAAAGTATACTTGATTGGAGACTCTACAATTTCTATAAAAGAAACAAAAGCCTACCCGGAAACAGGCTGGGGAATGCCTTTTGTATACTTTTTTGATGAGAGTGTAACGGTAGATAACCGCGCAAAGAACGGCCGCAGCACCCGCACTTTTATAGAAGAAGGGCTGTGGCAGCCGGTATCGGATAACCTGAAAGAGGGCGATTATGTGTTTATACAGTTCGGCCACAACGACGAAGTAGAGACCAAAAAAAGCTATACTCCCAAAGAGCAGTACAAAGCCAACCTTGCCCGCTTTATTACCGAAGCCAGAAATAAAAAGGCCATACCTGTACTGCTAACCCCGGCTGCCCGACGCAAGTTTGATGCTATCGGCAAAATTGAGGGCACACACAACGAGTATTCGGAGCTAGTACGCGAGGTGGCTAAAAAGTATAAAGCTCCGCTGATAGACCTTGATGTAAAGAGCCAGGCGTTACTGCAGCAGTTCGGAGCCGAAAACTCAAAACACCTTTTTCTGCAGCTGGAGCCCGGCGAGCACCCAAATTATCCGGATGGAAAAGACGATAACACCCACTTTAGCGAGTTAGGGGCCCGTAAAGTAGCGCAATTGGTTTTAGCCGACATCCGAAACCTGAAACTGGAATTAGCAGACAGGATTGTGAAGAAGGAGGTAAAGGCAAATTGAGGATGAAGTATACTTTGTGTAGGGCTTTAAATCTCTCACAAAGTATATCAACCTTCTTCCATTATCAAAACCAAGCTTTTTAAGATACTCTTTTCTCTTGCCATCTGTTAGGATCTTGTTTAAGGGGAAAGTAACTCTTGCATGCGTTCAAGCCAATCTTATCACACTCCCGCACTTACTATATGATACAGCTAAACTATAAATTCATACTTGGGTTTTTAACAATTATATGCCTTTGCTTCACTTCAGCTTTTGCCCAGGTAAAGCCAGAAGTATGGCAGCTAAAGTCGTTGAAGTCTGTAGGAGGGAACGAGCCTGCTATACTTGGTAACCCCAAAGTAGTAAAGGCAACCGGTGGTGGCAAAGCAATTGCTTTTGATGGACAGGATGACGGGTTATTGGTAGATGCCAACCCCATTGCCGGTGCCGATGAATTTTCTGTAGAAGTGCTGTTCAAGCCTTTTGCCGCTTATCCGGATAACATAGAGCAACGCTTTCTGCACATACAAGACCCCGATAACCCGAACCGCCGCATACTTATCGAACTCCGTTTAAATGATAAGCAGCAATGGTACGCCGACTTTTTTATGCGTACAGATTCTGCCTCGCTTACTTTGATAGATCCTGCCAAAACACATGCTGTAAATGAATGGGCAACTATCACTTTGAAGTATAAAGACGGGGTGATGAAGGGATTCGTGAACGGCGTAGAAGAGGTGTCGGGCAAAATAGACTACATGCCGATCAGCGCTTCAGCAAAAACATCAATTGGTACCCGCATGGACAAACGGTCCTGGTTTAAGGGCGAGATCAAAAGGGTTACATTCAAACACCGGGTTAAGTAAAACTGCCTAAAGTATAAGCTGTTCTTGTTTAAGTAGTTGTTGATGCAAAGAAAAAAAGCCTTCCGAATATCAGAAGACTTTTCTATTAGCTAAGTTATTATTTAAACATATTAAAGCGATACACCTCGTTTCCAGGGTATAAAGTCATCCTGGCCAAGCTGGTCGGCTTTTGTTTTGATGTTTCCGCTGGCTACATCAATAATATAATCCAGGATTATCTCGCCCATTTCCTCTATCGTTTTCTCGCCGGCTATTACGGCACCTGTATCAATGTCGATGATATCAGGCATGCGCTGCGCCAGTTTGGTGTTAGACGAAAGTTTGATTACTGGAGTAACCGGGTTACCTGTTGGCGTACCCAACCCTGTTGTGAAAAGTATGATGTTAGCACCAGAGCCAGCCATAGCAGTTGTACTTTCCACGTCGTTGCCTGGTGTGCACAATAGCGTTAAACCTGGCTTTGTTACATACTCTGTATAATCAAGCACATCTACTACCGGAGAAGTACCGCCTTTCTTGGCAGCACCCGCCGATTTGATAGCGTCTGTAATCAAGCCGTCTTTTATATTGCCAGGGCTAGGGTTCATGTCGAAGCCTGAACCTACTGCCTCTGCCGCACGTGCATAAGAGCGCATCAGGTGTACAAACTTGTCTGCTTCGTTATCGGTAACGCAACGGTTAATCAGCTCCTGCTCCACGCCGCAAAGTTCCGGAAACTCCGAAAGCACAGAGCTGCCACCTAGCGCAACAAGCAGGTCGGAAGTATGGCCGATAGATGGGTTGGCAGAAATACCTGAGAATCCATCGGAGCCGCCGCACTCCAAACCAATAACTAATTTGTTAAGCGGTGCAGGTTTGCGTACTTCTTTGTTTGCTTCCACTAAACCAAGGAATGTTCTCCTGATCGCCTGCGATAGCAACTCCTGCTCCGTTCCTTCCTTCTGCTGCTCCAGCACAATAAGTGGCTTAGAGAAGTTAGGGTTTAATGCTCTTAGCTTTTCTTCTAGTATTCCTACCTGCGCGTTCTGGCAGCCAAGGCTAAGTATAGTGGCACCAGCCACATTGGGGTTGTGTATATAACCGGCAAGCAGAGCACACAGGGTATCAGAATCCTGGCGAATGCCGCCGCAGCCCCCTTCGTGTGTCAGGAACTTAATGCCGTCAATGTTTTCGAAAATGCGCTTCTGGCCGTTTTGAGACTGATTTTGTAAAGGCAGTTGTGCAATCTCATCAGTTTTACCTGCTTTGTACAGTTCTATCATCTGGTGCACATAAGATTTATATACATCCTGATGTCCAAAGCCCAGCTCATCCAGGAAAGCCTGCTTAATAATGTTAACGTTTCTGTTCTCGCAAAACACCAACGGAATCACCAGCCAATTATTAGCTGTGCCTACCTGGCCGTCCTGGCGATGGTAACCCATAAAGGTTTTACCAACATACTTGCTTACATCCGGCGCCTGCCAGTTAAAGTCTGCAGTTTTAGACCCAAACGAAGAGGCCTGGTGCTTTACGTTGCCTGTACTTAAAATACCACCTGCCGGTATCGCATCAACTGCTTTACCAACTAAGGTGCCATACATGATAATTTCCTGGTTAGGCACCATCTCGTACTGCGCAAACTTGTGTTTGGCTGGCACATCCGCTGCCAGATTTATAGTGGTGTTGTTGTACTCAATTGTTTCCCCCGCCTTCAGGTCGGTAAGTGCTACCAGTACATTGTCGTTCTGGTGTATCTTTAAGACTCTCTTTGCCATAGTATACTAATAACTGCGCAATCGATTGCACAGTTGCAAATAATGTAATTTTTTTTGAGAAATCAGAATGTGAGGCTGTCTTTTTATGAATTTTAATCTCCTAGATTTATAAAACGCTTGTTTAAAACAAAGGCAAATGCCAATATTTGCACAAAATCAATAATAGTATTTAAAGAAGCTGCGCTGCTTTTTAAGCAAGAATTTAGTTTGAGTGGCTACAAGTATGTACTAAAGGTGACTACCTTGCCGTTTATCTGGATTAAAGTAACCAACCCGTTTATGAAATTTATACTTAGCAAAGGAGTGCTGTTTTTAAGTATGGCACTTGCTGTGGCGTCATGCTCAACATCTAAAAAGAGTACAGGCAGCAATGGGCGTATTATTGTGGTAGATGGAAAACAAGTGCGTGTAGAAGGAGCCCGTAAAGACAATGGCCTGCACAAAGGCTGGTATAAAAACTCCAACAACCCACACCACCCGAACACAACCAACCCGGGCCACACGAAACAAAAAGGTAAGGGCCATGGCAAGGGGAAACCTGCCGGGAAGCATCATGGGAAAAAGAAATAAAATCTAATTCCAGAAACCGCTACAGAGCATATCTGTAGCGGTTTTATTTTACCTTAACATTTAAGAATTGGACTAAACCATTATTCAATTATAAAGTATAAACTCCTTTAGCTTGATTACTTAACTATACTACTTAAGCGATGCGGATTTTTACTAAAAGTTTACTTGTATTAGCAGTAGGAGCAATGCTTGCTTCATGCTCGCCTCTTAGCAGGAGCAGCAAGGCCATTGTGGTAGACGATGATGGCAGAAGCATGCGCTTTAGCAACGGCCGCCAGGAAAGCAAAAATAAAAAGTGGAACAGCTCCAAAAGCAAAAGCAAGCAGCAAAAGCGAAACAAGCCTTATGCTAAAAAGAGGCGCGGGTAACGTGTAGTACTTGTAGTTAAGCCCTGCAACATGGTAGGCAGCATCTTTAAAGGTGCCAGAACGTATAGGCGGGTATGGTACAGCAAAGCAGCCACTATACACGCACCCCGCGCAGCGAAAAGCTTAAATGGGTAGAGCAGATGGTTAAACTGATGGATAATCAGTTTACCGTTCCGGGCACCAGGTTCAGGTTTGGGCTTGATCCTATACTTGGGTTTGTACCTGTTATCGGAGATTTGGCCTCGTTTGCTATCTCTGCATCGCTTGTTATGACCATGGCCCGCCACGGCGCAAGCGGCAAATTGGTGATACTCATGCTCGTAAATATCTTCCTGGATACCGTAATTGGCAGTATACCCATACTTGGCAACCTGTTTGATTTTGCTTTTAAAGCGAATGAGCGCAACGTAAAGATGCTGCGGGCGCATTACGACGAAGGCAAGTACCAGGGCAGCGGCAAAGGAATTCTGGTTGGCGTGATCATTGGCATTGTGGCATTGTTTATACTTTTGCTTTGGTTGCTGTGGCAACTGGCCGAGTGGATTTATACTTTACTTGCCGGCATGTTTTAAGCGCGTCCCATTTGCTTTGCTAATTTCAAGGCTTTATGAGCACTTGCTTCTTTATCCTTAATTTCCAGCATGATATCCATGTCAAGGCCTTCGGTTTCAGCAAGAAAATCATGGAAAAGCTGCTCCTGTATACTTTGCGTGTGCTTTCCTTTGCGTTCGCCCAACGACTGTGAGCTGTAGTCCATCATCAGTATACCGTCTTTTTCGGGTTGCCAGGTAGCGGCAGCCATCTGTACAGCCTCGCGCATTGGTTCGCCGTTGTTTACGCACTCGTGGTGCAGGTTATCGAAAATTACAGGCATACCCGTAAGTTCGTGCAGTTGCAGGCAATCCTGTAAGGTATAGGTGCGGTCGTCGTTTTCTACGCATAGGCGGGCCTTTACAGCCTCTGGCAGCATGGTGTGGTATACTTCGGTAAAGCGTTGTATAGCTGTGGGTTTATCGCCGTAGGCACCGCCACCGTGTATTTGCAGCTTAGCACTAGTATCAAGCCCCATCAAGTCAAGAACACTTCCCTGGTACACCAGCTCTGCAATACTGTTTTTTACTGTTTGCTCGTTTGGCGAGTTTAGCACCACAAACTGGTCAGGGTGCATCGATATGCGCAAGTTGTTGCTTTTGATATAGTCCCCGAGCCGCCTGAAAGTCATTTTAAAGTGCTCCTGCCAGTTGTACTGATTTACCTCGTGCGAGGCAAAGGGAACAAGGCCGGATGTAAGCCTGAAGAACAGGAGCCCGTGCTGCACATTATACTCTAGTATGCGGCGCAGGCAAGCCAGGTTTTGTGCTACAGTATCTATCATGCGCTCCTCAGAATAAGACGCTAATCTAAAAGTGCGTGAGGAGCTGCAGTCAAGTGTTTCGTTTATGCAGGGGTATCCTATTTTCATAGCTTAGGTTTTTGTTATAACCTAAACTTACGAAGGAGTTTAATGTTTAGCTGCCTTATCTGTAGCTTGTGCTGTCCCTGAAAAAACTGTTGTACTTTTGTTCCACCTGCTCCTGTTCTGCTTTTAGCCGTGCCTCTTCCAGTTGCTTGCGCCTTGTGTTCGCTGCCTCTGTCAGCTTTTTTAGCTTACGCTTTTGTGTGCCTTCTTTCGAAAAGTATGAGGCGGGATTTAAGACTATGTTAGGTAGTGGAGGAGGAGGTGGGGGAGGAGGCTCCGAACCCGGTACATAACCCGGCCGCTGAACAAGCATTTTAGGTTTTTCCGGCATGTTGCGGAGCGCTTTCCTGATGTCTTCCTCTGAGGGCATGCTGGTAACCTGCACCTCCTGTAGCTGCACGCTTTCTTCGTGCAACATAATGGCGAGGCGCAGCTCAGGGGTGTTTTGCTTTACTTTATAAACTAAAGGCTTGTAACCAACAGCACGAATAAGTATAGAGTCCTTTGCCTGCACATACATCCTGAAATGACCTGATGCATCTGTTACAGTTGTTGCTTTAGAACCCATGGCTGTAACTCCTGCTCCGGCTATAGGTACTTGCTTACCTGCCTGCATTACGGTGCCTGTTATTTTTACCTGCTGTGCATGTGCCGGTAAAGCATAGGTTATCAGTATGAATAAAAAGGAGATTAAGCTTTTAGCTCCTGCTGCTCTCAATAGTTTGTTTTCGTTGCTGTGCTTTACTAACACGAAAACATTATCATTTTAGTATATATTGTGCAATCTATATTTGTAAAATTGCCATAAAGCAAAATCGCCTGCTAGTTTAAGCAAGCGATCCTTCTTATTCGTATCCTCTGTTATCTTTAAAAAACCTGTTATAGTCTTCTTTCTCTTTTAGCTTCCGCTCTAGTTCCTGTTGCAGCAGCAGTTCCTGCAGTTTACGCTTTTCTTTACCTTCTCTGGATAAAAGATCATAAAGCATAGTAGCAGGGCTCATAATAGTGGCCGGACCTGCTTCGCCGGGTGGCGGTGGCTCCAGGCCGGGTATGTAGCCGGGTTTTTTTGCCTGGCTGGTAGTGCTCTGTTTCATGTTACGCAAAGCGCGCTGTATCATTTCCGGTGACGGGCGGCTGGTTATCTCTACTTCCCCTAGCATCACGCTATCTTCTTGCAGCACAATGTTAACCCTTATCTCAGACACAGGCATAGGCTTCGGCAAGTATAAAAGCGGCTTAAAACCAATGGCGCGTACCATTAAGGTGTCTTCCTGCGCCACGTCTATCAAAAACTTGCCTTCCTCATCAGAAATTACGCCCATGCTGGAGTTTACCTTCACAATACTGGCTCCCGGAATCGGTGTTTTTTTATCTGATTGCACTACGGTACCGCTTACGCGCAGGCTTCGTTGGGCCTGTGCATGGGTACTTACGCACAACAACATAAAGGTGAAACTTAACAGGAGGTAAAAACGGAGCATTTATTACAGGTTGATAAGATGCCTTTTAGCTTGAGGCTTTAGTTACTACGCCCAAGTTTGTGAAAAAGTATGCCAGCGCCAAAATATTCTTTTAAAAATATAACGATGGTGCACCAAGGTTCAAAAAAAGCTAGAACGTGTGGTTTGCGCATGTGTGTATGGTAGTGCCGCAGCTTTACTGCATGCAACAAGGGCAGAAGGTGTTTTGCGGTGTAAACTTTAAAATGGGCTGCACTAGGTAAACCAAAATAAAAGGCCGGTCAGGTATACGATTCCTTACCGGCCTTTTAGCGTATTTAAATATAGTTATTGCTTTTGCTGCTTTTTGCTGCTGCTGTTCTTTTCTGATTTACTGCCTGGTTTCTCTTTGCTTTCAGGCCTTGCATCCTCTGTGTTTGCACCACCGGTTACCTCGTTTACGCTGTCTTGCACCGTTCGCATACTTTGCTGCTCCAGTTGGTCTGTGGCGCTTGTAGCATCCGGATTCTTCATCGCATCCTGGGTTGGGGTTTGCCCTCCCATCAGGGTTGTCTCAGAGAAGTTGTACATGCGCTTTACTTCATCTAGCTTACGGTCATTTATATAGTATGCCTTCACGATTTCGGTTGCCAACTGGCCATTTTGCGGAACTTCTGCTCCTGCCTGGGTTACCATTCGCGCCAAAGTATCCATTCCGTAGTAATCCCGGATATGCTTGCGGTCTACTCTTTCGTCTTCGTTTGCATAGCTTACTTCGGTGCTGGTACCCTTATCCTCGGCGCAGGAGGTTGCAAGTAAAAGCGCACTTGCCGCAAAAACTGTGTTAAGTATCTTTTTCATGGTCTGGTTTGATTTTGGTTTGTCGCTGGCTTTGTAAAGTATAAACCAACGCGTGTTGTTGCTTCAGTTAATTACGGTTGCGTGCGCGTTATGTTTGATGCTTTGCTTTGGTAGCTTTGCGTGCACAACGCTGAAATGCATAAAAAAAGCCGGCACAAAGTCCGGCTTCTTTCAAGTATGAAAAATGTACCTTAAGCACGTTCAAGCTCAAATACTGTAATCTCAGGTAAAAAACCCACACGGCCTGGATAGCCAATAAAGCCTAAACCGGTATTTACATACAGGTGCTGCTGCCCTTTTTTGTAGAGGCCTGCCCACTGTTTGTACACGTACTGCACCGGGCTCCATTTAAAACCAGGTATGTTTACCCCAAACTGCATCCCGTGCGTGTGCCCGGATAAAGTCAGGTCGATGTCGGGGTACTTTTGGTTTATCTCGCCATCCCAATGCGATGGGTCATGAGAGAGCAGCACTTTAAAAGGAGTGCCCTCGGTGCCTTTATAAGCGTCTTCAAGGCGGCCATACTTCGGGAAACCAACTCTGTTACCCCAGTTCTCCACTCCAAGTACGGCAATCTTTTCCCCGTTTTTCTCGATAATGCGGTTCTCGTTCATGAGCAGCTGCCAGCCCATCTCTGAGTGCGTTTCGATCATGCGCTGCAGGTTCTCCTTTTTAGCGTTCGGGTGTGGCCATTCGCGTACATAGTCGGCGTAGTCGTGGTTGCCAAGTACAGAGTACACGGCATCTTTAGCCTTTATCTGGCTAAGCGCCGGTATGTGGCTCTCTATTTCCGATGCCAGGTTATTTACCAGGTCGCCGGTGAAGAATACAAGATCAGCCTCTTGCTTGTTAATGATATTTACAGCTTCCTGCAAAGGGGCGGTAGAGTTAAAGCTGCCGGTGTGCAAGTCTGATATCTGGAGCATTTTGTAGCCATCGAAGGCTTGCGGCAGGTTCGGGAAACGCAACGTTACCTTTTTTACACGGTAATCATAAGCGCCTTTAACCATGCCGTAAACAAAGGCAGAAAGCGGAATGGCTGCCACTACAAGCCCCAATTGGCTTATAAATTTGCTGCGCGATGGGTTAAAAGGCGTTTCCTGGCTTAGGCCGTTTAATGCCAGTTTGCCTACCCGTACTACATCATCCACAATCAAAAACAGCACAACTACCAGCTTAGAAGCAAAAAGTATAAACAGCGTACTAGCCAGGTATGTCTGGAAAGTACTTGGTGGTGTACCGCGTGTGGCAGAGGCAAGTATAAAAGTGCCTGCCGTTATGGCAAAAATTGCCCAATAGGCTACGTGTAAAATGCGTTGCGTTAAGGGTGCCAGGTTCTGCGTTACAGTTCGCACCGCCTGAAAGACATACAAATCGACCAGGAAAAGGATCAGGACGACGATGCCAAAGTTTAATATCCGTTGTGTCATTGTTCTATATAAACTGCTGCAGGAGCAATGCCTGCGCGAGTATAACTACTTTAGTTAAAAGATGTTTAGCCTTCAATTGCTGTTCCTGAACTAATTTTACTTAAAAATAATTGCAGGAGCATCTTCTTATTATCAAAATTTGTACCGCAAGTGAAAGAAACCGAAGTTACTGCCAATGCGCCATACCTGCAGCCACTAAACATTAAAACCTGGGCCGAAGAAGACCGCCCCCGTGAAAAGCTGCTTCTAAAGGGGAAAGCCGCCCTTAGTGACGCCGAACTGATAGCTATACTTATAGGATCGGGCACTCCTAAACTTACTGCCGTGGATGTTGCTAAACTTATACTTGCTGCAGTTGGCAACGACTTAAACGATCTGGCAAGGCTTTCGGTAAAAGACCTGATGAAACACAAAGGCATAGGGGAGGCTAAGGCCATTTCCATTGTTAGCGCGCTGGAGTTGGGCCGCCGCCGCAAAGAGACAGCTGCAGCTGCCCGTACGCAAATTACCTGCTCCACAGATATTTACAACTACATTAAACCGCAGCTGCTCGACCTGCCCCACGAAGAGTTCTGGATTATACTTCTGAACCGCGCCAATGTGGTGATGAAAAAGGAAAGTATAAGCTCTGGCGGCGTGGCCGGAACCGTAGCCGATCCCAAAATCATCTTTAAAAAAGCGCTGGAGCAGCTGGCAAGTTCTATTATACTTGTGCACAACCACCCAAGCGGCAATATTAAGCCCAGCGCTGCTGATATTTCTTTAACTAAGAAGATGAAAGAAGCCGGCCAGTTCCTGGATTTGCCTGTGCTGGACCACATCATTTTTACTGATAACGATTACTATAGCTTCGCAGATGAGGGACTGCTGTAAGAGGTGGCAAGTTATTTCTAAAGGACAAAGGTGATGGCTTTCCATTGTCCTCCTTTAGAGAAACATGATCACCTTTAACTAGCTTTTCGTCCCGCCGGCGTGCCGTGTGAACGACAGCCGGAGCAGCTTGGAGGCAGCTTTAGGTAGACAATTTAATGCACAAAGGTAAGGCCTCCTGGCTTGGGAGGGCACCAAAGCAAGCTATGAAAGTATAAGTAAGCAAGGCTGAGCAAGAAGAGTGATCAGATAGGGTAGCGAAGCCAAAGTGTAACCTAATCTTCCTCTAAAATCTCTTTTACACGTCCAACTTCCCCTGTCTCCAACCTAACCTTAATGCCATGCGGGTGCGTGGGAGAGTTTGTCAGGATATTCTGCACGTAGCCTTCGGTAAGGTCGCCGGTGCGTTGGTCTTCTTTAAGTACGATGTTAACCCGAAGGCCCGGTTTTATATTTGATCTTTTTCTGCCGTCCATATAAATTAAGTAAGGTGGCAATTTACATAAACTTTATAAGGTCAGCCAAAGCGTATCGTTTGGTTTTTACTTTGTAACCAGGTTAAGAACCTGCTCTTGTCCGCCCTCCACAAAAAAGTTTTCAGCAGTAGTTACCTCCAGGTTTTTTACAGAAGCAATCTCGACGAGCAGCATATCCGGTTGCTGCACTATTTTGCCGTCAATGGCAACTTTTAGTTCCTGCTGCTCGGCCGGAACCTCAAAATGAGCCAGCACCTGCGGTAATCTGCTTAACGTAACCTGGTCTTTAAGCTCAATTATAACGGCACCTGCTTTGGCTTTATCGCCATACAGGGTGGTGGCTTTTTTGCCTTTTACTACATCTATGCTTTTTATCTTATCAGGCTGAAGTATAAACGCGCCCATAGCCGTTGGCTGTTTAGCTATAAGTATAAGTGGGTTGGCAACCTGTGTGCTGCTGGTAACCACCTCTGATGCTGATTTTGATGGAGTTTGTCCCGAAGCCCCGAAGCTGCAGGCAAGTATAAGAATGGCTAGAAGGTACTTCATGGCGGCAGGTTAGTTCTTTTTTAACTGTTTCAGGTTCTCTTCCGGTGCCTGATGCTGGCGGTCCAGGTCGTTCGCGTACTTCATGTACATCAGTATTCCTGCAACGCCCGCCACATGCCCGGCTAAAATAAAGTATAAGCCAAGGTTGGTTGCCGGCGAAAGTATGAATTTAACAAAAGCTCCAATTATTACAAGTAAAACGGCTGCCTTGTAAAGCAGCTTTTCAAGTGTTCTCGATCTCATTTCTCTAAGTTTCGTTGAACAAATCTTTACTAAGCATAAGTAGCAGTACCTACCTCTTAAAGTATGTAAATTAGCACTTTGCAGAGGTAGTATATGGCAAAAGTATAATAAAAGTTTGGTTTATGCACCTGAATTTCAAAAAGATGTGTTTTTTAGCTTTAAACTGGCACATGTTACATTAACTGTTTTGCTTACTGCTGCGCTTCTAATGCTGATATATGCAAACTGCGGAGCATAGATGTTTTTTTGGTTTGATGCTCTTGCATACGCACCAATATATCATGCAGCATTTCGATGGCCTGCACCACATGCGGGCCTTTGTTTAGCATTACGCAGTCGGCGCGCTGGGCCATGGCGGCATCTGTGATCTCGGCTCTGGATGGGCGACCCTTTTTTGCCAGCGTTTCCAGTACCTGCGTTGCCCACACTACTGGGATGTGAGCTGCTTCGCAGAGCCACAATATCTCTTCCTGTACCTCAGCAAGCCTTTCCCAACCGCATTCTACTGCTAAATCGCCGCGCGCAATCATAATGCCGGCAGGGTAAGATTGCATAGAGGCAAGCAGCAAATGAGGCAAATTCCGGAACCCTTCCTTTGTTTCGATCTTCAGCATGATGCCCAGTTTGGTGGCTTTTAGTGTTTTAAGCTGCTGCTGCAATGCCTTCACATTTTCGACATGGTTTACAAAAGACAGGTTTACGATGTCAGCGTGGCGGGAGATAAAACGCAGGTCCTTCTTATCTTTCTCCGTCAGGCCCTTTATGTGTATGTCGCTTTCGGGGAGATTGATTCCTTGGTCGGCTCGCAGCTTGCTGCCAAGAATACTGGCAGAAGTTATTTTAACAAGCAGTTGCTCCTGGCTGACGTCCTCTATCACTCCGCTGATTTTGCCGTCGTTAAAAAGTATAGGATCGCCTTTTTTAACCTGGGCAAATACTTCTGGCAGGGTGCAGGCAATATGGGCTGGCTGTATGATGTGGCCAGTCGCGTCGTATTTTGCAGGTTCGCCGGGTATTTGCGCTTTGGTTAAAACAAGCAGGCTGTCGTTTCTAAGTATAAGCGGTGAGTAAACGGCAGGCAGATCGGCTACTTTGGCTACCCGGTCAGGCACGGCTTTGCTTTTTACCTTAAGTTCTGTGCCAGTAAGGAGGTACGAAGTCTTAAAAAGATGCGCCACGCAACCATTGGCCTCTTTCCGGATAACAGTAAAAGTGCGTTTGCGGCCACGGGTGTCGGTAAAATCTATTTTGTCGTTTTCCTGCAGCTGTGCCACCCAATCTGCCCCCACCGGAAGCACCGCGTCTATGTTTTTAGGTGGTGCGGTACCGGGCGCTGCCAACCATACTTTGGCTGCTTCGGTAACCTGACCTATATCGTTTTGCACAGGGTGTATTGCCAATATCTTAGGGCCTTCTTTCAAAGGGCCTGTTCTTAATTTAGGTCCCATCAGATCTACCAAAACTTTACAGTTAAGGCCTGTTTCTTTCTCAGCTTGCCGCACCAGTTGTATCATGTTAAGCCATACTTTTTCGCTGTCGTGGGCGCAGTTTATGCGGGCACAGTTCATGCCGGCCTTCAGCATCCGCAGCAACAGTTCGTAATTATCAATTACATCGGCAGCAAGCGTTACCATAATGCAGGTGTTTCGCTTGTCTGGTTTTGGGCCCAGTAAGGCTTCTGTGTGTGCAGCCAGCAGTTTTTTATTTTCGTTAAACGTTACAGCTAAGTGCTTTGGGGTTGCCTGGCAAGTAGCTAAATAGCACAGTTGCTTGCGTACTGCCTGCAAGCTTGCCAAAACGTGTCCTTCTGCACGGCCCAAAGAAGATAAACCTAATTCGGCTAGCTCGGCTTGCAGGTGCCGGATGTCGTGCTGGCGCAGGGCCAGGTAGTGCAGCAGGTTTTGGGCGCTTTTTTTTAACTCCGGCGCTGTTTTTTCTAAAGCTGGTGCAAATTTCTTTTCTAGTGATATTGCCTGCTCATGGAGCTGCTCCAGCTGCTTTATCAGGTAGTTGTAGTCTGTTTTCTGTTGCTTAGCCATGGTTTGCAAGTGCCCGATACGTTATACTCTCAAACTGAAGATAAGATGGTAGGGTTGTATAAGAGGGGAGTGGTTTGGCTATAGATTGATGTAGCTAATCAAGAGGTGTGTCTATACTTTGCTTTATTTCTCTGCTATAATAAAGTTAAGTGTGGAAGCCCTGAAGCTTATGCCTTTAATTCTTAGAAAAAGCTTCTGCCAGCGTCAAAAGTGATTCTGAGTGTATCGGAAGGTGCGCACTAAATTTATACTTACATCCTCTTTAAAAATTTCCGACCTTTGCGGCAGTAAATATTTGCCTGCCATGAAACGAGCTCATAAGCTGATCATATTTGCCGGTGTTGTGCTGGTGCTGTTTTATTTTATGAAGGATGCCTTCTTTAACGAGGAGAACTACACAATGCCATTGTTAAAGGAGCGGGAAGATAAAGACCTGTCTTTCAGGAGCAGGACGAACTCTCCTTTGAGTGACGAAGAGCGCCGTAGCTTTAAGAACCTGGTATACTACGAACCTAATATGGAGTATCGTATTAAAGCAGAAGTAGAACCATTCCCGAAGCAGGATACATTGCTGATGCCGCTCACCAATGGCAGTTATGAACCCTATATGCGCTATGGAGCTGCCAGGTTTGATGTGCAAGGCCAACCACAGCAGCTAACGCTTTACAAAAAGCTAAGCGAAGAAAAAGAACAGCTTTTTGTGCCGTTTACTGATAAAACAAACGGCTTCGAAACATATGGTGGCGGCCGTTACATGGATGTGCCTTTTGAAGAAGGAGCTAAAACTGTGATGTTAGATTTTAACCGCGCCTATAGTCCTTTCTGTGCCTATAACGCGGAATATGTTTGCCCGGTGCCGCCAAAGGATAATCGCCTAAGTATACCTATTCCGGCAGGAGAGAAAACGTACGAGAAACCGGAGTAATTGCTGATTGGTAATTGTTATTTCGTTGTGCCGGGTCTAACTACCCTTTATCCCCTTAGAGCTACGCTCGCTAGTTTCGTACTTGCGTTCTTACTAGCCCAAGGCGGGGAATCTGTATCTACTGTACTCATTGACATCATACTTTCCGCTGCCTATTTTTTTTCTGTCATCCTGTAAAGGATCTTGGTGGAAGGAAGGTTAAGCGCCTGCTACCATGAAACCAGTCCCTCCGAGGAGGGAAACTGCCGTTACTGCTTTAGCCGAGGTATAAGTTTCATAGCTGCAGCCATTCCTCGGACAGGTCGCGACCTGTCCCTACGAGTCACCCACCTAGCCTTCCCCCAATAACAGGGGAGGGAAATTACTTTACAGTTGCAACAGCCGCTGGCGAAGAAGTGTCAAATCCGGTCCTTGAGTTGAGCGCCTCGAGAGGTTCCGGTGACGAGCGCTAGCGAGGCATTGCGACGTTAGGAGCAAAGGAAGCGAATGCCGCGCGATGCCCAAGGACGAGCCCACGCGGGCTTGAACGCATCAAAGCCAAACGTGAAACGGTAGGCAAGTAAGACTGAGGAAAGACAGCAGCTCGATAAAACGCCAGAAAAACGTCAGCCTCAGTAGCAAAATCAGGCAAACATTTAAGCAAACCAAAGTATAAACCATTATCATAATTTCCCTTCTCTTGCGACACTAAACAGAATAATGTTTAATTTTGGAGAACATTGGCTTTTATCTCAGGAGCTATACTTTAACCGACACAGAACAACAACATGCTGATATCATTCGACTGGCTTAAACAACTTATACAGACAGATAAAACTGCAGAAGAAGTAGGTGCTTTGCTAACTGGCGCAGGCCTGGAGGTAGAGGCAATTCATACTTTTGATCAGGTGCAGGGTGGTTTGGAAGGCATTGTGCTAGGCGAGGTGCTAACTTGTGAGCGCCACCCGGATGCAGACAAACTAAGCCTGACAACGGTAGATATCGGGAATGGTACGCCAAGCCAGATTGTGTGCGGTGCGCCAAACGTGGCAGCTGGTCAGCGCGTGGTCGTGGCTACGGTTAACAGCACGCTTTACCCTACTGGCGGTGAGTCATTCAAGATCAAGAAATCGAAGATTCGCGGGCAGGTTTCGGAAGGTATGATTTGTGCCGAAGATGAAATTGGCATTGGCACATCGCATGCAGGCATTATGGTGCTGGACACCGACCTGCCAAACGGAACACCAGCCGCCGAGTTCTTTGGACTGGGCTCGGATAGAGTATTCGAGATAGGTTTAACGCCAAACCGTGCCGATGCCGCGTCGCATTACGGTGTGGCCCGCGACCTGCAGGCTTTACTAAACACCCCGGCTGTACTTCCTGCTGTGGATGCTTTTAAAGTAAACAATACGTCTAAACCGATAGCAGTTGAGGTAGAAAACACAGAGGCCTGTCCTCGCTATTCTGGTGTAACTGTAACAGGTGTAAAGGTTGGTCCGTCGCCGGAGTGGCTGCAGAAGCGTTTGCGTGCTATCGATCTTTCCCCGATCAACAACATTGTAGATATTACCAACTATGTGCTGCATGAACTGGGGCAGCCGCTGCACGCTTTTGATGCCGACAAGATCAGAGAAGGTAAGATTTTAGTTAAAACCTTGCCGGAAGGCTCTATACTTAAGACGTTAGACGGTGTAGAGCGCAAGCTAAAAGCAACCGACCTGATGATCTGCGATGCGGAAGGCCCGATGGCCATAGGTGGCGTATTTGGCGGTGAGGCTTCTGGTGTGTCTGAAAATACAACCAGCATCTTCATCGAAAGCGCATACTTCTCTCCGGATAGCATCCGCCGCACAGGTATGGCGCACGGCTTAAAAACTGATGCATCTTTCCGTTTCGAGCGTGGCACCGACCCGAACATTGTAATTACTGCCTTGAAGCGTGCTGCTTTACTGGTACAGGAAATTGCAGGTGGCGAGGTGTCTTCTGAGATAGTAGATGTTTACCCAACCCCAATTCAAAATACAGAAATAGAGCTGAACATCGAACGTGCGCATACGTTGATTGGTCAGCACATTGGTACCGAGCGTATCAAAAGTATACTTACAGCCCTTGGCATTGAGGTTACAAAAGAAACTGAAACAGACCTGACGCTGTCGGTGCCGCCTTTTAAAGTAGATGTTACCCGAGAGGCTGATGTGGTGGAAGAAATTCTACGTATCTACGGCTTCAACAACATCGAAATGGACGAGAATCTGGCTACTACTTTCCTGGCTAAGTTTGCTACGCCATACGCTGAGGATGTGACCGACACTATCATGAATTACATCACGGCTAATGGTTTCAGCGAGATCATCACGAACTCTATTACCAACTCCAACTACTACAAACCAGCTGGCGATGCGGAGGTGGAGAGCCTGGTAAAGGTGCTGAACTATAATTCCGAAGACCTTGACGTATTACGCAAAAGTATGGTATTTTCTGGTCTGGAGGTACTGCGCCGCAACATCAACCGCCGTCAGCGCGACCTGAAACTGGTGGAGCTGGGTAAAGTTTACGAGCAGGTAGATGGAGAATACAAAGAGAGCCGCAAACTTTCTTTCTATATGGCAGGGAATGTAACCGCTGAAAGCTGGAAGCAGCCAAGTATGAAAACCGCTTTCCATGACCTGGCAGGTGTAGTGCAAAACGTGCTACGCAAGCTAAATGCCGGTGAGTTTGAAGTGCAGAACCTAGAGCAGAACAACTACATGCGCCAGGGCATCTCTTACCAGAAAAACGGTACTGAAATAGCACGGCTTGGCTTGCTGGATGCTGCCGTTTGCAAGTTTATGGAAGTGAAAGAGCAAGTGTGGTACGCCGAGCTTAACTGGGATTACCTGCTGAAGAAGTATAAAAGCAAGCTGGTAGCCGAAGAGCTGCCGAAGTTCCCGGAAGTGCGCCGCGACCTTTCTTTGGTGCTAGACAAAAATGTTACCTTCGACCAGGTAAAACAGATTGCCCTACGCACCGAGCGTAAGTTGCTGCAGGACGTAAACGTGTTTGATGTATACGAAGGCGATAAAATAGAGGCAGGCAAAAAAGCCTATGCCGTTAGCTTCACGTTGCTAGATAAACAGCAAACCCTGACCGATAAGGTGATTGAAAACGTAATGAATCGCCTGATGCAGCAATTTGAGAAACAACTGGGAGCTTTTATCCGCAAATAGCGTTATGGCAAAGGAGGCGCAATTACAACAACTTCAGCAGATCGAAGATAAACTTCGCAGGCTTATTTCCCGCTATACAGATGTGCAGCAGAAGCTGGTACAGGCCCAGGAAGAAATTAAGTTACTGGAGGGGATAGTAGAAGAAAAGGAGCTGCAAATAAAAAATTTTCAAAATCAGGATAATATTGTTAAAATTGTAGATGCGATAGCAGGAAATACTGCAAATTCGACAGAGTTAAAGCTCAAGCTAAACGAATACATTAGAGAAATCGATAAGTGTATCGCTTACTTACAAGACTAAGCATCAGGTGTTAAGGTAGTTTTAATCCAATGCATCAAGTTAATGTACAGTAAGCATCACCATAAAAAACGCAACGGATGAGTGAATTATCTATAAAGATTCGCATCGCGGAACGCGAGTATCCGATGCGGGTAAAAGAGGAGGAAGAGGAAAGATTAAGAGTTGTCGGGAAATTACTGAACGAGCGCCTTCGTTTTTATAAGGATCAGTTCGGTATCCAGGACAAGCAAGACCTGTTGGCCATGGTGGCTTTTGAAACCATGGTAGAGAAGCTGAAGATGGAGGAGGAGAAATCTGCTCACCTCGCTAAAGTGGGCCAGCAGCTTAATGTACTTGACGACCTCCTGTCATCGACAAATAAATAAGGTATCGGAGAAATACTATATATTTCGTGAGATAACTTTTACTTCGTTTAGGCCCTGAGCCTTATCCCTATCTTTTTGCAGGTACCGGCTATACGTTTTTATACACCATAAAACTTATAGTTATGCCCACTATTCTTTATATTATAGTAACAGCTGTTGTAGCGCTCGGAGTGGGCGTATACATTGGCCGTTCGCTGTTACAGAAAGTTTATAAACAGCAGGAAGATGCTGCCCGCCACCGCGCCAAAAACATCATTCGCGAAGCCGAGATCAATGGCGAGAGCATTATGAAGGACCGCATACTGGAGGCTAAGGAGAAGTACCTGAAGCTTAAGTCTGAGTTTGAGGAGGAGATGAACAAGAAGAAGAACATCATCATCCAGAATGAGAACAAGGTAAAGCAACGCGAGCAGCACGTTTCGAAGCAAATGGAAGAAGCCAAACGCAAAGAAAACGAACTGAACAAAGAGAAGGAACACCTTAATGCCCAACTAGAGCAGCTTAAGAAACGCAAAGAAGAAGTAGAGCAGCAGCACGAAGAAGTTGTAAGCCAGCTGGAGAAGATTGCAGGACTGACGGCAGCCGAGGCAAGAGAGCAAATGGTGGAGGCGCTTAAGAGCGAGGCTACCACACAGGCATCTTCGCATATTAAAGACATTGTAGCACAAGCCAAGCTTACCGCTACCAAAGAAGCTAAAAAGATCGTAATCGAGACTATTCAGCGTACAGCTGCTGAGCACGCTATAGAAAACTGCGTGTCGGTATTCAACATCGAAAGCGACGATATTAAAGGTAAAATCATTGGTCGTGAAGGCCGTAACATTCGCGCTCTGGAAGCCGCTACTGGTGTAGAGATTATTGTTGATGATACGCCAGAAGCCATCATCATTTCTGGTTTCGATCCTGTTCGCCGTGAGATTGCGCGTCTGTCGCTGCACCGCCTGGTTGCCGATGGCCGTATTCACCCAGCCAGAATTGAGGAGGTTGTTTCTAAAACCCGCAAAAACATTGAAGAGGAGATTGTGGAGATTGGTGAGCGTACTGCCATTGACCTGGGGATTCACGGTCTGCACCCGGAACTGATTAAGATGGTGGGACGTATGCGTTTCCGTTCATCTTACGGCCAGAACCTGCTGCAACACTCACGTGAAGTTGCTAACCTTTGTGCCACCATGGCTGCAGAGCTTGGCCTGAACGTGAAGCACGCAAAACGCGCCGGTTTATTGCATGATATTGGTAAAGTAACCCCAGACGAGCCAGAATTGCCACACGCAATCATCGGTATGGAGCTTGCCAAAAAGTATAAAGAGCATCCGGATGTTTGCAACGCCATTGGTGCCCACCACGATGAGGTAGAAATGACTGCGATGATCTCTCCATTAGTACAGGCTTGCGACGCTATTTCTGGTTCAAGACCAGGTGCACGCCGTGAGATAATGGAGTCTTACATCAAGCGTTTGAAGGAGCTGGAAGAAACAGCTATCTCTTTTGAAGGCGTTAACCAATGTTACGCTATACAGGCGGGCCGTGAGTTACGTGTTATGGTTGATGCCGACAACGTTTCGGATGACAAGGCCGCACAGATTTCTTTTGATATCTCGCAGAAAATTGAGAAAGAGATGCAGTATCCTGGCCAGATCAAGATCACAGTTATCCGTGAGATGCGCGCCATTAGCTACGCGAAGTAATTTTAAGCCAAGTATAAATTAAGGATAAACCGCCTGCTACTTCTGTGGCAGGCGGTTTTTTTATCAGGATTTGCAGCAATGCTGGAAGACAGGACTACCCTTAGTCCCAGGTCCAACCACCCCTAGCCCCGCCTTAGACAAGGAAGGGTTAGTTTTTAGACGAAACATACTACCGCACCGACACTACCTGTTCTTTTTCACGGTTTCTTATTTCTGCTGGCAGGGCAGCTACTATTTCCTGCTGTAGGGCTGCTATAAGTTTCTTTTTCAGAAAGCTGCGATGCACTACCAGGCTTACTTCACGTAAGGGCTGCGGCTCCTGGAAAGTGTGCACCAGTTCGCGTTTCGATTCAGGCATTTCCAACACCGAAAGTTCAGGGAGAAGAGTAAGGCCGTGCTGCGTTTCTACGATGCGCTTTAAGGTTTCAAGTGACCCGCTTTTATAGTCCAGGTTGCTGTTCTGAGCCCCAGATCCGCCTCTGTTGCAGATGTTTAGTACTTGGCTTCTGAAGCAATGCCCTTCGTTTAGCACCCACAACTCGTCCATATCCAGTTGCTCTGGTTTTATACTTTTCTGTTTGGCTAATGGATGGTTTGGGTTAATGTAGGTCACGAATGCCTCGTAGAAAAGGGGGAGCTCCTTTATGCTCTTATCCTCCAGCGGGGTAACCAATAAGCCTACGTCCAGGAGCTCATGCTTTAGTTTCTCCACAATCTCGTTTGTGAGCAGCTCTTGTACCACCACATGCACGTTAGGGTGCTTTTGCAGAAAACCTGTAATAAACAGCGGGATAAGATAGGGGGCCAACGTAGGTATAACGCCTATTTTAAGCTCGCCAGATAGTTCCTGCTTCTGGCCTTGCACAATCTCCTGTATCTTTTTTGATTCGGCGATAATGGTACGGGCCTGCAAAATTATTTCTTTGCCTATTTCGGTGGGTCTTACAGGTACCCGGCTACGATCAAATAACTGCACCCCCAGCTCTTCTTCCAGCTTTTGCAATTGCATGCTTAACGTCGGCTGTGTTACAAAACAATGTTCTGCCGCTGTAGCAAAGTGGCGGTGTGTATCTACGGCAACTAAATACTCTAACTGTACTAATGTCATTTTTCAGAAAGATAGTATAAGCTATACTTGCAGCATAATGGCTGTTAAACAAATATAGTTTATAGCTGTTGTCAATTATAGTATAAATTATATCAATTTGATTTATATGGCAAGTATAAGCATTTTTGAGACGTACTAAGAATACAGATAAATAAAATTAAACTATGGATAAACTAAACCGAATAGGACTACAAAAAGCCGACAGCAGAGAGATCGCAGAAAAATTAAATGAGCTTCTTGCTAATTACCATTTATACTATCAAAACTTACGCGGCTTTCACTGGAACATCAAAGGGGTGCATTTTTTTCAGTTGCATGCCAAGTTTGAGGAACTATACAATGGGGCTTTAACGCGCATTGATGAGATAGCAGAAAGAATTCTGACAATCGGGCAAACGCCACTTCATACTTTCTCGGATTATGTGCGTGTTGCAAGTATAACAGAGGCCGGCAATATAAGCGGTGATATTGAAACGGTAAGGGCAACACAGGAAAACCTGACCTTACTGCTTAGCCTGGAGCGTGAGATTTTAAGTATGGCAGCAGAAACCGGAGACGAAGGTACTGTAAGCCTGATAAGCGAAGATATTAATGAGAATGAGAAAACCCTTTGGATGCTGAACGCTTTCCTGAGCTAAAGTATAAAAGCATTTACCTTTAAGAATGAAGGGCAATAGTATTGAAGTCTTTTAAAGATTTTGATGATATTGCCCTTTCTGTTTCTTGAGATTTAAAAGAGAGCCTATACTTTATTATTAAAAAAAATGAAAAAGGTACGCTGGGGAATCATCGGTTGTGGTAACGTTACAGAAGTAAAAAGTGGGCCGGCATTCAGCAAGATCAAGCATTCTGAGTTAGTAGCTGTTATGCGACGCGATGCTGCCAAAGCAAAAGACTACGCGCAACGCCACGGCGTCCCCAGATGGTATACTACTGCCGCCGACCTTATAAATGACCCGGAGGTTGATGCGGTTTACATAGCCACTCCACCTGATACGCATGCGGCTTACACTTTACAGGTTGCTGCCGCAGGGAAGCCTGTGTATGTAGAAAAGCCTATGGCGCTTAATTATGCGCAATGCCAGCAAATGATTACGGCCTGTTCGGATGCTGGAGTACCTTTGTTCGTGGCATACTACAGAAGGGGGCAGCAGGCATTTCTTAAAGTAAAGGAGTTGGTGCAGAGCAGGTTTATCGGAGACATTCGGTTTGTGAACATCAAACTGTACCAACCGCTGCAACCACACCTATATAAGCATGAGATACCCTGGCGTGTGCAGCCTGAGATCTCGGGAGGAGGTTTGTTTCATGACCTTGCGGCGCACCAATTCGACATCCTCGATTTTATACTTGGTCCTCTGGCAGATGCTTCCGGACAGGCAACAAACCAGGCTGGTTTATATGCTGCTGATGATCTTGTTACGGCTCAATTTAAGTTTGATAACGGCGTTTTAGGTAGCGGAGTGTGGTGCTTTAGCGTTACAGAGCAGCAGCAAGAGGATAGTATTGAGATAGTGGGGAGCAAGGGGAGAATAATTTTTCCGACGTTTGCCTTACAAAATCCTATTCAATTGGAAACGGCGGAAGGAATACAGGAATTTTTGCTGCCACCTCCGGTTCATGTGCAGCAGCCTTTTATACAGTCGATTGTAGAGGAGTTAACAGGGGAGGGGAAATGTATGGGTTCAGTTTCTGCCGCTGCGCGTTCCACACTAATAATGGATAAGATAGTAAGCAAGATTTAATGAAGGCGTTGCAATGCTTCTTTTTTCGCAGTTGATGTAAAAGAAAGAGGCTGCCTTTGCGGACAGCCTCTTTTATGATTTATACTTTTGAAGTATATTTCGCTTTGACTAAGCTGAAATGCCTGCTTCCTGTAGTGCTTTAACCATCGCCTCACCGATTTCGGCAGGAGACTCCACTACATTGATGCCACACTCACGCATGATCGCCATTTTAGCAGCAGCAGTATCATCAGCACCGCCAACAATAGCACCTGCGTGGCCCATACGACGACCAGCCGGAGCAGTTTGGCCAGCGATGAAACCTACAACCGGCTTCTTGTTGCCAGTTTCCTGAATGTACTTAGAAGCCATAGCCTCGTAGTTACCACCAATCTCACCGATCATTACAATCGCATCAGTCTCAGGGTCTTCCATCAATAACTGCACAGCGTCTTTAGTAGGCGTTCCGATAATCGGGTCACCACCGATACCGATAGCTGTAGAAATACCTAAGCCTGCTTTCACGATCTGGTCGGCAGCTTCGTAAGTTAATGTACCAGATTTAGATACGATACCGATACGGCCTGACTTGAACACGAAACCTGGCATAATACCAACTTTAGCCTCGCCTGGCGTGATAACACCCGGGCAGTTAGGGCCAATAAGTGTTACGTCTTTGCCTTTCAGGTAATTTTTAGCCATTACCATATCCTTCACAGGAATACCCTCTGTAATAGCAACAATTACTTTTATGCCAGCATCAGCGGCTTCCATAATGGCGTCTGCGGCAAAAGCAGGCGGAACAAAAATGATAGATACATCAGCGCCGGTTCTCTTTACAGCATCTTCTACTGTATTGAAAACAGGAAGGTCCAAGTGGTTGTTGCCACCTTTGCCCGGAGTTACACCGCCTACTACGTTGGTGCCATACTCAATCATCTGAGAAGCGTGAAAAGAACCTTCAGAGCCTGTGAAGCCCTGTACGATTACTTTCGAATCTTTATTTACTAAAACACTCATGTGTATCTTTTTTAGTTTGTATAAACAAGTCGAACTATAAGGATGTGCAAAAATAGGCTTTTTTATGGCGCTTACAAAAAATAGTTAAGGCTAATATAGGAACATACAATGCTTTAAGCCGGAACAAGATGTGCCTATACTGCTGTTGTTTAGCCAAGGCACCTGTAGGCATGATCTGTAAAAGCCTTATAGTGCCATGTGGAACAATATTCTTAGGTTTAGCTAAACCGCACCAGTTTTAAAATTGCGCTTAAGTATAGCCTAAATGCTATGTATTATTCCATTTATTTTAATTTCTTACCTTTGCACCAAAATTTAAATTGTCTTAGATGAAATATCTGAATCATATTACCGAGGCAATCGGTAACACACCCTTAGTTAAGTTAAATAACGTTACGGAAGGCATAAAGGCTACGGTACTGGCCAAGGTAGAATACCTTAACCCTGGAAACTCAGTTAAAGACCGTATGGCTATCAAGATGATAGAAGATGCGGAGAAAGCGGGTATTCTAAAGCCGGGCGGCACCATTATCGAAGGTACATCAGGCAACACAGGTATGGGTCTTGCACTTGCTGCCATCGCGAAAGGTTATAAATGCATTTTCACCCTGGCCGATAAGCAGAGCAAAGAGAAAATGGACATTCTGCGTGCCGTAGGTGCCGAGGTAAGGGTTTGCCCTACCAATGTTTCCCCAGATCATCCGGACTCATACTACTCTGTTGCAAAGCGCCTGAACGAGGAGATTCCAAATTCTTTTTATCCGAACCAGTACGATAACATGTCTAACTGGGCTGCCCACTACGAGAGCACAGGCCCTGAGATATGGGAGCAGACAGATGGTAAAGTAACACACTTTATTACTGGTGTTGGAACAGGTGGTACGGTTACAGGCATCTCCAGGTACCTGAAGGAAAAGAACCCGGCAGTACAGACAATCGGTATTGATACTTATGGCTCTGTTTTTAAGAAGTATAAAGAGACGGGTATTTTTGACGAGAACGAAATTTACTCTTATGCCACAGAAGGCATCGGTGAAGACATACTTCCGAAAAACGTTGATTTTGATGTGATTGATCAGTTTATAAAAGTAACTGATAAAGATGGCGCTGTGATGACAAGAAGATTAGCGAAAGAGGAAGGTCTTTTTGTTGGTTGGTCTTGCGGCACGGCAGTTTACGGTGCACTTGAGTACATCCGCGATAATAACCTGACTGAAAATGATGTGGTTGTAGTGCTGTTGCCAGACCACGGCACACGCTACCTGGGCAAAATCTACAATGATGAGTGGATGCGCGCCCAAGGGTACATCGATTAAGTTTTCTGGCGCAACAAGAAGAGGCCCCTCCTTGGGAGCCTTGGCTTGTTGCGCTCAGTATTTTTGTAGCTATCTGATACTGCTTATTGAGTATAATGCGTAGATTTGCTATACTTACATAATGAATTTAGCTTTGTGTAGCAACCCCTTGTAAGTTGCGCTTGCAAAGTAAAGCCCTTAGTGAAAACACCCGCCATGAAAAAGTTATCAGGAGTATTGCTCATCGATGATGACGAAACTACTAATTTCCTGAACCGCCGCTTGCTTGAAAGGCTGGAGGTAACAGATAAGATACGCACTTTCGTGAATGGGAAGCAGGCATTCGATTACCTGTATAACATCAGCAACAATAACTACGACCCAAGCAACAAAGATTACTTTAAGCCACAGTTGATCCTGCTGGATATCAATATGCCTGTAATGGATGGGTTTGAGATGCTGGACTTGTATGATCGCTTGAACGATGAGTTTAAGGATGGAATCGTGATGGCTGTACTAACCAGCTCTACGCATCCGCAGGATACGGAAACCGCCAGAAGCTATGCGGCAGAGTATCTTATAAAGCCTTTAAACATAGATAAAGTTAAAGAGCTTTTGGATAAGCACTTTAAGGAATAAGCTGTAAGAAGCATTAAAAGCAAAAGCCAACTGCCAGCGCAGTTGGCTTTTGCTTTTAATGGCTAGTAGTATAGCCGTACCTTAACATGAGTGATACGCGCCACCTGTGCTTTAAAGTATAAACTAAAAGGAAAAGCCGAATTTGGATTTGATAGCCAGGTTCATGAGAACGCCGAAACCCGCCAGGAAAAGCCCAATGCCGATAAGTTTCTCCATTTTAAGCCCTTGAGGTCCGCTGCGCTTTTTAAGTAAGTTACCTCCCAAGGCGCCCAAAGCAAAGGCAGCTACTAAAGGCAGGCTACGGCTCCACATGACGTTACCTAGTAAGAAGTGGCTTATAAAC
Organism: uncultured Pontibacter sp.; assembly: GCF_947492645.1. GTDB lineage: Bacteria > Bacteroidota > Bacteroidia > Cytophagales > Hymenobacteraceae > Pontibacter. The sequence goes on along the minus strand of NZ_CANLMZ010000003.1, from coordinate 180,582 downwards.
CCTGTAAAGCTGGTGATTACAAGTATAAATAAGGAGGTAGAGGTGGCAATTTGCGGCGGTATCCGGAAAAGCTTGATCATGGCAGGCGTTTGCACAAAGCCACCCCCAATGCCAAAAAGCCCGGCCATAACACCCGATACAAACCCGAAAGTTGATACCAAACCTGCATTAAGCCTGTAAGCCAGGTGCTTTGCCTTGTTCTTACGAATAAAAGAAGTAGGCACCCTGCGCATGCGGTACATCACCCCTGAGCGCTTAGACCTTGCCTTTTTCTTTTTTGGGGCAAACATGGTGGCTCCGATGGCAACAACAAACAGCGCAAAAACAAACTGTAGCTTCAACACCGGCATAAACGCCACCATAAACGCTCCTAACACAGTACCCACGACCGCAGGCAACTGTATGAGTGTGCCTACCACATAGTCTATACTTCTGTCGCGGAGGTTAAAAACAGAGGCTATTACAGAAGCCGGAACAAGTGCAGCCATGGTAGAGCCAATTGCTATTTCGATGTTATAGCCAAAGAAGATGATAAGAATGGGCACCATAAACACACCCCCACCAAACCCGATGACTGTACCAAAGGCGCTAACCAAAACGCCAACCAGAAAAAGGATAAGCTCCTCCATTTGCTGCAGCCCTGTGTGGGCTAACTAAATTTATACATTGCTGCGTTATAAGATTACTCTGCTACTGGTACGAACTGAAACACGTCTCCGTTAAATAAACCTTTATCGCTCAGCTTAAGCGATGGGATTACCAACAGCGCCATAAATGATAAAGTCATGAAAGGAGACTCCAGTTTGCTGCCCATTGCCTTGCTCATTTTATCAATAGCCGAGTAAGCTTCCGCTACTTTATACCCGTCCTGCGCCGACATGATGCCCGCCACCGGTAAGGGTAACAGTTCTTCTTTGCCCAGGCCCACGGCTGCCACACCACCTTTTGCCTGTATAATCAGGTTAACGGCTCTGGCTATACTTTCATCATCTACGCCTACAGCTATAATGTTATGCGAATCGTGACCTACAGAAGAGGCAATGGCGCCTTCTTTTAGCCCTACGTTTTTTATGAAGGCCACAGCCGGGATAGTGTTTTCGTAGCGGTTTACCACAGCCAGTTTCAGCACATCATTCGCTACATCTCCTTCGATAAAACCATTTTCGATCTTAGCGTCTGCCCATACTTCCTTTGTAATCAGTTGGCCGTCGTATGCTTCTATCACACGTATTTTAGTTGCATTGGCGGCCGGTATTTTAAACTGCTCTGCAGCCTTTTCGTCGGTGTCAAAGTTGTTGATCTCTTCGCTTGGCGTAAACTCGATTTTAGATTTGCCCTGCTCTGCCACCAGCTGCCCGTTAATGTAAGTAGCCTGTACGTTAAATTCTTCAGGGTTATCGATAAGTATAAAATCGGCAGGATCGCCTTCGCGCAGCAGGCCTACATCCAGTTTATAGTGCTGCACCGGGTTTACACAGGCTGCCTGTAACACATGAAACAGGTCGTTGCCCTTTGCCAATGCACGCTTTACCAGCAAGTTGACATGGCCTTCTACCAGGTTGTCGGGGTGCTTGTCGTCGGAGCAGAACATGATGTTTTGATAGTGCTCAGGCAACAGCGGGATAAGGGCTTCGAAGTTTTTAGCGGCGCTACCTTCTCTGATGAGGATCTTCATGCCAACAGCTAATTTATCCAAAGCCTCTTCGGCGGTAAAGCATTCGTGGTCGGTGGTGATGCCGGCTGCTGCATAAGCTGCTGCCTGCTCGCCTCGCAACCCCGGTGCGTGTCCGTCAACGGCTTTGTTATACTTCTGCGCCAGCGCTATCTTCTCCATCACGTCCGAATCTCTGTTTAATACGCCTGGCCAGTTCATCATCTCTGCCAGGTACTTTACCTCGTCGCGCTGAAACAATTTCTCTATATTAGCGGCCGTTATTTCTGCGCCGGCAGTCTCGAAAGGAGTGGCAGGTACGCAGGACGGCGCACCAAAGTAAAACTTAAACGGCACCTTGTTTCCATTCTCGATCATGTACTCCACACCCTCCAGGCCAAGTACGTTTCCGATCTCGTGTGGATCTGAAACAGTAGCAACCGTACCATGCGGAACAGCCAGCCGGGCAAACTCACAGGGCACCAGCATAGAGCTTTCTACGTGCACGTGGGCATCTACAAAGCCCGGTAAAATATAATTGCCTGCTGCTGTGGCCTCACGAACTATTTTAGAAATGCGGCCGTTTGACACATGAATAGTGCCGGCGTAAATATCTTGTTGTTGTATGTCTATGATATGTCCGGAAACAGAGAAGTCTGCGTGCATGGTGCTAGGTTTTTGTTACGATTAATTGCCTTGCCGTAAGGCTTAAAACGGTAAATTACTTTATATTTGCATTAAATTCAGTCGTTTTGAGAAAGTATATTTCATATTTGGTTCTAGCAGGCTTCCTGGCCACAGGCTCGCTGGCAGGGTGCTCTAATAAAACGCCTCAGCAGAAAAAAACGGCTAAGTACCAGAAAAAGAGCAAGCGCGGTAACCAACCTTGCCCTTGCGACTCAAACTAAATTCCCTTTTATTTTTCTCTTATGAAGAAGATCGTAATCGCACTTGACGGCTATTCCTCATGCGGTAAAAGTACCACGGCAAAATTAGTGGCAGCAGCACTTGGCTATGCCTACATTGATACCGGTGCCATGTACCGTGCGGTTACGTTATACTTCCTCGATCATCATATATCGCTTACCAACCCAAAGGAGATCAAAGATGCCCTGAACAACATCGAGATCGATTTCCATTACAACCCCAAAACGCAGCGGAACGAGGTTTTCTTAAATGGCCTGAATGTTGAAGATGAGATACGCAAGATGTACATCTCTAACCAGGTAAGCGAGGTAAGCGTAGTGGCAGATGTGCGCCGCGCCATGGTGGCACAGCAGCAGAAGATGGGCAGGAAACGCGGTGTGGTAATGGATGGGCGAGACATTGGTACGGCAGTTTTTCCGGATGCAGAGGTGAAGATTTTTATGACTGCAGACGTAGACACACGCGCCAAGCGCCGGCAGGTAGAGTTGTTGGAGAAGAAGCAGTTGGTTAACTTAGACGATATTAAGGCAAACCTGCAGAAGCGCGACCACATAGACTCTACGAGAGCCGAAAGCCCGTTACGCCGTGCCGAAGATGCTGCCTTACTCGATACCTCGCACATGACAATAGATGAGCAGGTTGATTTTGTTTTGGAGAGGGTAACATCTGCTTTGATAAACGAAGAGAGAACTGTAAATCAGGCTTAAGAGCGTAAGATTATGAAAGTAACCATCGATAAAAACTCAGGCTACTGCTTTGGCGTGGAATTCGCGATACAGATGGCTGAGGATGAAATGGAGAATTGTGAAGAGCTTTACTGCTTAGGCGATATTGTGCATAACAGCATGGAGGTGCAGCGCCTTTACCAAAAGGGTTTGCGCATAATAGACCGCGAGCAACTAAAAGAGCTGCGCGACTGCAAAGTACTGATAAGAGCGCACGGCGAACCACCAGAAACATATAAGCTGGCATTAGAAAATAACATTGAATTGATAGATGCCTCCTGCCCGGTTGTGCTTAAGCTGCAAAACCGTGTAAAGCATGCTTACGACAGCGGCCTGAGCGAAGCCAGCCAGATCGTGATTTACGGCCAGGTGGGCCACGCCGAGGTGATTGGGTTAGCCGGCCAGACAGGCGATGAGGCCATTATCGTGACCACAGAAGAAGACCTGGATAAAATAGACTTTACACGCCCGGTTACGTTGTTTAGCCAAACCACCAAGAGCACCAAAGGCTTTTACCATATTAAAGAACTGATAGAGCAGCGTATAAAGCAGGCCAACGAAGATAGCACCCAGCCGGCTTTTAATGCCAACGACAGCATTTGCCGCCAGGTATCAAACCGTGAGCCGCAGCTGGCAAAGTTCTCTACGGAGCATGATGTGCTGGTTTTTGTAAGCGGCAAGAAAAGCTCGAACGGAAAAGCGCTTTACAGCGTATGCAAAAACCACAACCCTAACAGCTACTTTGTAGAAAATGAGCAGGAGTTGCAGCCCGAGTGGTTTGCAAGTGCGCAGAGTGTAGGTATTTGCGGAGCAACCTCTACGCCAATGTGGCTAATGCAGCAGGTTGCGACTTATATTGAGAGCTTAAGCCTGGCTGAGGCATAAAACATAGCATTTATACTATAAAGCATTTTTGCTAATTTAGGCTTTGCTTCGGCAAAGCCTTTTTTTTGCGACAAATAATACATGAGACGTTTATTCCGATATTTCCTTAACGGGCTTTTGATCATTGCCCCTTTTACCCTTACCGTTTGGATAGTTGTAGCCATAATAGACTGGCTGGACGGGCTCTTTGACTTGGGCATACCAGGGCTGGGCATTTTGCTGATGGTGATATTGCTTACCCTTGTCGGGTTTATAGGCTCTTCGCTGTTGGTAAAGCCGTTTTTTGTCATCACAGAAAAGCTGTTCCACAAAGTACCGTTAGTGAGTATTATTTACTCAAGTATAAAAGACTTGTTCAATGCTTTTGTCGGCGATAACCAGAAGTTTAATAAGCCGGTGATGGTGAAGATGTCGGAAGATGCGGATAACCATAAACTGGGATTTGTTACGCAGGATACCATCATCAGCATTGAATGTGAAGATAAAGTAGCCGTATACTTTCCGCACTCTTACAACTTTTCAGGTGAGCTTTTTCTGGTGCCCCTCCGCAACGTTACGTTCCTGGATGTGCCAAGCAGCGAGGTGATGAAGTTTATTGTGTCCGGGGGAGTTTCGAAGTTATAACGTTTGGGTGACGGAGGTAAGTAAATTACGTGCAAGGCCTTTTAAGTTTACTTCATGTCTTACTTTTCAGCTCCAGCATCTTTTAGTGTCCTTACGCAGTAAAACCCTCTAACTTCTTAACTCCTAAACTTCCGATTTTAAGATGCCCTTTATACTTCAAGACAGATCTAAGCTTCATTACCGGGTAATTGGGCATGGCACTCGGGTATTGCTGGCTTTCCATGGGTATGGGCAAAGCAGTAGTTATTACCAAAGTATGGAGCGTGCGCTTGGCAGCGATTACACAATCTATGCCTTCGACTTGTTTTTTCATGGGAGCAGCACCTTACATAAAAATGACCTGCCGCTTACAAAGCCCCTGTTAAAGGATTTTATACTTCATTTTCTGGATAAGTATAAAGTTGAGCGCTTTTCGCTGATGGGCTTTAGCATGGGAGGCAAGTTTGCGCTTACTTTAGTAGAAACGATGCCAGAGCGTATAGAGGAGCTTTTCCTGATTGCGCCTGACGGTATCAAGACCAGCTTTTGGTATAACATAGCCACTTACCCAGGGTGGCTGCAGCAGCTGTTTAAGCGCACCGTAGTAAAACCAGACATCTTTTTTGGCCTGCTGCGGATGCTGGATAAGTATAACATGGTGCACAAAAGCCTGATTCGGTTTGCACACTACCAAATGGACAGCACAGCAAAGCGCCTGCGCGTGTACCGCAGCTGGGTTGGCTTCAGAGAACTTAACTTCGACATCAGGCAAATTGTAAAGCTGCTGAATATAAATAAAGTACCGGTTACGATGTTCCTGGGGGAGTATGACCAGATCATCTCTCCAAAGCGTGTAGGCGTATTTGTTAATGCCCTGGACCAGGGAGAGCTGGTGGTGTTAAAAGCCGGTCACTCAAATTTGCTGAGTGATGTAGCCGACCTGCTGCACCGAAAGCGCAAATCAAATTAGCTTTGCCTTTGGGCTATATTTATACTTTCAATAATTAACCTAAAACCTGATTTATACTTATACCTGTTTATAATCTAACACGATAGACCATGAAAAAACCACTAGTGCTGCTTTTAAGTTGCTTCACCTTCGCTACATTTGCCACCAGCTGCTCCTCCGACAACTCGTCGGCCGGCGAAAACGCATCTGCCGATACAGAAGCTGTAGAACAGGATGCAGCCGCCAGCGCCGATAATCCGGAACCTGAAGATGCCAGCCTTTCTAAAATAAGTTTGCCTGCCGGATTTAAGATTGAATACTATGCCAGAAATGTAGAAAATGCCCGATCTATGGCATTAAGCCCCTCGGGTATACTTTTCGTGGGCACGCGCAGCAACGATAAAGTTTTTGCCATAATTGATGAAAACAAAGATGGCAAAGCAGAAGAAGTAGTGGAGGTAGCCGCCGGCTTAAACAGCCCGAATGGTGTAGCTGTACATAACGGAGACCTGTATGTGGCAGAAATTAGCCGCGTACTTAAGTATCCAAACATAGAACAGACCTACCGCAACAAGCCAAAGTATGAAGTGGTGAACGATAAATTTCCGACTGATGCGCACCATGGCTGGAAATATATTGCCTTCGGCCCTGATAACAAATTGTATGTGCCGGTAGGTGCGCCCTGCAATATCTGCGAAAACACAGACAAGCCAATTTATGCCAGCATTGCCCGCATGAACGCCGATGGCTCTGGACTGGAAGTGTACGCGCACGGAGTGCGCAATACCGTAGGCTTTACCTGGCACCCGCAAACCAAAAACTTATACTTTACCGACAATGGCCGCGACATGCTGGGCGATAACACTCCCCCGGATGAGTTGAACCGCGCCACGCAAAAAGGACAGCACTTTGGTTATCCTTACTGCCACGCCGGCGAGATATCAGACCCTGAGTTTGGCAAAAAGCGCAACTGCAACGATTTTGTAAAGCCGGTGCAAAAGCTTGGCGCGCACGTGGCTTCGCTGGGCTTAAAGTTTTACACAGGCAACATGTTTCCGGCAGAGTATAAAAACCGCATCATCATAGCAGAGCACGGCTCCTGGAACCGCTCCGAAAAATCAGGTTACAGGTTAATGCAGGTTACCCTTGATGGCAATGGCAATGCCACTTCTTACGAGCCATTTGCCGAAGGATGGTTAGAAGGCCAGGATGACTGGGGGCGCCCTGTAGATGTGCTGGTGATGCCTGATGGCGCCCTGCTTGTATCCGATGATAAAAACAATGCTATTTACAGGATCAGCTACAGTAAGTAATTATGGTTGCTGCACAAAGGGTATAGCTGACGATTTCAGGTTACACTTTTATTCTGAAATTTCTCAGCTATAATTTCTCAGCTATAGTACAGCATTCGTGAATCATACTTCTAAATTTGCCTTTGATGAAAGAGGAAAAAAAAGAAAAGCATAAAGCTGAAAAAAAAGTGATAGGAAGGCGGGAGCTCGTGTCGTTTCCGGATCTGGATATTGATGAGATAGAAGCCAAGGTGGATACCGGTGCTTTTACCTCGGCTATCCATTGCTCCGACATACACGAAGAAATCCGCCCTGACGGCACAAAAGTGATATGCCTGGATTTGCTGGACCCTTCTCATCCACAGTATAACCATAAAAAGTTGTGGTTTGCCGAGTATGATCTGCGCGAAATAAAAAGCTCTATAGGAGAGAGGCAGGAGCGTTACGTTATAAAAACCAAGATCAGGTTGTTTGATGAAACCGTTGAAGCCGAATTTTCGCTCTCTGACAGAAGCGACATGAAATACCCGGTGCTTATCGGAAGAAAATTATTAAAAGGGCGGTTTATTGTCGATGTTTCCCGTAAAAACCTTGCACAAAAGTATAAACTCAAGCAAAAGCAGAAATAAATAATTTATGAAAATAGCCATTCTCTCCCGTAACCCAAAGCTATACTCTACCCGCCGCCTGGTGGAGGCAGCCGAGCAGCGGGGGCACCAAGCCATTGTATTAGACCACTTGCGCTGCGACCTTGTAATAGAGCAGGGCGACCCGCACATATTGTACAAAGGAGAGCGCCTCACAGGTATAGATGTTGTGATTCCACGTATTGGAGCCTCGGTAACATTTTACGGTACAGCAGTAGTGCGCCAGTTTGGGATGATGAAAGTAAAAAGCGCCGTAGACTCTCAGGCTATTGTGCGCTCGCGCGATAAACTGCGCAGCCTCCAGATACTGTCGCGTGCCGGTTTAGGCATGCCCAAAACAGCTTTCACCAACTACTCTAAAAACACATCCGAGCTGGTAAAAGAAGTAGGTGGCGCCCCCCTGGTAATTAAGCTGCTGGAAGGCACACAAGGACTGGGCGTAGTACTGGCCGAGACCAGGAAGGCAGCTGAGTCAGTAATCGAGGCATTCCATAACCTGAAGGCACGTATAATTGTGCAGGAGTTTATTGCAGAGGCTGGTGGTGCCGACATCCGCGCATTTATAGTAAACGGCGAGGTAGTAGGCGCTATGAAACGACAGGGAAAAGAGGGCGAGTTCCGTTCTAACCTGCACCGTGGCGGTAATGCATCTTTGATAAAACTTACCCGCCAGGAAAAAGCCGCTGCTTTGCTGGCTGCTAAGTCCTTGGGTTTAGGTATAGCTGGTGTAGATATGCTACAATCTAAGCGCGGGCCCCTTATACTTGAGGTAAACTCGTCGCCGGGGCTGGAGGGGATAGAGCGTGCCACCCAAAAAGACATCGCCACCAAAATAATAGAGTACGTGGAAGAACTGGCAAAGAAAAAGCCTAAAACGAAAGTACAGGAATAGCATGCCCGAAACGATAGTTATTAACGGCAAAAGCATAGACCGGGGCGAGAAGGTACTGACAAAGCTGGTGATAAGTAAATTGCCCAGCGGTACGGTAATCGAGATACCTGTTTATGTTTTTCGGTCTGTAAACGATGGCCCGGTAGTATTGCTGATGGCTGGCATGCACGGCGATGAAGTAAACGGTACTGAGATTATCCGCAGGATGCTGTCTAAAAAGATGCTGTATCCGCTAAAAGGAACCATCATTGCGGTGCCTATACTTAACATCTATGGCTTCCTGAACTTTTCCAGGGAGGTGCCGGATGGCAAAGATGTTAACCGCAGCTTTCCGGGTAACCGCGACGGGTCGCTTGCCAGCCGCGTTGCCCACCGCTTTATGAAGGAGGTGATGCCTTACGTAGACTACGGCCTCGACTTCCATACAGGGGGCTCGAGCCGTGCCAATTACCCACAGATACGTTGCGTGCTAAGCGACTATAAGAATGAAGAGTTGGCTAAGGCTTTTGCTGCACCTTTTATCATGAATGCTCCTTATCGCCAGGGATCGCTACGCAAAGAAGCTGGCAAACTTGGCAAATCTATTCTGGTGTACGAAACAGGCGAGAGCCTCCGGTTTGATGAAAAAGGCATTAAGATAGGGATAGAAGGTACCTGCCGTGTGCTGCACCACCTCGGTATGATGGCAAACCACACAGAGCCTACAGAGCCAAGTATGGTTTGCATGAAAGATATTTGGTTGCGCGCAAAAAATGCTGGTTTGTGGCGTACTTCTATCAACATAGGGGAGTATGTAAAAAAGAACCAGGTGATAGGAAGCATAACCGACCCATACGGTGAGATGGAGGTTAGGCTGAATGCGCCTGCATCTGGCTACATTGTGGGTTTAAATAACATGCCTGTGGTTAACCAGGGCGACGCATTGCTTCATATAGCTTATTAAATAGGCCTAAATGTGGCAAGTATAAAAGGCGAAGGCTACTAAAGATGATGGCCTTCGCCTTTTATCTTTAAAGCAATATCCTTATATTTAAATTATACTTTAGTTTAAAAGCTAGGTTTGTTGTGAGTAGAATAGCCGGCTAAAGCGCTAAACCCAATCCTTATGATGAATTTCTTTAATAACTGTAGCATTACGAAAACCAGGTACTCTTTACCTGTTCTTATTGCTGTAGTTGTTGTTTTGTTCTGCGCAGGGTTGATGGTAGGAGAGTCGGTAGGAAGGCTTATATACAACCTTACACATTAAGCTTTTACACCACGTATAAATCTGTCGCTTATGAAGCTCATAAAACATTGTACTGGCAAGGAAAGTAAATTGCACCGTCCTGTGGTGGTAGCTGTTATACTTGTCTTTTTTATGTACTTTGCCGGCGAGGCTGTAGGCGAGTTTGTGTATAATATAACACATTAGCAGCAATGAACATCAAGAAGGAATGTCTTCCGGGGAAGAGCAGTTGGTATCTCAGAAGTGGGCTTATACTATTATCCGCTTACTTTATTTTTAGATTTGGTACCAGCGTAGGCGAGATCATATACTTTATCACGCATTAGAAGGTGCATTACAAAACAACAATCAGAGTATAAACAAAGAGGCCTTGCTAATAAGTTAGCAAGGCCTCTTTGTTTATACTCTGATTGTTGAAATCAATTAAAACACATAACGCACATGCAGGGCACTATCCCAGTAGCCGCCGCCGCTTGGTATGTTAATGTATGGCTTTATGTCTGCGCCAATTGTAAACGGAATATCACGGATGTAATACTCCAGTCCCAGCACACCGTCTATACCTAAGGCTACTACATTATCGTCGTGGTAGTGTTTGTGGCCGCGGTCGTAGTAATGGTGCCCTTCGTGGAAACCAATGTGCCCCCCGATACCATAATACCATTGCAGGCCGCGTGCATTAAAAGCCTGTGCGTGTTTTTCGTAGAGTACTGTAATAACTGCACCCCTGTGCCTGAAGTTGGTGCTAATGATACCTTCTATGGCAGCATCGCTTTTGATAAAGTGTTTGATGGTAAGGCCAGACGCTACACCGCCTCTTAAACCAATACCCGTGCTGTAACCGCTTTGTGCCTGTGCCGCAACCGAAACACAAAGTACAATTGCCAATGCAAACGTAATACGTAATAGATTTTTCATTTAACTATAAAAATATTGAAAGATTAGCATTTGCCTGCGCCTAAATAAAGGCTTTAGCTCAGGCAAAATTACTACTTCTAACGTACTTGTACATTATTATTGTGCTAGGATTCCTGATTTTTACTCTCCACTTTATAATCCTGCAGGTAAACGGTTTTTTTAGTGCGTTGCCCAATCAATTTAAAGAAAGATATAAAGTTCTGTTTGTCACGTTCCAGCGCTTTGGCAAAGGGGTCTTCTTCCTCGGCAGCCTCAAAATCTTTGATATATTGCTGGCGCACCAGTTCCGCTTCGTTTAGCAGCTTTGCAGCTTTTACCTCCACTAAACCTGTTTTTTCCCATAGCCTCTTCCACCACTCTATGGTGTGCACAAAGTACCAGTAGTTCTGGTAATCGTCGCGCAGGAAATCGGGCACTTGATCCAGGGTGTCTATCTCTTTGGTAAAGCATACATCTACAATGGCAATGTAGCCGCCGGGTTTTATAAAGCGGGCAATGTAGGGCAGGTACTTCTCGTCGGTGCCAAAGTATGTGTAGGAGTCTACTACAATCACTACATCAAAGTACTCTTCGGCAAAGGGCAATGCGCGGGCATCTGCCTCTATGGGTATTACATGGTCTTCGCAGCCTTCGTCTTTTATGCGCTGGTAATTATCGCTGGCCGATATGGCTTCGTCTACGGCCCATACTTTAACCCCAAACTCTTTTGCCAAAAAAATAGAGCTGATGGCCTTGCCGCAACCCAAGTCAAGTATGCGCATGCCTGGCTTCAGATTAAGTGATTTAGTAAGGCTTTCGAGGTTAAAAAGCACGTTCTCGCCCATAGAGTGCTTGCGTACCCATTCCGGGTCGTATTGAGATGCTTTCGGGAATATGTGATGTAAGTGTTGTGACTGCATAAATTTATAGTATATGCATGCAACTTACGGCATAGCTCAGGCTACAGTTTAGTACCTAAAGCGGCAATTTCATCTGATGGGTAAATATGAACGCCCTGCTGCTGCTGCGAAGCAACATACACCATGGCACGGGCTACTGTTTCGGCTTCTATGGGTTTATACTTTTTTAATGGCCCTACCATCAGGCTGCTCAGCGGTTTCATTACTTTAGCTGCAAATGCCTCGCCGGTGCGGTGCTCGTCGCGTTCGCCTAAAAGCAACGAAGGCCTTACAATGTGCACAGCACCAAAGCCCTGCTGCTGTACATCGCGCTCCATCTCGCCTTTTACTTTATTGTAGAAAACCATAGAACCCGCATCAGCGCCCATAGCCGAAACCACCACAAACTGAGCGGCACCTTTACGCGCTGTAAGCTTGGCTAGCTCTACTACGTATGTGTGGTCTACTTTGTAAAACGCTTCTTTAGATCCGGCCTTTTTAATGGTCGTGCCCAGGCAACAGAATACATCATCTACATCCAGGTCGGCTGCATAGCTTTGCAACTTATTAAAATCTACCTTCTTTTGCTCTAGCTTGGGGTGTATCAGGGGCAGGTCACGGCGACCTACCGATATTACCTGGCTGTATCTGTCGCCCTGGAGCAACAACTCCAGGCAATGACCGCCAACTAAACCGCTGGCTCCGGCAATAAGTGCGCTTCTAACTTTCTGCATTTTTTTGGGTTATGCAGAAAGTACGTTTTTTAAGGCTATATAGTCTATAAAGTATAAAAGCTTTACCGAAAAATTATTATTCTGCGGTGCCTGCATGGTGCGCGACAGGTTATCGAAGTACTGCGAGCTTACTTTATCTCTGTTATCCTGTATCGCGTTTTTCCAGACTACGCGTAATTCACTGCCAGGTGCAAAGCGCCAGCTGTACACTAAATCGATGTTAAAGTAATTTATATTAATATCCCTGAATCGCGACTGTTCAGGGTCCTGCTCAGCGGTAATGTGCAGCAGTTTGCCATTATCCTGCAGGTAGTAAAACCAGTTATTCTCTGCCCTGGACCAATAGTGACGCATGTTCAGCGTAAGGCCCGTGCGCTCGTTAAAGATGTAGGCACCAGAAAGTGTTGTCGTAAGCGTTTTGAGGTCGCGGTCTGCAAAGAATGTTTGAGGGCTCTTCATTTCCGGGTCTCTTACATACCCAATGCTATGCCTGTTAATACTGTAGTCGTTACCGTTTATCAGGAGCAGCTTATCGTTTACTCTAAAGCGTGGGCTAAAACTTCCCCACCAGTCGCTTTGGTTATACTTACCCGACTCCCAATGGCCCAACGATGCATCCAGGGCCAGGCGCTTACGGTAATCTGTGGAGATGCCTATGTTAGCCTCTGTAGCAGCAGGCCTGATGTAAACCGCCGGAAAAGCACGTGCCTCAAAGTAATCGTAGGCATTGCCCGGCCTTACAGTCCAGTTAAAATAGGCGCTGGTAAAGCTGCGGAACTTTACCGAGTGGCTGCCTCCAAAGCTCCAGTTAGTGAACTTGCGTGGTGCATACAGCATGTTGTGGTTTACGCTCAGGCGGTTGCTCCAGGTCAGGAATTTCCAGACAGGCTGGTAAAAGTTGTAGTTTACCTGTGCCGATGTGGCTACCTCGTTGTTGTTTTGCAGGTAACCCAAGTCGTTTATGTCGTAGGTATCAGACTCTACGCTGTGGTTCAGGCTGTACAGAAAGTTGCCGCTTATCTTTGCCAGATTTATGTTGTACTGGTGGCCCAGGGTGACATCTTCTCCATCATACTTCCCGAACAGTTGGCTTAGGTTACTGCCTGCACTTACTGCGTAAGTGTTGGACTTATCAGCAAAGCGCAGTTTTATACTTGATACGTTGGCATCGTAAAAACCTTTGGAGCGGGTTACGTTGGTATTGGTAAAGGTTACGAAGGAGTTGTTGCGCAACGTCTGGTCCAGCACAAAAACGCTGTAGTTTGTTAACGGGTCGGTTAATATCTCTCTTGTCTCGCCGCTTTCGTTTTTGGCTTTTGCGAACATATTGCGGGTAATCGCATTAAAAAGACCAATACCCAATCCTTTGCGGGTTCTGCCAGATACCTTTGCCGCGTTAACCAGGCTGCTTGTGCCCGGGTTTTCTTCCAGCGTTTCGCCATCAATTAAATAGCTTCTGGCTTGGTTGTATAAGATGGGCGTGCCACCTATGCGGCGAGAGTAAAATAAGCCTGCTTTGTTAAACAGCTCTGTACCCTCGGTAAAAAACTGCCGGTTCTCGTTAAATTTTACCTCAAACGGCGAAAGGTTCAGCACCTGGTTGTCTGATTGTGTCTGGCCGAAGTCAGGGATTAGGGTTACATCTAATGTAAAGGCATCGTTTATGCCATACTTTACGTCCATGCCACCATTAACGGAGTAGCTGTAGTTGCTTTTGCCTGCCACATCAGACGGGAAATGGTTTACATACCCAGATACGTAGGGTGTAAACTGCAACCTGACCGGCGATTCTATACTTTCGATGCCAATGGCGCGCCCCCCTTGGTTCACAAAACCTGAAACGGCATTGTCCACGTGGTTCCAGTATGATTTTTCGCGGGTACGGCGGATAATGCGCATGTAGTTTACGCCCCAGGTTTGTACTTGTGCTTTCGGGAAGCGGAGGGCACCGTAAGGTATTTTTACCTCTACTGTCCAGCCTTGTTCGTTGCGCTTTACGCTGCTTGCCCACACCGCGTCCCAGTAACGGTCTTCGCTACCCTGCGATATCTTTATATCTGTTTGCACGCCTGCCGCCGACACCAGAAATGCAAAGGCATTCTGCTTATCGTTGTATGTATCCAGGTACACACCAAACATATCCGCGTTATTCTCGCCAGAGTCGCGTTCGCCAAGTTGGGTAAGTATAGAATCGGGGGCGGTATCGTAGAGTTGTGCACCTATGTAAATGGCATCGTTGTCATACAGCATAAACACCTCTGTTTTCTGAGAAGAGGGTTTGCCGTTATGCGGGTCGTAATTTATAAAGTTGGTAGCCGGCGTCACGTTTTGCCATACTTCGGGTTCCAGTACTCCATCTACTACAGGAGCCAGGGCGGTGCGTGCAGCTTTTGTTGTTTTTACTTTAGCCGAAGACTTACCATTATGACCGTTGCCGGCATAAACAGCTGAGGATAGGGTGCAGAGTATACCTGCAAGCGAGAATAACTTGTAAAACATTACAGTAGGCTGCGCGGGTGTAGTGCGCAGCTTTTAAAGGTTATCAGATAAGGTTAGGTTGTAGAGGGTGCACAGTAGCGGTTTATTCTTTTGTCAGGCGTATGCTGTCTTCAGAGATGGTAATGGCCCCGGCTTTGTATAAACCGCCTATGGCACGCTTAAAGGTTTTTTTGCTCATGCCCAGTAATTTATAGATGTCTTCCGGGGTGCTGCTATCAGATATGGGAAGCCAGCCGCTGCCTTGGCGCAATAATCTCATTATTTTCTCAGATGCTTCGTCTGATTCCGCTTTCAGACTAGTGCCGGGCTTGCGCAGACTTACATCAATCTTATTGTCAGAGCGGATGTGCGTAATGTAGCCGGTTGCGGTATCGCCGATACGCAGGTCTTTAAAAACCTCGTTTCTGTACAGCATGCCCATATAGGCGTTGTTGATGATCACTTTAATACCAAGATCTGTAAAACTAGCCACCAACAGTTGTACTTCCTCGCCTTCCGTTAATTCAACATTCTCGTTTTGCAGAAACTTGCCCAGCTTTGATGTGGCTACCACACGGTCTGAGGCATCATCTAAGTATAAATACACGCAGTACTTTTTGCCTACCTGCATTTTGTTTTTCTGGTTATTTAGCGGCACCAGCAGGTCTTTCTCCAGGCCCCAATCCAGGAACGCGCCAAAAGGTGTTACATCGGTGCAGGTAAGGCAGGCAAACTGGCCAACGGTAGCGTATGGCGTCAGGTTAGTGGCGATCATGCGGTCTTCGGAATCGCGGTAAATAAATACACGGATTTTATCTCCCACACGGGCTCCCTCCGGTATGTATTTCATTGGAAGCAGGATGTCGCCGTCTTCAGAAGTTAAGTAAACGCCGAAGTCTACTTCGCGTGCAATTTCCAGTTCGTTATAATCGCCTAATGCTACCATCTTTGTTGTGTTAAAGTATAAAGTGCTGCTTTACAAAGCTAGTAAAAAGCGTACTGTGCTGAAAGTACAAATAACTGATAAGTAGGGTGCCGGTGTATAAAAGCTGTAAAGTATAAATTATATAGTGTTGAAAGGGAGCCATCTCAGCAAATTATTAAACTGTTCGTTTCTAAGCAGGCGCCTTTACACGTTGTTTGTGCTATCTTACTTACCTTTTCTGTTCCTCCGGAAAACTACGGGGAGGTGAAAGAGTAGGAAGAGAAAGAAAGATAATCTTAGAAAGTGCAAAGCAGAAGTGCTGAATTCCGCAATTCACCAGCCTTTGTGAGTTCATTAATTTACCTTATTCGGAACCAACCGGCCGAATACACATAGATTTAGCAGGAATTGATTAAGTCTTAATGCGAAAATACCAAGGTGTCAATCAATTAAAAACATTTATATATAAGTGCGCAATAGCACTTGCAATGATATATGTTGCACTAATATAGTTTAATGTGTTATTAGATTTCTCTTGCTGTTTCTTAACTATGCTTGTATATTTTTCTTTGTAGAAGAAGAGGTGAAAATTAATTAACAATAAAGTAGCAAAAGAAAATAGCCATACTTCACCCTGAAAAAGGGATGGATTTATAGATACGAGATTTGAAATTTCTAGGTAACTGATGATAAAAATTGAAAACAATACTCTGTTGGTACGATTCTGATAATTATAACCGCTTTCGAGCCCTTTCAGAAAACTATATACCAAATAAAACAGGTTGTGGTAAAGCGCCATTTTCAGTATATTAATTTACTTTCTGATAAATTGACTCCAACATTTCGGCGGCATCCTTGGAGTTTGGATCCGCCTCAAGTGCTTTCTTAAAGCAATCTATCGCCTTTGAATCATTCATAAACATGATGTAATATATAATGCCCATATTATAGTAACTATCATGTACTCTATAGCTTAACTCAACCGATCTACTGTAATCTTCAATGGCCTTTTCAAAGTCGTAAAAATGGGCATAACTAACGCCTCTTCTGTAATAGTATTCACCACTCAGGGAATCCAAACTGATTAGCTTTGAATAAAAAGATTTAGCTTTGTCGAATTCCTTGTTTTGATATGCTTGATCAGCAACTTCCTTTAGATAGTTAACATCCGCAAACTGGATAGTTTCATCGTTCCGGTTCCCTGGCTGCGCTTTACTATCGCAACTTAATGTTGATAGCCCAGTTGTACCTAGTAGCAGTACAATTCTGAAATATTTGTAAGTGCAATAATTCATAATCGTAATTTACTTCAAACTTGTCTCAAATAATATAGCCTGGAAAGAAAAAGGTAATATGAAGCAAAAGCGAAAAAGCTATGAAGCACCTAAATTATTATTATATAAAGCAGATGCGTACTTTATGAGCAAGGGGGCACAGAATTTTGGAAATCTATCTCTTCCTTAATCAATTGTAAAGTATTTTTAAAATATCAGAAGCGCGTTTTAGAAAAAAATGGTATCAGCAATTTAAGCTTTTAGAGATAGGTATTTTAGATTTGACCATTCATTAAATCATATGAGTAAGTTTAATATACTTAAATTACAATTATGAATAGTATATAAAGTATAAAGGCAGCCTGCGGGGCTGCCTTTATACTTTACTGAAACAAGGAGACTTTTATGCCTTGGTTTTGGTTGCTGCCTTTTTAGTGCCTGCACGCAAAGGGGCTTTTTTGCCTGGTGCTGCTTGCGTATCCTCTTCCAGTATATCCTCCGGCTTCGTGGTCAGGCCGATAGATAGGCTGTCTTCGCCCAGGAAGTGCTCAATGTGGTGGCATCTGTCTTCTGTTTTTAACAGGATGCCTTCCAGCAGGGCCTTGGTTGCAAAATCATCGTGCTGAAAAGCCAGCTTTATACTTTTGCGCAACTCTACCACAATCTGCTTTTCGTCTTCCATGTCTTTCTGCAGCATCTCCCTTATCCTGAACACGCCTTCTTCTTCATGTTGAATATAGGTTAGCTCCAGTTGCCTGGCTGGGTGGCAGGTAGGGCAGTAGCCCATAACGGTAAGCCGTTCTGCAATTGCGTCGTACTGCTCGTGCACTTCGGTATAGTGTTCTTCCAGAAACAGGTGCAGGTCACGGAACTGAGGGCCTTCTACCACCCAATGGTGCTTGTGGTACTGGTTGTAAAGTGTGATTAACGACGCCAGGTGGCGGTCAAGTTCAGATGCCATTTTAGTGGCTGTATCTTTAGACAAACCTACCGGGTTGCCATCGTATTCAGATTTCTCTTTTAGTTTTTCCATAGGTAAAATGTGCTTGTTTAAGCGGTTATACATACTACAATCAGACGCTGGCCAGGCAAGTATAAGTATGCCTGGCTTACCGGAAGTTTGCTACGCCGGGGCGCTCAAACCTGAAGTCTGTAAAGTCATAGTACGGGCGCGATGACTCAAGGATTCTGAAACTATCGAAATCCTCGTTGGGCGGGAGCTTAGGGTAATAGCCCAGTAATATCTGTATCGTGCTGAAGGAGAGGTACTCGTTGCGGAACCTGACCCCAAGGCCATAGCCGCGATAAGGAGTGTTTTTAAATGGAGAACTTTTGTTGCCCGACGACAGCCAGGCAATATCAGCGAACAGCACGCCTGCTAACCTGAAGCCCAATAAAGTGAACGGTGTGTACAGGTTTGCCTCATAGTTAAACGTGACGCGGCGCGAGCCACGCAGCAACTCAGACCGGAAACCGCGCAGGCCACTTTCGTTGTTGATGGCGAGCAGCTCTTCAGGGTTGCGGTTGATGCCAAACGTGCCTCTGCCTTGTATGTAGTGGCGCAGCTTCCAATTGCCCCATTCTTTAAGCTCTGTAAAGTATAAACTCTCAAACTCCACTAACCCTTGTTCCCATCTGTCGTCGCGGATAAAGGAGCCCCAGGTGGCGCTGCCGTAAAAATAACCGGAGTGCGTGCGGTACCTGGCAAAAGAGGCTGACGCGGCAAAATACTGCCGCTCTGTATTGGCCCCCTTTTCGTAGCCGCCAGTAAACGACACTAGCGCACCGGCAGGGATATCCTCGGTTCTACCAAAGCCAAACAAGTAGCGGTCTTTGTAATACTTACGCACACTATAGCCTACACTAGCCAGGGTAAGTACATTGCTCTGGAAATTATCAGTAGGAGCGAGGGTATAGTCGGTGTCTATCATGCGGAGGCCTAAGATCAGGCGGCCTCGCGGCTCGTACCCCAGGTGGTAAGACTTAAACTTAAAGGAACGGCCCAGCCATACATCTGTCCGGTTATACTTCAGGTCATCGAATAAAGCAATGGTATCACCTGCTACGGGCGGCACAAGTAAACGTTCCTCTATGGCGGCGTAGCCAACGGCACCGGCATACTTTGTATTAGTAGAGAAGAAGTCTCTGCGCAGGTAGGCGCTTTTTTCCTTGTAGTAGTTTTCATTGGTGTATACCAGGTCGGCTCCAACATACGTCCTGCCAATATTTTGTACAGAGTATGCTCCTGATATTTCCCAGGGGCGTGGCCGGTTCATGTTAAACCTGTACGTGCCGCGCACCTGGTGTCCCCGGCCCAAAAAGTTAAGGTCACGCAACGATATCCTGCCCGAGCCAGATGACGGGGAGTAGGAGCCGGAACCGCCTAAACTAAAAACGTCTTTAGTTATCACAAATACATCTACGCTGTCATCATCGGTGGTAAGTTCGTTCACGATAATGCGGGCATCCAGTAAATAATCTGTCTGGCGCAGCAATCGCTCCGACTCTACAAGGGCAAGTGGCTCTAGCGGTTCGTTTCTTCTGAAAAGCAATTGGTTGCGCACCAAGCCCCGGCTGGTTTTAATGTGTATGGCATTACCGGCTTTCTCCAGAAAATTACGTGGGGTACGCGTAGAGTCGTGTATAGAGTAGCCAAAGGCATCTAGTGTAACAATATCCAGCTTTCTCACCACTTTATAATTGTGCCGTTCATACTCCCGCTGTATCAATTCGGCATCCAGGCCATATACTTCCTCATACTTCCTGTCAAACACAAGTATGGCGTCCAGCAGTTTGCCCATTATGGTTTTGCGCTCCGACATGCGCCTCAGGTTTTCCAGCAGGCGTTCATCAAATTTAATTTTAGTTGTATCGGTTTTAAGGGCTGCTGTGTCCTGTTTAGGTGTAATAGGGTCCTGTGCATAACACACGCAGGTAAAGAGTAGCAGCGCACTTGCCAGTAGCGTGCGGAGCGTCAATTTTACAAAAGGGTGCGATAAGTACATGTGTGGAAAAGCCAGGCTTTAAAAAAGCTTTCTAATATAACGATTTATCTGTGTACATGTGGCGCTTCGTGTTGTTTTTAGGTGCTGGGGCGCTTTTAGGGCAATGTTTAAGATATATTAATTGCTAATATTGTTAGCAAACAAGAGGGTGTTGATAACATGGTTGATAAATAAATGCTAATAATATTGGGTGATGTAAGGCGGTTGTTGTATCTTTAAACCGTCTTACCTACAAA
This sequence comes from uncultured Pontibacter sp., assembly GCF_947492645.1. Classification (GTDB taxonomy): domain Bacteria; phylum Bacteroidota; class Bacteroidia; order Cytophagales; family Hymenobacteraceae; genus Pontibacter. Next base: position 160,335 of record NZ_CANLMZ010000003.1, on the reverse strand, counting down.
GCGTTAAGAAAATGGATAGTAGAATAACTGAGAAACTAAAGATATTAGCAGATGCTGCCAAGTATGATGTTTCCTGTTCGTCTAGCGGTGGTAAACGCAAAAATGAGAACAAGGGGTTGGGCAATGCAGAGGGAATGGGAATATGCCATAGCTATACTGAAGATGGCCGTTGTGTTTCGTTGCTGAAGATATTGCTTACCAACCATTGCATATTTGACTGTGCCTACTGTGTAACGCGCAAAAGCAACGATATAAAACGTGCCGCTTTTACGGTGCAGGAGGTAGTAGACCTCACCATAAATTTTTACCGTCGCAACTACATCGAAGGGCTCTTCCTTAGCTCAGGCATTTTTAAGAATGCAGACTATACAATGGAGCGGCTCGTGCGGATAGCTAAGAAGCTGCGCCAGGAAGAGAAGTTTAACGGTTACATACACCTGAAAACTATACCCGGCGCCAGCGACGAGCTTATAAAAGAAGCAGGCCTGTATGCCGACAGATTAAGCGTGAATATTGAGTTGCCATCTGAAATGAGTTTGCAGCAACTGGCACCCGAGAAAAATTATGCGGAGATACTGCAGCCGATGGGTAGCATAAAAAACCAGCTGATACAGGCAAAGGAAGAAAAAGTGCTGTTTAAGTCTGCTCCGGCTTTCGCGCCGGCAGGGCAAAGTACGCAGCTAATAGTAGGGGCATCGGCAGAGAACGATCATCAGATCCTTCAGTTATCTAACCAACTGTACAAAGACTATAGCCTGAAGCGTGTGTATTATTCAGGCTATGTACCCATCAGCAGCGACAACAGATTGCCCATTATTACAGAGCCACCCATTATACGTGAGAACCGCATATACCAGGCCGATTGGCTGATGCGCTTTTATGGTTTTAATGTGCAGGAGATTGTGGATGAGCAAAACCCGCACCTGGACCTGGACATCGATCCGAAGCTGGGTTGGGCGCTACGCAACCGCCACATGTTTCCGGTGGAGATGAACACAGCCGATTATGAGATGATTTTGCGTGTGCCGGGCATCGGGGTAAAGTCCGCAAAGAAGATTGTATCTGCCAGAAGGTTCACCCCGCTCAACTTTGAGAACCTGCGCCAGATGGGCGTCGTGCTAAAACGGGCAAAGTACTTTATTACCTGCCAGACAAAGAGCATGTACCGCCAGGACTTTGATTCGCACACGTTGAAAAACCGCATCCTCTTTGGGGATGGCTCTGTTAGAAGCACCTTGCTGACACAGCAGCTAGACCTGTTTAAAAACGCAGGATGATATAAAGTTTAGTACCATGGCATCGAGTAAAAACAAACCAGCTAATACGAAACCAACCATACAAGCCAAAAAAGTTATTGTTATGAGAAAGAACCAGAAAGTAGCCCGCGTATCCCTTTACTGCAAACTGAACATGCTGGTGCCGCAGCTTAAGAACCTATCAGCCAGAATGCAGACAGAGGCAGGCGAAAAAGGCAGGAACAGCGCAAACAACCATCAGTAACAGCTAAGCTATGTGTCTTTATACTTATGACGGCACTTTTGAAGGACTGCTGACGGTGGTGTTTGAGGCTTATGAGCGCAAGGCATGGCCTACCGCCATAGAGCAGGAGCAGCTGGCACAGCCCATCATGTTTGGCCAAACCATTGCCGTTGCTACCGACGAAGAAAAGGTGAGCAGGGTATGGAAAGGCCTCCAGAAGAAGCTATCAGTAAGTGCGCTTAAGGCCTTATACCATACTTACCTATGGGAGCAACCCGGCTTCGAGATGCTGATTTTTAGCTACATTAAGTTAGTTTTTAGCACAGATCAAAACATAGAAGATAATTATGCGGCGCCTTGTGTGTTGCAGGTGCAGCAGGTGGCCAAGCAAATGTTCCGCGAAAAACACCGTATGGAGGCATTTGTCCGTTTCCAGAAAACAGAAGATAATTTATACTACGCCACTATCTCTCCGGATTTTAACGTGCTCCCTCTGATAATTCAGCACTTTGAGAAGCGTTACGCTGACCAGCGGTGGGCAATTTATGATACACAGCGCAAGTATGGCGCCTACTACGATCTGCATACGGTTTCGCTCATTAACCTGGAGCTGCCACAGCAGCAGCGCACAGTACCTGCAAATGCCTTTTCAGAGGAAGAAGACAAGTATAAACAACTGTGGCAAGTATACTTTGATCATGTAAACATACCGGAGCGTAAAAACCCAAAACTGCACTTACGGCATGTGCCAAAGCGCTACTGGAAGTACCTTTCAGAGAAGCAACCCCGCGCACTTACTGCCAAACCAACTAACTAAGTTGCTGCAGCTTAGTTTCATACTTTCAAAATTGCACCGCTTCTGAAACTATTTCTCCCGGAAATACGTTTAAAACAATATATATATCTTTAATTGTACTATATAGGCCACATTTTCAAGCGCATAACTTGTTACATGTAATTGCCTGTTCTAAACCGTTTTTCACATTATGAACACACGCGTACGAAAGAAACTCATTCAAGTAGCTCGCGGCAGGGCTAACCTGATGACCTTCCAAAACCTCATTTACGAAGCCGAGCTAGGACTTAATCTCGAAAACTCATACGAAAGATCAATGCTGACAGAGGTAATTGATGAAATATCAGAGAGTGAGTATAAAAAAGGCAGACCCCTGCTTAGCAGTCTGGTGCAGGTAAAAGGGCAAAAAAATCAGGGAGATAGCTTTTACAGGTTATGTGAACGCTTAGGTTTGGGTAACTGGAAAGAACTAAAACGCGACGCAACTTTCATAGAGCAACAACGCGAGGCTTGCCGTGACTTCTGGAAAAACAAAGTAAATTATTCATCCTTCCTATAGTATAAAGCGGAGCGACAGCACCAAACCTTGCCACACCCTTTGCTGCCGCTCCTCTTTTTTCTTTTTTACAGTATATTCCTATACTTGCGCCATGCTAGCAGCCTGGCGTTTATTTTTTAAGAATAAACTGCAACAGAACCTGCGCTTTTAGGTTAATAATCCTGAAATTCGACTAAAATCAAATGAACTCCTGTTCCATGGAGAGTAGATTGAGATTGCATAAGCTGTTACAGCTACCTCTCTGGTATGTCCCTCCGTTGCCACTCTTCACCAACTCACTATCCTTTTCTGTTAATTTGCCATCGTATCGGTATTTATACTTTGCTTCTCTTGCAGGTATCCTTTAACAGTCGGTAGCAGCATCAATACAAGTATAAATAAAGTTAATCAATCAGGGTTTCTGATGAGGCTTTGGGTTAAGCTGCTGAGGCTGACTGGGCTATAACCGTTAGTTACGTTTGTACATCATTTGTTATGCTGCCGGTTGGATTTATACTTTATGTTGGTAAAATTCGGGTATTAATTTGTCAAAAATGGAATATATCTGTTTATTTATAGATTGAAATATGAATCTATATATTCTGAAGGATCTTTAGGGCGGATAGAGTCATGGTTTAACATGCAGTTTAATTTACCATTTATACTATTTGCCTATGAAAGCTAAAACTTTTACCCTCATTTCTTTCTTGCTCTTAATTTGTCTTTCAGGTTACTCTCAAGGCTCTCCTAAAAAGTTTGGCAAGGTTGACGAAGCCGAACTTACCATGAAGTCATATGCCAAGGACACGAGTGCATCGGCTGTTATACTTTATGATTTTGGCAGAACCAAATTTGCCTTCAACAACAATGTTCAGGTAGTGTTCGAACGTCATATTCGTATCAAAATTCTAAAGAAATCCGGTTACGATTGGGCAAACGTGTCGGTGCCATATTATATACAAGGCACTACAAAAGAACGGGTGTCTAACATAAAAGCCTACACCTTTAACTTAGTAGACGGCAAAGAGCAAAAAGATAAGCTGGAGTCGAAAGATGTGTTTGATGAAAAGCAGACAGATAACAGGTATCTGAAGAAGTTTACTTTACCTAATGTAAAAGAGGGCTCTGTGCTGGACATAAACTACACAGTCCATTCTGACTTTATTTATACGATGCGTGAGTGGGAATTTCAGCATTCTATCCCAACGGTATACAGCGAGTATCGCGCCGAAATACCAGAGTATTATGATTATAAATTTTTGATGCAGGGCTATTTAGCTCTGGATGATACGAAGAAAAGCAACTCCAGTAACAGTCAGACAAACATGCTCAACAGCGAGTACTACTGGGTTATGAAAGATGTGCCTGCCTTAAAAAGCGAAAAATACATTACTACCTTAAACGATTATCAGTCTAAAATAGAATTCGAGCTGGAGCGGATAAGGTACCCTAACCAGCCTGTCCGCACCATGACAGGCGATTGGGACGATGTTACCAAAAAGCTGCTGCAGGACGAGGACTTTGGGACACAGCTAAACCGAAGCAACTTCTTTAAAGCAGATTTAGCCCCGGTTCTGGCCGGCAACAAAGAGCCTGTGCAGCAGATGAATGCCATCTTCAGCTTAGTGCAAAAGCGCATGACCTGGAACGGTAAGTATGGCATCTACACAAAAGACCCCATCCGTAAAGTATACGATGCAGGCACAGGCAGCGCTGCAGAAATAAACCTGCTTATGACATCCATGTTATTGGAGGCAGGTTTAGATGCAGCACCAGTATTGCTAAGTACCCGCGAAAATGGAATGGTACGCCAGGGGCCGCCTATGATCACGAAGTTTAATTATGTTGTATCGCACGTTAAAATCGGGGAGAAAGAATTTTTACTTGATGCAACAGAGCCGCTTTTGCCGGCAGGGATGCTGCCTGTAAGGTGCCTTAACGGTATCGGCAGACTTATCAAGAAAAATGATCAGCGTTGGGTTAATATTACCCCTGCTTCTAAATACACGAAGCTATTTAGCGCCAACTTAACCATTGCCAAAGACGGTGAAATGAAAGGCACCGGTAAAGAATCGGCTGGTGGGTACAATGCCTTGTACATGCGCAAATCGATATTGGAAGATGGCGAAGACAAGTATATGGAGAAGTTGGCCAAGGAAGTAGGAAACTTAAAAGTAGGCAAACCTCAAATCAGTAACCTGAAAGATGTTGATAAGGCCCTCGATATTACTTATGATTTAACAGCAAGCGGCAGCGGCCATATTAACGATGTGATTTACCTTAACCCGCTGATGGGGCACGGCGAAAAAGAAAACCCGTTTAAGCTGGAAGAGCGCATTTACCCTGTTGATTTTGCTACGCCAATAGATGAAACATTTATTTGCAGCTTTACCATACCAGAAGGTTACGAAATTGATGAAGCACCAAAAAATGTAGCTGTGAATTTACCTGAAGGGCACGGCCGCTTTATGTACCTGGTAGAAAAGCAGGGCAATCAGATACAGGTAATGAGTAAGATCAATATAAACAAAGCTGTGTTCTTTGCCCCGGAGTACCCTATGTTGAAAGAGTTTTACAACCAGATTGTTGCTAAACATGCAGAGCAGATAGTGATCAAAAAATCCTCAGCAAGTAATTAATCAGAAACAAAGCCAACAGATGCATAATGCCTTTTACAGTAACATTACTGTAAAAGGCATTATGCATAAAGTATAAATTTAATACTCCAAGATATGAAACACGTCTACACATTAGCCCTTCTTTTGGTGAGCTTGCTATATGTACCCGGAAGTATGGCTGCAGGTAATGCCGATGATAAAGCAAAGCAAAAATCGAATGCTATTATTCGTTCCGAAGAAACAGTTTTTACAGTTACGGCCATCAACAGCGCCACCACCACTTTCAAAACAACCATTACCATACTTAATGCCAATGGCGAGCACCGCGCCAAACTGTACATACCCTACGATAAGCTTAGCAAAGTATCTTATATAAAGGGTACGCTTTATGATGCAAATGGCAAAAAGGTAAAGCAACTTAAAAACAGCGATATCAAAGATGTGAGCGCCGTGTCTGATGCCTCCTTGTTTGATGATAACAGGATAAAAATCGCCAACCTAAGTATGCCTGTTTACCCTTTCACGGTAGAGTACGAATATCAGAAAATATCTAAAAACCTGATGTTTTACCCAACGTGGTACCCCTTAGATGAAGAGAACCTGTCGGTGGAGAATGCTTTTCTGCGGGTAGAGATGCCCAAGGGAATGAAGCTGCGCTACCACGAGGCTAACCTCCCGGAAAAGGTAAAACAGGAGGCTACTGCAACACATGATGTATACCTGTGGCAGGTAAAGAACCTGGAGCCGGTTAGAGAAGAGCCTTATGGGCCGGATTTAAAAGACATGGTACCCTTGGTAAGAACTGCTCCGACTGTGTTTGAGGTAGACGGTTACCAGGGCAACATGGAAAGCTGGAAGAGCTACGGCCAATTTATCGATAAGCTAAACCAGGGGCGTGATGTGCTGCCAGCCGAAACTGCACAGAAGCTGCAAGCCATGGTAGCGGGAACTAAAACCCCCGAAGAAAAGATAGAGAAAGTGTATGATTACCTGCAAAGTAAAACACGCTATGTATCTATACAATTAGGAATAGGAGGATGGCAGCCATTTGAGGCCAGTTTTGTAGATACCAAGGGCTACGGCGACTGCAAAGCCTTAACGAATTACACGCAGGCCATGCTTAAAACAGTAGGCGTTAATTCGTACCAGGCGCTGATACGTGCAGGTGGTGGGGAGTCTGATATCCTAACTGATTTCCCGAGCAGCCAGTTTAACCACGTGGTGCTTTATGTGCCTACTGCCAACGATACTATTTGGCTGGAGTGCACGAGCCAGAATGTGGCAGCAGGCTATGCAGGCAGCCACACAGGTGGCCGACACGCTTTGTTGATAACGCCAGAGGGAGGTAAGCTGATAAAAACGCCGGATTATACTGCCACCGATAACGTGCAGCGTCGTGCTGTAAAGGTAAAACTGGACGAAAAAGGAAATGGCAAGGCGTCAGTAACTACGCTATACACGGGGCTTCAGCAGGAGTCGCGCAGCGATGTATTACATAACCTTAAACCTGATGAGCAGCGAAAATGGATCTATCAGCAGACTAAGTTACCATCTTTTGAGATCACCAATTTTACACTAGAACAAAAGAAGGCCAAGCTGCCCTCTGTGACAGAGAAACTGGAACTGGACCTTCGGCAGAGTGCTACCATTAGCGGGAAGCGCATGTTCTTAACCACTAACCTGATGAACAAGTGGTCCTACGCTCCTGAGCCTTTAGAGAATCGTAAAACAGATGTGATCCGTACGCTGTCGTTCCTGGATGTAGATAGTATAACGTATGAGTTGCCGGTTGGCTATACATTAGAGCATAAGCCCCAGGACATTGTGTTTAAGTCTAAGTTTGGCGAATACAGAACAAGTATAAAAGTAGATGGACAAAATGTGGCTTATGTACGCGTTCTTCAAATGGATAAGGGGCGCTACAGCAAAGAGCTGTACCCGAAATACCTGGAGTTTATGAATCAGATAATCAAGGGCGATACCCAACAGGTCGTGTTTGTAAAAAACATTCCATAGCGGAAACTTTATCGTATTTCTTCAATCGCGCAGCCCTTTGTAAATTTTTTGCAAAGGGCTGCGTCTTTTTAAGAGTGGCTCCGTCATCAAGGTGTAATCTAAAAGAAAATCCTTAAAGAAGATAAGCCATGAAAAGATTTCACGTTAATGTAAGAGTAAAAGAGCTGGACGAGTCTGTAGCTTTTTATACTGCTTTGTTTGGCACTACGCCTACCGTGCATAAAGAAGATTATGCCAAGTGGATGCTGGAGGACCCAAGAATTAACTTTGCCATTTCGCTACACCCCGAGAATGCGGGCATTGAGCACTTGGGTATACAAGCTGAAAGCGAGGAAGAATTAGCCGAAGTATACAGCCGTTTAAAAGAAGCCAAAGGCAAGATAAGAGAAGAAGGAAAATGCACCTGCTGCTACGCTAAGTCCGAAAAATCCTGGATAACAGACCCGCAGGGCGTGGATTGGGAAGCGTTCTATACTTTTGGAGAAGCCACCATATACGGCGAAGGCGCAAATGCCAGAACCGCAAAGCCAGAAACAGCAGCCATTTAGTACAAAATAAAACATAGTTGTAGCGTTAGCGGCAGGTGTATTTTATACCTGTCGCTGCTGCATTATTTCAGTATTTTTCGTTTATTTAAGTATGGAAAACTGCTGCACCACTCCCAACGATAACCTTAGCCCCGCCGCTGACAGTTGCTCTGCGGTGGCACCTGTGTTTCTGGCCTACGAAGCTCAGCTAAAAGGCTTTGTTCGAAAACGGATTGTAGATAAAGACGAGGCTAACGACATACTGCAGCAGCTTTACCTGAAAGTTTACAAGAACTGCGAACAGCTGCAGGAGGTGAAAAACACAAAAGCATGGCTGTACCAGATTACGCGCAATGCTGTGTACGACTTTTTCAGGGAGAACAGCCGCCGCGAAAATATAGCTGATCTGGAGTTAACGGAGGGAGAGTTGCCTGATGAAACCCGCCATGATGTAGAAGCCCTGGTAGAGCCACTCATTGCTCTTTTGCCCTCAGAATATGCCGAAGCACTACGCCTGAGCGAACTGGAAGAAGTAAGCCAGAAAGAAATTGCCGAGCGTTTAGGTATTTCATACTCCGGTGCAAAATCCAGGGTGCAACGTGGGCGCGAAAAACTAAAAGCTTTGTTTATGGAATGCTGCCACCTGGAGTTTAGCCACGATGGACAGGTGATAGGGGCTAGCGTGAAAGAAAATTGCAAGCCGTTAAAGCATTTGGTTAAGTAAATTCTAAATTATTCAGCTCCGGGACTAACCAGCCCTGCCGCTGCGAGCTGGGGAATTGTTGCTGTCGCTTTAACCAAAGTATAAGGGTCATAGCTGCTGCCGTTCCTTGGACAGGTCGCGACCTGTCTCTACGAAGGTATAAACCCACCCCAGCCCCTCCGAAGAGGAAAACCCAAGCCAACCAGTTGTAGAAGCTGCCTGCGAAGAATTCATACATCCAGCCTTTGTGTTGCGCGCCTTCTATTGTTGCGGTGCCCGCAGGGCAGCCGGAGCAGCGCGGAGACAGCTTTCAATAAACAGGGCGATGCGCAAAGGCGAGGCCTTCCGGCCTGGGAGAGCAAAAAAGCCAGAAATGAAAGTATAGGCTGTAAGACGGAGGAAGCACTTTGCCAGATAGTGTAGCAAAAAGTATAAGTATAGACAAGTAAGACTATAGGTAAACAGCCGGCCAAAAAGAAAGGCAGAGCTGGCCAGTATAGTCACTAACTCAAACTACAAGTATAAAACCTCAAAACTTATACCTAACCTGCGCCTTCACATCTGACCTTCTGGATCCCTCGATCGTCTCCAACCCCGAGCCGATGCTATCCTGATCCCGGTAATGCGTTAAGCCATACTTTACCCACACATCCAGATCCCGGAACAAGCTGAACTGAAGCAGGCCATATACCCTGGTGCCTTTGCCGCTAAAGGCCGGAACAGAAAAGGCATATAGCACATCACGCTCATAAGCATACTGGCGGGTGTCGTAGCCATCAGTATCGAAGAGGGCGTAGCGGGTGCTGAGGCGGATGTTGCCAAAATTGAAGTTGATGTCCTGAGCAATAAGATATCCTGTCTGCTGCGGCGACTCCTGCTCGTAGCTGCTAAACTGTACCCTCGATTTTAAGGCGACGGTTCTGGTAGGTGCAAACTCATAGTATAACAGGTAGTTTCTGCGGAGTACCTGCGCCACGTAATCTATACTTGTGGTATTTCCTGCCATATTCAAGCCTTTGCTTTCGGTCCGGAACTGGGCGTAGAGGCTGCTTTGGCGGTTAGGCTTAAAGTATAAGCGCACCAGGTACTCATCTCCAAAAGAAGGAGCATCTACCCTGTAGCGAAGCCACGGAAACCGGAAGCGATCGTAGTAAGCAGTTAGCTCCCATTTTGCAAAAGGCTTTAGTTTGATGCCGGTGTAAAAGCCTCGTTCGTTTATATTTCGGGTAGCCTCTCCAAAAGCACCTCCATAAAAGGTATGAAAATCCCGGGTGTAATTGCGGTATACCATCGCTAGCTCTGCCTTGTTAGATAAGTTGGCGATCAGGCCATTTACTGTACCCATACCGCCACTTTTGCTCACAGCCGTTTCCCCGAACAAGTATACATTCTGCCAGGTGTAGCTGTAATTGGTGCCGATGTTGTAGTTACGCTTGCCACCAAACTCGAATCGCTGGTAAGGTGCTCCGGCTTTTTGTACCGGCGAATTGTAGGTGGTTCCCAATGCCGTAACACCAATAGCCAGGGATCTGTCGCGGGACAAGTAGCTGGCGTTTGTGCCGTAAATCTGCTCCCGTACCTGGTCTTTGTTGGCTAGCTCGGTAGGGGTGCGGTGAAACCCCGTGGTCTGAAAGCCGGTAAAGAAGTCGCTGGAATTGATTAGAGTGTCCTGCTGCGCCTGCAGGTTGGCATCTACCAGTTTATTAGAGTAAAAACCTGTTACATCAACCTTACCCAAAGTATAGGTAACTGCCCCACCTCTGAAGTAGGCATATTCCAGCACCGAACTGTAGGGCCTTATGCCTAAGTTGGCTCTGCTAACGGTGGTAATGGTTTCGCTGCCTTTGCCCACGCTATACCCCGACGAGAGCAGCAGCCCTTGGCCGATCTGGAGCTGGTAATCGCCTAGCGCAATAGCTTTAAACTTGCCTTTGTTATAAAGCTGCAGGTGCGCCGAATAAAAATCAAAACCATAGCGGCGGCTACTCGGCGACCACCTAAGTTCTTCTCCGGCATCTTTTTCTGCTGTTATGCCCAGGCTATAGTCGCGGGTGTGGCTAACGCGGTAGCGCATGTACAGTTTGTCTGGTGAGCCCAGGTAGCGGCTGCTGGAACGGCTGTTAGAATCTACAGGCATATAACCACGGCGATCCTGCAAGGTGCGTTCATAGCGAAGTATAAGTGCGTTGTTGTCTTCGCCGATTACCCTTTGCCACAGCGGCCGCTGATCCGCATTCAGGCCTGCATCATCTACACGCACAAAAGGCACGAGCTGGTAAATGGTCAGCAAATCAAAATCCGGTACGGCCTGTAGTTCATAGATGCTGAGCAGTTTTCCGTTATCAGAAGTATACTTAAAGAAGGAGGCTATCTGGGGCCGCGAGAGTATAAACAGCGAAGCTAGTTCCTCGGGTGTGGTATTGTTTAGGTTGATGGGCCGCTGGTAATACTGAAAAAGCGTTTCGTAAAAGTCTTCGTAGGGAATGTCATCTTCTTCCTGCTGCGCGAATAGTTCCTGCACAAAAAGGTCAAAATCAATCTGCTGGCGTGGGTAATCTTGTGCCTGCGCAGCGGTAAAAGTAAAAAGTATAAAGAGGATGATGCTATACTTTCTCATAGCTCCTCCTTTGGCTTCAGGCGATAAGTAAGAGATACATGGTGGCTGGTGCCAAGCAGCGTGGTGGACCCAAAGGCGTAGTCTACGAGCAGGTGGCGTGCTATAAAACCGACACCAAAAGTTGCCCTGTTTGTAAGCGACTGAAAACCGGTACGAAGTATAAACTTGTTCTGTAGAAGCTGGTACTCCACGCCGGCTTTAAAGGTGGCATCGTAGTCAATGTGTTTTTGTGTTTCTGCGGCTAGCAGTAGCTTGTGGTAAGGCCGGTAAGCTAATCCTGCTTTCATGATGGTGGGCAAACGTTCATCTTCAAAAGCCGCTAGTTTTGCCTGGTTCAGGTTGTATGCATAGGCGCCAAAGTATAAATCTGGTATTACCTCTGCCTGGCCCCCAACAGATAGTGCCATTGCCTTCTGACTACCGTAACCCTGTACTGCAATCTGCCACACATCCAGCTTTGCGCCCAGGCTAAACTGCCCCAGTTTATGCGCTGCACCTAAGCCAATGTGCTGCTGGCTATATAACGCATCACCAAACCGACTAAAACTTAACCCGTAACTGCCATACTTTGCCGTTGGAATTGCAGCCAGTAAGGCAACGGTAGTTAATTCACGCATCCCGAAGCGGTTTTCTACATAAGCGCCCAACTGTGCCTGCTGCAGGTTTGCAATGCCTGCCACGTTGTTGTGCAGCGCCCATAAATCTGGTAAGGTAACAGAGGCATTGCCTAACGCTGTGGCGCGTGCACCAGCAGGTACATCGGCTTGGGCAATGGCCAGGTCAGAAGCGAGGTAAAGTATGAAATACAGGTAAAAGCGTAAAAGTTTGTTCGTCACATTTGGGTATTTGGGTTACACTTTTTGAAGTATACATTACGGATGTTCAGGGGCTTAGGGTTTGGTGCTGCAAAACACCTGGCTAGAAACGAACCTGGAGACTTAAACATGCCGATGTCCCAGCTGGATGCTGACGCCAGAACAATGGGGCAGGGTAGGTACAAAAAAAAGGCGCTGGAGATATCCAGCGCCTTTTTAAAAGTATAAAAACTAAACTTAGTCTTTTACCTGAAGCTTAACTCTTGCTTTGCCTTTCTTTTTATCAACTTTGAATTCTGTTTTGCCAGCACGCAGTTGCTCGTTGGCTTCCTGTACGGCAGCGTTTAAAAGTTCGGCCTGCGGCGTAGCTGGAGCAGCGGCAGCTGCATCTTCAGCGCCGGGGCTATCGGTTTTAACAATCGTCATCTCGCTGATCAGGTTGCTGGCACCGGCATACTTGTCGATGATGAACAACACGTAACGAGCATCCATGTTAATGCAACGCTTATAATCAGGGTCAAATACAAGGTCACCAGTCATGGCCTCCCAGTTACCATCAAAAGCAAGGCCCGTTAACTCACCTTTGCCATTGATCACCGGAGAACCAGAGTTACCACCTGTAATATCATTGTTAGTGATGAAGTTAACAACCATTTCGCCTTTAGAGTTAGCGTATTGGCCATAGTCCTTTTTGTTGTAAAGTTCCTTTAGTTTAGCTGGCACAACAAACTCCTCATTGTTAGGATCTTCTTTCGCCATTACGCCTTCCAGGGTAGTGTAGTAGTTGTAACGTACGCCATCCTCTGGGCTGTAATCCTGCACCGAGCCATAAGTTAAACGCAGCGTAGAGTTCGCATCCGGGTAAAACACTTTGTCAGGGTTCATCTGGCGCAGACCGGCAACATACAGGCGGTTAGCTTTGTCAAGTCTGGCGTTGCTTTCTGCCAGCTTTGGAGCAATGTTGGTTCTGTAGTTATCAATGATAGAAGAAACGATCTGGTAAGCAGGGTCATTTTCCAGTTTCTTGGCAGTTGGGTTGTTCAGGAAGTCGTTCATCTTCTGCTGAGAAACTACGAACGAGTTGCTGTACACGTAATCTGCTAACTTATCAAAGTTGCCGTTATACTTTTTCACCATCGCTTTAAAAGCCTCTGGCTGCTGGTCTTTGGCAATGTCTTCAGCGTAGTACTTCATCAGGGCAGCAAAAACTTTCTTATCCGCTGGCATGTGATAATCTTTAAAGAAAGCATCTACGCGCGGCTTCAGGTCTTCCACAGCTTTTTTGGCAGCACCCTGGTCGTTAGACTTAAGTGCGTTGTGAAGCCCGGCAAGGCGATAAGCCATCAGCAATGATTCAGTACCAAGCACAGCCTCGTTCAGGTAAACGTTGCCCAGGTTATACTTCTCAATGTTGGTGTAAGCCTCGTTAATTTCGTTCAGTACATTGCCATAGGTAGCTTTGCGTGTAGCATCTGCATTAGCCCAGTTCTGGAACTTGTCCTCGTCTACAATCTTGCCTTCGATGGTGCGCATGCGCTTGATGCCCTCGTTCTGGCCGATAGAGTATTTGTAGTAGTTGGACGTAGACGCATACTTAGATGCATACTTGATACGTGTAGCATCGTTTTTGTCCATCTCTTCTTTCCACAGGTTCAGCTTGTCGTTGCGCAGTTTAATGCGAGACTTGTTCAGCTGGTTTACTTCCAGCTTCAGGCCATGCGATGTCATAAAACGCTTGGTGCGGCCAGGGAAACCGAATACCATCGAGAAATCACCTACTTCTCTGTCGCCGATGTTGATGGGCAGGTGGTGCTTAGGCTTGTAAGGAACGTTGTCTTTGCTGTAAGCAGCTGGCTTGCCGTCCGGGCTCATGTACACACGGAACATAGAGAAGTCGCCGGTGTGGCGCGGCCACATCCAGTTGTCGGTGTCGCCACCATACTTACCGATAGATGATGGAGGAGTACCTACCAGGCGCACGTCTGAGAAACGCTCGTACACGAACAGGTAAAACTCGTTGCCGTTAAAGAAATCGCGCACATAAGACACGTACTGGCCGTTGCTGCTTGCCTCTTTGGCGATAGCCTGCATGCGCTGGCCTACCAACTGTGCACGCTCCTGCTCAGAAGTGTTGGCGTTGATGCCTTCCAGCACTTTGCCGGTTACATCGTCCATACGCACGAGGATGTCTACAAAAAGGCCTTCGTTTGGCAGTTCTTTGTCTTTAGAGGTAGCCCAGAAGCCATCAGTCAGATAATCGTGCTCTGGTGTGGAGTGCGACTGTATCTGGCCGTAGCCGCAATGGTGGTTTGTTAATAATAAGCCTTCAGGAGAGATGAACTCGGCTGTACAGAAACCACCGAACTGCACGATGGCATCTTTCAGGCTGGAGTTGTTAACAGAGTAAATTTCTTCGGCAGTAAGCTTAAGGCCTTGCTTTTGCATGTCTGTATAGTTCAGACGTTTGATAAGCATCGGCAGCCACATACCTTCGTCGGCTTTAGCAGCGAAAGGCGCGCTAAGCGAGACTAAAAGCAGAAGTGAAAGGATTCTTTTTAACATAAAAATTTGTTTAGATGTGATAATCTACTGCAAATTTAACAAAAAATTACTGGTCCTAACGTATGTTAGGATAGTTTAGCTTTGTGCAAACCTATAGTATGACCTGGATATTTAAGAAGATAATGCTGCTGTTGATCTGGGTATACCAGCACCTTATATCGCCGCTAAAGCCTGCTACCTGCCGTTACACACCTACCTGCTCTACGTATGCGGTGCAGGCTATAAACAAGTATGGCCCTTTTAAAGGCGGCTGGATGGCGCTGAAACGTATTGGCCGCTGCCACCCATGGGGCGGAAGCGGGTATGATCCTGTGCCGTAGCCATCCATTGCCGGCTGCGGGTTTGTCGGTATTTGTGGCCGGTAAGTATTAATTTATCCTATGTTAGTCTAGTTAGTGGCGGAGCTGGTTGAGCTTTGGTGAGTTTTTAAGTATATTGAGAAAAGTATATTCCTTCTTTTGTCAATCGCCTATGATCTTAACCTTACTCAAACACCAATGGAAATCAGAGCTGCGTTCTTCTGTTCTCCAGAAAAGCATTGCCCTCAACATTATTCTAGGCCTGCTGGTTGTATACTTTGGCGGTATTTTCCTGTTTCTTGGGTTTTATACCGATGATATACTGGCAGAAATATACCCTGGCCAAAGTGCGGTAGCTGTGTTTAACGGCATGCTGCTTTACTATTTTCTTATCGATCTGTTTTTCCGGTTTATGATGCAGGATTTGCCGGTACTGGCGGTGCAGCCATACTTGCATCTGCCTGTCGGTAAAAATAAGCTGGTGCATTACGTCCTGTTAAAATCGATCCCGAGCTTCTTCAATCTGCTGCCCCTGCTTGTTTTTATACCTTTTATGCTGTCGGCGGTGGTGCCGGCGTATGGCCAAAGTATAGCTTTTGCGTGGTTGGGCACTATGATAGCGGTAACCCTTTTTAACAACTACCTGCTGCTGTACTTTAAGCGGCAAATGAGCACCAAGCCATTTTACACGCTGGGCTTCGGGCTTGTAATTTCGTTGCTTATGCTGCTCGACTACCTGGAGCTGCTGCAGTTGCAGGTGGTTTCCAAAGCTATTTTCGGGCAGGTTTTGCTTCAGCCCTGGCTGGTAGCGGTTCCGGTGTTATTGCTTTTAGGCGCTTACCTGCTTAACTATACTTTCCTGAGGGCCCATACTTACCCCGAAGAGATGAAAGTAAGCAAAGCCACGCAAGCAACTGGCGGCAATATTGCTTTTTTAAGCCGGTTCGGAGAGCTTGGCAAACTGATAGAGTTGGAACTGAAGCTTATCTGGCGGCACAAGCGCACAAAGTCTATTGCGGCTTTGTCGGTTATGTTCCTGTTCTACGGCTTTATCTTTTACACAAACGATACTTACCTCGAAGGATTTGGCTTTTTGATATTTGTAGGCATCATACTATCGGGTATGCCCATGTTTAATTACGGGCAGTTTTTGCCGGGCTGGCAAAGTGCCCATTTCGATGGCTTGCTAACACAGCGCATTTCGCCGGTACAGTTTTTTACTGCCAAATACTGGATGATGGTACCGGTTATGACCCTGGCCTATATACTTACCCTGCCGTATGGTTTTTTCGGGCACAAGATCCTGCTCATCAATACTGCCGCCCTGCTTTACAATGTCGGTGTTAATGTATTCGTGATTTTTTACTTCTCGGTGTACAACAAAGAGCGGCTGGACCTGAGCAAGAGCGCCACCTTTAACTGGCAGGGCGTAGGAGCCTCTAAGTTTGTGATGATGCTGCCGGCCATGCTCCTGCCTATACTTATTTATGTACCGTTCTGGCTGCTGGATATACCTTATGCAGGCGTTGCTGCCATTGGCGGTTTTGGGCTACTAGGCATTATTTTCCAGAAGCAACTGCTGCAATGGACCGCCAAGCGCTTTGTAGAGCACAAGTATAAACTGGCCGCCGGTTTCAGGCAATCCTAATAAACCTTATCTATTAAAACCCACGATGATGCTAACAATAACGAATCTTCAGAAAATATATAACGGAACCACAGTAGTAAACTTACCAGCGCTAAGTATAAAGGCCGGCGAATCGGTTGGTTTGGTGGGCAACAACGGTGCCGGCAAAACAACGCTCTTCCGGATGATACTTGACCTGATCAGGCCAAGCAAAGGCGAGGTATACGCTAAAGATATAAACGTAATGGAGTCTGACGCCTGGAAAACCTACACAGGCTCATACTTAGACGAAGGCTTTCTGATAGACTATCTTACCACCGAAGAGTATTTCAAGTTTATAGGCGATTTGCACGGCCTTTCTGACGGAGACATTACAGAGCGCCTGCAGCCTTTTATGGATTTGTTTAATGGCGAGATTCTGAACCAGCGAAAGTACATCCGCGACTTCTCGAAGGGTAACCAGAAAAAGATAGGGGTAGCCGCTGCCGCGCTCTCTAACCCAGAGCTGCTTATACTTGATGAGCCCTTTGCCAACCTGGACCCAAGCTCCCAGATACGTTTAAAAAACCTGCTTAAGAATTTGCGCGAGCACAAGCACATGACCATGCTCATCTCAAGCCACGACCTAAGCCATGTGATCGATGTTTGTGAGCGGATCGTGATCCTGGAAAAAGGGCAAGTAGTGCAGGACATGCAGACAAACGAAAATACGCTTCACGAGCTGGAAACTTATTTCACAGTATAATAACGTAACTTAAATTCGCTTCGTAAGCATATATTTGGTAAACTGCGCTTACCAGAGCCAAGCGTTGGCTCATGCCTAAGTTTTCCAAAAGTTTTACGTAGGCTGATGAATATTAAGATTGCCGCGCCTAACGGCTGCATTAATTACCTGGTACCTCTCTCCGATGTAACCCGCATCGAAAACCACACCCTTTCTTTTTTTGAGAAGCGTGTTTATAACCTATACATTATAGTTGGGCTACATCAGGGAGAGGAAGCTTATACTTTGTTCAGCTATCAGAAAGAAGAAGATATGCTGAGCGCCTACAATTGCATTGCCGCACTTATAAAAAAGAAATCCCCTCAGCATATTATGTTAGAAATGGAACCCGTACACTCCATGTAAATTTTTATCTGGCCTGATCACTCAAGCCAGGCACACACGCATAAATCCTTTTCCTCCACAATTTCCATTAGAGCCCATTTTTGCTGCAAGAGTAGCAGGAGTTGGGTTGCCTGCCTTATAGTTTAAAGTATACTTTATCCCCTGGTGATGACCAATAAAGTATAAACAGATAAAATTTATTGTGAATCGTATTAAATTTATTGTTTATCGATAAACATATATTATATTTAGCCAGTAAAAGGAGATATAATATTTATACTACTATGGAAAAGGAAAACGAAACCAAAACCAAGTTTATACTTCAGGTAATGCATGTGGTGGCATGGGTGGCTTTTATTGGCTTTCTTATAAAGGCTGGCGCCATACTTTTCGCGTACGGGATAAGCTACAACAACCCCAATGCGGCAAAGGACTTGTACAGAGGGCTTGACCTGTATAGCGTCAGGCAGTTTGATTTCTGGCATTACTCGCAGACTGTTTCTTTTATAGTTGCGCTGTTGGTTATGAAGGCTTTTGTCGCACACCTGGTAATCAAGATCTTATCAAAGATAAAGTTGGTGCATCCGTTTAAGATTGAGGTTGCGCAGGTAATTGAGAAGATAAGCTACATTTTGTTAGGCACCTGGATAGTTGCAGTACTTTACAATGCCCATATAGGATGGCTAGCGAAAAGAACCGGAATTTTGCAGGAAGAGTGGGCAACAGACGAATTCATTGTTATGGCAGGGCTTGTTTTTGTGATCTCGCAGATATTTAAACGAGGTGTTGAAATACAATCTGAAAACGAACTGACCGTATAAGTATGCCAATTATCGTGAACCTGGATGTGATGATGGCCAAGCGCAAAATGTCGTTGAACGAGCTCTCCGAGAAAGTGGATATAACGCTGGCCAACCTCTCCATACTTAAAACCGGTAAAGCAAAAGCGGTTCGTTTCAGCACGTTGGAGTCTATTTGCAAAGCCCTTGATTGCCAGCCGGGAGATTTACTTGAGTATGGCAAAGAAAGCTGAGCTACAGGGGCCTCCGGCAAATCAGGACTCACGGCCTTTTACAGGTTGCAGCAAGAGGTTGATTGTTGTTTAGTAGGTTTTTTTTAAGCAGTATCAGGCGGTAGTATGGCTTAACGGTGTTGATCAATAAGTATAACGTTGCCATCTGGGTCGGTGAGCATAAGGCTTGCCGGGCCAGAGGTTTTCTCATCTGCTTCGCTTGTCAATGTAACTCCTTTGTTTTTTAGCTTTCGCTGAATATCCCGTACATCATCAAACTGTTCAATGTTAGCGGCATTTTCGTCCCAACCAGGATTAAACGTTAGAATATTGCCTTTAAACATGCCCTGAAATAACCCGATGAGTGCATTCTCATTTTTCATGATGAGGTAATTTTGCTCCATCCCTCCAGCAAAAACCTTAAACCCCAGGTTCTCATAAAACTCCTTTGACACCTTAAGGTCCTTAACATTCATACTTACTGAAAATGCTCCTAGTTTCATGTTGTCTTTTTCTGTTTTGTATACATTGATGCCTGCTTTGCCAACAGCAATGTCAGGTTGTTTTGCAATAATGGTATTAATGGAAAAGCCAAGCCCAAATGATGCCAGCAGTCCTGCAAGTAATAATACAGATTTTTTCATGTTGTTATTTTCTATGTGTACTAGCCCTCCTTCATGCTTTTCCCCCGGAGGAGGCGATTCGGATACGCTTTACCGCTAACCAAACATTAACTTTGAGAGGCGCACAAAGCTTAGCCCTTAACCATGCTGTTAGTGGTCTTTTCTGTTGTGTCGTCTGGTATTTGAGTATTTATTTAACCCGAAGTATTTTCTCCATTTTTTTACCTTTTGCTAACTCGTCCACAAGTTTATCTAAATACCTTACTTGTTTGGTTAAAGGATTATCAATTTCTTCAATTCTGTAGCCACAAATCACCCCTGTTATCAAATTTGCTTTTGGGTTGAGTTCTGCGTTTTTAAAGAATATTTCAAAAGTTGCCTTTTCGTCAATTAGCTCTTGTAATTTACTGTCGTTAAATCCTGTAAGCCATTCTATTACTTGATGCAGTTCTTCTTTTGTCCTCCCTTTTCTCTCCACTTTCGTGATGTAGTGAGGGTAAACTGATGCGAATGTCATTTTCGCCATTCGCTCATTATGTTCAGGTGTTATTTTCATTTTTGGTTATTGATTGCACCAAAGCGTTGATTTTAGTAAAATGATTTTCCGTATCAAATCAATTGGTAAGGGTTTGGCGAGCATGAAATCTGTCTATTGTCTTTTTAACGCTATATACAGAGACTTTATCTTCAATTTCTGCTAAACTGTAAAAAAGCTGATATACTTCTTGTAAGCAGCAAATTACAGATGGTATTTACTGACTTTATTATGCAGAATGCTTTTTCTGTGTCGGGTAGTACCTCAAAAAAGAATTGTCGTAAGCTTGACAGCTTCTCTTGACTTTGAGGTTCAAACTGTGAAAGTATTTTTCTGCTTTTGTCATTACCTGCTGTTGTTGAACAAACTTGTAACGTTACTCGTGCAGCCGAAGCCCGAAGCGTAGCAAGGGCTAAAGCTGCACTTTGTTAGCCAGAGATTTATTTAAGTTACTCTTTTTTATTCGATGAATTCTATGTACAAAACCTACTGGCACAATGGATAAACCATTTTGTGATATGTTGCTTTGGGGTTCTTTACAGGAATATTAAAATAGACTTCAGAATTATGCTTTACATGATAGTAATTCGTGTTTATCAAGCCCATTACAAACCTTGGTTGGCTGACGAATTCATAAATCTCTAACCCATCAACTTTAGTTTCTGACTCTCTCACTTCACATCCACCACGGTCAGGATAGTTGTAACGTCTAAAATCTTCCGTGCTCAAATCCCTATATAAATCCTGTCCCAAGATGAAGACATCAGGCGATAGAAAGAAGTCTGCTTCATTTCGGTACTCTTTGAGTTTATCACTTGAAAGAATAAACATTCCACCATGCTTTTGAGAAAAGACACGCACAGGATTCTTTATGCTTATAGTGTCAACTACATAAAATGATTTGAAATTTTCTTCTCCTTTATAATTAATGTCATAGAGTGCTTGTCTGCAAGATGATATTAACAGAACGGAAATCAGAATAAGCCCCAAGTTCTTCATTGTTCCTGTTCTTCTCTTCATTTCTATGATTCCAATTTTTGGCTAACGTTTTGCCGCTTTGCGAAGGCGGGGATTTTTAGCACTGAACATCATTAGATGCACAAAGCTTGAATTTAGCACTTCATTGTCATAGAAGCACAAAACCCCCGCTTTTGCAAAACGGCTGTTGGCGGTAGTATTTATTTCCATTCACTATTGTTTTTGTCATACTTTCTACGCTTTCCGAAAAGCATATTCGCTTCTAATTCATAGTCGTTGTCAAGTGTCTTATAGTCAATTTGGTTAGCAAAATAGCGTTCTATAAAATTAAGTTCTAATTTCTCATTGATTGATTTAATGTCAATCGGGAAAGTTGCATTTTGCCTTTGGAACTCTTCGATTTCAATTGCCACTTGTTCAGCCACGTCTTCGGTTATATTGTCGTAAACTTTAATTATACCGAAACATAGAACCATATTTATAAGTCCAAGCCAAGTTGCTGTTCCTGCATATCTTCTTAAAGTCAAATTGTCTGGTCTCCACCGTGCAATAAACGCAGAAATTCCCATCACAATCATAATTGTCATAAATGCGGCAAAACTTGATAGGGACAATAAAAGAAGTGCTACTGAAACTAAAATGTAAACGAGTATCTTCTGAAGGTCGGAAATAGAAAAATCAGCACTCTTGATTTTAAATGTCTTAATCAATTTTCTTCGCTCTTCTATATTTTCTTTGCATAATCGGTTGAGAAAATTAGTTAGTTCAATTTCGTCAATGTTTATTTGTCCTAAATGCAGATTGAGATTTTGTGCTCCAATTTCTCTATTTATTTTTTCAGCCCACTTGTAAATTTTCTTCTTGAAAACGAATGTTTCGTCTGTTACTAATGAAATAAACTTTTGTCCGTGAATGTCAAGTAGATAGGCTTCAATTATTTGTTCCCATTTTACTTCATCTTGATTTGTCGTCCTGTCCCAAATGCCGTTTTCTGATATTATAATTTGTGGTCGTTTGTCAAAAGTTTGAAATAGCCCAATCGGAATACCAAGTCCGAAGAAGCAAATACAAAGCCAACTCATAATATAATTTGTCGACCCAAATGTTGCGTCAGATAACAAAAAAAGACCTAATACCACAAACGGCAAACACATACCGATAATTTTCAGCCCTTTGGTTGTTGTCTTGTATAGTTTTATTTCTGTCATTAACTATTTCTTTGTCTTTAAGGTCGGCTCTGTCAATATTACCGCCAACGGATTTGTACATGAGGTGAGCAAGGCATCTGCCGAAGCTTACCTCATGTGCTTGGTTAGCGGTTGTTACTTTTGATAAATTCAGCGAAGTCGGCGAATAGCTCCGACCAATGGTCTCTGGACTCTCCGTTAGGCAAAGTTTCGACATAGCTGTGGTTGCTGTTGGGGTATACCTTGTAAGTTAGGTTACTCTTCTGCAGGCGAACAAACTCAGACTTGATGTAGTCCGTGGCTTCTACAGGCACGGCTTCATCATTGCTTCCTATTGTCAGGAAGATAGGAATCTTCAGCTTCAAAAGGTTCTCTATCGGGGGCTGGTTTATCGCATAGTGCCATTTATAGGTATCACCCCGAAAAGTGTCAGTAACAGAACCGGGCCTTTTAAACACTCCTTCCATACCTGTAAAGTAAGCGTCAAGCTGAGCTTGGGCCTCCACAGCGTTTATTTCCCCGCTGTGCATTTTACGCCTGATGAACAAAACATCATTAAACATCTGCGGGGCTCCGTTTCCAGAAGCGAAGCCTAGGTGTGTTACTTTTTTGTTGATTACTGCCAAGCGTGCCGCCACGTCGCTCCCTTCTGAGTGCCCCATGACTGCAACAACTTGTGCCTTTGGGTATAGTCTTTTAACCACATAGTTTAGTACTTTGCTAGCCACCTCTGCCCTGTCTAGTACGTTGTTCCTTTCATTGAACTTAGCACTAGCCACATAATGGTCTGTATTGGCGTAATAAGGGACCCCTATCTTCTGGATATACACAAAGGCATACTCCTTAGGAAAATGATTCATTTCAGACTTTGGAAAGTTATTGAAACAGCACTCCACGCTGTCAGTACTGCTTATCATAGGGGCTGGTTTGGAACCCTGCAAAAACAAGAAGACCTTTGTTTTCTTTAGTCTCTCCGGATTGTAGATATAAAAGTTGACGGTATCGCCTTTGTCTAAAAGGAAGTATTCTTCTAACCCCTGTTTAGTTAACTTTTGCCCATGAGAAAGGAGCGGAATAAGAAATAATAGCATTAAAGCTTTCTTCATTTTTTATGTAGTATTAATAAACGCTAACTACTGTATAAACGTAATAAACATACGCTTTTTTGTCGAAATCAGCAGATAACCGTAATCGGCAAAGCGAGTATAT
Source organism: uncultured Pontibacter sp. (assembly GCF_947492645.1). Lineage (GTDB taxonomy): Bacteria > Bacteroidota > Bacteroidia > Cytophagales > Hymenobacteraceae > Pontibacter. Next base: position 137,086 of record NZ_CANLMZ010000003.1, on the reverse strand, counting down.
TTATTTCACCACTACTTTTAGCCAGTTTGCTATCTCCTCTAATGCGGCAGGAGCGATAGTTTCCTCTAGCTGCCCATACTCTGCTGGACCGCCTGTGTTAGCGGTCTGGAAAAGGTGGTTGAGGTTTGGCATTTCCTTTATCTTATATTTTTTGTTTCCAGCGGCTTGCAATGCTTTTTCGGTAGCAGGCAGGTTTTGCTGGTAAGGCACCTGCAGGTCTTTGGTTCCATTAAGGGCAAGTACAGGCATTTTTAGCTTTTGCAAAACAGGAGCGGGGTTGTAGGCCAGGTAGTAGCGCATCCAGGGCGAGCTGAGTTGTGCCACCAGAACCTGCTCATTTTGCGGCGTTAGCCCCAGTTGCTTTTGTTCTTGTTCCGTTAATTTGGCTTTTGCGTCATGCTCCAGTTGCTTTATTTTTTCAGCGGCCTTAAACACATCTTTTTCGGAGGCGGCTACTTTAAATTGAGCTTCGCGCAGTTGCAGGTATACTTGCAGTTGCTCTTGTGGTACTCCCGATGCCTTCAACAATGCCTCGTTCTGGGCCACCAGCAGCTCTGTTCCGGGTACTGCGTTGCCGGCCATCAATACAACAAAAGCTACTTCAGGGTGTTTTGCGGCTACTTTTGCAGCTATCAAGGCGCCCTCGCTATGGCCTAGCAAGCCTATCTTTTTAGCATCAACTCCTTTAAAGTTCTTCAGGTAAGTATAAGCTGCTTCTGCATCAGAGGCAAAGTCTGCGGTGGTGGCTGTGGCAAAATTACCTCCCGATTTACCCACGCCACGGTCATCGAGGCGCAATACGGCAAAGCCCTGGCGGGTAAGGTAATCGGCAAGCACCAAAAAAGGTTTGTGGCCTAGTATGGTTTCGTCGCGGTCTTGGGGGCCGGAGCCGGTAAAAAGTATAACAGCCGGAGCAGCCGATTTACCAGCCGGTAGGGTAAGTGTACCAACCAATTTTATTCCTGCAGCCTTGTTATCTAAGGTTACCTCGGTTTCCTGGTAAGGGTAAGGCTTAGCGGGTGTTTGCGGGCGCTTTGGTTCTGATGCCTCTCCCTTTGTAAGCGGGATGTGCATGCTTTGGCCCGCTTGTTTTAAGTAGCCATCTATACTTTCGGGGCCAGTAATTTTGCCCGCATAATTTCCCCGAATAGCCGGAATATCTAAGTATAAACTGTCCTGCTCCTGCTTCACGGATGCTACCGGAATTCCTTTGGCGCCCTGGTCGGGGCTATCCATGGTGGCGGTGAGGGTGCCACCGGGGCCGGTACTGATATTGAAGACCAGCCTTAGTTTTGCGCCACCTACAGTTAAAGAGCCATTCCAAGATCCAGTTACGTTGTTTGCCTCTTGCGCAAGCGAAGTATACGTGAGCAGCGAAAGCAGAAAGAAGGAAAAGAGGTGCTTTTTCATGAGATGTAGTTGGGTTAAGGATAAGGTTAATGCGCTGCCTGTCGTTCTTTGCGCTGTTCTACAAAAGAGTACACCACCGGTACAAGTACAACAATGGCTGCCGTGGCAAGAAAAATAACAAGGCGTAGTATAGGGTCATTTATGAGTGCTGTGAGGCACATAAGCACACCGCCCACCATCCACAGCCTGCCGCCAATGCGGTGCGTTTTACGCCAAACGGTTTCGCTTTCCAGGGTCCAGGGGGTGCGTATGCCAATAAAGTAATTAGGCTTGATAGCCTGGAAATAGTTGCCAAAAGCGATAAACAAGCCGCCTACCAGCAAATGAATAAAGTTTGAGTTTTCGAGGCTGCCTGCTTTGGCGCTGTAGATAATAAATACCGTTAAGGCCGACGAAAACAAGGACAGCATCAGCCGTAATTGGTGGTACTTGCTGCCCATATGCGTAATCTTGTCTTTGGGGTCTATGGCAGGTATGGCCAGTAACAGGAGGTTCAGGCCCAACGTTACAACCAAAACAACACCTGCCAAAAAGTTTTTGCTGCCCCAGTCATCGGCCTCGCCTTTATAGTTAAAATGAATCGGGACGCGGTCTGGAAGTGCCTGCCAGTTTATAAATAAGTAAATCAGCGGTATTAGTGCCAATCCCCAAATCAGGGTCTCCAGTAATGTGCTTCTCTGTTTCATGGGCCTAATTTTTAAGTGTCATCATCCAGGTTAGTATATCATCAAGTACAGTAGTGTTAAGCGAGTAAATTACAAATTGCCCCTGCTTTTCCGATGTTACCAGCTCTGCCTGGCTTAAAATATCGAGGTGGTGCGAAATGCTTGGTTTTGTAATGCTAAAAGCCTCCGCTATCTCACCGGCTGTCATATCCTTCTCCTTCAGCAGATTTAAAATCTCCCGACGGGTGTTGTCATTTAAAGCTTTAAATACTTTGTTCACGCTGCTATTAGGTATTTAGATAAATATCTAAATAAAATGCTTAATTGCAAAATATACTTTGTAAAATCTTGTAATTGGTAAAGTGTTATAAGCAGATGATAACTATGAGAAAGTAAAAGTTAAAGTATGAGGCTAAAGCCACCGAGAATTAAATTTAGGTTTCGGGGCTTTATCTCCTGTAAATGCAAAGTTTATACTTCTGAAGCGCCAGGTGTTTTAGAAGTATAAGTATAGTTGTGTAGTAGTGATAAACAGATAGCATTGCCATGCTGCAGCAGTTTGGCTATACTAGGTTCAGCTGTTTTAATGTATCTTTAAGCAAGATTAAAAATTATAACCTCTGATAAAAGTCAAATTTTAGCTTAATGCTTAACTGCCTTGCTAAATTTTGGAAATCAATAAGTTACTGTTTGTGAAGCACAGTTTTACAAAGCCGCTTAAAGCAGCTAAAGCAGGAGCAGGGGAACTATTTATATCCATAATTTGTAATATATAGGTGAGCGCATATTTTTATTGCAACCACATACATCAAGAATAAAAGATATTATGACTGAGAGAACCGGAGCAAATACATTGATTACCAAAGAAATACTATCAAAGGCTATCAGCTGCACACAGTACCGTGAGATGATTGATAAGCTTTTGGCTGAAAATAAAACAACCGGCACCGACCATTCAGAAGCAATGGTGGAATACACCCGCATGAACATGCAGCGCATGAGACGGGTAGAGAAAACTACTGTGCTGCAGGATGAAATGGTTCAGAAAATGCTAAGCCTGCAAACCCCCATGGTATGGGTTATACTTACAGAAGCCTGGTGTGGCGATGCAGCCCAAAACATACCGGCCATTGTTAAGGTTGCAGATGCCTCTCCGGTAGTTGAGGTAAAGCTTTTGCTCCGCGATGAAAATCCTGAGATTATGGATGCTTACCTTACCAACGGCGGCCGTTCTATACCTAAACTGATTGCCCTGCATGCCGATACATTGCAAGTCCTGGGCACCTGGGGCCCAAGACCCGCTACTGCGCAGGAGTTGGTGCTAGAGGCGAAACAAAAAGATACGCCTTTTCAGGAGATGGCAGAAAAGCTGCATGGCTGGTATGCCAAAGACCGCAGCAATACCTTGCAGCAAGAGTTTACCCGCTTGGTATCGGATTGGGGCATGTTGGTTGCACCGGAAGAGCAGTTGGTAGAGCGCTGTTCTTAACAAGTATAAACAAAAAGAGGCGACACACCGTGTCGCCTCTTTTTGTTTATACTTGCAGTTAAGGTTTTACATTGCTGTCCTATTCTGCTATTTCAGGCTTACTTCCAAAATCTTATCGCCTACTTCCAGTTGGTGCACCACTTCCATGCCGTCGATCACTTTGGCAAATATAGTGTACTTGCCGTCAAGGTGCGGAGCCGGAGAGTGGGTAATAAACCATTGGTTGCTCTCGGTGTCTTTGCCTGCCGAGGCCATGCCTAAATAACCTTCGCGGTAATGCAGGGGCGCAAATTCAGACCGGATAGAGTAATCAGAACTTCCCCAGCCGTCTCCACGCTTGTCGCCTCCCTGGGCCACAAAGTTTGGCACTACCCTATGGAAGTATAAATTATCGAAAAAGCGCTTCTCGATAAGCTCCACAAAGTTGGCAACCGACCCCGGGGCATCTTCTATAAACAACTGCAGCACAATAGTACCCTTGTCTGTTCTGAGCAGTACTTGCTGCCCATCCGGTATTGTTTTAACTAAAGCCCAGTCTATCGGGTGTGTAAACGGATTTTCGGGGGTAATGCTCTCTCGCTTGCCATTCAGGTAATCTATAGTGCGCTGCAACTCAATGTTTGTTTCCATGTCGCGGGGCAGCTGCAGTTTTTGCTGGGCTACGGTTAAAAAGCTATTGTCTTTGTAGTGGCTGCGCAAATTAAATTTAGGATCGCGGATGGCAGCGGCAGCCATTCCAACCAAAGCCACATCACCGGAGCCAACGGCCTTTTTAAATACTTCAGCAAAATCGGCCTCAAGCCTCCTCGGGAAATCACCTTGCTGGCGCATCGTTATAATTGCCTCCATGCCGGTAGTGGCTATAATTGGCTGTTCTGCGGCAAACATCTGCTCCGAAATAAATTTGTAATTCTCTACGTCTCCAGACAACGCCTTAAGCAGGTAGGCCTTATCGTAAGGGTTTTTGGCGTTTTGGTATTGTTGCTTATAGCGGTTATTCAGCAGGGCTCTGTTGTGAGGCTGGCTGTTGCGCAGCATTACCCAAATCATGCCGCTTCTAACGCGTGCGTCCTGTACCTGTGGCAGCATCTGCAGCAATGTGTCTATTTCTACGCCAGCCGGGTTTGCTTGTATAAACTCAGAGGCTGCCACAGCGGTATTTATGTTTTTATCCTGCAGGGCACTAAGTATAGCAGGCTTTATCTGCCTGAACTCCAAACCAGACATGGCACGTACCGCGCTAAGCCTTACCCTGTAGTCAGGGTCGCTTTGTGCTATGTTGGATAGGAACTGTGCTTTATCCATTGTCTTAACTTTACCTAAAGCCTGGGTTACGGCCATGCGTACCTCAGGGGCGGCATCAGAGGTGGCAGCCGTTAGCAGGGGCTGGCGGTAAGCAGTAAGGTCTAATTTAGGGGCGCGGGCCAAAAAATGGGCCGCAGCCAAACGCGCCTCATAAGGCCTCACCGCCGATAAGAATTTTACAGCCAGCTCTACCCCCTTGGGTGTATACTGTTGCCTTAAGCCTGCCCGGTACAAGCCCCATGCCTGTCCCGCCAATGCTACCTCGCTGGTGGCGTTGTAGTTAGCCAGGTAATCAGCTCCGGCAGGGCCGGCTACTTTGCCTATAGCCTCTAAAAGTGTTGCCTGTATTTCTGGTTTGCCTTCGTGTGGCATGTGTTTTATAAGGCCATCTTCTGCTTTGCGATGGCCTACCTGGCCCAGGGCATACGCTGCAGCTTTGCGCACGGCGGTGGTAGTGTCAGATAGCAGGCCTAGCAGGTCCGGAATGGCAACAGTATCTTGTACAGAGGCAAAGGCAAGTGCAGCCTGCGTGCGGTATGCCGGCTTATTGTGGTGCAGGTAGGGCTGCAGTTCCTGTGTTTTACGCTCATCCTGTACTGTGTATATTTTTTGTAAATTAGTATCTGAAAACTTGTTTACTGTGAGTTCGGGCGTGTGTTGCGGCAGTTGCCGGCACGATGCCAATGCTAAGAATGTGATTGCTAGGGAATAGTATTTTCTCATGGAGCCTGTATTTGAAGCCTCAATATAATCAAAATCATTAACAGGTCTTATTTATAAAATAAATTCAATTTAAAATTTAAATAATTAAAACTTTATCACTTCTATAAAGTATATATTTCTAGATAGCCTTATAATTATTTAAATTAAAATTTTGATGTTTACCCTGTATCCGAAGTCTTAGTGAAAGATGGCTGGCGGCGTAGCAGATTTTATGTAAATTCACGGAACGACAGTAGCTGCTGCTGCTGTTTACTAGCTTCAGGCAAACCTGGGCATTGCAACATCGCCTTATAAGATAGAGGGAGATTCACATTTCCACTTTCTACAACTTGGAGTAGTAACAGGCTGGTTTAGCCACAATGATATACTTGTATGCACGTCACTTTATACCCTCAGAAGCAACTTCAGCAAAGCTTGAGATTTATACTTATAGCAGGCACATTTTTAACCCTTGGTGGATTGTATGCCTTAGCAAGAGAAATTTTTATCTTGGATACTTTTCGGTTAAGTTGGGCAATCAGCAGCGGGGTAGTGCTTTTGGCAGGTCTTGCCTGCCTGTTTGTTGGCAATAATCGGGTGGTGATAAATCAAGCTTATTTCTCCATGAACCCAGAGTTGGTAAAGTATAGGCTGGCCGTGTTTGCGCGTGAGCGGGTAATTTACTGGAAAGATGTAAAGGCACTAAGTATATCTGCATACACCATTGTTTACCATCTTACTTCTGGGGCAAGTATAAAAATGAGATTGGGCCATATCCAACAATCCGAAGTGATGTTGCATGTATCCAGAAGCATTCACCTGGTTGCCCTGGAGAAAGGCATCATGATAAACGGTGTACAGACTGCTAAGCAAGGCTCTGTGGCTTAGTTATACTTTAAAACTTTATTTACTGGCATCAAAGCGTAAGCTTTGCCACCTTTGCAGGCTCATTTGTAAAGTATGGCAAAGCAAATCACGCGGGTATATGGTCTTCAGTTTGGCTTACTGTGCTTAAGCTCCTTTCTGTTTTTCGCCAGTTTTAACATGATTATCCCGGAGCTGCCGGATTATCTCACCAGCTTGGGCGGCGAAGAGTATAAAGGGCTGATCATTTTTCTCTTTACGATTACAGCAGGCCTCTCCAGGCCGTTTAGTGGCAAATTAGCGGATAAGATAGGGCGAATACCTGTTATGATGGTAGGAGGGGCTGTTTGCATCCTCTGCGGTTTTCTGTACCCTGTAACCGGAAGTGTGGCGGCTTTTCTGCTGCTGCGGTTTCTGCACGGCTTTTCTACAGGGTTTACACCTACGGGCACATCTGCTTACGTAGCCGATGTGGTACCCGTGGAGAAAAGGGGCGAGGCAATGGGCTTGATCGGCCTGTCAGGAAGTATGGGCATGGCCGCTGGCCCTGCGCTGGGAGGTGCCATTGCCAACCTTTACTCGGTTAACACAATGTTTTACGCATCGTCTTTGGCTGCTTTTCTGTCGGTGGCGGTGCTGGTGCGCATGCACGAAACCCTGGATAACCCGCACCGGTTCAGGATGGGGCTATTGCGTATATCACGGCACGAAATATTTGAGCCGCGTGTATGGGGGCCTTCGTTTGTGATGCTGTTTTCTACGTTTGCCTTTGGCACTATACTTACCATCATACCCGATTTTAGTGCACACCTTGGCATACAGAACAAAGGTCTCTTCTTTACCAGTTTTACTGTGTCATCGCTGGCAATTCGGTTTTTGGCTGGGCGCGCATCCGATAAATATGGCCGCATCAACGTACTGCGCATCAGTACAGGCCTTTTAACAGTAGCCATGGTAATGGTTGGTTTATGTGCCTCCGCAACACAATTGCTGTTGGCTGGTGTGCTTTTTGGGGTAGCTACCGGTATGAACTCTCCAACTGTTTACGCCTGGACGATAGACTTGAGCCACGAGGCCCACCGGGGTAGAGCCATGGCCACGATGTACATCGCTTTGGAAGTTGGTATTGGCTTGGGTGCACTCTGTTCTGGCTGGCTTTACGACAATAACCCTGACTATTTTACGCGCACGTTTTGGGTGGCAGGCGCATGTGCCTTTATTTCCTTTTTATACTTGATAACTTCTTCCAAAAGGCAACTGGACAGCCCCGCATTCCTACGAAAGTATAGTAGCTGATATTGTATTATTTATATATGTCTATTTGTTAAGGGTATTGATAATGATATATTTTAGTGCAATTAAAGCTTTTGAAAAATTTAACTAAAAAAACAAAATTTAGCTAACAGATTTTAAACATCTGCCGTACACACACCCAAAGCAGTTCTTAACTTCCCTATCAAATCTATTCTGGTTTACATAATCCGGATCTATACTTAAACCTGAAGCTATTATATGAGCAGCAGGGAAGTATAATTTTGCCAATAGGGAAGCAAGTCTGCCAGTATGTGTAAATAACTAAAGTGTGTGTATGGAAAAGTTTACTTTAAAATCTTTGTGTGTAGTTGCGTTTAGCGTAGTGTTGTTGGGTTGTGAGAATGAGAATGATGCAGTTTCACCGCTTGCAGTAAACGACACCAGTAACTTTGGAACCTCCCCGGATGCCTGTGAAGTGATAGAATTTGACGGTTACAACGACATCGAAACAGGAGCAGGGTCTGTAACTACAGTATATAGCGAGGGTACGCCAGTACGCGTATCTGCTCAGTTAAAAGCCGATAGAGGCGCTTATTTTAATACCGAAAGAGGCACTTACTCTAACACTAACGCTGCTATACTTTATAACACCAGCCAGCCAGACGAACGTAACAAAAACTTCAGAACACCAAACAATGCGGCTATCAGGCCAATGGGAAATGTGCTTACCGCCGGTAAGGTACAAGGCAACGCAACGGCTATTTATAACAAAGGCAGCCGCCTCGAAATGGACTTCTCGGCAATGGGAAGTATAACTTTGAACGCCATACATGTGCTGGATATAACACAAGATGAAGCCGACTCTGAATTAGAACTGATAGATAAAAACGGTAACGTTATAAAAGCTTATAAATTGCCGGTTACAGGTGCTTATGGTGCAACCCGCCTTAACACCGAAAACACAACTGGTGTCGAGAAGATACGCGTAACCTTCACGGGCAGTAGAAAAAACTCCGGCTCTGGCGCGATCGACGTAATTGAATTCTGTAGAGACTAATACTATAAAATTATACTCCTTTTAGCTTGCTTGTAAAACAGGCAGGCTAAAAGGTAAACCAAAACTGTACTATTTAAGACGCTATGAAATTTTAATGATAAAATACCTTGAACCTGGCTGAGTTAATTTGCCAGGTTTTTTTTGCCCTTACCACAATCAACATACCCTCGCACGGCCTTTACGGCTGCTGCGCCTCACCCTTTGCCAGATAGCGGTTGCTTTTTGAGTTGCCCGCTATTGTTAATTATCACCAGAATATGGTGCGTGTATTTTTTAACCATTATTAAACTATGAAATTTATGAAAAGAAATCTAGCTAAAATGAGTGCCTTATGTTTAGGTGCTCTTGTGTTTTTCGGTTGTGAGAAAGAGGAGGATGCAATGGGTACAAATGCTTCAGCAAGCCTGAATGCTGTATCGCAGAACTGCTATACTATTGATTTCGAGAATTTCTCAGCCAGCGATTATCCAATATCCCAAGTATCCGGGGCGTATGGAACAGTAGGAATATTTGCTAAAAAACGTGAAGCTAATAGTATAAACGATGATTACACAAGTACAAATGTAGCAAGAGTATACGATGCGCGGGTGCATACCGGCGACGATGGGCATGATTTGGGTGTGCCTGATCATCTGGGAAAAATGTTAATCGCTAACCAATACACGCCAGCAGAGGTGGCTGCAAACCCTAATGGCTTAGATGCACAAGGGCATAAATTCTCCGACCCAAGTGATAATGCCTGGGGAGCTACCCTAGCGTTGGATTTTTCAGCCATATCCAACGGGGTTTTCTTAAAATCTATTGATGTTGTGGATGTAGACTTAAACCACGTGGTGGAAGACCAGTCTTATGTTCGGGTGATTGATGCTAAAAACCAGGAGTATAACTTCCCGCTTACTCCTTACAAGGAAGAAGGAAGTGTGCAGACGGTTACCCTAAACGTGGCAAGTGCTAAAAAACTCATGGTGGTGCTGGATGGAGTAAACACATCTGTAGGCTCTGGCGCAATCGATAATGTCGTTTTCTGTGTCGATAAACCTGTTATTGCAGAACCAACTGGCTGCACCCGCACACAAGGCTACTGGAAAAACCATGCAAATGGCAAAAAGGCTGATCCGGCATGGGGTAACCTGGCAAACACTACTTTCTATACAAGTGGCCAAACATACCTTAAAGTATTGAACACACCACCAAAAGGCGGAAACGAATATTACATACTCGCACACCAGTATATTGCAGCTAAGCTTAATATGACTGCAGGGGCCTCAATGCCAGCAAACGTAAAAACAGCCTTTGATAAGGCAACAGCTTACTTTACTAACCCGTCGGCATCAACAGCTAGCAGGGGTACAATTATAAGTTGGGCAGATATCCTGGATAAATATAATAACGGCAAAATGGGCGTAAGCCATTGCGACTAAGGTAATTCAGCCTTGCTGAATGATAGAGGGCCTGCGGTATACACCGCAGGCCCTCTTAATTATATGCAAGATGTATAAACTACTTCTTGGTTAAGCTGTTGTTCATACTAACAGCAACAAGATTGGTGCTTTAGGCCTAAAACCTCTTGTTCTATTTAAAGTATAAAAGTAACTGTACCTAATTCTTTGAACGATCCATGCTTTCAGATAAAAAGGCATTTATAGAGCACCTGGCCAACAGCCACCGGAATTCAGCCCATGTAGTGCCAAGGTCAGTGAGTTGCGCCTTTTTAGATGGCCTACTGCAGTTGCTTTTCCCGCCGCTGTCTGAGCAAAGTATAAGCGCCAGCAAAGAGGTGGAGCACCGGCTAAAGGTACTGGAGTCGGACTTGGTCCTGATCTTGATTAAGTTACAGGAACGCTTGCCCGAAGCCCCTGCAACTATAGTAAGTGCTTTTTTTGATGCGCTGCCAACGGTGTATAATGATCTAGTGGAAGATGCCCGCGCCATAGAGGCCGGCGATCCTGCAGCCGTAAATACCGATGAAGTAATACGAACCTACCCAGGCTTTTATGCAGTAGCAGTATACCGGATTGCCCATTTGCTTAATAGGTTACAGGTGCCTTTGCTGCCACGTGTTTATGCTGAGCACGCACATACCAAAACAGGTATCGACATACATCCGGGTGCAAGTATAGGGGCCGCTTTTTGCATCGACCATGGTACCGGTGTAGTAATTGGCGAGACAGCCGTTATCGGTGATAATGTGAAGCTATACCAGGGAGTAACGTTAGGCGCAGCAAGCGTAGATAAAGCGATGGCCAACACGAAGCGGCACCCGACTATAGAGGATAATGTGATTGTTTATGCAGGCGCAACCATACTTGGAGGCAATACTATCGTTGGCCGCCATAGCATAATAGGAGGCAATGTATGGCTTACAGAAAGTGTTCCGGCCTTCTCCAGGGTTTATCACAGGTCTCAGATCAAAGTAAGCCAAAAGCCGGACCCGTCATACCTTATCAATTTCTCAATTTAAAAAACATACTATATGAAAGCGAAAACTATACTTGGCACTATTGGCAACACGCCGCACGTGCGCATTAACAATCTGTTTGGAGATAAGGCAGAAGTATGGATGAAGCAGGAGCGTAATAACCCTGGTGGAAGTATAAAAGATCGTATTGCGTTGGCCATGATCGAAGATGCGGAAAAGAAGGGAATTCTAAATAAGGACAGTATTCTTATAGAGCCAACATCTGGTAACACGGGAGTAGGGTTGGCTATGGTGGCGGCCGTTAAGGGGTATAAGCTTATACTTGTAATGCCGGAGTCGATGTCTATTGAGCGGCGACGGCTGATGACGGCCTATGGTGCCAGGCTGGAACTGACGCCGCGCGAGAAAGGTATGAAAGGTGCCATTGAGAAAGCGCAGGAACTGGTGCAGGAAAACGGAAACGCCTGGATGCCCATGCAATTCGACAACGAATCAAATGTTCAGGTACACATCAGCACAACCGCGCAAGAGATTATCGATGATTTTCCGGAAGGATTAGATTATGTGATAACGGGCGTTGGTACAGGTGGGCACATTACAGGTGTAGCAAAGGTGCTTAAGGGGCGCTTCCCTGATTTAAAAGTGTTTGCCGTGGAGCCTACAGCATCGCCGGTGCTTAGTGGCGGGCAGCCTGGCCCGCATCCCTTACAGGGTATTGGTGCCGGCTTTATTCCAAAAATCATGGATACTAGTTTGCTTGATGGAGTTATCCAAGTAGACAAAGATGAAGCGTTTGATTTTGCCCGCCGTTCTGCACGCGAAGAGGGTATTTTTGTTGGTGTATCTTCCGGTGCCTCACTTGCCGCTGTAAATAAGAAAATCGAAGAGGGGATACCGGATGGTTCCAGAATCCTTACATTCTGCTACGATACCGGAGAGCGTTACCTGTCTGTGGAAGACTTATTTGTTTAACGAAGATTATTGTCAATAAAAACCAGGGCAGCTATCCGGTTGCCCTGGTTTTTATTATTCAAACTGGCTAGCAAAGTGGATCATGTTTATGCCCTGTTACTGTAAACAGCAGGCTTGGCTAAGCGTGCAACTAAATTCTTACCTTAAGTTAAACGTACTTAATATGCCATTTACTTTTTCACATCCGGCCATTGTTCTGCCACTAAGCCTTCTCCCCAGAAAGTGGGTATCTGTTACAGGCTTGGTTATTGGTAGCCTGGCACCGGATTTTGAGAAGTTTTTAAAAATGGTGCCGGGTAACACCATTAGCCATGCCTGGGAAGGTATATTCTGGTTTAACTTGCCCTTGGGCATTCTGCTTTGCTTTTTGTTTCATAATGTCATTCGCAATCCTCTTATCAACAATCTGCCTGCTTTTCTAAAACAGCGCCTTACAAGTTTTATGGCCTTCGATTGGAATTTCCATTTCAAAAGTCGCTTTGGCGTTGTGGTCACATCCATTCTGATTGGTGCTACTTCTCATATTTGCTGGGATAGCATTACGCATCGGAAGGGTTTGGGAGTAAAGTTATTTCCTTTCTTGTCTCAGGTTGTAACTGTTGCTGGCGAGAAAATGCCTCTGTACCATTTCCTGGATCTGGTTGGGTCCATGGTGGGTGGCTTATTTATAGTAGGTATAGTTATGTGTTTGCCCACAGGCCAGCGCAAGCTACTTAGTGGCAGGAAATGGAGCATGTATTGGCCCGTTGCAGGGCTTACAGCCATAGGGGTTGTGGTTTTGAGGGCGCTAATAACCCTAAACAGCGAAGCATACTGGAACTTCATCATCACTTCCATATCAGCTATCTTGATCGGGATAACAGTTTCGTCCTTTATTGCGAGGTATAGTATAAAGTAAGCTAGAAATTACTTCTGGTTGTCTTGTGACTTAGGCTCTTTCTAAACTCATTAGAATTGGGCGTTCACATTAGCTAGGTGAGTATAGAATGCTGCTAACTGTGCAGTTATTAGTAAAGAAAACTGATAGTTCTGACCTGCTTACTTTAAGTTTATAGTATACTTAGAATCGAGTTGAGTGAATGAGGAATGCACAAAAAAAAGCACTTACCAGTTTTACCTTGTAAGTGCTTGATTATCAAGTGGAGAATATCGGAGTCGAACCGATGACCTCTTGCATGCCATGCAAAAAAGTCTGTCTTTCCTGCAGTTTCATATGTTTTCAAAGTTATTATAAGTATCTTATAATGAATTGTTTATGTTGAGAGCCTGTTTCATTATGTAACACCTTTTAGCATGCATTCGCTGAGTCTGTGTGCAAATTGTGTGTGCAAATTTTCAAACCTTGAAACAGAGACAGCATGTACCACTACTCAGATAACGGCGTCACATTGGCAGCCATCCTGGATAACAGGAGAGCTAAAAAGTCAGGTCAGTTTCCGATTAAAATAAGGGTTGCTTATGCACGGAGCAGGCAATATTACTCTACGGGTAAATCAATTTCGCTAGTGGAGTGGGAAAGGCTCCCGTCCTCAAAAACTAAGGCCTTGTCAGAAATACGAGAAAGCGTACAGGTAGCGGCTGACAAGGTTAAGGAGTCGGTCAAAGAGCTTGTCAAGCAAGATCAGTTCTCACTAGAGGCATTAAATAAGCGCTTGGGTAGTGCTACAGGAGATACGCTTAATACAGCATTTCAGGCGCGTATTGACGAGTTAACTGCGAAAGGCAAAGTTAGTACCGCAGATTGGTATAAGTACACGCTACGCAGCATTAAACTGTTTGCCGGTGAAAGAATAAAATTCTCGCAGGTGACAGTTGAATGGCTCCACCGCTACCAACAGCATCTGTTGGCGGAAAACAAAAGTTATACTACCATCTCCATGTACATGCGCGCTTTACAGGTGATCATGAACGAGGCGAAAGATGCCGGTATCGTGAAAGCCGCACAGCATCCATTCGGGAAAGGCAAGTATGAGATTCCTCAGCACGAGGGCCGCAATATCGCCCTGTCAGTTCAGGATGTAGGCAAGATCTACAATTACGAATGTGAAACAGAGACTATTGAGAGGTGTCGGGACCTGTGGATCTTTCTGTACCTGTGCAACGGAGCCAACATCACAGATGTATGTAAGTTAAAGTACTCTAATAGCCGCAACGGGGAAATCTGCTTCTACAGGCAAAAGACCATCGCAAAGGCGAAAAAGAAAAAGCTGATTTATGCCACAATCACCCCTGAAATGCAGGCTATCATGGACAGGTGGGGAAACAAAAGTGGTGAACCGAATGATTTTATTTTCCCGATCCTGAAAGGGACTGAATCCCCGGTTGATGAAAGGCGCGTTATTAAAAACATCACCCACCTGATAAACGACAAAATGAAAGACATCGGTGGGAGCCTCGGACTCGGCAACATTAGCACCTATACCGCACGGCACAGCTTTGCCACCGTACTAAAGCGGTCAGGGGCAAACATCGCCTTTATAGCGGAGAGCTTAGGACACAACGACGTAAAGACAACGGAGAATTACTTGGCCTCATTTGAAAAAGAGGAGCGGGTCAAAAATGCTGCCTTACTGACTAGCTTTAAGAATGTGGAACAAGGAGAGGTAGCAGATGAGCAAAGCGAACAACAATAATAAGAAAAAGGCCGACGCTGCGAACGCAGATGCGGTGGAAAAGATAATGTCCTATCTGGATGGTAGCTTTATTAATGACTACGGCAAGGGACACGCCAGACGCTTAGCTGCCAAACAGCGGGAGCTAGAGGCCCCTTTTCGGAAAGAGGTGGACGAATCTTTGGCTGCTGACCTAGGGATTGCCTATACCGGGCCCGGTGCTACCTCTTTGGTTATCACAACGCCTGGGGTGGCGCACAGATATCTGCAAGCGGTTCATGCACAGGTGGCGTTTGAGGCACTCAAGCTTGCTTTCCATGGCATGTATGCAGGCGGAGTCAATGAGCTGCTGCTTAAAAATGAGGTTGAACGAATTCAGGGTTTTATTGCCTATTCAGAGGAGCAGGACACGCATGACGCTATGGATGCGCCCCCCAGCAAGGGAGTGGCAAATGTAGACAGTAACGTAGATTACAGAATCGCAGACACGTCCTATGCCGCTGAGTACTTGCGGCTCAAAAATGACTTTTACGAAACCCACTTTTACGAGGGGAGCCCGTTTGATCGGCCATCCATGGTGTACGCTTTGTGTTGGTTGTTCTTACCATATCTGCAGGGGCTACTAAGCCATTACATGGTTCAAGAACAAGGGAATCCGCAAATTGATGCTAGAACTGTGGCCAATAAAGGAAAGGAATCAAACACGGTTGCACAGCATAAAAGTTTGGGCCTAACACAGGCTGTCCGTGCCTTGTACTATTATTATTTACAGGAGGCAGGTTATGAAAAGCCTTTTGAGTGCCATGAGCGAGGTAAGCTTGCGGCTATAGAGGAGATAGCGTTGGAAAGTGGCTTTAGCCCGAAAGCGTTCCAGGCTGCTTATAATAAGATTCAAAACTCACGTTCTACTAGAGTTGCAGGTAGTCAAGTTAAAAATTTGCAGGCCGTTACAAAGTTGCTTGTAAGCTATCCAAAAGCACTAGAACTGGTACAAAATGAATTAAAACAGGCCGAAATGAAAAGATAACCCCCTTACGTAACCCCTTACCACCCCTTACCCCCTTTTCATTTGGTGATTTTGCGCTCGTACTAATTTTATTACGAGAAATGGAAAACCCATTTGAATACATTGAAAACAGGTTGAGCAGCATTGAGTCATTGCTGCTGTACCTTAAAGACAAAACATTTTCAAAACCTGCAGAGGAGGCGGACAGATGCAGCTTGCCTCATGCTCTTGTATTCCTGAACGGACAAGGGTATCCTATCAGCAAGTCCAAGCTCTACAAGATGACCGCCGCCGATGAGGTGCCCCACAAGCGCTTTGGTAACAGGTTGGTTTTTTCACGGAAAGCGCTGCTGGAGTGGGTTGAGTCCCAGACAACGGACAGGGGTAGAGGTGCTGCCCGGCAGGATGTTTGTCTAAAGTTGGCTGCGTCAGCTAGAAAGAAAGGAGGGCGCAACAATGGATAACACGATAAGAGTAGAAATTCCATCGACGGATCTAAACGAGCTGGTGCGTAACGGGCAAAGCACGAGTTCTGGAGCAAGGCAGTATCGAGAGTTTGAGGTAACAGGGGAACAGCTACTGTTGGAGGATGTGCAGGAGATGGAGTATTTGGTTTACCCTTTACTGCCCAAAACGGGTGTTGCTGCGGTTGCCGGGGCCTCAGATACGGGCAAGAGCATGTTCCTGCGCGATCTAGCGATCAAGCTAGTGGCAGGTGAGGATACCTTTCTGGACTTTCCCCTTTCTCCATCCCACAAGAGCTGTGTCTATGTATCCTCTGAGGATGGGAAAGAGGCTACTGCTTTTCTGCTGCAACGTCAGGCCTCATGTTATGATCATGAGGCGTTGCGAAACCTGCGTTTTATATTTGACTTTGAGGAACTTTTGCCGATGCTTGATGCTGCTTTAGATAACAGACCGGCAGACCTTGTAGTAGTTGACTGCTTTTCTGATGTTTATAGCGGTGACCTAAAAGACACCCAGAAAATGAGGGCATTTCTGAATCCTTATCAGAAACTGGCTGAAAAACACAAATGCCTGGTTTTGTTCCTGCACCACACCAGTAAGCGAACAGAGCAAAATGAACCCAGTAAAAACAATCTGTTGAGCGGGCAGGGCTTTGAGGCGAAAATGAGGTTGGTAATAGAGTTCAGGGCAGACTCAAATGATCCAAACAGGCGACATCTCTGCATAGTTAAGGGGAATTACCTTTCGTCTAACTTTAAGAACGAGAGCTTTGTGTTGAACTTTGATCAACAGAACTTTACATTCTCAAATTCGGGAGAAAGGACTCCGTTCGAGCTTTTGGTAAAGCACCCGGATTCTGATAAGGCGCGTGAAAAGTACGAACAGGCCAGACAATTGAAAGAGCAGGGGTTAGCTTATGACGAGATAGCGTCACAAATCGGGTATGCCAATAGGGGGAGCGTATCCAAGCTCTTTGATAAAGCTGCAAAGCTCGGGTGGTCAGCCCGCAGTTGAGTTCAGAGGGGATACACATGGAGAAATGGCTAGCAATACCGTTTCCTGTTTCTTTCTCTAAAGGAAAAGAAACAGGAAACAGCTGCCACAAAGAAAGATTCTTGAGAGAGTTTTGTTTAACATCATGGATAGTGTTCTAAATGTAGAGGTGTCTTGTTTTAAGAACTATGTAACGCCTGGTAACCCGGTCAATATAAACATGCTTACTTGGTTGACATCGGCCCAGCATGCGGCTAGAGTCGAGCAAATCAGAAACCTTGAAAGCAAGGAAAAGCGTCTTGAGCTGAAAGCAGCGCTGCCAGGTATCACGCCCTCTGGTGTGTTCTCCTTTCGCAATGAAAACTGCCTCATTCGGCACTCGGGCCTTGTGCAGCTAGATATTGACCTTAAGGAGAACGGGCATATCGAAAACTATAATCAGTTAAAGGAGGAGATAAGTAAAATCCCGAACGTGGCTTATTGTGGGCACTCTGTATCAGGGACGGGTTTCTGGTGTCTGATACCGATAGCTTTCCCTGACAAGCACCGTGAGCATATCCTGGCTTTGATAGAGGCTTTCGACAAGATATACCATATTAAAGTAGACCCCGCCCCGTCTAATGTTGCGAGCCTGCGCGGTTACAGCTATGATCCTGATGCCTACTTTAACCACCGCGCTATACCGGTGGAGGTTTACTATGAGCCGCAGCGTCCTAATTTCAAGCTTGTTCAACCTGAGGGCAGCCGGGATCGTGCGGCAGCTGAGGTATATATTAGGGAGATCGAGGAAAGAAAGATCGACATCACAGGCGGTTACCATAACTGGCTTGCAATAGGATTTAGCCTTGCCGCGACCTTTGGAGAGGGAGGGAGAGAATACTTTCACCGGGTGAGTCAGTTCCACCCAGAGTACCATCCAGGTCGTACAGACCGTCAATATTCTAACTGCCTAAAACATGGCAACGGTAAAATCAATTTCGGCACATTCATCCACCATTGCCAGCTGGCGGGTATGAAAGTGCCTGAAAACAAAAGAGCGCAACATGCGCAGCAATCACCACACTCACAGGCAGCGTCAAAACAGAATATGCCTGAAAAGCAGGGGACGCGCGCGTTTAACCACGGCGTCAGAACCTCCTAGGGATGGGGCACTAAGTACAAGTGTTCCAACAGACAGAGAGGTTAGCATTGGACTGCCGCCTGAAAAAAGGGAGGCGTAATGGAGGTGATTCACTTTTTCCAAAATGCGGAGTTGCTGTTAGGGCCTATGCAGCTGGACGCAGGCGTTACCATCCAAAATGTACACCAGTTTGTGAACTCCCATTTGCAAGTGATAACCTCAAGCCAACACAAATGGAAATACCGAGAACTGTGTTTGCAACGCTTGCAGCGTTTGCGTAGTTTACTCCTGCCTCCGCTGGTTGCATAAACCGTGATTTGCTGCAATCCAGCCGTTTTTGTATCCGGTAAAAAGAGTTTTCCTTTTGGTTTTTTTAAGATTCCTGCTTGCTGCTATTTATGCTTAGTCTTAATGAATTGCCGGAGGGGTGGGTGGTATAATCGGTTTCCCCTCCCTCTGGTTGGGGCAGCGTGCAAGTGCGCGTGTATAATTTTATTATTTTTTATTTTCTATTTTATTGAGTCACAAATCTTTATGCTACAACCATAAATTTTGTAGATTTTGTACTGAGATATTTAAGTTGCATATATAGAAAACTTAAATACATTTGTAGAGCGATTACTGAAATAAAAAATGTTAGCATTGTTAAAAAATATAGTCACAGTTCACACCGGGGTATATGCCAAGCCAACTATTACGGGGAACGCTATTTACCTGCAGGCAAGTATGCTGACAGCCTCTGGTGCGTTACATGTGGGGATTGTGCCGAATGTGACAATTGAGGAGAATGATAAGCACTTACTGCAGGAGGGGGATGTGCTGTTTGTGGCGAAAGGTGCCGGTAATTCTGCCGTAGTATACAGTTCAGCCTTTGGGCCAGCCATTGCATCATCAACATTTTTAATACTAAAGCCTATGAAAACAAATAACGGGGTGCTACTGCCAGATTACCTAGCGTGGTACCTCAACCATTCGACTACTCAGGCCTACTTAAAATCTCAGGCTAAGGGATCCTCTATGCTCTCCATTTCCAAAAAGACGCTGGAGGAGCTGGAGGTCCCGGTGCCGAGCCTGCAGCGGCAGCAACAGGTGCTCAATATACAGCGGCTGCGCGATAGAGAAAAGTTGCTAACTCAGCGGCTGGAGGCCCTGCGAGAGCAACTTGTTCAAAACCAATTATTAACGGCAGTACAACGATAAAAACGACCTATACAATGGAAAGAAAAATTACACAGCAAGAAATAAATAACATCGTTTGGAAAGCGTGCGACACCTTTCGTGGCGTGATCGATCCGAGTCAGTACAAGGATTATATCCTGACCATGCTCTTTATAAAATATGTAAGTGATGTGCACAAGGATAAGTTCGGCAAATACCTGGAGAAATACGAGGGGGATAAGGAGCGCGCCGAGCGTGCTATGCGCCACGAGCGCTTTGTTGTGCCGGAGCATTGCACGTTTGAGTTTCTGTATGAGCACCGCAACGAGAATAACATCGGGGAGCTTATTAATATTGCCCTGAACGACCTAGAGGAGGCTAACCGTGAGAAACTAGGCGGGGAGGATGGTTCCGGTATATTCCGCAACATCGACTTTAACTCTAGCAACTTGGGTGATGCCAAAGGCAAGAAAACGCGCCTGAAAAACTTGCTGACCGATTTCAGCGATAAAAAGTTGGATCTGCGCCCGTCCCACCTAGACGGCAACGATATTATCGGGGATGCTTACGAATTTTTGATTGCACACTTTGCCTCTGACGCAGGCAAGAAAGCGGGAGAGTTTTATACACCGGGAGAGGTGTCTACGTTAGTGGCCAAACTGACTAAGTCGGCACCGGGTGCCCGTATTAGTGATCCAACCTGTGGCTCCGGCTCATTGTTGATCAAAGCGGGCCGCGAGGTAGGCTCCGATAATTTCTCGCTGTACGGACAGGAGGCCAACGGCAGTACGTGGGCTCTGGCGGTAATGAACATGTTCCTGCACGGGTTCGATAACGCCACGGTGCGCTGGGGGGATACCATTCGCAACCCGAAACTGAAAGAGGGGGACGTGCTGATGAAATTCGATACGGTGGTGGCCAACCCGCCTTTCTCGCTGGACAAGTGGGGCGCAGATGAGGCAGCTGCCGATCCTTATAACCGCTTTTGGCGCGGTGTTCCGCCTGTGAGTAAGGGAGACTGGGCTTTTATTTCGCACATGATTGAGACTACCTATGAGGGCAGGGGTAAAGTCGGTGTAGTGGTACCGCACGGTGTGCTTTTCCGTGGTGCATCTGAGGGGAAAATACGCCAGAAAACAATCGAGGAGAACCTGCTGGAGGCGGTAATAGGATTGCCTGCTAATCTATTCTACGGTACGGGTATTCCTGCCGCTATCCTGATTTTTAACAGGGGTAAAGTAACCGGTAACGTGCTGTTCATCGACGCCAGTCAGCGCTACGAGCCAGGTAAGAACCAGAATAGGTTAGGGGAAAAGGATATCAATGACATTGTTGACACGTACCGCCGCTTTAACAGCGGTGAGCTAACAGCTGGCGTGGTGGTGGAAAAATACGCATACGTGGCCACTATGGCGGAGATCATAGAGAACGAATTCAACCTGAACATCCCACGTTATGTGGACACATTTGAGGAGGAGGAGGCCATCGACGTGCTAGCGGTGCAGCTGGAGATCGAGGTGCTGGAGGAGGAATTGACTGCGGTGCAGCAGGAAATGAAAAGCTATTTGGAGGAATTAAGCCTATAAGCTATGCAGACAAGTTTAGAAATAGAGGAAAAAGAGGGGCTAAAACTAACTAAATACGGTTGGCTACCTGATGATTGGAAATTAATTAGGCTTGCTGATGTAGGTGATTTTAAGAATGGGATTAACAAATCTAAAGATGATTTTGGTCACGGGGTTCCTTTTATAAATCTTTTAGACGTATTTGGGAAATCTGTCATTGAGGCTCAAGATTTTGCACTTGTAAATGCTACTGATAAAGAGCAGGAACTTTATTCTTTGAAAAAGGGAGATGTTTTATTTATAAGGTCCTCAGTAAAACCTGATGGTGTTGGATTAACGTCATTAATTGATTCAGACCTTGCTAATACTGTATATAGTGGTTTTATAATCAGATATCGAACTAATAAAAATGTATTTTATCATGATTTTAAAAAGTACTGTTTTTACGGTGATAAATTCAGGAATCAGCTTTTAATAAGGAGTTCAATTAGTGCAAATACAAACATCAATCAAGAGAGTTTAAGGCAACTATATATTCCTCTACCTCCTCTATCAGAGCAACGTACTATAGCCTCTATCCTTTCTACTTGGGATAAAGGTATTGACAAACTGCAACAATTGATTACCGCCAAACAAAAGCGAAAGAGAGCGCTCATGCAGCAGCTCCTCACCGGTAAGATACGTTTTCAGGAGTTTGTGGAGGAGTGGCAGGAGGTTAGATTAGGAGATGTCCTAAAAGAGCGAATTGAAACAAACCGTTCTGATTTAAAGTTATTGTCAATCACCTCATCAGGAGGTATAGTTGATCGAGATACTCTTGAAAAGAGAGATACCTCTAATGAGGATAAGGGTAAATACAGGAGAATTGCGCCTGGAGACATTGGTTATAATACAATGCGGCTTTGGCAAGGTGTTGCTGCGCTATCAGAACTAGAGGGTATAGTGAGTCCTGCTTACACAATTGTAATTCCACAGGATGCAGTCGAGGCGAGATTTATGTCTTATCTTTTTAAGCTGCCTCAGATGATTCATACCTTTTATCGGCACTCGCAAGGATTGGTAGATGATACTAGAAATTGTAAGTACAATCACTTTGCTAAGATAAAGGTAATACTGCCTAATAAGGCAGAGCAAATTAAGATAGCCTCCGCGCTACAGACAGCCGATAAGGAAATAGAGACACTACAGCAAAAGCTGGATGCTTTGAAACTCCAAAAGAAAGGTTTAATGCAAAAACTGCTTACCGGCCAGGTGCGCGTGAACTTAAAACCAGAACCATTAAGCTAACACTATGGAAACCCCCTCTTTTCTTGAAAACCATATCAGCCAGGTACCGGCGCTGCAGTTCCTGCAAAAAACAGGTTACACCTACCTGACCCCGGACGAGGCCTTGGCCATGCGGGGAGGCAAAACCACCACCGTGCTGCTGGAGGGGGTGTTGCACGAGCAGCTGGAGCGCCTGAACAGCATCACTTACAAAGGCCAAGCCCATGACTTTGCCTATGGTAACATCAAGGCTGGAATTCAGGCCCTAAAGGATGTGCCGATGCAGGACGGGTACATGGCGGCCTGTGAGTACGTGTACAACCTGCTTACGCTGGGCAAGGCGCTGGAGCAAAGCATTGAGGGAGATAAAAAGAGTTATACGCTGCAGTACATCAACTGGCAGAACTGGAGGCAGAACGTGTTTCATGTGACGGAGGAATACAGCGTGATGCGGGCCACCAGCCAAGAGCATTACCGGCCTGACATTGTGCTGTTCGTGAACGGGATTCCGCTCTGCGTGATTGAGTGCAAGCGCTCCGATATGAAAGAGCCGCTGCACCAGGCTATTTCCCAGCACTTGCGCAACCAGCAGGAGGATGGTATCCGCTTGCTGTACGTATACGCTCAGCTCTGCCTGAGCATTGCTACCAACCAAGGTCTGTATGCCACCAATGGCACCAAGGAAAAGTTCTGGGCGCAATGGGAGGAGAAACCTGCTGGAAAAAACAAGCAGGAGCGGGACGCATCGGCTTTGGCCTACCGGCAGGAGCTGCAGCTGTTAAAAAACAAGGCTCTGCTGCCTGAGCAGCGTCAAAAGCTGTTTAGCGGGCACTATGCCTACGTGCGGCAGCATTTCGAGGCATTGGAGCAGGTAGAGGTAATGGTAACCAAGCAGGATGAGCTGCTGCACGGTCTGTGCCGTCCGCAGCGCCTGCTAGATTTGGTGTACAGCTTTATTCTGTTCGACGGGGGCATCAAGAAAGTGGCCCGTTACCAGCAATATTTCGCCATCAAGAAAATTAGCAGACGGGTGCATCACCTGGAGGGCGGCAAGCGGCAGGGCGGAGTTATCTGGCACACGCAGGGTAGTGGCAAATCACTCACGATGGTGATGCTGGCACAGGCCATTGCGATGAACAAAAGTATCACGAATCCAAAGATTGTGCTGGTAACCGACCGTACCGACTTAGATGAACAGATCTCCAACACCTTTAAAAAGTGCAACATGCTGGTGGAGCGTGCTACTACCGGCAAGGATCTGGCGGAAAAGCTGCAGAGTAAAAGCGACGCCGTCGTGACCACCATTATCAACAAGTTTGAGAAAGCGGTAAACAACCTAAAGCAGCCGCTTACCTCTCCGAACATCTTTGTGCTAATAGATGAGGGGCACCGCACCCAGTACGGCACCTTTAACGTGAAAATGCTGCAGGCCCTGCCGAATGCGTGTTTCATCGCCTTTACAGGCACGCCGCTGATGAAAAAGGAAAAGAGCACGGCCAGCAAGTTTGGCGGCATCATCGATGAGTACACCGTGACCAAGGCCGTAGAGGACGGAGCTGTGGTGCCGATCTTATACGAGGGACGCCATGCTTTTCAACAGGTGAACGAGAACGCTATTGATAACTTTTTTCAGATGGTGTCCGAGGATCTGAATGACTACCAGAGAGTCGACCTGAAAAAGAAATTCAGCCGGGCCGATCAGCTGAACCTGGCGGAGCAAAAAATGTACGCCATTGCTTGGGATATAAGCCGCCATTACCGCGACAGCTGGCAAGGCAAAGGCTTTAAGGGGCAGCTGGTGTGTCCCAACAAGATGGCCGCCATCAAATACAAAGAGTATCTCGATGATATCAACATCATCTCCTCAGAGGTGGTGATATCCGGTCCGGATGACCGGGAGGGGGAGGATAGCGCCTACGGCAAATCCGAGGACAGAATCAAGCGGTTCTGGGAAAAGATGATGAATGAACATGGGAGCAAGGAAAAATATGAGCAGAACATCATCAGTCGCTATAAACATCAGGCGGAGCCAGAGATTATTATTGTGGTGGACAAACTTTTAACAGGTTTCGATTCCCCTAACAACACGGTGATGTACATTACCCGCAGCCTAAAAGAGCATAAGCTGCTGCAGGCCATTGCGCGGGTAAACCGTCTGTACCCAGACAAGGACTTTGGCTTTGTAATCGATTACTACGGTATCCTAGGGCAGCTGGACGAGGCGCTGAACACCTATTCCGGCCTAGAGGAGTTTGACGAGGAGGAGCTAGCAGGCACCCTCACCAACATCATAGAGGAGGTGAAAAAGCTGCCGCAGCGGCACTCTGAACTATGGGACCTCTTTAAGGCGGTGCCGAACAAGCGCGATGCTGAGGCCTATGAGGAGTTGCTGCGGGACGAGGCGCTGCGCAATACGTTCTATGACAAGCTATCTGTTTTCGCGCGCACCCTAAAAGTAGCCTTGTCCTCCTTAGAATTTGTGACCAAAACAGACCCAAAGCAGGTGGACCGGTATAAGCAGGACGCTGCTTTTTTCCTTAATCTGCGTGCCTCCGTGACACAGCGTTACTCTGACACCGTGGACTTTAAGCAGTACGAGGGTCAGATTCAGAAACTTATTGACAAGCACATCCAGACCGACAGGGTAGAGACGGTGGTGGAGCTGGTGAATATCTTTGACAGGGAGAAATTCGAGCTGGAGGTAGAGAAAGCCGTTGGAGATGCCGCCAAGGCAGACCGCATTGCCTCCCGCACAGCCAAGCACATTGCCGAAAAGATGGGGGAGGACCCCGCCTTTTACATGAAATTCTCCGAGATGCTAAAGGAGACTATACGCGAGTACGAGGAAAAACGAATCTCCGAGGCAGAATACCTGAGACGCGCCCAGGAGATGATGGAGGCCGTGCTGTCGCGTACAGACAACGATATTCCGGAGCTGTTGCGGGACAAGGAGGTGGCCAGGGCATACTTTGGTCTGTGCCATGAGTCGTTGGCGGAAAAGATTGAGGAACAGGTAAAGCGGCTGAATGTGTCGGTGGCAACCGCCCTTGTGGTGGATTGCATCATCAACGAGAATGTTCTGGACAATGGGATGCCGAGAGTGGACTGGCATAAAAATAAAGACCTTACAGGTAAGATTACTATTGACATCGGGGATTACTTGATAGACGAGGTGCGGGACAAGCAAGGCGTTCCGCTGTCCTATGGGGAGATGGACGCCATCGCTGAAAAGTGTATAGAGGTAGCAAAGAAAAGGTACAAGTGATCAAAGACAGCATAGAATTTGGCTCTGAGACAATAGATTTTCAGCTTATTTACAGCGATCGCAAAAGCCTGGGGATTACCGTGACGCCGGAGATGGAGGTGGTGGTAAAAGCCCCGGTTGATGCCGCCCTTGATAAAATTAAGCAAAAGCTGCGTGACAAAGCCCCGTGGATACTGCGGCAGCAGCGTTTCTTTCTCTCTTTTTATCCTAAAGCCACTCCGAAAAGATTTGTGGGCGGAGAAACGCATCTGTACTTAGGCAGGCAGTACAGGCTCAAGGTAAAAGAGGGGGATACAAACGAGGTCAAGCTGAAAGGTAGATTCATCGAGGTGACTTGCTCGGACAAGGAAAAAGTGGAGGGGTTGTTGAAAAAGTGGTACTTGGAGCATGCCCGTATTAGGTTTAAGCAGTATGCGGCCCCTTGGATTGAACGCTTTCAGCACTACAAGGTAGCTCCCTCCAATTTGGTATTACGAGAAATGCCTACCCGCTGGGGCAGCTGTACACCCAAAGGCAAAATCATTCTCAATCCCGAACTTATCAAAGCCCCTAAAGGCTGTATAGAGTATGTGATTGTACATGAGCTGTGTCATCTGGTACATCACGACCATACGCAAAAGTTTATCGACCTGCAGGAAAAGGAAATGCCGGAATGGGAGAAATGGAAAATGCGGTTGGAGATGTTGCTGGCATAGGAGGTTATCTTATTCTTGAGTGTTAATAAAAAAAGGCTACCTAATTGGTAGCCTTTTTCTGTAAATATTTCTAGCTGCTTATCTTGAATAAGAGCTTACTGTTTCAAAATAGTTCTTGATCTGTAATGCCTGTGACGGTTTAAAGTCAACCAATCGCAGTTGCTTTTTTACAGTTTCTATGCCGAACTCCTCTACTAACTCACCGAATGATGAGTTCATAAAAGACGATGACATTGGAGTTGTGCCCGCTAAAGAAAGTTTTACAATAGCTCCAGACTTAAAAGCATTGGAAATAGCCAAGTATAATCCAACTGCCTCAGTATTGGTTGAGGTTCCAGTCACACAGTCCATCAATTTAATTGTGCGTGTGTTCATATCCGGGTTTGCCTTAATAATGTTTATAATTCGTTGAATGTAATAAATATAACAGCAGAATCAAAAAATAAATTCAGCATCATCAATTATCTCCTCTGACTGAGGTAAGTACTGAGTCTTAAGATTTACATTAATTAACGTGCCAGAGAAACTTTTGTTCGTAACATAGAATTCAGAGCCCTTTGAGCATGCATGGTTAAGGCATGCATGATTAGAGTAAACGTGTAAATCCCCTCTTAGACTCTCTACGTTAGACATCAGATTGGGTAAGCCCAAACCTTTGTTTTGAGGGGTAGATTTCGAGGAGAAATGGAGAGTAAATGCCTGCTCTAAAGCTTTATCCTCTTTCAATTTCTCATAACCATTTGCGGCTAAATAATTATTTATTTTCGTGGGAATGCCCAACCCAAAATCACAAACGGCTGTTACAATCTCCCCGTTTCCCCTTTGTGGGTAGTACTGTGTCAGCACATAACCGTCAACCGGAGAATCTGCGTGGTTAAAAATGTTATTAAAGACCTCTTTCAGCGAAATACTCAGAGCAACTAAATCTTTTTCTCCTGAAAAATAATTTTGCTCAAAGTACTGCTGAGCCTGATTAGCATAGCTATCGATCATTTCCTCGCTTACTTTCCATAAGCAAAGAGTGGTGCTGATTTTGCCTCTGGTAAAGTTATTCCTGTTAAACCCAGGGTTCCAGTACTCGCAAAACTTAATATCATCAAGGTACTTGTTGAACTTAGTGTTGTATGAGGGATTAAACTTAATCGTGATCCCTGCTAAATGATACTCCTCAATTAAACACGCAAGGGAAACAAGGTGGTGAGGCTCCATGAAAGAGGTTCTGGAAAAGTCTATCGCTAAAGTACCAATTGGCTCAGAATTAGTAGATAGCCTGTTTTTCTGCAGAAACTCTCCCCAGATGTTATATCCCCTATTTACTATAACAAGTATAGTGTGAACCTTATCCATATTTCTCAATGAGGGTACAAAGGTACTTGTTTTATAGCCATTCACAAACTTGTTCTCTATAATGGGCTAAGGTGATATTTCGTTGCGAATTGTTATTGTGCCTGCATTTATATCTTTCAGACTATCTAATTTGTAAATAGATAAAGTGCTTTCAGAAAGACAACACTAGCGGAGTTGCTTGAGTAAGTTGTGTGCAAATTGTGTGCACATAAAAAAAGCACTTACCAGTTTTACCTTATAAGTGCTTGATTATCAAGTGGAGAATATCGGAGTCGAACCGATGACCTCTTGCATGCCATGCAAGCGCTCTAGCCAGCTGAGCTAATCCCCCGGATTATGTTCACAAAAATAGGTTATTTTTATTAAATGCAAAATATACTGAGTATAAAATATCATACTTAAAAAGGGGCAGCGAAAGCTGCCCCTTTTTAAGTATGAACTAAGTGTTTGCTTAGTTAAAGATGTAACGTACTCCGAACTGAGCTCTCCATCTAGAAGATAAATCAGAAGAAGTGTAGATTTTACCCTCAGAAGTTTGACCAGCACCTGTGTAGTTAAATGTAGGACGAGTTGCTGTTGCGTCTGCTGCATTTACTTTCTCAAGACCAGTAAATCTTACTAACTCGAAAGTTTGGTTTGATACAAAGTACTGACGTCCCCAATCTTTGTTAAGCAAGTTACCAACGTTCATGATGTCGAATGATAACTGCAGTTTGTTTGAGCTATTTCCGATCTGAAGACCAAGATCCTGAAGGATTCTTACGTCAAACTGGTGCTGGAACGGCAATTTGTAACCGTTACGCTCTGCATACTGACCTCTTCTTGAGCTTAAGTAGTCGTCACCTTCGATGTAAGAGTTAAGTGCAGTCCACTGCTGGTCAGCAGTTGTTGTAACTACTCCTTTGTTATCCTTAATATCAACCAGGTTGATTTCAGAACGATCTCTTGGGATATAAACAAGGTCATTGTTTGTACCGTCGTTGTTCAAGTCACCGCTGTAGATTAGAGATACTGGCTGGCCAGTCTGGCCGCTATAGAATACAGAGATCTGAGTAGCTAAGTTGTTAAGGTATTCTTTCTTGTAAGATAGATATCCTGATACTCTGTGACGAAGGTCAAAGTTAGCGTAAGTCTCTACTTTAGCATTCGGGCCGTTAACGTTGTTCAGGTATCTCCAGTTAGAGTAAGCTGTGCTTGATGTACCAGAGTTAAGGTCTTTTGATTGACCGTAAGTATAAGCTACTGAACCAGCAAAACCATTTTCAAACTGTTTCTGTAACTGAGCAACCAAGTTGTAAGAGTATCCTTTGTTTGAGTTCTCAAGAAGGATGATCTCGTTGAAGTTACCGTTAGAACGGCCGCTGTTGAATCTTGGTCTCTGGTCTGGGCCAGCAAAAGTGAAGTTAGGGTCAACTTGTCTGTTCAGGTTAGTGAACGTAACGTTGTTAAGGCCTTTGCTGTAGATTGCCTCAACTGAAGCTACTAAACCCCAAGGAAGCTGCTTGTCGATACCAATGTTTGTTCTGAATGTCTGTGGGAATTTGAAATCCTTAGACGTGATGTTGATATCACCTAAACCTGCTGTTCTGTTGTAAGTTTCTGCAGTTGGCTGGTTAAAGGGATCAGCCTGGAATCTAACACCAGTTGGGCTAGAGATAGGAGCTGAACTCGAGTTGCTGTTACCTAACTGGAAGGTACCGTTAAGTGTACCGTTGTTAGAATACTGGTTAGATACCCATACGAAAGGAACTCTACCTGTGAAGATACCAGTACCACCACGTACTTTCAAGCTGTTATCACCTAGCACATCCCAGTTAAAACCAAGTCTTGGCGAGAATAACACTCTTGACTTTGGAAGCTGGTCTGTAGATAAACCCTGGTTTGCATAAGCAGTACCAAAAGCTTCGTTATAAGCAGGAGTGTCGTTGAAGATAGGAAGATCAGCTCTCAAACCTAATGTAACGTTTAATCTGTCTGTAGCCTGGATCTCGTCTTGAGCATAAAGGCCAAGCTGCATAGCTTTGAACTCACCAGCACCTTTTGTCTGTAAAGCACCATCGTTAGCAAATGAGTAACCAATCTGATAGTAGCTAGGAGCTTTTTCTTCAGGAGTTCCGATAGCTTCGAAAGCCTCTAATGAGTTGTAAACGTAGTTACCGAAAATGTTTTGAACGAATAAGTTATAGAAGCTATAGAATTCGTTGTGTGTACCAATTGTAAACGTGTGCTTGCCTTTAAAAATGCTAAAGTTGTTTGTAAGCGAGAAGATATCCTGGTTCAGTTCGTTAGCAACTGAAGAGTTCTCGCTACCAAGCGTCACGTTTGTGTTATTGCTTAGGTTGTTGATTCTGATTGTTGGGAAAGGATTACCCATTGGCTCGCGGTCGTCTCTTACTGTTGTGTAACCAAGTAGTAAGTTGTTAGCGAATTTGCCACCGAAGTTACTGTTCAATTCTACACCAGTAGAGTTAGTAGTGCTTGGGAAGTATACGCCGTTGTTTGCGAATCTCAGGTAGTTATTACCTCTGCCGTTGCTGTAGCTTTCGCCGTAAGTATAGCTGTGTCTAACAGTCAACTTGTGAATTTTGTTGATGTTCCAGTCAATCTTGGCTAAGAACTTGTTTGAGTTAGTCTCATTATCTAAAGCGCCGTAACCACCTAAATCGTAGCCAGGAGCAATTCTGTTTACTGTATTAATGATTCTTGTAAGCTCGTCCAGGTTAATTCTTGAACCAGAACCATCAATAGTTGGGTCAAAAGCGATTGGAGAGATGTTTCTAGTAATTTCACCGTTAACAAAGAAAAACAATTTGTCTTTCAGTATTGGGCCACCTACTCTAAATCCAGTCTGATAGTCTTTGTATTCAGGGTATTTTGCATTTACATCAGAGTTAGGGTTGTTACGGCCTACTAAGTCCTGGTTGTTGCCAAAGTAATAAGCAGAACCCTGGAATCTGTTTGTACCGCTTCTGGTAACAGCGTTGATACCGCCACCTGTGAAACCACCTTGTCTAACATCGTAAGGTGCAATGTTTACCTGGAATTCTTCGATAGCATCCAATGATACTGGCTGGATTCCAGTTTGGCCACCGTTAGTGCCTGAGCCAGAAAGACCGAACACGTCATTGTTGATGATACCATCAATTGCAAACTGGTTGTAGCGGTTGTTGCTACCTGCAAACTGCGTACCGTTACCGCTTGTGTTAGCTAAAGGAGATAAGCGCGTGAAATCGCTGATGCTTCTGCTAATAGTTGGTAAAGACTCGATAGTTTCTCTTGAAACGTTTGTAGCAGCACCAGTTTTCTCAGCATTGATCAATGCATCTTTTTTGCCACTTACTACTACTTCGTTAAGCACCTGCGTGTTGTCAGCAAGCTTAACATCAATCTTAAGCGACTGACCAAGTGTAAGGTTTAAATTTTGTAAAGTAGATTCTTTAAAACCTAAGTAAGATACTCTCACAGTATATGGGCCACCTACACGCATGTTAGGCAAGTTATACCTTCCATCTGCCTGCGTTGACGTACCATACTGTGTTCCGGATGGAGTGTGGATTGCTACAACGGTAGCTCCAGGTAAACCTTCACCTTTTAAATCTGTGACGATACCTGTCATTGAAGAGGTAGTTACCCCCTGCGCCCAGCTATACTGTACAGACAGTATCATGGCTAAGGCTAGACATAATGCACTATAAAAGTTTTTCATAAATGGGTTGATTGATTTTGGCGCAAATGTAATCTTACTTATCCAATTTTCAAGCTATGCTATGTTATTTATTTGTAAACAGCTACTTAGTATTCGGGTAAGCAAATATTCAGACTTTATAATATCAGAAGAAGGCCTCTATAAAGCTTTATAACAGGGTGTTGTAACATCAAACTAATTTTTAAGTTTTGAATCTGACATCATGGTTGAGTCTCAATATTTGCTCTGTTAGTTGATGTCAGTTGCCTATGCGAATGTTGAAATGTTAAAGTGCAATTATCGAAATTGGTTTAGTCTAGTTAAAGATACACTAGCCTGAATTTATACTAGGAAAGCGGGTGCTTTTAGTGCTTTGATATAATTGTGATTAAAACCAGTCTCTTAATGGCAAGGCTAATGTGTTTTCAATTACTGCAGTAAAAACAGAGTATTAGAGAATTAAATAAGCAGTTAGTGGTGGCAGAGGGTAAGTTATTGGTAATGTGAGAGGTTTGTGTAGTTTATAAGTTTGGGCTTGCATTGCTTTCGTATATGATAGGCTTCAAGAATGAGGAAGGTGAGATAAGGGTGTAGAATTTTTTGATTTGTATTTTAATTAACAATGGTTTCAGTATATGATGAATTTTGTGAAAAAAAATCCGCTTATTCCGTTGTTTTTATTGCAGGATAAGAGGGGTGTTTTCATATATAGATTTTGATATCTATTTGAAAAATCATATTATGGTATGTTTTATATGATGTTGCCTTTATACTCTATTTTATATAAAAATGACTGTTTATAGAGTTTAAAAGCATATTTGTAAGTAACTAAGCCTGCATCCTCTATGATTGCACTTAGTTAATATAGTCAAATAAAATGTTTAAACTGTGAATTTAGTTAAAATTGGATTTATTTTATAGCGTGAAATAAGGTGGATTGAGGGGTTTGTTTTGTAAATGATTGATAATTATAGTATGTGTGAATAATTTGATGCCTATGCAAGATAAATTTAGTTAAATTTAGTAATGTTAAATTTGTGTTTTTTTTAATAAGTATAGTTGCTGTTTACCTTTCAAGGATAGTATCTTCGCCTCAAAATCAACCAACCACTAATATTTATAAGATGAAGTACAATTTACTCAGTCTTGTTATGCTGGCGCTATTTATTAGCTTGGCACCAACAGATTTGTTTGCGCAAGGCACAGTAAAAGGTAAAGTTGTAGATGCAACTACAAAAGAGCCTTTACCAGGTGCAACAGTAATTCTTAAAGGAACAAACCACGCTGTTCCTGCTTCTGCGGATGGTACCTTCACCATCAAAATTGATGATGCTGCCGCATCTGCCTTATTAGTTAATTACATAGGGTATGTACAGAAAGAGGTTTCGATTGCCGGGTTAAACGGCGACAAAAACCTTGGAACCATTCTTATGGCAGCAAATGCTACGTCTATCAACGAAGTGCTTATTACAACAAACAGCTATGCAATTGATAGAGAGACACCAGTAGCTATGTCTACTATCACTAGCGAGGTTATTACCGCAAAGGCAAGTAACCAGGAGTTTCCTGAGTTATTAAAATCCACTCCAGGTGTATATGCAACCAAGCAAGGTGGTGGCTTCGGTGACTCAAGAATCAACGTTAGAGGTTTTAACAACGTGAACGTGGCTGTTATGATAAACGGCGTGCCTGTAAACGACATGGAGAACGGAAACGTTTACTGGTCTAACTGGGCTGGTTTAACTGATGTGACCAAGTCTATGCAGGTGCAAAGAGGCCTTGGAGCTTCTAAAGTGGCTGTGCCTTCTGTGGGTGGTACAATCAACATCATGACCAGAACTACAGATGCTGTGCAAGGCGGATCTGCTTATTATGGTATTGGTAACAACGGCTACAGCAAAATGGCTTTCTCTTATTCTACAGGTTTAACCGAGAACGGATGGGCTTTTTCAGCGGCCGGTTCTAAAACTGAAGGTAACGGATGGGCTGAAGGATTACAATTCGAAGCTTACAACTACTTCTTTAACGTTTCAAAGCTAATCAACGATAAGCATACTATCTCTTTAACTGGCTTCGGTGCTCCGCAGCGTCATGGCCAGAGACAAAACCAGCGCTCTATCGAGTTCTTTAGAAATGCGCCACAAGGCACAAAGTATAACGGTGACTATGGCTACCTGAATGGCGAGGTTGTTAACGTAGAAGACAACTTTTACCACAAGCCGCAGTTCTCATTAAACCACTACTGGACAATTGACGAGACTTCTTTCCTTTCTACTGCTGTTTATGCCTCAATAGGTACTGGCGGTGGCGGTGCATTTACAGGTACGCTTACAAGAACAGGTAACGAATATTCTCCATATGACCTGGATGCAGCAGTTGATGCAAACCTTAACTCAGCTGACGGTAGCGCTCAAACTTTCCTGAGAGCATCCCGAAACGACCATAACTGGTATGGCGCCCTTTCTACGTACCAGAAAAGCATTACCAGCAAAATAGACTTACTGGCTGGTTTAGACCTTAGATACTACAAAGGAAAGCACTTTACCGAAGTTACTGATTTGCTTGGCGCTGATTATGTGTTAAACAAAAGCAA
This sequence comes from uncultured Pontibacter sp., assembly GCF_947492645.1. Taxonomy (GTDB): domain Bacteria; phylum Bacteroidota; class Bacteroidia; order Cytophagales; family Hymenobacteraceae; genus Pontibacter. The sequence goes on along the minus strand of NZ_CANLMZ010000003.1, from coordinate 103,176 downwards.
CGTAAACAACCCTAACAGCAAAGCCGGAGTTGGCGACAAGATTAGCTACTACAATGATGGTGTTGTGCTTTGGGAAGGCGGTTTCTTGCAAGGTGAGTATAAGTCAGGTCCTCTTTCTTCCTTCGTTTCGCTTGCAGCCTCTAACACATCGTACAAAAGAATCGACTACTTCCAGTATGATGACAACGATCCGATGCAGGAAACTGATTTCCAGAACTTCTTCGGGTACCAGGCAAAAGGTGGTGCTAACTACAACCTGAACGAGAACCACAATGTGTTCGCTAACTTAGGTTACTTCGAAAAAGCTCCATTCTTCAACGCGGTGTTTCTAAACAACCAGAACGTAGTTAATGCCGATGCTCAAAACGAGAAAATTCTTAGTTATGAGTTAGGTTACGGTTTCAGAAGCTCAATAATTTCAGCAAACGTTAACTTATACAGAACAACCTGGAAAGACAGATCATTTACAAGATCTTATAACGCGGTTACTGCTGATGGCGGTACAGAAGTTTTCTTTGCTAACTTATTAGGAGTGGATGCCCTGCACCAGGGTGTTGAGGTAGACTTTAACTACCAACCAACTGCTAAGTTCAACATGACAGGTATGGTTTCTTTGGGTGACTGGAGATGGCAAAACAACATTGATGCGGTAACAGTATTCAACGAGGACAGATCAGTATCAAGAACTGTAGGTCCTATATACATGGCAGATGTTAAAGTAGGTGATGCCGCACAAACAACGGCTGCATTAGGCTTTAGCTATAAAGTAACGGATGATTTCAAGATTGGTGCAGATTATAACTACTATACAAACCTGTACGCGTCTTTCGATCCAACATCACTAACAGAAATGGGCCAGTCGGTGTGGGAAGTTCCTGATTATTCACTATTTGATGTAAACGCTGCTTTCAACTTCAAGATAGGTACAGTTGGTGCTTCGCTTTTTGCTAACGTAAATAACGTTTTCAATACAGAATATGTGTCTGATGCATCAGCATTCTTTGTTCGTGACGAAGCAACCGGAAATCGTGTAAGTAATGCCGGCAACTCAAACGTATTTTACGGCATTGGCAGAACTTGGACAACAGGTTTAAAAATCAATTTCTAAAGAAATCAAGATGAAAAAGTATATCTATATAATCTGTTCATTGGCTCTCACGTTCACGGCTTGTGATCCAATGGAAGATGTTTACGATGAGTTAGACGCTTTAGACAAAGTATCTGACCATACTATGGCCATTACCTTAGGGGCCGATGACTATAAAATTGCTACTAAAAACGCTTACTTCTTATCAGAAGAAGATGCAGCTGCTAAAATCCCTGCTATTCTGGATTCTAAGTACCCACACCTGGATAACGGAACAGTAGCAACAGTAACATACAACACGGCTACTACTGTATTTACAAACACGTATGTATCTAGCGTTGAAGAGTATGAAGTTACTGACGAAGAGTATACAGCCTTAGGCTTTAAGTATGGTAATTTTGATAGTGCGGACGATATGGTTACGTTCCTGAAGCATAAGTATCCTGAGGCTAAAGACAAGCAATTAGTTAAGCTTACTTATGCCTGGTACAATGGTTCTACTGATCCATCAACACAAGATGTGACAAATCATTTCTTCTTAGTAAATGGTGAGTGGGTTCAAACCTATCTGGTAACTAATGCTAACTATGAGTCAGTAAACCACACAAAGTATACTTTCTCTTCATCTGACGGTGATAACCTGGCCTTATACTTAGATAAGTTCTTGAAGGAGAGTGTTCTTGGCGCTAAGGCCGGGGATGTACAGTATGTAAGCTACGCTTATTACAGCAGCTCAAGCAAAACTACATCTCAGCGCGTTACTGCTATGGGATACAACGGTTCCAACTGGTATGAGCTTGATGAAAGTGTAACTACAGAGGCAGCGCTTAACTTTTCAAAGCAAGATGGCGTTTGGGTACCGGATCTATCTATCAGGTATACATTAGTTGGTGCTGATTATCTGTGGATTTCTGAGCAACCGGTTGGAGATGCTGCGGCACTTGCCAGCCTTGGAAGGTACAGCAACTTCGATACTTCACTTTGGCCACGTGCAGACCTTATTAAAGCTTTAGGTGCACTACTTAAAAATAAGTACCCTAATGCAGAGGCAGGGCAAAAGTTTAAAGTTACTTACATTGTTTATGCTGGTGGTACCAGTTCAGCAGAAATTACTCTGATCCTGGATGAGGCAGGTGAGTTTGAAGAAGCTGAATAGGTTATACTTGAAAATCATACTATAAAAAAAGCGGCCTCGGATATTTCGGAGCCGCTTTTTTTATGACTATACTTTAAAATCAGTTAAAGATGTACCTCACGCCCAGCTGCCCCTGCCACCTGGAGTCGAACTGGGAAATGTTGTAGGCACGGTTATTTGGGTTGAAGGTAAAGGTTGGTTGCCCGGCTGTGTTACGGCCTGCAAAGCGAATGATTTCGTTGGCATTGTTATTCACGAAATACTGCCGCCCCCAATCTCTGTTGAGTAAATTGCCCACGTTAAAAATATCGAAGGTAATTTGCAGGGTATGTCTGTTCTCGCCCACGTTAAGGTAAAAGTCTTGTAACAGGCGTAAGTCAAACTGGTGCGTCCAGGGCATTCTGCCGGCATAGCGCTCTGCATACTGGCCACGGCGATCGCTTAGGTAGTCATCACGCTCTATAAAAGCGTTTAGCGCATCCCATTGCTCATCTGGCGAGTAGGTGGTGCCACTAACGGTTAAGGGTACAAGGTTTATTTCGCTCTGGTCGCGCGGCACATAAATCAGATCGTTTGCAAAATTGCCATCCCGGTTCAGGTCTTGGTTATATACATAGGTAATTGGCAGCCCAGATTGCCCCTGGTAAAACAGCGATATACCTGTTGCAAAGTTATTAGCATACCTAAACGTATACCCACTAGTGCCAACTATCCTGTGCCGCACATCAAACCTGGCATATGCCAATTCTGGGTTGTTAGGGTTGTTTATGATCTGGTTAAACTCATAGTTAGATAAGGCAGTTGAGCTGGTGCCACTATTTACGTCTTTTGATTTGCCGTAAGTATAAGCTACGGATGTGTTCAAGCCATTCGCGAAATCTTTGCGCAACTGGCCAGTTAAGCTGTAGCGAAAGCCCTCACTAGTATTATCTAAAAGTATAACGTTGGTGTAGTTCGGGTTTCGGCGGCGCTGCACCGGGAAAACATTTCTGTTGTCAGCGCCCTCCAATTGGCCAACAGGCGGCAATAGGTTTAGGTCGCGGTATACTACATCGTTTAAGGTTTTAGAGTAGATACCTTCTACGGTTGCAACAATATCGAGTGGTAAAGTATAATCGAAGGCCAGGTTACTGCGCCATACTTGTGGCAGCTTAAAATCATCTTCAATCACGTTAACCTCTACTGTTGTAACGGGTGGCCCTGCCTGCACCTGCTGGCCTGGGTCAGGTATAAAGGTTTCCGGGTCTCTTACATCTACGGTGCCTAGTATGGTTCCGGTGTTTACAAACTGGTTAGACAGCCAAACAAAAGGCACACGTCCGGTAAACACACCTGTACCGCCTCTTATCTGGAAAGCCCTGTCATCGGTTGGCGTAAAGTTAAAACCAAGTCGGGGAGCCCAAAGCAATTGGCCACTAGGGGTGCGGTCCGTTCTCAGGCCCGGAAAAAAGCTCTGGAAGTCAGCTTCGAGTTGTTCGTTGCGTGCTGGCTTGTCCGGGAAAACAGGTAAATCCAGGCGTACCCCTAACGTTACTTTTAGTCTTTCTGAAGCGGTGTACTCATCCTGAAAGTAGAAGCCCAGCTGTGCGGCATTAAATTCGGCGGCTGGCCTTGCATCTCCTGTTAGCGAATAGCTGGCGCGTACTCTTGATGGGTCGTTATTAATAAAGTCATCAATAGAGTTAAAGTCCCATCGGCCGTTCAGGTTGTTGATAAACAGGTTCCGGAACTTGAAAAATTCGTTGTGCGTGCCAAAGGTAAAATTGTGCTTGCCTACTAAAAAGGAGAGGTTATCGGTGAACTCGAATATATCCTGGTCTAGCTCGTTTGCTGTAGAAGAGCGTTCAGAGCCAAAAACAAGCGTGCCTACCGGGTCGAAAATTGTTACTTGCGGGAACAGCCCACCAAAAGTTTCACGGTTGTCGCGGATGCTGGAGTAACCAATGATCAGGTTATTTGACAGACTGTTGGATATACGGCTGTTAAGCTCAGCTACTGTTGTGTTCGTTTTGCTGTTAAACTGATAGGCGTTGTTTCCAAACCTGGCTTCGGCCCTGCTCCTGGAAAAAGACTCCTGAAAGGCATCTACAAAGTTATGGCGCAGCGTTAAGGAGTGGTTGTTGGTAATGTTCCAGTCAAAGCGTATAAAGAACTTGTCGCTTTCGGTGTTCCTGTCAAAGTTGCCAAACGAGCCTACGTCGTAGCCATAGGTTTCCTGTACAAAGGTGGCAAGCCGCTGGGCATCGCTAAGCGGTATCTGCGATTCGGCAGAGCCCGGTGCAAAGCGAACAGGCTCTGTTATGCGGGTGGCATCGTAATTAAGAAAGAAGAAAAGCTTATCCTTTACAACCGGGCCACCCACACGCACTCCGTATTGGTAGTTCTTAAACTCGTCTGCTTTTTCGCGTGGGCCTTCCACAGCTTTACCTATAATATCCTCGTTACGGCCAAAGCCATATACGGAACCTGAAAACTGATTTGTTCCTGAGCGGGTAACTGCATTTATGCCACCGCCTGTAAAGTTGCCTAACTTCACGTCGTATGGTGCTATAACAACCTGTATTTCTTGGATGGCATCCAGAGAGATAGGCTGAGTGCCTGCCTGGCCGCCTGGTGTGCCGCTTCCTGCAAGGCCAAACACGTCGTTGTTCACGGCGCCATCAATAGTAATGTTGTTATAGCGGTTATTAGAGCCTGCAATAGAGTTGCCTGATGCCTGTGGCGTTAAGCGTGTAAAATCCTGCAGGCTTCGGCTAAGGGTAGGCAGGTTTTCGAGTTGCTCCCGCGATACGTTAGTGGCTGCACCTGTTCGGTCCTGGTTGAACACATCATTTCTTTCACCTACAATCTCTACTTCACCTAACTGGCGGGAGCTTTCAGATAAGGTGAAATCTACCCGGGCTGTCTGCCCAAGTGCAAGGTTCACGCCCTCGGTGCGCTGTTCCTGATACCCAACATAGGATGTGCTGACCGTATAAGGACCGCCGACACGCATGTTCTGTATGTTGTAGTAACCGTCTACGTTTGTAGTGGCCACATACTGTGTATTAGTGGGCGTATGAACGGCAATAATAGTAGCACCCGGTAACGCGGTGCCACTCTGGTCTTTAATCGTACCGCTTAATGCGGCTGTGGTTGCACCTTGCGCCAAAACCATTTGTACTTGAAGTAAAAAGGCAAAGCACAGGAGCAGTCTTTTGTAGAGAACTTCCATAGTACTTATAACTAGTTGATTTACAATTGCTTTTACTAGCTTTTAAGTATGTATGTTCTAGTTGCTCTTTATTAAATTTACGCTATAACAAGAGGTGTTTGATTGCCTAATAAAAAGCAGGCGTTAACCTAGAAAACAGGCGGTCTTACCGCTTTGATGAATATTTTCTGATAATGGTCCGAAAATAAATTATTTTCGATAACACCCAGCGAAGTAGAGGCATGTATAAAGCGGATGTCCTCTTTGCTTACTACTTCTGTAACCATGCCAACATGGGTAATTTCGCTGCTGTTTCTGTTTGCTCCAAAAAACACCAGGTCACCTTCTTTCAAATCTTTAACTCTTACTTCGGCCCCGTAGCGGCTTTGCTCGTTTGATGTGCGCGGAAGTATAACATCTATACTTTGGAAAGACGTACACAGTAAACCGGAGCAGTCCATGCCTACGCGGGTGGTACCTCCCCACTTATAAGGCGTTCCTGTGTAAGAGCGTGCCGTACTGATAACAGTTGCCACCTGCTCGTCCAGGTTGCGTGGCATGCGTGTGCGGCTAGTGCGGTCTTTTGAGGCGAGAGGGGCATCTTTTCCGCCGTTTTTGCCGGCCAGTTTACGTGCTTTGCGGGCTTGCCTCTTTGCCTCTGCTATTTCGCGGGCAGAGCGGTATTCCTCGCCACGTTTGCTAAAAGTAGGCTGCGATGTCTGGCAAGATACCGCCAACACCAATAAAAAGATAAATAAAGCAGAAGTAGTAAATAGTGATCTCAAAGCGTATTTTAGCAAAGTTGGATAATCAGAATATTAGTTCAGGCTAATTTACTCATTAGCAACTCTATTTAAAAATGAAATTTAACCAAGTAACCCTAGAAGTAGTAAAAATGCTCTCGTCTGTAGTTGGCCCTGAGCATATTGTGTTGCCGGCAGCTGCCGACGATATGCTACGCTATACCCACGACGAAACCGAAGACCTGCGCTACGTACCTGAGATAGTTGTTATACCTGCAAACGCTGAAGAAATCAGTTGTATTATGCAGTATTGCCACGAAAATTACATTCCGGTGACACCACGCGGCGCCGGTACAGGCTTAAGCGGAGGCGCACTTGCTGTGCATAAGGGAGTTATACTATCCACAGAGCGGCTAAATAAAATTATCAGCATAGATGAGCGTAACCTGCAGGCAACTGTAGAGCCGGGGGTAATTACACAGGTTTTCCAGGAGGCGGTAATAGAGCGCGGCTTATTTTACCCACCAGACCCATCAAGCCGAGGCAGCAGCTTTTTAGGCGGCAACTTAAGCGAGAGCAGCGGTGGGCCAAGGGCTGTAAAGTATGGCGTTACAAAGGATTATGTATTAAATGTAGAGGTGGTGCTGCCAAGCGGCGAAATAACCTGGACTGGTGCAAATGTTCTTAAAAATGCCACCGGCTATAACCTGACACAACTAATGGTGGGTAGTGAAGGTACCCTGGGCATCATCACCAAAATCGTTTTTAAGCTTATACCTTACCCGCCGCAGAACCTGGTGATGCTGGTGCCTTTCCGAAGTGAAGAAGAAGCATGCGCGGCCGTGTCAAAGATTTTTATGGCAGGTATAGTGCCTTCTGCACTTGAGTTTATGGAGCGCGAAGCAATCGAGTGGACCTCGAAATACGTGGCTGTAACCGTAGACATTCCAGAAGATATTAAAGCGCACCTGTTGATTGAACTGGACGGGAAGGACATGGAGCTGCTCTTTAAAGACGCCGAGCAAGTATACGAGGTGCTTGAAAAGTATGATGTAGGAGAGATACTAGTAGCCGAAACCGAAAAGCAAAAAGCTGACCTCTGGCACCTGCGGCGCAATGTAGGCCATGCCGTTAAAAGTAACTCTATTTATAAAGAAGAAGATACTGTAGTGCCTCGCGCTGAACTGCCAATACTACTAAGAGGTGTAAAAGAAATTGGTGCCAAGTATAACTTTAAGTCGGTTTGCTACGGGCATGCCGGCGATGGGAACCTGCACATCAATATAGTAAAGGGCAACATGAGTGATGAGGACTGGAATGATAAACTGCCAGAGGGTATAAAAGAGATATTCAGGCTTTGCGTATCGCTGGGTGGTACTATTTCAGGAGAGCACGGCATAGGGTTGGTGCAGCGGCCTTATATTGCTATAGCGCTAAATGAGGTGCAGTTGCGGTTAATGCGAGGTATAAAGCAGCTTTTCGATCCCAGGGGTATACTTAATCCGGGTAAGATATTTTAAACAGGAAAGGCGCAGAAGTTTAATTTTGCGCCTTTCCCGTTTTATACTTTACCATATCAGATTATACTTTATTTTGCTGGTTTTTTAGAGGTGTTACGCTTGCTCTTAGCCAGGTTCTGATCCAGGCCTCGCAAATTCATCCAAGAGCGCATCAGGTTTTTATGCGTTTCAATTACAGGTGTGTCGCCTTCGTGTGATGCTGAAGTATGATGATCAGTTGCTTTTTGCTGCTTAAGTGACAGTAGGCTTTCCTGGGCCTGGGAATTTTCTTTCTCGGTAGGGTAGGCACGAAGTATGGCCTCTTTATAAGATTTGTTCATTTTCATAATATGTGTTTTAAATTTATACTAAGAGTGGTGTAAAACCTCCTTCTTCTTTTCCTCTTTTATAAAATTGCTTACATAGCTGGCAACTTCATCGGCGTTATCTTCCTGTAAAAAATGCCCTCCGTCCTCAAAGTGGATCACGTAGCATTCATGAAAAAACTTCTTCCAGCGTTGTAAGGCTTCAACTTTAATAAGCTTGTCCTGCTCACCCCAAAGTATAAGTGTGGGTATGTCCTGTATCTGCTTTCGCTGTTTCCAAAGTTCTTCGTACCACTTGGTTACGCCAACTAATTCGCGGGCGCAGGCAAGGCTTTTAACGCGTTGTTCAGGATCTCCTAATGCTTTTATGTAGTGTTCCTTGATGGGGTCCGGTACTTTATCTGCTTCTCTGAATAGTTCGTTTACAAGCGTTTTGGCAGATACATTTAGCTTAGAATGCAAAAACTTGCCTAGCGGCCCAACCAGGTACTTGCTTGTTTTGCCAAATGACTGGTGCTTCGACAACGACCACGTCCAGGAGTTAAGCATTACAATGCGCTTTACATTGCCTGGGTGCTTAATAGCGTAAGCCAGTCCGATGGGCGCACCAAAATCGTGCACTAAAAGCGTTACATCCTTTAACTGGAGGTGTTCCATCAGGTGCTCAAAGTTGATAGCGTGGGCACGCGGCTTATAACTGAAGTCTTCTGGCTTATCAGAGAGCCCAAACCCTATAAGGTCAAGTGCAATACAGCGGTATTTTTTCCGGAGAATCTTAATGAGGTTCCTGTACAGGAAAGACCAGGCGGGCGTGCCGTGGATCATAACGATCGGAGTACCCTCCCCCTCATCTATATAATGCATTTTGCCAGCTTCAAGCTGTAGGTAGTGCGATTTAAACGGATACTCTTCCGTATCCAACCATTCTGGTTTCATACAAAGTATAGGGTGTATTTACTTAACTATACTTTGATTGAGAAGGCAGGTTGTTAATTTTACCTAAATTTAGGGTTGGTAACAGGGCAAACTTAGGCGACGGTAGGTATATGCACGGCCAACAGTAAATTTATACTATTGTCATAATTTTATTTATGTGTGGATTAGCAGGCGTTTTCGCTTTTACAGATGCCGGTCGTGAGGCCATCGATTTGCTTCCTAAAGCTTCGGCTGCCCTGGCACACCGTGGCCCCGATGCAAGTGGCCTGTACCTACGAGAGGCCGTGGGGCTGGCACACACACGATTATCCATCATAGATCCGTCTTCTGCCGCAGACCAACCGCTAACCGATGCCACTGGGCGATACACCATCATACTCAACGGAGAGATCTTTAACTACAAAAAGCTACGTGACGAGTTAATTGAAAAAGGCCATAGCTTTAAGACCGAGTCTGATACCGAAGTAGCTTTGCATTTATACATGCAGAAGGGGCAGGAGTTCCTTAAAAAATTAAGGGGCTTTTTTGTGTTGGCCATATACGATGCGGAAGACAAAAGCCTGTTTATTGCCCGCGACAGGTTTGGGGAAAAACCTGTTTTATACTTTAAAGACGCAGATAAATTTTTGTTTGGGTCTGAGTTAGGTACTTTACTCGCATTAGGCGTTCCACGTGAATTAGATTACACATCGCTTTACCAATACATGCAGTTAACTTATGTGCCAGCCCCGGCAAGTATGATAAAAGGAGTAAAAAAGCTGCTTCCCGGCCACTCGCTTTATATAAAAGATAACAGGGTAAAAGATACAGCTTGGTACAGGCTGCCTTATGATACCGATAAAGCCTCTCAGAACACATTAACCTACACGCAACAGCAAGCAAAACTACATAAACTTTTAACTCAGGCTGTTACCGATAGGTTGACGGCAGATGTGCCGGTTGGAGCCTTTTTAAGCGGCGGTATTGATTCTTCTATTATAGTGGGGCTTGCTGCCAGCCATGTGCCTGGCCTTCAAACGTTCTCAGTCGGCTTTCCAGACCATCCATACTTTGATGAAACCCGCTATGCCAGATTGGTGGCAGAAAAGTACAATACAAACCATACAGAGGTGCTTCTAACGGCAAACAACCTTTATGATAACCTATTTGGGATGCTGGACAGTATAAGCGAGCCCTTTGCAGACTCTTCGGCACTTGCTGTTTATGCCCTTAGTAAACAAGTAGGCAAATCTTTAAAAGCGACATTGTCTGGTGATGGTGCTGATGAACTTTTTGGCGGTTATAACAAGCATCTGGCTGAGTATAAGGCTATAGCAGGTGGGGTGGGCGCTAGTGCTGTTTCTCAGCTCGAGCACTTATGGAAACTTCTACCAAAATCCAGAAACTCTTTTATCTCAAATAAGGTAAGACAACTACAGCGTTTTGCTGAAGGCGCACGATTATCTCCAAAAGAGCGTTACTGGTTCTGGGCTACCTGGCAGAAAGAAAATGAGGCTTTACAGCTGTTAAACTCTTATCATCGTTCTGCGGCAGCCAATAAACTATACTTTGCCCGCAAAAGCCGTTTGCTAGATTGCCTAAGTAAAAACCACCACGACTTAAATAACGTACTGTGTGCCGATTGGCACCTGGTGTTGGCAAATGATATGTTGCCTAAAATAGATTTAATGGGAATGGCTAATGGGCTTGAGATACGCAGCCCTTACCTGGATCACCGATTGGTGAAATTTGCCTTTGCGTTACCTGCTAAATCTAAAATAAACAAGCTAGGCCAAAAGCGCATTTTGGTGGATACTTTTAAGGATGTGCTGCCTGAGGAACTGCTGACAAGGCAGAAAAAAGGCTTTGAAATACCTTTGCAAGACTTCTTGCGCTCAAAAGGGCAGGAGCTGGTACAGGAGCTTTTATCGGAGAAGTTTGTGCACTTGCAAGGTATATTTGATAATGAGCAAGTAAGGCTACTTCGTGATAGCGCAAAAAGCAATAAGAATAGCGCACAACAGACAAAGCTATGGAGTTTACTTGTGTTTCAATACTGGTGGCGAAAGTACATGGCTTAGCCTGAGCGCTATTAAATTGTATTTCTGGGTATGAAATTATAACATATTAATACAAAAGGTTAAATTTGTAATCTTATAAAAAACATTTATCTATGAGAATAGCAGTAGTTGGGACGGGCTACGTTGGCCTTGTAACGGGCACGTGCTTTGCCGAAGTGGGCATAGACGTTACCTGCATTGACATCGACGAGAAGAAGATAGAGAACCTGAAGAAGGGAGTTCTGCCGATATACGAACCGGGGCTGGAGGAAATGGTGGTGCGCAATGCGCAGAAGGAGCGACTTTCGTTCTCCACCGACCTTGCCTCTTCCATTCAAGGCTGCGGCTGCGAGGCGGCTTTCATCGCCGTGGGCACGCCTCCGGGCGAGGACGGCTCCGCAGACCTGAAATACGTGCTGGCGGTGGCCCGCGAGATCGGCCGCAACATGACTGACTACATGGTGGTGGTGACCAAGAGTACTGTGCCGGTAGGCACGGCCCAGAAGGTGCGCCAGGCCATAGAGGAGGAACTCGCCGCCCGCGGCGTGGACATTCCTTTCGATGTGGCCTCCAACCCGGAGTTCCTGAAGGAGGGCGCCGCCATCGAGGATTTCCTGAAGCCTGACCGCATTGTGGTGGGTGTGGCTTCGGAGAGAGCCCAAGGGGTGATGCAGAAGCTTTACAAACCCTTCCTGATGAACGGACACCCGCTCATTTTCATGGATATCCCTTCGGCTGAGATGACCAAGTACGCGGCCAACGCCATGCTTGCCACCAAGATATCTTTCATGAACGACATCGCCAACCTGTGCGAGATCATGGGCGCAGACGTGAACATGGTGCGCAAGGGCATCGGCTCGGATGTGCGCATCGGCAACAAGTTTATTTACCCGGGTATCGGCTACGGCGGCTCTTGCTTCCCCAAAGACGTGAAGGCGCTCATCAAAACGGCCGAGGACAACGGCTACCAGATGCAGGTGCTCAAGTCGGTGGAGAGCGTGAACGAGAACCAGAAGTCGGTGCTTTTCAATAAGATCATGGTGCACTTCAACGGTGACATCGCCGGCAAAACCTTCGGCATCTGGGGGCTATCTTTCAAACCTAAGACAGACGACATGCGCGAGGCGCCCTCGCTGGTGATCATCGAGAAGCTGCTTGAGCAGGGCGCCAAGGTGCGCGCCTACGACCCGGTGGCCATGAAGGAGGCACACCATACGCTCGGCGACACGATCGAGTACGGCAAGGACGAGTACGAGGCGCTCATCGACGCCGACGCGCTGCTGCTGGTGACCGAGTGGCCTGAGTTCCGCTCGCCTAACTTCACGGTGGTGAGCAAGCTGATGAAGGACAGGGTGATTTTTGACGGACGCAACATTTACGATGCCCAGGAGATGGCCGAGAAGGGCTTCGCCTATTACGGCATCGGCGTGAAACAGCAAGTACAGCAGGAAAAAGAAGCAGTATAGATGACAAAGAAAAGAGTATTGATCACGGGCGGGGCCGGCTTTCTTGGATCCCACCTGTGTGACAGATTTATAAAAGAAGGCTACCACGTGATAGCCATGGATAACCTGATCACAGGTAACCTGGAAAACATCGAGCACCTTTTTAAACTGGAGGATTTCGAGTTTTACCACCACGATGTGTCTAAGTTCGTTCACGTACCGGGCAAGCTTGATTACATTTTGCATTTTGCATCGCCAGCCAGCCCAATCGACTACCTGAAGATACCGATCCAGACGTTGAAGGTAGGCTCTTTGGGTACGCACAACTTGCTGGGCCTGGCAAAAGCCAAGGGTGCGCGCATGCTGATCGCCTCTACATCCGAAGTATACGGTGATCCGCTGGTTCATCCGCAGATGGAAGACTACTGGGGTAACGTGAATCCAGTTGGGCCGCGTGGATGTTACGATGAGGCAAAGCGCTTCCAGGAGGCCATGACAATGGCTTACCATATGCACCATGGCCTGGAAACCCGCATTGTACGAATTTTCAACACTTATGGTCCGCGCATGCGCCTGGATGATGGCCGTGTACTGCCTGCTTTCCTGAGCCAGGCACTAAGAGGGGAGCCATTAAGCATCTTCGGCGACGGCAGCCAGACACGCTCTTTCTGCTACGTAGACGACCTGGTGGAGGGTATTTACCGCCTGCTGCTAAGCGATTACGCGTTGCCGGTAAACGTGGGCAACCCATCAGAGATCACGATCAAGGAGTTTGCCGAGGAGATTTGCAAGTTGACCGGCGTGGAGCTGAAGGTGGAATACCAGCCGCTGCCGAAGGACGACCCGCAGAAGCGCCAGCCGGACATTGCCAAGGCCAAAGACATACTTGGATGGGAGCCGCAGGTGGACCGCGCCGAGGGCCTGAGAAGAACCTTGGAGTACTTTAAAGAGAAAATCCCGGCAACAACGCCACAGGAAGTATAAAATAAAAAGAGGCTGCCCATGGGCAGCCTCTTTTGTTATAATTCGTCGCTAAGCAGCACATCCCGTAGCCGTTCTCCGCTCTTACAACTAATGGTTTATACTTCTGGGTTGTTGATATCAACTTTCTTAAAGAATTTCGGGTTTACCTTGCCAATGCCTTCGATAACTTGATGCCTGTTGAATATAGAATCGAATGTTTTTCTAAGTAAGAGCCTGGCTTTAGATGGTAGAACCTTTTTATACAGGAAAAGAAGTTTACTATCTCTTTCTATTCGAGTTCCTTGTTTATCGGCTTCAAACAAATCCCATGCATATTGATAATCGGTTTGCTGCGGCATAACATAAAACACTGCTTTGGCTTCTACTTTCTCAGCAATCACAATAAGATGCGTAGGTAACGCGTTCGTAAGCATCACTCTGCTTTTTACTTGTTCCGTATCCGCCACGGTATACCAGTCTCCGCCGTCACCTGTATATGCTGCTAACATTTTTATTTTAAATCCATTCTGACTGCAGAAAACTCTATAAAAAAGTTCGGAGCTAAACTGGTAGAAACCATGACCAAAAGTGTTATTTGCAGGAGTAAAGCCAATAAAATGACCACCTACCTTTAATGCGTCCATGCAATTCTTGATTGCAACAGGAAAGTTGAATATATGCTCGAGTGTTCCCCCATCTACTACAGCAGAATATTTGTTTTGATACTCTAATGGAATAGGTACATTCATATCATGAATAATAGAAGCACCCTCGTACCCTGAATTGTCAATGCTATCAACAAGTGTTGCACCTAAAATCTCAAATAAAGGTTCTGCATATTCGTTCTCAAATTGCACATCATTGATTGCTTTTGTACTGTTCTTAAATAAATTAATGTGCTTGGTTATATCATCTTGCTTGGCTCCTAAGCATAGTCGTCCCAACATTAGTGTTTGGGTGAAGGATGCTCCTAATTGCTTGGCGTAAAAAAGAAGCTTAGCATTGTCTGAGGTGATTGCCATGTATGGGTTGATTTAATTATCCTGGCTCAGTAAGATATCTCTTAATCTTGCTCCGCTGTTGCCATCAAAACGGTAGAGCCAGTCTTCTGTAAATTTAGCTTTAAAAGATAGTTGGTCCCGGTGTATTTTGCAGCTACCTGATAAAACATTATATAAATCTTCAAGATTAAAGATAGGATAAGCCACACCTGCATCGGTAAACGGTTTAGAAACCATTAATTTACCAACCGGATGCTTTTCATAGGTGAGTAGGGTTATATGTTTTAAAGCTGCAAATGGTAAAAGATAGGTGGAGTAGAAGCCAAAAACTATACGAACACGAGGTGCATACCAATCAATGTCAGAATCACTTATCAATTTTAAGTCGTGATTTTGAGAGAGAGCAGCCCATCCGGCTTTATCTTGAACTGGGTGCAGTTTAACTAATAAGGTATATCCAAGCGCATTACAAATAGTGACGAGCTGTTTTGAAAAACTATGTTTGAGTTCCTTTGTCCAGCCAAGTAAGCTCTGTTCAGCTAAAGGCTGATCAATAAATAGAACAGCTTTAATTTCTTCTGCTTCCTTTATTTTTGCCAGATGGTCAAAGTAAGGAACACCAATGAAATGCACTTTTGTATTAATCGGTAGGTTTTCCTCTTTTTGATGTATCTTGAAAATATTATGGCTGAATGAAATGTAGATTTGAGGTATACGTTTATAAGATGCTACCCTTCTGCTTGTTTCTAAGAAGTTGTGTTTCTTTCTTACAAGTATAAATTCCCGCGCGAAATCAGCAGCTTCTTTTGGCAATAATTTTATACTGTTCAGCAGAAAAAGCCTGCTTTTAATTTTGCTGGATATCTGAAGCAATAACCTGGCTTTCGACTTTAACCTCTGAATGTAGGGTACTGGCAAGCTCGGACTAAACTTAGGGTCAAAACCTACAACATAATCTGCACGCAAACCATGCTCCAATTGGTAAGTGGGTATGTTGAAAGATTTACATGCTAAGTTTAGCACCACATGGTTGTAAGACTCAATGTATAGGAATACAACTTTGGAAGGGCATATTTTCTGTAATAATTGCTGTGCACTTGTAAAGTTCTTCCAGTAAATAGCATATCCGTAACTTTTATAAAAATTGCTTTTTTCTTCGTTAGGAGAGGTGTAATATAGAAAGTAAAATTCGCAGTAATCTTTAGATGCCTCTAGCAACTTAACATAGTCTTCTCTGCTATAGTCGCCTACAAAGATGATTTTTGGTTTGCTGAGCATCTGTTGAAAAGTAGATAAATAACTATATTTAATAAATATTTTAGAATCCGTTTGAGAGAAGCCTTAAGTCAAAAACCGACCATTGTTTTTGTTGTGCCTGCAATTACACATGAAGGTATCTCTAAACAAGTGCTGTTACAAATTAACTCGCTCCTAAGTAAAGAGTATAGCATAAAATTAATAGTTTTGACAAAAGCTGACAAAGCTATCTTAGTTGCATTTGCGCCTCTGTTACCCTCTGAGGATGTAGTTGAGCTAAAGCAAGAAGATCCCTACCTTTCAGTCAGAGCGCTAAGGTTATCACTTCCAGTTGCCCTTAAAGTAAGGAAGCACATAAGAAGCAAAGGCCCTCTAGTAATATTTGCACATGCACCGCTTGCGCATTTTATCATGCGTTTGGTAATGCTTTTAGGCTTTAGAGGAAACAACTGTAAGCTTTGGCAATACTTTCATATAACGCAGTATGCTGAGCACCCCTTAAACTCCTGGAAGCGAAAGTTAATAAACATACTTAATAAGCGATTGGCTAATCTGTTCGATTATGGCCATATATTTGTCTCCGAGGCTGTAAAGAATGATATACAACTGCATCTAATTAAATTAAATAACAATAGAGTAATTTATAATGCATTAGATAGTGTTGAAAATATTGAGTTAAATACAAAGCACACAAGAGAGAGTGAACGTAAACTGCAAGGCACACAAGTATTTACCATATTGCTTCCCGGAAGAATTGAGGCATCAAAAGGACAATTGTGGTTTCTAGATCCTCTGCAGAAGTGGATAAGACTTAAGCAGCTTAAGCCAGAGCAAGTTCAGGTGCTGGTAGTGGGGGAGGGTAGCCAGAAAGATAGATTATCTGAATTGGTTTTAACAAATGGCTTGCTCCCTTACGTGACTATAACGGGCTTACTTCCTAATAAGAAAGTATTGAAATATATGCGCCAATGTGACCTGGTAGTTATACCCTCATTTGTAGAAGGGCTTCCTTTGGTCATATTGGAGGCACTCCAGCAAAGGGCAATAGTACTTGCTTCTGATATAAAACCAAATCAGGAAGTGATCAGCAGGCAGGAGATAGGGCACTTGTTTAAAACTGGAGATGTGGCAGACTGTATAGATAAACTGCAGTTTCTGTTTCAGCATAGAGGGCAGGAACTGGTTAACAGCAGGGCTATTGAAACGCTCCTAAAAACCAGATTCTCTTTTGAGGTGCATATGCAGCGCCTAATAAATGTGATAGAGGACTCGACTAGTAATGGATAAGTTGCGAATTATATTTATTGGCTACTGGAGTATACATGATGGATTAACCAAAGCAACTATCCTGCCTTGGCTTCGGGTATTTCAAGCTTCTGATAGAGTAGATAAAGTTGTTTTATGCACTATAGAGCGAGGTAGCAGTACAAAGAACGATACATATAACCTTACTCTGCTGCCTAAATGTGAGCATTATACTTTAAGCCCAAAATATAGGAATGATAAAGTGTTGACTAAAGTAAGCGACTTTATCTATTTCCCAAAAGAAGTAGCCACTATTGCTGCTAAACATAAAGTAAATATGCTTTTTGCCCATGGCGCTCCTTCCGGTGCGTTAGCCTACAAAGTATGGAAAAGTACAAAGTTGCCATACTATGTAACCCTTTTTGAGCCCCATGCAGCTTATATGCTGGATTCAGGGATTTGGAACAGATATGGATTGAAGTTTATTTTTCAGAAATATTGGGAAGCTAAGCAAAAAAAGACTGCTGCGGGGCTTATACCTGTTACGTACAACTATGCAAAACAATTAATTGGAGAAGGTGTCCCAGCTACGAGGATGTATGTGGCCCCTTGTGCAGTAGATTTTGATACTTTTAGCTTTAATGAGCAGCAAAGAAACAGGGTAAGGGAAGTGCTTAAATGGCAAGAAAAATTCATAGGAATCTATGTGGGCAAGTATGGCGGTTTATACTTGGAGCAGGAGGCTTTCAAGATTTATGAGGAATGCTTTCGCTTAATTCCATCATTCAGGCTAATTATACTTACTCCTCAACCAAAAGAAGAGATTTATACTTGGTTAAGTGCACAAAGTATAAATTCAGATTCAGTATTTGTAGGGCAAGTGCCACATAAAGAAGTTCCTGCCTGGTTATCTGCCGCTGATCTTGCCTTTGCTACTTATAAAGCAGGACAATCAAAAGCAGCTTTATCCCCGGTTAAAATAGGAGAGTATTGGGCTAACGGCTTGCCTGTGCTTTTAACTGAAGGGGTTGGCGACGATAGCGACATTATAAAACGAGAGGGTGGAGGCGCACTATTCAATTTAAAGCAAAAGGGAAGCGTGGAGAAGGCAATAACTCAAGTTGTTAACATCATTAAAGACCCGCAGCACCGCCAGGAAATTCCCAAGCTCGCGCTGAAGTATAGATCGCTGGAGAGGCTGCAGGAAGCTTTCGACTATTTTTTTGGAGGCGCTGCAGCGGAGGACAAGGTATGAAAGTGCTTTTTGTAGTGCCTTATCCAAAAGGTAAAGCGGCTTCGCAGCGTTTCCGGGTAGAGCAATTTTTGCCATACCTACCAGCTCGAAGTATAAAGTATAAACTTGCCCCATTTTGGGATAACGCTACATGGGCTATACTTTACAAAGAAGGCCACTTGTTGCAGAAAGCTGTTGGAGTTATTAAAGGGTTAGCCCGAAGGATAATTTTACTTGCAAAGTTGCCAGCCTATGACTTTGTGTTTATACATCGTGAAACCATACCTGTAGGCCCACCCTGGTTTGAATGGATGGCTGCGAAAGTATACCGTAAAAAGTTGATTTTCGATTTTGATGATGCTATTTGGTTAGAGAACACCTCAGAAGAAAACAAAGGAGCTACCAGGTATAAACAGCATGGTAACGTTGCCCGAATATGTGCCTGGAGTTATAAAATCAGCGCAGGGAACAGGTATTTGAAAAGCTATGCGCAGCAATTTAGCCAGCAGGTGGTATACTTGCCCACTACAGTAGATCTTACCAAGTATAACCAAGTCAAAAATCAAGCTGCAGAAAGAATAGTTATAGGCTGGACTGGCTCACATTCGACGTTGCCATACCTGAAGCTGCTGGAGCCTGTATTGCAACAGCTGGAGAGAAAGTATGATTTCGATTTTGTTGTGATTGCCGATAAGGCACCGGACATAAAACTACGCTCGCTGTTATTTAAACCCTGGCAGCCAGAAACGGAGATTGAAGATTTGCTGCAGTTTCATGTTGGCGTAATGCCTTTGCCCGATACAGTATGGGCAAAAGGAAAATGCGCTTTTAAAGCATTGCAGTATATGGCATTGGGCATACCTGCGGTAGTTGCTGCTGTAGGAGCAAACACAGAGGCGGTGCCGGGTACAGCAGGTTATACTTGTGCTACAGAACTGGAATGGTACAATAGCCTGGAGCAGTTACTTTTAAATGCTGATCTGCGATGCAAGATGGGAGCTGCTGGCAAATTGTGGGTAACTGAAAAGTATAGCCTTCAAGCGCACCAGGCAACGTTTCTAAAGCTGTTTATTTAACCTTTTTGTTTTCTTTTAGATACTTTTTAGCCTCTTTGTAGTTAGCAGACTTCTTGTCATCTGTTTGTTGCAGCACAACAGTATAATAACGCTTAGCTGTTGATTTGTCTTTTTGTTGATCTGCTATCCTGGCCAGGTTTAAGTAAGAGTTCACAAAATAACCAGACTCACGCTCGTTGCTCATTTCTGCATACATGATAGCGTCCTGGTAATATTTTTTAGCCTTATCCAGATCGCGGTATTTGTTTTGGCTGATGTAAGCTAAAATGTAAGAGGCGTAACGGCCACTAACCGCTTCGTAGCCAGGCATTTTCTGGTCTAGCTTTGCAAGTATGTCCTCTGAAATGCGCTCTGCCCTGGTGAAATGGCCCTGCACAAAAAGCAACCGTGCATAAAAGCGCTGGAAGTAAGCATTGTCCGGGTACTTCAAAGCCAGATCCTGCGATACTTTTAAGGCCTCTTTTAAATTACCTTCCTCGTTCGAGTATATCTTCATCAGGAAGGTTTTAGACTCTGTGCCGGTATAAAAACCGGTATTTGCCACATAGCGCAATTGCTTTAAGCCCAATCGCTTATCTCCATTCGGGAAAAAAGCAAGTATCGGGCGCAGCATCGTATAGTTTTCGTGTATCCAGACAGAGTAGTAGTTAAACAACGCCTCACCAAATAAGAACTCGGGGCTAAGACCATTGCCTGCTTTGGCACGCTCCATGTACTCCAGAGACCGCTTGCTGGCTACTGTGGCTTTGCGCCAGTTGCTGCGCTCAGAGTGCAGGCGGGCCGTAAAACCGTAAGCTGCAGCCAGAAAAAAAGAAGCTTCAAAGTCTTTTTCGTCTTTATCATACATCTTCTCTGCCTTTTGTATGGTAGAGTCCATATAAGAAAAGAAAAGATCATCGTGCTGTAGCGTTTGGATATTGGTGGGCACAATTTTCCACCATTGGCTCAGGCCCATTAAAAAGTATGGCAGCGGGTGGTCCGGGTAGCGGCGGCGTATAGATTTAAACTGCTTTTCGGCCAGTTCATACTTAAAGTTATACATGTTGTCTACAGCGCCTTCCAGCTCATACTGCACATCCTTGTTAAGCAGCAGCATGCCTTTTACCCTCGTTGCTTCCGGTATTACCTCAATAGACTCGATGGTAACATGGCGCATAGCCGTGGTATCGGTAGGTGATTGTGCGACTGCAAGCAATGATGAACTAAGTACGAAGATGGTGAAAAAGAATTTCTTCATGTATAAAGTATGAAATTTCTGTGCTGCTTTGCTATGTCCCCGGGCTCAAAACCGTAGGTTCTAAAAGTACAACAATTATATTACATTTGAATTCCAAAAAAGGAAATTACTTATGAGACTTCTAGAACAGCTTTGCCGAATACATGCCCCTTCAGGTAACGAAAAAAACCTTTCAGAATTTCTGCTAAACTACATAGAACAGCATAAAGTTCAATGGAAAGTGCAGCCAACCATCGTGTCAGGAGAGGAGTTTCAGGATTGCATTCTGCTTATATTTGGTGAGCCCCGCGCGGCTATTTTCGCGCACATGGACTCTATAGGCTTTACTGTGCGCTATGGCAAACAATTGGTGAGAATAGGCGGGCCAAACCTGGAAACCGGTTATAAACTGGTTGGAGAAGACAGCCAGGGTAAAATTGAGTGCACCCTTAACTACAACGAGGAGGAAGGGGAGATACATTACGATTATCATCGGGAGATTGAGCGCGGCACAGAGCTGGTGTTTAAATGCGATTTCAGGGAAACAGAAGAAACGGTGCAAAGCTGCTACATGGACAACCGCCTGGGTGTTTGGAGCGCCCTTAAAGTAGCTGAGACGCTGGAGAACGGCATTATAGCGTTTAGTTGCTGGGAAGAGCACGGTGGCGGCTCGGTTGCTTACCTGGCAAAGTATATCTACGAAAATTACGGCGTGAAGCAGGCTATCGTATCCGATATAACCTGGGTTACAGAAGGTGTGCAGCCGGGTAAAGGAGTTGTTGTCTCGATGCGTGACAGCCTGATACCACGGCGTGCCTATGTACAGAAGATTATTGGTATAGCCAAAGAAGCTGGAGTGCCTTACCAACTGGAGGTAGAAGGAGCAGGAGGCAGCGACGCTAAAGAGCTGCAGCATAGCGCTTACCCCTGGGACTGGTGCTTTGTAGGCGCCCCCGAAGATAATGTGCATACTCCTGACGAGATCGTTCATAAAAAAGATATTGAAAGTATGGTAGCCCTGTATAAGGTGCTCATGGAGAAACTCTAGAAGTGAGTGCTTACAATCGCAACAACTTAAGTATAAAGTATAATTCACCTCTGCCATGATGTTAAACCTACTTGCCAGCCTGCGTTATTTGTTGCTAATGAGTTTTATGCTAGTGATGCTTGCCTCATGCGAACGCGTATTTGATAAAGATGCGAGCTATAAGTATAGGGTTCATAACAAAGCGGATGCTCCTGTAGAGATAACGATTAAAATAAAGGAAAACCCAGGAGTGGATATACAGGGCAGCCCGTACCGCTACTACACCATTGCACCTGGCGCCACTACAGAAGTATGGGTTACCTCTGGCTTTACCGACGATACGGTATATGATGAGGAAAAGAAGAATACCAGCCTGTATTGGTTCGAAATAACAGCAGCCACTAAAAACGGGCAGCCGGCCAAAATATACCTTAATGCTCCTGGCGCCTGGGAGTTCAATAAGGAGAACTCATATAAAGCTACTTATACTTTAACGCTGGAGGATAAAGACTTTTTATAAACCAAGTCAAATCAAGGGCATCAAAAAAGGCCGGTTTTTAGCAGAACCGGCCTTTTTTGATGCCCTTATCATAGTATAAACTATATTTATATAGCGATATACCGCAACTTGTTCGTCTATAGCCGTATAGCAGCAATTAGTATAGCATTAAAGCCAATTAAATATTTGCAAATGTCTATATAAACTCTTTTCTTTAATAGTTATATACCATTATCCTCTAACTTAAAATTTACTGAATGGAACCTATTCTTTACGCAATTCCTGGTTTTGGACTGGCGGCTCTGATTTATACTTTTATCAGGTCGGCCTGGGTGACAAAGCAACCGGCAGGCAACGAACGGATGAGCACGATTGCGCATCATATTGCCGATGGTGCAATGGCATTTCTTAAGGCAGAGTATAAAGTGCTCCTGTATTTTGTAATCATCGCAAGTTTATTTTTAGGTTACCTGGGCTACTCCAGCGAAAGATCGCATTGGTCTATTGTGATAGCCTTCGCAATTGGTGCCGTTTTCTCGGCTGTAGCCGGGTTTATAGGTATGCGCATAGCCACTAAAGCAAACGTGCGCACCGCCGAAGCAGCAAGAAGCAGCTTGTCAAGAGCTTTAAATGTATCTTTTGCCGGCGGCTCGGTGATGGGTATGGGGGTGGCTGGCTTGGCTGTGCTTGGACTCGGTTCATTGTTTATAGTACTGTACATGGCTTTTGTGCAGGGCCACGATGTAAACGGCATTGAAATGGAACGCGCCCTGGAGGTGTTGACCGGTTTCTCGCTTGGTGCAGAAAGTATAGCCCTGTTTGCGCGCGTGGGTGGCGGTATTTATACTAAAGCAGCCGACGTTGGCGCCGACCTTGTAGGTAAAGTTGAGGCAGGCATTCCAGAGGACGATCCGCGTAACCCTGCTACCATTGCCGACAACGTAGGCGACAACGTAGGTGACGTAGCGGGTATGGGTGCCGACTTATTTGGCTCTTACGTAGCTACTATCCTTGCTACCATGGTACTTGGCCGTGAGGTTATTGCAGAAGATAACTTTGGCGGTTTGTCGCCGGTTATACTTCCGATGATGATTGCCGGGCTGGGAATTATATTCTCTCTGATAGGCATGCAGTTTGTCCGTGTAAAAGAAGGCGGTAATGTGCAGTCTGCGTTAAATTTGGGTAACTGGATCTCTGTTATACTTACAGCCATTGTTTCATACTTTGTAATCCATTGGTTGCTGCCAGATGCCATGAATCTGCGCAACTTCGATTTCTCTGCAAATGATGTGTTTCTGGCCGTTATGGTTGGTTTAGTGGTGGGGTCACTTATGAGTATCATCACGGAATACTATACGGCTATGGGCAAAGGCCCTGTGAATTCCATTGTACAGCAGTCATCTACAGGGCACGCCACCAACATTATCGCTGGTTTAGCGGTGGGTATGCACTCCACAGTTATGCCGATTATTGTGCTGGCTGCAGGTATTGTGCTGTCGTATGCAGCGGCAGGTTTATACGGTGTGGCAATTGCTGCCGCAGGTATGATGGCTACTACGGCCATGCAGCTGGCCATAGATGCCTTTGGGCCGATAGCAGATAACGCAGGTGGCATTGCTGAAATGAGCGAACTGCCGAAAGAAGTGCGTGAGAGAACAGACATTCTGGACGCTGTGGGTAACACAACCGCTGCAACCGGTAAGGGGTTTGCCATCGCTTCAGCTGCCTTAACGTCTTTGGCCCTGTTTGCCGCATTCGTAGGCATAGCCGGCATCGATACCATAGACTTGTACAAAGCGCCTGTTCTTGCAGGCCTGTTTATCGGGGCCATGATTCCGTTCATCTTCTCAGCGCTTTGTATTGCAGCGGTAGGTAGAGCTGCTATGGCCATGGTGCACGAGGTACGCCGCCAGTTCCGCGAGATTCCGGGCATTATGGAGGGTACCGGCAAGCCAGAGTACGAAAAGTGCGTGGCCATCTCTACAAAAGCTGCCATCCGCGAAATGATGCTGCCAGGCGCTATTGCCCTGCTCGTGCCGATTATAGTTGGTTTCGGACTCAAAAATGTATTTGAGAACATCTCATCCGCCGAAATACTGGGAGGCTTGCTGGCCGGAGTTACCGTTTCTGGTGTGCTTATGGCTATGTTCCAGTCTAATGCCGGTGGTGCCTGGGATAATGCTAAAAAATCTTTTGAGAAAGGCGTTATGATTAACGGCGTGATGGAGTACAAAGGCTCTGAGCCGCACAAGGCATCTGTAACCGGCGATACTGTTGGCGATCCTTTCAAAGACACCTCAGGCCCAAGTATGAATATCCTCATCAAGTTAATGTCTATTGTATCGTTGGTAATTGCGCCGCACATTGCCCTTGAGCAGACACCAACAATACCGGAGGAACCTAACTTGAACATGGAAATTAAGCAGGAGGCGCCAAGTACAGGTAAAGCAGATACAAACCCAGAAAATACAGTCGCGCTTAGCCCGGTTGCTCTCAAAAATTAAACTAAAAAAATCTAAAATTGCATAAGCCCAACCTAAGTGTTGGGCTTATTTTTTATTTATACTTACCTTTGTCTAGGCACAAACCACAAACCGCATGAACCCGAGAAACATAAAGCTGCACGATTGTGAATTTAGACCCTACATTAGTGAGGAGGAAATAATAGCCCGCATAACCATGCTGGCCGAACAACTGGGGCAGGATTACGAAAACAAGAAGCCTCTTTTTCTGGCTGTTTTAAACGGCTCTTTTATGTTTGCGGCAGATTTGCTGAAACGTGTAAACATCCCCTGCGAGATTTCATTTATCCGCCTGTCGTCTTACCAGGACATGGCCACCACAGGTAACGTAAAAGAAATACTAGGGCTGACAGATGACATCCATAGCAGGCATGTAGTTGTGCTGGAAGACATAGTAGACACAGGCCACACGGTACATGCTCTTTTGCAGCAGCTTGAAACGCGCGGCCCTGCCTCAGTAGAGGTGGCTACCCTACTAATGAAACCCGAATGCCTGCAACACCCTTTAGATGTAAAGTATGTAGCCCAAACAATACCGAATGATTTCGTAGTAGGGTACGGACTTGACTACAACGGCCTTGGTCGTAACCTGAGGGATATTTATAAAATTGTATCGTAACCCTTTTAGGTACGATTCGCGTTAGCAGGCCTTTAGGAAGTAGCCTCTGCCAATATCAAAATAGACTTACAACTTATTTATACTTACATTTGCCTTTTATTTAGCTAGAAGATATGCTTAACATCGTATTGTTTGGTCCTCCAGGAGCCGGTAAAGGTACCCAGAGTCAGAAACTTATAGATAAATACAACCTGATTCACCTATCTACAGGTGATTTACTTCGCTCTGAGATTGCCGCTGGCACAGCACTTGGCCTTGAAGCTAAAAAGTTGATGGATAACGGCCTGCTGGTGCCGGATGAGGTTGTGATCGGAATGATCGAAAACAAAGTGAAGGAGCACCGACATGCTGCCGGCTTTATTTTTGATGGCTTCCCGAGAACAGTTCCTCAGGCGCAGGGCCTGGACAAGCTGCTGCAGGACAACGGCACCGAAATTTCGTGCATGATTGCCCTGAAGGTAGATGATGAGGAACTGACGAAGCGCCTGCTGCTGCGCGGCAAGACTTCAGGTCGCCCGGACGACCAGAACGAAGAACTGATCCGTAAGCGTGTGGAGGAGTATAACACCAAGACCCGCCCGGTAGCAGATTACTATGCCGGCCAGAGCAAATTCTGTGCAGTAGACGGTATAGGTGAAATTGATGAAATCTTTGGGGCGCTGTGCAAGCAGATTGACAGCCTGAAAGAAAAACAAGAAGAGAAGAAATAAGCATACTTACGCTTACCCGAATTGGCTCAAAGCAACTTTATAGATTACGTTAAGATCTGCTCACGATCTGGACATGGCGGCGGTGGCTCAGCCCACCTGCACCGTGATAAGAAAACGGCAAAAGGTGGTCCCGATGGGGGCGACGGAGGCCGTGGCGGGCATATCATACTTAAAGGTAACTCCCAGTTATGGACGTTACTGCACCTGCAGTACCGCAAGCATATTATTGCGGCTAACGGCCTGAATGGTGGGCCAAGCCACTCTAGCGGTGCCCAAGGTGCTGATGAAGTGCTGGAGGTGCCCCTGGGAACAATTGCCAGAAACGCCGAAACAGGCGAATTGATGTGCGAGATTACTGAGGATGGCCAGGAAATTATACTTACCCCTGGTGGCCGAGGTGGGCTTGGCAACGCACACTTTAAATCCCCGACAAACCAGACACCGCGCTACGCCCAACCAGGCGAGGAAGGCATAGAGGAGTGGGTGATACTGGAGTTGAAGCTATTGGCCGATGTAGGTCTTGTAGGCTTTCCGAATGCAGGTAAATCAACGCTGTTGTCTGTTGTGTCGGCTGCAAAGCCTAAAATTGCCAACTACGCATTTACAACTTTAGAGCCTAACTTAGGTGTAGTTGCTTACCGCGACTACAGGTCTTTTGTGATGGCCGATATTCCGGGTATTATTGAGGGAGCATCAGAAGGAAAAGGCCTGGGCTTACGCTTTTTGAGGCACATCGAACGGAACTCCATGCTGCTGTTTATGGTTTCTTGTGATAGCCCCGATATAGCAGAGGAGTATAACATACTAATAAAGGAGCTGGAGACGTATAATCCGGAGCTGCTGGATAAGAAACGCATACTTGCCATCACCAAATCTGATATGCTGGATGCGGAACTGGAAGAGGAAATGCGCAAAACGCTACCAGAAGGCTTGCCAACTGTTTTCATCTCCAGCATGACGAATAAAAACATCTCACAGTTGAAAGACATGATCTGGGAGGCGCTTAACAGCTAAGCAATACCCGGAAAGTTTATACTAAAGATCGGTACAGGCTGTTGCTTGTTACCGATTTTTTTTGAGTAGCAAAAGTAGCATACAGGAACCATGCAGAGCAGCGCCAATGCACTTGTAAAGTATAAAAGTTCTTAAGCAGAAGCAGCAGAGTGAAAGCGCACCGTTAGCTACTTAGTTGATTTTATCAAACCATTGTTTGTGCCAAGTTGGCACAAACAATGGTTTGGCAAGTTAATTGAAAAGACACTACAGGCTTAACAACCTAAATTTTTAAGGCATTATGTCAGATAAAGATACCAAAAAAGCACAGGAGAACGAGGAACTTCAAGACCAGCCTGTCAATGCGGAAGCAAACGGGCAAGAGGAGCAGCAGGACCCGGAAGAAACAACTGAGGAGACAACTCAGGAAGATACAACAGCCATAGAGTTGGCTGAAATGAAAGACAAATTCGTGCGCCTGATGGCTGAGTTTGAGAACTTCAGACGCAGAACGGCCAAAGAACGCATAGAGCTTACTAAAACGGCCTCTCAGGATGTAATGGTGGAGTTACTGCCCGTATTGGATGATATGGAGCGCGCGCGCCAGTCTATTGAGACTACAAAAGATGTGGATGCGATGCTGCAGGGCCTTGAGCTGGTATTCCATAAACTGAAGCACGTAACGCACCAGAAAGGCTTGAAGCCAATGGATATACAAGCCGGTGCTGATTTTGATGCGGATATGCATGAGGCTGTTACTCAGATACCAGCCCCATCAGAAGACCTGAAAGGTAAGATAGTAGATGTAATTGAGAAGGGTTATACTTTAAATGAAAAGGTAATCCGTTTCGCAAAAGTTATAATTGGAGCGTAAGCAATGGCTAAGAGAGATTATTACGAGGTTTTAGGTGTAAGCAAGAGTGCAAGCCCGGAGGAGATAAAGAAGGCTTACCGTAAACTGGCCATCAAATACCACCCCGACAAAAACCCCGACGACCATACAGCTGAAGATAAGTTTAAAGAAGCCGCTGAGGCCTACGAGGTATTAAGCGATCAGCAAAAACGACAGCGTTACGACCAGTTTGGCCACCAGGGCATGAACGGCGGCTATGGCGGCGGCGGCATGAACATGGAGGATATTTTCTCGCAGTTCGGTGATATTTTTGGCGGTGGCAGCCCATTCGAAAGCTTCTTCGGAGGCGGACGATCTGGCGGTGGCGGACGCCGTACCCGTAAAGGCTCTAACCTGCGCATTAAGCTTAAACTTAACCTGGAGGAAATTGCCAACGGCGTTGAGAAAAAAATAAAAGTAAAGCGCTATGTAGCGTGTAGCACATGCGGCGGTAACGGGGCCAAAAATGGTACCGATATGCAGACGTGTAACTCTTGCCAAGGCTCAGGCCAGGTACGCAAGGTGGTAAATACGATGCTGGGCCAGATGGTTTCCACGGCAACTTGCCCTACGTGTAACGGCGAAGGCCGCATTGTAACGCACAACTGCGAAGTATGCCATGGCAGCGGCAGAGAGCTTCAGGAAGAAGTGATCAGCATAAACGTGCCAGCAGGTGTAATGGATGGCATGCAGCTGTCTATGAGCGGTAAAGGTAACGTGCCAGAGCGTGGCGGTGTACCAGGCGACTTGCTTATCCAGATAGAGGAGGAGGCGCACCCAACCCTGAAACGCGATGGCAACAACGTTATTTTTGACCAGTACATCAGCTTTGTTGATGCTGCCCTTGGCGCTGAAATTGAAGTTCCTACTATTACGGGTAAAGTAAAGATCAGCATAAAGCCGGGTACGCAAAGCGGTGAGATTTTCAGGCTGCGCGGCAAAGGCATACAAGATATCAACGGCTACGGCAAAGGCGACCAACTGATCCATATAAACGTATGGACGCCAAAAACACTTAGCAGCGATGAGCGTGCGGTGTTGGAGGGCTTGCGCGAGTCTGATAATTTTACACCACATCCGGGTAAAAACGAAAAAGGCTTTTTTGAGAAAGTGAAAGATTACTTTCAGTAACAGAGGCTGATACTAACTTTAAAAGAGCTGCTTTTCCATGTGGGAGGGCAGCTCTTTTATTTTATACTTCTTTATCAGTTATACTTCCTTCTTCATCCGGCGTATACCTTGCTTAGTCGATAAAGCATGGGCAGTTGTTTCAATAAGCTTGTCCTATACATAGCATAAAGCTATATTTGAGTAAATCAAAAGCAATTCACGTTGAGCATCCTGAAAATTGACGGCGTAACAAAACGCTATAGTAACCATACTGCCCTCGACAATGTGAGCTTCGAGATTCCGGCAGGCTGTATTTTTGGCTTGTTGGGACCAAATGGTGCCGGCAAAACCTCCCTCATCCGCATCATAACCCAGATAACCGGGGCCGACAGCGGCGAAGTATACTTTAAAGGGGAACGCCTGAAGCCAAACCACATAAAAGACATCGGCTACCTGCCAGAGGAGCGCGGCCTTTACAAAAAGATGAAGGTGGGAGAGCAGCTTTTATACCTGGCCCAGCTTAAAGGGTTAAGCAAGCAAGAGGCTACTGCACGTATAAAAGAGTGGGTAGACCGCTTTGAGATAAAAGAGTGGCTGGGCAAAAACATCGAGGACCTCTCGAAGGGCATGCAGCAGAAAGTGCAGTTTATTGCCACCGTGATGCACGAGCCAGCCCTGATCATACTTGACGAGCCATTCTCCGGCTTCGACCCGATTAATGCCAACCTGATAAAGGATGAAATACTCAGGCTCCGTGACCGTGGCGCTACGATTATTTTCTCAACGCACCGCATGGAATCTGTAGAGGAACTTTGCGATTACATTGCGTTGATAAACCGCGCACATAAAGTGCTGGATGGCCCTGTTAAGGAGATAAAAGATGCTTATAAAACAGATACTTTCCAGGTGATAGGCAATGGGCAACTGCTTGTTACCTCTCCTGACTTTGAGGTGCTGGAGCAGCATGAGAGCCACGGCGTTTTCAGGGCAAACGTGAAACTGTTGAACAACACCAGCCCAAATAACTTACTGGCCTACCTGATACAGCGCGTAGAGGTGCACTCGTTCGTGGAACTGGTGCCAAGTATAAATGACATCTTCATCCGAAAAGTAACAGAAACACACCATGCATAAAATCTGGCTAATTATTCAGCGCGAGTACCTAACCCGTGTACGCAAGAAAAGCTTCATCATCATGACGTTGCTTACCCCGCTGTTGCTGGCAGCTTTTATGGTCATACCTGCCTGGCTTGTAACAATATCCGATAGTGCCGAAACTGTAATGGTGCTGGATGAGACCGGCCTGTTTGCCGATAAACTGGAGGATAAAAAGGATCTGAAGTATGTGCCGTTGGCAGGGTCGCTGGATCAGGCTAAAACGGTGTACCAGGAAACTGATTACACGGCGCTCTTATACATTCCCAAAGCGTTTGACATAAACAAACCTGATGGCGTTATCATCTACTCTAAAAAGAACACCAGCCTGCAAACGCAGGTGCGCTTAGAAAATGCCCTGGAGAAGGAAATAGAAAACCAACGCTTTGTTGCCTCCGGCATGGACCGCAGTACGCTGGAAAAAATGAAGGCCAATATCTCGCTTACAGCCGTCAGTATTAGCGATGAAGGCGAAAAAGATAATAATGCCGTTGTAACCTCTATAGCAGGAGTGGCAGGTGCCGTTATTATCTATTTCTTTATTTTCTTGTATGGAGTGCAGATAATGCGCGGCGTGATTGAAGAGAAAACGAATCGTATTATTGAGGTAATGATCTCTTCTGTGAAGCCATTCCAGCTGATGATGGGCAAGATAGTAGGCATTGCTGCAGTTGGGCTTACGCAGTTTCTGCTTTGGATTGTGCTGTCGTTGGTGGTAGTAGGAGGGGTGCAGTCGGTGTTTGGGGTAAAGCCGCCGCCAACGCCTCTAGAGCAAATGGCGAGTGGCCGCAACGCAGAACTCGGCGAAGATGTAGATACGGACGAGGCAACCCAGGCGCAGGAAGAAAGCGAGGCCGCTAAAATGGTAAGCGAAGGCATGACAGCTTTTTCAAACTTACCGATTGGGCTCATACTTGTGTGCTTCCTGTTTTATTTCCTGGGAGGATACTTGCTTTATGGATCTCTTTTCGGGGCCATAGGCGCTGCCGTAGACAACGAGACAGACACGCAGCAGTTCATGTTTCCGATCACCATTCCGCTGATCATCTCCTTTATCATGTCTTACACGTTGGTATTGAAAAACCCTGACGGACCGGTGGCTTTCTGGATGTCCATTATCCCGCTAACCTCTCCGATTGTGATGATGGTGCGTGTACCGTTTGGCGTCCCTGCCTGGGAGTTGCTGCTATCAATGGCGCTGCTGGTGCTTGGTTTTATCTTTACCACTTGGATTGCGGCACGTATTTACCGTGTGGGTATTCTGATGTATGGCAAAAAGATCAACTACAAAGAGCTGTCGAAGTGGCTGTTTTATAGAGTGTAGCCGCAAGTATAAAAGTATGAAAAGCCGGTGCTGCACAGTACCGGCTTTTTTGTATCTTGAAGTATAAATATTACACCCCGATGAAAAAGATCTTACCTGCCTTGTTTCTGTTCCTGATGATGACAGCATTACCTGCATTTGCGCAAAAAGACAAACCAGCTTACCAGCTGTTTACTAAAACTGGCAAAAGTATAAAGTATGGCAAAATGCTTGATGGTCTAAAAGAGGCTGATGTGGTGCTGTTTGGAGAGCAGCACAATGATCCCATTGCTCATTGGCTGCAGCTGGAACTGGCAAAAGACCTGCACAAAGCGCATCAGCAGAACTTTGCCTTGGGTGCCGAGATGTTTGAAGCCGATGTGCAGCTGGTACTGAACGAATACCTGGCAGGGCAGGTGCCGGAAAATAACTTTGAGCAGGAGTCGCGCCCCTGGGTTAACTATAAAACTGACTACAAGCCGCTGGTGCGTTATGCCAAAGATAGTAATGTGCCTTTTGTTGCCACCAACGTGCCTCGCCGCTACGCTGCTGCTGTAGCGGCAGGTAGTTTGGCTAGTTTGGATAAAGTATCAGCAGACGGTAAAAAGTATTTTGCCCCGCTTCCGGTTAAAGTAGATATGGATTTGCCTGGGTATAAAAACATGCTGGCCATGTTTGGTAGCAGTACCCACGGCAATACAAAAAGTCAGAATATTGTGCAGGCTCAGGCGCTAAAAGATGCCACTATGGCTCATTTTATACTTGGTGAGGTTAAGGGAGGCAAAAAAATGCTTCACTTTAACGGTGCTTATCATTCTGATAATTTTGAAGGGATAGGCTGGTATCTGAAACAAGGTAACTCACAGCTAAAAACACTTACCATCACAACAGTACTGCAAGGAGACCTGGAGAAGCTGGCAGAGGAGCACAATAACAAAGCCGACTTTATACTTGTAGTGCCAGCAAGTATGACGAGAACGTATTAGAGAGTTTTAGAGGTAGGTGGATAATTTGCTTCCGTTATTTCTAATTACAGAGTAAGGCTATACTGGCGCGTACGAGTTCCCAGGCCCTTGTTTCTGCATGACCGGGTTCAACTGCCCCAGGACTTTAAGCAGTCCTAAAATATAAATCAATCCTGTCCATCCATTTATTTATCCCGTAAATTCTGATGGTAAACTCTATAAAACAGCGAAGCCCGACCATACAGCCGGGCTTCGCCTATCTAAAGAGAAAGAAGGTATCTTATTTACGCTGAGAATGAGCTTCCGCAACCGCAGGTACTTGTAGCCTGTGGGTTATTGAAAACAAATCCACGGGCATTTAAGCCATCCTGAAAATCAACCTGCATGCCAAGCACATACATCGCATGTTTTTTATCCATGATCAGGTTAACGCCTTCCAGTTGGAAAATCTCATCAGAATCTTTTGCCTTATCAAAGCCCAGCAAGTAAGACATACCAGAGCAGCCACCGCCTTGCACACCAACGCGCAAACCATATTCTGCTGGTACACTTTTTTCCTGCATTATATTTTTAACCTCAGCTAAAGCTCTTTCCGTCAGAGTGATAGGTGCAGTTTTAGTTTCTGTTGCCATAGTATAAGCTATTCGTTATTTGTAGCCACAAACTTAAGCAATTCTTCTTAAAAATGCTTGCGGCAAATCCTTGTATTAAGTAAACAGGTAAAGCGTATAAATGATTCATGTGCATTAGATTAATTTTTTGCGATATTTATAGCTCAACTCAGAACAGAAATGGAAGCATTAGCATTTGTAATAGACCTTTTAAAAATATCCTTGCCGGCCCTGATTGTAGCAGGCGCGATGTATTACCTGATTAAAAAGCATTACGACCGCGATTACAAGATGCGCCTGATTGAGTTGCGACAGAAAAACTCTGACACAGTACTTCCTATCAGGCTGCAGGCTTATGAGCGGGTGGTGCTGTTGCTGGAGCGCATTACACCAAGCAATATGCTGCTTCGTGTGGGGGCTGCGGGGCAAACTGCTGCAGAGTATCACCGGGTATTGTTAGCAGAGATAAGAAATGAGTTTAACCACAACATGTCGCAGCAGGTGTATATGTCTGAAACAGGCTGGCAGCAGGTAAAGCATGCCCGCGAAGAAGTTGTGAACCTGATCAACAGAACCTATAAAGAATTGCCTGAAAATGCGCGTGGTACTGATCTTGCCAAGCGCATCCTGGAAACCATACTTGCTTCCGAGAGCGATCCAACTGCACGTGCTATCAGCTTCCTGAAGCAGGAGATAGGGCAGGTGTTTTAAAAACTATTAACTCATAGAAAGGGGGGGCGGCCATACTTGATAGCTCCCCCTTTTGCTTATAGGCTTAGTATAAAATCCTGAACTTGATTGTCTGGGGCACCTTCCTTAGCTCGTCAATAACCTGCTTGTCGTATGCTTTATCAATATCGGTAATCACGTAGCCAATCTGCTCATTTGTTTTAAGGTACTGGCCAAGTATATTTACCTCATTTTTAGCCAAGGCGTTGTTTATACTTGCAAGCACTCCGGGCACGTTGGCGTGTATGTGAATGAGGCGATGCGCATCTTTAAGTTCAGGCAGCTGTATGTTAGGGAAGTTAACGCTTTGGTAGGTGTTGCCGGTGTTGATGTACTGCATGATGCGGCTCGGAACGAAGCGGGCGATATTTTCCTGGGCCTCGGTGGTGCTGCCGCCAATGTGTGGCGTAAGTATAACATTGGGTAAGTTGCGGAGCTCGTTTATAAATGGCTCATCGTTAGTGGCAGGCTCGTGCGGGAAAACATCCACGGCTGCGCCTCCCAGTTTACCAGACTGCAATGCCTCTACCAGCGCTGCAATCTCGACTACATGGCCTCGACTCAGGTTCAGGAAAATGGCCCCCGGTTTCATGGCATCAAACTCCGCTTTGCCAAAAATGTTTGTGTTACGTTTGCTGCCATCTACGTGCAGCGTTACAAAGTCAGCTATCTGCAGCAACTCCTGCAGCGATTCGCATTTGCGGGCATTGCCTAATTGCAGCTTCTCCACTACATCGTAATAGTATACTTGCATGCCCATTGCCTCGGCCAGCACCGATAGCTGTGCTCCGATGTTGCCATAGCCAACTATACCTAACTTCTTATCCCGTACCTCTGTACTTCCGGTAGCAGACTTATCCCATACTCCCTGGTGCATTTTTATACTTTTATCAAAGATCCTGCGTGATAACATGATAATCTCACCGAGTGCCAGCTCTACCACACTTCGGGTATTGCTGAACGGGGCGTTAAAGACCGTAATACCTGCTTTAAGGCAGGCATCCAAATCTATCTGGTTTGTGCCGATGCAGAAAGCACCAATGCTCATGAGGCGGTTCGCGTGTTGCAGTACCTTTGCCGTTACCTGCGTTTTAGACCTGATGCCAAGTATAGATACGTTTTTAATCTGCTCACAAAGTTCTTGCTCGTTTAAAGCCCCGGCTGCTGTTTCAATCTGATAGCCTTCTTTAGTAAACAATTCCACAGCGTTTGGGTGGATATTTTCCAACAAGAGCACTTTAATGCGGTTCTTGGGGTAAGAAATAGCCATCGGTAGGTTATTCTGATACAGGAACTCATCCAGGGTAGGGGCAAAGTGCTCTGCTTTCTCCACTACATTGTCGCGCGCCACATTTTCGGTGAAGGCGTAAAATTTATTGGCCAGTCCTGCTTCCTTTATTTCATAGTCAGTATAGCCGTCGCCTAGTACATACACATCACCGCTTAAGCCAAGTTTGTCAAGGAGCTTAATTTTGCCTTTGTCCCGGCAAAGTACATTCTCTTCATCAAAGCCGATAATGTTGCCCTGCTTATCAAACTTAAATGTGTTGGCATGTACATTTTCTTCCTTTATGCCAAAAGGCAACACAATGGGCACAATAAACTCCTTAAATCCACTCGATACGATCAGCACGTTGTCGGCGTATTCTTCGAAAAAGGCCTTGTTGCGCTGTATAGAGTCGGATACTTTTTGCTGAAGTATGGCGATAAGCTCTTGAAGGTGGGCTTTGTTTGCCTTCAGGAGGTGCAGGCGTTTGGTCAGGCCCTCATAAAATGAGCTGTTGCCGTTCATGGCGCTGTTGGTCAGGTTTTTTATTTCCTGAAGTATTTCTGCCTTATTGTGCTCATGCTGAAGCGATATTTCACCTAGTTCATCCAGGGCCTCTACTTTCGTAAAGGTGCTGTCAAAATCAAGTATAAAGTATTTGTCTTTGTTCATAGTATAGATGCGAAAGGGAAGTATAAGCAGGCTTAAGTTCTTGATAAATATAGATATAAAAAAAATCCGGGTACTTGTGCAGCAACCGGATTCTTAATCAAAGCTTTTATATTTTAGAGAAGTGCGAGCTGCTCGTCTATTATCTTTTGGTAAAACTCTTCATACTGCGGCACAATCTTATCGATGTTAAAATCCTTGGCTCGTGCCAGCGCATTGGCTTTAAAGCGTGGCAAATTAGCATCATCAAGTATGGTAAGGGCATTTTGCACCATTTCGGCTACATTGCCTACCGGGCTCGTAAAGCCGGTTACGCCATCAATGTTGAGCTCTGGTATACCACCTGCGTTTGATGATATTACCGGCACTTCGCAGGCCATTGCCTCCAGGGCTGCCAGGCCAAAACTTTCTTTTTCTGATGGCATCAGGAACAAATCTGCGATGGATAGCACTTCTTCCACGGCATCCAGTTTTCCTAAAAAGCGCACATCATTGTAAATCTGCAGTTCGCGGCACAGCTTCTCCATTTTTGGGCGCTCAGGGCCATCGCCCACTAGCAATAGTTTGCTTGGCATGTTCTTGCGTACTTCCGCAAAAATCCTGATCACGTCCTCTACCCGCTTTACTGACCGGAAGTTGGAGGTATGTACCAGCAGCTTCTCATCGTTCGGGCTGATCGCCATACGGAAATGCTCTTTTTTCTGGCGCCTGAATTTGTCGAGGTTTATAAAGTTAGGAATAACGGCAATGTCTTTCTCTATCTGGAAGTAATCGTAGGTTTCGGCGCGCAGACTGTCAGATACGGCAGTTACTCCATCTGACTGGTTGATGCTGAAAGTTACCACCGGCTCAAAAGAGGCATCTTTCCCAACCAGCGTGATATCGGTGCCATGCAGCGTAGTGATAACGGGTATGTTGATGCCTTTGGTGCGCAGAATCTGTTTTGCCATAAAAGCAGCCGAGGCATGTGGTATGGCATAGTGCACATGCAGCACATCCAGCTTCTCAAACTGTACAATATCTACCATTTTGCTGGCCAACGCCAACTCGTAAGGCGGGTACTGGAAAAGCGGATATGTAGGGATGTATACTTCGTGGTAAAAAAGATTCTCGTTGAAAATATCCAGACGCGCGGGCTGGCTATAGGTGATAAAATGCACCTTGTGTCCTTTGATAGCTAGTTCTTTGCCTAGTTCTGTGGCTACTACTCCGCTACCGCCAAAGGTTGGGTAACAAACTATTCCGATTCTCATAGTTATGCGTGCTGTGTAAATAACAAATGCAGCCCATATAGAGTGGCTGCACCTGCTAAACTACTTAATATCTTTTATGTTTTAGGAATTATCGCTTTATATATCACATCATGTATACGTGTGCGAATATTGTAAGTAACAAGTTTATTGTTGCCGGCATCAGGATATACTCTGTTAGACAGGAAGATGTAGATCAGATTATTTTCTGGATCTACCCATGCCCCGGTTCCTGTAAAACCAGTATGGCCAAATGTGCTTAACGAAGCCATGCTTGATGTTGGCCCGCCGCTTTCTGGTTCTGGCTTATCCCAGCCAAGGCCACGGCGACTGTTCTTGAATTGCTTTTTAGAGAACTCCGTTACTACTTCGGTATTAAAGTATTTGTGCCCGCCGTAGTTTCCGTTCTGCAAGTTCATCTGCATAAGTATGGCTAAGTCGTTGGCATTAGAGAACAAGCCGGCGTGCCCCGCTACACCTCCCATCATGGCTGCTCCCTGGTCGTGCACACTACCCCAAAGCAAATTATGGCGGAAGTATTTATCATCTTCAGTAGGGGCAATCGCATCCTGGGAGTGCTTCAGCAGCGGTTTATACGTCATGGTGCTCAGGCCAAGCGGTGTATAGAAGTTTTGTTCCATAAACTCATCCAGCGGCTGATTCAGCATGCGCTCTGCCACACGTTTAAGTACATAAAAATCCAGGTCGCTATACTTGTACTCGTAGCCTTTGCCATCTTTGCGCGGCGGCAACATTCTCGATTTTACCGTCCAGGCCCACAGCGAATCCTCCATACTTTTGATAGAGTAGAAGCCTGGCACCACCTCGTTCGGGTAAATATCATTCTGGCGGCTGGCATAAAACGTTTTCTTTGTCTCAACAGACTTCAGGGTGTTTTGCCATGCCGGTAAGCCAGCCTGTAAACCTGCCTGGTGTGCCAACACGTCGCGCAGCACAATGTTCTGTTTGTTTGTGCCTTTTAGTTCTGGCAGGTAAGTAGCTACTTTGGCATCAAGGTTTATCTTGCCCTGGTCTTTCAGGAACATGATGGCTTGTAGTGTAGCAGCTACTTTGGTGATAGAGGCCACATCGTAAACGGTGCTGTTTGTTACAGGCTTGGTCTTATTGTATGTATAATGGCCGTAAGATTTGTTAAATACCACAGTACCGTCTTTTACAACCAGCACCTGGGCGCCTGGTGTAGCGGCATAGGCAATGGCCTCGCGGGCAACGTTATCTATCTGGCTTAATACTTTAGAGTCCATGCCCACACTTTCTGGTACGCCGTACTTTAAGCGGCCCAGGGTTTGAGTGGTTACGCCTGTGCCTGCTCTAAACTTGGCAGATGCTGTTACTGGCAATTTACCGTTGGCATCTCTGGCCCCGAACAGCACTTGCGGCACCAGCGACTGCGCCACCGGGTGATCTTCGTAGCCACACAGCAACCAGTTTGCGTTTTCAAAATATTTTAAACTGTAGGCGCTGCCCATTACCGCTACAATAACTTTCTTGTTGGTGCGCTCCTGCAGGTATTGGATAAAGGCTCTTGTACCAATGCCAATGCCGTAATCTTTAGCAGCGGTAGCGTTCATGTTATGGATGCTAACCACCACCACATTGTTATCCTTAAGCTTAGGGATGATTTTGGCAAAGGCCGAATCAGGGGCAAAGCGATCAGAGATGGAGAACTTATTTACAGATGCGTAATACCCCAGCGTTTCCTGAAACTTGTTAACCTCTGTAACACCAATCGCCACAGAGGCTATACTTAAAGTATCCAGCGTCCGGAGGGGTAGCAAACTGTTTTTATTCTGCACTACAGTAACAGCATTGTCATACAGCTGCTCCTGAACTACAGTACTTATCGGTCGGGATATTTCTTCAGATAAATTCTCTAGCTGCACCATTTTTTGGTTGTTCAAGCCAGCCCAGTATTTAGTGTGCAAAATTTTGCGCACGTGCTGGTCAACCTCCTCCTGGGTTATCTGGCCGGCAGTAATGGCGCCTTTAATCTTTTTAACAGCCATAGGAACATCTTCCGGGAAAAGAAGCACATCGTTGCCCGCCATCAAAGCTTTCAGGTCTACTTCGCCGGGCTTATAGTATTTGCTTACGCCTTTCATGTTCAGGGCATCAGTAAACACAAGGCCTTTATACTTCATTTTCTCCTGAAGCAGGCCGGTAACCAGCGGCTTCGAAAGTGTAGTGGCAAGGTTGCGGGTGCTGTCAATTTTAGGCATGTACAAGTGCGCCACCATTACGCCCATCACCCCGGCCTCAAAAGATTTGTGGAAAGGGTAAAGCTCAACCTCGGTCAGGCGTTTCATGTCGTGGTTTACAACAGGCAAGGCGTGGTGAGAGTCTACATCTGTATCGCCGTGTCCCGGGAAATGTTTAGCCACCGCTACCACACCGTGGTCTTGCAGGCCTCTGATGTAAGCAATGCCCCGTCGTGTAACTTCTTCTTTTGACTCTCCGAAGGAGCGGTTTCCGATAACAGGGTTTGCTGCATTTACGTTTACATCCAGCACAGGCGAGAAACTTACGTTTACGCCCATGCGCTTCATTTTAAGCGCAATCTCGCGGCCCATCAGGTAAATATACTTCTCGTCGTTCATGGCGCCCAGCGTCATCTGGCGGGCAAACTGCATGGTGCTGTCCAGGCGCATGCCTAAACCCCATTCAGCATCCATCGCTATAAGCATGGGCACTTTGGCCTGGCTCTGGAAACGGTTCGTAAGCTTTACCTGGCGCACCGGCCCGCCTTGCATAAACATAACTCCGCCTATGCCATAGCGGGTTACAAGCGTGTCAATTTCGCGGAAGTGCTTTTCGGTTTTATTTGAGTATGCGGCTACCATAAACAACTGCCCAATGCGTTGCTCTGGTGTTAAAGTAGTCATAACGCTATCGACCCAGGTTTGCTCTTTGGAGTTCACAACAATGTTGTCTGATGATTTTAAAGACATCAGCGACCCCATCCCAAGAAAAACAAGTATCAATAACCCTAAGCTAAAACTCTTCAACATCCGCTGTACTTTTTTATTAATTGGAACAAGTAAAAATTAACCCTAATTTTGCATATAGACGGTTCACAAAACAGGCTACTGATCAATTATGTTAACTTTGGTTAACTGTTTATCGGAGAGAGGCAATTAACCTGAATGTCAGCCTAAGCTTTCGTGGCAACAAGAGTAGCAGCCTATAATTATGCTAACGCCACCAGCCCCATCAACGATACAGAGATTTGGTTTCTTTTTGAAATTTAAATAATCTTCGTTATCAACCAGTAGTTTTCAGAACCTCTGAAATGAATCAGTCTGTAAATTAGTAATAAATTTAATTCTGAATAAGTTCTGTTTTAACAATTAATTAAAAGCAAAAACTTAGCCGGAATCAAACAAAGCACCTGATTCAGAGCATAAATTATACAGTAACTTAGGATATTAAACTACAGGATGCCCGATATCATTCATTTATTGCCTGATTTCCTTGCCAACCAGATTGCCGCTGGCGAAGTGGTGCAGCGTCCTGCTTCAGTTGTGAAAGAACTTCTGGAGAATGCAATCGATGCGCAAGCAACCAACATACAGTTAATTGTGAAGGAGGCGGGCAAACAGCTGATCCAAATCGTGGACAATGGCATAGGCATGTCGGAAACGGATGCCCGTATGTGCTTTGAGCGCCACGCTACCTCCAAAATAAGCACTACCGAAGATCTCTTTAAGATTCGCACCATGGGCTTCAGGGGCGAGGCAATGGCCTCCATAGCTGCTGTGGCGCAGGTAGAAATGAAAACCCGAACAAAAGGCGCTGAAACCGGTGTGAAATTGCTGATCGAGGGCTCTGCAGTGGTGTTGCAGGAGCCGGTTGCCACACCAGAAGGCACCTCTATTGCAGTTAAAAACCTGTTTTACAACGTGCCGGCCCGCCGCAACTTCCTGAAGACAAATGCGGTGGAGATGCGCCATGTACTGGACGAGTTTCAGCGGGTTGCACTAGCTTACCCGGATGTAGCTTTTAGCCTGTACCATAACGATGTAGAAGTTTTTAACCTGGCAGCAACCAAGCTTAGCCAACGCATTGTAGGTATACTTGGCAGCAACTATAAAGAGCAGATGGCTTACTGCGAGGAAGATACCTCGTTTTTAAATGTGCGTGGCTACATAGGCAAACCCGAGCATGCAAAGAAAAGCCGCGGAGAGCAGTTCTTTTTTGTGAATAACCGGTTTGTTAAAAGCGGTTATCTGAACCACGCCGTTATGACCGCGTTTGAAGGCCTGCTGCCAAAAGACAGCCATCCTTTTTATGTCTTGTTTATAGACCTGGAGCCTGAAAAGATAGATATCAATGTGCACCCAACTAAAACCGAAATAAAGTTTGAGGACGAGAAAACGGTATACGCCATTGTGCATGCTGCTGTTAGAAAGGCGCTTGGCACATACAATATTGCCCCGTCCCTTGATTTTGACGGTGACGTAAATTTTGCCCCGCTACAGCCTATTCGCCTGCAAGGCGGGTTTAACGAGTTTGATCCGGAGAGCAGGCCATCAACGGGTGGTAATTCAGGTGGAAATAGTACCCCTTTCCCTGGGTTTACGCCTCCAGCCTCATCCCGTAGGGCAACATCTAAAGGCTGGGAGCAGCTTTACGAGCCTTTGCGCCAGGAGCCGGTTCAGGAAGAGCGAATGAGTTCTGCCTCGTCTGGGATGGGCTTGCTTGATGATGCTTTTGCTGTTGAGTCGATTGGTGCGGGATCTGTAAACAAAGCCATACAGATACATCAGAAGTACTTGCTGGTGCAGGTAAAATCAGGTATGATGATCGTGGACCAGCAGGCAGCGCAGGAGCGTATATTGTACGAGAAGTATAATACCTCGCTTCAGAAAAAGACCGGGGCGTCGCAGGCATTGCTTTTTCCGCAAACAATAGAGCTATCGGCTGCTGATGCCATACTTGTAAAAGAGCTTTCCGCTGAGTTTAAGGCCATGGGCTTTCAGTTTGAGGATTTTGGCGGTAACACAATCATACTTAACGGTATACCTGCCGATGTGCACGCCGCTAACGAAAAAGAATTGCTGGAGGAGCTGGTAGAGCAATACAAAAACAATTCGGCTACGTTAAAGCTTGATAAACATGAGAACCTGGCGCGAGCCATGGCTAAGCGACTTGCCTCGCGATCGTTGGCCAGAATGTCGGACTTGGAAATGAATTCTCTCGTAGACAAGCTTTTTGCCTGCCAGGTGCCCAACTATACGCCCGGCGGACAAAAGACGTTGGTTATCATGGAACTAGGCCAGTTGCACGAGCTTTTCCTGAAAGGGTAACAAAAGTATTCTATTTTTATAATGTTTAATTGTTGTCTGTGGGCTTGCCTATTTCACAACACTACTATAGATCTAAAGTATAAGTATCAGCCTTAGTAGGTTTAAGCTTATACTTTCAAAAAGAAAATCGCATGTTTAATATCACCCCTATGGTCAGGAACCTCCTGATCATTAATGTGGTCATCTTCATTCTTCAGGACAGGCTGTTCTCTACAGGGCAGTTTGCTTTGTACCACTTTGGTTCCGAGTTCTTTCGGCCTGTGCAGCTATTTACGCACATGTTCCTGCATGGCGGTTGGGCACACGTGTTCAGCAACATGTTCAGCTTATTTATTTTCGGGCCGATGCTGGAGCGGTTCTGGGGCCCCCAGCGCTTTTTGGCTTTTTACCTGATCACAGGGTTTGGTGCCAGTTTGCTGTACTCCGGAGTTAGAGCCTATGAACTTAGCGAGGTACGCGAAGATGCCGCTAAATACATAGAGGCGCCTACACCAATGAGCTTTTACAACTTTTTAGAAGATCATTATGAGGGCAGGTACGAAAGACAGTTTGTAGTAGAGTACAGGCGAAACCCTGATAACACGACTTATATAGAAGAAAGTAAAAATGCGGTGCGCCAGGTGTATAACCAACTGGAGAACGTGCCCATGTTGGGTGCTTCGGGTGCTGTGTTTGGTATCCTAATGGCCTTTGGCTTGCTTTTCCCCAACCTTGAGCTCATGCTGCTGTTTCTGCCTGTGCCAATAAAAGCGAAGTATTTTGTGCTGCTCTATGGGGCCTATGAGCTTTACTCCGGGTTTAACCGCATGCCCGGCGACAACGTAGCACACTTTGCACACCTAGGCGGTATGTTGTTCGCGTATATACTCGTAAGAATGTGGCAACGCAGCGATTACCAGGATAATTACTAAAAGTATAATGAGCATTATTGACGATATAAAACACTCTTTTAAGCAGCCTAACAACACATTAAAGCAGCTCATCCTGATTAATGTGTGCGTGTTTGTGGTGCTGATAGTTACGCGTACCATTCTGGTTTTAACGGGCGGGGCAGGTGTTTATAGTTTGCTAATGCGCTTTATAGCGCTAAACTCTGACCTGTTTACTTTTATTACCCGCCCCTGGACACTAATTACCTATTTCTTTACCCACGAAGGTTTCCTGCACATTATCTTTAATATGCTTAACCTGTACTGGTTCGGGCAGTTGATAAGGGAGTATTTAGGAGAACGAAAATTACTGAGCCTGTACATACTTGGCGGTATAGCCGGTGGGGTGCTGTACATGCTTAGCTATAACTTTATCCCATACTTTGCCGATAGAGCTGCTTTTTCGTTTATGATAGGCGCCTCGGCAAGTGTGTTGGCTATAGTGGTAGCAGCAGCTACACTTCTGCCAAACTATACATTTAACCTCATCCTGATCGGGCCAATCCGGATAAAGTATATTGCGGCCTTTCTAGTATTGCTTTCCATTTCGGGGGCTGTAGGAGATAATGCTGGCGGTAACATTGCTCACTTAGGAGGTGCCTTTATCGGATGGCTCTTTGTAAGGCAGCTGCAGCGCGGCAACGACATGGGGCGGCCAGTACTGGCTATAATTGACTTTTTTGGCAACCTGTTTAAAAGTAAACCTAAGCTTAAGGTAACGCATCGTACTGCAAACCCTTTCTCGAATGGGCGAAGCACTACAACTACCCAGCCAGGAGGCAAGCCAAGCCAAAAAGAGATTGATCTTATACTTGATAAAATATCCAGCTCAGGCTACGAAAGCTTGTCTAAAGAGGAGAAGCAGAAGCTTTTCCAGGCGAGCCAAAAGGAGTAGAGCCGGTACATAAAACAAAGAAGCCAATCTTTAAGCAGGATTGGCTTCTTTGTTTTATGTACCGGCTCCAACCACGCCTACCCCTCAGAGTTGCGCTCCCTAGTTCCGAATTCTCGTTCTCACTAGTCCACGGCGGGGAATTTATACTTACTTCGTCTTCTGACTTATTATTAGCCGCTGCTTTCTGTTTTGTCATCCTGAAGGGATCCTGGTAAAAAGGAGGTTAAGCTGAAGCAACGAAGCCTTACTTTTCTAGAATCAACAGCAGAATTCCCCGACTTAGGCAAGCAGGGGTTAGGGGTATTTGTGCCCGGAGCTGCAAATAACCAAGTACATCAAGTCACCAAAAAAACTAATACTGATCTAAAACAAAAAGCGGCGCTCCTTTTCAGAAGCGCCGCTTTTAGCATCAATAAGTATACTTTATAAATTAAGCTTTGGCAGCGTTGATGTTGTCAAGCGCTT
This sequence comes from uncultured Pontibacter sp., assembly GCF_947492645.1. Lineage (GTDB taxonomy): Bacteria > Bacteroidota > Bacteroidia > Cytophagales > Hymenobacteraceae > Pontibacter. The sequence continues at coordinate 58,844 of NZ_CANLMZ010000003.1, read as the reverse complement.
CCATCACTTCTTTCACGTGTCCGCGAGACGTCTCAAGCAGTTGCTTCTCGTCTTCGTTCAGTTGCAGTTCGATGATCTTCTCGATACCGTTCTTGCCAAGTATAACTGGTACACCTAAGTAAACGCCATCAATACCGTACTCACCTTCCAGCTTCACACAAACCGGGAATACACGACGCTGGTCACGAACGATAGCCTCTACCATCTGAGCAGCTGCTGAACCCGGTGCATACCAGGCAGAAGTACCCATCAATTTTACAAGCTCGCCACCACCATTTTTAGTGCGCTCAACTATAGCGTTCAGTTCTTCTTCACCGATCAATTCTGTAACCGGGATACCACCAACTGTAGTATAACGCGGAAGCGGAACCATCGTATCGCCGTGACCACCCATTAGTACTGCCTGGATGTCTTTCGGAGATACGTTCAGCGCCTCAGCAAGGAATGCTCTGTAACGTGCCGTATCCAGGATACCAGCCATACCCATTACGCGTGTGCGTGGAAGCTTAGAAGTAATGTGAGCCGCGTACGTCATTACATCAAGTGGGTTAGAAACCACGATGATGATCGCATCCGGAGAGTGCTTTACAATATTTTCGGTTACTGACTGCACGATGCCTGCGTTTGTAGAGATCAGGTCGTCGCGCGTCATGCCTGGCTTACGTGGCAAACCAGAAGTGATAACCACTACATCAGAACCAGCTGTCTTGCTGTAATCGTTGGTTACACCTACAGTACGTGTATCGTATAGGTTGATAGGGGCTTTCTGCCAGATATCAAGCGCTTTGCCCTCAGCAAAACCTTCTTTAATATCCACTAAAACTACTTCGTTCGCGATTTCGCGGTAAGCAAGCACATCGGCACATGTTGCACCTACGTTACCAGCTCCAACTACAGTTACTTTCATTATCGGATATACTTTATGTTAGTTTGAGATTCGGTTAACTTCCGTAAAATTAGAAAAATCTATTATTAAAAAGTGCCTAAAGTTTATAATTCGTATCAGGTATCACGACACACGTAGCACGTATTTAAAAGTCATGCTACTTGATACGTGCTACGTGTGTCGCTCAATACTTATCTCCACCACCCGTTCTGTCTTGTCCGTTACTTTATAGCGGTTATCCAGGCGCTGGCCAACTATCCACGCAATCGATTGATCGGATATTAATACTAAGGTTTTGGATTTTAGGTTGGCCGGTACTTTTTTGTCTATCAGAAAATCGCTTATCTTTTTCTTTCCGTTCATGCCCAACGGTACAAACCAATCGCCTTCCTGCCAGCTGCGCAGCCTCAACGGAAACTTTAACTGTTCGGCATCCAGGGCTGCTACATGCGGTTTGGTATTCAACTTATACTTGTCAGCAGGTACATATTTTATAGTAAAGCTTAAATTGCCAGCCGCTGCCTCGGTATCGCCTTCGTTTATTAGTATACTTCCAAAGCTACTCAGGTTGCGAGGCGTTATAACCAACTGTTCACGGTCTTTCACTAAAGTATGGGTTGGCGACTCGAATTGCTTTCCTGAAATGCCTTGTAGTGCCTCTGCTAGTTCCAGTACTACACTATAGCTAAAGTTGTAAGGGCGCAGCAGTTCGTGGAGTACCACCGGCAGGCCGGTAGCGTGTAGCAATGGCTCTAGTGACAGGTATACTGCTTCGTCGGTTTGTTTTATACTTTGCTGTCGTAGTTGCTCGATGTAGGCTGCCACTATACTTTCGGCATGGCTAACGCGCTCAGCGGTATGCTGCATGGTTTCTTCCAGGTTCGGGTTTATTTCCTTTAACACCGGAATCACCTCGTGCCTTATCTTGTTGCGCTGGTATTTGGTGGTGATGTTAGAGCTGTCCTCACGCCAGATCAGTTTGCGGCTAGTCACATAATCATAAATGTCATCTTTGGTAACCGTGAGCATCGGGCGGATGATGTTGCCATTTTTAGCAGGAATGCCGTGCAAACCTGCTATGCCTGTGCCTTTTGTGAGGTGAAGCAATATGGTTTCGGCAAGGTCGTTGCTATGGTGGGCTGTGGCAATGTAATCGTAGCCTTCTTGGTTGCGCACCTGTTCAAACCACTCGTAGCGCAATGTGCGGGCAGCCATTTGCGTAGAGAGTTTTTCCTGTTCGGCGAAAGCCTGTGTGTTAAAATTCTCTGTATAAAAGGGCACCTCATATTGCTTGGCAAGCTTTCTGGCAAAAAGCTGATCTGCCTCAGCATCCTCTGCACGCAGGCCAAAGTTGCAATGTGCAATGGCAAACGTATACTTAAGCTGGTGCAGTACTTCGCAAAGTACTACAGAGTCTATGCCGCCGCTAACGGCCGCTAAAATTTTATTGTCGGGTTGGCAAAGGTTTTGCGCTTGTATAAAACCTGAAACTTTCTGTAGCATAAAGCAGCGGCTGGTAAATTTTTTATAATTTTGAAGTATAAATTAGACGAAAGACTGTTAGATGATAGGTGAAAGAAATAAGTCCTTTGTCTCAATGTCTTTTGTCCTTTGTCAAGAATCTAAATGAAGTATACAAAATTACTCTTTTCTATTGTCTTTACGCTGCTTTCGGTGGTGGTTTTCGGGCAGCAGACGCCGCGGCAGGCACAAACGCAAGGCAGCAGAGTAGAACTGCAGGGTGCCGACTCTTTAGTGGGCGGTACTTTTAATGGTCAACGGATTGATAAGCTGATAGGTAACGTAAAGTTTAAGCAACGTGATGCGATTCTTTTTGCTGACTCTGTTTATCAATACAAAGAGCGTAACTTTCTGGAAGCGTTCGGCAATGTGCGCATTAACCAGGCCGATACTGTAACCATGCGCGGCGACAGGGCCACTTACGATGGCAACAGCCGACTAGCCAAAATGACGGGAAATGTGGTGATGAGCGATCCACGCATGACCTTAACCACTCCAAGCCTTGATTATAATCTGGGTACCCGCACGGCAGTTTATACCGAAGGAGGCACCATTATAGACCCGGAGAACCGCCTGGAAAGCCGCCGTGGCTCCTATGACACGCGTTCTAAAATGTTCACCTTTCAGCAGGATGTAAAAGTATTTACCAAAGACTACAATATCACCGCCCAGAACATGCGGTACAATACCCTAAGTAAGATTGTATACTTCCAGGGGCCAACATTTATAAAAGGTGAGCAAGGCGACTTGTATGCCGAAGAGGGTACGTACAACACCTTAACCAAAGTATCGAACTTTGGCCGTAATGCCTACATCCTTACAAAAGAATACAGACTGGGTGGAGATAAACTTTACTATGACCAAAACACCGGTTACGGATATGCTGAGAAAAACGTATCGTTGCGGGCGCTGAAAGACGACGTGACTATAAGAGGGCAGATAGGGCGCTACTGGCGCGACAGGGGTGAGGCCAAGGTATACGGCAGCCCGGTAATGGAAACCATACTTGACAACGATACTTTATACTTGTCGGCTGATACGCTTTACTCTAAAGAGGCAAGGGCGGGAAGGGTTAAAAGTATGTTGTTTGCCTATCCTAATGTAAAAATCTTTAAAACCGATTTGCAGGGCAAAGCCGACTCGCTAAGTTATAACCGTACTGACTCTGTAATGCACCTGAACCGCAAGCCTGTGCTTTGGAGCGAAAACAGCCAACTAGTATCCGATACCATACATGTGCAGCTGCGCAACAAGACCATCGACAGAATGTACATGTACAGCAACGCATTTATTGCCTCAGAAGACTCCCTCAAAAATTACAACCAGGTAAAAGGCCGCAACATGGTGGCTTATTTCCAGAACGGCGACATAAGGCGGGTAAATGTGAACGGCAATGGCGAAAGTTTATACTATGCTTTAGAAGGGGATAGCGTGCTGACGGGAATGAACAAAGCCATTTGCAGCAACATGGTACTTAAATTCGGAGAAAATAAATTGCAGACAATCTCGTTCTTGGTGCAGCCAGATGCAAATTTTATACCTCCGCACGAGTTGCAGGAGTCAGAGCGGCAGTTAGATGGTTTTAGCTGGATGGAAAAATTAAGGCCTACCCGTAAAGATGTTTTTGCAACACGCGTACCGGCAAAACCTAAGGCAGCTGTGCCGCCCAAAAAGGCGCCAGCAAAGAAACAGGCTAAAAAGAAAGCTGCTGCCAAAAAGAATTAAAATACCTTAAGCTTACACAAGGAGTTTCGCCTTGTTATTTCAGTTTTGTAAATCACACAGATATTGTATAATTTTGCCCGTTCATGAATAGAGGCTTTTTACATACCGTCGTATTAGTAGGTTTGTTGTTAGTTATTTCCGGCTGCAGCAATTTTCAGAAGCTTTTAAAGAGCGACGACGTTGACAAGAAATACAAGGCTGCCCTTGAGTACCACAAGAAAGAGGACTACTACCGCGCCAACCAGTTACTGGAGCAGGTATCGCCTTTGCTTACCGGTAGCGAAGAGGCCGAGCAGGCAAAGTTCTACCTCGCAGACACGTACTATGAGCTGGGAGATTACCTGTTAGCTGATTTCCACTTCAAAAGCTTTTATCAGACTTACCCGCGCAGCCCGTTAGCTGAGCAGGCAATGTATAACCAGGCACTATCGTTGTATAACCAATCGCCTAGTTTTGAGCAGGACCAGACAGCAACGCTTACTGCCATTGAGGCATTGCAGGAGTTTTCGGTACGTTACCCAAACAGCGATCGCATACCTGAAGCCAACCAGCTTATTGAGGAGCTGATGGTAAAGCTGGATAAAAAATCGTTTGATAATGCCCGCTTGTACTACCAGTTGCGTTACTGGAGAGCAGCAGTTGTGGCTTTTGATAACTTTCAGAAGGAGCATGCCTCATCGCCATACAGCGAAGAAGCAGCATACTTAAAGTTGGATGCGCAGTACCGCTTTGCGCTGGAAAGCGTACCAAATAAGCAGGAAGAACGCTTTTTACAAGCAGTAGATTATTATCAGAACTTCATCGATCAGTATCCTGATAGCAAGTTTACCCGTAATGCCCTGCAGGTGTATGAAAATACGTTGGCAGAGATCGAGAAAGTTAAAAAATCAACACAAGCAAATTCTTAAGTATAAAATATATGGCATCAGTTCCATCATCTATCGTTACGCGCAACATGGCCGATTTTGCAGAGCAAACTGGCAATGTATACATGTCTGTGTCTGTTATTTCTAAAAGAGCGAATCAGGTTGCAGTTAAGATAAAGGAGGAGTTAAACTCTAAACTTGCTGAATTTGCAACTACAGTTGATAACCTGGAAGAAGTATTTGAGAACCGCGAGCAGATCGAGATTTCTAAGTATTACGAGCGTCTGCCAAAGCCTACCAGCCTTGCAATCGAGGAGTTCCTGGAGGGTAAAGTATACTTCCGTTCACCAGACGAGGAGACTTCAGAAGAAATTTCCCTGTAATAAGGGCATATGCTCCGGCATAAAAAGATCATATTAGGAGTTTGCGGAAGTATAGCTGCGTATAAAGCGGCTTTACTTGTACGGCAGCTCATAAAAGCAGAAGCAGAAGTACAGGTAATCCTGACCACTTCTGCTTCTGAGTTTATCACCCCTCTTACATTGGCTACACTTTCTAAAAAGCCGGTACTTACCGGGTTTGTGAAAGATGAAACCGGCGTATGGAACAACCACGTGGACCTGGGCCTTTGGGCTGATGCCTTGGTTGTAGCCCCGGCAAGTGCCAACACCGTGGCCAAAATGGCAAACGGCTTCTGCGATAACCTTCTTAGTGCCACTTATCTTTCGGCGCGCTGCCCCGTTTTTGTAGCCCCAGCCATGGACCTGGATATGTATCAGCACCCATCGGTACAAAGCAATTTTACAAAATTGCGCGGCTATGGCAACAACATTATAGAGGCCGGTTATGGCGAGCTGGCAAGCGGACTGGTGGGGCAGGGGCGTATGGCAGAGCCGGAAGAGATTGTTCAAGTGCTTCAGAATTACTTTGCAGGTGACAGAAAACTCGTTTAAAGGCAAAACAGTAGTCTTAACAGCAGGCCCGACTTACGAGGCCATCGATCCGGTGCGCTTTATCGGGAACCACTCAACAGGCAAAATGGGTTACGCTTTAGCAGAGTGCTTTGCGGCGCATGGCGCTAACGTATACGTAGTGTCGGGCCCTGTAAACCTGCAGGCTCGACACCAAAGTATACATATTACGCACATAACAAGTGCTGACGAAATGTATGCTGCTGTAAAACAATTGGCACCCGAGGCAGATATTATAGTGTACGCCGCAGCCGTTGCCGATTATAAGCCTAAAGTAGTTGCCGATAAGAAAATAAAAAAAACTGGCGATGATCTTACAATTGAGCTTGTTAAGAACGTTGATATAGCAGCGGCGCTGGGCAAGGAGAAAAAGGAAGGTCAGTTTTCAGTTGGCTTTGCCCTGGAAACGCACAACGAAAGTGCCAATGCCCGTGAAAAGCTGCAGAAAAAGAACCTTGACATGATTGTGCTGAACTCACTCAACGATCCGGGAGCAGGCTTTAAGCACGATACGAATAAGATAACCATTATAGAAAAAGACGCTACCACCGCGTTTGAGCTAAAGCAAAAGACAGAGGTGGCTCAAGATATTGTAAACCTGATCTGGGAAAGACTAAATGGCTAAGAAAATACTTGTTTTGCTGATGTTTTGCCTGACAACCTGGACAGCCAATGCCCAGGAGCTGCAGTGCGATGTTGTTGTTAACAGCGAACAAGTGCAGTACACCGATCGGCAACTTTTCTCGGATATGCAGACACGCATTTTCGAGTTTATGAACAACCGCCGCTGGACTGACCAAGCCTACAGAACAGACGAAAGAATAAAGTGCCGCCTGCTTATTAACCTGACTGAGATGCCCGAGATTGGGGTCTTCAAGGCAAATGTGCAGGTAGTATCGGTTAGGCCGGCTTATGGCACAGGTTACGAATCAACGCTATTTTCTTTCATTGATAAAGACTGGACTTTCCAGTTTAATACTGCCCAGCCGCTGGATTTTGCTGAAAACAATTATACTTCCAACCTGTCGTCGATGCTGGCATTTTATGCTTACATGATCATCGGCATAGACAATGATAGCTTTGGCCGTTTAGGTGGCGCTGCCGCATTCGATAAAGCAAGAGCCGTGGTTAATATGGCCGCCTCGCAGGGAGCAGGTTACCAAGGCTGGAAAGCGTTTGACAGCAACCGCAACCGCTACTGGTTAATAGACAACTTACAGGACCCACAGTTCATCCCTTTCCGGGAGGGGCTTTACAACATGCACCGCCAGGGGCTTGATATCATGGTGGAGAACCCAGAGAAGGCAAGGCAATCTGTGCTAACAGTATTAGAAAGTATGCAGCGCCTGCAGCAGCAAAAGCCTAACTCGGCAGTAGTCCGCTCCTTTTTCGATGCCAAAGCAGATGAGTTGGTAAACATGTTTAAAACGGCTATACCTGCACAAAAGCAGCAGGCGTATACTTTGCTCTCACAAACCGACCCCACCAACAACAGCAAATACGAGGTATTGCTAAAACGCTAAAATTTTTAGAATTTCGCTAAAACGGTGTAACTTCACGGCGGCAGAACAAGCTGCATGTTTTTATACTTTATACTATGGGCAAACGCCAGGTCCGCATCTTCCAAAAAGATTTAGAAAAACACTTGCAAGAACTACTGCAGCAACCTGTAGTACAGGTAGTGTTGCGCACAAAAGTGGTGCTAGCTGGTTCGTTATCAAGTATAAACCCTGGTGTTTTGCAGCTTAAAGATTTTCGGGGTGGCAAGCATCAGTTTACTTTAGGCGAGATTGAAGAAATTATTTACGACCTGGAAGCGCCTTATTAAAGTATAAATTGCATCTCTCTTTTCCCCTTTTAAAAAGAGCCTCTGAAAGCTATTTGGCTATTAAGATTAGTAAAGCTTTATTTTTTAACTGGAGCAAAAGAAAATTTCCCTTATCTTAACGAGCAATCCAAAGTATAAACTATACTTTAACTGCATTTAAAATAATAACAGAATTAGCGAACTTTAGCATAGGCAAAAAGTCTTACATCTTATGTCTATAGTCTCGAGACTACATATATGCTGATAGATCTTAAAATTAAAAATTACGCCCTGATCGAGAAGCTGGAGATGAACCCTTCTCCGGTACTTAATATCATTACAGGCGAAACAGGTGCGGGAAAATCCATTATGCTGGGGGCCATCGGTTTGCTACTGGGCAACCGCGCCGATTCAAAACTGCTGTTTAACCAGGAGCAGAAGTGCGTGATAGAAGGCGTTTTTGATATTTCGCTTTACAACCTGAAAGAGGTATTTACTGCCGAGGACCTGGATTACGATAACCAATGCATTCTGCGCCGCGAGATAAGCCCCAGCGGTAAGTCGCGTGCCTTTGTAAACGACACGCCTGTAACGCTGGACGTGATTCGTAAGATAGGCGAGAACCTGATGGACATACACTCGCAGCACGACACGCTGCAGTTAGGTGACACCAGCTATCAACTTAATATACTGGATGTATATGCCGGTAACACTTCGCTTGATATTTACGCAGGCAATCTGTCTTATTTAAAAAACTACAACGACACTTACCGCAAGTATAAAAAGCTGGAATCTGACTATAAGAAGCTGGAAGACCAACTTGCCAAAGCACAGAAAGAGCTGGATTACAATACTTTTTTGCTGAATGAGCTGGAGGAGGCAAACCTACAGGAGAACGAGCAGGAAGAACTGGAGAATGAACTAAAGCAACTGGAAAACGCCGAAGACATCAAAGTAAAGTTAACCCAGGCGGTTCAGTACCTTACAGAGTCAGAGTTCAACATCACATCAGCATTAAAAGACACAGCGCACCTTATCGGTCAGTTGGCTGCCTTCTCGCCGAAGTATGATGAGTTGCGCACCCGCACCGAGAGCTGCATGATAGAGCTGAGCGATATTGCAGGTGAGTTGGAAGATGCAGAACGCAAAACAGAAGCAGACCCAGAGCGCACCGTAGAGGTGCAGGAACGCCTGAACATGATTTATACCTTGCAGCGCAAGCACCAGGTGCAGTCTAATGCAGAGCTACTGGAGATACAGCGCGACCTGGAAGGCAAGGTAGGCAGCGTGCTTAATCTGGATACTGCTATCGCGAACACTAAAAAGGCAATGGAGGCAGCGGAGAAAGATGTGCTAGCCAAGGCAGCCATACTTTCAGAGCGCAGAAAATCATCGTTCGGGCAGTTCGAAAAAGAACTTTATACTTTGCTGGCCGAACTGGGTATGCCAAATGCACGCATTGTTATTCAGCATGCAGACACGACTCCTTCTGCCACAGGTACCGACGAGATTAGTATACTTTTCAGCGCCAACAAAGGAGCACAACCGCAGTCGCTTGTAAAAGCCGCCTCTGGTGGTGAGTTTTCAAGGTTGATGCTGAGCGTGAAGTATATGCTGGCTGATAAAACTGCTTTGCCAACCATCGTTTTTGATGAGATCGATACGGGTATATCCGGGGAAGTAGCTGTGAAGGTGGGAAAAATGATGCAGCAGATGGCGCAGAAACACCAGATTATTGCCATTTCGCATTTGCCGCAAATTGCTGCTCAGGGCAATGCCCATTACTTTGTATACAAACACGATACAGAAGACCGTACCATCAGCCGTATTAAGAAGCTGAATAACGAGGAACGTGTTAACGAAATAGCCCATATGATTGCCGGCGCTAACCCAAGTGCTAGTGCTTACAAAAGCGCGAAGGAGCTGCTGTCGTTATAGTATAATGTACAATCTTTATAAAAAGCCCATTCCTGCGCTTAGGAATGGGCTTTTTGTTTGCTGAAATCATAAGCCTCTGACTTGAAACTTGTCTAGCAGTAATACCTTTATCCCTGTTTCTTCAGTATCTGGTTCAATCATCTCTGCACAACCTTAGACAAGGAGGGGCAGGGTGGTTTGGCCTGGCTCCACGAAGGTTTGCTGTTTGTTCGCCAGTTGTGCCGGCCTTGCATCTTGAGTTATACTTAGTTATTGCTATATTGCCAGCTCAAATCTTTGAAAGTATTAAACAACGATAAAGACATGTCTTATAATCTGCTTAAAGGAAAGAAAGGAATCATTTTCGGAGCGTTAGACGAGAAATCTATAGCTTGGAAAGTAGCGATGCGTGCCAAAGAAGAAGGTGCTGAGTTTGTGTTGACGAACGCGCCTATTGCCATGCGTATGGGTGAAATAAACAAGTTAGCAGAAGCGTGCAACGCACAAATTATACCTGCCGATGCAACTTCTGTAGAAGACCTGGAGAACCTGTTTACAAAAGCGCAGGAGATTTTAGGTGGCAAACTTGATTTTGTGCTTCATTCTATCGGGTCTAGCCCAAACATCCGCAAAGGCAAAGCATACGGAGACCTGAACTACGACTGGTTCCTGAAAACGCTGGATATCTCTGCCATTTCTTTCCATAAGGTGATGCATGTTGCCGAAAAGCAGGACGCCATGAATGAGTGGGGTTCTGTAGTTGCCCTATCTTACATTGCAGCACAGCGTGTATTCCCTGACTATACTGACATGTCGCATGCGAAGGCGGTGCTTGAGTCTATTGCCCGTAACTATGGTTACCGCTTAGGCCGCAGCAAAAAGATCCGTGTAAACACTATTTCGCAGTCGCCGACTAAAACAACAGCCGGTACCGGCGTAGGTGGTTTCGATGCTTTCTACGACTATGCAGATAAAATGTCGCCGCTGGGCAACGCGTCAGCAGAGGCATGTGCGGATTATACTATTACGCTATTCTCAGACCTTACGCGTTACGTAACGATGCAGAACCTGATGCATGATGGCGGGTTTAGCAGCATGGGTATCTCAGAAGATATCGTAGATTTGATCAGCAAGTAATAATTTTTATCAGGAGCTGCAAAAATACCCCTTAACACATAAAAGCCGCTGCTATACTATAGCAGCGGCTTTTATGTGTTAAGGGGGGCTTGCTTGTACCTTCAGGTTATTCTTCTTCGCGGTTAACGGTATTGATATCGAAAGCCGGTATGCAAACAGACCAGTATTCGGTTTCCTGGTCAAAGGGATTGGAATAGCGCACACGGGCACCAGCTTTTATAAGTATGGTTTCTCCGGCTTTAAGCTCTACCGCTTCCCCGTCAATTTCAATTAGCTTGCTGCCTTTCACCATAATGGTTATTTCATCAAATTCCGGGTTTTGGTGTGGCTCGCTCCAGTTAGCAGGGGCCACCATATGTGCCACGCTAAAGCCGGAGGTGCGGGTAGAGGCATGGCCAAAATGCTCTTCAATTAATTTGCCATCCGTGGTAGGAACCCGGAACGGCTTGGTTTGCTTTATGTATTTCTTTTCGCTCATCACGCATTCAAATTATAATTCTAACTTTTTTCTGTACACTCGCCTTTTGTGTAAGAAGTAACACCAGCACGGTTTGCTTCGCAACTGTTGCCGTAGGTTTTGCCGTCGCAGCCGCAAACAGGGTCGTACTGCATGGTGCACATGATGTCGGGGTTTATTTTGCTTTCGTCTATGCAGCTGGAGATGGTGGCAGTTTGGGTAGGTTTTGTGCAGGAACTGCCCGTAAACATGGCCGCTACAGCAAGTACGGCAAGAATTCTCTTCATAGTTTTTAAACTTTAAGTTGATTGGTGTTATACGTTTTGTGGCTGCAATTAACCAAGTGTGGCAGCAACCGTATGATATTTGAAGCGCAAAAATATCTAAATATATCTGAAGTAAGCTTTTTTGTGAAAATGAAGTACACTACGGGTCGCGCTTAGATGAATAATGATAAATAAAATGATCAAGCACATGGATAACATGAAAAACAACAACAACAAAATTCTAATGGCAACCCTGGCAGGCATTGGCGCTGGTATTGCAGCTGGCGTGCTGCTATCGCCGAACAATGGCCGCAATAACCGCGATGAGCTTAAGCGCACCCTTACAAAAGCAGGTGACGACCTGAATGCAACGATAAAAAGCTGGACAGAGAATTTAAGATCCAAGTCAGGAAAAGCATCAGGACAGGGGGACGACCAACTTGTGATGCATGGCTCCTGGGAAGACGTAAAACGCCTGCTTAGAAATAATTATGAGGAGCTTACGGAGGATGATCTAAACTATGAGCAGGGAAGCGAAAATGAACTGCTGAGCCGATTGCAGACTCGCCTCAACAAAACGAAAGACGAAATTCTGAAGCTATTATCTGACTTCAGAAGCTAAAAGCATATACACTTCGTTAGTCCAGTTAAATAAAATAGTTGCTATAATTTTATACTTTTAGCTTAAGTATAATAGTATTCTGTTGTATAGATATAACTTAATGCTATGTACAACGTTATTAGTAGACACATAAAAGAGTAAACAAAAATTATAATCATAACAACTATGAAAGACAATAGCGGAAAAGTGCTTTTGGCCCTTCTGGCAGGTGCAAGTGCAGGTGTAATTGCAGGTCTGCTTATGGCACCAGATACTGGTGAGGTAACACGCGGAAGCGTAAAAAAATGGGCTGGCAAGCTTAGCCAAGACCTGGAGAAAAACCTGCAGGCTGGACTTGACGAGATCAAGAACATGAGCGGCACGTTCGGTAAAACCGGAGGTGGCGACAACGGCGGCGATTCATCTGGCAACACAGGTGGTAACAAAGGCGGTTCTGGCTCAACAGGTGGTTCCAGCGCTGGTAACACAGGTACTGGATCAGCTGGTGGTACTACAGGCGGTAATGCAACTGGTGGTAACGCCTAAGTATAAACAAAAGTAAAAACACATTAAATTTATACATGCAATGTAAAAAGGCCTTCGGGCCTTGCCGTAACTATAAGTTTATTTTATAGTTGCTGAGGCGGCTAAAATTTGCATTGCGTGCAACGGCGCCTGCCCCTTTTTCTGGGGCAGGCGCCGTTATTTATGCCAAACCTAATTTAACCTTCCGCTTGCTCTCCCGTTATTAAATGTACAGCAAGTGCAATATACTGCTGTAGTTATGAGTTTAAAATTTAAACAAAATACAGATACAACTATGAGAACGAAAATGGAATGCAGATCGCTAGGAGAGGAAAGATCAACATTTGCTACTAACTCGTCTGTGCGGCAGATGAAGCAGAACGATACTACTGGTAAGAAAATGAAGAGCAAAAAGAGTAGCAGCGGAAATGGGGCTGTGGCCTTGGGCCTGCTTGCAGGAGCTGCGGCAGGCGCGCTTGCAGGTGTATTGCTTGCCCCTGATAAAGGAACCACTACCCGTAAAAAAGTAGCTGACTCTGCTTCCAAACTTGGCGACCAGGTAAGTAAAGGCTATACTTCTACAAAATCTAAAGTGGATTCCTGGACTGGTAAAAAGAAAGAGCCTTACATTAACCCCAATTTAAGCAAAAACCAGCAGGCACAAACTGGTAACGTACAGAGCAGCCCTTATACCGATAAAGCTAAATGGGATGATGACGAGGTGAACAGAATGATTAACGATTCCCGTAAAACTCCAGGCTTATAGAAAAGCTAAAGTATAAAAAGGAAGGGCCTGCTATGTGTAGCAGGCCCTTCCTTTTTAAAGTAACTAAGCAAAAGCTTATTTCTCTTCTTTCTTATCTTGCTTCTCCGGCTTCATTTGCGGGAAGAACAACACATCCTGGATAGAGTTAGAGTTGGTCATAATCATGGCCAGGCGATCTATACCTACACCCAAGCCTGCTGTTGGCGGCATACCGTATTCCAAGGCACGAAGAAAGTCTTCATCCAGTACCATGGCTTCTACGTCTCCACGTTTTGCCAGCTCAAGTTGCTCTTCAAAGCGCGCGCGCTGGTCTACAGGGTCATTAAGCTCAGAGAAGGCATTGCAAATTTCTTTACCGTTACAAATAGCCTCAAAACGCTCTACCAGCCCTGGTTTGCTGCGGTGCTTTTTAGCCAATGGGCTCATCTCTACAGGGTAATCCGTAATAAATGTTGGCTGTATCAAGTATGGCTCTGCCGTTTCTCCGAAGATCTCGTCAATAAGCTTAGCCTTGCCCATGGTTGGGTCTGTATGGATGCCTAGCTTCTCTGCTGCCTGGCGAAGCGCTGGCTCATCCATGTTTGTGATATCGATTTTAGTAAAGTGCTCGATAGCCTCAAACATTGTATAACGCTTCCAAGGGCGGGCGAAGTTAATTACGTTCTCTCCAACTTGCACTTCTGTTGTACCATGCAGGGCAAGGGCTACTTTTTCCACCATTTCCTCTACCAGGTCCATCATCCAGTTATAGTCTTTGTAAGTAACGTAAAGCTCCATCACAGTAAACTCCGGGTTGTGGAAACGGCTCATACCTTCGTTACGGAAGTCTTTTGCAAACTCGAACACGCCATCAAAACCACCCACTATCAGGCGCTTTAAGTATAACTCGTTGGCAATGCGCAGGTACAGCGTCATGTCCAGGGTGTTGTGGTGCGTTTTAAACGGACGTGCCGCCGCGCCACCATGTATAGGCTGCAGAATTGGTGTTTCCACCTCCAGGTAACCTTTATCAGATAAGAAGTTACGCATGGTGTTTACCAGCCTGGTGCGCTTCTGGAAAGTTTCACGTACATGTGGGTTCACGATCAAATCCACGTAACGCTGACGGTAACGAAGCTCAGGGTCGCTAAAGGCATCGTAAACATGCTCTACGCCATTTTCGTCCACCTCGCGCTTTACGATTGGTAGTGGCTTAAGCGATTTTGTAAGTACTTTTAGCTCTGTAACATGCACCGAGATCTCACCTACCTGCGTTACGAAAGCATAGCCTTTGATTCCGATGAAGTCACCGATGTCAAGCATTTTCTTGAACACGGTGTTATACATGTCCTTGTTCTCGCCTGGTGCAATGTCATCTCTTGAAACGTATATCTGGATCCGGCCTGTGCTGTCCATCAGCTCCGCAAAAGAGGCTTTACCCATAATGCGGCGGCTCATTAAACGGCCTGCCAGGGTTACTTCCTGATAGTTGCCCTTTTCCTTGTCAAAGTTTTCTTTTATCTCTTTGGCTGTTGCCGTAACCTCAAATGTTTCAGATGGATAGGGGTTGATGCCCATTTTCTCCAGTTCTTCACGCTCGTGTCTACGGCGTAGTTCCTGTTCGCTCAGTTGCATGCGATTTTATACTAAAAGTGTTTTGTCAAAATCAAGTTGCAAAATTCGTAAATAATCGGCAGCTTTTAAAGAGTTAATTACTGATAGTTTGGCAGGAGGATAATGAAAGTATAAAAGATTGAAATTCTGAATGGAACGCATAAGCCGCAGCAGGACCAGTAGTAAATCAGCATCTGGTAAGCTATAGGTTAAAATAAAAAGGCGGGTGCTGACTGAGTGACTTACATTTGACTGTAAAGCTTAAAACAAAAGCCTCCTGCAAGTATAAACTTACAGAAGGCTAAAGTATAAACAGGGATTGCGATTTATGCTGCCTGCCCCATCTGGTAATCCTCATCTCCGAACAGCGGCTTGATGTGCTGCTGTAGCCTGGCTGCTGCAAACGAATTCTGTAAATAGCCAGGTAAGTCTTTTACAAATGCCTCATACTGTTGTATGCCCATGGCCTGTGCCACATAGCTTTCATGTATGCCGTTCAGGTAGCTTACAATCTCCAGCAACGACTCATGAAACAGTTTAAAGTCAATCTCAGCCTGCACGAATCGTTCTATTTCGCGGTGTGAAGAGGATATGCGCAATCGTGCCAGCAAATCAAACAGCGTAGTATAACCTATGCGCCAGGTGAGTTGCTGCCAATGCTGGGGACCAAACTTCTGCAGCACTTCGCCTGTTTTAGCGCTACGAATGGAAGTAGCTGAGTTTGCCTGTACTTGCTGTCTTATACTTTTAGCTTTTTGGCGGCGGGTGGTGCGCAAAAACTGCCCAATCTGTGCCTGCGCTTCCAGTTCTTTACCTGCTATCTGTAAGCCAGGCTTGTAATGCGACAAGGGCAAACGGTGTATGTTAAAGTCATCGTAATGGCCAGAGGCGTAAAAGCCAATTGCTTTCGGATAAGCATTTTTAACCACCAATCTACCTGCCTCCCTAAGTACAAGCGCCTCGTTAGGAGACTTTACACCACGCGTATACAAGAAAGCCTGCAAACCAGAGAACACCGTATAATACGCCTGCGGAAATGTCCAGTACAGGGCATTGCGCATGTAAGCTTCGTCGCCGAGAGCAGCCGTTGTGCGTAAGGCATACTCGGTACTCCAGCTATTTAGCAGGTAGCGTTTCACTTTTTCTATGTCTTGTTCAGTTAGCTCAGCCTGCGATTCCTTCAAAAAAGCAAGTTGCTCCATACCACTTGTATCGCCGTTTTGTAAGTGATAGTTTATGGCGAAAAAGTAATTGAGAAACACCTGAGCGGGGATGGATTTTTGCCAATCTTTATCCTGCTCGTTTTGCTCATTTTGATTAAGCAGAAATACGTTTTCTTCTTCTTTCTCTTTCATATATACCCAACAATTATAGGGCCGCTACAGTTGCATAAACACCCATAAATACTAGTGTTTTTAGTGTATTTAAGTTATTGATTAACAGTATGTTAATATAATATTGCAAATTTTTTTAGTAATCTGATGTTTGTAGTGGAATCTCTATTGAAGAACGATGGGGAAGCAAGGATTTGATCCAGGAAAAAGGAGCATAAAACAGCTAGAAAGCCTATTAGAAGGTAGCATACTTAAAGGCGTAGAACAACCCTTGCCAAATACAAGTAAGTAGATTAAACAAAGGCCTGTACTATGGATCTATCTTATATTTTAAACGAGCTGGGCGAAGAGCGAGAGCACTACTTTAATGCAGTTGCGCCCCCAATTTTACAGACAAGCAACTTTTCGGCAGATACCGTAGCTGACTTCAGGCGGAAATTGTTTAACGAATCAGAAGCGCACCTGTACACGCGCGGCAACAACCCAACTGTAACCATACTTGAGAAAAAAATAGCAGCCCTGGAGGGAGCCGAGCACGCCATTGCCTTTGGTAGTGGCATCGCGGCAGTAGCTGCAGCTGTTCTATCGCAGGTAAGCGCAGGAGACCATATAGTAAGTGTTAAAAAGCCATACTTCTGGACGGATACGTTGATGAATAAATTTCTGCCACGGTTTGGAGTGGAGGTAAGTATGGTAGATGGCACCGATCCGGAGAATTACAGAAAAGCGATCAAGCCAAACACAAAGTTACTTTACCTCGAAAGCCCTAACTCTTATACGTTCGAACTACAGGATATTGCGGCTGTAGTAGCTATTGCGAGAGAGCATAACTGTACAACTATCATAGATAATAGTTTTGCCAGCCCCATCAACCAAAACCCTATTGCCTTCGGTGTTGATTTTGTGGTCCATTCGTGTACAAAGTATATAGGAGGGCACTCCGATGTGATGGGTGGTGTTATCTGCGGCGCAAGGCAAAGTATAAACAAGATTTTTGAACGCGAGTATATGACCCTGGGAGCTGTGCTTTCGCCGCACGATGCATGGCTGCTGATAAGGGGGCTTAGAACGTTGCCGTTACGCATGGAGCGGGTGGCGGCGACAACCAGGAAAGTTGTCTCTTTTTTGGAGCAGCACCCAAAGGTAAAACACGTTAATTTTCCGTTTCTGCCTTCGCACCCGCAGCAAGGGTTGGCGCATAAACAACTGCGCAACAACACAGGGCAGTTCTCCATACTACTTAATACAGAAGATATAGCGCGCGTAGAAACATTTTGCGACAAACTGCAACACTTCCTGATGGCTGCCTCGTGGGGCGGACACGAATCGCTTATTTACCCAATGGCAGCTACCTATACCGACAGTAACCTTAAACCAGCTTTACCTTTTACGCTTGTGCGCTTTTACATTGGTTTGGAAGATGCTGATTATCTGATAAAAGACCTGGAACAAGCTTTAGAAGAAGTTTAGCGGCTGAATACTTTAGTATACTTTTTTTGGTAAATATTTGGTGTTAACCATGAATTTAAGATATTAATATTTTTCTTAATATATAGATAATAGATAGTATTGAATTTAGGCTTAGATTTGTGTGATGATTCAGGTACTCCAGTTTCTTCCGCAGTCTATTTTCCTCTTAAGGCAGGAGTGCCTCACTATCTCTGAAAATCAACCCAATTTATATCTAATATTAAACTTTTATGGTCAAACATTTACAAAAGCTATCCGCTCTTGTGCTGGTTTGCTGTGCCTTTTTAGGTAGCAGTAGTGAAGCGCGGGGGCAGGTCCTTCTTAATGAAGGAACAAATTACTCACAAAATTTTAATACGTTAGCAACTACAGGTACAGCTAACGTATGGACTAATAACACCACAATTGCTGGCTGGTACTCAACTCGTGAGAACTATCAGGCTAGCCCAGGTAGTTCAAATGCGGGTGCCCTTTACAGTTTTGGAAATAGTGCAGACAGAGCTCTTGGTGCTATCCAGTCAAACTCTACTGGTGCAGTAGCATACGGTGTGCAGTTTAAGAATACTTCTGGAGGCAAAATATCTTCTGTTAAAGTTAAGTATACCGGAGAGCAATGGAGAAACGGAGGTAACACTTCGCCCCAGTTACTTGAGTTTAGCTACGAAGTAACTACTTCTGCTAGTACTGAAATCACAAACACACTAGATAACTTTACAAGAGTTTCAGAGCTGGACTTTACTAGCCCTATAACCGGTGCCTCAGCAGCTGCACTTGATGGAAATGCAAGTGCTAACAGGAAGGCTATTGAACATACATTCAATGTTAACATAGAAGATGGTCAGTTCATCGTCATCAAGTGGATTGATGCGAATGATTCTGGTAGTGACCACGGACTTTCTGTAGACGACTTTGAGTTCTCTCCAGTTTATGATTCACAGATCACAACACCAACTATCAGGACAGATGCTAATTCTCTAGACCTAGGTGAAAACGTAGCCAATACTACATTCTTGGGTTCATACAAACTATCTGCAGTTAACATTGCAGAAGGTGAAGAAGTAACTGTTACTGCTGCAGCTCCTTTTGAGATTTCGACCTCAGAACTGGAAGGCTTCAGAAGTACGTATACTTTTACTGGTGCTGATCTGGAAACAGAAAGAACAATATATGTACGCGCTAAGCTTACTGCTATTGGCCAGGTTAATGGTAATATCACACATACTGCAGCAGGAGCAACTGATCTGGTTGTGAATGTAAAAGCGACTGTGGTTAGCCCATATACTCAAAACTTCGACAACTGCGGCACTACCTTACCAGGAGGCTGGACAACCGATAATGCATTAGGTGACGAAGTATGGGAGTGCACTACGTATGGCAGAACTGGCAATGCAGTACAAATTAACGGGTATAATGGCTCTGTCAAAGACAATGTTGACGCGTTGATTTCGCCTGCACTCGATTTAACTGGATTTAATGTGCCGCTTCTTACTTTCTGGACAAGAACAGCTTTCAATGGTCCTGGACTGACATTATTTATTTCTGCAAACTATAACGGCACAGATGTAGATGCTGCAACATGGGATGAAGTTGATGTAACACTACCAGGTGTTGCTTCAGATGTATGGACAAAGTCTGAGTTATTGCTGGATAAGTATAAAGGAGAAACTGTTCATATTGCTTTTGTTTATAGTTCAGGAAACGGAGCTGAAGCAGCACGCTGGACCCTGGATGATTTCTCTGTTACAGATGAGCCTTTCAAATTTGTAGCTGATAACGCTACTTTTGATTTTGGAGCATTAGAGCCAGGAAATTACAGCGAAGCCGAGTATGTTAAATTCAAAGCTCTTGGCTTTACAGAAGAAATCGTTATCGCCAGCGACCTGATCGATTTTGAGGTATCTAAAGACAATAAAACGTTTGCTCAGTCTGTAACTTACACAGCTGAAGAGGCTGCCGAAGGTGCCGAGTTGTTCGTGCGCTTCCTGCCTAAGTCTGTAGCGCCTCGTTTCGAGGGTAAACTAACGGCTATATCAGGCAATGGCTTTACAATGGAGCTTGGCACACTTACAGGTTCATCACTTCTAAAGGATGCAACACTAGATATCGTTACCTGGAACATGGAATGGTTTGGTGCTGATAAAGACGAAAAAGGCAACGAATTAGGGCCAGCTAATGAAGAGCTGCAGTATACTAATGCAAAGAAAGTTTTCGCTGACCTGGATGCTGACATCTTGGCGCTACAGGAGGTTTCTAACGATGCTGATATTCAGCGTTTGGCTGGCGAACTAGGTTACGAATACGTTGCATCCAGCGCATATTCTTACTCTTGGGATACAAGCAGAGACTTGGTGCCTCAGAAGTTATACTTCCTTTACAAGCCAGAAGTAGCGCAGGTTAAAAAGCAAAAAGTGCTGCTTAGCAAGTTCTACGAAGATGCCAGAAAAGGTGTGTATGATGAAGCATTTACAGGATATCCTGAAGGAGCTGCAAAGTTCTGGGCGAGTGGCCGCCTGCCTTTCATGGTAGAGTTTGAGACAACTGTAAACAACGTGAAGAAAAGCATAAGCCTGGTAAACCTGCACACAAGAGCTAACAGCGGCACGGATGTTTCGAAGCATACACAGCGTAAGTTTGATGTACAAGTGCTGAAAGACTCTTTAGATGCTTACTATAGCAATAAGCATGTTGTTATACTTGGCGATTACAACGATGATGTGGATGTATCTGTGGTAAATAACCTGCCATCTACATTTGCTCCATTTGTTGAGGATGCCGACTATAACGCATTAACCTTAGAATTAAGCAAAACAGGCGCCTTTACGTATGCCTCTGGCCAGTACGAAAGCTTCCTTGATCATATCATCGTGTCGTCTTCTCTTTCTAATGACTACATCGCAGAGACGATCACCATCGAAGACCAGTTCCTGAACAGCATTGGCAACTTCAGAAACACAACTTCAGACCACATGCCAGTATCAGCGCGCTTTAACCTGTCTGCTACTTCGTTAGTAACATTTACTGAGGCAACTGCTACGAAAGCAGAAGATGCCGGCAAGTATACCGTAAGCCTTACGTTGTCTGAAGCGCAGGCTACTGAGCAAACTGTAACTGTAAGTGTAGTAGACGGAGGTACAGCATCAGCAGCAGATTACACCGTAACAGGTGCAACTAACGGTGTTGTTACAGTAATTATTCCTGCCAATGCTACTACAGCTACATTTGAGCTAGCCATAGTTGATGATGAACTGGTAGAGGAGACAGAGGCAGTTACCTTCCAGATCACGAACAACAGCGCGAACCTTGTTATCGGTGAGGCAAAGACATATACTTTGACTATTACTGACAACGATATGGTAACTGGCATTGCAGATGCAACAAAAGGCCAGTTCCGCGTTTACCCTAACCCGGCTACGAGCCACGTAAACCTGGTGCTCCCAGAAAAAGCTGCTAAAGGCAATGTAAACTTAAGCGTTTGGGCTTTGGATGGCAGAAAAGTGTTTGAGACAGCTGGTAACATGGATGCAGCTAACCAAAACCTGAACAGCAAAGTAAGCAACCTGGCAAAAGGTGTTTACATCATCAAAGTTCAGGCTGGCAAAGAAGTATACCAGACCCGATTAATGAAGAACTAAGCTCTAACGCTTATACATAAGAAGAGCCTGCCGCATTTGTGGCAGGCTCTTTTGTTTTTATACTTTCTGTAAAACCCAGAGCCGCCAGAAGTGGTAAAGTATAAGTATAAATTCAGAGGCATCATGAACATCATTGACAGACCAGACATAGCTAACACTACACATGCTGCCACACTCATTGGCGCCGGACTGGCAGGTTACCTGCTAAACGAGAGCAGGCCCAAAACAGCGCTTATCCCGCCGGCAGTAGGCGGGGCCTTGCTGTTGCTTAATTCAGGTGTAAAAGCAGGAAACCAAAACGTAGCACATGCCGCAGTAGGTTTAACGTCTTTGCTTAGTATGATGACGGGTAGCCTGTTTACCAAGGCCATAGTGCCATCAGCAGAAGCCAAAGAAAAGTTTACAGCAGAAGTAAGGAACCGCAGGGCTGCCATTTTCGGGTTGATGACCTTGACAGGTATTGCCGCAACGGGCGTTTATGTGGCAGGCTTTATACAAAAGCGAAAGCAGCGGGAAGTATAGATATGATCAACCTAAGTATGAAATCCCGAAGTATAAATAGCTTAATATCCCATCGCTTTATCATCGCCCCGCGGATCTGCGCCACCTTCCAGTTTGCCGTTTGGCAGTACAAGTATGGCATCTACGCGGCCGTAGGGGTTACGCTCCTGCAATTTGTGTCCGCTGTTTTGTAAGGTGGTTCTAACTTCAGGGGCAATGGCTTTAGGCTCGTGCTGTATGGCGTCGGGTAACCACTGGTGGTGAAAGCGAGGTGCGGCTACTGCCTGCTGCATCGTCATGTCGTGCTCGATCACGTTCAGGATAGTCTGGTAAACGGAGGTGATAATGGTAGAACCTCCCGGTGTACCTACCACCATAAACAGTTTCCCGTTCTTCTCCAGTATAGTTGGCGTCATGGCGCTGAGCATGCGCTTACCTGGTGCAATGGCATTGGCTTTGCCGCCTACCAGGCCGTACATGTTGGGTACGCCCGGTTTTGAGCTAAAGTCGTCCATCTCATTATTCAGTAAAAAGCCTGCACCCTCTACTACTATTTTAGAACCGTAGCTGTCGTTTAAGGTGGTGGTGACAGATACGGCGTTGCCGGCTTCGTCCACTATGCTTAAATGCGTAGTTTGCTCCGACTCATATCCCGGAAACACACCTGCTTTTACTTCTGCAGAGGCAGTTGCTTTACTTAAGTTAATGGTTTTTATCCTGCTATTCAGGTATTGCTGGTTCAGTAGCTGCTCCACCGGCACTTTAACGAAGTCTGGGTCGCCGAGGTAAGTAGCACGATCCGCGTATACACGGCGTTCTGCTTCGGCCATTAAGTGTACTGTTGCATAACTTTGCCAGCCATACTTGCTTATTTCAAAACCCTCTATCATTGTAAGTAATTGCATTAAAGCTACGCCACCACTAGAAGGCGGACCCATAGAGATAACCTTGTAGTTTTTATACTTTCCTGTAATGGGTTGGCGCCAGGTTGGGGTATAGTTTTCCAGGTCTTCATGCGTGATAATGCCATTGCCGCGCTGCATTTCCTTTACAATCAGGTCTGCTGTTTCGGCTTTGTAGAAACCATCGCGGCCCTTATCGCGGATGCGCTCCAGCGTACGCGCCAGGTCGGGGTGCTTGAGGGTATCGCCGGGATGCCATACTTGGGTGGCTAAGTATGGCAGGTGTTTGTTATGGGATATAAATTTTTCGCGGTTGCTGTTCAGGCCGGCAGCTTCTTTCTCTGTTAATACTACACCGCTTCTGGCTAGATCAATGGCAGGCTGCACCAGCTGTTCCCATGGCAATGAGCCTAGTTTCTGGTGAGTTTCGTACAGGCCGGCTACGCTGCCTGGCACCCCTGATGCCATATGGCTGGTTAAGCTAAGGCCTTGTATAACGTTGCCTTTTGCATCCTGGTACATTGTTTCAGTTGCGGTGCCAGGCGCCTTTTCACGGTAATCCAAAGAGCCAACGCTGCCATCTGCCTGGCGGTACACCATAAAGCCCCCGCCACCCAGGTTGCCTGCAGCCGGGTGTGCTACGGCAAGTGCAAACTGTGTGGCAATAGCTGCATCAAAAGCGTTGCCACCTTTGCGTAGTATCTCCACACCAATCCTGGAAGCATCCGGGTGTGCTGATACCACCATGGCCTTATCGGAAGTATAACCTTGCTCAGCGTGTACTTCCGGAGCTTTAACACGTTGGCTGCAACTGCTTATTAAGGCTGGAAGAAAAGCAATGAACAGAAGCCATACTTTAAGATTAGCCACAGAAGTATGGCAACTGTAGAGGCGGGTAATTTTATTTTGCATAGTCATGATAAGGTTTGAACAGGTAATATAAAAAAAGCGGCCGCCATGTTCAACATAGCGGCCGCTTTTATAGGGTATTAAAGGATTATTTCAGGTCGTTCTGGATTACAGCAACAGCCTCCTCAATGTAAATGTCTTTTCGGATGCTCTTCAGAAACTCCTTGTTACGGGCTACCTGCGCTGTATCGCTGCCAATGGCTTTCAGGTCTTGCGGCAAGCGGTTTACGTTAAGCACCGGCACATCTTTCTGAGCCTCTTCGTAACGTTTTGCCTCAGCTTCTGCCTTGTTTTCTTCGGCTAAATACTTTGCAAACTGCAGCGAACGAGTTGTATTCTGCGATTGCTTTTTAAGGCGTTCGCCACTTTCTTTGATTAAAGAGAAAGACTTGTTCTGAGCAATTCTGCTTTTGCTGTTTGCCTGTATCTTCGCAACGTTCAGTTTGTTGTTCATCCAGGTTTTATAGTTTGCCGGAGAGATCTCATCAAAAGGCAAAGGGTAATTCTGCTCTTTCTCGCCAAACTCCATGTAACTGTACGCATCCGGAAGCAGCACATCAGGCGTTACACCGCGTAGTTGTGTTGTACCACCGTTAATCCTGTAGAACTTCTGGGTAGTAAGCTTAAGTGCGCCAAAAGGCTTATAGGTGTTAAACTGAGCAGGCAAGGCCTCATCCAATTCAATAAACTGCTGCACCGTACCTTTGCCATACGTTGGGCTGCCAATAATAACGGCACGCTTATAATCCTGCAGGGCTGCTGCCAGAATCTCGGAGGCAGAGGCGCTATTTGCGTTTACAAGTACAGTAAGTGGTCCGTCATATTGTACTTTCGGGTCACGGTCATCTAACACAATCGCTTTGCCAGATGATGTTTTAACCTGTACGATAGGGCCTTTCTCGATAAACAAACCAGCCATTTCTACAGCATCAGCCAAAGAACCGCCACCATTGTTGCGCAGGTCAAGTATAAGGCCTTTCATGCCGGCAGCTTTTAGTTTCTCTACCTCAGCTTTAACATCAGCACCACTATTACGGCCGCCGTTACGCTCAAAGTCAGCATAAAAGCCTGGCAGCTTAATATATCCTATTTTACCGTTATCCTCGATCAGGGCAGACTGTGCATAGGTTTCTTCAAACACGATCACATCACGCACAATCGGAATTACTTTGTTTGAGCCATCTGGCTTCTTAACAGTAAGACGTACTTCTGTCCCTTTTTTACCACGGATCAATTGGATAGCATCATCCAGGCGCATGCCCATTACAATAACAGGTTCCTCTTTGCCCTGCGCTACCTTTTGGATAACATCACCCGGCTTCAGGTCGCCTTGCAAGTATGACGGACTGCCCGGTACGATTTCGTTTACCTTAATCTGTCCGTCGCTTTCAGTTAAAGAAGCGCCAATGCCTTCTAACCTACCCGTAAAGTTGATGTCGAAATCAGACTTGGCTTTAGGTGGAAAGTACCCGGTATGTGGGTCATATACATTGGCAATGGCGTTGATGTAGGTTGAGCGGCGGTCTTCCTTGTTTATCTGGAAAAGGCGATCATACAGGTCTTTGTAGTTCTTGGTAAGTTTTTCGCGTGCTTCTTTTTCCATCTGCTCAAAAGTCTTCTTCTCAACTTTCTCGCCGTTTGCAATTGCCTTGTCCTGGTCCTTCTGCATATCAGCCAAACGTACCAACGTTTGATACTTTAGCTGCTTGCGCCACTCTTCTTTTAGAGCAGCTTTGTCTTTAGGGTAAGACAACTTTTTACCTTCCAACTCAATCACTTCGTCTTTCTCGAAATCGAATGGCTTAGCAAGAATCTCTTTGTAATATGCCTCTGTTTCTTTTACACGCTGCTCAATAAGAGCAGCAGAAAGATCGAAGAATTCGTAAGAACCTTCTCTCAGTTGGTCATCTATGGCAGTCTCATACTTGCGCAGCTTATCTACGTCAGAGGCAAGCAAAAACTTTTTATTGTAATCCAGGCGCTCCAGGTATAAACCAAAGGCTTTTTTAGAGAAAGAGTCATCTACTTTTTCTGGTTTATAATGCCCTGTGCTCAGGCCTTGCATTAACGCTTTTATCAGAATCTCATTCTTGCCTTCGGGAACACCGCTTGACTTATAAATTATAAATGAGCCTGTCAGTAAGACAACTGCAAGTACTGATAATATTATTTTGAATCTGGTTGTCAATGATAGCATCTAGTTAAGTTAGTTGAACCAAGTATAGTCTGTGCAAAAGTAATGCCGCTATTGGCATGCTTCGTTGCTTGTTTGTGCTTGTATTAAATCGTAATGTAGCACAAATACAAAACAATTCATAAAATAGGCGCCGGCTTTATATTTGTATATTTTTTAGCCGCTGTGGTTGCGCATACCCTATCTATACAGTACGGTGTAAGGCGTACAAATATTATAACTGTGGGCGACTTTATTTCGTTTCCGATTATGGAAACAATTTCTAGTGCTATGAACAACAATAAAGCAGTAGATGTTTTAACAAGAGTTAAACCAATTTGTGAACGACAGGGTGGAGGGGTACAGGCAGGCCGCTAATCTTACAGAAGACTCTGCGCGCAAGTCTTATTAAAATGACCTGGTAAACCAAAGTACTGAATTTTAGAACGAGATAAACAGCATCAGCAGTTTGGGTGGCAGCACAGAAGCAGGTACTACTGCCAAAGGTAAAATTTACTGTGGCTGGATGGATGTTAAAAATACAGCAGTTGGCCGCGATAAAGAATCTGTGATTGCATCAAATATATACGGTGAGGAGTGGGCGCAATAAGCTTATAATGATGCCTTAGAGCATACAGGGGAGTTGCCGCCAAAAGTGGTGCAGATGGTTGAGAAACAGAAAATGCCTCGTTAGCAACCTGCAAGCGCCTACGCTAAATGAAGAACGCAGTTGACTAAAACAAACCGTACTATTAAAAGGGTTACCAACTAAGGCAACCCTTTTTTGTTTATTTCATAATATACTTTGGCACCCTTTATACTTAATATTAAAATGAAGAACATACTTTTTTTAGGTGACAGCCTGACGGCAGGTTATGGCCTGGTAGCGGCACAAGCTTACCCTAGCCTGATACAGGAAAAACTGAAGCAGGAGGGTTACACAAATTACAAGGTGCTTAATGCTGGCTTAAGTGGCGATACTACATCAGGTGGCCTGTACAGGTTGGACAGGTGGCTATCAGAGCCCATTGATATTTTTGTGCTGGCCCTGGGTGCAAACGACGGACTAAGAGGCATACCAACCCGCGAAACTGCGCAAAACCTGCAGCAAATCATTGATAAGGTAAAATTGCATCATCCAAACGCCAAAATTATACTTTCAGGAATGGAGATACCTGATATAGTGCCCGGGCGTTATGCGGCAGAGTTTAGAAAACTGTTCAGGGAGCTGGCATTAAAGAACAACATCGCGTTTATACCTTTTTTGCTGGAAGGCGTGGCAGGCATGCGGCACCTTAACCTGCAGGATGGTTTGCACCCCAATGCAGAAGGGCAAAAGTTGCTGGCAAACCATACTTGGGCAGTACTTAAAGATGCTTTAGAAGTATAAAGGCAGCCTTTAAGGCTGCCTTTATACTTCTAATTGTTTATTTCATCCACTATAGGTTTAGATATACCGCCACCTTCGTTTCTGTTCTTAAGTTCCAGTTCGTAAGCTGCGGCTCGCTCCATGCGCGCTCTTAGCTCTTTTAACGTGTTGCGCTCCCAAATTGCAAAAGCCGAGGCATCACTCGACGCTATGTTTTTTGTGTTGTCATCGATATGGTCGATGGCATCCTTCTGTGCATCCACCAGGTTATCCCACATTTCCGCGTCAAAGTTTTTGGCGTCTGCTTTTCTAGGCTCTTCTAAATATTCTTGTTCATCCTCTGAAAGTTGCTGGGGTAAAGTAAAGCTGTATTGCTGCTCCAGGTCTTTTAGCTCGTTCTGCTTGGTGGTAGCCCAACTTTTCATTTCTTCAGCATAAAGTTTTAAGCTATCGGTTTGCGCCTTTTGCTGTGCCAGGGAGGCAAGCTCCTGCTGTAGTATAAAATGGCGTGCGGTGTAAGCTAGCAACTTCTGTCTGTCTTCTGACAAGGTAGAGTCAGGTGCCGCTGCAGTAGCGGTTGCGTCAATTGTTTGTTCGCTATTTCCGGAGTCGCATGCTGTTGTCCCGGTTAATAGGGCAAGGCAAAATGCGCCTATCAGGTATTTTTTCATAGGTTTATACTTTAGATTCGTGTTGTATTTACCTGTGCATACGCAACAAGTATAAATTGTTTGCCTTTGTTGCTTTGCTGAGGGCGGTAGAAGTGTAGCCTGGTACTATTGCCGGTGCCACAAAATAAGCCCGCCTGCCCTGCAGTAAAGCAGGGCAGGCGGGCTAGTGTTTTATCTAAATGCGAGGTTTAGTAATAGATATGCTCGCCTCTGTTGTTCTGGAAATGCGATTCAAAGTAACGGGCATCTTCAGGAGAGTGAGGCTTAAAGCCTACCACAATATTGCCTTCCTTGATACCAGACTCATATACTTTAGCGCGTTCTTCAGGAATACCGGCTCCTACCAGGGCACCAATAAGGCCACCTGTTAAGCCACCTGCACCTGCGCCAGCTAAACCAGCTGCCAACGGACCCGCTACCACCAGACCTAAACCAGGTATGGCGATTGATGTACCAATGGCGGCAACAGCACCGATAATAGCACCTAGCGTACCACCGATTGCAGATCCAGCACCAGTACCTTCAAGAGACTTGTTTCCAAGTTCAGTATCTCCATCCTCGTTTACATCGTTTCCAAAGTGGCGGTCACGCGCCTTATCCGACATAACTACATTGATATCGTCTTTATCATAACCGCGTGCGCGCAGTTCGTTGTAAGCACGTTCTGCACTTTCTCTGTCACGGAACATGGCAGTCATCATGCCAGCGTTATCTGTTTTGTCCATCATAGCTTTTATTTTTAGTTGTTATGGTTTTGTACAGGTGCGATCAGCAGCCTGCATAGGTTATTACTAACGACGTTTAAACTGTATAGTTACGGTAGAGCCATTCTATGGAGTATATTAGCCCTGATTTCTGCTAAGATATAAGTATGTTATACAGCCTTTGTACAACTAGTATGGCAGGCTTGGCTTGTTGTAAAATAAAATAGCCCTCTTCAGCAGAGGGCTATCTTCTCATAACATAAATTATACTTCAGCTTATCTTCCCGGGCCATTATCCATAGGGGCTTCGCTAGGTATAATCACACGATCAACCACATGAATAATTCCGTTAGAAGCCTCCACATTTGGAACGATAACAGTAGCACCACCAACGGTGATCAAATTATTTTCTGAGCTTATTGGCAAGTACCTGTTGTTAGAAAGCGAAATGCGCTGGCTGTTGTTAAACTGGTTAGCAGCTACTTCTGATGCCAGTACATGTACCTGCAACACTTCTGAAAGTTTAGCCTTGTTCTCTGGCTGTAGCAACATGTTAAGCTGCTCTTGTGATAGCTCTGCAAAAGCTTTATTAGTAGGTGCAAATAAAGTATACTCGCCATCCTGCATTAATCCTTGTGAAAGTCCGGAGGCATCCATTAACCTTACAAAGGTGCTAAGGTTCGGGCTGGTGCGGGCAAGCGACATAATATCCTGGCTTTCTGTGTTGGCAATGTCCGTGAACATTTCATCGTATGGCACCGCATCCTCAAAATCAAGGTCAGCGTAGCCTCCCATCGTCTGCGTCTCATTTATCGATACAGTTTCATCTGTTGCCATGTCAGTAGGTTCATCCATGGCTATACTTGTGTCAGTTGTCATGGTATCGTCCATAGCAGTTGTATCGGTTGTTGTATCGGAAGTAGCGCAGCTGTAAAAAGTAGCCGATGCTAATGCCATGGCAGCCAATGCTTTTATCTTTTTCATAATCATACATTTAAAGTTAATAAACACTATCGCGAAGCTTCTTATAGAGTCTTCGTCTTAAAATGACTTTATACCTCTGTGCTTCCAGAAAGTATAATATGTCGGTGCGGGTGATCAGTTACCTGGGAGGGTATCGGTTGTGGTGGTTATAAGACCATTTACTACATGCAAAACACCGTTAGATGCCTCAATGTCTGGGCGCACAATGGTAGCACCGCCTATTGATACCTGGCTGGTAAGGTCGTTGGTTGTGATATTTATGTACCGGTCTTCGCCTGCTTTGATGCGCTGGTCATTGTTAAACCGGGTGGAGGCCACCTCATTAGGCAGGATGTGCAATTGGAGTACCCGCAGCAGGTCGGCTTTATTTTCTGGTTTCAGGAGGTTGTTAAGTTCATCCGTAGGCATCGAACTGAACGCTTGATTTGTAGGCGCAAAAATTGTGAACTTTCCATCAGGAGTCAAAGCATCTGATATATCCGCTGCCTCTACTAACCGGACAAAAGTAGAAAGGTTAGGACTGGTTTTGGCGAGTGAAATGAGGTCGTATTGCTTCGTTTCTGTAATGTCGCTAAACATCTCATCATACTCTAGGTCATCAGTTACAGAGAGTTCAGCAGACATGTCTGTGCCTGTTTCGGTACTGCCAGCCATGGTCTGTGTTTCGCTCATGGTTGTAGATTCCATGGCTGTGGTTTCGCTCGATCCCGCACAACTAAAAAGTGAGAGGGAGGCAACTGCTACTGCAACTATTGGTGTTAAAAATCTTTGTTTCATAGCTCAATTCTATAGTTTAGTATTGGGGTTAGTGCCCCGCACAACTATTGTTAAACTGAAACAAAATGAAAATGTTAACCTTCAGAGAGGCTAGCTGGTAAGGAACAATATTAGAAAAAGGGCTTTGCTAAATAGTTAAACGCGCTAACCTCTTAGTTGTATACTTTAACCACGAATACGTAGTCTTTAAGTTTTTTCAGCTGCTGCGGTCGTGGGTTGCCTAACAACGAGTTATACTTTGGCAACACCATGGGGGCCATTGTTGTAGATGCAGGCAATTCGTTGATCATCTGCAATAAGTAAGCAGACTTAACTGCAAATGCAGCCCCTTCCTGGCCTGCCTGCTTGCCGCTAATTACGCCAATCAGATTGCCTTTATCATCTAGTAAAGGTCCACCGCTGTTGCCCGGGTTAAGCGGAATAGAAATTTGGTAAGAGGTAGTATCGCCTTCAAAACCGGAGCCGGAGCTAAGCGATCCTTCCCCGAAAACGATATCCTCGCGCGGGTAACCCAGCGTAAACACCTTCTCGCCAAGTTCAGACTCATTTGTTTTAAAAGTATACGGCAGTTTCCCGAACCCGCCAAATGTAGAATCAGCTATCTTTAGTATAGAAAGGTCATGTATTTCGTCGCGGTATACTTCGCTTACTTTATACTTCAGGCCGGCTTTATTTTCGATCATGATGGAGTCTGCACCTTCTACCACATGAGAACTGGTAACCAGGTAGCCATCGGCGGATATAGCAAAGCCGGTGCCGCTAAAGGCTGCTGCACGTGGCGCAGGTTTAGAGGCATCGTTTATGCCGTTCATGATAGCTGTTTGCGTTTTCTTGAGGCGTTCCACTTCGCGGCGAAGCTCTACGTATCGGGCAGTCTGCTGCTGTACCGGTGCCTTTAACTGCTGTACGCTCCAAAGTGTGCCAAATACTGATAGCAAAGATACGCTGGCGGCTACTGCAACGGTTTGCATGTGGCGGTTCCAGAATACTCTCCAGGTGTTTGGTGAGGCCTCCATGGTTTCAGCCTCCATTTCAGAATGGATGTTTTGGAGCTTCTGTTTCAGCGCCTGGCGCTGCCCGTACTGCTGCATAGAGTCCAGCAGTTGCTTATGCTCACGTACCTGCTCCGAAAGGCGCACATCTGTTCGCAACAGCGCTTCAAAAGCCTGTTGTTCTTCTACTGCCATCTCGCCGTTCAGGTAGCGTTCAATTTGTTCGTAAGCGCGGTACTCTAACATCTTCTTCTAATATTTGGCCTCAACCAGTTTAATAGTAAGCCCTTTATCTAACCCCTGGCTTATAGGTGGCAAAGAATAACTTTTTCAGGCGTTGCAGGCATTTATACTTTTGGTTTTTAGCTGTATCAGAATTGGTATAGCCAAACTTATCCGAAATAGCCTGCATGCTATGCGTATGTATATAATAATCTTCCAGAAGCGATTTGCAGGGTTCTCCTAACTGTCCCAGCGCTTCGCCCATCACGCCGAACTGTTTTTCCTGTTCCTCGTGCTGGTCTGTGTCTTCCTCTACAGCTACAAAATTATCTGTGTCCTCTAATTTTGTAGCGTATCTCCCTTTTTCAGCCAAGCGTTTTAGCCACAACCGCCTGCACACAGAGTACAGGTAGGTTTTTATCTGGCAACTAAGCTCCAGGCTGTTGTCTTTTATTTTTTCGTAGAACACGATAACGCCTTCCTGGTAAATGTCCTTGGCCTCGTCTTCGGTTCCGCTGTTATTCAAAATAAAATGAGAGATCATCGGGAAATGAAGTTTGTATAGATAGGCCAACGCACGGTCATCGCTGCGCCGGATACCTTCCATCACCGCCTCATCCGTCTCATACAAACTCTTCTTCATTCCAGTCAATTTTTAATACATTAAAAGCAGGATTGTAACCCACGAAAAAAATAATTTTAATTTTTTAAAAAAGGCGGGTTACCTATTCGCCGTCTCGGTATAAAGTTCCAAAATCGAAACAAAACACTTAATCACAAACACAAAATGAAAAATTTATTCACTTTCGCAATCGTAGCTCTTGCCCTTTCTTTCACAGCTTGCACTAGCGAAGAAGCAACTACTGAAACT
This sequence comes from uncultured Pontibacter sp., assembly GCF_947492645.1. Lineage (GTDB taxonomy): Bacteria > Bacteroidota > Bacteroidia > Cytophagales > Hymenobacteraceae > Pontibacter. The sequence goes on along the minus strand of NZ_CANLMZ010000003.1, from coordinate 26,295 downwards.
GAAGCTACTGAAACTGAGATCGTAGAAGAGACTCCAGTTGTAGAAGAGACTGTAGTAGAAGATACTACTGCTGTTGACGCTGACACTACTGTTGCTCCAGTACAGTAATTTCTGCAAGAACTACAGCGAATAGCTTATAGTTCGAAACACAAAGCGGGACCTCGTACTTAGTGCGGGGTCCCGCTTTTTTGTTCTCTTTTGCCAATCTATACCATAGTGCTTTAAAAAGGCCAGCTGTAACAACCGGCCTCTTGGCTATTTTTTTGCTTTGCGGCGCTCTATCTCGCTTCTTATAAGCTGAAACTCGCGGCTGCTTTGTCCGGCAATGGCTGTATTTTCGTTTGCTCTGCGAAGCAAGTATGGCATAACCTCTTTTACAGGGCCGTATGGCACATATTTAGCTACGTTGTAGCCTGCATCAGCCAGGTTGTAAGATAGGTTGTCGCTCATGCCAAATAGTTGCGCAAAGTATACGCGTGGGTCGTTAGGAGCAATGTTATGCTTCTCCATCAGGTCCATCAGCAGGTAGCAGCTGTCCTCGTTGTGTGTGCCGTTGCAGAAAGATATTCTGTCGATGTGCTCCATGCAGAACAGGAGTGCCTTGTTGAACAGATCGTCTGATGCTTGCTTGGTTGGGTTTATCGGGCTTTCGTAGCCTTCCTGCTGCGCGCGCTTGCGCTCTTTCTCCATATAAGCCCCGCGTACCAACTTTGCACCCAGGTAGTAGCCATTCTTCACAGCAGTATCATAATCGCGCTGAATTACATCCAGGCGATCGTGGCGGTATAGCTGGTAAGTGTTGTAGATGTTGGCTTTCTCTTTGTTGTAAAGCGCCATCATTTCGTAAGTCAGGTTATCTATCGTTTCCTGTATCCAGCTTTCCTCGGCATCCACAAAAACACGAACGTCGCGTTGGTAACAGCTCTTGCAGATCTCGTTTACACGATCACGGCCACGCTCAAACGCTGCTCGCTCATTAACAGATAACTCCTGTTTGTTTTGTACCTTCTCCAGCAGGTTGATATCGATTAAGCCTGTAATCTTAAATACTGCGAAAGGAATGTTCTTATTGCCATGGGCTTTCTCAATGGCACGAAGCAGTTCGTCGCGGGTGGCATCAAAGCTTTTGTCATCGCCCTCGCCCTCTACGGAGTAGTCCAGAATGGTGCCTATGTTATACTTGCTAAGCTCACGTATGGCACGCTCTGATTCTTCTATTGTTTCGCCTCCGCAAAAGTGGTTGAAGATGGTGGGTTTGATAATAAAGCTTACAGGTAGGTGCAGGTTAAGGGCCAGGTTCAGAAGATTGCCGCCTACCTTTACAAAGGTGTTGCTGTTCATGGACTTAAACAGCAGGTACATTTTGTATAATTCAGCGTCGGATTTTGATGAAAAGGCTACGGCTGTATTATCGAAAGAGACTTTTGTAATCGGATTCATGTAAAGAAATTTTGCGCTGCAAAGATACTGCTTCAGGTATAGTTCACAACCTTTTAGAGGCCCAAGTACGACTTATTTTGTGCATAAGTTAAAACAGAAACAGTTCTGGGTGGCAGCATGTTCTAAGTTAGGAAGAGCTATGGCGGCTAAAGTATAACTATAGTAATAGGTGTGAACTTGTTTAAACACATATTTAGTGGTCATTTGTCTCAACAAAGGTTAACTTTACAGCATTAACGCGGACAAATGAAATTTAATTATAAAGAGTCTTTTTTTGCGAAGCTACGTGCAGGAGAAAACAGGCCGCTAAGGATTGCAGGCCCATGTAGTGCGGAGAGTGAGGCGCAGGTAATGCAAACAGCGCAGGCGCTGGCACAACAAAACATACACTTGTTCAGGGCAGGTATCTGGAAGCCACGTTCCAGGCCAAATTCTTTTGAGGGTGTTGGATTTAAAGGCCTGGCCTGGCTGAAGCAGGTAAAGCAGGAATTCGGTTTAAAAGTTACAACAGAAGTAGCCACAGCACGCCACGTAGAAGAGGCCCTGAACTATGGCATTGATGTGCTTTGGATTGGCGCCCGCACAACCGTTAACCCATTTGCGGTGCAGGAGATTGCCGATGCCCTGAAAGGAGTGCAGGTGCCGGTAATGGTGAAAAACCCTGTAAACCCAGACCTGGCACTATGGATTGGTGCCATTGAGCGGATCTACAACGCAGGTGTTACCGATTTGGCGGCCATACATCGCGGCTTTTCCTCTTACCAGAAATCAAAGTATAGAAATGCGCCGGTGTGGCAAATACCCATCGAACTGAAAGCCCGTTTCCAAAGCTTGCCCATTATTGTTGACCCCAGCCACATTGCCGGCAATCGGGATCTTATATTTCCGGTATCGCAGAAGGCATTGGATTTAGGTTACGACGGTGTGATGATCGAAACACACCCAGACCCCGACCATGCCCTTAGTGATGCAGAGCAGCAGGTAACCCCAGCAAGGCTTGCTGAGATATTTGAAAAGCTGCAGGTGCGCAAAACAAACTACGATGATGTGGAGCTGGTAAACCGCGCCGAAGAACTGCGTTTGCAAATAGACGCTGCCGACCACGATATTATTGCTGCGCTGGCAAAGCGGATGGCCCTGGTAGAGCAAATCGGGGAGTATAAAAAGCAGAATAATGTGCAGGTGCTGCAGCTGGAGCGCTGGAAAGAAATTTTCAGGAGCCGTGCCGAGTGGGCCGAAGAAGCTGGTATTACCCCGGACTTTGTAGCTGAACTGTATAAACTGATTCACGTTGAATCTATTCGAAAGCAAACGCAAATTCTAAACGAGGATTAGGCATATATTGCTGCCCGATGCAGTATCCCAACTCTTATACTTCCTGATTTAAAATGACAGAAGCTATCTATATTGGCCAAGACGCCTTGCAGGAGTTAACGACGGTGCTGCAAAACAGAGCCTTTAGTAAAGTAGCCGTACTGGTTGATGAAAATACATTGGCCCATTGCTACCCCGCCCTAAAACCATACTTACCTGAGCATGAGCTTATACAGGTAAAAAGCGGAGAGGAAAACAAAACCCTGCAAACCTGCGAGTATATATGGCAGCGCATGACAGAGCTAAACCTGGACCGCTGGTCGGTGCTGGTAAACGTAGGCGGTGGTGTTATTGGCGATATGGGTGGATTCTGTGCCGCAGTTTTTAAGCGTGGTTTATACTTTGTGCAAGTGCCTACTACCTTACTCGCGCAGGTAGATGCCAGCGTGGGAGGCAAAACCGGCATTGACTTTCATGGGCTTAAAAACCATATTGGCGTGTACAAAGAGCCCCAGGCAGTCTTCATCAATCCTGGTTTTCTGCAGACACTCTCGCCGCAGCAACTGAAATCCGGTTATGCCGAAATTATAAAGCATTGGCTTATTGCAGATGCAGCAGCTTTTCAGGAGCAGCGCCATGTAGGTTTGTTTACAGAGGATTGGGAAGAGCTGATACGCCACTCAGTAAGTATAAAGTCTGAAGTTGTAGCGGCAGACCCCTTAGAAAGAGGTTACCGCAAGGTGCTGAACTTTGGCCATACTGTAGGGCATGCCGTAGAAAGTTACTTGATGGATAAACCTGGAAGAGAGCTTTTACATGGCGAAGCCGTGGCTGTAGGCATGCTATGCGAGGCCTGGCTATCCGTTAACCATGAGCTGCTGCCACAGGAGGCGCTGGATAAGATCGAGACTTTCCTGGTATCAATTTATGAAAAGGTGCCTTTAACGGAAGCAGACATTCAAAGCATAGCACAGTTCGCGCTTCAGGATAAAAAGAATTCCCGCACTACAATAAACTGTACTTTACTTAACGGTATCGGTAAAGCCGTTTACGATCAGCCTGTAACGGTGCAGCAAATAATCGAATCGTTACGCTATTACTCTTTGCTATGAGCCAAAGCCTTACACTTAGCCACCAAACCGGCCATATACATACAAGTATAAAATTGCCTGCCTCTAAAAGCGAGGCAAACCGCGCGCTTATCATCTCAGCACTTGCTGGGGCCACTTCTCAGGTGGATAACCTTTCTGAAGCAAACGACACACAGCTGCTCCAGCGCTTGCTACAGCGCGATGCTGAAGAGATAAATGCAGAAGATGCAGGTACTGTTATGCGTTTCTTAACTGCTTATTATGCCATTACCGGACAGCAGAAAGTTTTAACTGGAACTGAGCGCATGTGTCAGCGGCCTATTAAGGTATTGGTGGATGCGCTGCGTGAACTTGGAGCAAGTATAAATTACCTTGGCGAGGAAGGTTACCCGCCTCTTAAAATAAATGGCTTTAGTGGTAGTGGCAAAAGCGAGCTTACTATCCGCTCAGATATCAGCAGCCAGTATATTTCGGCTTTGTTGATGGTGGCGCCGCTGCTTCCGGAGGGCTTGGTGCTTAACCTGGAAGGCAAGATAGGGTCTAAGCCTTATATAGATATGACGCTCTCGCTGATGCAGCACTTTGGTGTAGAGGCTACTTTCGAGGAAAATACCATTACTGTTCCAGCCCAGAAGTATAAACCTAACAGCTTCCACGTGGAATCCGATTGGTCGGCGGCGAGCTATTGGTATAGTATAGTGGCGTTGGCTAAAGAAGCCGAAGTAACGTTGCTGGGTTTAAAAGAGAATTCTTTTCAGGGTGATAGCGCTGTGGCTGAAATAATGCAGCACCTAGGTGTTTATACTACCTACTCTGAAGCAGGTATAACGCTATCCAAAAAGCGGCTGGAGAAGCACCTTTCCTATGATTTTAGCCAATGCCCCGATCTTGCCCAAACAATAGTTGCCCTATGTGCCGCCTTAGGCGTAACCCTGGAGCTTACTGGTTTGGAGAGTCTCCGTATAAAAGAAACAGACCGCATACAGGCGCTGCAGATAGAATTACTTGGTATGGGCTCTACCATGGAAGAAGTAACACCGGGCGTTTTCAGGATGGAGCCAGGGATCATCACCAAAAAACAACTTTCCTTCCGCACCTACCAGGACCACCGCATGGCCATGGCTTTTGCACCACTTGCCCTACTCGAGCCTGTCGAAATACAGGAACCAAACGTGGTCCGGAAATCGTACCCAAGGTTTTGGGAAGACCTGGGAAAAGCCGGATTTGAAATAACCTATACCACCTGATTGCCATTGAAAGCCGGAAACTGTATGGCGATGCCAAGCTTATAAATGAATTTGTTGGTAGTATGCAGCTGATGGAAGAGGCCGCAGGAGGGTGGGCTGCAGTATACAAAGATACAGCCTCGGGTAGGTTTTGGATGAAGTGCTACACAACAGCAGGGGAGCAGCAAGGCGCGTACGAGTTACTTATAAAACTGCCTTTGCCCAAGACTAACGAGCTTATCTCTGCCGCGCTCGAATCACCTCATGAAGATGAAGTGGTGGCGGCCATCATGCGCCTGCTAGAGGAAGAGGCACTAGAGAAAAAAGATTTTAGGCATTTGCTTGTAGCGCGGCTGCAGGAGTTGGACCCGCAAAGTATAACGGCAGCACAAACACAGCGGATCCGGAAGATCATTACCCTTACCTCTTTAGCAGATCCAACAAATAAACGTGAGGTTAAAGGAAAAAGCCTGAACCAGCTAAAAGCCGACGCAGCTTACTTTGAGGCTGTATCTAAAAATGCGCTGAAATTGCTGGACAAGTTGTAGAGGAACGCCAGCTATACTATTAGCTCCCGCTTCACCTCTTCCAATACTTGTTGCAAGTAAGCCGGAGCATGTGCCAGTCTGCTGCCGTACCAGCTAAACATTTCGCCATCCACTACTTTTATACATGCCTTTGGGCAAATCTCCAGAAATTCCTGTAAGTGCTTTTCTTTAAAAGGATAAGGCTCTGATGATAAAAGTATAAGCTGCGGGTTTGCCTGCTGAAGTTGTTCTGTGGTTATTTCAGGGTAGCGGGATAGTTGGCCAAAAACGTTCACAAAACCGCAGCGCTGCAGGATGTGGTCTATGATGTTATGGCTGCCCACGACCATGTAAGGGTTGCGCCAGATAAAGTAGGCTGTTTTTATACTTGGTTGCAGGGGGGGCAGCTGTTTAAAGCCGGATGCTATACCACGCGTAAATGCTAGAGCCTTGGCCGCTGTTCCCGTTATTTGGCCCATTTGGGTAATCATCTCCAAAGCATCCTCCAACGTATAAATATCACCCATCCATACTTTATACTTTGCCTGCAGTTGCTCAATGCCCTCCTGGTAATTCTCTTCTTTGTTTCCGATGATCAGGTCTGGCTGGAGTTGATCGATTACATCAAAGTTAAAGTTCTTGGTGCCGCCAATTTTAGTTACCTGCTTTACCTGCTGCTTCGGGTGAATGCAGAATTTGGTGATGCCTACCACTCTGTCTCCTAAGCCTAAATCAAACAAAAGTTCGGTTTGGGAGGGCACAAGTGATATGATGCGCTGCGGTCGTTGCTCCAGCTCAATGCTGTAGCCCATTTGGTCGGTGAAAAGCACGCTAATGAATTATAAATTGTTGAGTTATGAATCGGAGATGTGTTTATAACCTAAAAACGTCAGTAAACTATCTCGTAATATTTCGGGAAGTTTATAGGTATTTAAGGTTTGGCAAAGTATAACCGCTTCCACTTATAATAGCTAAAGCACGGGGCCATAGACTTGAGTGTTGCAGCAATAGGTTCATAAGTATAAAGTTTGTTTTAAGTATAAGATACAAACAGCAGCGCAATAAAGCAAAAGCCTCACAAACCTGTGCGGTAAGTGAGGCTTCTGAAGTATAAGTATGGCTTCTTAACTCAGGTAGCGGAAATCCTGCTTGTCCTGTATTTTAAGTATGGTTTCGTATATCATTTTGATCACGTTATCCACATCGTCTTTGTGCACGGTTTCTACGGTAGTGTGCATGTACTTTAATGGCAGCGAAATAAGCGCAGAGGCAACACCGGCGTTAGAGTAGGCAAAGGCATCGGTATCAGTACCTGTCGCACGCGAAACAGCAGAACGCTGGAACGGGATATCTTTTTCTTTGGCTGTGTTTATGATCAGGTCTCTCACATTGTTTTGTACAGCAGGACCGTAAGCAATAACAGGACCTTTGCCGCAATGGATGTCGCCGCTGGTTTTCTTGTCGTACATCGGCGATTGCGTATCGTGGGTAACATCGGTGATGATGGCTACATCCGGGTTGATGCGGTGGGCGATCATCTCGGCGCCACGCAAACCAATTTCTTCCTGCACCGCATTTACAACGTACAGGCCAAACGGCAGTTTATTTCCGTTCTCCTTCAGTAGGCGTGCTACCTCGGCAATCATAAAGCCACCAATGCGGTTGTCTAACGCGCGACCTACGTAGTAGCGGTCGTTCATCACGGTAAACTCATCCTCGAAAGTAGCTACGCAACCAACATGTATGCCCATGGCTTCCACTTCTTCGCGGTTGTTGGCGCCACAGTCCAGAAACACGGTTTCGATGGTTGGGGCTTTGTCGTTTTCTACTTTGCGCACATGTATGGCAGGCCATCCGAAAACAGCCTTAACAATGCCTTTAGAAGTATAAATATTCACTCGCTTAGACGGTGCAATCAACGCATCAGAGCCGCCGTTACGCTTCAGGTAGATGTAGCCCTCCGGTGTGATGTAGTTCACAAACCAGCTAATTTCATCGGCATGTGCCTCAATCACGACCTTGTACTCTGCCTGTGGGTTAATAACCCCCACAACTGTACCGTAAGTATCTACAAAATATTCATCGATGTATGGCTTTACATACTCCAGCCATAATTTCTGACCTTCAGATTCGAAGCCGGTAGGAGAGGAGTTATTCAGGTATTTCTGTAAAAAATCGAAAGATTCTTGTCTCATGCTTGCGCTAGTTATGAATTACAAATGTAAGTTATGAACGATTGAAATCAGAAAGTATGAAGTGGTTATACGCACTATTCATACTTTCTAATCCGGCATTCATAATTTAATTAAAGCGGAATATTGCCGTGCTTCTTACGCGGAAGTGTCACGGCCTTATTTTCCAGCATTTTAAATGCCTTGATCAACTTGGTTCTTGTTTCGGATGGCGTAATTACCTCATCAATAAAACCACGGTGTGCGGCACGGTAAGGCGTTGCAAATTTGTCCTTATATTCCTGTACTTTCTCAGCCAGTTTAGCAGCAGGGTCTTCAGCGGTCGCAATTTCACGCTTAAAGATGATCTCGGCAGCGCCTTGTGCACCCATTACGGCGATCTCGGCAGTTGGCCATGCAAAGTTCATATCAGCACCTATGTGCTTTGAGTTCATTACATCGTATGCGCCGCCGTAAGCTTTGCGGGTAATTACGGTAATGCGCGGCACAGTAGCCTCGCAGAAAGCATAAAGTAATTTAGCGCCGTTGGTAATGATGCCGCGCCACTCCTGGTCGGTGCCTGGCAAGAAACCCGGTACATCCTCTAAAACAAGCAAAGGCACGTTAAAGCTATCGCAGAAACGAACAAAGCGTGCGGCTTTGGTGCTGGCATTAATATCCAGTACACCGGCTAACACAGCAGGCTGGTTGCCTACAATGCCTATACTTCTACCTGCAAGTCGGGCAAAACCAACTACAATGTTTTCTCCAAAGTTCTTGTGTACTTCAAAAAATGAATCCGTATCTATGATTCCTTCAATTACCTCGCGGATATCGTAAGGCTGGTTTGGGTTTTCTGGTATAATGGTATCCAGTACGCTACGAGTTTCGTCGGCTTGTGGCTCGTAAGGCAGCGATGGCGGCAACTCTTCGCAGTTCTGCGGCACATAGCTTAAAAGTGTTTTAATGTAGTTGATGCACTCTACCTCGTTGGCGCAGGAGAAATGGGTTACACCACTCTTAGAGCTGTGGGTGCTGGCACCGCCTAGTTCTTCTGAGGTAACGTTTTCGTGTGTAACGGTTTTTACTACGTTTGGCCCAGTAACAAACATGTACGACGTATCCTGCACCATCATGATAAAATCGGTGATGGCCGGTGAGTATACTGCACCACCTGCGCATGGGCCCATGATGGCCGATATCTGAGGAATAACGCCAGAAGCTAAGGTGTTGCGATAGAAAATGTCTGCATATCCGCCCAGCGATACAACGCCTTCTTGAATACGGGCACCACCAGAATCGTTCAGGCCAATAACCGGAGCGCCGTTTTTCATGGCAAGCTCCATTATCTTCACGATCTTCTCGGCGTGCGTTTCAGAAAGCGAACCGCCCAGTACAGTAAAATCCTGAGAGAAAACGTAAACTAAGCGCCCATTTATGGTGCCGTAGCCAGTTACTACGCCATCGCCTAAAAAGTATTGCTTATCTAAGCCAAAGTCTTTGGAGCGGTGCATCACAAACTTGCCAATCTCCTCAAAAGAGCCTTCATCCATCAACAGGTGTATACGCTCACGGGCTGTCAGCTTTCCTTTTTTGTGCTGTGCTGCAATTCGGTCTTCTCCGCCACCTAACAAGGCTTCCGCATTTTTACGCTCGAGTGTCTCTAATTGGGCTTGTCTAATTTCTCCGGCCATGTATATGTTGTATAACTATTTAAGCGATTCAGATTGATTAATCCTCAAATTTAAAAACTCTGCACCTAAATTCGGTACTATTACATCATTTTTTGAATATATAGCTGCCAACGCGACTTTACAAGTATAGCTATTGTCTTATGATTTTAAGAGTGAGGTGGTTGGTGAACTAAAAAATAAGGGCTACCTGTGCAGGTAGCCCTTATTTTATTACTCAGATGGTGTTATTCTTTATCGGTTTTATCTGATCCGGATGACTTAGAAGATTCTTTTTCTTCCTCTGTCTCGTCGGAAGCGCCTTTGGCTTTTTTGCCATTGCTCTTCTTAGACTTGAAGATAAGTTTCTCTTCGCCTTCCTTGTAGTCCACCATGATCGTGTCGCCTTGGTTAACTTCAGCTTTCAGGATTTCCTCGGCAATCGGATCTTCGATATACTTCTGGATAGCTCTGTTTAAAGGACGTGCGCCATACTTCGGATCATATCCTTTTTCGGCTACAAAGTCTTTTGCCTCTTTTGAAAGCTCGATAGTATAACCCAACGTTTCCACGCGTTTAAACAGTTTACCAAGCGAAAGCTCGATGATTTTGTGCATGTCCTCACGGTTAAGCGAGTTAAACACGATCACATCATCCAGGCGGTTCAGGAACTCTGGTGAGAACGTCTTCTTCAGGGCGCTGGCAATAGTGCCTTTCATAATATCGTCTACGTTCTCCTGCTTGCTCTTCGACATGAAACCAATACCGGCTCCAAAGTCTTGCAAGTCGCGGGCACCTATGTTGGAGGTCATGATGATGATGGTGTTACGGAAGTCAACCTTACGGCCTAAACCATCGGTAAGTATACCATCGTCAAGTACCTGCAACAACAGGTTGTAAACATCCGGGTGCGCTTTCTCAATCTCATCCAGTAACACTACAGAGTATGGCTTACGGCGGATCTTTTCAGTCAGCTGGCCACCTTCTTCATAACCCACGTATCCTGGAGGCGCTCCCACTAAGCGAGATACGCTGAATTTCTCCATGTACTCACTCATGTCGATACGCACCAGCGAATCTTCTTTATCGAACAGGTAAGTGGCAAGCACTTTAGCGAGCTCTGTTTTACCTACACCAGTCGGACCCAGGAACACGAATGAACCGATTGGTTTTTTCGGATCCTTCAGGCCTACGCGTGTACGCTGAATAGCTTTCACTAACTGCGAAATAGCTTTGTCCTGGCCGATTACTTTGCCTTTCAGCTCTTCGCCCATGTTCAGCAGCTTCACGCCTTCTTTCTGAGCGATACGTTTTACCGGAATACCTGTCATCATGGCAATAACTTCTGCCACATTTTCCTCTTTTACAGTATAACGCTTCTTTTTGGTCTCCTCTTCCCAGTCTTTCTTAGCTGTTTCAAGCTGGTCGATAAGTTTTTTCTCCTTATCACGCAGTTGAGCAGCCTCTTCATACTTCTGGCTCTTCACAACACGGTTTTTCTCTACCTTGATGTTCTCAATCTGCTCTTCAAGCTTCAGGATATCATCCGGTACGATAATGTTGTTGATGTGCACACGCGCACCAGCCTCGTCTAAAATATCGATGGCTTTGTCTGGTAAGAAGCGGTCGCTCATGTAGCGGTCACTTAACTTAACGCAGGCTTCAATGGCCTTATCTGTATAGTTTACGTGGTGGTGGTCCTGGTACTTGTCCTTGATATTGTTCAATATCTCGATTGTCTCTTCCGGTGTAGTCGGGTCTACCATTACAACCTGGAAACGACGGGCCAAGGCACCATCTTTCTCGATGTACTGGCGGTACTCATCCAGGGTCGTGGCACCGATGCATTGAATCTCGCCACGGGCAAGGGCAGGCTTAAACATGTTAGAGGCATCCAGAGAACCAGAAGCGCCACCAGCACCCACAATCGTGTGCAGCTCATCAATGAACAGGATCACATCCGGAGATTTCTCCAGTTCATTCATCACCGCCTTCATGCGCTCTTCAAACTGGCCACGGTATTTTGTGCCCGCTACCAGAGAGGCAAGGTCCAGGGTTACCACACGCTTATTAAACAGCACACGGCTTACCTTTTTCTGTATGATGCGCAGGGCTAGGCCTTCAGCAATGGCTGTTTTACCAACACCTGGCTCACCTATAAGTATAGGGTTGTTCTTTTTACGGCGACTCAGTACCTGGGCTACACGCTCAATTTCTTTTTCGCGGCCTACAATCGGGTCTAGTTTGTCATCTTCGGCAAGTTTGGTAAGGTCGCGGCCAAAATTATCAAGTACAGGTGTACGCGATTTTTCGCCGGGTTTCTTGCTGGTGCTACCGGAGCGGGACGATGAACTGCCCAAAAATTTATCTGAGTCATCAGAATCGTCTGTGTCAGACGATGCGAGTGGATTATTGCTATGATAATCCAGGGAGTCTCTTATGGCTTCGTAGTTCACGTTGAATTTCGCTAATATTTGTGAAGAAATATTGTCTTCATCCCGGAGGATGGATAGTAAGAGGTGCTCTGTACCGATAATATCACTCTTGAAGATCTTTGCCTCCAGGTATGTTATCTTCAGCACCTTCTCAGTCTGCTTTGTAAGCGGGATACTGCCTGTGATGTTGCTGCTTTGCGTAGCTGTATTTCGTGTAGCCTGCTCTAAAGCGTACTTTAATTCATCTATCGAAACGCCCAGCTTTTTAAGCAGAGCAATGGCTGTACCTTCTCCTTCCCGGATCATGCCCAGCACCAGGTGTTCGGTGCCAATGTAGTCATGCCCAAGTCGAATAGCTTCCTCACGGCTAAGAGAGATAACCTCTTTCACTCTGTTTGAGAATTTAGCTTCCATGTATACTTTATATAATCTAAAAAAAGTCAAAAATTGATAATCGGCTGAAGCTTACTTCGAACGTTACTTTTAAACAAGCTGTGCAGTACAAATGTTTCGTATCCCTAAACCTTATTGCAGATATGAAAGTGATGCTGGCCCTTGGGTAAACAACAAGTCAATTATACTTAGCTCTGGTGCAAAATGTTTGCCAAAAACTTGTGTATAGGGTTTTACGTGCAAATTGTCAGGATAGATTTTTGGGTGAATTTTATTTCTTAAATCCAATACGTTTTCCTGAGGCTGTTCGCTGTAAAAATCTGTAAAATGAAGCGGCTTGTTCAGCTTTAGTAATTTAAAATAAAGCTGTAACAAATCAACGTTTAGCTGGAATAAAAATTTTGGCTGCCGGTCATACACCGCTTTGATATAGTCGCTGTAAAATTCAAAATAAGGCGCCCGCCCATAAGCTGCCTGTATGGTGCGCCAATGCACATTGTGCCACTTCTGGCTGTAATCTATTTCTATTTCGGTGATAAGGGTTTTGGCTTTGCTGTTGCCTTTAAGTACAGGGATGCTTAGTGGTTGCACACCCTGTGCCGTAAGCACGTGGCAACGGTTGCGGTAACTTTGCTTTACATAGTTTTCATGCGTTTCGAGTTGTATGCCCTCTGCCCGGAGTGCGTGCCAGAAGTAAGCTACTGGCGGGTTATACATTGTTTCTGTAAGTAGAACCACTATTGTGTTAAGTGTTTAAAGTTGAAAAGTTGACCTTGCGACAAAGGAAGTATGATGAAGTATAAATTCTTTTGTCAGATGATCTTTTTCTGCGAACTTACGGTTTTGCTTGGCTGCTAAATAAGCACGAATTCTGAGATTTCATAATGCGACTGCTTGGTTGTACATTTGCAGCTGCCCTTAAATGAATGGATAGAAGTATAAAAATACCACCGCTTTACTACCCGCTTTGGCTACTGCTGAAGGGAATGTCGTTGCTTCCGCTATCATTGCTGTACCTGCTGTCCAATGTTTTATACTTTTTGGTGTACTATATAATAGGTTATCGAAAGAAAGTAGTCTATAACAATTTAACAAATGCTTTTCCTGAAAAAAGCGCTGAAGAAATACATCAGATTACCAAAGCATTTTACAAGCAGTTTATGGATGTGGTGGTGGAGACACTTAGGCTTCACTCTATGGATGCTGCAGAAATGAAACGGCGCATTATATTTACTAACCAGGAGTTGCTCGATGATTTTGTACAGCAGGGGAAAACAGTTATAACCATGGGCTCGCATTCCTGTAATTGGGAATGGGTGCTTTCGGCTGGTGCAGTACAATTCGGGTTTCCGGCCTATGGTGTTTACAAACCACTAAACAACCCGTTTTTTGAGGCCTTCATGCTGATGACGCGTGCCCGTTTAGGTGCAAGGCTTATAAAAATGAAAGATACCCTGCGCGACTTTGCTGCAAACCGTAAAATACCGCGTGTGGTGGCTATGTTATCCGATCAAACTCCCCTTAAAAGCGAGATTACTTTCTGGACCACTTTTCTGCACCAGGATACACCTTTTTATGAGGGAGCAGAAAAGCTGGCAAAGAAGTTTAACTACCCTGTGTTGTTCCTGAACGTAGAACGAACCAAGCGGGGCCACTATACACTTACTTTCGAACTGCTCTCTGACGGTAAACCTCAAGAACCGAATGCTCCGGAGCAACCTTCTATAACAGAAGCCTTTGCTCGGAAACTGGAAACCGCCATTTGTAGAAACCCCGCAGATTACCTCTGGACACATAAGCGCTGGAAACACAAGAAACCTACAGCTACTGAGATAATACAATAGAAACAGACACAACTTTATACTTGGATCTATTTATACCCTGCTCCCTTACTTTTACTCTACAGGTATTCTTCTATGTCCCCGGCGCCTTCGCGTAACACTTCAAAATTGTTGCTGGCATCCACAACCGTAGAGGCTATGTTGTTGCCATAGCCACCGTCAATCACACAATCCACCAGGTTTCTATACTTCTCATAGATTAACTCAGGGTCGGTGCTATACTCTATTACTTCATCTTCATCACGCACAGACGTGGAAAGTATAGGATTGCCCAGCTCCTTAACCAGCATCAAGGCAATCTTATTATCAGGTACACGTATGCCAACAGTTTTCTTTTTGTTACCTGCATACCGAGGTACGTTGCTGGTGGCATCCAGTACAAATGTAAAAGGGCCGGGCAAAGCCTTCTTCATCACTTTGTAGGTTGGCGTGTCTATTTTTGCATAGTCAGATATGTGGGTAAGGTCTGAGCAGATAAAAGATAGGTTTACTTTGTCTGGTTTCACACCTTTTATCTGGCACACCCGCTCTACAGCTCTTGTATTGTGGATGTCGCAGCCAATGCCGTAAATCGTGTCGGTTGGGTAGATGATCACGCCGCCGTTCCGGAGGATTTCAACGGCCTCCTGTATTTTCCGCTCTTGTGGGTTGTCAGGGTGTATCTGTATAAAAGTGGCATTGCTCATAGTTTTATCTTTAAGTTACAAAGTATAAAGTACTCTTACTTGATTCTGATAATATGCGTTTCAGCGAAGCTACGCACGAAATCAGAAGTTTACGAATTTTAAATTCGTTCATTGCCGGTTTGCGAATTCACAATTAAAGACATAAGTGTTATTTTTGCCTCCGGATTACAAATTGGCACGGAACCTAACAGTTGTTTCCGCCCTTTCATTTACATTATGGCTATCGACCCAAATATCACCCCAAGAAGAAAAAAGAAGGAGAGGAGCATGGTTATTCCTGCTTTGATCGTGCTTTTCCTGTTTCTGTTTGTAAGCTTCTCGTACTACGCTTTCCAGATTGTGTACACGCCTAACGTGGATACTAAAAAGCGGGACACCTTTGTTACCATTCCCACCGGAGCCACTTACGAACAGGCAATGGACTCTATTGAGGCATCCGAAGTAATCATTGACAAGCTATCGCTGCGCTTTATGGCAAAGCTGATGGATTACGACGAACTGGTGAAACCAGGCCGCTATAAACTGGAACATGGCTGGGGTAACCGCCAGTTAATTGGTGTGCTGCGCATTGGGCAGCAAACACCAGTAAACCTTACGTTTGCCAACGTGCGCCTGCGTACACAATTGGCAACAAAACTGGCCACCGAAATAGAAGCAAGCGAGCAGGAACTGGACAGCCTGTTAAGCGACGAAGCATACCTGGCTACACTTGGTTTTGATACCGCTACCATTGTGAGTATGTTTATCCCGAATACTTACGAAGTATACTGGACAACCACAGCGCCGGAACTGATGGCGCGCATGAAAAAGGAATACGACAAATTCTGGACTGCTGAACGCAAGGCTAAAGCCGAGCAACTGGGGCTGTCGCAAAAAGAAGTAAGCACACTTGCCTCCATAGTGCAGGCCGAAACCATCAAAAACGATGAAAAGCCTCGCGTTGCCGGTGTTTACCTTAACCGATTGCAGAAGGGCATGCGCCTGGAGGCCGATCCTACGGTGGTATTTGCTGTAAGAGACTTTACGATACGCCGCGTGCTAAACGTGCACCTGCAGCACGACTCGCCATACAATACTTATAAGTACGCCGGGCTGCCTCCTGGGCCGATCAATGTACCCGATATTTCCAGTATTGATGCCGTGCTAAACCCTGAGGAGCATAAGTATATTTATTTCTGCGCCAAAGAGGACTTTTCAGGCTATCACAGCTTTGCCGTAACGCACTCTGAGCACATTGCCAATGCCCGCCGTTACCAGCAGGCTCTTACAGCTAGAAATATTATGAAGTAATTCACCAAAACAAAAGACTAAGGACAGAAGAGAAACTAGTATTTCAGTCCTTTGTTTTTTCGGAAATCCTTTGTCAATAGCAAAAAAATGTTCGAATCAGAAGTACAGATACGTGTGCGATACGCCGAGACAGACCAAATGGGCTATGTGTACTATGGCAATTATGGCGCATACTATGAAGTAGCGCGTACTGAAGTGTTCAGGAGGCTGGGCATCCATTACAAAGAGATGGAAGCAACCGGTACCATGATGCCTGTGCTGGAGCTGAAGTGCAAATACCTGCGCCCTGCCAAGTACGACGATCTGCTTACCATCAAGCTGCTGTTAAAGCAAAAGCCAAAGGGCTCTCGTATACTTTTTGAGTACGAGGTGTACAACGAAGAACAAACCCTGCTGAACATAGGGGAAACTACTATGGTTTTTGTGGATATGAAGTCGGGGAGGCCTACAGCTGTGCCAGCGCTGATTCATGAGAAACTGGACCCATACTTTAGTGCATGAGGCTTAATCAGCAATACCTGAAGCGCCGCAGAGCGTACCGTAAATTTATCGTTTTTCTGAAGCGGTGGCGGTTCAACAACGGGCAGTCTTCGGTATATGATGTGGCCGATGTGCTGATAGGGGAGCTGCGCTTGGACTCGGTTACCAAGCGGGCCTCTTACATGGCTTTTAACTTTACGTTGGCCATATTCCCGAGCATCATTTTCCTTTTCACGCTTATACCTTACATCCCTAACATACTTTCCCTCGACCTGGACGAGAGCATTCTGTCTTTTTTAGGTGATTTTATGCCCGAGGAGATGTATGCGGCGGCGTATTCCACTATAGAAGATATTGTAAACAAACCACGGGGAGGCTTGCTTTCGTTTGGTTTTCTGTTTGCGCTTATACTATCTACGAATGGCATTATGTCGTTGATGGATGCCTTCGATAAAAAGTACCACACCTTTTATAAGCGCAGCTATATTAAAAAGCGCTTGATGGCAACCGCCCTTACCGTGGTTCTGTCGCTCATACTATTTACGGCGGTAGCAGCAATTTTCTTTGGGCAATGGATACTGGATGTGCTGGTGTTCTACGAGGTGGTGACTGAGAGCTATACTTATACTTTGATTGTTATCCTGAAGTATATTGCCATTGTGTTGCTGTTTTTGCTGGCGACATCAATAGTATATTACTTCGTACCGGCAATAGAAGATAAGTGGCCCTTCTTTTCGGCTGGTGCCGTGGTGGCTACAGCGTTAATTTTCCTGGTGTCCATGATTTTCTCCAGTTACATCAGCGCCTTTGACACATATAATAAGTTTTATGGCTCGATAGGGGCTTTGATAGGTTTGATGATCTGGCTGGATTTTGTATCCATGATCCTCATACTTGGCTTTGAGATTAACGTGAGCATCGATACTGTTACCAAGCGCCTTGTGCGTGCAGGTGGCAAGGTACCGCATGTTGCTGCTGGCAAAGTATAAATCAGCTTTAGTATTCAGGTAGTGCCTTTGAAAATTTTCGAGCTTAAAATCAGCTATTTATACTTTATTAGGCTCAAGCCAAAGAAAAATCTTAACAGATAGTTTTGATAATTCAGAGCGGTACCCTACTTTTGTATTCGAAATCGTTAGAGAGTTGGCGGAGTGGTCGAACGCGGCGGTCTTGAAAACCGTTGACTGTAACAGGTCCGGGGGTTCGAATCCCTCACTCTCTGCTGGTAGCAATACCACAACAACTTAAAAGCCTGCAAATTAAGTATTTGCAGGCTTTTTTGCTTTTACAAAACTGCTGAATTATTCATTTTTTCGCATAAAACAGGTGAGTAGATCGGTGAGTTCACAAAAGCAAAGTTTCTACGCACCGATTGGATATGTAACTGTCTGATTAATAAGATGTACAGTTGCTGTATATCTTGACCGCGGTTGACTGCAAGGCTGCATTTGTTAACCTTTAAAGTCACGATTATGAATATCAACTTCAGTCTCCTTTTCTACCTTAAGAAACAAAAAAACTATCGGACAGGGCCTGTGCCCATCTATATGCGCATTACTGTCTCGGGCAAACGGGCCGAGCTGGCGACAGGCAGGGCGATTGAACCAGACAGATGGGTAGCGGCGGCCGGACGAGCCGCTGGTACAAAGGCGACTGCTAAACCCTGAATGCCTATTTGGATAACCTGCAGGCAAAGGTCTATGAGGCACACCGCCAGTTAGTAGAGGCTGGTAAGCCTGTGACGGCCGAAAGTATCAAAGGCAGGTTCCTGGGAAAAGAAGAGCAGGGGAAAATGCTGCTGGTATAGGAGGATCATGTGGGAGGGAGCTGAAAGCAGTAGAGGGGACCTGCCCTGGCCTTGTTTTCTTGTTTCCCGTCCGGAAGCAGGATTTAATGTATCATTAAATTAAAACTAATTTGTGTTTTTGTACTTTTTAAATTTAATGCATATTAAAGATTTCATACTGCTAACTATGTAAATCCTATTTTAAAAAACAGTTACTGATTGCTTACCTGCAGGGGATCGTGACAGAGGTGCGCGATTCCTTGGTAAAAGTAGAGGACAGGCTTCCGGATTATGAACGAAAAGAACTTCGCAACCTTGTCAATGAGGTTTCCTACACTTTCCCGGTTACCCAGCCTATTCACCACAAAATGAAGGATATTGATGAAATGATTGCCGGCTTAAAGCAAAGCAAAAAATAAGGAAACCCATTCAGGCCAGCCTAACCAGAGTGGGCGGCTTACCTGTTACTCTATGCTTTCCTTACTGGTCTCTCTTAAAACCGTGGTGGGATAGCTTATGAGGATGACATTCTTTGTTTCTTTTCTGGGGTGTAATTGATAAAGTGTGCTATTGCGTAACATGTTAGTAATTAGGCTGCTGGCAACTGTTTGGGCAGGACCAGGAAAGCTTAAATATACCTATTTTTAGGTATTGGGAGAATAAGCAGAGGACACTATATTTGTTCTTTGTAGGCGATGTTTCAGGTGAAGCCTACAACTTTTAGAAAGAGTTACTAATGCTGTATTCCTTGTTCTTTAGCTGGGAGTAACTCCTGGGGCACTTCAAACTACCCGATTTACTGTCTATATCTGCCACAATACCCCTACCTGTAGTTTTTACGGCATGAAAGCGCTTATACTAGCAGCCGCAGCACAACTATGATCAAGTTCATTATTCACCCTTAAAACGCTAAAATGAAAAAACTTTACGTGTTATTTTTTACACTCCTGACGGCATATGCTTTGCAGGCACAGGATCTCATCACCAAAACTGACAAAACCGAGATAAAGGCCCTGGTTACCGAGATCACGGACGAGACCATTAAATACAAGTTATTTGATTTTCAGGGAGGGCCGGTTCATAACCTGAAGCGGGTTGAGGTACAAAAAATTGTGTATTCAAACGGTAGAGAAGAGAAGTTCAATGTCTCAGGAGCCGCTCCTGCAAGCACAGAACCAAAGGAGAGTAGCCTGCTGGATAACCTGGCGGATAAGGCACAACCCACGACTGAAAAGCCAGGCCGCACGTTTATCGGAGTGACCTTCTCCCGGCACCTGACCTTCTCTACAGACAGCTATGACTTTGAGACAAAGCCGATCTTTGGTTTCAATGTGCTGCTGGAAAAGTATTTTCAGCCAAAACAGGGTAGCACAAAAGGGCCTTCCATGGGATACGGTGTAGCCTCGACCAATTATTTCGGGTACTCCGAGCCTATTGATGAGGAGATCTACACCGGGTCACGGCACTATCTTACCGGTTACCTGTTCAAGGAACTATCTGTGAAGAAGATCGTGACGCTAGGGGGCCTGGCTGGTGGCGGTATGTGTTATACCCGCGGCAAAGCAGACGAGAACAACGAAGTAAACCCCGGAGAGACTGCGGGCGTGTTTGGTGGGGGCGCTCACTTAGGCGTATTCGCGCAGCGCGCCCTTACTACCGGTGCTTCGGGCAAGCCAACGTCTCTGGTACGTCTTGGCTACGACATGTTTTTAATGTCCAACGCTAACGGTACGTTGGGTGCAAACTTATCTATCAGCTTTTAATTCACTCTGAAAATGAAAAACAGATCATTCATATACCTGCTCATCCTATTTGTTTCGTTTGCTTTTTCCGGTTGTGTAAGCGATGCCGAAGAAGACTTCATGTTGATTGCCGATAAGATCAAGGGGGAAGGCTCAGGTGGCAGCGGCTCTTGCCCGGTGGGAAAATGGAAAACCGCTACCTGTAATGGCGCCGGTTCCCTGGTCTACAACTTTGGCAGCAATGGAGAAGGCTATAGTGAGAACCCGGACTGCAACGGTATATGCACGCCACTCAGGTTCCACTTTAAATACACAGTTAGCGGCAATACGATCTCTTATAGCTATACCCGCACCGATGATGTAATTTGCTCCGGCCAGAACCAGGGTCGCCCTAATGTGCCGACCGGAAGCTATACCATTAACTTCACGTGCCAGAATGGCGGGGCTGAACTTGTGACCGAGGTATCCACTAACGGCGTGAGGCGCACTACGGTTTTTACTAGAATGTAAGGTAACCTTGCCTGATTGATGCAGGAGGCGGTTAAAGACTGCTTCCTGTTTTTTTTATTTCAGGGAAATGGTATACTTGTCACCTAGTTGTAGGGAGTTAATACCTACACTACTGTTGAGGAGGGGCTTCTGCAGGTCTATGATTCCTGAGACCATCCTTCAAAGTGCTTTTAACAGCTGCTAATGACTAAAAAGATGTGCCCACCTGGTACGCCTCTTAGTTTTGTTCCCGTTGCCGAAAACAGGCCTCCCGATAAAGATACCCAAAGGCTACATCGTCCGCCCCAGTGGGGGTGAAACGTTAGCCGGTGTCCGGCCGGATGAAAAGCTACAGGATCATTTACTGGACGAGGAGGAAGAGATTCTCACCTATACCCTGGAAACTCTCCTGCACCAAACAGTGCTTCAGCGGTAACGGCGCTCAAGGCACAGAACAGATGAAGCCAATAGAAGGTAAGTAAATTTAGAGGAAGATCAGGTTTACATTTATTCATTAAATTATTTACATTTACAACTAATACTTTTTCCAGACGTGAATTTTGATGACACTAGATATTGTAGATTGATGACCTGCACCAGCTGATGCTTGAAAAACCTCTCGCCTTCACACCAGTAAACCCGGAAGATATTGCCTACATCATCGGCCTGTTTGAAACCCAACACCCTCTCTGCACGGAGTTGCGAGAAGAATTTCACAGACATGCCATTGCTGTCCAATTAGCGGAAGGCAAGCATCTGCTCCACCAAGGGCAACGATGCCATTATATTTATTTTATTCGGGCAGGTGCCTTGATGGCTTACTCGTTGCACAAGCATAAAAAAATAACAACCTATATTTCAGTAGAAAATGAGTTTGTCAGCTCCTTGTCCGGGCTTTACGGCGAGGAGCCTTCCTGGGAGGCAATCGTTGCGGTAGAGCCGAAAATGGTCTTAGGAGTGCACACAGCTACATTGCAAAACTGGTACCAGCGCTTCTTCGATTTGAATTTCATTATCCGCAAGGTATACGAAGATTATTACCGCGATGCCTAGGAGCGTTCCCACATCGTTCGTGTAGGCAATGCCAGGAGCGTTATTTATACTTTGTCAAATCCAAGCCAGGGTATATCTATCGCCTTCCCCTGGAAAGCGTTGCCTCCTTTCTGGACATGAAGCCGGAAACGCTTTCCCGTGTCAGAAAACAGGACCGGGTATACCTACAGGGCAACGAAGCTGAAAGCATACTTAAGCAAGTGGAGCAGTATATGCACGATACCGGGTGCTTCAAAGAAAAGACGCTTAAAGTACAGGACCTCGCCGATCAGCTAGGCATTCCGGCCTACAAGCTTTCACTGGTGCTGAACACCCATCTCAGGAAGAGCTTTAAAGACTTTGTTAACCAGTACCGGATTGCTTAATTAATGGCACAGTTAGAAAAGGAGGGAGTTTTACAAAACTTTACCATGGAAGCACTAGCCCTGCAGGCGGGGTTTGCGTCCAGGAGTGGTTTTTACAAGGCGTTTAACAAAGCGGAAGGGATCACTTCCAAAGCCTACCTGGCGGCTATCAAAAATTTTCTATAATCAGGCTAGGTGTGCTGCCTGCTACTACTACCCAGTTTATTTACATAAAAGCTTGCTGTCTGCATTGCTGCTGTAAGTTGTTGCAATCCGGCTACTTATGTAGGTAATAAGCTTTAGTTTTTCATTTCTGTTTAAGAATTTAAGCCTTTTAAGGTTTCTGACGACAGGGGCGGGTACACTTTTCTTAGTACGAACCTGCAAAGAGCATCAACCTCTTGAAAAAATAATCAAACGGTTTTTAGATTCCTTTCGATTTGAAAGCATATGGGGTATTCAGTATATGCATAATAATAATAACATATTATGTACTCTATTCTGCTAAATATGTTTCCTGATAAACGAGGTTTCACCCGATTAGTTTGTCTCCGTTTTCAAAACGGGACAAATTAGTACGATTTCAAATTGGTGTGATCCTTTGTTAGCAGGTATCTTGCAAGATATTTTAAGACGCTGTTAATTAATGAGTTTAGTGTTTTGGCTATGTATGGATTATCATTTTATTAGCCAATAGTTATATAGAATATAGTGTGCACCTGCAATATCTTCTACGATGGTAATGCTTGTGAAGCACAGCTTTTATCATATGTTCATACCCTGCCAAAGAAAACAATCTTGTTAAAATTATTCAGTAGTGGCACTAATTATCCGCACCATTTAAGGACAAAGTACCTCATCTGAAATATTAAATTTCGTGTATCAGAATTTCAATTTATAGCCGAAGCTTTACCTCTTTCTTATGAAACAATTTGCAGCACTCTTTAATGAGTGGGCTGGTGCGCGTAATGTGAGCCAGCAACAGCCATTAACGCTAATAAGACCTTTGGCAGTGACACTCTGTCCAATTGAATCTAAAACCCACGTGTATTATAATAGCTACAGTTCACTTTATTTCGAACAATAGCAGGCTGTATATTCCTCTTTAAAGTAATTAACAACCAACCTTTTTATATGAAACACTTTTACGGATCCCCACCTAAAGTGGGAGAGCTACTCCATTTTGCTAAACCGGCAATATGGGTGCTATTGTATATAAGTTTATGTATAGGTGCCTTGGGTAAGGCACACGCACAAATTGTTTATTCATTTACTACCTGTACAGCAACGGGGAAGTTTGGTCCGACCCAGTTACAGGTAGATGCGGCTTACGGTGAGGGGAATTCTTTACACGGAGGCGTTATAATCAAATCGCCGGGTGTTCAGGAGTGGATTGTTCCTGCAACAGGTAAATACAAGATTGAGGCTGTAGGCGCCAAAGGCGGTGGTGCAGGCGGCGGCGGTGGCGCTATCTTGTCTGGGGAGTTTGACTTAACGGCAGGAGAGGTTATCCAAGTGGTAGTTGGGCAGCAAGGAACGAAGGGAGTTGGCCTACAGGGAAGTATTAACAGCGGCGGTGGTGGCGGCGCTTCTTTCGTCGTAAATAAAACCAAAAATTCAATCCTGATCATTGCCGGCGGCGGCGGTGGCGGCAATGGTGATTATGGTCCATCTTATCCTAATACGATTGGAAATCATGCCAATACCGGTTCAAGTGGAAGTAGTACCTACCAAGGTGGCGGCGGTACAAACGGTAATGGTGGTAAATTTGGTCAAGTTGATATTCCAGCAGCTGGGGGAGGCGGATATCTTAGTGACGGTGAGAATGGGTCATACAATTCCCAAGGAGGTAAGGCCTTCCTCAATGGTGCAGTTGGCGGTAGTGGCGGGACAGGAAGCTACTTCGGCGGTGATGGAGGTTTTGGCGGCGGTGGCGGCGGCGCTTCAAATATCTTGGTTAGGGGCGGCGGCGGCGGCGGCTATTCTGGAGGGCAAGGAGGGACTTACCAAATCCAAGGCCAAACCGTTTATACTTCATCAAGTGACAGCGGGCACGGAGGTGGTGGTGGTTCGCTCAATAACAGCGATTCTCCCTTATTTTACGCCAATCGCAACGCAGGTGAAGGCAAGGTTACCATAACAAACTTATACTCTGTTGCTCTCACAGAGACACAGTCTATTGCCTGTGCAGGGGATGCTACAGGAGAACTAACCGCAACCGTATCAGGAGGTACCGGGCCTTATACTTATTCATGGTCGCCAGGCGGAAGCACTTCAGATGTTATCTCTAACTTAACTGCCGGCTCATATACTGTAACGGTTACTGATGCGTTTGGGGCTATTACAACAGCTTCTAAGTCGATTGCTGTAAACGACACCGAGGCTCCGGTCATAACTAAAACAGGAACCAAGATTATTCAGATTCCAGCTGGTCAGTCACAAAACTGGGTGATGTATACGCATACTTTTGCAGACCCGCTTCCGGCAGGAGCCAAAGTTACAGGTGCAACACTTACTTATTCTGGTAGAGACCAGGGGTGGGGTGGCACAGGACAATGGAGCCGCATGGTAGTGTCAGGCACTCAAATTGGAGGCAACCAGTATCTCGGCTATAGTCAAAGCTTCACAATTAACTATACAGGAGAAATCCCTGGGTATGTTTATGGCGGCAACAATTATTTGCGGCAAGATTTTGATACATGGGGTGGGTGGATAGCCTATTTTGAAGGTGGCACCCTGATTTTGCATTACGAGACTATGCCTGATATTAAAGGGGAGTGTACTGCAACAGTAACTTCTGTACCAACTGCCTTAGATAATTGTGGAGGCACTATCACAGGTACAACTACTGATCCACTGACTTACACAACACAAGGTACCCATGTAATTACATGGAGCTTTACTGATGGAGGAGGTAACACCTCTACAGCTACACAGAATGTAATTATTAAAGATGTAACTGTGCCAGTAGTAAAAACGCAGAATATTACAGCACAGCTAGATGCCAACGGAGTTGTAGTTATAGCACCGTCTCAGATTGATAATGGATCAACCGATAATTGCGGCATTGCATCAATTGCGTTAGATAAAACTTCTTTTGACTGTAGCAACCTGGGCGCTAACACAGTAACATTAACGGTGACAGATATTGCAAATAATGTCACAACTGCTACGGCAATTGTAACAATACAGGACGCAATTGCACCAGTCGCAAAGGCAAAAAATATTACCGTAAACTTAGCAGCTGATGGAACCGCAACGATCACTCCAGAACAAGTGAATGATGGCAGTACGGACCTGTGCGGTATCAAGACGCTTACATTAAGCAAAACTACTTTTGACTGCAGCAATGTTGGCGAAAATACTGTAACGTTAACAGTGACTGATAAGGGCGATAATGAATCTATCGTAACCGCAGTAGTTACAATAGTTGATAACACAGCACCTGTTGCAACTGCTAAAGATATTATCGTCCAGCTCGACGCATACGGTACTGCAACGATTGTAGCGGCTGATGTTGACAACGGAAGCACTGACGCTTGCGGGATCAAGATACTGTCAATCGATAATACCAGTTTCGATTGCTCCAAGGTTGGTGCTAACACCGTTACTTTAACGGTTACAGATGCAAATGAGAACGTCTCTACAGCCACAGCTACAGTAACTGTAGTTGATGATATGGCTCCAGCAGCAGTAGCTAAGAACATTACGGTGCAGCTTGATGCTACAGGTAAGGCTACGATCACGGCTGGTGATGTGAATGGTGGTTCATCTGATAATTGCACTTCTGTTTCCCTAGCGCTTTCTAAAACCACTTTTGATTGCTCAAATCTAGGGGAAAACACGGTTACATTGACCGTGACTGACGCCAGTGGCAACGAAGCAACAACAACAGCCATCGTTACAGTAGAGGATACGACTGCGCCGCTTGCCAAAGCCAAGAACATCACTGTTCAGCTGGACGCCGATGGCAATGCGACAATAGAAGCAGCTGATGTAAACGACAGTTCATCTGACAATTGTGGAGTTGAAACAATGGTGCTGGATAAGACCACTTTCGACTGCTCTAATGTTGGAGCTAATACGGTTACGCTAACTATAACAGATAAGAGTGGCAACACACACACGGCTACTGCTACCGTAACGATAGCGGATAATGTGGCACCTGTGGCCAAAGCCAGGAACATCACCGTGCAGCTGGACGCAACGGGCAATGTGACAATCACGGCAGCTGACGTAGACAATGGCTCTGCCGATGCCTGCGGTATCGCTTCTATGGTGTTGTCTCAGACAGCATTTGACTGCTCGCATGTAGGT
>NZ_CANLMZ010000002.1 GCF_947492645.1 uncultured Pontibacter sp. | reverse complement strand
GGGCTGCAAAGGTAAGAAACATTTCCCAATCCGTTGCAAGCTTTTCTCAGGAAATTTTCCGAAGCTTTTCAGCCTCCCTCCAACTTTCGGCCCTCGTTCAGAACCGGGATGCAAAGGTAAGAAATCTCCCCTGAATCTCTGCAACTTATTTCAAAATATTTTCCTCAGCCTTTCCGAGTGCCCGCCCCTCTTTCGGAACCGGGATGCAAAGGTAGCAAACATCCCGGCAACTGCAAGCGCCAGGGGGTAAAAAACCGGGAACCAGGCCCTAAGCCGCTGGTTCCCAAGCCCATTATTTTCCGAACTCTACTAAAATTGTTTTTCCTTCGCCATTTGCCCTGGCTTTGTTGCCCTTTTTCTGCTTTATACTATAGGGAATATTAGTCTAACCTATACTTATACCTTCTCTTTTAAGTGTACTCTTCCTATCAGGTCCTACTGATACTATAGTTATTGGCACCTGTAAGTGTTCTTCTATAAAGTTTAGATAATTTCTGAATGCTTCAGGCAACTGTTCGACATCATCAATCTGATTCAGATCTACTCTCCATCCTGGCAGTTTAGTGTATATAGGCTCCACACTTCCTTCCTCTAAAGAGTGAGGAAGCTTATCAGTTACTTCGCCAGATGGCAGTTTATAATGTGTGCACACGCTTATACTATCGAATTCCGTCAGCACGTCGGCTTTCATCATATTTAACTGCGTTACCCCATTAAGCATGATCGAATACTTTAAGCTTGGCAGGTCTACCCAACCGCATCTGCGTGGACGGCCTGTTGTAGAACCGAACTCTCTACCAGCTTGTCTTATCTCCTCCCCTACTTCATCTAACAACTCTGTAGGAAACGGACCACTACCTACACGTGTGCAATAAGCCTTAAATATACCGTATACATCACCTATATGCTTCGGAGCAACACCTAATCCGGTACAAGCTCCGGCTACCAATGTGGTTGAAGAAGTTACAAATGGATACGTTCCGAAATCCACATCCAGTAAAGAGCCTTGTGCACCCTCGGCAAGTATGCGCTTTCCGCTATTGATTGCCTCATTGATCATGTACTCGCTATCTACCAGCTTTAAGTTTCGAAGGTAAGCTACAGCCTCAAAGAACACCTGCTCCTGGTCTTCCATATCCAGTTGCTTTCCATAAAATTCAACTGTTTTCCTGTGGCGCTCTACTAGCTTATTGTATCTCTCCTGAAAATCATCTGCCAATATATCACCCACTCGTAAACCTACACGGCCTATCTTGTCTTGGTATGTTGGGCCTATACCTTTTAAGGTTGAGCCAATTTTACCACTCCCTAATGCCTCTTCTGATACTCTGTCTAATACTTTATGGGAAGGTAGTATGAGTGAAGCCTTCTTAGAAATGAACAGGTTTTGAGCAGCATCCACACCTCTATCTTGTAGCTTCTGCATTTCGGTGCGGAAAACTATCGGGTCTAACACAACTCCATTACCAATGATATTCTGGATATGCGGATGGAAAATACCTGAAGGTATCTGGTGGAGCACGTGCTTCGTGCCTTCAAACTCTAATGTATGACCAGCGTTTGGTCCGCCCTGGAAACGAGCAACTATGTCATAGGTTGGAGCCAGTACGTCGACGATTTTTCCTTTTCCTTCGTCGCCCCACTGTAAACCTATTAATATGTCAACTGCCATTATGGTTTTAGTAAATTGATTCCTTTAAGAATTGAGCCGCAAAGTTATCATTTTCTGCGATGGTAAAAATTGCGTTTAGCTTTGTTACGATAAGCAGCTTGCGGATATGGTTTGAGGGTTTTATTAGAACAAGCTCGCCACCACGGTTTCTGAACTTGGTAAGAAGAGATACCAACACTCCCATCCCGCTACTATCCATGAAACGTACATTAGATAGATCAACGGCACATAGCAGCACCTTTCCATCCTGCTGCTTATCGGCATCCTCAATCATTTGCTGCGTATCGGTTCCTGCAATCAGGTCTCCTTCCAGCCTTATATATAAGATGTCATCCTTCAGCTCTATCTGATACTTCATGGCGCTTTTCCTCAGTAGCTTTTTTGGCACGGCAATCGCCGCAAATACCGTATAGGTTTAGGGAATGGTGCAAGATATGAAAATTTAGCAGTTCGCCCACCATCGTCTGTATCTGGTGCACACGCGGATCACAGAACTCTACAACCTTATGGCACTCGGTGCAAATAACATGATCGTGCTGGCGGTAGCCGTACGACTTTTCGTACTGCGCGAGGTTACGTCCAAACTGGTGCTTGCTTACCAGATCATTCTCTACAAGCAGGTCTAGTGTATTGTATACTGTAGCCCGGCTTACCTGGTAGTTTTTGTTTTTCATACTTATATAGAGTGACTCTACGTCAAAGTGCCCGTCGCGCGAGTAAATTTCCTCAAGTATGGCATACCGCTCCGGCGTTTTGCGCAGGCCCTTACTTTCTAAGTATGCAGTAAAGATCTTCTTTACTTCTTCAAATTTAATATGATCTAATACCATGTCTCTTCTTTGTTAAAAGTGTACTCCCGCTAATCGAATCGCTCGACTGTAAGCACACCATTTACCCTACTCATGCGCTGAATCAATTTCTCCAAGTGACTGGTGTCATTTACGAACACCATAATGTTCCCCTCAAAAATGCCATCGTTTGAGTCGATGGTGATAGAGCGCATGTTTACTCTTAAACTGGCTGAGATTACTTTTGTTAAATCATTTACCAAACCAACACGGTCTGTACCCTTTATGCGGATACCAGCCAGGAAAGCCAACTCTTTCTGATCTGTCCATTTTGCCTTGATGATACGGTTGCCATAGTTAGACATCAGCTCAATTCCCCGCAGGCAATTGGTACGGTGTATCTCTATACCGTCATCTTCTGTCTGGAAACCGAAAACATCATCTCCCGGAATCGGATTACAGCAGGCGGCTACCTTATACGCCATATTAGAAGTATCCTCCCCTATCACCAGCATATCAGAATTTACACCTCTGATTTTTTGCACCTCCTTATCAAAAGACTTAAGGTCGAGCATGGAGGTGCCCTTTTCAGAAGCAGCAGTAAAGATAACTTCTTTTATGTTTTTGATATCGACGTGGCCAGTAGCAATGCGGTAGTGCAGGTCCTGCAACGAAGGCACATTGAAGAATGCCAACAGCCTGTTCATGTTAACCTGTGTATCGGGCACTTGCAACTGCTCCAGGCGGCGGTCCAGCATTGCCTTGCCTTGTTCCGAACGGTTTTTGCGTTCTTCGCGCAGGGCATCTTTAATGCGAGAACGCGCTTTAGAGGTAACCACATACTGCAACCACTCCTCGTTTGGCTTCTGCTTCTGAGAAGTAAGTATTTCCACCTGGTCCCCGTTCTTCAGCCTATAGCTTAGCGGCACTAACTTCTGGTTTACCTTTGCACCAAGGCACTGCAAACCGATCTGGCTGTGTATCTCAAAAGCGAAATCCAGCGCTGTGGCTTTGTCCGGAAGTATGATCAGCTCCCCTTTGGGCGTAAACACAAACACTTCTTCCACAAAAAGGTTTTTGCGGAACTCATCCATAAACTCAAGTGCGTTGGCAGTATTGTTCTCCAACATGTCGCGCACCTTGTTAATCCACATTTCCAACCCGGACTCGCCACCGTGCGAGCTATCGGTTTTATACTTCCAATGGGCAGCATAACCACGCTCAGCAATCTCATCCATCCGCTTGGTTCTGATCTGCACTTCTACCCATTGCCCCGACTTACTCATGACGGTAGTATGCAACGATTCATAGCCGTTAGCCTTGGGCGTGTTTACCCAATCGCGAAGGCGGTCTGGGTTAGGTTGGTAAAAGTCTGTAATGATAGAATATACTTGCCAGCAAGCAGCCTTCTCGTTTTCCAGGGGCACATCAAGTATGATCCGGATTGCGAACAGGTCGTAAATCTCATCAAAAGTGATGTTCTGCTTCTTTATCTTTTTAAGGATAGAGTGTATAGACTTGGGCCTGCCCTTAATGTTGAATTTGAAGCCATACTTGCGCAACTCCTCCTCTATCGGCGAAATAAAATCCTTGATAAATTTGCTGCGTGAACTCCTTGTCTGGCGTATTTTATTTGATATATCCTTATACGTTTCTGTATCGGTATACTTTAAGTATAAATCCTCTAGCTCAGATTTGATAGCGTACAGGCCCAGGCGGTGAGCCAATGGCGCGTACAGGTACATCGTTTCGGAGGCAATTTTAAGCTGCTTGTGGCGCGGCATGCTGTCTAGCGTACGCATGTTGTGCAGGCGGTCGGCCAGCTTTACAAGTATAACCCGTACGTCGTCGCTAAGGGTGAGCAGCATTTTGCGGAAGTTCTCCGCCTGTTGCGAAGATCCGTAATCGAAAACACCTGATATTTTAGTAAGCCCTTCTATTATTCGCGCTACACTAGGTCCAAACTCACGCTCAACATCGGCAATCTCCATATCGGTATCTTCTACCACATCGTGTAAAAGAGCTGCAACAATAGAGGTAGTGCCCAACCCAATTTCTTCTACCGCAATCTGGGCAACTGCAAGCGGGTGGTAAATGTAAGGCTCACCGGATTTGCGGCGCATATCTTTGTGCGCCTCTACGGAGGTGTTAAAAGCTTTCTTAATGATTTTGGCATCATTATCCTTCAGGAAAGGTTTTGCATGCCGCAATAGCCGTCTGTAATACCTTAAGATCTCTTTGCGCTCTGCTTCAGGATCAATTGTTGTAACCATATGCTGTTTTAAAGGAAGCATCAAACCATTGGGTGGTCAGGTGCTTGCTATAAGTATAATTAGGAAGTGCCTGTAAAGTTTCAAATATAACTGATTCTATGCTGCAATCAATAAGAGCCTGTGTTAAAGGTAGTACGAAGCGGCTATTATATCTAGATAAAAAAATATTTGAAAAATTTTTGGGGCAGGTATTGCACTTTAAAATTCCTTGCTTACCTTTGCATCACAATAACAAACAAGCACACTTCAAGCGGATGTGGCGAAATTGGTAGACGCACTAGACTTAGGATCTAGCGCTGCGAGGCATGGGGGTTCGAGTCCCTCCATCCGCACAACATAAACGAACCCTCAACATAACTGTTGGGGGTTTGTTTTTAGTAGATATTTCAAAAACTAAAATTTTATAAGCCTTGAATATTACATTAAACCAAACCGACAGCACTAACGCACAACTGAAGGTAGTTCTGGAAGAGGCCGATTACGCTCCTAAGGTTGATCAGCAGGTTAAGGAATTCAGCAAAAAAGCTCAAATCAAGGGCTTCAGACCTGGTAAAGTTCCTGCCGGTCTTGTAAAGAAAATGTATGGCAAAAGCATCCTTGTTGATGAAATCAACAAGATGTTGCAAGAGGAAATCTCGAAATACATTAAAGATAATGATGTAAAGCTATTAGGCGAACCGCTTCCTGAGTTAAACCACGCTGAAATTGATTGGGATAACCAGAAAAGCTTCGAGTTTACTTATGCCGTAGGTTTACTTCCTGATTTCAACCTTCCGCTTGATAAAAGCGTAGAGGGTTACGCAATCGAAGTGGATCAAAAAACGATTGACGAAGCTTACGAAAACCTGAAGCGCCAATTTGGCAAAACAGTAAACCCTGAGACATCTGAAGAAGGTGACTTTATTTCTGGTGAACTGAAGCAGGTTGATGGTGAGTTCCAGTCTAAAACGCTTATACCTACTACCCGTGTAGTTGAAGGCAAAGAGCAGTTTGTAGGTGTAAAAGAAGGCGATGTTATTAAGTTCGATATCCGTAAGGCTTTCGGCGACGATAACGCTGCGCTTGCACACGTTACCGGCTTAAGCAAAGAAGTTGTAGCTGATCTGAACGGTGAGTTTGAATTTACTATAGATAAAATCAACCGTACCGAGTCCGCTGAATTAAACCAAGAACTTTTCGACAAGCTTTTTGGTAAAGACGAAGTAAAAACTGAAGAGGAGTTTGACGCTAAGATCCGTGAAACGATCAAGGAGAATTATGAGCGTGAAGCTGATAACCTGCTTTACCGTAATATCATGGATACGCTGATTGACAACGTTGAAGTAGAAATCCCTACTGAGTTCTTTAAGCGTTGGATACAGGTTACGAACGAAGGCAAGTTAACTGCAGAGCAAATCGAAGAGAACTTTGATAAGTATGTTCGCGAACTAAAGTGGTCTATGATCAAGAACAAGGTAGTAGAGCAAAACGACCTGAAAGTAAGCAACGAAGAAGTAGTGAACGCCACTAAAGAAAAGATGCTTGCCCAGTTTAACATGCCAGAAGTACCTGAAGAGTTAATGGAGAGCATGAACAACTATGCAAACCAATATCTGCAGCAGGAAAATGGCCGTAACTACATTAACGAGTACGAGCAATTACTAGCCGAGAAGGTGCTAGCTAAACTTAAAGAACAATTAACTGTTGTTGAGAAAACAGTTACTGCTGAGGACTTCAGAAATATGTCGTTTGAATAAGAACGACTAAAAAACTATATTGCAAAAAGGTCCTTTTATAAGGACCTTTTTTTATTTTTGAGAAAACCGTAAACCTAAACAAGATGATGTTTAACAAAGACGAGTTCCGCAAATTTGCTGTAAAAGGCCAGGGCATGAGCGGCCTGGGCGTAGATCAATATATAAGCCACGTAGAAGGCAGGGCCATGCATACGATTGAAAGTATGACCCGCTCCGTGATTGAGGAAAGACCAACCAACTTCCGTGAGATTGACGTGTTCTCTCGTCTGATCATGGACAGGATCATTTTCCTTGGCACACAGGTAGATGATTTTATTGCTAACATCATCACAGCTCAGTTGCTGTTCCTGGAGTCGGCGGATGCGAAAAAGGATATATTGCTTTATATTAACAGCCCGGGAGGCTCTGTATATGCTGGCCTAGGTATTTATGATACCATGCAGTATGTTAGCCCGGATGTGGCAACGATCTGTACAGGTCTTGCTGCCTCGATGGGTGCTGTATTACTGGCAGGTGGCGCACCAAACAAGCGTTCTGCCCTACCCCATGCCCGCGTTATGATTCACCAGCCAATGGGTGGCGCACAAGGCCAGGCATCTGATATCGAAATCACAGCCCGTGAAATTCTGAAACTGAAGAAAGAGCTTTACGAAATCCTGGCTCAGCACTCTGGCAAAACATACCAGGAAGTATACGATAACTCTGATCGAGACTACTGGATGAAAGCTGACGAGGCCAAGGAGTACGGCTTAATTGATGAAGTTTTAACGCGTAAGAAAGCTTAAGTACAAAGCATAGGCTACAATTTTAAAAACCGCCCCATATACCATGGGGCGGTTTTTTTATGTCCACTTTGCAGCCATAAGCGCTATAAATACGTTATAACGTTAAATTTTTAAAAAAATTATCAACAGGCACATGTGGATACCTAAATAACACAACTGACTGATTAATAAGACATTGAAGTAAAATTAAAAAATATATATTTTAAAATTTTTGCCTGTTTTTTGAAACAATAGTAATATTTGCATTAAAATATTTATGTAAGTATAACTTTTCAATTTTGTACCTTTGTTTTGCTCCGATACCCGGAGAAGAACATTTTTGGATCAATCGTTTTGTATGGCTGAAATTACTTGCTCATTTTGCGGCAAAAACAAGAAGGATGTATCGGTGATGATATCTGGTATTAACGCGCACATTTGTGACCGTTGTATCGGACAGGCTCAGCAGATTTTAAATGAAGAGAACAAGATACGCGCTAACAGCCGTACTCCGAAATTTAACCTGATGAAGCCGAAGGAGATGAAGACCTACCTTGATCAGTTTGTGGTTGGCCAGGATGATGCGAAGAAAGTGATGTCGGTGGCAGTTTACAACCACTACAAGCGCCTGATGCAGCCTACTGAGAATGATGATGTAGTGATTGAAAAATCAAATATTATTATGGTGGGCGAAACAGGTACAGGTAAAACTTACCTGGCGCGTATGATGGCCGGTATACTTCAGGTACCTTTCTGTATTGCCGATGCTACTGTACTGACAGAAGCCGGTTATGTAGGCGAAGACGTAGAAAGTATACTTACCCGTTTATTGCAAGCCGCTGACTATAACGTAGAGGCAGCTGAACGTGGCATTGTATACATCGATGAAATAGACAAGATAGCCCGTAAAAGCGATAACCCATCTATTACCCGCGACGTGAGTGGCGAGGGTGTGCAGCAGGCTTTGCTTAAGCTATTGGAAGGTACAGTAGTAAATGTTCCGCCACAAGGTGGACGCAAGCACCCGGAGCAGAAGATGATCACAGTAAACACAGAGAACATCCTGTTTATTTGCGGTGGCGCTTTCGTGGGTATCGACAGACTAATCAAAAACCGTCTGAATACCCGCCCTATTGGTTTCTCTAAATCTAAGTTAGACGATGTAGAGGAAAATGAAAACTTCCTGAAATACATTACGGCACAGGACCTGAAGAACTTTGGCTTAATACCAGAGCTTATCGGTCGTCTGCCAGTTACCACACATCTAAACCCGCTGGATAAAGAAACACTTCGACTTATTTTACTGGAGCCTAAGAATTCTATTGTAAAGCAGTACAAGCGCCTGTTCGAGATGGAAAACATCAGCCTTAGCTTTGATGATGGTGCGCTGGACTACATTGTGGAAAAAGCTGCAGAGTACAAGCTTGGTGCCCGTGGCCTCCGCTCTATCTGCGAAGGTATCATGACAGACGCTATGTTCGAGTTGCCATCCGAAGAAGGTGCAAAAGAACTGTTAATTACTGGTGACTATGCCCGTGAGAAATTTGAGAAATCAACGCTGAAGCAACTAAAAGTGGCTTAGTGTAACCACATAAAGTATAAAAAGCAGAAGCCCCGGCACTTAATGCCGGGGCTTCTGCTTTTTATAGCTAATTAGATATGTTACATATCGCTATCTACATCCTCATCAAGCAAATCTGTTTCAGTCGACGCGCGCAACAGCAGTATAGAGATCATCAAGCCTGTTATTCCTAAAGCTATTAGTATCGGTTTCATAGTTTTGTTTTAGTGGTTTACATACAGCATTGTTACTGCCGCATTAAACGGCAGCCAAAACTACTTATACTATACGTCTCAGCATAAGCAACAGGTTTAAAGAAAATGATCCTCAATGTCTATTATCTGTATACTTTCTCTTCTTTCAGATAACCTACCATTAATTCAGCGGCTCGTTCGGCAGTACGGTGTTCCCCAATCTTCTGGCGCACCAAACTATAGCCGTCCATCTGTTTCTTTAGAAAATATTTGTCAAACAGAATCTGCTTTAACTCTGCCACAATCTTTTTCGGTGTAAAGTCATCCTGAATGAGTTCGGTAACGATAGGTTTATCGGCAATCAGGTTTACCAGCGAGATGTAAGGCACTTTGATCACCATTTTACCGATAAAGTATGAGATGGCGCTGGTTTTATAGCAAACCACCTGCGGCACGTTAAACAGAGCGGTTTCTAAAGTTGCTGTACCAGAGGTTACCAGGGCTGCCTTAGCGTGGGCAAGCAAATCGTAGGTCTGGTCGTAGATAATCTTGATGTTCGGGTCTTTGTTATACTGCTCGTAATACTCCTTGGAGAAATTAGAAACACCGGCAACAACAAACTGGTAATCGCGGAAGGATGGCAGTACGCTTAGCATCACATCTAGCATGTTCTCAATTTCCTGCTTACGGCTACCCGGCAGTATGGCAATAATCGGTTTGTTGTTGTAAAGCTTGTTTTTAGCCCTGAAATCAACAGTAGGTACATGATCCGAAACAGAATCGTTTACAGGGTTGCCCACATAATCTACTTTATAATCGAAGCGTCCGTAAAACTCTTCTTCAAAGGGCATGATTACGAACATCCGGTCTACTACCTTTTTAATTTTATGTACACGCCCCTGGTTCCAGGCCCAAATTTTTGGTGATATGTAGTAGAATACCTTCATACCGCTCCGCTTGGCAAACTTTGCGATACGCATATTAAAGCCAGCATAGTCTACAAGTATAACCACATCGGGTTGCCAGGCTTTGATATCAGCTTTACACTCCTTCATAAAGCCCAGAATTTTGCGCAGACTTTTAAACACCTCGGCAAAGCCCATAAAGGCCATATCCTGGTAATGGCGCACCAGATCCATACCTGCAGCCTGCATCATATCGCCACCCCACCCGCGTATGTCGGCATTAGGGTCTTGCAGGCGCAGCTGCTTAATTAAGTTAGAGGCATGTAAGTCACCGGATCGCTCACCAGCTATAATGTAATATTTCATGCAGTACGTGTCCGTTCTGGGCTATCTGTAAAGGGCAATAAAAATAAGATTGGGATTGTAAGCCGAGGGACTATTCCTCACCAAAATACTCTACGTAGTTCCGCGGGGTTTCGTATAGCTTCAGGCTATGCAATTTTGCTCTGCCTCCGGTAATTTCAGAGATCCGCGGCTCCAGTATTTTCCAGAACTCTATGGTCAGGTTTTCGGTGCTTGCCAGTTTTCCTTCCATAAAGGCCACATCCATGTTCAGGTTTTTATGATCTACCTTCTCGATAATGTGTGTGCGGATAAGTATGCTAAGCTGTTTCAGGTCGATTACGAAACCTGTGTCTGGGTCCGGCTTGCCTTTTACAGTTGTGATAAGTTCGAAATTATGGCCATGCCAGTTAACATTGGCACAAGGGCCGAACACTTCTTTATTCTTCGCCAGCGACCAATTCGGGTTATACAGCTTATGTGCTGCATTAAAGTGCTCTAACCTGCTTACGTAAATCATTTAACCTCTAAAATTGTAATTCTTTTTGAACAGCAAATATACAAAGAAAGGAACACCAAAGAACGAAGTAATGATTCCAATTGGCAGGCCAGCCGGCGGATAAATTACACGCGACAGTAAATCGCAAAGCAACATAAAAAATCCGCCCACAAAAGCACAGAAAAGCAGATTGCCACGGCCCGTGGTTCCCATTACTGCCCGCGCTACATGCGGCACAATCAGCCCAACAAAACCAACCGGACCTGAGGTAGCCACAGCAAAGCCCGTAACCACCGATACCACACCCATTATTACCCAGCGGGTACGGGCCACTTTAATACCCAAGGCCTGCGCACGCTCCGAACCCAATAAAAGAATATTGAGCTGTTTCTGGTAAAAGGCAAAGAACAACAGCGCAAGCACTATCGTAACGGCAGGGTAAGCCACCAACTGCCAGGTTGCTCGCTCAAAGCTTCCCATCGACCAAAAAATAACTGCCTTTAATTTCCCCTCCGAATCAGAAAGAAAAGTAAGCATGCCTACCATGGCCGTGCACAAGGAGCTTAAAGCAATACCTGCCAATAGCATTTGGCTAGGTATAAGCTGGCGCTTGCGGTAACCAAGTATAACCACAACCAGCGTAACCAGAAAAGCACCGGCAAAAGCAAAAACCGATGGCAAGTATAAACCTGCAAAGCTAACGGGCACAAAACCAAAGAAAACAACAACAGCCCCCAACGATGCTCCGGAAGCTGTACCCAGCAAATATGGATCTGCTAGTCCGTTGTTAACCATTGCCTGCATTAAGTATCCGCAAAAAGCCAGCGATGCCCCTACCACCAAAGCCAGCAACAGGCGCGGTAAACGCAGGTGCAGTACAGCAAAGTGAGAGGTATTGTTTGGGTCGTAAGCGAAAAGAGCATCCAGAACAGTAGCCGCATTGGTATCAAATGAGCCAACTTGCAGCCCCAATCCTAATACTACTATAATAAGCAGCAGCGCAAGTATAAAGTATAAACCACGCCCTATCATGGATATAAAAAGCCCTCCAACTCTTTTAGCGACTCCACCACACGAGGCCCTGGCCTTGACTGCAGGTCATCTGTCGGGTCGTAAATGCGGTTATTTTGGTAAGCCTTTATTTTGCGGAGCTCCGGGTAAAGGCTGAAGAAATCCTTTGCCAGCTTCTCCTTTGTACCGCCTAGTAAAATTTCGGGGTTAAGCTTTAGGATGTACTCACGGGTGAGCGCGGGGTAAGGCTGGTCAAAAGTCTCTTTTACCGCGTTCTCTGCTCCCAGTATTCTCAGCTTATCTGTTAGTATGGTATTTTGGCCGTATACATAGATGGGATCCTTCCAGGTAATGGCCAACACCTGCTGCCGATGCTGAACCTGCGCGTAACGCTTAGCTATACTTGCCACTTCTTTTCTGAGTGAGTCTGCTAACTGCTTGCCCTGCTTTTCTCTGCCCATAATGGCTGCAATATCCTCAAGGCCGGTAAAAATATCCTCAACCGTTCTGTACTTCTGGTAGTATACCGGCACACCCAACTCGCCTAGCCTGGCAGCTACATCCAAGGGGGTGATGCCCTCCACAGTAAAGATCAAATCCGGCTTTAGCAGTAAAATCTGCTCATAATCTACAGGGTAGTTGCTCACGATCGGTTTCCTGAAAACAGCCTCCGGGTAATCGTCGGTAGGCGTACTGGCAACGATGGTGCTTGTATCTAAAACGGCATAAAGCATTTCTGTAAGAGAGGAGGCTAATGAGAACACACGTTTTGGCGGAGATTTCAACTCCAGTTTCCTGCCCAGGTCATCTTCAAGTATAATAAGTTTTTGTGTTTGCTCTGTGGAGTTGCTGCTGCAGGCGCTGCCAAAAACCTGAATGCAAAGTATAAAACAAAGTATAATATACCTGATAGGTACAGGTGGTGCGTTTCTTTCCAAAGTATAGGTTCGGGTTACCAAGGTGGCTTCGTTTATTTTCGTAAATTTAACGCAATTTTAGATACAGGATTAAATAATAACCTATGATCGTAGTAACCGGCGCGGCAGGCTTTATTGCCAGCTGTCTTGTAAGCAGATTAAATCAAGCCAACTTCAATGACATTGTTGTGGTTGACAATTTTTCTGTTGCTAAAAAAGAAAGCAATTTAAAAGGTAAAAAGATAAAAGAGTATGTAGACCGTGACGGCTTTTTTGAGTGGCTGGACGAGCATTACGAAGAAGTAGAATTTATCTTCCATTTGGGGGCACGTACCGATACCACCGAGTTTAACAAGGATGTGTTCGACATGCTAAACCTGAATTACTCTAAAAAAGTATGGAATGCCTGCTGCGAATACCAGATTCCGCTGGTATATGCTTCTTCGGCGGCTACTTACGGCTCGGGTACGTTAGGCTACGACGATAACGAGGCTACTATTCCGCTTCTGAAGCCGCTTAACCCCTACGGCGACTCTAAAAACGATTTCGATATTTGGGCTTTAGAGCAAACTGCAAAACCATTTTTCTGGGCCGGACTGAAGTTCTTTAATGTTTACGGCCCTAATGAATACCACAAGGGCAAGATGGCTTCTGTTATTTTCCATGCCTACAACCAAATAAAAGAAAAAGGCAGCATGAAGCTGTTCCGTTCGCACAACCCAGACTATGCAGATGGTGAGCAGATGCGCGACTTTGTTTATGTAAAGGACGTGGTAGAAGTATGCATGTTCCTGATGCACCACCGCAAAGATTCCGGTATTTACAACTTAGGCTCAGGAAATGCCCGCACATTTTTGGCATTGGCCCTAAATACGTTTGATGCCATGGGTGTTGCCCCAAACATCGACTTTATGGATACTCCGGAGAATCTGCGCGACAACTACCAGTATTTTACAGAGGCTAACATGAACAAGCTCCGCTCCGTGGGGTATGACAAGCCTTTTTATACTTTAGAAGAGGGTGTAAGAGACTATGTTCAGAATTACCTGATGACTGGTAAATACTATTAATCATAACCACAGATTGATAGATATTTCTTTAAATGATTTTCTAATTAAATAAAGAGCAAGTATAGTTTCGCATCTATACTTGCTCTTTTCATTTGATGCTGTATCTTAACGTATCTATTTATTTAAAAACAGCTTACTTTAAACGGATGAAATACATTTTAGCCCTTGCTATACTTTGTTGTTTTAGTTTTACAGCTAACGCCCAGGTACAAAACCCAACTTACAACAAACCTTTAGCCGACTCGTTGGGTGCTGATGATTATGGCATGAAGCAATATGTGCTGGCTATACTTAAAACAGGCTCCAACACCACCACAGATAAAGAAAAACTTAACGCATACTTCCGGGGCCACATGGAAAATATTGGCAGGTTGGCAAAAGAAGGAAAATTAGTTGTTGCAGGCCCACTAGGCAAAAACGACAAGGCATACCGTGGCATTTTTATACTTGATGTACAAACAGTAGAAGAAGCACGAAAGCTTGTAGAAACTGACCCGGCTGTAAAGGCGAAGATCTTTGAGGTGGAGCTTTACCCGTGGTATGGCTCTGCTGCCTTGCCTATGTACTTGCCTGCGCACAGCAAAATAGAGAAGCAAAAGCCCTAACTAAAAATTACCAAAAGCTAAAAGGGAGGAAGCATTCATTTGCTCCCTCCCTTTTTTAGAACAAAACAGCCACCTGCGTTCTACCTGTATGCACCGCGCCCACCTTGTTGGCTTTACGGCCATCATAGTTAAGCGAAATATTAAGCCCGTTACTCAGGCGCTGCTGCAGGTTAAACGACCAGGTAAGGTTATTGCCAGGGCGCAGCGCATTAAGAATTTCGTAGCCAACAAAAGAGTTCGGTTCTCCGGAGTAATCAATGTTCACGAACCTGAAATTGCCTGTAACAGTACGCTTACTTACCTGGCTTAGCTTGGCCTCAAGACCTAATTCATTAAATGTTCCCTCCTGTTTGTCATCTACTGGGGCAAATTCATTTTCGCGCAGAGCAAGTTGGTAGGTGCCTGTAAATCTTAGCCGTGTGTTAGGCTGATAAGAAAGTTCCGGTGTTAGCTCCTGCGATTTAATCCGAAAGTTTTTAGAGCTTAAGAAGTTTGACTGATTTTCCCGGATGGCCTGCACAACTCTTAGCTGTGTGCTTAGCACCTCGTTTAAATTTAACCTGCCTGTTAATTGGTGGCTGCTTACGTTGCGCGTTTCTGTGCCGTTAGCTAAAAGCGACTTCTGTTGGTTTTGCTGCACCGTATACTCCACGCCATACTGTGGGTTACTGCGATTATAGTATAAAGTATTGCGCAGCGATTTCGCCATCGATATCAGGAACTCATCCTCGAAATCCTCACTAAAAGGATTAAACCTATTGCCTAAATCGCTGTCGGTGGTCTTTTTATCAATACTCACAAAGCTGAGCATCGAAAATTTGGAAGCCAAGCCCTTAATGCCCTTTTGGCTTCGCCAGCTGCGTGGTGTATTTGTGTTCAGGCGGTAAGTAAAGCGGTTAGTATAGGCGTTGATATACTCATCCGTAGGAAGAAAGATTTTGATGTACCGCTGCTGGTCAACTGCCTGGGCTTCCAGGTAATCGTTTAAGTCGTTTGGGTTTCCACCGTCGCGCAGGTAATGCGTGCCCTGCCCGGGCAATGTTTCCCTGAAAATAAAAACACGCTTCAACTCCCGGCCTGTGCCTACCGCATAAGTCATTTCTGATCTGAAGCTTCCGTCCAAAAAGCCAGCATTCCAATCTATCCGTGACTGCACCGTTTCTTCATCTTTAGCGATTTCGTGTTCCAGTTTACGATAAGTTGCCTGCACAGCTAAGTCACTTTCCGGACCTAATATTGTCTGAAGTATAGCATTATACGTCTGCCCTATCTCTGGCAGGCCTAAATCTCCATTGCCGGTTGGCCTTAAGTCTTTACGGTGGCTGTAATCTACCCTGAACCTGGAGCGTGCAGAATCTGCAGTCTCCACATATACCTGGTGCTCTTCAAAGTACATAGCTGAGCCTGTTACAGAATCGGTGCCCAAGGCTATTAGCCTGTTTTTATCGAAGCGGTATACATACCCGGGCGCAAACTTGCCTGTATTATACTTTACACCTACATCACCTCTATACCACTCCGATGCACGCTCTCCCTGCTCGCTGTTAAGTATAAAAAAGTTGTTTCGCAGTTCTAAGCGCCCTAACTTTTTCCAGGCATCGAGGTAATGCTGTACCCCATCCAGCTGTTCTTCGCGGTGACGGCGGCTTATGCGGTAATTAAAAAAATTTGCTGCATCCTGTACTGCACCAACCGAAAAATTAAGGATATGGTCTTCTGCCTGATCAGCGTTTAGCTGCAAACTCCAGTCTCGGTCAAACTCTATGGGCCGATACCTGTCTATAGGGCTAAAGTTCTTGTCGGTGTACTCGTAGTTAAGCGTGCTGTTAAGTTTATACTTGCCCAACAGCTCTACCTGCTTTTCTTGTACTGTATAGCCTACCCTAATCGCTTTGCCTTTGTCGTCGTCTGCGTCAAGGTCCGAAAACCGGTTGAGATCGTTT
The DNA here is from genome assembly GCF_947492645.1 of uncultured Pontibacter sp. Lineage (GTDB taxonomy): Bacteria > Bacteroidota > Bacteroidia > Cytophagales > Hymenobacteraceae > Pontibacter. The sequence goes on along the minus strand of NZ_CANLMZ010000002.1, from coordinate 158,043 downwards.
TCGGAGGCGGCACCTTCCGCAAAAACACTTATTCCTTTTTGTATTTCGTAGCTACCGCCAAAGGTCATCAGCTGTTTTTTACGAGGGGTTGGCAGCACCCTTACCGGCGCGTAGTTACCTGCAGGTACACCATTTACAGGAGCAACCCAGCGATATACCCTTCCGTTTACGGCATCACTCGATACCACATAATCACCTTGGTTTAGTCCGACTTCGGTAAAGCGTACGTTGTAATAAGCTGTTGCCGGATTGGTACTGTAAACGTAAACGGTTGCCATACTTTGGCCGCCGTTGTAAAGTGTGTCGCGCCGCATGTATAACACTTGGCTTGGGTCAAAAGCCACACTATCGGCACCCGGTGTAACAGCCAGGTTAAGGCTATCGCCTATACTTGCCAACAAGCGCTTTTGCTCGTCCTGCAAGTCCAGGTTTATAAGGTTATTCGGGTTATCCGACTCGTTGTAGTAGTTGCCGTACAATTTTAGCTTGCCTAAGCTCTGGTAATGGTTGGCGGTATAAATGCCACGGCTGTAATTCTGGTCCGAGTATTCAAAATCAACTCTTATGCGGGTGTTGCGGGTAATCACATGCCGCGTTGTAAAAGTTATCTCTGCCTGATTGTAATCTATCACATAATCGTAATCGTAGCCGCGCGTAAGCAATCTGCCATCCAAGAAAACACGCTCAGAGTTTGCCAGCACTATAATAAAGCGCTCATTGTTAGGGCCTCTTAAACGATACGGCCCAAGCACCCCTTCCTGCGTTTCCACCACCTGCGAGGCAAACTTACCCTTTGATACAGAGGCTGCCACCGCAGTTATCCCCTGCCGTTCAAGCGTTTTCCCGAATATAGTCTCGAAGGCACCCCCTTGCACGTTTTTATAGTATTGCAGAAAGTATGAAGGCTTATTTCGCAGCACCACATCACCCGCTGTCAGTTGCCATTGCTTGTGATTAAGCGTAATGTATACTTTGTCGAATTCCTGCAACTGCTGCGTATTGCCTTCCGGCTGAAAAGGTATATTCTGATCTGTAATAGCTGCCGTTATACTTATATCATCAGTAAGTTTGCCATCCAGCTGCAGGTTCAGCGCTGAGTTTACAAACACACTTTGCGTGTTGCCAAACGAAATTCCCCGAGATATACTTCCTGTTTTATTAAGGCCTGGTGTTTTAAAGATTTCTTCCTTGGTACTGATATCCTCTTGGTACACGCCACGCTGGAAAGGGTTTAGCTCCAGTTTTGTGATATCGCGCTTAAATGCTGGCTTACTCAGGTTAAGCGGCATCACCCTATAACAAACAAGTACAGAATCAGGGGCGGGTATTTTAGTGCCAACACGGTCAATAAGAACTGAGTCGGGTGCAGGAAAGTGGGTAAACTTAAATTCGTGTGTGCTGAAACTATAGTCAAAAGTAAACTGCTCCTTTTGCGGATGCACCAAGGTGATAGTGCTTAAGTCAACGGAGAGAGAATCAAGTATAACAGCCTCTCCTGATACAGGCAACCATTTGCAGCGCTGGTTATTGAAAGAAGTTTGAGCTACAAGCGGATAGCAAAGCCAGAACAACAGCAAAAGCAAGTATAGCCTCTTTACCCTCATACTTCGGCTAGCGGTAAAGAAATATAAAACGTCGTGCCTCTCCCCTCTTCCGTTTCAAACCATATCTGGCCTCCTGCGTTCTCAATTCCTCTTTTAGCTACAGCCAGACCAATACCAGAGCCGGTATACTTGGTGCTAAAATTTGGTATAAATACTTTCCCCCTGATATCTTCCGGTATGCCGTTGCCATTATCTCTAATAGAAATAAGCACCTTGCTATCAGCTTGTTCTTCCAATGTTATTTTGATGTGCGGCTTTCGGGTAGTAGGCACGGCTTGTATAGCGTTTAACAGCAAATTGTTAAAGGTGCGAACCATTAAGCTTTCATCTGCCACCACTATAACTTCTTTTTGCCCAACTTTAGTTTCTACTATAGCAGTTGCGGGGTCTTTATGCAGGTCCGCGGATTTCCGTAAAGTGGCCGCCACATCAATGCGCTCCTGCTTTGGCTCCGGCATAGAGGTAAAACTAGAGAACGATGTGGCAATGTCGCTTAAAATGTTGATCTGTGTTATCAGCGTGTGCGAAATTTTATCAATCAGCTGCTCCGTGTTCGGCTTTTTCTCTGCAATTGCCTTCTGCAGGTACTGCAGGGAAAGCTTCATCGGGGTCAGCGGGTTTTTAATTTCATGGGCTACCTGCCTTGCCATCTCACGCCAAGCCGCTTCTTTCTCCTGCATGGCCAGTTCTTCTTTGTTCTGCTCCAGCGTTAAGAGCATGCGGTTATACTCATTTACCAACATGCCAATTTCGTCGGCACCTTCATAGGCCAGCATCTCATTTTTACCTGTAAGCGATGTGCGCTTTAGTTTTTCTGCCAGCATGCGCAGCGGTACGGTTAAGGCACGAGATGCAAAGAAGGTGAGCATCATAAACATGATAAACATCACGGTGAAGATGTTCATGGTTGTTGTGATTAATTCAATGAGCTTCAGGTCCAGCTCTTTTTCTGAATCAAAGAAAGGTATGCCGATAAAGCCTAGCAGATCGTTAGGGTTTGCCTCGCTGCGCAGCGGCAAGTATACCGCATTAAAAGTCATGTCTCCTGCTTGCTCTTCTAATAGCACACGCAGCGCCTGCTTTTCAGAAATGGCTGCAAAAGCCTTCGGATTAACCAAATCAGACAGCAAGCCCGCTTCAAAAATAAATGGCTGGCTGGTAACTATTAACTTTCCGTTTCGGTCATACAAATTTATATCGGCCTCCGACAAGGCCGCTATTTCGTTGATTTTATTACCGAGTGCTCTGTTTCGGCTCAATAGCCTGTTGTTTAACACCTGAGAAAGATTTTCCTGGATGGACTCTCCGCGTTGCTCATAGGTAGTCATCAAATCCTTTTTGTAAGATGCCGTAACCAAGCCTGCCGTAGTAACACTTACCAAAAGCAAAGGCAGCAGTATACCAAAGTTCAGGAAGATCTGGATTTTCGTGCTGAAGTTCGGGCTAAACTCCCTGATGCGCCTGCGCTGTATCACCAGGAACAGGAAGCCTAAAAGTATAAGGCTCGCGGTATAGGTCAGGAACAGGAATGAAAAATTTGAAAGTATTTCTGTTAAGCCATACTTCTCTGTGGTGATAACAAGTGTATGCCCCCTATCATCTTTTACGCCTAAATGGTGATAATTGCCCTGGTTATGCCCATCATTATAAAACTGTGTATGGCCAATATGCTCCGGATTAAAATTGGTAGCATAGTCATACTCTCCTTCGCTGTAGCTAAGGGTCATTCCTTCATAAATCGCGTAGCTCAGCATATCCATCCGGAAAGGTTGGCTATGGTGTTGATCTTTGAGAAGCTCCGGCACCAGGCTGTGCGGCAACAGGCGCTTGAGGGTAAGCTGCAAAACGATAGTGCCTTTCAGATATTGGCTGATTGGTATATTGATAACTTTAAAATAAGTGCGGGCATTATACCTGCTTGGGTCTTTAACCAGGAACAGATTTGGCCTTTCTGTTCTCGTTTGAGGCGTGTTATACTTTAAGAGTAGTTCTTGTAGCGTTGCTGCTGTGGTGTCGGCACTCTCTAGTGTGCGGCCTTCACTATCAAATAAAAGTACGTTTGTCTCATACTTGTTAAAATACTCCTGCAGGTACTGTTTTGATATTTTGCGTTTGATAAAACCAGCATCAATGTAAGGCCCCATCATTTTGCTTCTGATAAAAGCATCTTTCGCAATCTTAAAAGAAACCTCTTCCAGCAAATACTCCCCGAGCACATCATTATCCTGCAAAAGGTTGGTCGCAAACTTTTGCTTGTACACCTTTACCTCCTCCTGGTAATGATTAAACAGGGCAAAAGCACCAACAATTGCGCTCACCATTATCACCAGGAAAAAGAAAAGATACGTTTTATAAGGAAGGCTTATTGCTTTGCTGTTTTGAGCAGCTATCGCAACTATTACCCAAAAAAAGGTACCTGCAAGTATAGCTGCATAAAATTGCAGTTGGAAAACTGCCGTTAGCGTAAATAGCACCGCGGTAACAAGCAACAACACTTTATATGGCCATAATTTACTTACACGCTGCAGCAGCACCAGCACCGCCGAACTTATTATATAGGTAAATAGCGCGATGGCGATGGTGTGTATCACCATAACGCCGTAAATGATGAGCTTATACTTTGTGAAACTAAGTGACTGTGTTATGTCTAGTACAAGAGGAGAATTATGGTACAGCCCATGGTAGAACCTGTACAACACAACCAGCAGAAGGTAAAAAATGAGTATCGCTACAATTAAGTATTGTTTAACCTGCTTTTGTGTTAGCGCATGGAGCTGCGCAATAACTCTGTTCCGCTTAAACAAGTATAAACCTGCTCCGGCTACAGTTACAAGCAAAAGCATGTTAAGGGCCAGATCGCCTACTGACGGAGACCAAAAAGATGCTGCATATAATTTGGGGTCAAAAAGTCCTATCTCCGCAATAGAAAAGGGCAGCTCTAACACCAGTAACAAAAACCTGAAGCTTATGAGCAAAAGCAGGAAACTGACTACCCCCCTATTGTGCTTGTCAGCTGCTATATAATTAAGCGCCAAAGCAAAGCTAGCAAGTATAAACAGTACAGAACCAGCCAGGAGCAAAAACAGCTTCAGCCCCTCATTCTGGTTTTGTTTATTCTCTCTAACAAAATCTAACCCAAAAAGGTATTTCTTATCAGCGGAATAAACAGCTGGCATCTTTTTGCCGGCATCAAGCTCCAAAGTGGCTTTAATGCCTTCAAGTATGTTATTATCTTGTGTATACTTAAGTGCTAAAACCTTAGAACTTTCGTTAACTTGTAATGGCACACATACATAAACATCATAGCTGTTAACATTGTGCGGCACCACTATAAAAACACCATACTTGCTGCGCACGGTAGTTACCTGCTTTATTGTATTGGTGATGTCCAGGTCAGGTACCAGCGTGTGATCTGACCAGAATACAAGTTGATTGTTTTTATAAATGAAAGTGGGATAAACTGCCTCTTGCAAAAGGTTGGTAAAGGAGATATCATCATTCAGGAGGTGCTGTGCCACTCCTTCAGCTTCTGCTTTGGCTTTAAGGATATTCTGCTGTGTACGTGCCGAAACGGCAGCCAACTGTTCCTGGATAGCTGGCTGAGCGCCTACTCTAGGAAAATTGAAATGAAGAGCTGTTGCAGCTAAAAAGCTGAGGACAGCTAGAAAGAATAAAATTAAAGGGGTTACCTTCTGCTTCACAGTTGTGCTTTATCTACGAATTTAAGTAAAACGCAAGATAACCCCTATGGATTTAAGTGGAAATTAGCGCTTGCTATAATTAGAATTGTATTCTACTCCAGCAAAAAAGTATAGCATAAGTATACGCGCATACCTAAATAGCAATGGTGTTGTAAAAAACACAACTGCGCCCACAACGCTCATATATACCCACGTTGGAGGATCATTAGCAAGGAAATAAAGTATAAGCCCCACTAACACAACAATCCCAACTGAAAAGCCATAACTGATGTACATCGATCCCCAGAACAAACCCACTTCCGTTTCATAGTACAAACCACAAACAGGGCAGGTTTTGTGCATGGCGTCAAACTTGCGTAGGTTCATGGCAGCATGGCTAAAAACATCACCCTGCCTGCACCGTGGGCACTTACAAGCAATAATTGCGCCTAATTGATTAGGCTTGGGCATTCTTCTTTTTCTTATTGCTCTTATACCACAGAAACCCTACCGTTCCAATCAATATGTATGGTACAACCATAAGGTAAAGTATACCGGTGTTTAAGCCGGAGCCAACCTCAGATTCTGGGTCTTTACTCCCTGTACCTACATTAGACTCAACTGTAGCACGGCACATAGCACATTGGCTATAAGCATTAGTGGTAAACAAGCTAAGAGATAACACCAGAAGTGTTAATGCGAAAATTTTATTTAAATTACCCTTCATCACATTTTAACATCTAAGTTAATGTACAGGTTTCAAGTATAATACGGTGAAATCAACAGATACACAAGTACGCCAGTAATGGCGACGTAAAGCCATATCGGGAAAGTCCAGCGCGAGATGCGGCGATGCTTAGCTAATTGGTTTGTTATGCCATAGTATACTGACAGCAATACAAGCGGAACAATAACAACAGCCAGTACAATGTGTGTTAAAAGTATAAAGTAGTAGATATACTTTAGCAAACCTTCTCCACCATAAATGGTACGTTCACCTAAAAAATGATAGGTGACATAAGAAACCAGGAAAATAGAGGAAAGACCAAATGCAGTAAGCATAGCTCCTCTATGTACTTTGATATTTTGACGCTTGACGTTGACATAACCTATTACCAGCGCAATAGCTGTACATGAATTTAAAATAGCATGTAAGGTAGGCAAAAAGGAAACATCTACGGTGCTTTCCCCTGACTTAGGCATATAGAAAAGTATAGCTACTACTACTGGTATCGCTACAGATAAAACCGCAATCAGAGTTAAGAAACGTCTGTCTTGCGCTGTAGTAGCCGAATCGTTATTTGTTTTTACTGTATTCATCCAGTAACACGTTTATTTCAAGTATAAGTCTATCCACATCCTCGTAGTCAGTCCCATCATAGATTCCTCTTACACGGTTTTCTTTATCCACTAGCATAAATTTCTCGCTGTGTATAAAATCCTGCTGCCCTGGAACCTGTACTACTGGCAAGAAAAATCCGTCAGAAGCTAAACTGTAAATTTCCTCTCTGGGGCCAGTTAAGAAGTGCCACTTAGCAGGATCTGCATTATACTTATCTGCATAGTTTTGCAGAACAGCTACAGAATCATGTTCTGGATTGATTGTAATGGAAACCAATTTAATCGCAGGGTTGTCACGGTAAGCCTCCTGCACACGCGTCATCTGCGAAGACATTTTTTTACAAATGCCCGGGCAGGTAGCAAAAAAGAAGTCAACGACATAAATTTTATCAGACAGGTCCTCAGACTGAGAAAATGCTTTGCCCTGCTGAGAAGTTAAGGTAAAGTCTGGTACGGTACGAAAGATAGTATCGCCTTTAGCATCATACATTACTTCTCCTGCATCATCAACTACCGGGAAGTAAGTTCTTAAAGAGAAATGATGCTCCCCGAATGTAGTAATGAATATAAAAATGAAAATAGGCACTAGTAGTAGGAGACCTAACACTAGTGCCTTTAAATTACTCATATTAAGAAAATTTATCTAAAGTAATTAGTAACCGACTCGAAGTAATAACTTCCTTCTGAAATCAAAGCAACCATTAACCAGGCAACTAATGCCATCGGTAAAAGGACAGACCATATAAGTGCTTTTGCTTCATGCTTCAAGTGCATAAACTCAGCAACAATATAAAAAGCTTTGAAAATTGTCAGGATAATGAAGATAGAATTACGTAGCGTGCCTGCATCCATAGTAAAGGCAAACAAGAATTCTACTGCCGTTAAGGCTACAAGAATAAAAAATGTCTTCCAGATTGCTTTAGTCTGTGGCTTTGGAATTTCTCCTGCCGGAAGATCGTGATCGTGATGCGTTGCCATATTTTGTTCTGTTTATTAGCCTTGCTGAAGCAGGCATCTATTACAGTTTATATTATACGTTATGCTTTATTAGATTAGGTAGAAGAAGGTAAATACAAATACCCACACAAGGTCTACAAAGTGCCAGTATAAACCAACTTTTTCTACCATTTCGTAATGACCTCGTTTATGGTAAACACCATTAACTGTGTTGATGAAGATCATTAGCAAAAGTACTACACCTGAAAACACGTGTGTACCGTGGAAACCCGTTATAAAGAAGAATAAATCAGCAAACAAAGGCGGACCATATTGGTTGACTGTCAAGTTTGCTCCAAATACACGAGTACCATCAGCTAACAACATGCCTTCATCGGTACCAGTTATAAAGTGAGCCCACTCCCATGCCTGGCAACCTAAGAACGTTGCACCAAATAAAATTGTCCAAAGTAACCACTTCTGCACATCGTTCTTATCCATACGGTGTCCTGCTTCTACAGCTAACACCATTGTTACTGAACTTAAGATAAGAATCATGGTCATCAAAGCCACGAAAGCAAGAGGCAGGTCCATACCATGCAAGCCAGGAAAAGCATTGAATACTTTTTCAGGTATAGGCCAGTACTCAGTAGAGAAAGTAAATGCTTCTGGCTCTCCTGTATAAGGCAAATGCTTATGGCGTGATAAACCGTAAACGATTAGAAAAGCACCAAATGTAAATGCATCAGATAGCAGGAAAAACCACATCATTAGTTTTCCGTAGCTCGCCTTTAACGGCTCATTCCCACCGTCCCATGTACCAGATTTAGGTGCTTCCAGCGTAGTTGAAGTAGACATAGTTTATATAATGAAAAAAATGTGTTTAGTGATTAATTCTTAAGAATATGTACAAATATAGCCAAAGTCCTCCTAAAAAGTGCCAATATATAGTACACAACTGTATACGCAATAAATTTTTAGAATGAACTTTATATTTTAAACTTCCTATCAAAGTTAAAAGAACAAATACAAGTCCTGTAATCAAGTGAAAACCATGAACTCCTGTTAATACATACAAGAATGATCCTGAAGGGTTACTTGATGACCCGCCAAAATAAATATTATCTTGTACTAATTGAGCCCAGCCATTCCACTGCCCAAATAAGAAGGCGACACCTAACAGAAAAGTAGCTATTAAACCAATCTTAACAGATTTGAGGTTATCTTTCTTAGCTGAATTGTATGCCCATTGCATGGATACACTACTCAAAATAATAATAGCAGTATTAATTAAGAGTATAGTCGGCAATTCAAACTCGAGCCAGTTTCCTTCCTCCCTTCTTACAATGTAGGCGCTTGTAAAGGCTGCAAACATCATAATAATACTAATGATAATCAACCACAGCGAAAACTTTAATGGGTGTACACCGGAAGCTGTATCAGTATTTTCTATTCTATTATCAACCATGATCATAGATTAACTTTATCTAAAACAAATGCTATCTGCACAATCGGCAAATATAAAAATGAACCAAACATTATATTCATGGCAGCCTTTTTAGTGCAGGTACGCATCAGATAAAATGTTTGGGCTAAAAACAGCACACCACATACAACAGCTATCATTGCTGAAGTTGCACCTGTCATGCCAAACTGCAACGGCAAAAGACTCAACGGAATCAGCATCAGGGTATAGATCATTATCTGTACAGCTGTTTTAAGATCTTTACCTCCGGCTGTCGGCAACATCTTAAATCCAGCCTTCTTATAATCATCATCAAGCACCCATGCTATTGCCCAAAAATGAGGAAACTGCCAGAAGAATTGAATTCCAAATAAGATGATAGCCTCTACGTCCAATGATCCTGAAGCTGCAACCCAACCTATCAAAGGAGGCATAGCACCTGGTATCGCCCCAACAAATACACAAATGGGATTTATCCGTTTTAATGGCGTGTAAATGAAACCATATAAAACTAGGGACAACAATGAAAGTGCAGCAGCAAGTCCGTTAAAATAGAAACCAAGCAGGGCTGTACCTGCCACACCTAGTACCACACAAAATACTACTGCCTCTGTTACGCTTAACTGGCCTGTTGGCAATGGCCGCTTGGCAGTACGCTTCATTAACTTGTCTAGGTCCTTCTCTAGAATCTGGTTTATAATATTAGCAGAACCTGTTACTAATAGTCCTCCTAGCATAACCAAAGCTATACTTAGGTATGAAGCACCCGGATATCCGAGTATATAACCGATTGCACTAGAGAAAGCTACTGTAAAGCTAAGTCTAAATTTTAGGAGCTTAAAATATGCAGATGCTTTGTGTGCCATAAGCAGGGGTAACGAAAGCGATTCTGAAGAATGAATTTGCATCATTAAGAAACCGCTACCGTTGTATGAGCCGCCTTTTTAGAAGCGTAAAAGTAAATTAAAAGTAACTGAAACTGCACGCCGAATAGTAGTGCCGCAAATGTAAGGTGTAAAGGTTGTAGTACTGGTGGTATTGCAAAATATGCCATAATTACACCTAAAGCCACTTCTGCTCCAACTAAGATAAGCATTACAGAAGTAAGTTTTGATAAAGCTTTATTTTCTAATTTATAGAGCATATAAGCCAAATATGCATGTAGTGCTAAAATTAGAATTGAGAACGTACGATGAACATAAAAACTACTGCCTAATTCATCAACCCACAATTCCCGGCTTTGACCATTCATTGCAAATGCGATAAGATCAATTTCTTCCCTTACCTGTGTTCCAATTAATATTTGTATAAATGTTGTACCAGCAACTAACCATAAGTAAAAATTAATCTTACTACTGTAGTTTAAGTTGCCGCTGAGGCTTTTCCCATTTGGTCTAGTAATCGCGTATTGCAGCAGAGCAACTAATACAAGCGCAAGCGCCATATGTATGGTAATTGTTACTGGCAAAAGATTAGTAGATACTACTATAGAGCCTAACCAACCTTGAATACCGACAAGTATAAAACTGCCTAATGCGAGATAAAAAACAGCTTTATCTTCCTTTAGGTATGGGATTGCATAAATTACTGTCAGAAATATAAGGAAGCCTATTACCACACCAACCAGCCGGTTAATGTATTCGATCCAGGTTTTGGTTACATTGAATTCTGTTTCAATGTACTGACTCGGGTGTGAAAAAATATAGGCTGAAACGTCATCAAAACCGATGTTATCTAAAAACCCAGCTAACTTCCGGTTCTTCTCTATACGCTTCTCCTTATAAACTTCAAGATAATCTTCTGGGAGTTGGCTAACATCAGTCGGAGGAACCCAACTGCCGAAGCACTTTGGCCAGTCTGGGCAACCCATACCAGAACCCGTACTGCGAACGATTCCTCCGACTAATATTAGAAAGTATACAGCGATAACTGTAATTACTCCTATAGTTTTAAACCTTTTATGAAAAGATTTACTAGCCATTAATAGCTTATTCTAAATCTTTCTCGTTTGGCAGATTTGAAGACTGCGTAGCAGAGAAAGGTACGTGTTGTGGAATAAAGTCTTCAGGAGCACCTGGCTTACTGTAATCATAAGGCCATCTGTAAACTGTAGGTATTTCACCTGGCCAGTTGCCGTGTCCTGGCAATACAGGAGTAGTCCACTCCAAAGTATTTGAATGCCAAGGGTTTTCTGTTGCTCTACGACCTTTAAAGATGCTGTACAGGAAGTTGAACAAGAATATAAACTGAGCTGTGAAACCAATAATGGCTGCTAAACTGATAAAAGTGTTTAGATCAGTAAATATGTTAAATGTTTCAAATCCTGTCCAGTTATAGTATCTTCTAGGGAAACCAGCTATACCGATGTAGTGCATTGGCATAAATACCAGGTAAACCGCAATAAATGTAGCCCAGAAGTGAACAGCGCCAAGCTTTTCATCCATCATACGGCCAAACATTTTAGGGAACCAATGATAAACACCGCAGAACATACCGAAGAAGGCAGCAGCACCCATTACAAGGTGGAAGTGAGCAACAACAAAGTATGTATCGTGTAACTGAATATCAAGAGCAGAGTTACCAAGTATAATACCTGTTAAGCCACCTGATATAAACAATGATACGAATCCGATGGCAAAAAGCATTCCTGTAGAGAATCGGATGTTACCTCTCCATAGTGTTGCAATCCAGTTGAACACTTTAACCGCAGATGGTACCGCAATAATCAATGTCAGGAACATGAACACGGATCCAAGGAAAGGGTTCATACCTGTTACGAACATGTGGTGAGCCCAAACAACGAACGACAGTACAGCAATACCGATCATAGAACCGATCATGGCTCTGTAACCGAAAATAGGCTTACGTGAATTTGTTGCAATTACTTCTGACACCAGGCCGAAGGCAGGTAGAATCACGATGTATACTTCCGGGTGGCCAAGGAACCAGAACAAGTGTTGGAACAAGATTGGGCTACCACCTGTGTTTGTTAAAGCCTCACCAGCTATATAAATATCTGATAAGTAGAAGCTCGTACCGAAGCTTCTGTCGAAGATCAATAATAAAGCAGCAGAGAACAATACAGGGAATGATAGTAAGCCTAGTATAGCTGTAAAGAACAAAGCCCATACTGTAAGCGGAAGCTTCGTCATAGACATACCCTTTGTTCTCAGGTTGATGATAGTGGTGATATAGTTAACACCAGCAAGCAACTGAGATACAATGAACAATGCCATTGAAATCAGCCACATCGTCATACCCGAAGCAGAACCTTTGATCGCTTGTGGCAACGCACTTAGCGGAGGGTAAACTGTCCATCCACCACCTGCAGGGCCTGTTTCTAAAAACAGAGACCAGAACATAATCACACTAGCCAGGAAGAAAATCCAGAATGACAGCATGTTCATGAAACCAGAAGCCATATCTCTTGCTCCGATCTGTAGTGGAATAAGGAAGTTGGCAAACGTACCGCTTAGACCTGCTGTAAGTACAAAGAATACCATGATGGTACCGTGCATGGTAACCAAGGCAAGGTAAAATTCAGGGTCAAGTTTACCGTTTTCAATCCATCCTCCTAGAATTGGCTCCAGGAAAGTGAAGGTAGCCTCAGGCCAACCTAACTGTAAGCGGAAGATAATAGATAAAAAACCACCTATAAAAGCCCAGAAAATACCGCCAAACAAGAATTGTTTGGCAATTACTTTATGGTCTTGGCTAAAGATGTACTTCTCAATGAAGTTCTGATCGTGATGATGATCATGCTCGTCGTGTGCATGATGAACATCTTTATGGATAGAGATATCTGTACTAGACATTTTCAAAAGTTTTAATTGCTACAATTCTGATTTAACCTCTTCAGCTTTACCCTCTGTCTTGTTTTCAGCTACAACTTGTTGGCTTGAAGAAGAGAATTTAGCTACTACCTCAGGATTCTGCTCTGCGAACGGAGTTTGCTTTGCCAACCAAGCCTCATAATCTTCAGGCTCATCAACTACTAAGATATAACGCATTGCAAAGTGACCACGACCACAAATTTCAGTACAAGCTAACTCATACTTAAAGTCAGGGTTTCCAGTCTCGCTACGCATTTCATCTGTTGTTTTAGATGGTACAAACCAGAACTTGGTAGGCATACCTGGTACAGCATCCATTTTAACACGGAAGTGAGGCAAGAAAACACTATGAATAACGTCTCTTGAGCGAATTTTGAATAAAACAGGCTGGCCTTTAGGTACGTGAATCTCCATTGGCATGAAATCATCCATCGCATTCTGATCGGTGAAATCAATACCAAATTCGTTTGTAGCGTCAATCAATGTGTGCTTAGCTACACCTAATTTGCCGTCAGCACCGGGATAGCGTACCATCCAGTTAAACTGCTTACCCATAACTTCAATCACTACCGCATCTTCTGGAGCGGCACTAGTAATCTTAGTCCATGTTTTCCAGCCGCCAAAAACTAAAAGAGCCATCACTACTGCAGGAATCATAGTCCAAACGATTTCTAGCTTGTTGTTGTGCGGATAGTAATAAGCACGTTTGTCGTCTTTGTGCTGGTATTTGTAAGAGTATACGAACAGTAAGATTTGAGTAATCACGAACACGATGCCAATAACTATCATCGTTGTCCAGAACAAATTGTCTGTCCAGGCACCATGCACAGAGGCTAATGGCAGGTTCATATCATCCCATGCATCTGCAAAAGACCAGATGAATGCTGCACCTCCTATAACCAGGAATAAAAGGAATAGTGTACTGTTTACGCGGTTACTAGTCTTCGTTGTACCAACAGCACGCTGAGATGATCCTCTGAAAATAGAGGCTAGCGTACCTATCCTGAACAATAAGAACAGGATAACGAATAATAAAATTATGGATAAACCTATGGCGATCGTAATCATTATATAACGCTTTTAGTATAGTCTCTAAACATGATGGTGAACACTTTCCTCCAGGAACGGGTGGTTTACCGGTACTAAAGATGCTTTGGTTAAACCCTTTGTAAAAGTTACCAGGAACACCCCTAAGAAAATCAGAGCAGTACCAATTTCAATAAACCCTATACCTGCATCGGCACGCATTGTACCAGGCATCATCATAAGGTAGAAGTCAAACCAGTGACCGATGAGAATTGCTATAGTAACAATCTTTAACATGATCATCTGACGTTTCGCATCTCTTGTCATCAAAACAAGGAACGGGAAGGCAAAGTTTATCACTAAATTAAAGAAGAATATCCAGGTATACTTGCCTTCATTACCACCCAATCTCTCTAAGAAATAGATAGATTCTTCTGGAATGTTTGCATACCAGATCAGCATGAACTGAGAGAACCATACATAAGTCCAGAAGATTGAGAAAGCAAATACGAATTTACCTAAATCGTGAAGGTGGTTCGCATTTACATGCTTCAAGTAGCCATTCTGCTTTAGAATGATAACAGTTAATGTTGTAGCAGCTAAACCAGATACAAACCAGCTGGCAAATACATACCAACCAAACATTGTAGAGAACCAGTGTGTATCTATTGATAAAACCCAGTCCCATGCAGCAACTGAAGATGACACACCAAATACAACAAGGAACATGGCTGAAATACGAATGCTCTTATGATAGTATGATGTACCTCCGTGAATATCTTCGTTTATAGAGTTTCTTCTCAACCAGTTAAAGAATAGAATCCATAGCGCAAAGAATACAACCATTCTGATTAGGAAGAAAGGAGTATTCAAATACCCTGACTTACCTGCAATGATTGGGTCGTAACGCGGATCATTTACATCATAAAGATATTCATGAGTCCAATGAAATATGTCATGCCCTCCGAAAAGGAATACCAAAAGCATAACTACCGCACCTACTGGAAGGTAGTAGCTAAGTGCTTCCGGAATACGCTTGATCAAAACAGACCAACCTGCGTAAGCAACATACTGTACTGCTACGAAGAATATACCAATAATTGCTATACCTGTGAAATACACGTTGTTCAACCACAGGTTAACAAAAAGCCTCTTTGACCAAGAAGCCGCTTCATGACCGGCTGCTGCAGCTTCACCATGGCCTTCGCCATGACCTGCTCCCACGCCTGAGGCCATAAAGATTATGCCTGCTATAAGTAATACAACACCTACAGCTATCATTAAGAAAAACTTATTATTCGTTTTTCTGGAAATGATGAGTCTTTCTTCTGTCATTATCCTTTAATAATTATGCCTTAGACTTAGTTGTTAGCAGCTTCTGCAGCTGTTCCGTTTTCTGTGCCAGTTGTGTCAGACGGAGCACCTGTATCGGTAATTCCTTTCTGCAGTTGCTGCACATACATTACAATTTTCCAACGCTCTGTTGGGTCAACCTGTGAGCCGTGAGGCATCATACGGCCTCTACCATTTTCTATCACATGATAAATATGCCCGGCAGGTAGTGTTGCTACACGACCAGCTGTATAAGAAGGAACACCTTTGAATTTTTGCCCTACTAAGCCCTGGCCATCGCCTTGTTCACCGTGACATGGTGCACAGAAGCGTGTATAAAGCACTTTACCTTCTTCCAAGTTAACTGAACTAACAGCTAATGGATTTGTTAATTCAACTCCTGCTGTTTCAGCGTCGTCTTTAGACAAATAAGAGTTATAACCCATCTTGCCACGAGCTACAGTACCTACTGCAGGCTGACGCATATTCATTCCGCCTGGGTTAAACTTATTCTCTTTTACCTGAGAATAAGGGTCAAGTGGAACTGAATGATACATATCTGGCGCATATTCCAGACCTGGATCTTGCTCATTACTGCAGGCTACAACCAATGCAGATGAGAAAAGTATAGCTGAGGCTCTCAGGCCTATTTTAGATATTCTTTTCATTATTTTACTACCTCCTTCTCGTTAACTTCGATAGCACCGTTTGTGCGAAGCAGGTTATTTAAAGCAGATAAATCAGTAACACCTTCTTTGATTTCAATTGCCATTACAAACTTATCGTCTGTAGAACGCTTATCGAAAACGTTTACTCGAAGCGAGGGTCTTAACTTACTAACTATGAAGAAAGTAATCACCATACCAAATGCTGCACAAAGTACAGTTAGCTCAAACGTTACCGGTATGAAAGATGGAATCGCAATGTGAGGTTTACCACCAATGATCATTGGCCAGTCAAAACCTAGCATCCAGATCTGCATCCAAAGAGCGAATGATGTACCGAACAAACCGCAGAAAAAGGCAACAATCGGCAGTCTTGAGCGCTTAATGCCTAATACATCATCAATACCGTGTACAGGATATGGTGAAAATACATCGTAAATCTTAGTACCGGCAGCGCGGATGTTTTCAATGGCTGTTAACAGCACATCTTCATCATCATAAATACCTAGAACAAATTTCTTATTCATTGCTGTGATGTGTATTAGTGTTCAAATCCTTATCAGTTCCGTGCATGGTTTTGTGCGGGTGGTGTGTTACTCCTGAAGAAGACTTCAGGATTGCCTTTACCTCTGCCATGTTCACTACTGGGAAGAACTTAGCAAATAAGAAGAAAAGCGTAAAGAACAGACCGATTGTACCAACGTAAACTCCAATATCAATGCTTGTAGGAGAGAACATTGCCCAAGATGATGGCAGGTAGTCTCTGTGTAGCGAGGTAACGATAATTACGAATCTCTCGAACCACATACCGATGTTCACAAATATTGAGATGATGAAAGTAGCAGTTAAGCTTCTTCTGATTTTTCTGAACCAGAATAACTGAGGTGTAATTACGTTACATGTCATCATTGACCAGTATGCCCACCAGTAAGGACCGAAGGCACGGTTAATAAATGCATATTGCTCGTATTCTACACCTGAGTACCAGGCAATGAAGAACTCAGTAGTATAGGCTACACCTACAATCGAACCTGTCAGGATAATTACTTTGTTCATCGACTCCACGTGCTCTAGCGTAATGTAGTGCTCCAGCTTGAAAGTCTTTCTTGTAATAATCATCAGGGTTAATACCATCGCAAAGCCGGAGAAAATCGCACCTGCAACGAAGTATGGAGGGAAGATTGTAGTGTGCCATCCTGGAATCACCGATGTTGCAAAGTCCATGGATACGATTGTATGCACAGAAAGTACAAGTGGTGTTGCCAGACCAGCAAGAATCAAAGATACTGTCTCGTAACGAGACCATGCTTTAGCTGAACCTGTCCATCCGAATGAAAGGATTGAATAAGCTCTTCTTGCAATCGGGCCGGTTGCTCTGTCGCGGATGGTAGCAAAGTCAG
This sequence comes from uncultured Pontibacter sp., assembly GCF_947492645.1. Taxonomy (GTDB): domain Bacteria; phylum Bacteroidota; class Bacteroidia; order Cytophagales; family Hymenobacteraceae; genus Pontibacter. Next base: position 140,761 of record NZ_CANLMZ010000002.1, on the reverse strand, counting down.
GAATAAGACCTATGTACCAGAATACTAAAGAAACAGAGAAATACGTTGAAATAGCAAATACGTCCCAAAGTAGCGGCGAGTTAAAGTTAACCCAAAGCGAACCAAACGTGTTTGGCAACGGAAGTACCCAATATGCCAACCAAGGGCGTCCCATGTGCAATACAGGGAACATAGCGGCACAGATTACGGCGAAAATTGTCATCGCCTCAGCTGCACGGTTGATAGAAGTTCTCCACTTCTGGCGGAACAGTAATAGAATGGCTGAGATTAGTGTACCGGCGTGACCAATACCTACCCACCATACGAAGTTGGTGATATCCCATGCCCAGCCTACTGTTTTATTTAATCCCCACTCACCTATACCGAACCATAAGGTGCGGTATACGGAGTACATAAATATAGCTAAGCCGACTAACGATACAGCAAGGGCAGCGGCCCAACGTGCGTTGGGTTTGGCCTCCACTTGTCTGCAGACATCTTCGGTGATGTCGTGGTATGTTTTACCCCCCGTTACTAGAGGCTCTCTTATCGGAGATACATGCTGCATAACGCTCTCGAAATTTTATTTTAAGCTAAGTTTCTAATTTTAGTCAGGTAAGTTACGTTTGGCTGAACGTTAAGCTCTTCCAATACGTGGAATGCACGCTCACCATTCTGACGCGCTAATATTTTAGAGATACGGCTCTCAGAGTCTTTCATATCACCAAATATAATTGCTTCAGTAGGGCAAGACTGCGCACAAGCTGTTACAATCTCACCATCTTTAGGTCTTCTGTTTTCGCGTTTAGCCTCTAGTTTGCCTAGCTGCACACGCTGAACACAGAATGAGCATTTTTCCATAACACCTCTAGCTCTTACCGTAACATCAGGGTTCAACACCATCTTGCCAAGATCATTGTTCATTGGCTCGTTAAAGTTGAACTTATCATTGTTTGCATAAGCAAACCAGTTGAAGCGACGTACTTTATAAGGGCAGTTGTTAGCACAATAACGTGTACCAACACAACGGTTATACGCCATCTGGTTGATACCTTCAGAGCTGTGCATTGTTGCAGCTACAGGGCATACTGTTTCGCAAGGAGCGTGGTTACAGTGCTGGCAAAGCATCGGCTGGAAAATTACTGAAGGGTTTTCAGCAGGATTTTCCATTGTTGCATAATCTTTCGCCTCATGCTCTACTGCGCTGTAGTATCTATCGATACGCATCCAGTGCATTTCACGGCGGTTTAGAACTTCTGCCTTACCAACTACCGGAATGTTGTTCTCTACATTACAGCTTACAGTACAAGCACCACAACCAATACAAGAGTTAAGGTCGATAACCATACCCCAATGGTGGTTCTTATACTCATAATCATCCCAAAGCGAGATAGCAGCTGGTTTCGCAGGACCCTCGTGCGTGGCAATACGAATATATTCTGTAACTTCTTTAGGGTTTGATTTGTAATTAGCTAGTGTATTCTCCTGAACAACCAGACGGTCCATGATAGTATGGTGTGTCTGTGTTTGAGCAATTGGAGAAGTCGCATCAGTTTTCTTTAACTGTACAGAGCTGCTATACGAGATTCCGTTATCAACAACAGCTGCAACAGGGAAAGCATTAGCGCCCAATCCTTTCGCAACTGGTGCAGACTCAATTTCACGGCCGTAGCCCATTGCTATACCTACAGTACCGTTTGCTTGTCCTGGCTGGATCAAAGCAGGCAGTTCTATAGTTTTACCATTTGCAAGTGATATAGCAATAACATCGCCTTGCGTCACGCCCATTTCCTCTGCCATTTTAATTGGCATCGCTATGTAGTTACCCCATGTAGCTTTAGAAACAGGATCAGGTAATTCTTGTAACCAAGGGTTGTTTGCTTCAGCACCAGAACCGATGCTTACTTTTTCGTAAAGTACAGCTTCTACACCTGTTGGTTTTACAGTTCTTACAGTTGTAGTCGCGGCTGTTGTAGGAGCAGAAACTTTCAACATACTAGAGCCATTCTCAAGTACGCCGTCATGTACTGCTTTCTCCCAGAACTTATTGAAGTCGCCGGTAGCTACTTTTCTCCAGTTGTTGCGGATGTACTCGTAGAAGTTAGTGTTATTGCCACTCCACTTCAACAAGCTGTCCTGCATCTGGCGGGTAGTAAAGATTGGGCTAATCACCGGCTGTGCGATGCTCAGGAATCCTCTTTTCGGCTCAAAATCATTCCAAGACTCCAGGTAATGATGATCAGGTGTTACAAACTCAGCTAGTGAAGCTGTTTCATCTACTCTGTCAGCAAACGAAACCTTCAAACCAACTTTTTGTAAACCACTCACTACTTTATCAGCAAGTGGATGATCATAAACTGGGTTTGTGTTATAGAAGAATACAGCACCTACTGAACCAGCGTTCATCTCGTTGATCAGACGGATCATCTGAGCATCGTTACCCTGCTTTGTAAAGTATGGAGAAGCTGAATCTATTGTTGTTCCTTCTGCACCTAAAGCGCTGTTGATGGCAGTAACCATTGCCTGTACTCCAGGATCGTTAGAACCAGATACTACCAGGGCCTTGCCCTTATTTGCCTGAAGGTCTTTTATAGCTGCTGCTAGTGCTTTAGCGTCACCTACGTTAGTTGATGCTGCACTACCACCTGCAATGGCATTGTACATTGCAGTAACTACAGCAGCTTCTTCTGATGGCTTGATCGGCACACGAATGTCTGCGTTGGCACCAGTCATCGAAAGTATAGTTTCAAACTGGTAGTGACGTGACATAGTTGGATTATCGGCGTCAATCTTTCTGTTCTGGATATACTGTTTCGCAAATGGAATTGGAGCTCCCCATGTTCCAAGGAAGTCAGCACCGATACTTACAATAATGTTTGCTTTGCTGAAATCATACCCCGGTACTACACCACCATTTGCAGCAAGTAAAGCTGAAGAAGAATTAACATCATAAGTTACATGCTCAAAGTTTCCGAAACGTGAGCCAAACTCTTCAATTAACTGCTTAGTTGATGGGCTGATGATAGTGGATGATACAAAAGCTACTTTACCGTTTACAGCAGACAGACGTGAAGCGATTTGCTTATCTATATCTTCCCACTTTGCTTCTTTTCCTTTAATCAAAGGAAAACGAAGACGGTTGTTGTCATAAACTCCTAAAACCGAGGCCTGCGCTCTTGAGCTTGTACCATAAGGAGTTACCGATGATGAAGGATTCGGCTCAATTTTAATTGGGCGGCCTTCACGGGTTTTAACGAGTATGCTGTTATAATCACCATTTAGGTAATAAGTAGAAGCATACCAGTTTGCTACGCCTGGTTCTACGTCTACTGGCTTGTTCAGGTAAGGAATCGCCTTTCTTACAGGAGCCTCACAAGAAGCCAATGACACAGCAGCCATACTAAAGCCTAGAAGCTTTAAAAAGTCCCTGCGCTGTGTTTTGCCATTTGAAGACGAACCTTCTCCTTTCGCTTCGTCTAGTGGCAGGAATTCTGGAAACTCGTTATGAGCGTTCTTAGCGAACTCAGGAGTATTATTTAGCTCCTCAATTCCTTTCCAGTATTTTATTCTGTCTTGCATATTATATCTAGAAAACTCGAATACTAAATGAAATGATATTGATTAATAGTGGCATTTAGAACACTCTGTACCACCATTCGAAGACACCGTAAATGCTCCTTTAGAAGTAGACTCATGCAACTCTACTAAGTTGTCATAGTACTCATTGCCTTCTGTGTTAAGTGGAGTTTCGCGGTGGCAGTCGATACACCAGCCCATTGTTAATGGAGAGTACTGGTAAACAACATCCATTTCCTCAATTGGACCATGGCAAGTCTGGCACTCTACACCACCAACTTGTGTGTGCTGCGAGTGGTTGAAGTATGACAGATCAGGAAGGTTGTGGATACGAACCCACTCGATTGGTCTGTTGCGCTCAATTGCTCTGTAGATTTTCTGGATCTCAGGAGATTCCGTTTTAATCTGGCTATGGCAGTTCATACAGATGTTTGCCGATGGGATACTAGCACTCTTGCTTTCATAAACAGTTGAGTGGCAGTAGTTACAGTTTATTTGATGCTCCCCTGCGTGCAGTTTGTGAGAGAATGCAATTGGCTGCTTCGGAGCATATCCTTGCTGTATACCTATACCCATTACCTTATCAATAGTAAGGTCTAGCAATACAACCACAAAGATCAGCACAACAAGCGTACGAACGGCTTTCGACTTATATATCTTAGAGAAGTCGAAACGCTGGTTTACGATTTCGCTATCGTACTCATCAAGCTTGCGGTTCTTATTCAGGTAGTTCTTCAGAAGTGAAGTAATCAGCAATAGCGTCACCACTAATACGATCAACACCACGATCAACACAACCAGGATAATATCAAGATACCCTCCTACTGCGCCTATAGCGTCTGTACCTACATTTTCTCCGGCAGTTGCACCTTCAGGACCCGCAACAGGAGCCGAAACAACACCTTTACCCGATTCGACATAAGCCAAAATTGACTTTATCTCATCATCAGAGAATGCAAAAGAAGGCATTGCCTGCTTGTTGTACTCATTATAAACAGCAATAGCATCTTTATCTCCAGCCGAAATTAGCGCCTGTGAATTTTTGATCCATTTGATCAACCATGCTTCATTTCTCTTCTGTGTGATACCTTGCAGACCTGGGCCAACAATAACATCAGAACCGGCAGAGTGGCAAACCACACAGTTGTTTTTAAACAGGGCTTCGCCTGCATCAATCACAGCAGGATCACCTGCAGGGGTTGCATCAGTAGTTGCGCCTTGCGTAGCACCGGGCTCTACTCCTTTTGTTGCAACTTCAGCCTGCTCACTAGCTTGCTCCTGGGCAATCGCTCCAAAAGAAACTACTAACGCAAACAAGAAGGCAAAAAAGACTTTGGATTTAGTTTTAAGTATACAGCTAATCATAGCCAAGATCACTTGTGTGTTTAGTATAATGGTGAATTTACTTTACGGGCACAAATCTACTATGCGAAATCCATTAATCAAACTTAATAAGTGGTTTTTTGGGTTACACGACGAGCCATACCTGTCATTTGTCGAAATCCCCCTTTTATAATATACAGAGTACTTTTATTTAGAATTATTTTAAATAATGAATTCTATATTTAAAAACCACTTATCTGTATTTTCTCTTAGTATCCATGCAATTTTTCTACTTCGTATACTCTTTGTTAAGGCATAAGTTATATTTGAATAATACACTTCACTAAAACTAAGTTTATTTTGGCTCGGCCTGGCACGAAACACCTTTCCTCTTATATAATATATTATGGGCATTTTTCCTTATTCACCTTGCCTATACTATCTCATACTTAATAATATGACTCTAACTTGCTATTGAGGAATCTTCCCGCTATATTTGCACGCTTAAATTTAAAATTATATATCGAACCGAATGGAATTGAGAAATTACGAAACGGTCTTCATCCTGACTCCGCTTTTGAGCGATGTTCAGATGCAGGAAACGGTCGAGAAGTTCAGACAGGTGCTTAAGGAAAATGGCGCCGACATTATTCACGAAGAGAACTGGGGCCTTCGCAAACTGGCTTATCCAATCCAGAAGAAGTCAACAGGTTTCTACCACCTGATCGAGTTCAAAGCGACTACCAACATTGTTGATGCGCTAGAGCTGGCTTACCGCCGTGACGAAAAAGTTGTTCGCTTCTTGACTACAGTTCTTGATAAGCACGCAGTTGCTTACAACGAGCGTAGAAGAAACGGAGAGTTCAAATCACAAGCTAAAAAAGAGGAGGTTAAAGGATAATGAGCTTAGTTAACGAAAGAGTACACAAACAAGAAAACCGTCAGAAATACTGCCGTTTCAAGAAAAGCGGAATTAAGTATATCGACTACAAAGACGGTAACTTCCTGCTTAAGTTCGTAAACGAGCAAGGCAAGATTCTTCCAAGAAGACTTACAGGTACTAGCTTGAAATTCCAGCGCAAAGTATCTCAGGCAGTTGCCAGAGCAAGACACCTTGCTATTTTACCTTATGTAACAGATTCTTTAAAATAAGGAGGGCAAACGATGGAAGTAATACTTAGAGATGACGTTAAGGGCTTAGGCTACAAAAACGATACAGTAACAGTTAAGCCAGGATACGGCCGTAACTACCTTATCCCACAGGGGTTGGCAGTTATCGCTAGCGTATCTAACAAAAAGGTTGTTGCTGAAAACATCCGTCAGGCTGCACACAAAGCTGAAAAAATCCAGGGCGATGCACAGGAGTTGGCAAACAACATCGGTGATATCACACTTGAGATTCCGGCTAAAGTTGGCGAGTCTGGCAAAATCTTCGGTTCAGTTACTACACTTCAAATATCTGATGCTTTAAAAGCAAAAGGATTTGATGTTGACCGTAAGCGCATTTCTTTTGATCAGGAAGTTAAGTCTGCAGGTGAATATACTGCAACCCTTAACCTGCACAAAGAAGTGAAGCACCAAGTACGTTTCAACGTAGTTGCTGAATAACCATACCAAAAAGACTACTACCAAAGCGTTCTGCCCTAAAGGCAGAACGCTTTTTTTTGCCCCTACCCCATCCGCCCAATTATAATACCTGAAGTAATAAAGTTAAATTGCTCAGGTATATTCTTGATAGGCATTAAAGTACAGGCTATACTGCCTTTTCTCAAATTAAAATAACAGACACCATGTTCCGGACAGAAGTTGATGTACCCAATACAGGTCTTAATGTTACCCTCCAAGATAAAGTGCTGACCATAGGATCTTGTTTTGCTGAAGTTATCGGAAATAAGCTACAGCAGCATAAGGTAGATGTACTGACTAACCCATTCGGCACGCTGTTTAACCCTGTTTCAGTTTGCCAGCTTTTAAATACAGCTGCAGGCACTCCCTATAATTTTGAATCGCACCTGGTGCAGCACAATGGCATCTGGTATGCTTATGATTTACATTCTTCCATTTCCTCTCCTGATAAAAACCAGTTACTAAAGCAAATACAGGAACGCCTTCAGATAACTGACCAGTACCTACAAACTGCAAACCTACTTATCATTACCTTAGGTACGGCAGTAGCTTACAAACTTTTAGAAAACGGTAATGTGGTAGCCAATTGCCATAAATTACCATCCAAACATTTCAACCGGCTGTTACTTAACCTCCAGGATACGCTGCACGCCTTCGAGCAAACCTTGCAACTATTAAAAAGTATAAACCCGAAGCTTAAAGTAGTTTTAACTGTAAGTCCTGTTCGCCATGTAAAGGAAACACTTACCATGAACAGCGTGAGCAAGTCGCAACTACGCCTGCTTTGCCACTACCTTCAGGAGCGTTACCAGGAGGTGCTATACTTCCCGGCATACGAGATTATGATGGATGACTTGCGAGACTACCGCTACTACAAAGATGATATGCTGCACCCGACTACTTTAGCAGAGAATTATATCTGGGACAAGTTTATAAATGCCTACTATGAGGAGCAGTTTAAACGGTTTGCTGCAGAGTGGGGTAAACTATCAAAAGCACTCGTCCACAGGCCATTTCACCCGGAAAGCGAAGGTCACCAGGCTTTCCTGAAGAACACGATAACACAACTAAAGCAGCTTTCGGAAAAGTATAAAATCAATACAACATCGGAAATCGAGTATTTAACAGCGCAGCTAAAAAGCTGAGAGGCCCTTATACATTACACTCTGCCCAATACTTTTGCTTTGCTTGCCCGTAATTAATTAAGACACTACCTAAGGTTAACCCGGCAATTGTATGGCAAAGAATAAAGAGAAGAACGCTAACCGACTTATAAAAGAGAGCAGTCCTTACCTGCTGCAGCATGCTTACAACCCTGTAGATTGGTACCCCTGGGGCACGGAAGCACTTAACAGAGCAAAGCAGGAAGACAAGCCGATTATAGTAAGTATAGGTTATGCCGCCTGCCATTGGTGCCATGTAATGGAACACCAGTCTTTTGAAAACGAAAAGGTTGCGGAAATAATGAACAGGCACTTTGTATGCGTTAAAGTGGACCGAGAAGAGCGCCCCGACGTGGACAGCCTGTACATGGATGCCGTTCATGCGATGGGTTTACAAGGTGGCTGGCCTTTAAATGTTTTCCTGAACTCAGAAGCCAAGCCTTTTTACGGAGGCACATACTTTCAGCCACAGCAATGGGTAAGCTTGCTACTAAACATTTCCGAAGCTTATGCCACTAACCGGCAAGAATTAAATAAGTCGGCAGAAGAATTTGTTAAGCACCTAAATCGCAGCGAGCTGGAGGTATATGGGCTTAAGCAAAGTACACTACAGGTAAAAGAGGAAGATCTGAAAAAAATATGCCATAAGGTAACGGCACACTTCGACAAGAAGCATGGCGGCCTCTCCCCTGCCCCCAAATTTCCGATACCTACCAACTACCTCTGGCTCTTACGCTACCACCACCACTCAAAAGACGAGCAGATACTAAAGCACCTGCACCTGACACTCCGCGAAATGGCCTATGGGGGCATTTACGACCAAATTGGTGGCGGCTTTGCACGTTATTCCGTGGATGCTGAATGGCTGGTACCCCATTTCGAGAAGATGCTTTACGATAACGGCCAGCTGATTTCGCTTTATGCTGAAGCTTACCAGGCAACCAGAGAGACACTCTACCACGATGTAGTGTATGAGACCATAGCTTTTGTAGAGCGAGAGCTGATGAGCCTGGAAGGCGGCTTCTACTCTTCGTTGGATGCAGACAGCGAAGGAGAAGAAGGCAAATTTTATACTTTCACTAAGGATGAACTGCACCAGCTGTTCGGCTCCGAAGAACCACTTTTCTCGAAGTATTACCACGCCACGGCAGCAGGTAACTTTGAGCATGGCCGTAACATCCTGCACCGCCGCATAAGCGATGAGGCTTTTGCCGAAGAAAATGAACTGGAGATAGAAGTACTGCAGGATATGGTGCAGAACTGGAAAGAAAAAATTATGCAGGTGCGGGCACAGCGGGTAAGGCCTGGCCTGGATGATAAAATCCTTTGCTCCTGGAATGCGCTAATGCTTAAAGGGCTGGCTGACGCTTATTATGTTTTTGGCAATAAGCACTTTTTGCAGTTGGCCCTACGCAACGCCGACTTTATACTTCAGAACTTTAAAACAGGAGATAAACTGTATCACAATTTCAAGCAAGGCAAGGCAACAATAGATGGTTTTCTGGAAGATTACGCCCTGGTGATCTCAGCCTTTATCAGGTTGTACGAAGTAACGTTCGACGAGAAGTGGCTGCAGCAGGCAAAAGACCTAACCGCTTATACTTTAGCTAATTTCTTTGATGAAACCGACAACCTGTTTTTCTTTACTGATAAAGCCTCGGAGAAACTGATATCCCGCAAAAAAGAACTCATCGATAACGTAATACCGTCTTCTAACGCTGTGATGGCTGTTAACCTGCACCTGCTTGGTTTGTACTTTGATGAGCAGCGCTATACGGCTTTATCAGAGAATATGCTCGCAACTGTACAAGACCTGGTATTGAAAGAACCTACCCATTTAGGCAACTGGGCTATACTTTATTACTACAAGCTGGTACAAACCGCCGAAGTGGCTATCATAGGCCCGGAAGCCCCGGAAATGCGCGCCGAGATCAGTTCTTTTTACTTGCCTAACATCATACTTGCCGGCACTACAGCTAAAAGCGAGATGCCACTACTTCAGCAGAGAGAGGCCATTGGGGGCAAAACAACGGTTTATGTATGCTACAATAAAACTTGCCAGTTACCTGTACATTCAGCAGCTGAAGCCATAAAACAGCTATCAAGTAACCAGGAAAACGAGAAATTCCCGGTACTGTAATAAAAGCGTTTGGTTGGGTGAAGGCATAAAGATCGTGTACCAAAAGTCAGCTCTCTAAGCAATTCGCCAGACAACAATTTAGCAATTAGCTCCTTTTTTACGACCTTTGCTGTAAGGCATTTATACTTACACCCTTTGTCAGAGCTACTCAATTTTAATTACCCGCCGGAGCAGGCCGTGGAACGCGTCACCTTTTTTGCTGATGTGATTCTGCCATTGCCATTGCCAAAGCTCTATACCTACCGTATTCCCTTCGAAATGAACGATGAGGTGCTGGTGGGGGTGCGGGTGATTGTGCAGTTCGGATCTAAAAAGGTGCTAAGTTGCATTGTGGCCGACATACACCAAAATGCTCCGGCTGATTACCAGGCCAAGTATATTCTGGATGTGCTCGATGATAAGCCAATCATCACCACACCGCAGTTGAAGCTGTTTAAGTGGATTGCCGACTATTATATGTGCACCTTGGGCGAAGTGATTAACGCTGCCCTGCCATCTGCACTTAAACTTAGCAGCGAGTCGCGCATACAGCTGCACCCGCACTACAACCCCGAAGAGGACGAGCTTATACTTGCCCCCCAGGAGGAAAAGATCATCTATGCGCTGCAGCAAAACCAAGCCCTGACATTTACTGATATTGGCAACCTGCTACAGTTAAAGAGCTATCATAAATTTATCAAATCGCTCATCCAGAAAGAGGCGATCATTATTTATGAGCAGGTAAGCGATAAGTTCTCGCCGAAGGTGGTGAAGAAGGTGCGCATTTCAGAGCATTTTGTGCAGGATGAAGGGATGCTGGAAGAGCTGTTTAACCAACTGGCGCCACAGCCCAAGCAACTGGATGTGCTGCTGAACTACCTGCAAAAAGTACCTGTACACCAGGATATAAATTTAAATTATAAGGGTGTGGCCAAAAGCGAGTTAAGCAATGCGCCGCACCTTTCGGCTTCTTCTATCAATACGCTTATCAAAAAAGGCGTGCTGGAGCAGTTTGATCAGGTAGTGTCGCGGTTTCCCGTGGATCATCAGCCAAAGTTGATGCCCATGGCCTTATCGGAGCACCAGGCAAAGGCAAAGGACGAAATTCTTGGCTTGTTTAAAGAGCGGGACACCGTATTGCTGCATGGCGTTACCGGTAGCGGCAAAACCGAAGTATACATCGATCTCATAAAACATGCTTTAGATAGTGGTGGCCAGGTTTTATACTTGCTACCGGAAATTGCCCTCACAGCCCAGATCGTACAGCGCCTAATGAAGGTTTTTGGCGAGAAGTTGGGCGTTTACCACTCTAAATTTTCTGATAACGAGCGTGCCGAAGTATGGCAGGGTATACTTTCGGGCCGTTTTCAGGTGGTGGTTGGGGTGCGTTCGTCCGTGTTTCTGCCTTTCCACGATTTATCTTTAGTTATTATTGACGAAGAGCACGAAGCCAGTTACAAGCAATACGATCCGGCACCGCGCTACAATGCCCGCGAAACTGCCCTGATGATGGCGCACCTGCAAGGTGCCAAAACTTTGCTTGGCTCAGCCACACCGTCTGTAGAAACCTATTACAACTGCAAAACCGGCCGCTGGGGACTGGTAGAGATGACAAAACGCTTTGGGGAAGCCCAGTTACCGGAAATTGAGTTGGTAAATACCCGTGAAGAGCAGCATCGCAAAAACATGCACAGCCACTTCTCCGGTAAGTTGTTAACTGCCATCGAAGAAAGGCTGAACCGTAAAGAGCAGGTTATACTTTTCCAGAACAGGCGTGGCTATGCCCCGTTCATCAGTTGCGACGAGTGTAGCTGGATACCTAAGTGCAGGCATTGCGCCGTAAGTTTATCGTACCACAAGTATAACAACGAACTGCGTTGCCACTACTGCGGCTACCACGAACGCATGCCCCATGATTGCCCCGCCTGCGGCGCTACTACGCTTAAAAGTATGGGCTTTGGTACCGAAAAGGTAGAAGACGAACTAAAGCTGCTCTTGCCAAGTGCTGATGTGCAGCGCATGGACCTGGACACTACCAAGAAAAAGAACAGCTACCAACAAATAATCGCTGACTTTGAAACGGGTAAAACCAACGTGCTGGTAGGCACGCAGATGGTAACCAAGGGCCTCGATTTTGAGCATGTGAGCCTGGTGGGTATACTTAACGCTGATACGATCATCAACTTTCCGGATTTCAGGGCGCATGAGCGGGCGTACCAGTTGTTTGTGCAGGTTAGTGGCCGTGCAGGCCGGAAAGAGAAACCCGGTACGGTGATTATCCAGACAAGAGACCCGCTGCAACCCATTTTCAGGAAAGTACGCAACAATGATTACCAAAGCCTGTACGAGCACGAGATAGAGGAGCGTATGCGCTTTGGTTACCCTCCGTTTGTGCGCATGATCAAGGTAACGGTAAAGCACATGGACGAGCGTGTAGCAGAGAACGCAGCTATTGTTTTAGCCAAAGACCTGACCGACAGAATGGGAAAACAGCAAGTGCTGGGGCCGGAAGTACCGTACATCTTCAAAATACGAAACCTGTTTTTGCAGGAGGTGCATGTAAAGCTGCCCCGTGAAACAACCAACCTGCGTAACGCTAAAGGCCTTATTGCCCAGGCTATTTTTAACCTGAAGCTATTACCAGATTTTAAAGATGTGCGTATAGTTGCCGACGTAGACCCGGTTTAATACCTTAATTTCCTGCCATTCCCTTTTCCTAACATACCATTGGCCCTGCCATACGGTGTCCTCATCAATTCGTGGCTTGCTTAGCTAGCAATCAGGCAACTTATGTGCTGGCAGCTACATCTTTAAAGTACATAGCAGCAGTACTGTCTAAAACTCAGAACCAAAATCTAAATGTTAAGCAAAAGTTAAATTATACTACAAATACTCATAATCATACAATATCCTAAGCTTAGCAGTCGTACTTATAATACGCTACCGTTACTAGGGCAGGCACCCTGTTTCACCTTCCTTGCTCCTGGTTTTATATACTTCTCTGCTACCTATTATTTGATACCTAATCCTAATTACTAAAGCAACTATGAAAAAATTATCGAGAATTGCCGCTACCCTGGCACTAGCATTAACAGCAGCAACAGCCTGGGCAGGCGGCCCCGGAAACGGCTGCACTACCAATGGTGCACCCCGAACCTTCTCCCAACTGCTGGATAACCACAGCATGCGGCTCTGGGAGGTTGAATTAAAGCCAGGTGAGTTTGTTGATGTACACGCGCACCCTGGCCAGAAAGCATATGCTGCCACAGCCGGCACTTTGCAGGTTACTACATCAGAAGGCAAAACAGAAGAAAGAAATGTGAGAGCCGGTGACTTGTTATGGACAGATGCCACAAAGTATAAAACGGTGAATATGGGCTCTGAGGCCTTTAAAGCGGTTGTTTATGAAGAAAAATCAGAACAAATAAACCAGCCCCAAAATTTTTATGCTTTATTTTCAAAACTTTAACAACCTTATTCAAAGGCTTCCCGTATAAATAAACACCTTTGGCTAAAAGTTGAAAACCTGAAAGTCTTATTATCTAAACAGATCATAGAGACTTTCAGGTTTTTCCTTTTTATACCCCTCTCCCCTTTTAAACGTCCTTTTTATTTCGAAGCAGGATAAACAAATAAATGAAGCCGAAAGCCAGAAAAACAACCAGCAGGAAAACATCTATTGAAGTATAATCTCCAGTAAAAACTTTGTAACCGTTAAGCGCTGCAAATACAAAGCAGGCAATCGTCATCATAATCCGGTAGGGGCGTCGGTTTTGCATGTATGATTAAATTAAGCTGTAGGTTAAGATGAGGGTTGGTTTTTCTGTTTCCAGAGAATGTATAGGTAAAACAAGCCTAAGGCGGTAAATATGCCAACCGACGAGAGGTCTTGCCATGCATAATTGCCCGGACCATTTAGCAGCTCCCGCAACTTTAGCCCAGCAAAGCCAAAGCAAGCAGCGGCAAGTATAATTCTTACCCAAGTGTTATTTTTCATGCGCCATAAAGGTTTATACTACTAAGATAGGCATAATAATGCTAATTAGCTTGCTACAGGGCCAGGTACAGCATTATAAAAAGCGAAATAAGCGCCGCACCAAACATGTTCAGGATAACACCGGTACGCACCATAGTAGCAATAGGCACCTGTTTACTGCCATACACGATAGCATTGGGCGGAGTGGCTACGGGCAGCATAAAAGCAAAGCTACAGGCAATTACCACCCCTAGCACCGGATAAAGCAAAGGCACATTTATACCGTGCAGCACCCCGATAATTATTGGCACAAATGTAATGGCAATGGCCGTGTTAGAGCTTACTTCTGTCAGGAATAGCACCAGCAACACAAGTATAAAGATGAGCATAAACTGCTGCTCCGGATCAATAAAGGCTGTTATGCCTCTGCCAATGATGTCTGCCAGACCCGAGGTAACCACAAGTTGGCCGAGCGCCATGCCTCCTCCGAAAAGCAGGATCGTATCCCAGTCAATTTTCACCAGATCGCCGGCAGTAATGGTACCTTGCCCCTCGTTTTCCTGGCCTGGCGGAATAAGGAACAATAACAAGGCAGCCAGCAACGCAACTGTACTCTCAGCAAAATAAGTACTCATAAACGTGTAAGCCTCTTCTAAACCAAACAAGTTTAAGAAACCAGGTGTAAGCCACAGCAGCACAGCTATGCTAAAGACGCCCATGGTAATCAGCTCACCTTTTTTCAGCTTCTCCTTTTTGCTTATTTCTTCCTGCACATAGCCGCTGACCAACTCCCGGTTATAGCTGCTCTTACTTAAAAAGTAATTCATATACAGCAACATGCCACCATACATGGATAGCGAAATGGGCAAAGCCATCAGCATCCACTGCAAAAAATCAATGCGAACGCCCTGCTGCGCCAGGTAGTTTACTCCGATTAAGTTTGGCGGCGAACCGATGATAGTACTCACGCCCCCAATAGAGGCACTATAGGCGATCCCCAACAGAAAGTAAACAGCAGTATTCCTGTCATCTTCCCGGTAACAGACCAGTTTCGTAACGCCTAAAATCAGCGGCAGCAGCATGGCTACTGTAACCGAGTTGCTTACCCACATCGAGAGCACAAACGATACCAGCGAAAACCCCAGAAACAACCGGAAGAGGCTTTTCTGGAAAAATGGTTGCGAAAGTATAAACAGGGCAATTCTTTTGTCAAGGCCGTGCCGCGTCATGGAGCGTGCCAGCAGGAAACTACCGATAAACAAAAGTATAATAGGATGGCCAAGATTCTGGAAAGCGGTTTCTATCCGGGCCACTCCCAGCATTACCGCCAGCAGCACCCCCAAAAAAGCTGTCATCGAAAGCGGGATTACCTCTGTCATCCAGAACACCAGGCAAAACACCATAATGGAAGCCACCATCCTTGCCTGTAATGGCAGCCCAGCAGTAAACAACCAGATAAGTATAGCCAGAACAGGTGCCAGTATAATTCCAATGTTTCTGCGTGATAGCTGCATAAGGTGGTGGTTTATACTTTGGAACGTACCAATGCATTCAAGATAGCAAAGCATAGGCAATGTTTAGGAGTGTTTATTTACTGCAAACGCAACTAAGAAGTTCTTTGCGCTTCGTAAGTCCGCAAAACTCCAACCAAGCTGCTGTAAGTGAAGATGGTCACAAATATGCACCTCCGCTAGATAGCACTCCATTTATAGTCTGAGAGCCACCAGATGATGTATTAACGTAAAAAGGCTGCTCTAGCCGATTAAATCAGTTAGAGCAGCCTTTACAGGTAAATCTTAATTTATACTTTTAAACCAGGTAACGCTCGCGCAAAATACGCAGGTGGTGTATTTCGTGGCCAAGTATGGTGTAGCCTATCGCACGGACACTTATTTCTGATCCGCTTCCGATGCCTTTCTGGTTCAGGGCCTCCTCATCAAAGCTCTTGAACAACTCAATGGTAGCTGTTCGTACGGCGGTATACTCTGCCAGAATAGAATTAATATCGCGCGTATCTGCTTTAGATGGGCTTACATAAGCATTTTCATCAAAACCCGGCAACGCCGTTCTGTCCTGGCGGGCAAAGCGTAGCGCACGGTAAGAAAATATACGCTCTGCATCGAGCATATGCACCAGCAGCTCTTTTATACTCCATTTTCCTGGTGCGTAGCGGTGCAGCAACTGCTCTTCTGCAAGGCCCTGCATTAAACCAGCAATGTAAGAGTAGCTGGCAGTAAGGCCTTCAATAAGGTCATCGGCTTTTGCCTCTTTTATGTAATTGCCAACATTGTCGCTGTACTCATCGGCTGCTGGGTAAGTTATGATCGTAGCCATCTTTTGCTGTGATTTTTACACCACGAAGGTAATACATTTTGGTTAGCTAATACTTAATAAGTAGAAAGCAATGTACACGATATGCTTTTAACGGTCTGCCTTCTTCCTCAGCGAGAAAATTCACGACAAGACTAGTTGTATATAATACTGTACGTATTGTACCTCCAGTAAAGAGAAAAAGGGCCGCAACTGGGGTAGCTACGGCCCTTTTGTATGTTAGCATGAGCTTATTGCCCTACCACAAACACGGCATTGCCAAACATGAGTTTACCGCTTTGCCAGAACCCCCTGAACAAAGGGTTGTCAGCCAGGTACACCACTTGCCCACGGCCCATGCTTTGGGTACCAAGTATAAGCGCATCCTGTAGTTTCTCTTTTATACCTGCGCCTACAAAGCCTGTGGCATAGTTGTTCTTTTTAAGCACGCCAACGTTCCAACCCTCGTCCATAAACTGGTACAGATCAGAGGTGCGCACAAGTGCAAAGTACGTGTCGCCATAGCCAAAGGCTAAAGGGTGTGTTTTGTCCAGATCTACCCTGAACACGCTGCCTTGCACTTCTTCACGGATGGCTTCCCGCTCACGTTCGGCATAGGTGCGCAGACTAGCATAAGGGTCTTCCTTTTTCTTATCCTGCTTTTCTTTGCCATCTGCTTCGTCTGCACTTTTCTTTTTAAGGTTGAAATCCTTTTTGTTAGCCAGATAGCCTGCTGCGCTCTCCATAGCAATCAGTTTGCCGCCGCCACGTATCCAGCCTTTTATCTGCTCCAGTTTTTCCTCGTTTAGCACGCGGCTGTAATTGCCTGTTGGCAGTATCAGTACATCAAACTCGTGCAGCGGCACATTTGCAAAGTATGAGGTGTTTAGCACCGTTACAGGGTAACCGATTTGCTGCTCGAAGTAGTGCCATACTTCTCCGAAACCGTAAGAAGATACCCCCTCACCGGACATGACAGCCACTTTAGGCATTTTAAGGTAACGCACGCTGCCAGAGCCAAAATCGGCACCGCTGCTCACAAAACCTGTACCGGTGGCGGTTAAGGCAGCACCATGCTTGGCAGCCAGGTCACGAACGGTTGCATCCAGCTTATCGCCTAAACGCTCATTGCCTGTGCGGGTAATGATAAGCGTACCGGCTTCATACTTTTGGCCGTCTGTTTCAAACCCCTTTTCGGCCATGCGCACTTTTACATTCTGTTTCATTAGTTCTGTTAAAAACTTCAGATCGTTCAGGCTGCTCCAGCGCGCCAGGTAAGCGTATGGTTTGGCTATACTTATACTTTGCACAGCCGCTGCAGCCGGTTGTTTTGCAGAAGCGTCTACCCTGGATTCTACAGCATAAGCCTGCACCCCATAAGCATAAGGCAAGGCCCAGGAGGTAATATCGTAGGTTACTGAATCCTCGAGGTTGGCATGTGGCTCAAACAGCACTTTAACGAGCGTAGACTTTGGCTGATACATGCTGATGACCAGATCGCTTTCCTCAAGCTTTACGCTTTCGTCTTTGCCTGTGCTATAGTTAAATCCTCTTTCAGATGCACGCTTGCCTGCGTAGCCATACTGTATGCCCTGGTTGTCCAGGTACTCTGTAAGGGCTTTGATGTTACCGGCACTTCGGGCATCGCTTTTAATTACAAATGCCTTGTAGTCGCCGGCTGGCTTTCTAAGGTTGTTGTCGTGGTATCGGGCAAATTCCTGCTTTAGCTGGTCAGCTTTTTCGGAGGTGGCTTTAATAGTGGCTTCGCTGGCTGCAACATGGTGGGCAATTCTGTCAACCAATGTAAGTGTGTCGCCATCCTGCTTTTGGTAAGCCAATCCCGCTCTGCCCGAGCCGCCTTGCTCGTAGGTCATGCCGATGGCACCGTTGAAGGTTGGCCAGGTATCGCCGTAGCTTGGGTAAAACAGGTCGAAGTTTTCGCGGGTAAAGTATAACCAGTTGTTTTTATCGAAGTATTGGCGGTTGTAGTCGCCGATGGTGTTCTGGAACTGGCGCTGCCACGGCGTTATACTTTCATGAAACGGTTTGGCTGCGGGAGAGAAATAGTATGGCGATTCCGGCCCCATCTCATGGAAATCGGCGTGTACTTGTGGTAGCCAGCTGTTATACTGCTTCAGGCGCTGCTTCGATTCTATTTGTGTTTGCCAGGCCCAGTCGCGGTTCAGGTCGAAGTAGTAATGGTTTGGTCTGCCACCCGGCCACGGTTCCCAATGCTCCCAGGCATAAGGCGATGCATTGCCGCCCTGGCTTGCAACTGTCTGCTTGTACCATTGCACATAACGCTCGCGGCCATCAGGGTTAACGCAAGGGTCAAGTATGACAACGCTGTTCTGAAGCCATTGCTTTGCCTGTGCATTGTTGGGGTTAACTAAATCATACAGCACCTGCAGTACCGCTTCAGAGCTTACAGATTCGTTGCCGTGGATGTTGTAGCTTAACCACACAATGGCTGGTTGGTTTCCTTGTAAGGTGCCACTCTGCACTCCTGCCTGCCGCAGGTTATTTTCGCGTATCTGCTCTAGCCTGGGTAGGTTCTCGTCGGAGGCGATGTATGCCAGCAGTAGCGGGCGCCCTTCGTAAGTGCGGCCATACTCCTGCACTTTCATGCGGTTTGGTGCCTGCGCGGCAAGGTAATTTACATAGTCTGCAATGCGGGCATGGGTTGTAAACTGCTTGCCCAGCTGGTAGCCTAGGAACTGCTCTGGTGTTTGTATGGCCTGCTGCGCAAACGCAACCTGCATACTTAGCAGTACAAAGGCTAAAGCGAACAATCGCTTCGTGGTGTGTATCATAGTGCTGTTAGTTGAGGAATTTGAAGGTACAATCTGGGCATAATTGCTGAATTTGTCAAACTACTGCCCGGCTGTATATGGCACTTTTAGTATACTTTGTAACTGCTAAAAAGATGTGCTTACAAATGTTTTTTAGTGAACGATATAGCTTCGGAGAAAATAATTCAGTAATTTTGCAAACACAAACGGAAACCCAATGTTTGCACATTGGTACTGCAGAGGTAATAGCGTGTAATCAGTATTATAAATATGATGCTTATACTTTACTCTGGTTTTGCGGCTGCACAATAGCGCTAGCAGCAGAAATTATCCGGATGCCAGATTATCAAAGGAGAAACTAAATTAACTAAACTTACATTCAGACCCGGAGCTTTGCCCCGGGTTTTGTTTTTTACGCTTATCCTGTTCTGCTCGTATTACAAAGCATGCAGCAGTTTATCTTAAAGGCATTTTATTTAACAGCGAAGGCAGCGGCGCTGTTGCTGGCAATAACTGTGTTGTTTTTTGCATCTGGGTTTATACTTAGCAGCATTCCCGTAAACAGCAGTTTGGCACAAGCCACCAGGCCAGGCGCTATCGAGATATTTGTCACCTCCAACGGCGTGCACACCGATATTATCGTTCCGGTTAAAACACCCTACCTGGACTGGCGCACAAAGCTGCCCCTGCACCACTTTAAGAACGTAGACAGCAGCTATGCCTACCTTGGTTTTGGCTGGGGCGACAGGCGCTTTTACATGGAAACACCCGAGTGGAAAGACCTTAGATTGGGGGTGGCACTCTCATCGGCGCTGTGGCCTACGCGTACCGCCATGCACGTAGAGTATATCAAGTATAAACTAGTACCCAACAAGTACCAACGGCCTATACTTATAAGCCCAGAGCAATACCAACTCCTGATCAGCTACATCGACGCTTCTTTTCAGAAGCAGGATAGCCTGTACCTGCACATTAGCGGTTCCGGCTACTCGCACAACGATACTTTTTATGAGGCTAACGGCAAGTTTTACCTGCTTAAAAACTGCAACAACTGGGTAAACCAGGGGTTACGGAAAACCGGAGTGAAAACTGCACTTTGGGCCCCGTTCCCTTATGCCATTATGCGGCACTTGCGGTAACCGCTACTACGCGTCTGCTGCCTCAGTAATACATTCACTCTGGTCCTGTATTTCTAAAACCATAGCCCTAACAACCTGGAGGGCTTGCTTTTGCCTGTTTCCGGCCACAAGCGAGCAGCGCCAAAAACATAGCAAACCAGTTCACTAAAAAGAAGTGGATGCGCTTTTTATCATACTTCCCAGATCATAGAAGCTACTGTATGTAATCATACTTATATAAGTAAAGCATTCTTTAGTATAGCCAACTCCCAGAACACCAAAGCGATTAAGCTACTACCATTTGTATTTTCTAATTGCTATATTTCCGAAAGTATAGTGCTTAAATCATTTATCAAATTTAAACTAACTCGCCTCAAACATAACACACATGAAAACTTATACTAACCAGTTACGCTTGTTCGTGCTGCTGCTGGCTATTGGCCTGAGTGCAAGTGCAAGTATGGCGCAAGCTGTTAACCAAGACTCTGCGTACATCCGGCAGAACTACGAAAAAGCAGAATACCAGGTACCGATGCGCGACGGTAAAAAGCTTTTCACGGTGGTATACTCGCCAAAGGATAAAACCAAGAAATACCCGATACTGATGAACCGTACGCCTTATTCGGTGGGGCCTTACGGCGAAGGCTACAAAACCAGCCTTGGCCCGAGCAGCAACCTGATGCGCGACGGTTATATTTTTGTTTACCAGGATGTGCGCGGCACCTACATGTCGGAGGGTGATTTTGTGAACATGACGCCCCACATCGCCAATAAAAAAGGCAAGAAAGCGGTAGACGAAAGCACCGACACCTACGATACAGTAGACTGGCTTACCAAAAAACTGAACAACGACAACGGCCGCGTAGGGCAATGGGGTATCTCCTATCCCGGATTTTATGCTGCTGCTGGCTTAATGAGTAACCACCCGGCCCTGAAAGCAGTATCGCCCCAGGCCCCTATTGCCGACTGGTTCTGGGATGATTTTCACCACAACGGTGCCACTTTTCTGCCGCATGCGTTTAACTTTTTAGCCAGTTTTGGTTTGCCACGCCCGGAGCCAACCACTCAGCGCAACCCCCGCTTCGACCACGGCACCCCTGATGGATACGAGTTTTTTATGCGCCTTGGCCCGCTAAAAAACGTTAACGAGAAGTACTATAAAAACAATGTTGCCTTCTGGAACGACATGGTAGAACACCCGAACTACGACAAGTACTGGCAGGACCGCAACATACTTCCTCACCTCAAAAACATCAAAAACACCGCCGTAATGACTGTGGGTGGCTGGTATGATGCAGAAGACCTTTACGGCCCGCTAAAAATTTACCAGACGCTGGAAAAAAACAACCCGAAGCTGACCAATATGCTCGTAATGGGCCCTTGGATACATGGCGGCTGGGCACGCACCGATGGCTCCAGCCTGGGAAACGTGTCGTTCGGACAAAAGAACTCGCCTTGGTATCAGCAGGAAGTAGAAGCCAAGTTTTTTAACCACTACCTGAAAAGCGAATCTAAAACACCGGTGCAATTACCGGAAGCAATCATGTTTGAGGGCGGAAACAACACGTGGCGCGAGTTTGAAGTTTGGCCTCCGAAAGAAGCTAAGGAGCGTACATTATACTTGCATGCCGATGGCAAAATGAGCTTTACAGCGCCAACAGCAAACGAGGCAGCAGCATCAGAGTTCATCAGCGACCCCAATAAACCCGTACCCTTTACAGAGGCAGTTGCTACCGGCATGACACGCGAGTACATGACCGACGACCAGCGTTTTGCCAGCCGCCGCCCGGATGTGCTCACCTTCCAGACAGATGTGCTGACAGAGGACATTACACTTGCCGGAGAGATATTGGCACAGCTAAAAGTGGCCACCACAGGCTCTGATGCCGACTGGATTGTAAAACTGATTGATGTTTACCCGGATACAGCCCGCGCTACGGCACACCAGCCGAATAAACCTATGGGCGGCTATCAGGCCATGGTTCGCAGCGAGGTTTTCAGAGGGCGCTTCCGCAACAGTTTTGAGAAACCAGAGCCGTTTACGCCAAACCAGGTGACGCCGGTAAATGTGGAGCTGCAGGATGTGCTGTATACTTTCAAGAAAGGCCACCGCATCATGGTGCAGATTCAGAGCACGTGGTTTCCGCTGGTAGACCGTAACCCGCAGAAGTACGTGGACAATATCTTTAAAGCCAACGAGGAAGATTTTATCAAGACCACGCACAAAGTATACCACTCGCCACAGCAGCCAACAAGCTTAAAAGTAAAAGTACTTTAAGCTATACTTTATACTATACAAAAGTAAAAGAGCCAGGTAAAATACCTGGCTCTTTTAAATTAAACCCTAATTAGCTCTTTTATTTCCGGAGCACTTTAAAGTGCTTGGTCACTCCGGCCATTCTCGTTGTTACAATGTAAATGCCCTGCGGCAGGTTAAACTCCACTAACAACTCCTCTGTGTTCAAGCCTTTTTCTACCAGAACAGTTTTCTGGAGTAGCTGCCTGCCTATAGCGTTAGAAAGTATGATTTGCATAGTACCCTCCTGCTCTGCCTCTATGTTTAGCTCTAACCTGTTCTCGAATGGGTTAGGATAAACAATGATCTTATCGCTGATGCTGCCAAACTCAACCATCTTAGGGCCAAAGTACTCAAACTGCCCATTCACATCCATCTGCTTTAGCCTATAGTAGCGCGTACCATGCTTGCCATTCTCACTATCTACGTACTTGTAAACCTGCTTCTGGTTGGAGTTTCCGTTCTTAGTTGCTACATAGTCTATTTTCCTGTAAGCTTTGCCGTCCTCAGACACTTGTATCTCGAAACCGGCATTGTTTTGCTCCAGGGCAGTTGCCCACTCCAACACCACGTTGTAGCCTTGCTTCTGGGTAGTGAGGTATATAATCTCGACAGGCAGTGGCGTTACACCAATATTGGTGAGTACATAGCGTATACAGCTGCTACTATTTAAAATCTCGACCTTAAGCTGCACATTTGGTGCCGGGGCATCCTCTATGTATACATTGCTAGGTCCGCTTTGTACCGGCTGTCCCCATTCACCATTGCTTGTTACCTCTATAGATTCTCTTCTGTACCATACGTACGTAGGCGATGCACCAAAATCAGCATCAGGCACTTCACTTTCCAGGGCTGTTACTTCCCATTTGGTTTCCCCGTCTGTCCACTCAACACGCAACAACGGATCTTCTAGTTCCTCTATTTCTGTTAGGGTTACCACCACATCCTGTACCACAGAGGCACAATTCTCAGCATCCGTTACAGTTAGCCTGTAAGTTCCTGCTACTCCCGTCTGGAAGCTTGGCGTTGTCGGTGTTGGTCCCTGCCATCCAGCAGGCACTTGCCAGGCATAAGTATACCCTCCGGCCCCACCGCTTACATTTGCAGCAACCGTAGCCTGGCTGCCCTGGCAAGCCGACACATCCGCCAGATCAACGAGCGGCAATGGATTTATCTCTACCGTTGCTGAGCCAGTCATTGCTTGTGGGCAGGCTGCTGTTGTTGCGTTTGCTACGGTAGTTGCTACTACTGTATAAGTACCTGCAACTTCCTGGTTTCCGAAACTGATAGCTGTACCAGTACCTGCCACCGGGCTTCCTACAGCAGATGTACTGCCGTTTACCGTGCGGAACAGTTGGTAATTTACGCCACTCTGAGAATTTTGTAAGCCTACGGCCACACCGCCGCCATTTATGCAATAATCTCCTCCGCCAGTAACACTATAGGCCACAGGTGCCGGTGTTTCGTTTATCACAACCGGGCCATAAGAAAGAGTGCACGCTCCGTTCTCTGAAATTGGCTGCACCGAGTAACTGCCAGCTATGGTTTGGTTACCAAAACTCAGCACACCACCGGTACCAGCAACAGGTTGCCCCACATTTACGGTTGTACCGTTTACGGTGCGGCGCAGCTGGTAAGTAACGCCCTGCTGCGAACCATTTATACTTACAGGTACTCCTCCTGTGCCGCCGCTACAGAAAGCCCCTCCGCCAGCCATCGTTTGCGGCACTACCACCACCATGGTTATAGGGTTAGAAGCAGCTACAGGCTGGCATTTATTTTCATCCGATGTAAAGTTTAAGCTCACCACATCGCCATTATTCAGGGTGCTGGAACTAAACTGTAGTGCAGAACTAAACTCTGTTCTTGATACCACATTTCCGGAGCTGCTTGTTACCACCCACTCCATTGTCAGGTTTGTAAATGCTGCACTTGGCGTGGCCGTGAAAGTAACAGGTGTGCCCTGGCATATAGAGCCGGCCGGGCTACGGCTGATAGTTACGTTATAGTTGTCTGGCCTGCCCAGGTAAATCCTGTTTGAGAAGAGTACATTGCCTTTCGTATCATTCTGAACAGTAAACTCAGGTCTGTTTACATATGCAACACAGCTTATGTTAAACTGCCCATTAGGCCTGGCACGTACCGTAAAGTAATCCGTTGAGGATAAGCCCGCCTGGCTTACAGTTCTTCCTGTTTGCCCTCCCTGGTTATCTACTGCATCGTTTTTCCACCAGTCAAAAGTAAACATATTCGATACGTCTGTTCCGCCTACCCATGTTACTTGCTCATACCTTGGGTTAGTTGGGTAAGTAACCGAAGTTACGTTTGCCAGTACCGTAGCAGTATAAGTAGTTTGCTGGCCAGGGCACACAGGGAAAGGAGCAGCGGTAAGTATAAGTGTTAAGGTAGTGATTGGCGTTACAGGTACCACAACAGCATTACTTATACTTTCGGCGCACCCTCCAGACATCACCACTCGTCGGTACCAGGTAGTTTGGGCTACAGCGCCCGGGCTGTAGTTTTGGGTATTATTTATACCTGTAGCAGGGCCAAAACCAGCCGTTGCAGAAACAGTACTGCTTTCCCATCGGTAAGTATAAGGGCCATTGCCACGGGTTGGTGTAGAGCCTGTAAGCATACTGGCCGTTGTATTGGCACATAAAGTCGGGTTTGGGTTACTGATTGTATTGTTTGCAATAGTTGGCGTTACAGTAATTGTTACATTACTCTCTGCACTACAATTATTTGCAGTAACCCTTAAAGTATAAGTAGCTACGATATTAGTCGCGCCACCATTTGGCAAGGTTAGCGTTGGCTGGGCAACAGTAGTGCTGGATAAACCTGTGGCTGGGCTCCAGCTGTACGTATAGCCTGCTACTGCCGGCACGCCTAATACAATAGCCTGACCTGCGCAGACAGTTTGTGCTGCCCCGGCATTTGCCACAGGGTTAGGAGTAACAGTTACCACAGTTGCGGCAGATGCAGTGCTGCACGAAGTAGAGGCGTTACTTACAACTACAGTATAAGACCCAGTTTGATTTACCGTGTACTGATTTGATGTATTTGTGGCAAGAAGCTCATTATCTCTGTACCATGAATAATTATAGGCTATACCTGTAGGTGTAACATCTGCAATCAAGGTTACGGTGCCGCCCTGGCAAATAGTCGTTGGCCCGCTTGTGCGAACGCTGACTATCGGTGCCGGATTTTCTGTAACAATTGTGGCTGCGGAGAGATTTGCACACCCTGTTGCGTCAACCGTAACTGCTACTGTATAGTTTCCGGATTCCTTAGCCACAAAGGTTGCACCTGTTCCGACTTGTGTGCCATTTCTAAACCAGACAAAACCAGTTCCGATATCAGAAACAGCTGTTAGCGTTACAGAGCCACCATCGCAGAAAACAGTTGGGCCGGATGCGGTTATACTGGCGCTAGGCTGCGGATTAACCGTAACACTTACCGGCGCTGACTCAACAGAGCAACCGTTGCTACTTACTATTACCGTGTAATTACCTGACACGCTTGCGCTGAAACTATTGCCCGAGCCATTCTGTATAGTACCATCCAGATACCATTGATAAGTATAACCTACACCCTCAGAAGCTGTTAACAGAACACTTTCTCCGGTACAAACAGTAGTAGATCCGGTAAAGGTAATGGTAGCTTCTGGTAATGGTTTTACCAGGAGTGTGATAGCGCTAACATCATCTGCACAGCCCTCCACAGAGCTGCTGGCGGTAAGCGATACTGTGGCACTACCTGAGCCGGTAACTACCACGGTGGCAGTTGCCACGCCTGTTTCTGTGTTGTATACGGGGTTTGTGATAACAAAATTTGCATCAGAAGTGGTCCAGGCGGCAGCTTCTCCGGTAAACGTACCTTCAACATCAAAGCTCACGGTGCTTCCAGGCACCAGACAGGCTTCGTCGTTGCCGCTGGTAATGGTAGCTGTTGGTTGGGGCACTACTGTTACCGTTACCTCCGCAGAAGTTTTAGTACAGCCATTATTGGTTACACTTACACTATAGTCTCCGGATTGCTGGGCAGTATAAACCCTGGTTGTTGCTCCATCTATCTCATTACCGTCTCGTAGCCATTTGTAGCTGTAGGTTTGTCCGTTTGGTGCCTCTGTTGCAGATAGTATAATGTTACCTCCCTCACAAAATGTAGTGGGCTCTATGTAAGTTATGGCCGCTTCCGATATTGTGCTAACTAGAATAGAAAGTGGCTCTGACGTATTCTGGCAGCCAGTAATTGTGTTTGTTACGGTAAGTGTAAATGTGCCGGATGTGCTTACTTCTAATGTTTGGCCAGTTCCGATAATATTTGTGCCATCCGACCATGCATATGCAAGATCATCTCCGGCAGGTACGTCGGGTGCGTTTAATATAACCAGGCCTCCCTCGCAAAAATCTACAGGTCCGCCAGGCGTAATAGTAGCTGCTGGCAACTGGTTAACGGTAACAGTTACAGGATCATCTGCAAGAACAGCACAGGTATTACCTGTTACTTCTACGGTGTAAGTGCCAGATGCAAAAACCTCCAGCGTTGACGCTGTACCAAGTGTAGCAGCAGGGGTACCTACTTCGTACCATCTATAAGTATAAACTCCTACATCAGGCGTAGCTGGGTCTACGCCAGCGGTTAGTACAACCGACCCGCCGGCACAAAATGTTGTTGCAGAGCCAGCAGCAATTTCAACTTCGGGCAGTTCCTGTTCTGTAACAGTAGTAACAGCAGACATAACGGTGCAGCCATTTAAGGTTACCTGCACCGTATATTCTCCATCTTCATCAACTATTAATGTATTCGTATTGGCGTTGTTTATTTCATCTCCGCCTTCAAACCATTGGTAAGAGTAACCTGCGCCCTGCTGCGCTGTAAGGGTTACGGTGCCATTTTCGCAGAGCACCACATTGGCTCCCTGTGTAATTACAGCAGCAGGAAGCGGGTTTACCGTTACCGTTACCAGCGATGTTACAGTACACCCACCAGACACGGCAGTTACAGTATAGGTTGTTGTTGTGGTTGGGCTTGCAGTTACCGTACTGCCGGTAGTGCTGCTTAACCCTGTAGCCGGAGACCAGGTATAGCTATCGGCTCCGCTAGCGGTTAAAGTTGTTGCCTCGCCAGCACAAATAGTAGCAGGAGCTGCATTTACTGTAATGGTTGGCTGGGGAGATACTGTAACTTGTACTGCTCCAGATCTGGCACTAGCACATGTACTTCCCGATGGTGTAATAGCAACAGAATAACTACCAGATGCTGTAGCTGAATAAGTAGCACTTGTAGCGCCTGTGATAGGACCGCTACTATCAAACCATTGATAAGTATAAGTACCTACTGCTGGTGAGGCAGGCGAGGCCTGGGCTGTTAGCTGTACTGTTTGCCCTTGGCAAACTGCCGCAGGGCTTGCAGGTGTAACCGTTGCAACCGGTGTCTGAATAGCTCTTGCAGTAACCGCTACACGCTGGGAGCTCTCGCAGCCTGTGGTCGTGTTGTAGCTGCCAACATAAACTGTCAAAGGGTTGAAATCTGTTAGCTGTGCAACATAATCAGCTCCTGTTCCCAGTACAGTACCGCCTGTTGCAGCTGAATACCATCTATTTGTAGCACCAGCTGTTGGGTTATTACCTCCAACAATTGCGCTTGATAAAGTAACTTCTCCTAAACCACATCTGGTAACTGTTGGGTTTGCAACAGTTGGAGGAGGAGGAATAGAATTTATTGTTGCTGTGACTGCTGTTCTTGATGAACTTTCGCACCCTACTGAACTTACAGAACTAACATAAAATGTAGTGGTGGCATTAATACTTGGTGTTGTATAAGTTGACTCAGTAGCATTGCTTATCGGAGTTGTAGCATTATTTGACACATACCAGCGATAGCTACCACCCTCTGGAGCGCCAGATGCAGATAATTCAACGGCTCCAGCACCACATCGTTCAGCAGGAATCCCTTGAGGTGCAGCAGGAAGTTGATTTACTATTATTCGGAAGTATGTATCGCTGAACGATTCCTGCTGTCCCCCATTGTTAGTAAACCTAACTCTGTATATCCTGTCATTATCTTGAGCTGTAGGGGTAAAAGTGAAGGAAACTAGAGCGCCTGCACTAGTAGTAGTTATCCCTCCTACATTTACAAAAGCCGCATTAGGTGGAGTACTGTACTGCCATTGCGCTCTTACGTTCTTAGCAGTAACAGTAAGAGTTTTAGGTACTCCTAAACATGCATTTTCTGGAACTATTTCAGGTGTCTGCGCCCACGCCACATTTCCAACTAGCAGGAATAGCAAGAGTAAACTGCTAATTAAATAAGACTTGCTAAGACTAGTGCTTTCAGGTCTTAAAATCAGTTTAGTAAAAATTTTCTCCATAAAATTAGGGTATGATGGTTGGGAATACCTGTTACAGGTAGATGAGCATGGCTTTGGTACTCTACTAAGGATTAGAATTAGGCCTTATCAGGCAACGAAAGAGCAAAAGAGGGCCTGTAGCAATCCTTTTTCAGAGGTTAAACCCTTAAAAGAATGGCTGCACAAAAACAAGCTATAGTATATTTTACAGGTTGTTTGGAGGAATAAATGGTGCATTTCTGTAATGCACCAGCAAAGCCTGCTCAAACTTGAATCTTAAGAGATGATGCAAGGCTAATAAGTGTATTTTTAACACAAGATATTATATTAATTATTGTAATATATTATACTCCTACAGGATATGTACAACATTTAATTAAATAAGTTTCATTTTTAGAATTATATTTCTTTAAATAATTTAATTTATAATATAATTATTGCAAAAAATATAATATCATCTATATTATATTTATAGTATTTTTGAGCTGTATTAGCAGCATTCTCACTTATGAACCGCCTCACACACCTGCGCATTCGCAAAGCACATCGGTACCTGGGTTTACTTACTGGCCTACAGTTTGTGTTCTGGACAATGGGCGGTTTATATTTCAGCTGGTCTGACATCGACGAGATACATGGCGATTTCCAACGCAGGGCTGCTGCCAACTTCAGCAGCACAATGGCAATGGCCTCTCCGGCACAGGTGCTGGCACAGCTGCCGCAGGCAGATTCTGTAAAATCGATAAAGCTGATTGAAGTATTGGGGCAGCCGCTGTACCAGGTGGTATACTTTGCGAGCCTGGGCGCTGAGCCAATGGCCCATACGCAACTGGCGCTGGCAAAAGACGGCACGCTTCGTGCACCACTAACCCAGGAAGAGGCCGTACAAATGGCCCGGCGCAGCTTTAACGAGAAGGTTGAAGTGCAGCAGGTAGAGTACCTCACGGCAGGCCATGTGGGCAAGCACCACGAATACCGCGAGAGTCCCTTACCAGCCTATGCGGTAACCATGCAGCACCCTACCAGCACCACCGTTTATGTGGCCACAGAACGCGGCGAGGTAACAAAATTCAGAAACAACAAGTGGCGTGTGTTTGACTTTATGTGGATGCTGCACACCATGGATTATGAAGGCCGCGATAATTTCGGCAACTGGCTGCTACGTGCTTTTTCTGTTGCAGGCATGGTTACCATACTTTCCGGGTTTGCGCTATACTTTGTCAGTTATGGAAATGGCAGGCGCAAAACCGTTGGCGGCAGGCCCCGCAAAACAGCTTAGCCCGGAAGTTGGGCAAGTATAACGTTGCCTGTTAGCTGCAGCTATACCTGGCGTGGCTTATTTAAGTATAAACAACATACCCAGGCAATTTACCGGAAAATGGAAGCCCTACTTTATACTTCATCAAAAGCTGCTGCAGCCGCAGCTATAGTATATTAAACTCTGCCTATTTGTTTGGAAAAGCCTTGCTAAAGCAGCAAATTGCAGATATAACTAATCTTATACTACCTAATACGCTACCTGAATGAAAAACCTTAGAGCGTTTGCTGTTGCTGCTATGCTTGGCTTTGGCCAACTGGCAGTTGCCCAACAAACAGAGCTTTCGTACTACCTGCCGCAGGAGGTGCAGTACAACCAGGAGGTACCCACTCCGAAAGATATACTTGGCTACAACGTAGGCGAATGGCACGTAAGCCACGACCAACTGGTGATGTTTATGCGCCAGATGGATGCCCTCTCCGACAGAATTACAATGGTAGAGTATGGCCGCACCCACGAAAACCGCCCTTTATACTTGCTAACCGTTACATCGCCGGAAAACCACAAAAACATCGAGGCGATAAAGGCCAATCATAAAAAACTTACCGACCCTGCAGCGTCTGGCAGCGTGAACATAAAAGACATGCCGGCTGTAGTTTGGATGGGATACAGCGTGCACGGCAACGAGCCAAGCGGCAGCAACGCCTCTTTACTTGCAGTTTACCACCTGGCAGCTGCACAAGGCCCGGAAATTGAGAAGCTGCTCAAAGAAACAGTTATACTCATCGACCCCTCCATTAACCCGGACGGACTTAACCGCTTTGCCAGCTGGGTAAACTCGCATCGCAGCAAAAACCTGATCACCGATAACAACAGCGTTGAGTTTGAAGAAGCATGGCCGCGCGGTAGAACCAACCACTACTGGTTTGACCTAAACCGCGACTGGTTGCCGCTGCAGCACCCCGAGTCAAGGGGCAGGCTGGCGAAGTTCCACGAGTGGAAGCCAAACGTGCTAACCGACCACCACGAAATGGGCACCAATGCTACATTCTTTTTCCAGCCGGGCATACCAAGCCGCAACCACCCGCTTTCTCCGGAAAACGGATTTAAACTGACGCAGAAAATCGGTACCTACCATGCCAAAGCACTCGATAAGATCGGCTCGTTTTACTATACCGAAGAAAGCTACGACGATTTTTACTACGGCAAAGGCTCTACTTACCCCGATGTGAATGGTGCTGTGGGCATCCTTTTTGAGCAGGCAAGCTCCAGGGGCCACGCACAGGAAAGTGTGAACGGCATACTGACGTTTCCGTTTACCATCCGCAACCAGTTCACCACCACGCTTTCTACTTTAGAGGCGGCACAGGCCATGCGCGAAGAGCTGCTGGCACACCAGCGCGATTTCTACAAGCAGTCTTACAACGAATCTAAAAAGGCACCGGTAAAGGCCTATGTGTTCGGTTCTGAAAAAGACAAGGCCAAAGCTTACCATCTGGCTGAGATTATCAAGCAGCACCAGATAGAAGTATACCGACCAAAAGAGGCTTTTAAGATAAACGATATAACCTATACCCCTGAAAATGCTTACATAGTACCTACTGAGCAGCCGCAGTATAAACTGATAGAAGGTATGTTTGAGAAGCGCACCACGTTTCAGGACAGCCTTTTCTACGACATCTCGGCCTGGACCTTCCCGCTTGCTTTTGACCTCGATAACGCGGCCCTGTCGAGCAGAAACTTTAAGAGCAGCCAACTGGGCCAGCGAGTAGAAGATGTTACCTTCCCGAAGGGTGAGCTTGTGGGCGAAAAAAGCAACTACGCCTATGTGTTTGAGTGGCATGGCTATTATGCGCCCCGCGCCCTGAACACCCTGATGGAGCGTGGCATTGTTACAAGAGTAGCTACCGATAAATTTACAACCGCCAACGGCAAGCAATTTGACTATGGCTCCATACTTATTCCGGTAACCGGCCAGCCAGTAAACCCTGACCAGCTGCACAGCATCTTGCAGGAGGTTGCCACCCAAAATGCTATACAGGTACATGCCATGCCAACAGGTTTTACACCACAAGGCATAAAGCTGGGCAGCCCGATGATGGCCAGCATAGAGCAACCTAAAATATTAATGCTGATAGGCGATGGCGTGAACAGTAACGACGTAGGCGAAGCCTGGCACGTGCTGGACGAACGCTTTAACATGAAGCCTACCCTTGTTACCACTACCCGTTTTAACCGCGTAGACCTGACCAAGTATAACGTCATCATATTGTCGGATGGGTATTACAACAACATCTCAAAAGAGAAACTACGCAGCTGGGTACAGCAGGGCGGTACGGTTGTGGGTATGGGCGATGCCGTAATATGGCTGGCTGATAACGGCATCGGCAACATCACCATCAAGAAAAGCGAAAGCGAAACAGCGCCACAAAAAGCATATGCCGACATGAGCAATACGTCTGGGGCGCAGGTAATAGGTGGAGCCATTTTTGAAACCAGACTAGACCTGACACACCCGCTGGCCTACGGTTATACCGATGCGCAAATGCCAATTTTCAGAAGTAATACTCTGTTCCTGGAGCGCTCCAAAAGCCCATATGCCAACCCGGTAATGTATACCGATAAGCCGCTTATGGCTGGTTATATTTCCAAGCCAAACCTGCAGCAGGTTAAAAATTCGGCTGCCGTGGATGTATCAACAGTTGGTGCGGGTAAAGTTATTGCCATGCCCGATAACCCTAATTTCCGCGCGTTCTGGTACGGTACCAACAAGCTCTTCCTGAACAGCATTTTCTTTGGCCAGATCATTAGTGGCAGCTCTGCCCGTGCCGAAGAATAATCTAAACTGCCCCTAAACAAAAAAGGCCTGAGTTCTCTCAGGCCTTTTTTGTTTTATAGGATTATACCTTCTATATAACTAAAAATATATCAGCAATATACTATTATAAGATTCATCATAATTCAGATCACCTCACCTGCAGCTACTCCTGTGCTTTGCATAAACAACTACAACAATAATACAGCCTAATTAAGATCCAATTAAAAGCAGCAAAAGCAAAAGTTACTTTATCTATAAAACTTTGCTGGCATTAGTTTAAATGTATTATAATCTTCACTAATTAAATCTAAGCTTCAATATTTTTCCATAACATTGCTTAACAACTTACGCGCACAAGCTAAAATATGTTCAAATTTTAGGATGCTTATAAAATACTATACTTACGAAAGAAGCAAACAAATACCATATCAATATTTTACAATAATTAAATTACCACAACTCAAACCAATCCATTATTTTAAAGCAGTTACAACTGTTAATTTACCAAGGTTCTGACGCTTGACACTAATACGCTTATGAGAATACTTTTACCCTTATTTTATGCATTTCTTTTAGCTACTGGCGGTACTCCGGAAAGTATACCCGCACAGACTAAAACCATTGCAGTCCAACAGCCAGGTCAGGCCATAACTTATGCAGGTATTTTACCTGCTGCACCTGCCCCTGTGGTTGCCCCAACGGCGGCCTGCAGAGCAGATGCCACCCTTACCGATGCAGGCGCCGGCGCATTTGGATCACCTTTTATGAATTGCTCTTCTGTTGGCTCGTTTTATACATTAACGGTGCAGAACAGCTCTACCACCAAAGGCACCAACAGCAGCTACACCATAGACTGGGGAGACGGCTCGGCGGTGCAAACTTTTCCGGGCAGCTTTACCACCACCACCCATACCTATACTTCGCGCGGGGCTTTTACACTTACTTTTACAGCCATAGATAACAACGGCTGCAAAACCAGCCAGACCTACCAGGTTTATAACATCAGTAACCCAGGTTTTACGGTTGGTAACCCGGGCAGCACAACGGCCTGCCTTACGCCAGAATCGCCAACGGTTACTTTTCGCTTTCCGGTAGTAGGCATCGAAACCAACCCGGCATCTACAATTTATACGTTCAGCTTTGATGATGGCTCGGCACCGTACGTGTATACCCATGCTGAGATGCTAGCCCGCAAAGAGGTAGTGCATACGTTTAACGAGAGCTCGTGCAGCATGCCAAGCCAATGGTTCTCGCTCAGGAGCACGGCAAAGTATACTTGTGGCGGCTCCGAAAAAACCACCGAAAGCGTTATTTCCAGTATCGTAATCAACAAAAGCACCAACGCAGACTTTACCATTGGCGGCGGCCCGCTTTACTGCACCAACAACGATATTACGTTAGGCAACGCCACCACCAACCCAGAGCTATGCCCTATCAGCTACAACTGGTCTATACTGGATGGGGTACAGGGCGTGGATTGGGTATTTACAAGTGGCGGCAGCGGCTCGGCTGGCGTAACGCTTAAATTTTTAAAGCCAGGCACTTACAGAATCAGGTTAAAAACGTTTACCGACGGTTGCGGCGAAGATGAAGTGATCAAACCGATCACGATTACAGAATC
Source organism: uncultured Pontibacter sp. (assembly GCF_947492645.1). GTDB lineage: Bacteria > Bacteroidota > Bacteroidia > Cytophagales > Hymenobacteraceae > Pontibacter. The sequence continues at coordinate 106,431 of NZ_CANLMZ010000002.1, read as the reverse complement.
TGCAAGCGCCAAGTTCGATTTTAACCTGGACAAAGCCTCTGGTTGCCAAAACCTGCTAGTGTCTACGGTAAACAACTCTACCGGTGGCAGCCTTACCTACAACTGGAGCTTGCAGTACAACAATGTCAATGCTGTTTTAAACAATCACTACACCATCAACAGCGGCACTTTAACATCTGCAGCACCTAAGTTTATACTTACAAAAGTTGGTACTTATAAGATCATACTTAAAGCATCTAACGGTTGCAGCAACAGCACCATTACCAAAGATGTTATTGTCAGAGGCTTGCCTACGGTAGCATTTAAAAAACCAACCCAGGAAAACTGCGGCGCATTTACCTTAGACTATAATGGCCAGTTAAACATTACAGCCAACAACGGCACCATAGCCGGGTATACCTGGGAGGTAAATAATGGGGCTACTTTTGCTGGAGGCACCAACAGCAGCTCTGCCAATCCCAAAATCAACTTTCCGGGTGCTGGCACTTATACTATAAACGTTACCATCCGGAACGAGTGCGGCAACTCCAGCACAGCCACTCAAACCATAACCGTTAACCCGATACCAGCAGCGCCGACAGCCGAGGGCAAAACAATCTGCCAGAACGATGCAGCGCAGCTTACCGTGCAGAACGCAACAGCAGGTTATACTTACAAGTGGTATGGCCAGGCTACAGGAGGTGCAGTATTAGCAACTACCACTACCGCCAACCCTGTTTTTACCTCTGTGCCGCTTACCAGCGATGCCAGCTTTTATGTGGCTGCGGTGAGCAACAAAAGCTGCGAGGGGCCTAGAACAGAAGTAAAAGTTAAAGTATTGACAGCTGTTACCGGCAACACCATTACAACAACCCAGACGACCTACTGCGAAGGCACCGTGCCAGGCCAGCGCCTGAATGGTGGCAGTCCGGCAGGCGGAGGCGGTGCGCCTTATACTTTCCTGTGGGAGATTAGCTACAACGGCTACGACTTTGAAGATGCACCGGACACTAACAACGAGCAACACTACCAGCCGTCAGAGGCGCTGACCAAAGACACCTGGTTCCGCAGAAAAGTTTTTAACAACCCTTGCCAGACAGTTATTTCTGATGTTATCAAACTAAGCATTATACCCACGCCAAGGTTACCGATTATTAAGGATGCCAGCATTTGCTATAACCAGCATGTAACGCTGGAGGTGGATAATGCAGAAGATAACGTGACCTACTACTGGTACGATGCACCAACAAACGGCAACCTGGTGCGAACCGGTACTACTTATACTACGCCAGCCTTGCAGGCAGATAAAACATACTATGTAGCGGCAAGAACCCAAACCGCGCCTGTCTGCACCCTTCCTGAAAGAAAAGCTGTGAAGGTAACCGTTACGCCTGCCATGGCGGGCGGCGCCATCATTTCTTCTCCGGCTGCAACTGTATGCTACAATACCTCGCCAGGCACTATAACCGGCAATGCCCCAACAGGCGGCACCGGCTCATTTACTTATAAATGGTTTGCCAGCACCACCAATGCCGTAACAGATTTTGCCGAAGTAAGCAGCGGCACCAACCCGAACTATGCAGCCCCTGCCCTTACACAAAACACCTGGTTTAAGCGTGTGGCTTACTCTGGCAGCTGCGAGGTGGCCTCTAATGTAGTGGAGGTGCGCGTGGAGGCTTTACCGGTAGCTCCAACGGTGTTGGGCACCTCGCTTGTATGCTATGGTGGCAGCACTACTTTAACAGCTACTGCACCGGGCGGCACCTACCATTGGTATAATACAGCAAACGAAGAAGTACATACAGGCAACACCTTTACATTAAACAACCTGCAGCAGAACACAACCTACTTTGTTAGTGCTAAAAGCGCATTAGGTTGCGAAGGCCCGAAGGCAGCTGTATCTATTACGGTTACCTCTCCTATTGCCAACAACAGTATCAGCAGCAACCAATCCATCTGCAGCGGCGGCACACCGGCGTCGCTGGCAGGCACCTTGCCAACCGGCGGCGACGAGAAACCATACCGTTACCTGTGGGAATACAGCGAGGATGGCCTGGCATTTGAACCTGCTCCGGGCATAAACAATGAGCAAAGCTATACCCCCATCGGCACCTTTACCAAAGATACCTGGTTCCGCAGAAAAGTAAGTTCCAGCCCTTGCCCTGATGTTGTTAGCAATTTGGTAAAGATCACCGTAATTCCATTGCCGCAACTACCGGTTATTGCCAATGCTGATGCCTGCTATGGCAGCAGCATAACGCTACAGGTACAGGACCCGGAAAATGGTGTAAAGTATAGATGGTACGACCAGGCTATTGGCGGCTCCCTGCTCCGGATAGGCAATGATTATAAAACACCTATACTTACCAGCAGCACTATTTATTACGTTGAGGGCATTACCGACAATATCAACGGCTGCGTTAGCCCGGGCCGAACACCGGTTAGTGTAAATGTTACTCCTGCCCTGGTTGGAGGCGACATTATCAGCACGCCTAAAGCAAGCGTGTGCGCAGGCGGCTCTCCGGGTGCGCTTGGCGGTGATGCCCCAACAGGTGGCACCGGCACCTACACATACCAATGGTACGCCAGCACCACCGGCTCATCGGCAGGCTTCCAGGCTATCGATAACGCCACCACCCGCACCTACACGCCAGAAAACATGGCACAAACTACGTGGTTTAAGCGCGTGGTAACCTCTGCCAATTGTACAAAAGAATCTATTGTGGTGCGCGTGGTGGTAGAGGATGCCCCGGCTGCTCCTACTGTTGCTGGCCAGCTTAGCATTTGCAGCGGCAACTCTACCATGCTTACGGCAACAGCACCGGGTGGCAAGTATATTTGGTACAATGCTAGTGGCGCACAGCTTCACGTAGGTACCGTTTTCTCACCAACCTTAACCGCAACAACCACTTTTTATGTAGAGGCAGAAAGTGCCACGGGCTGCGTGAGTCCGCGCACAGCAGTTACCGTAGAAGTTGTTCCGCAGATAGGCAATACCATAACGCAAACCAAAACCACCATTTGCCCGAACGAGGATGCAGGGGAACTTAGCGGAGCTATAACCGGAGGCACAGGCAGCTATACTATACTTTGGGAGCAAAGTGTAGGGGGCGCGGCCTTTACAGCAGCCACAGGCATAAACAACCAACCAAACTACAGTCCCGGTAATCTAAATGCCACTACCACCTACCGCAGAAAAGTAAAATCAGAAGGCTGCGAGGTTATATCCAACGAACGGACAATTACTATTACCAACACCATTGCCAGCAACAGTATTTTTGGCGGCACCACCATCTGCGAAGGCAACACACCAGGCACCTTAAGCGGAAACGGCGAAGCAGCTTATACTTACCAGTGGTACCAGAGCACAACAGGCGCAGACGGCACGTTTGAGGCTATTGCAGGAGCTACTGCACGCGATCATGTACCGGCTGCCTTACAAAGCACTACCTGGTACCGCCGCGCCATTATACTTGGCAACTGCAGCAGCGTATCTAACACTATTGCGGTACAGGTACAGCCAGCCATAGCCAATAACGCTATTACCAACACCGGCCAAAGCACGATCTGCTACAATACCAGACCGGCAGCTTTAGAAGGCAGCAAGCCAACTGGCGGCAACAGCAGCTATACTTACTTGTGGCAGGTAGCCAGCGCCAGCGCACCCAATAGCTTTACAGATGCCCCTGGCACAAACACCGGACAGCATTACACTCCAGTTACCGCTATCACAGAGGCTACTATTTTCCGTAGGTTAGTTTACTCAGGCACCTGCGACCCCTTGGCAAGCAACTCGGTTCTGGTATCGGTGCTGCAGCCTGTGGTAAACCAGATCAGCACAGGCACAACCTCTTACTGCGCCAACAGCATTCCGGCAGCCATGGTAAGTGCCGCGCCAATTACAGGCGGCGACCCGGCAACGTACAGCATCCGCTGGGAACGCAGCCTTAACGGTGCTGCGTACGAAGTAGTGAGCAGCACAGAAACCTATGTTCCAACCGAACCGCTTGCAGCAGGCGTATGGCGTTACCGCCGTATAGTAGCCTCAGGTGGGTGTGCCGAGGTGGCTAGCAACGTGCTCACCATAACCGTAAACCCTCAAATTACAGGCAATGAGCTATTCCCGGTAAGCCCGCTTTGCAAGGGAGGCATGGTTACACTACAAGGCAAAGACATGCTGGCTGGCGGCACCGGAAGCTATACTTACCAATGGCAAAAAAGCACCGACGGCAAGAGCTTCGCCAACATCAGCAGCGCTACTGACCCGGATTATACTACTTCTCTAACGCAGCGTACCTGGTTCAGAAGAATTGTGAGATCAGGTGAGTGCAGCAGCGTTTCGGCTATAGCAGATGTTACCGTAGAAGATCCGATACAGGCGCAGATAACAGGGGAGCAAAGCCTGTGCCTTGGTACTGCCTTTACAGAATTAAGTATAACCTCTATCTCGGGTGGTAACGGCAAGTATGCTTATCAATGGGAGAAAAGCGAGTCGGGTAGCGCAGGGCCATACATTGCCATTAGCGGTGCCACCGACGCCAGGTATAAACCTGTGGGCCTTAGCCTGCCAACGTGGTACCGGATAAAAGTAAGCGGTGGTGCCTGCGGCGATTTCAGGAGCAACGCTGTTAAAGTACAGTACTACCCGGCCATCACAAATAAAATAACAGGCAACCAAACCATTTGCCAGGGTAGTGCCGCCGGCACTTTAGCAAACCAGGCGCTGGAAGGCGGCGATGGCGCAAACTACAATTTCCAATGGAAGCAAAGCTCCGACGGTGTAAGCTATACCCTGATCCCCGGCGAAAGCAACATCTCCTTTACGCCACAGAATATAAAGAAAACCACCTGGTTTAAGCGTGTGGTAACTTCAGGTGGATGTGTGGCAGAGTCGGAAGCAGTAAAGGTTACTGTTGTAGAAGGCCCTGTAAACGAGATATCAACACCGGTAACACATATTTGCTATAACACCAGACCAGAGCGCATAATACAGGCAAAACCTTTGGGTGGCAGTAGCGGCCCTTATACTTTCCGTTGGTTTAAAAGTATAGATGGCGTGGTGTTTACGCAGGTTTCAGGGGCAGTATCCGAATCGTATCAACCGGAGCCGCTGCAGCAGACAACCTGGTACCGCCGCACCGTTAATTCGCAAACCTGCGGAGAACTAGAGAGCAACACCATTAAAATTCAGGTAGACCAGCCAATTGCCGAGAACTACATTAAAACAGCAAACCAGGTCTTATGCTTTGGCCAAAGCCTGACCGTGCTGGAGGGCTCTACTCCTACCGGTGGCAATAACACTTATGCGTACCAGTGGTTGATGAGCACGCTTGGCGAGAACGCTGGCTATGTACCGGCAACAGGCCTTAACACAAACAGGGATTACAAGCCTGAACAACTGGAAAGAACTACCTGGTTTAAGCGTGTTGTATACTCAAGCCCTTGCCAGGAGGTAACCAGCCCAGCTGTAAAAGTAGAAGTGGTACCTTTGCCAGCCATACCTGCCTCCAGTAATATGGTTGTTTGCGTAGGCAGCAGCGCCTTACTTACAGCCACAGCAGCACCCGGCGAAGAAGTGGAATGGTACGACAGCGAAAGCGGTGGCAAATTACTGGGCAGAGGCCCTAACTTTAGCACAGGCAAACTTACCGGAGACGCCAGTTACTACGTGCAGGCTGTGAATAAGCAGCGGGGCTGTGCTAGTTCAGGTCGCCGGGAGGTGCGCGTAAGCGTTGTTACGCCGCAAGCCTCCGTTACCAGCGACTTAACTATACAAGAAGGGAAAACGGTGCAGCTAAGAGCCGCCGGAGGCACGCAGTACCAATGGTTCCCAACCGATGGCCTGTCTGACCCAACCAGCGACATGCCGCTGGCCAAACCAGCCAAGACCACCACTTACACAGTTACAGTTACGACCCCGGAAGGCTGCACAGCCAAAGCAGAGGTTACCATTACGGTTACTCCTAGAATACTTGCCAACAACCTGATGTCAGTTAACGGCGATGGACTGAACGATAAGTTTATCATCAAAAACATCGAGAATTACCCTAATGCGCGCGTGGAGATCTTTAACCGCTGGGGCGAAAAGGTATTCGAGTCGAAAGGCTATACTGAACCATGGGACGGCACCAGGAACGGCAACCAGCTTCCGATGGCAGCTTACTACTACCTTATCTACTTAAACGAGCAGGATGAGCCGATAGCAGGAAGTGTAACGATTGTTAAATAGATAGCAGCAGAGGAAATCATGAAAAAGATACTAATAAGCGCGCTGGTATACTTCGTTATGTTGGTAACCGCAGAGGCGCAGCAGCGCCCGCAATACACCCAGTACGTACTGAACAATTATCTTACAAACCCTGCCGTTGGCGGCATAGAAAGTTATGCCGACCTGCGCCTGGGTTACCGAACGCAATGGGCCGGGCTGGAGGGCGCACCTAAATCGTTTTACGCCACCGTGCACACCTCCTTGGGCAACAGTAACAACAGCGTAGGCAGCGGCAGCAACAGGCCTAAAGAGACAAAAAGCAGGTATGGCTTCTCTAAAAAGAGCAGCTACAAAAAATCCAGGCCGCACCACGGCATAGGCGCAGTTGCACAGGTAGACGAGGCCGGCTTACTGAAAACATCTACTTTTAATGCCAGCTACGCTTACCACCAACCGCTAAACCGCTACCTTACTTTGGCAAGCGGCATTGCAAGCGGCATTACGCAATTTCGGGTAAACACGCAGGATGCCGTTATCTTCGACCCAAGCGACCCTTACCTGAACAGCTCTTTTGAGAACGCGACCAAAGTTGACCTGACCATTGGTTTCTGGCTTTACAGCACCGACTTTTACATAGGCGCATCGGGGGCGCAACTGCTCCGCAACGGGAACGATTTTGAAAGTGCAGGTACTGACAGGAACCCGCACATGCGCCAGCAGCCTCACTTTTACGCTACGGCTGGTTTGCGTTTGCAGCCAAGCAATGCCATTACCGTGGTACCGTCTGTTATGGTAAAGGCAACAGACTCAGCTAAGCCAGCCATAGACTTTAATGCCAGGATGATGTATGCGCAGCGCATCTGGGCCGGCGCATCGTACCGCCACCAGGATGCCATGGCCGTGATGGCAGGCATCAACATAAACCATGTGTTTGATGTGGCTTACTCTTACGACATGTCTACCTCAGAACTAAACAAAGTAAGCGCAGGCAGCCACGAGGTTGTTTTAGGCATCAAGCTTAACAACCACCGCAAAGTAATCTGCCCGACCTGGATCTGGTAATCTTTACAGGCAATCTCAACTTTTACCCGCTACCCTTTCCCTAGTATGAAAGCTAAGTATAAAAGCCGGAGCACTTGCGCCGGCTTTTTGCTTTTACACTCTCTGATAACAGTTGGTAGTGTTACAAAGTATAAACTATTACCTTTGCGGTTCACAAACATCCAACAAAGTATAACCCTATGAGTGCTAAGAGCTTTGAAATGCTGCTAGAACTGGCTTTTGATACAGATAAGCCTGAAGTTTACGAAGAAGGTGCAACAACCGCATACCAGCAGTTTGAGAAGGCTTTTAGAGCCATGCAGCAAAAGGGCGGTAAGCCTACCGAGGATGTAAACTATCATTTTGAGCGCTTGCGCCTGGGTGTGGCTATTGCGTTTGTACAGGCTTTTGTGCGCCTAGCCGACAACGAGAAAAGCCACGAGGCTTTAGGTGTTTTGCGGGAAGCGCTAAAGGCTAAAAACTCCCGCGAGATCGATAAGATCGTGCAGAAGCAAATTGCTAAATTTGACCACCTGTACCACGAGATTTTTGTGAACGAGCAGCGCGATTACTTATTGGGCATGTTCGAGCGCTCTTTAGATGCATCGAGCAGAGAAGAACTGGACGAACTGATTTTCCAGGGGCTTGAGCTGCTGCCTGAGGTAGACTGGGATGCAAAGGGCCACGACGAAGATGATAGCGAGCCGCTGGACGAGGACTTCCTGAAGAGTTTGTAACAAAACATCAGCGCAAAGTATGGATATTACCCTGACCACTCCGGCACTATTATTTCCGGCCATTTCGCTGTTGCTGCTGGCCTATACAAACCGGTTTATGGCTTTGGCAAATCTTATCCGTAGCCTTAAATCGCGTTATGCCAGCACCCACAGCCACCTGGTGTATGGGCAGATTGAAAACCTCCGCACCCGCCTCTTACTTATCCGCAACATGCAGGCCTTTGGCATTAGCAGCATATTTGGCTGTGTGGCGTGCATGTTTGTACTTTTTGCCGGTTACGAAACAATCGGCAAATACCTTTTTGGCCTGAGCCTGATCCTGCTCATGATTTCGCTGGCCCTGGCGCTACGCGAGATTCAGATCTCTGTTAATGCGCTGCAGCTGGAGCTAAATGACCTGGAGGAGGCATCTGAAGAGCCAAAATAAGTGAGTTCCTGTTCAGCAGCAGCTCTTTTACAGCATCCCGAAAAATGTATCGGCACAAAATCTCCAAATCCGCATATCATTCATCCTGAAATAATATTAAAATCAAAATAAAAATATTCATAATTTAAGCCTTTATAATATAGGAAAACTGGCTTAAATTAATATATTTGTGACTAGTGCATCAAGGGCTGCATAATCTTGATTAACATTTAGTTGCAATTGGATGATCAAACGTTTACTACTTCTATTTATACCTCTCCTTTTTTGCACCAGCGCCTTCGCAACACATATTGTTGGGGGAGAATTTGAATTGCGCCATACCGCCGGCTATAACTACAGACTGTTTTTTAATTTATACTTTGATAAGGTAAACGGTAGCGCAGGAGCTAGAGACCCTTATGCAACTGTTGCCATATTTGAGAAGGGAACAGACCGGCAGATTCATACTTTAACGCTCCCGCTCAGGTCTGAAACGCTGATGAACTACACGAACATTGGCTGCACCACCAGCGATATTCAAACATCTATCATGTTGTATTACGAGGATATATACCTCGACCCTGCCATTTACAACAACCCGTCCGGCTATTACCTTGTGTGGGAACGCTGCTGCCGCAACAACACCATCAATAACATTGCATCACCGGAGGCGGCAGGCACTACTTTTTACATGGAGTTTCCGCCGGTTGTGCTGAACGGGGCAGACTTTACCAACTCTTCGCCAAAGCTGTCGCCTCCGCCAAACGATTATGGCTGCGTTGGAGAGTTGTTTTACTATAACTTTAGTGGCACCGACGCTGACGGTGACGAATTGGTGTACGACCTTGTAACACCGCTAAATGGCTCCAGCTCGCCTAACAACATATTGCCCTCCCCTCCCGCCAGCGCACCTTACCAGGAAATAACCTGGTTGCCGGGCTACGCCAGAGATAACCAGATACAGGGGTCGCCTGCCGTAAGTATAGACTCTAAAACAGGTAAGTTAACTGTAGTGCCCAGTTATGCAGGTTTGTTTGTGTTTGGCGTACGCGTTCAGGAGTTCAGAAACGGAGTTAAAATAGGCGAAGTGAGAAGGGACTTTCAACTGCTAGTGAAGTCTTGCAGCATAAACGGCGCACCGCTGGTATCAGCAGTTATAGATGGCAAATCCACACCCTATGAAGAAGGACAGGAAATACGCATTACTGCTACAGACTCGCGCTGTATAAAAGTATACTTCACAGACCCTGATAAAGACGAGCCCATTTCGATAACGGCAAGGCCTGTAAACTTTAACAACAACTACTTTGGGTTTAAAGGTATAACTACCGGCATTGTAAATACTGCTACCGGCGAAAAAGTACTGGAAACGACCTTGTGCCTGGACAGGTGCTTCGATACGAAAGGCGGCATATACTTGCTGGACCTTATCGTGAGTGACAATGGCGACAACGGTTGTGGCTTGCCAAAGCAGGCTATAATTCGCTTAAGCCTTAAAGTAGATCCGATGCCTGACAACCCACCGGCAATTTCTTTTTCTACGAGTGATAAAGTAATTGAAGTAACCGAAGGCGACATCATAAACTTTGATGTGACAGGCAAGGACCCTGACGAGGAGGAAGTGATACTATCTGCCAAGGGCATCGGCTTTGATCTGAACAGCCAGAACATCACCTTCGCCCCTAATACCGGTATAGGTACTGTTACATCTCCTTTTACCTGGCAGATTGATTGCGAGGCTATCAAAAAGCCGTCTTTCCAAATAGAGTTTACCGTGCTCTCACCTACCTGCGGCAATAATGTTACCAGAAAAGAGATCATCGAAATAAGAACGAAGCGCTACGATATTACAAACAACCTTGCTGCCACAGCCCAAAGTATATGCGCAGGCCAAACACCTGCTACACTTACCGGAAGCACACCCGCCGGCGGAAAAGCGCCTTTTACCTATACCTGGGAAGTAAGCACCACAGACGCCAACAGCAACTTTACAGCTGCCCCCGGAAACAACCAGTTGCAGCATTACAGCCCACCAGCGCTTAGCCAAACTTCCTGGTTCAGGAGAAAAGTTAGCTCCGGGCCTTGCTACGAAAGTATAAGCGAGGCTGTAAAGATCACCGTATTCGAAGCGATTAAAAATAACACAATAGCTACTGCCCAGACCATCTGCTTTAACTCTGTTCCGGCACAATTAGCCGGCGAAAAACCTAACGGCGGAAATGGCACTTATACCTACCAATGGGAGTACAGCCACGAAAGTGAGAATAGTGGGTTTAAACCAGCACCCGGCACAAACAATACCCAAAGCTATCAACCTGCAGCCCTTTCTCAGACCACATGGTTCAGGCGGGTAATACAATCTGCCCCTTGCCTGGAGGCACAAAGCAATGTTGTGAAAATTACCGTTGTGCCTGCTGTTACAGCTAACACTATTACAGGCACCCAATTGGTATGCTATGGAAAAACCCCGACACCTTTAACAGGTGCAACACCCGTTGGCGGCACCGGCAGTTATACTTACCGTTGGGAGTACAGCACAAAAAGCGCAACAGAGGGCTTTGCCCCGGCAGCCGGCAATAACACAGGAGCAACATATACTGCTGGCACATTAACGCAAAATACCTGGTTCAGGCGTGTGGTTACATCAACCCCATGCGAAAGCACAAGCAATGCCATACTTGTAACTGTAGACCCACTACCTGCTCCGCCACTTGCAAGAGGCACTACAGTTTGCCCCGGCCAAACAGCTACTTTAACGGCAAGAACACCTGTGGCAAGCTATAAACTGGAGTGGTACGACCAGGCAACCGGCGGCAGGTTATTGGAGACAGGCCCTGCTTATACTACCCCCGCTCTTACTGCCTCCACAGATTACTTTGTGCAAACAGTAAACGGAAACGGTTGCGCGACTTCAGAAAGAGTTAAAGTAACAGCCCTTGTAGAGCAACCAACAGCAGATGCAGGCAAAGATGTAACGATCATACAAAGCAAATACACCGCTTTAAAAGCCAGCGGCGGCGAAACATACTCCTGGTCGCCTGCTGCCGGCTTATCAGATCCTAACATTCACAACCCTGTTGCCTCACCCCAGGAAACCACAACGTATACTGTAACAGTAACCTCAGCTTTTGGCTGTGTATCTACGGCACAGGTTACCGTTAATGTGTTGCCGCTTATAGACCCTACCAATGCCATCACGCTTAATGCGGATAACATAAACGATTACTGGCATATCCGGAACATAGAGTATTACCCGAACTGCCGCGTGAAGATATTTACCCGTTGGGGCTCCCAGATATTTGACTCCAAAGGCTACAAGGAACCATGGAATGGCCTGCACAATGGCAAACCCTTGCCTGTGGCCGCCTACTACTATGTTATTGAGCTGGGTGTTGATGATGAATCGGTTTCGGGAAGTATAACGATCTTAAAGTAGCAGGGAATGAAATTAAGTTATACTTTACTGCTGATCCTCGTTTCGAGTGTAGCCGTTTATGCGCAGCAATTGCCACAGCACACACAGTATGCGCAAAACAATTTTTTGCTAAACCCTGCTGTAGCTGGCATTGAGAATTACATTGACCTGCGCGCAGGCTACCGTACACAATGGGTCGGTTTAGAAGGTGCCCCCACCAGCTTTTATACCAGCATCCATACTTCGCTGAACAAGAACGACAGAAACGCAAAGCCCCTGAGCATGCGCAACCCAAATAATAACCCAGGTCTAAGCCCTAATAAAAACAACCGCTTTCATGCACGCCCGCACCACGGCATAGGCGCAGTTGCCCAAGCCGACAGGTCGGGCCTGCTACAAACTGTTTCGCTTAACCTGAACTATGCTTACCATTTGCCACTAACGCGTACTTTAAACTTATCCAGCGGCATAACAGCAGGGTTAAGACAGTACAGGGTAAACAAAAAAGACCTGGACCTGCTAATACCAGATGATCCCTTTCTTGCAAACGATACCGAACACATGAACAAACCCGACCTTGGCATTGGCTTTTGGCTCTACAGCCGAAATTTCTATATTGGCCTGGCGGGTATGCAGCTGCTGAAAAGCGAATCAGGCACTACACAAGGCTCTTTGCACGCAGCCTTACAGAAGCACTACTACGCAACAGGCGGATTTAGAGTACAAGCATCGGATATGATTACAGTTACCCCGTCTGTTATGGTTAAAATGGCAGAAAGCGGACTAACAATGGTTGATCTGAATGCTAACCTTACCTACGCGCAGCGATTTTGGATAGGAGCTTTTTACCGTTACGATGACGCTGTAACAGGTACTGTGGGCGCTTACCTGAACCATTTGCTAGATGTAAGCTATTCCTACGATATCACCACCTCAAAATTAAATAAAGTAAGCGCCAACAGCCACGAGATAGTTATCGGAATCAAACTAAACAACAAGCAAAAGGTGCTTTGCCCCCAATGGATCTGGTAAAAGTATAGTAGGCTAAGCTTTAGCTAACGGCAGGTTAATTTACGCGAAAGCGCTACCTTTGCACCACGACTAAAGTTTTTAAAATGACCGACCCGAAGAAGCTGGCCATAAAGGATTTTGTGTACGAGCTGCCAGACGAACGAATTGCGAAGTTTCCGCTGCCCGAGCGCGACCAATCTAAATTGCTGCACTACCGCCAGGGGCAAATAGCAGAGCATACTTTTACCGACTTACCACAACTACTGCCACCCCATACGCTACTCGTTTTTAACGACACCAAAGTAGTACAGGCAAGGCTGCTGATGCAAAAGGAAACAGGTGGCCTGGTAGAGATTTTTTGCCTTGAGCCTGTGGCTCCACACCGCGAAATTCAGTTGGCCATGCAGCAAACCGCAAGCAGCACCTGGAAGTGTTTAGTGGGCAATAACAAGCGTTGGAAAAACGGACCTGTTAAGTTATACTTTAAAGGCGGCGAATTACAGGCAGAACGCGAAGCGCAGCAAGAAGGCCATTTCCTGATCCGTTTCACGTGGACGCCAGCCGAACTTACCTTTGCCGAAGTGCTGGAAGGATGCGGCAGGCTGCCTTTGCCCCCATACCTTAACCGCGACCTCACCCCCGACGACCATACCCGTTACCAGACCATTTACGCAAACCAGCAAGGTGCCGTAGCAGCACCAACCGCTGGCCTGCATTTTACTGACCGGGTAATGGAAAAGCTACAGCTGCAAGGTATAAATACTGCTTACTTAACGCTGCACGTGGGTGCCGGCACATTTAAGCCTGTAAAGGCCGATACCATGGAAGCCCACGAGATGCACGCAGAGCAGCTGTTTATCTCAAAAGCTTTTCTGGAAAAGCTCCTGCAGCACCTGGGCAACCCTGTTATACCTGTTGGCACTACCAGCATGCGCTCTCTGGAAAGCTTATACTGGCTGGGCGCTAAAGTATGGCAACAGCCAGCGCTACCCGCACAGGAGCTGCACGTAACACAGTGGCAAGCCTACGAAAGTATAGAAGTACCAAATGCTGAAGAGGCGGTAACTGCTTTGCTAAAGTATATGGAGGCACAGAATAGTGAGTATCTGCACGCTAGCACACAGATTATTATAGCGCCGGGTTATACTTTCCGGATCTGTAACGGCTTGGTTACCAACTTTCACCAGCCGGAGAGCACGCTATTGTTGTTGGTTTCTGCTTTGATTGGGAAAAACTGGCGCAACGTATACCAGCATGCCCTGGATAATAACTATAGATTTTTGAGCTACGGAGACAGTTCGCTACTGCTGCCGTAGAAGATAGTTATAAAACAAGAAAGGCCTCCTGAGTGGGAGGCCTTTCTTGTTTTATACTGCAATCTATACTTAGACCATGCAAACGCACTTGTGCCAGTATAATTTATACTTTATTTAGCGGCCTTTGCGCCGTTGCCATCCAGCCCATACTCGGATATCAAGTATACCAAAGCTGCCATAGAGGCTGCACCAAGCTGCATTTCGCGGCGGTTAACCTGCTCAAACGTATCAATTTCGGTGTGGTGGTAATCAAAATAACGCTGCGAATCCGGTCGGAAACCAATAAGCGCTACGGTGCCCTGTCCTTTAAGCGGACCGATGTCTGCGCCGCCACCACCACGTGTTAAGTCGTGCAGGCCGTAAGGAGCCAGTAAAGGCTTCCAGGTTAGTACTTGCGCATACTGCCCGTCGTTACCATCAATGCCGAAACCGCGTGGGGTAAAGCCACCTGCATCAGACTCAATAGCGGCAATATGCTTCTCTCCTTTTGATTTGGCTACTTCTGCATACTTACGGCCTCCGCGCAAGCCGTTTTCTTCGTTCATGAACATGACGGCACGAATTGTGCGTTTCGGCTTTATGCCCATCTCTTTAAACAAACGCAGCACCTCAATCGATTGCACACAACCAGTACCATCATCATGAGCGCCTTCGCCAATATCCCAGGAGTCCAAGTGGCCACCAACTACAATTATTTCATCTGGCTTCTCAGTTCCTTTTATCTCGCCTATCACGTTGTAAGAAAGCACGTCCGGCAGGGTTTCGCAGGTCATGCGCATGTAAAACTTCAGATTTGGGTCGTTAGCCAGCAACTTGCTTAACTGCTCTGCTCCTCTTGTACTGATGGCAGCTGCCGGTATTTTCTCTACACCTTCTTCGTAGCGTGTACCTCCGGTATGCGGCACATCCTGGATATCGTTTGTCATGGATCGAACCACAACACCTACTGCACCAAGTTTTGCCGCAGCTACAGGTCCACCGCCACGCTGGTCTACTGCGCCGCCATAGGCTGCACCTGTTATTACCTGTGTGTTATCAAAAGGACGGTTGAAGAACACGATCTTGCCTTTTACTTTTTTCTTACCCAGCTTCTCTAATTCTTCAAAACTTTTTACTTCAACTACCTCAGCACTTAATCCATTCTCGCCTGTACCCACAGAGCCTCCTAAGGCTAAAATATTTACGTCCTGGCTTCCTACTAATTTAGAGTTGATAATACGGCCGATCTCCTTGTCGCCACGCACCCAATACGGCACCATCACCTCCTGCAAGTATACTCTGTCAAGTCCCATTTTTTCCATTACCTGCCGGCTCCACTCTACAGCGGCAGCGGCTTGCGGCGAGCCACTTAAGCGGGCACCAATATTTTTGGTAAGGTAACGCAGGTTCTCGTAGCTTTCGTAGCTGGTGAGGGCGTTATCGTACATGTTTTTGATGGTGGCAGAGTCGGTTTTGTAGTTTTGCTGTGCCATAGCTGGCATGGTTACCAGCGCCGCTGCAGCCACCACTACATTTCGCAAAGTTTTCTTCGTTAGCATTATAAGGTTTGTGTTTAGCAGTTTAGTTTAGGTGCATCAAGATAAGAAATTTTGATTTAGCAAGTAGGCGTTTGAACATGGTTTTGTGCAGCAGGGCTCATGCGCTGTTTATGTTTAGTTCTGCAGTACCAGATTCAATCACTTGCTAAGAAGTGTCAATACCTGCCTTTGTGTTGAGCGCCTTGTAGCTATTGCGGTGCCAAATGAGGTGAGGCAGCCTGAGGTGCGTGGGCAACTTCAGGTACATAGCGCGATGCGTAAAGGCAAGGCCTTGCTTAAAGAGGGCCCCTACCCCCACCTTGAGCAAACCAAAGCTAAAGGTGAAAGTACAGGCAAGTGAGGCTGAGGCATAGCAGTTGCCAGACAGATACGCTACACCTGCGATAGTAACAACAGCAACTATTGAGTACAAAAAAGGCAGATGCCTTACAACATCTGCCTCTCTATACTTTACTTTGCTTTCAGCAACTTTTCCAAATCCTTCTTGTTCACATTCAGCAACCCAACTTCAGGCAACCTGGCTGTAAGCTCTCGCCAGTTGTCGTCTTTGTGGTATACTTCCCGTAATATTTTGGCGGCTGCATCAACCTGGCCGCTGCTTGCCAACCCGATGGCATGCCAGTATTTCATTTCGAGGTTCTCAGGAAACATTGCTTCAGCTTTACCATACTCCTGCATCGCTTTCTGCATTTCTCCTTTTTCTATGGCCAGGTCGCCGTTGTTCATATGCTCATAAGCGCGGTGTACTTTTAGCAGGCGGGCCAGTTCGTCTAATGGTTTGTCATGGTCATCAACCCGCAGGTCAACTGTTTTATCGTCCCAGGGCTGGCCTGACTGCTGGCCTTTTACCACAATCAATGCAGCAGACTGCTTTCCACGAATATCGCCTCCCTCCTGCTCTGCCGCCTGCATGGCCAACAACACTCGCTCTGCCAGCGGTTGCCCTTCACTTCTTTCGAAAGCTTTTGCCATGGCAGGCCATACTTTATCGGTTAGCATCATGTTGGCCTGCACTGAGAAATTCTTTCCTGTAATGTGGCCGGCATACCGAATACATTGCTTACCTGTGTGCGTGGCTACGTTCCCCTTGGCATCAAGTATAGAAACCTGGCGCACTTCACGGCCTTCGTCGTCGGCTAAAAGTATGGCCAGAGCTTCCTGAGGTGTTTTACCCTCCTTTAAAAGCTGCAACCCGCGTGGCCCGAACGATTTGTTTGTGAAAGACTGTGTAGCCACCACACCAACACCGGCCTCGCCCCAGGGCACCGCAGTACCCACCGAAAACCAATGACTTTGCACACCAACAGCCATTTCTCCTGTGTTAGCATCACGGGCTACGATAGAGTATGTATGTGCCAGCGGTTCATCGGCTTTAAACACCTGCGCCTGGCTGTGGGCGGTACCTGTTGCTACCGCAAAAGCTGAGCCTAACATAAGTAAAATCTTTTTTAGACGGATCATATAGTTCGTTAATTGCTCTGTTACGGTAAGTTATACATTTTGTCGCATAAATTCAGCACTTGCTTTAAACCTGCAAGTATAACTTCTGCTCAAAATAGAAGTATAAAACTTATTGCACCTTTAAGCAGGTGTGGCTACAGCACCGTGTCCACCAGCAACCTTTTATACATGAAATACACATCCCGAGAAAGAAAACCGTCGCGCATGGCCATGCTAATAGACGGCGATAACGCCCAACCCAGCCTTATTGTAAAGCTATTAGCCGAAGCCGGCAAGTATGGCCCACCAACTATCCGCAGAATTTACGGCGACTGGACCACCCCGCAAATGAACGGCTGGAAAGAGTGCCTGAACAACCATGCGATACAGCCTATACAGCAGTTCCGGTACACCGTCGGCAAAAATGCCACCGACAGCGCCCTGATTATTGACGCAATGGATTTGCTGCATAGTGATCTGGTAGATGGTTTCTGCATTGTATCATCAGACAGCGATTATACACGCCTGGCTACCCGCATACGCGAGGCCGGCATCTTTGTGATGGGCATTGGGCAGCGCAAAACGCCAAAGCCTTTTGTTAATGCCTGTAACGTATTCATCTTCACAGAAAACCTGACAGATGACATTGATGAACGCAAAATAGAGGAAGCAGAGAAAGGCCCTGACAACGGAAGCACCCATCATAAGCCTAATCCGCTGCCAATGTTAAAAGAGGCCTTTGTAATGTCGGCTGATGAAGATGGCTGGGCGCACCTGGGATCTATGGGAGCTAACCTGCGCCAGCTAGACCCCAGCTTTGACCCGCGCACCTTCGGCTATGGGCAACTGCTACAGTTGATCAGAGCATACAAAGAGATTTTTGTTATCCGCAAAGAGGATGATAAAGGGCCATCTGCAGTTTACATTAAGCGCAAAGACAAGCGCCGCAGCAGCCCCAGAAAAAAGGCGCAGGCGCAGGAGCCGGCACTACAACGTAAGTAGTATAAATTTACTTTTTGCAGTACCCATTCGTTTGCCTCCTTCCGGGGGAAACAAGGCAAACGAATGGGGCTTTAAAGCAAAAGTGATGCATCAGAGAGTATAGTTGATGCATCGCTTTTGTGTTTATAAAGTATAATCCAGGGAGGATCAGTTTACTACGGCAGCACTTCTACCACTAACCTTAACATCTGCTTTTCTGCGGCATTTTCTAAACCCGGGTGCGGTAAAACTTCCTTTAACGTAATGCTGTACTGCTGCTCTCCAATCTTTAGCGGCAGCGTATGTTTTATACGAACAGGATCGGGGCGGCAATCACCAATGCACATGGCTATGTTTTCGATACGCTCTGCTGCATTGGCCGCCGAGAGCAAAACAGTTGCATTACCCAACCATATACATACTGCTTCTTTAGGGCATCGTGAATCTGTAACAGCGTTAAACTGCAACAGCAGCGTTTCCCCATCTCCTGTTACTTTTATCGCACCATCTTTTTCCAGAAGAAACGACTCCCCAAATTTAGCCTCACCTTGAACAGTTGCCATATCAAACTGGCTGCATTGCCATAACGACAACATCAGCAGAATGGAGCATATATAATTGGATATCGAATGCAGGATTATCATACCGTTTTGTTTATTTATAAGAGCCCGGCTTGTTAAAAAAGGTTGCATCACACGGTAAGTAAGCGTTATCTAAAGGCTATAAGCGATATGTATACTTAAGGTGGGCAACGTGGCAGCTTGGTACTAAAGCCATTTCTTTGGCAACCAAGCTCATTCACTAAAGGAAAAGCAGCATCTCCGAAAGTACGGGAGACTTGTATTTGGAGGCCGTTTACCATTAAAACCAAGCTATTTATGTAATAAAATTCATACTTTAAGTAAAGTATACTTGTCATTTGTAAAATATTCTTTACATTTGATTTATACTTTAAACATCAACCATATGAGCAATCGATTTTTGTTTCCGCACCGCTTTAAGTTAATTGGTTGGATACTTTTTATTCCGGCCGTTATACTAGGCTTGCTGATTACACTAACAGACTACACTCCTTTTGAATGGGACCTTACTGTATTTGCCATGTACGACGGTGGATTTTTAGAAGCTACCAAAGTAATGACCTTGGTAGAGAACAATGTAGCAGATGAAATTATTGGCGTAGTCGCGATTATAGGTGGTTTACTTGCTGCCTTCTCCAAAGAAAAAGACGAGGACGAATACATCGCCCAGATCAGGCTGGAGTCTTTGCTTTGGGCTACTTACATAAATTACGGTTTCCTGCTTTTCTCTATGCTCTTTATCTATGGCATGGGCTTTTACCAGATCATGATCTTTAACATGTTTACGTTGCTGTTCATTTTCCTGGTGCGCTTTAACTTCATACTTTACAGAGCCTCAAGAGTAGCCCTATGAAGAATAGTATAAAAGTAGAACGCGCTATTCATAGCTTAACCCAAGAAGACCTGGCTAAAAAGATTGGCGTAAGCCGCCAAACAATAAACGCCATGGAGGCCAACAAGTATGTGCCTTCTACAGTACTGGCCCTCAAAATAGCCCGCTTGTTTGGCAAACCCGTAGAAGAAATTTTTGAACTCAGCCCTGAGGATTAGCTTAGAAGTAGACGATTACAAGCTTACAAATAATAGCACAAACGCTACTGCAGCTACATATTATATTTGCATTGGCAGCTTGTTTGCCGCTATACTGTTTATTCTTAGCAAAGCTTCTGCTATAGGCATTTCATGGAGCTATCGCAGGAGCTAATGTAAACAGTTGTTATATAAAGCTGCCTAAGCTAATGCTGTATAAATTGGTGCATTAAAACATCCTACCACTTCACCCGTATTAATTTGCGACTATTATATTATACTATATCAACCCAACACAACTTCTCCGGTAACAAAAATGCACGTACAGTTACTAAAAAGTTTAATAACATAAGTTAGGGGAATCTAAGACAGACAACTACTGCCCTAGTGCACTAACTGCTTCTTATCAACAATTTATACTTGGGGATGCTTAAAAACTTGCCTTTAAAAGTTCTGCTCTGCGCTTTGCTATCCTGCGATTCGGGTGCGACAAACGTGCTTTCTAATTTTGGCTCGGCAACTACTGCACCTGGCGCAAATAAAGTACGCAAGAATCTCCTTTTTGAAAGTACGTTTGAGGAAGCAAGTTCTTTAGATAAGTGGTATGGCCAGGATAAAGCTTCTACTCGATCAATCATGCGTACTGATTCGGCAGCACGAGACGGCAAGTATGCAGCAAGATTCGAAATAAACAAAACTGATGTGATGGTTGCTGGCGGAAAGCGAGCAGAACTTACATTAGAACATGAAAAAAAGTTAAACATAAGGCGTTGGTACGGCATGAGTATTTACCTGCCTGCATCCTATAGCGTTAGCCCCGAACCAGAAATTGTAGCTCAATGGCACGTTAAGCCTGACGATAAACTAGGTGAGGACTGGAGGTCGCCTCCTATAGCACTTTTAACTAAGAACGGCCGGTGGTGGTTGGCTATAAATTGGGCAAAAGCTCCTGTAAACTCAAACGAAACCATTGATGGCTGGAAAAATATTGACCTGGGACCATACAATAGAGGAGCCTGGTCAGATTGGGTTTTCGAGATAAACTTCTCCTGGAAAAAAGATGGGCTGATTAACGTATGGCAAAATGACACTCTCCTTTATTCTTACACAGGACCGAATGCCTATAACGATAAAACCGGACCATTTCTTAAAGTCGGCTTGTATAAATGGGAATGGCAATCTGAAAAGCTAAAACGCTATCTGTATTACGATGAGGTACGGGTTGGCGATGATGCAGCGACATACTACGATGTGAGACCCGGAAACAGCAGCAAACTTTAGGGTAAGTCACTACAAATTGGCTGGTATAAAACTAACAGGCGAAGTATCTGCCATGCAATGGCACTTCTAAATATGCAGAATGTTACTTTCGATAGACTGAATCAGCTCTGCAGATGCATATCGGCCAATCTTGTTTACTTTTTTATGATTTTGAAGCAACAACTCCTCTAGTTTAAGTTTTAACTCGGCTACACTATACGCTACATGAACATAGTGCAACAACTCAAAAACTTTTGCAGTTGATACCTGGTGGTCGTTGCGGGTTTCGCCATACTTTGCCTGCCTCGGCACAACCAATATTGGTTTTTCCTTTACAAGCGCCGATATGATAGTGCCCATGCCAGCATGGCTTACAATCAAGGACGCTTTATCGAAGTATGAACTGTATTCTGACGGAGTTAAAAAATCAAAAGTAAGTATGTTTTTTGCCTTGTAATTTGTCTGGTAAACCTGGGCAACAACAGTAGTATCGCTTAGCATTGGCGCAAGTTGATCCATTGCTTTAATAAGTCTGTCGAATGGCTCCTGAGCGCCTATTGTTACAAAGATCATACGATTACATTCCCTTTATAAATAACTTTAGAATTAGCTAGATTAGGCCATTGGGTGTATACTTTATCAGCAAATAAAATTGCTATTCTGCCACTCATCGAGATTTTCTCCACGTTGGCTATACTATCTATCCAGATTGCCTTTACACCCCACACCTTTCCGATAATTACACCTGCCAAACCAGGCGCAGCCCCAGTTGTGATTATGAGTTGTGGTTTTACCTTAGTAACAACCCGCGCAACGCACAGTAATAAATACAATAACCTTAGCTTATTCCACCTCGAAGCATCAGGCACGTCATAAAAATCAAACCCTTTAACAGTCTCCGCAAAGCTTTTATTTGTTGATATAAAAGTTACTTCGTGCTTTTCGAAAGCAGGAAGCAAGCGCAGTAACTGTACCCAATGCCCACCTGCAGATGCAATAGCTAATACTCTCATAAATTGGTACTGATCATGTTACTGTATACGGTACAAATGCTAGGAAATACTGAACTTACATGATGCTTTTTACTAATTTTTAATGAATTAATACCAAATAATTTCAACTGTTCTTTGTTTTCCAAGAAAAAGAGGAAACTGTCTCTGATAGCTGCTGTGTCTCCGGGCCTATTCAAAATACCATTATAATCATCAATCACAAGCTCAGGAATGCCTCCAACATTGGAGGAAATGATTGGCATTCCATATGCCATAGCTTCCAGGATGGATACGGGGGAGCCTTCAAAATGAGAAGGTAAAACAAGTACGTTGGCCTTTCTTAAAACCTGGTTTTTATCTTCTCCATCTAGCCAACCTAAATATTTAATATTAGAGTCCAAGTTATGTTCGCTTATACTTCTTTTTAGTGCTTCAACTTCGCCATCTCCTGCTATCCATATTTCAAAAGCGTTTTTATACTTTTCATCTAACATACTGGCAGCGCGCACCATGTCAAATGTCCCTTTCTGCTCTCTGATCATACCTAGAAAAAGAAAAATGACTTTGCCATCTCCCGTGTTCTCAAAACGCCTGGTGTAATTTTCACAAGAAACGTGTTCCACCATATTTCTAAGTACCAGTAACTCTTTTGGCTTGAAGGTTTGAGAGAAAAAGCCTTTCCAAAAATCTGATAAACATATTACAGCATCGGTGGTATTTATAAAGTGCCTGATGCAGGTTTTAACTACAAGATTAGAGTTATTGAAAAACACAGGAAATGCCCCGCTATGCACATGATACACTACTTTTTTACCAAAGAGATACTTGCTTAGCAGAAATATGATGTATTTTCGGTAGAAGCTGCCTTTAGATGCCCCGTGTATATGCACAACCTGAATTTGAGTGTTGCGCAGCAGGTACATATAAATTACGAAGATTTGCCTTAAACTGAGAATGTGCGCAGAAATGCCTTTTTTCGCGAAATAAGTAGGTATAAATTGGAAAGGGTTGTATAGTTTGCTATACATTTTAATAGCCGCAGGCATGCCACCTTTATTGGTTACATAGTCGGGGCCAACATTTAAAATTTTCGTAGAAATATCATTCGATAGCATATACTTAGACTTAACTTGGCTGCAACTTCACTTTAGCTTTCATTACTTCTTCTCTTGTCATTTTAAAGCATGACAGCATCCCACTTATCCACCCAGCAACTACTCAATCACCCTCAACCATGAAGCAGTTATACTTGCAACTTGCTTGATAATTTAAGCCACCGTAATAACTTAGCCATCTGCAGCATAGCATATATTTAGTCTTTTTCCCTGCTTAAAGGCTTGGTTAACAACTCAATGGTTTTGAGCACACTATTTTTAAAAGGCTGGTAAACCCCTAGCATACGGCAGATGTTCTCTATATTCGTCCGGCCTTGGTACACTTCGAACCGAGGAAGCTGATATTTATTTTCCAAGCGCTTCGCGGTTAAATAATGCGGCTCTGTGGTAAAAGCCAACGTATAGTTTGTGTCGGCTAACATGTCTATCTCGCGGCTGGAGTAGCTCCCGTTTGGATAAGCGAAGTATTTAACTTCTTTGCCGATCCACGACTCCAACTTCAACTTAGACAAACGTAGCTCATCGTACACTTGCTGGTAATCGCAATTAGGAAGTATAGGATGTGTAAGGGTGTGGCCGCCTATCGTAACATAAGGCGACTGAGCAATCGCTTTAACCTGCTCCACAGTTAGTGCCTGCCTCGGAATCTTGATTTTATGCTTAAGGGTATCGATAATATTTATCCGGTCTTTATTAGGCACTTCTTTCAGATCCTCTTTGCTAAAAGAGACAAAAGCGCTCTTCCTCGCCTCATCAAGGTATGACCACCAGAACACACCTTCTTCTACAGGCTCTGTAGAGATAAAAATGCCAACCGGTAATTTATACTTGTTTGCAATAGCAACAACCGCCTCTTTGTTTAAAGCCCAACCATCGTCTACAGTTATGAGTACGCTGCTACGTGGCAGGGGCTTTTTATGTATTATCAATTGCTCAACGTCATGCAGGCTCAGGAACTGGAATTTATGCTTTAAAAGCCACTTAATGCAAAACTCAAACTCTTTCAGAGTAGGATTATGGAAGTATACTGATAGAATAAAATCTCCCGCCATTGCACGTAGTTTAGCCCTCTTCACATACCCCAGAGAGATAAGCAAAGAGGCTATACACCACCCTAATATGTTCCTGATCGTAGGCTCCATATAAAACACGACACATCTTATACTATGTAACTTTTACTATATCACAAACTCTTACTGTTCCTATAATCAGGATTTACCTTTCATCAGCACCACAATCCGTCAGGGTATAAATCAGGTTTCTTCCGCAATTAGTTTTTGTCCCTCCCCAACCAACACTTCTAAGTAGTTATCTATCATCTGCTCTGCTGAGAACCTTCCGGCAGCCAACTCCATGATATAGGTGTTGTCTACTTTGCTGTTAAGCATCTTATGCCAGGAGTTTGCAATAGAGAGCGGGTTTCTTGCCTCGCATAGCAATCCATTCTTGTTCTCAACAATCATTTCGGCGGCACCGCCTACATCAGTTAAAACACACGGTAAACCAAAACTCATGGCCTCTATTGCAGCCAGCGAAAATGTTTCGCTAAAGGAGGTAAGAGTAAAAATATCTGCCGCCGCAAGGTAGGGCCTTACATCTTCTTGTATGCCAGCAAAATGCACGTAATCCATCAGCTTACGCTCTACTATAGATTGCTTTAAACTCTCAAAAGCCTCTTTTTTGGCCTCGCCAACAATAAGCAGGTGAGCTTTATTGTTCAGTTTTTCATGGAGTATACTTAATGCCTCAATGGCATAAATATGGCCTTTCTCGGGTTTCACATTTGCTACGTTTACAATTACTTTGGCATCAGCGGGTATTTTAAACGTTAGCCTGGTATCCTCCCGGTAAGTATACTTTGATAGGTTATTCGCGAAATAATGAGAGGTATCAATGCCGTTATAAATCACAAATGACTTTTTTGCTTTAAAATAGTATTTGCTTCTATAGTAATCTTTCTGATTCTTACAGATGAAAATCGCGGTATCGTTGCTACCTAACAACCTGAGGTAAAGCGTATCCATCACGTAGTTTTTAAACGTAAACGGCACCGTAGTATGAAGAGACAGGTAAAATGCTATGTTCGTGTGCTGCAACAAGCGCAGCTTCGCCATAAAAAAAGCAAAAGCTCCTATGCAAAAAACTTTGCATACTCCTTCTGTTAGTACAATCTCCCTTATCCTTTTGGATACAGAAAAGTCGTAACGATATCTACGGGGCACTACATAAAGCCTTATTCCGGGATCAAACTGATTTAGTATAGGGTTATCATCACTTAGCAAGATAAGTATGGGCTCTATCCCTCTTGCTATAAAGCTGTTAACGATCGTCTTTAAGAAAAACTCGGCTCCTCCTACTCCTACTCTCTGTATGATAAATATTATTTTTTCTTGCTGTGCAGGCATAACGCATTATCATTAGAAATAAAAAAAGCAGAACTTTTAAAACTTTAATTAGAGTTACTATAAGTATGATTATAGCTCACTCAGTACTATTCCTGTGTAAACCACAACCGCTTATTATCAATCTAGCAGCCTGGCAAGGTATGTTCTAAATAAGGGATTAGATTGAATGCTTAAGAGATACTAAAGCCTTACAGCTCTCAAGACAATTTATATAACGAAACTAATAATTACTAGTTGTTATTAAAGCAGGCAATTAGTAAAATTAGGTATCGCACAACAATTCTCCGTAATTATACTTAGCCTCAGCAAAGCTAGGCGCAATAAATTCTATTATTTTCTTTCCTGAAATTTCGTGGCTAAAATGTGACTGCCCAGTTTGATAAGACCTTTGCCCAAGTACAGTCGCCAATCCTGGGTTTTCTATAACCTCGTGCATCTTTTCAGCATATTCCGGCACACTATAAGTATTCGCTATCAATGCATTTTGCTTATCTGTAAAGTAATGGTTTATTTCGCCATAGCCTGTTGATATAATGACTTGTTTGGCCGCACAATATTCTCCTATTTTATGTGGAAAGCGGGCTCTATCCTGCTTTGTATCTCTTAAAGGAATTAAAAGGGCGCTACTATTGGTATACAGTTTCAAGAGCTGATCATAAGACAGGCGAGAGAAAAACCGGATACCGTCTTTATACTTGCTGTGTTCTATACTTGCCTTTACCCTTTCTTCGTCTGCATCTGTACCGCTGGTAACTAAGTATAACTTGTAACGTGTTTGCTCCAGTTGGTTGTAGGCATCTAAAATAAAGTTAATTGTTTCCAGGTATGCGGCGCTACCGCAAAACAGGAAGTATGGCTCGGTAGCCTCTCTGGCATGCCCGAACTTCGAAAAATCTACAATAGCCGGAATCTTGATAACAGGCTTAAGAGGGTCATTACGCTTGACCACATCAACCAGAAAACTACTGATGCAAATTACTTTAGTCGCTACTTTAAAAGCATACTGGTCATATAAGTAATTATCCAGCCGCTTGAAAATGCTTTTACGTATAGGGTGCGCTGTCCAGTATTCTACATTATCTAGTATAGCGGGCACCTTACATAACTTTGCAACAAGGCAGTAAAACAGCACATCGTAAAAAGTGTTGGTAGTAACAAGTATGGCATCTAGCTTATTATTTTTTCTACTGGATATAAGATATCGTACTTCGTTCACTAAGCCTTTTATTTTAAACAGGTTCCGTTTTATAAAAGCATTTTCCCTATACGGGCTTCCGGAAGTGTAAACGAAAGGTATACCCTCAAAGCTTGGCTGTTCCAAAACATCTGCGGCTTCGCCTTTTTCATGTATACCATACCGATTGAGCACCGTTACCTGGCAGCCTCTGGAAATTAAGCCTTTCGCTATCAGCTTTTGCCGTTCTACCTGCGCCAAACCTAAAGGAAACCCCGGGTAACCTACATAAACAACATGCATAGTATCGTCCTCACTCATTAGGTAAGCTTTCCTTTTAAAGCAGGTGCCAGTTCGCTTTCAGGTATATTCCTTATTTGTTTTGAATAGCAGATGCCAATTGAAATCCATACAAGCAGGTAGTTTAAAGTAAACGTGGTGACAGTTGTGGGGTACAGCGATACCAGCCACAGTAAAATCCAAATGCCAGCCGCCTTAGAGAGCATGTTTTTAGAAAAGAAGATCCCTTGTATAATAGCAGGCACAGCTATCAGCAATAATAAACCTAGGCTTATAATCCCCCCCTTTAATATAATCGTGAGGTAGTCTGTCTCAATGCCATCCCGATAACCTGGTTTTCCATCAACATGGTCTTCAAACAAACCTACGGGTGCGGCAACAAGGCCATCAATTCCCCTGCCGATGACCCAGTCTTCCGTTTCCATATCTGCATAATAGTACAGCTCAACTTCCGATCTTGTTTGAGCATCAAGCCGCTCTTTGGCAAAGCTAAAGACTTCTAATTTTTCATTCTGATACAGGTTGTACCCATATAATGCTAACAGCATGCCTAGCATTACTGCTAAAAACAGGTATGAGAGCCGCCTCCTGTAAGCATAGAAAAACATCAGGCAGTAAAAAATCATGATGCTGCCAGACATAAACATAAGGCCGCGGCGCGCCCTATATGTTGCCAGTAAAATGGTAAGCAAAATAACCAGCAAAGCAACTAGCTTGCGCCAGTTGGGCTGATAGCTGTATGTCAGGAGAATAAACCCACAAGGTATGGCCAGGGTCTTAACAAAGTATTCCAGCATTGTCTTTCCGTCCAGACTATCCAGGTTTTTTAGTTCGTTTGAGTAGATCCCCACATGCAGCAGATAAAACACGCCAAGTATAAATATTACATTAAACACAGTTTTCAGGAAGTATGGGTGCTTCGGGAAAGCAATAATCAGAGGGGCCAGGTACAGGAATATTCCACTATAAGGGTTAAACAACGTCTTTTTAACAAATCCATACTCCAGGCTAAAGCCTCGGGCAACTACAAAAAGCAGCCACAGGCAGTATAAGGTGTACATTACCTTCAGGTACTTATTTTCATAGCTAAAGTCAATTAACCTGATGGCAGCAGGAGCAAGCAACAAAACTCCCAGTAGCTGCGCTGCATTGCAGATGCGGTAGTTAGCATCGCCGGAGGTTGACATCGTAAAGCCAACTGTATAGATAATAAAGCCCGCCCAAAACACATGAAGCGTTTTAATGTGCCTAAAGTCAGTTTCTGATTGGTTAAGTAATGCTACTGTGCTCATAAGTATAATTGTTGCTTATGGTTTAAGGGAGAGCATCTCTTCATACAGCGCAAAATGCTGCTCAAGAATTTTTTCTGTATCAAAGCAAGGCAACAACTTTCCTGTAACCCCGCTATCAAGGCAAAACCTTATACCTGCAGCCAAATCTTCCGCATCTTTATAGGCAGCTAAGTAGCCGTTTTCTTTGTGCTGTACCATGTCGGGTATGCCTCCTATTGCAAAGCCAACCACAGGTGTACCGCAGCAAAGGCTTTCCATTACAGTAGTGGGCAGGTTATCGGCCATAGATGGAGCCACAAAAACGTTTGCTGCATTATAGACTAGTGCAGTAGAATAATCATCGCGCAGGCGGCCTACAAAGTGTGTTTTAAAGGGTATAGCCTCAGCCAGTTTTGCATCATGCTCACTTCCAAAAATAAGTACAGAGACCTTTGAGGAAGTATAACTCTTAGCAAACAGCTCCAAAGCTTGCCTAAGGTACTCCCAACCTTTATAAGGGCTTGTAGGTGAGGCCGCCCCAAATGCAATAATTTTATCGTCTGGGTCTAAACTAAGAATAGCTCTGGCTGTTTGCCTGTCAATCTTCTTAAACTTAGATACATTAATAATATTAGGGATATGATAAACAGGTTTGTTTTTGGTAAGTAACGATTTCTTGGTAAGGTTGTACAGCCAGGCACTTGGAGTTACAAAAAATAAATTGCTATACTTTTGATAAAGTTTCAGTTTTGCTTTAAACTCGATAACGGGTAAATCAAAAAACTTTTTTGCCGGAAACATCTGACAATCCTGGCAACCATACAGGTAATTCTCGCACATAAAACTATAATGGCAGCCACCGGTAATTGCCCACATATCGTGCATAAAAACAATTACAGGCTTATTTAAGGCAGCGATCTGTTCTATATTAGCCAGATTTAAAAAACCGCCCATAACCCAATGCAGGTAGATTATGTCTGCGCTTTCGACCTGTTCCATATCAGATACATTATTGCCAAGTATCGGAAAAGAAAACAGCCCATATTGGTCCAGCGTGTCTCGAAGCAGGTATGCCTGAAGCTTATTATTCAGAAAAGAAGTAACCTGCGATTTTCTTCCCAAGTAGTCAATCCTATCGCTTTTAGAAATATCTGAACTCATAGAAAGCATAGAAGAATTTACCCCAGCCTGGCAAAGGGCATTGTGTAGCCTATAGGCTGCGTTGCCTGAAGATGGCAAATGTGTCTGCAAGTGAACTACGCTAATCATGGTTGCTGACTGTTGTTAATAAGATTTCTTTCAGGCGTTGTTCAAAGGTTGTGATAGAGAAGTTTTTACGTGCAAATGCCTGTATGCTTTTGCTAAACTCCTCTAACTGCTCCTCCCTTTTTTCTGCTAATTCCAGAAGCTTGTATTTTAGGTAATCTATCTTGAAGTCATCTAAGAGAACTGCGTATCCCTCTATGCGGTTAAATCCTGTATTTCGCATCACCACAGGTATTAAACCGTGCAGCATACCTGTGGTAATAGCAGTAGAAAAACCTTCTGAACATGATGGCAAAACAATATAGGAGCACGTAACAGCAAGCTCTCTGAAAGCATCAGATTTAATATCAATGTACCCATGGTCTATGATATTGGCTTTACTTGGCACTCTAAGCAATTTTCTGTCTTTCTGAGTCAGGCCGGCTATGTGTAATGTTATATCGTTACTTTCTGCAAATACATCTAGCAACAGATCAAGGCCTTTGTGAATAGCACCCGTGGACCCCAACCATAAAAAGTTCTTCCTGCCCGAGGTGTGCCCCCTCTGTTCAGCATCAAAGTATGGGTTTAAAATCCCCGTAGGATAAATAGTGTAAGGCTTAGCATACTGCAGCATAAAAGGTTCTGTTTCACCCATGGTTATCAGGTGCGAGTATGTCTTTTCGAGGTGGTGCAATTTGTAGTAAATACCACTCCTTAGTTTTTGGGGGCCTCTGTTATGCCTGGCCCGGAAGTAATCCAGTCGTTTCCGCTCTTCCTGGAAAGAGAATGCCGGGTGGTGTTCAGTCATGTATAAGATTGATGTGGCAGTTGGATGCAGACACGTGAGTTGGTAAAAGGCTTCCCCGAAGCCAAAGATCAAATCATAGCTTTTAGCTTTTAAGTGCTCCAGGGACTTTGTATCGTTGCAACCCACAATATCAATACAGTACCCCAAATCTGATAGCACCTTTACGATAGAGATTACCTCGTATGGCTGTGTCCTGCCAATGTTGTTACTGTCCAGGTCATAGAAGTAACTGGTAGTCAGGTAACAAATAACTGCTTTCTTTTGGCTTGTGGCAAAGTTGTAATTCAGGTTCTGTACCAAGGCAGCATCAAGTATTCTTTGTTCATAAAAATAGTCCTTCACATACTTCCATACTTTATCGGCTACTTTTGCCTTTAAAGTATAAAGCAGCGTATTTTGCTGCTCCTGCACCACCTCCGGCTTTACCTGACCCATATCCCTTTTTTGTTTCTGTTAATTATTTGATGGTACTGCCACGGAGCTAGTAAGTAAGCATTTAAGTTGGCCAGGATAGCGGCAATAAACACCGCATGCACACCTACATGGTAATACTTGATCAAAACCAATACGATAACCACATACAAAACCGGGCTGGCCAAACTTGCCAGAAATTGTATGCGCAAGGCGCTGATACCGTTTAAAAAACTAACATACTTACCACCAAACATAGACATGTTAAAATAAATAAAGCCCCATACAGAAAGCGTAAAGGCAATATCCACAGTATCTTTGCCGAGCCATAACGTATAGATTTCCTCTGAATAGAAAAGCATGACGGCACCCACCGCAGCCAAAGCTATATTGAGCAGGTTATACTTCCGGATGCCGTTCTTTATCCATTGAATGTCTTTCTTTAAGTATGCTTCAGTAGACGCAGACCAGAATGGGTTAAGGAAAATGGCGAACACCATACTGAGTATGCCAAAATACCGGTATACAATATTATAGGAAGTAACATCTAACGGACTGAAGTTGCTGGCAATGATGAAGTTGGCAGATTGGTACTGTATAATGCCTGCCACCTGAATAACAAAGAATACTAACCCCAAATTCAGGAGCCCCTTCGCGTAAGAGAGTTTTATTTTAGAGAAAGAAGGTCGGTAGCGCTTGTAAACACCTTTAAAAAAGTAAAAATTAGCGCCTATAAGTATAAGTAGCGGAGCCATACATAATGCTACTCCGAGGTTAATTAAAGAGCCTTGTGTCAATCTTACCAGCAAAAAAACTATCAACAGCGAGCCAACTTGCCCTAGCACATCTATCAAGGAAGATTTAGCAGGCTGTTGATCTGCAATAATGATGGTCGTAATTATACGCAGCACAAATTGCAGGCAAAAGTATGTGAATACAATAACAGTAAGCATGGTAAGCTCCGTACCCATACTTGCCGGCACATGAAGTATAGCAGCCCAATCTACAAACCGGTTAACTCCTATAAAAACAAGCCACACACACGTAAAAATGGCACTAAGTATGGCAAAGGTGGTACTTACATAAATTTGCGCAGTAACATCATCTCCTTTGGCCTTAGCTTCTGCAAATTTATTCCGTAGCCCCTGTGTTAAGCCAACATCAAAAAAACTAAACCAGCCTACAATAGAGCTTAATGTCAGCCAGATGCCATACCTGGTTGGGTTTACATAATCTATCGTAAGCGGAACCAGCAAAAGACTAACTCCAATACTACACCCCCTGATTACAAAGGAAGCCAAAATGTTGTTTCTAGCCTTGACGCTACGAACTGCACCTCCGGCAAAATAACTTTTAAAATACGCAAAAGGTGTAGTTATCAGCCAGTTAATCATTCTCAAAAATGTTATACAGGTTAGCTATTATTGGATGTGAGTCATTCTAAGGTCTATAACCACATTGATAGTCACGTCCGTCGCCTTTAACAAAGCTCATGTACTATCAACCTTATAACACATTGCTGCAAATCAAAGCTGGACAAGCAACGGAACTCATAAAGCAGAATTTTGCAAACCAATTAAACAGCCTGTATCTATTCGGTTGCGTTATCAGTTCTTAGTGTAAGACTTCAGCTTTTATAGGCATGCTGTTTGTATACACGCTCATGCCCATAACCGTAACCAAACCCATAATTACCCTGGCCAAACCCTCGTGCTTTAACGCCATTAAAAACAATCGCCAGGCTTTTTAGAGAACTAAGCCTGATGTTGTGGTTTAAATGCTTGATCACATTTTTAGGGGTATAATCGTGGCGTATGACCAGCAATGTTATATCGCAGAACTCTGAAATCAGGAAAGCATCTGATACTAAGTCTGTCGGAGAAGAATCCACAATTACGTAGTCAAAAACGGTTTCCATGTAAGCAAACAAATCTTCCAGCTTGCCATTTAAGAGCAGTTCTGTATTATCGCCGGTATTTTTGCCTGCCGGCACTACACTTAGGTTGGCGAATGGACTATCTCTTACAATTTCGCTTGCGCTTACTTCACCAACTAAATACTCTGTAATTCCGATCTCATCTATCAGATTAAAGCGATAAGATGTATTAGGCTTGCGCAGATCCAGGTCCAGGAGCACAACTCTTTTACCAGATGCAGCCAAACTGTAAGCCAAGTTACTGCTCACAAAGCTTTTGCCTTCGCCAGGTATACTTGATACAACTAAGATTTTCTTTTTGGCGAAACCGCGGCCATACAAGCCCATAGAGGTTCTCAGTTGCCGGAACTGCTCTGTTATATAAACCTCTGTAGGTTCTTGGAAGCGTGCAGGAATTTTACCCTTAACATTTGAAATCTCGCCTACAATTGGTGCTTTTGTAAAACTCTCAATATCTGACCTGAACAACACCTTTTGGCTAAGCAATTCTTTACCGATAACTAAACCTATACCCAACATAAGCGCTACCACTACTGCCACAGCATAAACCATATTCTTCTTTGGGCTCACAGGCACAAGAGAGGCCTCTGCCATATCTACAACTTTACTGTCCGAACTGGCCGGGGCATACGAAAGCGCTGCTTCTTCTCTTTTCTGAAGCAAGTAGCTGTAAACACTATTTTTGATTGCCTGTTGCCGGCTTATCTCCAACAGTTCTCTTTCCTGCTTTGGGATAGATTGCAGGGTGGTGCTATACTTGCCTCGCGATGAGGCCAGGTTGCCAAGGCTAGCCTGTAGGTTTTGCCGCTGGCTCTGGATATTCTCCAGGATACTTGGCCTTACGCGCTCTATCTTTTCGTGAAGAGAAAGAAGTATGGGGTTATTCTGCGCAGTTGTTTTCCGCAGCCGCTGGTATTCAATCTCTGAGTCATAAAGCTTCTGCAACAGCTCAGAAAGTACTGGGTCGTTCAAGCCTAAGGTAGCAGGCACAATACCTGCACTATTACTTTTTGAAACCACATAACTCTCAACCTTATCCAGCACAGCTATTTGCATCTTGAGATCCTCCATCCTGCGGTCGTTTTCGCCTACACTTTGCAAATACACTTTTCCCTGTTCGCTAAGGTCTACAATTCCTTTTGAGGACTTGTACTGCTGGACTTTACTTTCGAGTGTATTTAATTCATCTTCAACAAAGTTGATGCGTTCTTCTATAAAGCGGAGTGTGTTATCTGCTAAACTGCTTTTCTCATTTACAGCCACCTGATGATAAGAATGGATTAGCTGGTTTAAAATATCTTCTCCTCTTTCAGGCACCTCGTCGCGCATACTTAAGCTTACCACCGTCGAAAGCTTGTTGGCCGAGTTAACTTCTAATTTCGACATCAAGTTCTCGGTCATATACTGCGGAGGAACTAAGGAAAAGAAAAGTGGACCCTCTGCAGATTTTTGATAGTGCTTATTTTTAATAAACTGGATTTTACCATAAGGTGTCATTACCCACTCGTTAAGGTTATATTCCTTGTTGTCTACTATTACCTTATCCTTATCATAAGTGAAGTATACTTTTGTTTCGTCCTTAACAACTCTGATGAGACTCTCAGGATCCTGGTGCTTCACAGTAATCGGAGATGACAAGTATGCCGAGACATCCCTGAAATCCCTTTCCTCCAATACTGGGGCGTAAAGATTAAGCTTATGTACAACTTTCTTCATCAAAGACTTAGACTGGATAACTTCAATCTCATTCTCTACTATCTTTTTAGAGGTAAAAGCATTGATGGCTTCCGTCATTTGTGGGTCATCAACACCTTTATTTTCATCTTTTATGATCAAGGTCGCACTTACCTCATAAGATGGCTCTACATAACGCATATACCCATAGGCACCTGCCAGAGCCAGCACTAACAGCACCAGAAAAAGTGGCCAGAAAGGCAAGAACCTATACACTAATATTGTTAGCAGGTCTTCTTCCTTTTTTACTATATCCTTATCGTTTGACATAATTATAAAAGATTATCTGGCTAAACGGTCAACAGCAATAATTCCAAAAGACAAGGCACTAAACATCAAAGGCAGCCACTGGTTCACTCTGCTTGTACTGGCTACTTTCGACTTGTTGGGCTCCACATAGATTATGTCGTTAGGTCGGAGGTAATAGTTGGGTGACGAAAAAATCTCATCAGATGTAAGATCAATTCGCATAAGTTTCTTTTTGCCGTTTTCTTCTCTAATCAAGAGCACATTGTCTCGCTTGGCATATATGGTGAGGTCTCCTGCAAGTCCGAGAGCTTCTAACAGCGTTACTTTTTCGTTAGGGATGGTTAATACGGATGGACGGGCAACTTCGCCAAGTACCGATACTTTATAATTAAGGTAACGGATATTGACGATGGGCTCTAATAAAAGCTTTTGCCTAACTAGTTGTGTCGTGATACCTTTCTGCAGCTCTTTTTTCGTCATACCAGCAGCTTTCAGGTTACCCAGAAAAGGAAACTGGATAAACCCGTCCTGGTCTACTAAATATCCAGATGCCTGAACCATAGAGCCAGATATAGTAGACATTTGGGAAATGGCAACGTTGGACACGTTAAACAACTGTGAGGCCTCAGGATTTAAGCTGCTTACAGTTATGCTAAGAAGGTCATTCTCTTGAATCACAGGCTCTAAATTTCCTATATCGCCTGTAAATTCAGCATTTTTAACGCCATCAAAATACACAGCTTCACGTGTATGGACACATGATGTAAAGATTAACATTAAAACTAGTATGGCAGTATTTGATAACCTCGTCTTGAATAAGTTTCCCATAAGCAAAAATTAATAATACTGGAAAAAACAATGCCTATGTTAGAGGTATAATATATTAAAACAATCATATTCTAACAACAAAGGATACCATTTATACGATCACAATAATGTTTTGTTATTCTCATTTTAAATATAAAATTGTAAAGCAACAAACTTAACTGCTAGTGCATTAAAGTGCTCGCATGCATGGGATTTGCACGTATATATACCAGGAACCGTAGCCAACTAAAACAAGAAAGCCTCCAGCGCAATTGCGCTGGAGGCTTTCTTGTTTTAGTTGCAGATTTGAAAACTCTAAGGTATACCTGCTAGATTACATTATAAATTATCTACTCCATCTGTTTGAGAAAAACTTAGTCCACCAGTTATTGCTACTCCAGAAATTGCTATAATCTGTTTTAGCAGGAGCAGGAGCTGGTGCTGGAGCAGGAGCTGGTGCTGGTGCTGGTGCTGGAGCAGGAGCTGGTGCTGGAGCAGGAGCTGGTGCTGGAGCTGGAGCAGGAGCAGGAGCTGGAGCTGGTGCTGGTGCTGGAGCTGGTGCTGGAGCTGGTGCTGGAGCAGGCGCTGGTGCTGGAGCAGGCGCTGGTGCTGGAGCAGGAGCTGGTGCTGGTGCTGGTGCTGGAGCAGGAGCTGGTGCTGGAGCTGGAGCAGGAGCAGGAGCTGGAGCTGGTGCTGGTGCTGGAGCTGGTGCTGGAGCTGGTGCTGGAGCAGGCGCTGGTGCTGGAGCAGGCGCTGGTGCTGGAGCAGGCGCTGGTGTACTACCTGGTGCCATCGATGTATAAGTTGAGCTTTGGTCGCCAACTCTTACGTTATCGAAGTAAAGCACTCTTTTCTTTGTGTCAGTTGTGCTGCTTCCATTCCAGCCCCACTTATACACACCGAACTTCATATAAGGTAGTCTCTCATCATTATAAGCGTTTCCACCTTTGTGATCAACCACTTTTTTTCCATTGTGCCATACTTCCACAAGACCATCTGAGCCAGGCGAGTGAACGATATGGAACACAAACTGATGCCATGTATTCTTGGTAACAGTACCTAGATCATACTTTTTCTCAGCTTGAACACCATTGCTAGTTTTAGCTGTATTGTATCCAACGTCAAATCTGAATTTGTTCTGGTGAATCAAAAACTTTGTGGCTGGGCTGGTCCAGTTCTCACCTGCATCCGGGAAAGAATGCCATTGCGTAATAATTTCGGCGTGCTGATCGCTAGCCCAGTCTTCTGCTGGGAAGTATACTGCATAAGAATACCATCTGTCTTTTCCTGTAGCGGTATTAAGTGCAATCTCTGCTCTTGTTCCACTTGCTACTTGCGCATCAGTATCTCTCAGTTCAAAACGAGCTGATTTGCTTCCTGCAAACGCTAATGAATTTGTATACTGTAAAGAGTAGCTTGTAGCTAAATCTCTACTCATTATATTAGAAGATAACGGATTTGATCCTTCGAACAGCTCTTCGAACAAATAATTAGCTGCTGTTGCACTACTAGTAGTTTCTGCACTCAATGTGCTGGCAACTGTCACCTCGTCTAACTCCTTCTTTTCACACGAAACTGTTAGTGCACCTAATAAAATTGGTGCTAACCAATACTGTGTTTTCATCTTCATAAAATTTGGCTAAAAGTTGATAAGTTGTACTATATTTATTTTATGTAGATTTTTGCCATTCTGAAATCCTTTTAATTTATGTGTTCTTCTCAAACTTACTAGACAGTCGTATTTATTTAAAAGCAAACCTCAGCCTTATCTCTCAAACAAATCACCACAAATACATCAAGAAGAATAATACAATTATAAACCTTGTTATATTTTTATCTGAGGCAAAACTATACAATTTTTTTTAGCTGCAACAGTCAATAGCTAAATTCATAGAATATTTACATAACTTATTTACAAAGTCAACGTAATTGCAATTTTTTCAAGCATTTAATTTCACATAACACTATGAAAAACAATACATTAACATCTTTATATATTTGCACGCCTTACTTATTTATTTAAAATTACATGGTAAACGGCAAACTTTTTAAAGCAAAAAGTGAATCCTTTTTTATCCAGACTTTAATTTATTTATGATCAAAAGATTAGCCCATTCAACACAGGTTTGCAACTAGCAGGGTCAAAACAAAAGTGTTATATCGCTTAAACTCATAAATCATATCAAACGCACTTACAAAATACCTATTTAGTACAAATTTCGAAAGAAGACAGAAAGATTAAAGTACAATACAAACACATTTGTACTAACAGAAAAACGTACAACTTATTATAATTTACAGTTGATTATACAGAATTTAACAAAAGGAATTAAGCAATGAGAAGACAGCAAATGACTCTTGCAAGCAATTTGCACAAAACACATAGCCAGACAAGAAAGAATACGCACAGGAGGCTGTAAATCTACCACAGCCGATTTTGGAAATTGGCAAAAGCTTATAATGACATAAGGGGGCTTTTTGTATCTAATACAAAAAGCCCCCTTATGTCATTATACCCAAAAGTATGAGTTGAAGTAAAATTCAGCTATGGCTACTTGAGTAAATTATGCGTTAGCAATGGCAAAGCCTGCCTTCTTAAGTGCACGCCTCTGGCTCGGCTCCCGCACGAGCACCCGCGCACCCTCTCCGGCATACTCGGCCGCCGCGGCCAGAAAGCCCGCAAGCTCACCCTCCCGGCCCCTGTGGCAGTAGAGCCCCTCCAGCTCCCCGCCCAGCAGCAGCCAGACGCAGCACAGCAGCAGCCCCTCTCGGCTCAGGGTGAGCGGCTCCTGCCCCGCCTGAAGCCGACGCTCCGCTTGAGCCAGAAAGTCCCACCGCGTCAGCAGCCCGCCCCGTTGCCCAAAGTTCAGCAGGTCGGAGAGGCTAGCCCGCCGCAAACCAGATGCAGCATCCAAAGATCCGGAAGTTGGAAGAAGGTAGTAGTAGCCTTTGCCAAAGAGCCCCAGCCGCGAAGCAAGGCCCTGTGCAGCAGTAGCAGCCCCTGCAGCTGATATGGCACGGAACTGCTCTTTCTGTTTTGACAAGATAAACCTTATATCATTTCTAACAACCCTAGGTTTCACCCCAATTCGCTGCAGTAGCCCCTTCACATTAGACCTTATTAAGGCTTTAGTCTCATCCACAATACGTGCATGTTTACCTCTTATCTGCAATATGTATACCTCATCGTAAGCATTTGCAAGCCTATCCTTATAGCCGTGCCCTCCAGTAGTTAAGTCATAAAATGCTATACCTTCGTTATACAGCTGTTTTCCTAGCAAAATAAAGCTCACAATGCCCGGGGAGTATTTTGCATAAGAAGGGGCATATGTATTTGTAAAACCGTTAATACAATTATCCCGGCCAATCACGCCTGTAACTGATGCCACTAACTGACCGCCTACACGCAATACAGCTACATAGAGTAATCCCTGCCTGAAAAGCGCCAGCTGCAGTTCCTTTTTAAGAGGCTCATTTTTGAAAGGGCTCAGATTTAACGTGGCACCTTTCCTGAAGTCAAATTGGTCATTTATCTCATCGAGAATAGAAACAAAGCAGTCATGGCAAGTAATGCGCTCAAAGCTCACATCGCCCAACCGCTTCAATCGCTTTAGTTTGCTATCAATCCCATTCGAAGAAATTAGTCTGGCAGCGTTTGGTGCCTTAAAATCCATCAAGGGCCGTTTAAGAATTTGTAGCACACCTCGCTCGCGTAAACCAGCATCATACTCGAGCCAACTAAGCGGAGTATCAGAGGGTAGTTCATTAAAATCTATGATGGTATCCTTAAATTTACTGATAAGTTCATTCAGAGCCCTAGCGGCAAAAACGTCCCCGAATTCACTATCAGCAAGCCACACATGATAGCAAGCCTCGTCTTTTCCCGCCCCAGTTAGCACTTTGCTTTCAGCATCATAGGTAAGTGCCATTAAACCCAAAAAGCTGTTTTCATGCCTTGCATATATTAGCACCGGCTCTTGTTGTTTGCAGTAAATATGATACCAGGAGGCAACAAATAATCTACTCTGAAAGACAGTTCCCCATGAACAAGACTCGTAGAGCTGGTCCCAGGCAGTTTGAAATACGGGTTTATCGAGCGCTGCATATACTGCATCTCCCATCAACAACTCAACTGCAAATGGTTCTGCAATTGTTGCTTCTGAGCTTTGGTTTTTTGTAAGGAGGTGTTCCATGTTGATAACTACATTTTGAAGGCGTCAGGTAAACTTGAAGTATTAGTAAAATTTATTAAACATTAATACCACATACCCCTGCTCTCTCAAGTGCACGCCTCAGGCTCGGCTCCCGCACGAGCACCCGCGCCCCCTCTCCGGCATGCTCGGCCACCGCGGCCAGAAAGCCTGCAAGCTCACCCTCCCGGCCTCTGTGGCAGTAGAGCCCCTCCAGCTCCCCGCCCGGCAGCAGCCAGACGCAGCACAGCAGCAGCCCCTCTCGGCTCAGGGTGAGCGGCTCCTGCCCCGCCTGAAGGCGGCGCTCCGCTTGAGCCAGAAAGTCCCACCGCGTCAGCAGCCCGCCCCCTTGCCCAAAGTCCAGCAGGTCGGAGAGGCTACCCCGCCGCAAACCAGATGCAGCGCCCACGGAACCTGAAGGCGGAAGAAGGAAATAACACCCACCGCTTATTTTCCCCCAGATGCCTGTAACCCATACTTTTGGTCCTGCTGCAGAAGCTGCTAAAAACTGCTCTCTCAGCCGATAAAACCTCATCTTTATTTCGCGAAGCTTATAGCCATTTCTCACGAAGCTCGCTTTTGCTAAATTTTGTACTGGGTTGATAACCTTGTTAAGCACACTTGCTTGCAAAGGAGTCGTTATTACTAACTTATATGCATACGTGTGCATGTTTGCAAGTCTTTCTTTATACGACTCACCACCGGGTGTCAGATCAAAAAACACAAAACCAGTATTAACTAAAAATTCAGCCAGCATTATAAATAGTATGTACCCGGTAGAGTAATCTGCATATGCAGGAGCATGCGTGTTTATTCCCACCAGAAGAAACCACTTCTTACCTCTTGTACCGACAACTGAAGCGACAATTTCTTCGTCTAGCTTCAAAACAGTTGCATGTAACACACCTTGTTTGAAGAGGGCCAGAAAGAAGTGCTTCTTCAATAAATCGCTCTTGAATTCAAGAGCGTTATACTTTGCCCCTTTTCTGAAATCATGCTGCACTACCAGAATATCCAAAATATCTGAAAACCTCTGGTAATCTGTAATGTGTTCAAAAGAAACTTCTCCCCTGCCTTTTAGCTTATTTACCTTTTTCCTGAATTCCTTCTTAGCAAATAAAGCTTTCACATTAGACTTACTTAAATCTATAATTGGCCTTCTAACTGTGTGCACAATACAGCGGGAGCGCCACCTCGCTGTAGTTACAACCCAATTTAAAGGGACATTGCCAGGTATGTACATTATAGTTATTCTATGATACGGGAAAGAATCTATTACAAGGCTTAAAGCATTAGGCATAAATTCATCCGAGTCATCATCTGAAAGCCAGGTTTGGTACTCTGC
Source organism: uncultured Pontibacter sp. (assembly GCF_947492645.1). Classification (GTDB taxonomy): domain Bacteria; phylum Bacteroidota; class Bacteroidia; order Cytophagales; family Hymenobacteraceae; genus Pontibacter. The sequence continues at coordinate 65,504 of NZ_CANLMZ010000002.1, read as the reverse complement.
ATCTGCGTTACCGGCTCCAACAAGCAAAGCACTCCCTTTTATACTTGAAAGCAGTAGCAATCCAGTTAGGCGCCCACCCTGTACTGCCCGGACCAACACCGGCTCCTGCCGCTCAGAATGAATTTTATACCACGTCGAGGTGAAGGCACGTCCCTGAAAAACGGTACTCCACCTACACCTTTCGTAAAGTCTGTCCCACTCATCCTGAAATCGCACATCTTCTAAGGCCTTGAATACCTGTACGCCTACTAATATCTCCAGGCTTTTAGTTGCCACCTCACTTTCTCGACTAATACAGGATTGAGCCATATTCCCCCTTAAAAAATTTTGCACAAACCTTAACTCTGATAGGCAAGATCAAGTTTATCTGGCCGTACGCTCATCTTTTTCAAGACAGCTAACAATTCCCGATCCCGCAGCAATAAAACAGCGTCGGTACCTGCATGCTGAGTTACACCAGCCAAGAAATTAGCTAAACTACTAAAAGCTTGCTTGTGGCAGTACAGGCCGTTAATTTGGAGGCTGCCTGGCACAAGCCAGGCGCAGCAAAGAAGCCGGCTGCCTGTCCTGAGGGTTAAAGGCTGCTGCCCAGCCTCTAAGCGCGCCTGGCAATCTGATAGAAAGTCCCAGCGTGTTAATAAGCCACCTTGCTGATCAAACCATAAAAGATCATCAAGGCAGTTAACATTAACAGCAACAGCAGATGCGCTTATTTTAGCAAGTGCAAATGTCCTCTCCGACTTAAGCAGTAGCTTAGATAAACCCAATAGATATTCTGCTGGCCCAGCTGCATAAGCTATTCGAAGCCGCTCCCTAAGCTTGTACCAACCAAACCTGATCTCCAGAGGGTTGTAGCCCCGTTGGCGCAGGCCTGCCTTTAACGGCTTTAGGAAAAAACTTTTTAGCTTGTGCTTTGCACGAAGGCCATACCCTCCTACTGTAAGGTTATAGGCGTGGTCATATTTATTGGCAAGTCCATCTTTATAAGTATCGCCACCTGGTGTCAAATCAAACACATCATACCCCTCTTCAGCAAGCATTTTTCCTAACATCAAAAAGGCAAGTATACCAGGTGAGAACTTTGCATGAGAAGCAGAATGAGAGTTTAATCCCTGTAAATGCAGCCAACTGCCACTCATAAAGCTTACATTTGAGGCAATTACGAGGCCATTAAGTTTTAGGACAGTAGCATGCAACAAGCCTTTTTTAAAGTAAACCTTTAGCAGTTCTTTAGATAAGGGGGAGTCTTTAAAGGGGCATTTATTGAACATTGCTCCTTTTCTCAAGTCAAATTGTGTTGTCAGTTCATCCAGCACTTCTGAGAATTGCGCATCGTCTGTGATGCGCACAAAACTCAATTCTCCAATCCGTTTAAGACGGTTAATTTTTTCACGCCTGTTTTTTTTCTTTAGCTCATTGGTAAAATAACTTTCGTCAATTTCCATCAAAGGGCGATCAACCTGCTCCAGCACACACCTCTGCTGCCACCATGCGTCATCTTTTACCCAGGCAACAGGCACCCCAGCAGGTATATAATGAAAAGAAATAACATGGGCAGGAAATTTGAGTTGCACCCGGCGAAGAGCTTCTTTGATAAATTCATTTGTATGATTTTCCAAAGCAAGCCATACATGATACTCGGCATCCCAGGCACCTGCACCTCTAATATTAGAACTGTTATACTCTCTTGTCAAAGATAACAGGCCTACAAGGCATCCGTTTCGCTCTGCTTTAACCAAAATTGGCTCCTGCAGCTCCTTATGAAGCAAAAACCAGGTTTTAACAAAGGTCGGGCTTTGAAAAACAGTACTCCAGGGGCAATTATTATATAGCACATCCCAATCCGCGATAAAATCCTCATCCTGTAACAGGCGGTATACGGCCTCTCCCACTAAAACTTCTGACAGGCTTATTTCTTCTGTTCCCACTTTACGGATGTAAACTTGCTGCATACCTTACCATCTAAAATGTGTCATTTCAAAATTGATCAAACTACCTTGAAACCTGCTCCCTCTAGCATGCGCTGTAACCTTGTATCTTCTGCTGCCACTACTGCATGCGGCCCTACAGAACGAGCTACTGAAACAAGAAAAGGGACTACTACAGCCAAGCCAGAATGATGATAGTATACCCCGGAAATAACTGCTGCACCAGAGGTAGCTGATAACCAGGCACAGCACAGCAGCACCCCGTTTTCACTTAATGAAAAAACCTGCTCCCCTGCTTGTAGGCGTCGCTCTGCTTCTTTAGAGAAATCCCAGCGTGTCAAAGCGCCACCCTTTTGTTTAAAGCACAATAAATCGTCTAAGCAGTTTATCGTAATGTTTTCCAGCTGGTCAGAAAGTTGATGCTGTAAAGTATAACACTTTACCTTAGGCTTAAACAGCGCGGCGTAGAGCAATTGAACACCTCCTGCCCCATTAAGTAACTTTAGCTGCTCCCGCAGCTGCATCCACCGTGCCCGTAACTCGTAAGGCTCTACCCCCAGCTTACGAAGGCGTTGCTTGACAGCGATTAATAATTTCTCTTTAGCTACCGCCTTTACTCTATAATTAGGTCCTCCAATACTTAACTCGTACACCTGGTCATGTGCATTTACCAATCCTTCTTTGTAACTGTGGCCTCCTGTCGTTAGGTCGTATACTTCTACCCCTTCTTCGAAAAGGCGCTGCCCCAGAAGTAAAAAGCTCACAATACCGGGGGAGTATTTCCCGAATGTAGGGTTGTGAGCATTTATTCCTACCCCGAATACCCAATTGCCTTTTCCAATTGTATCAATATTTGCAGCAACAAGTGTCTCATTAACAAGCAGTACAGTTACATAAAGCAAGCCTTGGTCAAATAAGGCTAACTGCAAATCTTTTTTTAGAGGTTCGCTACGAAAAGGCGTGATATTTAGCGTGGCAGCCTTGCGAAAATCAAACTGCCTGTTTAGTTCGTCTAGTACAGACGCAAAATGCTCCCTGTCTATAATTCTTTCGAAACGCATGTTACCTAGCTTCCTAAGCTTGGCAACCTTACTCCTGTAGCTTTTCTTGTTAAATTGAATGATTAAATCCGGAGTCTTAAAATCCATTAGAGGACGGCTGAACGTTCTTAGCACGCAACGCTTTTCTAGCTCCTGATCATGCTCCACCCATGCTAAGGGTGCCTGAGGTGGAATATGCTTAAATAGTAGCTTATACTGTGGGAATTTTGATGTAAGCTCATGCAGCGCCTCTGTTATAAATAAATCGCCGAAGTCATTTTCTGATAACCACACATGATACCCTGCTTCATTTACTCCGGCCCCTGTTATTAACTTACTACCATTTTCTTTAGTAAGTGCTACTAAGCCAGTAAGGCGGCCTTTATGTTCAGCTACTATAAGTATTGGCTCCTGCCGTTCCTTGTATACTCGGTACCAGGTATCCACAAAAGCACGGCTCTGAAATACTGTACCCCAAGAACACCCTGCATACAATTTATCCCAGGCAGATTGAAAGCTGAGATTCTCTAATTGGCTATATACCGCGCTTCCTATAAGCACCCTCACAAAACCTAACGCAGTCGCCTCAACTTGATGGATATCTATTTCCTGAACACTAGCTCCCATACAAAGCACATAAACCTGATTTATAAAGGGTTAATCATGTATTCTGATCAACCTTTTGAAGTTTTGATATACGTGATATTATAAATAAAGTCAAGATATATTATAGATTAATACAAAAATCGTTTACAGTATATCCTTCGATACTTAGCTGCAATACTCCTTTGTAAAACATAGCTTATAACTTACATTATAATTATACTTTAAAAGCTGAATATGCTGTATTCCTTACTATCTGCTACCTCTTCGGATTTGTAAGCCTGAATGCCGAAAGCTTTAGAAGTATAAGCACTTGGTAAAGTATAGCCTGTGCACCTGGCTTTACAAGAACACTCCAGTACCTCCCTGAAATAACTTACATGATTTACTATAAGTAAACCTTAGGGTGCTGGCTTGCAAAAATGGCGGACTGCCTGCATGAGTTGGATTTAAATAGCAGACAAAAAAGAAAGTATGAACTGGCGTTGTGACAGAATGACATAAAAATCAGGGCAAATTCCTCTTGGCACAAGGGTTGTTAGATTACTGGAAACAGGAAAAAAATTAAATAGGAACTATATAATAAAACTATAGAATGGGAAAAATAATAGGTATTGACTTAGGTACAACCAACTCTTGCGTTTCCGTAATGGAAGGTAACGAACCAGTGGTTATACCAAACAGCGAAGGCCGCAGAACTACTCCGTCCATCGTTGCTTTCTTGGATAACGGTAACGGCGAGCGTAAAGTAGGTGATCCGGCTAAGCGCCAGGCGATCACAAATCCACAGAACACTATTGCTTCTATCAAGCGCTTCATGGGCCACAGCTACAACGAAGTAAGCGAAGAGGCAAAGCAGGTGTCTTATACCGTGGTACAAGGCAACAACAACACTATACGTGTTAAGATTGGCGACAGAGACTACACGCCACAAGAGATCTCAGCCATGGTACTTCAGAAAATGAAGGCTACTGCAGAAGATTACTTGGGCACAACAGTAACTGAGGCGGTTATTACTGTACCGGCTTACTTTAACGATGCACAGCGTCAGGCTACGAAAGAGGCCGGCCAGATTGCAGGCCTCGAAGTAAAGCGTATCATTAACGAGCCTACAGCAGCAGCGCTTGCTTATGGTTTAGATAAAAAACACAAAGATCAGAAGATCGCGGTGTTCGACCTTGGCGGTGGTACATTTGATATCTCTATACTTGAGCTTGGCGACGGTGTATTTGAGGTACTTTCTACAAACGGTGATACGCACCTGGGTGGTGACGACTTTGACGCTAAGATCATTAACTGGCTGGCTGACGAGTTTAAGAACGACGAAGGTTTAGACCTGCGTAAAGACCCAATGGCATTGCAGCGTCTGAAAGAAGCTGCTGAAAAGGCAAAGATTGAGCTTTCATCATCTAACGAAACAGAGATTAACCTGCCATACATTATGCCGGTTGATGGTGTTCCAAAGCACTTGGTACGTAAACTGACTCGCTCTAAGTTTGAGCAGCTGACAGATGATCTGATCCGCCGTTCTATGGAGCCTTGCAAGAAAGCGCTTCAGGATGCAGGCCTTTCTACTTCAGACATCGACGAGGTGATTTTGGTAGGTGGTTCTACGCGTATCCCGAGAGTGCAGGAAGAAGTGGAGAAGTTCTTCGGCAAGAAGCCATCTAAAGGTGTTAACCCGGATGAGGTAGTTGCAGTAGGTGCTGCTATCCAGGGTGGTGTATTGACAGGTGAAGTTAAAGACGTACTTCTACTTGACGTAACACCGCTTTCACTTGGTATCGAGACGATGGGTGGTGTGATGACGAAGTTGATCGAGTCAAACACAACTATCCCTACTAAAAAGTCTGAGACATTCTCTACAGCTTCTGATAACCAGCCGTCTGTAGAAATTCACGTACTACAGGGTGAGCGCCCAATGGCGAAGGACAACCGTACGATCGGTCGCTTCCACTTGTCAGATATTCCGCCAGCTCCACGCGGTGTTCCTCAGATTGAGGTAACATTCGACATCGACGCCAACGGTATCCTGCACGTAACAGCACGCGATAAGGCTACAGGCAAAGAGCAGAAGATCCGTATTGAGGCTTCTTCTGGCTTAAGCGAGCAGGAAATTGAGAAAATGCGCCAGGAAGCAGAAGCCAATGCTGAGGCTGATAAGAAGGCGAAGGAAGAAATTGAGAAGCTAAACGCAGCCGACTCTATGATCTTCCAGACTGAAAAGCAGCTGAAAGAGTATGGCGACAAGCTATCTGCAGGTAATAAGTCTAACATCGAGAATGCTTTGGCTGAATTAAAGACAGCGCACGGCTCTAAAGACGTGGCCGGTATTGATAAAGCGATCGAGAACCTGAACAATGCGTGGAGTGCCGCCTCTCAGGAGATGTACGCTGCCACACAAGGTCAGGGGGCTGATGCAGGTGCAGCTGGTGCTACTGGTGGTAATGGCCAGCAAGGTGGCCAGCAGCAAGCTGATGACAGCGGTGTAACCGATGTTGACTACGAAGAAGTAGACGGCAACAAATAAGCTGAAGATTAAAGTTTAAAGTATATTAAAAATCCCCTGCTGGTTTCGGCAGGGGATTTTTTTGTTTTAAGCAGATCGCTAGTATGGGTACTCTCCTCAGAGAATTAAACTACTGTATCTTTTTCCATTGAAAAGACTCTACCTTAGGCTCCTGCATTTTCTCAAGTCTTAATGCATCACTCAAGTCATGCCACCCCTCATAGGCCTTATTAGGCCTGTTTTCCCATTCCCTTAATTTCTTATTAACATAGTACATAGAGTATGTTGTTCGTTGTTTAACGGGTTTATATAGCTGGGTTGCAGGAACCCAAGGTCCAAGTTTCCCGAGGACTTCAATCAATATCTTTTCTACTCCAATATCGCTTTCTTCTTTAAAGTCACTCAACCTCCCGGCTGCGTCAACATGAAAAGATATCTTGATTAAACCGTGATCTGATAAGTTCCGGCGTATTTTATCCAGCTCTTTATATATCTCACTTCTTAGCTGAACTTCTCCAAGTGGATAAAACGGCGGTAAATCATTTGTCGGATTTGCATCACATTCTGCTACTTCCAACATTTCAGCATCTATTATCCTGAGGGGCTGATTAAGAGACAGTAAGTTTACGGTATTGTATTGTTGGCCTTGATCATACCCTTTGATAAATTGGCCTTTGTTATACACCTGCTTAAGGCCCATAGGCTCTGAATACTTGAAGAATTTCCACATACCCTGCAGCAACCCATTCTTAATTTTTCCTCTCCAACTATAAGTTAATTCGTTTGTATAAGAGTTGATTTCATAATGATGGATAATTCCTCTGCCGTTACCGTTCTCTACTAGCAAGCTACCATCCTTATCCCATACGGTATTAACATACACCCTGCCTTTCTCAATTTCTAAAGTATACATCGGTTTACCGTCCGGGAAAAAGTACTCCCAGGTTCCCAACATTTCGTTGTTCTTATAACTACCTTTTTGCCAGACATTACCGTTAAGATAACGGATAACCAAAGTACTGTCCAAGTACCCATCTTTATAAAACCCTGCCGCTATCACAGTTCCGTCCGCTCTCTTATCTATAAACGGGCCATTAAAGATTTTTTCTTCCTGATCAAAATTAACCTCTCTTGTTATGGAGGTACAGGAGGAGTTTGTCAGCCTATAGTCAAACGTAAAGTGTAACTTGTATTTGTCTCCTTCCATTGGCTCAGCATAAGCTGCGGGTATATGTTGAGGAGCATTAGAACTGTATGCAACCTGTTGCGCGAATGCTGTAAAAGCACCACAAGAAAGAGTAAGAAGAAGGAATAAAAGTTTAGCAGGTAAGTAAAAACATGTTTTCATAGGCTAGAAGTTATATTGATATATTTCCATAGATGAAGCAAAAAATATACCATATACTTAATAGATAGTATATTCAACTAAAAATCAAATTAAGATTAACTATAAGCACTAAAAACTTAATAGCACCTCTTTAAAGTATAAACCCACAGGCTAAATTTCAACCTGTGGGCTTATACTTTAAAGGGGTGATTATACTTAATCCAGGTCCCTGTCTCCTCGCTTCAGCTCCTCTACAGAGCGCATCACTTTATCTTTCAAACCGGTTTTATACTTCTCCAGCTTATCAGCCACAGCAGCATTTGTTGTACCAATAATCTGAGCAGCAAGTATACCAGCATTCAGGGCGCCATCTAAGGCAACAGTAGCCACAGGTACGCCACCCGGCATCTGAAGTATAGACAGCACAGAATCCCAGCCATCAATAGAGTTGCTTGATTTTACCGGCACGCCTATAACAGGAAGTGTTGTGATGGAGGCAACCATGCCTGGTAAGTGTGCAGCGCCTCCTGCTCCGGCAATGATTACTTTTAAACCTCTTTTGCGTGCATTCTCAGCATACTCGAACATGCGGTGTGGTGTGCGGTGAGCCGATACGATCGTAAGTTCGTAAGGCACTCCCAGCGTCTCCAGTATTTCGGCTGCTGCGTCCATTACCTTAAGGTCGGACTGGCTGCCCATGATAATGCCAACTAAAGGCTGTGTATGTGTTGTTGCTTCGGCCATGGTTTATGCTTTAACTTTGATTACGTCTTTTACCTGATCAGCACGTTGCTGCGCCTCTTCTAAATCTTTACCCAGTATAGTAATATGCCCCATTTTGCGGGCAGGTCGGGTATACTTTTTACCATATAAGTGGATGTTTACGCCAGGCACTGCCAGCGCCTCCTGCAGCCCCTCATACGCTGCCTCCCCGTCGTAACCGGGTTCGCCCAGCAGGTTTAGCATCACGGCTGCACTTTGTATATCTGTTGAGCCCAGCGGTAGGTTAAGTATGGCACGCAGGTGCTGCTCGTACTGCGAAGTATAATTTGCCTTGATAGTATGGTGCCCGGAGTTGTGCGGGCGCGGCGCTACCTCGTTTACGAGTATCTGCCCGTCTTTAGTAAGGAACATCTCCACGGCAAGTATGCCCACCATGTTAAAGCTCTCAATTACACGAGTGGCAATCTCGATGGCCAGGCGCTGTAGTTTGTAAGGTACATTGGCAGGCGCGAAAAGCGAATCTACGAGGTTATGCTCTGGGTGAAAACTTAACTCCACCACCGGGAAAGCTGTTACCTCGCCGCTCTCGTTACGCGCAACAATCACCGAAATCTCTTTCTCAAAGTCCACCAGTTTCTCGAGCACCGACGGCTCTTCAAAGGCTTTTGCTGTATCCGCTGCTCCTGTTAGTCTGGTTACCCCGCGGCCATCGTAGCCTTCGCGGCGCAACTTCTGGAAAGCAGGCAGAAAATTAAGATTTTGCTCCAGCTCGGCTTTATCTTTTAGAAGTATAAAATCTGATGTTGGAATGTTGTGCTTTTGGAAAAACTCTTTTTGCAGTCCTTTATCTTGGATGGTGCGAACGGTTTGGGAATCAGGGTATACTTTTACACCTTCCTGTTCCAGTTTCTCCAGCGCATCTGCGTTTACGTGCTCAATCTCAATTGTAAGTATGTCACAATTTTTGCCGAACTCATATACTGTGTCAAAGTCGCGGAAACTGCCTACAAAAAACTCGTTGCAAATATGCTTGCAGGGAGCGTTTTCGTCTGGGTCCAGAACTAAGGTATAGAGGTTAAAATCGAGCCCGGCCTGCATCAGCATGCGTCCTAGCTGCCCGCCACCAAGTATGCCAAGCTTTACTTCTCCTTTCATAGGTAATTAAATTTGGGGTGATCGTTTCTCAAAAATAAGGATTATACTTTATTTGACCTCCTTAATACTGGCTTAACAAGTAAAGCTTTGTTTTGCATCGATTAACATATATATTTAAGGCTATACTTTTCTCAAGCACCATATTTACATGGAAATTATACTTGCCACTTTTTCTGCTTTATTTTCTGTTGTTAACCCTTTTGGGGCTATGCCTGTTTTTCTTACCCTTACCCAGGACGATACACCTGCCAGCCGTAACCAGCAGGCACTAAAAGCCTGTTTATACATGGTGGGCATCCTGGCAATATTTTTCCTGGCGGGGCAGTACGTGCTCAATTTTTTCGGTATTCGCATACACGACCTGCGCATTGCCGGCGGCCTGATGATTATGCGTGCCGGCTTTGACCTACTTACTCCAGGGGGCAGCAAAAAGAAAATTTCACCGGATGTGGTGGAAGAAGGCCAGCAAAAAGAAGACATCTCGTTCACGCCACTAGCCATGCCAATGCTTTCGGGCCCGGGCGCCATTGCCATAAGTATAGGCTTGTTTACTACCTCGCTTTCTTACTTGGATATGGCAATGATACTGGTAGGCATTATTTTACTGGCTATTGTAAGTTACATCATACTTCGCTTTTCGCACCAGCTAACACGCTATATGGGAAAATCCGGCTTAGCTGCACTTTCACGCATCATGGGCTTTATCGTACTGTCTATAGGTGTAAACTTTATTGTTTCTGCCCTCTCTGCCCTGTTTTTTACTGAGAGATAGTTTTTAAGCGCATTTTCGGAGTCTCCCTGCTGGCACATGCTGCCTTGCTTACCTGTCAGGTTCGATTTAAATTAAAACAATAACAACTACTTGCCTAAAAGAGTAAAAAGCTAGTATTAGCTTACTTTTACTTTAGAACCATGCACGATTGATGATAACAATCACCATCTGACAATCGGCAATTTTAACGTATCTTTGCGCCATGCAACTGAAAAATGATCTGCTTATAAGAGCTGCCAAAGGAGAGGCCGTAGAACGCACTCCTGTTTGGCTTATGCGCCAAGCCGGGCGTATTTTACCTGAATATAGAGCTGTACGCAATAGTCTGAGTGGCTTTAAAGAACTGGTGGAAACACCAGAACTTGCCGCTGAGGTAACCATACAACCAGTAGACATACTTGACGTGGACGCTGCCATCATCTTCTCCGATATTCTGGTAGTGCCAGAGGCAATGGGCTGCACCTACGAAATGATCGAGAAACGTGGGCCATTGTTTCCTCAGACAATCCGCACCGAAGAAGACCTGAAGCGCCTGCGCGTTGCCGACCCACACGAGCACCTGAATTACGTACTAGAGGCGATCAAAGTAACAAAAAGGGCCTTAAACGGACGTGTTCCGCTTATTGGTTTTGCTGGCGCACCCTGGACTATACTTGCTTATATGGTAGAGGGCAGCGGCTCCAAAACGTTTTCGCATGCGCGTGGCATGCTTTACACCAACCCACGCCTGGCCCACCAGATGTTGCGCATGATAACCGATACCACTATTGCTTACTTAAAAGCACAGGTAGAGGCAGGCGCTAACTTAATTCAGATATTCGATTCGTGGGCAGGCATACTTTCGCCGGCACATTACCGCGAATTTGCGCTGCCTTATATTACTGAGATATGCGATGCCATAAATGAGGTGCCTGTTACAGTATTTGCCAAAGGTGCTTTTTTTGCGCTGGAAGATTTCAGTAAACTAAACTGCGAAACCATTGGCCTGGACTGGAATATGGAGGTTAGCAAGGCTCGCCAGCAGGTTGGCCCAAACAAAACGCTGCAAGGCAACATGGACCCATGCCTGCTGTACAGTTCTTTTGAGACAATAGAGCGCGAAACAAAAAATATGCTGAAGGAGTTTGGCCCTGGCCGCCACATCGCCAACCTTGGCCACGGTGTTTACCCGGACACAGATCCTGAAAAAGTGAAGTGCTTTGTGCAAACCGTTAAAGAATACGGAAGCAATTAGCGCATATTAAATAGTTTGAGGTTTGGAGCTACAAAACCGGCCAGACTAAACCATAGAACAATTACATAGTACCTTAAACAGAATGGCCTGCTCTAATGCAGGCCGTTCTGTTTACAAGGCTTTTAGACTTTTGAATGCTGTTCTACCCTACAGCCAGGTGCGTGTCCGGATACCTGTGGTTAGTAGACGTTGCCCTGGTACTGAGCGCAAGGGCAAGCGTTAGGGTACCCACCCTGCCAATGTACATCGATAGAATAAGCACAATTTTACCGGCATCTGAGAAACCAGCTGTAATGCCTGTGCTTAAACCAACTGTTGCAAACGCCGACACCTGCTCGAAGGCCAGGCGCATTATATCATACTGTGCATCAGTAATAGACAGTACAAAGATGAAAAGTATGTTTAAGACCGCCGCAAACGTAAATATGGTAAAGGCTTTATAAGAAATATAGTGCGGAATAGTGCGGTGCCCTATCTCCAGGTTACGCTTGTTACGAATGGTTGCCAGCACCGAGATAAGTATAACTACAAAGGTTGTCGTTTTGATACCACCGCCTGTAGAGCCCGGCGAAGCTCCAATAAACATCAGGAAGATAAACATCAATAAAGTTGGTACATTAAGCGCTGAGATATCTACTGAGTTAAAGCCGGCCGTTCTTGTTGTAACCGATTGGAAGAAAGATGTAACAACTGCCTCCGCAAAATTCAGTTCGGAGAGTGTGTTATAGTACTCAAGCAAAAAGAAGCCTACAGTACCCAAAAAAATTAACGCAGCCGAAGTATAAATAGTGATGCGCGAAAGCATTTTCCAGTTTTTCCAAGGGGTGTTCAGGCGCTCCCGCATCGATGCCGGTGACAGCACATCCAGGATAGTAGGAAAACCAATGCCTCCTAGTATAATAAGCATGGCAATGGTAAGGTGCATGACATAGGCAAAACGTACCGGCTCGGTATACAGCCCTTCCGGATAAAGCGAAAAACCCGCATTGCAAAAAGCCGATACGGCATGAAAGATAGAGTAGAAGATCTTACTCCCCAGGTTCTGAAACTCGGCTGACGGCCCCCAGGTAGCAAAAACGATGACCGCGCCTATCGCTTCTATAGAAAAAGTAAGGAAAATCAGCTTCCTAAGTAATCCTTTTGTAGAGTAAAGCGACTCACTTTCCAGGAGTTCGTGCATGGCAACGTGTTGCTTAACGCCTACCCCCTGTCGCATTAGTGAGGCAAAAAAGGTAGCAAACGTAAGTATGCCCAGGCCTCCCATTTGTATCAGCATCAGCAGAATAACCTGGCCTGCAAAAGTAAAATATGTGCCGGGATCTACTACAGCCAAACCTGTTACACAAGAAGCGCTGGTGGCCATAAAAAGCGCATCGATAAAGCGCATGCCTTCCGGCGCATTTGTCATTTTAGGAAGCATGAGCAGGCCTGTACCTACCAGAACCAGGAATATAAAACTTAACAGAAAGGTAACAGAGGGCTTTAACTGGACTGCTTTGTGGTGCACTTTTGTCTCCAATAGCTCTACCAACAGCAGCACCAACATGTAAAGCGATATCGAAACCCGGTAAATCTCTACAGAAAGCGGTATTCCTATACCTTCGAAAATGTTGTATATAACCGGAAAACCAAGCATGTAAGTGCACACCTGGTTTATAAGTATGACAAACATGAGAAAGCCCTCAAACCACGTGCGCCTCAAAAACTTACTACGCTCAAAGGCATAAAGTATCCGCAGGAGGTAAATGATCACAAACACGGCAAGTATACCATCAATGGCATAGTAGAGCATTTGCAGCCTTACCGGGCTTTCTACTACGCCATGCGCATATATAAGCAAACCAACTGCCAGCACAGACAAGGTATAAGTTGTACGGCGCATGAGGGTATAGGCAATTAATTTACTGCCATATAGTACCCGGTTTAGCGTCTCGGTATTCATGCTTAAATGCTAGCTTCTTAAAGTATAGTGCTTGTTACGATCTGTATAATCTGCAAATATAATATCCTGCGCGCAGCAAAGGCTTAAACTTTCGGATATTATAAATCGGGCTAAACATCAGCCTACAGCCAGGTGGGCAGACGGGTATTTGTAAGCCGTAGTGTATGCGCGTGAACTTAAGGCAACGGCTAGTGTAAGGGTTCCTACCCTGCCAATGTACATCGACAAGATAATAGTAAGCTTGCCCATATCAGATAAACCCGCTGTGATACCGGTGCTTAAACCAACAGTACCAAACGCCGAAACCTGCTCAAAAGCCAATCTTACGAAATCGAACTGTGAGTCCGTAATCGCAAGTATAAATATGAAGCACAGGTTTATGATAGCCGCAAAAGTGAAGACAGCAAATGCTTTGTAAGACACCCAATGCGGAATGGTGCGGTGGCCTATCTCCATGTTGCGCTTGTTGCGGATTGTTGCCCACACAGAAATAACAATTACTGTGAATGTGGTGGTTTTGATGCCGCCCCCCATAGACCCCGGAGAAGCCCCTATAAACATCAGAAACATAAACAAGAGCAGCGTAGGTACTGACAGCGCCGACATATCTACTGTGTTAAAGCCTGATGAGCGCGTTGTAACTGACTGAAACAAAGAAGTAACCAGCGCCTCCGCGAAATTAAGATGAGACAAGGAATTGTAATACTCAAGCAAAAAGAACACAATTGTACCAAAGGCTATCAGCGCAGCCGAAGTATAAATGGTAACCCGGGAGAGCAGCTTCCAGTTTTTCCAGGGTGCGTTTAGGCGACGGCGCATGGATGTTGGTGAGAAAACATCCACTATAGTAGGGAAACCGATGCCTCCTAATAAAATAAGCCCAATCATGATCAGGTGCAACACATAGGAACTCCTGATCGATTCGGTGTAGAGCCCTTCTGGGTATAGCGAGAAACCTGCGTTCGTAAAACCTGTTATCGCATGAAAAACAGAATAAAAAAGCTTGTGGCTTAAACTCTCAAACTGCACCTCGTTGCCCCAGGACATAAACACCAGCACCACCGCTACTGCTTCAATTGTTAGGGTAAGCGTTATTAGTTTGCGCAGCAGCCCCTTGGTCGAAAACAACGATTCGCTGTCCATTATTTCGTGCAAGGCGATGTGGTGTTTTATGCTCATCCCCTGCCGCATCAGCGAGGCAAAGAACGTAGCAAAAGTCAGTACACCCAAGCCCCCTAACTGCACCAGTATCAACAGCACCACCTGCCCCGAAAATGTAAAGTACGTGCCAGGGTCTACTACGGCAAGCCCTGTAATGCATGATGCGCTGGTGGCCATAAAAAGCGCATCGATAAAGCGCATGCCATCCGGTGCGTTCGTTATTTTGGGCAGCATAAACAAGGCGGTGCCAATCGCGATAAGTATAAGAAAGCTAAGTATAAAAGAGATGGATGGCTTTAGCTGCAATGTTTTTAAATGCACCTTGGTCTCCAGCAACTCCACAATCAGCAGCACCAGCATGTACGTAGACACAAGCACACGGTAAAACTCCACAGAAAGCGGGATGCCTATACTTTCAAAAATGTGGTATACAACCGGAAAATCGAGCAAATAAGTGCCTATCTGGTTTACCAGTATAAGCGACATCAGTATAGCTTCGAACCAGGTGCGCCTTATAAACTTAATCCGCTCAAAAGTATAAAGTATGCGGATAAAGTAGATGATAACAAATACAGAGAAGATGGCATCTATGGCATAGTAGAGCATGTGCAGCCTAACCGGGCTTTCTACTACACCATGCGCCAGAATTAAAAGCACAACAGCCAGCACCGACAACACGTAGGCTGTGCGGCGCATAAAGGCATAAGCTTTTAGCTTGCTGCCGTATAGTATCCTGTTAAGCGTTTCGGTATTCATGCTTTTCGAAAAGCCTGAAGTGTTTCGCCTCTTCGAGCAAACGTTGTTTATCTACAGGCACTACGCCTACCTGCTCGCACACCAGACCACCTCCTAAATTGCTTAAGCCTGCCAGAAACTGTGGCGCTGTGCCCAAGGCCATACACAAGGCTGCTATACTTATCACCGTATCCCCTGCCCCTGATACATCTGAAATAGATCTGCGGTGCGCCTCAATGTATGTCTTGTCGTCGCCGTTGGCTATAAATACGCCTCTTTCCGATAGCGTTACCAACACCTGCTGCAACTGCAGTTCGTTTTGCAGAGCGGCCACCGCATCTTCAAAAGCCGGAAGGTTTTCATCAGCGAAATCGACTTTAAGGCCTTCGCGCAACTCTTTCAGGTTTGGTTTAAACAACGTGCTACCCACATAACTCAGGAAGTTTTTCTTTTTAGGATCTACCACGCTTGGTATGTTTTGCTCATTAGCCAGTTTGATAAACTGCTGAATGTTCTCTTTAGAAAAAACGCCTTTGTCGTAGTCTTCAAAAATAACCACATCAGCTTTCTCCAGCAGCTGCACAAAACGCTCTTCCAGGTGGCGCTCTTCGTGCTCGACCAGGTTGTGCTCAATTTCTGAGTCTACGCGCAATAACTGTTGCCCTCCGGCAATAATGCGGTGCTTGATAGTGGTAACCCGCTCCGGGCTCTGCACAATACCTTCCGTCGACAGGCCTTTCTCCTCCATCAGGCGCAGGTAATCCATACCATCCTGATCGTCGCCGATAACAGAGCAAAGAAGCGGCGTTGCTCCTAATGCCTGCACGTTTAAGGCTACGTTAGCGGCACCACCCAATCTTTTCTCGCGTTTAACCACGTTCACGATCGGCACCGGTGCTTCCGGCGAAATGCGAGTGGATTTACCCCACAGGTAGGAGTCGATCATCACATCACCCACAATCAAAACGGTAAGCTTATCGAAAGCAGCAAACAGTTCTTCTATACTATTGATTTGATCCATTACTGTAGTTTAGCCAGGCTGTTTTTGATGCGGCGAAGTGCCTCTACCAGTTTCTCGTCGGAGGTGGCGTAAGAGAATCGTATACATTGCGGAGCGCCGAAAGCCTCACCGCTTACCACGGCCACATGCGCATCTGTAAGTATAAACATGCTTAAATCTAGTGCCGAGTTTATTACTGTACCGTTATAGCTCTTGCCAAAGTACGCGCTTATCTCCGGGAAGATGTAAAAAGCGCCAGCAGGTACATAGGTCTGGAAGCCTGGGATATCCTGCATCAGGTCCAGCACCAGGCTACGGCGGCGGCGGTACGCCTCCGTCATCTCCAACGACGATGCGTTGCCACCTTTAAGGGCAGCGGCAGCGGCTTTCTGGGCAATGGAGCAGGTACCGGATGTTATCTGGCTCTGCATTTTATCGCAGGCTGCGGCAATATCTTTGTGTGCAGCCAAATAACCAACGCGCCATCCCGTCATGGCATATCCTTTCGAGAATCCGTTGATGGTGATCACTCTATCACGAATCGATTCGATACTGGCCATACTAGCGTGCTTGCCCTCAAAGTTGATGTACTCGTAGATCTCATCAGCTATTACATAAATGTTGGGATGCTTTTCCAGCACCTTTGCAATAGCCTGCAGTTCTTCTTCGCTGAAAACGGCACCCGTTGGGTTACACGGCGAAGAGTACATGATCAGCTTTGTGTTAGAGGTGATAGCTTGCTCCAGCTGCTCTGCCGTTACTTTGTAGTCGTTTTCCAGGCGGCCCATTAAGGGCACCGTAGTTCCCTCTGCCAGTTTCACGATCTCCTCGTAAGAAACCCAGTATGGCGAGAAAATGATGACCTCATCACCGGGATTAGTTAAGCACAGCACCGCATTGGCTATACTTTGCTTTGCACCTGTAGATACCACAATGTTCTCCGGAGCAAAGTCCAGGTTGTTGTCGCGCTTAAATTTTTTAACTATTTCCTGGCGCAGCTCCGGGTAACCGGCAACTGGTGTGTAAAAAGTAAATCCTTCGTCAATGGCTTGCTTTGCAGCATCTTTTATGTATTGTGGCGTCTGAAAGTCAGGTTCGCCAAAGCTTAAGTTTATCACATCGTGCCCCTGCGCGGCCAGTTCACGGGCTTTTTTAGCCATGGCAATTGTCTGCGATTCTGACAAAGCAGAGATTCTATCTGAAAGTATGGCTTTCGCCTCTTCAAGTTCGTGCATAAGTAATTGTAATTAAGCCGGCAATTTACTCATAAAGCCACAGACTTTCCAGAAAAACAGCTGAAGGTTTATTTTGTGGTAGGAAGTGCAGTTGATAGCTCATGTACGTGTGTTTTCGAAACCTGGTCCAACCACCGCTGCCCCTCCTTGGCTAAGGTGGGGAGTTCATGCTTTACTCCTGCATAGGTTGATATTCTATAGCTGGTGCCTAACCTCCCTTCTACCAAGATCTTTTCAGGATAACAAAGGAGGAGAACAGTTGCTATTGTGATGAAAGATAAAGCAGTAAGTAAAAACTCCCCTCCTTGGACTAATGAGAACGCGAGTTCGAAACTAGCGAGCGTAGCTCTGAGGGGCAGGGGTGGTTGGACCTAACGCTGAAAAACAAAAAAGCCCCAGCTTTACAGCAAGGGCTTTCTCAACGCTATCGTTTATACTTTATACTTTGCCATAGACAGTTCGCTCCACTATACTTCGGCCAAGCGTAATCTCGTCGGTATACTCCAGCTCTCCTCCTACAGGCACGCCTCGGGCAATGGTGGTAATGCGTACGTTATGGTCGCGCAATTTACGGGTGAGGTAAAATGCGGTAGTGTCGCCTTCCATAGTTGGGCTGATAGCCAGCAACAGCTCTTTTACCTCTGAGTTTGGCAGGCGCTCCAACAGCGAATCTATGTGCAGGTCCGAAGGTCCAATACCCTCGATAGGCGAAATAACGCCACCCAGCACATGGTACAAGCCTTTATACTGCGATGTATTCTCGATGGCGATCACATCACGTATATCACTCACCACACAAAGCAGGCTCTTATCGCGCAGCGGGTTAGAGCAGATGCTGCATATTTCGGTGTCAGAGATATTATGGCATTCTTTGCAATGCTTTACCTCTGTGCGCATCTTTACCAGGGCCTCCGCCAGCGAAAAGCTTTCTTCAGATTCTTCTTTTAACAAGTGCAGCGCCAGGCGCAGCGCCGTTTTTCTTCCAATGCCGGGTAGCTTTGCCAGCTCCTCCACGGCATTTTCTATCAACTTCGACGGAAAATTCATTTAACCTCCTAAACTATTCTATGTCCGCCGAAAGGTCTTTCTGATGCAACGAAGTACACATACCTTTTAGCTCCTCAAAAGAGCCTACTTTAACGGTGCACTTGCCCTTGTAATGAATCAATAAGGTGCATTGCTCTGCCTGCTCTGCTGTATGGCCGCATACTTTGATAAGCGTCTCTATCACGTGGTCAAACGTGTTCACATCATCATTGTATACTACCAGGTTGCGCAGGTCGGTTGTTTCCTCGAGCAAGGCAACCTCAAAATCTTCTTTATGTAAAATATCTGTCTCCCAATTCATAGTACAAAATTACGAAATGCAAAGCACTAAACGAAGCAATAGCCTAAGTATAAACTGTTTCAACGGGTAGTGCCCATACCCAAAAAAGGTATAGATTTTAACAATTCTGGATGGGGTATGATTCCTTTCTTCTGATATAATTCCGGTTACTAACAACATGCATAAGAGGCGCAGTTTTTGCTCAGTAAGTTTATTCGTGCTTTCTTGCATGTTGATTAAACCAACTATCACAATCGAGCTAAATGACATTATCTAAGCAATTTAAGGGTGTTGCATTTATACTTGCGTTTGTGGCTGCTTCGCTGCAGTTGCAGGCCCAGAACAAAATGCTGACCATGGAAGACGCTATTATCAACCCGGCGCTTCAGCCTGAGAACCTGCGCCAGCTAAACTGGGTGGCCGGCTCTGAGGATTATACTTTTATCAAGCAAAACAACGGCGAGCAAGTACTGGTGCGTGGCAATGCCGGTACAGGCAAACAGAGTGAGGCGCTTACGCTAAACAAACTGAGCAGCGCTTTAGAGGCGGCTGGCGCTAAAAAATTAACCGGTTTCCCGGCAATACAGTGGGCTGATGCCAACACCATGGTACTGAACACGCAAAACGCTGTTTACCATTACAACCTGAAAACAGGTAAGGCAACGGCTGTAGCAAAGTATACTTCAGAGGCTGAGAACGCCGAACTGGACCCAACCAACCAGCGCGTGGCTTATACCAAAGGCAATAACCTGTTTGTTTCTGCCCCGGGTGCGCCAGATGTAGTCGTTACCAACGAGGAAAACAAAGGCATTGTGAACGGACAGGCAGCACATCGCTCTGAGTTCGGCATCACGAAAGGTACGTTCTGGTCGCCTAACGGCAAGCAGCTGGCCTTTTACCGCATGGACCAAAGTATGGTTACAGACTATCCGCTGGTAGATGTGGCTCCGTTGCCTGCACAATTAAATGCTATTAAATACCCAATGGCTGGCGGCAAAAGCCACCACGTAACCATAGGCGTTTATAACCTGGATACGAAGGCAACTACCTTCTTGAAAACCGGTGAGCCCGCCGAGCAGTACCTGACCAACCTTACCTGGAGCCCTGACGGCAGGCACATTTACATTGCCGTGGTTAACCGCGACCAGAACCACATGAAGCTGAACCAATACGAGGTGGCTACAGGCAACTTTGTAAAAACATTACTGGAAGAAAAGCACGACAAGTATGTGGAGCCGGAGCACGGTTTATACTTTGTGCCGGGCAAAGCCAACCAGTTTGTACGTGTAAGCGAGCGCACCGGCTTCGACCATTTATACTTGTACGACACAAACGGCAAAGAAATCCGAACGCTAACCAAGGGTAACTGGATGGTAACCGATGTTCTGGGCTTTAACAAAAAAGGCGACGAGCTATACTATACTTCTACTGCAGAAAGCCCTTTGGAGCGCCACATTTACAGCGTAAACCTGAACAACGGCAAAAGCAAGCGCATCTCTACTGAAAAAGGTACACACAATGCCAGCCTTAGCCCTTCTGGCAAGTATATCATCGATAACTTCAGCAGTCAGGCAACACCACGCAGAATTGCTATACTTAACAATAACGGCAAAGTAGCGCAAACGCTACTAACTGCTAAAGACCCACTTACAGCATATAATCTGGGCGAGACAAGCATAGTTACCATTAAGGCAGAGGATGGGACTGACCTTTACGGCCGCATCATCACCCCTCCGAACATGGACAAGAGCAAAAAGTACCCGGTGGTGGTGTATGTATACGGTGGCCCCCATGTGCAGCTGGTAACAAACAACTGGCTGAGCGGCGCTAACCTTTGGATGCACCTGATGGCGCAGAAAGGCTATGTAGTGTTTACCCTGGATTCACGTGGATCAGCTAACCGAGGTTTATCATTTGAGCAGGCGATGTTCCGCCAGATGGGTACCCCGGAAGTTGCTGACCAACTGAAAGGTGTGGAATACCTTAAATCTTTGCCTTATGTAGATGCCAACCGCATGGGCGTGCACGGCTGGAGCTATGGTGGTTTTATGACGACTTCGCTTATGACGCGTACTCCGGATGTATTTAAGGTTGGTGTAGCCGGCGGCCCGGTTATTGACTGGAGCTACTACGAAGTAATGTACACAGAGCGCTACATGGACTCTCCGGAGCAAAACCCGGAAGGATACGAGAAAGCGAATCTGCTAAACTATGTGCAGGACCTGAATGGTAAACTGCTGATGATACATGGTACTGTAGACGACGTAGTAGTATGGCAACACAGCCTGCAGTACCTGAAAACGGCTGTAGACAAAGGTATCCTACTTGATTATTTTGTTTACCCGGGCCACCCGCACAACGTTAGAGGCAAAGATCGTGTGCACCTGATGCGCAAGGTAACGCAGTACCTCGACGAGAATCTGAAAGTTACCGAATCAAGTCTTTAAAGTATACTTTTGTAAGAAGCTGCACCACCAACGTGCAGCTTCTTATACTTTTAGCCTCTGTTAACGTAGGCTGTAACCTGACAAAGAATTCGTTGACAATTAGAAAATAGACTTTGTGACAATAGACTAAAGACTTAAAAAGTATCATAAGTTTATCGAGCTATAAATTTAAAGATGAAGTCTTGCTACTTGATACGTGCTACGAGATACGGAAAGTCTTTTGTTAAGCAGTCCTGTGTCATAAAGTCAAAGTATAAAACAATAGCAAACCACCATGCCTGCACCATCTGCATCTTTCAAAAAAGCTATCAAACAACTTAGCGATAAGGATAAGGAAGCACTCTTATTAAAGGCCGTGCGCCGCGATGCCGAGCTATATGACATGTTTTCCTACGAACTGGGCGAACTGACGCTGGAAGAACTGCAGGAGCAAAGCCAGGACACAATACATGATCTGTTTCTGAATGCCACCGGCCGCAGCTTGCCCAAAGCCCTGGCAAAGGCGTTACGTAAAGCAGCAAAAGAGATTGCCCGTTTCAAGCGCATCACCAAAGACAAAAAAGGCGAAGTAGAACTGCACTTGTATACCTTAGACATCATTTTCAGGAACTACACCGGCCAGTTCGACAGCTACTATAAGGTATTTTATACTTCAACGGCCCGTTTGCTGCTCAAAACCATTCAGCTCATCCGCAAAAACCTGCACGAAGATTACCACCTGGAGTATAAAGACACGATAGACGATTACCTGCTGCAGATCCGTGAGCGCAACAAACCTTTGCCGGTAGAGCTGCCAAGGGAGCTTGAGACTGGTGATTAAGGGGATTTTAATGATTTAGCATGATTTCTTACCCTTAAATGTATTGTATACCGCCATTTTGAGTGTAGCGGTAACTGGTGGTAAAGCAAAGCAGTAGTTTTCAACTGCTTTGCTTTGAAAAACATGGGGCTGGGATGGTTTGGCTATATTTTATACTTTGTCTACTGTAGATAAACATGCCAATCTTCTAAGTGAAAAATTTATCTCAGAAAGTATACTTTTCTGCTTGCGCAGAAAGCCAGTTACATACTAGCCTCCTACACATCCTCAAGTTACGCTGCCGCTAAACTTGCGGCATGGTTATACTTATACAAAATTGTTACAGCTCCGACACCTGCACCTCATCTAGTATAATATCAGATACTTTTTCGAGGTTTCCAGCCTCAAAGGCTTTATCATAATTCTCCAGCGCAAAATTCTCCTTGGCTGTGTAGTTAATATAATCCTGGATACGTACGCCGCCTACCTCGCGCTGATTTACGGCTTCTCTAAACCTGGAGCCCCTGCCATCCTCTTCCTGGTAGCTGTAGGCCAGGTAATCCATGGTGTGCGTTTGCTTGTGAAACCAGTATACATAAATATCCTCATGGTCTTCGCCGCCGCCTTCTTGGGCAAAAGTAACCTTAATTTTATGATAGGGCTCTCCTTTTACGGTTGCCTCGCCGATATACTCTTTCTGCACCGCAGCATCGTTCAGGAAGTATGGCAGCAGCGCAAAGTATACTACTCCGTTAACTGATGCAGTATAAGCCTGCTGTCGTTCCTGTGGCAGCTCAACCTCCACATCATCGGCAGTACGTTTAAAGCCGCTGTTGCTTAACACATCATGTATGCGCTGCCCTGTGGTGTCGTTGGTAAAGGTGCGGCTGTATACAAAGGCACCCTCATCGCGCAGCACACGAAAACGGGTGTCACGAAATTTAAAGGTAACTATAGCTTTATCGAGGTGCTGGCCACCATGTGCTGCAATAGCCTGGTCTACCAGTTGCTGTGCATCCGGTGTATCTTTTTTGCTACAGGCGCTGACTATAAGTAAAGCAAGTATAAACCCGGATAAAAGTATAGCTCGTAAATTTTTCATCGCATTGATTGGCTGTAGTAGCCAAAGGTAAAAAGCAATGGCTAATTTAAAACAAAAAAGCCGCTCCCGAAAATACATCCGGAGCGGCTTTTCCTGAAAATAATTTAATTACTTCGTCGCTGTGATGTCAAGGCTCAGCCTGAACTCATCAGAGATAGCCTTATCCCCTAACTCCCCGAAGAAAGTCTCAGAGCCAAAACGCACGTCAAATTTTGAGCGGTCTACGGTCACATCGGCTTTTGCTTTCACCGTATTGTTATCTACAGTGACCAGCGCCGGGAAATCGATCTGCTCAGTTTTATCTTTTATAGTTAAATTACCCTGCACAGTATAGTTTGGCTGGTCTGCAGCTGCATTGGCTATCGGAGAAACTCCTGTTATTTCAAACGTCGCTGTAGGATATGTCTCAACACCAAAAAAGTCATCCGATTTTAAGTGGCCTACTAACTTGTCATTCTGCTCCTGGTCGGTTAAATCTTTATTAGCGATGGTTTTCATATCCATCACTATTGTACCGCCGGTTAACTGGTTATCAGCAACGGTAAGCTGGCCACTTTGCAGTTTTATCTCGCCTTCATGCTTACCCAGCACTTTTTCGCCGTACCAAGCTACAGAACTCTGGTCCTGCGCTATTTCGTACACTTCGCCCTCACCAGTTGCTGCTTCTGTTGTTACCTCGGTGCTTTGTGCTGTTTCTGTAGTCTCGCCACCGCAAGCCGTAAAAAATACCGCTGCCATCAAGCTGGCATAAAATGCTGTTTTTCTCATTGTTTCTGGGTCTAATTTAGAATTAATTAAATGTACGTACATTTAATTTTAAAACAAAGTGATTTAACTAAAACCTTCTTATAAATAGTTGTAAAGCAAAATAATACGATCAGAGTACTGTTAAAGATACTCTAAAAAGAAAACCGCTCCAACCCTGTTGCCAGCGTGGAGCGGAAATCAAAACAAACTATCTTTTATAAGATTGCTCGATTACTGCTTTGCAGTTACATCAAGTGTTATCACGAAATCATCATAAATAGCTTTGTCGCCAAGGCTATCGAAGAAGCTTGTTGATGCATAACGCACGTCATACTTAGCGCGGTTAACAGTTACGTCGCCTTTAGCAGATGCTACTCCGTTTTTAACAGAGATTGTTGCCGGGAAACTAACCTGGTTTGTGATGCCCTTGATAGTAAGGTCACCAGTTACGGTTTGGTTTGGCTGGCCAGCTGCAGCTTTCGCGATAGGCTTAATACTTGTGATCTTGAAAGTTGCTGTTGGGTGTTTATCAACGCTAAAGAAATCGTCATTCTTCAGGTGGCCTACCAGCTTCTTGTTGTACTCTTCGTCTTTGATGTCAGAGCAAGTAATAGAGTTCATGTCGATTACAAACGTACCGCCAGTTACTTTAGAACCATCAACCAGCATCTGGCCGCTTTTAAGAGCAATATTGCCCATGTGCTCGCCAGTTACTTTCTTAGCATGCCATTTTAAGTCACTTTTTGTTACATCTACTTTAAAAGCGCGTGCTTTAGCAGGTGCAGTTACCTCTGTTGTAGCAGTTGTATTAGGTGTGTTACCAGCAGTAGCCGTAAACATTACAGCAGATGCCAAAGAGGCAAGAATTACTAACTTTTTCATTTTATTTTTATTGATCCTGATTTATGGTAATTATTTGTTTCTGATTTTATCCAGCAGGTCGCTGAGCGTTATTGCTTCTTCTTCCGTAAGGTTTTTGATGCCTGTAGCTTCACCGCCTTCTATCGTCTCCATTTCTTTAAGCAAACCCAAGCCTTTATCGGTGATCAGCACATCTACGGTTCTACGGTCTGCCGGGCATTGCTTTCTTGTAACAAGTCCCTTCACTTCCAGCTTATCCACTATTCTGGAGGCGTTAGACGTTTTATCAAGCATACGCTCTATAAGCAGGCTTACCGTAGCCGGTTGTGGGTGCTGCCCACGCAAGATGCGCAGAATGTTATACTGCGGCAATGTAATGCTATAGGGCTTGAAAATAGCAGCCTGCTGTTGCTGTAGCCACCCAGATGTATACATTACATTGATAAATGCTTTATGATAAGCACTCTTAAAGGTCTTCTGCTTTATTTCTTCTTCAATCTTCATGCAGTCAAGGTCTTTCATAATGCTGATGCAAATATATGTACATACATTTAATGTACAAACACATCAACAGAAATATTTTAAAAAAGTTTCATAAATCCTGATAATTACCAAACCATAAATATAGGCTAAGTTTTTAACTGCGCAGGTAAGGCTTTGTTGCTATTTAAGGTACAGGATTCCGTTCTGCTCTTTCACCAGCTTAAAAGGCTCTTCGGTAAGCATCAAAAATCCGTCCAGGTTTGCAAAGTCGAAGCCGCTGCTTAGCTGCATAGCGCACCAGATGCCCAAGGATGTTTCTACCATAGAGCCTATCATGGTCATCAGCCCATACTTGCGGGCTTCGCGCATCAAGCGAAGGGCGTTCAAGTACCCTCCCGCTTTCATCAGTTTTATGTTTACACCATGAAACTCCTCGCGCAACAGCTCAAAGTCAGCCTCATGGGTAATGGACTCGTCTGCGATAATCGGAATTGGCGTTTTGTTTTTTAGATGGGCATAGGCATATCCCTGCGAAGCGGGCATGGGTTGCTCTACTGAAATAACCTGGTCTTTGTCAAGGGATCTGAGAAACGCCAGTAGTTTATCGGGGTCGCTCCAGCTTTCGCTGCCTTCGAGCATTACAGGTCTTTCGGAAGCGCGAAGCAGCTTGTTTACCAGTTCCACATCCGTATCCTGGGTAACTCTGAGTTTAAGGCAGCAAAACCGGTTAATGCGCTGTTGTTGCATGTAAGCCAGGGCCAGCTCAGGCTCCATGGCTGGCAAAGAGAAGCTGGTAGGCTGGTTGTGTGGCGGCCGTTGCCCTAGCACCTGGTTTACCGGCAAACTCTTTAACTGGCAGTAGTAATGGATGTAGGCGGCCTCTACGGCAAAGCGCAAAGAATTAATAGGCTGGTGCTCCAGAAGCAGTTGGTGCAGGTCCTCTAAGTTTTTAACCAGCACCAGCCCTGCCATTAGCAGCACCTGGTATTGCTGCAGGAGCAGCTCTGGTGTTTCACCGAAACGCACCTGCGGCGCAGCCTCCCCAAAACCGCTCAAGCTGCCGTCCGAAACCTGCACCAGGAAATTAACCCGATCCTCGCCAGCGCACGCTGCCGCCTTAATTTTATACTTCAGTTTAAGGTGCAGCGCTTCTATGTGCCATGTAAGCATACATCAACCAAAAAGGTAAATATTATATACTTGCATACGTGTGTTACGGCAGAAAAATAACCCTAAGCAACACAATTTACAGGCCCTGCAATTAATACTTGTACCTGCCAGAAAAATAAGTTTCAGAATTGGGTTTGCAGCTATTTGCTGATGTGCAATTTGCTTCTATATTTGCTAAATTTTTGTAGCTGTACCTTTAGCTTTTTTCCCTTGTTCAGGTTCTTTAAAGCAATGTTTGGCTGCAAATAAAATCTACCCGGCAGCTGCCTGAAAACGCCTGCTTTTACATTCATTTTTATGAAAAAATCTTTTCTACCGCTGGCCACTTTGGTGTGTATTACCATAGCCGCCCTCCTTACTGTACTGCAACAGTACAGTTTTATCTCTTTGTCGGCGGATGTGCTTATGGCCGTACGCTGGGTTGGCATTGGCGTGTTGCTGATGTACGGCATCCAGAAGCGCTCCCTTACCACCTGGATTCTGATCAGTATGGTGGTGGGCGCCGAGATTGGCTATGACTTTCCGAGTTTTGCTACCGGCCTGAACGTGCTCAGCAAGGTTTTCCTGAAGCTGATCAAAACCATTATCGCACCGCTTATTTTTGCCACGCTCGTGGTGGGTATAGCCGGCCACTCTAACCTGAAGCAAGTGGGAAGTATGGGCTGGAAAGCCATCGTATACTTCGAGATTGTAACCACGCTGGCCCTTTTCATCGGTCTGGCAGCCATCAACATTAGCAAAGCAGGCGAAGGCATCAGCATGAACCTGGCCGAAGTAAACGATGAGATTGCCCCGGCAGCCAAGCAATCGGCCTCTGATATTATACTTCACGTTTTCCCGGAGAACATCGCCAAGTCCATTGCTGAAGGGCAGGTACTGCAGATCGTGGTGTTCAGCGTGCTGTTTGCCATTGGCCTGGCCATGGTAAACGAGAAAAAGCGCAAGCCCATGCTTGATTTCTGCGAAAGCCTTTCCGAAACCATGTTCAAGTTCACGAACATCATCATGTACTTTGCACCGGTGGGTGTAGGTGCCGCCATTGCCTACACGGTGGGCCATATGGGGCTAGGCATATTGGTGAACCTGTTCCAGTTACTGGCTACACTTTATGTGGCGCTTCTCGCTTTTGTGCTTTTAGTCCTGCTTCCGGTGGCGCTTATTGCCAGAGTCCCGATCAAGCGTTTCCTGCAGGCCATCTCTGGTCCGGTGTCTATTGCGTTTGCTACCACCAGCTCCGAGGCTGCCTTGCCACGCGCCATGGAAGAAATGGAGAAACTGGGTGTGCCGCGTAGAATTGTAGCTTTTGTAATGCCTACAGGCTACAGCTTTAACCTGGATGGCACCACTTTATACTTGGCGCTGGCCTCTGTATTTGTGGCACAGGCCGCTGGTATCCCGCTCAGCTGGGAGCAGCAGCTGGTGATGGTCTTTACCCTGATGCTAACAAGCAAGGGTGTGGCCGGTGTGCCTCGCGCATCTTTGGTTATACTTTTAGGCACCGTTGCCTCCTTCGACCTGCCGGTGTGGCCGGTGTTTGCCATACTTGGTATTGATGAGCTGATGGACATGGCCCGCACTTCTATAAATGTAACCGGCAATTGCCTTGCTACTGCTGTAGTTGCCCGCTGGGAAGGTGAGTTTAACCCAGAGCCTGAAATTGGTTTAGTGGAAACGACAAACCCGGAAATAGCTGCTGATACTGTAGCGAGAGAAAATAAGGAGCCTGAACTGGTTTAAGGTTATACCTTAGAGTATCAGAAGCGGCCACAGTTGTACAAACTGTGGCCGCTTTGTTTTCTGCCGGCTTAAAAAAAGTATACATCGCCTACTATTGGTCGATAAAAGTTTAAGGCTGGGCGATTTTATACTTGCAACTGCAACAACACAGGGTAAAAAGGGTAAAATCTATATATTTAACTACAAAAATACCGTAAGACCAGTATCTGCAACTAAATCAAACTATATAAAACTAGTATGAAAAACAGAATAGTAGTACTCCTGTTGCTTTTGGTGTTTGTCGCTTCGGCGGCGATGGCGCAGCAAAGCAGCCAGAAAGAAAAGATCCTGCCCTATCCTATCCATCAGAAAAAGCTGGACAACGGCCTGAATGTGGTTACGGTTCCTTACAACAGCCCCGGCCTTGCTGCTTTCTATATTGTGGTGCGTGCCGGTTCCCGTGAAGAGATAGAAAAAGGAAAAACTGGTTTTGCCCACTTTTTTGAGCACATGATGTTCCGGGGAACCGACAAGTATAGCAAAGAAGCCTACGGCGACATTATGAAAGAAATGGGCGCCGCCGCCAACGCCAATACCTCCATCGACAGAACCGTGTACCACATGACAGGAAACGCCGAAATGCTGGACAAGATGTTTGAGATTGAGGCTGACCGTTTTCAGAACCTGAAGTATAGCGTACACGATTTCAAAACAGAGGCCGGTGCGGTAAAAGGTGAGTATACTAAAAACTCTGCCAGCCCCTACCAGCAGCTGTACGAAAAACTGGTCAGCACAGCCTTTACCAAGCATACCTACTCCCACACTACCATGGGCTTTTTCAAGGATGTGGTAGACATGCCAAACCAGTACGATTACTCCCTCACCTTCTTCGATCGTTTTTACCGCCCCGAATATTCTACTATAGTTGTGGTGGGTGATGTAACTCCAGAGCGTGTAAACAGCCTGGCCCAACAGTATTTTGGCGACTGGAAGCGCGGTAACTATAAGCCTAACATCCCGACAGAGCCAAAGCAAACCCAGACACGCTACGCGCATGTGCAGCAGCAGGGATTTCCGCCATACTTGAGCCTCAATTTTAAAGGCCCTGCTTTCTCTGATAAAGACAAAGACCTGCCTGCTTTAAGTATACTTACCACCATACTTTTCTCCGAAAACTCTGACCTGTACCGCAAATTAGTAGTAGATGAGCAGAAAGCACGCTTTATTGGCGGCGGCCCACAGTTTTCCCGCGACCCGAACCTGATCTCTGTATCAGCCTCTGTGATAAAAGCCGATGACATGCAGTATGTTAAAGATGAACTGATGAAAGCCCTGAATAATGCCAAAACGAAGCCTGTAGATGCCCAGAAACTGGCGGATACCAAATCACGCATCAAGTATGGCTTTGCGATGAGCATGGATAGCCCTGATGCCATTGCTAACTCGCTGTCCCGCTTTATCTGGCTTACCGGCGACCCAGAATCGCTGAACAACATCTACAGTATATTTGATACTATTACGGCTCAGGACCTGATGAATGTGGCGAAGAAGTATTTTGTGAACCAGACGCTCACGGTTGGCACCATTGCCCCTACCGATAAGTCGCCGGTTAAGTAAGCTACAGTTAAATAGAAGTTTATCGAAACATCAAGTATAAAAGCATGAAAAGATTAGCTGCATATATCTTACCTGTAGTATTACTGGCAACCGCTTGTGCCAAACAGCCGCAGGTATCCGAGCAAACCACTACAGACACCACTACCAACACAGCAACCGCCAGCGCTACGCCAACTGCCTACGATGCCAACCTGGCCTTTGGTCCGGACAAAGTGGTGGAGCTGAAACAGCCGGAGTCGAACAAGGTTATCATTAAACTGATGTTCAAGAACGGCTCTATGTCGGACCCGAAAGGAAAAGAAGGCCTGACCTATACCACAGCCCAGATGATCGCCGAATCGGGCACACAGGACATGACGGTGTCGCAGATAAAGGACAGAATATTTCCGTGGGCGGCTGGTTACGGTGCCAACGTGGATAAGGAAGTAACTACCTTTACCTTTGCCGTACACCAGGATTTCCTGAATGACTTTTACCCGATCGTGCGCGGCCTGATGCTGACACCTGCCTTTGCCGAAGAAGACTTTAAGCGTGTAAAATCGAACCAGCAGAACTTTGTGGATGAGGTGATCAGAGCATCATCAGACGAAGAGTACAGCAAAAAGGCGCTGGAAGATCTGTTGTTCCGGGGCACCAACTATCAGCACATGGTAGAAGGCAAAACGGCCAGCGTGCAAAGTATAACTCTGGATGACGTGAAGAACCATTGGCGCAACATGTTTACCCGCAACAACCTGATGATCGGGATTGCCGGTAACTACAGCGCTGACTTCCTGAACAAACTGAAAGCGGACATGGCACAACTATCCGATGTAAAGCCAAACATACCAGTAGCAGGTCAGCCAAACAAGCCAAATGGCGTGCAGGTAGAGATCATTCAGAAAAACAATGCCTTGGGCTCGGCCATTTTCACGGGTACGCCTATGCCGGTTACCCGCTCTGCCGACGAATTTGCAGCCCTGATGGTGGCCAACTCATACTTAGGCGAGCACCGCAAAAGCTACGGCAAGCTCTACGACAAGATTCGCACCACCCGCTCCATGAACTACGGCGACTATTCCTACATTGAGTGGTACGACAACGGCGGCTCTTTCCAGTTGCCAAACCCGGGGGTGCCGCGCAGTTCTAACTATTTTGCCCTCTGGATACGCCCGGTGCAGATAGCCGAAGGCCTGAAGCAGCAGTACGCCGAATTAAAAGATATAAACGTAGGCCATGCACACTTTGCGCTGCGCCTGGCTATGCGTGAGGTAGATAACCTGATCCAGAACGGCATGACGCAGCAGGATTTTGAGCTAACCCGTAAATTCCTGCGCTCCTACATTAAACTGTACATCCAGACACAGGAGAAACAGCTTGGCTTTTTAATGGACTCCCGCTTTTATGGCCGCCAGAATTACATAGAGGAACTGGATAAACTATTGGCTAACCTGACGGTGCAGGATGTAAACGATGCGGTGAAGAAATACTGGCAGACGGAGAATATGTTTGTAACCATCGTAACCGACGATAGCGAAGCAGAACCACTTAAGCAGGCGCTACTAAACAATACGCCCTCACCGATGAGCTATTCTAACCTTGTAAAAGAAGGTTTACCGAAAGACGTTTTGGCTGAGGACAATGAAATTGCCACTTATAAACTAAATGTGAAGGATGTGCAAATAGTAGATAGTAAGAACACTTTTAGATAATAACTTTATACTTACTCATACTTTAAAAATCCGCAGGCTTTCCTCCTGCGGATTTTTTTTGCCTGTACACTCATTACCAGGCATACCCTACGCAAAATAAATAAATATAGCCCTTGCATAAATTGACTTTAATCATATTTTAAATTAATATTATCCATTAATATTAATCCTAAATAACTATGAAAAAAGCCCTGAAGATCTTTGGCTATGTGGTAGTGGCAATTGTTGCTATCGCAGCAGCTGGCATACTTTACATGCAATATGCCTTCCCGAATGTAGATGCTGCCCCTACCATATCCATTAACAAAACCCCTGCCTTAGTAGAGCGCGGTGAGTATTTGGCCAACCATGTTGCCGTATGTATAGATTGCCACTCTGCCAGGGACTTTAGCAAGTTTGCAGCTCCGTTGGTGCCAGGAACAGAAGGCAAGGGTGGTGAGGTGTTTAATCATAGTATGGGTTTCCCTGGCACATTTTACGCCCGCAACATCACCCCCGACAAAGAAACCGGCATTGGCAACTGGACTGACGGCGAAATTTACCGTGCCATGACCAAAGGCGTAAGCAAAAACGGAGACCCTCTGTTCCCGGTGATGCCTTATAATGCCTATAACAAAATGTCGAAGCAGGATGCTTATGCTATTATTTCCTACATCCGTACCTTAAAACCAATTAAAAACGAAGTGCCAAAGGCTGATCCTGATTTCCCGATGAACCTGATTATGCGTACCATGCCACTTAAAGCAGATGCCAACTCTGTGGAAGAAACTGCTTTAGGCGATGAAGTACTTAGAGGCAAGTACCTTTTAACAATTGCATCTTGCGGCGACTGCCACACCCCGGCAGAAAAGGGCAAACCTATCGAGGGCAAGTATATGGCTGGAGGATTCGAGTTTAAGTTTCCGAACGGTGCTGTGCTGCGCTCTGCCAACATCACCCCAGATAAACAAACCGGCATTGGCACATGGTCGGAGGATATGTTTGTGCAGCGCTTCAAAAGCTTTGAAGACCCAGCTATGACAGCGCGAAAAGTATCGCCAGGCGAAATGAACACGATTATGCCATGGGCCATGTATGCCGGCATGAAAGAGCAAGACCTGCGTGCCATTTACAGGTATTTGAGAACCCTGGAGCCACAAAAAAATAAGATAGAGCGTTTTACGCCTGCTCCAGCCAAATCATAAACCACGCGTAGGCTGCGCTCCGGATACGGCCTAAGTTATAGAGGCAACGAAATATTTAAGTAACAGGAAAAGAGGCAATACCCTTAGGACAGCCTCTTTTCCTGTCATAACACCTTAAACATCAACACGGTACCACAATTTATCCATAATAAAAATAATCCTGCATAGCCTGTAACCAACTACGGACATAAAAGTATAAGAAGGTGCGGAGAACTCTACTACTATTTATATGCAGGCAATTTATACCCAAACAGACAAGAAAACTGAGCTTGCTGATTTAAGTAAACGCATGGTTGCGCTTGTACTGGATGTATTGCTTTTACTTACTCTTATCGGCATAATCGATTATCTAACTTATAGCAGCAACGAGCAAGCTTACTTGTTTAAGCCAGAGCGCCTTCTCGATTTCTCGTTGGCCTGGCTATACTTTGCGGGCATGGAAACCTGTGCTTGCCAGGCTACACTAGGTAAATACCTTACGGGTTTGCGCGTAACCTCCACCACCGGAAAAAGGATATCGTTTAAGAGTGCCTCCATCCGTTATCTTACTAAACCGCTTTCTGTTGTAATGCTGTTGATGCGCTTTATACTTGGCGTGCATCCCATTTCCCGCAGAACCCTGCATGACAGGCTGGCTCGCTCTGTAGTAGTTACGCGCTAAGGCTTGCCTTCTCCTCCTTTATAGTCAAGCATTTTGATGTCGAACATCGGGTCAGCGTTAAAGTTTTTCTCTTTTACACGCCTGAACAGTTCGGCTTGCAGCAGTTGCTTTACCTGTTCATCAGGCAAAGAGTCGCTGCGGTTGTAAAGATAGAGCTCGCAGATAACAGGGTTCAGGTCTGGTAGAGTGCCCCTGGTAAACCGGGCGTTTACTTCAATGGTCTCTACATAGTCATACTCTTTTAATGAGGTGCGAATAGTTTCGGTTATCTGCGTGGCAAGGCTACCTTTTTGCAGGTTGGGCTGTTTGTTAAACTGCCAATACATCAGCCCGGCCACTATCAGCCCCGATACCACCAAAGAGAGCTTATATACATACTCCTGCCCATCTGCAAAACGCACGCCTTTTATGGTTATCTTACCCAAGTACCTGAAAACCAAGGCCGCCGATAGTTGTATGACCGCCAACTGAAGTATAAGCAGGAAAATGCCACTCTGCACCATCTGCCAGTTCCCGAAATTAAGTGCCATGCCAATCAGGCCGGTAGGCGGTGCCAACGAGGCCGCCACCAACGTACCTACTGCTGCACCGGGCACCAGGCTATCCCGTTCCGATTGTATAAGGTTTATGCCGCCGGCAAAGCCAGCAACCAAGGGTAAAAGTACGGCCATTTGGGATATGTGGCTTACCTCCACCATTAAAGGGGTGGCATGCTCCTGCCCAACCAGAAAAGAAAGTATAAATGTGGTGACTATACTGATAGAAATAGCCAGGAAGTACCGTTTCAGGCTTTGAAGCAGCAACTTACCTTTGCCGGCTGCCGCCGCCAGAGCAGCATTCATGGCAGGGCCTGCAAAAGGCGAAACCAACATAGCCGCTACCAATAAGAAAACGGTGTTTGTATAAAGCCCGACCCACACCAGTATTCCCCCTGAAAGCGCATACCCCATTAACCCCACCTTGGAACCAACGCTTTGCAAACCTCCCATAAATATCTCTAAGGGGCTGCGGTAAGTTACATCCGTCACCTGGTCTGGGGCCTGGTCGTGGGGTGGGTACAACGTGATAACCCCCCTCGGAATCAGCGTAATCTCTGCTTCCTCTATGTTGTTTATATTTTCTATAAACTGATTTACATTTTTATTACTCAAATGCACCCGAACTAACTCTCCGGCCTCCACTTGCTCGATGCTGAGGTTTTTGCCATTAAGTTCCTGAGCCTTTTCTTTAACCTCCTCCCCTTTTCCTTGTGGTACTTTAACTGTTAATGCGCGCATAAAACTTGGTTTCGTGTTGTATTACCTACGCAGATTAAAGGCAAAGATGTTTTTACAATTGTGAGCAAAAGAAAACCCCTGACCTTGATGGCCAGGGGTTTTCTTTTAATTGAGGGCATAATAGATTATTCCTTTGAGCTGGCACCGAAGCGGGTTGTTTCCACAGCTGATGTGCCATCGGGCGTAAAGGTTAACTTAAACAGGTAATCGTATTGGCTGTCTCTTATATCCGCAATAGGGCGCTTTATACCGAATGCTTCGATTAATGGGAGCAACGTATTCGAGTGGCCTGCCACCACTACTGTTTTACCTGGGTGCTCCTCGCGTATCTTTTTCTGCAGGCCATTGAAATCATGCGCCTCATATATGTTAATTTCCAGGTTTCGGGCCTCTGCCATAGGTTTAAGTGTATTTTGTGTGCGCTTATACTTTGTTGCATAAAGCACATCTATTTTTTGGCCTTCCAGCTCAGCGCGCAATGCCGCTGCCCTGACTTCTCCCTCAGGTGTAAGTCCTGGGTCCTGATCAGATGGGTTAGCGATATCTTTCTCAGCATGGCGCACCAGGTAAACGGTAGTAGGCAACGCATTTATTTCGTTTGGCATGGGGTTGGTCACCGCAACGGCGCCTTCGTTGCCAGAGGGTGTATTACGACAGGCTGCAGTTACCAGCAGCAGCAGCAAAGCCCACATATGCAGGAGTAAACGTATTCTCATAATGTTGTTGGTTGGTTAGATTGTTGAAAGTATAGTTGTAGTTTGTTTTGCTATTTACAATGTTATGGGTTCTTTACCAAAATTTTGTACTGCAGCAGTTTCCTTTGCTTTGCCACTTTTAAGCAACAGGCTTGCCAGGCGGTTGCGCAGTTCGAGGTGGTAGGGCTGTTGGGCCAGGGCCTCTTTATAAACTTTAATAGCCTTCTTGTTTTTATGTTGCGCCTCCAGCATACGGGCATGGGCAAACTGCTGCTGTACCAACTCCTGCTGTGTGGCTGGTGCAGCCTGCTGTTGCATAAGTTCTTCTGCTTTAGGTATCATTCCTAAGTCGGCATAGAGGCCCGCCAGCAGGTATGTTTCGCCCCGTAGGTTGGCTTTACCCGTAAGCAGCGGTTGTGCTACGGCCATGGCTGCGTCTCTGTCCTGAAGCTGCAGTTTATAGTTTGCCATGCGCAGCAAGTAATCGGCACGGGGTGTTCCGGCCGCACTTAGTATTCGTTGTGCCTCCTCTAGTGTTTCGAATGCCTCTTTATACTTGCCTTGCGCAGCTAACACATCGGCATACTGCCGGCGCAACTCATACTGCTGCGGCTTTTGCGCAACAAGCTTTGCCAAAACCTGCTCCGGCTCCTGCGTCTGTATTGATGTTCCCTGCAACCAACTGGCAAAGGCAATGGCTTCGTCGCGGCGGTCACGGAGGTAGGTAGAAACAGTCGGGGCATCTTTTATGTAACTTTTGGCAACGGCAATTGCCTCGGGCACCATACCATAGCTCAGGTAAAACTCTCTGAAACGTTGGTTTGCCTGTGCTCGCATCAGCAGGTCATCTTCTAGCTCTAGCGCCTTACTGTACAAGCTAACCTGATGTTGTATCGCCTCTTGTTGCTTTAGTTTGCCCTCTCTCCGCTGTGCTTCCGTTAACGCTGCTTCTGCCAGGTAAATCGGCGCGTAACCGGCAGCAACTTCTTTTGCTTTCCGGAGCCAGTCACCTGCAGCCTCAAATTGTTTCTGCACCTGTTTAACCCCAGCATAGGCTATTAGCGCCGGCTGGTAGTTTGCGTCCCATACCAAAGCAGTATCGAGCAGAGATGTTGCCTGTGCATAGTCTTTCCTGTTTTGTGCCTGCTCTGCCAGATTAAGGTATACTTCGGCCCAGTTGCTGGCCATTGCTTGCTTGTTACCGGCCAAGTAGGTGCGCTGCCTTTGCACCAGTTGGTCCAGAAAAGTATAAAGTTCAGGGTCTTTGGCCTTCAGGTCGGCGGTGGTGTTAATGGACTTATGATTGAGCGGGTGCACCTTTACGGGCTCAAAGTAGGCCGGGTAGGTTTGGGCAAGGTATTCGTGCTCGTTGTTAGCTGAGTAGTAGTCCAGGGTGCGGCCTTCTTTCATGGCATTGTTGTAAAGGCGGCGCACCATCCGGTTTTCGGCATCGGTAAATACGCGCCCATGAAACAGGTGTACATACTCGTGCAATACCACGTTTCGCTCCAGGTAGGAGCCGCGCACAACGTACTCAATAGCAGCAGCACCGCTGCCAACACCGCGTATATCCATCCATTGGCGGTTATCAAAGGTGGTAGCCTGCCTGAAGTAGGGCGATTGCATGGCAATGGCCAGGTCCATGTGCAAAGGCGGAATTACGAACTTCTCGTTTTGCTTAGACAGGAACGGAAAGTATACGATGCTCTCGTAAAGCTGCGACCATACCATTTTCTGAACCTCATCTCCGGGATAGTATGCCACATCCGGAAACACCCTGGTAAAATTTACCGGGTCTTTGATCAAAGTTGTTTGGATAACCTGCTGCAGCGAGTCGTAGTTGTGCAGGTAAGTAAGTTGCTTTTGCTTTATAACAGCAGCCAAGGCATTGTGTGCCGGGCCGTAATGTTTCTTTTTAAGTAGTATGCGCTTAAATATAGCCTGTGCCGAATCCAGGCGCGTGGTACGATCCATATCAAAAGCCATGTAATAGGCAGATCCCTTCAACATTAGCGGCAATACTGAGCTTTTATATTTTTGCTGTACTTTTTCAATCTCGGTCAGCGCCTGTCCTATTTTATTTTCAGATAAGAGTTTATCCGCAGCCTTTAACTCCTGGCGTACCTGCTCATCATCGGGTTGCGCGTAGTCGGCGTAGGTAAGGTTGGTGTGGCCGTTGCCCCAATGCCAATGCGTAACGTAGTGCAAGGGGTTCAACTCCAAAGCTAATTCCCATTGCGCTGCCATGGCATTCAGTTGGGTGGCATCTACACGGCGCCAGATGGCATAGCCGTAGTTAAAGCGGGCATCGGGGTTAAACGGGTTTAATGTGAGGCTGGTAAGTAAGGGCTTTTCGGCCAGTTCCGGCTTCTGGTTCCAGAAGTGCACATCAGACTCCAGCAGGTAGGCTTCGGCGTTCTTCGGGTTCAGGCTTTGTACTTTTTGTGCCCACTCCAGCGCCTGCTTATACTTTTTCTGCAGCATCAGCACACGGCCGATAGCCAGCGCAGCGGCTTCGTTTTTAGGCTCTGCCTGTAGCACCTGCTGTGCAGTTGCCATGGCATCAGGCAATTGCCAGGCTTGCACCTGCAACCTGGATTTAAGTAACAGGGCATCCGGTGACTTTGGATTATACTTTAATGCCGCAGCTACCAGTTTTTCAGCAGCATCAAAATCATTTTGAAGTATAGCCAGCTTTGCCTCCGCCATTTTTACGGCTGCAGATGGCTTTGCCTGCTGCAACACCTCACGCGCCTCCTCCCATAGCCCTAGCTCTACCAGTTTATCTGCTTTGGCAGCAGCATTTGCAGCAGGCAACTGTAAGGCCGTTTGCCGTTCCTGGGCTAGCTTTTGCCGAATGGCAGCTACATTGTCGGGGTGCTGGGCAAGAGCTGGCAAAACCAGCAGCAGGCCGGGCAGCAAGTATAAAACGCTTTTAAGAAGTGGGCGCATGGGCAGGGTATAGTTGTGTGATACTGCCTGTAAGAATTGTATGGCAGGCAATCATCAGAAATAAGCTATCCCTAAAAATATACACTTTCGTAGAAGGATGAAAGTATACGGAAGGATATTCGGGTTGAGGACGGCTTTAACCCGAAACATTTATAACGAAAACTGAAAATTCACTACAAATTTACTACAGATTCGTAGTGTAGAATTAGCGGTTGCAGCTACTTAAAAAAAAGCCGCTATTAAATCTGAACAGGCATGGCAGGACAAAAGATTCTGGTAACAGGAAGCGCAGGTTTTATCGGTCACCACCTGATGTTGGCTTTGCGTAATGCTGAGCACATCGTGGTGGGGCTGGATGTATTGAACAGTTACTACGACCCCAACCTGAAAACGGAGCGCCTCCGTGCCCAAGGGTTTGAGACGCAGCGCCTCGGTTACAACGAGATTGTGCAGAACAACCTGGGGTATAGCCAATATTTTGTTAAGCTTGACCTGGCAGATGAAGCAAACCTGCAACAACTATTTTCAAAGTATAAA
This sequence comes from uncultured Pontibacter sp., assembly GCF_947492645.1. GTDB lineage: Bacteria > Bacteroidota > Bacteroidia > Cytophagales > Hymenobacteraceae > Pontibacter. Next base: position 26,874 of record NZ_CANLMZ010000002.1, on the reverse strand, counting down.
TTTGATGTAGTAATTAACCTGGGAGCGCAGGCAGGTGTTCGGCATAGCATAGAGCACCCGCAGTCTTATGTAAGCAGCAACCTGGTAGGTTTTGCCAACGTGCTGGAGTGTTGCCGAAGGCATAGCATAAAGCATTTGCTTTTTGCCTCGTCTAGTTCAGTTTATGGTTTAAACAGCAGCATTCCCTTTAAAACAAGCGACAAGACAGATTTACCGGTATCGTTTTATGCCGCTACCAAAAAGGCAAACGAAGCAATGGCCCATAGTTATGCGCACCTTTACAACTTACCCATAACAGGCATGCGCTTTTTTACGGTATATGGCCCATGGGGGCGCCCGGACATGGCTTACTACAGTTTCGCAGAGGCTATAGCAACAGGTAAACCCATCCAGATCTTTAACAACGGCAACATGCTCCGCGATTTCACTTACGTGGATGATGTAATTACAAGTATACTTAAATTGCTGGAGGATTGCCCCAAAACAGGTGCTACAGCTGGAAGTACAGCCCCATACAAAGTATTCAATATCGGCAATAACAAACCAGAGCCGCTACTGGATTTAGTAGCTAACCTGGAGCAATTACTGGGCAAAAAGGCTAAACTGGATTTAAAGCCTATGCAGCCCGGCGACGTGGAACGTACGTATGCTGATGTGGATGAACTGATACAGGCAACCGGTTATAGCCCCCAAACATCGCTGGCAGATGGTTTGGCTAAGTTTGTAGCCTGGTATAAAGAATACACAAAACAGCCACATGCAGCTGTTATGCAAGCGTAGCAGCCGGTTACCAAAAAACAGTCCCGAGTAGTACTCCCTCTTAAGACAGGAGGGCTGACAAGTTTCTGAACGATTTGTTTCAAAGCAAGTATAGCCTGGATACGAAGCAGTTACAATGCCAGTACTTGCTTAAAGCCGAGGTACAGCAGTTTATAAAGTTTAAATCAGACGTTAGTAAAAAATAGAGTAGATGGATTCTTTGTCACTTACCGTAATAGTGCCCGTTTTCAATGAGGAAGGTTGCCTGAAACGCTTTACTGAAGCTATGGATGCTTTTCTGGAGAGAACTCCTGTACCTACTCAGGTCTTGTTTGTGAATGATGGCTCTACTGACAACAGCCTGGAGCAGATAAAGGAAATATGCCAGCAGAAGATTGGCTACAGTTTTTTATCGCTAAACCGCAACTATGGCCTGAGTACCGCCATAAAAGCAGGCATTGATACAATCCAGACCACACACATCGGCTACATCGACTCTGATTTGCAAACCTCTCCGCTGGATTTCATGCTATTACTCGAGCACCTGCCACACCACGATATGGTTATCGGCATACGCGCCAAACGCAAGGATACTTTCGTGAAGAAAATCTCCTCTAAAATTGCCAACGGCTTCAGGCGCTACATGATAAACGATGGTATTGTAGACACAGGCTGCCCGCTAAAGATAATGGATGCTGCTTACGCCAAGCGTGTCCCGTTTTTTGATGGCATGCACCGTTTCTTACCGGCGCTCATACAATTGCAGGGCGGCAAAGTAAAGCAGTTGCCGGTGCAGCATTTCGAGCGGTATGCAGGCTACTCCAAGTACCATCTTTTTAACCGGCTTTGGGGCCCGCTCAACGATACATTTGCTTTCAGGTGGATGCGCAAGCGTTACATTAACTATACTGTTGCCGAAGAATTTACGAACCAGCCAGTAGCCAATGGACATTTCTGAGATGCTGATATACGGAGTAGGCTTACTGGCCCAACTCCTTTTCTCGGCACGCATACTGTCGCAATGGATAAAGTCTGAGAAAGCGGGAAAAGTACTCTCGCCTACCTCCTTCTGGACAACCAGCGTGATAGCGTCTATACTTTTAATGGCCTACGGAGCCCTGCGCAACGACATTGTAATTGTAGGCGGCCAACTTATATCATACTTCATTTACCTGCGCAACCTTAAATTAAAGAACCTGTGGGAGAACCTTGCGCCACCTGTGCGATGGGGAGCTTTGCTTTTTCCTTTCTTTGCCATTGGCTGGCTGCTCTGGAGCGACAAGTACAGCTTTAGCTACATAATGGAGCACAGCAAGATATCGGGCACTTTGATAGCCTGGGGAGGCTTGGGGCAGGTAGTTTTTACGCTGCGGTTTGTGTACCAATGGTATTACTCAGAGCGGCTGCAGGAGTCTGTAATACCGGTAGGTTTTTGGGTGATAAGCCTGGTAGGCAGCCTCATGATCATGTCGTATGCGGTGCTGCGCCTGGACCCTATTCTGTTTTTAGGCCAGATTTTCGGGTTGGTAGCCTATAGCCGCAATTTTTACCTGGCGATGCGTGAGCAGCCCGCACAAGAACCCACCACAACTTAACCATACATGCTACTAACCAATATGCAGAACAGTAACCGCCTGCTGTTCTGGCTCCTGCTTATTTTGTCTGTGGTGCTGCTCTACAACCTGGGTGGCTGGGGCGTGGTAGAAACCAGCGAAGCCCGTTACGCCGAAATTAGCCGCGAAATGTGGCTTACTGGTGATTATCTGCATCCGCGTTTGCTCGAAATACAGCACTTCCATAAGCCTTTGGTTACCTATGTTATTTCTGCTTTCGGGATGGAGCTGTTCGGGCCAACTGCATTTGGAGCCAGGTTCTTTCTGCAAATTTCGCTTATACTGCAGGTGTGGCTTGTGTTCCTTATAGGCAAAGAACTTTTTGGCAACAACAAGCAGGCCTTGATAGCCGCCATAGTATACATCACCATACCAGCCGTGGTATTATCGGCCCGCAACCTCACCACCGACTCTTTTCTGACTACATTTGAGTTGGCCGCTATCTGGTGCTGGGTAAAGTATAAAAAAGACGCTGCGCCTGGCTGGCTATACTTCTTTTACCTGCTGCTGGCGCTGGCCTTCCTTACCAAAGGACCTGTAGGGTTAATATTTCCGGTACTCGTGGCCATTGCATTCAGATGGCCGCAAACCGAACGCATAAAACGAGCTTCGTACTGGCACCATTTGCCGGCGCTGCTGCTGTTTCTGGTGGTTGGTGCTTCGTGGTATGTGTATCTCATGCTGCAAAACCCTGCCTTTGTCGATTATTTCCTGTTTAAGCACACGGTGCAGCGCTATGCCAACCCCGAGACATTCGGGCGGTCGAAGCCCTGGTGGTTTTACCTGGTGCTGGCCCCCGCGCTAAGTTTGCCCTGGGCTGCTATACTTTTGATCTATTTCAGAAAGCTGAAAGAGTTGCCGAAACAGCTAAAGCGCCTGTTTATACTTTGGATACTGGTGCCGCTGGTGTTTTTCTCTTTTTCAGGCTCTAAACTTATACTTTACATACTTCCCCTTTTTGCTGGCCAGGCGCTGCTGACATCGTGGTTGCTTTGCCAGTTGGCTCCTGATGTCGTTGCTAAGGTTACCCGTGCCAGCATGTTATACTTTGTGGTGCTGGCCTTTGCCTTACTAGTAGCGCCACTTGTGCCTGTTGGTATCTCGCTGCCTTACCTGGCCCTGCTCCTTCCGGTCTTGATGCTGGTTGTGTTGCTTATACTTTGGAAACGCCCAGTTTCTTCACTTGCAAAATTGCTTGCAAGTGCGTTAGCTTTCATGCTGCTTTTGCTGCCTTACGCTACGCACCTGATGGGCAGCAACCCACACTTAATAAAAGGTAGCCGACCTATTGCACACATTATCCAAAGCGAGCAGTTGCAAAACCGGCCTGTGCTGGTGTATGATAACCTGCTGCCTTCGCTGGCTTTTGAGCTGAACAAAAACATCATTTCCATCAAAGAAGAGTCCAGGCATTTAGACAGGGAAATTCAGTTTGAGAACGATGAGAAATGGCGAGAAAGTCTACTGGATGTTAAAAAGCCAGAGGATAGAAGGAGATTGAACCAGCTGCTTCAGGAGCCAACCGTACTGGTAGTAAAAGATGACTTACCGCAAAAACAGCGGTGGTTGCTGCGCTATTACAAAAGCAGTCAGCAAAGTGGCAAGTGGACTGTTTATTACTGATGGCAAAGTATTTTTATACTTCCGTCAGGCCACAGAGCCTGTACTTACTTTTTGAACAGGGAATTACCAGAGAAGAAAAAAAAAACAGAACGCCAGCCTCGTGTGAAGCTGGCGTTCTGTTTTAAGATAGTGTGCGCACGGGGAGATTCGAACTCCCACACCCGAAGGCACAGGCTTCTGAGACCTGCACGTCTACCAGTTTCGCCACGTGCGCGCTGGTCACTAAATTAATTTCCCAAAACCCTTTAACCCTTGTTCATTGGGATGACAAAATTACAACACTAATTTTAATCTGCAATATATTGAATGAAAAATATTTATCTCAGGTTACAGGTTCTTCTTCCACTACAGGGTCTATTTCCTTTTTAGAGATACGCTCGATCCTGCGCAGGGTACTAATGCCTATCACCACCCACAGGAAACCGGCAGCAAAACCGGCCATTACATCGGTTGCATAATGCACCCGCAAGTATACCCTGCTAAAGCCTATGAAAAAGACAAACACCACCAGCAAAGCTATAATGCTGTTTCGCCAGGCTATACTTTTAACGTTGTGCCACACCAGGTAAATCAACAACCCATAAAAAGAGGCCGCCACCATAGAGTGCCCGCTCGGGAAACTGAGCCCGGATGCTTCTACCAAAGGCATCATGGGGCGTGGCCTGTCGAAAAAGTATTTAAGCACAACATTTAGCGTTATACTACCTAAAGCCACCACCGGCACCTTAAGCGAGTACCAGCGGTGCTTGCGTATAAAAAGAAAGTAGGCAACTAAAAGCAGCGCGGCCGGTGTGAGAAAGTGCCGTGAGGCAAAAAATGTAATAAACTGAATAAAGCTGCTAAAGGCTGGGCTGGATATGTCTTTTGCAAAGTTAAAGGCCGCCTCGTCTACACCTAGGGTTCCCCCTGCCAGTATTGCGCTGCTCAAGTACAGGAACACAATAATGCATATCAGGAAGAGTGCCCAAATAATTAAAAGCTCAATGGTAAACAGCGCCGAGGCTGCCACCAGTCTTTTATAGACTCGTGAAAACATAATTATCGAATCTGGTTAACCCCTTTGCTCCTGGGGCGCTACAACATTACTTCACCTACGTAAATCATTAACCGGAAGTAAGTATAAAACTATGAAAGACACAATCAGGTTGTTTTTGGCGGCTATTTTGCCAGAGGCTCTTAAAGAAAAGCTGCAGGAGCAGCTTCAGGCTTTCGAACATTCACACACAAAGTTTATCCCAAAACAGAACCTGCACCTTACACTTTATTTTATTGGCAATGTACCGCTAGCGCAGCTGGAAAGCATTAAACAGGTGGTTGAGGAAATTGCAAAACACCACCAGCCATTTACCCTGCGCTATGCACAAACTGAGCCTGGCCCGCACCAGCGCAAACCACGTTTAATCTGGGCCAGGTTTGAGCCAGATGCCGCATTCGAAAGCCTGAGCAAACAATTAACCCTTAAACTTTCTGATCAGCCTAACCCCGTTTTAAAGCCTTTGCCCCATGTTACGCTGGCCCGCTTCCGGAAAGATAAGCCCGCTCCTAAAGATTTACCTGTTATCACCTCAGAGGAGCCGCTGGAGCTGCACGTAAACGGAATCGCGCTGTGGCAGTCGGAGTTGGCATCGCCTCACCCTGTATATACTGTGATAGATGCTTACCCACTTGGATAAAACCTGCTGCTGCAGATTAGAGTAATAGAGGCTACTACGCATAGTCAGAAGTATACTTACTATATGAACCAAACAGAATTAACTAAACTCATGATGGGGCTAAAGGATAACGGCCTGTCCGTAGCTTTTGCAGAAAGCTGCACCGCCGGCATGTTAGCCTCTGAATTTGTGAAAGCCAAGGGCAGCAGCGATGTATTAAAGGGCAGCTTAGTTGTTTACCAGCCCGAAGTAAAGCAAAAACTGCTTGGCGTAAAAAAAGACACGCTCGACCTTTACACAGCCGAATCGCAGCAGGTAACCAACGAGATGGTAATGGGCCTGAAAAAAATATTAAATGCTGATATAAGCATTGCCACCACCGGCCTGGCTGGCGAAGGAGGCTCCGAAAACCCAGAGAAGCCGGTAGGCACTATGTTTGTCTCAATACTTTATGACGGCAAAGCCGAAGAGTTCAGGGAAGTGTTTAAGGGCAACACCGAATCTGTTCGAAAGCAACTGGTGGATTATATCTTTGAGAAGCTACAGGGCATCCTGGACGACCACTATAATAGCAGATAAGCATTACCTTTGTTGCCGTAGCAAACAATACCAAACTTGCCAACTCTCCCCGACAGCGGCTTTAACCGTGTAGCTCCTTTCTACGATAGCTTAGCCCGCCTAATTTATGGTGATGCCCTCCAGAAAGCGCAGTTACACTTACTGCCTTTTATACCTGACCAAAGCAAAGTACTTGTAATAGGAGGCGGCAGCGGCTGGCTGTTGGAGCAGCTTATACTTACAGGCAAGCAGCTGGCTGTTTTATACTTAGAGGCCGCCCCGGGTATGCTTACTCGGGCTGAAGCCAAGTATAAAAGTATAACACAACCACACGCTTGCCAGATTACTTTCCGCTTGGGCACCGAAGCCGCTTTACAACCCCACGAGCACTTTGATTGTGTTATCACCCCTTTTCTGCTAGATCTCTTCCCGCCAAAACGGCTGCAGCAACTCATGCAAAAACTCTCTGCTGCCCTTACACCAGAGGGCCGGTGGCTTTTTGCCGATTTCTGGCCTGTACAACAGCCGGCGCCTTGGTGGCAAAAAGTTCTGACCTTTGGCATGTATACTTTCTTTGGTGCTGTGAGTGGCGTAGAGGCTAAAAAACTCCCGGATTATAGCAGGCATTTTCAGGAACTGGATTTCCGAGAGATAGCTACTCGACCGTTTTACGGTGGTTTTGTGCAGGCGAAGGTGTTTGAGAGAGTTAACCTATCACAAAAAACTTGAGGGAAACGAGCTTAAGCCTTTGCTCCACGCTACCAAAACTCCTTTCCGGAAGGCAGAAAAAGGCTAACTCTTGTAACAGCTAAAACTACAGCATAGCTCCCTTGCTCCCATACTTTACAATTCCTATATTTAAATTTCAAAGTATAAACTCCATTTAATGAAAAGTATAAAGCTAACCTTGCTAAGCCTTGCCTTAGGCCTTACAGCCCTTCCAGCGCTGGCCCAGCAGAAAGTAGACTATAAACTATCGTTCCCGAATGCGGTGCACCACGAGGCAGAGGTACAGGTAACATTTACCGGCGTTAACACAGATACCTTGCAAGTGCTGATGCCACGAAGCTCGCCAGGCAGATATGCCGTGCACGAGTTTGCCAAGAATGTATATAACGTACGCGCTACCGATGCACAAGGCAAGCCACTACAGCTATACAGAGCCAATACAAGCCAATGGAATGTCGTAAAGCCGCAAGGCAGCGTTACGATTAGCTACACCCTGTTCGCGGATCATGCTGATGGCACCTACGCCGGCATCGACGAGACGCATGCGCACTTAAACGCGCCGGCTACACTTATGTATGCGCGCGGCTTTGAGGAAGCACCAGCTTACGTGAACTTTAACGTACCCCAAAACAGCAACTGGAAAGTAGCTACGCAGCTAAAGCAGGAACAGGGCAACACTTACTACGCTCCAAACTTCCAGTACCTCATGGACAGCCCCACCGAACTAAGCAACTTTGATTTTGCGGAATGGACCGTAAATGAGAACGGGAAGCAGAAAACGGTTCAGGTAACGCTGCACCACAACGACACGCCGGCACAGTTTCAGGAGTATGTAGATAAGACCAAAAAGATTGTAGCAGAGCAACGCGCCGTGTTTGGCCAGTTACCAGATTTCGACTTTGGCCGCTACACGTTTATAGGTTGCTATATGCCGCAGGCTGTTGGCGATGGCATGGAACACCGCAACTCTACCATACTGACCAGCTCCCGCCCTCTTGCTTCGGCTATGGTACCGCTGCTGAACACGGTATCGCACGAGCTTTTCCATGCCTGGAACGTGGAGCGCATTCGCCCTAAGACCCTGGAGCCGTTTGATTTTCAGGAGGCGAACATGAGTGAGGCGCTGTGGCTGGCAGAAGGCTTTACCAGCTACTACGGCGACCTGACCATGGCGCGCAGCGGCATTATTGATGCAAAGAAATATGCAGCAGACTTAGCAGGCGACTTAAACTACGTGCTGCTTTCCCCGGGAAGGCAGTACCATAGCCTTATGGAGATGAGCCAGCAGGCACCCTTTGTAGATGCGGCACGCTCTGTAGATCCCGTAAACCGCCACAACACCTTTATCTCTTATTATACTTATGGCCTGGTTACAGGCTTAGGTTTAGACATGACACTACGCCAGCAGTACAGCAAAACCCTCGATGATTATATGCAGGCACTATGGCGCAAGTATGGCCAACCAGAAAAGCCTTATACTTTAGCCGACCTGGAAGAGACTTTAGCAGAAGTATCCGGGGATAAAGCATTTGCCAGCCAATTCTTTAAAAACAGCATTTACGGCAGCCAGTTACCAGACTTTGCCCCGCTTTTGGCTAAGGCAGGTTTAGAACTCAGAAAAGCCAAGCCAAACAAAGCTACGCTAGGCCTTGTTTCGCTTAAATACGCAAAAGACGGAGCCACTATCAGCAATGGCACTTATGTAACCTCTGCAGCCTACAAAGCCGGCCTGGACCGTGGCGATGTGATCTTAACTATAGACGGACGCAAGCTAAAATCTGAAAAAGACCTGGATAAAGTGCTAGGCAAGCACAAAGTGGGCGATACAGTAGCAGTAACCTTTACGCGCCATGGCCAGACCCGCAGCACAAACCTTGCGCTGGAGGAAAACCTGACGCTGGAGCTGGTACCTTACGAAAGTATAAACAAGGAACTGACACCGGAGATGCAAGCCTACCGCACGGCATGGCTGGGCGCAAAGGCAAAGTAAGCAGTTGTACAACAAAGTGTGGAGCTGTTCGTTTTTGCTTTTGAACTTGTATCGCCGTAACTTAGTATAAAGATTTATACTTCAGAGATTTCACGTGAAAAATATACTTAGAACCATACTGGCAGTTAGCTTACTTTGGGCAGGACAGGTTGCAGCGCAGGACGTAAAGCCCAGCCTGGACGCCGCACCGGTACCAACTACTACTGCCACGCCAACTGCCGCAACGGTAACCCCGGAAACTGAGCTTAAAGCCAAACCGGCCTGGGCAGGCCCTAAACTTAGCTACAGCTTATCGGCAGGAGCCAGCTTTAGCAGCGGGTTTGGCAGCGCAACTTACTTAGAGCCGTCGGTACGTTATCAGGTTAGCAACCGCTTCCGGGTAAACACCAGCCTTACGTATATCAATACCATGCCTTACAGCACAAGTATGGTAAACCCAGAGGGCAACACAGTAGTTTACCGCAACAACGGCGGTAGCCACTATATTGCCAGCGTTGGCGTAGATTACCTGGCCAGCGACAGGCTTATACTTAGCGGCAACATCTGGAAAGATTTCTCGAATGTACCAGCCAATAACCTGAACTACAACCTTTACAGCCCCGGCCGCATGGGTGCCGATTTCAGAGCTACGTACAAAATAACAGAACACTTCACAGTATCAGGCGCTATCAGGTATACCGATGGTGCTTCGCCTTATAATTCGTCGTTTTACGGGCCAGGCTTTGGCAACTACAACAGCTTTGGCGTAGGGTACTAACAGCAGGCACACTATAAAAAAGGCGCTTCTCCGTTTGGCGGGGAAGCGCCTTTTTTATGGGTTCTTACAAAGTATACTTTCTGGAAAAATGCAAGCTAATTAACTAAATTGGACGTTTAAGGGTAAAACACCAACATGAGAGAAAATTTGCAGCAGCATAATAAGCGCATCCGCCACCTCAAAAACGAACGCCTTGAAACGATAAAGCCCGGACACCGGGGCAATAAGGTAATCAAAGGTAAATTTGCCAATGGCGAAGAGCTGTATATTCCTGCATTTAGTAATGTGCTTAAGTGGCAACTCTCTAAAAACCCGCAGCGCGAAGAAAAAAAGCAGGACAACTATACGCCTTCCGTACTTAAAAACGCTGATTTCATTTCCTCTGATCAGGACATGGTTGTGTGGCTGGGGCATGCCAGTTTCTTTATCCGCTTAAAAGGAATTAGTTTTATAATTGACCCGGTGCTGTACAGTTTGCCCATGGTTCAGCGCAGAACAGAACTGCCTTGCCAGCCCGAGCAACTTCAAAACCTGGATTTCCTGCTGCTCTCGCACGCCCACCGCGACCACCTGGATCAACAGTCTATCAAAACCATTGTTAAGCATAACCCACAGCTAAAAGCGCTGGCCCCGCTGGAGGTAGGAAAAATTCTGCGCAACACCTGTCCGCATTTGCCTTACCAGGAAGCTGGCTGGTACCAAAAGTATGACCTGGTGCCTGATGCAGTAGAAGTATACTTTATGCCGGCTATGCATTGGCACCGCCGTGGCTTAGCCGATATGAATAAAATGCTGTGGGGCAGCTTTGTGCTTAAGACTCCTGAGTTAAGTTTATACTTTGCCGGAGACTCAGCTATAGGCCCGCACTTTGAAGAAATTGCGGACTTGCTCGGCCCGATGGACATTTGTATAATGCCTGTTGGCGCTTATAAACCGGCATTTCTGATGGCAAAAAGCCACATGAATCCGCATGAAGCGGTACGGGCTTATAATAACCTACGCGGCGGCACCTTTATCCCCATGCACTACGGCACCTTCGATTTATCTGATGAGCCACCCGGGGAACCAGCCAGATTAGTGCAGCAGATAGCGGCAGCCGGTATACTGCAAGGGCTTAAAATGCCTGCCATAGGCGAGCCTGTATTGCTAAAGCACCTGCAGTAAGCAAAAGCCAACAGCTTTATACTTTTGCTATCTTTGCAGCCCTGTGTTCCTATACCAGGCTTACGAACAGCATTTACGATGTCATCTACACTTATACTTAGCTTAATTGCAGGCTATTTCTGCGTACTCATACTTATCTCGTACCTTACCAGCCGCAAAACCGACTCCGATACCTTTTTCCTGGCCAACCGCAAATCACCGTGGTACATTGTGGCTTTCGGCATGATTGGTACTACCCTCTCTGGTGTAACTTTTATCTCGATACCAGGGATGGTGAAGGCTACGCAGTTTACTTACATGCAGATGGTGCTGGGCTACCTGCTGGGTTACCTGGTTATTGCCACGGTGCTTATGCCGTTGTACTACCGCCTCAACCTGGTTTCCATTTATACTTACCTGGAGCAGCGCTTCGGCTTCTGGTCCTATAAAACCGGGGCTGCATTTTTCTTGCTTTCGCGCACGCTGCTGGCTGCTATTCGCCTGTTTTTAGTAGCTGGCGTACTGCAATTGGCTGTTTTTGATGAGCTGGGCGTGCCGTTTGCCGTCTCGGTTATCATAACTGTGCTTCTGATTTGGGTTTATACTTTCAGGGGCGGCATGAAAACCATCATCTGGACCGATACTTTTCAAACTATGGCCATGATGGTTGCTGTAGTTACCACTATATGGCTTATTTCTGAAGAGTTGAATTATGGCTTTCAAGGGCTTGTAACAACGGTGCAGGAAAGCAGTTATGGCAACGTTTTTGTTTGGGATGTGAAAGCAGGCAATTATTTCTGGAAGCAATTCTTGTCGGGGGCATTTATCACCATCGTAATGACGGGGCTTGACCAGGACATGATGCAGAAAAACCTGAGCTGCAAAAATATCGGAGAGGCCCAGAAAAACATGTTCTGGTTCAACATCATACTTGTTATTGTAAACATGCTCTTCCTGACGCTTGGCGTACTGCTGTATACTTACGCTGAGGCTAAAGGCATTGCACTACCAGCCAAAGGCGACGATGTGTACCCATTCCTGGCCCTGAACCATTTCTCGGCTTTTCTGGGCATTGTGTTTATACTTGGTATTATCGCCATTACCTACGCTTCCGCCGACTCAGCCCTTGCCGCTCTTACCACTTCCTTCTGTGTTGATTTCCTTAATTTTAAAGATAAAACGGAGCACGAGCGGGTACAGCAGCGCTATTGGGCACACGCAGGCGTTTCTGTAGTAATGGTGCTGGTGGTTATTGCCTTTGATGTACTGGACTCGCCCAGCGTGATCTCTACTATGTTTACCGTTGCCGGCTATACATACGGGCCGCTGCTTGGCCTTTACGCCTTCGGCCTTTATACCAAACGCACCGTCCGCGATAGGTTTGTTCCGGTTATCTGTGTTGTTTCCCCTATCCTCACTTACATCATCAGCTACAACTCTGTAAAATGGTTTTGGGGTTATGAGTTCGGTTTCGAAGTGTTGATTTTAAACGGCTTCCTGACTTTTGCGGGCTTAATGGCCATAGCTAAGGGCAAAATGGGCGAACTGGAGCTGGCACAAAAGTAATGGTTGCTGTACCACTACGTAGGGGCCTGCCCCCTTCGTAGCACTTGTATATTGCAAAGGCTTTAGCTAAGATGTGCAAGTTGCGCTTTAGGAGTAAGTAATTTCTAACTTACCAGGCTTCTCTCCTGCTCTACAAAATCAATTCCGTATTCCTTTAGCTCCTCCAGTACCGGCTCGTACAGCTCAGGATGAATAGGGATAACAACGCCTTTCTGTGGAATCTTACCCTGCAACATCAGCTTAGCAAGTATACCCACAGGCAGGCCTACAGTTTTGGCCATGGCTGTTTGTATTTCGTCGTCGCCGATAGCTACTAAAGAAGAGGTTATTTCGCGTTGCTCTCCGTCAAGCTCATACTCGAACAGGTGCTGCATCACAATCATGTCTTTGTCGCCCGGGCTTAGTGTCCACTTCTTTTTTAGAATCTTCTCAAGCACCTGGGCAGGCGTGGCACCGGCAAGCTCTACAGCAGTATCCTCAAATAAACCCAACCAAGCTAGCTTCTGCATCACCTCGCCCTCCACGGGTATGCCTAAGTATAAACTGATGCGCTCTTCTATACTTTCGCCGGGTATAGCAGGTGGCGGCAGAAAAGCTTCTACAAAACTGCGGTAGGTCATACGTTCGGAGTTCTCTAAAGTATAGCTATCGTCGGTGAGGCCAAGTTGCACGAACGCATGCCAGGCTTCGCAGTAGCCGGGGCGGCGAAGGGTGCCGCGCAGCATCGTGGGGATGTCGAGAAGTCCGTAAGGCTCACGGTAGCTAAGCGAGTCGCGGTTGGCGTAGCCTTCAAAGTGGCCGTAACCATCTACATAAAACGCGTCGGTGCGCTGAAACAGCTGGTGGTACGGTATATACTTATACTCTCCTTCTTTGATGTATTTTGCTGTGCCCTGCCCAGCGAGTACAACGTTGCGGGGGTTCCAGGTAAATTTATACTGCCAGGGGTTAGTATCGAACTCGGGCGCTACCAAACCGCCTGTGTATGATTTAAAAGAAGTAAGCTTGCCTCCCTCTGCCTGTATGCGCCGAATAATTGCCATCGCCGACATATGATCAATGCCTGGGTCCAGGCCAGATTCCATAAGTATAGTCAGGTTCTTGTTTTGCGCCTCCTGGTGCAGCTCCAGAAAAGCGGGCGTTACATAGCTAGCTGTAATAAGGTTCTTCTCTTGCCGCAGGCATTCACGCGCTACCTCTATATGAAAAACAGCCGGAAGCAACGAAATAACTAAATCTGCCTTTGCCACCTCTTCTGCTCGCTGCTTTTGGTTGTGCACATCAAACGGAATGGCTTTTGCAACGCTGAACGGCGCTAAAAGCGGTTGCAGGTGCGCTACAGAGATGTCGCCTATGGTGATAAACCAGTTCTCAGTAGCCGCATTTTTAAGTAAGTATGCGATAAGCGATGAGGCGGAGCGGCCTGCTCCCAGCAGCAGAATTCTTTTCATAGTAGCATTTTGTTTTGCCTTAATTTAAACATTACGGCACGTAAGGCAAACTATAAGTATGGTTTTCTCAGAATATTAGTTTAAATTTATAACCCTTTTCTATTTTTTTGAACTATTCGCTACAAAATGGCAAGTGAACTAACTATAAATATTAGCATTGACGTGCTGGCCCCGGAAGAACTAAACGAGCGCGAGCGCAAGGCCATGCAACTGGCCCAGCAAGCTGCAAGCGATGCATATGCCCCTTACTCTAACTTTTTGGTAGGCGCAGCGCTGGTGCTGGAAGATGGCACGATGTTTAAAGGCAGCAACCAGGAAAACGCGGCTTACCCATCTGGGCTTTGCGCCGAGCGTACGGCCTTATTCGCCTTTAGCGCCCACCACCCAAACGAGCAAATTGAAATGCTTGCCGTAACTGCCCGCCGCCGCAACGATACAAATTTTTTAGCTGCTATGCCATGCGGTGCCTGCCGCCAGGTAATGGCCGAGTATGAGCACAAGCAGGGCAAGGCAATACCGGTGCTGCTGCAAGGCCCTGACGGCAATTTTTACCGTTTCAAGTCTGTAGCCGATTTGCTACCGTTCCAGTTTAACCGCGAAAACCTGTAAAAGAGCTGTAAAGCTGGTATCCTGCATGAAGGTAAGTAGCTACTACACGGTGGAGTTGTAGCGCTTTGCAAATTACTGGCGCTGCTTTAAGCAACAAAACGCATTTCTTATGGTTTCAAAGCCTTACCAAAGCGTATTAACGTTATGCCTATAACGGAGCAAAAACTTATTGTACCACGTACTGCCCGCTTTTATACTTTGGGTATTCCCTCTCCGGAGGTACAGGACCTTTGGATTGTGTGCCATGGATACGGCCAGTTGGCAAAGTACTTTCTGCGGCACTTTGCAATCCTTGATAATGGCAAAACTGTTGTAGTGGCTCCGGAAGCTTTATCAAGGTTTTACCTGGATGGTTTCTCGGGGCGCGTTGGTGCTACCTGGATGACCAAAGAAGATCGTTTAGCTGAGATAGAGGACCAGGCTGCTTACCTAAACCTGTTACTGCAGGAGCAGCTAGAGCAATTGCCCCAAAACGTACGTGTAACGGTGCTGGGTTTCTCGCAGGGTGGCGCCACGGTTAGCCGCTGGCTTGCTACCGAAAACATAAAAGTGCACCGGCTTATACTTTGGGCCGCCTCTTTCCCCGAAGACATTGATTTTGCCGCAGGCAAAACTGCCTTTGCTAATCTGCCCGTTGCCATGGTTTACGGCACACAAGATGAGTTCATCACACCGGAAGCTTTAGAGCGCAAGCAACAGCTAATGGCCCAACTCGGCATCTCCCCAAGCATTTATACTTTTGAAGGCGGCCATACATTGCATCCTGATACGCTGCAACTGGTTGATAAACAATTGTAATTTATTTTAGCTATATTGATACTGATGTGCGGAAAAATGCTCGTTTGCTGTACAAGCGCCTTCGCATATAATGCAGCTAAACGTCACGATGACGTTTATACAGTAGTTGGCAGTAATGAGTAAGCATGAAAAATGGAAAGAACCTATAAAATAAGCTTCATCGGATACATAACAATTCATGTTATTGCTATTGTATTTATGCTGCTTATTGCAGGCTCAAGTGGACACAGATACAGACTCAGTTCTACAGATTACTTAATTTTTGCACACCCTGTACTAACGGTGCTACTAATGTTGAGCTTAAATTCTGCGAATAAGCAGAATGAGAACATACAAAAGGTAGTAAAATCAGCTTTGGGGCTTCTGTTGCTTATTAGCTTTTGCCTCGCATTGTACCTACTGACTTCTTTTTATCAAGAAAGCTTAGATGTGGTGTTCCTTATTTTTTCACACCTATTCATCATTGCTTTTTGTGCTACTATTGTGATACTTTTATACGGATTGTTAAAGAATAAAATATAGAATAACTTCTGGCAACACAGCACATGAGCAGAGCTTCGGCTACGCCTCGCTCACCTCATGTACGAGTACCGTTGGCACATATAGATAATTAATGAAGAAGGGAATAATTGGGCTCGTCATTGTCGGACTTTTGTCGCTACTCTTGTTTTACCTTTTAAGGCCTAACAGGAATGTAGAGTTCTATGAAGGTTCATCAGAAGAATTATTAAAAGAAATGATGGCTGACTCTTCTGTTGTTGCAGTTTATGATGAAAGTGGAAAGTTAATTCACTCAAAAAGAGACACGGTAAGCGATTCTGTAGAATTAGTTAACAGCCAATTGAATGGGGATGTCTTTTATAGGCTTGCCAAAGGTGAGGATAGAGGATATGTAAAAAAGGAAGTCTTCAAGTATGACTACAGAAAAGAAGACTTATCAGTGAGCTTTAACAATGATACTGCGTCAGCATCAGTACCTTTTGAGGCTTCTATTTGCCTGAATCCTACTGACATAAAAAACACATCTATAAGTATCAAAAATGAAGAAGCCTATACAGTTAAGCAGGAAGAGGGAGAATATGGTGTTAGATACATTTATAGAGCCAAAGCACCAAATAAAGGAGTTAATACTTTCGAAGCAAAAGTAATGCTGGATGGGCAGGTGTACCCAATTCAGTTCAACTACTTTGTTAAATAGAAGAACAAAACGACACTATGCTAACCACACCCATAAGCCAGCTGAGCCGCCTTATGGCCAAGTCCGATAAACTATCAATCACAAACCCTACCTCCACTACTCGTGGTGGTACTTTTCGCCTCTTAATATTGTAAACCCACGGTATAGCTGCTCAATAAAGAAAAGCCTTACCATTTGGTGTGAAAAAGTCATTTTAGACAGGGCTATTTTCTCGTTTGCCCTTTGGTATACAGCCTCAGAAAACCCGAAAGCACCACCAATAACAAACACGAGATTAGTATTTACTACATTCAGTTTCTTCTGAAGAAAAGCAGCGTACTCCGCAGAGGTAAACATCTTTCCTTTTTCGTCCAGCAAAATAACGTGGTCGCCTTCCTGTATTTTCTGAAGTATAAGTTTTCCTTCAGCTTCTTTTAAATTATCGGCAGTATACTTGCCGCCCTGCTTTATGTCCGGAATAATGGTGAACTCAAAAGGGTGATAATGCTTGAGTCTTTTAAGATACTTCTCAATCCCCTCATCCAGAAACGCCTCGTCTGTTTTGCCTATCGCAATAAGTTTAATCTTCATCTGATACTGGTTTTCGCCAATATCGCTTTAAAAGGCATATTTTCCAACCATAAAGCAAATCACCGCTCCCACATGCCCTCCATTACCACCTCCAGCAGGTGCTTATCAGGGTCGCGGAAGTAGAAAGACAAATAGCCGCCTCCCCAATCATACTCCTGCTCCAGGGTTATGCCTGCACTTTTTATCTTTTCTGCCCAGGCAGGATAATCTGTTTTACTAACTTCAAATGCCAGGTGTAGTTGTCCGGTGCCATAGTGTGGTGGCAAATTGCCGCCTTTGCCCGAGGCCTCCGAAATAAAACACAACAGCACCGACTCGCCGGCTCTAAAGAAAACGTGCCGGTCCTTTACCTCCCCTATTACCTCAAGCCCCAACTTCCCGTTATAAAATTCTTTGCTGTTTTGCAGGTTCTCTACATACAGGCAGGTTTCCTTTATTTTCTTGATCTTCATGTTGCTGGTTGTTTTTAGATGCGCCTGGCGATGCTTTATGCTAGCTGCTACAGGCTTTTACAGGATAAATGTTTTAACGTCTGTTGCTACTTCTCGTTAAGTAAAGTATGCTGTACTTATTTTAATTTATACACAAACTATGAAGCTTATGGTAAAAATTTTAATCGTTTTTGTAGTTGCTATTGCTGCCATGCTATACTTTTTACGGCCCGCAACTTTTTCTACAGCCTCCGAAGCCACCTCTGAAAGCGTAAACCGCGGCAGTTTGCAAAAGATGGCCGCTTTACCCAGCCAGATAAGCGAGAGTTCGGGTATCGCGGTAATCAGCGAAAAGGGCCAATACGCAACGCACAACGATGCCGGCAACAAACCGAATCTTTATATAATAAACAGCAAAGGCAAACTAGAGCAAACGATTACCCTGAAGCTACCCAATGTGGATTGGGAAGACCTGGCAAAAGATGCGGAAGGGAATATTTATATAGCCGATACGGGCAACAACGACAACAAGCGAAAAGAACTGGCCATCTACAAAGTAAACCTTAGCAACACAGGCAGCCCCGAAGCTATTCGCTTTACTTACGAAGACCAAAAGGAATTCCCTCCATCCAAAAAAGAGCGCAACTTTGACTGCGAGGCAGTCTTCTGGCACGGCGGCCAGCTATACCTCATCTCTAAAGACAGAGGCCAGGGCGCAACCGCCAAAGTATACCAACTACCCGATAAGCCAGGAACCTACAAAGCAAAACTGCTAGGCAGCCACAAAATAAAGGCTGAGATAACAGGGGCAGCCATCAGCCAAGATGCAGGTACGGTAGCTTTAATAAGCAAGGGTAAGCTGCATATATTTACAGCTTATACTTCGCCGGCATCTTTTTACGAAGGAACATATAAGCAGCTAGTGCTAAAGGATGCCGGACAAACAGAGGCAGTTGCTTTTGAAAATGATAAAACGCTTGTAATTACCAGCGAAGGCGGCAACCTATACCGCTACGCCTTATAAAAGTAAACGCCTCTTTACCGGTTATGGTAAAGAGGCGTTTTATACTTTAAATCTTTCGAAGCTAGGCTTTGCGACTTTCCTCTAGCCGCCCACCAGGCAGGGCTGGTTTTGGTTTTTGCCATACTCTGAATAGTATGATCAAGCCAACCAAGATCAAAGGTATACTAAGCAATTGGCCGATATTAAGCACCATGCTCGCCTCTTTCTCCACCTGGTCCTCTTTCAGGAACTCAACTAAAAAGCGGAACGTAAAGAGCGCCGTTACAAAAATACCGAACAACAAGCCTTTCGGTAAAGCACTTTTATACTTCTTCCAGAGCCAGTACAGCAACACAAACAGCAGAAATACGCTTAAGGATTCGTAAAGCTGTGTTGGGTGGCGCGGTACTGTAGGGTTCTCGCCGAGGCGCTCAAATAAAAACGCCCATGGTACCGTAGTCTGGTGTCCGATTATCTCGGAGTTCATCAGGTTACCTAATCGTATCAGGGCACCGCCAAGCGCCACTACAATCACAATACGGTCCAGCACCCACAGGTAGTCAAACTTTTGCTTGCGGCTAAACAGCCAAAGCGCGAAAAGTATACCAATGGTGGCACCGTGGCTTGCAAGTCCGCCTTCCCATATTTTCAATATCTCGATGGGGTTGCTCAGGTAATACTCAGGCGAGTAAAACAAGGTATGGCCTAAACGCGCGCCTACAACCGTACCGATTATCATATAAAGCGTGATCACGTCTACGTCGCCTTCGGTGCGGCCCTCGGCTACATAAATTTTGGTAAGTATGCGCTGCCCAAACACAAATGCCAGGGCAAAGAACAAACCATACCAGCGTACGCTTACAGGGCCTATGCTAAATATCTCCGGATCAACGTTCCAGGTAATGTAGTTTAACAGATTCATAAGGATGATGCTCATACAGCCAAAGTTACAATAAATCGGGTATGGAAAAAATTGTAAAGCCGCAGCTGCTTCAGGTGTTTCTGCTAATCAGTTATAAATCAGAGATAGTATAACCCATAACGCAAAAAAGGCGCTGCTTTGCCTGCAACGCCTTTTTATACTTTACATTTGGTTTAGCTTAGTTAATTCTTCTTTAAAGCCCCCGCTCAGAATCGGGAAACGCAGCCAGCTTCGAGGGTCCACGTTGTAATCGTCCAGGTGGAAAGCGGGCGCATAACGTTCTCGTTTCCATTGGTTACGCGACCATAAGCTGTAGAACTTTGTTATCCAGTTCTGCAATTGTTCAGGCGCTGCAATCTGCTGCTCATTCAGTATATCAAACACCTCTTTTGGAGAATACCTGTCATGGAAAGCAAGCCGTTCGATTTGATTTAACACCGGGTATGGCATCAGGTCTTTCTCATCTGTCTGGGCTTCTTTGGCCGGGCGTAACTCTGCGGTTGGCTGTAAATTATTTACATACTGCAGGCCCACATACCCGAGCTCCTGCTGCATCCAAACCAGAAACTGGCGAATAAAGGCTTTATCAATCCCCGCAATCGGTGATATACTTCCGGCTGTGTCGCCATCCATGGTAGCATACCCTACCGATGCTTCACTTCGGTTAGAGGTAGCCATTAACAAGGCATTGTTGATATTGGCAAGCATCCAGATACCCGGGGCACGCACTCTTGCCTGTATATTTTGCAGCGTAATATCGTCCTGCTCCCAGGTTAAAGGCCGCGCCAGGGCAGCCTCAATCTTAGAAGTATAACCCGCTACTTCGTCATCAATCGTCCAGTTATAAAATTTAGCTCCAATAGAGTCGGCAAGTTCTTTGGCAGAAGTATACGTATCGTCGGAGGAGTTTACGGTGCCCTGGTACGCGCAGGTAAGCAAGCGGCTTACCAGTTCTCTCTGCGCCTCTTCTGCAGGCAAATCCTCGATATAAGCCGCATCGCGCAACGAGAACATCTGCAATTTTGCAACAAAGCCAAGCAACCCGAGGCTATGTATGCCACGCCGCACCATCTCTGCCACAGCCACGGCACACAACGAGGAGTCTGCACCACCACTCAGCGACAGCACAAAACCCCGGCTCCGGCTCTTACGCATGTAATCGAACAATGCCAGGCTCAAGGCAGCAATCAGTTCTTTGTTTTCATCAATGGGTGGCAGGTACTCGATTACTTCTTCTATTTTCGGGCTATCCGAGAAACATACTTCTGCACACTCCAGGTCTACATTTTTAAAGCACAGCAGCTCATTTCTCCGAATCAGTTTTCCGTTTTGCGCAATCAGCACTTCACCATCGTAAATAACGCGGCCCGCCTCGTTACCTAACAGGTTGGCATACATGTAAGCGCACTGGTATTTTTTTGAGGCATCTACTACCAGCCTGTGCCGTACATCGGTTTTACTTAGAGCAAAATGGCTGGCGCTTGGGTTAAGTATAAGCTGAACACCTTTTGGCATGTGGCGCTCCGCAGGGCGGTTTGGCCTCCAGGCGTCCTCGCAAATCTCAAAGGCATACTTCACACCCCTTTCTTCATAAACAATGTCGCCGATAGCGTATGTTTGCCCTATCATTTCGAACTGCTGCACCTCGTTAGCAGGCCAGGGTGTAAACCAACGCGGTTCGTAATGCAAGCCATCGTTTGCCAGAAACTGCTTTGCCGTAAAGCCTATAATCTCTTTGTTTTTGATGACACAGGCGGTGTTGTATACTTTACGGTCCAGGAAAACGGGCAGGCCAACAGCAACGGTGATGTTTTCGCACCACTCTTTTATTTGCAGTAATTTCTCAAATGCCACCTCCGATAACCAGGGGCTCAGGAACATGTCTTCGCAGCCGTAACCGGTAATGCAAAGCTCAGGCAGCAAAAGTATATCTGTTTTATTTGTGATTGCCTCTGTGATGGCATCTTTTATATTTTGCAGGTTGTTGTCCCAATCCATCGGAGTTTGATTGAGCGCAGCAGCCGCCAGTTGTAGTCTGGTTTCTTTCATGGAGTTTTATAACGCAACTTTTCGCTGGCAAGTTAAGCGTTCTACAGATTTGTTCTACAGTAGCAGTCGTAATTATTGGCTCGGGTGTGGATTGGGAAGGGTTTGTTGCTGCGATGCCGGTACTCAGTTTTACAGTATAGCGCGATACAAGTCATAGCGCCAGAGTTGCTTACAGCCTTACGCCATACTTTATACTTTGAGTTTTCATGCTCAAAGCATCATCATGCAAAAGCCTATACTTGTGTAAATCTGAATACATTCCTTAAACTGCAGCAGCCAAGTATACAGCGTTATACTTTTAAGTATTTGGCCTACTGCAAAGCAGCAGCAATCAGGAAATATTAAGGGCAGTCAAGCCTTTTTCTGCAGCGGCCTGTTCAGCTTTTTTCTTGGAAAGACCTACACCTACGGCTATAGGCTCGTCGTTGATGTATACTTCGGAAGTGAATTCGGTGGTA
The DNA here is from genome assembly GCF_947492645.1 of uncultured Pontibacter sp. Lineage (GTDB taxonomy): Bacteria > Bacteroidota > Bacteroidia > Cytophagales > Hymenobacteraceae > Pontibacter. The sequence goes on along the minus strand of NZ_CANLMZ010000002.1, from coordinate 4,995 downwards.
TTGCCTTGTTGCTTACGATTAACAATCTCGAATCGTATTTCTTTATTCTGCCTCTGTGCCCACTCAATAAGCTTGCTCTTGAAGTTGGCGGTGGTATTTAAGATGCCGTGCAGGTCTATATGTGGCCTGATCAGTTTTTTAAGTATAAAGTGCCGTGTTCTGTCGTAGCCTTTATCCAGGTAAACTGCACCCACCAATGCTTCCAAAGCATTGCCATTTACAGATTTGTGGCGCATGCTGTGGTTAGAAGTATCTACCTTTACCAGCAGGTTTAATCCGATTTTCAGGGCAATATGGTTCAGCGATTCGCGGTTTACGATTCGGGAACGTACTTCTGTCAGAAAACCTTCGTCTTCGTACGGAAACTTGTTAAAGAGATGTTCAGCTACTACAGCACCAAGTATAGCATCGCCCAGAAATTCTAAACGCTCGTTCGTCTCATGTTTGCCCGCGTCATTCTGGCGCGCAAAAGAGGTGTGCGTTAAGGCAAGTTTATAAAGGCGGATGTTATCTGGCGTGATGCCAATTATCCCAGTAATAGCGCGTAGTAACTCCCTGTCTCTGGTAAAAAGCTTATGGTAAACGCGCCGAACTGGTTTAATAGGCCCAAACACTAATCCTTGAATTGACGAAATAAAACAGATGTATTATGCCCACCAAAACCAAACGTATTGCTCAGGGCAACATTTACTTCGCGCTCTTGTGCCTTGTTAAACGTAAAGTTCAGCTTCGGATCAAATGCTTCGTCGTCGGTAAAGTGGTTAATGGTTGGCGGCACCACATTGTTTTTGATGGCAAGTATAGAAGCAATTGCCTCTATGGCACCTGCAGCACCAAGTAAGTGGCCGGTCATTGATTTTGTTGAGCTGATGTTAAGCTTATAGGCATGCTCCCCGAATACAGTTTGGATCGCTTTTACCTCGCTCACATCGCCAAGTGGTGTTGAAGTACCGTGTACGTTAATGTAATCCACGTCTTCCGGCTGAATGCCAGCATCACGCAGTACGTTTTTCATTACGTTTAAGGCACCTAATCCTTCTGGATGCGGAGCAGTAATATGGTAAGCATCCGCAGACATACCGCCGCCGATTATTTCGGCATAGATTTTTGCGCCACGGGCTTTTGCATGCTCATACTCTTCCAGAATCAAGGCTCCGGCACCCTCTCCTAATACAAAACCATCACGGTCAGCATCAAACGGGCGGGAAGCAGTTTCAGGAGAATCGTTGCGCTCAGAAAGGGCTTTCAGGGCGTTAAACCCACCAATACCAGCCTCTGTTACGGCAGCCTCGGAACCACCTGTTACAATTACATCAGCCATACCCAAACGGATATAGTTGTAAGAGTCCAGGATAGCGTTTGTGGCAGATGCACAGGCAGATACGGTTACAAAGTTTGGTCCACGGAAACCATACTTAATAGAAATGTGACCCGCGCTGATGTCAGCGATCATCTTCGGAATGAAGAACGGGTTGAAACGTGGCGTTCCGTCGCCGTTGGCAAAGTTCACACATTCTTCCTGGAATGTGCGTAAACCGCCGATACCAGAACCCCAGATCACGCCAACGCGGTCAGGGTCGTAATTTCCCTCGACCAGATTTGCATCGGTAACAGCCTCATCGGCAACTACCATTGCAAACTGAGAAAACAAGTCCATTTTGCGGGCTTCTTTCCGGTCGAAGTATTTCTCTGCGTCGTATCCTTTTACTTCACAGGCAAACTGAGTTTTGAATTTTGTCGCGTCAAAGCGGGTTATAGGCGCTGCGCCACTCACGCCATTGATCAAACCGTTCCAGTATTCAGAAACAGTATTTCCAAGTGGCGTGAGTGCGCCAAGCCCAGTAACTACAACTCTCTTAAGCTCCATAAGCTGCTAGTAGAGGATAGATAGGTAGAGATTTATACTAATAGGTTTAAAGCAAAAATTACTTTGCGTGCTCTTCCAGGTAGCTAACCGCCTGACCTACTGTAGCGATATTCTCAGCTTGATCATCTGGAATAGACACATTGAATTCTTTTTCGAATTCCATGATAAGCTCAACTGTATCCAGTGAGTCAGCGCCTAGGTCGTTAGTGAAGCTAGCCTCCGGTGTAACCTCTGACTCTTCAACACCAAGCTTATCGATGATGATAGCTTTTACTTTTTCTGCGATTTCTGACATTTTTTCTTATAGTTTATTAAAACACTGTGCAAAGAAATATAATTAGGCAGACAATGTCAAAAAAAATTACGCTATTAGCACTTTAACAAAAGTTTTAACGCTAATACTTCGCTTTTGCTGCAAGAGGTTCTTACTTTTGGGTACAAACAAGTCGGGCCCATGAAGACTTTGAGCTTAAACATAGAATACGATTATGATTTTGACATTTACGGCATTGTCTCGCCTGTAAAGGATTATAAATTAGCCTGGGTTCTGAACAACTTGTTTGATCTGCAACTTTCCAGACAAAAGGACCTATGTTATGACCTTTTTGGGAAAGACCGCCTGATTATCTCAAATTATCAGTACATTACCGACCACACAATAATTCGATTATTCCGTAATAAAGCCTTGGTTGCTACAACGCTGAAAAAGCCTTTTCTGTTACCGGATATAAAAGAGTATGATTATGTGATACAAATTGCAGGTGCTATGCAGCAACTTTACCCGCAGGAGTTTATTAACAAGATTCTCAAAACCCCGCTGGTGCAGTACGTAAAAAAATTCGATCCACTTACACTTAAATTTAAGGAGAATCTACTTTTCTAAACATGGAAATTTCATTTAACAAAACAAAGATTCTTGCCACAGTAGGCCCTGCCTGCAATTCTTATGACCGTTTAGTAGCCTTGGTACATGAAGGAGTAGACGCCTTTAGGTTAAACTTTTCGCATGGTGAGTATGCTGCACACCAACAGGTTATTGAGCATGTGCGTGAATTAAACAAGAACCATAAAACCAATGTGTGCTTAGTTCAGGATTTACAAGGCCCGAAAATTCGTGTGGGCGAAGTAGAGAACGGCGGCGTCGAAATTAAAGAAGGCCAAATTGTAAAGCTGCTTTGTGATGGCTCTGTAAGTAACGCAGACCATCTTGCCACTAGCTATACCGAACTTGCCAGGGATGTGAACGAGGGCGATGCTATATTGCTTGACGATGGCAAACTGGAGCTGACTGTACTTACTACCGATAAGGACTGCATGATTGAAGCACGAGTGAAGTATGGCGGTGTAGTAAAGCCACGCAAGGGCATCAACCTTCCCGATACAAAAGTTTCTGCACCATCGCTTACTGAGAAAGACATTCGCGACCTGCACTTCGGGCTGGATAACGATGTAGAATGGGTGGCGCTTTCGTTTGTGCGTAAAGTGGAGGATATCCTGGAGATTAAGCGTATTATAAGTGAGCGCGGCAAAGACACGCGTGTTATAGCCAAAATAGAGAAGCCTGAGGCCATCAAAAACATTGATGAGATCATCCATGCGGCTGATGCCCTAATGGTAGCACGCGGCGACCTAGGCGTTGAGGTTGGCATGGAAAAAGTGCCGATGATCCAGAAGATGTTGGTAGAAAAAGCAAACAAAGCCTCTAAGCCGGTAATTATTGCTACCCAGATGATGGAGAGCATGATTGAGAACCCCCGCCCTACCCGCGCCGAAACAAACGATATTGCTAACGCGGTGATTGATGGCGCTGATTGCCTTATGCTAAGTGCAGAGACAGCTGTAGGCGCTTACCCGATCGAGACGATCCGTAGTATGAGCCTTACCATTAAAACGGTAGAGACGCACTCTGACATCTTTAACAAGACATATATTCTTAACCCGCACTCCGAGACTTTCTTTAGCGATAGCCTTGTGGCAAACGCCTGTAACCTGGCGCGCGATACCAATGCCCGAGCAGTTATCGGCATGACCAAGTCAGGTTATACTGCTTTCCAACTGGCCAAGCACCGCCCTAAGTCTGATATCTTTATCTTTACGGAGAACACCAAACTACTGAACACGCTTAACCTGGTGTGGGGCGTACGTGGTTTCCACTACGATAAGTTTGAGTCTACTGATGCTACGATAGCGGATATTAAGCAGGAGCTTTTAGCGGGGAACTACATAAACAAAGGTGATGTGTTCATCAACACGGCTAGTATGCCGATGAATGAGCAAAAGCGCACCAACATGATAAAAATAAGTATCGCTTAACATACTTTTTACAAAGCAAAGGGGCCCGGGTGTGTATACATCCGGGCCCCTTTGATTTATGGGCCAGCCTAACTGGCAATGCTGTACAGTTTCAACTACAGATTCGTCTTTCGCATAAGCCAGGCAATTTCTCTGGCAGGCTAAACGTACACTTCTCAGGAGCCAGGTTTACACTTGTAATTACGAGACGCCATCTTATAACCAGCAATTTTGAAAAGTATAAAAAACACAAGAAGCCTTACACTAAGTGTAAGGCTCCCTTTTACTTTATACCAGCAAAATTAAGCTGCGGCCAGGCCGTTAACTAACTTAGCCAATCTTGACTTGTTGTTAGCTGCTTTTCTCTTGTGGATAATGTTTTTCTTGGCAAGACGGTCAAGCATAGAAGAAACTGTCTTGTAAAGCTCTTGCGCCTCGGCCTGATCAGTAAGGTTTTCTAATCTCTTGATAAAAGTACGAGTAGTTTTCGCCTGATATCTGTTACGAAGACGTTTAGCGTTATTCGCTCTGATTCTCTTTAATGCCGACTTATGGTTAGCCATATTATTTTATACTAATTAAATCTTTTATTCCGTTCTGTAATGAGTTTGCAAAGGTAAATTCTTTACAACTAATTTCCAAAGCACCTCTTCATATTTTTTTAAAAGTATGCCTGGGTTTGCAAAGGTAACAAACACAGGGCGTTAGTCCTAGTACTGTTTTTGTTTAATATCTGATACAAAAGCCAAAGACTGCATATGTCTCGTCCTGATATAAGTTGACGGGTTTGAGACGAAATTACTTTTTAATTTGAGACCTCCAATACGTTTGTGTTG
>NZ_CANLMZ010000001.1 GCF_947492645.1 uncultured Pontibacter sp. | reverse complement strand
GGTACGCTTGCCTTTTTTCGCTGTCAGTTTTTCCATATAAGGTTGATGTTGGTGTCAACCTATTTCAGGACAGGACAATACTTTGTAAAAAGCCCGGCCATAATGGTCGGGCTTTTTGTTTATCCCAAGGCAATAATATCCTTTTAACTGAATTCGAATAAGTAATCAAATGCGTACTCTTTACTTTATACTTTTTGTCATACTTAGCTTTTGTAGCAAAAGCATAGCGCAACAGCACGAACAATTGCCGGACTCAAAGAAAAACTACTTTGGAGTTAAAGCTGGCGTGAACTTGTCCACTTTTTCGGGAGACGAAGAAAGCAAAATGCAGTTAGGCGCAAATGGCGGAATCTATGCCCTTTACATGGAAAGTGAGCATATAGGCATTCAGCCAGAGCTACAGTACGCGCTGCAAGGTACCGGAGTGAGCAATGGTGGCCATATATTTATGCATTACCTGTCTATTCCCGTCATGCTAAAAGTATATCCTACACCAAACTTCAGCTTTCAGGCTGGCCCATATGCGGCTTTTCTATTGTCTGCAAAATATGAATACGAAGCTGTTGATATCAAGCTCAACAACACCAAAGGCCAGGACTTCGGCTTTGCCTATGGTTTCTCCTTCGGAAACGAGGAAAAGATAACCTTCGGAATCCGGCATCATGTAGGGCTAACAAGTATTTACAAAGACTCTAAACTCCGGAACCAGTCTATACAAGCTTCTGTCGGGTTCTGCATCAGCAAATAGGGATTTAAAAATGATCACCTATTTATGCTTTTTAATTTCTGCTGCTTAGCCTTAGTTTAAAGATACTTTGGCTAAATTTTTGCTCTTTGTAGAAGTATAATTCTCAACTATTTATACTATGCGTAAACTAATCTTAAGTATACTTTTGGCTGGAATATCGGTGTTTGGCGCCAATGCCCAGCAAGAGTTTGCCAATATAGCGTTGCCTATGAACCGCGCCGAGGATTTGGTTACCCTCGCTGATGATTATGGCAACGTCTGCATTTACTACTACCAGAACCGTGAACTGAATTTTGCGCTGCTATCGCCGGACGGAAAGCAGATAGCCAAGCACCAGATTCCGTACCGCTTTGCACAGGAGCCACAACTACTGGGCACACGTGTTACAGATAGCGAATTTATATTTTACAGCCGCTACGTGAATGGCCGCCGTGAGTACCTGCGCCCTTTTGCTATAAACCGTGAAACCGGCGCTTTCAGAAGCTTGCAGGACGAGCAGATAGACCTGGACCGCAATGTGAATTTTGTGGGTGGCTTTGGCGATAAAGAGCACTTCTACATGCTTTACACCGACAAAGACAACAACATGCACCTGTACCGCGACTCTGATGCAGATGTGGCGCGCCTGGAGCGTAAAGTGTTTAAATCGGAAGAGATGCCACGCACCCGCGACCGCTATGCACGCGAATCAGACATGATTTATGTGCACCCGGATATTCAGCATAATGTATTTACTGGCTATCACCGCAGCAAGATTTACTCTAATGGCGATAAAATCCACATGATTTTTGATGGCTATCTCCTGAAAGGAAAAGGCAGCGATGAAACTACCACCGAGATACTGACGCTGGATTGGAACACAGGCACCACAGCCTACCGCACCTTACCCGCCATTGAGCAGCGCAACTCACCGAGCTTTAACTCTTACCTGCACAACAACATACTTTTCCGTGTAAACATGGAGAAGGACCAATTCAGGTTGGCGGCTTACGATTTTAACACGTTGCAGCCCATTAAAGAGTATAGCTATTCCGGGGATGAAGAAATTGCCATAAAATCCACGCCTGTTTACCAGCGCGGGGCCAAAACTTTATTTTCCGCGGATAATACCGTGATTGAGAAAACGTCTAAAGTGATGAAGAACCTGGCCAGCGGCGTACCGGCTATTACCGTGGGCACCTATGCAGATGGCTCTTTACAGCTTACAATAGGATCTTACAAGGCACCGGACGCAGGCAACAGCGCTTTCGGGCAGGACAGAAACCGCATGGTACGCACGCCGGATCGTTACCTGCAAACATCGCGTGGCCTGATGATGATACCTGGCAGATGGGTACCGGCTTACAATATCCCGAGCTACTACCTTAACTCGCCCTACTACAGCCGCTACTTTTACGACCCATTCAACCAGGGCGGGAACGCCTCTTCAGGCCCGGGTATAAGCACGTACTTCAGGTCTGTGGTTACAGCTGACGGCTTAACTAAAGTAACAGCCGAAGAAGGCAAAGAACCAGTAGTGCTGCAGGATAGAGTAGATACCTATGAGCAGGAACTGAAGCCAGAGCCAGAGCTTAAAACAGTATACCGCTACGGCGATAAACTACACTACGGCTACTATGACCGCCGCAACAAAACGTTTCGCATTGTAGAGTTTGCCCATGGGCAGGCACCTGCCGCAACACAGGAACAGTAAGTATAAAACAGCAAAAAGCCCGCTATAAGTAGCGGGCTTTTTTATTGCTGCAGTTACTTATAACTATTGCATCATCATTTTATTTATTCTTTCCTGCAGCGCTGGGTCTTGGCGATAAGCAACCATAATCTGCTCATACTTTTCCAGCGTCATGCCGTCTTTTTGTATAGCGGTTTCCACCTCTTTCTGCATGTCGGGCTGCATCTCCATCATACGCTGCGCTGCTTTGTTAAAAGCTGCCGTTTCCTCTGGTGTAGCATTTACTTCGGCAAGCTTTTGCTGCTGGTGTGCCTGCGCCATCTCGTTAAACTTATCAACGCTAAGCTTCTCCTCCTCCAGTATTTTCATCATTTTCTGCTCGCCGTTCTTCTGGATGGTCATCAAACGGCTGCTTGCATCTGCAAATTGCTTTAAATCGCTATCCGTGAAATTAGCGCCCTGCGTTGGCTGCTGTTGCTGCTGTGTTTGAGTTTCTGCTTGCGTTTTCTGCTTTTGCTTTCCCTTTTGCTGTGCCATAGCTGTATCGGTAACCGTACAGGCGCCTACCATAAGTATGGCCACAGCAATCCCTTTTATTTTTTTATTTAGGATGTTCATAAAATTCAGGATTAATAAGTATGAAGTGAATAATAAATAGGACTGTTTTTGTCCGTTTCCAAAAAAGGTATACTCACTTATAGGCTAGATTGTTCCGAAAACAGCAGTATATTGCCTGTAGCTATACCTTAGCAGCTAATAGGCAGGCCCTACAGGAGCACCTGATACCATGTAAAACACTGTATAACCAAAAGCATACTTCCCAAAGCAAATGGCCGTATCGCTTTATCCTGTATTTTAATTGATAACCCTACTCTTTTACTTCTGATGCCTCGCCAACGTAGCGCTTTAACTTTTCTTTTTGAACAAGCTGCTCCTCCAGCAACTGCTGTACTTCAGGCTTATTGTAATCTTCTATACTTTGGATGTGCTTCATCACCTTTTTCATGATGCTGTCCTGGTTTTGGCCGGTTTCCAGGGCATAGGAGTACGGAAAATCGTAGAAGGTAACCATAGAGTACAGGGGCACCCACTTATCCGGGTATTGCTCTGATATTTTAGATTCTATTTTTTTTCGGAGCAGGAAGCGCGGGTCGGCCACTTTATCACGCATCTCTATAAAATTCATCACGGCCAGGTCGGCAATGGCGTCGGCATTGGGTTTGCGGCTGCGCTCAAAGGCTTTGAAAAGGCTTGTCCAGTCACCGTCAAAATTTTCCAGCATTTGGTCCAGCACCGTTATATCCTCAAAACCGGCATTCATGCCTTGCCCATAAAACGGCACCACAGCATGGCTGGCATCCCCGATCAAAAGCGATTTGCCATCGTGGCTCCACGGGAAGCATTTTATTGTTACCAACGATCCAATCGGGTTCGAAAAATAGTCTTCTGCCAGGTTTGGCATCAGCGGCACGGCATCCGGGAAAACCTCCAGAAAGAAATTTAGCAGCTCTGTATCTGTTTTGATGGCTGCAAAAGAACGCTCGCCTTCGTAAGGGAAAAATAGGGTACAGGTAAAGCTACCGTCAATGTTAGGCAGCGCAATCATCATGTAATTGCCACGTGGCCAGATGTGCAAAGCGTTTTTCTCCAGTAGCCAGCTATTATCCGGCCCAGCAGGTATAGTTAACTCTTTATAGCCATACTCCAGGTAAGACTGCTCGTAATTAAAGCGCTCTGTTTTTACCATAGCACTTCGCACTACCGAAAAAGCTCCGTCAGCGCCAAAAATAAGGTCGGGCGTAATCGTTTCTATCTCTTCGGTTTCAGTATTGCGCAGTTGCACCTCGTTTGCGCGCAGGTTTACGTCCAGGGCCTGCTGGCTGAAGTGGTAGGTTATCAGCTCGTTTGGCTCCGACAGGTTCATCAAAGCGGCATTTAAACCTCCCCGTGATACAGAGTAGATCGATTGCCCCTCTTTGCCATAAGGCTGGAAAGTAAGGTTGCCTTGTTCATCGTGCATCATGCGCCCATGCATCGGTATCGCCACTTTGCGCACTTCCTCTTCAATGCCAATTCCGCGCAAGGCACGCCAACCGCGCTCACTCAGGGCCAGGTTGATAGAGCGGCCACCATCTATGATTGTTTTTCGCATGTCGGGGCGGCGTTCGTACACATCAACTTTGTGGCCGTGCTTAGCCAGGTACAGAGACAGCAACGAACCTACCAATCCGGCTCCCATTATAGCGATGTTCTTTTGTTCAGTCATAGTTTAAAGGTGATGCGCTAATGTATCTTGTAAAGTAAAGATTTCCGGGTGGTAATGGCAAGCCTTTACCTGACCACTTTCCGGAAGGTAAGGTTTATACGTGGTTCTACGGCGCGGGCTGTTTTAGGAACATGGTGCAGCCAGTAGTGCTGTGTGGGCCCCTGCATCAGCAGCAGGCTACCGTGGCTCAGGTTTATACTTTGCGGCTTAGTGTCTTTCCTGTATTTGTGTTTGAAACTGAATTTACGTTCGCCCCCAAAGTTGAGGCTGGCTATACTTGGCTCCTGTCCCAGCGCTGCCTCGTCATCAGAGTGCCAGCCCATACTGTCCTGCCCGCTACGGTACAGGTTTAGCAGCACACTATTGTAAGTATGGCCGCTTGCCTGCTCTACTTTCTCCTTTAACTGCAGCAATACAGGCAGCCACGGTTGCGGCTTGTTGTGCAGCCCCGAGTAAGTATAGCCTTTGTCGCCGTACCATGCCGTCAGGCGCGGCATAGGCAACTCTTTCCCAAACATTTTTATACTTTCCTGCTGCCAGTTTACCTCACCCATCAATTCTTTAAAGTATAAATCACTTTCTTCTTCGGTAAAGAAGTGAGGTTCGAAGTATACTTCGGCATCGGGAAAGGGCAATCTAACCATTGGCATTTTATGACCCTCCATCTGAACTCTTGCTTTCGCTCACATTTTTTTTGCCTTTTTCTTTATCCTTTTGCGCTTTCCCTGCAAACATATCGGCCACCCCCTCTGCTGAGTCCCGGTAAGGCTGCAGTACGTATTTTGCACCTGCCTCGCGCAGCATTTCAGCGGCCTCAGGTGTATGAGCTGTAAGCGCAATGCGGCCCTTGTAGTGGTTGTGTCGTAAAACTTTAAGCAATCTAATGTTTGTATTCACATCAGAAAGTGTGCTTATCACATTGCCGGATTTATGCAAAGGCAGTACCTCCATCAGGTCAGGGTCCTCGGCATCGCAATAAACTGCTTTTAAATCCGCGTTCTTCCAATGGTTAACAACCGCCGGGTCTATATCTGCGCCTAAATACGTAAGGTCATGGTCATTTAAGGCTGTTGCAATCCGCTCCCCATAGTGCCCTAGTCCAAAAATAAGCACATCTATTTTTTCTCCTTTGTCCTCCAGTTCCTTCGGTTTAGATGGCTTCTTCTTCTCAAAAACGCTTAGCATCGGAGCTAATATCTTAAAAAGCTGATCCGAGTACATAATCATGTAGGTAGACAGCGTAATTGTAATCAAGCCTACCAAAGTGATCAAGCCCATCGCTTCTTCATCTATATGGCCGGCTTCCATGCCCATGTTGGCAAGTATAAGCGAGAATTCACTAATCTGCGCTACTGTTAGGCCCGCTTTAAATGATGTTTGCTTGTGGTAGCCCATAAAGCCCATTATAATCAGTACTATAATAGGATTACCAACTAAAACGAATACAGAAAAAATAGCGGAAGGGATGATTTGCTCTCCCATGATCCCTAAGTTGAGCTGTGAGCCCAGGTCCAGGAAAAAGAACAGCAGCAGGAAGTCGCGTATGCTTGTAAGCCTGCCGCTTACCACCTCGCGGTACTGGGTAGATGCCAGCGAAATACCTCCTAAAAACGCACCCACCTCTTTACTAAAGCCTAAGTAATCACCAAGAGCAGCCAACAGTATAGCCCATCCAATAGAGAAAAGCACTAGCAGCTCCTGTGTGTCAGCCAAAAAATGTGTTACCCGAGGTATCACGTATTTCATCAGTAACGCCACAATAGCAAACATGGCTACTCCCTTCCCGAACACCAACACCAGGTCCATGCCTACTGAGCGTTCGCTCTCTGCCCCCAGCGCCGACAGCACAATCATCACAATTACAACCACAATATCCTGCACAATCAAGAAGCCAAGCGCAATTTGGCCATGCAACATGTTAATTTCCTTTTTGTCAGAGAGCAGCTTAACAATGATGATGGTACTGGAGAAAGTGAGCGCCACAGCAATATAGAGCGACACCATGTGCGAAAACCCTAATAACAAGCCTATCACATATCCAAATACGGAAGTAAAAGCTACCTGCCCTAAGCCTGTAAGCAGCGCAATCTTTCCAGTTGATTTAATCAGGTTAATATCCAATTTCAGGCCTACTACAAACAAAAGTATGGCTATGCCCATCTCAGCCAGCAAGCCTATCTCCCTTTCAGAGTTCAGCAGGTTTAAAACAGAAGGCCCTACGATGATGCCGACCGCAATAAATGACACGATAAGGGGCTGACGCAGCACCCTGCCTATTGCCCCAACCAGCGTTGCCAGGAAAATAATGAGTGCAAATTCGTAAAATTGATTATTTATAAGTTCAGATAAATTCATAGTATATAGTGTCCGAAGATAGAGATAGACGCGCCTGCAGCAGGCTCCTGTATAGTACAATAGTTCAAAGTATAAGGTTTTAAATTAGCCTGGCTAACCATAATTACACGCTTGCCCCCGTACTCCCGCCTTAAAACTGCACCAGTATGCCTTAGTCTAAAGTAAAACCTGCTGTAACAACAGATGTGCTTTTTGTGATTCGTGCCTATATTTGTACCTTACATAAAAGTATACTTATCAGATTTGGAAGCATTAGAAAAGATATTAGTCGCGTTCAGCGATGCGGCCTGGGGACTACCGCTGCTTATACTATTGATGGGCGGTGGTTTTTACTTTATGTTCTACTCAGGCTTTTTGCCTTTCCGGTATATGGGGCATGCCATTAATGTGCTACGCGGAAAGTATGACGACCCAAACGACCCCGGCGACATTAACCACTTTGAGGCGCTCTCGAGTGCCCTGGCTGCGACTGTTGGCATGGGTAACATTAGTGGTGTGGCTGTAGCCATAGCGCTTGGCGGCCCTGGCGTTTTATTTTGGATGTGGGTAAGTGCCTTTGTGGGCATGGCTACCAAATTCTTTACCTGCTCGCTGGCCATTATGTACCGTGGCCGCGACACCAACGGCCATATAGAAGGCGGGCCAATGTATGTAGTTGTGGAGGGCCTGGGGCAGAAATGGAAGCCGCTGGCCATGTTTTTCGCTATAGCCGGCTTATTTGGCACCCTCCCTATTTTCCAAAGCAACCAGCTAACACAGGTTATCCGCGAAGTTGTTTTAATACCAAACGGCATTGCCACTACAAACCCGTTTGCCTGGAACCTGGGCATTGGGCTTATCCTTGTAACAATTACCTCGTTGGTTATTTTCGGAGGTATAAAGCGCATTGGCCATGTGGCCGGCAAAATGGTGCCAAGTATGGTGGTGCTATATATGCTGGCCGTATTTTACATCATGGCTGTTAACTACACAAACATACCGGGTGCCTTCGGATTGATTTTCGAGGATGCTTTTTCGGCGAATGCTGTGTTGGGCGGTGCTGTGGGTGCTATTATAATTGCAGGCGCGCGCAGAGCTGCTTTCTCTAACGAGGCCGGCATTGGTACAGCCTCTATGATGCATGGTGCCGCTAAAACCGACGAGCCAATTCGCGAGGGTTTGGTGGCAATGCTAGGGCCGTTTATTGATACGCTGGTGGTTTGTACGCTTACTGGCCTGGCAATTATACTTACAGGTGCCTGGCAAAGCGCTGATGGCAACGGTGTAAGTATGACAGCCTACGCATTTAATTCGGCAATGCCTGGCATTGGAAGTTATGTGCTTGTGCTTTGTGTGCTGATATTTGCCTTTACTTCGCTGTTCTCCTACTCATACTATGGTACCAAATGCTTTAGCTTTCTTTTTGGGGCAAAGTATAAACACTACTATAACTACTTTTATGTGTGCACGATCATCTTTGGCGCAGTAGCCTCTATTACAGCTGTTTTAGCTCTGATTGATGGCATGTATGCCATGATGGCTATTCCGACCATGGTATCGGCATTGCTGCTCTCGCCAAAAGTAAAAGCGGCTGCCAAAGATTACTTTAACCGCATGAAAACGTTCAGAGAAGAGCAATCAGAGAACGTAGCTTCGGATAAGCTGAAAGTTTAAATTAAGGTACAAGTATAGAAAGCGTGAGGGCGGCAAAACTAGTTTTGCCGCCCTCACGCTTTCTATACATTTTTGCTTTCCGTTAACCCCAGGGCCTGGTTTACTTTCTCCAACTCGTCGTCATTGTCTATCATCACCAACAGCTTATCACCGGCTAGCAGTACGGTTGCCCCGTTGGGGGTTACGTATTTGCCTGCCCTGTCTATCAGCACAATCAGCGCCGTTCTGGGAAACTGCAATTCTACTATAGACTTACCTATGGCCGTGCTGTCTCTTCGCAGCTCCACCTCTACCAGCGCATTTTTAACATCGTAGCCCATTTCCTCGCCTAATTTTATGCGTTTCAGGGTTTTATCGCGCTCACTAAGACCCAGCCATTGCGCCACAAGTGTAAGTGTGGTGCCCTGCAGCATAACCGAGGTAAGCACGATAAAAAACACAATGTTAAAGATCATGTTCGACTTCTCTACACCAGCCAGCAGAGGGAAGGTAGCAAACACAATAGGCACAGCCCCCCTTAGCCCCACCCACGAAACGTACAGCTTTTCTTTAACTGAGGCCTTAAAAAAAGCCATACTTACGAATACACTTACCGGGCGGGCTACAAATATCAGGAACAGCGATACAAGAAGCCCTGTACCCAATACAGGTAGCATTTCGGATGGGAACACCAGCAGCCCCAGCGTCAGGAACATCAGGATCTGCATGAGCCACGCTACACCATCGTAAAATTTAACCAGGCTGCTTTTGTGGATAAAATTCCGGTTGCCAAGTATAACTGCTGCCACATACACCGCTAAAAAGCCGTTGCCGCTGATAAGGCTTGTAAAGGCGTAGGTAAAGATGACCATTCCCAGCGTTAAGGCCGGATATAGCCCTTCCTGCTCTAACATAATACGGTTTATTACCCAGGCCATCACACGCCCCATTAGCACTCCTACCACAGCGCCAATAGACATCTGCAGAAAAAACATAGGTACCAATTGCCAGATAGTGGCATTTTCGTTTGTCAGCAAAAACGTAAAGCTGATGGTCAGGAAGTAAGCCATTGGGTCGTTACTGCCCGACTCAAGCTCCAGGGTTGGCCGTAGGTTGTGCTTCAGGCCTATGTTTTTAGAACGAAGTATTGAGAACACCGCTGCCGCATCCGTAGACGACACAATAGAGCCAAGCAGCAATCCTTCGAGTAAAGTAAAATCAGAAATAACGCTTACAAAGGCCCCTAGCAGCATGGCTGTAATAAATACGCCTAAAGTAGAAAGGGTAACACCACGCCAAAGCACAGGCCTGGTGCTTTCCCAACGTGTATCCACGCCACCTGAAAAAAGTATAAGTGTAAGCGCCACCGTACCTAAAGATCTTGCCGCGTCAGGGTCGTTGAAGTGGATGTTGCCAATTCCCTCGGAACCAGCCAGCATGCCTACCGCCAAAAACAGAATAAGCGCAGGTACGCCAAACCGCCCCAGGCTCTTGCTAATGATAATGCTCACTAGCAGAAGAACAGATGCACCTAATAATATATCCTCTATGGTAAGACTCATTGTGCCTTTGTGGTTCTGATTAGCCCTTTATACTTAAAATTGCTTTAAGGGGATAAAAGACTTTAGCTTTTAAACTTAAAAAAGTGGATAACCTACTAAAGAGCGAGTAATCCGCTTATACTTTACAGTATCTCTTAATGCGCCTGCAGGCACTCATGCAAAATTTCAGAAAAACGGTATACTTCCTCAAAGCTGTTGTAAAGCGGTGTAGGCGCCACACGAATCACATTGGGTTCGCGGAAGTCTACAATAATGCCCGCCTCCATCAGTTTATCGAATAACACGCGGGCATCTTTCTTTACCAGCAGAGAAATCTGGCAGCCTCGTGCTTGGGGGTCGCGGGGCGTTATCATTTCCATTACATCTTTACCGGCATGCACATCGTCTATCAGGTACTCCAGGTAACCGGTAAGCTTTTCGCTTTTAGCACGCAGGTTCTCCATGCCAGCCTCATCAAATAACTCTAAAGAGGCACGGTGTACAGCAAATGGCAATATTTGCCCATTGCTCAGCTGCCAGCCTTCGGCACCCTGCATCGGCACAAAGCCCTTACGCATCTGGAAACGTGCCTGGGCATCGTGGCCCCACCAGCCCGCAAAGCGTGGCAGGTCCGGGTTATTACCGTGGCGCTCGTGCACAAACACACCAGACGTACCGCCTGGGCCAGAGTTCAGGTATTTATAAGTACACCATACCGCGAAGTCAACATTCCAGTCGTGTAGCTTAACGGGTATGTTGCCGGCCACGTGCGCCAGATCAAAACCTACTACAGCACCGGCTGCATGGCCAGCTCTGGTGATAGCTTCCATATCAAATACTTGCCCAGTGTAGTAATTAATGCCGCCCATCATCACCAATGCCAGCTCATCGCCATGCTCTTTTATACTTTGGATGATGTCTTCGGTGCGCAGCGTGTGCTCCCCCTCCCTCGGAAACAACTCTATTACTGCCTCATCCGGGTTATAACCATGAAACTTGGTTTGTGTCTCAAGGGCGTACTGGTCTGACGGGAAAGCCCCGGCCTCTGTAATAATTTTGTAACGCTTGCCCTCCGGCCTGTAGAAAGACACTAGCATGAGGTGCAGATTAACAGTCAGCTGGTTCATGATAACCACCTCATTTTCCTGGGCACCTACCACACGGGCTGCTCCGGCAGTTAACAGCTTATGGTAGTCGAACCAGGGTTCTTCGCCTTTAAAGTGGCCTTCTACAGCCAGGTTTGCCCATTTATACATCTCGTTATCAATGTACATCTGAGCAGACTTCGGTTGCAGCCCCAGCGAGTTGCCGCAAAAATAAATAGCATCCTGTTTGTTTATCTGCGGAGCGTAAAAGCGCTCTTTAAGGTAGTGCAATGGGTCTTGCTGGTCCTGCTCCTGTGCAAAAGCAAGGGTATTTTGATATTTCATTTCGCGCGGATTCGTTTATGTTAAAGCCGATGTTGTCAGCTATGTATTCTTAATCTTGCGAAGATAAGAATTTGGGCTGATTTGTTTTTAAGTGTCGCAACATGGCTGCCCTTGCCATTAATTTATTTGCTATACTACTAAGTTATTTAACTATACTTTAACCCATACTTAGATGTACGCCATACGCAACTTGTACCTCCCGGATAACTTCCCTGAATTACATTTAGACCAACTTGTATTAAGGCAGTACACGGCAGCCGATGCTGCTGCACTTAACCAACTCCGCAACAATGAGCAGGTAAATGAGCATCTTTTCAGGAAAAACGCGGAGACACTTAAGCAAACTGCAGAGATAATCCGGCACCTGCAGCAAAGCTTTAAAGAACAGACCGGCATAAACTGGGCTATCGCAGAAAAAGCAACGCAACAACTTATAGGCCATGTTGGCTTCTGGAAGATTGACAGCACCAGCCAGGTAGCAGAACTAGGTTATTTACTGCACCCGACTTTCTGGAACAAAGGCATTATGACAGATGTGCTAGGTGCAGTTTTGAAGTATGGGTTTGATAGTGTGGGCTTCAATAGAATAGAGGCTTTCGTGAAACCATCAAATGCGGCTTCAGCTCACCTTTTATCAAAGACAGGGTTTAAGCAGGAAGCTCTTCTCAGAGATTATTACCGGGTAGATGACAAATTCATGGATTGCCTGGTGTTTGGGAAATTAGCAAGCAACAGATAATTATACTGCAGCCCTGGCTTTAATGCTACCCCCGACAAACTGCTCCTTTTTCAGGTTAAGCCATTCCAATGCTGTGCCGTTAAGCATCCGCTCTATTGTAGCCATGTCGTAGGGCATAGATTCTATAAGTTTACCAGGCTCCAGCTCTCCAAGCGGGAAAGGATAATCAGTACCCAAGGCAATGCAATTGGCACCTACCAGTTTTACCAGGTACTCTAGCGCCAGCGGGTCGTGCACCAACGAGTCGAAGTAAAATTTGCCAAGGTATTCGCGTGGATTTACATTGTTATCGATTGCGCAAAGATCAGGACGCACTTCAAAACCATGGGCAATACGCCCTATGGTAGCCGGAAATGAACCACCGCCATGTGCAAAGGCTACACGCAGTTTTGGCAGCCGTTCCAGCACGCCGCCAAAAATCATAGAACAGATGGCTACTGTAGTTTCGGCTGGCATACCCACTAACCAAGGCATCCAGTAATTTCCTGTGCGGTCTTTGCCCAGCATATCCCAGGGATGCACAAATATGGCGGCTCCTAAGTCCTGGGCAGCCTCAAAGATGGGGAAAAGCTCCGCTGCATCCAGGTTCAGGCCATTTATGTTCGATCCGATTTGCACGCCTGGCATACCTAGCTCTTTAACGCAACGCTCCAGCTCTTTTATAGCCAGGCCCGCATCCTGCATAGGCAAAGTAGCAAGGCCAATGAAGCGATCCGGATAGTCTGCCACAATGCCGGCAATATGATCGTTCAGGAATTTGGAGAGATCGTACGTATGCTCGGCTTTAGCCCAATAGTTGAACATAACCGGTACTGTGCTTAGCACCTGCACCCCCACCTTGTGCTGGCTGCACTCATGCATGCGTACTTTTGGGTCCCAGCAATTGTCTTGTATCTCCCGGAAAAACTTATCGTCCATCATCATGCGGGCACAGCAGGGCTTGTGGTGCTCCAGCCTGATAAAGCCTCCGTAGCCATAACGCTCCCGCAGGTTAGGCCAGGTGGCTGGCAAAATGTGGGTGTGAATGTCAATCTTCAGCAGATCATGGTCTGTAAGTATGGGCGATGTAGGCTTATTTTCTTGCATGGTAGTAAACAAACAAAAATGCTGCTTTGCGGCGTACGGCTGAATTAAGCAATCCAACAATATAAGCATTTTATACTTTCTACGCACGATCTGGCGCAAAAGCTTAACGCAACAATACTGTTTTTGCTGTTATTTTTCTTTCAGGATGCTGTAGTAGATCAGGTCTATGTACTGGCCATTTTTGATTTCCCGCTCCCGCAACCTGCCTTCGTAAGCAAAGCCGATCTTCTTTAGCACCTGCTCTGACTGCTCGTTACCGCCCTCTACAATAGCCTCGATTCGGTTTAGGTTCATACTTTCGAAGCCATACTTTACAATTGCCCTGGCAGCTTCCGGTATATAGCCTTTGCCCCAGTAGGCAGGTAATAACCAGAAGCCGATCTCTGCTTTCCGATGCTCTTTTTCTAAACTGCTGTAGCCACAGGCTCCTATTAATTGATCATCATCTTTCAAAGAAAAGCCCCACCAGGCCCCCGTACCTTCCTGTAGGAGTTGCTCATAAAACCGCATCTGCTCCTGCACAGCTTCCATGGTATCGTAGTGTACTGCATAATACCTCGTTACCTGCCCATCTGATAGGCCCTGAAGTATAAACCTGGCGTCGGAAGGCTGAATAAGGCGCAGCTTTAGTCTTTCTGTGGTGATCTCCGGGTGCATCTGAAATATTAATTGTATAACCTTAAAGTATAAACCTCCCGCACCGCATTTGTTAGGCGGCACGGGAGGTTATGCAAGAGAAGGCTTTTGTTTATTCAGCGGCCTCTACTGGTTTAGTTGGTGGCTCCATTACAGTACCGCACACTTTACAGGTGCGCAGGTCTTCGCTCTCCCAAAACTTATTCATGATCTTAGGCAGCTGCTCTACAATATCGGTAACGTCGGCATACTCTTCGTACAATTTATTATCGCAGTTCTCGCAGAACCACATAAAGCCATCTTTCTCACCTGCCTTACGGTAACGCTCTATTACAAGCCCTACAGTATTAGCGGGGCGGCGCGGCGAGTGGGGCACTTTGGGCGGTAGCAGAAAAATCTCCCCCTCTTTTATCTCAACGTCAACAGGCTTACCGTCCTCAATAATCTTTAGGGTGATATCGCCTTCCAGCTGGTAGAAAAACTCTTCGCCTTCGTCGTAATGGTAATCTTTACGAGCATTGGGTCCGCCCACCACCATCACAATAAAATCGTCGTTGCCTTTAAAGACCTGCTGGTTACCAACAGGCGGCTTAAGCAAGTGGCGGTGTTCATCAATCCATTTTTTGAAGTTGAAAGCGCGTTGTATGGCCATAGTTTTAGTTCTGAGGTTTATAATTTGAAGGTACGCAAAAGCCGGCAAAAACGGTAATCTCCGTATAAACCATTTATATTTCTGCTACTCAGTTTTAAAGCCTTTTGCGTACATTTAGCTTATGAACTTAGACCTGACTGATAAAAGAGCCATCGTGTGCGGCAGCACGCAAGGTATAGGCAAAGCCATTGCTGTAGAGCTAGCACAATTGGGTGCGCATGTAACGCTGGTTGCTCGCAATGAGGATAAACTAAAGGCAACTGCACAGGAACTAGACAACAGCAAAGGCCAAAAACATGATTACCTGATAGCTGATTTTGCCAATACAGCAGATGTAGCCCTAAAGCTGGAAGTATATGCTAAGCAACAAGAGGCTGTGCACATACTTGTAAACAATACCGGCGGACCAGCAGGCGGACCAATTGTGGATGCCAAACCAGAGGAGTTTCTGAACGCTTTTAACATGCACCTGATCAACAACCACACGTTGGCGCAGGCAGTTATTCCGCTTATGAAAAATGCTGGTTATGGCCGCATTATCAACATCATCAGTACCTCGGTAAAGCAGCCGCTACATGGGTTGGGAGTATCCAACACCATCCGTGGGGCTGTGGCAAGCTGGGCTAAAACCATGGCTAACGAGCTGGGGCAGTATGGCATCACGGTAAACAATGTATTGCCCGGGGCTACCCGTACCGGCCGCCTGGAATCCATCATCGAGAACAAAGCAAAGAAAACCGCTACTGAAGTAGATTCCGTGGAAGAAGAGATGATGAAGGAGATACCTGCTCGTCGTTTTGCCGAGCCCGAAGAAGTTGCCGCCGCCGCCACATTTCTGGCTACACCTGCCGCTGCTTATATTAATGGTATAAATGTACCGGTAGATGGTGGCAGAACAGGGTGCTTGTAAGATTGTTGTTTTTTAATTTTTTGATCAGCACAGTCTCTCCATAATTTCTAATTCATAATTGCAAATTATAGTGCAGCACATACATAACTATATAAACGGCCAGTTGGTAATGCCTGTGGCCGGGCAGTACATCGACAACTATAACCCGGCGCTTGGCGAAGTATACTCACTTATCCCCGATTCGGATGAGCAGGATGTAGAGCAGGCGGTGCAGGCGGCGTTGGCAGCTTTCCCGGCGTGGTCTAAAACGCCAGCCGAAAAGCGCGGGCAGATTATGATGCGCATTGCCGATCTGATTGATAAGAACCTGGAGCAACTGGCTGAAGCAGAATCTGTAGATAATGGTAAGCCACTAAAGCTGGCGAAGTCTGTGGATATTCCGCGGGCTAGTAGCAACATGCGCTTTTACGGCACGGCTATTCAGCACTTTGCCTCCGAAGCGCATTACATGGAAGGTACCGATGCCATCAATTATACGGTCCGTCATCCGCATGGCGTGGTGGGCTGTATCTCTCCCTGGAACCTACCGTTATACTTGTTCACTTGGAAAATTGCGCCTGCCCTGGCAGCTGGAAACTGTGTGGTAGCCAAGCCATCCGAAGTTACGCCCATGACGGCCTACCTGTTATCAGAGATCTGTATTGAAGCGGGTTTACCGGCCGGTGTTTTGAACATTGTGCATGGCTACGGGCATAAAGTTGGCGCTGCCATGACGGCGCATCCGAAAGTGCCGGTTATCTCGTTTACGGGTGGAACCGCCACCGGACGAACTATAGCGGCTACGGCGGCTCCAATGTTCAAAAAACTGTCGTTAGAGTTAGGTGGTAAAAACCCAAACATCATTTTTGCTGATTGCGATTTTAATAACGCACTTCATACTTCCATACACTCGTCCTTTGCCAACCAAGGCCAGATTTGCCTGTGCGGCTCCCGAATTTTTATCGAGCGGCCTATGTATGAGAAGTTTAGAAATGCTTTTGTGGAGAAAGTAAAGGCTATGAAAGTGGGGGATCCGATGGAAGAAGGTTCTAAACTGGGCGCCGTGGTATCGGAGCAACACATGCAAAAAGTGCTTTCTTATATTGAGTTGGCCAAGCAGGAAGGCGGGACTATACTCACCGGTGGTCACCAGGTACAGGTAGAAGGCCGTTGCAGCAAAGGCTGGTTTATAGCACCAACTATAATCGAAGGCCTGCCTTACAACTGCCGCACCAACACCGAGGAGATCTTCGGCCCTGTAGTTACGCTTATGCCTTTTGATACCGAAGAGGAAGTGATCCAATACGCCAACTGCACCGACTATGGCCTCTCTGCCACTATCTGGACAAGTAATTTGCAACGGGCACACCGCGTGGCACACCAGGTTCATTCGGGCATCATCTGGATAAACACCTGGCTCCTGCGCGATCTCCGCACGCCTTTCGGTGGCATGAAAAACTCAGGTGTGGGCCGCGAAGGCGGTTTTGAGGCACTGCGCTTCTTTACCGAGCCCCAAAATATTTGCGTGAAGTTGTAAGTATACTTTGGCTGTATATACCTGTTATTTAGAGCACAGCAGTAAACAACAGGTATATACAGCAGATCTTACTGCCCTGTAAATAGCAGCTTAATACTTTGATTTGAATTCTCCTTTACCTGCCTCTGCATTTCTGCGTACTTTTGCAGGATGGACTTTAAGAGAAGACGACTGGCCGTTACGCTGCGTAACCAGCTAAACTATCCGCTACAGTTCAACCCCTTTGTGTTCAGCAAGATATTTTTGCTGTGGGTGGCTATTGGTATTGTGGGAGGTATAATCGCCGGCTTTTACTGGACGGTGCTGGAGGGATTTCTTCATTTTCTGGCTCCGGTGCAGGGGCTTTGGGTGATACCACTTATGGCTGGCGCTGGCTTACTGGCAGGCTTCATCATCCATAAACTCGGCGATCCGGGCGAAATGGACCTTATCGTGAACAATATCCGCTTTAAAGGCGGCCACCTGGAACCAAAGAACAATCCGTCTATGATCCTGTCGTCGTGGCTTTGCATTGCCAGCGGCGGAAGTGCCGGGCCAGAAGCACCGCTGGTGCAGGTAGTGGGCTCTACGGGCACCTGGATTGCCAAAAAGCTTAAAATACGAGGCGAAGACCTGCGCTCGCTAACAATAGCCGGTATGGCTGCCGCGTTCACGGCATTGTTTGGAGCACCGCTGGGCGGCACCTTGTTTGCCCTCGAAATCCTGCACCACAAGCATGTGGTAGAGTATTACCAGGCACTAATACCTGCTTTTGTGGCCAGTTGCTCCAGCTATGTCATCTTTATCCTTATCACGCACATTGGCATCGGCCCTACCTGGAATTTTCCGGTTTACTCCACACCCGAGCTTAACGATTTCTTCTACGCTATACTCTACGCCCTGGCAGGCACGGCAGCAGGGTGGCTGTTTATTTTTACTGTGCGCCAATGCCGGTTTATGTTCCGAAAGTTTAATGTGCCCATTTATGTTAAGATGGCTGTTGGAGGTTTGCTGATTGGCACCATTGCCTACTACGTGCCGCTTTCACGCTACTTCAGCCACGATGAGCTGAATATACTGCTGGAAGAGAAATTTACGCTGGAGTTTCTGGTTATACTTTTAGTTGCTAAAATACTGGCTATTGCCTTCACAGTTACCTCCGGCTGGCGCGGCGGCTTTATCATTCCGCTCTTTTTTGTCGGTGCTACGGTGGGCATGATTGTTCATACTATCTTTCCGGGGCAGAACCTGCCGCTTATACTTGTCAGTTGCATGGCTGCGATCAATGCCTGTGTTACGCGTACGCCTATCAGCACGATTATCCTACTATCTACTTTAACAGGCTTTCACCAGTTTATACCAATAATGTTTGCCAGCCTTACCGGTTTTTTTCTGGCTCCAAAAACGCCGCTCATTAATGCGCAGTTGGGTTTGAAAGAATAATAAGCAGAAAGTATGCCCGGCCAAGGCGATAAACTGCAACATTTAGCTGCAAATACGATTATACCTTCATTAGGGGCAGAGTAACGCCTCTTTGTAATGGGCATAAACAGCGGTTTTAAGAGAGCTACCTTACCTTTTATACTTTCTATACTTGATACAAGTGCGGAAGAGCTGCACAAGCAGGGTATAGAGGCGCAGGAACTGGTAACCATCTACAACGATTACATTTACCGCCTTAATGAGCTGGAGGATATCGGTCTGCTGCTGGCAAACACCCTGAAACGGCAAAAGGATGTGCATGCGGTGCGCTACCGTGTAAAAGAGCCGCTGCACCTGCTCAAAAAGATTCTGCGCAAAAAGAAGGAGTACCCCCACCGTAACTTTACCGCCGCCAACTACCTCGAGTTTATAAACGACCTGATTGGCGTGCGCCTACTGCATCTCTACAAAGAATCCTGGCAGGGCATTGGCGAGCACATACAGCAATTGTGGGAGCTAAAGCGGGAGCCATACGCTTACCTGAAAAGCAAAGACACAGTAGAGGCCAAGCAGTTTGAAGCACTTAAGTATAAAGTACTGATCAACCTGAAAGGGTATAAAGCAGAGCATTTTATCGTCAGGGTAAAGCCCAATAAACAGCAGTATTTTGCGGAGATTCAGGTAAAAACCTTGTTTGAGGAAGGCTGGAGTGAAATAGACCATTGCATACGGTACCCCGTTCAGGAACCAAGCGAATTATTGAACAGACTGCTTTGGCTTTTAAACCAGTTTACTACCAACGCCGACCAGGTAGCCACACAGATACAGGCCCTTTCTAATGAGTTGCACACATATACTAATACAGCACCAGCAAGCGCCAGCGTTACAATTGCACAGTTGCACGCCCACATTAATAAGCTACCCGTTGATGAACAGGAAAAACAGTACCTGTATACTTGCCTGGCAAGGTTGGTAGGTAAGTAGTTGCGCTACTTTCTGTCAGGTACCAGGTTGTGTGCCGCTAACTTCCATTGTCCGTCCAGCATTTTCCATACTTTCAGGTAATGCCCTTTCTCTGCTTTTTCGCCTACGTTATGGGTATAGCTGCCATAAGTATAAGCCATGTCTTCGGCCGGAGAAAGCTCGTGCCCCAGGTTAGTATAAGTTATACTTGCCGCTGGCTCAATTGTACCGTTTTTATACTTGTGTGGGTACTCCTCGTGGCGGTAAATGATAGTTTCGGCATCATAAGGCTGTACTTTTTGCACATCCTTTGCCAACAGATTTTCTTGAGTGCCTTTGGAAATGCTGCTTGCTCCAGGTGCTGCCGGCTTATAGGTTTCTGTTTTCAGCAGGTTTGGCGAGAATGAATTGCCCATATCAATCGCTACTTTCCATTGGCCGTCTGGCTGCTTTCGCCAAACCGACAAATAGAATCCTGCTCCTACAATTTTATCATCCGTTGGAGTGGCTTTTAACTGATATGGCCCCGTTGTAAAACCCCAATCCAGAGAACTGGAAATATCTGCATAAGCCGGGTACCAGGTAAGCAAGGCAGTACTAGGCGGCGCTGTGGCATGTAGTTTTTTCCCGTTGGTGGGTGCCGGGGCAAATACAAGTCCATCATCGGCCATATACGCCACAAAAGCCTGGTGCAGGCCTTCGGCCTGGGAGGTGGCTGAGAAGTCGCGTTCGGCGTTTGCCAGGCTTTCTAGTGCTTGTTCGCGGGTGGTGTTTGTACCCTGTAAAGCGCACAGCCATAATGCCAGCAGAAAGAACGTGGTAATTTTCATAGTTTTAGGTGTTAGCATAGCGATAGGTAATGCACAAAAATAGCTGTTAAATTTATGCTTTTATTTTTAACCCTTTACATTTCAGAAGCTTACAACTTTATTCTGCAGCAGCTACCTTGCCTGTTCTTATACTTTCCTTCAGATACTCCAGCACCGTGTCTTTGTCCGCGGCAAGGTCTTTTATACTTTGCTTTACCTCTACATCCGGCTGCACACCCTTATACTTTGTTGCCTCCGTTATGCCCGCCGCCCAGTACTGCGCTGTGCTGCACATGCCCCACCAACCAGTATTTGGCAGTTGGAAGTTTATTACCTCACCCATAAAATGATTGTTGTTACCCGTAGCCTCCCCTATAACCGTAGCTAGCTTATATCCCTTCACCGCAGCTGCCATCATATGCGACGAAGAAAAAGTGCGCGGCGCGGTAAGTAAGTATATTTTGCCTTCGTAGAACAGCTCCGGGTTCTTTAGTGGCTCAGGCTGCTGTGGGTGTGCTACTGATTTATACCTGTTGTTTACATACTTGCCATCGTAGGCGGCCATGTTGTTTTGATAGAAGCCTTTGTTGTAGGATTTGCTTGGCAGCACCAACGAACGGTACTGCTCCCGTGCCACCGTCAGATCAAAGGGCTTATCTGTAACATACTGTAACACCTTAGCACCTACACCCGAGTAACCGCCTCCGCTCCTGCGCAGGTCAATGGCCAGGTGCTGTATGTTTCTCTCTTGCAGTACTGCAAAAGCGGAATCCAGGAAAGCAGTTAACTCTTTCATCTTTGGTTTGAAATTGAAAAGCTCCAGCACCGCCAGACTCTCCTGCTCATGTATAGTCAGTTTGTAGTCTCTGGAGCCGAAGCCGATGTAATGGAAAAATGTATCTTCGCCCACTCCCTGCAGCTGTGCCACCTGCTTTTTGCGCTCACCGTAGTTGCTATACTCCACCTCCACGTCATTGCCCCAGCCATATAAGTACCATAGCGTAAAGCCAAACAGCCTGCTTAGCGTTGCTTCCTGGTTAGGTTTGTTATCTGCAGGCCAGTAAGGCAGCATTTCCTGCACCAGTTCTTCTGCTTTACGTCCATTTATTTTCGTTATACTTGCTCCTGGTTTTATACTTTGGCCCTTAGCTACCTCTGTAACATACAGCTGCCCCTCCTGCACTTTCACGCCCAACGGGAAAAACCGGCCTCCCTCCTCGTAGTACTTCTGAAACTCTTCATCTGAGAAATCAAAGCCTAAGCCGGTGTGCCCGTCTTTGTACTGTGAGGTTACCGGGAAAACAATTTTAGCGAACTCTACCCGCGTCATGGGCCTTTTTAGCTGTGCCCTCGCCTGCTCCCATACCTTGTCAGCTTTTTCCTTTTTTACCTGCAAGTATAAATTGGGATGCGTGGCATTAATCCAGGCATACATGCTGTCGAGGTCCTGGTGCATTTGCGCTGGCGTGAAAAGCCTGGATTGCGGTGCCTCTTGCGCAGAGGCTACGTTTGCGGCCACAAAAAGCAGCAACAGCAGAGAGAATACTTTTTTCATAGTTTATACTTTAGCAGCGATGTATGTAGCTATAGATGAGGCGCTAAAGCATAAGGTTGCTTAGAGAGGTACAAAAAAGAAAGGCCCACCGTTACCGGCAGGCCTTCTTAGGTTTATACTTATACTTTGCTTACTGGTTCACCTCCGTTGGGTTTATCAGTTTGCGCTGTAAGAAGTCCGTCATCATGGTAAAGCGGTGCAAGCTAGTAATGCCGCCACCTACACCGTGGTTACGGTTCGGGTAGTAGAAGCTCTCGAACTGCTTGTTGGCGCTGATCAAAGCATCCTGCATCGCCACCGCATTCTGGAAGTGCACGTTATCGTCACCAGTTCCGTGGATCAGCAGAAGGTCGCCCTGCAATTTATCAGCAAACATAAGCGGTGAGTTATCGTCGTAACCGGCTGCATTCTCTTGTGGTGTTTTCAGGAAGCGCTCTGTATAGATGCTGTCGTAGTATCTCCAGCTTGTAACCGGCGCTACCGAAATACCTGCTCTAAACACGCCCTCGCCTTTTGTTAAGCCCAGTAACGTCATGTAGCCGCCAAAGCTGTGACCCCAGATACCGATGCGGTTTTTATCTACATAAGCCTGGTTGCCAAGCCACTTTGCGGCTTCAACCTGATCTTCAATTTCATACTTGCCCAAATTGGCGTAAGTAGATTTCTTGAACTCAGCGCCACGGGCACCAGTACCACGGTTATCAACGCTTACCACGATCAGGCCTTTGTTAGCCAGCACCTGGTACCACAGGTAGTTGGTGCCGCCCCAGCTGTTAGTTACCGTCTGCGAGCCTGGGCCACCATACACAAACATCAACACAGGGTATTTTTTGTTCGGGTCAAAATCTGTTGGTTTGATCATCCAACCGTTCAACTGCGTGCCATCAGCAGTTTTCATATCAAAGAACTCCTGCTTAGCTACCTTGTATTGCGCCAGCGTGTTCTTCAGCTTCTGGTTATCTTCCAGCACTTTAATCAGCTTGCCATCTTTGGCAGTATGCAAGCTTACAGTAGTTGGCACGTTTGCGGCAGAGTGGTAAGCCAGGTAATATTTGTAGTCATCACTCATGTTTACGCTGTATGTACCAGCCTCTGTAGTAAGGCGCTGCTTTTTCTTGCCCTTGCTGCTGATGCTGTACAGGTGGCGCTCCAGCGGCGACACTTCCGTAGACATATAGTATAAACGATCGTTCTTCTCGTCGTAGCCCACGTAGCTGCTTACCTCCCAGTTACCGTTCGTGATCTGGCGCACCAGTTTGCCACTCATGTTGTACAGGTACAGGTGGTTAAACCCTTTTACTTCAGAGCTATGGATAAAATGCTTTCCGTCTTTCAGGTAAGTCAAATCATCTGTAACATCAATGTAAGCTTTATCAGTCTCTTTCAGAACAACATCTGCCTTACCGGTTGTAGCATTGGCATGCAGTATCTCCAGCGTGTTCTGCAGGCGGTTCATTTTCTGGATAGACAACAGGTTTGGGTTGTTTGTCCATTTGATGCGCGGTATGTAGATATCGGCCTCATTGCCAGTATCCATTTTAACGGTTGAGCCGCTGGCTACATCATATACCGATACTTTTACTTTTGAGTTAGCTTCGCCAGCCTTTGGGTATTTAAACTTGTAATCCTGCGGATAAAGGTCGCCCCACATCTGCATGTTAAACTCCGGCACGCTGGTTTCATCAAACGTATAAAAAGCTATCTTCTTGCCGTCCGGCGACCAATGGAAGCCCTGCGCAAAAGAGAATTCCTCTTCGTACACCCAGTCTGCATAGCCGTTGATGATAGAGTTGAATTTACCGTCGCTGGTGATCTGCGTCTCCTTCATGTTGCCCAGGTCCACTACAAACATGTTGTTGTCGCGGGCAAAGGCAACGCGCTTGGCATCCGGAGAGAATGTAGCGTACATCTGCTTGCCACCGTTGCTTAGCTTGGTAAGCTTTTTAGAGGCGATGTCGTAGATGTAGTAATCTGCTTTTGAAGAACGACGATAGATCTGCTCGCGCTCTGCAGAGAAAAGCACTTTCTTTTCGTCTGAGCTGAAAGTATAGCCGCTATACTTTAACGGCGTTGTACTTCCTTCCGCAACAAGGTTCTCACCCTCAATGATAGTGCTTACAGGCTTACCTGTTGTTACATCATACTTCACAATGTCGTTTACCTTGTTCTGCTCATCCTGCACCTGCGAGCTGTAAAACTGGCCGTCATTCATCCAGTTTACGCCATACACAGACTGCGCCCGGAAGGTGCCTTTGCGGTACACATCTTCCAGGGTGATGTCTTTTTTCTGCTGTGCCTGCGCCATAAAGGCAAAGCACAAGAGAGCAGCAGCCAAAAGGTTTGTTTTTAGTTTGATATACATGCGATTAGTTTAGTGTTTATTTCAGCCTACTAATTTATCAGAATATTATTGTTTTGCCATAAAAAGCGCATAAAACCACGGACGGCGGTACTCAAAAAGTATAAAATTCTGTTTAAGTATAAAAAAAGGCAGCCTTACCAGACTGCCTTTTAAACTAAACCTGTTACAGATTAAAAGTTGTATCCGAAGGTAAGCATAACTGTAGACTGCTTCTCCTCAATATCAATTACGGGCTGGTCGCCGTTTTGCAGCACAAATGGGGAATAGCGGCTGTTGCCCACACTTCTTACATAAGCCAGGTCGGCAGAATAATTTTTAAGTCGGATGCCGGCACCGGCTGTAAAAGAATTTATACCACCGTCAAAAGAGGCATTTTTATAAGGGTCGCCGGTATGGGCATAGCCTGCACGCACTCTAAACACATCTACACGGCCTTCAGCTCCTATCTTATAGTTTACCGCTGATTTGTAGGTGTTTGAAATACGGCTGTTTACATCATTAAAGTAATCGCTGGTGGAGGCAAAGTCATCTTCGCTTTCAGAGAACTTGATGTTGCTGTAATTCACAAACTCTACATCGGCGGTTATAAAGCCATACTTGCCAATAAAACCGGCAGCACCCACGCTTGCTCTAAAAGGAGTAACAAGGCTATAGGTAAACTCTCCCGGAAGTTCTATCGCGCTGTCTGTAGGCTTATCGTCGTAAGATGTATAAAGTGCCCGTTGGTAAGTGTCGGTAAATGTATAAGCTGTGGGCGTTTGTAAAGTTAAACCAAAACGCAACGCATCTATCGGCCTGAAGATAGCGCCTACTTTAAGATTTATACCTGCGCCACGGGTAGTAAATTCATCACGCAGCTCCAGGTCTGTAAACGCAGTATTGGTGCTTGTCTCTGATTCGCGGTAAACGCTTTCCTGCGTAAAGTTTGTTGATACTATACCCAAGGAGGCCCCTAAGTATAGCCTATCCTTATAGCTGGTACCTACACCAATGTCAAACTGGTTTTGCGAACCCCTACGCCTGATATCCTCACGCTCCAGCACCTGCCCTTCTCTATAAAGCGGCACTACAATTTCATTTCCGTTTTCGTCTTCCACAACATCAAGCAGGTAAGCACCGTAGGCCAAACCCTCTATTGTTGTAAACCCGTTGGCAAACTCATCGTCCAGGCTTTGTAATGTTCTGCCATTCTGGTTTGCCTGCTCCGCAAAATACTCAACTATAGTTAACTGGTCTTCTGCGGCTGTGTTGCTATAGGACAAGCGTTGGTTAAAGTTGTTTAGCCTTGTAAAACTGATGCCTAAACTTGCACCTCGCCAGTCGGCTCCTTCATCATTTTTTCTGCTGCTTAGCACAATACCAGCATGTGGTATACTTACTGCATTTTGATCAGTAGCCTGCGTAAAGCCTCCAACTTTTGTTTGTGTGTTACTAAACTGCAGACCCGGGCTAATGCTAAACTCCGACCTGCGGAACATGCCCAAACCAGCCGGGTTAGATGATATAGTAGATATGTCTGCTCCAAGTGCCGATTGTGCGCCACCAATGCTCTGTATACGTGCAGAACCTGTAATACCTAATCGTGTATAGCGCAGGGCATCTACCTCGTTTTGAGCAAAGGCATTGCCAGCCCAGCCTAGCGTAAGTGCCAGGCTGGCTAAAAATAGCTTATGTATGTTCATGGGGTGTGTCTGATTTATTGTCCTCTTCTTGGGCGGCCGCTGTTGCTTCCCGATGACGACGAGTTATTGTTGCTTTGTTGCCTTACCTCACTAGAGCGTGATGGCGTAGGACTCTCGCGGCGCTGCTCAAAAGTTGGCCTGCTTGGTGCCGGGCGTGACTGTTGCTGCTGCTGCTGTGGCACATTGTTCTGGCGTATCTGCTGCCTTTCTGTTTGCCTAGGTGTTGGCGTATACTCGCGGGTACGTGTAGTGCGCTGCTGCCTTGGCTCAACGGCTCGGCGTTCGTTCTGCTGTTGCTGCCCTCCTACATTTGCAGGCTCTCGCGTGGTGCGGCTTCTTCCCTTGCTTGGGTCATAATATTCGGTACGGCTTGGGCGTGTTGGCACCGATGGCTTGGCTTCGTTAGCAGACTCCGGAGCTACTACAGCCTCGCTTGAACGTGACGGACGCGCTGGCCTTGCATTCTCAGTTCCGGTTACATCGCCCTGGTAAGCTTCGCCTCTGTTAGGCCTGCCGCCATTGCCCCTGGTGCCTTCTGTTACTACTGCTCCGCGGGCATCGCGCGGGCCGTACTGCGTTTTAACTCTGTTACCAATCACTACTGGCCTGTCGTAATACCAGTTGTTACCGTAATAACCGCTGTTGTAGCCGCCGTAGTAGCCATGATAGTATGGGTTATTAGCATACCAGCGGCTGTAGTATGGGCGGTGTCCGCCCCAGCCTCCCCAGCCGTAGTTGTAACTAATGGCTATAGAAATGCCGCTGCCCCAGTAAGGCCTGCGGTAGAAAGGATCGTAAAAGAACGGATCAGCATAAAAAGGATCGTAGAATGGATCATAAAAAGCCGAACTGTAGCGGCTGTAGGCATAATGGCGAGGCGTGTACGCGCTTCCCCAATAAGGATCAACATACGAATAATTTGGCCTGTACCAGTTGTCGCGCGGGTTATAATCGCGGCCATCATAATACTCATCAGCATAATAATCTTCTGTAACGGCATTGCTGCTTTCAGCATATTGCTGTGTTTGCGCCTCGCTGTCTGCTTCACTTAGCTCGTTGTAAGCTGTAGCTTCCGGCTCTATGTACTGCGTTTTGTCTGCTGAGCTGTAGTACATGTCGTCGTACTCTGTAGACTGCATAGCGGTGGGGCTGCTGCAACCTAGCGCCAGCAACGCAAGAGCGGGGGCTAGTGTATGTATCGTAAACTTTTTCATGGCCATCTCTGTAGTAAAACTTCCTCTATATCAAAGATAAATACACAAGTGCGCAAATCCTTATCAATAGTATAATATATTAAACGTAATTTTGAGCAAGAATGATATGCTGCTCTGAGCATATACCAAGCAAATATTATTCCAAAAACATTAGTTATAAGCGATATAGTATAATTTTTTTTAAGTATGAGCAAAGGGTTACCAAAAAGAAGCGAAGATTACTCCTTATGGTATAACGAGCTGGTAAAAAAAGCCGGCCTTGCAGAGAACTCTGCGGTACGCGGTTGCATGGTTATCAAACCTTACGGATATGCTATTTGGGAGAAAATGCAGCGTGTGCTGGATGATATGTTTAAGGCCACCGGCCACTCTAATGCGTACTTCCCGCTTTTTGTACCCAAAAGCTTGTTTGAAGCTGAGGAGCAAAACGCCGAGGGCTTTGCCAAAGAATGCGCGGTTGTAACCCATTATCGTTTGCAAACAGACCCAGATAAGCCAGGAAAACTTCGCGTTGACCCTGCCGCCAAACTGGAAGAAGAACTTATTGTGCGCCCAACCTCAGAAGCTATCATCTGGAGCACCTACAAAAACTGGATACAAAGCTATCGCGACCTGCCTCTGCTTATAAACCAATGGGCAAACGTAGTGCGTTGGGAGATGCGCACGCGCCTGTTCCTGCGCACGGCAGAGTTCCTGTGGCAAGAGGGCCATACGGCACATGCTACTGCAGAGGAAGCGGTAGAGGAAACCGTGAAAATGATGAACGTATACGCTGACTTTGCTGAGCAATACATTGCCCTGCCAGTAATACGTGGCGTAAAAACCCCTAGCGAACGCTTTGCAGGCGCTTTGGATACTTATTGCATCGAAGGCTTAATGCAGGATGGCAAAGCATTACAGGCTGGTACTTCCCACTTTTTAGGACAGAACTTTGCAAAGGCATTTGATGTGAAGTTTGCGACGAAAGAAGGTGGCCTGGAGCACGTATGGGGAACTTCGTGGGGCGTAAGCACACGCTTGATGGGTGCGCTGGTAATGGCCCACTCTGATGACGAAGGCTTAGTACTTCCTCCTAACTTAGCTCCTATACAGGTTGTGATCGTGCCTATTTACAAAGGCGAAGAACAACTGGCCCAGATCAGCGAAAAAGTAAACCAGCTTAAGCGCGAGCTGGAGGCAAAGGGCATCAGCGTAAAGTATGACAACCGCGATACTGAACGCCCTGGCTATAAGTTTGCCGAGTGGGAGCTGAAAGGCGTACCTGTGCGTATTGCCATCGGAGCCCGCGACCTTGAGAACGGTACTGCAGAAATAGCGCGCCGCGATACAAAAGAGAAAAGCACACAGCAGTTTGCCGGCCTTGCCGATTATATACCTGCGCTGCTTGACGAGATCCAGAAGAATATCTTTGATAGAGCCCTTGCTTACCGTGAGACGCATACAACTAAAGTGGATACGTATGAGGAGTTTAAGGATGTACTGGAGAACAAAGGTGGTTTTGTGTTAGCCCATTGGGACGGCACTCCGGAAACCGAGGAGCGCATAAAAGAAGAAACAAAGGCCACTATCCGATGCATTGCCTTGGACACGCCTGAAGAAGATGGTGTTGATATGCTAACCGGAAAGCCAAGCAAGCAACGCGTATACTTTGCTAAAGCTTATTAAATATAACATTTCTTATCGCTGAGTAATCATCAGCTTATAAAGGCGCTGCTTTTCGTTACGGGAAGCAGCGCTTTTGCTTTATACTTGACACAGGTTAACCCGTAAATAAAGTATAAATGCACCGTACTTCTTTTGTGGCAGCCCTGCCTGCTGCAGAAATTAAGCGGTGCTAAAACGAAGTTAATTCGTAATTCTATCTCCTAATTGCTATATTTACTTACACAAGCACCCTACTTATGTTATTAGACTGGATTACAGTTATTCTGCTTATCGGCATTGGCCTACTGCTAATTGTAGTAGAGTTGATATTTGTGCCGGGCACAACCATTGTGGGCATACTGGGCTTTGTGCTTACCTGCATTGGCATCTGGATTGGATATGCTGCACTAGGCAACAGTACCGGGCATGCCATACTTGCCACCACCGTTCTTATTGCGGCTGTGGCTTTTGTCTATAGCTTCAGGTCTGATAGCTGGACGCGCTTTGCCTTGAAAGACAGGCACAGCAGCCGCGTAAACGATGAGTTTCAGCATACTTTAGCTGTAGGGGAAATGGGGAAAACAGTATCAGCGCTACGCCCCCAGGGTACTGCTCTGTTTGCCGAACGCCACCACGAGGTACAAACCAACGGCGAGTTCCTTCCGCCCGATACTCCTGTTCGCATCATTAAACTTACCAATAATAAAATCACAGTAGAAGAATATAAGCTAACCTAACCCAGATGGAAAATTTCTCATTATTGTTCTTAATAGCAGGCGGTATTATCCTGCTAATCATCTTTTTATACTTTGTCCCGATCAGCCTCTGGATAACCGCCCTGTTTTCGGGAGTAAGAGTAGGCCTGCTGGAACTGGTATTCATGCGTATTCGTAAAGTGCCGCCAAGCCTTATCGTAAACTCCATGATCAACGCCACCAAAGCCGGCATTGATTTAACCACGACAGAACTTGAGACGCACTACCTGGCAGGCGGTAACGTACCTACTGTAATTAAAGCGCTTATCTCTGCCGACAAAGCAAATATCCCGCTTTCGTTTAAGCAGGCAACGGCCATAGACCTTGCCGGCCGTAACGTGTTCGAGGCTGTTACCACATCAGTAAACCCTAAAGTGATCAACACACCAAACGTAGCTGCTGTAGCCCAGGACGGCATTCAGCTTATTGCGAAGGCGCGTGTTACTGTTCGTGCCAACATAAACCAATTGGTTGGTGGTGCCGGCGAAGAAACCATACTTGCCCGTGTAGGCGAAGGCATCGTTACATCTATTGGCTCGTCTACTTCTCACAAAAGTGTATTAGAGAACCCGGACATTATTTCTAAACTAGTACTACAGAAAGGCCTCGACGCTGGAACTGCTTACGAGATTCTGTCTATCGACATTGCCGATATTGATGTTGGGGAAAACATTGGTGCAAAACTGCAGATAGACCAGGCTGGTGCCGACTTAAAAGTAGCTGAAGCCAAAGCCGAAGAACGCCGTGCCATGGCCGTTGCCGTGGAGCAGGAAATGAAAGCAAAGGCACAGGAGGCACGCGCCAATGTAATTCAGGCAGAAGTAGAAATTCCGCAGGCCATAGCAGCGGCTTTCCGCAGCGGCAACCTGGGCATTATGGACTACTACAAAATGCAGAATATCCAGTCTGATACAGACATGCGCAATTCTATTGCCAGCCCAGGCGCCTCTCAAAACCCGAATAAGCCTAAAGAATAAGTAAATTTATACTTTAATTAAAACGGCCATACGCTTAAGCAGCGTGTGGCCGTTTTTTTGTGCATCATACAGACTTAAAAGTTACGCTGCTGCATACTATTCTCATTTTTTTAAAGGGCATTACACTTAAATTGTTGCTGAATAATACTTGCCCCAGTTTTATCTTAGAGCCTGGGCTAAATTCCTTTCATATATAGCCTGAGCACTTGCCTTGAACACAAAAAAACCGCCTGCCCTGATTTAACTCAGAAAAGGCGGCTTTTATACTTTATATCTTTTCTACTACTCTGCTTTGAGTGTAAAGGTACGGGTTACGCTGTTGTATGGGCCAGGTATCAGGCTACCGTTATTATCTATCAGCTCCAGTTTAATCGTGTTCTCGCCCATTGGCAAGCCTTCCATAATGTGCGGCATCCATTTATCAAGTATAAACTCTGTGCCGTTTATAGTAGCGCGCACTTTATTTCCTGTCGTTGACAGCTCTGTATTAACGAGGTAAAAGTCCAGCATTACCTGTTCTGTGTCCGCGCCAACATACTCGCCTTTAGGGCGGCTGTAGAACATATGCGGGGCATTTACGTCAAAGTCGATACGCTCTGTAGGGTTGCCCGCTGTTACGATGCGCAGATCGTAAGCGCCTTTGTGCTTTAAGCTTTCGTGATAAGATCTTGAAAGGAAAGAAAGTATAACGTGGTCACCCTCTGCCAATTCTTTCGTAAACTCAGTAGTATAATGTGCCGTGTATGGCTCGTTATCTACAATATTATGAATGTGCTGCCCCTCCTGCGAGTTAGCCATGTGCTCCGAGTTAGAGTGGGGCGTCATGCGGGTAAGCTGGTAATTAGACAAGTCGTAGTCAAACTGAACCGGGCCAGCCTCTACCACACCACCGGCAGGTGGTACATTCAGGCGTATTTGCGACTCCGGGTATTTCTGAGAATCGTCAAAAGCAAACACACGCAGGCCGCCCTTACTCATAACGGCACCTGTTGGTGTTGGTCCATCGCCTCTGGCTGTCGTAGCAGGGTTCTGAGACTCGTTTTCCTGTGTTTGTCGGGCAGTATCACAGGCAGAAAAACCTAGCAGAAGCGCCGAGGCCAGTAGCAAATACGTTTTTTTCATGTAATTATAGTTTTGTTTAGCAATTCAGCTAATTTAACGATTTTATTTTTTTCGTATATTGCGAACTACGTGAAGAACACAAAAAAGTATACAGAAATAACTATATGAGCGAGATTTTGTTTGATGAGGTTCCTTCTCTTGATTTAGCGGATTTCACATCTGGAGATGCGGAAAGAAGGGCTCAGTTTGTGAAACAGTTGGGTGATGCGTACCAAAACATTGGCTTTATTGCTTTGCGCAACCATGGCCTTAGCGATGATTTGACCGCTAAACTGTATGCTGCAACTCAGAAATTCTTTGCCTTGCCAGATGAGGTGAAGCAAAAGTATGAAAACCCTGCACTCGCCGGCCAGCGTGGCTATGTAGGCAAAGGCAAAGAAAAGGCAAAAGGCTTTAACACCGGCGACCTGAAAGAGTTTTACCATGTAGGCCAGGATAAAAATGTTATTCCGGACAACGACCCGATAAAGCAGGAGTACCCTGACAATATCTTTCCGAAAGAAGTTGCCGAGTTTGAAGAAGTAACCTTAGAGGCTTACAAAAGACTAGAGGCAGCCGGAAAAGAGGTACTGCGTGCCATTGCCATCCATCTTGGCCTCGACGAGAATTATTTTGACGACAAGGTAAAGTATGGCAACAGCATTCTGCGCCCTATCCATTACTTCCCGATCGAGAACCCGGATAGCGTACCAGCTGATGCTGTGCGTGCCGCGGAGCATGGCGATATTAACTTGATCACGTTGCTGATGGGCGCTAGCGCAGACGGTTTGCAGGTGCTTCGCCGCGACGGCCAATGGATTCCGATAACGGCATTGCCAGAGCAGGTAGTTGTAAACGTTGGCGATATGATGGCCCGTTTAACAAACAACAAACTGAAGTCTACCATTCACCGTGTAGTTAACCCGCCGCGCGAGCTGATGCATACTTCCCGCTTCTCTATTCCGTTTTTTATGCACCCTCGCTCCGAAATGGATTTAACCTGCCTGGAAAGCTGCATAGATGATAAAAACCCAAAGGCTTACCCGGATGCAACAGCAGGCGAGTACCTGAATGAGCGCCTTGTAGAGCTTGGATTAAAAAAAGCGTAAGTATAAATGCAATAAATTAAAGAGAGATGGCGAAAGCTGTCTCTCTTTTTTTATTTTTATAGAATGAGCTTGCGCTATTATATATTTTTGAGGGACGTTTTGGTCCTGGCCCTTACAGCTTTTGGAGGGCCACAAGCGCATATTGCCTTAATGTTTAAGCTGCTGGTAGATAAACGCCATTACCTTACAGAGCAGGAACTGATTGAGCTAAACGCGCTCTGCTCTATTCTGCCAGGGCCCACCTCAACGCAAACGATAACAGCCATAGGCTATAAAATAGGCGGCCCAAACCTGGCTTACCTCACGCTGCTCATCTGGATTGCTCCTGCCGCTACAATCATGTGCATTGCAGCCATCGCCATTACTTACTTACAAGACCAGGGCATTTCACTTCAGTTTCTTAACTTCATTCAGCCTATGGCAGTAGGTTTTGTGGCCTACGCAGCCTACATGATCAGTTCAAAAGTGATTAATACCAAAACCGGTATTGTACTGATGATGGTGTCGGCCATACTTGCTTATTTCTTTAGCTCGCCGTGGGTATTGCCGGTTTTACTTATAGCAGGCGGTGCAGTTACGGCTCTTCGGTTTAGAGAACATCCGCAGGAAAAAGACAAAAAGCTTAAGATTGAATGGGCCAACTTTATACTGTATGTGGCTGTTTTGGTTACTGCTGCTTCGCTAGGTGCCTTTACCTCGTCGTTGCCTGTGCGTTTATTCGAGAACTTTTACCGTAACGGCAGCCTTGTTTTTGGCGGTGGGCAGGTGCTTATCCCGCTTTTATACTCTGAGTTTGTAGATTTTAAGCACTACCTTACCGGAGAGGAGTTTCTGTCGGGTTACGCTATTGTTCAGGCCTTACCGGGTCCTACTTTCTCGTTCACCTCTTTTATTGGCAATCTAGCCATGCGCCGGTTTGGTATAGGTGGGCAAATACTTGGCTCTTTTGTAGCTACGGTAGGTATATTTTTGCCGGGCACCTTCCTCATATTCTTTGTGATCCGCTTCTGGGACGAGCTTAAAAAGTATAGAGTAGTGCGCGCTTCCCTGGAAGGCATTAGCGCTGTAAGTTCTGGCATGGTGGTGGCAGCAGCCATACTTCTTTACCATCCCATTGAAAATACAATCTTTAACTTTGGTGTGGTGGTGGTTACGTTTGCGCTGCTAACCTTCACCAAAATTCCGCCTCCCATACTTATACTTACAGGGTTGGTGCTGGGCTTTATTATTTATTAGGCGAGGTTATAAAGTATAAATCCGGTTAAGGATGCCTTAACCGGATTTATACTTTATATTCCTATCGCAGAATACTAAGCAGATAGTCGCCATAGCCGCTCTTCCTCAAAGGCTCGGCAATGCGCTGCAACTGCGCCGCATCTATAAAGCCCATGCGGTAAGCTACCTCCTCTATGCAGCCAATCTTCAGTCCCTGGCGCTCCTCTATCACCTGCACAAACGTGGCCGCCTGCATCAGCGACTGTATCGTGCCTGTATCAAGCCAGGCGGTTCCTCTGTCAAGTATGCCCACCTTCAGTTTTCCCCTGCGCAGGTACTCCTTGTTCACATCGGTTATCTCATACTCGCCGCGCGCACTCGGCTCCAGGTTTTTGGCTATCTCCACCACATCGTTGTCGTAGTAGTAAAGGCCGGGCACGGCGTAATTGGATTTAGGCTGCTTCGGCTTCTCCTCTATCGAAATCACATTGTTGTTTTTGTCGAACTCCACCACACCGTAACGCTCTGGGTCGTGCACATGGTAAGCATAAACCACACCGCCGTCCGGATCATTGTTGGCTTGCAGCAATTTGCTCATGCCTGAGCCGTAGAAGATGTTATCTCCCAGTACCAGCGCCACCTTATCATCGCCGATAAACTCCTCGCCTATCACAAAAGCCTGTGCCAGGCCATTTGGCACCTCCTGCACCTTGTAGCTGAAGCGGCAACCTATCTGGCTACCGTCGCCTAGTAAGCGCTCGAACATGGGCAGGTCGTGCGGCGTTGAGATGATCAGGATTTCCCGGATTCCAGACAGCATTAGCGTGGCCAGCGGGTAATAGATCATCGGCTTATCGTAAATCGGCATCAGCTGCTTGCTTACGGCTAACGTTAGTGGGTGCAAGCGGGTACCGGAGCCCCCTGCAAGTATAATTCCTTTCATCAGGTTTGCTTTTCTCTTTGTCAGTCGTTTTCCAGAGGCCGCGCTAAGCACCTCATCAACAACTTTTACGCATCATTATTTATTTACAACTATTAGCGGTGCGTGTACTGCTGCTCGTAATAGCTTTGGTAATTGCCGGATGTCACGTTCTCCAGCCACTCGGTATTCTCCAGGTACCAGTCTACGGTCTTGCTCAGGCCCTCCTCAAACGTAACCGACGGTTTCCAGCCCAGCTCGTTCATCAGCTTGGATGAATCGATGGCGTAGCGCAAGTCGTGGCCGGCACGGTCCTTCACAAACGTTATCAGTTTGCGGGAGTGGCCTTGCTCACGGCCCAGTTTCTGGTCCATCTGGTCGCAAAGCAGCTCAATCAGGTCCAGGTTCTTCCACTCGTTTACGCCCCCGATGTTGTAAGTGTCTCCCAACTTCCCCTCATGGAAGATCACGTCGATGGCACGCGCGTGGTCCAGCACGTAAAGCCAGTCGCGCACGTTCTCGCCCTTGCCGTAAACAGGCACCGGCTTCTCGCTTTTAATGTTGTTGATGGCAAGAGGTATCAGCTTCTCAGGGAAGTGGTTAGGGCCGTAGTTGTTAGAGCAGTTCGAGATTTTTACCGGCAGGCCATACGTATGGTACCAGGCACGCACGAAATGATCTGAACTGGCTTTGGAGGCAGAGTATGGTGATCGCGGGTCATAAGCAGTCTCTTCCGTAAACAACCCGTCCTCACCCAAAGAGCCGTACACTTCGTCGGTAGAGATGTGGTAGAACAAGTGGCGCTGCATGTCATCAGCCCAATGCTTTTTGGCGGAGTTAAGCAAGTTTACGGTACCGATCACGTTCGTCTGCACAAAGGCCAGCGGGTCTGCAATAGAGCGGTCCACGTGCGACTCGGCGGCCAAGTGTATTACTGCATCAAATTTATATGTGCTGAAGATTTCTTCTATGTAAGCGGCATCCACAATGTCGCCTTTCAGGAAACTATAGTTCTCCTTATCCTCGATATCGGTGAGGTTTGCCAGGTTACCGGCATAGGTAAGCTTGTCGAGGTTGTAAATCTGGTAATTCGGGTACTTGGTTACAAAAAGGCGTACCACATGCGAGCCAATAAATCCGGCACCACCTGTAATTAATATTTTCATACTTATGCTTTTGCTGATTCTTTTTGAAGAGATAACTGCCAATCCCAGGCGCTTTTCATGGCCTGCTCAAGTGTGCTGGTTGTTTTAAAACCTAGCACCTCTGTCGCTTTGGTCACATCGGCGTAAATCTTTGGAACATCGCCCACACGGCGGGGGCCTATTTTGTAGTTCAGCTTTTCGCCGGTTGCTTTCTCAAATGCTTTTACTGCCTCTAAAACGGTATTGCCCGTTCCGGTACCCACATTATAGAATTCTATACTTTCGGCTTTGTTCTGCAGCAATCTTTCCACAGCAGTTACGTGTGCTTTGGCCAGGTCTACTACATGTATGTAGTCCCGGATGCAAGTGCCGTCCTGTGTGTCGTAGTCATCACCAAATATGGTAAGCTGCTCTCTGATACCAGCTGCGGTTTGTGTGATAAACGGAACAAGGTTATTAGGCACGCCAAGTGGCAATTCGCCTATTCTAGCTGAAGGGTGCGCTCCAATCGGGTTAAAATAACGCAAGGCTATACTTTTAATGTTACTGCCGCTTGCCGCCAGGTCCGTTAAGATTTCTTCGCACATTTTTTTGGTATTGCCATACGGAGAGTTGGCTTTCTGCACAGGTGTTCGCTCTGTAACCGGCAGCACATCCGGAATGCCATACACCGTGCACGATGATGAGAAAACCAGATTGTATACTTGTTGCTCGCCCATTACCTGTAGCAGCGTAACCAAAGAGCCAACGTTGTTTTGGTAGTACTTCAGCGGCTCTGCTACCGACTCGCCTACTGCTTTGTAAGCTGCAAAATGGATAACGCCTTTAATGCCTTGCTCCTGCTCAAATACATGCCGTAGCGCATCGGCATTGTTACAGTCGATTTTATGGCACATAACGTCTCGCCCAAGTATAGCTTTTATACCATCAAGGGCACTTT
Organism: uncultured Pontibacter sp.; assembly: GCF_947492645.1. Classification (GTDB taxonomy): domain Bacteria; phylum Bacteroidota; class Bacteroidia; order Cytophagales; family Hymenobacteraceae; genus Pontibacter. The sequence continues at coordinate 477,734 of NZ_CANLMZ010000001.1, read as the reverse complement.
CTTCTGAGTTAGAGAAGTTATCTATGATCACAGGTTCGTAACCGGCCTCTACCAACTCCACAACTGTATGCGAGCCAATATAGCCTGCCCCGCCTGTCACTAAAATTTTTTCTTTTGCCAAAATATTAAAGTTTGTTCTATTACTAATTTACCGGTTCAGGTATCAAAATACACTCCCCGCCTTGCAATTGGTATACCTCACCTGTTTCTGGGCATATAGCCTCACCTGTTTGGTTAAACTTTAGCTTATGCCCGTAGCGGCTTACCCATCCATGCTGTACTGCCGGCACCCCATACACTAAAGCAAAAGCAGGCACATTCTTCGTAACCACAGATCCTGCCCCCACCATAGCGTACTTGTCTATCTCTACACCGCATACTACAGTTGCATTGGCTCCTATACTTGCTCCTTTTCGAACCTGCGTTTGCTTAAACTCGTTTTTCCGGTTTACAAAACTGCGCGGGTTTATTACATTCGTAAATACCATGGATGGACCCAGAAACACGTCATCTTCGCAAATGACACCCGTGTAAACCGACACATTGTTCTGCACTTTCACATTATTACCCAATACCACCCCAGGCGATATAACCACATTTTGCCCAATGTTGCAGTTGTCTCCAATGCGGCAACCATTCATCAGGTGGCTAAAATGCCAGATCTTAGTTCCCTTACCAATCACGCTACCTGCATCTACTACAGCCGACTCGTGCGCAAAATAATCCATGGGTGCGATATTGTTAGCTGCTAAAACTGAATACCTTAAGCAGATAAATATTTTATGGCTCTGCCCGGTCAAAGATACAATTTTATACTATAATTAGCAGATAGATGCTTTTTCTTATACTATGCCAATCAGCTATTTTATAGCCTTTACTATCCGGTCTTTCCCAAACAGGTCCTGCACTACCTCAGCGCTGCTGAAGCCACTCTTCAACACTAGTTGCTTTACCTCCTGCCCGTAGCGTTCGTTTATCTCAAAGTACAATCTTCCGCCTTCTTTTAGCAGCTTGTGAGCAAGTATGGCAATGCGTTTATAATACTTAAGCGGATCGGTGTTTAGCACAAAAAGCGCCAGGTGCGGCTCATACTCTAGTACATTTTCGCGCATTTGCTCTTTCTCCAATTCCAATACATAAGGTGGGTTGCTCGTAACAATATCCAATGATGCCGGCGCTATACTTTCTATCGGCTCAAATACATCCTGGTGCAGCCAATGTACAGGCACTTTATACTTTGCGGCGTTAATCTCGGCCACCTCCAAAGCCCCCGCAGAAACCTCCAGTCCATATACTTTTTCTGTGCTTAAGTTAGCCGCCAAAGCAATTGGTATACAGCCGCTTCCGGTGCATACATCTAATAGTTGCAAGCCACCTTTCCCCTGATATTCCTTAACAACCAGATCAACAAGTTCCTCTGTCTCAGGCCTCGGGATCAGCACACGCTTATCCACAAACAAATCCAAGTCATAAAAATAGGCTTCTTCCAGCACATATTGCAGCGGCTCATGCGCTTGCAGGCGCTTGATGGCGCTTTTTATACTTTCTTCTTGTTCGGGCGTTACCGGCTCCTGCTGCTTCAGGCTCAGCTCCAACCTCGATTTACGGAGTATATGCTGCAACAAACGCTGCGCAATAGCCCCTGCCTCTGGCTCGGGGTAAGCATGCGCTATACTTTTCCTGATGTGCTGCTGAATCTGCTGTATGGTAGCCACGGTTATACTTGGTTTCTTTTAGTTTTAGGTATCTTTGCAAAAGTAGTTTTTTGAGAACTACCAATGATGAACTTTGAGTTAAGAATTACGTGCGGATAATCTGAACAGGTTAGTTTTTACGTTTTCTTTCTACACCCTAGCTCTCTGAATTATGCCTGACGAACTATACATGCAACGTGCGCTGGAACTGGCCAGGCTGGGAAGTGGCTTTACAAGCCCCAACCCTATGGTAGGCTGCGTAATTGTGCACGATGGTCAGATTATTGGGGAGGGATGGCACCAAAAGTATGGCGGACCGCACGCCGAGGTTAACGCTGTGGCTGCTGTAGAGGATAAAAGCCTATTACCGAAAAGCACAGTATACGTAACGTTGGAGCCGTGCTCACACTTTGGCAAAACGCCGCCCTGCGCCGATCTGCTCATCAGCCATGGATTGAGGCATGTAGTTATCTGCAACACAGACCCAAACCCGCTGGTAGCTGGCCGTGGCATTAAAAAGTTGTTTGATGCAGGTGCCCAGGTTAAAGTAGGTGTGCTGGAGGAGCAGGGGCTGGAGCTTAACAAGCGCTTCTTTACATTTCATAGCCAAAAGCGACCCTTTATACTTTTAAAGTGGGCCGAAACTGCCGATGGGTTCATTGCTGGCGTAAACTATGCCCAACATCAGATAAGCGGTAAACTGGCGCAAAGGCTGGTGCACAAATGGCGCTCCGAGGAGCAGGCAATAATGGTGGGCAGCCGCACCGCACTTTACGACAACCCTCGCCTGAATACCCGCCTCTGGAGCGGCCAAAATCCGCTGCGCATTGTGATAGATAAGCAATTACAACTGCCACAGCACCTGCACCTCTTTGATAAAAGCCAGCCAACGTTAGTTTATAATCATGTAAAGCAGGAAGAGCAGGAGAATTTATACTTTGTGCAGCTACAGGCGCAGGACCTTTTGGTGCCACAGGTAATGCAGGATTTACACAAACGAAACGTTCTTTCGGTAATGGTAGAAGGCGGTACTTTCCTGCTGGACAGCTTGCTGCAGCTAGGCCTTTGGGACGAGGCAATGGTGTTTAAAAGCAAGTATAAAACTTTGGGCGAAGGCATGAAAGCCCCACACATTGAGGCTAACCTGCACAACATTCAAACTTTAGGCCCAGACCAGTTGTTGCATTACCTAAATAACCAGCGTTAACCACAGGTTATTTAACAAGCGAATAGTTAACAGTTACATAAATTCACTCACTCATTCAACATTAGCCCATGGCCGAATCACTTTTAGTAGACCAGAGCCTCAGCAAAGAGGAAAAGTATAAAACATTACTCCCGCAAATAGAGGCCCTCGTAACCGGAGAAACCGACTTGATTGCCAACATATCAAACCTTGTAGCGGCTTTAAAGCAAGGCTTCGGTTTTTTCTGGGTAGGCGTGTACTTTAATAAAGAGGGACAGTTGGTACTAGGGCCGTTTCAGGGGCCAATTGCCTGCACCCGCATACCTTACCACAAAGGCGTTTGCGGCGCCAGCTACACCCAGCAGCAAACCATACTTGTGCCAGATGTAGAGGCGTTCCCGGGCCACATTGCCTGCAGCAGCGACTCTAAGTCAGAAATTGTAGTGCCGGTAATTAAAGACGGTGAAGTAAAACTGGTGCTTGATGTAGACAGCGATAAACTAAACGACTTTGATGAAGTAGACCAGAAATACCTGGAGCAGCTAATGCAGCTCGTTGCAAGCTGGTACTAGTATAGCTGTGCATTACTAGCAGAACTTACTGCATTTTAAAAGTCTGAGAGTTTTGGGGCGTTATGTAACAACGGCATTGCTAACTCCAGACACGTACAGGAGCTCCGTACGCTGCTAGCTTTATAAAACAAGAGGCCCGCTGCAAATATAAATTGCAGCGGGCCTCTTGTTTTATAGTGATCCTATTTGTGTGTCGTGTCCTTAAACTATCCGAAAATAGTTGGAGGCGGCGTTTTAAGCTGTGCGATAACAGTCTGTCCACCTTTCGTTTTCTGGCCAAGCTCAGCTTTTATTTCCGTGTCTAGTGGCACAAAGATATCTACGCGCGAACCAAACTTAATAAATCCGAACTCCTCGCCCTGGCTTACCTCATCACCTTCGCTTACATACCACACAATGCGGCGTGCCATGGCTCCGGCAATCTGGCGGAAAAGCACCTCAGGGCCGGCAGTAGACTCTACCACCACAGTTGTACGCTCGTTCTGTGTGCTTGATTTTGGATGCCAGGCTACAAAGTAATTGCCCGGATGGTATTTAAAATACTTCACGATACCAGAAACCGGATTACGCGTAATGTGCACGTTAATCGGAGACATGAAAATAGATATCTGCTTGCGCTTATCCTTAAAATACTCTGGCTCCTCTACCTCCTCAATTACAACAACCTTACCATCAGCAGGGGCAATAATCAAATCATCGTGCAGCAACAGCGTGCGATAAGGGCTGCGGAAAAACTGCAGGATAAGCAGAAAAAGCACTACGGAAACACCCGATAAAATTCTGTTAAAGGTACCGTTCTCTGAATTGAAATTGTAGAGCAATAGGTTTAGCACCACTAATATCAACAAAGTAAAAAATAGAATTCTTCGTCCTTCTTTATGAATCTTCATTCGTGTTCTGAATTTGCCGCAAGTACTTTATATAACTTATAATAGCCCATCCGGTTTAGTGGATGGGCTATTATCCTGCTTCAAAATTATATAAACTTTTGAATTTTTTTATAAAAAACTTCGCTTAGAAGCCTCCGCGATACTTATAAGTCATGGCAACTTTATCAATTGCCACTATATATGCGGCTATACGCATTGGTACGTTATACTTTTGCGAGGCAGCGTAAACACGCTCAAATGATTCGTTCATGATGCGCTCAGCACGCTCGTTTACGCGATCAAGCGTCCATTTAAAGCCCATACGGTTCTGAACCCACTCAAAGTATGATACCGTTACACCACCCGAGTTTGCCAGGATATCAGGTACAACCATAATGCCTTTTTCGTTGATGATTTTATCGGCTTTGTATGAGGTAGGTCCGTTTGCACCTTCTACAATCAGGCGAGCCTGTATTTTTTCTACGTTGTGGATCGTTATCACGTCCTCAACAGCAGCCGGCACCAGTACATCCACTTTAGAAGTCAACAGATCATCCGGGTCCATTTGCTCAGCGCCTTTGTATCCTTCTAAGCGGCCGTTGTTATTGTTCTTGTACTCAATAGCCTCCTCAATATCGATACCGTTGTCGTTCCAGTAAGCACCGCTTACATCGCTTACGCCCAATATCTTTACACCGCGCTCGGCCATCAGCTTTGCAGCCCACGAGCCTACGTTACCAAAGCCTTGTACGGCTGCAGTAGATTTTGCAGGGTCCATGCCCAACTTATCCATGGCAGCCATTGCTGATACCATAACACCACGGCCTGTTGCCTCTACGCGACCTAATGAGCCACCTAAAACAAGCGGCTTGCCTGTTACTACTGCGTGCTCTGTAGAGCCTTTTGTTTTAGAGTACTCGTCCATTAACCAGGCCATTTCGCGCGGGCCTGTACCCATATCCGGTGCAGGAATATCACGGTCAGGGCCAAAGATATCAACTAAAGACTGTGTATAAGCTCTTGTTAAACGCTCTATCTCACCGGCAGACATAGAATAAGGGTCGCAGATGATACCACCTTTTGCACCACCGTAAGGAATGTCCACCACGGCACATTTCCAGGTCATCCAGGCAGCAAGGGCCTTTACCTCATCCAGGAAAACATCCGGAGCATAACGAATACCTCCTTTAGATGGGCCCAGAATAGTAGAGTGCACCACACGGTATCCCTCAAACACACGCACTTTGCCATCGTCCATCGTAACTGGTACGTTTACGATCACCTGGCGTGCAGGCGACTTCAAAACATTGTACGTTTCCTCGTCAAGCCCTAATACTTCGGCCGCAATGTTAAATCGCGACATCATCGATTCAAAAGGATTTTCGCGGTCCTTTATCGGTGCAGGCTCTTTATATAACATCATCTACTATAAATTTTAGCGTTGATTAATGATTTTATGGCAGTAAAGTTGAGAATTATACTTACAACCCCAAGCGGTTAAACGAAAAATATTTTAGAAGATTTTGAGGAATGCCACTATAAACGGGATTGCCATCAAAAGGCTGTCGAAACGGTCCAGGATACCGCCATGGCCAGGAAGCAAAGTGCCTGAGTCTTTTACGCCAAGGCTGCGCTTTAGTAAAGATTCTGTTAAGTCGCCCCAAACGCCAAAAACGGCTACTAAAAAGGCTACTATTACCCATTGGTATGTTTGCAGATCGGTAAAGAAAAGGGACAGAACGTATCCGACTGCTACTGCCAGCAAAGTGCCTCCTATCCAGCCCTCCCAGGTCTTGCCCGGCGAGATGCGCTCAAAAAGCTTATTCTTGCCAAAGTTTTTTCCGGCAATGTAGGCGCCTGTGTCAGATGCCCAGATCAGGAGCATAAGGCCAAGTATGGGCTGCCAACTGTATGCACCCTCTATAAAAGCGAGTGTGTGCAGCAAGCCAAAAGGGCCGGCAATGTAAACAGCACCCATTATGGTAAAGGCAATGTTGGTAAAAGGCTGCGGATGTTTTCTGTACATCTCCAGGATAAACACCAGAAAAAGCAGCGGAGCTGATATGTACATAATCTCTGCAGCCACCAATTCTCTCTCTACCAGAAAAACCGAAGTGTAAAATACTGCTCCCAATGTTACACCTATACCGCGATGCGGCATAATGCCCTGCACTTGCACCAGCCTGTAAAACTCAAGTATACCCAGTAGCGTCAGTCCCAGAAACAAAATGAAATAGGTCCACTCACCAAATAGTATACTTCCTACAAAAATGGCTGCACCCAGCACTCCCACTATAATTCTTTGGCTCAGGTTGCTAAGTGTAGATAATTTTTTACTCATGAAAGGGATTTGATTGGCTTACAGCCTGTGTAGGTTTTAAGTTTTTATAATGCGGCTGTAGCCGTTAATATTCGTCCTCATCTTGCCGGATACCAGCCTTAGCCTCGGCTACACTTGCCTCTCGCACAGGCAGCGGCGAAAATTGCTGATATAAATAGTATAAAATACCTGCTGTGAGCACCAGCGACAGGAGCACCCATATCCATGGCATGGCGTCTGTGCTTTCCACATCAAAATTTATTTTACCGGTTTGCTGTAAGTATAGCAAAAACACCGTAAAGCCATTGTTTACAAAGTGTGCTATTATAGGTACGCTAATACGGCCGGACCAAAAGTATAAATAACCAAAGAGAGCGCCAAGCACCATGCGCGGGATGAAACCGAAAAACTGCATGTGTATACTTGAAAAAACGATGGCTGCCACCCATATAGCCACATGCGTGTTGTTTGTCCAGCGGTGCAACTGGCGCTGCAGCACGCCTCTAAAAACCAGTTCTTCGCCAATGGCAGGTATAACAGCCACTACAATAATACCAACCAACAGCTTCGGCAATGTGCTAAAGTCGGCGATAAGCTTCGTCAGCTCAGCCATCTCGTTTTCTTTGGCCCTGGCCCACTCTGCAAACTCCTGCATAAACCCTGGCAGTTCCAGTTTTGCATTCCAATCTATCACCATAGAGTTAGCAGGCATCAACACCACAATTAAAAGGCCGCTAAGCAGTAACAGCAAGGCAGATGGTTTAACTTTCCAGTTCAGGTAGGTATCCAGGTTATACCCAAAGGCCTTTAGCATGTAAAGCGGAGCCACCACAAACGAGAAAAACTGCAGCACACCCTGCATCAGTAGCATTATATTGGCGCCGTTTGGGTTAGATGCGGGATTTTCTGCAACTGTGGCAAACTCAAGTATACTTATTCCAAAAACCCAGGTTACCAGCAGGCTAAATACAAAATAAGCGATAAACATACCGGCTATCATGAAAGCTAGCAGTAATAAAAGTACCCAAAACGGGTGTAGATCTTTGGAGATGAAACCTTTCATACAGAAGTTTAGGTTTAATTGACGTAAATTTACGCGAAAATTTAAATTTTGCTTTGGTAAAGATAGCGAACATAGAGTTGGGTGAGTTCCCGCTGTTGCTGGCACCGATGGAAGACGTGAGCGATCCGCCGTTCCGAAAGGTGTGTAAGGCTAATGGCGCAGATTTAATGTATACGGAGTTTATATCCTCGGAGGGTTTGATACGCGATGCCGCCAAGAGTGTGCAAAAGCTTGATATATTTGATTATGAGCGCCCTATAGGCATACAAATTTTTGGCTCCGACATTGATTCGATGCGTGAAGCAGCCATTGTATCGTCGCAGGCAGGCCCGGACCTGATCGATATAAACTACGGTTGCCCGGTAAAGAACGTGGCCTGTAAAGGTGCCGGCGCTGCGCTGCTGCGCGATGTGCCCAAGATGGTGAAGATGACCGAGGAGATTGTAAAAGCCACGCACCTGCCGGTTACTGTAAAAACACGTTTAGGCTGGGACGAGAGCACTAAGTATATCGTGGAAACAGCTGAGAGATTGCAGGACATTGGTATACAGGCGCTAAGTATACATGGCCGCACGCGCGTGCAAATGTATAAAGGCGAAGCTGATTGGAGCTTAATTGCAGAGGTAAAAAACAACCCGCGCATGAAAATCCCTATCTTCGGCAACGGTGATATAGACTCGCCGCAGAAAGCCTTGGAGTACCGCAACCGCTATGGTGTTGATGGTATTATGATTGGGCGCGCCAGCATTGGCTACCCCTGGATCTTTAATGAGATAAAGCATTACATGGCTACCGGAGAAACATTGCCCGGGCCAACCTTAGAAGAACGCGTAGAAGTATGTCGCCAGCACTTTACCCACTCCCTGGAGTGGAAAGGCGATAAGCTGGGTATTTTTGAGATGCGCCGCCACTACACAAATTATTTCCGGGGTTTGCCACATTTTAAGCCGCTCCGCATGAAACTGGTGCAGTCTGAAGACATACAGGAAATCTACGATACCCTGGACGCAATAGCTCATACTATGAGCTATGAGGAAGTTTAAGGCGTTTTAACGATAAAGAGATCTTTGAGAAAGCCTCCTGCAGTTGTATCTGCAGGAGGCTTTTATACTTATTGGGAAGTATAATTTTAATCTATCGCCATTCAAAATTCACTTTCAAACCCATACTTTTGCAACTAAGTTATAACTCGCTAACTTTTTAATTCTCAAGCTATCAAAACAGCTACTACTCCCGCAACTCAGAAAACCACTTCTACACCGGCACTCGCCTGGTTCCTGATTATTATACTTGCTTTAATCTGGGGTACTTCTTTTATACTTATCAAAAAAGGACTAGTAGTATTTTCTTCTGATGAGTTAGGTGCATTGCGCATTGCCATTGCTTTTCTTACGTTGGCCCCTTTTGCGATAAAACATATAAAAGAAGTAGAACCGCACCGCTGGAAGTTTTTGGTTGGCAGCGGACTGCTCGGAAATCTTATACCCGCATTTTTGTTTGCCTACGCCGAAACCCGGCTGGCTAGCGGTTTAGCGGGTGTCTTAAATTCATTAACTGCTCTGTTTACTTTATTGGTTGGAGCCATGTTCTTCAGGCAGTCCATTACCTGGATGCGCATGCTGGGAATAATCATAGGCATTGCTGGCACAGGTATACTTATCTTTTCGGGCAATGGCAACGCAGACATGAGCAACAAGTACTATGGCTTATACATTGTAGTGGCTACTATCTGCTATGGTGGCAGCGTTAACATCATCAAGCACCGCCTGCAAGGCATGAAACCGCTGGTTATGTCGAGCATGGCTTTGTTAACGGTGGCACCTATTGCCTTTGGCTATCTCTTAACCACAGATGTGGCAGGCAAACTGCAGCATACACCCGGTGCCTGGGAAGCATTTCTATACATCGCCTTACTTGCTGTTTTCAGCACAGCGGTGGGCCTGGTGCTTTTTAACAAGCTTATACACATTTCTACTACGCTTTTTGCCAGTTCTTCTACCTATCTTATTCCTATTGTAGCCTTAATGTGGGGGGTGCTGGATGGCGAAACCATACAATTGTGGCACTACCTGGGAATGCTGGTTGTGCTGGCAGGCGTATTTATTGTAAACCGAGCAAAATAAACTGCCAAATCAAACTGAAATAACATCTGATAAAATATAACATACAGCAGAAGTGTAGCATGTTATACTTTAAATCCAGATAAATAAAGTATGTAGCTATCTATATAGTTTATTTGTAGTTTTTCATTAAATTGTCAATCGAATATCAATTTTATACTTTAGTACGCCTGCCACATTACTTAATTATGTGGTTTTTGCTCTAAATCTACGCTCTGAATGGATTCTTAGCTTGCCTAAGGATTACTCTTTGCCTTAAACTTTATTACTGCTATCAAACCGCTTTCTCTTTAGCCGAGCTTCCGCCTAAGGTATGCAAGAGGTATGTGTGGCTTTCTGAGTACATTTTTTAGTGCACAACATCACAACAATTTTCTAACCTTAATTTTTTTTATGAAGAAACCTTTACTACTCTGCCTCATGCTATCCTTGTGCGGGCAAAGTATGGCTCAAACACCTCAGCTGCAGGATGCTAATGGTAGCAAGCCTGTGTCTAAGGCAAAAACAGCCTATTCCGCTCCTCTTTTTTCAGAGGCTGACAGCAAAGCTGTTAAAGCTAAAGTTGCTGCAAGTGCTGCTACTGCTCTGGGCTCAACTTCTTTCCCTGAGTATTGGTCAGACCGCATTTACGTAAAGCTGAAGAACGGCCAAGCCGGCTTTCAAACATTTGAGAATAAAGCCAGCAAACCCCAGAAGGCCGCTACCGACTTCATCAACCTTACCATACAACGTTACGAAACAACCCGCTTAACAGCCTTGCCTACATCGGCTAAGCTACCGTCTTTCAAGAACACCTATGAGGTAGTGCTTGAAAACGAGAGCAAGGTAAGCCAGTTGTTGCTGGAGCTAAACATGATGCCGGAAGTAGAGTATGCAGAACGCGTACCTTATTACGTTACCTCTGTTTCTCCTAACGACCCTAGCTTTGTAAATAACGGCCAATATGCTATGGCTAAAATCCAGGCTGTGGAGGCATTCGGCATTCATACAGGCACTAGCAAAACCGTACTTGCTATTGTGGATGATGCCGTACTTTCGACGCACCCTGACCTTGCAGCAAACATAGACCTTGCAAAAAGCTACGACGTAGCCGATAAGGACAGCAATACACGCCCTCCATCATCAGGCGTAAACCAGGCTAACCCAGACAGATTCTCGCACGGTACGCATTGTGCCGGTATTGCCGGAGCTGTTACTAACAATAATGTTGGTATAGCTTCTGTAAGTAACAACCTGGTTTCTATCATCGGTGTTAAATGTACAACAGACAATACTCCAAACACCCGCTCTATTGAGCGTGGCACAGATGGCATAATCTACGCCATTAGCCAGGGCGCCAGGGTTGTAAGTATGTCTTATGGTGGTACGGGCTTTAGCCAGACGGTGCAGAACATCATTAACGAAGGTACTGCCAATGGCGTGGTTTTCGTGGCTGCGGCCGGTAACGATAACATCGAAACCAAACACTACCCAGCTGCTTACGACAACGTAATTGCCGTAGCCAGTACAGATGCCAGCGACCTGAAAAGCAGTTTCTCTAACTATGGAACATGGGTTGATATCTCGGCACCGGGTTCTGGCATTTTAAGTACTGTTACCGCAAATGATGGCACAAACGGAGCTTATACTTCTTACAACGGCACATCCATGTCTACTCCTATGGTGGCAGGCATGGTAGCATTGATGCTGTCAGAGAATCCTAACTTAACACCTCAGGCTATCACTCAAATCCTTAAGGCAACTGCTGATCCGCTGGAAGGTGTCGCAGGCCAATCGGCAGCACTTGCCGGTAAACTTGGTGCAGGCCGTATCAACGCTTACAAAGCAATACAGGCTATACAGGGCGTTACTAACGTAGATGCTCCTGCAGCCATCACAAACCTTAACATAACCAGAACATCTCAAATAGAGGTAGATCTGGCCTGGACTGCTCCAAGTGTAGCAGGCGCAGAAGCAGCTACGGTTTATGATCTGCGTTATGCCACTTCTCCTATCACAGCCGATAACTTTGAGGCAGCTACTAAAGCTTACATGTATGTAACACCTGCTGCTGCAGGTACTGCTCAGAGTATAACTGTAAAAGGCCTTACACCAAACACAAACTATTACTTTGCTTTGGTAGCCAAGGCATTGTATGGCGAAAAGTCTCCGCTTTCTAACATAGTTACAACGCAAACGCAAACGGCGCCAGTTATACAGGTAGCCCCTGCTTCCATCTCGCTTTCGATAGACAGAAGCAATGGCAATACTGCTACATCACAGCTTACAATAGAAAATACTGGTTCTGCAACGCTTGAGTATAAGGCCTATGCCATACCGCTTGCTGGCCCTAACCTTTTGTCATACGACAAGCAGCAGGCTGGCCCGGACAACAGCTTTGGATTTGGTAGCAGCAGCTTTAATGCAGTTACTAAATTTGAGGCAGGTGCACGAGGATTTAACCTGACACACGTTCAGAATTATATCAACAATGCGATTGCTGCAAACGCAGAAGTGGGAGTACGTATATACAAAGGTGGTACAAACCCTAAAAATGCTACGCTGCTAACTACACAAACAGCAACAGTTTTAGTGCCAGCCGGAGGAAGCCTTCAAACTATAAAGCTAGACCAGCCGCAGCAATTACAAGCTAACGAAACCTTCTGGGTTGAATTTATTATACCGGCAGGTCTTGGTACGCCACAGGGTATAGATAATACTGGTGCCAGACCAGGTGTGTTCTTCCTGAGCAGCGATGGTGGCGCTAGTTATGGTGATATGCAGCCAATGGCTGCTTTCCTAAACGTTGCGGCTTTAAAAATGCGTGCCATCAATGCTGAATGGATCGCCCTTAGCCCATCAACAGGAACACTTGCAACCGGTGCTTCCGGAAATACTACACTTGATGTAGATGCTTCCAACATCGTAAATGGCACTTACCAGGCAGAGCTGCTATTTAGCAGCAACGACCCTGTAACACCAACTGTTAAAAAACCTTTTACTTTAACTGTAACAGGTGGCCAACCTGCTATTTCACTACAGTCTGCAACCGCTGACTTTGGTACACTATTCGTTGGCGCTAGCAGAACTCAGAAAGTTGTTGTAAAAAATACTGGGGTAGCTGCTTTAGTTATTAACTCAGCAACTGTAGCTGGCGGCGAATTTACCGCTGCAGATTTTGCAGTTACGCCTGCTACGCCTATTACAATACAGCCAGGTACTCAACAGGAAATCAACGTTAAGTTTACTCCTTCTAAGAAGGCTGCTCTAAGCGGTAAACTTATACTAGCCTCTAACGACCCTAATGCCCCAACAACTGAGGTTACCCTAACAGCAACGCTCGTTAACCCTCCGGTTGCCTCTGTTGAGCCAACTAACGTGAGCTTAACAATTGATAAAGATGTAGCTACTACCGCAACCAGAAAAGTTAATATCCGAAATGCCGGCGAAGCTGCCCTGGATTATGCACTTCAGGTAATGGTAGACCCTAGCCAAAGCCTTGGTTACGATGCTGAACGTAACGCTGACAGCTACCTAGGCCTAAACAATACTACAGTTCCTTTCCATGTAGCTGTTAAGTTTAACGTTACCGTACCTAAGTTTACCTTGGCACAGGTGCAGAACTACTACAGAAGTATGGCTGCTACAACTAAGGATGTTGTTGTTAAAATTTACAAAGGCGGTGCTTCACCTTCTGCAGGCACTTTGCTACTAGAGCAAACGGTTAATGCCCCTGCATCAGCTAACAACGGCTCTATGATAACGGTGCCGTTGCAGCAGCAGCAGCGCTTTGTACAGGGCGATATTTTCTGGGTTGTGTTTGTTCATACTGGAGTTACTTATCCGCAAGGAATTAATACGGTAACGCCTCCTGCAAATACCAACTACTATAGCTCTAACGGTACTACATGGACTGCCTACAATACTAGCGCATTCAAAGTAAGAGCACTTGGCGCGCCAACCTGGTTAACTACAACACCAGTTTCAGGTACGATAAGCGCAGCAAACGCTACCGATGTTGACTTTAACTTTGATGTGACCAGCTTAAATGTTGGAGAGTATACTGCACGCGTTATAGTTAACTCGAACGATCCGCTTGCTCCAAAACGCACCGTAAATGTTGCACTTAGAATTCAGGGCATGCCGCAGCCAAGCTTCAATGCAAGCTATACGCAGCTAATTACCGGACAGTCTATTACATTCAACAACACCTCTGTAGATGCTGACGCTTACGAGTGGGTGTTTGAGGGCGCAGAGCCAGCAACATCAACTGATGCAGCACCAATTGTAAAGTATACCACTCCAGGAAAGTATAAAGTAAGCCTGATAGCTAAAAACACAGAGAAAGGCACACAGTCTGACCCACTTGTAAAGGAAGAGTATATTACAGTAGCCAACAACTTTTGCGATAACCTGTTTACTCCTTTCGTAGGCACTCCAACTCTAAACCCAGTAACAGGTGGCGGGTACGTGACTGGAAATAACACATATGGCGACCTAGCAAAAGCCAACGCTTATGATTATGCAAGAGCAGGCGCATACATTACAGGTACTAAGATTAAATTTGGCGCTGCCACAGCTGCTGATGCCAATGCAACTGTTAAGGTGGTAGTATGGGATAATGCCGGTACAAATGGCGCTCCTAAGAATATTATCGCATCTAAAGACATAAAGATTAGCGATATCGTTGCAGATGTAACAGCAGAAAGAGTAACGGATATAACCTTTGCCGCTCCTGTAGCATTGACCGATCGCTTTTATGTTGGGGTATTACTGAACCAGGAAGCAGGCAACGAGGTAGCTATTAACAGCAACACAGCTGGTGATGCAACTCCTCATACTAGCTGGGAAATGTGGGATAATGGTACTTGGGCTACTATTGCAAGTGGCTGGGGTCTGAACGTTTCATTATACATTCAGCCGTCTATCACACGTACAACTACACCACTTACTGCTGCCTTTAACTTTATTGAGCCTAATAAAGCTGAAGTTTGCGCAGGTTCTGAAGTATTCCTGAGTGCGTCTCCAGCTACTGGCGTTGCGCGTTACGAATGGACTTACGAAGGCGTTGATGAGGCTAGAGTAGCAGATGGCAAGCATGCTTATCTTACTTACAACACTCCGGGCACTTATACTATTACTTTAAAAGTTTACGATGCCTGCAATGGTGTAGCAACTATCAGTAAAACAGTAACTGTGCTAGACAGACCTGCCAAGCCTGCAATCACTCAGAACGGCGCAGAGCTTACATCAAGTGTAGCAACTGGCAACCAGTGGTACTTAAACGGTGAGGCTATTGATGGCGCAACGGCACAGGTGCTAACTGTAACGCAGTCTGGTTCTTATACAGTTAAAGTTACAAATGAGAACGGCTGCGAGTCTGTAGTATCAGATGAAGTTAGCGTTACACTTACAGCTAGTGCAAAAGACCTTGATGCTGCCAATGGCTTAAAAGTATATCCAAACCCTAACACAGGCAAGTTTACAGTAAGTTTTGCTGTTGCGACACCTGATAAGGTGAAAGTTGTACTTGTAAATAGCATCGGTAAGGTGGTATTTGAGAATACTCAAAGCAGAGCTTCCGGAACACATGACCAGCAAGTTAATTTAAGCAACCTGTCTACAGGTGTTTACATTCTGCAGGTTCATACAAACGGCAAAGTTCTTACGCGCAAAGTTGTAGTAAACAATTAACCAAGTATAGCTCAAACTTAAAAAGGCCCCTGCAATATTTGCAGGGGCCTTTTGCTTTTAAAAGGGTTCAGGTACTGGCATACATTCATTTGTTCGCCAAACAGGGCACTTCACCTAACCCACCGGCTCAGCCTATACTCGTTACGGCTCTGTAGCGAAGCATAAGTTTCTCTACACACTATTAGTTTAGCTTTAACAGGCTTACAGGTTATACTAACAAGTATACTGACTCTGCTTGCCGGCCTCTGTATATACCTATAGGTATAGTACAGACTTGTAACGAGCTGTTTAGATACGACAAGCAAGTATAAAAAATCCGTTTTAAAAAGGTTAACTAATGCACTTGCCATACTTAAAGCTACCTAGCTGGTAAAGCACATTCTTAATTCTCAGGGGCTTTAATATGTCAGGCAAGCAAGAGTGCGGCAGAAGGCTATTCCCTATGTAAGCGCATTTTTATGAATGCTGTTGATATACCTATCGCTAAAATCATACAGCACTAAAACTGCTTTGTCAGCTTTGGATAAACAAGCTCCTTTTACTGTAGAGCCCACAACAGTAGTAATTTACCTCATACTATAAAAAGTTAGGCCTTATACTTTGCCAGTTGATTGAGAGGTAAGGGCGCAGGGTATCACGCTAAATCATACTTGGATACAGCATAGTATAGGTAATAGCAGTTATAAAAATCCTGTAACTACACCTTTTGACGAACGCTTGGTAACAGGCAACAAACCGCAGTAGTATAGTCATCTTTTTTAGCTGGAATGGTACTGTTAGATTCTAGTAATTAAGGCATAGTGGTGATTACGGTGTAGGCTTCGGCCACTTGAAAACAGCTTCAATACAATACAAAAAAAGGGGCATCTGCAGTAGATGCCCCTTTTTACTGTGATAAGTAAGCGTATTAGTTTTTTATCACTTTTATACTTTGCTTCTCACCATTCATTTCAAAAACAAGTAAGTACAAACCTGTCTTCAAACTCTGGAAGTTTGTGTTTAACAGCTTCTCGCTTAGTCCAGCCTCAACAGCCATAATCTCCTTATACACTACTCTGCCAGCAGCATCGTATAGTATGGCTTGTGCATTGCCTGTGCCTGTTGTGTTGATGCTAAGCTGCAAGCTACTCTGGAATGGGTTAGGGAACGCAGCAACTGCAGGGCTGCCTGCCAAGTTAAAATCTACTGCCCTAGGTCCGTATACTTGAGCTTCACCATTTGTATCCAGCTGGCGCAGGCGGTAATAACGTGTACCTTGCTTGCCACCTTCTGTATCAGTAAAAGTATAAGCTTGCTTCGAGTAAGTGTTTACGGCTTTGCTTTTCACGAAACCAATCTTGCGGTAAGTATGGCCATCTGTAGATACTTCTACTCCAAAGCCGTCATTATCCTGTTCCATTGCTGTAGCCCAGTTAATGACAGCGTTAGAACCGCTTCTAGCCGCTGTAAACGAAATAAGCTCTACAGGTAATGGTGTTATAGTACGGCCTAAGGTAAAGTAACCGGTCGGCCCCAGGTTAGTACCCTGAACTTGCTTGCCTGCTGGTGTTGCACTTGGCAGTATTGATTTCCAGTATGCTGATGATGAATTGTTACTAGACCAGTAAAACACTAATTCTCCGTCTTTACCTACCATCTCTGGTTCTAACTCATGGTCAAAGTATGAAATAGCCACATCTACGCGGTTACTAGAGTTTGCAGTAGAAGGCTCCAATAAGAAGTAGCGCTTCACGTTGGCTCCATTACCAAGAGCTGCATTAGGGCCAGTTACTCTTGTTATCTTAACACTACCAGGTGTGCCTTCCGTTGGCGTCACAGTCATACCCAATCCACCAAAAGACTCTGCCCCTGTTACATTACGGGTAGTTTCAACGGTGCCAGTTAAGTAATTTGTGTTGCTCTCGTTTACAAAAGATGCTGTGTTAGCCAGTATAACCTTATTAGCTTTCGTATCTATTTTACCATTTACAAATTCCATTCGGTTTGCCACCTGCGCATTAGCTGCAAACTCTTTGCTGCCTCCTCCTGAAACCAATACATCATAGTAAGCAGCACCAGCAACTTTTTGGGCTGTACTGCCATTAAAGTTGATTGTTGATGCAGCCGTAACTAAGTCTGCCGAAGCACCTGTAATAGTAAAATCTTTAGCGATACCTGTAGTACCTGTAAAAGATTTTACGCCACCATTGCTTAAGTCAAGGTTATAGTAGTTTATAGGCAGTACGATCTGTGAGCTTGCTCCATTGTAATCTACTGTAACATTTGTGTTAGCAGCATTTACAACAGCTGTGCTTTCCTTTGTTGCAGTACCAGAGATGCCAGCTTTACCAGTAGCAAAAGTTTTAGCACCTGTATTACTGAATGCAAGGTTGGTGTAGTTGATCGCAGCTACCTCCTGAGCGTTTGCACCATTATACTCTATACTACCAGGGGAAACTACGTTAGCAAGATCAGATGCTTTTGTAAAGTTGCCTGCAATTTTTGTTGCACCAGCAGTAAAGGTTTTTGTGCTGTTTGTACCTGCCAGATCAAGGTTACCATACTGCACGTCTTTTATAATCTGGTTGCTGCCGTAGTAAGTTACTGTACTGGCCGGTTCAAGTGCATAAAGGTTAAAAGTTGGAAGCGATTTTGCTCCACCAATTCTTAGAGTAGCGTTATCTGCAACTCCCATGATGGCATTATCTTCTCCTATTCCAGGATCTGCCTCAGCATTTCCGGCTTCATCTGTAGGTGTTGCGGTAGCAGGTCCTGAAGTAGCACCATACATGATAAGGTCTTTATTAGTAGCATCTAAAGTACCGCTCTCTACATGTACCCCCCTTAAACCTTCTACATTAGTATTAAGTGTAAGGTCGCCTGTACCCGTTTTAGATACTCTTAAGTTACCTAAACCAATTATGCCACTAGTTGCATTAACTGTTGCCGGTGCTGTACCTGTAAAGTTTATTTCAATGTTTGATGCTTTTAGTTCAGCCCCTAGATGATTAAAATTACCTGTTAAAGTTATATTGCTTTCAAGGTTAGCCTTAGCACCGCCTTCAACTGTAAGATTTCTAACTGAGAATCCGCCAACTCCACTTACCGTAGAAGGGATTATCTCATTAGTCACTTTGTCTACTCTTGTAGATAAAAGAACCAAATCAGCATTGGGAGAATTGAACACACCATTGTTTGTCATGTCGCCACCCACAATATAACGTGTTCCGGGGCCTGCAACAAACAAGGCTCCTTGCTCTATTCTAAAATCTCCATCGAATCTCCATGTGGTACCTGTAATAGCTGGCACCTTTTCTGAAAGCTGTGTAAGGCTAATACCATACAGCATCGTCTGAATGCCATAAGGATGTGTATTGGCAACAATCAAATTATTAAACTTACTTGGTATAGCCCCTGCTAATAAAATCAGCCTGTCACCTCCAAACCTTACTGTACCTGTACTCAGTAGTGAAGTAGAATCTGTTCCCATGTTGAATGGGAATGAAGTCATAAGTATGCCATCGCTTTTCTGATCTAGGTGTAGTGGCTCAAAATTGAGAATACCAGAACTTGTAACTGTGCCTAAATTTGTAAAAGCGGTGGCAAAATTATGTGTAAAGCTACCACCATGAAATTTAGCCCCGGGCATCACAACAAATGACCCCAGTACTGTCCAATTCACGCTTGTGGTAACTCCACCAATATTAGAAATGGTAACATTCGCAAATTGGGGAGGGGTATTAGAGTTTAAAACAGGCGGTACCTCACCAGTAAACACTACTGTTGGTGCCCCTGTATCACCAGGAAGTATAGGCGCCAGCAGTTGTATATTCTGTTCTCTTGTACCCAAGAATGTTGCTGATCCACTACTCCTCAAGATGCCTTGGTTTTTGAAGTTTCCAGCTATACTAACTACTGCAGAGGCAGCATTTAAGTATGAGTTATTTACAAGGTCGAAGGTGGTCTTTGTTGTATCTGTGAAAACATTGCCAGCTCCAACTATGTCTATACCACCTTGAATGGTAAGGTCAGTTAAGAACTTATAATGAGCCCCCTTCTCTACAAGCAAGTCATTTACATAAATATGTTTCCCTGATAATGTCTTCTCTATACCACTGGTTGAAGCTAATATCACAGTTCCGGTAGGAGCAGTTTTTCCATCGGCATTATAAGATCCAGGAATAAAGCTTCCATTATTAGCAAAGTGTCCGCTAAGCGTAAGCGCCTCGCTATTCGCATCAAGAGTAGCTCCTTCGTTGATTGTTAAGTCACCTTTAACTTGGGTGGCAGCTATCAATTTCTTAGCTACTGTTCCTCCATTGAGAAGTTCCAGATTACCATATATTACTGACTCTATATTTTGTAAACCTGTTCCTTTGTAAACTACTTTACTGGTAATATCTAAATTATCGTTATTAAAATTAGCAGGGAAGTTAGAACCATCCAACTGAAGTACAGAAGTTCCTCTTAAGCTAAATGTTCCACCTACAGCACTTCTGTCCAGTCTGTCTAAGCCTAAATTAACTAAACCGCTTTGCACATCAAGAGTGGCGTTAACTAAAACATCGCCAGCAAGTGTTATAGGTGTTGTTATATCAGGTCTGGCTATTGTAAGGTTATGGAATGTAACAGCAGGTATTGTTTGTGCTGCAGAGCCTATAAAGCCAACAGTACTCGTGCCGGCTTCAAAATCTCCCCCCGTTTTAGTCCAGTCATTAGCTATATTTAGTGTAGATGCTCCTATACTAAATGTACCTCCAGTTTGTAAGATATTTCCACCTACAGTATAAGTTCCTCCTGGTATGGATAGTGTGCCGCCCTGAATTTTGAGATTTCCGGTTATACCGCCAGTTTGAGCTGCTGTTAAAGTAGCAACACCTGCTGACTTATTTATAGTTAAGTTGTGATACAACACTTCACCAATTACCTGAGAATTGCCTCCTTCATAAATAAATTCACCATGCGATCTTGGCGATGTGTTTAGTGCGTTTGAGAAACGCGTATAAGCAGCATTTAAAAAGTCGCCGCTTAATTTAAATGTTCCGGTGCCTAATGTTATTACGCCTGCTCCTTTATGGTCTAAAGATCCTGTAACAGTTATTACACCAGTAGTATTAACCAAGCTAATGTTGTTACCTTCCCCCCCGTCATTAAGAATCATATTACCGCCAACTGTAAGCGTCTGAGCATTGGTTCTTATTTCATGCAAAACTGGTGTTGACGCAGCTGCTCCAATTGCGGTAAGATTACCTTGAACTGATAGAGATCCTCCTGGTGCAAGTGTAAGAGTAGTTTGCGTAGTTCCTTTAAACTGTAAGCCTTTTATATCAACAGCGGTTGCAATAGTTGGCTGGTTTATATAGGGCGCAGCTCCAAGTTCAACAACATCTTCTAAGCTTGGAACACGCTGTACTGTATTTTCAACTCCGTTTGGAGCCTCTACCCAGTTGCTAGCTAAATTCCACTGAGTGTCTGTTGTACCTTTCCAGCGAACAATTCCTGAGTTTGCATAAAGAGTGTAATACCCATTCATACTTGTAAGACTCGCTTTTCTTACCCAATTCTGATTAGCATCTTCACCGTCTCTTGTCCAGGCAGTCCAATTACCTGTGCCCGTAGCTGAGTACCATGGCTGCAAGTTTGCTTCCGTGTTACCATTCAAGTCTGCATGCGTGTACTGCAGCTTTAAAGCACCATCGTAAATCCCATTATGCACAGTAACGTGATATGTTCTGTTTATAGCAGCAGACCCAGCAAAACCTTGTACTGTACCAGTTGTCGTAGTTACTGTTACGGAATCAATGCCTGATGCAGCTGAGAAACTTATTGTATTATATTCAGCATTAAAAGCATATTCTGTGTTAATGTTAAAAGCATGTTTCCTAGTTATAGTGCCTAAAATCCACCCATCTCCCACTTTATCTTTTAATGCTCTTACTTTGCTATTTCCTGTAACCAAAATACCATTGTTTATATTAAGGTTGTTATCAGCAGTAATCACATTCTTAAGTGTTACTGTACTAGCAGCAGTAGCTTTATTGATGTTTAGGTTATAAAATGTGGTAGAACCCGTAATTGTTGCGTCTGTATTACCTCTAAAGCTTACAGTTCCATTGTCATTAGTAAATGTTCCTGAGTTTATCCAGCTTCCATAAATTTGGTGGTTGTGCGTTTGTGCGCTAAGAGTAGCCCCTGCACTAATTGTAATATCACCATTAACTGTAAGTGCACCTGCAGCTGTTTTAGCGTTGTTCCCTCCATTACTGAATACTATATCATGATAAGTTGCAGCCAGTACAGTCTGTGCAACTGTTCCTTTATAAGTAACTTTGTTAGGTTTGTTAGCAGTAGCATTAAATGCTCCTCCAGATGTAGTCGTAAAATTTCTCCCCACACCTAAATCAGCACTACCTGCCATAATTAGCTGTTTACCTGCACCTGCAACTTCTACATCATAGAAGTCATGAGCTCCGTTGAAAGTCGATACACCTGTAAACCTAACTTTACCATTAGTTGCCGTAAATTTACCAGCACCACTCACATCAGATTTGATATCAAAAGAACTTGCTGAACCAATTTTGCCCATAAACCGGATACCATAGAAGGACAGCGTTCCTGAGGAAGTTATGTCATTATCACCTGAATCCGTATTATTTAATGCATCAACAGCATCAGTAAAAGAAACAGTACCAGCACTTGCATTTAGACTTCCGGTAACATTAATATCTTCGTTGATAGTGAAAGTGGAGCCTGTATTGATAGTACCATTTACTACCAGCTTCTGAAATTTAATAGCGTCTGCTGTAGCACTTGTAATTGTCTTAGCAGCTCCAGCCATTGTTACAGTACCACCATTTATCTGCGTTAGAGTATTAGCCCCAGTTGTTGAGAGATTCCCTTCTATATTGAGGTTGTTAGCAAGTATTCTTGTATTACCATTAATAATCAGGTTATTAAACTCATTGTTAGCAGCCGAGCCAGCTATGTTCTTACCTGATCCATTCATTTGAACTGTACTTGTAGAACTAGAAAAACTAGCATTGTTAGTCCAATCCCCCCCTACTGTATGGGTAAAAGATGCGCCATTAAATACTGCTGTACCATCTAGCAATACATTTTTAGAGATACTTATTGGTCCTCTAGCTGTAAAAGACGCCGTTCCATTACCTTCAAAGTTACCGGCAACGTTCATTAAGCTATTAGGCAGTATCTTTATGCCTGATCCAGTAAGGTGCAAATTACCGTAAACCTGATTTGAAACTGTCTGATTGCCTCCATAATAATCTACAGTACTAAGTGAGTTTAGGTTAACAGTTCTATAACCTGGTGAACCTGCAGGGAAATTACTCGGGTTACTTGTACTACTAGTAGTGTTAGCATTGCCAATTAAAAGCTTCGCACCACTTTCAACGATAAGTTCTCCTCCCGAAGTTGTGCCTTGGCTTCTTGTTAATGTATATGTTTTTAAATCTAGTGTTGTCCCTGATTTTACAACCACACCGGCTCCATTATAGTCTGCGTAGTTCGTTGTGTTACCAGTAAGAGATTTAATGCCACTACCGCTAATCAACAAGTTATCATGTATGGTAGCAACGATGTTCTGATCTCCTGACCTGGCGTATTCTATTGTAGCACCTTTTTCTTGAGCAGGGAAACTGGAGTAGTTGTCATAAAAATCAAATGCCATAACCTGCAGAACGCCATTTACTCCTACCGAAAAGTTATCAGCATTTACAAATGTCATTTTTTTAGCGCCCGCGTTCAAAGTTCCTTCAACTTGAACATTTGTAGCTCTTGTTGAAATTATTCTGCTAATGGTAACATTGCTTTCTAATGTTACCTTACTACCTGATAAAATTCTTAAATCACTAAACTCACTCGCAGATGCGCCCTTTAATACTTGTTGGCTACCGGTAAACCTCACAATTGGATAATAATAGCCATTAGAATTTTGTGAGCGCCTTTCATCATAGCTTCCATTATTATTCCAATCCCCCATTAAGCTAACATTCAATCCTGCATTTTCAAACCTGCCACTAGCGTTTATAGTTACATCCCTGGAAACTGTAAGCTGGCTTAAACTTAACAGCGCTACGTTTCCTCCAATTGTCAAACTATAGCATGACGCACCACTTAAAATTTGAATTTGTCTAGGAGTAGTACCTGTGTAGCCATTGATCGTAACTGCAGTATTTGCATCTGGTACCCGGTTATTTGACCAATTGGCTGCATTATGCCAGCTGTTATCACTAGATCCGTCCCATGTAGCAGTTCTAGTCTGAGCAAAAACTTCTGCACTGCACAACCAAACTAAAGCAATTGCCGTAAGAGCAATACAACGTTTAGTTAGAAATACGTTTTTAATAAGGGTAAAAATACTCATAAGCGGCTTATAATTATTTCGTGATATTTAAGGCTACAGCTAAATAGTTTGTAGTTAATATGTATTCTTTCTCTTATAGCTATTACTATAAGAGATTTTTGCATTATGTATATATTTATTATGCATGCAGACAAACAACCTAATGTTCTGCATGCATAACAAATATTATCTTTCAAATAAGTTTTAGCACCTCAAAATCTGCTTCTAACAGCATTTTATGGGTTTTTATCTAACTTATAGTTAATATATTTAAATAAAAGCGATTTTCAATACGATTTACACACTTTAAACCTCATCTATTTAAGCACATCTTCAAAATACTATTAGGCAAAAGCCCAGCTACACATAAAGCACATAAAACTTTATAAAATACAAAATAAAAATTATATATAACCAAACTAATTAATAATTACACCTTTCCAATATTATATAAATACAAAGGTTGAAGGACATATAACTTTCTGTAGCAGAAAGCTACAGCAGAGCTTAATTTTAAGGTTAGCTTCTATGCATTTTAGTAGATATAGTATAGCTATACACTATTATACTTTAGCAGGAGCATGTATAAACATTGAAATTATAATATGAATTTAATATATAGCAATAAGCGCAGGTAAATACTACATATATAGAATCTTATATTCTAGAACTTTATTTAACCTTATGTAGGTACACGTTTTGCGCTTTGCAAGCAGAATCTAGCAGTTTAGCTCTTCATTAGTACAACACTTCCCTAAAGTTAATATGGCATGTATTTAATATACTGTCTCTGATTTTTCAAAAAGTCAAAAAAAAGTTGTTATTTAAAGGGTTGTAAAATCAGAATTCGCCCATAAATGAAGCTTACTAAAACGCTCATTAGCCTTATATTTTTACTCCTGTTCTCTTTTCACCTCCAAGCACAGGAAATACCAAACGGCAAAGCTGCCATCGAAGAACTTAAGCTGCAAGCAGTTAACGATACCGCCTTTACCCTCAGCACCACAAACGAAACAGGAAACCTTGTAAAGTACAGCGGGCCGTTATCGTTAAGAATTAATGGAAACCTGCAGGAGGTAAGCTTTACCGAGGGAGAAGCCAAATTCTCATTAGCCAAGCAATCTAAATTAGTGCAGGTTTCCGCTAACCTTGGCACCCACACTATTGCGCGCCTGTACCGCACCGGCGATGATGCAACTCAGGGAATGACTGAAATCCCGATGTGGCTTTCTATACTTCCCCCACTCATAGCGATTGTGCTGGCCCTTATTTTTAGAGAAGTGCTGCTGGCTCTTTTTGCGGGTATCTGGATAGGAGGCTTTGTAGTGTATGGCCTATCGCTGAAATCTATGTTTACGGGTTTGCTAGCCGTTGGCGATACGTACCTGATGCAGGCGCTTACCGATAGCGACCATGTGTCTGTTGTTATATTCTCGATGTTAATTGGAGGGATGGTAGCGGTTATATCTAAAAACGGGGGCATGGCAGGTGTCGTAAATGTACTATCAAGGTATGCTAAGTCAGCTAAGAGTTCGCAGTTGGTTACCTGGTTTTTAGGCATCGCAATTTTCTTTGATGATTATGCCAATACGCTTATTGTAGGCAATACCATGCGCCCCGTAACTGATAAGCACCGTATATCGCGTGAGAAACTTGCTTATTTAGTTGATAGCACCGCCGCGCCTGTAGCGGCCATTGCCTTTGTAACAACCTGGATCGGGGCGGAACTAGGCTATATAAAAGATGCTGCCATTCTGCTTGGTATACAGGAAGGCGCTTACTCCCTCTTTTTCCACTCGCTGGAGTATGCTTACTACCCCGTGCTTACGCTGGTTTTTATGCTGATGCTGATATTGATGAACCGTGATTTCGGAAGCATGCATCACGCTGAGACCAGGGCCAGAGAAACAGGAGCAGTAACTGCTGCAAGCCTGGACCGCAAAGGCCAGGAAAAGCAGCAGCAGGAAATGAGCGAGTTCGAGCCAATTGATGAATCCCGCACCCGCTCCATCAATGCTTTGCTGCCTGTAGCCGTTGTTATCTTAGGCACTCTTGCTGGCTTGCTGTATACTGGTTATAACCCGGAAGTGTGGGCTGATGCTGGCCTTGGATTTATGCGGAAGCTGTCCATCACTATCGGCGATTCCAACTCTTACACAGCGCTTATCTGGGCATCGCTTAGTGGCGTGCTTACAGCAGTTATACTTACCATTGGGCAGCGCATCATGAGCCTTTCCGAAACAATGGAGTCTTTGCTGGTAGGTTTTAAGACAATGTTGCCAGCCATACTTATACTGGTGCTGGCGTGGTCGTTGGCCGCGGTCACAAAAGACCTTTATACTGCCGAATACCTTACATCGCTTTTCTCAGGAAACATATCACCTTATTTTTTGCCGGAGATAACCTTCTTCCTGGCTGCTATTATTGCATTCTCTACCGGGTCTAGCTGGGGTACCATGGCTATACTTTACCCGCTCATGATGCCGGCAGCCTGGTATGTAAGCCAGGGCCAGGGGCTGAGCGTGGAAGAAACTATGCCTATTATGTACAATGTAATTTCGGTTGTGCTGGCCGGTGCGGTATTCGGGGACCATTGCTCGCCCATCTCAGACACGACCATACTTAGTTCTCTTGCCTCTGGCTGCAACCACATAGACCACGTAAAAACACAGCTGCCTTATGCCATTACAGTAGCCTTGGTCGCAAACCTTGTCTGCACAAATCTTTCCAGTTGGGGCGTGCACTGGATGCTGGTGTATATTATAGGTGTTGCCATACTTTGGGGCATCATCAGGTTAATCGGAAAGAAGAACCTGACCGGCACAGAATCAGAAACGGTACATCACCAAACTGCATAAAATACTGCATTTCACTTTTACTAAAGCAGAGGGTCCTATTATACTTAGCAAAACCCTCTGCTTTTAAATATCCAAAGTATAAAAATCGTGTACTACTGCTCGGGCTCCGTAGCTTTCCTTGTTTGCCAGCAAAGTGCCGTTTAGCCCGCTCTCATATAGTGTATCTGAAGAAGTGCCGAAGTCGAAAAACTTTTTAGAGGCATAGGCATGAGTTATCAGGTAGTTTAGTAGCGCAGGTATGGCACCTTGTCTGCGTCCCTCCTCTGTTGATGCAATGTACTGGCAATGTGCTACTTTAGCAGTCTCATAAATAATAACTCCTGCACTTAACTCTCCGGATTTTTCAGCGGTATATAACTTGATATTGTCCGGGAACAGCTTTACCAGGTATAACATTTCCTGCCAAGTATGAACAGGGCTGGTATCATACTTTTCTTTTAAGAGTTGCGCCTCTAATTGCATAAAGGCTTCAAATTTCTGAGATCGGCCAAGGCTCCACCCCTGCTCATGCGCTTTCTTAACCTCCCACCTTCTGGTTTTGCTATACTTCACAGGGTTTGCCTGTTCTATAACCGATAAAACATCGCGCCGGTAAAGCCTGCCACCGCTTTTAAAAAGCGCATACAAGTCTTCCTCGGCTGGTACCTGATGATAAATGTGCGGAACCGTTTTATACCTTATACTTGTAAAGCCATGTTGTTGGCAATAAGCTATCATTGCCTGGAAAACCTGTAGCATTCGCTCCGTTTTCATACTTGGGCAAGAGATAACCCCTCCGTAGGTTAACCCGCTATGTGAGCTAATAGCGGCGCCTTGCTCACAGGCAGGCAACATCGCAATAAGTTCGTTTTTGCTGTAAAACAGCAGCGAGTGGTCCACAAATCTATCGGCATGGTATTCCATGTAATCGCGGCAAAAAAGAAAAGTGGCGTTTTTAGCCCCTGCCACAAAAGCATCCCAAACGGCTTTATACGCTAAAGTATACTTTACAACCTCAATCATTTTTCCAACAAAAGACTACACACAAAGTATAAATACATGGTTTGATCTGCTACCTATTGCGCTCTTCTAAACAACAACTTACCTGTTAAGCACTATCCGGAAGGTTGTACCCTTGCCTACCTCTGACCACTTTACAAACAGCTTGCCCCTATGGTAATTATCGATGATGCGTTTTGCCAGGGCTAAGCCAAGGCCCCACCCACGCCTTTTTGTAGTATAACCTGGCAGAAAAACAGAAGCTATTTTACTTTTGGGAATTCCTTTACCCGTATCAGTTATATCTACAGCGATACTGCTTTTGCCCAGCAGCACCATGTTTATCGTTATCTTACCGCGGCCTTCCATGGCGTCCACAGCGTTTTTGCAGATGTTCTCAATCACCCAGTCGTAAAGCGACACGTTAACTTTGGCTGTGATTTCCGGGGAGAAAGTGGATTGTATGCTAAACTCAACTTTACGCGAAATGCGGTTTTGCAAATAATTGATAGCGTTTTGAGTTACCAGAAGTATGTTTTCGTCGCGGAGCAGCGGCACGGATCCCACATTGGAAAAACGCTCCGTAATGATCTCTAAACGCCGCACATCTTTGCCAAGCTCTTCTACAATGGGTTCGTTCTCAAATTTAGGGCTAGCTTTAATATACTCATACCAGGCCATCAGCGACGAAAGCGGCGTACCCAGTTGGTGGGCGGTTTCCTTTGCCAAGCCAACCCATACCCTGTTTTGCTCTGCACGGCGTGAGTAGCTAAAGGCAAAGTATGCCATCAACGCAAAACAGGCAATTACTATAAGCTGCACATAAGGATAGTAGCGCAACTGCGACAACAAGGCTGAGTCTTTATAAAACACATAATTTTCAGATCCTTCGGCCCATGGCACTATGATAGGCGCATGTTGTGCCCGCATCTTTTCTATTTCGTGCTGCAGCAGCTCTGTTTTGCGTTCCTCTGAAATGTTTTTGGGTAAATCTATGTTCTTTGAATCGAGGATATTTTCATGTTCATCTGTAAGTATAACCGGCACCGTATTATTGGAAGAGAGGATTTCCTCCTCTATAAAAACGATGTTGTCATCGCTTGGGGCATTGATCATGTACCGAAGCCCTTTGGCATAAAGATGAACTAACTCTTGCTCTCTTTCAGACAATTTGCTGACTAGTACGTTAGTATAAGTTATTGTAGCAGCACCTATTATAAGGGCTACAATAACAACAACAAGCTTTATTCTGTTCTTCTGAGAGTAAATGGGTATCATGCAGTTTACACGTAAATTATTTGAAATTAGTATAAATTAAACATTAAGGGCAAGTAAGTTTCATTTTAAAAAATTGAAACGTAAATTTGCACTTTAGTAGAACACACGTTATTATGCTTCAGAACTTTAAAGCGATCAGCCTGTCTTACAAAAAAGCACCGCTGGATATCAGGGAACTGATCGCCTTAGACGAGACTTCATGCAGGCAGTTTCTCCAGACGCTGAAAAGCTTTATTCAGGCTTCTGATGTGCTGGTCCTTTCTACCTGTAACCGCACCGAAGTATACTACAACGCCGACACCGACTACAGCACCGAAATTGTGAAGCTGCTCGGAATCACCAAAGGCATTGATAATATCTCTAAATATCTTGATTATTTCACCGTACTAAACGAGCACAACGATGCAGTTCAGCACCTGTTTGATGTATCGATGGGGCTTGAGTCTCAGGTAGTAGGTGATATGCAGATATCGAATCAGGTGAAGCTGGCTTACCAATGGTCTGCCGACAACGACACGGCCGGGCCGTTTCTGCACCGCCTGATGCACACTATTTTCTTTACCAATAAACGCGTTGTTCAGGAGACTTCTTTCCGCGATGGGGCTGCCTCTACTTCTTATGCAGCCATAGAGCTGATAGAAGAACTCACGGCCGATATTATTGAACCAAGTATACTTGTGGTTGGCCTTGGAGAGATTGGGGCCGATGTGTGCCGCAATTTAAAAGATGCTGGCTACAAAAATATTAAAATCACCAACCGTACATCAGCCAAAGCCTTGGCCTTAGCCGAGGAGTGCGGTCTGGAAGTGATTCCTTTTGAGAATATTGTGCAGGGCCTGAAAGAGGCCGATGTAATTATATCATCGGTGGCGCGGGAAACCCCTTTCTTTACAAAAGAAATGGTAAAGCGACTAGACGTGCTCACGTTTAAGTTCTTTATAGACCTTGCCGTACCACGCAGCGTAGAAGCCGACCTGGAAAGTATACCGGGTGTGTTGGTTTACAACATCGACACTATTCAGAACAAAGCTTCAGAAGCTTTACAACGCCGCATAAACTCTGTACCAAAGGTTAAGGAGATCATCGAAGAGTCCATAGTACAGTTTAACGACTGGTCTAAAGAGATGATTGTATCACCTACAATTAACCGGCTAAAGAATGCGCTAGAGGCTATCCGCCAGGAAGAGATGGCGCGCTACCTGAAGAAGATGAGCCCTGAGGAAACAAAGCGCCTCGATAGCATCACGAAATCGATGATGCAGAAGATCATTAAGCTTCCGGTACTACAACTGAAAGCTGCCTGTAAAAGAGGAGAAGCTGAAACGCTGATAGATTTACTTAATGACCTTTTCGATCTTGAAAAACAGTCTGAAGAAGTAAATCACTAAAATTAAGTAAACAGTATATTTTTCTTAGTGAATAAATAAGCCTAAGATCTTCGCAAGCTTCTAAACAGAAGTAATTCCGAGGATCTTAGGCTTATCTACTTTCATAAATTGCGTGGTCAGCCACTTCTGACTGCACCACTTTTAGATGTCGATACAACATTCTTCCAGGCAATCTATAACATCAATTAGTTTAGGGATGGCTAGTGAGTAGTATATTTTGGTACCCACTTTAAAAGAGGACAAAACTCCCTTGTCCTTTAAAGTGATAAGGTGCTGAGAAGCAATAGCCTGGGGTAAGTCCAGGTGTTTATATATCTCTGTAACAGTCATTTTGTCTTCTTTACCCAACAAATCAACTATAGCCAGCCTTTTTGGGTGCGCTAACACCTTTAACATGGCAGCTGCCTTATCTATCTTCTTTGATTCAACTCTTGATAACAAACTTTTCATAATTAAATATTATACCTAACAGTTTCTACATACATTTCGATCTTATTCACAATAAGATATATACGGTGTTCATAGTATTTTGCTTAGTGCCGTTAATACAAATTAACAATTTCGTATATCGCTACTTATCATGTGCGGCACGCACCTGTGGTTACTAAACAAGAACACAGACATTGCACATTGTTGATTTACGTAAAAAAATAAAAATTGGATATATGATATACTAAATACTAATACATTAACATATAGCCATACTTATATTGGCTCTCTCCGCGAAACAAACGTCACCTCAAATCATCACTTATTGTACTACGCCATGCTGCGCCCCAATTTAACCGCAAGTGGTGCGGCGGCTAGGTAACAACACGCAAACGATCTGATTTTGTTGCTGCTACCAAGAGCGCCCCTTTACATAAAGGGTACACTTATACTTGTGCCTGTTAAGGCATGGCAATACAATAACGTTGATGATAAGCTTATCTTACACCTTTGCAGGCGCATTGGCTGTATATCCTCAACTCATTTTTTGTACCTTTGCCCCACCATAAAACGACAACTTGTAGTATGAAAGACCTGCTAGAGAAATTTGAAAATAAAAGACCTGAAATAGTATTTGAATGGAAAGATGCCGAGACAGAGGCTGAAGGCTGGGTAGTGATAAACTCGCTGCGAGGTGGCGCAGCTGGCGGAGGCACACGCATGCGCAAGGGGCTTGATAAACGTGAAGTTGAGTCGCTTGCCAAAACTATGGAGGTAAAATTCACGGTTTCTGGCCCGGCCATTGGAGGCGCAAAGTCTGGTATCAACTTCGACCCTGCCGACCCGCGAAAGCGCGGCGTGCTGGAACGCTGGTACAAGGCTGTTATTCCGCTGCTGAAGAACTACTATGGCACCGGCGGCGACCTGAACGTGGATGAGATACACGAAGTAATTCCGATTACAGAAGACTACGGTTTGTGGCACCCACAGGAGGGCGTAGTGAATGGGCATTTTAACGCCACAGAACCGCAGAAGATAAACAAGATCGGCCAGTTACGCCAAGGCGTCATTAAAGTAATCGAGGATACCCACTATTCTCCGTCTACAGCACATAAGTATACTGTGGCCGATATGATAACAGGCTTTGGAGTAGCCGAAGCTGTGCGTCACTATTATGATATATGGGGTGGCCAGTTTGAAGGCAAGCGTGCCATTATACAAGGCTGGGGAAACGTAGGAGCAGCCGCAGCATATTACTTAGCCTCTAAGGGTGCCAGGGTAGTTGGAATAATAGACAGAGCAGGCGGCCTCATCAACGAAAACGGCTTTACGTTTAAAGAGATAACAGAGCTGTTCCTTAGCCGCCAGGGCAATGCGCTTAATCCAGAGAATTTGCTGTCTTATGAAGAAGTAAACAGCCGCATCTGGTCTACACCTGCCGAAATATTTATACCTGCAGCAGCCTCCAGGCTTGTGACCAGGGAGCAGGTAGAGCAAATGATAGCCAGCGGCATGGAAGTGATATCGAGTGGAGCAAATGTTCCGTTCCAGGACCCGGAGATTTTCTTTGGCCCAACAGGTGAATTTGCAGATCGCAACCTTTCTGTTATACCTGACTTTATAGCGAACTGCGGCATGGCGCGTGTGTTTGCTTACTTGATGGAGAACGAGGTAGAAATAACTGACGAGGCAATATTCTCGGATATATCAGCAACTATTCGCACAGCACTAGAAAAAACGCATGCTAAGCACAGCCAGAGAACAGAAATCGCGAAGACTAGCTTTGAGATTGCACTTAGCCAACTACTTTAAATCAGAACTATAGCTTATGACAAACTGGAGAGAGCTACTGGCGTACGAGTTTCTGGGCAATACGGTCTCTGAATACCTGTTGGCACTAGGCATTATGCTTTTTGGCTTTGTGTTTAAAACTGTGCTGTCCAAGTTGCTTTCCAGCATTATTTACAAACTGGTAAGGCGCGTCTCTACAGAAGACTATCAACCTGAATTTAGGCGCCTGTTGCTGCAGCCTATTGAGGTACTGCTTTTTCTGGTGTTTTTATACCTTGCATTCCAGGTACTAGATTACCCTGTAGAGCCCAGCGAGCTAAGGAAAGACGATCCTTTCCTGAAAACATTCCTGTTCCGCACTTACCAGGTTTTTGTAATTGTGGCGCTGGCATGGGTGCTTATGCGTTTTGTTGATTTCATTGGCCTTATCTTCAGGTATCGCGCTGAAAAAACAGCTTCTAAACTAGACGACCAACTGGTGCCGTTCTTTGTGGATTTCACAAAGGTAATGGTCGTGATATTTGCCTTTCTGGTAATGCTTGGGGCTGTGTTTAATGTGAATGTTGCTGGTTTGGTGGCAGGCCTGGGAGTGGGCGGCCTGGCTTTGGCCTTTGCAGCTAAAGAAAGCCTTGAAAACCTCCTGGCATCATTTACAATTTTCCTTGATCATCCATTTGTAGTTGGCGATTTGGTTGAGGTAGGCGGCATTACAGGCACTATTGAGAAGATAGGCTTTAGGAGTACCCGTATTCGTACCCTCGAAAAATCGTTTTTAACGCTGCCGAATAAGTTTATGATTGATAAGCCGCTAAACAACCTGACGCTGCGCACCTTCAGGAGAGTGAACTTTGACATAAACTTGACCTACAGCACAACCTCTGAACAAATAAGAGCCATTACAACCGATTTACAACAGTTTATCAACAACCATCCTAACACAAACCAGGATGGCATTGTGCGGTTTCAGACACTTGCTGATAGCGCTAAAAGTATAATGGTTTTATACTTTGTGGAGTCCATGGACTGGGCAGAGTATGTGACTATTAAGGAGGAGGTGGCTTACAAAATAGTTGAAGTAGTTGAGAAGCACGGCGGCGTGTTTGCACACCCAACACAAACGTTATACTTGCAGAAGCCGGCAAGCCTTGATCAGAGTTCAGCACAACAGGCTGCGCCATACTATAGAACTAATACTGATCTAAAGTAGCTATAAACAAAAAAGCAGGAGAAGCTCCTGCTTTTTTTTCACCCTTATTTCTTTAAATTCAATTAGTTACCTTCTTTTCCGTTAAAGCACTAATTGCAATCTTTTAATTATCATAAACCTTAAATCCTAAAAACCACTTATATTTTTTTTGTAGTTTTGGTTTGTTTAACGCGCCCTCGCAGCTATAGTTGCTACATTTCTATAACTTTTCCGTTTTATAGCCATGTTTCTCTTGTGAACGTACGCTAAAACCGTGCAAACGTAAAATATAACTTTTAGTATATAAAGGCAAAAAAAGGTCTGCTTTTTATTTATACTATCTGGTACTGGCTTCTACTAAAGCTACTGAAGCATAAAAATCGTTAGTCAAAATCGAAATACTCCCCTTCCTGCAACTCTACTTTTTTCTCTTTATCCTGTGTTTTCTTTCCTCGCAGCAAATCCTTAAGTTCCTGCCCTTCCTGCTTCAGGTCTGCCTTTATCTTCTGCCGCACACGCTCATCGTCGTAAGCAATTTTAAAATCGCTTTCCTTGCCTTTAAGTGTTAAGAACAAACTGCTATTGCCTGACCCCGGGTCTGAGGCTACAACCCCGAACGCTGCATCTTTATCAGGCCGTTGGCCACTAAAGAGAGGCAGTTTAATCTTGTAGTCCATCTGCTGGTCAAATGTGTGCTGCCCTGATATCGAAACTGTAGGTACTGCCGAAAGGCTAGACCGAATATCCATTTCTGGAATGTAGATAGTGCGTTGCTGTATCCAGAAGCTGTTGTGCAGCTCTGCAAAACGCATGTTAGCCAGTTCAGTACGTTTTACGAAGGCAGACATCTTTTGCATTGGCGCAAAGTTGATGAGCTGGCCGTTACGCACAGTAGCAACAATTTCGGCCTGCAGCAGGTCTGTCTTGGCATTTAGCTGGCTATCAAAGTATAAATCAGAAACAATATCTGCTGTAAGCTGTCCGCGCAAATGGCTATCCATGATAAAATGCTGCTGGAAGTTTTCGAACACATAGAACAGGCTGTCCACACTCATGTTTTGCAGCTTAGTAGCGGTGCTCACTTTAATATGCTCCCGTGTGCGGGCATCTAAGTTGCCTCGTACAGCAAAGCTACCACCCACCGCATTAAAAGAGATATTAGGCGACGATACCACTTGGTTACGAAGCTTTACTTCTCCTTTTATATTCTTTGCCTTAAACCGGCGGAATTTAACGCTGCTGATAGAAGCGCTCAGGTCAAAGGCGATGTTTGGGGATAGCATGAACTTATAATCGTTCTGATCGCCTTTACGTGCCTCCTGAGGGGTGTTAAGCTGTTCGCTGAGCAATTGATCGCAGTTGATATGATTACTGCTAAAATCTGCCTCTACCAGCAAACGCTGCTTTTCGAGCAGCAGCCACGCCATTACGTTTTTAAACATCCCGTTTATCACGAAGTCAGAGTCGCCTAGCTTGCCTTTAAAGTCTGAAACGGCTACATCGTTGTGCTTGAAAATAAAATTCCCGTTAAGGTGCTGCAATGGCAGGGGCAACTCCTGTAGCGCCAGCGACACATTGTGCAAGGTAATATCTCCGGATGTGCTCAAAGTGCTGTTGCCGGGGCGGGCTTTAAATTCATTTAAATTACCTGCAAAGGCAATGCGTACATCTGCCAGACCGCTTCCACTTCTTACTTCTTCTATTTTAGCCAGCCCCAGCACATAACCCACATCCAGCTTCCCTTTGATATCAAAGGCAATAGAAGGGTTATTGAAATTGCTATACTTTAAATTACCTGTAAAGCGGTGTCCGTTTAATACCCCAGACAGATCCTTCAACTCCAAAACTGAGCTAGACGCGTTGTGTTTGCTTCCGTTAGAAAAGCTACCCTTCAGATTAATTTTATCAATGCGCTGCTTTACTTCAGGGTGGTAGAACGAGGCATTGCGTGCGCCAAAATTAAACGCAATGGCAGGGTTCTCTTTACCAGACACCTCTCCTTTTACAGTACCGTTAAAGTATACTTCGCCTTCGCTTCTGTATTGGTTCAGCTCCTGGGCTATACTTTGCGGTAGCAAGGACAATAACGATTGCACATCTGTATTCTGGCCTTCAAGCTTAAGGTCGAGTTGGGTGGGGCCGCCATAGCCAATTGCACCTCCTACCTCGTAAGCGGCGGCACCTATTTTTACTGTGGACGGGTGCAACTGAATTGAACGTGCTGCCCTGTTGATATCCAAAGCAGAAGCCAGGGTTATGGTTTTTCCTTTAAAATATTCGCCTGTCCCTACTATAATTGTATGAATGGTGGCATTGCCATTAGCTTCAATGGCAATAGACTCGTTGGTTATGCCTAAGGCGGCTACTAGTTGGTGGGCACTTACCTCGTAAGATTGCTTTAACTGCTGGTCAATGTAATGCACCGTAACCTCCTGTAGGTTTATTTGCTCCAGGTCAAAAGCAAAGTCCTCATTTCCGGTGTTTGTAGAGTCAGGAGCAATAACGAGGTAATTGACGCTGCCATCTGGCATTACTTTTACATAGATCTCTCCCTGCTCCATGTACAGTTGCCTGATGTTATACTTACCCCGCAGCACGTCCCAGATACTGAATGTAAAGTATAGTTTTTTAGCATGAGCCAGCGATTCTTCGCTCTCTGGCAACCCTTCATGTATGTTAACCTCATCCAGGGTAACTGCCACCTGCGGAAATTTATCAAACAGGGACAGGGAAATCTGCCTCACTTCTACTTTTGTATTGATGTGCTTATTAGCCTCAGCCACAAACAACTCAATTATTTTATCCTGATAAGCATACACTAACCCGAATGCTATACTTGCCGTTGCTATAAAAGCAACAGTAGTATAAAATAGCATTTTTTTAACAACTCGTTTCTTCACCAGGCAAAAGCTCAGATTTTTAGCACCTTATAAAACTTAAAGGTACTGCACGAATAACACGCGCACAATAGCGGCGCATGGTTGAAAAAAAATTTTAAGAATTTTTTTTCAAATGTTTTGCAGTATCAAAAATAACCCCCATATTTGCATCATCAAACAGGGACAAAAGGTCTCAAAAAGATAAAAATGGGGTGTTAGCTCAGCTGGTTCAGAGCACCTGCCTTACAAGCAGGGGGTCACTGGTTCGAATCCAGTACGCCCCACCAAAGGACAACTTAAAAGTTGTCCTTTTTTTATGTCTATACTTTTCTAAACCTGCCTTTACTTCCTCTCTAATCCCCTCATTCCTAGGTTATTTCTATTTACTGAACGCTAAAGGCCAGGCAATAGTATAGCCGCTGCTTAACAGAGCAGAAAGTATAATAACGGAAAGTAGTGGAGTATTTAGTAAGCTTTGGATAGCTCTAGTATGTGCTGGTGTAGCGCCAGTACCTGCGGCACAATCATTTGTTGATCATCATTGGTGATAACGTAATCGGCCCTGCGCATTTTTTCTTCTTCGCTTAGTTGCTTGCCTATAATGGCCTTTATGTCTGCCTCGGTACGGTGAGCATCGCGCAGGAGCAACCGGTTTACCCGCACCTGCAGGGGGGCATATACTGCAATCATCTTATCTACCTGTTTCCAAGCCCCGGATTCATACATTAAAGCAGCTTCTTTGATTATGTAGGGCTTGTCTGCATGCTGCTGAAGCCATGCGGCAAAATCGTTGCGTACGTGCGGGTGCACCAGGTTATTATGGCGCTGCAGTTTCTCCGGATCACTAAAAACAACGGAGGCTATGTATTTTCTATCAAGATCGCCATCAAGCGTAAAAGCCTGCTCTCCGTAAGCTGCAACCAAGTCTGCTCTCAGAGCTTCATCGTGGTGCATTACCCATTTTGCTCTTCCATCCGAATCATAAACTGGAATACCGAGCAATTCGAACACACGGCTTACGATAGTTTTGCCAACACCTATGCCTCCGGTTATACCTATTTTTAGCATAAGTATCTTAATCTTCTATAATTGCTTTTACACGCTCCGGCCATAACGTTACATTTCGTACGCCTGTCGGCTTCTGAACCAGTTCTGGCACCAAAGTAGAATCTCTTCGGGAATAGCGCTTAAAATCTAATATCGCTTTGAAATTATCTCTGTTAAGGTAGGCTGCTGAGTCGTCGAGTAATTGGTAGCGGACCAGCACATAGGGTGGGCGTAACGATATTTCTTTACCTGCAGGGGCATTTACAATTTCGGGTACAATCTGGCGCTCTTCCTGCACCAATCCCCGCACATTTACTGTTACTTCTGCAGTAGTGGCATTGGCTTTTACCAGCGACTTGTTATCGTAGTTTATAGGTACTTTAATTTTAGTAGCCTCTGTTAACTGCTGCCCATCGGGCAGGCGCACCAGTAAGGGGCTTGGCAACTCATCTACCATTGATGATGGCCCAACAAACGTAACAGAATCAGGGCTGATTACCACAGGGCCCAAGACAGCATAACGGTCTCCGGTAATTTTTTGGGCCGGGTCTAGCTGTAGTGCTACCGTACGGGAGACTTTAGCATTAAAGTTAAAGTATAAAGTATCTGTAACTACAAAGTTAAGCTCAAGGCCATCTAAGGCATTAACAAGGGCTGGGCGCAACGCTGAGCCAAGTATGTAATTGTTACGGGGCAGGCTGCGAATGTAAATCTCAGCAGGCTGTATTTCTACGCGCAACGATTTGCGCAGCAGCTTCCATCCTTTGCCGGTAACATTGATCGTCACCTCTTCTGGCAGCGCCTTTACAGGAACAAGTTCCTGCTCGTTGTAAACGAACTTTAAGGGGTAGGTTGTTTGTGTAGAGTAGCTTTTATTTAGTGCGTTAAGCAGCCAAAAGGTAGAAGCCGCCACAAAGCAAAGCAATACTACTCTCCAGTATTGCTTTGTTTGTGGCCTGAATGGCTTCGCAAACCATAGAACTATATTTTTGACTTTCTCAACTGGCAATGCTTCTAAACTTTTTGAGCCTTGGCAGTAGCGTCCATCGAGATCGCAGTTTTGTCGAATGTCAGCTTGATGCCTTTATCAACTTCAACTATTACTGTATCGTCTTCTACGCTAACTAATTTGCCATGCAGTCCACCAATGGTGATAACCGTCATGCCTTTCGTTAGTTCTTCACGGAATTTCTTCTGGTCACGCACTTTCTTTTGCTGTGGCCTGATCATGAAAAAGTAGAAAACAAGTATAATGGCGCCAAACATCAGTAACTGAGGCAGCATGCCTCCGTCTGGTGCGGCTTGTAGAAATATAGTTTGCATGTTTATGTATTCTCTTGTCAGCTCTTAAGCTTAGTTTCTTTTTACAGGTCCGTCAGCACCTGCTGTCGGGATGTTATTGGCCTCTACAGTACCCTTTAATGTTACTTGCGTAATATTAGGAACTGTGTTGGCGCGTACCGTAATAACAGGAGCCTGCATACCAGCTTTGCCTGTGCTGTTAAAGTTAACCTTTATCTCCCCTGTCTCACCTGGAGCAATTGGCTTGTCTGGTTTATCTGGAACAGTACAGCCACAAGTAGCGGTAGCACTTTCGATCACAAGCGGTGATTTACCTGTGTTAGTAAATTTAAAGGTATGCTCTACTACTTCACCCTGCTTTACTGTTCCGAAATCATAAGATGTTTCAGCGAAAGAAATTACTGGTGCGTTTTCTGGCGCAACCACACCTTCAGCTCCGGCTACATTCGGGTTCTCTACAACTGGTGCAGTTGCAGGCGTTTCTGTTACTGTCGCTTCAGCTCCGGTAACGTTGTCGTTGCCGGTGTTACTATCGCAGCCTGCAGCAAAAATTGCCACAGCAAAGCTTGCTGCTAAAATCAGGTTCTTCTTCATATCAAAAGGAATTATGAATTTAGAGTTTTGAAATAATATTTTGCGCAAACTCCATTGTTGAAGCTTTGCCTCCAAGATCTCCGGTGCACTCCTGAGGGTTTGCAAGTGTTGCCTCTAGTGCTGCCTCAATGCGATTCCCCTCATCCTTCAGGTCAAGGTGGTGCAGCATCATGATAGCAGAACGAAGCAACGCTGTAGGGTTAGCAATTCCCTTGCCAGCAATATCCGGAGCTGAGCCATGCACAGCTTCAAAAATGGCCATCTCATCACCAATGTTAGCACCTGCCACAACTCCAAGGCCGCCTACCAGGCCAGCGCAAAGGTCAGACAGTATATCGCCGAAAAGGTTTGTTGTTACGATTACGTCAAACTGCTCTGGCTTTGCTACCAGCTGCATGCACATGTTGTCGATGATTTTATCGTCTGCCTGTATGTGCGGATATTCTTTTGCGATGGTGTTAAACTCGTCCAGGAACAAAGCGCCGGCACTTTTCAGGATATTTGCCTTATGAACAGCCGTCACTTTTTTGCATTGGTGCTTGTTGGCGTACTCAAATGCGGCACGTACAATTTTACGGCATCCTACACGTGTTAAACGGGCTACAGAATCAGATATCTGCAGGCGCTCATCAAACATTTCCAGACCAGAGTACAAACCTTCGGTGTTCTCGCGGAACAACACGGAGTTTACATTCTCGAAGCGTGTTTGAATACCTTTGGTAGTCTTTGCAGGCCTTACGTTCGAGTATAAGTCAAACATCTGGCGCAGCTGCACATTTATACTTTTAAAGCCTTTGCCAACCGGTGTGGTTATCGGGCCTTTTAAAGCAACGCGGTTTTTGTTAAGAGAAGTAATCAGCGTAGCTGGTATCAGCTCGCCAATAGCATCAAATGTTGTCTGTCCGGCGTTCTCTTCTTCCCACTGCACAGGAACGTTGGCAGCATCAAAAATAGCTTTTACAGCCTCTGTGATCTCAGGTCCTATCCCGTCGCCAGGAATAAGGGTAACTTGTCTCATGTTTATAATTCTTTGCGGCTATTTATTTCGTTTATCAATGAGTCTACATCGCCCAGTAATTTCTCGGCTTTGTCTTTTGCATCTTGTATTACCCGTTGCCCCTCAAACTTTGCGCTTGATGGCAGGCTGTCTTCTCTTGCAATCAGCTGCTCCAATAAATCAGATAGGGTGTCGCGGTATCTTTCCAGGCGGTAGCTAAGCCAGCTACGCGTTTCTCTACCTTTTTCAGGGGCGAACAAAATGCCGGCTGCAGCACCAACGGCAGCGCCAGACACAAAGGCTAGTAAGTTGCTTGTCTTCTTACTCATGTTTTTATATCTATATAAACGGGTACAATTTTTTCCTTTTACGGCGATTTCACTCTGCCGGCCAGCCCAATTTCTACAGCTTATTTATTATCTATCAAGCCACGACCTGACTTACGAATTTCGCCTTTGGTTGCAAGCTCCTGCGCCATCTTATCCAATACACCGTTAATAAACTGCTTGCTTTTTGGCGTGCTGTAAAGCTTAGAGATTTCGATGTACTCGTTGATGGTAACTTTTACAGGTATGCTTCGGAAGATGTGCATTTCGCAAAGCGCCATCTTTAGTATGATCTTATCCAGCAGGGCAACACGTTCTACATCCCAGTTTTTAACGCTGGTTGCTACCATTTCTTCATACTTCTCATCTTCTTGTATAGTCTGGAAGTATAGCTCTTCAAAAAATGCTTTATCGTCTTCCCAGTTGGCAGACAGGTTTAAAAGAACTGGTTCTTCTTCGGCCTCCTCGCTAAACATCTTCAGGGTTTTGTTTACCAGGCTTTTTACAATTGCTTTGTTTTCTACCCAGTTCAAATCCTGCTCTTCAAACAAAGATTGTAAGTTTTTTTCTTTAAAGATAATGTTTTTGAAAATATGTTTCACTATATCTCCGTCCTCTTCCAGGGTTGGAGCGGGCAAAGCTATGTATGCTAAAAACGCTTCGTCTTGCTTCAGCAGGTTCTTGTAAACCGAGCGTATCTCACTAATATCAGAGCCCCAGCTTATGTTCCGGCGAATAATGGCTTGCTTGTAAGACTCGTTCTGGAGCAGGCGCTGCGCTACTCGGTTGTTAAGGAAAGCTTTTGTATCAGGGCCGGTGGCAGCAGTATAGCGGTTTGCTTTTTTCTCTTCTTCTTCCTCTATCAGGCTGTTGATAATCTCCAGTATCTGAAGTGTGCCAACGTAGTGGTCGTAAATACGCTCTACTGCACTTAGCATTTGGTTGCCGTAGTACTTGTAGTCTTTGTTTTTGAGATTGTTGTAGTAAGCAATAGCTCTGTTCACCGCACTTGTTATCTCCTGGTCAGTTTCTTCGGATTCAAGCTGGTGTGTTTCGTACCACTCTTTAAAAAGTAGTTGAGCGATTTGCTTTTTGCCTTCGAGCAGTTTTTTGTCCTGCACTTCCATTGAGTTCAGGTCTGGGGCAAACTCCTCGCTTATCTGGTCCAGCGCCAGCAGATAATCTGAACCTTCGGCCTGCTGATAGGCA
Organism: uncultured Pontibacter sp.; assembly: GCF_947492645.1. Taxonomy (GTDB): domain Bacteria; phylum Bacteroidota; class Bacteroidia; order Cytophagales; family Hymenobacteraceae; genus Pontibacter. Next base: position 435,634 of record NZ_CANLMZ010000001.1, on the reverse strand, counting down.
TAAATGGCTTGCATCGCCTTGATTCGTAGTGTTCTGCGGTTGAGCATATTCTTATTTTAAAGAGCGTATTTGATTAATGTTATTCTAATTGGTTGGTGCCTTGGCACCTTATACTTTAACCAGACTGCCTGCCCGGCAATTTATACTATAAACTTAAATGCAATGCAGTCTGCTTATAGTTCCTTTTTTATCTTAGCCGTGTAAAGCAAAAGTGCCACAGGTTAGTGCAGCACTTTTGTTTTCAACGGTATCACTAATGTTGTATCGTTGCTTAGTAAGTAGAGTGAACCTTGCCGATGCTCTGAATACGCTTCTCAGCCATTTTCATTGCAGCAACCTGGTTGTGGATGCCTTCTTTCTCAGCAAGCTCGAAAATATCCAACGTATAACCGTAGATACGCTCTGTCTGTGCGTAAGCACTCTCGCGGTTATAACCCTGCAGCTCAGAGTATACATTGATCAAACCACCTGCGTTAATCAGGAAGTCTGGTGCGTAAATAATGCCTTTCTCTATCAGAGCAGGTCCGTGCACATCTTCGTTACGCAGCTGGTTGTTTGCGCTACCAGCAATAATCTGGCACTTTAAACGCTCAATAGTTGCGTCGTTAATCGTTCCGCCTAGCGCACATGGAGCGTAGATATCCACATCCAGGTCGTAGATCTCATCCATGCTTACTATCTTAGAGCCATACTTGCTAGAGATCTCGCGTAAGCGGTCTTCATAAATATCGGTAATGAAAACCTGCGCATTTTCCTTTGCAAGCAGCTCTACCAGGTAACCACCAACGTGGCCAACACCTTGTACAGATATCTTCTTGCCTTCTAATGAGTCAGAGCCATAAGCTTTCTTAGCAGCGGCTTTCATACCCATGTAGGTACCGTAAGCAGTTACCGGAGAAGGATCTCCGCTACCGCCCATAGACTCAGGCAAGCCGGCTACGTGATCTGTTTCCATCTTGATGTACTCCATATCCTTTGTAGTCGTCCCTACGTCTTCGGCAGTAATGTAAGCACCGTTCAGGTTCTTCACGAAACGGCCATAACGGCGCATTAATGCCTCTGATTTATCTTTTTTGGCATCGCCAATAATAACAGCTTTACCGCCACCCAGGTTAAGGCCTGAAATAGCAGCCTTGTAGGTCATACCTCTAGAAAGACGCAACACATCATCCAACGCTTCCGCCTCAGAAGCATAAGACCACATACGCGTACCACCCAATGCAGGGCCTAATACTGTGTTGTGGATGCCGATGATAGCTTTCAAGCCTGTTTCGTGGTCATGGCAGAAAACAACCTTCTCGTGATTGTACTCTGAAATTTGACCAAAGACTGACTCGTCTTTCAGTTCTACTTCTTTAATTTCGACCATTTATGTAATTGATTAAGGGTTCTTCTATCTTTGTGTGAATGAGACGGGTTACCCCTTCCCGTTTCATGCTGCAAAATTAATTCTTTTTTTGATTAATTCAATTTGAACTTTGACTCTCTACGTAAAAGCCCTAGAGCTTAAACTTTCGCTGTGAAATCATTACGCTACTTAAATAAATATCTACTGAAGTATAAATACAGGCTCCTGTGGGGCCTTGTGTTTACAATCATCTCTAACTTCTTCCAGATTTTGCCTGCCCAGGTGGTGCGCCATGCTTTTAACCTGATAAAAGAGGGCATTAACCTGCACGGGCTTTACGAGGGCCTGGACCAGCAAAGTACCATTTACGATGTATTTGCCAGAAGCATACTGGTTTACGGTGTTGTTATTTTGGTAATGGCGCTGCTACGGGGCGTGTTCCTGTTTTTTGTGCGCCAAACCATTATTGTGATGAGCCGCCTGATTGAGAACGACCTGAAGAACGATATTTACGAGCACTACCAAAGCCTGCCCCTGAGCTTTTACCGCAAAAACAACACCGGCGATCTAATGGCGCGCATCTCAGAAGATGTAAGCCGTGTGCGCATGTACGTAGGTCCGGCTATCATGTATGGCATTAACCTGGTGGTGCTGTTCCTGATGGTTATCCCTTACATGCTTTCAGTTAACGTGAAACTGACCATGTATACCTTGATCCCGCTGCCTATACTTGCTATCAGCATCTATTATGTAAACAATATTATAGAGCGCAAGTCTGACGAGATTCAGAAAAGCCTTTCGGGTATAACCACTTTTGTGCAGGAGGCTTTTTCAGGTATTCGCGTCTTAAAATCTTTTGTGCGGGAAGATGACTCTCATAACAACTTTACCAATGCCAGCAATACTTACAAGGACAAGTCGCTGGAGCTAAACTTCGTTAACTCGCTGTTTTTCCCGCTGGTGCTGTTCCTGGTTGGCCTGAGCACGATCATCACAATTTACATAGGCGGCCAGGAGGTGATTAACGGAAGTATAACCACCGGCAACATTGCAGAGTTTATCATTTACGTAAACATGCTTACCTGGCCGGTAACCTCTCTTGGCTGGACAGCCAGCCTGGTACAGCGTGCCGCCGCATCACAGGCGCGCATTAACGAGTTTCTACACACCAAAAATGATATTGTTTCCCGTGAAAACGTGAGCAAAGAGATTATAGGCGACATCCGCTTCGAGAATGTGGACTTTGTTTACCCCGACACGAATATTCATGCGCTAAAGAACGTATCCTTCAACATTAACCACGGCGAAACGCTGGCAGTTATCGGTAACACCGGCTCAGGAAAAAGCACCATTGCCAACCTGCTGCCGCGCATGTACGATGCCACCGGGGGCCGCATTTTAATAGACGGTGTTGACGTGCGCGACTATAACCTGAAAAGCCTGCGCAGCCAAATAGGTTACGTACCGCAGGATGTGTTCCTCTTCTCCGATAGCATCAGCAACAACATTGGGTTTGGCTTGCCAAGTATAACCGAGGAGCAAATGGTGCAGTCTACTAAAGATGCCGATGTGTTTGAAAACATTATGCGCTTCCCGGAAAAATTTGAGACTAAATTAGGTGAGCGTGGCATTACATTATCAGGTGGACAAAAGCAGCGTGTATCTATTGCCCGTGCCTTGGTGCGCGAGCCAAGTATACTTATCCTCGACGATTCGCTTTCGGCAGTTGATACCAAAACCGAGAATGCCATACTTAACAGCCTGCGCCGCATCATGGCCAACCGTACTTCCATCATCATTTCTCACAGGGTATCATCTGTAAAACTGGCTGATAGAATTTTGGTGCTCGATGACGGAGAGATAGTACAGCATGGCACGCACGAAGAGCTTATTGGCCAGGATGGTTTGTACAAAGTATTGTACGAGCGCCAGCTGCAGTCTGAGGATTTAGAGTAAGCTTACTTTTTACTTGCTGCCTCTCGCTGCCGATAGCGTTACATTTACAGGCATTTTAAGATTGCGGGATTTTTTTTGTACAGATTCTGTTATACCAACGTATAGCAATTTAAATCAAATTAAAAATCTGCGTTTATGGCCATCGACTTACAACAAATAGGTAAAAGATTCAGGTTTTACACAAACCTTAAAGAGTTGGAAATGGATCAGCTTAAATCCATGACCGGCAGCGACGAAACCACCCTTTCCAATATCATCTCGGGCCAGAACTACCTACTCGACGACTTGGTTGCAATCGTTAAAAATTTTAAAGACCTGAACCCGCAGTGGCTAATTTATGGCGAGGGTAGCATGTTTAAACCTATGAATGCCGACGGTACCTGCCCCGATCACCAGAAAGGTTGCCTTAAAAAAGACAAGGCCGCATACCTAAAGCAGATGAAGGATATGCTGATAGAACTGGATGCCGCAGAAGTTGCTAAAGGGCATCATCCAAATGTAGAGGCATTAAGGGCCAAACTTGACCAATACAGAGCTACGCATTAAAGCTGCCTGTAAGTATAAATTCAAGAAACTGGCTTAACTATAAGTCATATAACGCTCCTGCTATACATGTGTGTGGTCGGGGCGTTTTGTTTTATACTTTAAGCAAGAGCAGCCCCGTTAGTGAGTAATGCCGTTAAGTATAAGGCTTACCGTAAACAGCACATCGCGCTCAATCTTTGCGAAGTCAATGGAATCCAATTTGTGAAATTCGGCGCGCTGGAATTCTTCAAACTGAATAAGGTCTTTTACCACCATAATGGAGTACCCTACCCGTTCGGCTTCGCAGGGTATGTAAGTACCGTTGGCTATACCCTCTTTAATTACGGCAGCATAGTAATTTGCCTCCTTTGCCCGCGACTCTCTAAAAAGCTCCTGGAAGAGCGTTCGCGTTTCGATAAGAACTCTGATAGAAATGGTGTGCTGCGTTACAATTTCCTGGTAATAACGCAGCGAGGAACGGATGTACAGCAGCATACGCTCGTGCGGGTTTCGCTCTTCTTCGGCGATGCGCTTTAAATGCGACAGACTATCTTTCCACTCCTGAGAGAATGCCTCAATAAACAGAACCTCTTTGCTTTTGTAGTAATAGTAAAGCGTAGGCTTTTTCAGGCCAATGGCATGTGCAATGTCATCGAGGGTAGCTTTGCTGTAACCCAGCCTGCCAAACACCGATTTTGCTGCTTCCAGTATCAGCTCTTTTTTCGCCTCTGCTTTTTTACCCAAGGTTGTCTGCTGTTGTATAAGGGCAGGTGAGTAGTGCAGCCCCGGAACCAAAGTTAAAGCTTAAATTTATACTTGCAAGTATAAACTAAATGCCTACTGCTTTACCGGTATTTCTACTATACCTCTATCCTGCTCCGGAAACCACTCCACGTAGAAGTCCTCCAGTTTCAGCTTCTCTTCTTCGGCATAATCATACACGGCACCATAAAGCTTTTTAGGCGATAACATGATGCTGGCATTCACCTCGGCTCTTACAACTTTTTTACCTCCCTCTACTGTGCGCATAGTATAGCCTTCGGGCAGTTTCACATCGGCATTAGGCACTATTACGCCTACAAAAGCTTTTAGGCTGTCGCCGCTTTTGTCAGGGTCGTTATAATAAATATTACCCAGCACACCTTCTAGTTCTTTACTTTCTACCAGCTTTGCTGCCCTCTGAAAAGCATTGCCCAAAGTTTCGTCTTTTACTGATCCTTCGAAAGGCTGCCCCGCCACATAAATGGTTTTGGAGGTAGCAAGTGTCACATCTGGCTTCGTAAAACCGCCCATGTAAGTATAAAGCACTAACAGAATAATGGCCAGGCCGGCCAACACGTAGAAGAGTTTTCTCATAAATCAATCATGTTCTTGTATTGCATCTGGTGCAGCTGCGCGTAATAACCGTTCTGCTGCAGCAGTTCTTCGTGGTTGCCCATTTCCTTCAGCTCTCCCCTGTCCAGCACAATTATTTTATCTGCTTTTTGGATGGTGCTGAGGCGGTGGGCAATTACAATAGAGGTACGCCCGTGCATCAGTTTATCTATCGCGTACTGTATCAGTTCTTCGGTTTCGGAGTCCACGCTGGAGGTGGCCTCATCAAGGATGATGACCTCCGGGTTGTAAACCATGGCTCTTACAAAGGATATGAGCTGGCGCTGCCCTACCGATAGAGTTGCCCCACGTTCCATTACCTTGTAGTGCAGGCCACCGGGCAGCCGTTCTATAAATTTTCGGGCTCCCACTAAGTCAGCGGCTTGCCACATCTGCTCTTCTGTGATGGCTTTGTTGCCCAGGCTGATGTTATCGGCAATGGTGCCGGAAAACAGAAACACATCCTGCAGCACAACACCAATATGATGGCGCAGCACGCTCAGGTCATACTCCTGCAGGTCGTGGCCATCAATGATGATATGTCCTTTGTTTATCTCGTAAAAACGGTTTAGCAGGTTGATGATAGATGTTTTTCCTGCACCTGTCGCGCCCACAAATGCAATGGTTTCGCCGGCTTTTACATCAAACGAAATATCGCGCAGCACCCACTCCTCGTCGTTGTAGGCAAACCATACGTTCTCAAACCGGATGTTACCTTTAATCTTCTCAGGAGCATAATTGCCGTTATCCGGAATCATTTCTTTGCTATCCAACAGCTTCATCAAACGCTCTGTGCTTACAACACCCAGCTGCAGCGTGTTAAAACGGTCGGCGATCATGCGTATTGGCCGGAAGAACATCTGGATGTAAAGTATAAAAGCCATTAGTGTACCCAGCGATGTTTCGTCCTCAATCACGCCATGGGCACCGTACCACACCAGCAAACCTAAACCAGCCGCACCGATAATCTCTGCCACCGGAAAGTATACTGAGTAGTATAAAACAGATCGGATGTTGGCGCGGGTATGCTCTTTGTTAATCTCCTTGAACTTGTCCATCTCGCGGTCTTCGTTGTTGAAGATTTGCACGATGCTCATGCCGGTGATATGCTCCTGCACAAAAGAGTTTAGCCTTGCCACAGCCGTACGCACCTCTTGGAAAGTATCTTTTATTTTCTCTTTAAAGATGTAGGTACTGATGAGCATGATCGGGAAGGTGGACAAGCTTACCAGCGTAAGTTCCCAATCAATGTAGAACATAAAGCCAACGATAAACACCAACTGCAGAATATCGCCTATCATGGCAGCCAGGCCCTCGCTTAACACATCCGACAGCGTTTCCACGTCAGATACATTGCGGGTTACAAGTGTGCCAATTGGTGTGCGGTCGAAGAATTTGAGGCGCAGGTCCAGTACGTGGCGGTAGAGTTTAATGCGTATATCGCGCACTACGTGCTGCCCCAGCCACCCTGCAAAATAAGTATGCAGGTACTGCACAATAGCATGCACTACCAACAGCACCGCCAGTATCACGAACATTTTGTTCAGTCCCTCCCAGTCGTTCTGCAGAATTTCATTATCTACAGTATACTGTATCAGGAAGGGCCGCACCGCAGCCAGTATAGCCGAGGCAAATGTAAGGAAAACGATAAAGTAGAAAATACCGATATAGGGCTTCACAAACGTGAACAGCCGCTTCAGTATATCCGAGTCGAATACTTTACCGGTATTTTTGGGTTTATCTTCCAAAGTGAGTCTTCAGCCTTTAAGGTTAATGAGTGAACGCACAGTTTCTTCTGTACGTGCCTTTACTTTTAACCGGTTGCAAAGTTAATGGTTTCGGAGGAGGTTTTTTAGGATTTATGATGTGGGTAAAAGTGATTTATACTTTAGAGCTACTGTTGGCGCTGATTTATACCTTACTTCTGCTTATCTAGCTGCTGGTGTTCATCAGTTTTATTTGCCTACACTTTCACTTCTGGCTTTGGTGTGCTCAAAAACATAAAGGCTGAAACCATAACAGCTCCAGCCTTTCCCGTACTTCAAATTTTATACTTTATACCTCTGCTTCTACGGCTATCTCTACTTTGGCTAAAGCTTGTTCAATGTCAGAGATAATGTCCCCGGGATGCTCTACGCCAACAGATATTCTTACCATGCCCTCACCTATGCCCATTTTAGCACGGTCGGCAAGACAGATGTCTGAGTGTGTCATAGAGGCCGGGTGTTCGGCAAGCGACTCTGTGCCACCTAAACTTACTGCCAGCTTTATCAGCTTCAGGTTGTTAAGGAAAGTAAAAGCTTCTTTCTCGCCTCCTTTGATATCAAACGCTATCATAGAGCCTGCTGCGGTGCATTGCTTTTCGTAGATAGCCTGTTGCTGTGGGTTACCCTCTAGATCGCCCAGATAGTAGATCTTCTCCACTTTCGGGTGCTGCTTTAAGTATGCTGCTACAGTTTCTGCACCTCTGCTTTGCGCTTCCATTCTAATTTTAAGCGTTTCAAGGCTTCGCATCAGCATCCAACCTGTCCAGGGGCTAGCCATAGAGCCGGCAAATGTACGCATGCCTTTTACAGCCTTCATCAACGCTGCAGAACCTGCACAGGCTCCTGCTATTAAATCTGAGTGGCCGCCAATGTATTTTGTAGCTGAGTATAAAACTAAATCAGCGCCGTGCTTTAACGGGTGCGAAAAAACAGGCCCCAGAAACGTGTTATCTACTGCTACTACCACCTTCTTATCAGCAGTAGAATGCTTTTTAGCCAATAGTGCGCAGGCTTCGATATCTACCAGGTGGTTGGTTGGGTTAGCTGGTGTTTCTACGTAAACCATCGCCAGTTTATCGGCTACCCCAGACTCATCCAGTAATTGAGAAACCTCTTGGGCGGTGGCACTTGCCTGAAAGCCTATACTTTGGATGCCAAACTTTGGAAGGATGTTTTTGATGTAATAATCAGAACCGCCGTAAATGGGTTCGCTGTGCAGTATAACGTCGCCGGGCTTTAGCAGGGCCAGCAAGGTTGTACTGATGGCGGCCATGCCGCTGGCAAAAACAGCTGCGTCTTCGGCACCATCCCAGAGGCGGAGGCGGTTCTCCAGTATTTCCAGGTCGGGGTTGTTAAGGCGGCTGTAAATAAGGCCCAATTGCTCTTCAGCGTTTTTCTCGCGTAAGCCATAAGCCAGCTCAAAAAATGCCTTACCCTCTTCAGCGTTTTTGAAAATGAATGTAGAGGTTTGGTAAATTGGTGCTTTTACGGCCATTTCCGACCATTCGGGGTTATACCCGTAACTCATCATTAAGCTTTCTGGCCGCAGGTGTTTACCATTTAAATGCGGCCCCAGATGGTCTTCTTCCAGTTGCATAGATTTTATCTTTTAGAGTGATGTTTCAAAAATATTCTCAGGATACTCTACTTTGGCTAAGTATAAGCCTTCTGCCGGTGCGGCCCCGCTGGCTTTGCTGCGGTCCTGGCTGGCGATTACCTGCTCAAAGGCCTCTGCTGTTAACTTTCCACGCCCTACATCTACCAAAGCTCCCACTACCAGGCGCACCATCCCACGTAAAAAACGGTTAGCTCTGATTGTGAACACCAGTTCCTCCCCTTCCTGTTGCCAATGCGCTTTGTACATGTTGCAACGGTAATGTTTGGTATCGCCTTTTACTTTACTAAATGTAGTAAAATCCTCATACTTTAAAAGTATAGCAGCTGCTTCGTTCATCTTAGGCACATCCAACGGCTTGCTATGGTACCACGCAAAGTGGCGCTTAAATGGGTTTTTATGCAATGTAACATGGTAGTGGTACGTACGGGCAAAGGCATCGTAGCGGGCATGCGCCTCATCTGTCACCAAGTATAATTTTATGGCTGAGATGTCATCCGGAAGTATACGGTTGAGGCGGTACACGATGTGCTTTAGGTCTAGTTGCTGTGCTGTGTCGAAGTGTACGAACTGCTGGCTGGCGTGCACACCGGTATCGGTTCGGCCGCTGCCGGTGGTACTTATTTTCTCACGTAATATCTTGCTTAGGCTATCTTCCAACACCTCCTGCACCGACAGCGCATTTGGCTGCACCTGCCACCCATGAAAACGCCCTCCATCATAGGCTATCTCTAAAAAATACCGCATATGGCAAATATATAAAATAAAACCCGCCAGCACATGGTGCTGGCGGGTCTGTCATTTCTCTAACTTATACTCTGCTTTTCGGTTACTGACTTTTTACAGAGGTTTTGCGCCTCAGGTAGCGACTTTCTATTTCGCCCATCACAATGGCGGCAAGCTGCACCAACATTTTCTGATCGTCTTCTGTAAACTCTCGGGGTTGTTTATCTACCAGGCAAAACGTTCCTATGTTTAAACCATCTGAGGTAGTTAACGGTGCACCTGCGTAAAAGCGTAATCCAAAGTTGCCCGACACAAGCGGGTTGGCCAGCAAACATGGCTCATTCATGGCATCCTGAAAAATTACCAGATCGTCGTTTAGAATCGCTAAAGAACATAAGCTCTCTCCACGAGGCACATTCTCAACACCCTCCATGCCCACATTAGCCTTGAACCATACGCGGTCTGCATCTACAAACGATATCAGGGCGATTGGCACTTTAAACATATGTATCGCCATTGCTGCCAGGTGATTAAAAGCGCCCTCTTGCGGCGTATCCAGTATCTCGTATTCTTTTAGTTTTTGTAGTCTCTCTTCCTCATTGCTTGGTATCAGGTTTACCCCGGTAAAAGTATTCTTTATCTCTCTTTCTCTCACGTTTCTTATCTTATATAGGAGCAGGTAGCTTCAAAACAACCTTGCTTACCTTGAAAAGCTTTTTTGGCTACTGTTAGTTCAACAACACTCCCTTAAACAGAGATTAGTTGTGCCCTTAAAAAAGCAGAAGGCCTGTGCGGATAGTGCACAAGCCTTCTGCTTTGGGGAGTATATGAAAAGCTTCTAAAGTTTCTCGTAAATGATAGCTGCCCCCTGCCCTACTCCTACACACATAGTAGCCAGGCCATACTTTACATCGCTGCGGCGCTTCATTTCGTGAAGCAAAGTTGCAGAGATACGTGTGCCGCTGGCCCCAAGTGGGTGGCCGATAGCAATGGAGCCTCCGTTTACGTTTACAATATCCGGGTTAATGCCCAGCTGCTGCACACATGGCACAGCCTGCGCTGCAAAAGCTTCGTTTATTTCGGCTAAGCCGATATCGTTTATACTTATACCTGCACGCTTTAAGGCCTTTTGTGTGGCCGGTACCGGGCCCATACCCATGTGTGCCGGGTCTACGCCTGCTACAGCCGCTGAAACCACACGGGCCATTGGCTTTAGGTTGTAGCGCTTCAGTATCTCTTCACTTACAATGATAGAAACGGCTGCACCGTCGTTGATGCCCGATGAGTTACCAGCTGTTACGGTGCCGTCTTTCCGGAAGGCCGGCTTTAACTCTCCCAGTTTTTGTATTGAAGACAAGCGTGGATGTTCGTCTGTGTCAAAAACTATGGCATCGCCCTTGCGTTGCGGAATGTGCACCGGCACAATCTCATCTTTAAACTTACCTGCCTCTGCAGCTGCTTTATACTTTACCTGCGACTGATAAGCGAACTCGTCCTGGGTTTCACGTGAAATACCGTAACGCTCTGCCACATTCTCGGCTGTCTCGCCCATGCCAAACGGGTAATGCAGCTTAGATAAGGCCGGATTTGTGAAGCGCCAGCCAATAGTAGTATCATAAATTTCAGGAGTGCGCGAATAAGCTGTTTCGGCCTTAGCCATTACAAACGGGGCACGTGTCATACTTTCCACGCCACCAGCCAGGTATACTTCTCCGTCGCCGCAGGTTATAGCTCTTGATGCATCCATGATAGCCTGCAAACCAGAAGCGCAAAGGCGGTTAACAGTAACGCCACCAATCTCCATAGGCAAGCCTGCCAAAAGCAATGCCATACGCGCTACGTTTCGGTTATCTTCGCCAGCCTGGTTAGCCGCACCCATCACTACATCTTCGATCAAAGCAGGATCCAGATTTGGGTTGCGAGCTACAATTTCTTTCATTACCAGCGCCGCCATATCATCAGGACGAACGCTGCTAAGCGTGCCTGCAAATTTGCCAACTGGGGTGCGAAGTATATCAACTATGTATGCTGTGTTCATCTATGTTTTGGTTTTACCGGTCTTTGTCTAATTTTGTATCTCAATGCAAGTTAAATTAACCCCTTTATGATACAAAGAATTCAATCCGTATTTCTGTTGCTGCTGGCACTATCGATGCTAGCCATGCTATTTTTACCGCTTTGGTCTAAGACTGATGCTACAACCGGCGAAGAGGTGGTGCTTACTGCCTGGAATATAAACTCTTACATGCCGGCAAATGCCGCTGAGGGCACTCCTGTAAAAAGCGCCATCGCTATTGGCATGTTGGCTATTGCCGCTGCTGCTATTGCTTTGTATGAGATTTTCCAGTTTAAAAACCGCCTGAACCAAATGAAACTGGGCCTGCTGAACACGCTTGTATTGGCTGCGCTGCTGGGCACTTCGTTTTATTATGCGGCTTATGTGGGTGCAGAACTGGTAAAAGCAGACAACAATGGCGCCTACGAAGCTGGCTTTTACTTCCCGATGCTAGGCTTGCTGCTGAATGCATTGGCTAATCGCTTTATCAAACGCGACGAGGATTTGGTAAGGTCTGTAGACAGGCTGAGATAATTTGAATGAATGAGCTACTTTAGTACTGATAAAATAGAGAAGCCGCTTCGGAGTATACCCTGAAGCGGCTTCTGCTTTTTACACTATTGAAGTATGGGACTAAAGCTTATGTCATTTCGAACGTCTGCGAGAGATGACATGAAAGTTATATTTGTTGATCATTCTTGTACTTATCAATCATTTACCTCCTGCCAGTATGCCGCTCCAGTTCCTGCACGCTGCTATCAAACTTGAACAGGTCGTAGATGTAGTAGAAATGCTCTTTATCGCAGACGTAATCGTAGGCATACTTTGCAAACTCTACACGAGTGCTTTCATAATCGAATTGCTGCAGTACACGCTTCAGGTCTTCGGCAAGTATACTTCCGTTGCGCACGGCATCACGGGCTATACTTAGCTTGGTGCTCTCGAAGTCGCGGCTGTGCATGGTCTGTATCAGGCGGTCTACTTCGTGGCCAGTCATCAGGTTGCGGCAATCGCCTTTGTAACGATCATCGTAACGTGGCGGTGTTGGCTCATAGCGGTCGTAATCGTCGTAGCGGTCTGGGTAGCGAGGCAACGGCCTAACTACTACAGGTGGCGCTAAAGGCACTTCGCTGATCAGGCGCAGGTACGCTTTGCCGCTTCTGCCCATGGTGCGCACACCATAGTTTGCTTCTACTCCGGCTGGCACTACAATGCGCTGCCCCATTTGGTACACTCCCTGGCGTGTTCTCACTTTCACCTCCACATAATGCTTGCCGGGCCTTAGCGGCGCGATCTGTACAAAGTTAGAAGCCGCGTGGTTTATGGTTCTGTCATCTAATTTTATTTGGAACACCTCGCCACGCTCAGCGGTAAAGGTAAGCACGGCAGTTTGCGCAAACACCGGCAAAGCTAGCAGCACAAACAAGAACGGAAGTAGAAGCTTTTTCATGTTAGTATAGGTTTTTCCTTATACTTCCGCTAAGCCAATTATTGTGCCAAATTTTGGAGCTATGCATAGTGCTGGTTGGCCCTATAAAAAAATAGCCACAGGCTATGCACCTGTGGCTACTTAAAATATAGGTTTATACTTGGTTATCCTTCGTAATAAAATTCGCCTTTGTCGCTTTTGATGGTAAGTTCGTTGTGCTCGCTTGCCTCTACACGGCCAATGATCTGCGCATCCACCCCAAAAGATTTCGAGATGTCGATCAGGCTCTGTGCGTACTGCTCTGGCAGATAAATTTCCAGGCGGTGGCCCATGTTAAATACCTTGTACATCTCTTTCCAGTCGGTGTGGCTTTGCTCTTGTATGATGCGGAACAGCGGCGGCACCGGGAACAGGTTATCCTTAATGATGTGCACCTTTTCAGTAAAGTGTAGCACTTTAGTTTGCGCACCTCCGCTGCAATGTACCATGCCGTGTATGTGCTGGCGGTGCTGCTTCAGTATTTCTATTGCAATTGGCGCGTAGGTACGGGTTGGCGACAGCACCAGCTTGCCCACTTCCATACCTGTTTCCTTGTCTATATCAGTTAGCCGATAGTTACCAGCGTAAACAAGGTCCGCAGGCAACTCTGGGTCATAACTTTCAGGGTAAGAGGCCGCCAGGTATTTATGGAACACATCGTGACGTGCAGAGGTAAGGCCGTTGCTGCCCATACCGCCGTTATATTCCGTTTCATACTTTGCCTGGCCTGAAGAAGAGAAGCCTACAATCACATCGCCAGGTTGTATGTTATCGTCAGAGATTACCTCATCGCGGCGCATGCGTGCAGTTACTGTACTATCAACGATAATGGTTCTAACCAAGTCACCTACGTCGGCTGTCTCGCCACCTGTGCTGTAAATGCCCACACCGTTGTCGCGGAGCATTTGCAGTACTTCTTCTGTACCATTAATGATAGCTGCAATCACCTCGCCTGGTATCAGGTTCTTATTACGGCCAATGGTAGAGGAAAGTAGGATATTATCGGTTGCTCCCACGCAAAGCAGGTCATCTGTATTCATTACCACAGCATCCTGCGCAATGCCTTTCCATACACTCATATCACCGGTTTCTTTCCAGTACATGTAGGCCAGCGCAGATTTGGTGCCGGCTCCATCAGCATGCATCAGGGCACAGTATTCGGGGTCGCCGGTAAGTATATCAGGAATAATTTTGCAGAAAGCTTTTGGAAATAATCCTTTATCGAGGTTTTTAATGGCGTTGTGCACGTCTTCCTTGGAGGCAGAAACGCCGCGGCGCAAATATCTATTTTCTTCCATAGTTGGGGATGATTTGCTTACAAATTTAACAAAGCTGCCGTGATAAGCAGTATTGGCTGCAAAGAAAAGTATGATTTTACTATACTTGGTCTAACTGCCCTCCTTGGTTAAGTAGGGATTGGGGTAATCAGCCCCGGTACGGAAGGTAATCTTGCCAAGCTTACAACTCTTATCAAAAAAGCCGCACAAGTATAAACTTGTGCGGCTTTTTTATGTAGCGCTACACTGATTACTCTTGTATACGCACTACTTTGAATTCTGTACGGCGGTTGCGCTGGTGTTCTTCGTCCGTTTTAGCATTTTTAACTACTAATCTGCTCTCGCCGTAACCTTTTTCTGTAATGCGCGAGCGGTCTATACCTTTGGATATAATGTACTCTACCGCTGATTCGGCACGGCGCTGCGACAGGTCCTGGTTGTACACATCGCTACCTCTAACGTCTGTGTGTGAGCTTAGCTCTATGGATATACTTGGATTATCGTTCAGTACCTGCACCAGTTTATCTAGTTCTTCGGCTGCATCCGGCCTAATGTTGGCTTTATCGAAGTCGTAGAAGATGTTTTCAAGCACAATGGCTTTCTCCTTTACAATTTCGTTAAGCACTAAAGTAGCTGTTAAGCGAACCTCTGTCTCATCATCTGTAAGCTGGTCTTGAGAGGGCATTTTACCTACTGTGGTTATGCGCTGGCGGGCTGTAAAGAAGCCGGGTTTCTCAGCAATAAGGAAATAGGTAGAGGCTGTGTCCAGAGCGAAGGTAAACTGCCCCTTCGTATCCGTTTTTATATCGCTCAGGCGAGTACCTTTCTCATCTTGTAATACAACAGTATGGTCGGCTACCAAGGTACGCTGGCGGGCACCGTCTCGTAATTGAAACAAAGAGCCATCCACAAAGAAATTAACTTGCTTGCGCTTGGTTCTGCCAATAAAGTATAAATCGTCACCGCCTTTGCCGCCATCGCGGTTAGAAGAGAAGAAGCCTGTGTTTTCGTTCTGCAGGAAAATACCGAAGTCATCGCCGGGAGAGTTTACCGGTTGGCCCATGTTTACCGGAACACCGTTTTCCACGCGGAACAAATCCAGATTACCCAGACCTGGCAAACCATCAGAAGCAATGTACAGCGTGCCATCCGGACCAACAGAAACAAATGTCTCGTTGCCTGGCGTGTTTATACTTGGTCCTAAGTTTTCTGGTGTAGAGAAGCGGCCGCTGCCATCTATTGTTGATTTGTAGATGTCGTTACCTCCTAAGCCTCCTTTTCTATCAGAAGAGAAATAAAGCGTTTTACCGTCAGGCGAGAAAGCCGGAGAAGAATCCCAGGCACGTGGGTCGTTAATTTTAAGCAGTTCAGGTTCGCTCCAGGCACCGGAACGGAAGTGCGAGATGTAAAGGTCCACGTTTTGGCGGCCTTTCTTGGTACCCTCGTTGCTGCGTGCAAAAACCATTGTGCGGCCTTCGTTCGAGAAGGTGGCTAGTGCATCGTGCATCCCCTCCAGGTTTATACCTTCAAATTTTCTAACTGCACCACCAAGGGCCGCAGCCGAGTCGGTAAGCGTGGTTGCAAACACATCTATAAAACCTTCGCCGTTGCCCATGTATGCTTTACCGGGGCCACGCGTAGATGAAAATACCAGGTCATCGTTCAACACATAGGGCCCAAACTCCGAGGCATCCGTATTCAGGGCTTCCAGGTTCTGTATTTCGTAGCGAGGTGCTTTACGTAGTATGCTGCTTAGCGTACTGAAGTTTTCCACCTCACGGGCAGCCTTCGATTTCAGCTGCGGGTTAGCCCCTAATCTAAGATAGTCTTCGAACTGGTTAAGCGCCTCCTCGTAATTGCCGTTTGCTTTAAGCGCAAGTCCGTAGTAAAAGAAGCCGTCTTCCTTCTTGAAATTGCCATCCAAGGCTGCTTTATAGTATGGTTCTGCCTGCGCCAAGCGGTTAGACAGGCGGTAAGCCTCTGCTATCTTATAATTTATCTCGCCAGGGTTATTCGCTTTACCCAAGCCTTGCTTGTAATACTCGATTGCACGTTCATACTCCTCTTCCCCAAACTTTTTATCGCCTCTGCTTAAGTACCTGCCCGAGCCGCAGGAGCTGAGAAGCATCACAAACAGCAGGAACAAACTAATTGATTTTAGCTGTGCCGCCAGAGGTTTGGGTTGTAGCATTTGATGCATGAACAAGTATGGTTAGGTTTTGCCTGATCAAAAATACCGGGAGAGCCAACTGTTGCCGGCAGGCTTAGGCCATGCTTGCTGCAGCTCTCCGTAGTTATTTACTAACGTATCAAAGTATAAAGTATCTTTACTAATATCGCCGGCCGCTACTTTACTTTTTAACTCGCCCATCGGTACTGTTTCTACCTCTCCCTGGTTAAAGAAAGCAAGCTGAGAGCGGTCAAAGAATGAAACACCGAACTGCTCCTCCAACTCCCGTACAAAGCGCACAGAAGCATCGATGGAGCAGCCACTAGCTGCTGTTGCTGTCTCATTGTTGGCCAGCACCAAAAACCGATCGTGTAACAAACTCGCAGATGCCTGCAAGCCTTTCCCGTGGCTGCTCCACTCAGTAGCAAAACGTTGTAAAATCGGTTTTATTTCAGTCTGCTCTGCCTCTGTAAAAGGCCTGCTGGCTTGGTAAATCCACAGGCGCGCATGTGGCGGCAATTCGTCAAACGGAATATACATGGTAATTGTTAATTGTTAGCTGTTGATTGCCTTTCGTGAATTGCATTATAAAGTATAATCTCTAGCGCAACGTACGTGCAGCAATCAATAACTTACTTTGTTAGTCCTTCAGCCTGAGCAATCAGTTCGGCTATATCGAAAACTTTTACGCTTTCTTCCTGCTCCTTGTTCTTTACACCGTCATTCATCATCACCATACAGAAAGGACAAGCTGTGGCGATTACTCCGTTACCTGCTCCTAATATGGCTAGTGCCTCTTCTGTTCTTTCAATGTTGATGTCTTTTGTTCCTGGCTCAGGCTCTTTAAACATTTGCGCTCCACCGGCACCACAGCAAAGGCCATTGGCACGGCTACGCTTCATCTCCACAAGGTCGGCATCCAAGGCTGCCAGTACTTCGCGCGGTGCTTCGTAAATATCGTTTGCACGGCCCAGGTAGCAAGAGTCGTGGAAAGTGATGCGCTTGCCTTTGAACGCTTCGCCACCCTGTACTTTTACACGCCCCTCGTTTATCAGTTGCTGCAGAAACGTAGAGTGGTGAATTACTTCGTAGTTGCCGCCAAGGTCTGGGTATTCGTTTTTGATGGTATTAAAGCAATGCGGGCATGCGGTTACTATTTTCTTAACGTTGTAAGCATTAAGCACCTCTATGTTGGTAAGCGCCTGCATCTGAAACAGGAATTCGTTACCTGCACGCTTGGCCGGATCGCCGGTGCAGCTTTCTTCTGTGCCAAGTACAGCATATTTTACGCCTACATGCTCCAGTATCTGCACAAAGGCACGTGTTACTCTTTTATAGCGGTCATCGAAAGCGCCGGCACAGCCTACCCAAAATAATACTTCAGGCTCTTCTCCATTAGCAGCCATCTGGGCCATGGTAGGCACTTTTACTAATCTTTTATTCTCTTCCATCTGATTATTTGTAAACGACAAAGGACTAATTGACAAAAGATAAAGGAATCAATAATCAACTCCTACATCCAATGACTTTTGTCCTTTGTCTAAAAATTCTTTTGTCTAGTTTTTAGAAGGCACATATAGTTCATCGGCCCAGTTAAAGCGATCCGATGCCGGGAATGCCCACGGCGCACCATTGTTTTCGATGTTTGTGAACATGGCATTGATCGAGGCCGGCGCAGCAGACTCCTCCAGCACCAGGTAACGGCGCAGGTCCATGATTGTGGAAAGCTGGTCGATGTTTACCGGGCAAGACTCCACACAAGCGTTACACGACGTACAAGCCCAAAGTTCTTCTGGGGTGATGTAACCACGCAGCAACGTTTTCTCGTCTGTTGTTTCTACTCTTTCTTCGCCTAAAGCTTTGTAATGATTAGGCCTGAAGATAGCTGGATGCTCTCCTTTCTCCTCCATCCTGTCGCGGGTATCCATTACAATCTTGCGCGGCGACAACAGTTTACCTGTAATATTTGCAGGACACACAGACGTACATCGTCCGCACTCCGTGCAAGTATAAGAATCCATCAACTGCTTCCAGGTCAAATCTTCCACGTCTTTAGCTCCAAAGCGCTGTAGTACCGGGTTACCTTCGGCATCTACCTCAGGGGCAGGCGGCTGGTAGCTTGGGTCTAACATGGCTTTAATCTCGTGGGTAATGGCTGGATTGGTTGTGAACTTACCTTTTGGCAGCAGCTTAGAGTAGTACACGTTCGGGAAAGCCATAATGATATGGAAGTGCTTTGAGCTTGGCAGGTAGTTCATAAAGGCAAGTATACCCAGTATGTGGAACCACCAACCTACTTTGGCTATTATGTATAGTTGCTCCGGGTTATCGCCAAAAACATTAACAAACATGCTGCTGATTGGGTATGCTCCCACCACTTCTTCGCCAGCCAGTTGCACACGCTTCATATCTGCAATATTGAACACGAACAGCGCCAGCATCAGCACAATTTCCGTAATCAGGATAAAATTTGCATCCATTTTAGGCCATGCGCGCATCTCTACACCTGTAGCCAGGCGAGGCACTTTTGTTACGTTGCGTCGCCATAAAAACATAACACAGGCAATAATCACCAGGGCTGCCAGTATCTCGTTAAGTGCCATCAGGCCGCTGTATAGTGGGCCAACAAAGCCTAACACACGGTGCGTACCAAATATGCCGTCTATCAGTATTTCCAACACCTCAATGTTAATTACGATAAAGCCAACATACACGAAAAGGTGCAGCACAGCCGGCAGCATGCGCTTAAACATCTTCTGCTGACCAAAGGCTACCAACAAGGTTTTATTGATTCGCTCCGAAGGGTTATCGGCAAGATCGACATCGCGGCCTAGCAATACATTTTTGCGGATCTTGCTGATCTGCCACACAAACAGGCCAATACCTATGGCTGCTACAATTAGAAAGATAATGTTCTCTATTCCTATCACGGCAAATTATTCGTTATACATACTATTTAGTATATAAAGATAGCAGAATAATGAGAAAAACGTATGTACAGGTAATTTTTTAAAATATTTTTCTCAAGATTGTTTGCTACTTAAAAGTTAGTTGCTACTTTTGCATACCCTTACGGAAAAGGGGGACACAACAAGAGCTGGTGATGTAGCTCAGTTGGTAGAGCAAAGGACTGAAAATCCTTGTGTCGTTGGTTCGATTCCAATCATCACCACGAAAACCCTTGTCAGAAATGGCAAGGGTTTTTTGTTTTTAGCTTCCACCCGTTCTAAGCTCTCTTCTATACTTGATTTTCTTTGCTAAGTTCTCGCTTGCTCTTTATAGCTGCAATCCGGAAGCAGCATTTTACCCATTAGCCAAAGTATAAATCTGGCCCCTGACCTAACAACCTTACCAGATACCAGGTCAATCTTAGCTTGGTAACTAGTTGCCAACGGCTATTATAAAGTCTTTTGTTTAGCAAACATCCTGCTACGTTGTATCGCAGCAATCAAATTATTCCGGGCAATTGGTCCTTAACTCAAAAAGCGCTGCGGAGTAACCTAATTGGTAAGCCTGATGAAAGTGAGCACACGCTGAGTCAGATTTAAACTGCTCTATTTCGTTACGGCCCAGCAAGTATAAAATCCGGCCATTCTGCTTGTCCACATCAAATGCCATTCTGTAATCCTGCTCCGCCGAATAAAAATCTTTTCGCTTAGAGTATCCAAACCCTCTGTAAGTTAACGCAGCCACCCAATCCTTACTGCCTGGCCTGGTATTTTTAAGGTATACTGTCAGGTCAGAAATTGCTTCTTCATACTTGCCCAAAAAGAAAAGGCGTATCTCGCCACGCGCCAGGTAGGCACTCCAAAGGTTCTTGTTTAGCTTAAGGGCTTGCGTCAAATCCGTTTCTGCCTGCTGGTATTGCTCCATTTGCTGAAAGCTACGGCCCCGCATAAAATATATCTGTGCTGACGGGCTCTGTCGCAGCTTCAGAACTTTATTTAAATCATCAAGCGCAGCCGGGTAATTTTCATACACATCCAGCTCTATCATTGCGCGGGCTTCGTAGGCATCGGCATTTTCAGGCATAAAATGTATAGCATCCGACAAAAGCCGATGAGCGCTGCTATACTTGCCGTCTGCTATATAAGTTAAAGCAGTTTTATACTTGTCTTCGCCTGTTACATGATCCATTACGAGTTTTAGCAATAAACTAAAAGTGAACAAGCCCGCCACAAAAGCAATCGTTATATACCAGTCTTTGCGTGAGAAACGGTAATTTTCGCGTTTTATAGTGCGGTAATGCCTTTCATTTACCCCAGCCGGGTGTCGCGTCTGAGAATATCGTGGGTCCTGTTGGTAAACTGGCTGCTGCCGGAGCACGCGCTGTCGCTCCCGCTGGTACTGCAGGCGCAAGTCGTAGCGTGCACGCTTGTTTGGGTTAGCAAGTGTTTGATAAGCGGTGTTGATCTGCTTGAACATTTCCTCTGCCAGCACATTTCCCTGGTTTTTATCCGGGTGGTATTTTATGGCAAGGCGCTTGTAAGCAGCCTTTACCTCCTGTGTAGTGGCTGTTGGGCTTATGCCTAAAACGCTATAGTAGTTACGATCCAAAAAACCAGAATCTTAAAAAATATTGTTGCTAAATTAACCTAGAAACAGACAATATACACCAAATACCGTACTACACTTACATTCTGCCATACTTAGCGTAAATTTTTACACCTACCCACGTATACAGTAAAAGCAACAAAAAAAGCTATAAAAACTATGACTATTCCTGATAACGGTACACGCGAAAAAAGCACTAATATTATGGAGAATCTTATGGGTTACATTGATACCCGTATAGATATCATACGATTAGAAATACAAGAAAAACTAAAAGCTGCGCTAGTAAATACGATACA
Source organism: uncultured Pontibacter sp. (assembly GCF_947492645.1). Taxonomy (GTDB): domain Bacteria; phylum Bacteroidota; class Bacteroidia; order Cytophagales; family Hymenobacteraceae; genus Pontibacter. Next base: position 414,500 of record NZ_CANLMZ010000001.1, on the reverse strand, counting down.
TGCTGTTTTGCTTGGATTAGTTGGGTTTATGTGTTTAATATTCGTTAGTATTTTTTTAGGACTGCTGTTAAACCACCTTCTGGATAGCTCCTTCTGGGGTTTTGGCATTGTAGCACTATTCTACGTAATATTATTGGTAGTGCTAATAGTTGGCCTTGATAAAAAAGTATTTAGCGACATCGCTGACAAATCTTTGAATAATACGATTTATAAATCTGATAAAAGAGAGAAAAGCATATGAGTGAACTATCGAACCCGTTGTTTGATAACGAGCGGGATTTCTTGGAGCGGCAAAAAGACGAGTACAGAAATGCGCTGATGGGAGACGTGGACAACATTAAGGCCCAAAGCCAGGAGATTGGTAAAAAAGTAGCCATGGCAGGCGGCGTATTGCTGGCAGGCTATCTGTTAAAGCGCATGATCGGGGGCAGCAGCAAAAAAAAAGCTAAAAAGCCAAAGAAGAAAACAAGATCCCATGATGCTGCCGGCGTTCCCGTAATGGCAGGCGTAAGCGATTACAACTCTCTTGTGCATGAGCATGAAGATGAATATACCTTATCTTCTGAGCGCATGCCACATGCCCAGCATAACACTCATGAAGCTGAAAATGAATCGAAAGGCATGCTCAGCTCAAGTGTGGTGAAGGTTATTACCTCTCAGGCAGCAGCTTTGCTAATGATGTACATCACGAAAAAGGTTAGCGACCATCTGAATAGTATCTCCGAAAATGACGATATTGCAGCAAGACCTGTAGAAGAGGTAACTGTAGTAGAGACAACTGAGATTATTGTTCCAAAAGAGGATGCCATTTAAAAACCTTCGCCCAAAAAAGCATATATCAGGCAGGAAACACTTTGCCGTACTGCTAGACCCAGACAACCTCAATGAGGCTTCCTGCCTGAATCTGCTCTCTTTAAGCGAAACACATCAGGTTGATTTCTTTTTTGTAGGAGGCAGCCTGATCACATCCAAAAACCAAGCTGCCATTATCCAACTCATAAAAGAGAACAGCGATATTCCAGTTATACTTTTCCCGAGCAGCAGCCTGCACATTGATAACCAAGCTGACGGCATCCTGCTTCTATCCCTCATTTCTGGCCGTAACCCAGAGTTTTTAATCGGGCAACATGTTATTTCAGCGCCCATACTTAAAGCCAGCCAGTTAAATATTTATCCTACCGGTTATATGCTCGTGGATACCGGCCGACAAACAACTGCATCATACATGAGCGGCACCACCCCCATCCCCCATGATAAACCAGCGATAGCCGCTTGCACCGCCATGGCCGGCGAGATGCTTGGTTTAAAGTATATGTACCTGGATGGTGGCAGCGGAGCAAAAGAGCCTGTTTCGTCTGAGATGATAGCGGCTGTACGCGAGGCCGTTGATGCGCCTGTTATTGTGGGAGGTGGTATCAACACCAGTCAAAAAGCAAAAGCAGCTTTAGATGCAGGTGCAGACGTAATTGTGGTAGGTAACCATATAGAAAAAAACCCCGGCTTTTTGGCCGAGGTTTCTAATCTTATCGCTTCGTATAACGTTGCCTTAGATGTTCATCGCTGATTCGCGACGACGCATTTTACCGGCAGGTATACCAAACATCATCTTAAAGCGACGGCAGAAGTAAGCGGTATCTTTATAACCAACTTCTTTACCAATCTCACGGATGCTTTTCTTAGTTGTTCTAAGCAGGAACACCGCACGCTCCATACGCTGGTACTCAATGTAATCCTGTGGGTTGATGCCCGTCAGCATTTTAAAGTACTGGCCTACATAATCCTCAGATACGTTTGCCACGTTTGAAAGCACTTTGTTGGACAAGTCGCCGCCCAGATTCTCCTTAATGTAGTTGAACAGGTCGATAAGGCGAGGGTCCTTGAAGTATGTACTGTTTGTAGCCAACTGCTCCACAAACATTCTGTTGCGCAGAATATGGCGAACAATCTCTACTACAATGTTCTCTGTGTAAATGTTAATCAAACGCTCTTTACCTGGCAGCTCCTGCATGCTCTCTTCTACAACTTTGATAACCAGGTTAGCTAACTTGTTGTTGTTTGAGATAAGGAACGCTGGCAAATCTAGAGATGCGAAGAAGTTAACCGAGTCAAAAACTTTTGCCTCAAAGCTCACAAAGCTGTGGCTCTCTTCTGCATCGCCGATCAAATCAAGATCGTTGTTGTTTTTAAAGAACTTCTCTTTATTGGTGATCAGATCATCGTTAGAGATTGTCTTTCCTTCTCCTGCAGGACCGTAAGTCACTTTCGTGCTGCGGCCACCAGGTATAAACAACAACTCTCCCTCTTCAACCATTTGCTCTTCATCCCCAAAGAAGATGCTACCTTTATGAAGCAGGATTAAGTTATTGCCTACATCGTAGGCGTTGCGAACCGTAAATGGTTGCTGCAACACCAGATTCTTAGCTTTAATGAACCGCACCCCAAGCGATTCAATAATTTTATTGTAATCTTCCATGTGTGTTACCAACTAACTTTTATACTATAAACCCTTTAATTATGGCCTAAAGCTAAGATTAATCTTTATAAAATTCAAATTATATTTAAAAATTTAATTTTAATTCAGGAAACCCTATTCTTAGCTTAAACAGCATGGAAACAATGTTTTAAGGCTATATTTATTTAAGCAGTTCTCTTGAAATTACTATTTTCTGTATCTCAGAAGTACCCTCGTAAATTTGTGTAATTTTTGCATCACGCATTAAACGCTCTACATGGTATTCTTTCACGAAACCGTAACCGCCATGAACTTGTACCGCCTCTACAGTTGTTTCCATTGCTACTTTTGATGCAAAAAGCTTCGCCATTGCACCTGATTTGCCATAGTCTGCATGCGTGTCTTTATCGTGTGCAGCCTGGAGGCACAACAAGCGAGCAGCCTCAATGTTTGTCGCCATATCAGCCAGCTTAAACTGGATAGCCTGATGCTTTGCGATCTCCACACCAAACGCCTTGCGCTCTTTAGAATATTTAACTGCCAGCTCGTAAGCGCCAGAAGCTATACCCAATGCCTGCGAAGCAATACCAATACGGCCACCCGCCAACGTAGACATGGCAAATTTAAAGCCAAAGCCGTCTTCTCCGATGCGGTTCTCTTTTGGCACCTTAACATCGGTAAACATTAGCGAGTGTGTGTCAGAACCACGGATACCCAACTTATTTTCTTTAGGTCCGATCTCAAAGCCTTCCATGCCACGCTCTACAATAAGTGCATTAATGCCACGGTGACCTTTGGCCACATCTGTTTGTGCAATCACGATGTATACAGAAGCTGTACTACCGTTGGTGATCCAGTTTTTTGTACCGTTCAGCAGGTAATAATCACCTTTGTCTTCGGCAGTTGTGCGCTGCGAAGTGGCATCAGAACCTGCCTCTGGCTCAGATAAGCAGAATGCACCGATAATTTCGCCTGTAGCTAATTTTGTTAAGTATTTCTGTTTTTGCTCTTCGTTACCATACTTCTCAAGGCCCCAGCATACAAGCGAGTTGTTTACAGACATTACAACAGAAGCAGAAGCATCTACTTTAGAGATCTCTTCCATGGCCAGCACGTAAGAGATAGTGTCCATACCGCCGCCATTATACTTCGGATCAACCATCATCCCCATAAAGCCAAGCTCGCCCATTTTCTTGATCTGCTCAGCCGGAAACTTCTGAAGTTCGTCGCGCTCTATAACGCCAGGCAATAACTCTGTTTGTGCAAATTCACGTGCAGCAGCCTGTACTGCCAGATGCTCTTCTGTTAATTGAAAATTCATACTTGTATATATAAATGAATCTGTTGAAATAATATTTTACGGGTACAAAATTATAAAATATAGTACAATTATATAAGCGAAACAGGAATTATGTTATGCGAGCCGAATAATTATACTTTGATTTTGATATCTCTGGTTACTAAACACCAACATCCTTAAATACAAACGCCGTCTGTACTTACATACAGGCGGCGTTTGTATCTATTATAGCTTTGCATGAGCATTCAATCTAGTCGCGTCGGCCCATTAATAGTGATATGTAATACAATAGCGTTGCTAAAGAACCAAGCGCTGCAACCACATACGTTAAGGCCGCCCACTTAAGTGCATCTTTTGCCATGCCATGCTCTTGCCTTGTAACAATTCCTCTTTGGTCTATCCAGGCTAAAGCACGCTTACTGGCATCAAACTCTACCGGCAGCGTCACAAAGCTAAAAACTGTGGTTAAAGCGAACAGTACAACACCTATTGTAAGTGGCAATGCCGTGGTCTGCAGCATCAGGATACCGATAAGTATAATCCATTGCATATAACGGGAGGCTATACTTAATGCAGGCACCATAGCAGAACGGAACTTAAGGAAAGTATAAGCCTGTGCGTGCTGCACCGCGTGACCACATTCGTGTGCTGCTACTGCAGCAGCGGCAGCACTTCGTGCCTCATATACATACTCGCTTAGGTTTACCGTTTTATCTGCAGGGTTATAATGGTCTGTTAAACGGCCTGCAACCGACATTACTTTTACATCTGTGATTCCATTATCACGGAGCATCATTTCGGCTACTTCGCGGCCACTCAGGCCCGAGCTTAAAGGTGTTTGAGAGTACTCTTTGAATTTGCTCTTTAAGCGGGCACTAACCAGCCAGCTTATCAGCATAAATAAAATACCTATTAAATATATTCCAGCCATAGCTATACTTGTGTTCTATTTAGAGTTTAACTGCTTTTCTATTTTGTTTACAATATTGGTAGTAGAATAACCTTTAACAAGCGGAACTGTTTCTACCTTTCCGCCATTGGCTTGCACTACCTCGTGCCCCACAATCTGCTCCACCGCATAATCGTCGCCTTTCACCAGTACATCTGGCTGTACAGCTTTGATTAATTCGAGCGGAGTTTCATCGTTAAAAAGCACTACTGCATCTATAAACAAAAGCGATGCCATTATACGCGCACGTGACATTTCGTCCTGAAGCGGACGGGTTGGCCCTTTTATACGGCTAATTGACGCATCAGTATTAAGCCCAAGTACCAGTTTATCGCCAAGTTGTCGTGCTTTTTCAAGGTAATCCACATGGCCCAGATGCAGCAGGTCGAAGCAACCATTGGTGAAAACAATTTTCTGGCCTTGTGCGCGCCATTCCTGTAAACGTTCCTGCAGCTGCGGAAGCGTATATATCTTGTTACTTGAGTTCATGGATCGATCTGGTTTCTTCTACAGCTAAAGTTTCAGGGCGGTACACCATACTAGAGATAAAGCTGATAACTCCCATCACAACGACTAAAAGTGTTTGCGAAGTATGCGCCAACAAAGCATAAGCCATTCCAGCCTCTTTAGGGACGCCATATAATAGTAAAGTAGCCTGCACGAGCAGATGGTATACTCCTACCCCACCCTGTACAGGCGCAGCCATTCCTAAACTACCTATCACTAACACAGAAAGGCCAGCCCCCCAACCTAGCTCACTAGTGGCCGGAATAGCGAAAAACACTACCGTACTCATGGCATAATACATTAGCCATACAAAGATAGTATGCCCCCAGAAGGCTGGTTGGTTATCAAGCTTAGTTATACTGAAAACACCTTGCAGCATACCTTTTACAAAGCTTACTGCCTTCTGGAAGTATGTGTTCTGCCGCAGGCGGCTAAGGTATTTTAGGATTATAAAAAGCATTACCACAGCAGCGCCCAACATTACCCAGAATACCCAATACAGAGAATTCATGGTCTGCTCCAGGCCGGTATACTTATCTGAGAAAAGATTTAGGAAGAAATCGCGGATACGGTTAAACTCTACCAGAAATGTTAATCCGATAGCTGCTAAAAGCATAACCATATCTATAAAACGCTCGGCTATCACCGTTCCGAAACCTGTATTTACAGGCACATTATCAGATCGCTTTAAAAGTGTGCACCGCACCACCTCGCCCATGCGTGGCAGCACCAGGTTAGCCAGGTAGCCAATCATCATGGCGCGGTATGTACGCAACAACGAAGGATTGTGGCCTGTAGGCTTTATCTGCATCTGCCAGCGGTAAGCACGACTTACATAAGCAGCCACACCCATCATCAGCGACAAGCCAATCCAGGAATAATTGGTATTCTTTAGCTCGTCCCACATTTTCTGAAAATCAAGCTCTTTAAGTGCATACCACATTAACAATGCAGATACGCCCAGAAGTAGTATGTATTTCAGAAGGGAGAGCAGCTTTTTCATGCGCGGGATTTATACCAGGCGGTTATGCTGATCAGGGAAAACAAGTGTCGGCGTATGATTTTTTGCGTCTTCAAATTTTATGCTGCAGTATGATATAACGATCACAATATCGCCCACCTGTACTTTGCGGGCCGCAGGGCCATTAAGGCAAACCGTACCTGTTCCGCGCTCGCCCTTGATCACGTAAGTCTCAAAACGCTCGCCGTTATTGATATTTACGATCTGTACTTTTTCATTTTCCACAACATTTGCCGCATCCATCAGGTCTTCATCGATAGTTATGCTGCCAACATAATGCAGTTCGGCCTGTGTTACCTTACAACGGTGGATTTTTGATTTTAAAACCTCAATATACATGGTGTATTTTGTAATAAAGCGCAAAGTTAGATAATTGCCTGCAGATTAACTACCAAACATGAAGTAGTGTAGCCTATACTTTTGCCAAACAAATCAGGCATCATTTAAATTCACCAGCATATTGTCTATCAGGCGCACCTCGCCAACGTGGGCTGCAATGCATAGCGCCACCTCCTTTACCTCCTTTACCTCCTGCACGTTTTGCACGGGCTGTAACGTATCGGGGTGTGCTACCTCAAAATACTCTAATTTTATTTGGCCTGTATCCTGCAGGAATGCGGCGACCTCTTGTTTTATACTTTGCACAGAATTCTCTCGCAGCTTCCCTGCCGCCAGTTGCAATACTTTATACAGGTTTGTGGCAACCTGCCGCTGCTCCTCTGTCAGGCGCTTGTTCCGCGACGACATGGCCAGGCCGTTCTGCTCACGAACTGTAGGGAAGCAGATCAATTCCAGGTCAAAGCTCAGCGCCTGCACCAGTTGCCGCACCACCGCCACCTGCTGCAAATCTTTTTGACCAAAGTATGCGCGGTGCGGTGTTATGTAATGAAACAGTTTGCTTACAATAGTTGCCACCCCGTTAAAGTGGCCGGGCCGGTGCTCGCCTTCCATAACCGCCTCCAGCGCTCCGAAACTAAACTGCAGCAGCGTCTGTTGTGTGTATATCTCCGAGGCATCAGGTTCAAAAAGATAATCGCAGTTAACTGTTTTTAACAGCGCTATGTCCTGCTCTGATGTCCGAGGGTACAGTTTATAATCTTCCGGGTTATTAAATTGGGTGGGGTTAACAAAAATACTGCAGACCGTTATGTCGTTTTCTTTGGCAGAAGCGCGAAGCAGTTGTAGGTGCCCTTCGTGCAATGCTCCCATGGTGGCGACAAAGCCAATGCGTTTGCCGCTACACCTAAGAGCCTGCATTTTTTCGCGGATGATGTTAACCTGCTTTATAACTTCCATTTAGTTGGTGTGCTTTTGTGTTTGCTTAAGGCCGGCAAATGTAAGTTATAACGCATAAAATTGAAAATTAGAATAAAAAATACTAATTTTGCACGTCCCATTACTGTTGCTTATTAATTTTTAACTTACTATTCATGTCAAAATTGCGAATTCTGTACGCCGCCACCGAAATCAATCCCTTCTTACAAACCACTAAAGTAGCTGAGTTTTTACAGACGTTGCCACAGGGAATGCAAGAGCGAGGGATGGAGATCCGAATTTTTGTTCCGCGTTTTGGCCTAATAAATGAGCGTAAAAACCGTTTGCACGAAGTGGTTCGCCTTTCTGGTATCAATATCGCAGTTGGAGACGATGAGAAACCGCTGGTAATTAAAGTGGCGTCTATACCTAATGCAAAACTGCAGGTTTATTTTATTGATAACGAAGACTATTTTCACAGAAAATCCGTTTTCGTTGACAAGAACAACAAATTCCACCAGGATAACGATGAGCGTGCCATCTTCTTTTGCAAGGGCGTGCTTGAGACAGTAAAGAAACTTGGTTGGGCACCAGACATTGTACATTGCAACGACTGGATGACTGGCTTAATACCAATGTACCTGAAGTCAACTTACAAAAAAGATCCTATTTTTAAGGATTCTAAGTCGATGTTTACGGTTTATAACCACAATTACAAGCACAAGTTTGATGGCGACTTGCTGGAGAAAGTGAAAATGTTGGATATTGACGACAACATGTTGGAGCACCTGAAGACAGCAGACCTGGATAGCTTCATTAAAATTGGTATGGAGTACGCTGACTCTGTGATCAAGACAAACGAAAACTTTAGCGAGAATATTAACGCGCTGTTCAACGACTACATGCAGACAAAAAGCATTAGCACCGTTAGCGCCGATGACACCCTTTTAGACTCTTACTATAACCTGTATAATGAACTTAGCCGTTAGGAGATTTCTATTATTCTTCTTTTCTATCGCCACCCTTGCATCCTGCGACGATCCTACAGACATTGGAATTGACCTGCAGGATGAGAATCAGATAGGCACAGATTTTACAGACACAATCACGATAAATACAGGTACGGTACTTTTAAGCGACTCTATTTTGTCGTTTAAAGTTGCTCCTGCACAAGTAGGCTACATAGCGGACCCTGTACTAGGCACTTTAAAGGCTACAACCTATACCGAAGTAGCTTTGGGAGGCACGAGTGTAACTTTTGGTGAAAACCCACAGGTTGACTCTATGGTATTAACGCTGGACTATAGCCACATTTATGGTAACAAGTCTCTGCCACTTACGGTAAATGTTTTCCGTTTAACGGAAGGCTTCCAGGAAAAGGCTTCATACTTTACAAACACAACGCTGGCAAAAGAACAGGCGCCCCTTGCCTCTACCACGCTTATACCTTTGCTTTTAGAAAAGAAGAAGCAGTTTGATGTAGATTCTACTGCCGCAAAACGCCTTATAAAAATCAAGCTACCGCAAAGCCTGATCAGCGAATTTGTGGCGCAGTCTGGTAAAGACCCGCTTAAGAGCCAGGAAAGCTTTGAGGCTTTCTTTAAGGGTTTAGCAATTGCCTCAGAGGGTGATCCTAGTAATTTACTTGCCCTTAACTTAGCTGCAGACAGTTCGAAGATTGTGATGCATTACAGAAACGGAGCTGATAAAAAGAAACATACTTTCCGTTTTACACAAAGTTCTTTAGTTAGCTATTTCACTAATTTTGAAGGGAGCCGCGCCGGTACAGTTGTAGCAGATTTAAAGCAAAGCAACGATTTTATACCTGCCTCACAAACTGGTAACGAAAGCTTTGTTCAGAATAATACGCAGCTTATTACTAAATTAACGCTGCCCTACTTACAGAAATTTAAGGAGGCTGCCGGTGCTGTTATCATTAACCGTGCTGAGCTGATTGTTCCTGTTAAAGCAGCTTCTACAACTGCATTTACGGCGCCGCCACAGCTTGTAGTATACCAAACAAACAGTAGCAACCAAGTACTTAAGGATGCCAGCGGCAATGCGATAGCTGTTCAGCAAAATGGCATCGGCCAGGTAGACGGAAATTCGTTCCCGGCTGCTCTTGTGTATGACAGCAAGCGTAACCGGTACGCTCTGAATATCACCGCATACTTCCAGGCAATGTTACTGGATAAGAAACCGAATACAGGTTTGCTGCTTGCTCCTGCAACAGTAGTTGCCACCCAGAGCGGTGCTTACTCTATTTTACCAGAAAACAGGCCATATAGAGCAATCATCAGCAACACAGACAATAATAAAGTACAGTTAGTAGTATACTACTCAAAACTGAACTAGAGAACTTTACATTTAGTTTGATATTAATAGGTACCTTTGTGGGTACCTATTTTATTTTTTTATAGAAAAAAGATTATGTGTGGAATTGTAGCATACGTAGGCCATAGAGAGGCTTGCCCCGTTATAATTAAGGGACTAAAAAGATTAGAATATCGCGGCTACGATAGTGCCGGTGTAGCTTTAATGAACGGCAGCCTTAATATCTTCAAGAAAAAAGGCAAAGTAGCAGATTTGGAGGCGTTTATTGCCGACCAGGATACACATGGCCATATTGGCATGGGCCACACACGCTGGGCCACACACGGTGAGCCAAATGATAGAAACGCACACCCCCATTATTCTAGTTCTGGAAATATAGCGATCATCCACAACGGGATTATAGAGAACTATGCCGCGCTTAAAACCCTGCTACAGGAAAAAGGCCACACATTTAAATCTGATACAGACTCTGAGGTTTTCATCAACTTAATAGAAGACATTAGAGTGAACAACAACTGCTCTATGCCTGAGGCGGTACGCCTGGCTATGCATGAAGTAGTTGGTGCTTATGCAATTGTTGTACTTTCTAAAGATGATCAAAACCAGCTTATAGCTGCCCGTAAAGGTAGCCCATTAGTAGTTGGTGTAGGTAAAGGCGAGTACTTTTTAGCTTCTGATGCCACTCCTATTATTGAGTATACAAGCGACGTAATCTATGTTAATGATTATGAGCTGGTAATAATTAAGGATGGTGAGCTGGAGATTAGAACTAAAGAAGACGTAATACAGACGCCTTATGTGCACCGCCTGGAGATGGAACTTGAGTCTATCGAAAAAGGCGGTTACGAGCACTTCATGCTGAAAGAGATATACGAGCAGCCACGTTCTATACTTGATAGCATGCGTGGGCGTTTAGTTGCCGAAAGCAATCATCTGATGATGGGTGGTGTACGCGAGTTTGAAAACAAATTAGCAAACGCTGAACGCATTATTGTTGTAGCATGCGGCACATCCTGGCATGCAGGTTTGGTAGCCGAGTATCTGATAGAGGATTTAGCGCGTATTCCGGTTGAGGTAGAATATGCGTCTGAATTCCGCTATCGCAACCCAATCATTACTGAAAAAGACATCGTAATTGCTATTTCCCAGTCTGGTGAGACAGCGGATACCCTGGCTGCAATAGAACTTGCCAAGTCTAAAGGCGCTACAATCTTTGGCATCTGTAACGTAGTAGGTTCATCTATTGCACGCGCTACTGATGCTGGTGCTTATACTCATGCTGGCCCTGAAATTGGTGTGGCAAGTACAAAAGCATTTACTGCACAGGTTACGGTGCTTACCCTTATTGCCATGATTTTGGGAAGCAAGCGCGGCACTCTGGAAACGACTAAGCTGCACCAGCTAATGGTTGAGCTTGAAAGCATTCCGGCAAAAGTGGAGCAAGCACTTAAACTGAACGATCAGATTGTGGAAATTTCCGAAGTGTTCAAAGATGTTCCTAACTTCCTGTACTTAGGCCGTGGGTATAACTTCCCGGTTGCGCTGGAGGGAGCACTTAAACTGAAAGAGATCTCATATATACACGCAGAAGGTTATCCTGCTGCTGAAATGAAGCACGGCCCGATTGCCCTGATCGATGAGCACATGCCAGTTGTGGTAATTGCTACAAAAGACAGCTCTTATGAGAAAATTGTATCGAATGTGCAGGAAGTGAAAGCCCGTAAGGGTAAAGTGATTGCCATTGTAACCGAAGGTGATACAACCATACCTTCAATGGCTGATTATGTGATTGAAATACCAGAAACAAGTGAGCACTTGATGCCGCTTTTGTCTGTTATTCCACTACAGCTGCTATCATACCACATTGCGGTAATGCGCGGCTGTAACGTAGACCAACCACGTAACTTGGCAAAGTCTGTTACTGTTGAGTAATACCATAAAAATATAAAAGAAAAGGGAGCCGCTTGGCTCCCTTTTCTTTTATATTTTTATGCTGCAGCATCGGCCATTTATACTGCTTCACTCCTAAGGTACATCGTCTTTAGCAGCGGGCATATTTTATACCTTTCTTCTTTAGTATCTTCGTAAACCGCCTGCAGCACCTGGTATACATTTGCTGTACCAATTTGCCTGGCCCACTCAAAAGGACCCTTTGGATAATTCGTGCCTAGCTTCATACCTAAATCGATGTCTTCTACGCCTGCTGTCTGCTCTTGCAAAGTATAAAAAGCTTCGTTAATGATCATGCAGATCATACGCGGTGTAACCATACCTACGCGATCATTCACAAGCAAATATTCTGTTCCCAAAGCCTCGCATACTTCTGTTAGCTTAGCCTCACAGGAAGTATCCCATAGGCTAACTTCCAGCACAGGCCTGTTAAAAAGAGAAGGCAAGCCATTAAAGCCAATCAAGGTGCAAGGCTCCTCTAGTTGGGCCTTTTGCAGTAACGCTGCCAACTGTATTGTTGCAGCATTACAAAACACAACCTGCTCTGGGGCATACATACTCAGGCGCTCCGGCTGCTCATGCAGCAAAAAGTCAAACACCACATCAGTTGGCTTAAGTTGCTCATCCAACAGGTTATGGCTGTGCAGAAAAGTATAGCTAATGCCTTCTTTTCCTTCCGGAAACTTTTGCTTGAATTCGGAGGCCATTTCAGGGCCAGATAAAACAACTATATGCATATTTCTGTACTTTTGATGGTAAAGATACACATTTAAACTAATCTGAATATGGCACATACCATCATCAACTCAACCAATGCACCAGCTCCTATTGGCCCCTACAGCCAGGCAACGTTAGCTAACGGTATACTTTATGTTTCGGGGCAGATAGCCTTGGATGCAGAAAGCGGCAACCTGGTTAACGACAGCATCGAGAACGAAACGCATAAGGTAATGCAGAACCTACAGGCTATACTTTCGGAGGCTGGCATGGACTTTAGCAACGTGCTGAAGTGCACCATCTTTGTAAAAGACCTGAATAACTTTGGCAAGATAAACGAAATATACGGTAGCTACTTTACCAACAATCCTCCTGCCCGCGAAACAGTAGAGGTTAGCCGCCTGCCCAAGGATGTTAATGTAGAGATTTCCTGCATTGCTACGAAGTAGTTTAAGACAAAGGAATTTTTGACAAAAGACAAAGAAGTAAAGTATGGCTTCTTTGTCTTTTGTGCTTTCTATCGTATAAGAACCATATTAACGCGTTTGTCCTTAAAACCAGCGCCCTTGCTTACTATACGCAGCAAGCTCTGCTGTATTCCTAGTCTGGATGCTTTAACCATATGGTTTATACTTCTGAAAGTATACTTATCAGGAAAATAGCAGTAAAATTTCGGTAAAACAATATTCTCCGGCTCCCGAACTCTTTATAGCTTAACTTTAGATGTTCGCTCCTTCGTTCTTCGCCGCATCATCGACAGGCTTGGCAGGCTCTTCCTCTGCCTCTAAATCCCCATATACTTCTTTATCATGCTTGCCTGGCTCAGCGTTTACCGCAGAGTTGCCCACTTCTACTTCCTGCCTGATCACGCGAACGGCATAATTGGCTGGATAAATATTAAACCCATACTTGCGGGAATACACGAAAGTAAAAACAGCGCCAAAAAAGATAATTTGAGAAGTAAAGAACACCCAGGTAAGTATAACCACCACAGATCCGGCAGCCCCATATACCGAGCCTACATCGTTTTTGCCAAGGTAAAAGCCAATAACGCCCCTGAACAGCACGAACAGCAGCGAGGTAACAAAGGCCCCTACTCCCACATCACGCCACCTGATTTTAGCATCTGGCAAAAATTTATAAATGCAGGCAAACAGAAAGGACATCAGCAGGAAAGCGGACACAAAGTTGGCGGCGTGCAACACATAAATTATCCAGCCAGAAAATTGCGCAGTCAGGAAATCACCGATAGCTACCAGAATGGCATTTGCCAGCAACGAAAGCAGCAATATAATAGCGATTCCCAAAATCATCCCAAAAGAAAGGAACCTGTCTAGCAACAGTTTCAGATATCCCCGCTTAGGCACAGGCTTAACATGCCATATCTCGTTTAATGAGTCCTGCAGCGATATAAAGACACCTGTGGCAGCAATGAACAGCGCAATAGCGCCAACAATGGCAGCTAAGTTAAAGTCCCCGAACTCGTTTACGCTCTCCACCATCTTCTGCACCGAATATGCCCCCTCCGAGCCAATGAGTTCTTTTATGTAAAAGTAAATCTCACCGGATACTGCTTGCTCACCAAAAAAGTACCCTGCTGCGCTAATAATGATGATGAGCATAGGCGGTAGTGCAAAAATAGTGTAGTAAGCCAATGCCGCCCCCTTCTGAAAAGAATTATTATCCAGGAACTCAAGCCAGGTTTCTTTAAATAATCCCCAGGACATCAACAATCTTTTGCGCAACATGGCAGGTAGCATATATATCTATTAAGCCAATACGCAAATGCCTGATTATGTTTTTAGTGCAGCAAAGTATAAAACATGCATTTTGCCAACCTGCTCTTGCTTTTAGCGTTACCGAAACCATACATTATTTTGTACCTTTGCAACGAAAACGATTGACTTGAACACAACCATACATGGAAAGAGAAGTTAGAGTACGCTTTGCCCCAAGCCCGACAGGGCCTCTCCATATCGGAGGTGTACGCACCGCCCTTTATAACTTTTTGCTTGCCCGTAAAACAGGCGGTAAAATGATTCTGCGCATCGAGGACACAGACCAGAACCGCTTTGTGCCGGGTGCCGAAGATTACATCCGTGAGTCGCTGGAGTGGTGCGGCATTGAGCTGGATGAAAGCCCATGGAAAGGCGGTCCGTATGCGCCTTACCGCCAGTCGGAACGCAAGCCAATGTACATGCAATATGCGTTGCAATTGATAGAAAGCGGCCATGCATACTACGCCTTTGATACCGCTGAAGAGCTGGAGGAGATGCGCGAGCGCTTAAAAGCTGCAAAGGTAGCTACGCCTCAGTATAACGCCATTACGCGCGCCACCATGAAGAACTCACTTACCTTACCAGAGGATGAAGTGAAGCGCCGCCTTGAATCCGGTGACCCATATGTGATCCGTTTGAAAGTGCCCCGCAAAGAGGAAGTACGCTTGAAAGATATGATCCGTGGCTGGGTGATGGTACACTCTTCCGCCATTGATGATAAAGTATTGATGAAATCAGATGGTATGCCAACGTACCACCTGGCTAACATTGTAGACGACCACTTGATGGAAATCACCCATGTGATACGGGGTGAGGAGTGGTTGCCATCTGCGCCACTACACGTGTTGCTGTACCGCTACCTGGGTTGGGAAGATACCATGCCGGAGTTTGCCCACCTGCCGCTGCTGCTTAAGCCAGACGGTAACGGTAAGCTAAGCAAGCGCGACGGCGATAAACTGGGTTTCCCGGTGTTCCCGTTGCATTGGCAAGATCCGTTTACAAACGAGACATCAACAGGCTATCGCGAGAGCGGTTACCTCCCAGAGGCTTTCACAAACTTTCTGGCTTTCTTGGGCTGGAACCCAGGCACACAGCAGGAAATTTTCTCAATGGAGGAGCTGATCCAGGAGTTTTCTGTGGAGCGTATAGGTAAGTCAGGCACTCGCTTTGACATACAGAAGGCACGTTGGTTTAACGAGCAGTACCTGCGCGCTAAGCCAGACAGCGAATTGGCAGGTTATTTAATTAAAGCCTTAGAGCAGCATAATATCACCACCACTCCGGAAAAAGCAGAGAAAATTGCAGGCTTGATGAAAGAGCGCGTAAGCTTTCCGCAGGATTTCTGGAAAGAAGCAGAGTATTTCTTTGTGGCTCCAACAGAGTACAGCGAGAAAGTTGCTTCTAAAAAGTGGAATACCCCATCTGTTGCCGTTTTCGAGGATTTTAAGAATGAGCTTTCATCGTTGGATAACTTTAACGCAGATACTGTTAAAGATTTACTTGTAGCCATACTTGAGCGCCACGGCATGAAGCTTGGGCAGGTAATGCAGGCATTGCGCCTTGCCGTTACTGGTGCAGAAGCTGGCCCGGATCTGATGCAGATTATTGAGGTAATTGGCCGTGAAGAGACTGCTACGCGCATCGAAGCTGCCATTGCTAAACTTAGCCATTACGCTACTGCATAAGTATAAAAGTATACAGTATAAGAAGGCTGGCCTGTTGGGCCGGCCTTCTTTATTTTACAGCTGTTTTTGCACGTCTGTAACAAATTAAGCCTTCCTAACTTATACAACTAAAGTATAAACTAGGATAATCATGGCTAAGAATAAAAAAGAAGGTAAAAGCAGCAAGAAAAAATCGCGCGTTCATAAAGACCTGGAAGGGTTTGAGGTTAAAGTAAACGAGCACGGCGAGATCATCTCTAATTACACTATAGACCGCATAAATGAGTTCCTGAACAAGAATGTGGACGACAAGAAACTAATGAAGCGTGACGCCGCCGAAAAAGCAAAACGCGAAGAAGAAGATGAGTTTCATGTGGAAGAAAGTGAGGAGGTAGAAGAGACAGACGAGGATTTTGTACGCAATACCAGCGATGCATCAAGCGAGGAAGAGGAAGAAAAAGACCTGCCAAAGGCACACAGGCGTAAAAAAGGTGACGAGGATGACGAACAAGATTAAGTTGAAAGTATAATTGTTGCGGAAGGGCAAAAGGCAATCTAAAAAATTAGGCTTTTTGCCCTTCTTCCATTTTATAAAATTATAAGTTATCTTTCTACTATCGTAAATAACCTTATCAACTATGAGAAACTCACACGAGATAGACTACAAAATATTTGGCAACGACATCCAGGTGTTGGAGATTGAGCTAGATCCAAATGAAACTGTTATTGCTGAGGCAGGTGCCATGGTGTACATGGAAGAGGGCATCGACTTTGAAACGAAGATGGGTGACGGCTCTAACCCCAGCCAGGGCTTCTTAGGGAAACTGGTATCGGTGGGTAGCCGCCTTATTACCGGTGAGTCGCTGTTTATGACGCACTTTACGCACCGCGGCCACGGCAAGAGCCATGTTGCTTTCTCTGCGCCTTATCCTGGCACTATACTTCCGATTGACCTTACTGCTACACGCAACAACGCACTAATTGCCCAGAAAGATGCTTTTTTGGCTGCTGCACTAGGCACTAAGCTTAGCATTCATTTTAACCAACGGTTAGGTGCCGGCTTTTTTGGCGGCGAGGGTTTTATACTTCAGCGCTTACAAGGCGATGGCAAAGCTTTTATACATGCCGGCGGTACCGTTGTTGAGAAATACCTGGATAACGAAACACTGCGCGTAGACACGGGTTGTGTGGTTGCTTTTGAAGAAGGCATAGACTTTAGTGTGCAACGGGCCGGAGGTTTAAAATCGATGATATTTGGCGGAGAAGGCTTGTTTTTGGCAACCTTGCGCGGTACTGGCAGGGTATGGCTGCAATCTATGCCGGTTAAAAAACTGATAGAGGCGCTGATGCCACGCGGTGAGAACGCGAAGAAAGAAGGCGGCATGTTCAGTAGCTTTATGGAGTAATCTGTTATAAACCATGAGCTATACTTAGAGCAAGACTATGACCGCTAAACTCAGAAACATCTGGAGCACTATTAATAAGGTGCTGACCATTACCAACCTTATACTTCTTGCTGTTCTTACATTTAGCTTTACTGATTACAAAGAGATCAAAGACAAGAAGATACCCGTTGCGGTTAATATTTTGCTGCTGATATTCCTGGGTTTAGGCGTTTATGCTGCTATCTACAACCTGATTTAGGCTTGAATAAAAGGTGTCGCATGTTTTTATACTTGTAAGTATACTTTAAAAAGGTAAGTCCCGGCCAGTATAAATGGCCGGGACTTACCTTTTTTGCTTCTTTTAAGTAGCCGCCTGTAAGGCTGTAGCTGCTATTCTATATTTAAACAAACTGCATCATTTCCTCTAGATACTCTCTTGTGTTACTTAGGCGCGGTATCTTATTTTGTCCGCCCAGTTTGCCCTTGTCGCGCAGCCAGTTCATAAACGTACCTTGCGGGGCTATGTGCACGATTGGCTCCTGCAGGGCAATGTCGTTCTGGCGTTTCGCATCGTAGTCAGAGTTTACATCCCGCAGCGTCTCGTCCAGCACCTTTGTAAACTGCTCTAAGTTGTTCGGCTCCTTCTCAAACTCAATTAACCACTCATGGCCGCCGCGTTTGCCGCTTTCCATGTAAACAGGGGCAGCCGTAAAGTTAGATATCACCGCATCTGTAGCCTGGCAAGCTTTAGTGATAGCTGTTTCAGCGTTTTCTACGATTACCTCTTCGCCAAAGGCATTGATGTAATGCTTGGTACGGCCAGATATTTTAATGCGGTATGGGCTTAAACTAGTAAAGCGAATGGTGTCTCCGATTTTGTAGCGCCATAAACCTGCATTTGTAGAGATAACGAGAGCGTAATTCTTTCCCAGCTCCACCTGGTCCAGCGTCAGGGTTTTAGGATTTTCTTCTTCAAACTGATCTATCGGAATAAACTCATAGTATACGCCATAGTCCAGCATCAACAGCATTTCGTCTTGGGTACCGGCCTGGTCTTGTATCCCGAAAAAGCCCTCCGAAGCGTTGTATACTTCCAGGTAGTTCATCTTATCAGAAGGAATGACATCTGCAAACAGCCTGCGGTATGGCCCAAATGCCACAGCGCCATGCGTAAACAGCTCCAGGTTTGGCCATACTTCAAGTATATTATTTTTGCCGGTGACTTCAAGTATGCGTTTCAGCAGCACATAGGTCCAGGTGGGCACGCCGCTTAGGCTGGTTACGTTCTCCTGCACAGTCAGCTCCACCATCTTTTCTATCTTCTCTTCCCACTTATCCATTAAGGCTACCTTTAGCGGTGGGGTACGCATAGCCTCAGCCCAAACAGGCAGGTTTTGCATAATCACCGCTGACACGTCGCCGCAATTCATCTTGGCGTTTAATTCGCTGGGGCGATGGCTGCCGCCAATAGAGAGGCCTTTACCAGTAAACAGCTTGGTTTCCGGGAACAGGTTTACATAGATAGAAAGCATATCCTTGCCGCCTTTATAGTGGCAATCTTCCAAAGATTCGGGGCTGACAGGGATATACTTGCTGCGGGCATTGGTAGTACCTGATGATTTGGCGAACCACTCTATCTTACTTGGCCACAACAGGTTCTGCTCTCCTTTTATTACACGTTCTATAAATGGATATAGCTGTTCGTAAGTACATACCGGAACCCGCTCCTGAAACTCACGAATCGAGAGGCCGTCTTTGTAGCCATACTTCTTTCCCCAATCTGTACCTTTCGCTGTACTAATCAGGTTCTGGAACAGTTCGTTCTGCACCTCATGTGGGTATTTCCGGAACAGATCAATATCATGTATCCGTTTCTTCATTACCCAAGTCACGATTGAGTTTATAATTTCCACAAGAGATTGCTGATTGTTAGTTGTTGATAGTTTGTATACTGAGCCCTTAGATAATAATTGGTTTTGCCTTTCTTACCAGGTTGCCTAGATTATTCTGCCAGCATAAACAATTAAAGCTACAGCCCATGATCACAGGCAACTTACTTTGCAAGTAAATTCCATTGCTAAACTTATAGCATTGCATAATTGCTTAAGGCAGTAAGCTCTTTATGAGCTATAAATTATCATGCCATGCGTGCTCTCTTTTCAGCGTAAAATCAGCCAAAGAAAACATGCCGCCAACAATTACTAGTTAAATCTTCCGCTTCAGTTCAAAATGCTTGCCCAAGTATACGCGGCGCACTTGCTCATCGGCGGCTAGTTCTTCGGCGCTGCCAGATTTCAGAATCTTACCCTCAAAAAGCAAATAGGCACGATCAGTAATAGACAGGGTTTCGTTAACGTTGTGGTCTGTTATAAGGATACCGATATTTTTGCTTTTAAGCTTAGCCACTATACTTTGAATTTCTTCCACGGCAATAGGGTCTACGCCGGCAAATGGCTCATCAAGCAGTACAAACTTAGGATCTACGGCCAAAGCGCGTGCAATTTCGGTGCGCCTACGCTCGCCACCAGATAACACAATACCTTTATTTTTACGCACGTGCGTCAACGAGAACTCTTCCAATAACTCTTCTACCTTTTCGCGCTGTGCTTGCTTGGGCAGGTTAGTCATCTCTAACACCGACAGGATATTCTCTTCCACGGTAAGCTGCCTGAAAACCGATGCCTCCTGCGCCAGGTAACCAACACCGCGCTTGGCACGCTGGTACATTGGCAGGTTTGTTATATCTTCCGTATCCAGAAATATTTTACCCTCATTAGGTTTCACAAGGCCAACTATCATGTAAAAAGATGTTGTTTTACCGGCTCCGTTTGGGCCCAGCAAACCAACTATCTCGCCTTGGTTTACCTCTACGCTCACATCGTTTACCACAAGGCGAGACTTATACTTTTTTATCAGGTGTTCTGCTCTCAGTATCATCGGGGCTAAATTACGCATAAAGGCTGCATCCTGCAACGTTCATCTTTTTACATGTTAATCCGAATCTCGAAATATATATTAGATTTTTACTATTTAAATTTAACTAACAAAGTATATAAATGTTGCCTTAAGCTATTGATAGTTATTAATTTAATCTATAATTTAATAGCTCGCTTTATTTACAACCTCCTTTATGATTTTTTCTTTACTCATTTCTGCTGGCAATAAGCTAGTGGTGTCTGGTTTATTGTTTTTCGCAGGTTACATCGCAAATGTTACGGATGTGCCTGTGCCAGACAATAACGAGCCCAAAGCTGCCAACACCAGTAGCACAAACACTACCTCTCTAAAAGGTATAGATGTATCCCGTTGGCAAAAGGATGTGGACTGGGCGTTGGTAGGTGAATCGGATGTTAAATTTGCGTTCGTAAAAGCGACACAAGGCGATTTTAGGTTAGACCCATACTTTGCCCGCAACTGGGAAGAAACAAAGCGACATGGCATTAAGCGTGGTGCTTATCATTTTTTTAAGCCCGAAGCTCCTATTCAAGGGCAGATCGATCTTTTTATAAGTACTGTTACATTAGAGCCTGGCGATTTGCCTCCTGTACTGGATGTTGAAGTAGCTGACCCTAAAATAAGCAGCGAAGAAATGCGCAAGAGTATAAAAATATGGTTAGAGGCCGTTACAGCACACTATGGTGTTAAGCCGATTATCTATACAAGCCAGAACTACTATCGCCGCCACTTAAAAGGGCACTTTTCGGAGTACCTTTTCTGGATTGCGCGTTACAGCGAGAATAAACCTGAAATTCATCATACCGACAGCTGGATGTTCTGGCAATATACCGACAAGGGCAGCGTATCGGGTATAAACGCCGCAGTTGATATTAACTTTTTTGCCGGGGACTTTGAAACGCTGGCACAACTTTGCCTGCAGGATAACGCTATTGCCCAGGAAAGCCCGTTACAGCAGCTGAAGCACATGTACCCGAAACCATAGTATGGCAACAGCATTACATTAAGGTTAAAACAAAAAGAGGCTCCTGTTGCAGGAGCCTCTTTTTGTTTTATTGCATGCGTATGTCCTTTATCCGGAGTTGCAGGGTAATTACGCCCCGGTAAATGTTCTCTTCGATGGTATAGCATACGTTAAACGGAATACCCTTTGATATTTTATCATAATAATCGCTCAGGCCAAAGCCAATGGCATCTATACTTTGATGCCCATCCTGCGTAAGGCGCAGCTTTAAGTGCGAGTCGCCGACAATGCGCACGCTGCCCGTATCGTACACGCACTCCGACACAAACATAGGCCGCATATTCCCTGGCCCAAATGGCTCCATCTGCCTAACAATGTTATAGAAGTTTCGCGTTATCTGCTTCAGCTCAATTTTGCCGTCTATTTCGATCTGCGGTATCTTCTGTTCTTCTGTAATAGTATCAGCCACCACCTGCTCAAAACGCTCTCTAAAGGCTTGTATGTTCTCAACGGGCAACGTTAAGCCAGCAGCATACATATGCCCACCAAACTGCTCCAGCAAATCAGAGCAACTCTCTATAGCATTGTGCACATTAAAGCCATGCACCGAGCGCGCAGAACCAGATGCCTTGCCGTTGGATTGCGTAAGTATAATAGTAGGCCGGTAGTACTTTTCAATGCAACGCGAAGCCACGATACCTATCACACCTTTATGCCAGTTGTCTTTAAATAATACGGTGGAGTTTGCGCTACGCAGAAAATCGTCATCCTCAATCATCTGCAGCGCTTCTCTTGTAATGTCGCTGTCTTTGTCGCGGCGTGCCTTGTTTGACTCGTTTATGATATCTGCCATTTTAAAGGCTTCTTCCTTTGTTTTGGCCAACAGCATACGCACCGAGTTTTTGGCATCGCCCATACGGCCAGCTGCATTTATTCTGGGGGCAAACCCAAACACAATGCTGGTTATGTCCATTTCGCCGGTTATACCTGCCAGTTCTTTCAAAGCCTCTAAACCCGGGCGCATTGGCTGTGGCCCGTTAAGGTGCTTTAGTCCGTAGTAAGCAAGTATCCGGTTTTCGCCGGTTATAGGCACAATATCAGAAGCTATACTTACCACCAGCAGGTCCAGTAGCTTGTAAATTTCTTCCTGCTCAATGTCGTTCTGAATACAGAAGGCCTGGATCAGTTTAAACCCTACACCGCAACCCGATAGTTCTTTATAAGGGTAAGGGCAGTCTACCTGTTTTGGATCGAGTACGGCAACGGCTTGTGGTATGTCGTCGTCGGGCAAGTGGTGGTCGCAGATAATAAAGTCGATGCCTTTCTCGGCAGCATAAGCCACCTTATCAGCAGACTTTATACCACAGTCCAGGCTTATGATAAGATTAAACCCATTTTCGGCAGCATAGTCTATCCCTTGCGACGATACGCCATATCCTTCTTTATACCTGTCTGGAATGTAAAAATCAATCTGGTGGGTGTAGTTACGCAGGAAGCCGTACATTAATGCCACAGAGGTGGTGCCGTCTACATCATAATCGCCATACACAAGTATGCGTTCGCCGGCATGCAGCGCCTCGTTCAGGCGGTTAACGGCATGGTCCATATCCTTCATCAGGAATGGGTCGTGCAGATCAGCAAGAGATGGCCTGAAAAAGTATTTGGCTTCTTCGTAAGTGCAGATTCCGCGCTGGCAAAGTATAGCGGCAAGCGTTGGGCTTATCTTTAAACTTTGTGCAAGATTATCCACTACCTCGGCTGGCGCCTCCTGGTTGTATACCCACCTTTTCTCCATATGCTTCTGCTACACTACAAGTTAATTTGCAGCAAAGGTAGCTAATTTAGAGGTACTTTAGGACACAAACCATTTGTTGCCAATCAGCCAAATCTCAAAAAACATTATCTTTGCGGCAGATTTACAACAGGATAAACCGTGAAACGATTCATAGAGATTTTCGAAAAGTATAAAAATTATTCCCTTGACTTAGTGATGTATGGTTTCTTCATCATTTTTATACTGGTCTTGGTTATCTTTTTTGGTGATTAACCTGCTAATTTACACTATCGCCACGCAACTTACGGAAGCGCTTACGGGCCTCAGCCAGGTATATGCTCCCCTGGTGCTTTACAAGCAGGTCGTTGTAAAGCCCCTGTGCTTTTTCCTTATCCTTCAGGTTTTCTTCGTAGATGTAGGCCATCCGGTACAAGGCATCGTCACTTAAGATGTCATACTGCGGGTTACTTACAATCTTATTCAAATTCTCTACAGCCTGCTCAAACTGCCCCATACGCTCATAAATGTTTGCCTTCTTAAAGTATATCTCGTCGGTAAGGCTATGGCCGGGATATTTTTTTAGCATAGCATCTAGGGCATTTATAGCCTCTGTCAGCTTATTCTGGAACTCCAGCAGGTCTATGGCTGCATATTCTTCCATGGCTACGGTAGAGGTGTCTAAACCGGTGTTATCTGTTATCAGCAAGCTCAGGTCCATGGCATCGTTGGCTATTTCGCGGCTGGTGGCAAGCTTAAGAATATCGAGGTGCGCCTGCGCCAGCTCAAAATCGCCTTTGTAATAATTAAGCCTGGCATTACGCAGCTTTGCCTCATGCCCGATAGTAGTTTCCTTATGGGTCTTCTCCACCTGCGAATAAAGCAAGGTACTCTCCCAGGGCTCCCCCTTTAGCAGGTATATATCTCCAAGTGTCAGTTTAGCTTCTGCTACCATATCTGGGTTTGCTCTGGGCATGGCAATGGCTTCCTGCAGCAGCTCTATAGCCTTCTCTCTGTCATCCAGGTAAAAGGCATAAAGGCCGGCCATATGCTGCAGCACTTCTACTGTCTGGGCTGAGCGCCCCACCTCGTTTAGAATTGCCTCGTAATCTGCAACAAGTGCTCTTATCTTATCGCTATCTACCGGAAACGTGTTCTGCACCTGCTCTTCGCGTGCATTAATCAGCCTTTGCCGTGCAATAAAATAGTATGGCCCCTCCGGATACTCTTTCACAATGTACTCATAAGCCTCTATAGCACCTTGATAGTCATCGTTCTTCAGGCTTATGGCCCCTAACTCCATTACACGTGTACCGCCGCTGCGTGTGCGTTTATCTACGGCCCTTGCCTGCATCAGCGCACCATAAAAATCTTTCCGTTGGATGTACAGCCATATCAGTAGCTCATTATAGGCCAGCTTATCCGGGTTTTGCTGCACCCTAAGTATAAGCTCTTTTTCAAGCTCGTCCAGATTCTTTTCTTCCCGCATACTGTTCTGCAGCATGTTCTGCACATATCCCAGTTCATTTTCATCTGCCTGCAACAGGTTTAGTATTTCAGGTATAAGGCTGGTGTTTTTCTGGCGGTACGAGTAGAGGGCAATGAGTGGCCGGTTATACTCTAGTGGGTTGTTGCTAAGCGCGCGGCCTCGCAAGTATGTTTTTTCAGCATAGTCAAACAGGTCGTTTTGCATAAAGGCACTTGCCACCGCTATAACCTGCTCGGCCTTTAACTGCTCCAACATTTTGTCAAAATGCTTTTCGGCGCCTGCCTTGTTTCCTGAGGCTTGATATACTCTGCCCAAATCTACCTGGTAGTTTGGCATGTCGGGGTAACGCTTTGTGGTTTTCTTTACCAGCTTTTCAGCTTCTTTATAATTACGCTGCGCCAGCAGCACCTTTAAATAGTCGGGGTACACCGCCTGGAAAAGTCTTGGCTGGTCTATTAGCTTGCTGTACAGTTCTTCAGCTTTTGCATAATCGCCTTTGTTGTAATACTCGCGCGCCAGCTGCAGCTCCTGGTTTTGGGCTGTGGCTGTTAGGGTAATCGTAAACAGCAAAAGGATACCAAGTAAAATTCGAAGTGTGGTTGCAGGCATAGTATACTTAAAACGTTTTTTATCCCAAAGTTGATGTTAAGTATCCTCAGATAAATTGAAGGTACGGCTATACAACAAAAAAAGCCACTCTTTTGGGGAGTGGCTTTTTCAGATTTAGAAGTTGCGAGAAATTAGAAGAATTTAACGCGGTTGTCTTTGATATCTGCTTTTGCTTTGATAGCCTCGAAAGCATTGCTTTGCACATTACCAGAACGCATTGTGGCAAGCTGCGCTTTCACGTTTGAGAAGTCGTTAATTTCAGGAGCCGGGTTCAGGCTAACCTGCTCAACGATCAACACACCGTTAAGGCCTTGCAACGGAGCCGTACGGGCACCCTGCTTTAAGCCAAAAGCTTTACCGATGGCAACAGGCTCTATACCAAAACCAGGGATGCTGGTAGCAGCAAATGATACGTTATCAACTGTTTTAACCATTGCATTAGGGCCATAGCTAGCAGCAATCTGATCTAAAGAGCCTTTCTGGCCATTCAGCTTCTCTATTATCTGCTCTGCCTTTACCTCGTTACGAACGGCAGCAGTTAATTCTTCTTTGATGTCTTCAACTTTGGCATAGCCTTTTTCGCGCTTACCTGTAAGCGTAGCTACTACAAATTTATCTCCGATTTCAAATACCTTAGACACATCGCCTACTTCAGTATCTTTGGCATAAGCCCAACGCACCAGTTCACGGGCATTGCTCAGGTTGTTTACAAGTATGTTGTTTTTACCAATTTCCTTAGCTTCTTCTTTCACTAACGATTTGTTGTTGGCAACATTCTCTCTAAACTCTTCTACGCTACCGCTTGTACCCGATAGCTCGTCTGCGATAGCATAAGCTGCATCACGGGTGGTTTCGCTGGCCTCTACGGCACGCTCTACAGCTGCAATCTGGTATTGCTGCTTCGTTTTAGGCTCTGTTACTTTTACAATGTGGTAGCCATACTCTGTTTCTACCAGGTTAGGCAATAAGCCTGTACCTGAATGCCCGAATACAGCTTTATCAAATGGACCAACCATGCGGCCTTCTGCAAACCATCCTAAGTCACCGCCTACTGATGCTGTTCCGTCAGAGCCATGCTGTGTTGCCATCTGTGCGAAATCTGCTCCACCTTTAATCTGGTTAAACACATCCTGTGCTTTAGTTTTAGCAGCTGCTTTTGCCTCTGGTGTATCGCCTTCCGGCCTAATCAGAATATGGCTTGCTCTGATAGCGCTTTCCGCACCTTCTTTAGCATCCATTACTTTATACAGCGCCATTGTACCATTGCTGGTGTACGGGCCATATACTTTGCCCTTTTGTAAAGGCAATTGCTTACGCAGTTGCTCAGGAAGGTCGCCAGGTGTTTTAGGGCTGCCATCAAAAGGCTGGTCTGAATTCGTGTAAACAAAGGCAGAGTCGTTAGTAGCGTTAGCGAACTGTTGTGCCAGTTGTGTTATCTCTTGCTGATAATAGCTGCTGTCTTCCTTAGATGCGTTCACATCAATTGTTACATACTCTATTGAACGGCCTTCCTCTACTTTGTAAAGTTCTTTATTGCGCTCGTAGTACTCTTTGATCTTAGCGTCTGACACTTCTACTGCAGAATCTGAAAGGGTAGCATAAGGCACAAATAAAACTTTTACAGACGCAGTACTGTTCTGGGCCTTGTAAAAGTTTTTAGCCTCTGCAGTTGTAACGTATACAGACTTCGTCAATAAGTTTGAGTACTTCGTCTGAATTCGATCTGAGATGATGCCTTCTTCGAAATTTGCCCACATCGGACGTGCTTCCGGGCCCATCTGGTCCAGGTTTTGCAGGTATTGGATTACCTGGCTCTGATCAAACAAACCGGTTTGCGGATTTACGAATGCTTGCTGCACAGCCGGATGAATATTATTGCCCTGTACCATATCGGCCAGTTCTTCTTCCGTTACTTCTATACCTAAACGATCGTATTCTTTCTCTAAGGCAACTTTAAAGATTAGCTGGTTCCAAGCCTGCTCACGCAACATGGCCATTTCACCTTCGTTAGCAGCACGACCAACCTGGTTTTCATAATTTGCTTTTAGCTGCTGAAAAGCAGCGTCAAACTGGTTGTAGTCGATTTCTTCGCCGGCAATTTCACCGATTACAGTTGCATCGTTACCCATTAGCCTCGAGTTAGGAGCTAACAGGTCGCCGCCTACTACAAACACACCAAGCCCTATGGCAATAGCGCCTACAGCCCAACCAGACTTCTCTCTAATCTTATTAATTAATGCCATTCTTTATTTAACTTATAAAAGGATTGTGCAAAATAAGGTTAATCGCGTTAAAATTCAAAAAATTTATGCGCTCCTGCTCATTATTCTCCATCTAGCTGATAATCTGATTTTTTAACCAGCTTTACAGCGTTGATTCGGTTATCATCCATGGAGAGGACTGTAATGTGAAACGGCCCTTCCTCTATCTCATCGCCAGGGGCCGGAATCTCACCAAAAGCTGACAAGATAAGACCTCCAAGCGTTTCGTAATCGCCTTTTGGCAAACTTAGTTCATACGCTTCATTCAGGTAGTCTATTTCATGACGAGCGCTTAGCAAGTATAAACCCTCTTCAGGAATTACCTGCTCCAGCAATTCATCGTTCACATCATACTCGTCTTCTATCTCCCCAAAAATTTCCTCTATCACGTCTTCTACCGTAACAATGCCCGAGGTGCCGCCAAACTCATCAATGACAACGGCTACGCTGCGATGCTCAGAAACAAATTTAACAAACAACTCGCTTGCCAACATACTTTCCGGCACCATACTTACCTGCGACACAATTTCGGCAACGCGCTGTGGCCGCTTAAACATATCGAGTTGGTGGCAGTAACCTACAATATTGTCAATGCTATCTTCGTAAACAAGTATCTTGGAATGTCCCGTCTGGACAAACGCCTGGCGCAGGGTATCGATAGAATCGTTTATTTCTACAGCTTCTATCTCTGTGCGGGGTACCATACACTCCCGCACCTTCACGGTCTTGAACTCCAGAGCATTATGGAAGATCTGCGGGTCTACCTCCGGTGCGTTTTCCTGCTCCGGATGGTACAGGTGATTTTTGATATAAGCATTCAGATCAGTAAACCCGAAGGCAGGCTTGTCTTCTGAAAACTCTATCCTGAAGACTTTTTCTGCCACCCATTTGCTCAGGCTAACTATCAGGGAAACAACCGGATAAAGCAGATAGTATAGCACCAATATAGGTACAGCAAATACCTGCAGCAACCTGTTGGGGTTTATAGCAGCCAGGCTACGAGGCAAAAACTCTGCGGTAAGCAACACTACCACCGAGGCAACCACTATCTGGAACAGCAGTATGAGCAGGTTTAGTTGTAGGGGCTCTGGCAGGTATGCCGTTAAAAGTGAATTTAAGATGCCTGCAATTGCAAACCCGTAAAGCACCAAGGCAAGTGTATTGCCGATAAGTGCCGTGCCTAGAAACTTAGATGGGCGCTGCAGAAGGTGCCAGAGAATGCGCCCCGATAGTACATTGTTTTTTTCGCTTAGTTCGATCTGTATTCTGTTTGCAGCCACAAAGGCCATTTCTATACCAGAAAAAAAGGCAGAGAATACCAGCGCTACAAGCAACAAAACAATCTGACTGGGGTCTATCATGGTTTTACTTATTTTTCAGCGTCTTCGCTCTTGTTGCGGCGGTAGCGGTACAGCATGTACAGCACCAACACAATCATAAAAATCCAGTAGTTACCTGCAACATCACCTTCTTCTATACTGCGATGCACGCCAATAACCATCGCTACAAAGGCCAGCGACAATAAAATAGTATTCAGCAGTTTTTGGTTCATTCCTCTTCTTTTAAGCTAAATGTGCCTGTAACTTTTGTAATCGAGTATCTCGAGAAGTCCTGGTTGGCGCGCAGGCCTTTGCCTGTAATTATCTCTTCTGCGGTTGTAATCTTCACGAATTTATCGGTGTAGATTTCCTGCTTGTTCTTATCCCAGTATAACTCCTCTGTCTCCAACTTCTCCTGCTTCTGAATATTATTAACCACTACATTGCCTTTAGCCAGGTACACATCTTTATTTTTGTCCTGTTTGGCATAATTGGCTTTTAGCGTAGAAGTCATTTCTCCGGGCTTCTCAAAAAACTCTACATACAACCCCTTCGGGAAAACACCGTCGCCGTTTTCGAATTCCTGCTGTACAGGTGCCTGCAGTTTCACAAGCAGCTTTGCAGAGTCTGAGTAAAGCGTTACCACGTCCTTGTTCTCAAGTGTGGGGCCGTTATACTTTACTTCTTTATCAGGGTCCTGTAGCTCATCGGTACAGCTAAAAGCCATACTTGCCATTAGTGCCAATAACCCAAAAATCCATGCTTTCCGCATTTTATACTTCCTCGTGCGTTTCCGTGAAATTAACAAATTTTATACTTCTCAGTTCATTATCGGTGCCACAGCCTGCCATAGCGCAAAAAAAGGCCGCTCCAAGAACGGCCTTTTCAGTTTTTATACTTTTGTCGCAATGCTTAGTCTACGCGGCGCTTAATAAACCACCTGCTGTTTACAGTAAAACCAACGCTAAACTGGAAATAGTTCTCCGAAATAAGATTGTTATCGGTTGTGCCGCGCTGGCCGTATCCGAACGCAGCGTTTAGCTGGTACAGGTCGTAAATAGTAGAGCGCCCTAGCGGTGTTGTAAATCCTGCGGTTATACCTTTGTCAGTTATCGTTTTGCCATTAACTGCATACGGCGTGTCGCCATAGTATAAGCCGGCTCTGTAAGTAACACGCTCTAAAAAATTATCGATAGAGTTCGCATTTGGCGTATACTCAGCACCTAATGCCACACGGTAACTATCGCCTAGTTCGCTTTCGCCATCAAAGTTTCTGAAGCTGCTCCACTTCTGCGTATAAAAATCAGCCCCTATTGTCAGGTTGCGTCCGTTGTCTAACGTTAAACCGGCACGTAAGCTGGCAGGTAAGTTTATGCTATTCTCTGCGCTGTCCGGCATAATGTTATTGTCTAACAGATTATCGGAAAGCGTCCTGCGCTCATACGAAGCTTTGCGTTCTGCATCCAGGTTTGCCTCTAGTGCATAAACAGCACCTGCGCTTAAGTAGTAGGTATCGTTTAATTTTCTGCGGTAGTTAGCGCCAGCCCTAAACAGGAAGCTATCGTAACGGATGCGCTCGTTATAAACTATTTTCTCGTTGCCGATGGCAGCCAGAGAGTCGTCTTTCACTACTGCAGCAGATTCTTTTGTGATAGATCCGAAGATATAGGAAGCACTACCGCCTATGGTTAGACCATCGGCAATTTTAACACCATGCGAAAAGAATACTTCTGATAAGCCGCCCTCACCTTTATATTGCTGCTCCACTCTTGCACGTGGGTTACTGCTAATTCCTGATGTAGTGGTTGCTTCGTAGTTTACTACGCTGTAGGGCCTTAAACCAATTGCGGAACTCCAGCGCTTCGAAACCGGTACTGCCAGCGTAAGGTTATACAAGTTGGCATTGCCATCAGTCTGCTTTTGCGAAGAAGTTTTAAGAGTCTTAACCTGGCCCGCCACTCCAATATCGAAAACGGTTATGCTGTTATAGTATAGCAAAGCCGGGTTTGCTGTGTTTGCCTGAAAGCTGTTTCCTGCGCTTATGCCAACACCAGCCATACCTGCGTTGCGCACATTGCCAAGGTTGTAGTTGTAGTCCCCGAGGCCATAGCGGGAGTACGGGGTGTTACCAATGTTTTGTGCCTGTGCGGCATGTGCCAGGCAAAGTATGGCAACGCCTATCAGTACTCGGAGTGATTTATACATTATGTGCTAATATTCTGTGAAGCCCGATTAAAACTAACTCAGGAATTACAAAGATGCGTCCTTTTAATTTACTTTCAAAAAATCCTGCGTCTCCTCCGCAAAGTATAACCGTCAGATCCTTCGCTTTTTCTGAATATGCCTGTATGAAACCGTTTAGTTCGGCTACGGTTCCGGCTAAAACGCCACTTAAAATAGACTCCTGTGTTGTTTGGCCGGTAAGCGGGTATTCGTTTTCAGTTCGCTCTACTAACGGCAGGCGCTTTGTAAAAGTATGTAAGGCTTTAAATTTCATAGTCAGGCCAGGTGCTATACCGCCACCCAAATAGTTGCCTTCTTTATCTATAAAATCATGAGTAATACAGGTACCTGCATCAAACACAAGGCAGTTATGCCCCGAAAACAAGTAATTAGCCCCTACAGCAGCTGCAATTCTATCTGCACCAAGTGTCTGCGGGGTTTTATACTTGTTAAAAACAGGCAAGGCTGTCTGCGCAGAAAGCTCTATTATACTTCCTGTCACAGACAGCCTTGCTGTTATACTTTGCGTGCTCTCCGCTACAGAGGCTACAATTACATGTTCAAATACTTGGCTTAGTAGCTCCTGAGGCAGTTCCTGCCCTATAAAGTAGCCCTGCTTTACCAGCGCATCTTCTTCAAAGATGCCATACTTGGTGCCAGTATTTCCAACATCAATAGCGGCGCTTCGCATAGCTTACATAAAATATTTCAGCCTGATAACTTCTTTCTCTGTTAAGAAGCGCCAGTTGCCGCGAGGTACGTCTTTTTTAGTAAGCCCGGCATACTGCACTCTATCCAGGCTCACTACATCGTAACCCAAGTGTTCAAAAATACGGCGCACAATCCTGTTGCGACCAATATGGATTTCTACCCCCAAAAACTGGTTCGAGTCACCTAAAAGCGCTACATCATCTACTTCTGCTTTGCCATCTTCTAACTCTACGCCTTCAGCAATCTTCTGGAAGTCTGCTTTTGTGATTGGCTTATCCAGCTCTACCTGGTATATTTTTCTGATGTTGTTTGATGGATGCGTCAGCTTCTGAGCCAACTCACCGTCGTTTGTGAACAGCAACAAGCCTGTTGTGTTACGGTCAAGTCGGCCTACCGGGAAGATACGTTCCTTAGAGGCTGTTGCAACTAAGTCCATAACTGTTTTGCGGCCTTCCGGATCTTCTGTTGTAGTGATAAAGTCCTTTGGCTTATTCAGCAGCACATACACCATTTTCTCACGGTTCAGGATTTTCTTTCCGTACTGCACATTATCTGTTGGCTGTACTTTATATCCCATTTCCGTGATCACCTCACCATTCACTTTAATCTCACCAGACTCAATCAGGGTATCGGCTTCGCGACGCGAACAAACACCTGCATTGGCTATAAAGCGGTTCAGACGGATTGTGCCATCTTCATCCTCTTTACGGTTTGTCTTTTTAATGCGTGGGTTATCTTTGTAGCGGCTCAGGTTATAGTTTGGAGCTTCTTCTGCATCTCCTTTGCGATCGTTAAAACGCGTCGGGGCCTGCTTTCCTAATCTATCTTCTCTGCTTTCTCTAAACTGCTTTCTGTCGCCATCATCGCGGCGTGGTCGATCGTTGCTGAAAGAGCGGCGCTCTCCGCCTTCGCGGTTATCTCTGCTAAAAGACTTTCTTTCACCGTCTTCACGGCGTGGGCGGTCGCTGTTGAAAGAACGGCGCTCCCCACCTTCATTTCTGTCGCCTCTGCGGTCGTCTCTCCTGTCAGGTCTGTCTGCGTTAAATGGTTTACGCTCGCCACCATTGTTGTCGCGATCGTACCGCTTCACGCGATTTCCTTCAGATGGGCGTCTTTCGCGGTTTTCACCACCTTCGCGCCTGTCCCCGCCAAAAGATCTGCGCTCGCCGCCTTCTCTTCTGTCGTTGCCAAAGCTACGGCGCTCTCCGTCCTCGCGTCGCGGCCTGTCGCTGTTGAACGGGCGTCTCTCGCCGCCCTCTTTCCTGTCAGACCCAAACGAACGGCGGTCGCCTCTTTCGCCACCTTCTCTCCTGTCGCCAAAAGAGCGGCGCTCACCGCCTTCGCGGTTATCTCTTCTATCGTTGTTCCTTCTATCAGAGTTAAAGCTACGGCGCTCGCCACGCTCTTCTCCTCCTTCAGGTCTATCGTTTTTATCTCTTCTGTTAAAGATTTTTTTGCCTTCGCGGTCATTATTAGGTCTGTCAGAACGGTTTCTGTCAGAATCATCTCTTCTGCCGGCGTTATCGCGGGCAGGTCTTTCGTTTTCTCTTGCCATTGTATTATTATTTTTGATGCAGTATCGCTACTGTATCCTCGTTGTGTGCAGTATTAATAGAAATACTCTATTTATAGTTCAATCAGGGCTGCAGTCTAGTCTGCTGTTTCGCCAATCATGTTTTCTTCTGTGGCGAAGTCTTTTAGTTGCGGAAGGTCTTTGATGTGGTTGATGCCGAAGTAGTCCATAAATTTCTGGGACGTACCGTAAAGTACCGGCCGCCCAATGGTATCAGCTTTGCCTTTAATCTCGATCAGTTCTTTATCGAGCAGCTTGTGAATAGCATAGTCGCAACCAACGCCACGGATCTGCTCTACCTGGCTACGGGTTATAGGTTGCTTGTAGGCAATAATTGCCAGCGTCTCCAGAGAAGACGCTGACAATTTTTTCTTTGACTTCTGTTTCAGGTAAGTACTTACCGTTTCCTGGTACTCCGGTTTTGTCAGAAACTGGTAGCCGCCCCCGATCGCGTAGATCTGGAAAGCAAAGTTGGCATCGTTTAGCTGTTCGTTTATCGCCTCAACGGCTTCCAGCACATCGCCCACCAACACTTCTTCCATGCCAAGTGACTCCTGTAAGCATCGCTGAATCTCTTCGATACTTATCGGTGATTGGGCACAGAATACCAGGGACTGAATATGGTTTTGCAGGATATTCAAATCTAAAAATACTAGTCGTTACGCTGTAGTTTAGCCTCAATGGAGTGCTGTGTGTGTGGCACGGCACGCAATCTCTCTTTCGGGATAAGCTTGCCCGTTACGATACAAACGCCATAGGTGCCATTTTTAATACGTATCAAGGCATTTTCTAACTGCTGAATAAACTTCATCTGGCGAGAGGCCAATTGGTTTAAGCTTTCTTTCTCGGCAGTATCAGCACCGTCTTCCAATACTTTTGTTGGAGATGCTGTGTTATCAGTACCTGAATCGTTGCGGCGGCTAAGGGTCTCCTTTATGAAGGTAACTTCTTTGCGGGCATTCGTTAGTTTTTCTTCAATGATGGCTTCAAACTCTGCTAACTCCTCGCGCGAATAACGCTGCTTTTCTTCGTTTGTGTTCATTTTAATTATTTAGAACTGTATATCTTTAACTCAATACCTGCTTTTTTAATTCCAACTATCAATGAATGGCTAATACGCCTTGGCGGCACAAAAGTATACATTTACTCATGCCATTTATGCTCACAGCTACTCCTAATTACAAAAGGCTGTTTATTAGCATCTTCACTAAAATTCGTGCAAAAATAAGATTAATCAATTTAATATACTATGTTAATGCAAAATTAATACGGCACTTAAACAGTATACTCCCATTATAGTAACGGCTTGATTGAGTACAGCTTACAGGCATCAATAACTGTGCTAACTTTTAGCACACGTACTTATCAAACCTGAAATTATACCTCTAATTATCGGTTGGTCGCTATTTTAAAAGCTAAGCATACCAATTACTGCCGCGGCAGCCTCTACGCCCTTGTTTCCATGTTTACCACCGGCTCTGTCTAAGGCTTGCTCCAGGTTATTCGTGGTTACCAGGCCAAACGCCACCGGTTTATTAAACTTCAAGGCTACATTTGTTAAGCCATTTGCTACTGCATGGTTTATGTAGTCGTCGTGCTTTGTATCACCTTTTATAACCACTCCAATACAAATAACAGCGTCCACTTCTTCCTGCTGCGCCAGCAATTGTGCGCCTAACGTCAACTCAAAACTGCCTGGCACGCTGTTGATGTAGATGTTCTCTTTCTGGGCTCCATGCTTCAATAGCGTATCAACAGCACCCTGGCATAGTACGCTTGTAATGTCATCGTGCCACTCGGCCACTACTATGCCAATGGTCTTATCAGAGATGTCTTTAAAATTCTCGTTTTTATAATCGTCCAGATTTTTTAACGCTGTAGCCATACTTTATCTGCTGGTTTATACTTTCTAGTTGGCAAAATACAAATAAAAAAGCGCTTTTGCCGGCAAGACAAAAGCGCTTCTATTAATTAGGCACAAGCCTGTTTATACTTAGTTGTTACCACCTGCCAAAGCTTCGGCACGTGCTTTATACTTCTTAGCTTCGGCAACTTCTGTAGAGGCAGCAAAATCTGTGATGATCTTATCATAAGCCTGTGCTGCTGCCGAGAAGTTATTATCTGACTCGTAAGCAATGCCTGCTTTCATCAGGTATTGTGGCGAGAAATACTCGTTTGCATTATGGTTAGCGGCTTTCATGTACATGTCGGCTGCCTCTTTGCTTTTACCTTGCTCCAATAGCGCATCGCCAGTCAGGCTATAGGCACGGGCCTGCAACAGGTAATCATCAGAGCTAAACTCTTCTAAACGGCTCTGCGCTTCTGCAAACTTTCCTTCTTTCAGCAAAGCTACACCAGCATAGAAATTAGCTAAGTTACCAGCATCTGTACCACTATACTCATCAGCTATGGCAAGTAAACCCTGGTATTGTCCGTCGCCGTTAAGGGCTTTGTTAAGAGAGTCTGCCTCAAAATAGTATACCGCCTGGAACATTGCGTTCTGGGCTTCTACGTTGCGAGAAGACTTATAATTATACCATAAGAAACCAGCCACAACAATAGCAGCGATTGCGGCAAACACACCGAGCAGCTTCGTTTTGTTTTTCTTCACGAAATCCTCTGAGTGCGTCAGGCGATCTGCCAGCGCATCCGGATTCTCAACCAGCTCCTCAAACTCGCTGTGTTTCTTAACTGTTTCTTTTGCCATTGATTTAAATTGAATTATAAATTCAAATGTAAAAATTAAAAATGATTTGAACCAATCTTATTAACAGGTCAACAATCAATTCCTAATTTTTAATTCCTGATTTCTGTTATTTCTATTTAAGATTAGTCCATAATGTATGGATAATCCGACTCTACATAGATATCTGTGTAAAGCTCAGAAGGATCCGGATACGGAGAATCTTCAGCAAATTGTACAGCTTCTGCTACTCTTTGCTTTATCTTATCATCAATCTGATCAAGTTCTTCTTCAGTTGCCCAACCATTTTTAAGGATAGTAGCTTTTACAGACTCAATGGTATCGCGGCCTTTGTAATCTTCCAGTTCTTCTTTGGTTCTATACTTAGCAGGGTCAGACATAGAGTGGCCTTTGTAGCGGTAAGTTCTGAACTCAAGCAAGGTAGGGCCTTCGCCGGCACGGGCACGTTCTGCAGCCTCGGCCACAGCGTTGTGCACGTTCTCTACGCTCATGGCATCTACTGCAAAAGATGGCATATCGTAGGCTGATCCCAATTTGTACAAGTCCTGCACGTTAGAAGTACGCGTTACAGAAGTACCCATTGCATAGCCGTTGTTCTCGATCACGAAAATTACAGGCAGCTTCCAGGTCATGGCCATGTTAAGCGCCTCATGGAAAGCACCCTGGCGTACAGCACCGTCACCCATATAGCAAATGCACAGGTTGCCAGTTTTGTTATACTTCTCTGCAAAGGCAAGACCTGCACCAAGTGGCACCTGGCCACCCACAATACCGTGGCCTCCCACAAAGTTCACGCTCTTATCAAACATGTGCATAGAACCGCCTTTGCCTTTAGAGCAACCAGTAGCTTTAGCAAACATCTCTGCCATTACAGCACCTGGGTCTGTGCCTAAAGCAAGCGGGTGTGCGTGGTCGCGGTAAGCAGTAATCCACTTATCGTCTTTGTTAAGCGCAGTTACTGCACCCGCCACACAAGCCTCCTGGCCAATGTACAGGTGGCAGAAGCCTTTTATTTTTTGCTGGCCGTACAACTGGCCTGTTTTTTCTTCGAAGCGGCGGATGAGTTTCATGTTCTCGAACCACCACATATATGTTTCTTTTGAAAACTTTGACTCAGCCTGTACCTTTGCTTTCGCCGACTTCGCTTTTGCCTTATCTTTCGTAGCTGCCATGGTAAAAATCTAATCTGGGTTTTATCCGTTGCATGTTCAGGCAGAAAATCGCCTGAAACAGCGGGCAATCAGGCCCATAACGGGGTTTAGCTTGCGAAATTAAGGAAAAAGAATTCAAAGTAGAAAAAATGCTCCTCGAAAATCTTAGTTTACTGTTTTTTAAAAACTACGAAGAGGCCTCGCTGGCTTTCTCGGAGCATATAAACTGCTTTATCGGCGATAACGGCAGCGGCAAAACAAATCTGCTCGATGCTATCCATTACCTCTCCATGACCAAAAGCGCTTTTCCGGGTACCGAAGTACAAAGTATAAAGCAGGGCGAAGACTTTTTTATGGTGAAAGGCCGTTTTGAGGTGGAAGGCGCTAAGCATACAGTACAGGTAAGTATGAAGCAGGGCCAGAAGAAGACCGTAACGCACAATAAAGTGATTTATGAGAAGATGAGCGATCATATTGGCCAGTTTCCGGTAGTGCTGATCTCGCCTTACGACACCGACCTGATTCGCGAAGGCAGCGAAGAACGCCGGAAGTACTTCGACAGCCTTATTTCGCAGCTTAACCATACGTACCTGGAGCAGCTGATCCAATACAATTACCTGCTTAAACAGCGCAACTCGCTACTTAAGCAATTTGCTGAGCGCCATTATTACGACCGTGATTACCTGCAGATATTAAACGAGCAGCTTATACCTTTTGCTGAGCAGCTAACACAGGAGCGCGAAAAGTTCCTGGAGGAGTTTGTGCCTGTGTTTCAGAAGCATTACAGCCACATTTCCGACAGTTCTGAGACAGTAACGCTTACCTATAAAAGCCAGCTACCCGGAAGTGATTTTGCACAGTTGCTGCACCAGGCCGAACGCAAAGACCTGGCTTTACAACGAACCACCGTTGGCCCGCACAAAGATGATTTCGTGTTTTTGATGGATGGCAACCCGGTGAAGAGTTTTGGCTCGCAGGGGCAGCAGAAAAGCTATGTTATAGCCTTAAAACTGGCACATTTTGAGGTTATGGACCAACGCCAGCACCACAAGCCCCTGCTCCTGCTCGATGACATCTTTGACCGCCTGGACGAAAAACGCATTACCAAGCTTATGCAAATGGTAGCCGCCCATACTTTTGGCCAGATCTTTTTAACGGATACCCACTTGGAAAGGACAGATCAAATACTCGAAGGCCTTTCGGAAAGTATCCGTAGATTTGAAGTGAAGGATGGGGTGGTGAAGGTGATTGCTTAATTGTTTATGGTTAGATTGTTAATTCCTAGTAAGCAAATTAGAGTTGAGAAAGCTAACGAATAGTCCGTTGAAGGTTTTAGGTCTAATCAGCATATCTCTTGGACTGATTATTGGGATTGGGACCTTAGGCTATTTATATGTTTTTGGTCTTTTCTTTATTGGATTAGGACTTATTCTGTTTGCAATTGATTTCACAGTTCAGAAGTTAGTTACAAACCATAAGATAGTATGGATAAATCAAATTGCGTTTTCTCTCATTTATATACTCTTTTTATGCTGGAGTTATTTAGAATGGACTGAGCACAACGCTATTATTTTTCCGAACAACTATAAAGGTCAAGCAGGAATCATATTCGGTATTGAAGGCCACCCTCCACTTCCTGAAACAGAATTTTGGGTTAAGGAAATCAACATCCCCGATAGTGGTATCCTTATCACCTCTACTAAAGTAGAAGACATCCCCTCGACATTAAGATTTTACTTCCAAAATGGTGAAGTTGGAACATTTGAAAAAGTAAACTGGGATCCTAATTTTCAGTATGACTGCATCATCAATAATAGCAGATTAGAAGGCTGGCTATTTACTATTGATAGTTTAGAAACAGATCAGGTAAGAAATAAAGCAACAGAAATTTGTAATCTTATACTTTCAGGAAAGGCAAAAAGCGCATATAAAGCTGAGTATTCAGCGGTTGCAAAAGATAATACAGGATATTACCTGCACCTTCAGGATAAGAACTTAACTTCTTTACCAGATAAAGTATCCGAACTAGAAATTTACCAAGCTATCCTAACAGGGAATGACTTTACTGAAATTCCTAAACAGATTTTTGAAATTGAAAGTCTTGAATGGCTAATGGTAGGTCATAATCCTATCAAAGAAATCTCAAAGGACATCTATAAATTAAAGAAGTTAAATACATTATACATTGGCTCAACTGATATAACCGATATCCGATTAGATTTTTCTAAACTGGATAGTTTAGAGCATTTGGATATATCTGACAATAACTTAGTGCGCTTACCTGAACAAATTAAGAATTTACCTAACCTACTTTGGTTATCAATTGATCATAACAGGTTCCAAGATTTAAATTTTGTAGACAAGCGTCTTGAAAGACTTGAGATGTTAGACCTTTACACAAATGAAATAAAGAGTATTACAAAAGAGACAAAACATTTAAAGAATCTAAAAGAGCTTCAGATATTTGACAATCAAATTGATAGTATACCAGATAATATAATCGATCTTAAAAGTCTTGAGAAACTTGAGATTTGGAATAATCCTATCAGGTATATCTCGCCCAATATCAGAAGATTAACAAAATTAAAATCTATAAGGCTTGACGATGATTACTTAACGGAAAAAGACAAGCAGAACCTCAAGTCATGGCTACCTAATTGTGCAATTCAGTTTCAAACTAGATCAGAAAAATTTTAGTTTTAAATTTAACCACCCATTACTCACTCAAAATCAAGCCCGTGCGCTACTACAAGAAGAAAGAAGAGATTGACAGAAGGAAAGCGGACATCCAGCCGATTGGAGACAGCCTGAAAGCGCTGATGAAAGCCTATAGACTGGACGGCAAGCTGGGCGAAGTGCAGCTGGTGCAGAACTGGGAGAAAATTATGGGCAAGCCTATTGCCATGAAAACGCAGCAGCTATACTTTAAAGACGGAAAGCTGTTTGTACGCCTCACCTCTGCCCCGCTGAAGCACGAACTGAACATGTCGAAAAGTAAGGTAATTGAGCTGCTGAACATCGAAGCCGGCAGCGAGGTTGTAAAGGATGTGGTTTTCCTGTAAGCGCAACAGCTAGCCCTTAGTTAAAGTATAGGCATTTATACTTGCTATACTTTAATCATGACCACACCTGTATTTCGTCCTGTATCCTATTCCCAGACCACCCTCACCGAGCTCATGATTCCGAGCTATGCCAACTTCGGTGGCAAGATTCATGGTGGCATCTTACTCTCCCTCATGGACAAGGTGGCCTATGCCTGCTCTGCCAAGCATGCCGGCAATTACTGCGTAACTGTTTCGGTAGATGGCGTTAACTTTTTACAACCCGTAGAGGTTGGGGAACTGGTATCGCTAAAGGCATCTATCAACTATGTAGGCAATACCTCGCTGATGGTTGGCATAAAAGTAGAGGCCGAAAATGTAAAAACAGGTATCATCAAGCACACCAACACTTCCTACTTTACCATGGTGGCCAAAGACGAGGACGAGAAGCCAACACAGGTACCCGGCCTCATACTTGAGTCCAGAGACGATGCCCGACGCTTTCTGGAAGCCATTAAACGCAAAGAGTTTTCGCAACGCTACCAGATGGAGTTCTTCAACACCAAAAGTATACTTAGCGTGGATGAGGAGTTATACTTGCTGCAGGACGAGCGTTGTAAGCTGGCGTTCTAAATCAGGATTAATGGATAGGCAGGATTTAACTTAAAAACAAATAACATCCCCCTACACCCCATCAAAGGGGAGCTTTTGGCCCTTGCCCTAGTTGATGTTTATACTTTGTAGCATCTGTCATTCCACGGACAGGTTGCGACCTGCCCCTACAAACATAAACCTGGCCCTCGCAAGAGGGAAATTATACTTTGCTGCTTGTTACAACAGCTGCTAGCTAAGAAGTGTCCTTTCCAGTCCTTGGGTTGAGCGCCTTCTAGGTTTCCGGTGACGAGCGCAAGCGAGGCATTGCGACGTATGAGCAAAGGAAAGATAGACAGCGCGATGCCCGAGGACGAGGCCTCCCGGCCTTGAGGGCACCAAAGTATAAGATGAAAGTGCACGCAAGTTAGACTGAGGAAAAATATCAGCCGCAGTAAAAGTCACAGCTACTAAGAGAAAACCCTTTCATAATTCTCTACCAACGTCAAGACAATGATTTCTAGCGATTCTTGATTATATTTAAAACTTATACAAATACCTAACCTAAACATGATCTCTAAATCCAACCTTAAAAAACTGTTCGTAGCAGCCCTGCTGGCAGGATCATACGTTATCACACCTTCCCAAAGTATAGCACAGGAAGTAGTGCGCCAGGACGACGAAATCAAACAGATGGTAAACCAGCTGTCCTCTAAAAACCTGGAAGAACTGGTGCGCAAAATGGTAAGCTTTGGCACACGCCACACGTTGAGCACCACTACCAGCAAAAAGGAAGGCATCGGCGCGGCGCGCGAATGGGTAAAATCCGAATTTGAGAAGTATGCACAAGCCTCTGGCGGCCGCATGACCGTGGAGATGGATAAGTTTGTAGTAAAAGCTGACGGACGCCGCGTACCGCAGGATACCGAAATGGCCAACGTTATTGCCATACTTAAAGGCACCGATCCGAATGATGACCGTGTGTTTATTGTTGGCGGCCACTTAGACTCGAGGGTAACTGATGTGATGGACGCTAAAAGCAAAGCACCGGGCGCTAACGACGATGCTTCTGGTGTTGCGATTGTGATGGAAATGGCACGCGTTATGGCTTCTAAAAAGTTTCCGGCTACGCTGATGTTCGTGGCTTTCCAGGGCGAGGAACAAGGGCTGTACGGTTCTACACACCTGGCAGAGCGCGCCAAGAAAGA
The DNA here is from genome assembly GCF_947492645.1 of uncultured Pontibacter sp. Classification (GTDB taxonomy): domain Bacteria; phylum Bacteroidota; class Bacteroidia; order Cytophagales; family Hymenobacteraceae; genus Pontibacter. The sequence goes on along the minus strand of NZ_CANLMZ010000001.1, from coordinate 372,619 downwards.
AGGCTGGAACCTGGTAGCCATGCAGAACAACGACATTGTAGGCAACTCTTACTCTGCAGAGACCGGCATTCACGACAACTCCAGAGTACGCATCTTTAGTGAAGGCACACCGGCCAGCGAAACCGAAGAACAGGCACGCCTGCGCAAAACCCTGGGTGCCGAAAACGACAGCCCTAGCCGCAACCTTGCCCGCTACATGGAAACTGTTGGCGAAAAGTATGTAGACCAGATTGATGTAATACTAGTGCACCGCTCAGACCGCTTTTTACGTGGTGGCGACCACACTCCTTTTAACCGCCAAGGCTTTTCAGCGGTGCGTATGAGCGAGATGAACGAGGACTTTGACCACCAGCACCAGGATGTGCGCAAAGAAGACGGCAAACAGTACGGTGACCTGCCAGAATTTATGGACTTTGAATACCTGCGCAAAAACGCCGGTGTTAACCTGGCAAGTATGGCAAGCTTAGGTTGGGCACCTGCTGCACCCGAAAAAGTAGGCGTTATCACCTCTAACCTTACAAACAAAACTGACCTGAAGTGGGAGGCCCCAAGCAAAGGAGCCAAACCGGCAGGTTACTACGTGCTGATGCGCCCAACGCATGAATCCAATTGGGAGAAGAAGTTTTATGTAACCGATACCAAAGCTACCCTGCCCTACTCTAAAGACAATTACTTTTTTGCTGTGCAGTCTGTAGATGCAGCAGGCCATGCCAGCTTGCCGGTATTGCCTGTGCCAGTACGCTAAGTATAAATGAGAAAGTTACTGCCGTCTTTTCTTTGCCTGCTGTTCCTATTGCCAGCTTATACTTTGCTGGCGCAGGAGCAGCAGCTAAAAGTTACCAAAATAGCTTCTGACGTATACATTCATACTTCTTATAAGCTGTATAATGGCCAGAATGTGCCGTCGCATGGTATGGTGGTTTCCACTAAAGATGGCGCTGTACTGGTTGATACCGGCTGGGGCAGCGAGCCTACAGAGCAGCTGATGGCTTGGGTAAAAGAGAACCTTAAACAGCCTGTGAAGCTATGTGTACCAACACATTTTCATGATGATAAGATGGGCGGCATTGGCGTGCTGCAGGCACAAGGTATCCCGGTGGCTAGCTCTAAGCTTACATCTGTTCTTGCCGCTGAGTATAAATTAGGCTCTCCTGATATTATTTTTGCCACGGATACAATGTTTACAATTGGCAAGCAGCAATTTGAAGTATATTACCCCGGTGGCGGCCATACTACCGATAACGTGGTGGTATACTTGCCGCAGCAAAGCATTCTATTTGGAGGATGCCTTGTTAAAGATATACAAGCTACCAACTTAGGCAATACAGCAGATGCAGACCTGAAAAGTTGGCCTAATGCTATCCGGAATGTGCAGCGGCGGTTCCCGAAGGCAAAGGTGGTTATACCCAGCCACGGCCCCTGGGGAAACCAAGCATTACTGGGTCATACTTTAGAATTACTCCAAAAGCAGGAGAAGTAATTACATAAAGATTTATAAGTATAAAGGCCTGTGCTGGCGTAGCACAGGCCTTTATACTTATAAATTAATCTCTGTTTACCAGTTTATCTAAGTTACCATTTGGGTTGTGGAGCAAAGTATGTTTATTACTGTCAAATTCTTCTAAAAACTCGTTCCAGCCTATCTCCTCAAAATTATCATTGCTATCGCTTTTATCCGGAAAGTGGATACGGAGCACCCTATCGCCGCTGCCGTCGTTTTCTGTTCCTTTTATCACGGCAGGCACATCGCCATACTTCTCAGCCTATTTCTTTATCACTTCGTGATACGTTGTTTTCTTAGCTTGGCTCAGGTTTTGTATATTATGTAAGCTGTACAAGCTGCTTCAGGTAAAGGGTGGTGTAGCATTACAACAAAAAAGCAGCCCTAAAATAGAGCTGCTTTTCTTAGGATATGTGGTTGTATTCTCTTTACAATCTTGAAATTTTGGCTGCCGCCGAAGTCTCTGATGTAATGCTTGGCGTGCCTTTGTAGTATACTGCCGATGCACCAGAGGCATCTATGTGAAGCGTTTTATCAGCATGCACTTTAACCTTACTGGCACCGCTGGCTCCTACTCTTACATCTTTTGCTACAAGCCCGGAAGCATCTACATTGGAAGCCCCGGACATCTCCATTCTAAGCTCATCTGTTTTGCCGCTAAGTTCTACTTTGCTGGCGCCGCTCATATCGGTTTTCACCTGCTTGGCATCTACAGCTAACGTTACCTTAGAGCCTCCGCTCATGTCCAGCGCCATGGTGTTGGTTCTGAACGTAGACTTACCTACCACCTTTACGCCGCCGCTGATATCTATTTTGTTCAGTTCTTTCACGGTGATGTAAGCTTTCATTCCTTTTGTAGAAGACAGGCTCTTGTCGTTGTAAATGTGCAACACACCGTTTCTTACTTCTGTTTTAATGTTGTCTAGCAGGTTTTCTTCTGCTTCCAGTTTCAGGCTTTCGTTGTTGCCCTGCGTAACCTCTACAGAAAAGCCTCCGCTTACATCAATGCCTGTAAAGCCTGATACATTTCTGTTTTGAGTTTGCATGTTGCCATTGCCTTTAAGTTGTTGTGCCATAAGCGGCAGGTTAACCAGCATAAGCAACAAGGTGATCACAAGAGGGGTTGCGTAGAATTTCGAGATCTTCATAGTATAAGCGTTTTAGTTTGTCTGTTTTGTTCTGCAGCGGCTGGTAGTTTCAGGCTGCTTTCGAGTTAAAGATGCAGTATAAAACCAAAGGTTGCTTGCCGGTTGTAAAATTTTCTGGAAACTATTGTGCAAATCTCTACAAACATTTAATTATTAATCTCTTAAAGCCAAGAAAATTGTATTAATTGCTTGATTTCACAGCGTTTGCAGGCATAATGCGTTGGTTACTAAAAGCATGAAAAGCACCTGCCCCTACTGCATAAGCCACAACATCCCAGACATCTGAAGTATATCTGGTGGCATACATAGGTAATAGCCACTCAAACACAATGCTAAACGATAACACGGCAATGAGCAGGTAGTGCCAGGGCAGCACAAAGTATGGATTTTGAAAGTAAGCACGCTCTGCCGCAAGTACGATTGTGAGGGTTATGGGCAGGCACAGCAGGTCGTCGAGGTGGGTGTGCAGCGGCCAGATAAAAAGCTGCTTATACTCTAGTACCCGGTTCAGGCAGAAAAGCAGCATGCTGATTATAAACAGGGGGTGCTGTAAGGTTCTCATTACTTTTATACTTGTAGCCTTTTATGGCTTTACGCGAGCGTTGCCGAGATTCTGTGCGGGCGCGGGTAGTATAATTTTATCAGATAAGAGCCTTAACTAAAGTATAGCCTTACGGTTACCTATGTTATGTAAAGTATAAGCTCCTGAAAAAGCTAGAAGGAAATGTGCTCTTCTTTTAAGGTGAAGAATATTGCGCCTGCTGCCATCCCGATCATGTATGTAAGCATTAACGAGAGCATAAGGTTAAGCTGTATATGCTGCACACGGATGATGTGCATAAAAGCAGCAACAAAGAAAACTGCTACAGTTGGAAGAAGGTAATCGTAGAATTTTGTCATGCTTGTCAATTTAAAGAACAAACTATCTTGATAGAATAACTATACCCACACCACAACATAAAGTTACAGTTATCTAAAGTTAATAATTTGTTATAAAAATGCAAGTCTTGTAATTGGATTTTTCAAAATGTTTAAGTTACAGCGCCACCAATCCAACCATTAGCATAATACTGCCAAGTATAAGGAGAAAGATTTCTGTGGGAGTTAAGTTTTTGTACCAGGCTTTTGTTTTAACAGGCAGCACCTCGCCACATGAAGGGCATTGCCGCACTCCTTCGGGTACTGTTGCGCCACAAGTCGGGCAGGTATTTAGTATCTCTGGTCTTGCCAACGTTCGTTTTTCCTTAAGTACTATACTACGGGTACTTACTTTTTTGTGTTGATAATGACTGCGCCGCCTGCAGCTTTATCGCCGTATATCTTTACAGCTTCCGGGCCTTTAAGTAAGGTAACATGCTCGATGTCGCTTGGTAAAAGCGCCCTTACTTCCGGTAAGGCCTCTGCTACAGGTGCCGTGCCCAGTTCCTTTCCGTCCAGCACATACAAAGGCTCTTTTATCGCAGAAAAGTCTGCTGAGTCTAATGCCTTACCCTCGCTGTTGGTTAGTAAGTTAGCTGCATGCTCTTCTTCTTCAGGAGTCATTTTTTGGCTTGTTAAAGAAGAAAAATCGTTTTCCTGCAACATGCTTGCATAACTCCCGATGGCGCTTAGCATCTGCTGCTGCTTTTGGTGCATGAGCGGCTGCCCCGCCTCCAGGTCATCGTGCAGCATCTGGTAAGACAGTTTGCGAAGGCGCACATAATCTAGCAGCGCTGACAATTTTCCCTGTTCTTCTTCAGGCACATCTTCCATACTTTCCAACAGCACTTCGCTCTCTTCCCAAAGCTGCATTCCTTCCTTAACTAGCGGCAAAAGCTCTTTCGCATCGTATTCATCTCCGGCTTTATCCAGGGCAACGACAGCCTGCATGGCCACCATTTCTTTTTTGCCTACCTGCTCCAGCACATAAGCCCAACGCACCTTCCCCTGGAAAGGTATAAAACTGAAAAACCCGACTATTAATGCCACCCCAACGGCAGCTGTTACGGCGGTGCCGGTAGTGTTATACCTGTGCGTGATGTAGCGCCCGGAACGGAGCAGCAAAACAGCGCCATAAAGTATACCCGCTACTAGTCCGCCTATGTGTGCGGCATTATCTATGTTGGCACGCATGCCAAAAGCCAGGTTTATACCTATCACCACAGCCATGTTAGAGAGTATGGCTCGCTTGCTCTTCCAGTCTAGTTGGCGCTCCAGCACAAACAGGATCAGCATCATGCCAAACAAACCGAAAATAGCGCCAGAGGCACCCACGGATACGCTTATTTCGGGGCTGGTCCACCATAAGCTGGTTACGCTGCCAGCAAGGCCGCAAAGTATATAAGCCAGTAAAAACTGCGTACGCCCTACCATTGCTTCCAGCTGCGCGCCAATGTTTACCAAAGCCATCATGTTAAACAGCAGGTGCAATAAACCGCCATGCAAAAACATACTGGTAAGCAATCGCCACCACTCTTCGGAAAGCGTGTAAGGGCCAAAGTTTGCACCCATTTCTATCAGGCGGCCAGCATCCGGGTTCATGATATCAAGCCCAAGTATAGTCCCCACTATAAACACCAACAGGTTTATATTAAGGATAACCGGGGTAACCTGGTATTGCGGCTGCGGCACAAACACCATCAGAAAGTTCTTTGCCTTCTGGGCTGGAGTCTTCTTTTTAGGTTGCTCCATTTCTTCTATCACCTGTAGCAGTTCCTGGTGCAATTGCGCTGGGTTTGGTATCACTATACCGCGCTGCTGCAGCTCTGCCATGGCCGCCAAAACAAGTTGCGGCTCGTAAGTGCGGTACTCTGATAAAATGGTTTTTAACTGTTCGGTGGTAAGTGCCTGTGTTTGGGCAGTATAGTCTGTATGCATCTGGTAATCTAAAAAGTAAACAAAAATAGACAAGCCTTAGCCAAGGTCAAAACAAATTAAGGCAACTAACCGGCAGATAACCTTCAGATGCTTAAAAGGGTACATTTAAGCAAACATAAAGCTATGACAAAAGCAAAAACCGACACAGCATACTATACCATTAAGCGCGGCGACAGCCCTTTAATAGCAACTGCCATACACAGCGGCCACAATGTACGCCACAACATCAGCAACCTGTTTGCCCTTGCTGCCGAGGAGCGCCTGCGCGAAGAAGACCCGTTTACGGACCAGTGGGCGGCAATAGCCGACAACCATATAATAGGACACAACTCCCGCTTCGAACTGGACCTGAACCGCTCGCGCGACAAGGCTATTTATCGCAAACCAGAAGATGCCTGGGGCCTAAACGTTTGGAAAGATGAACTTGCCGATGCGTTTGCAGAAGAATCGCTGGCGCAGTACGACAGCTTTTACGCAGATGTAAAGCTGTTTCTGGAAGAGATACAGCAGCGGCACGGCTGCTTTGTAGTATACGACCTGCACAGCTATAACCACAAACGCGATGGCTCCGCAGGTCCTGAAGCGGACCCTGCGCAAAACCCGGAGGTAAACATTGGCACCGGCAACATGAACCGCCAGAAGTGGGCACCTGTGGTAGATGCTTTCATGCAAAACCTAAGCAGCTACAATTACCATGGCCGGCAACTGGATGTGCGCGAGAATATCAAGTTTGAGGGCGGACATTTTATGCGCTGGATTCACGACACCTTTGGAGATAATGCCTGCGTAATCAGCATTGAGTTTAAGAAGTTTTTCATGGACGAGTGGACCGGCGAACCTGACCATGCGCAAGTGCAGGAAATAAAAAAGGCGCTGGCACAAACAACCCAACCTGTTTTAGCTGCTCTGCATACTGTATGTAGCGTGCTGTAAAATCTTAAGCAGACTCAAAATTGCACTTGCCTTATTGTAGTTACTTTAAATCACCTTCAGCTGAACATGGCCTATAGTATATCCCTCTTAAAACGCGACAGCGTGCGCTGCTCCATGAAAATATAAGCCTGCTGCAGAAAGTATAAAAACCATGACCGAAAGTATAACCAACAGTTTTATCCAGCGGATAACAAAAAGCCTGCAGCGCGGCAAACAAGTGCACCGCCGCCTACCTGATGGCGGGTTGGTATACGTAGACCGTCCCCTGCCCTTTCTTATACTTTTCAGGCACCCAACCGGCAAACCGGATCACGCTACAGCTGATTTTGTAAAAGCAACTGCCTCTTACATTATTGCAGACCAGGAAAGCACAAATGCGCTGCGGCCGCTTGTACAAAGCATAGCCAAAGCTATGGCCGATAAGTTTGGGGCTTTTATGATAATAGAACTGATGGCTGCCCAGGAAAAAGATGCCCCGCTCTTTAAAGTGCTTGGCCCCGAAAAGCAATTGCCAGCTACCATTAAGGTGCTGCAGGATGAGCTGGAAAGTATAAAAATAAGCGGCAGGCGCACAACTGTTGAAGTAGAATCTAACGAGAGGCTGCTGCAGGAGCCGCTTTGCCTGATGCCTGAAGAAGAGTTGAAAAAGCATGCTGTGCTTATACTTGGCCTGGAATTAAAGCCAGTTTACAAGAGTCCGGAAACCGGCAACGTATACCCGCTGCTGCAGCGAACCCTCAGGCACAAAATCGCTGATGCCATCAAGAAAACAATTTTCGATTTTGTGCAGGTGCAGAGCTCCCGCAAGGTAATCCACTTTCAGGCATTAGGCAGGAAAGCTGTTAACCGCATTGCCTGGCGCATTGACAAACAACTGACAAGTATAAGCGACCAGTTCCGGTTTCTGCTGTTGGTAACACCTGTAAACAATAACGAGGCTTGGGAGGAGTTCAGGAAAAGCGGGTTTGAGAAAACGCCAACATTCCACTACCGCCTTATGCCCGTGGATACCGATAAACTGAAGCGCGACCTCTACAACATTCCCATTGAAAAAGTAGATGATCCTACCCTCGCCTTCCTCTTCCGGGACAAACGCCACGAGCTTGACAAAATGATTACGATGCTGTCGGACAGGAGCACGCCCGATTTTTTGTACAGCAGCATGCAATTATACGGCGGCGTGGATAGCCAGCTTTTAAAAGTAGCAGAGGGCATACTCGCAGCCATACCAGCGCCTACACGCCACACAGACATTGAGCTGATACCTGTACCTGAGTTTGCTGCTATGGCAGAGCAGGAGATTGCCTATCTTAAAAACCAATATGCTGGAGTAGATTCAGGTGTAGATGTGCGGGATGATATTGTTGGGCTGATTGTATCAGAAGGAAGACTGAATGTTGGCACCGACGCTAAAATACCCCGCCATAGGGCGCAGGCACTTATACAGCACGAAGTAGGCACCCATATACTTACTTACTACAACGGCAAGGCGCAGCCGCTGCAACAGCTATACATCGGCAGCCCCGGCTACGAAGAGCTGCAGGAAGGGCTTGCTGTACTCAGCGAGTGGCTGGTTGGTGGCCTGGACCAGGACCGCATGCGCATACTTGCGGCCCGCGTGGTAGCTGTGTATCACCTTACCAAAGGCTGTAGCTTTACAGATAATTTCAGGCGGTTAAAAGACGAGCATCATTTTACTGATGAAGCAGCCTGGGATATAACCATGCGTGTGCACCGGGGAGGCGGCCTAACGAAAGATGCCGTATACTTGCGCGGCCTCGTGCACCTGCTCGAGTACCTGAAACAGGGTAAAGAGCTGGAGCCATTGTTAATCGGTAAAATCAGGCAGGATTACATACCCATTGTACAAGAGCTTATTTACCGCAATGTGCTAAGGCCTGTTCCCTTAAAGCCCCGCTATCTCCTCGATTCAGGTGTTCAGCCTAAGCTGGAACAACTAAAAAAAGGCATATCAGTATTTAACTTACTGTAATCTTCTGCCACATCTATAACAAAACCACACAACAGCACCCATGAATATTGGATTCGTAGTAAACGACGTAAATACAGAGAAAGCAAATTATTCAACCATTTTCCTGGCACAGCGCATGCACAATGCCGGCCACAACGTGTACTTGATGGGCGTTGGCGACCTGGCCTATTACCCTGACGGTTACATGGGTGCCACCGCCATACAAGCCGACAGCAAGCGCAAGTATAAATCAGGTGCCACATACCTGGAGGCCGTGCAAGGCGACAAAGCAACTAAAGTGCGTGTTACAGCCCCCGACCTGGACGTGCTCATGCTCCGCAACGACCCATCTGCAGAAGCAGAAGGACGTGGCTGGGCACAAAACGCGGGGATTATTTTTGGCCAGCTGGCTTTGCGCCACGGGGTAATTGTACTAAATGATCCTACTTCACTCTCCGATGCAGTAAACAAGATGTACTTTCAGCATTTTCCGGAAGCTGTAAGGCCGCGCACCCTCATTACCCGCGATAAAGACGAGATAAAAGAATTCTTTAACGAGCAAAAAAACAATATTATACTCAAGCCGCTGCAAGGCTCGGGTGGCTCGGGCGTTTTTATGGTAAAGAAGGAAGATGCCACCAACCTCAACCAGATTGTAGAGGCTATCAGCCGCGATGGGTACGTAATAGCGCAGGAGTACCTGCCGCAAGCCACAGAGGGCGATGTTCGGTTGCTTGTTATGAACGGCGAGGCTCTCCAGTATAAAGGGAAGTATTGCGCCATACACCGTGTGAGCGGCAAAGACGACATCAGAAGCAACCTACATGCCGGCGGCTCTACGCAAGCAGCAAAAGTAACACAAACCATGTTAGACCTGGTAGAGCTGGTAAAGCCTAAACTAATACAAGACGGTATGTTCCTGGTGGGCCTCGATATTGTAGGCGATAAGCTGATGGAGATAAATGTGTTTAGTCCTGGCGGGTTATATGATGCCAGCGAATTGGAAGGCGTAGATTTCTCTGAGCCCCTGATGGCAGCCCTGGAGCGCAAGGTGCATTACAAAAAAACCTATGGCACCCAACTTGACAACAAAACTGTTTCGATGATTTAATAAGTTAATTCCGTTTAAAACTAAAAATCGAGGGCAGCAGGTATATTTCCTGCTGCCCTCGATTTTTAGTTTCAGCCTTTCTGCATCCAGCATAACACATGGTGTTGTAGTATATATCCTATGTTAATGCTGCAAGTGGGCTCCTGTGAACAGTAAATTCAAAAAGAATTTAAAATTATTTTTGAATGCATTGCCTTATAAATCAGCATGTTAAAACAACATATTTGCTGATTTACAAAATGTCAGAAATTTATTTGCGGACTTTGCTTGCAATAAGAAAACAAACTACTAATTTTGCACCCGAATTGAGAGGGACGGTATTGCGGAAAGCTAATATATAGACAAGTTTTTATACTTGCAACTATTAGACAACTTTTTTTACCAGACCTAAAAATTTATACTGCAAAAGTGGCCACAGGAGAGCATAAACCTGAGCCCGCAGTTAGAGATAAGAAGTTAATTACTAAAGATAAGGTTAGTTAAAGTTTAGATTAGTTTAGTTTGTTTTAAGGTGAGAAAAAGCCCCGTCATTTTTTGGCAGGGCTTTTCTCATTAATATAGAGGGGTATACCTCTCAAATTTTAAGTTAGACATATAGCAGAAGCGCCCGACCTTTGGCCGGGCGCTTCTGCTTTTATGCTTCTCTGTTACAGTTACTGCACTTTGCCCATCAGCAGCAGCCATATAATTATGATGGTAATGGGTATAACGGAGAGAATTACTTTAGCCACGGGCCCTGGCGTAGAGGTACCACGCGCCCAGGGCACTTTGCTTAACACATAGCGCATACTTGTTGCAAAGGTAGCTAAGGCAAGCAGCAGCAGCATACTTTGGGTAACGATTAAAACGCCGCTTAAGAAAGCATCATACTCCAGTACTTTGCGGCCTGCATCAACTGCCCACGGAAACATAGCCAGCACGCATAGCAAAGCCATGATGGCGCCAATGCGCTCCAGATACAGCTTTAACCAAGACACCACTCCAAAAAGCACCATGCCGCTAACAAGGGCTGTTGTGGAGTACACGGTTGGCTCTATACCCATATAACCTCTGTAAATCAGGATAACGAGGGCATGCGCAAAACCTGTCAGGAAGTAAAGTAAATACCTGGTCATTGTTTAGTTACCGAAACCTGCCTACTTTAAATATTTTTTTGGGAGCGGGTACTTTGCGTTTTCTGGTGTAAACAGAAGGCTTGCAATCCACCAGCGGCCTTTATCAAACACAAGTTGGTACGTGTTAATACCACGATCTTCTACTTTGCCATCTTTGCCGTAACGCGTTTCATAAGCCTGAAAAGCGGTGGCAATGTTCCCGAACTGCTCTATCTTCAGGCTAATCTGATTCTCGTAAAAACCCATCTTCGTATAAGCAGGGCCATTTTTATCTGCAAAATTCTCTACTGTGGTAATGCGCACAAAGCTGCTGTCGCCGTTAAAGAACACGCCTCCCAATTGGGCATTGGGCAGAAACAGCGCCTTAAATTTCTCCATGTCGCGCGGCTGGTCTTTTGGCCCGGATATTATTTTAAGGCCCGCATTTACAACAGCCTCTACGGTGGCTACATCTGCTTGAGGTACAGCAGTTTGCCCAAAGGAAGCATAAGCTAAGCCGAAACAAAGCAAAAGGGTAAACAGGTGTTTTTTCATAGTTGTGTGGTTGTTTAACTGTAATTTTATAATGCAATCAGGTATGCGTAAAACGCTTTCATACGATAAAAATACATTAGTAACTCAGATATTCAATATTTCCCTTGAGATTTCACCACCTATCATCAACAGCTAAAGACTTTGTGCTTAGCCTGCACCCTAAACATAATTTATACTTACTGGTATAGGTATAGCCAAAGCAGTAGCAGCGGCGTTTAAAGTATAAGTATGAGTAAACAAACAAAAGGCAGCAGAACGGCAACTACGGCAAACAATGATAAGAAAAGCTTTAAGGAGCAGGTAGGAGCCTTAAAGAACCTTCCCAAGTTTTTCAGGCTGATCTGGGAGACAAGCAAAGGTATGACCATCGGTAACCTGCTGCTGCGCCTTGTAAAGTCGTCGTTGCCGCTGGCTATGCTGTATATTGGTAAGCTGATAATAGACGAGGTTCTCCGGTTGATAGACGTTGCAGGCGAGCCTAATCTTTCATACTTATGGATGCTGGTGGCTCTGGAACTGGGCCTGGCTATACTTTCTGACATCATTAACAGGGGAATTACCTTACTGGATAGCCTTCTGGGCGACCTGTTCTCCAACCGCACTTCTATAGCCTTGATAGAGCATGCCGCCACCCTGGACCTGGCGCAATTTGAAGATGCTACTTTTTACGACAAGCTGGAGCGGGCACGGCGGCAAACGGTAACACGGGTGGTGCTTATGTCGCAGGTGCTATCGCAGTTGCAGGATATTGTAACGATTGGTTTTCTGGCCATCGGTTTAATTGCCTTCAACCCCTGGCTTATACTTATACTTTTGGTAGCGGTTATACCTTCGTTTTTGGGCGAGACGCATTTTAACGAACGCAGTTACTCCCTCTCCCGATCCTGGACACCCGAACGCCGCGAACTAGACTATCTGCGCTACATCGGCGCCTCCGACGAAACAGCTAAGGAGATCAAGACCTTTAACCTTTCAGGCTTCCTGTCCAGCCGCTTTAAGCTGCTCTCGGATAAGTATTACAACCTGAATAAAAGCATCACCTTAAAAAGAGCTGTGTGGGGAAGTATACTTTCATCGTTAGGCGCGCTGGCTTACTATGGCGCTTATGTGTTCATACTTTTCCAGACGGTGGCCGGTGCCATAACAGTTGGTACGCTCACCTTTCTGGCTGGCTCCTTCAACAGCATGCGCGGGCTTTTGCAGGGCATCATGAACCGCTTCTCACAAATTGCAGAAAGTGCCTTATACTTGCAGGACCTGTTCGATTTCCTGGAACTACGCCCACAGATTACGCCGCCAACAGATCCTCTGCCCATTCCGAGGCCTATACAGGAAGGTTTTACCTTTGAAAATGTTGGGTTTAAATACCATAATAGCGAAAGGTGGGCAGTCCGGTACCTGTCTTTCCATTTAAGAGCCGGCGAAAAACTGGCTTTAGTCGGGGAAAACGGTGCCGGCAAAACTACATTGGTTAAGTTGCTGGCACGGCTATACGAGCCTACGGAAGGACGTATACTTTTAGATGGCAAGGACCTGCGCGAGTATGACTTAAACGACCTGCGCCACCAGGTAGGTATTATCTTTCAGGATTACGTACGCTTCCAGATGACAGCTTCGGACAACATCGCCATCGGCCAGATCAGCAACATACAGGACCATGAACGGATACAGAGTTCTGCTTACAAAAGCCTTGCTGACCCTGTTATTCAGCGCTTACCGGATAAGTATGAACAAGTACTCGGCAAGCGCTTTAACAAAGGCGTAGAACTATCGGGGGGTGAGTGGCAGAAAGTTGCCCTGGCACGTGCCTACATGCGCGATGCACAGTTGCTGATACTCGATGAGCCTACCTCTGCCCTGGATGCACGTGCCGAGCATGAGGTGTTTGTACGTTTCTCGGAGTTAATTGCAGGTAAAACCGCTGTGCTCATCTCTCACCGCTTCTCCACGGTGCGCATGGCGGATAGAATACTGTTCCTGGAGCAAGGACAGCTGAAAGAACTGGGTTCGCATGAGGAATTGCTGGCGCAGCAAGGAAAGTATGCCGAGCTTTTCCAGTTGCAGGCACGTGGTTATTTGTAATTGTGAATGAAAGTTTAAATATGTGTTACTACTTTTTGCCTCCTCTATAACAACAGATGCTTCTTCTAAACTTTGCTGAGTTCTCTTACTGTATTAGGCATAGCATATATATTTATTAAGATTTATTCACGTGGAACATAATTTAAAATGGAAAGAAAATCGGAATGATAAGCGAGGCTAGTATCCAGAAGAGAATGTTGAGTGGAGTGCCTACTTTTAAATAATCAGAGAAGCGGTAATTGCCGGGCCCGTAAATCATGGTATTGGTTTGGTAACCCATCGGGGTCATAAAGCTAAGCGAGGCTGCATAGGCTACAGCCATAATAAAGGGCTTAGGGCTAATGCCCAGTTCTTGTGCCGTAACAATGGCAATAGGCGCTAGTAAAGCTGCCGTAGCATTATTCGACATAAAATTGGTAGCCATAAACGTGATGAAGAAAATCACCGACAGCAACGCATGCGGGCCGTAATCTCCTAAACCGTATATCAGGTAATCAGCCAATAGCTTTGCGGCCCCTGTTTTCTCCAGCGCCGCCCCCATCGACAGCACACCTGCCAGCATAAAAATCACTTTCCAGTCAATGGCTTTGTATACTTCATCTACCCTGATACACTTAAACAAAATAAGTAAAACGACACCAGTTAGGGCACTTAATACAATAGATGCCAAACCCATTGCCGCAGTAGCCACTACCAGCACGCTTATTATCAAAACAGGTATTATTTTACTGTAGTTATAGTGGCTGTGCTCTGTTTGGGAGATAAGCAGCAGGTCCTCGTTTTGCCGAAGCTTGGATGCTTGAAACTCGTTGGCTGCTATCAAGAGCACATCGCCGGCTGATAATTTTACATGTGTCAGCTTTTCGTGCAGTACCTCGTTGCGGTGGCGAATGGCCAGTACAGACGCTCCGTGGTTGTAGGTCCTGAAATCAAGCTGCTTCAACGACTTACCCTCTAAGTATGAGTTAGGCGGCACAACAGCCTCGTAGAACTTGCTGTCGTTCAGGCGCAGGTCTTTGTCTTTAAACTTGCGCTCCGATTTAAGCAAAATTCCTTTCTCCTCTTTCAGCAGCTTAAGCTTGTCTACATTGCAACGCACCTTCAGTATATCATTTGCGTGCAGAATCAACGAAGGGAACACCTGTATTTTCTCTTTTTGCCGCGTTACCTGCATCACCTCTATGTCCAGGTCTTTAACCATGGTAGCTTTTTCTAAGGGCACCCCTACTGCCGGCGACTCAGGCAGCAGCACAATCTCGGTCACGTAATCCCCCAGGTGAAAAGTTTCTGACAGATCTTCGGCTACACTCCTGTTTGGAAGCAAATGCCTGCCGATAAAAAACATGTACACCACCCCCACTAGTAAGAACCAAATTCCGGCTTTAGTGAACTCAAACATCTGCAGCGGCTCCTCCCCCTGCGCTTCGGCTATACCGCTTACAAGTATGTTGGTGGATGTGCCAATTAAAGTGCATACCCCACCCATCAGCGCTCCAAAAGAAAGCGGAATCAAGAGCTTTGCAGGGCTTACCTTTATATCGTGGCTTACTTGTATAACAACGGGCATTAACAGCGCTACAACCGCCGTATCATTGATAAAGGCAGATAATATACCTGCGATTACCATTACAGAAAGCAGGCAAAGAAGGTAGTTTTTACGGCCTATACGTGTAAGCCCTACTCCTACACTGCTTAAAGCCCCTGATTTGAAAATGGCTGAGCTGATGACGAACATGGCGGCTACTGTTAATGTAGCAGGACTACTGAAACCAGCCAGGCCTTCAGCAGGCGTAAGCGTGCCGGTTACCATAAACAGCACCATCGTCAGGATGGCAACTGTATCAATAGATAGCCGCTCAGTTATAAAAAGTATAACTGCTACCAGAATAATACCCAATACTATGGCAATTTCATATGTCATAGGTATAGTATCAAGAGCTTGCCAAGCGCAGGACCAGCCTTAAAAGTTACAGATAGGATAAAAACTGTTATTCTTTATAACCTGATTGATAGGGAGAAATACGGTAGTTTAAGAGAAAAGCTATACGCTAAACCAGATTTAAAGAGAAATTAATTGAAAGAGATGCTTTCCAGCCGCTCTTCAGCTTCTGGTAATGTACTAAAACGCTCTAATTTTATAAGACTGGCTAGTACCGTCTGCTCTACCTGAAAGTTAGCTATTTTGTCGATAGGTTCTATATAGACACCATACGCAAGGCCCGCTTCTACAAACAGCTTCTGAACCTCAATGTGCAGCGTGTTAAGTTGTTGTGGATGGGTAATCATATTACCGAAATTCACCAGCAAGGTAAAGCCCTTACGCACAAGTGTAGTAGAGTGCAGGATATCTTTCAGGAGATCAGGAACAACTTCTGCACTCTTCCAGAAGCCATTGATTGTAAAGTAAATCCTGTTTTTATTTTTTTGATATAGTATTTCGTAGCAGTCTGTTTTAGCAACAACTGCTTTAGAATCGAAATCGGTATTTTTTAGTTTTTCGGACATGGATGCTTAAGCACTAATACGTACTTCTGCTGTACATGCCTGACACTTTACAAAGTATAACTTGGACTGATAGCTGTAGATAGTACGATGGGGAGGCTAAAGCTTGATAGATCGGGATAATTGATGAATAACGCCATTCTTAACCTCTGTGTTCGCCTCAACAATCCGTGAACCGCTTACCAAAGTATGGTCTTTTTTGCGGCAAATGTTAAGTTGAGTGCCTGCCAAAGTCTCTAATGTGGTGCCATCCTTAAAATCGCTTTCAAGGTACTTGCCTTTTAGGATGTGTCCTGACAGGATAGTTCTGAGGCGTTGCGCGGGTTCATTTTTAAGATCTTTGATCTCCGAGGCAGGCGGCACCAGAAATGTATACGCTGCGTCTCCGGATAGTATTGGTGCAAGTCCTGCCTTAGCAATTAAGTTGCCTAATTCCGGCTGTTTCTCAATAATGAATTGCAGCATGGAGGTACGCGCTTGTGGCACAGCTGCTACCTGTTGCGCCTGCACTTGCAACACAGAAAGGCAAAGTATGAGCGAAAAAGCAAAATTTTTAAGGGCAATGGCGGGGATGGTATTCACGTTTTTAAGTACTAGTTTATAGCACTTTATACGCAAGTGGCCAGACTTAAGCCACATAACACGAGATGTAGTTGCTTTTTGCCTCTTTAACTTGCTGCTAAAACATACGCCAGTCAGCAATCTGCGACACAAAATTAGGGAACGCCTGCGGTACTAAAATTAAGCTGAGCACAAACCCATAAATAGCTCCGTACAAGTGGGCATCATGGTTTATATTGTCGCCCATTTTTTTGCCTTGGTAATACGAGTACACCACATACAGCACACCAAGTATAAACCCGGGTATACATAGGATGGCATACAGGCAAATATCCTGTGTTGGGTAGAAAAGTATACTTGAGAAAACAACAGCTGCCACACCACCCGATGCGCCTAAGGCACGGTAAGGTGGGTCGTTGCGGTGCTTGATGAAAGTAGGAATATCTGACACGATAATGCCTCCAAGGTAAACCAGCAAGTATAAAAGAATGCCTGTAGTTGGCCCGAAAAGCATTTCGAAAGTCTGCTCTACCGCTCCACCAAAAAAGAAGAACGTGAACATGTTAAAGAACAGGTGCGTAAAGTCGGCGTGCAGAAAGCCGGAAGTAATAAAACGATACCACGAATTATCGCGCTGCACAGCATAAGGCTGGAATATCCACTTGTGCATCAGGCTATCGTTTTGCCAGGCATAAAGGGAAACAGCAACCGTGATAATAATCAGTATAATGGTAACGCTCATGATGAGTAGTAGTAAATTAGTAATGATAAATGATTAACCGGTAATTAAAGAAACTTTTACGCACTATACTACCGGTAAAGGTTTAACTGTCCCTTTCCATTAGCTGCAGGGCCAGCCCGCGCAAGGTTTCTTTTCTTTCTTCCGGTAAGGCAATGGCATCCAGGTGGTGCAGCGCTTTCTGGAAGTATAAATCGATGTGCTGCTCTGTTTGGTGGCGTATGTGCAGTTGGTCGTAAATCTCGGTTATAGCCTGTACTTTTTCAGCGGCTATGCTGTCCTCTGTTTTATTGCGCCAGTTAATGATGGTCTGCTTTTGGTGCTCGTTTGCCTGCTCCAGCGCCGTCAACATCAGAAATGTTTTTTTGTCTGAAAGTATATCTCCTCCTACCTGCTTGCCAAATTTATCCTTGTCGCCGTACACATCGAGCAAATCGTCGCGCAACTGGAAGGCAATGCCCACATTGTTGCCAAACAGCCTCAGATGCTCTGCATCTTCGTTGGGTGCACCCTGTAGTGTGGCTCCCAGCTCCAGGCTAAAACCTAAAAGTACGGCAGTCTTCAAAGTAATCATATGGATGTACTCCTGTATACTTACCTGCACGCGGTTCTCAAAATTCATGTCCAGTTGTTGCCCCTCGCATACTTCAGCGGCTGTCGTACTGAATAACTTCAGAACTTTAGCCAGTTTGCCTTCTTCTACATGCAACAACAGCTCGTAAGCGCGCACCAGCATCACGTCGCCGCTAAGTATGGCCGTGTTGGCATCCCATTTTTCGTGCACGGTTTGTTGTCCGCGGCGTAGCGGGGCACGATCCATAATGTCGTCGTGCATTAGCGTAAAGTTGTGGAAAACCTCTACTGCCGCTGCTGGCAAAAGTGCCTTATCAATATCATTATCGTACATTTTGGCCGCTAAAAGCACCAATAAAGGACGAATGCGCTTGCCCCCCAAAGCCATAATGTACCGGATAGGCTCATACAGCTCTGGAGGATTTTCGCCGTAGCGCAATGTTGATAAAGTATGATGTAATCGTTCTGAAAGGATGTTAATATCCACAGGTTTTATTTGTGTTGTTTCAGGGTTTCTACCAGTTCCAGATCGATGGTACGGTCGGCAAGGTTAGCGCTTTTAACTCTTACCAGCACCTCATCGCCAAACGAAATAATACGCTTGTTCTGGCGGCCAATGATGCGGTAGTTGTTAGCGTCCAGTTCATAGTAATCGTCATTCAAATCAGACAGACGAACCATGCCCTCGCACTTGTTTTCTTCGATCTCCACAAATATACCCCATTCTGTAACACCAGACACTATTCCTTTGTATTCGTTGCCGATAGTATCCTTCATAAACTCTACCTGCTTATACTTAATAGAGGCACGCTCAGCATCTGCGGCACGTTTCTCCATTTCGGAGGAGTGCTGGCAGCGTGCATCATAGTCCTCCTTTTCCGGAGACTTTTCGCCATCGAGGTAGTACTGCAGCAGGCGGTGCGCCATCATGTCGGGGTAGCGGCGGATAGGAGATGTAAAGTGCGAGTAATGCGCAAAAGCCAGACCAAAGTGGCCTTCGGGCTCGGTGCTATACTTTGCCTTAGCCATTGTTCTGATAGCCAGGTTCTGCAAAACGCTCTGCTCCGGTTTACCTTCAATCTCTTCGGTCAGGTTGTTCAGTTCTTTGGAGATATCACCATCCGGATCTACTTTATAGCCAAACTTGCGGGCAAACAAGGAGAATGTGCTTAGCTTATCCGGGTCTGGGGAGCCGTGTGTACGGTAAACCATAGTTGGGCGCTTTTTGCCTTTGCCGAGGTTGTACACATACTCTGCCACCTTTTTATTGGCTAGCAGCATGAACTCCTCTATAAGCTTATGAGCATCTTTACGCTCTTTTACATACACATAAAGCGGTTTCCCATTCTCGTCAAGCTTAAACTTAACTTCTGTGGTTTCAAAGCTAATGGCGCCGTTCTGGAAGCGTTTGGCCTGCAGCTTTTTGGCAATGCTGTTCAGGATGTTGATCTCTTCAGCAAAGTCGCCTTCGCCGGTTTCGATGCGCTCCTGGGCCTCTTCGTAAGCAAAACGCCTGTCTGAGTAAATGATGGTGCGCCCAAACCACTCGTTGTACAATTTACCGTTTTCGTCCAGCTCAAAAACTGCTGAAAATGTGAGTTTCTCTTCGTTTGGTCTAAGCGAACAAAGGCCGTTTGAGAGGCGCTCCGGCAACATTGGTATGGTTCTATCCACAAGGTAAACCGAAGTTGCCCTGTGGAAAGCTTCCTTCTCCAGGACACTTCGCGGATGCACGTAATGGGTTACATCGGCAATATGCACACCTATTTCCCAATTACCGTTCTCAAGTTTTTGTATCGACAGCGCATCATCAAAATCCTTTGCATCTGCGGGGTCAATGGTAAAAGTGGTTACATCTCTAAAGTCGCGGCGCTTGGCAATTTCAGCGGCCGTTATCTTCTCGGATATAGCTTCGGCTTCTTCTTCCACCGTTTCCGGAAACTCAAACGGCAAACCAAACTCTGCCATAATAGAATGTATTTCGGCTTCGTGTTCTCCAGCAGGGCCAAATACGCGAATTACTTCACCTGTCGGGTTCTTTCCTGACTCTTTTGGCCACTCCACAATTTTAACCAATACTTTATCGCCTGCTTCTGCGCCATTTAATCCGCGCTCACCTACAAACACATCAAAGTACAGTTTCTTAAAATCAGGCACTACAAAACCAAAGTTCTTAGATAGCTGCATAATACCCACCAGTTCGGTACGGGTACGCTCCAGCACTTCTACCACAACACCCTCAGCACGGCCTCCCTGCATGGTTGGCAGTACTTCTACTTTAACGGTATCGCCATCCATTGCATACTTCAGGTGTTCCCTGAATACACGCACATCCTCTTCTGTTTCCTCCGACACGATGTAGGCATACTTGCTGTTTGCCAGATCCACACGCCCGGTAATAATGTTTACGCGCAGGTTAAGCTGGTATTTATCGCCATCTATCAGCAATAATTTGTTTTCGCGAACAAGGGTTTTCAGAATATCAGATACTGTTTCACGGCCCTTTTTGTCTACTATACCCAGTCTACGGAAGATCTGGCGCACCGTAAAAATTGTGTCCGGGCTATTTGAAAAAGACTCCAGAACTATTGTTTTAGCTGATCTGCGTTCGCTGTCTCGCTTTTTATCTTTTCTAGATGATTCGCCTCTTGCTGATGATCCTCTGCTATTTGATGATGATTCTCCTCTACGGGAATTGCCTTTTTCGTTGCGGCCATCTTTGTCTCTGCCGCCTCTTTTGCTACTGTCTTTACTTCTCATGTATCTTCGTCGATATGGGGGCAACTAATGCAGCCGCCACTCCCATTTATAATCTTTAACCTAAATAGTTTAAATTTACT
This sequence comes from uncultured Pontibacter sp., assembly GCF_947492645.1. Lineage (GTDB taxonomy): Bacteria > Bacteroidota > Bacteroidia > Cytophagales > Hymenobacteraceae > Pontibacter. The sequence goes on along the minus strand of NZ_CANLMZ010000001.1, from coordinate 352,152 downwards.
ATACGCCACAAAAGGCGCTTTGGCTAAAGGATTTGATTAATTGATGTCAATTTATATAGAATTTTCTATATATGATGGGTTGTTGATGGGTTTTGAGAGATTAAGCAGCGTTATACTTTGCTATCCTTACTAGCTTACCTCCATACTTTGTTTTACCTGCCTATACTTTCACCTTTAGTTTTTGGCGCGCTCAACGCAAAGTATGGCGTGTAAACTTCTTAAATCACCAACGTGGCAACATGAAGCAAAGTATTGATTCCAAATTTGTAGGTTTAGGGAATAGGTTAAATAAACGTGAGGCTGCAGAAATCTACAATACTCCGGCACGTATTGCCTCCCGCTTCTCCTGCGCTTTTAAAATATCCTCTGGCTCGCCTTTAGGTATGGCATTGATAAGCGCGCGGGTATACTCCTGCTGCGGGTTACGGTAAAGCTGCTCTGGTGTACCACTTTCTACTATCTGGCCTTTGCTCATTACCAGAATACGATCCGACATATATTTAGCTACCGACAGATCGTGGGTAATGAAGATGTAGGTTATCTGGAACTCCTGCTTGAGTTTGTTGAGTAGGTTAAGCACCTGCGCCTGCACCGACACATCCAGCGCTGATACAGACTCATCGCAGATGATGCACTTTGGTTGTAAGGCTAATGCTCTGGCAATGCAAATGCGCTGTCGCTGGCCACCGGAGAATTCGTGTGGATAACGTTGGAAGTGCTCAGGCATAAGTCCTACTTTTTCAAGCAGTTCCATCGCTTTTCCACGGCGCTCTTTGTCGCTGGCATAAAGATTATGCACACGCATCGGCTCCATAATCGCATCGCCTACTGTGTGCATGGGATTAAGGGAGGCATAGGGGTCCTGGAAGATCATCTGGAAATCGCGGCGGCTTTTGCGAAGCTCTTCTGAACTAAGCTTGGCAATATCGCGGCCATTAAAGTTTATACTTCCTTCGGTTGGTTCTACCAGGCGCAACAGGGCACGGCCAAGTGTAGTTTTTCCACACCCCGATTCGCCTACTAACCCAATGGTTTCGCCGGGCATTACATCAAAGCTCACACCATCAACTGCCTTTACATAATCTGTGGTGCGGCCAAAAAAGCCTTTTTTTATAGGGAAGTATACCTTCAGGTTTTCCACTTTTAGCAGCGGTGGCTTCTGCTTGTTTTCCTGCTGGTGTTTAATATCGGTAACAGTACCAACATATGCGTTTACCACATCAGCAAGAGAGGGTTCTTGTATTTCTTTTCTTCGTTCGATGATGTTGCCATACTCGTCTTCCAGCATAAAATCTGATACTGTCGGAAGTATAGATTGTGCTTTGGCAGACAGTTTTGGGCGGCAGGCAAGTAACCCTTTGGTGTACGGGTGCTGTGGGTTTGTGAAAATATCCATCACCTTACCTTGCTCCACCAGCTTGCCTTTATACATTACCAAAATGCGGTCTGCTATCTCGGCTACTACTCCTAAATCATGGGTAATAAACAGGACTGCTGTATTTTCTTTTACCCGCAGTTCGTCTATCAACTGGAGCATACGCGCCTGTACTGTTACATCAAGAGCGGTGGTTGGCTCATCAGCAATAAGTATACTTGGCTCACAGGCCATGGCCATGGCTATCATTACGCGCTGCTTCTGCCCACCTGATATTTCATGTGGATAAGCATCGAAAATCTTCTCGGGGCGTGGCAGCTTTGCCTTCTCAAAAAGCTGTATCGTGCGTTCTTTAGCCTCTTTTTCAGATATAGAAGTATGCAACAGCAAAACTTCCGCTACTTGTTTTCCACAAGTATAAACCGGGTTAAGCGACGACATCGGCTCCTGAAAAATCATGCTTATCTCGTTCCCGCGTATTTGCTGCATCTGCTTTTCCGGCAGCTGAAATAAGTCTACTACCCCGAACTCTTCTGATTGAAACACGGCCGTTCCTCCTGCTATTCTGCCCGGTGGGGTATTTATCAGCCGCATCACCGACAACGATGTTACCGACTTACCTGAACCCGACTCTCCTACTATAGCAACTGTTTCGCCGGGGTATACTTCAAAAGATACTTTGTCCACAGCTTTTGTAATGCCGCGGTGTGTGGAGAAAACAGTTTCTAAGCCTGTGACTTTAAGTATGGGAGTTGGAGTTGCCAATGGTAAATGAGTTAATGCTTCTGGTAAAAATAAGAGTTTTGAGGTAATAGTTGCTTAAAATGTAACTTATACTTAATAATCTCTTGAATGTGTGTATTGAAAGACTATCTGTACTTGCAAAGCCTGTATTGTATGCTGCCTCTTAACTGAACATAAAGTAACAAAAAGGGGCTACTCCACATGGAACAGCCCCTTCTTTTATACTTTATACTTCTGCTTACAAGCCCTGCTGTTGTTCTACAGTCTTGTGCTCAGGCTCTTCGTGTTCTCCAAAGAAACGCTTCTGGTTAAACAGGATCAGGAGAACACCAATGAAAATGGCTGAATCGGCTACGTTGAAGATTGGCCACAGCGACATTGGTTTACCACCAAAAAGGGGAATCCAGTTTGGCACAATGCCTTCCCATATATCAATGTAGAACATATCGATTACCTGCCCATGAAACCATGGTGTAGATGAACCATAAGGCGCATTATCAAACCAAACACCGTAAAAAGTACTATCAATAAGGTTGCCAACAGCACCGCCAAGTATAAGCGAGATGCACCAGATAAGGCCTACAGGAGCTTTATGTTTTACGAGGTAATACAGGTAGTAACTGATACCGAACATGGCTACTAAACGGAACAGCGTAAGCATTAGCTTACCATATTCAGAGCCTAACTCTACACCGAAGGCCATTCCAGGGTTGAGTGTGTAGTGCAGTTTTAGCCAATCACCTATCAGGTGAATTTCGCCTGGCATGCCCATCTCCATATTGTAATGAACGATCAGCTTTACAACCTGGTCAATGATGATCACGGCCAATGCCGCCATGTAGTATTTCCAGTATTTCATATTTATTCTTTTGGCAGCTTAGGTGGCACGTATACAAGGTTACGTATTTTGATGCTTGCTTTAAGCTGCTGCAAATATACTTAAAAGTATAAAAGCACCGGGATAAGCTAATAGGTTACCCGGTGCTTTTACTTAAATGGCAGCGTTACCGTCTGTCTGGATATTTATCAGAACTGTGTAGTCGTCAATATCCAGCGTAGTAGGGTTGATTAGCTCCTCAACAACGTCCAAAGTAAGCGCCTGTGTTTCAGCGCAAATATAAGCGCTATAGTTAGCTACTGCCTGGTTTACCTCCTCTGCGGCTTGCTGCATCGAGATGTGGATCTTATCCTGCACTTCCAGGTTGCTGTCTTTACGCAGGTTCTGGATACGATTAACCAAGTCGCGGGCAATGCCCTCCTGCTTCAGTTCTTCGGTAATAGTAACATCTAAGGCAACAGTAAGCTTGCCTTCGCTTGCTACCAGCCAACCCGGAATATCTTCAGAAGATATCTCTACATCATCCGGTGTAAGCACAGCCGTTTCGTCATCAGAAAGCATAATCTCGAAACCTCCTTCACGCTCCAGGTGCGCGATATCATTCTGGTCCATTTGCTGTACAGCGGCGGCTACAAGCTTCATCTTAGGTCCGAACACCTGGCCCAGCTTCTTAAAGTTAGGCTTGATCTTCTTCACAAGTATACCTGATGTATCGTCGATGTACTCTATCGTTTTCACGTTAACTTCGCTCATGATCAGGTCGGCAACAGCTTCTATCTGCTGCTTCATCTTATCGTTAAGCACCGGTATAAGTATACGCTGCAACGGCTGGCGTACTTTGATCATATGCTTTTTGCGCAGCGAGTGCACCAGCGATGAAACTGTCTGCGCCAGTTCCATACGCTCTTCCAGATCTTTGTTGATGTAGGCTTTCTCTACTTCTGGGTAGTATGCCAGGTGCACCGAATCTTCTTTATGCTTATTGCTTACTGCATTCAGGTCGCGGTACAGCTGCTCCATGTAGAATGGCGCAATAGGGGCCGCGATTTTAGCAATAGTCTCAAGGCAAGTATAAAGTGTCTGGTAAGCTGCAATTTTATCGGTGTTGTACTCGCCTTTCCAGAAACGCTTGCGGTTCAGTCGCACATACCAGTTACTCAAATCGTCTACCACAAAATCCTGAATGGCTCGGGCAGCACGTGTAGGGTCATAATCTTCGTAGTTCGCATCTACAATGCCAATCAGCGTGTTCAGCTTTGAGATAATCCATCGATCAGACTCTGTACGCTGCGCCATTGGCACATCAGCTTCGGCATAGGTAAAGTTATCGAGGTTGGCATACAGCGCGAAGAACGAGTATGTGTTCTGTAATGTACCAAAGAAGCGACGCTGCGTTTCTACTACACCCTCCGGATTAAATTTAAGGTTGTCCCAAGGTGGCGCATTGGCAATCATATACCAACGCACGGCATCCGGGCCATACTTACCGATCATCTCAAACGGATCGATGGCATTGCCCAGGCGCTTGCTCATTTTGTTTCCGTCTTTATCCAGCACCAGGCCGTTGGCGATTACGTTCTTATATGCTACGTTATCCTCCAGCATTACAGCCAGGGCATGCAGCGTAAAGAACCAACCACGCGTCTGGTCTACACCTTCTGCAATAAAGTCGGCCGGGAAGTTTTGCTCAAATATATCTTTGTTCTCGAGCGGGTAATGCCATTGTGCATAAGGCATCGCTCCAGAGTCAAACCAAACGTCGATAAGGTCTGTCTCTCTGTACATTGGCTTACCCGACTTGCTTACCAAAATGATGTTGTCCACATAAGGGCGGTGCAGGTCTGGTACATCAATCACCTCGGCCATCACGCCGGCTTTAACAGACTTCTCTATCTCTGCCATCAGTTCAGGAATAGAGCCAATGCAAAGTTCTTCTTCACCGTCTTCTGTTCTCCAGATAGGCAATGGCGTACCCCAGTAGCGTGAGCGCGACAGGTTCCAGTCTACCAGGTTCTCGAGCCAGTTACCAAAGCGACCTGTACCTGTAGATTCTGGTTTCCAGTTGATGGTTTTATTTAGTTCGATCAGCCTGTCTTTAACTGCCGTGGTTTTGATAAACCAGCTATCCAACGGATAGTATAGCACCGGCATATCGGTTCTCCAGCAATGCGGATAGGTGTGCTCGTATTTCTCTACTTTAAAGGCTTTGCCTTCTTCTTTAAGCTTGATCGCAATCTTTACGTCCGTAGGCTTATACTCTGCAGAAGACTCATCTTCTTTAGCATAGTTTTTCACATACATGCCGGCAAAGTCGGTAATCTCGGACACAAAGCGCCCCTGGCGGTCTACTATAGGAACCTGTTTGCCTGTTTCATCTGTCACTAATAGTGCAGGTATGTCGTTATGAGCGGCTACCCTAAAGTCATCAGCACCAAATGTTGGCGAGATGTGCACGATACCGGTACCATCCTCTGTGGTTACATAATCACCGATGATAACACGGAAAGCTGGCTTATCCGGCTGCACGTATGGCATCAGCTGGTGATACTCCACACCTGCCAGGTCGCTACCGTCAAATTGCTCCACTATTTTGTAAGGGATCAGCTTATCGCCGGAGCTATACTCTGTTAAAGGAATATCAGCAGCCTTCGGGTTGAAGTAACGGCTTACCAGATCCTTGGCAAGTATAACCGAGATCGGCTCGTAAGTATACTGGTTGTAGGTCTGTACTTTTACATACTTGATGTTTTTGCCGACTGCCAGAGCCGTGTTTCCTGGAAGTGTCCATGGTGTAGTTGTCCAGGCCAGGAAGTGTACTTTCTCATCTTCACGCTCAAAAAGGAACATGTTGCGGGTGATGCGCTTCACGGCAAACTGGGCCACAATGGTTGTATCCTTCACCATTTTGTAGCAACCCGGCTGGTTAAGCTCGTGCGAGCTCAGACCTGTGCCTGCTGCCGGTGAGTATGGCTGTATGGTGTAGCCTTTGTACAGGTAACCTTTATCGTACAGTTTCTTTAATAAGGCCCAGCAAGACTCAATGTATTCTCTTTCGAAGGTAATGTAGGGGTTGTTCAAGTCTACCCAATAGCCCATCTGCTCGGTAAGCGTGTCCCACTGGTTCTTGAAACGCATTACTGTTTCGCGGCAGCGTTGGTTATACTCCTCTACCGTTATCTTTTTACCAATATCTTCTTTGGTAATGCCAAGCTCTTTCTCAACCTGCAGCTCTACAGGCAAGCCGTGGGTGTCCCAGCCGCCTTTACGGTTTACCTGGAAACCCTTTAAAGTTTTGTAGCGGCAGAAAATGTCTTTCACCGCACGGGCCATCACGTGGTGAATACCCGGCGTACCGTTCGCTGACGGCGGGCCTTCATAAAACACGAACGGCGTGTTGCCCTCACGGGTAGCCACCGATCTTTCGAAAACGTTATGCTGTTTCCAGAAGGCCAGCACATCCTCGCCTACTTTGGCGTAATTCAGATTTTTATACTCGTTATACTTCACCGTTTACAGGTTTTTTATCTTCTTCCGTAATTTCCTCTTCAAACTTTAATCTTAGTTGATTCAGGTCTAATTCCTCGTCCTCGTGCTCCAGGTAAAACTCATCGTAGTGTTCTATCAGGGCATAAGGGTCTCGCTCATACTTGCCGCTATCGAAGCTAATCAGCAAAGTTGGCAATATAATCAGGTTTGTGAATAATGCAATCAGCAAACTTACCGACATTAGCACACCAAGCGCCTTTGTACCTCCAAATTCGGAGAAAGCAAAAATCACAAAACCAAAGAACAGAATAACCGAAGTATAAATCATACTTGTGCCGGCCTCTGTTAAACTGGTGGTAATGGCCCTGCTGATGTTAAACCCATTCGACAATAACTCGCTTCTATACTTTGCCAGAAAGTGAATAGAGTCGTCGATGGCGATGCCCAGCGCAATACTGAATATTAGTGCGGTACTTGGCTTCAGCGGTATGTTGAAAAATCCCATCAACCCACCTGCAATCAGCAGCGGTATCATGTTCGGTATCAGCGATATTATTACCACCCTCGCAGACTTAAACAACAGGGCAATCACAATAGTTACCAACACGAAGGCAAGTATGAGGCTACTACGCAGGTTGTTGATAAGGTACTCGTTTCCTTTAATGAAAAGTAGCGTGGTACCGGTAAGGCTAACTGTAGTTTGAGCACCGGAGTCGTCGCGGGTAAACGTCATGGTGTTTCCAGCTTCTTCTACTGTTACTCCCTCTCCGCCATATATATCGCGCAGCTCAGGCTTTATTTTGTTGATGATAAGCGTATCTAAAACCCTGGAGCCAGCATCAGCCACTTTAAGTGAAATACGCGCTTGTTGCCCGGTGCTGTCTACGAAAGAGCGGAGTAGTCGTTGGTTTTCCCCCTCTCCTTGCTTTGCCAGGTAACTGAAGATAAAGTTGCGTTCAGTATTATCAGGCAGCCTGTATGAGCCTGGGTCGCCACCGTAAAATGCTTGCGTTGCTGTTTTAACTAAGCCAACCACCGAAATAGGGGCAGAAAGTATAGGTTGCGTGCGCAGGAAGTTTTCCAGTTGGTTTAGCTTGCCCAGGTTTGGCAGTCGCATTACCCCCTGCTTTACACCTGTGTCTACAATAATCTCCAGCGGCATTACCCCGTTAAAGTGGTTTTCGAAAAAGGCAAGGTCGGCATTCACGCTGCTTTCTTCAGGCAGGTCGTCAACCATATACGATACCGTCTTTACCTTATAAATGCCAAATAAAGACAACGCAAGAGCAACAATAGTAAAGAAGTATACCAAATGGCGCTTCTCGTGCACAATGTAATCTATAAACTCAAGCAGCTTGTTTAGCGGCTTCGCATCGAGGTGGCGCAGTTGCCTTGGTGTTGGCGGAGGCAGGTAAGAGAACACCACCGGCAGCAGCACAATACTAATGATAAACGTAACAAAGATGTTGATACCAGCCACCACACCAAACTCGTAAAGTATGGCCACATGCGTAAAAGTGAACACTACAAAGCCAATGGCTGTGGTAGTATTTGTTACCAGGTTTACTACACCTATTTTGCTGATTACCCTGGTCAGCGCCAGTATTTTATTTCCATGCTTGCGGTAATCGTAGTGGTAGCGTGTCAGCAGGTAAGTTGAGTTTGGTATACCGATCACGACAAGTATAGCAGGTATAAGCCCTGTTAATAGTGATATCTTGTAGTCAAGCAGCGAAAGGGTACCAAGCACCCACACCACTACAATGCTGATCATCAGCAGCGGAAATATAACAGCGTAAAAAGAGCGGAAGAAGATGAAGAGTGTAACGCCTGTAACCAGCAAAGCCAGCACCAGGAACATTTTCATCTCGGCGGATACTTTAGTTGTCATTACGGCTCGCACAAAAGGCAACCCGGCGTAGTGCAGCTTTATACCAGTCTTTTTGCTGAAGGACTCTGTGTTCGCCAGCACATTATCCATCACCTCTATGCGGCGGGCCGAGTTTAGGAAAGCAGGATCCACGGTAACCGCCAGCAAGGTAGCTCCGGTTTTGTCGTTGATGATCTGACCATCGTAAAAACCCTGGTTGCGCACTACCTGCAGCAGGCTATCAAGCTGTGGCTGCGTTTCAGGAAAATTTGCAAATATCTGTGAAGTTGTAAACCTGCGATCAGCGGTATCTTTGACGACCTGCACCAGGTTTGGCAACGCGATTACTGCTTTTACTCCTTTTACCTGTGCCAGCTGGTCCGACAAGGCTTTCAGCTCTTTAAAATTCTGAAGCTTGTATACCTTACTATCCTGCATGCCCACTACCAGGATATTGCCATCCTCGCCGAAGGTCTGCTTAAAGCGCTGAAAGTATTGCATGTCCACGTCGTCTGGAGAAACGACATTGGCAAAATCGTAAGACATTTCTGCATCTTTGGCTTTGTAGGCCATAAACGCAGTAAGTATGGCTAAGACAATGAGCAGCCTTAACCTGTTTTTAATTATAAAAATGGCAACCTTATTCCACATGATCTGCTACAATTCGGCAAAGGTAGGCAATTTTGGTTTGTCATGTGGGCTTGAAAGTATAAACCTTACCGGAAACGGCAGATTCTTAGCAGGCTACAAAGCAAAAGGAGCAGCACCCATGTTCTTGATGCTGCCCCTTTTATACTTGCTCTTACGTTAGCTTTTGCTTTTGGATGATCCTGAACCTGATGCTTTGTTTTTAGGGACACAGTTCGGTACTTCCTTACCATCCTTCTTCTTTGTACCTACAGGCTCATAGCCTTTCCAGCACGGGTTATCCTCTTTTAAGCTATTACTGCTGCTATTTGATTTTGATGAATCTGCCATTCTTTAAAAATGTATTAGTCTTACCTATACATACGGCTACCCTTTCTGTGCGGCTTTACCTATTTGCTAACCCTGCTTTTGTTTTAGTTAATCGTTTAAACAACCATGCTTAGGGTGTTGAAAAAGATCAGCTTTTTATACTTTTAGCATTTCTTAAAGCCATTTTGCTTTCTGATTTCAACAGCTTTTGCTCTTGCCAAAACATACTTCTAAGTATAAGTTCAAACTCGTAGGAGATCTGTGTATAACCTTTCTAGGTTACATGTGTAATCTCTCTCAAGCGGAAGTTTACGCAAATTATTCACATGTAATATATCTGATGCCTTACCCAATTCTGAGCAAGTATAGGTTTTGATATATTTTACATAAGTTATACACTACCGGACATAATACAGCCTTATTGCTTTACCTGTTCTACACGGAATGGCGTTGCTGATAATAGGACGGCAGGTATTGAACAAGTGTAGTTACCATACTTCTGTCTCGTTAGGCATGGCAGTAAAGAGACTTAATTTCTTTACCTGCTTAGCTAAATTTACCTTGTATGTTTTGGTAAATATGAAAGTGGGTCTGTGCCATTTTGCCATAATTTAGCTTTATGCACCTACTATAAGTAGCAATTATACCTGTATATAACTAAGGCCAAATCATGATTTAAGTTGATTTAAGCACATCTTACACTTTCTATTCCTGGGTTATTTATCAAACCATACTTTATTGTAGGCACAAAAAAAGCAGCACGGTTTCCCATGCTGCTTCTCCTGTTTCTATACTTTATACTTAGCCTAGCTTTTCGAAAATGCTCTTAAAGCTTACGGCATTGTTTATGTAGCTATGCAATTCGCTGATTGGCATACGCACCTGCTCACGGCTATCACGGTCACGAACGGTAACGGTGTTATCTTCCAGCGTCTGGTGATCTACAGCAATACAGAATGGGGTACCGATTAGATCCTGGCGGGTATAACGCTTGCCAATGCTATCGCGCTCTTCGTAAATCATGTTGAAATCATACTTCAGCGAATCGAAGATCTCAGTTGCTTTCTCTGGCAGGCCGTCTTTTTTGGTTAGCGGAAGTATAGCTGCTTTAACAGGAGCCAATGCCGGGTGAAACTTCAGGAATGTACGCGACTTTGTGCTTTCTCCTTCTACTATCTCTTCCTCTGTGTAAGCATTGCAAAGCGTCATCAGGAACAAACGATCTGCTCCGGCTGATGTCTCGATGACATAAGGAATGTAGTTACCGTATGGCTTTCCTTCTTCGTTCAGGTCATTGTCGAAGTACTGCATTTTCTTGCGGCTCAGCTCCTGGTGCTGGGTTAAGTCAAAGTCAGTACGAGAGTGTATACCTTCTACTTCTTTAAAACCGAACGGAAATTTATATTCGATATCCACAGCTGCGTTGGCGTAGTGGGCAAGCTTGTCGTGGTCGTGGTAGCGCAGGTTCTCTGCAGGAATACCGATTGCCAGATGCCACGCCTTACGCGCTTCTTTCCATTGGTTATACCACTCCATCTCTGTGCCAGGGCGAACAAAGAACTGCAGCTCCATCTGCTCGAACTCACGCATTCTAAAGATAAACTGACGCGCTACAATCTCGTTACGAAAAGCTTTACCAATCTGAGCAATTCCGAAAGGCACCTTCATACGGCCTGTCTTCTGTACGTTCAGGAAGTTTACAAAGATACCCTGAGCTGTTTCGGGGCGCAGGTATATAGTTTGAGACTCCTCGGCAACAGAACCAACTTGTGTGGAAAACATCAGGTTAAACTGGCGTACATCAGTCCAGTTGGCAGTTCCGGAGATTGGGCATTTTATACCTTCGCTGATGATCAGGTCACGTACACCGTCCAGGTTTTCGTTTTCCAGCAGCTTGCCCATTTCGGCAAGTAAGGCCCCGGCTTCTTCTACTTTTCCTTCTGCTTCGTATTGTGCGGCTTTATCTTCTATCAGCACATCGGCACGGTAACGCTTCTTCGAGTCCTTGTTATCAATCATAGGGTCATTGAAGCTATCCACGTGTCCGGATGCCTTCCAAACCAACGGGTGCATAAAGATGGCGGCATCTAAACCAACTACATTTTGGTTAAGCTGCGTCATGCATTTCCACCAAAGGTTCTTTATGTTGTTTTTCAACTCTACTCCCATCTGCCCGTAATCGTAAACAGCTTGCAGGCCATCATAGATGTCGCTGGATGAGAAAACGAAACCGTACTCTTTCGCGTGAGAGATAATATCTTTTAACTGTGCATTTTCCACAGTTGTTTTTTCTTGTGTTGCCATGCTGCAAAGATAGCTTTTTAGAGATTTATTATGCCAGTATGTGGCTACAGTTTTTATGTTGGGGCATTATACTTTACGATTTATACTTTTGTTTGCCTTGTTTTCTATTTAAACGGGCTGCTTAGGCTTAACACCAGGCGTGTTAACAATTTCTTAACATAGAGTTTAACCCTGGCTTTTGATTTTAGGGTAACTTGCACCGTTTTTTATTCTAACCAACTTTTTATCTTAAATGGCTAAGACAAAGAAAGGGAAAAAGCCTGTAGTTCCTAATCAGCCTTACAAGTTCAGAAAGCGCTATAGTACTGTGGATATCATTATCCAGAAGGAAAAGAAATTTCTTTACTTCATTGCTTTTGCGCTCATACTTGCCGGGCTGGTATACCCATACGCTTCTATAGCCATGTGGGTGGGTTTTGCGTTTGCTGGCTACTCTGCCATCGCTAACGATAGTATACAGACTATCGGTACTTTTATCGTATCCAACGAAGACAAAAAGTGGTACTGGCAATGGCTGTTCATGGGTACCATCTTCCTGGGTACTGTTTTCTATAGCTGGTATGCCTTTAACGGCGATGTAACGTATCAACGCCTTACCTCTAAAGGTTTTGACCAAAATCCGGATAACTTCGTGTACCTGCAATTAGCCGCACCAATCGTGTTACTGCTTTTAACCAGGTTCCGTATTCCGGTATCAACTACTTTCATGCTGCTAAGCGTGTTTACAGTTAGCTCCGGTGCTATTATCAGCATGGTAAATAAAAGCTTAATGGGCTACGTTGCCGCCTTTGTTGCTGCCTTTATCATCTATGTTGTACTAAGTAAGGTAATTAAGAAATTCGTTAAAGGGCAGGCGCATGGGGCGTGGGTAATAGCGCAATGGGTTATCAGCGGCTTCCTGTGGCATACCTGGCTTGCTCAGGATTTGGCCAATATAGCTGTTTACCTGCCACGCCAGCTTAGTATGTGGGAGTTTGCAGCTTTCGCAGGTTTTATTTTCCTGGGCCTGGGCTACATGTTCTACCAGCGTGGCGAAAAAATCCAGCACATTATAAGCGAAAAATCAGAGGTACGCGATGTTCGTAGTGCTACCATCATCGACTTAGTCTACTCGATTATACTTTATTACTTTAAGGAAGTAAATAACATACCGATGAGTACTACCTGGGTATTTGTAGGTTTACTGGCAGGCCGTGAGCTTGGCATGCGCCTGCGTGCACACGATGGTCCTGTTAAATTTGCTAAAACTTTCAGGTTGATCGGTAAAGATATTCTGTCTGTTTCCATTGGTCTGATCATCTCCATTATACTTGCCGTAGCCATCAATCCGGTAATACAGCAAGAGCTTATAAACTTCTTCTTTGAGTAGAAGTTTATAAGCCTTAAAACGACAAAGCCCGGTATAAGCCGGGCTTTGTCGTTTTAAGAATGCATGTGTAATCTATAGAAATGCAGTCTATACTGTTAATTACAGGTTTTCTGTTTCTTTTTCCACAGCATTTATGGCAGCAGCAGGTTTATAAACAAACAGCCCCGACTTGTTTTAAGCCGGGGCTGTTTGTTTATATATAGTTTATACTTGCTACTTTTCTGGCCACATTACTTCCAGGTTGTCGTTAATAAACACCCCGAAGTTTACAGCAATCAGTTGGTCTTCGTCAAAGTATAAATCAATCATTTCCTTTTCAAAAGATAAGCGGGTTTCACCAGTTTCGGCTTCCTCCTCCTCTGGGTTGGTAATGTTGTTGTCAGCGAACAGACGGATGATCTGGTCTTTGCTCATCTCAAAAATTCGCTCACCCCAAAGCTGAACTTCGCGGTTGGCTGTTTCGATGCAGCTCAGTTTGTAATCATCTTCCTTATCAAAGTATAAAGAGTAGCCCTCTTCCCAGTAGTTCCAGGCTTCGTGCTCGAACTCGTCCTCCTCATCGGATTCCTCTACTTCTTCCGGCTCGCCTATCAACTCCTCTACTTCTTCCATTGTCAGGCCGAACTTGATCTTACCAAGTCCTTTACCTAACCTGATGTCTTTGTTGATCATTTTTTAATAGAAATTATTTTTAGCAAAGATACGTGTTTAACTTATTCTGTGGTTATAGTTTTTATGCCGGATGTTGCCCAGCTACCTGTATTTAGCTTTAAAATTTTCCATCAGCTGCAGGTAAGTCTCATTGTTCTTTGCCTGGTCCCATTTCTTTTTAAAGATCTCAGCTGATTTGGCTTTAACCGGATCAGGATCCTGTGGCAGTTGGTCTCTACCATGCGCGCCGCTCTGGCCCTTCTTATCATCCGGAACAGGCCCATCGTACTTCTTGCCGCTTTTATGGTTTGCGTAGCGCCTTGCCCTTGTATAGCCCATCTGCAGGTACTTCCGTGCCATGTCTGCACCAATAAAATCATCCTGCTGCAGATACTCCAGAAATAGAGCATATATTTTCTCCGACGATTCGGTAGCAATTTCAGGCGTTTTAAAGCGCCAGTGCGGCAGTATCTCCGACTTGTAGGGCTCTACCAGCAGCACGCCCTGCTCCCCTTTTCCTACGCTGTAAAGTTCAGGGTGCTTCCTGAAATCCGTTTTATCAAAATCCTGATCGTAGTTAAATTGCTTCGCTGTCTGTTTCTTCATGGGCCATCGATGTTTGTTTAACTGGCACCGTTTGATACTCTGAGTATTGTTCAGGATAAACTACGATAAAGCTGTTATCCTTGTAATTTCTGGATAGCACACGCGGCACGTAATCCATGTTGCTATTGTATGATACCGTTTTCTTTCTTGCTGAGATCACCACTACCATATCGTCTTTTTTAAGCTCTGACTTCATGTTCGCAAATTCGTTCAGGCTTGTATACTCTTGGTAAGTAGCTTCTACTGTTGGCTTGGTGCTATTTACAGCCTTCTTCAGCTTGTTAAGTGTTCTTCTACGGGCCCTGAAAATAATTGGTGCACCTAACTGAGTTGATAAGAGTTTAACTGATCTGATCCACCGCATGTACCCTCTTTCCAACTCTGCATTTGTGGGTACTATCACCATAATTCTGCCCGTGGTATTTAATGGCTGTATGAGCTTACATACCAGAATCATCTCGTCTGTGTTCTCCAGCAGTTTATCCAGTACTGACCCGAAAATGCGATCCTTTGTTGTGATTTTAGCATTCCAGCCTAGTACAACCTCGGTTATCATGAGCTCCTTTATGGCTCTAAGTATGCCACTTGATACGTTCACATCAATTTTAGAAACCAGTTGCACGTCGTTGTCGGTGGCTGAGGCATGTGTGATTGCCTCCTGAAGCATTTTATTCTTCTTAAAAATTTCCTCTTCTGCGTGCTCGTTATCTATCACTACAGCCAAAGGATAAATTGGTTCTTTGTGCTGCGGATTCTTCAGCATGACTGACAGGTCTATCAGCCTCTCGATAGTTACAGGGTTACCTATCGGAACAAGTATCCTGTCTGGCTTCTGGCTTATGTCCGGCTTCCTTCTGCTCTCCATTATTGCCAGTTTCTTGCCTACCTTCTCTGTAGATAGCGAGCTTACCATACTTGAGGACAGGATCAAGACTACGGCTCCGTTCAGGGCGCTCTCGCCTATCAAGCCTATTTCGTATCCGGCTAATACTACTGCCAGCGTTGCTGCTGCATGCGCGCTACTTAAACCAAACATCAGGTTACGCTGCAGTACACTAAATTTAAATAGCTTCTGTGTTATAAATGCTGCGGCATACTTTGTTAACGGCGACAGCACTACAATCGTAGCAGCTATTAACATGGCGTTCGTGTCTGTAAATAGTACTTTCAGATCCACAAGCATACCTGTACTGATCAGGAAGAAGGGCACGAAGATGTTATTGCCTACAAAGTCCACTCTGTTCATAAGCGGCGATGTATGCGGTATAAGCGGGTTTAATGCCAACCCTGCCAAGAACGCGCCAATAATGGCTTCCATTCCAGCCAACTCTGATAAAAACGCCGCAAAGAATATGACTGTCAGTACAAAGATATATTGCGCTCCCTTTTCGCTCTCCAGCTGCTTAAACATCCATTGTGCAATCTTAGGAAACAGCCAAAGTACCACAGCTACAAACAAGATCATTTTGATAACCATCCATACCCAAAAGCCTATGTTTGTATCGCCCTGTGTAGAGTTTATTATGATGGCAAGCACAAACAGTACAGCTGTGTCTGTTATCAGGGTGCCTCCTATTGTTATTGTTACCGCTTCGTTTTTACTTAAGCCCAGGCGGCTTATAATAGGATAAGCCAGTAAGGTGTGCGGAGCAAACATACTTGCCAATAGTATAGCAGGCTTGATGTTATAATCGTGGAGGTATAAAAAAACGAGCGTACCTACTATACTTGGTATCAAGAAGGTTAATGTACCGAAAACTATACTCCGTACTTTATACCTTTTAAAATCTATCATGTCTATTTCCAGACCTGCCTGGAACATGATGTACAATAAGCCTACTGTTCCGAATAATACGATACTTGCATCCCGTTCCAGAATATGAAATCCATTGGGCCCAAGTATAACACCTGCTACTATTAAGCCTACTATACCTGGTATGTTAAATCTTTTCAAAAATATCGGTACTACCAGTATAACTAAAAGCACCAACGTAAATATCAGTATCGGTTCTTCGAACGGGAGCGCCAGGCTCATCAATAACTTCATATATTCTTGCGAGTTTTATTCTGTATATGATATAAAGATATAGAATTTTTATTTTACACTTTTGTAACGGCTTTCTTCCTGTTTTCCCTTTTTTGAGTTAGTTCTCCACTTTCCCACATCCTATATAACTTATAAGTTTTTTATAAGATAAATCTTTAAATAAATCTTCTTTCATTATTAGGTGTGTTCATAAGTTTATAACTCTACCCACTTTTGTGAAGCATTTATAACTTGTTTACACTTGTTTTGGTTGTCACCAAACCTTCCACATCTGCTTTTACTTTTCTTTGTTGAGTGTCAGATTTTTAAATCTGTTTTCCACTTTTTGCCTTTTTATGTGTATTTCTTTATACACAATTCACATTTACGTGGAAAAGGTCTTTGCGAGGCTATAATTGTACACCAGTTTCCACTTTTCTAGGCCTTTGTGGTGCATTTTACACTAAGACTTGTTCGGGTGTGTAAAGTTGTCACTGTGTTACCCACCATTATCCACAGTTGTACCCACAGATTATCAGCTTCTCAAATGTGTTGATTTGCATGTAGTTTTTTACACTTATCTTACTTAGTCTATCTAAACTTTGGTTTACACATTTTTAGATACTCAGCATAAAAAAGCCAATGCATTTGTAGCGTGAGATTAACAGAGTAAAGGCTTAGATGCTGTAATTGGCGGGATTTTACTAGAGAGGCTTAAGTATTTATAAAGCTGCAGTCCATGTGTATTGGTAGCGATTTACAAATGCTCTTGGAGGTAATTTTAAATTTCTGCCAGCTTACTAAGTATAAACTTGATGTGGTATGGGCCAGCTATTGGATAAGCTTTCTGGGAGGCTGTAATATAGGTGAAGCTTATAAAGCGAAGTTTATACTTGCTGGGAGATAAGGCTTACATAGTTTAACAGCTGTTTAAGATACAGCTGCTTGCTTTGATTTATACTTTAAGCATACCCGCTACTACTGTGTAATAGCGCAAGTATAGTTTAATTGAAGAATTACAATCGGTTGATTTTACTGGTGGAATAGCTTATATAGCCTCCAATCAAGGGTGCGTTTCACAATTGTTTCTAAACTATGCTTTTGTCTAAGATTGGTGTTTTCATGTCAAAAAAAAGGGAGACAATTCTGCCTCCCTTTCTCTATTATCTTTCTTAAATCAAAACACCAGCTTTTCGCCTTCCATTGCCCAGTTGGCTCTGACATCAAGCGTTTTTGGATAGAGGTAAACCTTCTCAGGCTCTTGTTTGAATTCCGGATCTCCGGCTTCCCAAGTCCCGTTGTTATTTTCATCAATCAAGACTCTTATCCTGTAGTTGCCAGGTACCACATTTTTAAATTCAAATGTTCTAACGTTCTTAATTTCCTGTACAACGGTATAGTTTTCCGTTATCAATTGTATCGTATAAGATGCATACTTAGTAGTTGCAGCACCTTTTATGTTTCCTACCCCTCCGCTTTCTGCTACCGTAATTGGCACAGGTGCAAACCTGATAGGAGCACCTTCTAATGGCTTAACTGCTGTGCTATCCACTAACAATGATATCCTTTTATTTTTACCGTTTACGTTAGGCAGTTTAAAGCTAAGCTCTGTTCTAGTTGAGTCTAAGGTTATATCTTCTGGGTAACGTATTTTACGTACTACTATAGTATCCGATAGTATGCTGATTGGCTCTGCTCCTGCAATGGCAACGGGTGTTTCCACTTCTAAAGTTACTACTGATCCCGATGCATAATTTTGTCCGTTTCCATTGTTAGTAAGTTTCAACTGTGCTCCTCTTATGCGCTGTGCCCGCTTCCCCTCAAACTTAATATCAATAGTATCGGTGGCTATATTACCTGCAGAATCCACAGCCGTCAAGATAGTTTTTCCACCGGCGTAGCCTTGGGTTTTAAACAGGTCTGCAGCCTTGCCGTCAGGTGAAATTTTGTGTGGTAGCTTTACTTTTGTTGCATCTGCTGGCCTGGCTCTAAACGATTTTATACCTTCACTATAGTTAGCTGTAAATCGGTCTGTGTAGTTTTCACGGCGTAGCAATATTGGCCTTTTCGTATCTATCCTAACTAGGGTCAGGTTAACTGTATCAGTTGCTGCTGTTATAGTTATTGGCTTTGCCAGATACCCTATTTTCTCCTCTTCGTTATCGTAAAAAGAGTTGTTGTTTTTATCTGTTAATGCATATATCCTGTATTCACCTTCCTTTATGTTTGTCAGCTCATACTCTCCAGCAGCGTTAGTTTCAGTTTGGTAATAGGGCCTGTTCTTTCTGATGCTTAATGTGTCGCTTGTGGGGTACAGTACTACTAAAGCTTCTTTTTGCGGGAGCTGTGTTAATAGATTAACTACTTTACCGCTCACCCTGCTAGTATCGATGAACGTTCCTGTACTGAAGGATATCCTAAGATTCTCAGCTTTATTTTTTTCGGTTATGTCTGTTATTCCATCCCTGAAATTTAAGGTGTAGGTGGTGTTCTCTAATAAAGGTTTTTCGAACTCCAGGTTTAGTATGTTTTTGTTTGATCTCACTCTGTACTTGTTATCTGTATTTGGTGTGATCAGAAGCTCTGAATTCAATTTATTTTGCTGTACCTCTTCATCAAAGGTTAATGTTACAGTTTTGGTCTTAACATTCAACTCCTGGTTTTTGGGATTGCTTTCCTGTAGTACGGGTGGTGTTTCGTCTTTAGGCCCTCCCTCTGGTGCGCTTATACTTGCGCAGGATGCTGCTGCTACTGCTGTGGATAAGATCAGGAAAATATGCGTTAGCTTCATCTATGGTGCTTTCTTTTTAAAGTAAAAGAGGCAAACTTTCGCTTGCCTTTACTTAATTTATAAGAATGTTCTCTTTTATTTCTTTCGAGCTATGAATATCAAACTCGAGTAATCATTGCCGTTTTTCTCTGCATAGCTGTTAGACTTATAACCGTTCATCACACTATTCAGCATTTTTGTTTTTCCAGCTTTATGCTTTTCACTCAACATGCTTACATAGTAGGCATCAAATTTCATAGGTAGCACTTCTTCCAACACCATTTTATGCTTCTTCAAAAAGCGTTTCATAGTTGGTTGTGTAAAGTGGTATAAATGCCTTGGTACATCGTAAGCTGCCCAATTTTCTTTATACAATTGCGCATCATGAGAGTCAGCGTTCGGGACCGCTATCACCAGCGTTCCATCATCCTGAAGCATATCTATCAGCTGTGCCAGCGTTTCGTTTAAAGTATGGATATGCTCCAGCACATGCCACATGGTTATGGTATCAAACTTCTCTCCTGTTAGCTCACTTATGTCTGAAGCTATCAGTTCTTCGGTTTCTTTCGATGCTGCTTCACGTGCTTTTGTACTAGGCTCTACGCCCCTTATTTCCCAACCATCTTTTTTGCAAGCTGACAAGAATACTCCTGTGCCACAACCGTAATCCAAAACAGATCCTTTAGTGGGGGCATACCTGTTAATAAGTTCTACCTTCTGTTTTGTTGTTATAGACCTTACTACATGGTATGCCTTGTTGATAATCCCTGCCTTTGTATTGCTGTGCGATATATAATCTTCTGATTCGTAATAGTTACCTATACTGGCAACATCTGGCCTTGGGTTAGTAAACTTAAAAGAGCAGTTTTCGCATTCCACAATTACAAAGCTTTCTTTTGAAACTGAATTATCAGTTACCACTAAAAAGTTTTTAAATTGATTTTTGCCGCACACCGGGCATTGCTCTAGTCTTTCGTAGCTCATTTATTTTCCTAAGTATACCATTAACACAGAAATATCTGCCGGCGATACACCACTTATCCGTGAAGCCTGCCCGATTGTTTCTGGCTGCACCTTTAGTAGCTTCTCCTTCGCCTCAGCTGATAAAGCAGGTATGTTGCGGTAATTGATTTTGTCTTTGATGATGTAATTTTCGAGTTCACCCATCTTGTTAGCCATTACATGCTCCTTCTCGATATAGCTCTCATACTTTACAGCTATACCCGCCTGCTCCACACTATCTACTTTAAATTTGCTTAGGTATTCTGCTATGGCTGGTATTGCTGCGGCTATGTGCTCTATCTCAACGTTGGGGCGCTTAATCAATTGCCCTGCACGTTGCTTTTCTACTATTGGAGCAGAGCCAAGTTCTTCCAGTTTGCTGTTGATATCTCCAGGCTCAATCGGCTTATTATTTAAGTATGCTATGATTTCTCTTGTTTCCTCTATCTTCTTATCCACAGCTTTCAGTCGCGCTTCGTCAGCCAAACCTAATTCATACCCAAGTTTTGTAAGGCGAATATCGGCGTTGTCTTGTCTTAGCAGAATTCGGTGTTCTGCACGTGAGGTAAACATACGATAAGGTTCATCTGTACCTTTGTTTACCAGGTCATCTATCAGTACTCCGATATAAGCTTCCGATCTCTTAAGTACGAAAGGTTCTTTGCCATGTACTTTGTTATGCGCATTGATACCTGCCATTAATCCTTGGCAAGCTGCTTCTTCGTAACCGGTTGTTCCGTTTATCTGGCCAGCAAAGTATAAGTTATTTACCAGCTTTGTTTCTAGTGTCAGGTTAAGCTGTGTAGGCGGGAAAAAGTCATACTCGATTGCATAACCTGGCCGGAACATTTTTGCGTTTTCGAATCCTACAATTTTACGAAGCGCCTTAAGCTGTACATCTTCTGGAAGTGAGCTTGAGAAGCCATTCACATATACTTCGACTGTATTCCATCCTTCAGGTTCTACAAATATCTGATGGCGGTCACGGTCAGCAAAACGGTTTATCTTATCCTCAATGCTTGGGCAATAACGCGGACCTAAACCCTGTATGCGACCCTGAAACATAGGTGATTTTTCGAATCCAGTTTTAAGGATCTCGTGAACTTCAGAGTTTGTGTACGTAATGTAGCAGCTGCGTTGCTGTGTCAGCGGTGTAGTGTCGGTATAAGAAAATTTGGATGGAGTCTCATCCCCAAATTGTTCCTCCATTTTGCTGTAGTCGAGGCTACGACCGTCTACACGTGGAGGTGTTCCTGTCTTCATCCTACCAGCTTCAAACCCTAATTCAACCAATTGCTCGGTTATGCCTTTTGCTGATTTTTCGGCTGCACGGCCTCCACCTAATTGCTTCTCGCCAATGTGGATAATACCATTCAAAAATGTGCCATTCGTTAAAACTACGGCCTTTCCGCGTATAGTTATCCCCAGGCTAGTACGTACTCCTGTGGCGCTTCCATCTTCTACTTCTATGGCTGTAATCATCTCTTGCCAGAAGTCTACGTTCTCAGTTTGCTCTAGCGTAAGGCGCCATTCTTCAGCAAACCGCATGCGGTCGCTTTGCGCTCTTGGGCTCCACATAGCAGGGCCTTTGGATTTGTTAAGCATTCTGAACTGTATCATCGTCTTATCTGTAATGATACCGCTCATACCACCCAATGCATCTACTTCGCGTACTATTTGTCCTTTAGCTACGCCTCCCATGGCTGGGTTGCAAGACATCTGTGCAATGGTGTTCATGTTCATGGTTGCCAACAGCACTTTTGAGCCCATTTTTGCTGCCGCTGCAGCCGCTTCGCAACCTGCATGGCCTGCACCAACTACTATTACGTCGTATTCTGGAAACATGTATTTCTGGATTTAGAGATGTTTCACGTGAAACATCATCTGGGGGTTGGGAATTCCTTTTTGCGATTAAAATTTCCGCAAAGATAAGGAAGAATCTTCTTGTTTGCGCATAAGTGCCTCCTGCTCTTCAGTTTTATCTTTATAACCGAGCAGGTGCAGTACGCCATGTATGAGTACACGGTGCAATTCATCTTCAAAGGCTGTGCCCAAATCGCTTGCATTATCTTTAACACGATCGATACTAATAAAAATATCACCTTCAATGATGCCTTCTTCATCGGCATTATCAAAGGTGATAATATCTGTTAGTGTGTCGTGGTCGAGATACGATATGTTGATCTCGTGAAGATAATCATCAGAACAGAAAACGTAGGTTAGGTTTACTAGCTCCTGGTCGTGTTGTTCAATTATATCGTTAATCCACTCTGCAACTTGATTTGGGTTCGTTAGCTCAAACTCTACGTCCTCGCTAATGAACTCAATTGGATGATCCATTCTGTGATGGTATGATATTAAAAACTAGCTGTACTTTTTTGCCGTTATCTTCGAAATTAACCTGGTCGCAAAGGTTGCGCATCAAAAAGATGCCTCTACCTCCTGGGTTCTCCAGGTTCTCTGGCGCTGTTGGATCTGGTAAGTTCTCGTAATCAAAACCAGGACCTTCGTCCTCAACCTCAAAAGTGAGTTGGTTATCCTCTACCTGCAACGTCAGATATACGTTTTTATCCTTATCGAATTTATTTCCGTGGCGGATGGCATTGTTTACAGATTCTGTAACAGCAACCATGATGTTGCCATAAATGTCATCTTCAAAGTCGAACTCATCTTTTGAGTTGTCAATAAAGCTTTCAACCACTCGGATGTTTTCGATTAGAGAAGGAATCTGAATTTTAACCTGATTCATATTAATCGTTAAGTGTAAAATAGGTGCTTAATTATTACTTATATTCTGAAAGTACTCGTTTACCTTCTGTTTATAATAAGGAGCAAGAGCAGGCGAAATGGTTTTAAGCAACTCAGTCTGCTTTTCTTTTGCTTTTAAATATTTCTCAAACGAAGGAGGAGCTTTTCTGTTTACTTCCTGTGCCGTTTTCGCTTCGCGTTTGTTATCCAACTCACGTTCCTTGGCAGACTTCTCGGCCTCTAACAGGCGGGTTAAAATCTCGCGCTGGCGCATGATGGTTTGCTCAGTCAAACGTTTATTAACGAGATCAGCCTCGCTTTGTTCCATCATCTTACCCAAATTTCCTAATTCGCCGTTCCTGCCATTTTCGCCAGGTTTCTGACCCTGCTTTTCCATTTCTCTCAAAGCGTTTCGGAGAGCCTCTTGCTCAGCAGCCAATTTAGCTAATTCTTCAGAAAGTGCCTTACCTGATTTGCCTCCTTTTTTCAAATCTTCGATTTTTTTATTTAATTGTTGCTGAAGATCACCTAAATTTCCGGGCTGCGGCTTATTTCCCTTCTGTTTTCCGGCCATATTGCCTTTCATTTGCTGCATAGCCTGCTGCATTTGCTTTAAGGCATCGTTCAGCATCAGCGCCAGGTTGTTCATACTTGTCATGGCTAACTGCTGTTGTGCTGTTGCTCTGCCTAAATTGCGGTCGCGAAGTTCCTGCATGCTGTTATCCATACTTTGGTTCATAGAGGCAACCTCACGGGTAACGAAAGATTGTAACTGGAAAACCTTACTGGCTAAAGCAAATAAACTGTCTTCAATTACCTTGGCATTATCCCTGAGGCTGAGCTGCTGCTGCGAAAGCGCAATAAAACGTGGGTCGCTTTGGTTCACCCCCCTGAATTGCTTCATCAAGTCTTCCTGATCAAAAGAAAGTTTAATCAGGTTTTCCAGGATATCGCGTAGGTTATCGAGGTTTTGCTCCATCCCCTGCATACTCATGGCGCTTTTCATTTGCTCCATTTGCTGCGCCATTTTCTCCATCTTCTGCCCCGCCTTCTGCTGCGACTCGCTGGCCTTCTTGTTTTGGTTTTTCTGAAGCTGCTCCTGGCTCTGCTTCATTTCCTGCTCTATGCTTTGTTGCTCCTGCTGTTGTTGTTGATCGTCTAAATTATTAGGGTTCTCCAGTTTGTTGTTCAGGTCCTTGAGTTCCTCCATCTGCTTCTTCACATCCTCAAATTCCTGCTGCAGTTCCTTTTGCTGCTCCTGTAGTTGGTTATTCCCTTCCTGCTTCTGCTGTGTTTTATCGGCCAGTTGTTTTTGCTCCTGGGCCATCTCCTGCAGCTTGTCTGTTACGTTATCCAGCTTCTGCTCGAATTGCAGCTGTTTAAAGAGTTCTAAAGCACGCTCCAACTCACGCTCCAGGTTTCGTTCGCGGTTATCTAACTTGCTCAGTAACTTCTGAAGTTCAGCATCGTTTGGGCGCTGTTGCTCCAGTAGCTTCTCAAGTTCTTCGTAAAGTTTTTTTGTTTCAGGGTCCAGCAGGTCATCCATCAGCTTCTGTAGTTCCTGTGCCTTCTGCGCCATCTGCTTGTCTTGCTCACTAAGCATGTTCTGCTTCTTGTTAAGCTCTTTAAATAGCTCTTTCATCGAAGAGATGTCCTGCTCCAGTTGCTTTTTCTTCTCCACAAGGTCCTCAAGCTGCTTCTTATCCTGCCAGTTAAGATCTCGCTTAGTCTTCATCTTCTCCTCCGACTTAGACAGGTCCTGCTCCAACTTGTTTGCTTTTTCCAAGGTTTTGCTCAGTTGGCTAGCTATAGATTGAGAGTTATTATCCAGTTCTTTTTGTAAGTCGCGCTTGTCCGGAATTTTTAACTCGAATGTTCGGGTGCGGGTACTTTTAGGGCCTCTCAACCCATCATTATCCCATACCTGCATAAAATACTCAACCTTATCGCCGGGCTGCAGGTTAAGCGATGCCGTATTCCATTGGTAATAGTACGTTTGAATTAACTGGTTGCCCAGCGGCAGATTTATACTTTTATACTTCGCCTGTGGGTTTTTGCTGTTGTTGATACGGTAGTTCAGGGCTAGGCGTGTTAAACCATAATCATCCGATACATCACCACCCAAAATCATAAATGTATACAGCGCCGTATCCTGGTACTGCTCTAAGCTTATCTGTGGCAAACGATCCGGTATGGTAGTTATTTGATAAGTGATCTGCTCTTTGTTAGTACTATGGGCGTTTTCTAACTTTATACTATAGTTATGAGGCTGGTTGATTTTTTTACTCACGCTGAAGGTATCTCCATTTTTAGATGCATTTATACCTTGTGTGGGCTCTTCAAAGGCAAGATGTATACTTTCAGTTTCAGTAGCTTTAAAATTCCAGCGAATGGTGCTGCCTTCAGGAACGGTGGCATTTCCGGTATTCTGTACATGCTCAGGTTTCCGCTTTAAATAAGCCGGGTACTCCACTTCCATGTAAAAGTCTTTCAGGTTTGGCCGCGAGAGCAGTTGCAGCGCGTATTCATCAGATAAAAAGCCGGAGCCTTCTAGCTGGAAATTTATACTTCGCTGGGGCTGTTTAAAAGTATAAGAGTAGGAACCATCAGCAGCTTGAATGAGTTTTTGCCGGCGGCCGCTGTAGTTAATGTATACTTCGCTTGGTACTGTCTTGCCTTCCACATCCACCTTCAACTCAAAGTCTTCTCCCCTGTAGGTTTGTAACTTATCGTTGGTAACCACAAACTCGAAAGGTGCCAACGGGGCGTAATAGCGTTTGTAGTTAATGATGCGCTCGGTGCCCTGCACAAAAATAGTTGGGTAAACCAGCACAATAAGCAATGCAATAATGGCTGGCAAAGCCACGTACTTTAACAGCGGCTTGTTTTCGCGATAAGTAACCGCCTCTTTAAATTTAAAGCCGAGCAGTTGACCGGATCTTTGTTCTATACTTGCAGCAATAAGTTCGTTGGTGCGATCCAGGTTCTTAAGCTGTATGGCATTAAGCAGTTTATCCTTTATTTCAGGATAGTGCGAACCCACCTGTAAGGCAGCCTGTTCGTCGGTAAGCACCTTTTTAAGGTTAGCCAGCGCCGAGATAGGCAACACGATCCAGCGCACGAGCACATAAATTACTACGGCAATAAAAGAGAAAAGCAGAAAGCCACGCACATACTGCGGAAAGTAAAACATGTACTCCAGCAGGCTGTAAACGATGTAAATAGAAAGCAGGAGCCCAACAGCAAATATGCTACCCCTCAGAAGCATGTTGAGGTAGAATTTCTGTTTAAACTCCTGCAGCTGATGCAACAGTAAATCTAGCGCATCGTTTTGTTTCATATTTTACTCTTTACATTTCTGCTATAGCAATAGATTAATATGATTTGTGTAAGTAGCTGTATATAAGTACGTAATATACTTTTGATATGCTTATAAAGTATAAACTTATACTTGCCAATTTTAGTATACGAGCTTAGTCAATTTCCAGTAGTACCGGGCAATGGTCAGAGTGCTTAGCCTCGGTAAGTATGGCAGATCGTTTTAAGCGATGACGCATGTTTTCGGTAGCCATGTTATAATCAATACGCCAGCCAAGATTTTTGTTGCGTGCCCCTGCCCTGTAACTCCACCAGGTATAGTTGTGAGGTTCAGCGTTAAAATGCCTGAAAGAGTCTATAAAGCCGCTCTCTATGAACTTGCCCATCCAACTACGCTCTTCCGGCAAAAAACCAGAGCTTTTAGCGTTAGACTTCGGGTTATGAATATCAATGGCCTGATGGCAGATGTTATAGTCGCCGCTCACGATAAGGCCAGGTACTGTAGACTTTAAGTCGCCGATGTAACCGTAAAAGTCATCCATCCATTTAAACTTAAAGTTCTGGCGCTCCTCCCCGCTTGAGCCGGAAGGCATGTATACGCTCATCACAGAAACATCGTCGAAATCTGCTCTCAAAACGCGGCCCTCTACATCATAGCATTCCATGCCGCAGCCAACTTCTACGTGCTTTGGCTTTTGTTTTGAAAGTATAGCCACACCACTATAGCCCTTTTTTACGGCAGGGTGTATGTAAGTATGGTAACCAAGATCTTCAAATCGAGCTTTGTCAAACTTAGATTCATCTGCTTTTATCTCCTGCAGGCAAAGCACATCAGGGTTAGCTGCCGTTAGCCAGGTATCAAAGCCTTTGGTAAGCGCGGCACGAATGCCGTTAACGTTGTAGGTAATTATTTTCATGGGTGAATAATGCGTATGTCAGTTCAGGTATTACGCCTTTTAGTTTTTGCCTGTATCCTTGGTTAGGAACAGCAACGACGATAGAAGTATAACCTTCAGGATTTTAGTCTTCATAGTATTACTTAAGGCGCACCTGTAAACTGTTTTGTATTAAGGTTTCTGAATATCGTCAGCGCTGTTAAAATATTCGATTACATGCCACTTAAGCATATTCTCCTGCTCGCGCAGGTTAGCAAACGGAATAGTTTTAACGGCTTTGAAATGGGGCCACCCCTCTTCGTCCCGGCCTGCGAATTCGTAGTAACCAGATTGGCTGAACACCCTGCAGGTTGCAATGTGCATCAGGTCCTGCTTCTCCTCTTTAGTAAACTCCCGAATGCCCATACCAAGTTCCTGAATTCCGATTAGAAAAAGTATGGCATTCATGTCCGGCTTTTTACCAAAGCGCTTCATGAGGTCGGCGCGAAGTTGGGCCCAGTTATGATCTAAATTGTCTGAGTCGTATATCATGTTGTAAATAGTTGTTACTTGTCAACCGCTGGTCTATAAACGATCAACAAGTAACAAGCTGTAATAATTTAATTAGCAGAACCACGTTCCTTTAACTCTTCCCAGTACTCAACGGCACGGCGGAAGTGAGGTATCACGATAGAGCCACCAACTAAGTTAGCTATAGAGAAAACCTCCATTATCTGCTCATCGGTAACGCCTTCTTCGTAGCACTTGCCCACGTGGTACTTAATACAATCGTCGCAGCGCAATACCATAGAGGCTACAAGGCCTAGCATCTCCTTTGTTTTTACATCCAGGGCACCCTCCATGTAAGTGTTGGTGTCCAGGTTAAAAAAGCGTTTAATTACTTTATTGTCATAAGACATGATGCGCTCGTTCATGCGCGTGCGGTAGTCATTGAATTCTTCTACTAAGCTCATTGTTGTGTGTTCTGTTGCTATAAAAGCTAATAAAAAGTATAAATATAAAGTTACACGAAATTACGCATAATACCTTAAACCAACGCTCTTACACAATGTTCGAAGATCTGCTTTCGCTTTTATTCCCAGAGAGTTGCTATGCCTGCGACGGTGCCATGGCGCGTGGTGAGAAGTATATTTGTACAAACTGCAATATCAAGCTTCCTTATACTGATTACCACCTGCACGGGGCCACAGAGCTTAACCCTTTGCAGCGCCGCTTTTGGGGCAAAGTGCAGGTGCGATACGCTTTTGCATACTTGCTGTTTATGCCTAAAGGCCGGGTGCAGCGCATACTTCATAAATTAAAGTATAAAGGAGCCAAAGAATTGGGAGAGCACTTGGGGCACCGGTATGGAGCGATTTTAGCGGAACATCAGTATGCAGAACAGTTTGATTTGATAGTGTCTGTGCCGCTGCACAAGTATAAAATGCGCCGCCGGGGCTATAACCAGTCAGATTGCTTTAGCAGAGGAATATCTGAAAGTATGAAACTCCCTTACAAGCCTGATGCGCTACTTCGCACTATTGACACGAGCACCCAAACCCGCAAGAACAGGCTGGACCGATGGCATAACGTGGAGCAGGTGTTTCAGGTGAAAGCCTCTGAAAGTATAAAAGGCAAACGCATACTGCTTGTTGATGATGTTTTAACGACCGGCGCAACGTTGGAGGCTTGCGCCGCTTCTTTACTGGCTGCAGGGGCCCAGGAGGTAAGTGTAGTAGCTATAGCAGCAGCTTAAGTTTTAGGCCTGCAATAGAACTGAAATACAAAGCGTTTTTGTTTAGTAGTAGCTGCTTAAAAGGCAGTATCTCAAGTATAATCCAATATGAAATTTATAAATAAGCTTAAGAGCAATAGCATGAGAGGCAAAGCCTTTCGCAGAGCCGCTCTTTGGTCGCTTTTACTGCTGGTCGTTATAAGTGTGTGGGCCGCCGGGCCGCCGGTTATATCTGGCACCCAACCTATTGTTCTAAAAACAGAAGCGTTGCCCTTTAAGCCTAAAGAGTTTTATATAGCTAAGGTTATAGACGAACGCAAAAACAAAAAAGCAGTAGCTTATCTTATGCCGGCTCCTGTTGGAGCAGCGCAAGCTACCAAAGCCGTACCCGTTGATTTAAAAGGTGGAGCACAGGCAGCTGTTGAACAATACCTGCACAAAAGCCTATCACAGAATACGAAGCTGCGCCCTGTAGTAATGCGCATAAAAGAACTCAGCGTAACAGAAAGCGCGCCTGCCAAAGGCCGTGTAGAGGGGCGGGTTGTAACACACGTTCAATTCAGTTTGCAGCGCGACGGCGAAACTGTTCCTTTGATAGAGCAAAAAGGGGGCATAAGGTATAACAGGCCTGCCGGCCAGCACGATGTGGTGGAGCCATCCTTGCGGCAGGTGCTAACCGAATCGTTGCGCTACTTTGACTCATGGATAAACCTGGAGGCTGACAAGAACGAGCTGCTGGCAAAAGCGATCAAAGTTAATTTTGATGATCATACTTTTGATGCCAAAGATGATACTGTATACTATGCACTAAGCCGTCCACTTAATTGGGGCGATTTCTTGGGAAGCCCCACAAAGGTGAGCCAGAGCCGTTATGCCGCAGCCGTTTTTCCGGGGTTTGCCTACGAAGGTAAGAATGAAATAAAGAATGGCATAATACACTTAAACCTGACCATGAAAGTATTTGTAGTGAAGAGTGCCTCCTGGGCAAGAGCCGAAGCACGCGATACTTATACTTTAAACCATGAGCAGCGGCACTTTGACATTGTAAAGCTGGTGGCAGAGCGTTTTAAGCAAACCATACATCCCGATAGCTTAACAGTAGCAGATTATAACAGCATCATGCAGTATAAGTACATTGAGGCTTACAGAGAAATGAACCGCCTGCAGGAACAGTATGACAACGAAACCGGCCACGGCATTGACACCGCTGCACAGCAACGCTGGAATCAGAAAATTGATGAGGAGCTACGCGCGCTTAAGGTGAAGAGGTAGCAACTGCTGGCAAACTGCCTTGATACATCTAATTGCCTTTGTCCTGGCTTCTTTCTTTACTTCTTTAAGGTTATTCTCTCAAGCAGGTACAAGAAGTTGTTAGCCATCAATTTATACTACTGCTGATAAAAATCACAAGGCTGCCCTTTCTTTAATACGGAGGGGCAGCCTTGTTTAAATACCTTATAGTATAGATCACTATTCATACCTGTTCTTTATATCCACGTAGGCCAATTGCAGGTATAGTTCGGCCATCTTCTCGGTCACTACTTTAAAGAAGCGTTCTCCTTTTTCTTTTGTAGCGGCTTTAGGGTTTCCGATGCCCGTGTCCTCCGATACCATAGACCATTGGCGCTCCGACCAAGCCCAACCTTCCCGAATTCCCTGTATCTTCGACTTTCGCTCTTTGCCCTCTCCTGCTTCGTCTAAAGGCAAAACCAGTTCAGGCTTTAGATAAAGTATAAGGCTTGTTTCCATCTCATCTGCATGGTCTCCCTTTTTATCAAAGTATTGGTGCTTATCGGGCAACTGAAACCAATTGCTACTAACAAGTAGCATCTCCGGAAAGCGTAAGCCCAGTTCACGAAGTATAGGCTTAAAATCGTTGCCGCCATGGCTGTTTACGATAAGTAGCTTGTGTATACCCTGGCGATTTAATACTTCTACAATATCTCTAACAATGGCCAGCTGCGTACTTGGGTTTAAGTTAATATCCAGCTTAATATCAGCCTGGCCTGTGTTTACCCCAAAAGGTATGGCGGGCAGTACTGTTATGCTGGCTCCCTGCTCCCAGGCAATCCTTCCTGCTTCAGCGGCTATACTTTCTGCTTCAAAAATATCTGTGCCGTAAGGCAAATGGTAATTGTGGGCTTCTGTTGCTCCCCATGGAAGTATAGCCAAATCTACTTTTTGCTCTTTGAGGGCTTTCCAGTTTGACTCTGCAAGTATGTATGGTCTCATAGTAGTAAGTTTCTTGTTGTGCTACAAATTATAGTATGCGCATAAAAAAAGCCTGAGGTTTTATCCCCAGGCTTTTCTCTATTTCGATATTGTTGTTTATCTGTTTGATCCAGCGTTTATCATTGCGCAACGGAAACCGATTGTTGCAGTTGATGAATCCTGTGTCATGAAGCGGCGTGTACCTGGAGATAACCAGTAAGCCACATCTTTCCATGATCCGCCTTTATAAACTTTCACCTCGTCAGTTACAAGAGAGTGGAAGCCTTCGCTTGAATCGTAGTTCTCCTGCTCGTCAAGGTAACCATCACGACGGAATGGGTTTAAGTCTTCAACATCCTCAAATGAAAGCGGACGGTATGTATCCTGCACCCACTCGTTTACGTTGCCAGCCATGTTGTATAAACCAAAGTCGTTTGGAGGGTAGCTGTAAATATAGTCTGTGATCATGGCGCCATCGTTCAAAGCACCGGCAATACCGGCATAGTCACCACGGCCACGCTTAAAGTTAGCCAGGAACTTACCCATTTCGCGACCGTACGGGTTACGTACCTGGTGGCCATCCCAAGGATAAAGTCTGCGGTTGTTCTGGTTTTCGTCTTCAGAATATTGTGTACCGATCATAGCTTGTGCAGCATATTCCCACTCAGCTTCTGTTGGTAGGCGGTAGTTAGGCAACACATATCCAGACTCGATAGACGGCTTGCTGCCTTCTACAGACTCTTCTCCGCCACCTCTACGGCCAAACAGGCCTCTGCGGCCGCCGCCACCTTCTGCTTCTTTCGCAAGGTTTTCGTTAACCTTAGCTGTACGCCAGATAGCGTAATCATTAGCCTGTAACCAGCTAACACCTACTACCGGGAAGAAACGGAAACCAGGGTAACGCAGGTAATACGTTACATAAGGGTCGTTGAAAGACAGTTGGCGAGACCAAACTGTTGTATCCGGTAAAGCAGCTGTGTATACTTCTGGTAAAGAGTCTTGCTTTAAGTAGTGCAGGTACTCTAGCCAGTGAATGTTGGCCACTTCAGTTTCATCCATAAAGAAAGAAGCAACTGTAACTGTACGCTCAATGTTGTCGCGCGTCATAGCCACATCTTCTTCCATAGAACCTAGTGTAGTACGGCCACCTTCAATAAAAATAAGTCCAGGACCGCCTTCAATATCAGCATAATCGTTTACCTGGAAAGACTCTTCTTCCTCGCCGTATTCAATACCGGTAGCGGTACTGTAGTCACCAGGGTTTCTGCTGGTTGGCTGTCCCCCTTTAGAGCAAGCTGTCAGGAGTAATCCTCCAAATACTACAGCAGATAGATACTTTGCAAACTTCATAAAATAGTACCCAATTAAGATAAGGTTCTTTTAACGTAAATTAAAGTGCAATTATAATTAAAATTAGAATGCCGGACAAGGGATGCTTCTGTTAATTTTGCGGCCCCGGCGGCTTCCAAACAAATTATTAATTTCCAGGTGTTCAAAAGCAAGGGTAATCTCATTTGCACCCCCTACTTGTTTGCTTAAACCGCTAAGGCCAATATCGTGGCTAAAGCCAACTTTAAAGCCTTCTAATTGCAGTCCTGCTATTACGGACAAGGCTTGGTCCTGGTTAGTTCCAGTTACTACCGGAATACCTTTATATATTATACCTAACGTAAGCGGCGTGTATATAGTATGCAATCCTAAATCTACCCTTCTAAAATTGTTTTGTTGTATGTAAGTGGCTGATGGCGTAAAGCTTAACTCAAAAAGTTGGCCGCGTTCTTCGTAAGATCTGGCGTAAAATTTATACCCGGCATTTACAAGAAAGTCTAAAGGTAACCTGGTCTTTTCCTCAAAGCCATATGCTGGTCGGTTTAGATTAGCAACTTTTAAGCCCAGCCAAAACTGATCAGCGTAAAACAAACCCCCGACTGCAAAGCTAGCATAGCTCCTTGGCTCAAACCTGGCGGCCTCTGCCGATGTTAATGCAATTTGCCCGTTATCAGATAGTTGGTCCCCAAAAACCAAGTTATCGTAGTTGATGCTAAGGGATGCCACGCTTGCCTGCAACCCTACAGACATAGCCCATTTGTCCGTTAAAGCCGTATGATAAGCGTAACCTGCTGTGGCCTGTAGTTTTTGTAATCCTCCTACACCGGCACGGTCCTGGTGCACTACCAGATTTATTGCACTTTTTGAATTTTCGAGCCTGTAATCGGCAGCAAACTGGTTAGTTACAAAAGATCCGTTTAAAGCAGGCCATTGGTTACGGTGCGTCAGCGTGGCGCTCCAGCTGTGGTTTAAACCGGCAAACGCAGGGTTTAAGTACAGCTTATTGGCATACTGCTGCGTAAAATGAGTTTCCTGTGCCAATGCTGTGAGGCAGCAAAGGCAAAGTATAACGCAGTAGCATACCTTTTTTATAATCATACTTCTTGTTAAGCCGGTTTTTTATAGTTTATGTACTTATAATAAATTAAGCGGGCAATATTTAGCACGGTTTTAGCTTTAATTACATAGTTTAGCTTTAATTAGCTTTTGTATCAGAAATTATCACCACCACCCTATATGAAAAAAGTAGTTATTGGTTTCTTTATTTTCCTGGCAGTTTTGCTTGCCTTTGCCGCGCTTGTGCCGGTTCTTTTCAAAGATAAAATTAAACAAACCCTCGACAAAGAGATAGCAAAGAATATAAACGCCACCGTTATCTATGAGACAGATGATGTTAGCCTTTCTTTGTTCAGAGATTTCCCTAACCTGTCGCTTGGCGTAGACAATCTGGCCATTGTAGGCAAGGATTCTTTCCAGACAGACACTTTGGCACAAATTCCCTCTTTTAGAATGGGATTGAATTTGGCTAGTGTTATTTCCGGCGACGAACTGAAGGTTAACTCTGTTACTTTAGACGAACCTGTTATACGCCTTATTGTGCTGAAAAGCGGAAAAGCGAACTGGGACATCTTTTTATCAGACACAACAGCCGCCACAGAAGCAGACACAGCGGCCTCAGACTTTAGCATGGCCATTAAAGGCTGGGAGATAAACAACGGCACGCTTTTTTACGATGATTTAAGTATCCCTTTTGGTGCGGCGCTTTATGGCGTAAACCATGCCGGCTCGGGCGATTTTGAGAAAGATGTTTTTGACATGGATTCTAAAACCACCGCAGATCGCTTTACCATGACCTACGATGGTGCCAACTATATCGAAAATGCAAAGCTGAATGCCGATGTAACCATGGCCATGGACCTGAACAAATACCTTTATACTTTTAAAGAAAATAACATCCGCATCAACGAGTTTCCTTTTAAGTTTGATGGTACTATCCTGATGCCGGAAGAGGCCATTGACTTTGACCTTACCTTTAGCGCCACAGAAACAGACTTCAGAAATGTGCTGTCGATAGTGCCGGGTATGTATAGCGAGCAGTTTAACGATATAAAGACAGAAGGAAAGTTAAGCTTTGACGGTTTTTTTAAAGGCCGTATGATAGACACGTTGATGCCAGGTTACGGTGTAAACCTGCAGGTGATAGATGGTATGTTCAAATACCCTGACCTGCCAGAGGCTGCCCGTAATGTAAATGCTGATATGAGTGTGGTAAGCACCGACGGCACTCCCCAGAACACTAATATCGATATTCGTAAGTTTCACATGGACCTGGGTAAAAATCCTGTAGATGCGCGAGTAACCGTTAAAGGCCTGGAGGTAATGCAGATTGACGGCAATGTGAAAGCAAATGTTGATCTGGCTGAAATGACGAAGGTGTTTCCGATAGAGGGCATGACGCTGCGTGGTTTGCTTAAAGTAGATGCCGATGCCAAAGGCACTTACTCGGAGAAGAGTATGCCGGTAGTAAACGCAGACCTGAACATGACCAATGGCTATATCAAATCCAAAGACTTTCCGGCACCTATCCAAAACCTGAGCATGGTGACCAATATCCGGAACACGACCGGAAATACCGACGATACCCGCGTGAACGTGCAGCGCTTTAGCATGACCCTGGATGGCGAGCCTTTGGAAGGAAACATGCTGATTCAGGGTATAGACAAACCTGCTTTTGATGGCCGCATAAAAGGTATACTTGACTTAGCCAAACTTACAAAGATTTTCCCGCAGGAAGGCATGACAGTAGCTGGTAGAATCACAGCTGATGTGGCCGCTAAAGGTAAACTGAGCGACATTGAAGCCGAGAAGTATAACAACGTTATAGCAAATGGCACCATGGCCATCAGCAACCTAAGCTTTGTGAGTACCGATCTGCCGCAGGGTATAAAAATCAGCAGGGCCAACGCTACTTTTAACAATGAGCGTGTAAACCTGCAAAACATGGCTGGCCAGCTAGGCAAAAGTGACTTTCAGGCAAACGGTACTGTTTCTAACTACATAGGCTATGCTTTGGCTGATAACCAGTCTCTGCGCGGTAACTTTAACATCAGCTCTAACACTTTTGATGTAAATGAGTGGATGGTGGATGAAGCCGGCGCTCCTGCCGAAGAAACTGCCGAGGGTGTAGTAGAAGTGCCGGCAAACTTAGATATGGCGCTTAATATTGATGCCAAGCAGGTGCTGTACTCTAACATGAAGCTGAGCAATGTAAACGGGCAGGTGCAGGTAAAGGATAAAGTAGCCAAGCTGAACAAGGTAACCTTTAACACCTTGGGTGGTACTTTTGCAGTTGGCGGTAGCTACAATACTCAGGATCTGCAAAAGCCTTTGTTCGACATGAAGCTGGACATCCAGAACCTGGGTTTCAAAGAGGCATTTAACACCTTTAACACAATTCAGGCCATTGCTCCTATCGCCAAGCTGCTGGAGGGTAAGTTTAACACAAGCTTTGCCTTTGCCGGGGAACTGGGCCAGGACATGACACCAATCTTTAAGACCTTAGATGGTAATGGTATAATAAATGTAATTAAAGCTGCTGTGCGCGATGTGCCTATTGTAGATAAAATAAGCAGCCTCACCAATTTTGAAGAGCTGAAGAGTTTTGTGGTAGAGAATAAAAAGATAGATGCGCAAATTATCGATGGCAGCCTGGTTATTCGGCCGTTTGATATGAAAGTAGGCAATGTGGATATGACCGTGGGCGGCTCTAATAACGTTAATGGAGAGATTGACTATATAACTGCTTTGAATGTACCTGCGGGCAAAGTAGGCCGCGAACTGAATACACGTTTGGCAAGTTTGTTAGGCAACAATGCAGTAGCAACCTCTGAGAGAGTTACTTTAAACCTAAGTATAGGCGGTACGCTATCTAACCCTAAAGTGGCCTTGGCAGGAGGCTCGGTAAAAGAGCAGGCAAAGGATCTGGTTAAGAGTGCCGTACAGAGTAAAGTAGACGATGCAAAACTGCAACTGGAGCAGCGCAAGCAACAGCTGCAGGATAGCGTACAAAATGAACTGACCAGGCGTAGAATCGAAGCTGAGCAGAAAGCCCGTGAAGAGCTGGAAAAGAAACGCAAAGAGGCTGAACAAAACATAAAGAAGCAGGCAACAAATAAGATTGGAGATTTGCTCAGATCGAAAACGCAGCCTAAAAACGATACAACCAAATCAGGGAACAAGTAGTAGTTGTGCTATTTATATAGCTATATCACAATTTTAAATTACTATACAAAGAAAGATGCCTGAGACGACAGTTTCAGGCATCTTTCTTTTATGGCTGCACGTAATTTCGTTCAACTTTCTTCGTTTAACCATTCCAGGGCAATAGGCGCATAACAAGAACTTATACTTTAAATAAACTAAATTAACTGTAGTTCCAACGCTTTAACTGTTGCCTCTGTGGCTGCCTCTAATGTTGGGTTAAACCCTTAATGTACAATTATGATGAAAAAGATATTTATACTTCCGCTATTGCTTAGCGGCCTTGCCATGTTTAGTGGCTGCGACAGTAACAGCGACGAAAGCGGTACTGCTAAAATGCAAGTGCGCTTAACCGATGCACCTGGCGATTATGCTGCAGTAAACATCGATATTAAGTCGGTGCAGGTACACAAAGATAACGGTGATACAGAATCAGGATGGATCACATTGGATGAGATCAACCCAGGTGTTTACAACCTGCTCGATTTCGCTAACGGCCGCGATACATTGCTGGCAAGCTCTACTTTGCCCGCGGGCAGAATTTCCCAGATCAGGCTGGTGCTTGGCAACGATAACTCTCTTGTGCTTAAAAACGGAGATGTGAAGAGCCTTAAAACCCCTAGCGGCCAAACCTCCGGCGTTAAATTAAAAATAGACGCAGACCTGGAAAGTGATGTGACATATGTGCTGCTGCTAGACTTTGATGCCGCCAAATCCATAGTGGCAAGAGGAAACGGACAGTATAACCTGAAGCCTGTTGTGCGCACCATTACGCAAGCTGTAGCAGGCGGCATTAAAGGCAAGGTAACTCCAGCAGCATATAAACCGGGCATTTATGTTATATCGGCTGCCAACGATACTATTGGCGGGTTTGCCAACGATGCCGGAGACTTCCTGATCAAAGGGGTTCCGGCTGGCACGTATACTGTTAAGTTTTATACAGAAGGGGATGCGCACAATAAAACCATAGACAATGTAAGTATAGCCCAGGACCAGATAAAAGACTTGGGTACGGTGGTGCTGGAGTAGTCTCTTGATTATATGACAAAAGACAAATAAAAAGGAGCTCTCCAATATGGGAAGCTCCTTTTTTGTTTTGGTTGTTTACTTAGAATTTGAAAGTATACCTATCTATACTTTGTGACAAAGCACCGTTAGATAGAAAACGTACGGGTAGAACTTTTAATAGAGTCCATCTCCTTTTTCAAATAATTCTTTGTCTAATGGTCTTTTGTCACAAATTAGAACACCTGTCCCATCAGCTCACGCACATACGTTACGTAATCTGTGTTTGGAGGGGTATGGCCATTCTTGCGCAAGTCTGTGGCTACCTGTGCACGATGGTACGTAGCGTGGTTAAAAGCGTGCGTCAGGATGTCCAGCACGCGGGTGCTGTACTTGTTGCCCTGGCTGTTAGTGTAATCTATCAGGCGGTTAAACTCTGCTTCATCAGCGTTAGCTACAAGCGCTGCTATTTTGTAAGATGCGCTTTTGTGCAGTTCCTTCAACTCATCCAGGTTATGCTCTTGCCATACTTTAACCGGGCTTTGCGTGCCTGTGATGCGTGCAATCCAGATAGCCTGTGCGTTTAAGGCATGGCTAAAAAGACGGGCAGCATTGTTAGGTACGCTTGGTAAGCCACTAAATACATCCAGCATCGTTTGGTTGGCCCAAATGTTATATTCTGATAAATTTTTTAATACGTCGTTTCCTGTCATGGTTACTGATGTTCTCGTTTATCTTCCCAAATTAAAGTCTCGTTGGACCGTTTCTCAAAAAAGTCTGTGCAGCGGCCATCTCCCCTGCCTGTTATACCTCCGTCTGGTTCGCAAAGTATGTTTCCCTCCATGTCATAAAGCTTGCCGGGTATATCGCAGCAACGGCCCGTGAGGTAGTATACTTCCTGCTCCTTGTAAGTATAACGGTAAATTTTGGCGGGAGGGTTGGATGGTTTAGCCTGTTCTATCTCGTCAATCAGCTGGCTTAACCAGGGGGCAGCCTGTGCATTGGCGGTAGCTGCTGCGGGTATACTTGGCGATGCACCCGGTTTACAAGCCATCATCATACCTGCCAGCAGCATTATTAGTGCTAAACTCTTTGCTTTTGTCATGCCTGTAAGGCTTGTTTATTTAAATGCAGCGCAAAGGTAATAAACACTATGATCTAAAGAAAAGATGTTTGTTTAAACGCTGAAATACGACACCCAGTAAGGCACGAAAATAATGAGGCCAATAACTGCTGCCGTAATGGCCGCCAACAACACAGCACCCGCTGCAAGGTCCTTGGTTTTGCCGGCCAGCAGGTTTTGCTCCGGCGATACCAGGTCTGTTATAGTTTCGAGGGCAGTATTAAATGTCTCGGCCATCCAGACTAACCCAATACAAAAGATAAGGATGCACCACTCTGTGCGGGTAACCTCAAACCTGTAGGCCATTATAAGTACCATAATGCTGGCTATTACATGCAGGTGCATGTTAGGCTCTGATCTGAAAACAGCGGCAAGACCTTTTAGGGCAAATTTAAAACTGTTGTACCTGGACGCAATGAAAGATGGTCGGGACATAAAGTATAAGTATATAGTGGCTGCTATAGTTTGCTTTTACAGAACTACAAGGTATAAAGTTTTTTAAAGCTGCCGCATCAAGTGGCCTGCTAGTACAAGCACCGGTAAATAAGCTGCCAACGCATGGCTGGCCAATTTGCAAGTTTACACACCGTTTAAAATACCTGTTAGTTAGGGTTTTATGTCTGATATTTAATTTGTTTAGTATAGATAAAAAGCTATTTTTAGCAAAGGAAAATCCTGCGGTAAACACCAAAGCTTATGAAGAAAATTATACTAGTGTTACTGGTGCTGGTGCCATGTTTTATGGCGCAGGCGCAGGATGTGCTGCTAAAGCGCAACGGCGATGAAATACAGGTAAAGGTGCAGGAAATCGGATTAGAAGTGATCAAGTATAAACGCTTTGATAACCTGCAAGGGCCTGTAATTTTGATAGCTAAGCAGGATGTGTTTATGATTACTTACGAGAATGGCATCAAAGAAGTGTTTAACGAGCCGGCAACCGGAAATGTGCCTCAGGCAGATGGCAGCAAGCAGAGCGGGTATAGGTATGAGCAGGAGCACCTGAAGCTATCAGGCCCCAGGATTGGTTTTACCGTGCTCACCGATAAGTACAGAAGCAACATCCGCGACGACTACGATACGAATGTAAACGCTTTTATGACACAGTTTGGGTGGCAGTTCGAAACGCGTGTGTTTACCCTAGATAACGGTGTATCCGGTTTATTTGAGTTTGTGCCCTTGGTTGGCGGCCTGGAGCAGGGTAAGTTTCTGCCAAGCTTAAGTGCCTTAATTGGAGTAAGAGGAGCTAAAGGCTTTGAGTTTGGCCTTGGGCCGAATGTGTCGTTGGGCGGTGCTGGAGTAGTGATGGCGGTGGGTACAAACTTCCAGAGCCAGGGAGTTAACTTTCCGGTGAATTTCGCCTTTGCCCCTTCTAAAGACGGTGGTAGGTTTAGCTTGTTGTTTGGGTTTAACTCGCAGCGATAAGTATAACATGTAATTTAATTAATCTGCTTGCCATGAAGAAGTGCATACTTTTGTTGCTGTTGCTGCTCGCAGCCTTGCAAACCACCTTTGCCCAGGACAGGATTGTGAAGCTAAACGGAGACGAGCTAATGGCGCGTGTACTGGAGATAAAACTGCAGGAAATTGTGTATCAGCACCCCGACTCGCTGCATGGCGCTTTACATACTTTACCCAAGGCTGATGTATTTATGATACATTTTGCCAATGGCACTAAAGAGGTGTTTACACAGAACCTGCCCGAGAGCCAAACCAGTAGCAGCAACTATTTAAACCCGGACCAGATGTACCAGTTAGGGAGCGATGATGCGAGGAGGTTATACAAAGGCACCGGAGCAATG
Source organism: uncultured Pontibacter sp. (assembly GCF_947492645.1). GTDB lineage: Bacteria > Bacteroidota > Bacteroidia > Cytophagales > Hymenobacteraceae > Pontibacter. Next base: position 311,751 of record NZ_CANLMZ010000001.1, on the reverse strand, counting down.
TGGGGATCAGCGGGATGTGCACTTTTTTTTCCTTATGGCCTGGCTGGTTCCGCAGCCATTGGTTTAACGAAGCCTAAAGCCTACCGCAATCCAGTCTCTAATATTAATTACCTCACAGACCCACATTATGTGAAAGGGTATGAGCAGCAGGCACACCGAAAAAAAGCCGGTAAAGTAGCAGCTGGAGCCGGCATAGGGTTGGCTGCCATTACAGCCGTTGTAGTTGTTGTACTCGCATCTGTATACCAATAAGTATGTTACCAAAATAGAAGAAGGCACCGGCCGGCAACTCGGCAGGTGCCTTTTGTTTTAATAAGATGTTTAAAGAGTATACAATGAAAACAGAGCAGTGACTGTTGTTTTATAACTAAAAACTTAGTTAATTAGTATAGCTAACTCTAAAACAAAGTTATATGAAAAAGCTGCTATACTTTTCTGCTTTGATTTTGACGGGGCTCTTTGCCTGGTCGTGTACGCCTGATCTATACCAAAGACCCGTAACTATAGATAAGCTTACTTTTTCTAATAACGCCGGCGATAAGTATGATTATCAGTTTAACCGCGTAAATGGTTGGTTTCTGCAGAAAATAGAAACGCTTGGGCAAGAGAAGCACACCTTTGATGTAGATACTACGGCCAGGAAGCGCTACCGCAAGTATAACTATACTCTGGTAGCCTCGCTGGATAAGCTCGTGATTGAGAATCAACCAGGCGTATACTATCAGTTATACCTGCGGCCAAACAGCGGCATCGGCAAGTTAAGAGGAGGTGTGCAAGATGATTTGTATAACGAACTAAAACTTTTCTCGCCAGAGGAGAATTTTCTGCAGCACGAGCAGGACTTTTACACCGATAGCATTGTAGCAGGCCCGTTTAAAAGGCTTATTACAGTTAATGAACTATATGAGCCACTTAACGTGGAACAGCCCGGTATCATCAGTTTCGCTATAGATAGCATTAATTTTTCTAAGGGCTTTAAAAAGCGCCAGCGCGAAAGTATAAAGCGATTGGTAAACAACACAGTTGTGCTTATGCAGCGCAACAATCCTACTAAAAGCCCAAACAAAGGGCCGGCCTTTAATTACTACCCCAACTATGAGGCTAAGGAAGGTAAGGTGCCTGCCTCCTACGTTGTTAACCTGAATGTAAGCCAGGACCCGATCTCCAACAAAATCAAAGTAAGTATAAACAGCCCCGGCTACACCCCCGACTCCTGGACGAGAACAGACGCTACCTTTAACAGAATAGATTTTCTGGCAGGGCATGATTATGAAGCCAACATGCGCCTGAACATGTTTGTGCGGTCTTTTATAGGAAAGGTATATTACGCTAAAACAAAGTAGCGTTATATCATACCTAAGGCTCAGAGTTAAATTTTATAGCCCCCGCATTAATGCAGTAGCGCACATTGGTCGGGGTGCGGTTATCCTCGAAGAGGTGGCCCAGGTGCTGCCGGCATTTACTGCACAGCAGCTGCACCCGGTATTGGCCATAACTATTTAGTGGGTTATGCACAACACCCTCCCCTACCTGCGCCCAAAAGCTAGGAAAGCCGGAGCCAACACTAAACTTTGCACTCGCCTCGAAAAGCAGATTGCCGCAGCTAGAGCAAGTATAAACGCCTTCTTCTTTCGTAAGCCTATTATTGTCTACTCTGCCCCTGTGCCTAAACATACTGTTATTACTGTTCCAGGTCTATTTTTCCAGGTCTTCTACCGGCACAAACTTCATAGAGATAGAGTTTACGCAATGGCGAATGTTTTTTGGAGTAAGGTACTCGCCTTCGAACACATGGCCTAAATGGCCACCGCAGTTGGCGCATACAATTTCAGTCCGGCGGCCATCCGCATCCGGCACACGCTTTACAGCTCCGCTTATCTCATCATCAAAACTAGGCCAGCCACAATTAGACTCAAATTTATACTCCGAAGTATAAAGCGGTGCGTTGCAGCGGCGACACAGATACACCCCCTCTGCCTTGTTACGCTCATACTCACCTGTACCCGGGTACTCGGTGCCTTTATGTACAATAATGCGTTCTTCGTCCGGGGTAAGCTTGTTATACTCTGATGGGTCTTTTGCTATTTTCATGTGGTTTATACTTTGTGGTAAGTCTTATCTGTACTGCATTAACAAATAACGCACCGCAGGGTTTTAAGGTGACAGTTTGGCGGGTTCATACGCTGGTTATGCCCCTTGCCCCACAAGCTGCGAAAGGCCGCCATCCATAAAGTAGCTCGAGCCGGTAACATAGTCTGAGTCTGAAGATGCCAGGAACAAGGCCACTTTCGCTATTTCTTCTGGTTTGCCTGCACGCTTCATCGGTATGTTCTTTTCGCTCTCTTTACGAGCTCCTTTGTCGTCCATAGCTTCCTGGTTCATAGGCGTCAGGATCATGCCGGGGCAAACATTGTTTACGTTGATGCCATCCTCTGCCAGCTCTAAGGCCAGGGTGCGGGTAAGGTTACGAACACCAGCTTTGGAGGCGCAATAGTCCGCTGTGCCCGCCGATACAATCTCCTCGTGCACAGAAGACACATTAACGATTTTGCCTTTGCCGCCCTTTTGTTTACGGTGCCTGATAAAAGCGCGGGAACAGAAGAACGTGCCATACAGGTTGGTGCGGATGGTGCGGTCAAATACCTCTGTGTCCATGTCGGCCACGTTAATGCCGGAACCGTTTACTGCAGCATTGTTCACCAGGATATCTATAGCTCCAAAGGTTTTCAAAGCCTGTTCAAATAGCTGCTCCACTTTCTGCTCATCGCTTATATCTACCTGCAGCACAATGCCTTTTCTGTTCAGCTTTTCTACTTCTTTTAATGTCTCTTCAGCGCCTTCTTTATCTGAGTGGTAACAGATAACTATATCAGCGCCTTCTTTGGCGTACGCGATAGCCGTTGCCTGCCCTATACCCGAGTCTGAGCCTGTGATCAGGGCAACTTTCCCTTTAAGTTTGTCCATGTGCAAGTGTTTTAGGATGTGAATTTAGCCTAAGGCATTTGTAAACATACTGTTTGCTTAGGCTGATGGTTTTGTAGCTGCCTTAAACTTTCACGGAGGAGCGGGTAAGCTGGGTTATACTTAGCTATAGTACTTTTCCGGTGTATTTGGATTTAGGTGGAGCAGCGTCTTCTAAGCTTATCATCGATATTAAGCCATCAACAGCCGTTTGCTCTAAATAAGCCGCTGTTAAACTTACTGCGCAAGCCTGTAAATGAGCGGGTGCCGCACACTCACAAAATGCGCCACATCTTCGGCGGTGACAGTAGTTGGGTAAGACATGAGCAACAGCGTTAACGGTTGCTGCCCCTGGTGGTAAGAAGGCTGCTGGTAAAAATGGTGATTTAGCACAAAGCCACTCTGCTCATAAAACCGGATGCGGCGCCTCTTTATTTCTTCCTGCGGAAGCTCTACTTCTAAAAGCACGGGGCGTGTATCTCGGTTAACAAAAGCATGCAATATACGTTTGCCATAGCCTTTACCCCGTACTGCCGGTACAGTAGCAAAATGCTCTATGTAGCGCACCTCCTCAAAGCTCCACCACAAAAGCAGCCCTATAAAGCTGCCCTCTTGAAGTATAAGCTCGAAGTGATAATTGGCTTGAGGCATGATATCTAGCTGCCAAGGCAGGGGGCGGCGCTCCTCCAAAGGAAAAGAGTTTTGGTATAGCTCCCAAGCCTCCTCAAATAGCCTGTGCGATGCATCTTTCAGCCTTATGTACTTCATAGCAGTTTGCCTTTGTAATAGCAGCTGGTTTATACTTTGTAGTTTAAATGGCTGCCTAAGTATAAATGCGGAAGTTTATTTTACACTCTAGTGTTTTTCTGAAAGTATAAATCAACTTTCTGTCTGGGTTACTTCCACCTGGCTTCGGCCCATGTTTTCTGTTGTTTTGAGTCAAGAAATGTCCAGGCTACAAGGCGGCTTGTTTTGTTGCCCTGGCCCATGGGTATAGTATGTGTGTGTTGTGCACCCGCCGCTTTTAAAGTATAAAGTATACTTTTCAGGTTAGATGCTTTCGATACCAAAGTTGTAAACCAGAAGCAGGATGTGCTAAATTGCTTGCTCTCTTTTACCATGCTTTCCACAAATTTTGCCTCTCCTCCTTCGCACCACAGCTCCGCCTTCTGGCCACCGAAATTTAATGTGGGCTTGCTGCTATGCTTTTGCTGCAGATTTTTGAGTTTACGCATGGTGCCAGCCTGTGCCTCAGCCAAAGAGGCATGGAACGGCGGGTTGCAAACGGTAAGGTCGAAGTGCTCGCCTTTGTTTATGATGCCTGCAAAGATATTTTTAGGGTTATGCTGCAGGCGTAGCTCAATATTTCCTTTAAGAGCTGTATTGGCTTCTACTATTTTATCTGAAGACTTAATAGAAACAGGATCAATATCAGCGCCAACAAACGACCAGCCATACTCTTTGTGGCCAATGATGGGGTAAATACAACTGGCCCCTACGCCTACATCCAGGCACTTTATCTTGCTTCCGGTTGGCACTTTTCCACCGTTTGAGCTGGCCAGTAAATCTGCTGCATGATGTATATAATCTGCTCTTCCGGGTATGGGCGGGGTAAGGTAGTTCTGCGGAATATCCCAGTTTTTGATTCCGTAAAAATGCGCTAATAGTGCTTTATTCAGCATTTTTACTGCATTTGGATCAAAGAAATCCACAGAGGCATCGTTGTACTCATTTAGCTTCACAAAAGGCTTTAGCTCCGGGCAACTGGCTATAAGCTGATCGAAGTCATAGCGTCGGCGGTGCTTGCTGCGTGGGTGCAATGCTGCTTTTTCTTTCGGATGTTCCTTCTTTTTGGAGGGCATGGTACTTATTGTATGCAACTGGTATTACGTGTGCCTGGAGAAAATTTGACAAATCTATACTTTATCCAGCAAGTTTAAGCGCAGTAGTAACTAACTCTTGGAAAAGTATGGTTACTGAAAACTCCTTTACAAACTGGCTGCAAAACACTCCCACATGTTGCGCTGTTGCTAAACTTGCGGGATGGTGAGAGAAGCTAAATTTACTTCATCACAAGTATACTTATTCCTCAGGAGGCTGATAAAGAAGTAAAAATTGCCACTTATGCCGCTGCCTCGTCATAACCTCCTTCTCCGGGGCAAGTATAAACAGCTTTACGAAACCTATAAACTATGAAGCTGAAAGATAAAGTAGCCATTGTAACCGGGGCATCGCAAGGTATAGGCAAAGCCACCGCAAAAGCCCTGGCCGCAGCAGGCGCCAATGTAGTGCTGGCTGCCCGCCATACAGACGACTTGAAAAAAGTAAAGCAGGAAATTGAAAGCGAAGGCGGTGAAGCCACCATAGCAGAAACCAATGTAACAGACCTGAAGCAGGTGGAAGCTATGGCCCAGACAGCTTTAGATACCTATGGTACCATTGATATACTCGTAAACAGCGCCGGATTAATGCCCCTCTCCTACATGAAAAACCGCCACCTGGAAGAATGGGAGAAGATGGTAGACGTAAACCTGAAGGGTATACTTAAAGCTGTTTATGCGGTGCTGCCAACCATGATCAAAAACAAGAGCGGGCATATTGTGAACATGGCCTCTATTGATGGGCGAGTGATGTACCAGGGTGGTGCTGTGTACGGAGCTACCAAAGCTGCTATCATTGCGCTGTCAGAAGGGTTACGCATGGAGCTTTCTCCTGACTACAACATTCGCATTACGTCTGTAGAGCCAGGCACCGTAGACACAGACCTGCGGGAGTCTATCACAGACAAGGAACTGCTAAACGATATGGATTGGGGCGAAGGCGAGTCAAAATTAGAGCCGGATGATATCGCAGATTCTATACTTTATGCACTCAATTTGCCAAGCCGTGCCAACGTGAATGAGATTTTGCTGAAGCCTGTTGGGAAGCAGTAGAACTTTGGGAATGTTATAAAGCAAGTATATTTTCAAGTAGTAGCTATAAAAGTAATTGCATAGAACTACGGGATCCAGGCAATAATCTTTTGCTTTTAAAATACGGTAACACCAAATCTTTCTGACAGCAGACTATCAAGTTGCTTAATATCCGCTATTAACTCTTTGAATTCTGGTGTTGATGATAATTCGTGCTCGTTTTTCTGATACAGCTTTTTCAGCTCGGTCATCTTAAAGTAAAATGATTGTGATTGTAGCTTGATCTGTAGTAACGCTAATTTTTCTTCTATAGCGCTCTTTCTCTGTTTAGCCACCTCAACTGTTTCGATGGCCGAAGTATAATCCAGTTCTTTTCGTTGGAGGGATTTTAGGAGTTCGCAATCATAGCTGGCACATTGTTTCGGCCTGTCTGAGTAAATAGTGCAACCACCACAATAGCGGTTACAGGGCTGAATAAGAACCCCATCATTAGTGGCCTCCTCAACATTCAATAATTCTCTTAACCCAGGCAACTCTTCCCGATTGAGCTGCACAAAGCCAATCAGGGTGCCATCGCAACACAACCCACAAGACAAACATAAATTTGTTGAATCACCCATACTTCCGAATTTAAGCACTTCTTTCATGTGCTATCTAAAGGTAGCTTAAATTGCAGCCAGTACTAGTATAAACGTAACACTACTTCTTTTAGTCGTCTTTGCTGGTGTAAGCTTATAGCTCGTACTATAATACTTTTGTGTTAAGAAGAGTACGAGCTACAAGCTCGCACTAGCGGGTACAGCTATTTTCTTTTTAATTCATCAAGGGTTATTCCACTTTTGTCTTTCCAGCTTGTCCAACCATTGGTTGCCCTTCCTAATACGACACCACCAGCCGTACTTGGAGAATTGAAAATATAATCTTCCATAAATCTATACTTGCCATCAACGTTCATAACAATCTGCTCTTCTATCAGCTTTTTCCTCAGGTTTACCAAATAATCATGGCAAGAAGCAGTTGTGTTTGGCTTTAACCCTGATCCTTTGAAAACGACAAAACCATCATCAATTAAATCTCCTTCAGCATAAAGATTATCACCTTTAAGCATTAGAAGTTCTTTTTTAGTTATGGACTCTTTATTTATTTTATCAAACACAGGAAAGCCTAATGTAGAGAGCAGAATCTTAATTGTATCGAAGCTGTCTAATAAATCAGCCTCCATAGATTCAGTTACAAAAGGTTTGCTTGGAACTACCGTATTTTCTGCATCAAAGCGGTTGGCTTCTTTGGCTTCTGCCACAGCAACATGTTCCAAGTATTTAGTATGAGACTTAGTGAAAGCATTGATTTTAGAAACCATTACAACTGCATAGTTCCAAAATTCCTTTAACCTGTTGTGCTGCTTAATCCGATCCAAGCAGTCTTCAGCTTCACCTATATAAACCATAGGTTTTGCTTTATCAGCACTCTCTCCAAATAGAAAATATACGCCAACATTTTTCAACTCCTCTCTACTAGCTATATACTCTAACTTATTTCTTGGGACTAGAACTGCCTTTACAACTCTGTTAGTTATTTCTGCAATCTTCACACTACGCGGTGATCCATCAGGTAAGAAAATTTGAATTGTTTGCGGTCTGTTCATAGCTGTAGCTTAAAGGATGGTTAGAAGTATAAATATAGCAAAAGCTACATGAACTTATACAAAACAAAAAAGCAGCCCCAAATGGAGCTGCTTTTCCCTTATCTGTTAAACTATAGTTCTTACTTCTTCAAGCTACCGATCATATCTTCCGGCTTCACCCACTCGTCGTACTGCTCGTTGGTTAGCAGGTCAAGGGCGATGGCTGCCTGACGAAGGGTTGTGCCTTCTTTGTGGGCTTTCTTCGCGATTTTGGCTGCGTTGTCGTAACCGATGTGTGGGTTAAGGGCCGTTACCAGCATCAGCGAGTTCTCCAGGTTCTCTTTAATGCGGGCCGTGTTTGGCTCTATACCTACCGCGCAATGCTTGTCGAACGAGTCGCAGGCATCACCGATCAGCTGGGCGCTTATCAACAGGTTATAGATCATTACCGGCTTAAACACATTCAGTTCGAAATGGCCGTTCATGCCACCCACCGAGATAGCTACGTCGTTACCAATCACCTGTGCGCAAACCATGGTCATGGCCTCAGCCTGCGTTGGGTTTACTTTACCTGGCATAATAGACGAACCCGGCTCGTTTTCCGGGATCAGGATCTCTGCAATACCGGAACGCGGGCCAGAAGCCAGCAAACGGATATCATTCGCGATCTTCATCAGCGACACAGCCAGTTGCTTTAATGCACCAGATGTTTCTACAATAGCATCGTGTGCAGCAAGTGCTTCGAATTTGTTCGGAGCCGTAATGAACGTATGGCCGGCATATTGAGAGATTTTCTCGGCAACCAATACATCGTAACCGGCCGGTGTGTTAAGGCCTGTACCTACCGCAGAACCGCCAAGGGCAAGCGTGCTCAGGTGCTCCAGCGTGTTGCGAAGCGCCTTCATGCCGTAGTCCAGCTGGGCTACATAACCAGAAAGCTCCTGGCCCAATGTAAGCGGCGTTGCGTCCATCAGGTGCGTACGTCCGATCTTCACAACATCCATGTAAGCCTCTGCTTTGCTGTTAAGCGTATCGCGTAGTTTTTTAACTAACGGCAGGGTGTGCTCAACCACTTTTTTATAAGCAGCAATGTGCATCGCTGTCGGGAAAGTGTCGTTCGAAGACTGAGACTTGTTTACGTCGTCGTTCGGGTGGATCTTCTTTTTCTCGTCCATCAGGTTGCCGCCCAACAGTACGTGTGCGCGGTTAGCCACCACTTCGTTCACGTTCATATTGGACTGCGTGCCAGAACCTGTCTGCCATACTACCAGCGGAAACTCGTCAGCCAGCTTGCCTTCCAGAATCTCATCGCAAACTTTACCGATAATTTCAGCTTTATCCTGCGCCAGAACGCCCAACTCAGCGTTAGCAAAAGCAGCAGATTTTTTAAGTATAGCAAAAGCCTCGATTACTTCCTTTGGCATCAGTTGGCCACCGATGGTAAAGTTTTCTTTTGAGCGCTGTGTCTGAGCACCCCAGTATTTGTCTGCAGGCACCTCAATCGGGCCCATCGTGTCTTTCTCTACGCGAACTTGCATATAGTTTATACTTAGGTTTAAAGGATCAAATTATCGGCGGTAAAACTACAAAAAAATATACTCCTGTGCTGCGGCTTCTTGCCTTTATCAACTAATCAGCACCATGGCTTTTCGGCCTTTGGCAGAAATTTATAGGTGCAGCAGTATTATAGCTCCTGCCCTTAAAGCGCATTTAGAGCCAAACCAACAGCAGCCATACGTATACGCTACCTAATTACCCTGTGCCCGGACTTTTCCGAAAGGAGCGCAATGATTTCGAGCTGAACAGGCTTTAAGTAAGTGGTGTTGATGTGCGTCTCATCATCAAATGAGATAAGGTACTCCCCTTCTGTGCCAAGGTAACGAATGCTTTGTATCTGTTGGTAAGAATAGGTGCGTTTTTCTCCTAAAAGGTTATGTACCTCCACATTGTTCTCATTTACAACTACATGCCAGCGCAGGCTATACCAGATTACAATGCTAGAAACAACGAGCAGCAGCAAAAATATGATCCTGTATTTTTTGATGGATCGTTTTCCTTCGGTACGGTTAAGGTAGGTGCTGTAAAGCTCTGTGTCGTGCCCTAGCAATGTATTTTGGATAAGGCGCAGCGGGAGCATGGCAATCACCAGCCCCAGCAAAAGCCCGGGCGCAAAAAAAGCAGTAAAGTTAGGCGTAAACAAAAACAGCTGCTCTTTTGATGAGTGAATGATGCTCGAGATAAGTGCCAGGGTACCCGCAAAGAAAACAGCAAGTATACAGGCAAAGAAAAAATAGGCAATGCTGAGCTTAAGGTCCTGTTTCTGTATATATTTTGCCTCATCTGCCGTAAGAGGCGCTACACCTGTGGCCGGAGAAATAGTGCGAAGCATGTAGCGTACAACAGGTAAAAGAACCGTAACAGCAAAAAAGGCTAAAAGTAATATTTTGAGGATATCGAGCATAAGTAAACGATTGGTACTGCAAAGTTAATACGGTATGCTCAATTTCCGATAAATAAAGCCAAGTAACCAGGCAGGGCCGATCAAAAGAAATTGTAAGTCTTTTAGAAAAGAAGGTTTCTTGCCCTCCACTTTATGTCCATAAAACTGGCCAGCCCATGCGAGCACAAAAATTACAAGGCAGCTTACCCAAAGTGGTATGGTGGTAGCGGCAGCCAAAGCCTGAACAGCCCACAGCATAAATAAGCAAATAACAGCCATGCCCAGAAACATAGCAAAAGAAAGGCGCAGGTAAAAAAGCAGGCCAAGCAAAATAACAACGGTGCCAAAATGTATGTAAGGCTGTATAGCACCCGGGAAAAGAGCTTTAAGTGCCCCGCAAGGTATGCTGGCCAGTAAACCAATAATGCTGAAGAAAATAAGCGGCACACAAATCCAATGGATCAATTTATTTGTTTGGTTCTGGTGGCTTTGCCCATACTCATCAAACCATTGCTGCATTGTTCTCATAGTTTTGCTTATTTAAAGAATGTTTTTTAAATATAGTTATTTTTAGGTTTATGCCTTGGCTATTAAACTTTTGCCGTAGTTATTACTCCTTTGGCTGTAGTTAAATGGTATGGCTTCGGTTCGTTTTTATTATATTTGAGAAAAGGCAAATTGTACATTAATGAATCTTTTTTACTTTAATGAAGTCTTCACTTATAAATTTTGATTTGAAGGCACTTACTAAAGACTTATGAAAGCTGCCAGGCTTATACAGTTCGCTAAAGATTATTTTATAGCGATTTTCTCTTTCCTGCTGATCTTTTTGCTTACGCTCTTTATCTATTCAGAAACAAAGCGGAAGGCAGAAGAACGTAGCGAAAAGCTTTTCAGCGTGCGTGCCGACCAAGCCACACAGGCTATAGAAAAGCGCATATACGACAATATCCAAATACTTATAGGTGCTAAGGCGCTGTTTGTTGCCTCTGATACTGTTGAGCGAAAAGCCTGGAGATTATACTACAAGTCGCTAAACCTGGAGGAGAACTATCCGGGCATACAAGGGTTAGGATATGCCCAGTACCTTAGGCCAGAAGAGTTGGCCGCGCATGAGCAGAAAATTAAGAAAGAAGGCTACTTAAATTACAAGGTGCGGCCCGAAAATAACCGCAAAACCTATACTTCCATTGTATACCTGGAGCCGTTCACAGACAGGAACCTGCGCGCCTTTGGCTTCGATATGTTTAGTGAGCCTATCAGGCAATCAGCCATGCGCATTGCCCGCGATACTAAACAGCCTGCTATGTCGGGAAAGGTGCGCCTGGTACAGGAAGATGGGCAGGATGAGCAGGCAGGGTTTCTTATTTACTTGCCGGTTTACAAAAATAACACCGACCCACAATCTATCCAGGACCGCCAAAAGCTTATAAAAGGATTTATATACAGTCCGTTCAGGGCCAAAGATTTCGTGTCCAATATCCTGGGTGATAATTTCAAGGATATAGACCTGGAATTGTACGATGGGATTGACCTTACGGAAGATGCCCTGTTGTATAGCACAGATACAACGCTGCATTACCACACGGCAAATAACAGGCGCTTTAGTAAGCTAAATACACTAACTGTGGGCAATAATACCTGGCGTATTTTTGTAACATCAAAACAGAACTTTGGAAGGTCAGCAGATGCCGAGTTACCGAAATTCATACTTTTGGGCGGTGGTATCATAAGCTTGCTCATGTTCTTCATTATCTGGTCTTTAACGAATACGCGCCGCTCTAACCGCCTGAAGCAGACAATTACAGATAATGCTACTGCCGCACTATTTATGATGGATGAAAGAGGGTATTGTACCTTTATGAACCCTGCGGCTGAAGAGATGACAGGCTATACTTTTGAGGAGATAAGGCAAAAGCCGCTGCACGATATGATCCATTACAAGCACCCCGATGGATCGCACTACCCAATGGAAGAGTGCCCGATTGATAGAGCGCTGCCAACAAATAACGATGTAAGGGCCCACGAAGACGTGTTTATTCGCAAAGATGGCACATTCTTTAGCGTAACGTGTGCCGCGCGGCCAATTCTGGAAAGTGGTATACCAAAAGCTACCATCGTAGAGGTACGGGATATAACGGAAGAGAACCGCGCGCAGCAGGCTTTAATTGAAAGCGAGGCTCGTTTTAGGATTATGGCTGATAGTGCCCCGGTTATTATAAAAGTGCGGGATGAATCAGGGCGGTTTAAGTATGTGAACAAGCAATGGATGGATTTTACCGGCCTTAGCTTTGAAGACACCATGAACCTTACCTGGAAAGATGTTGCCCATCCAGAGGACGTAAAGAGCATTAGTAGTGTTTTTGAAAAAGCCCTTAAAAATCACACCGCTTTTAGAGTGGAATTCAGGTTGCGCCGCCACGATGGCATGTACCGTTGGGTAGTGCTAACTGATACTCCCCGTTTTGATGCGAATGGAGAATTCTTCGGTTTTATAGGCTCTGTGATAGATATAACGGAGATGAAGGAAGCGGAACGGAAGGTGAAGCAGAACGCAGAACTCCTGCAAAAGCTTTTCCTGGAGGTGCCTGCGGTAGTAGGCCTGGTCCGAGCCCCGGACTTCCAGTATGTGCTGGCTAACTCCCAGTATCGCAAATTGTATGGCAACCGCCCTTTGGTTGGTAAAACAATTTACGAGGCACACACAGACTCTGAAGGGATAGGATTCTTTGAAAGAATTGAAACAGTATTTAACTCAGGCAAGCCATTTATCGGTAAAGAAGTACAAGCAACTATAGAGGGCAATAAGGGTAAGCAAAAGGCATACTTTAACATGGTCTGCCAACCTTTGGTTGATGCACACAATAACATAGAGGCCGTGTTGGTATTTGCCGTAGAGGTAACCGAGTTGGTAAAAGCCCGAGAGGCGCTACTGCTAACCAACGATGAGCTAAGTGACAAAAACAAAGAGCTGCAGCGCATCAACAACGACCTGGACAACTTTGTATACACAGCCTCCCATGATCTGAAGTCTCCTATCGCCAACATGGAAGGACTGGCTGCCTTGCTGCGGGAGGAGTTGCAGGAAAAGCTCGACGACGGCGACCTCCAGATTCTGGACATGGTGCAGGGCTCCATCAACAAACTGAAAGGCACTATTGCAGACCTTGCTGAGATAACAAAAGTGCAGAAAGAAATGCATGCCGCTGTTGAGCCTATTTCTTTTGAAGTGGCCCTGCAAGATGTTACCTTGGATATAGGTGGCCTTATACGATCGGCTGATGCAGTTATAGAAGCCGACCTGCAGGTAAAGGATGTGCTGTTTGCCCGTAAGAACCTGCGCAGTATCATCTATAATCTTGTCTCAAATGCTATTAAGTATAAATTCCCTGATCGTAGGCCCGAGATTAAGCTTAGCACTTACCGCGAGGGAGGCTTTGTAGTACTGGAGGTGCAGGATAATGGCCTGGGCATTAAAAAAGAGCAGCAGGACAAGCTGTTTACCATGTTCAAGCGTCTTCATAGCCATGTAGAGGGTACAGGTATTGGTTTATACATCGTAAAGCGCATTATCGAGAACAACGGTGGCCGCATAGAAGTGAACAGCGAAATAGGCGAAGGCACCACATTTAAAGTATACTTTAAGCAAGAGCAGGTAGCGCAGGAGGTATAAATTATTCTTTAGCAGCGCCTAATTACTAAGCATGTGTTTAGCAAAACACGATTAACGACTATAGATGGCCAAAATAAAAACATCATACTTCTGCCAGAACTGTGGCGCCCAGTCAGCTAAATGGATAGGCAAGTGCCCGGCCTGCGGCGAGTGGAACACCTATGTGGAAGAAGTTGTGCAGCGTGAGGAAATCACCCCTACCGGCGTCTGGAAAGTAGGAAGCAGCACGGCGCAAGTATCTAACAAACCAAAGCCCATAGCAGATATAAGCTACCAGGAACAACACCGCATCATCACGCCGGACCAGGAGCTTAACCGCGTATTGGGAGGTGGCATAGTGCCCGGTTCTATGGTGTTGATAGGTGGCGAGCCCGGTATTGGTAAATCTACGCTGATGTTGCAAATTGCATTGAGCCTTAGTGGGTTACGAGTGCTGTATGTAAGCGGCGAAGAAAGCGAACAGCAAATAAAAATGCGTGCAGAGCGCCTTATGGCTCAAACTTCGGACTGCTTTATACTTACCGAGACAGGCACACAGAATATATTTAAGCAAATAGAGCAGCTACGCCCGCAGGTGCTGGTAATAGACTCAATCCAGACGCTTCACTCGTCTTTTATAGAGGCAGGAGCCGGTAGCGTGAGCCAGGTGCGTGAGTGCACCGCCGAACTACTGAAGTTTGCCAAAGAGAGCGGCACACCGGTTTTCCTGATCGGCCACATTACCAAAGAAGGCAATCTGGCAGGCCCGAAAATACTGGAACACATGGTAGATACGGTGCTTACCTTTGAAGGGGATCGGCACATGACCTACCGTATACTCCGCACAACTAAAAACCGGTTTGGCTCTACGTCAGAGTTGGGTATTTACGAAATGCTGGGCTCTGGGCTAAGAGAAGTAAGCAACCCCTCCGAAATACTGATAACGCAGCGCGAAGATGCTTTTAGTGGAATATCGATTGGCGCAACACTAGAAGGTAACAGACCCCTGCTGATAGAAGTACAGAGCTTGGTTAGCCCTGCAACTTACGGTACGCCGCAGCGTGCAAGCACCGGGTTTGATGCCAAGCGCCTGAACATGCTGCTGGCAGTACTGGAGAAGCGGGGCGGTTATAAATTGGGCGCCCAGGACGTGTTCCTGAACATTGCCGGGGGTTTAAAAGTAGAAGACCCTGCCCTTGATCTGGCGGTTTGCGCATCCATACTTTCTTCTTTCGAGGACATGGCCATTCCCAGCACCTCGTGCTTTGCTGCTGAAGTAGGCTTAGGTGGAGAGATACGTGCCGTAAACCGGGTAGAGAACCGGATAAGCGAGGCAGAAAAACTTGGCTTTAAGGACATCTACATCTCAAAGTACAATAAAAAAGGACTCGACCTGACTAAGTTCTCCATCAACATACATCCTTTCGGAAGGTTAGAAGATGTGTTCAGTAGTTTGTTTGGGTGATTTAGTATGTAGTTGATAGGCAGAGGTATAGCTGCTGCTTTATAGTAAAAATTTAACCGCTGGGCATTTCAAGAATGCCCAGCGGTTTTTTTGTACCTCTATTTAAGCTGAAACTTCATCTTTTGCGCATCAATAACCGTTCATACTATAGATGCGTACTTAATTTCTACCCCTTATTGCTCCTTTAAAATGAGTAAATGACATTGTTTCAGATCTTATACTTAACAAAAACAAACTATGGCATTGATCAACAAAAATGACATTGAGAAACTGCTTAATGTGCAGAACAACACACAAAATGCACTTTGCATTTCTATCTTCATACCAACTCACCGGGCTGGCCAGGAAACCCTTAACGGCCAGGACAACATACTTTTCAAAAATAAAATAAAAGAAGCCAGGGCTTTACTGGAAAGGCATGATGTGCCTGAAGCTGAAATAGATGAATATTTAAAGCCCGCCGATGCCTTACTAAGCGATACAAACTTTTGGCGCCACCAGGCAGAAGGCTTAGCTGTATTTATCACCAAAGGCTTTTCGCAGCACTATACTTTGCCAATTGCCATGCCGGATGTAGTGTATGTGTTAGACCACTTCTACTTCACTCCGGTGTTGCCTATACTTAGCCAGAACGGGCGCTTCTTTATACTGTCGCTGTACCGCGAAAAAGTAGCGTTTTACGAAGCAACTATCGAGAAGATCAGGCCGATTGATATCAGCTCTTTTGTGCCGGAGTCGATGAACAAAGCGCTTAAGTTTGATATAAAAGGCAATGACCAGGACTTTACGCATTCCACTACTACCGTTAATGGTACTAACATTGTGCACGGGCCTGGCTCTACAAAAGGAGACGAAGAGCACGAGCGTGTGCGGGAGTTTGTGATAGAGATTGACAACAGCATGCAGAAGATACTCCACGATGCACACGAACCATTGGTTTTAGCCGGTGTGGACCACTACTGCAGCCTTTACAAAGCGCATAGCAAGTATAAAAACATTGTGCCGGATAACATCAACATCAATGAGGGCGTCGATAACGGCAATGCACTACACGAAAAAGCCTTGAAGCTAATCAAGCCGATTATGCAGCAGAGCCACACCGATTCGCTTAACCGTTACCAGAACGTGGCGGGCACCGGCTCTACTTCCGAGGACCTGGCCACCGTGGCTGCAGAGGCAGTACATGGCCGTGTAGATACCTTGTTCATTTCTCCTAGCCAGCCTGTTTGGGGAAGCTATGATCCGGCAAGCGCTACTGCTATCGTGCATCAGGAATACCAGCGTGGAGACCACGACCTGATTAACCTGGCCGCTATAAAAACAATAGCACAAGGTGGTAAGGTGTATGTTAACAGCTATAACGGCCTAAGCGAGATAAGTGATAATCAAGGCAATGTAAAAGCGCTATTTAGGTATTAATATACTAATTTTGGCGTTTGAAACCATAAAGTATAACTTAGAGGGGTAGCTACAGCTGCCCCTTTTTTTTGCCGGAGTATACTTTATACTTAGCTTATACCTTAACCATTCTACACGCATGAAGCTGCACCTTACCGACGGGTTTAATTTCTTATCAAAACTAACGCCGCAACGTGCTTTTAATGTAGTTCAGGTGGTGAGCAGTTACATTGTTTCTAAAATAACGGGCAAGGCAGTACATTGGGGCCTGCCATTAAGTATATCATTAGAGCCAACAACATCCTGTAATCTGCGTTGCCCCGAGTGCCCCAGCGGACTGCGGTCGTTTACCAGGCCAACTGGCATGCTGCAGGACGAGCTTTTTAAAAGCACTATAGACCAACTGCACAAGCGGCTGCTATACCTTATTTTCTATTTTCAGGGTGAGCCATACTTGCACAAAAATTTTCTGGAGCTGGTAAAGTATGCATCCGGCAAAGGCATTTATACAGCAACATCCACAAACGCACATTTTTTAAACGACGATACTGCCCGTAAAACTGTGGCCTCTGGCCTGGACAGGCTCATTATATCGATTGACGGAACTACCCAGGAAACCTATGCGGCTTACCGGGTTGGCGGCAACCTGGATAAGGTGCTGGAAGGTACGCGTAACATTATAAAGTGGAAGAAGGAGCTCAAGTCTAAGACACCGCATGTTATGTTTCAGTTTTTGGTTGTAAAACCAAACGAGCATCAGCTGCAAGACGTACAGCAATTGGCGCAGGAGTTAGGTGTAGACGAGGTTGTATTTAAAACAGCCCAAATATACGATTACCAGCAGGGCTCCCCGCTTATCCCCACAATAGATTATTACTCCAGGTACGAGAACAACGGGGATGGCAGCTATGCTATAAAAAACAAGTTGTTAAACCATTGCTGGAAAATGTGGCATTCGTGTGTGATAACCTGGGATGGCTTAGTTGTGCCTTGCTGCTTCGACAAGGATGCCTCTTACAGGCAAGGCGACCTAAAGGAAAACAATTTTAAAAATGTGTGGCGTGGGCCAACGTATAACCGTTTCCGGCAAACCGTACTAGGCTCGCGTGCCGATATTGAAATGTGCCGCAACTGCACCGAAGGCACTAAAGTATGGGCCTAAGCACACAAATAATAACATAGTTACACCACTAGATGAAAGATATAAACAATGCGCTAGATCTGCTTCTCGATAAGCTACAGATATGGGGTAACCACCTTGTATTACTGCTTCCGAATTTATTTGTGGCTTTTATTCTGCTTATTTTAACTTTCTATGTAGCAAAGTTAATTCGCAATGGCCTTAATAACGTAATCAACCGCTTTTCTCATAGTGCAGCTTTAAACAATTTAGTATCTAACCTGCTGTACTGGGCGCTGCTGCTTGTTGGCTTTTTCTTTGTGCTAAGCGTGCTCAAGCTCGATAGAGTGGTTATTTCCTTATTGGCTGGTGTTGGTATTTTAGGTTTAGCCCTGGGTTTTGCCTTTCAGGATATTGCAGCAAACTTTATATCAGGGATCATCATTGCCGTTCAGAAGCCATTTGGCGTAGGAGATATGATCGAGACAAATGATTACTTTGGCATAATTGAGCGGATAACACTACGCACCATAGACATTAGAAAACCAACCGGAGAGATCGTAAAGCTTCCTAATAAGATGGTGTTTGAGAACCCGGTAACAAACTTGTCGTATCATGGTGCCCGGCGCGTAGACCTGGATGTGGGCGTGTCTTATGGGGAAGATCTGGAGAGAGTACAGGCAGTTGTAATTGAGGCGCTACAAGATGTTAAAAACCGGCAGAAAAACCGTGATATAGAGGTTGTGTACGATGCCTTCGGCGATAGCTCCATCAATTTTAAAGCACGCTTCTGGGTAAGTTACAGCCGCCAGTTTGATTATGTTAGCGCAAAAAGCGATGCCATTATCCGTATCAAGAAAGCTTTTGATGAAAACAGCATTGTTATTCCGTTCCCTATCCGTACACTTGATTTCGCTATAAAAGGTGGCGATAGGCTCAGCGATGAATTAAAGGACATAAACCTGCCTGCAGATAAAAGCGAGCAAAGGGGAAACGGGCAAGAATAGAAGCGATACTTATAAATGATAAAATAACGAGGGCCGATAATGTATCGGCCCTCGTTATTTTATCTGTCTTTTTTATCCAGGTTTTTACCCATGTCTTCCACTTGCTTCAGGAAGTTGTCTACTCCCTCATCGGCATAAGGGCCATACGAGTTCGAAATAGTGCCTTTTAAGCCATTGCTGGTTTCAACAGCATAAAGTATAGACATATCGTCGGGGTTGCTCTCGCCCTCAAAACGGTAAAAATCTACGATGCGCACTTGTTCCGGCCCAAACATGTCTTTTTCTTCCATGGTACAAAGTCTGCCATCGCCAGAGACTTTGAAATCATACTTATAGCCATCTTTGCGCAGGCGGTTAAGTACGTTCACAAGGGATCTTTCTTCAACTTTATCTTGCATAACAATTAAATGTTTTGTGTTCAACTTGTAAGTATAGAACTATACGCAAAAACAAAGTTTGGATACAGGGTTTATAAGTATTAATGATTTAGGGGAGAGAAGTAGTTGCTGATAATCAATAAGTAAAGTATGCAACTTGCACCTGCTGCTGCTTAACTTTTTGCCATTGACTTATC
Organism: uncultured Pontibacter sp.; assembly: GCF_947492645.1. Classification (GTDB taxonomy): domain Bacteria; phylum Bacteroidota; class Bacteroidia; order Cytophagales; family Hymenobacteraceae; genus Pontibacter. Next base: position 292,598 of record NZ_CANLMZ010000001.1, on the reverse strand, counting down.
GAGTTCCTGCTGTATCTTTTTAAAATCAATGGAAGAGCAGGCGGTGCCGCAACCCTTAACGCAGCCACTTTTGGCTGCAAAGCTGCGGTACAACATACGGCCCATGTAAAAGGCCGCCGCCAGAAAAACAACAAGTATAATAAGTTCCTGTACCATACGCTATAAGTAACCTTGCGAGGGTATAAAAAGTTTAGATATCAGATTTTTTCCAATGCTCGGCAATGGTATCCAGCATTTCCTGGTGCACATGGCCATTGCTGGCAACAATCTCACGGCCAAAAATAAAGTCGTTGCTGTGAGTAAACTTTGTGACTTTGCCACCAGCTTCCTGCACAATAATTGCGCCGCCTGCTACATCCCAAGGGTTAAGGTTATATTCAAAAAAGCCTTCAAACCTGCCTATGGCAACATACACAAGATCGAGGGCCGCAGAACCCAGGCGCCTTACCCCATGCGATTTGCCCATAAAACTGCCAAGCACCTGCAGGTACTGCTGCGTCAGGCCAAAGTCGTAGTACGGGAAGCCGGTTGCAATTAGGGAATCCTTAAGAGCCGGGGCATCTGATACTTTTATCTGCTTATCGTTGCAAAAGGCACCTCCACCTTTGTAGGCCCAAAAACACTCATCGCGACTAGGCTCATACACTACGCCAACTACTACTTCATCACCATCCATCAAGCCCACACTTACCGAATAGGCAGGTAAGCCATGCGTAAAGTTGGTAGTGCCATCCAGAGGGTCAATAATCCAGTTATAGCGTTCGCCTTTGGTGTTGTCGGTGTCCTCTTCGGTAATAAAGCCGGCTTCAGGTAACAATTGTCGCAGGCCTTCTACCAACTGCTCTTCAGCCTGTTTATCCACATAAGATACCAGGTTGTTAAAGCCTTTCATCTCTACTCTGGAGCGGTCAAAGTTTTCTCCTTCGTGTTTGATAAACGCACCTACCCTTTGGGCAAGTATATTTAGATTTTGGCTGATTTGCTTTAGGTTCATAGCTATGGGTTTATACTTTGGCTGTTACCGGTTCTTTCTTTTTCTTCTCGAACCATGCAATATACTCTGCTCTTAACGCGAAGGTTAATGCCAACGGGATAAAGGCCAGGTGTGGTTCCTGTGGCAGTATCCACCAGAATAAAACAAACATACCTGTTATAAGACCCGATATCTCCATGTATCTTCTTACCCATTCAGGCAATATACGCTTGCCTAAGTAGAATGCGGCTACCATATGCGTTGGTATGGCCCACAAAAGGTTAAAGTTATTGGCTGTTGCCTGGTGGTCTGTGCCAAACCAAAGCAGCAAAAGTAAAATGCCAAGCAAGCCGGCTGCAAAGAAGAGGAGCGTGTCTAAAGTGCGCGAACGGCGCTTCTTCTTTATATCGAGTAAGGTTGCCGCTACTACTATAAGTAATAATGCCCAGCTAAGTATGGTTGGCGTGAACAACGCGAAAGGCTTATCTGCTGGTGGCTCTTGTGTAAATACAGCTACGGGCTTGCCTGCAAGGGGTACCGCCTGGCCACTCTGGTTTATAGTTGCATTGGCAAACCCCTGCGAAAGGAAATCCGGCAGAAACATGTATTCGTAAGGCGTGGCTTCGCGGTCAATTTTGGCTCCAAGTGCCAGGTCAATACCAAAGTCTCCCCAAGGCTGCGGCGGCAAGTATAAATCGATCAGGTTGCGGAAACTGTAATCTTTGTCCAAATGATCAATATTGAACTTGATCTGATCCGGGAAAGTGGCTTCCAGGCCATCTCGGATGCGGGTGGCACAGTTGTCGAAGAAGAAATCATAAAGATAAAAGCGGTTGGCTGGCAGGTAGTTGTTTGTTAAAAACAGCCAGTATTTCTGCTTTTGCTCTGGTGTCAGGTTTAGTTCCTGCTCAAATACAGAGCGGTTTTCCTGTGCGTAATTATATACAAAATCCTGGAAGTGCGCCGCCGATAGTTTGTAGTTAAGCTTACCCCTGGCAAACTTCAGGTAAAAATTAGGCTCATTAAAGTCGAAGGTGCCGTAGTTAAAGATCACGTCCATACCTAAGGTTGGGTCCTGCACCCGCACGGCGCTGTGCCCAAAAACCGCATACAGGTCATCGCCGCTAGAGCAGGTTATAAGGCTTATCTTAGCCTCTGGCGATATGTGTACCCCTTCAAACTGCGCTTTCGCCTGAACTGCGAGGAGTAGAATCAGTAGCAGTAAGCTAATTCTCTTTAAAAATCTTTTCATAATTACTCAGCGCTTGTTGCTTTGCCTGCCTTCTCTCCTGCCACTACAAGTACGAATTCGCCTTTGATAGCTTTAGTGGTAAAAATTTCCACAAGCTCGTCCAGGCTGCCATTCAGGGTTTCTTCAAACATTTTAGAGATTTCACGTGAAACAGATGCCTGGCGCTCGCCTCCGAAATACTCTTTAAACTGCGTAAGTGTTTTAAGCAGGCGATGAGGAGATTCGTAAAAAATCATGGTGCGCTCTTCTGTTGCCAGGCTTTGCAGGCGCGTCTGGCGGCCTTTCTTTATGGGTAAAAATCCTTCGAACGTAAACCTATCAGTACTAAAACCAGACTTAACCAAGGCAGGAACAAAGGCTGTGGCACCAGGTAAGCATTCAATTTTAAGGTCGTGCTTCAGGCATTCTCGCACCAGGTAAAAGCCAGGGTCTGAAATGCCCGGTGTTCCTGCATCCGAAATCAAAGCCATTACCTCCCCTGCTTTCAGGCGCTCCACCAGATGCGAGGTAGCCTTGTGCTCGTTGTGCAAGTGGTGGCTATGCATGCGCTTTTCGATGCCCAGGTGTTGCAGCAGTTTGCCGCTGGTGCGGGTGTCCTCAGCAAGTATAACATCAACCTCCTTCAGCACACGTATGGCGCGCAAGGTAATATCCTCTAGGTTGCCAATAGGGGTTGGCACCAAGTATAAATTAGTTTTCTCGGGTTCCTGCATACCACAAAGATACTACATATTTGCTTGTTGGTTATTAATTGCTGACAGGCGAAGTATAGACTAAAGTATAAAGCAAGTATGGTAAATGTAAGACTATAGTATTTATACTTCAGCAGGCCATAAGTAGCAGTTAGCTGCTTTTGATTATATCGTAGAGCTGGTCTATTTTATCGGCCAGTTTGTAATCCTTTTCTGTGATGGTGTTGCCGGCATCGTGTGTAGTAAGCTCCACTTCTATTGTGTTGTATACATTGCTCCACCAAGGGTGGTGGTCCATTTCTTCAGCCACCTCTGCCACCTGGTTCATGAATGCCATCGCCTGCTTAAAGTCTTTAAACGTAAGGGTGCGCTTTAACTTATTGTCCTCTTCTTTCCACATATTTTGTTTCTAATAAATGTAAGTATACTGCTTTGGCTGGCCATACTTTGCGTTGCCAGGAACAACGTAGCCTGAAAACAAGGCGTATAGCTAAGCCAATACAAATTGCAGATTTATACTATAAAGCTATCAAAACTATGACTAATAAACCTAAATCTGTTCCAGCGCAGGTGCAAAAAGACCAGCCTGGCGATCAGTATAAGATGACCCCGGAGCCGGAGGTAATACGCGATACCTACAAAGGAAGCGATAAGCTTAAAAATAAAGTGGCTCTTATTACTGGTGGTGATAGCGGTATCGGACGCTCTGTGGCAGTACACTTTGCCCGCGAGGGTGCAGATGTTGCTATAGTATACTTAGATGAAGATAAAGACGCCAAAGACACAAAACAGCTGATTGAGAAGGAAGGGCAGAAGTGCATCATCATTGCAGGCGATGTTGGTGATGAGGCATTCTGCAAAAAAGCTGTAGAGCAAACAGTAAAAGAGCTTGGCAAGCTAGACATACTTATAAACAACGCCGCAGAGCAGCACGAGCAGCAGGACCTGAAGGATATTTCGAAAGAGCAGCTGCAGAAAACCTTTGAGACAAACATTTTCAGCATGTTTTATATGACCAAGGCCGCCTTGGAGCACATGAAGGAGGGCAGCAGTATTGTCAACTCCACTTCTGTTACCTCCTATCGCGGCAGCCATCACCTCATGGATTATGCCTCTACCAAAGGAGCCATTACAGCCTTCACCAGATCCCTGTCCCAAAATTTGGCTGAAAAGAAAATCAGGGTTAACGCAGTTGCGCCCGGCCCAATTTGGACGCCGTTGATACCAGCTTCTTTTGATGCCAAAAAAGTTAAGGAATTCGGCTCTAATGTGCCTTTAAAGCGCCCTGGTCAACCTTCTGAAGTTGCTCCTGCTTATGTGTTGCTTGCTTCCGAAGACGGCTCTTATATTACAGGCCAGGTTATACATGTTAATGGCGGCGAACAGGTGGGGTCTTAAAAAGAACTAAACCATAGCTCCTAAAAAAGAGTAAAACTAAACAGTTGCTCTATTTTAGAAGCACAGGAAATATAAATTCAGAAATGTTATGGCTGAAGATAAAAATGACAAAGGGCAGCTGAAAGGGCAAGGGCCTAACCAGCGGCCGATACGCGTGCTGGAGGATGACACCAGCGAACAGGAAATGCGTGCGGGACATATCATACCCGGTGCAGATCCGCCGAAGAACGAGCACCAGCGCGGCGGCTTTGGTAACCGTGATGGTAAAGAAGGATTTGGTAGCGATACTGCCTCAGAAGGACCATCGGCAACTGGCGTGAACGATTATGCCGACGACGGTGTGCCACCGCCAGATAATATGCGCACCGAGGACGAAGGCCGCGGAACATAAACTATACATTAACTAAAATCAAAGGAGGATATTATGCCATCTTATAAGCACACACAACCAAGCTCTGAAAACCAAGGAAACCCAACAGGCAGAGGCCAGTCTAAGGCAGGCGCAAAGCCCGTTGACCCAAACCAGACAAGAGCAGAACACGAGGAGCTAAAGAAAAAGTATACAGACGGTCCGGACGAGCCAGGAGCAAATGTTCAGACAAATAACCCAAACCGAAATACAAACAAGACGGACTTGGATAACAACAAGTATAATTAAATATACCTAACACTTAGCTACATAAAAAGCACCTGCAAAACAGGTGCTTTTTCTTTTTATATTTACCTGTAGCATTACCTCACATTTATGTCCCGATTCGCTTTAACTGATATTCATGGTTGTGCCAAAACGCTAAAGGCAATGGTATTAGAGCAGCTTAAGCTGCAAAAGACAGATGAGCTATACATACTAGGAGATTTAGTTAACAAAGGGCCAGATAGTAAGGGTGTCATTGATTTTATACTTCATCTTCAGAAGCAGCACTACCAGGTTTTCTGCTTAAGGGGCAACCATGACCAAATGCTATTAGAAGCAGCTAAGAAAGGCGACAAGGCAGCTAAACTGACTTCTATTGAAAAGAAGCTCGTTTTAAAAAGTTTCGGGATTAACCAGTTTGAGCAATTGCCTGATAAATATGTAAAGTTTATAAATTCCCTTCCATACTACCTTGAACTCCCGGATTACTTTTTAGTACACGCAGGCTTCGACTTTAAGCAGAAAGATATTTTTAAAGATACAGATGCTATGTTGAATATCCGCAACTATAAACTGGATAGAAGCAAGATTAAAAACAAACGTTTACTCCATGGACATACCCCAACACCTTTGCATAGTATAAAAAAAGATGTATTACATACTAACGTCAGAATGAATTTAGACGCTGGCTGCGTTTATTACAGAAATGCAGCATTCGGAAACCTGTGTGCCTTAGACTTAGATTCAGGTAAATTATTTATTCAGGCAAATTTAGACAAACCCTATAAAGTAGCTCGTAAGCGTTAGTAATTATTGTGGGCTATTGTATTTGTTTAGGTGATAAGTTGTTAAAAATCAGATTTTTTATACACCGTCGCTAATAATGGTTGGTATTAAATTATGTTCCTGCTAAAATATCTTTATCACCTTTTAAAGCTATAAAATTTAGCCTCGTTATCCCCTTATAAGAGACGATTAGAAAGATATAAGTCGGAAATTTGTATATGTCTATTTATATATACGATTTTATGATTTTTAGAAATTTCTGCTTCTGCTACGAAAATATTAAGCGAAAGTTGCTGTAAAGACATAATAATTATCTTATTTTGTGCAGAAAATTTACTGTTACGATTAAATCAGCCTTTTTACACTACATATAGCTATGGCACAAGTTTACGCCCACCCTCGTAAAACTAAGCTTCTCACCGCGCTTATACTTCAATGCATACTTGTTCTATGTGCTATAGTCGATGCTTATGCACAAACCGGTGCTCCTACTATCACGTCATTTACTCCATCGGGTAAAGTAGGTGACGTTGTGGAGATAACAGGCACGAATTTCTCTACAGCAAACAGAGTATACTTTGGGAATGGCTCTACAACTGTTTTTGATATCTTAGATGGCGGGAAAAAAATAAGTGTGCAGGTTCCGGTGACTGCTAATCCAGGAAGGATAAGAGTAAATAACGCTAGCGGGTATGTGCTTAGTAAATCGAATGAGATTTTCCAAATGCCTTTGGCTCCAACTATTAGTTCAGTTTCTGCAACTAGTGGGGTTGCTGGAGAAGAGGTGACATTTAGAGGAACCAACTTAGCCGGTGTAACCCGTGTTTATTTTGGTAGTGGTAATACAACAGGTATAACAGTAATAGATGATTTTCAGATTAAAGTAGTAATTCCTGCAACTGCTACATCGGCGAAGCCAATCCTGCAGTCAAATGAAGGACGTGCCACAAGTGCAACTACCTTTAACATTACTGGCGCTCCAACTATTGCGTCTTTCGAACCAGAAGCCGGACCAGTAGGAACAACAGTAACAATAAAGGGAGCAAACTTAACGGGCACAACCAGAGTTTACTTCGGTAGTGGTGTTACTACAGTATTCACAGTAAACGAAGTTGGTGACGTAATTGTAGACGTGCCGCCAACAGCTACTACAGGTGCAGTTAAAGTTCAATCTAATAATGGGCAAGCCTCTAAGTCAACATTTACTGTAAGTGGCGCTCCTGTTATTACTGAAATATCTCCTCTAGAGGGAGAGGCAGGGGTAACTACCCTAACTATCCGGGGCGAAAATATCAAAGATGCCATAAGAGTGTATGTTGGTGGCAGTTCAACAACAGATATAACAGTAGTAGACGATAATACCATAACAATTTTGGTTCCTGCGGCGGCTTATTCTACGGGCACAGTAAGGGTGTTGACGGCTGGCGGTCAGGGTAGTAGTTCACAAACTTTCAAACTTGATGCAACTCTTCCTGTTATTGATGGCTTTGAACCAACTAGTGCAACTGTTAACACAGTAGTAACAATCACAGGTAAGAATTTTGGAAATGCCACTTCTGTAAGTTTTGCAGGAGGTACTACATCTACATTTATTAGTAAGACAGATACTGAAATAAAAGTTGCCGTTCCAAAAACAGCCTATTCTGGAGCAATTACGGTAGTATCTACAACAGGTAGAAAAGCGAGCACACTACTATTCACAGTAGAAGGTGCGCCCATCGTTAACTCCTTTTACCCTGAGGCTGGAGATGTGAGTTCTCAGGTAACTGTAGTCGGTAGTAATTTCACAAATGCTACCCGAGTGTATATTGGTAGCGGATATGTAGATAGGAAAGACTTTATTTATGGTGGCGCAGATAATGTAATCATAATTAACGTGCCCACTTTAGCCTCAACAGGCGCTATTAGGGTTGTTACAGATGATGGCCAAGTAACTACAGCAGGTATATATACTGTTACATCTGCACCAGTTATTACTTCTTTTGATCCAGGAGCAGGATATATAGGCTCACCACTTAAAATCTACGGATACAATTTTACGGGTGCGACACGAGTTTATGTAGGAAGTGGTTCAATTACCTCCTCTGGCTTTACTGTAAATAGTGCAGGAACAGAAATTACTTTACTTGTGCCTGCAAGTGCAACAACAGGTACATTAAAAGTACAAACTGCTGGTGGCCAATTTGCAAGTACAGGTACCTACGTTGTTTTAAACGCAAACATCACAGTTACTCCTAGCACAATAAACTTTAAGGATGTAGCGGCTAATAGTGAAGTGGTAGAAGAATATATTGTTAGTGGCGATGGTTTAACTAATGGAACTCCTGTCTCTATAGATGTTACGGATCCTAATAACGTTTATTCAATTTCATTGTCTAGAGAAGGTACATATAGTAGATTTTTGGCCTTGCGAAATGTTGTTAATAATAAACTAGCTCCTACCACTATTTACCTAAAGTACTTGCCTACTACTAAAACAGAGGATGGTGTGCAGCATACTGGTTCAATAGTGCATACGCAAGGTTCTGCTTCCAGTACTTTAACTATAAATGGTAATTCTATTGGGCCGCAACCTGTAGAGCTAACGTCATTTACCGCTAAAACTAAAGGTAAAGCTGTTTTGCTTGAGTGGCGTACTGCAACAGAAACAGATAACTCTCATTTTGATGTAGAGGTGGCGGAAGGCACAATGGGCAATTTTATGAAGGTGGCTTCAGTAAAGAGTAAGGCTGGAAACAGTGCAGTCGCTTTAAATTACAATTACACACACCGTTATAATGGTAATGAGACAACGTTATACTACCGCTTAAAGCAAGTAGACGTAGATGGCACTTTCGAATACAGTAAAGTGGTTTCGGTGGAGTTGAACGCTACACAACAGCCAATGCAGTTACTTGTGGCACCAAACCCTTTAAGCCGCGATTCAAAGCTAATTCTTACGTCTAATGTCAGCGAAAAAGCAGCGCTAAAGCTACATGCAATAGACGGAAAGCAAGTGATCAGTACAGGAGTAGTTATACTAAAGGGGTATAACGAAATTAGTTTACCATTCTACGATAAGCTGCAAAGCGGCATGTATATACTAACCGTAGAGCTTGAAGGCAAAGTACAGCAAGTGAAAGTGTTTAAAAGATAAGTAGTTTGTAAGTATAAAAAGACGAAGCCGCTTCTGCCCAGCAGAAGCGGCTTCGTCTTTTAAAGACATAATTTAATTATGAGCAAGGCTTAAGGTACCCTTCGTAGATAAATACCTGAAACATTGGTTTATTGCGGGGCATACTTTAATTTTGAACACATAAAATCTACAATAAGCAATGCAAAAAGATACAGCAATATTCGATTTAATAGCTAGGGAAAAAGATCGCCAAACACATGGCATAGAGCTAATTGCCTCCGAAAATTTTGTTTCGGAGCAAGTAATGCAAGCTATGGGCAGCGTGATGACAAACAAATATGCGGAAGGGCTGCCAGGCAAACGCTATTATGGCGGATGCGAAATAGTTGACTTGTCAGAGCAGTTGGCTATAGACCGTGCTAAAGAATTATTTGGTGCAGCATGGGTTAACGTACAGCCACACTCAGGTGCTCAGGCTAATGCCGCTGTTATGTTGGCTGTGTTGCAACCAGGCGATAAGATTCTTGGATTTGACCTGTCGCATGGTGGTCACTTAACCCACGGTTCACCTGTAAACTTCTCTGGTAAGCTGTATCAGCCGTCTTTTTATGGTGTTGAGCAGGAAACTGGTCTAATCGATTTTGACAAGGTAGTAGAAACTGCCCGTCGTGAAAAGCCGAAGCTTATCATCTGCGGAGCCTCTGCTTATAGCCGCGACTGGGACTACAAAAAATTGCGTGCAGCGGCCGATGAGGTAGGTGCTCTACTTTTAGCTGACATTTCTCATCCATCCGGCTTAATTGCCAGAGGCCTGTTAAACAACCCTTTCGAGCATTGCCATATTGTAACAACCACAACGCACAAAACGCTTCGTGGGCCACGTGGCGGCATGATCATGATGGGTAAAGATTTCGAAAACCCATTTGGCCTGAAGACTCCAAAAGGCGAAACCCGCATGATGTCGTCTGTTTTGGATGGCGCTGTTTTTCCGGGAACACAGGGCGGACCCCTGGAGCACGTGATAGCAGCAAAAGCAGTAGCTTATTTTGAGGCACTTTCTGATGATTACCTAACTTACGTGAAGCAGGTGCAGCAAAACGCGCAGGCAATGGCGAAAGCTTTTGTAGAGCGTGGTTACAACATTATCTCTGGTGGCACAGATAACCACATGATGCTGATCGACCTGCGCTCTAAGGGCTTAACAGGTAAATTGGCAGAGAATACACTAGTTAAAGCAGACATTACCATCAATAAGAACATGGTGCCTTTTGACGACAAATCACCGTTTGTAACATCAGGTATGCGTGTGGGTACTGCAGCAATTACAACACGAGGCCTGAAAGAAACTGATATGAGCCGCATTGTAGAGTTGATAGATGTTACGCTGACAAACCACGATAACGATAGCAAGATCAGCGAGGTGCGCAAAGACATTAACAGCTGGATGCAGGATTACCCGTTATTCGCTTACTAATAAAGAATAGGACCCATTTTGATGGACCAACCATACATGGATGATGAGCCGAAGCACGAGATGTCCTTTGTGGACCATTTAGAAGAGCTGCGGTGGCACATTATCAGGGCGTTAGCCTCTATTTTTATCTTCGGTACCATAGCTTTTTTGGCGAAAGGCTTTGTGTTTCATGATATTATACTTGCGCCCTCGCGCCCTGACTTTCTAAGCTACAGAGTAATGTGCGAGGTAGGCGAAAGTATAGGCTCTGATGTGCTTTGCATTAAAGAGATGGGCTTTACGATACAAAGCAGGCAGATGAGTGGCCAGTTTACAATGCACTTGCTGGTGTCGGCTATACTTGGCCTGGCCTGTGCGTTCCCGTATGCATTCTGGGAGATCTGGCGATTTGTAAAGCCCGGTTTGTACCCACAAGAGCAGAAGAACTCACAAGGAGCAGTTTTCTTTGTATCTATACTTTTTGCGATGGGGCTGCTCTTTGGCTACTACGTGGTCTCACCTATCTCCATCAACTTTCTGGCGGGTTATCAGGTAGACCCAAGCATTATAAATGAATTTGATCTTTCTTCGTATATATCAACATTAACAACGCTTTGCCTGGCATGTGCTTTCATGTTTGAAATGCCGGTAATTGTATACTTCCTGACGAAGGCAGGGCTAGTTACTGCCGAGACGATGAAGTTGTACAGAAGACATGCTTTCATAGTAATATTGATTATTGGGGCAATTATTACACCTCCGGATGTAATTAGCCAGCTACTGATATCAATGCCGCTTATGCTGCTTTATGAGGCAAGTATAAGCATATCAAAATCGATCAGAGCAAAAGACCTGAAGCGACTAAACGAAAACAACACTATATAATGGCACAGAAAATAGCAATAGGCGGGGACCATGCAGGTTATACTTACAAAAGTATGCTGAAGGCGGAATTAACTGCATTAGGTTATGAAAGTAAGGATTTTGGTCCTGACTCAGAAGAATCTGTAGACTACCCCGACCATGTGCACCCGCTTGCCAAAGCCGTAATAGCCGGCGATGCCCAATTAGGTATACTTATCTGTGGTAGCGGCAACGGTGTAGCCATGACGGCAAATAAATACCAGGAGATACGCGCCGCCCTGTGCTGGACGCCAGAGTTGGCAAAACTGGCCCGTGAGCACAACAACGCAAACATACTTTGCATACCAGCAAGGTTTGTAACTGAAGATGTGGCCAGGGAAATGGTGAAAGTGTTTTTAGAGACAAAATTTGAAGGTGGCCGCCACCTGAACAGAGTAAACAAAATAGCTGCCTGCTAAGGCAGCTATTTTTTATTTAAGCTTATATATGTTGCTATTACGCGGATCCTGCTCATACTTCCCGAATACAGCAGGCAATTTATACTTCAGTTCAGCCATTAGCCCTTCTTTATCAATTAAATAAGTGGGCATTTCACGTTCAAAATTTTGGGAGATTTCAAATACAGACAGGTATTCATCGAGATCTCCGAAGTGGCGCTGCGACAGTTCCCAGTTAAGATAAGGCGTTACAGGCTTGTTTTGAATGTAAAAGTTAAAATCCTTACCTAATACTAAAACTGTGCTGTTGCTGATAGATGTATCTGGCGCATCGGTTAAAAGTAGCGGCGACTCATCTAATGAAAGGTATTGATTGATGCCTAGCACAGAGCGATAACGCAGGATAACAGTACCTGCCAGCGCTACAAGTATAATCGTATTAAGTACCCAAGGCTTTTGCCCTGATGTGAACAGGAACTGACTGAAGTATGCGATTGGCGGAAGCGAAAGTATAAATGTGGCAACTGTAATTTCCTCGCGTGTAAACATAACAAGTAAAGCAACTCCCATCCAAACGGCCATCAGCTGCTGAAACTTAACCTGGAACACAAGGCGCTGTGGAAGCGAGGAGGCGCTCATAAAGGAAAGTATGGCAATTAAAGCAGGTATCGCCATTAGTTTAGCCACATCTGCGGGAGGCCTCAAAAAATTAACCTGTAGTTGCCAGGGGCGGAATAAGTGCATCTCCAGAAACTCAGCCAAAGCGCCGTTATAAAAATAGTAGGTCATCAGCACCACATACGGAAAGCTAAAGCCGCAAAGCATGAGCAAGAAGCTACGAAAGGTGTTAGATGCAAAAAAGATGACGGCAAATGCGCCTACTACCAAAAACATAGCTAATGGCAAATAGCAAAGGGCAGCCAGCCCAAGTATAAACCCGCCCACAAATAACCTGTTGTTATCGAAGCCCTCTTTTGATAACGTGACAATGTAAGGTAGCGAAAGTATAATGAATGTATTTCCTATGAGTAGCGGCGTAAGCATGTTAAACTCAAAGGAGATACTGCCTAGCACCAAGTATAAAAGTGCCGGAATATAATCTTTGGTAGCATATACATTGTGGCGGTTAAGCGTGCTGTTAAGAAGTATAGCTTGTAGCAGAAGCAACACAACAGCAGTTAACCGGTAAGCCAGAAATGAACGCCCAAAAAGCAGGTCCAGCATCCAGAAAACCATGGCAGATAGCGGTGCCGTGTTATCATACACATCGCGGTACATGCTAAAGCCGTCGGCAAGGCGCTCCCCAACCAGCATGTGCAGTAGCTCCGGCGATGTGGGTGTAACCCGCAGCAAAATTAAAGGCAGCTGAATAGCAAGGTAAATTATAACCAGCAGGATCAGTCGGGAAGGCAGTATGCTTCGGAAGTAACTAATCAAGGAAAGACGGAGTTAGAAGAAACTATAAACTGGCCTATCTCAAAATGAGTAAGGCGCTTTTGGGGTAAAAATGCGAAATTAATATGATATTTGCATCTTCGTATGGAAAGTAAAAGACAACAGAAATTTTCGCGCCTGATTCAGAAAGAACTGGCGGATATCTTTCAACGGGAAGTTCCGCATCTGTTTGGGGGCGCTTTTATATCAGTAAGTACTGTGCGCGTATCGCCTGACCTTGGTCTGGCCCGCACTTACCTAAGTGTTATGATGGCCCCTAACCCGCAGGAACTGCTGTTGGAAGTTAGGTTAAATACCAAAACAATTCGTCACCATTTGGCGCAACGCATCAAAAGCCAGGTTCGTGTAATTCCTGAGCTGTCCTTTTACCTGGACGACAGCGCAGAGTATGCTGCCAACATGGACAAGCTTTTCTCAGGCTTGGAAATACCGCCGGCACCAGAAGAGGACGAAGACGACGATACTTATACTAAATAGAAGCATAAGCTTTATTCACCCTATGCAGTACGACCCTATAAAGCGCGTGCTTGGCGATGTATTTAACAAAACACCTTTTCTTCGCCGTGTATTTTATAACCTACTAGACCTGCTGTTGCTGCGTACCTGGCACGTGCACAAAGAACTGCGCGAGTGGGCTGCTAACCGCAAAGGCAAAGAGCAACATATTCTGGATGCCGGCTCCGGCTTTGGGCAATATACTTACTTCCTGTCTGGCATGAGCCGCAAGTGGAGTATATTGGCTGTAGACGTTAAAGAAGAGCAGATATCAGACAGTAATCGCTTTATCAGAACTATAGGCCGGCATAACGTATTGTTTAAAATCGGAGACCTCGTAAAGTACAGAGAGCCTAACAATTACGACCTCATACTTTCTGTGGATGTGATGGAGCACATTTTGGAGGATGTGGAGGTTTTCAAAAACTTTCAGGCATCGTTGCGCTCCGGCGGTATGCTGCTTATCTCTACCCCATCCGACCAGGGGGGCTCCGATGTGCACGGCGACGACGAAACCTCTTTTATTGAGGAGCACGTACGTGACGGCTATAACATCCAGGAAATTCAGGACAAACTAAAGCTGGCCGGATTCAGAAGAGTGGATGCCCGTTATTCTTATGGCAAGCCGGGGCAAATTTCGTGGCGCTTATCCATGAAGTACCCAATGCTGATGCTGAACACTTCCAAAATATTTTTTCTGATATTGCCATTCTACTACCTGCTTACATTCCCGGTAAGTATGATTTTGAACTGGCTGGATGTAAATGGAAAACACCCGTCAGGCACAGGTCTAATTGTAAAAGCCTGGAAGTAGTTTGATTGCTAAATTGCTATATTGTTGAACTCGAATAACAAATAACAATCAACGAAGTAACGAAATAAATGAATGTACCTTTTCTGATAGCGAAGCGATATTTTTTCTCTAGAAAGAAGAGGAACATCATCAGCATTATATCCAACATTGCTATGATAGGTGTGGCTGTCGGGTCTGCTGCGCTTATCATTGTGCTTTCCGTTTTCAATGGTCTGGAAGATCTAATCCGAGAAATCTACTCCAGCTTCGACCCTGACTTAAAAGTTACAGCAGCCGAGGGCAAATCTTTTGAAACGGATACGGAGTTTATGAACCGAATCCGGAATACGCCGGGTGTGGCCGTAGTATCAGAGGTGATAGAGGATAATGCCCTTTTACGCTACAACGACAGGCAAATGGTGGTTAAAGTAAAGGGCGTAAGCGAAAACTTTTTCCAGCAGAACGAGATTGCACAATCGGTGGTTGAGGGAAACACCGAGTTAATCTATAACGACACTTACCATGCGCTGATTGGGCGAGGAGTGCAATACCAGCTCTCGATAAGGCCCAATAACCAGTTTGTGCCGCTGCAATTCCTGTATCCCCGCAATACAAAGTTCAACCCGCTTAACCCCGAAGGCGCTTTTAACAGCCTTAACATAACGCCAGGAGGTATTTTTGCCATTGAGCGCCAGTATGATGATGCGTATGTGTTTGTGCCTCTCAATTTTGCTGAGGAGTTACTGGAGTATGGCCGGCGGCGAACGGCCTTAGAGCTTAAAGTAGAGCAGGGCTTCCGTATAGAACAGGTAAAGCGGCAATTGCAGGAGTTGCTGGGGCCAGCGTTTAAGATACAAAACAGCGACGAGCAGCACACCAGTTTGCTACGGGCCGTTAAGGTAGAAAAGCTGTTTGTGTTCATCACTTTTGCCTTTATACTTTTCATTGCTTCACTAAACATCTTCTTCTCGCTGTCTATGCTTGTAATAGATAAGAAAAAGGATATTGCCATACTTGCCTCTATGGGGGCTACAGCCAGTACCATTCGGAATATATTTCTTTTTGAAGGTGCCCTGGTTGCGTTTATCGGGGCTGCCTACGGTTTAACCCTAGGTATGCTTATTTGCAACCTGCAGCAAAACTTTGGCTTGGTGAGCATGGGTATGGCTACCTCTGTGGTAGAGGCTTACCCGGTAAAAATGGAGGTAGAGGATTTTATCTTTACCGGTTTGGCTATCATAATTATTACGTTGCTGGTGTCTATTAGGCCAGCACGTAAAGCAGCAGCCATGTCTGTAACCGAAAATCTGTAACACTATACTCTCAATCGCTGCTCTCTCCCCCCTACCAAGCAATTACATATACTTCTAAGCCAATTATTATTTCCTTTTCAGAAGTATAAAATCAAAACTTTAGGCCTGCTCTTCTGTTTATCTCAGAATTTAGTCAATAGCAGCCTAACTATAGCCAAGGGCGGTTTTTTCGATAGGAAATGAGCCTTTTTAAGACTAAATTTGAAGTCCTAAAATTGTCTTTGGCATGAAAGTTTACACCACTCAGCCTTTTCAGGTAGTTTATTCTTTGTTTGAACACGAATATTTGGGATACCTGTTCGAATCTTTTGTGGTTCAAGTAAACTCTAAAGGCCAACTTACCCTGCAGCACCAGAATATCTCTGCCAAAAATGCCGACGAATTCTCCTCACGCCTGGATGCTGATGATTTTAAACTAATACAGCTAATAGACCAGATACAGCAGGATGCGGTACTGAAACGCTTTGCCACAAAAAAAATATCTCCTGTCGATTTTTTCCTGAAAGTATACGACTCTGAAAAAGGAGATAAAACACTACAGGAGACTATAAGCCACTACATACAGGGGCGCATGGGCAAGATAATGGAGTTGCTGCGGAATGATAAAAATACCTTTATCATGGGCAAAGACGGAGAGCCGACCTGGAAAAGAATAAAGCTGGCTCCCGAAAAAGCCTCTGTTCTGTTCCACTTTATGCGGAATGAGGATAACACGCACTATTTCCCGAGGATAAGGTATGCTGGCGAAAAGCTGGAATTCCAGTACAAAAACGCCTCTTTGATTTGCTATGAGCCAGCCTGGCTAATGCTGAACGATGTGGTGTATAGCTTTAACAAACCCATAGACGGTAAAAAGCTGCAGCCCTTCCTTAATAAGAAGTTTATTGCCATACCGCGCTCTTTAGAGGAAAACTACTACCGCAAGTTTGTGGCTCCGCTGCTGGAGTCGTTTGATGTGTTTGCCAAAGGGTTCGATATCAAAGACGAAAAATTTGAGCCAAGCCCATTCCTGACTTTCTCGGAAATTCTGGCTACGGATGCCGTTGCTTCTAAAGTAAACGGAGAGCAGAAAGCAGATCGCGGAAGGAGTAAGATTATGTTTAACCTGGCGTTCATGTATGGGCAGCACCTGGTGCAAACGCAGGAGGCAAAGCGCATTAGCGTAAGCATGGAGAAAACAACTGATACGTACGTTTTCCATAAGCTGATACGGGACCTTAACCACGAAAAAGAATTTGCAAAAGAGCTGAACAAGCGTGCCTTAGAAGTTAAAAACGGACAGGCCGTGCTTGATAAAAGCGAAGCTTTTTCCTGGTTAAACAGTAACCTACAGGAACTGGAGCAGCTGGGGTTTACGGTGCAGCAAACAGAGAAAAACGGGAAGAATTACTTTATAGGCGAGATAACGCTGGATGTAGGTATAACCGAAAAAAACGATTGGTTTGACATTTACGGGACAGTTCGGTTTGGCGAGTTTGAAATTCCATTTATCAGGCTTAAAAACCATATACTTACCAAAAACAGCGAATTTATACTACCAAACGGGCAAATAGCTGTTATACCCGAAGAGTGGTTTACGCAGTACATAGAGCTTTTTGCGTTTGCCGAGGGCGAGGAGCAGCTCACGCTTAAAAAGCACCACATGGCGCTGGTTAACGACTTACAGAACGGAAACCTGGCAACAGTAACCATGAGCCGTAAACTGGAGAAGCTGCGCGAGTTCGAATCTATAGAAGACCAGCCTCTGCCGGCAGGTTTTATAGGGGAGCTTCGGCCTTACCAGAAAGCTGGGTATAATTGGCTGCATTTTGTGCAAAACTATAAGTTTGGCGGATGCCTTGCAGATGATATGGGCCTGGGCAAAACAGTACAGACGCTGGCCATGCTGCAGTATCGTAAAGAGAACGGAGCCGAAGCTGCCTCGCTGCTTGTTATGCCTACCTCCTTGGTATATAACTGGATGAACGAAGCCCAGAAATTTACTCCTGGGTTGCGCATACTAAACTACACAGGCACCTACCGCGAAAAAAATGTAGAGCTGTTTCAGGAGTATGACGTGGTGTTGACTTCTTACGGCATTGTACGATTAGATGCAGATCTGCTTAAATCATATTATTTCGATTACATCATACTGGATGAGTCGCAGGCGATAAAGAACCCAGATTCAAATACTTCGCGATCTGTTAGAGAACTAAAGTCAAGGCACAGGCTTATACTTACGGGTACGCCGGTAGAGAACAGCACCATGGACCTGTGGTCGCAGATGTCGTTTATCAACCCTGGTTTGTTGGGTAACCAGCATTTTTTCCGGAACGAGTTCTTAAAGCCGATAGAAAAGGACAAGGACGAGCATAAAACACGCAGGCTTCACGCGCTCATAAAGCCATTTATACTTCGCAGGCACAAATCGCAGGTGGCCAAAGAGCTGCCCGAAAAAATAGAGCAGACTATCTTCTGTAAAATGACGGAAGAGCAGGAGCATGCTTACGAAGAGACAAAATCATATTACCGCAACAAGATACTGAAGAACCTGGAAGAGAACGGGCGTGGTAACACCCAGTTTATGCTTTTGCAGGGCCTTACCAAGCTACGCCAGATTGCAAACCACCCCCTTATGACTGATCCAGGCTATGAGGGCGAATCGGCTAAGCTGAAGGAGGTGCTGCACATGACCAAGAATGTAGTAAAGGAAGGCCACAAGGTTCTTATCTTTAGCCAGTTTGTAAAGCACCTGGAGATTATACGCAAAGCTTTGGATAAGCGCGAGATCAGCTATACTTACCTTGATGGAAACACCAAAAACCGTTACGAGCAGGTAGAGCGTTTCCAGACCGACCAAAGTATACAAGTGTTCCTGATATCGCTAAAAGCAGGTGGCGTGGGCTTAAACTTAACTGCCGCGGATTATGTGTTTATACTTGACCCTTGGTGGAACCCTGCTGTAGAGGCACAGGCTGTGGATAGAGCGCATCGTATAGGCCAGCAGAACACAGTATTTACTTATAAGTTTATCACAAAAGATACTGTAGAGGAAAAAATCCTTGCCTTGCAAAACCGCAAAATACAACTGGTAACTGATCTTATCAGCACCGACGAAACAATCATCAAAAGCCTTACAAAAGAGGATATAGATAACCTGCTGAGCTAAGTATAAATGGGTTCAAGATTAAGGTTTGATCCGTAACAAGTATAAAAAGCCGCTGCAAGTTTAATTGTAGCGGCTTTTGTTTTGCCTGAAGTATAACTTTGGCTGCCGGAGGAGGTTATAAAGTATGAAATAACCCGCAGTTTCTGCAGATCATCTATTTAAAAATACAGTAAATAAACCATGCAGCTCCATTTAAGAACAGCCGTAGCACAGAACTACCTGGCAGTATTTAATGCCTTCGACGAGAAGCTGTTCCGGAGGCTGTCCCCGCCCTACCCCAAGCTGCGGCTGCTGCGCTTCGATGGCTCTGAACCTGGCGATGTGGTGGAGGTAGAACTGCAAACAGGCATTAAATCTTTTCGGTGGACAAGCCTGATTACTGAAAGAAGTATAACCGATAGGGAAGCATACTTTGTAGACCAGGGGCAAGAGCTTCCTTCTCCCCTGCGCCTGTGGCACCACAAGCATTTGGTTTCCAAAAACGGAGCCGGTGCCATTATCCATGACATTATAACCTACAGTACCGGCTTTAAACTATTGGATGTGCTGCTTTACCCGCTCATGCTGTTTCAGTTTGGCATGCGCAAACCAATCTACAGAAGTGTGTTCGGGAAAGTATAAAACATAAAACCTTTGTGCTACCCTGGCAGTTAAGTGCAGGAGAAATCAAAACTGCGTACATTCATAACATGACAAAGGCGGCCATTATAGGAGCAGGAATCGGGGGCATAGCAGCAAGTATACGGCTGGCTGTAAAAGGCTACAGCGTAACTGTTTTTGAAGCAAACGAAACCTTTGGTGGCAAAATGCAGGAGTTTTGGCTCGGCAAGTATAGGTTTGACGCCGGTCCCTCGCTGTTCACGCTACCACACCTCGTGGATGAACTTTTCACGTTGGCTGGTCGCAATCCCGCTGACTACTTTACCTACAAACGCCTCGACCCGATTACCCATTATTTTTGGCCCGATGGCAGCCATGTAAAAGCTTATGCTGATGCCGATAAATTTGCAGCGGAAGTACACCAGCAGCTGCAAGTTCCCAAGGAGGCAGTAGTGGAGGCGCTGGCAAAGAGCGCGCGCCTCTATAAAGGAACAGCAGATACATTCCTGAAGAAGTCGCTGCACAGGCTGGATACGTACCTTAGCCCGGATGTGCTGAAGGCGCTGAGCTGCCTCTCGGACCTTGGCCTTACCACCACTATGCACCAGGCAAATGCAAAGCAATTTTCTGATAAGCGGTTTGTGCAGCTACTGGATAGGTTTGCTACATACAATGGCTCTGACCCATACCAAGCACCGGGCACACTAAATATTATTCCGCACCTGGAGCACAACATAGGTGCCTTTTACCCGGAGGGCGGTATACATGCTATTGCAGCCAGTTTGGTAAAGTTAGCAGAAGAACTCGGTGTGGTGTTTAAGTATAACGAGCCTGTAAAGCAGATTTTAACATCAGGTGCAAGTATAAGCGGCATAGAAACGAGTAAAGGCAAGTATAGCGCCAGCCTAGTTGTAAGCAATATGGATATTGTGCCAACTTACCGCAAGCTACTGCCTAACCAGAAGGCACCAGAGCAGACGCTACAGCAACCACGATCCAGCTCTGCGCTGATATTTTACTGGGGTATAAAGCAGCAGTTTCCGGCGCTGCACGTGCACAATATCTTTTTCAGCGAAGACTATAAAACAGAATTTGAACATATCTTTAAGTATAAAACAATAAGCCCTGATCCGACTGTGTACATCAACATTACCTCCAAAGCAGCCCCGCAGGATGCACCAGCTGATAGCGAGAACTGGTTTGTGATGGTGAATGTGCCGCATAACCAGGGCCAGGACTGGGAGAGGTTAACAGCAGGTACAAGACAGGCCGTGCTTAATAAGCTGAGCAAAATGCTGGGCACAAGTATCGAACCGCTTATAGAACTTATAGAAGAGGAGCAAGTGCTGGACCCGCTGCTGATCGAAAGCAAGACATCCTCTTTTGGCGGCGCATTGTATGGCAGTAGCTCTAATAACAAGATGGCAGCTTTCCTGCGGCATCCCAACTTTAGCAGTAAACTAAAAGGCCTATACTTCTGCGGTGGCAGCGTACATCCTGGTGGGGGCATCCCGCTGTGCCTGCTGTCTGCTAAAATAGTAGGCGAGTTAGCCCCTGCACCGCAACAAGCCGTAAAAACACCCAATCATGCTTAAAACCATCACCCCGAATCAAAACAGAACCAGCTGGCACAAGTATAAAAAGTACAGCTTGCCTTTAGCGGCGGCTGTGCTGGTCATTTTTCATGCGGTTGGTTTCTGGGGCCTGCTGTTTAGCGGAGAGCCTGTTTATTTTCAGAACCTGACCCCCATGAACCTGCTGCTCACTAACACCCTGCTGTTCTCTTTCCATAAATGCTGGAATAAAGCGTTTATACTTTTTGCTGCAGTTGTTTTTGCCGTTGGTTTTTTATCAGAGGTGATAGGCATACATACCGGGCTTTTATTTGGGGATTATACTTACGGCGATGCCCTTGGATTTAAAGTATGGGAGGTGCCTGTGCTAATCGGGCTTAACTGGCTGATGCTGGTGTACACGACAGGGCATATCAGTAACTTTACGAATTGGCATTGGGTGGCAAAGGCCATACTTGGCGCCACTTTAATGGTGCTCCTCGATTTTTTTATAGAGCCTGTAGCCATGCAGTTCGATTTCTGGAGCTGGCGGCAGGGCGAAATTCCTTTATCGAACTATGCAGGGTGGCTGGTGGTGGCGCTCCTGCTGCAGTTATACTTCCAGAAAGCTGATTTTAGGAAGCAGAACAAGCTGGCGCCCTACGTTTACGTTGTGCAAGTGCTGTTTTTCGTAAGTATTTACCTGCTTTTAACGCCGCAGTAAAAATATTTTGAATTTCTGGGAATAATATAGCGTTACAAAAAATGGTAACTTGCGTAGCTATGGCATTGGCAACGCCTTGTTATATAGTATCTATAGTTGCTTTAAGATAAATTACATGACATTTCTGGAAACAATCCTGGAAGAAACACTTCAGATATTTAAAAAAGAGGGTATAGAGGCGAACACAGAGGATGATTTGATCCGGAAACTGGATATCAGAAAGCATACTTACAACGAAATGTTTTCCGGCAAAGCCGACTTGGTGATGCAGACGGTGTTGTTTGACATTGAATCTCAGAAAGAGCTCCAGGCCGCTTTTTTGGCGAAGGCTAATAACCCCGTGGAAGAGATCATGATGCTGCTGCAGGATGGGCTAGACAACCTCCAAAACACAAATCCGCTTTTTATCCTGGATGTTCAGCAAAAGTACCCGGAGGTGTGGCAGGTTTGCTTAAACCACTTCAGTACACATTCTTATTTCCAGATTTCTGATATAATCAACAAAGGTATATTGCAGGCGCTGTTCCGCAGAGACATTAACCTGCAGCTGGTAACTAAGATTATACTGGAGCAACTTACCATGATATTGAACCCCGTCATCTTTCCTCCGGACCGTTACAGCCTGGAAGAAGTTTTCAGAAGCGTGTACTTGTACTACATCAGGGGCATTTGCACAGATACAGGTGGGAAAATGGCCGAAGCTTTTTTTGCTAAGCTAAACTCATAATAAATAATAAAGCCCCTGCACAAACAGCTGTGCAGGGGCTTTATACTTTTAGTCTCTTCCTTAGCTTATAGAAACACGCACTTTTTTAGTGTATTCCCGCAGGGCAGTTTTAAAGTCTGAGCCATTATCTTCCATGTGGTTCAGTATCCAGACAGCAGCCAAAACATGCGTTAGCTGTTCTCCTTCGTCGTCACCTTCTACCTCAATGGCTAACGGCTGCTCTTCCACAATGGCTTCTTCAGCAGACATGAGTTGTTGCAGGTTGTAGGTTTCTACAAGTTTTTTTATCGCAGGTATCTTCATGGTGCTACGTTATTATGCTTCTAGTTTGTGAATAAGGGCTCTTACCGCCTCTTCTTTGCTTGCCGCTACTGAGTCTAACAACTCACCGTTTTTAAAAATAGCGAAAAAAGGCAGGTTGGTGACATTTGCCAACTTACGCGCCTCTGGGCTGGTTTCTGCGTTTATATCTACAAAAGCAACATTAGCAAAGTTTTCATCATCAGACATACGCTTAAACTTAGGCGAAAATAAACGGCAACTGCCACACCAGTCAGCGTAATATTTTACCACCACCTTCTGGTTTGAATTTAGCACTTCCTGAAAGTCGTTGTCAGATGCAAGTATAACGGCCATAGTATTTCTTTTTATAATGATTTAATCTGGTTCTGTAAAACGTACTTTTTTTACTCCTGTCAAAATTAAAGGTTTCAGACGAGAGTATTGTAATAGTTTAGATAGATTTAATTTATCGCTTAATAGATAATGTCTATAAAGTTATTTGAAAAACGTGATTCATACTTATGCAGTCCGGAAACTATACTACTGTATTTAAAGTTATAGCATAGAATCAATTAAGGCTGCAGAATTATTTGCCAATGGCAAAATGGATTACATAATCTAGTTGCCAATTTAGTATCTTTGCAGCCTAAAACCAGACAAGACACATGTTAGATAAGTTAGAAGCCATTAATCAGCGATTTGAGGAGGTAAGCCAATTGCTTATACAGCCTGATGTGGCTAGCGACATGAAGAAGTTCAAGGCGCTGAACAAAGAGTATAAAGACCTTGACAAGATTGTAGTTGAATATAAGAAGTACCTCAACATCCTGAGCAACATCGATAGTGCTAAGCAGGTGGTTGCAACAGAAAAGGATGAGGACTTCCGTGAAATGGCCAAAGAAGAGCTTGATGAGTTGCTTCCGCAGCGCGAGCAGATGGAAGAATACTTAAGAGAGCTTCTGATACCAAAGGATCCAAACGACAGTAAAGATATCATCATGGAGATCCGGGCAGGTGCAGGTGGCGATGAAGCCTCTATATTTGCCGGTGACCTTTACCGCATGTATACGCGCTTTGCTGAGAAAATGGGCTGGCGTACAGAACTGATCGATGCTACAGAGGGCACGTCAGGCGGTTATAAAGAAATTATCGTGGGCATGTCTGGCGAGGACGTGTATGGTAAGCTTAAGTTTGAGTCGGGGGTACACCGTGTACAGCGTGTGCCAGCCACAGAAACGCAGGGCCGTATTCATACTTCGGTAGCCTCTGTGGTAGTATTGCCGGAGGTAGAGGAGTTTGACATTGAGCTTGACATGAACGATGTTCGTAAAGACCTTTTCTGCTCTTCCGGACCAGGTGGCCAGTCGGTAAACACAACTTATTCAGCTGTTCGCTTAACACACATACCTACAGGTTTAGTAGCCCAGTGCCAGGACCAGAAATCGCAGTTAAAGAACTTTGATAAAGCATTGGCAGTACTTCGCTCCCGTATTTACGAGCAAGAGCTTGCCAAAAAGCTTGAGGCCGAAGGTGCGCAGCGTAAAAGCATGGTAGGCGGCGGCGACCGTTCTGACAAGATTCGTACGTACAACTATCCACAGGGCCGCGTAACAGATCACCGCATCGGTTACACAGTTTACAACCTGCCAAATGTTATGGATGGTGGCATAGAAGACTTTGTAGAGGAGCTGCGTATTGCTGAAAATGCTGAAAGGCTAAAAGAGGGAGCAACAGCATAACACCAGAAGCAACAGTTTAAGATATAGAAAAAGGATGTAGCCAAGCGATTAAAGCTGAAACTGCATCCTTTTTTATTGTTGCTGGTTTAATTGCTAAATTGCTGATCCTTCTGGTGCACTACTTTATACTTTAACAGAACAAATCATAGTTAAACAACCATACTTGAGATACCTGCTCGCCATATTGCCCCTGCTCCTGCTGCTATCTGTAGTAGGGTGTGAGCCTAAAGATGAGATCATTACCACAGACCCTGATGCTGTGCTGAGGTTCTCTGGCGATACGGTGCTGTTTGATACGGTATTTGTAAGCCGAGGAAGTATAACCAAGCGTTTAAAAGTATACAATCCCAACAAAAAAGCCGTCAAAATAAGCGAAATAGCGTTAGCCGGTTCAGGTGCATCGCCTTACCAGCTTACAGTTAACGGCATCCAGAGCCCCTTGGTTAATAACCTGGAGCTGCGCGGCGGCGATAGCATTTATGTGCTGGTAAAGGTTAACATTAACCCAACCGATGCCAATCTTCCTTTCCTGGTAGCAGATTCTATACTTTTCAGGACAAACGGACAACTGCAAAATGTGAAACTGGTGGCTTATGGCCAGAATGCCTATTTCCATAGAAAAGAAACCACAGGCACCACCACCTGGAAAAGCGATAAACCGCACGTGCTGCTGGATACGGTGCTGGTGCAGGAAGGCGCTACGCTAACCATTGAGAAAGGCACCAAAATTTATGGCAGCACCAAGTCGGTGCTACTTGTTAATGGGCAGCTGCTCTCAGAGGGCACACCCGAAGAACGCGTAGTATTTGGTGGTTACAGGCGCGAAGCAGAGTACTTAACTGCACCCGGCCAATGGGAAGGCATACGCATACTTACCAAAAGCTCTAACAACAGCCTGAAGTATACCGACATCAAAAACACCCTTTACGGGCTGCGCATAGGTAACCCTGGCAAGGCGGGCACTTTAGTGGAGGGTTGCGTTGTGCAGTATGCGTTTTTAGATGGCATTGTGGCTTTTACTTCGGATGTGAAGGTGGTAAATACGCTGATACATAACTGCGGCCAATACGCCTTTGGCGGCCTGGGTGGCGGAAACTATGAGGTGCTTTACTCTACAATTGTCAGCTACAATAACCCGCTTCTGCGCGAGGTTCCTTTATTTGTAGTAACTGATTTTATACCTGGCACCGATGTTAAAGACCAGCCAACATCACTTAAATTGGTTAACTCAATTGTATACTCTGATGGTTTTAACACAGTAGATGAGGTGTTACTATCCCCGATGCCTGTGGGTGCAGATATAAGTAACAACCTGTTACGCACCGAAGTATACAAAACCCAATTAAGCGCAAACGATAACAAGTTAAACACAGCCCCTAAGTTTAAGGAGCCCGGTAAAGCAGATTTCGCATTGGATACTTTGTCACCGGCTAGTGGCGCTGCCAGGTTTCTGCCTGCCGTACGCAACGACTTGAAAGGAAAGACCCGCAATGTAACAACGCCTGATGCCGGGGCTTACGAGAGGTTAATTGATTAGGTAA
The DNA here is from genome assembly GCF_947492645.1 of uncultured Pontibacter sp. Classification (GTDB taxonomy): domain Bacteria; phylum Bacteroidota; class Bacteroidia; order Cytophagales; family Hymenobacteraceae; genus Pontibacter. Next base: position 266,624 of record NZ_CANLMZ010000001.1, on the reverse strand, counting down.
CTTCTTGGCGAAGTATTATAGCTAAACTACTTTGTGCGAGAGCAGTAGTATACTTTGTAACTACCTTTAAAGCTGGAGTAGTGCACCTAATCACTCATTCATTTTAAAAACATGTGGTTTCAGAAAGAGATACGTTTGCCAGCTGTAAAGCGGGGTTTCCATTTAATTACAGACCTAATTGTGGCACAGCTGCCGGAGTTGGAAGAGTTTAGTGTAGGGTTAGCTCATATCTTTATCAAGCATACATCGGCAAGCCTAACAGTAAACGAAGATGCAGACCCTACTGTAAGACAAGACTTTGAGAGCCACTTTAACCATATGGTGCCCGAAAATCAAGCTTACTACCGCCATACTTCAGAAGGACCGGATGACATGCCCGCACACCTGAAAGCTGCTATACTAGGTTCTTCGGTAACTGTGCCTATCACAAACGGAGAATTAAATTTGGGTACCTGGCAAGGAGTATACTTGTGTGAGCACCGCAACCATGCCGGCAAGCGCACTATTGTGGTTACGCTGCAGGGGGAGTAAAAAAGAGTTGCTATTTGCGGCTGCGATTATTATTACCTACGCCAAAGCTCTTTTACCTCACCACGCTTACTTTTTTGATAATGGTGCCATTGGTGCTGGTAATGCGCAGGAAGTAAATGCCCGCAGGCACATCGCGCACATCAACACGCAACACCCTGTCTCGTACCTCAGCGGTAATTACAGTTTGGCCAATGTGGTTTACCATCTCAACCTGCCTTACCAGAATGCGCGCCGGCTGCTCAATAGTTATAAAGTCGGAGCTTGGGTTAGGGTATACAACTAAGTCGTTTACTGTAACGTGCACATAGTCTGTTTTCACCTCTGTGCTGGTTAAGGAGCCGTTCGAAATGGTTAGCTTAACATCGTAAATGCCAGGGCGAGTATATGTAACTGTGGGGTTCTTTTCAGTTGATGTAGCCGGATTGCCGCCCTCAAACTCCCACCTATAGGACGTAGGCCTAACTCCAGCCGAAGCATCAGAAAACTTAACAGCATAGCCCGCCACAACAAGCGTATCGCCTGCAACGGTGGTGCTAAAGTCTGAGCGAAGTGTACCGGAGCAGGCAAGAGAGTTAAGTATGGTTGCCCTTGATGTACTTATGGCAGCCCGCATGTAAGCTGCCTGGCCTTGCGTGAACAGGTTCATGCAAGCATCATCAGTATAGTCCATGAAATTCTGATACATATCTCCGTAAGGCGAGTCGTTGCAAGAGAGAGACATCCCAGAAGGACAACCTACATTCTCTTCGCGTTGGTTTGGCGTGTCGGCTATGCCATCAGAGTCGTTGCACGTAGAGCCATTACCCCAGATATGATTCAGGCCCAGCCAATGGCCTACTTCGTGTGTTGCAGTACGGCCCAGGTTGTAGTTGGTAGAAAACCTATTGAAAGGAGGTGCCCCTATTGTTGTGTAATCCAGCACAACGCCATCAGTTGCTGGTGGTCCTCCGGGAGGGGTAGCGTAGCCTATGATGTTATCATCTATCCGGCACACCCAAATATTTAAATACTGGCTACTGTTCCAGGCATCTTTTCCTCCTCTGTTTGTATACTTAACATTTTCGGTGGAGTAGCTGAAAGAGCTTCGGGTGGTAGGGGTGCGGGTAATGCCTGTAGTGGGGTCTCCGTTGGGATCTATGGTTGCGAGGCAAAACTCAATTTCGGTATCTGCCGCAAAAGGCTGAAAGTAAGAAGGTGTATTAACAGCATCTGCATTCTTTCTTCTGAAGTCTGCATTCAGAATGCTGAGCTGCGACAGTAACTGCTCGTCCGAAATATTTTGCGTTGAGTTGTAATAAAGCACATGGAATACTACGGGAATAGTAATGGTGCTGGCAGCCTGCCGCAGGTACTGTGCATTGTTTTGCTGCTTTAATGCCTGCTGCACCGCCTGCCGGGCCTGCTCATGCATTTGCTCAAAGCCGGCATCGCTTTGCTTTAACGTTTGTATGTAAGCTTCTGTGCCACAGTTGCGCTGCTGTGCGGCGGCTGGCAAAGTAAAGTATAAAGCAAATAAGGCGGCAAGCAGAAGTATGCGCATAGGTGGCAACCGGTATAGTATAAAAAAGGCAAACGCTACACTATTAGCCTTTTAGTGTAGCAATATAATAAATGTTTATAGTATAAATAGGGATGTTTTACAAGTTGGCTTTTACTGCGTAGTGCAGCGAATCATTAAAGATCAGCTTCTGAACGCCCTCTATAGAGTAGCTGGAAATATTGCCTGTAGCAGGCTCTGCTTCCAGGTACACGCGGCGGTAGGAGTAAAACAAGGGGTTTTTATCCTGTAGTGTGGCAGCTAGATGCTTTAATTTCCGGTCTGGTGAAAGTGTAAGGAAAAGATAATGCACAATGGGTTCGCTGTCTTCCCGCTTTTTATACTCAACGGCTATGTCGCCGTTTTCTAAAACTTTTTCCTGTTTTAGGTAATATTCTTCCAAGGCAGGCCTGCGCAGGTCCAGTTGCTCAAACACCGATAGCTCATCTTGCCAGTCTATGTCATCTGTCTCTACTGTTTCGGTGGGTTGCCCTTCTGTAGTTACAGATTTAAGCACCATGGGCTTTTTTGCCTGCATGCGCGCTTTCTGCTCCTGTAAGTATAGCGTTAGGTTATAGCTGCCAGTTGCATCGGCAGTAGCTGGTGGTGCAGGGCGTTCGCAAGCCGTAAAGGCAAGCAGCAGCACTAAAAGTAAACCTAACTTATACTTAGCCATACATTATTTAATCTATCAGCGATTCTCCGGTCATTTCTATTGGCTTCTCTATACCCATTAGCTGAAGTATAGTAGGTGCCAGGTCTCCTAATTTACCTGGATGCAAGGTGCCCTTAAAGTCATTGCTAACCAGTACACAAGGTACCAGGTTAGTAGTGTGAGCTGTATTAGGTGTTCCGTCAGGGTTTATCATCATGTCGGCGTTGCCGTGGTCTGCAATCACAATGGTGGCATAGTCGTTGGCAAGGGCAGTTGTAATTACTTTTTCAGCGCACTGGTCTACTACTTCGCAGGCCTTTACCGCCGCCTCAAACACGCCTGTATGGCCTACCATATCGGGGTTTGCAAAATTCAGGCAGATAAAGTCAGCCGATCTGGTGGCCAGTTCCGGCACAATGGCATCGCGAATATCCATAGCACTCATTTCTGGCTGAAGGTCGTACGTAGGCACTTTAGGCGAAGGGCACAGCAGGCGGCTCTCACCTTCAAACTGCATTTCGCGGCCACCCGAGAAGAAGAACGTAACGTGCGGGTATTTCTCTGTTTCGGCAATCCGTATCTGCTTTTTGCCTGCCTTGGCTACAACTTCGCCGAGTGTATTGTTCAGGTTGTCTTTATCAAAAATAGCCTCTACGCCAGCAAATGTATCGTCATAATTGGTCATGGTGATATAGCGCAGGTTTAGCCGCTGCATATGCTGCTCCGGGAAATCACGCTGGGTTAAGGCCTGGGTTATCTCGCGGCCACGGTCCGTTCTAAAGTTAAAGCAAATCACCACATCGCCCTCCTGTATGGTGGCAATAGGTTGCTGCTGATCGTTTACTTTGATTATCGGATGTATAAACTCATCGGTTACGCCATCTTTGTACGACTCCAGCACCGACTGTATAAGGTTTCGGGATGGCTTGCCCTCTCCTTTTACCATGGCATCATAAGCCAGCTTTACACGCTCCCAACGGTTGTCGCGGTCCATGGCGTAGTAGCGTCCGGTAACAGATGCAATAGTGCCGGTTGTGTTTTCAAGGTGTTGCTCCAGCTCGTTTATATATTTTACACCACCTTTAGGGTCTGTGTCGCGGCCATCGGTAAAGGCATGTATGTATACGTTGTGCAACCCATAGTCAAATGCAGTAGTGCAAAGGGCTTTCAGGTGGTTTATATGCGAGTGCACACCACCGTCAGATAAAAGACCGATCAGGTGAACAGGTTTCTTGTTTTCTTTGGCAAAGGCAAAAGCATTGGCCAGCACAGGCATTGTGCCAAGCTTGTGCTCTGATATGGATTTATTGATACGCACCAGGTCTTGATACACAACACGGCCGGCACCAATGTTCATGTGTCCTACCTCAGAGTTTCCCATCTGCCCCTCTGGTAAGCCAACAGCCTCTCCTGAAGCCTCCAGGTAGGTGCTCGGATAATGCTGCATGATAGAATCAATGAACGGTGTATGGGCTTTAAGTATCGCAGAAGCCTCTGGGATAGTGGTTATCCCCCACCCGTCTAAAATCACTAAAAGTACCTTTTTATCCATAGTGCAAATATAAACATAATCTTTGAATGGGTGCCTGACCACGTGCAATAGCAGCTACTGGCTTTAGGGCTTTAATGTTTAAGTAATTATGCTGCTTAAGTGCGTATCCGGATTTTATATATTTAGATATTACAACTAACTTTACCAATGTTTAGGCGGTACCTTTACTTGGCATAGTTTTAGCTATTATGAGGGCGAGATCACAAACAGGATTTATGAAAAACTTAAAACAGATTGCAGTAGTATTTTCGTTGTTGTTGGCAGTTGTTTTTGTTACAGCGGAGCAGTCCGTAGCCCAAGGCGATGTAATGGGTGGCGTAAAGTCGGCTATTAAGATAGGCTCGTCTAAAGATTTGGCCCGTAACTTTAGCAGCATGGTGGAGATTACTTTAGAGAGCGGCGATGCCACAAGCTACAGCAGCACGCAAGCGGAGTTTGTAATGAAGAATTTCTTCAGCAAAAACCCTCCTGTTGATTTCTCTTACAGTCACCAGGGAGCATCGGATAAAGGCCAGCGCTACGCCATTGGCACGTATACTTCCAAAAACGGCACCTATACTGTGCTGGTTCGGATGAAAGAATCCAAGATACAATCGATGAACTTTATCAAAGATTAAAAAGATAATAATGAGATTTTCAAGAAGGCTCGGTATAAACTCCGAGCCTTTTTTTATTTTTGTGCCGTGAAACCTACTTACCTTACCCCAAAAAGTATAAACGAGTTCATCTCGTTGGCCCTAGCCGAGGATGTTGGCGATGGTGACCACTCTTCGCTGGCCTCTATACCTGCCGATGCGCAAAACCAGGCGCGCCTGCTGGTAAAGGGAGAAGGCATACTGGCGGGCGTAGAGCTGGCCGGTTACATTTTTAAAGCTGTAGACCCTGAATTGCAGGTAGAAGTACTGTTGCAGGACGGTGCGCCGGTAAAGTATGGTGATATAGGACTTACTGTAAAAGGAAAGGCACAATCCATACTTACGGCAGAGCGGCTGGTGCTTAATTGCATGCAGCGCATGAGCGGAATTGCCACCTATACCCATTACCTTAGCAGCCTGATTGAAGGTACAGGAGCCAAATTGCTGGATACACGCAAAACGACCCCTAACTTCAGGATAATGGAGAAATGGGCAGTTTTGATTGGCGGCGGCCGCAACCACCGTTTCGGGTTGTATGACATGGTAATGCTGAAAGACAACCATGTGGACTATGCCGGAGGTATAAAAAATGCCATCACAGCAACACAGCGTTACCTGAAGGAGCACGGCAAAGACCTGAAGATTGAGGTAGAAACCCGTACTTTGGAAGAGGTGCAGCAGGTGCTGGAAACAGGAGGCGTGCACCGCATTATGCTGGATAACATGAGCACCGACATGATGCGCGAAGCCGTAGCCATGATAGCCGGCAAGTATGAAACAGAGGCATCTGGTGGGATAACAGAAGAAACAATACGTGCCGTAGCTGAGTGTGGCGTGGATTATATCTCGGTTGGGGCGCTGACGCACTCCATCAAAAGTATGGACATAAGCTTAAAAGCTTACTAATTTAAACCTGATACTGCTGGTAAAGCAGCAAATAGTGAACTGGCCCTCTCTTAAAGGCTTTGCCGGAGAGTAAGCAGAACAGAGAATTTTACTTTATTTTTTATGCAGCAACCAAACCAAAGAGGTTTCAGAGCGCCACAGGGGCCAGCCCCAGGTGCCATCCGAACAAAAAAGTACCAGATGGATAAAGACTTATTTACGCGCATTGCCGTAACGCAAGTCTGGAAAAAGGAGTGGTGGTATGCTTTGATACCGTTTGCCATCTTTATGCTACCCGCTTTGTTTAGCTTCTCGTGGTGGTGGGTAGCCATAGCCGTAATTGTTACCATCCTTTTTATACTTGTGCGTTCGGCGCAGGTAATGGGCATCACACGCATAGAGCAAGGTAACGTGTTGTTCGAAAAGCTTAATTACGACATCGACAACCGACAGATACTGATGAAGCGCAACGAGCGTGAGGGTATGAACATGACCTGGGACATGATCAAGATGGTGCAGCGTAGGGATGAGGCTTACCTGCTTTGGTTAAAGCCACCATCGGGTACGCAGTTGCCGACAGGCTGGAAAGGCTGGTTGGCACGCACGTTTGAGGTTCCTGTTTTTATATACCTGCCTTACAAAATTTTTAATACCCAAAACGACCTTAAGCTGATGGATAACCTGCTTCGCCGCAAAAGCTTTATAGCTTAGCAACTGCCGCAGTACAACCAAAGGCAACACGACAGTCGTAAAAGATTAATAGATAATACATTGCTAGCAGATTTGTTGGCAGGATGACTATAAAGAAAGTATAAAATCATACAAAAATGAATAAGAACATAATTGCAGTATTTGCCGCAGCTTGTGGTTTGTTTATGGCATCTTGTGATACTCCGAAAGACCTGAGACCAGGTGAAAAAGTATCAACTGACTACGTAGAGCCGGGAACTCGCAACACTTTTAACGTAAGTGACGCCGGAAATGCTGAAGTAGCAGCTCATGGTGTAAAACAAGGCCATACTGATAAGGAAGAAGTAATGCCTAACCACGATATGGGAGGTAACACGATTCAGCCTGGCGATAGCATCAAAGAAGAAACCGAAACAAATACAGAAGCAGGCGCTATCAGACGCTAGTTTTAGACCAGAGTTTAGAAGCCTGCCGTTGCTTTGTACTAGCAGCGGCAGGCTTTTTTTATTCCTCCTGCGCATTGCAGGTAGAGCACAACACTTAGCCTGCCGTGTTACGTATAGGCAGGTTTGGCAGATTACCTTATATTTGCAGTCTTAATTGCTTTTAGCACACCCAATGGCACAACAGGAAGTAGAATGGTTTAGCACATGGTTTGATTCGCCATACTACCATATTTTATACCAGGACCGCAATCTGGAAGAGGCGCAGCTGTTTATGAATAACCTGTTGGCTTACCTCCACCCGAAGCAGTATGAGCGGATACTGGACCTTGCTTGTGGCAAAGGGCGCCACTCCCTATACCTTAACCAGCAAGGCTATAACGTAACGGGCCTCGACCTCTCGGAGCAAAGTATAGCCTACGCCAAACAATACGAGAACGAGCGTTTGCATTTTGATGTGCATGACATGCGGCAAGTATACAAGCCCGAAAGCTTCGATTTTATACTTAACCTTTTCACAAGCTTTGGGTATTTTGATAACGAAACCGAGAATGTTGTTGCCCTTTGCGCGACAACAGAAAGCCTGAAGCACGGAGGTAAGCTGGTTATAGATTTTATGAATACCGAAAAAGTTATTGCCAACCTTGTAACCGATGAGGTAAAAGAAGTAGGCGGCATAACGTTTAACATCCACCGTGGGCTGGAGCATGACTTTATTGTTAAGACGATCAGCTTCACAGATAATGGCCAGTATTACCAGTACCAGGAGCGGGTGCGCGCCTTGCGCGAGGAAGACTTCATAGAATACTTTAAAATGACGAAGCTACGCCTGATAGAAGTGCTCGGCGATTACAAATTAAACCCTTATGATCGTGAGAAAAGCGATCGGATGATCTTTGTTTTAAAGAAATAGCGCCTCCCCTACATGATCATAGCCATACTAGTTCTGTTTTTTACAGTAGTTTTCTCAGGGTTTCTGGTAAAGGTATTTCCGCCTACTAACATTAAGTGGCTAAAAATGGCACTTTCTTTTAGTGGTGCTTACCTCTTTACAATCACAATTATACATTTGCTTCCCGATGTGCTTGTTGGCAACAATGGGTATGGTGTAGGTTATTGGGTGCTGGCAGGCTTTTTCCTGCAATTAATACTAGAGCTATTCTCTCATGGTGTAGAGCACGGCCACATTCACCACCACCAGGACCGGGTTGGTTCCATGCCTTTTTTGCTGCTGGGGTCATTGTTTGTGCATTCTTTTTTGGAAGGAAGTATACTTGTAGAGCATCGGCATGGCGTTGCAGACCATAGTCACCATCATGCAGGTGATAATTTTTATCTGGTGCTGCTCGGTATTACCTTACACCATATTCCGGCTGCTTTTGCTTTGATGTCGGTGCTGCTTTCGCGATTGGAGAACTTCCGGAAAGCGTTTTTGTGGTTACTGATATTTGCGTTAGGCTCTCCATTGGGTATTATTTTTAGCAACACAGTTCTAGCCCAGGAAGCACCCGATGGTTTAGTTTATACAGCGTTAACGGGTTTGGTTGCGGGTAATTTCCTGCATATCTCTACTACCATACTTTTCGAATCAAGCCCGGACCATCATTTTAACCGTACCAAACTTATTGCTACGCTGTTAGGGCTGGTGTTAGCCATTATTAGTGACTTTATTTAATAAAGAGGCATGTGCACCTTTAAGCTGTGGCAGCATTGCTTAAAGTATAAATAACGCTTTAGTATTGTACACGCTTTCGCTTAGCTTATGCAAGTATAAATAGTTATAGGTATGAGCAAGGCAGCACCCGAGCATTATACTTCGCTAAAAGATTTTTACCCCTATTACTTATCGGAGCATCAGCATACAACAAGCCGTGTGCTGCACTTTATTGGTACAGGCCTGCTGTTAGTGGTGGCTGTAGCCGCACTAGCAGCAGGTAAGTATAAGTTGCTGCTGCTGGTGCCGGTTATTGGCTATAGGTTTGCTTGGGTAGGGAATTTCTTTTTCGAGCGAAACAAGCCGGCTACTTTTAAATACCCGTTCTACAGCTTGGCATCAGGCTTTAAGTTGTTTTTTGATATACTGCGCGGAAAGCAGAAATTTAAAAGCGACGAGGGGTAATATAGCGAGGCTTTAATAAACAGGAAGGGGAAATTACATGATAGTGGAAAGGAGCGTAGCAATGAGCGCCTTAACTGTAATCATCACAGCTCCGTTACTTGATGTGGCATCAGATTCCTCCTCTTCGGTGGTAAATGCTTTTTTAAAGTAACTAATTGGGCTGTTAAGCACATCATTGTCTAAAACTGACTTGTCCTGTGGTTTGGTGGTTGCTACTCTTGGCTTTGGCTTCGCTGCTTTGGCTGTTTCAGCGGGTGCTATGGCTGTAGGGCCTGTTTGGGTAGTAGCTTGTTGCGCAACAGTAGCGTTTGTGCCATTGCTGCTGTTGCCATTGTCGTTAGCCTGTGCTACTGGTACGATAATTAAGCATAGCAGCAGTATAGCTGCTATAGGTAAAAATTCTCGTACAGGTTGCCACAGTTTTATCATACTCAAAAATAAGTGTAAATTTTATAAGAATCAAGAAATCAGTAGGATAATTTAGGGAAATAACACGTTAAGTGTGTGAAAATGGCAGAAACAGCCTATTTATATATCTAAAATGCTATGTTTTGGTCTGTATCACTTAGCCGCCGGTTTTATAACTTTCATTTTTACAGGCACAACTCCAGCTTTAACTGAGCCAATTTTTTTAGCGGCAGCCTCCGATAAGTCTACAATTCTTCCGCTAACATAGGGGCCTCTATCTGTAATCTTAACTTTAACAGTTTGGTTTGTCTGTAGGTTAGTCACTTTTACTTTAGTGCCAAAAGGTAAAGTTTTATGAGCTGCCGTTAACTTACCTCTACGGTAAGGCTCGCCGTTTGCCATTTTCCGGCCCTGTAATTTGCGGCTGTAGTAGGAGGCTTTTCCCTCTTCGGTGTAGCCGCGCTGGCCAAAACCAGCAGAAGAACTTGCACAGGAAGTGATGCTCACAGCAAAAACAGCAAGTATCAATATTTGCTTTAGCATCTGTAAATGCTTTGTAAAACGTAATAATGTCATGGGTTAAACTATTTTAGTTACGGGCAAACAATTGTTAATAAATTGTTCGGCTTCGTAGGCAAGTCTGTTAATCTCTATTATCTCAAGAGGATGGCGTGTGGCCGGCAACACAAGCAGGCTGGCATTCGGTAAAAGCCGGTAAGCCCAAAGCGTTTCTTCTACTGTTACCATGTTGTCGCTGTCGCCGATGCTGAGGCGTACGGGCAATTGTATTTGGGGCAAATTAGCTGCAGTAAGCTCTGGCACAGCTCCAAGTTGTTGCATCATCTCGGCAGTTTTGTGCATTACCTGCTTCCAGTCGTTAGGTGCGTGGCGCTCTGCCAGCACTTTAGCAAACTGGGGCACCTTCTCCTTTATCTTCTTTGGGTTAAGCATTCTACACTCTTTCTCGGCAGCTTCAGGAGACCATGCAAACTTAGTGGCTAGTGTAAATATACTGCTTACCCGCTCCGGATGCAGTAATGCAAAGTATAAAGCTACATAGCCACCCATGCTGTAGCCTAAAATATGCACCTTGTCTAGCCCCTGTGTATCCAGGTAGCTTAAAATATCATTAGAAAACAGCGCCATGCTGTACGGCTCCTGCGGAATGCTGCTCTTACCATGCCCCGAAAAATCAAGTTTATGGATGTTATACTTGTCCTCTAGTGCTTGCTGTAAGGGAGTTAATGTATCCGCTGATCCTAGCGCCCCATGTAAAAGTAAAAGGTTATCCATAGAGATGTTGTACAGCCAATTGTAGGCTATGGCCAAGTTAGTCAATTTGAGAGACAGACGCGCGTGAATGCCTAAAAACAAAAGTAAGTATGCATTTACAATTTGGGTTGGCTGCTATTGCTGCACCTGATAGTTGTAAACTTCCATAGCCTGTGTCAGTTTGTCTTTCTGGAAGAGGTTGATAACTAATTGCGCTCCAAGTATACCAGCCCCTGCATACACCAACGGCGACACACCGGTATTGCCAGAGTTCTGAATAGAAGAAAGAGAGCCCACAGCCAATAAACCTGCCCCTACAATGGATACTCCTGTGTTGATAACTTTATTACGCCTGTACTGCTGCAGTATATTCATGCTTGCGGCGTTGTCTGCCAGGGCCTCTCTTAGGTTGTTGTAGTCCAGCAGGTATAGGGGGCCGTCGTCTTTGGAGAAGAAATTGATTCTGCGGCGGCTGGATCGTGGCCCTCCGTAACCGTATGGGTTGTAGCCGTAACCATAGTCATAGACGGTGCGCGATGTATAAAACTTATCGATGCGTGGCCCATCTAATACACGCTTGGCAAAGTCGTCGTAGCTGTTGCCATAATCTACGCGGGCAAAGTAACCATCCTCGTTTTGGAATGCAGCCACGGTACTGGGGTTATACTGCAAAGAGTCATCCAGCAGGAAATGGTTTTGCTTAAACAGCGGAGAGCGGAGCCTGATCTTGTTGGCGTATATAACCTGGCCGTTTTGCTGTTTTATAAAGTAACGGCCCTGGCGGGTATTTTCTATTTCTCCTATCTGTGCGTTTGCTGTAAACCCCGTGGTAAGGAAGAACAGTATCAGGTAAAAAAGTTTTTTCATTGGTTTTTAAATTGATAGCCGTGCTTTTGCGGCACCATTAAAATAAAAAGAAAAGCATTATTGCCATGCCTACTAAAGCTAAGTATACCCAACGCATTAATTGGCCGCGGTGTTTGTTAGGCACAAAGCTGCTCACCAGCATTACAACGAACAACAGGCATAAAATGTATAAAAGGATAAACGTAACAGCTTTTACCCAATTAGGCACTACGGTATTTTCTGCCTGAAACTGGTTGCTGTTGCCCAAGCCTGAAAGCAACCATTGTAAGCCTAGGAAAACCACCACCTCAAAAGCGATAAAGTAAAACAGCCAGACAAGCCAGCTATACTTTCCATTGTTGTTCATGGGTAATGTGTTAGTAAAGTTTCAGCTTTAAGTATAAAAGCTTTAGCCACCATATTGTATATAGCATCTACAGCGCCTTATTTAGTTGCAGCTTGCCTATAGCGGCGCAGCAGCAGCCAAGCTACCAAAAGTATTTATACCCCTATGGTTTAAAGCTCAAATTTATACTTATGTTAACCAAAGTAGGTGTTGTGCGTTAAGTATTTGGTATTCATTTAATTATAGTTGTTACAGTAGCCGGTAAAGTATATCCTGCTTTCCTGTCGCCACTTAGGGTAAAGCAGCAGGTAAGATACTAATAATTGAATATAATTAAATGTCTGTCAACGTTATAAAGATTACAAGAAAGTAATGGTATAACAGATATATTTGAAACATTACCTGGCACAAGTACCGTTAAAATACTAGAAAGGTGTTGGATTATGAGGTTATTGAGGAATATAAAATTAGATAATTATAAATACAGGTATAAGCATGAGCCCCGAAAAATCTTTAGTATCGGATACGAAGATCTTACTACACTCATCTACTACCAGGACAAAGACAATAACTACACATTAGTTGTTGCTAAAGATGATGACCCCCCATTGATTGTCGAAAAAGACATATCCAGAGCAGAAGCATTTAGACTAATGAATACCCGGCCCTAAAAGTCGGGTATTTTTTTGATTCCTTTTCTTAATGCCAGCCCCTGCACTATAGCCTTACTGTAAAAATTATGCTTGCGCTCTGATTCTCTCCTTTTGCAGTAACTTGCGTACCGTATAGTATGAACTTCCGTAACCGATACTATTAATACGCTATTATTGGAGCTATCGCAACCTTCCTGCTCCAGCTTATACTTATGTTTGCTGTAGACCCTTACCTGGCAGCTGTGCTTTCTCCTTTTTACTCTGTTTGGGTTATTGTGTTTGTAGTGGGGTGGCGCCAAGACCATCCACGCAAATAGTAGCAACAGTATATTCGCTGCTTGGCAGGAAAGGCTTTGTATTGATCAAAGTAAATGCTGCACCAAGGTAAGGATTTAGGAGGCTTAATGCATTTGGCCCCAAAGTATGGCACTTTTTTGGCGATAAGAGACTTTATAAGAGTAGCCAAAGTATAAAGCTTATGTCTAACCAAGAGATAATGACGGATGTAAACCATGTGCAGCACATGTTTCTGCGCGTGGAGAGTGATGACATGGAATGCCTGATAAATGTAGCCGGGCACCCTTACCGTTTAAGGGAGTTAATATTTATGATGATTGAGAATGGGTGCCGGATAGAGCAAATAGCTGCTGATACCTACAACACTTTTGATTATGATAAAGAAACTGTTGAGGTGCACGATTATCTTACATCAATAATAAAAGCGAAGTTTAAGGTACAAGCTCCTTAAACATCTGCAGCGTACAGTAACGCTAGGTTACTATATTACTGCTTTTTTGAATCGGAACTGCTTACAGATAAAAAGAAAGGGCGTCTCTCTAGAGAGGCGCCCTTTCTTTTTATCTGTTTAATAACTTTTATAACTGTTTAATCACTATTTCTCTTGCCTTGTTTGCAGACTCGTTGTAAGGTAACTTGATGCGCAGTTTCCCATCTTCATAAGTGGCATCAATCAGCGCCATGTTCACGGCTGGCGGCAACACAAAGGTCCTGCTAAAAATAGGAGCTGCTACATGCATGCTATGGTTACTCTGAATTGTTGAGCTCACAGTAAGGTTATTGTTGCGCAGCACCACTTTAAAGGACTCAGGATTTACACCTGCGGCCCATACTTCAATAACTGCATCCAATTCGTGTTGCTTTACACTTACAAAGGTTTCGCTTACGCCTCCCCCAATTGTATTGAACAAGTCAAGGTGTAAGGCAATGTTATGTAAAAAATCCTTATTGATGATTCGTTTCATTGATCTTCTCCTTCGTTGTTTTTTGCTTAACGTATTGCAAACCAAGTGCCAAACAACCAAATACTGACACTATGTAACCTGGAGCTATTACTTTATTCTGTCAACCCTGACGATTTAACATAGGGTAAATAAGGGATAGTGTTGAAGTATAAAAATTTTGATGTTGCTTTTTTCCAATGTGTGCGTTATTCATTTAAAAAATACACATTATCTGTTGCGCTTCCATTTTTTCATACCTATAAGCGTATCTAAGAGAACATCTAACAGCTAATTCCCAATTCCCATGCTGGTTTCCCATATTTGGAAAAAATTGCTAGTAATTAGGTACACGTTTGCTTAATAAAACGACCTTTCTGATTAACTAATAACCTGTTTGTTTTTATAAGGTGTTGTTAATTAGGGTTTTGTTTGTGAAAGGGAAGCTGTGCATTGCTTTGGTGGCACGGGCTAAAGAGCTGTGGCATACTTCTTTCATAATGATTGGTAATTAATTACTAGAGTTATGAAGAAGTTTTATTCTTTCCTTATTGCAGCTTTTCTTTTACTTACTACCGCACAGGCACAGGTAGTAGTGTATCACGAAAATTTCAATAATACAGTAACTGGTGCCTACAAGACTAACTTTGTACTTTCTGATGCACATGCTTATACAGACACGCTATATACTGGCGGCAGCTATATGCAAACAGATGTTAATGCAACCGGGCAGCAAGTGCTGCGCCTGGACAATAGCATCTCTACTTATAACCTACATAACCTGACCATTACCTGGAAAGAGATCAGATCGCAGTACTACAGGAAAAACAAACATACAGTTGTGACAGCGCCAGGGCCTGGCAACAGCACCTCGTATATACCAAACACAAATCCTGTAACGCTAGAGTACAGCCTGGATGGCGTTACGTATAAGGCAGTTACAGGCTTCACACAAAACACTACGAGCTTCTTTACATGGAATGCTGTCAACAAGGGTGTTTCGATTAAGTTGCCGTTCGAAGTTAACAATCAGCCCAACGTTCGTTTCCGTTGGAAGATCAACGTGAACAATGAGAATACTGACTTTTATGGCATAGATGATGTGCTGATATCAGGAACACCTGTTACGGGTGTATCTACATTCAGCTGGGCCAGCCGCCCTGTAGGCGAACGACCATTTGATGTCTCTTCAACAAGATCAACAGAGCCTTATACAGTTGATGGGGTTACCATGCGTTGGGTTAGAAGTGCTGTTGGTACAGGTGCAACAGTAGAGACGGATAACGTAAATACTGGTTTTCTGAAGAAGAAGGCGCTAAACCTTATACAAACAGGTGCTGCTGCTGAAAGCGGAACCCAGGTAACACTTATATTGGGTAAGAGTGTGTCGGGCCTAACGTTTACACTACACGACATTGACCGTAATGCTGGGCAGTTCAGAGATAAAATAGTGGTAACCGGCTACAACGGCGCTAATGCAATTGCCTTAACAAAGAACCAAATGATACCTACTTTCTCTAACGAGTTCAGCAATGGTGCGGCTATGGCGAAAGCAGATGGTGTAGATGCTAAGGTAACGTCTAACAGGGGTAATGTTACGATCAGCTTTGTTGAAGACGTAGACAGAGTAGAGATAAAGTATCTTAATAACGATGCCGCCAGAGGAAGACAGGGCATTGCAATTGGAGACATTAGCTGGGCAACTGCCGACGGAAGCATAGCGCCCATGCCTGTTGAGTTGATGTCGTTTAGGGCGCAGTTGCTGAACAACCAAGCGGTATTGGGTTGGGCAACAGCTATGGAGAAAGACAACAACAAGTTTATAGTAGAGCGCAGCCTGGATGGCAAAACATTCACTAAAGTGGGTGAAGTAAAAGGTAGCGGCAACAGCAGCGCAAAGCTGAATTATACCTTCACAGATGCTAAGCCAGCTACAGGTACCAATTACTATCGCTTGCAGCAGGTAGATTTCAGCGGTGAAACAGCTTACTCTAACATAGTAGCGGTAGATGTGAGAGGTGTATTGGCTCCAAAGTTAATGCTTTACCCTACTGTTGCCACAGAGGCAGTAAATATCAGCCTTAACGGACTTAAAGGCAATGTAGATGTTTACGTGCTGGATGCAACTGGCAGAACAGTTAAGCAACTTAAAGCTACTGCAGAGCAGGAGTTGCTACTGCCTGTACAGGACCTTAAAAGCGGAGCATATTTTGTTTCTGTCGTAAGTAACGAACACCGCGAAACACTTCGCTTTATTAAGAAATAAAGTATACTAAACCCATACTTGCAAAACCTACCTTAAACAAGGTAGGTTTTTTCTTTTTTTAACCTTAGGTTTGATGTACAGACATTTAAATGGTTAGCCCTTTACGCCTGCAAAAGTCTTCAACTCTTAAAATCAGCTATGCTGTAGTATAGCTTTAGCCCGAAAGTATACCATGCGATCAATCTACTTTAGAAACGCATTTGTAAGTATAAGCTACGACGATGAGTTGCGTGTAGGCATGGCTGTATGGCAAGGTAACGTAAAAGGTGCAGAGTTTCGGGGGGCGGTTTTGCTCTGCCTTCACCTCATGGACCAGTTCAGGTTAACTGGTTGGTTGGCGGATGACCGCAAAATGAAAGCCATTGATCCTGCTGATGCCCAATGGAGCAACGAGTTCTTCCTGCCGCGTGTACTTTCCAGCCCCATCGTGCGCCTGGCCAGGCTCCCCTCTGACTGCCCCGAAAATTGCCAGACCATAGAGCTGATGAAGGAAAAGCGGAAAGGTTATACGTCGCTGCTAACCATTCGTGATTTCGCGATCGAAGAGGAAGCAATGGCATGGCTCGCAGTTCCGGACCAGGATTAGGTATGCTGTACCGCTGTTTTTACTGCACGGTTTGCCGCCTCCGCAAACTTTCCGCTTTTGGGTACCCTTTTATTAAGATCGCTGTTTTACCATCCCCTGGCTTGTAGTTGTATAGTGTCACCATACTTGGCAATAGCATCCTAAACAAACATAGTAAGGTATGCCTCGTACCAATTAAGGAACCAATCATACGATACTATGAAAACATACAAACTACTACTATGTGTGGGAGTCGGCGTAATGGCTGCCTGCAACGACCCTAAGGGAGGCCTAGAAAATGATTCGCTCTCTGATGCCACAGCCGATACAGCCGTGATGTATGACGATGAACGCGGAAGAGTAGAAGCAGACGGCGCTGAAATAAAAGATGTAGGTGAAGACTTTTGGGCAGGTGTGAACTGGGATGCCCCCGTTGTGAACGATGATCCGGAACTGAAAGGCTCCGACATAGAAATGCGCCAGGAAAAGGAGTATAACATTTATACATTGGATGATAAGCTTCTTTTTGACACAGACAAATCGCAAATACGGACTGAAGGTGAGGAAAAGCTGCAGCAAATAGCTAACGAGCTTAAAGACCTGCCACAGAATGGCCAGATTCGTGTTTTCGGACATGCGGATGCCCGTGCCGGCAACGAGTATAATAAAGAGCTTTCTGCTGAGCGCGCCAATGCTGTAAAAGACTGGTTGCAGAACCAAGGAGGCATTGCTGCAGACAGGTTGTCCATCGAAGCCATGGGTGAGACAGCACCAAGAGCAACCAACGAAACTGCCAGGGGCCGCCAGCTTAACCGTAGGGTAGCCATCGTAGCCGTAACCAGGGAGTAAACACAAAGTATAAACTGTAGTTTTAGCAAAACCCACTTGAGAGCGATCTCAGGTGGGTTTTGTTTTTTAGTTCAGCCGCAAGCAGGAGCTGTGCATGATGCCAAGCCTTCAAAGTGGTTGTTGGTGCTCTTTTGCTGCCGTTGTTGGTGAAAACACCAACAACTACTGGATTGACTTTAATCAAGGTAGTGAGTTAAAAAGCTAAAATCATCCTTGTTTTCATGGTAGAACCTGGCCGAAGAGAAAAAGTAAAATTCAGGTAGTTTGACCAGCTTCCATTTATCCTGAATCGGGTTATTGTGTATATAACCCAGCTTCTGTTCTGTAACAGCAATAGAATAGCAGTAGATCGATAACGGATTACGCTCCCATATCTGGTATTTTCGGTCTTTCGCATCAACCCGGAATTTTTCTAATACCAGAGGGTGACTTCTCATCAGGTCATACTTTATTTGTTGTGCAGTATACTTTAGGAAATCCCGCTGCACATCTTCCCGCCTGTGTGGCTCCTCCATTTTCCAGAGTAAGTGCAGGTGGTTGGGCATGATCACAAAACCGTATACTTTTACCCGCTTCTGCTCAACCATATAGCGTAGACTATCAATAATTATCCGTTTATACTTATCAGGCTTTAGCAGGTGCTTCCACTCCAGTATAGTTGCTGTAAAAAAGGCAATATGCTGTTGCTCATGCATTTGCTAAGATACTGCCGGTTGTATCTTGATGTTACATGGTAGTTCTCTAGAGTCTATTGTATATATTCACTACTCTCTACCCTACGTCTCCTGCCGTTTTTGGTATCCGTGCCGTTTCCAAGCCGTTGTTGGTGTTTTCACCAACAACTACATTAGCGCCTGCTTTCACTATAGCTTTACCTTAATGTGTATGTTGTAAGCTTTAGGTAGAAGGTGAAGCCATGGCTTAGTGGACGGAGTTTGAGGTACTGCTGGTTGTATCTTAATGTTATGGTACTTTTCTCTGCGTCTGCTTCCTGTTCCCTCCTCTATGGCTTCTGCTGTTGCTAGGTCCCTCTCTTGTGCCGTCTACGCTTAATACTCTATAACTTCGTAACATCTGCGATCTGCCTTTTCCCTCAATTATGCCGCCCGGCCGTTGTTGGTGTTCTCACCAACAACCACTTTGGGTTAGCGAGTAGTAACTGCTTATACTTTTCTTACTGCAGCTATAAGGCGTTGAGGGTGGTGATGTTTGCTGCTTCGTTGCTGCTGTTTAGTTGTTGGTGTTTTTCTGCCCCTTCTCTATCATTTTTCTTTATGCTGTTTCATTGTTGCCGCTCCACGCGCCGTTACTACCCGCCGTTGTTGGTGTTTTCACCAATGACCACTTTGGGTCAGCCAGTAGCAGCAGCTTATACTTTCTAGAGGGTGATGCTTTGGGTAGTTCAGGTTACTAAAAAATTGCTTCGTGGCAGGAGTTTAGTTGTTGGTGAAAACACCAACAACGGCGAGAACTATTAGTTTAAGCCTAATATACTCAAAATAAAGGGCCCTACAGAAAGATGATCTGATAGTGACTTGATTGTAATATTCAGAAACTCTTTGCCTGCCATACCTGAAATAAGTATAAATAGTGACCATAGAGAACTTCTTTTCAAGAACTTCAAACTCCTAAAGCCATGAACATTAACTAGAGTAGCAGCTACTTTAAGTTCATCATTAGATGCTAATAACAGTAACTCTGAAATTACCTTTACTTTTTGTTGAGAAGACATCCAGAGTAACTGATGATTATTATCTTCATAAGCAGTAGCCTCCTGGTATCCAGAAATAGCATTTCCAAGAGCAATTTTGTTACGTTTAGCAAGTGATAGAAACTTCCCTTCTTCTGAGGCCTTTTCATATTGTGAAGTATATAGTTGCTCTATAATTCTGGGTAAATCATACTTATTATTATCAGCTATGCAAACTGGCTTTCCGTTTAGGATTCTATACCTCGCATTAATTGCTTCAAAACCATAGACTTGGTTCCGCATTTTCCAGTGCACCCATTTATAAGTTTTATGCTTTCTCACGAACTTATAATATTCATTTAAGGTATCTTTTTCCAGCTGGTCTCGTGCAGTTTCAGTTAACTTATTTATATCTACATTCTTCATTTGAGCGGATAAATAGATAGAAAAAGAATGGGTTTGGCCAGATTCTAAATTATGAATAGCAATAGATGTGATTCTCGGAACTCTATTACGGAGATTTAAGAATGATTCGCAGGAATAATGTACAACAAGTACTTTACTCTTTATTTTTAGTATGTACTGTAATTCTTCTAATGCTCTAGCTCTTTCTTTGGAGCGAGATGAGTTGGTTATCATTTTGATGAATACTTTCTAATGAGGAACTAAAATTAATAACACAGGATACACTTGCATCAGGCAAAAAAAGAGGGAGAGCCGTTAAGCCCTCCCTCTTTTATATTTTTACGATCCGCAAGCTTCGCAAGCGTCAGGGTTATCTAAACTGCAACTCATATCGCTGCGATTCTGATCTTGGTTGTAAACTGGCTGTAACGTTTCAGCAGCTTGTTTCTCCACAGTAAACTTAATGGCATCTACAGCGGCTTTGGTGCGCAGGTAGTACATACCTGTTTTTAGGCCACGCTTCCAGGCATGAAAGTGCATCGACGTCAGCTTACCGAAGTTCACGTTCATTACGTGTAGGTTCAGCGATTGGCTCTGGCAAATATAAGCACCACGGTCAGCACTCATATCAATTACCGTACGCTGGCTGATTTCCCATACTGTTTTGTACAGGTCTTTGATGTTCTGCGGAATGCTTGGGATATCCTGTACCGAGCCGTTGGCTGCAATGATATCCTGCTTCATCTTGTCATTCCACAGGCCAAGCGCAATCAGGTCTTTCAGCAGGTGCTTGTTAACGATCATGAACTCACCAGACAGTACGCGGCGCAGGTAAATGTTAGAAGTATAAGGCTCAAACGATTCGTTGTTACCCAAAATCTGTGCAGTAGAAGCAGTTGGCATTGGTGCTAATAACAGCGAGTTACGTACACCGTGCTCCATTACCTCCTTGCGTAGTTCTTCCCAGTCCCAACGGCCAGACTTAGGCTGTACGCCCCACATATCAAACTGGAACTGACCTTTAGATAAAGGAGAGCCCTTAAATGTTTCGTATGGTCCCTGTTTCTTCGCGAGGTCTTTCGAGGCTGTCATCGAAGCAAAATAGATTGTCTCAAAGATGTCTTCGTTCAGTCTCTTCGCTTCGTCGCTCTCAAAAGGCATACGTAGCGCAATAAATGTATCGGCTAAGCCTTGTACACCCAAACCAATTGGCCTGTGGCGCATGTTAGAGTTCTGGGCTTCAACTACCGGGTAATAGTTAATGTCGATTACTTTGTTCAGGTTAAGCGTAACGTGGTAAGTTACATCAAACAGTTTCTGGTGGTCGAATACTTTGTGGTTACCATTCTCTTTCACGTAGCGAGGTAGGGCCAGCGAGGCAAGGTTACAAACAGCAACTTCGTTCTCGTCGGTGTACTCCATAATTTCGGTGCACAGGTTCGAGCTTTTTATAGTTCCAAGGTTCTGCTGGTTCGATTTGCTGTTGGCAGCATCTTTATACAACATGTATGGCGTACCCGTCTCAATCTGCGACTCCAGGATATGGAACCATAGATCCTGCGCTTTTACTGTTTTGCGGGCACGGCCTTCACGCTCATACTTCTCATACAGGCGCTCAAAGTCTTTACCCCAGCACTCGGCAAGCCCAGGTGCTTCGTTCGGGCAGAACAGACTCCAGTCGCCGTTCTCTTCCACGCGCTTCATAAATAGGTCTGGCGTCCAGAGAGCATAGAATAAATCTCTTGCGCGGTTCTCCTCTTTACCGTGGTTCTTCTTCAGTTCCAGGAAGTCAAAGATATCGGCATGCCAAGGCTCCAAGTAAATAGCAAAAGCGCCTTTACGCTTGCCTCCACCTTGGTCTACGTAGCGGGCCGTGTCGTTAAACACCTTCAGCATCGGGATGATACCGTTAGATGTACCGTTGGTGCCTTTGATGTAAGAACCAGTAGCACGCACGTTATGTATGCTCAGGCCAATACCACCAGCGCTCTGCGAAATCTGCGCACATTGCTTTAGGGTATCGTAAATGCCTGGTATACTGTCATCCTTCATGGCAAGAAGGAAGCATGACGAAAGCTGTGGCTTAGGAGTGCCAGCGTTAAATAAAGTTGGCGTAGCATGCGTAAACCACTTCTCCGACATCAGGTTGTATGTCTCAATAGCCGATTCGATATCTTCTTTGTGTATACCTACTGCTACACGCATCAGCATGTGCTGCGGGCGCTCTACGATCTTACCATCTAAACGCAGTAAATAAGAGCGCTCCAGCGTTTTATAACCGAAGTAGTCATAGTTATAGTCGCGGTCGTAGATAATGGTAGAGTCCAGCATGGCAGCATGCTTACGGATGATCTCATACACATCTTTAGCCAACAGCGAAGCATTCTCACCGGTTTTAGGGTCGGTGTAAGTATACAGGCGCTTCATGGTGTTGGAGAAAGACTTACTCGTAACCTTGTGCAGGCTTGAGATTGCAACACGGGCAGCCAGTACAGCATAATCCGGGTGCTTGGTTGTAAGCGATGCGGCTGTCTCGGCTGCAAGGTTGTCCAGTTCTACGGTGGTTACCCCATCATAAATACCGTCAATCACCTTTTTGGCCACTTCAATCGGCGACACGTAATCCATGTGCAGGCCGTAGCACAGCTTCTCGATGCGTGCCGTTATCTTATCGAATTTGACAGATTCGCGTCTGCCGTCTCGTTTAACTACTAACATATATGGTATACTATTAGCGAGGTTAAAGGCCTCGGGTTGATTGAAATAATATATAAATGAAACTGCCGGTTAACAGCAGGCGGTTATACTTTAAAGTATACAACCGCTCATACGATGTTATAGGTATAAGCCGTTGTAGTACAACTATTTATGTGTAAAGCAAAATGCTTTTACTATATATAAGGGTAGAGATACCCTGTTAACTGGCGATGCTGCCAGCTGTGGTTCCGTTGCGTTATCCAGGCCTGTTGCCTTAGCATCCGCTTGGTAAGCATTAAGTATAAATGTTTAGGGCAGGAAAAGAAGATGGGCCTTTTCCCTTTGGCTTCCTAAACATAGCGAAACTTTAATTCTATTAAAAGTCTTCGTCCAGAGAGAAAACGTTTTTGTCTTTGTCTCCCAGCACACCTGCTTTCTGGTACTCGCCCACGCGCTTCTCAAAGAAGTTTGTCTTACCCTGCAGCGAGATCATTTCCATAAAGTCGAATGGGTTGGTGGCGTTGTAAATCTTGCTGCAGCCTAAAGCTACCAATAAGCGGTCAGCCACAAACTCAATGTACTGGCTCATTAGCTTCGCGTTCATGCCGATCAGGTCAACTGGCAACGCATCTGTTACAAATTCCTGCTCAAAAGTTACCGCATCACGGATGATCTCGTGCACGCGGCTTTCCGGCAGCTTATTGTTCAGCATAGAGTACAGCAGGCAGGCAAAATCGCAGTGCAAGCCTTCGTCGCGGCTGATAAGCTCGTTCGAGAAAGTTAAGCCCGGCATTAAACCACGCTTCTTCAGCCAGAAAATAGAGCAGAAAGAACCCGAGAAGAAAATACCCTCTACAGCAGCAAAAGCGATCAGGCGTTCTGTAAAGTTTTCGCTGTTGATCCACTTAAGCGCCCATTCCCCTTTTTTCTTCACACACGGCACCGTTTCCAGAGCATTAAACAGGTAATCTTTCTCAGACTGCTTCTTTATATAAGTATCTATCAGGAGCGAGTAGGTTTCAGCGTGGATGTTCTCCATCATAATCTGGAAGCCATAGAAGCAACGCGCCTCCGGAATCTGCACCTCCTGCATAAAGTTTATGGCCAGGTTCTCGTTTACAATACCGTCAGAGGCTGCAAAGAACGCCAGTACGTGGCTGATAAAGTGGCGCTCGCCATCATTCAGGTTCTCCCAGTCCTTGATATCCTGCGACAGGTCGATCTCTTCGGCAGTCCAAAAGCTGGCTTCAGCCTTCTTGTACATCTGCCATATATCGTCGTGCTGAATCGGGAACAGTACAAAGCGGTTTGGGTTCTCTTGTAATATTGGCTCCATAAACTTGTAATTAAGCGTTTTATTTGTTGAAGGGGTAAGCAAACTATTTGCTTAGAAAACACCCCAGAGGAAATTTAGTTTTAGGTGAATGTTTTGCAGACATCCAAAATATACTGACTTCAAATATAGATAATTGAACTTGAATTTAGGGGCTAAAGTTGTTCAATTTATGCACACTCTTTTAAGTGTTTGATATATTGGTTTTTATGGCTGAATAAACACCTTTATCCACATAAGTTATTAACTATATAGTTTTGTTATAATATTATTAAGTATCTATTAAATCTTTGTAAAGTGCCTGTTGTAATCGCTAATAGGGATTTTGGCCTTGAAACGCAAAATAAATTAAGACAAGTGTGTAAACAAGGATGGCGTAACTGATAAAATATGTGTACTTGAATTAAGATTTACACACCAGGTGTGGAAAATGTGGATTTCTATAACGGGCTGTACTGTCTTGATGCTAAAACATTTGTGGGATAATTCAAGACACGCTTAGAAAGTGCCTGTGGATTTCAACATAGTTATCCACATGTTTATGTGTAGTATTTGAGAATCGGTTAACAATTTATAGTTTAGAGCGTTGCATATTTAAAATATGTGCCGTACTTTTGCAGACTAAATTTTTAATCATACATTGAAGCTGATGTACGCAATTGTAGAAATCGCAGGTCAACAGACCAAAGTAGAGGCCGGAAGGTTCATCTACGCTAACAAGCTTTCCGGCAATGAGGGTGACGCCGTTGAGTTCACCAATGTTCTTCTTACTGATGATAACGGCAGCATTACTTTAGGTGCTCCTTTCGTTAGCGGTGTTAAAGTGGTTGGTAAAATCCTTGGCAACGTGAAAGGCGACAAAGTAATCGTTTTCAAAAAGAAGAGAAGAAAAGGATACCGTAAGAAGAATGGCCACCGCCAGCACTTCACAAAGGTCCTGATCGAGAGCATTGGTTAAGCAGTAAGAAGAAATTAATCGTAGAATCTATTCAGGGGATGCCCCCGCTAACCTGAAGTAAATAGTTAAACAAAATGGCACACAAAAAAGGAGCTGGTAGTTCTAATAACGGCCGCGAGTCACATTCTAAACGACTTGGTGTTAAGATTTACGGTGGCCAGGACATCATCGCTGGTAACATCATTGTAAGACAAAGAGGTACTGCACACCACCCAGGCAAAAACGTGGGTATGGGCAAAGACCATACTTTGTTCGCTTTGATCGACGGCGTTGTAGAGTTCAGAAAGAGCGTGAAAAACCGTTCTTATGTATCTGTAATTCCTAGAGTGGAAGCAGAAGCATAAGCAAAGTATAACTGTTGCACAGTTAAAAGAAAGGGATACCTGCTGGCATCCCTTTCTTTTTTTGCCAAAATATTAAGCATCAACAACTTATATCTCTGGTTGCCGTATAAGTAAGTATAAAGAGTTACAGAGTGAAAACAATTAAACTCTTTTAGGAAAAGGACACATCACGTGTCCTTTTCTGTTTTATGTGCTATCTGAATAAATAGCACATATCTATATTTAAAAGATTTCGTAATTCAGGATATCTGTTTAAATTGCAACTTCTTATCAAGAAAGACCGAGGGATTGGGCCCTATGACGTCTTAGCAACCTTGTACAAGCCTGGTGCTAATTCCCTTCTCAGTTATACTTTAGCTGAGAGAAGATAAGAAAGTATACCTGCCTTTGGGTGTCCTTCTTGATAAGTAGTTACTGAAGACTTAGAAGAAGAGAGCGACACCACATGAAGAACCATCCGATCCAGAACTTATTAAAAGAACGCGTACTTGTGCTTGATGGCGCAATGGGCACCATGATACAGCGTTACCAACTGCAGGAATCCGATTTTCGTGGCGAACGCTTTAAAAACCACTTCCTGGACCTGAAAGGCAATAATGACCTTCTATCCATTACCAGGCCAGATATCATAAAAGCCATACATACCGAGTATTTAGAAGCTGGCGCTGACATCATAGAAACCAATACCTTTAGCGGCACAAGTATAGCCATGGCTGATTATAAGCTGGAGGAGATCGTATATGAGCTAAATTATGAGTCAGCGAAAATAGCGCGTGAGGCGGCGGATGAAATAGAAACAAAGAACCCGTTGCATAAACGCTTTGTGGCTGGTGCTATTGGCCCGACTAACCGTACCGCTTCGCTTTCTCCGGATGTAAACAACCCCGGCTACCGCGCCATCACCTTCGACCAGCTGGTAGAGGCATACTATGAGCAGGTGCGTGGTTTAGTGGATGGTGGCTCTGACTTATTGTTAGTTGAGACTGTTTTTGATACACTTAACTGTAAGGCTGCACTTTTTGCAATACAGCAATTCCTAAACGATGGTGGTAAAGAACTGCCGATCATGGTATCCGGAACGATAACCGATGCCAGCGGCCGTACCTTGTCCGGCCAGACAGTAGAGGCATTCTGGAACTCCATCTCGCATGCGCCTATACTTAGCGTGGGCTTTAACTGTGCTCTTGGCGCACGTCAACTCAAAACGCATATTCAGGAGCTGTCGCGTATTTCTGACTGTTACATTAGCGCTTACCCAAATGCCGGTTTGCCAAATGCCTTTGGCGGCTACGACGAAACAGCCCAGCAAATGGGTGCCATTGTAGAAGAATACCTGAAAGAAGGGCTGGTAAATGTATTGGGTGGCTGTTGTGGCACTACGCCAATCCATACCAAAGTAATCGCAGACTTAGTGCAGAAGTATAAACCGCACGTTCCCACTCTAGTAGCTCCTCTCCCACGCTACAGCGGCCTCGAGCCTCTCACCATCACCTCTGATACCCTTTTTGTAAATGTTGGCGAACGCACGAACGTAACCGGCTCCAAGAAATTTGCCCGTTTGATAGTAGAGGGCAAGTTCGAGGAAGCGCTTTCTGTGGCGCAGCAGCAGGTAGAAGGTGGCGCGCAGATAATTGACGTGAACATGGACGAAGGCATGCTGGACTCAGAGCAGACCATGACTGATTTCCTTAACCTGATTGCTTCTGAGCCTGACATTGCCAAACTGCCTATCATGATCGACTCTTCTAAATGGAGTGTAATTGAAGCGGGTCTGAAGTGCGTGCAGGGCAAAAGCATCGTTAACTCCATCAGCTTAAAAGAGGGCGAAGAAGCCTTTAAGAAGCTTGCCCGCAAAGTACGCCAGTATGGTGCAGCCGTTGTGGTGATGGCCTTTGATGAGCAGGGGCAGGCTGATACGTATGATCGTAGAATAGAAATCTGTGAGCGTTCGTATCGCATCTTGGTAGATGAAGTAGGTTTTCCGCCGCAGGACATCATTTTTGACCCAAATATTTTAGCCATTGCCACAGGTATAGAAGAGCATAACAACTATGCTGTAGACTATGTCGAGACGGTGAAATGGATTAAGGCGAACCTGCCGCATGCCTTGGTAAGCGGTGGCGTAAGTAACCTGTCGTTCTCGTTTAGGGGCAACGACCTGGTACGGGAGGCCATGCACACCGTATTTTTATACTATGCCGTGCAGGCGGGTATGGATATGGGCATTGTAAATGCTGGTATGATGGGCGTGTACAGCGAGATACCAACCGAACTGCGCGACCTGATAGAAGATGTGATCTTTAACCGCCACCCCGACGCTACCGAGAAGCTGGTAACCTATGCCGAAAAGATAAAAGGAAAAGGCAAAGCAGCTGCCGGAGCAGATAATGCCTGGCGCGAGGCTTCGGTGGAGGAACGCCTGAAACATGCGCTGGTACGCGGCATAGTAGAGTTTGTGGAGGAAGACACCGAAGAAGCCCGCCAGGAAGCAACTAAAACGCTGGATGTGATTGAAGGCCCGCTGATGGCCGGCATGTCGGTGGTGGGCGACTTGTTCGGGGCTGGCAAGATGTTTTTGCCGCAGGTGGTGAAGAGTGCACGCGTGATGAAGAAGTCTGTGGCGTACCTGCTGCCGTTCATGGAAGCTGAAAAGCTGTCCTCAGATACATCTAAGTCCACAGCTGGCACTATACTTATGGCCACGGTAAAAGGCGACGTGCACGACATTGGAAAAAACATTGTAGGCGTGGTGCTGGCCTGTAACAACTATGAGGTAATAGACCTGGGCGTGATGGTGCAGCTAGATAAGATCCTGGCTGAAGCCGAAGCACAGAAAGTAGATATTATTGGTTTAAGTGGCTTGATCACGCCGTCGCTGGATGAGATGGTATACGTAGCGCAGGAGATGGAACGCCGGGGCATGAAGATTCCGCTGTTGATTGGTGGCGCAACTACATCCAGGGTGCATACAGCAGTAAAAATTGCGCCGCAGTATAGCGGACCTGTAGTGCATGTGCACGATGCATCGCGTAGCGTTACGGTAGTAAGCAGCCTACTGGGCAGCGACCGCGATAGCTATATTGCCGAGATAAAAGCAGAATACGAAAAGCTACGCGAAGATCATCTGAGTCGCACTAAAGACCGTGCTTTTGGAAGTATAGAAGAGGCCCGTGCCAATAAGTATAAAGTAGACTGGTTAGCAACACAGCCAGCCAAGCCAAGCTTCCTGGGCAATAGAGTATATACCAACTACCCACTAACGGAGATTGTGCCCTTCATCGACTGGACCCCGTTCTTTCATACTTGGGAGCTAAAGCGGCAGTACCCTAAAATTTTAAACGATCCTGAGTTAGGGCCTGAAGCAACCAAGCTGTTTGCAGATGCCCAGGAAATGCTGCAGGAGATTGTAGATAAGCAACTGCTGGAAGCACGTGCAGTAGTTGGTTTTTATCCTGCCAACGTAGAGGCCGACGATACCATTGAAGTGTACGCCGATGATTCACGTGGAAAGGTGCTGACCGAGTTTCATACGTTAAGGCAGCAGGGCAAGAAGGGCGCTAATGTTCCTAATATGTCCTTCTCTGACTTTGTGGCTCCTAAAGAAACTGCTGTGGCAGACTACATTGGCGGCTTTGTAGTGTCTGTAGGGTTTGGTATAGAGAAATTGCTTGAAAAGTATGAAGCAGAGCACGATGATTACAGGTCTATTATGGTGAAGGCTTTGGCTGACCGGTTAGCAGAAGCCTTTGCAGAGCTAATGCACCTGAAAGTCAGAAGAGAGTTGTGGGCTTATGCACCAGGAGAAAACCTAAGCAACGAAGACCTGATCAAGGAAAGCTACAAAGGTATACGGCCTGCACCGGGTTACCCAGGCTGCCCTGACCACACAGAGAAAATAACGCTGTTTAACCTGCTGGATGCTGAAAGAACATCAGGCGTTATACTTACAGAAAACCTGGCAATGTATCCGGCAGCGTCAGTAAGCGGTTTATACTTCTCGCACCCTGAGTCCAGGTATTTTGGCTTGGGTAAGGTAGGCGAAGACCAGGTAGCCGACATTGCGCAGCGCAAAGGAATGGCCAAAGAAGAACTGGAACGATGGCTATCGCCTAACCTGAACTACGAGCCAAAGCCGGTGGCGCAGCAGGCGGTGTAACCCAACCACTCTTATCCCCTCTTTGGGCAAGGCGAGGAATTCTGCTGCTACCATAACTTAAGTATAAACTCAGGAGCTACTGTTTAACCTCCTTTTACACAAGATCCTTCCAGGATGACAAATGAAAAGGGGCCAGTACTTTTGTAAGAGCTGATGAAGCAGTAAGTAAAAACTCCCCGCCTTAGACAAGGAGGGGTTAGGGGTGGTTGGACCCCACGAAACCAACCGTTTAACAATTGAACCATCTAACAATTTACCTAATAAATTGAAAGTAACAGACCACTTCAAGAATGCCAACGGGAAAACCCTGTTCACTTTTGAGATACTGCCTCCCCTGAAGGGCGAGAACATGAGAACCCTCTTCAACCACATCGACCCGTTGATGGAGTTTAACCCGCCGTTTATTGACGTAACCTATCACCGGGAAGAGTATGTGTACAAGCAGCGGGAGAATGGCCTCCTGGAGAAAATTACCACGCGCAAGCGCCCCGGAACGGTTGGTATTTGTGCGGCTATCCAAAATAACTACAAAGTAGATACGGTGCCACACCTGATCTGCGGGGGCTTTAGCAAAGAAGAAACAGAAAATGCATTAATCGACCTGCACTTTTTAGGTATAGACAACGTGCTGGTACTGCGCGGAGACTGCGTAAAAAGTGAGCAGCGCTTTGTGCCGGAGCCTGGTGGCCATAACTATGCGTCGGAGCTGATTGAGCAGGTGGTGGCTATGAACCAGGGCTGTTACCTGGACGAGGAGCAGGTAAGCAACAGCTGCACCGACTTCTGCATTGGCGTGGCTGGTTACCCTGAAAAACATTTCGAGGCACCCAATCCAAAGTCAGACCTGCGCTGGCTTAAAAAGAAAGTAGAGCTTGGGGCAGAGTACATCGTAACACAGATGTTTTTCGACAACCAGAAATACTTTGACTTTGTGAACCGCTGCCGTGAAGAAGGTATAAACGTGCCCATTATACCGGGCCTTAAACCAATGACTACCAAAAGCCAGCTAAGTATACTTCCCAGCTTCTTCCATATAGAGATTCCCTGCGACCTGGCCGACGCCATTGAAGCCTGCCCGGATAACAAAGCGGCCGCACAGGTTGGTGTGGAGTGGGCAATTAAGCAATCTAAAGAACTGATGGATTTTGGCGTACCCTGCCTGCATTACTACTCTATGGGCAAATCAGAGTCGGTAAGAAAAGTGGCAGAGGCGCTGTTTTAACGAGAATACCTTACACACTACCTATACTTTAACTACCTTAGGCTGGGGCTACAGCTCCAGCCTTAATTTCACCCTGTCAGTACACCGCATGCCGTTTTACATTATCGGTTCGGGATAATTTCGCAGAAAATACCCTTCGTCTATACTTTCAACCTTAAAACCGCAGCTTTTATAAAGGCTTAAGGCTGGTAAAGTGCTGTTGCCGGTGCAAACACTAAGCTGCTTTATACTTTGCTGGCTCGCCCATTGCTTCGCGAAGGCGACAAGTTTTCGGCCTATGCCTCTCCCCTGCATTGCTTCGGGTACTGCCACGTTCATCACCTCTGCTGCTGCACCCTGCTGCTGTATTACCAGCACACCAGCGGTTTCTCCATTGTAATCAGCAATAAAAGTATGGCTTTGATGGATGTACGAAAGTATGATTTCCTCGCTGGGATCTGCTAACAAGAGCAGCTCCATCGGCAGCAGTTCGGCTGGGGCCAGGGGGCGTATGGTGACTGGCAGCATTTATACTTGTGCAGGTTTAAAAATCTCTGCAATCATACAGCGCACGCTACCGCCGCCGCATTGCTCAATCAGGTGTATCGGGAAGTATAGCAGGTGGTTGTTGTGCTTCCGGAGCTTTGCGAGCTGCTCTGCTGTAAGCGAAGTATAAGCAGCCTGAGACATCACAAGTATACTTTCACCGCTCTTATTCTGCAGTTGCAGCATGTTACCGGCAAAGCTGTGGTGGGTTTGGGCGGCACTCAGTTCGATAATCTCTTTGCCGGTACTTTCCAGTTGCTGCCTTAGTTTCTGACGATCTTCCGGAGCCACTACATCCATACCAATAACGGCAAATGTGCTTCCGAGGCACATCATCACATTGGTGTGGTAAATTAACTCTCCTGTAGGCCCGTAAGCGCTAAAAGTTACCGGTTTATACTTTAGCTTATTGCAAAATTCCAGCAGCGGCTCCATTTCTGTTCTAGGCGATAAAGCTGCGTAGGCTAACTTGTTCACCCTGTCCAAAATCATGCTCCCGGTTCCTTCTAAAAATCTGGGTTCAGGTTGATCCTCAAAATGCTCCAACTGCAGGTGTTGTGTAAAGCCATACTTTTGAGTAAGAAAATCGATCACATCTTGCCTGCGTTCGCCTCTTCGGTTAACCGGGGCCATGGGGTAAGTAACGAGCTGGCCTGTTTGGTGTGTCGAAAACCAGTTGTTCGGGAAGATAGAGTCCGGGGTGCAGGAGTTTTCCACGTCCTGTATCACGTTTACAGTCACCCCAATTTCCTGTAGTTGCTGCACCATCTGCCTGAACTCCTCCAGCGCTCTTGCCTGCACTTCTGCTGTTGATAACCCTTCGGCCTGCCGCTGGAATTTATTTGTTTCGGCGGCATCCGGGTTATAGCAGAAATTTGTCGGCTCAATCATCAGGATGGTGTCGGTGCTCTGTTTCATATTTTCTGAGAATGGAGGCGTAGTATTAGTTTACTTATCGTACATTCTTTAGATCTGTTGCGTGCTACAACTGCGGAAATACTGGCGATAAAGTATAAAGTACAGGCTTGCTGGGGCTGGCATCGAGCTGCAGGCTGGCAATTTGCAGGTTCAGCAAGTATAAACCATCTGCTACATGCTCCGGAACGTAAATCAGTTCTGTGATAGTGGCGCCGCAGCGGGTGTTCTTCGGGTACTGCCAAAAGGCATGGTGGCATAGCAACTTACCTTCATCAAGTTCGCGGTCTACAGAGGGCAAGTCTAAGAGTAAGTGCTGTACGCCTTTCTCTGCCAGGTATTGCCCAATGGTGTGCTCCAAGTATGGCGGATTAGTGCCAGAGTAGTGGCGAGTAAGTTTGTCATCAGAGTTAGGCAAGGTGCGCAGTATAAGCGCCTCGCACTTTATGCCTTGTAGCTGCGCCCGCACATCCTCAAGCAAAACTATTTCATCGCCGTTCTCCAGCTTCTGCGGCTCTACCGTTATCAGCTGGGCCACAAATAAAAAACGTTTCAGGCAGTTGTGTATGGTCGCGTTTTCATCGGCAGAGATGTGGCCGTAGCATTCGGTGTGGGTACCGTTGCCGTGCGGCGTTAGGTGTATGCGCTTATAGTTGGTGCTTCCTCCTTCTGCCACGCTTCCTACAAAATCCCCTACCCTGATCACATCAAACTGAGCAGGATCTGCCCAAAAGCACTCTGGTTGCAGCGCTTTGTTGTGCAACGGCATCGAGATATCCAGCGGTTGCGTGGGATTAAAAGTATAAAGTTGGTCGCGGTAAGTAATGGTGGCTTCCATGGTATAGGGGCTTTTTAGCAAGTATAAGCTAAAATACCGAAACCTATACCTTGTGCCATGTAAAAGTATGCTTACAGGTAATCTTCCAGCAGCCAGCGCACAGCTTCTTCTTCCGAGGCAAAATCCTGTATGGTATAAGATATTTCGGTAGATGCCTCGGCGCGGGTTACGACAGAGGACAAGGCCAGTTTTTTAAACAGGTTATCAGGCATAACACGAGCCATTTTTTTTACGGCTGTTTGGGAAAACAAGGTATAGTAGGTGTTGGATAGCCAGTCTTTTGTTTCGGGGCCAAGTATAGATACCTGCTGCGCATTTACAAGCACTAGCTCGGCTTTGCGTTCCACGATCACCTCGTAAGCTTTCATTGCCTCAAACACAAATTCTTTATCAGTAAGCGGCTGCAGCCACTCTGTACGTACATACAACGCATCATCATCTGCTTCTATCTTAAAATCGTTTGATTTGTAGACTGTAGTTAGGAGCAATGCTGACATGTACCAATTAGATTAGAAGCTTCGAAATTACTGACACCGTTTGCAAATATTGTTTGTACGGAATATAACCATATTTGTGTTTAGCAGCGAGCTTGATTCATGCATTACTCTGCAAATAAGTCAAGCGTGATCTGGTCGGCCAAGAGTTTTCCTTTATCAGTCAGGTAAAGGATGTTATCTTTTATACGTGCCAATTCTTTATACTGTAACTCCTGCAAATACTTTTCGTGTGTTGCCTGCACATTGTGTTTATACTTGTCGCGCAGCTGGGTTAAATCGCAGCCCCAGATAGTGCGTAGCGTTGTAAGTAAATAATCGTTTGCCTGGTCGGCTGGTGTAAGGTTTTCTACCTCTGCAGGTAGTAGGCGCTGGTTAATGGCATCCGTATACTTGCGGTTGTTGGCTACATTGTACTGCCGCGACACACCATTAAAAGAATGTGCGCTTGGCCCAACACCCAGGTAATGCACGCCTCGCCAGTAATTACTGTTATGCTTCGACTCGTAGCCTGGCTGGCAGAAGTTAGATATTTCGTACTGCACATAGTCATGCTTCGCCATGTGGTCCAGCAAGATTTCGAACTGCTGTGCCGTAAAGTCATCCTCAGAAGGAATAAATTTTCCTTTTTTACTCCAGCGGCCTAAAGCTGTGTCGGGTTCAATGGTTAAAGCGTAGCAGGACACATGCTGCACGTTCAGCGAGAAAAGCGTTTTCAGGTCATCCAACCAAATGCTGTGGTCTGGTGCCGGTATGCCATAAATTAAATCTACGGTAATATTATCGAAGCCAGCGGCTTGGGCATCGCGTACGCATTGCAGGCTTTCGGTGGCATTGTGGGCGCGGTTCATCATGCGCAGGTGCGGCTCATGAAACGATTGCAAGCCTATACTTAAGCGGTGGATGCCAGCAGCCTTTAGTTCCTGCAGTTTCTCCGGAGACAGGTCATCTGGGTTAGCCTCCAGCGTAATTTCAGCGTTATCCGAAACTATAAACAGCCTGTTAATGGTTTGCAGAAGTAGTTGCAGTTCATCCTGGGTAAGTAACGACGGGGTGCCGCCGCCGAAGTAGATGGTTTTAACCGCCTGGTCTTGCAGGTAGTTTTTTCGCAGTTCCAGTTCCTGGGCAATGGCTTGTATGGTTTTTTCCTTTAGCCCCATCGAGGTGCTGAAATGGAAATCGCAGTAATGGCAGGCCTGCTTGCAGAAAGGGATATGGAGGTATATTCCGGACAAAATTTAAATGCTAAATTGTTGGGTGGTTAAATTACTGGTGTACTGCAAACTGAATTTCTGTATTCTTAAAAGTATAACAGAACCCTTTACCTTTGCTGGTACAAAGTATAACTATCAGTCCTTTAGAACCACATAACTAGTAACAATTTAACCCTTTAACAGTTCATCCTGCAAATGTATAAAATAGCCGCCGTAGTATTGTGTTTGCTTTTGTGGCTGCCGCATGTGCAGGCTCAAAAGCAACCTGCTGCTACACCCCGGCCTAAAGTTATACTTCGGGTGCATAACACCCCCGCAGATGCTCCTGCTGTTCGCAGTTATACTTATCAGACCACGTTTTCCGATTCTGTAGAGGCGGTTAAAGAAGTACGTTCTTTTGTGCACAGGCTGCAGCAAGACGCATACTTGCTGGCCTCGGCAGATAGTTTATACTTGCGCCGCGATACGCTCCACGTGAAACTACACCTTGGCCAGCAATATGCGTGGGCACAGCTTCGCAATGGTAATTTAAGCGAGGGCATTTTAATTGAATCAGGCTTCAGGGATAAATTCTACAGAGATGTGCCTTTTAAGCCGCAGGAATACGTAAAGCTGCAGCAACGCATTTTAGATTATGCCGAGCGAAACGGTTATCCGTTTGCCTCTGTCTGGCTCGACTCCATCAGTATAAAAGACGGTAAAATTAATGCTGCCTTGATGGTGGAAAAGGCCTTTGTCGTTACCTATGACTCGCTGGAGATAGTAGGCGAAACCAAAACACAGCCTAAGTTCCTGATGCGTTACCTGCAGCTCTTGCCCGGGCAAATTTACAATCAGGATCAGGTAAACGCATCGCAGCGCATGCTTACGCAACTGCCTTACATCAGGCAAACACGGCCGCCACAGGTGCAGTTTACCCGCGATAAGGCCAAAGTGTATTATTTTCTGGAAGACCGGCAGGCAAACCAGATAGATGGTATCGTCGGGTTTTTGCCCGACCCTTCGAGGCAGGACAAGCTGCTGATAACCGGCGAGGCTAACTTGAACATCCGCAACATACGCGGCACAGGCAAGCAACTGGGGCTGCAATGGCGACGGGTAAATAAAGGCTCTGTTATACTTAACGGCGAGTACCTGCACCCTAACTTATTTGGCACGCCATTCGAGCTCGGCACCAAACTTAATCTGCTCAAGCAAGACTCGTCGTTTATTACCATACAGCCGCGCCTGCAACTGGCTTATTATACTTTAAAGTATGGCAAGTTTAGCGTGTTCACAGAGTGGCGCAACTCACGCATACTATCGTCGGCTAATACCCAAAGCCTGCAACAGTTTGATTTAGCGGATGCCCGCACAAATACCTACGGCCTTAACTACCTCTGGAATAACCTGGATGACTTTTACTTTCCGAGAAGAGGACGGCTTGTTGAGATGCAGCTGGCGGCAGGCACAAAAAGACTGTTGCGCAACCCTGACCTGGAGAAAAGCTTTTACGATACCCTAGACCTGAAGACAACCCAACTTAGCCTGGGCCTAAGGGTAGAGAACTTTCTGCGGTTTGGCAAGAACAGCGCCTTGCTAACAAGACTACGCGGCGAGGCGCTGCTAAACGACCAAGTGTTCTTGAACGATATGTACCGGATCGGAGGCCTTAACACGCTTCGGGGTTTTGACGAGTACTTCTTTTATGCTTCAGCCTTTGCCGTTGGCACCTTAGAATATCGCCTGTTTACAGCCGCCGACTCTTACGTACTCCTGTTCTACGACCAAGCTTACTATCGCAGCGATTTAGAGAACAGCGAAGCATCTGATTATCCTTTTGGTGTTGGTGGTGGTATCAGCTTTAGCACAGGCGCAGGCATATTTCAGCTAGTATACTCTTTGGGCAAATCAAGTGATCAGCCGTTATCTTTTAAATATTCTAAGATACATTTTGGTATAACCAGCAGATTTTAGCAATCTCCAACTTTTTTAGCCTTTTTTTGTATAAACACTTGCATAGTATACTTCAAAGCTATACTTTTGTATCATAATAGTGCGGGATGGAGCAGTTGGTAGCTCGTTGGGCTCATAACCCAAAGGTCACAGGTTCGAGTCCTGTTCCCGCTACCAAAACGGACCGATTAGTGGAAACGCTAATCGGTCTTTTGTTTTTAGTGCTGTAAGTGCTTGACA
Organism: uncultured Pontibacter sp.; assembly: GCF_947492645.1. GTDB lineage: Bacteria > Bacteroidota > Bacteroidia > Cytophagales > Hymenobacteraceae > Pontibacter. Next base: position 230,168 of record NZ_CANLMZ010000001.1, on the reverse strand, counting down.
TAGTGTGAATTAAGTTAAGTATTGTGTTGGTTCTTTTGGTTCGATAATGCCCTGTTTCTGTGTTGTAGGAAATACCGTTAGGGAACAAGAGTTTTTGGATCCTGTGCTTCTCGTTGGTGTTGCCTAAACCCCATGATTCTGAGATGTTTACAAGAATACTGGTGCCAAAATCTACGAATTTTTCAAGGTTCGATAATTCTAAAGTAGCTTTTCTTTTTTCTTCCTTTATTGCGTGTAATTCAGCTTCCAGGCGTGTAACGAGTTTATCGTACATTGCCTTTTTGATGTTGCCATCAATAAGGTTTTCAGCTGCTTTCTCCAATTTGTCTTCTATGGCTTTGATAGTAGCCCTATAGTCTTGCTTGACCTCTGCCTGTTGCTTGGTAAGTTCGTTGAATGTGACTGCCAGCTGATGCTTTAACGGGGCAATGTAGTCGGGGGCTAAGTCATAAGTTTTCAGGAAGCTGTTGAACTGGGCATGCATGTGCTGTGCGCTTTTGTTACTTCCGCACCCTTTTTTATTGCATTTATAATAAAAGAGTTTCTTCCTCTTGACTTCATATCCCGTCATCAGTGTGCCGCATTTGCTGCAGTATACAAAGCGCTTTAGTGGTAAGGTGTCATCTATGGCTTTGTGTTTGTAGCCATGGTTGTTGCGGGCCTGAATCTGATTCACCTTCAGAAATATATCCTCCGAGATCAGTTTTTCCTGCCTTCCGTTTACCACTTCTCCCGGGATTAACTTGTTGACAATCTTGCCACAATAGAAAGGATTCTTAAATATTGCTGTGAGCATCTGCTTGCGAATTCTTAAACCCATCATTCGAAGCCTTTCTAAAATTTGCTCATTGCTCAGTCCCTCGTTGGCCTTCATTTTAAAGGCTTTTTGAATCAGCTTGCCTGTAGCGTTGACTGTGATTTTTTGTTCGCCATTCTCAGTCTTCTGGTCGAAGCCCATAGGTGCCTTAAAAGTTGCATGGCCTTGTCTGAGTCTTTCAATTGAACCGGCCATGGTTTTTTCCCTGCGCTGGTCGTTATCTAGCTCACCCACTAGTAACATCATGTTCTGAGTGAAAACGCCGCTTGGAGTTTTAGAATCCACGTGTTGGGTAACCGAGCAAACATGAACTCCCTCCTTTTCAAGATCCTTCTTGATAGTCGCTGCGTTCAGCCCTGACCTGGAAAAGCGATCAAAACTATATACAATGATATGCCCAATATCAGAATCCTTCCGTCGCACAAAATTGAGCATGCGGTTGAATTCCTTGCGCTCATCATTCTTGGCGCTTTCGTGGGTTCCTCCGAAAAATTCTACTATTTCATACCCTTGCTTGTTTGCAAAATCAGTACAGGCCTTTTTCTGAAAAGGTAGACTCTGGTTATGTTCTGCCTGATTCTTAGTTGATACCCGTGTATAGATCACCGCTTTCTTGCTTTCTGCTTTACTGGTGTCTTTGCCAGTTTTAGCGAATTGTTGAAATAAGGCTTGTTTACTCATGGCTCACGTTGTTAAAAATGCTAAATGCAATTGCTGCAAGCTCCTGAAGCGTTCTCAAGCTTTCTTCCGCTTGCTCATCAGTCAAATCCTGTAAACCAGGATAGGTTCTCAATAGATCAGAAGTTAATGGTGGTAATGCTTTCTGTTTTTTCTGGTTTTTCTTTAAAGTGTTCAAAGTTAACATTGATCTAGCGCCTCTCTGGTTTCTCCAGTAGAAGAGCCTATTGTTGTTTGGCCCGATGGCTACGGTGCCACTGTTGCTAAAAGATCAAACTTTCAGCCTTAAGCGTTCTTCATATTCGAATTTGACGGTTTTAGGTCCATACTCAACATTGTTTAATCTGTTGTGGCTGGGCATTTTATTGGAGAACAGATGAAATTCCTGTTTTGTGAGAACCAGGTATTTAGACGTTGCCAGTAACCAATTGGTGTGCTGTTTATCAGTTACTTGTTTGATCTCTATCTTCTCCCATTCTTTAGCTCTTGCCAGCTCAAGCACCTGTTTTTCTTCAGGTGATGTTAAAGTTGTCTGAGTTTTTATCTCGGGTAAGCTCATCGGTCCTGCTATGCACTTCAGTATGCTGTAAACAGAGAAGGAGATTACAGCCTGATCATGGAGCGCGTAGTTTTCACTGCTGGGTACCTGTGCCAGAAATCCTATATCCCCATCACGTGTGAATTGTATAACCAGGTCTTTCTGCTGGACAAGCGCTGCGGCAACAAGCAATTCTAGAAAGGTGCTGGAGGCATTAGGGTAGGATAGTATAGGGTTTCCTGTTTCTTCTTCAGTAGAGATAAGTGCATCTGCTTCTTCTACTATGTCTGCAAAGAGGCGAAGCATAAAGCTCCACAGGACCTCAGGTGCGTAGTTGCAGCTTTTTAGCTCCTTTAGCATAACAAACCAAACGCATTCAGTAATGTTGAAATGTTTGTGCTTTTTTACCTCCAGCGGTCGTGGCACAAGACGCTCTCTAAGGAGCTGCTGGTACGTATCGTCAGCCAAGCCCGCTTGTTCAAGCGTTGCTATCCTTTTCCGTACCTGCGATACGGCATCCTTCTGGCTAAGCTTCAGGTTGTGGTTAATTAGCGGAGTGGCTGGCTTAAAATAAGATGCGTCTGGTGCTTTCATAGTTGGATTGTTTATTTTTTCCCGCTTAACCTACTCTTCAAGTCCTTATTTAATGCGTCAATAAAATAACTTGTTGTCATTAGTAACTGTGCTTTCTTGTATTCATTATACGCATGTAAAAGTGGCGAGTCGGCAAAGGTGTTTTCCTTGTTAAGGATGTGGGCCAAGCCATCTATATTGAAAACTGCTGCCATGGCGTCCATAGGTGTGTCTTTGGTTTCAAGGGTGGACGCAAGGGCAGGGTTTTGAAAGTGCTTTACTAAAGCCTCTAAAAAATGCTCTGTGTTTGCCTGCATGCGCTCAATCTGGGCAGCCTGCTGTTTTATTGTTTCTTCTAATACGTTGCTATTCGTTAACCCTAGCCTCTCCTGCGCTGTTTCATGGTTCCGTATCTCCTCGCTGGACATCCCAAACACTTCTTGCAGGATTTCTAATTTCTCAGGAGTCAAAGCTACATCGCCTTTTTCTATCCTGCTGTAATTGGCTTTGCTCATGCCTAATTTCTGAGCAACATCTTCCTGAGTTAGCTTTTTAGAAAGGCGGATTGATTTTATTTTATTGTGAATCTCTGTCATGATCCAAAGGAAGTAACATTATGTTACATTTGCAATAAAGTTTAAAAAATATATTTTGTTGCATAAGTTGCAGTGTTAGATCGAGAGGACTATAGGTATTCAAAAATCTTAGATTTTGAATATATAGTTTAATAAATTAGCGACTCAGAATTATATATTAACCTCTCTTACATGAGCACCTGTAGCGTTTACATTTTTGCAACATCTCTTTTGCTGTCTCTTATTGCGCCTAAAGAATCTGATTTGTCTGCTGGTGATGCGCACGGTGGCAGATGCACCGGAAAAGTCAACTGCACCGCCTGCTCTTCCTGTAACTATTGCAAGCATTGCAACAGCGGCGGCTCATGCGGGGTTTGTGGAGGGGGCAGCTCTTCAGGTAAGAGCACTTACTCTTCTAGCTCTTCAGGTACATCAAGTACATACTTTCCTTCTAGTTCTGGGGGATCAGTTTTAAGCAAAGCACGCTACTACATAGATGCAGATCTGTTAAACGTGCGAAGTGGGCCAGGTTCTGACTATAGCGTGGTGGGTAGAGTTTCCAGAGGAGAGGTTATAAGTGGCACTAGCAGTATCTCTTCCTCCTGGGTAAAGATAGATTATGTTACGGATGCTGAAGGCTCGGTTAGGCAGGTAGCAGGCTATGTGAGCAAGAAATATCTGATAGCTTATTAAGGCCTTCTGTATTCAACTGCTGCAGTAACTATTGAAGCATCTCCTTGCTTCTCCAGCGAAACCCCAAGTGCAGTCCTTTTTAGAGACCATTTGGGGTTTTATGTTTTATCATTATTTGTTACATATTTTTTCATTGTTATATATTAATCAACCGATTATATTTAAATTCGCATCCGAAATATAACAATAGGTGAATATTCGAATGGACGTACCAAAACACGACCTGCCTGCTATTGCCTAAGAAAACAAACTTAGTTTAACCATTCTATGGGAATACGTTTACTCCGGAACAGAATTGTTCTGTCCATTACCCTTGCCTTTCTATCTCTCTTTTCAGTTTTTGCGCTTACCAGAGACTTTTCAGGATTTTCGTTGAATGTATTTGCGGCAGACCCTAATTGTAAACCCGTTATTACACCAGCAGGACCTTTAGAGGTGTGCGAAGGAAGTAGTATCAAGTTAACATCAAGTTTAAAGGGCACAGCATATATATGGAAGAAAGGGGGCAACATAGTTTATGAGGGGCCGAATGATTTTTATAACGTATCCGAAAGTGGCAGTTATACTGTAGAGGCTAATGGAGTTGCCGATTGTACTGGTTCAACAGCGCCTTCGGAGGCAGTAACTGTTACTGTCAACCCTAAACCAGCAGTTGATTTTTCATTCACCAATGATGAGGCTTGTTCAGGGACTTCAATCAAATTCACAAATAACTCGACAGGAAGCGGTCTTAGCTATAGCTGGGATTTTGGAGATGGCAGCCCTATAGTGAATTCACATTCTCCTGCTCACAAATTTAACGTTGTAGGTTCAGGCACAAAAGATTTTTCAGTTAGGCTTACTGTAACATCAGATAAGGGATGTTCAAGTTCTATTGCTAGAGTAGTAAGAGTAAAGGAGGCACCAAGTGCTGAGTTAAAAGATACGGATGTAAGCTCATGGCAAACTCCGTTTGTAAGATGCTCTGAAAATGCTTCTACTGTTAATTATACATTTAATGTTAGTAACCAATCCACAACATCAGCAAATAATAGCGGCTACTCCATTGATTGGGGAGATGGGACCTCTGTAGAATCATTTGGCGCAAACTTTACTACTGCATCCCATACATATACTCAATTAGGTGCTTTCAACATCGTCCTAACTGTTACGGGTTCTAATGGGTGCGTATCACGGAAAACTTATCCTGCATATATCGGAAGTAATCCAAGCCTTACTGTAGGGCAGCCAGGCAACACTGTAGGGTGTACCCCTCAGGCCTATACTTTTCCAATTAGTGATGTATCAGGTAACACGCCAGCTACAAAATATACTTTCCAGTTTGATGATGGTACGCCTGCTTACGAATTTACACAGGATAACATACCAGCAAGCCTTACCCATGAATTCAATAAAAGCTCATGCGGTAATACAAAGAATGCATTTACATTAACAGCAAGGGCAGAAAATCCTTGTGGGGAAACAACTGTTACAGTTAGTTCTATTAAAATTGGGTCTAAACCTAAAGCGAATTATAGTTCTTCACCTCTAAAGATTTCTTACTGCCCTCAAGATATTATATCATTCACCAATACAACAATCAGGGGAAACACAATAGTTGGGAATAACTGTGTATCAGTAACTGACTATAAATGGGAGATTGAGCCAGCAACAGGCTGGGGATGGCAGACAGGCAACTCTACTTCAGAAAACATTAGTCTCAAATTCACAGCCACAGGCACATATAAAGTAAAGCTGACGGCTACGAGTGGGTGCGGGTCAGATGAAATAGTAAAGGAAATCAAAGTTATTGCTCCACCACAGGCAGCATTTACCACTAATCCTGCCAGCGGAGAAGGGTGTGCCAATCTAACTGTTACTCCAACCAATACCTCTGTTGGGGAGAACTTGAGCTATACATGGTCGGTAAGTCCCAACAGCGGCTATACATTAACAAATGGCTCGTTAACCAGCACCAATCCTGTATTCAGCTTCACGCAGGCAGGCAACTACACCATCACACTTGTTGCCACGAACTCCTGCGGCACTAGCACAGCCACCAAGAGCATCATTGTCAAAGAAAAACCAATCGTCCAGCTGCCATCTGACAAGACCTACTGTGGTCCGCAGACAATTAAATTCAGTACTGTCAATACCAGCCATACCCCAGCCTACAACGCAAAGAATGGAACCATCAGCGCTTACACCTGGTCTGTGGGCGGAGGAGCGACATTTGTAGGCGGTACAAGCAGCTCTTCACAGTATCCGGAGATCAATTTTCCTGTAGCAGGCACCTATACGGTTACTGTGCAGGCGACGAACGAGTGTGGAATCTCGACCCCTGAGAGCCAAATCATCACTATAAATGAACTTCCTGCTGCCCCTAGTGTCACGCCGGTAACTGTTTGCAAGGGCAGCAGCGCTACGCTTACGGTCTCAGGCAGCGGCCCAACCTATAAGTGGTACACAGCCGCAACGGGCGGTACGGCTATCTATACTGGAACAGCTTTAACAGTAAATCCAGCCAATACAACAACCACCTATTATGTCGAGGCGGTTAGTGCGCAGAACTGTATCAGCGCCTCCCGTACCCCGGTTACCTTAACTGTGACCGAGCCGGTGGCAAACAATATCATCGGGTCATCTGCCAGTATCTGCGAAAATTCAACCGCTCCCACTTTGACAGGCTCTACCCCTACCGGAGGAGACGGGAATTATGCTTACACCTGGCAAAGCAGCACCAACGGTACTTCTTTTGTTAACGCAATCGGAATAAACAACGAGAAAGACTACAGCCCAGGCGTGCTTACGCAGAAGACTTGGTTCAGGAGAATCGTGAAGTCAGGTGAATGTATACAAGACATTAGTGCCCCGGTAGAAATCACTACAATTGCAAGACCGGGTGCACCTACCGTCGCAGGCACAGAAATCTGTACAGGGAGCTCCGCTACATTGGTTGCGCCTGTAGTCACTGGCATTACCTACAAGTGGTATGATGTTGCCTCGGGAGGCTTTCCTTTGGCAACAGCCAACAGTTTTCCTACTCCGCAGCTTTCCACTACGAAAACTTATTACGTGGAGGCGGTCAATAGCAGCAACTGCGCGAGCCCAGCCCGAACAGCCGTAACCGTGAAGGTTAACCCTGTGATCAGCAACAACACGCTTAGCGCCAATCAAGATATTTGTGCAGGGGCAGTCGCAGCAACCATTGTGGGGGCTGCGCCTGTAGGCGGCAATGATGGCTACACGTACAGGTGGTATAAAAGCACCACCAGCGCCTCTACTGGCTTTACCTTGGTTTCCGGAGCCACGGAAAAGGATTATGCGCCCGGTGCAGTGTCTGTCAAGACATGGTATTACCGCGAAGTCCTGTCAGGAGGTTGTATCAGCCAGTCTGCTGCTGTAGAGATAGCAGTTAAAACGGCCCCTGTTGCTCCTACAGTCGCGAACCCGACAATCTGCAAGGGCAATACCGCGTCGCTTACGGCCACCGCTCCAGGCGGCAGCTATACCTGGTATGATGCCGGCGGCTACAAAGTAGCTGAGAACACCAATGTTTTTACCACACCAGTGCTTAACGCCACCACGAGTTACTATGTGGAGACAATGGTAAATGGCTGTACAAGCGCCACCAGGACAAACGTTACCGTTACAGTACAGCAGCCAATCACCAACAACATCGTTAGCGGACAGCAAAGCCTATGCAAGGGAATGCCGGCTGCCACCCTGACAGGAAGTAATCCGTCTGGAGGCAGCGGCACCTACACGTATCGCTGGGAAAGCAGTACCACCTCTGCCACAGCGGGATTCTCTGCTGCTTCAGGCACAAATACAGGAAGCACCTATAGCCCAGGTACCCTGACGCAGACAACTTGGTTCCGAAGAGTAGTTATCTCAGGGCAGTGCGCCAACAGCGAAAGTAACGTGGTGGAGATCAATATCACGCCGGCGATTACAGCAAATACTATCACGGGTGAACAAACAATTTGCGAGGGGACTACACCCGCAAAAATATCCGGGGCCGAACCAAGCGGCGGCACAGGCACCTTTGCGTATGCGTGGTCTTTCAGCACAAACGGAACAACCTTCACCCCTATGGCGAACGCTACTGAGCGGGAGTACACCCCCGGAGTACTGACAGAAACCACCTGGTTCCGGCGCGATGTAACCTCGGGAAGCTGTACCGTCAACAGCGAAGCAGTGAAGGTTACGGTAGAGAAAAACTTAGGCAGCAACACAATTACAGCGGATCAGACAATCTGTAAAGGGACAAGTGCCGCTCAGCTTACTGGTAGCATACCATCAGGTGGTAGTGGAGCCTACACATATAGCTGGGAGAGTAGTACCGATGGTACAACCTATACTGCCGCATCAGGAACAATTAATACTCAGCATTACAGCCCAGGTGCCATTGAGGTAACTACTTGGTTCAGAAGGAAGGTAAGCGGCGGCATGTGTGCCCCAGACTACAGTAACCCTGTCAAGGTTACGGTCTCTGAACCAATCGCAGACAACACTATCTATACGGAGCAGTCTATCTGTAGCGGTAGTATTCCGGGAGCGCTTGTGGGGTCAACGCCTACAGGAGGTGACGGTGCCGGCAATTTCAGCTACCGATGGGAAAGCAGTACCGTATCTGCTACGAATGGCTTCAGCCCAGCGGCAGGTACTAACACCTCGAAGGATTATTCGCCTACTGCAGCGCATACCCAAAACACCTGGTACAGAAGGGTTGTCAACTCGGGGGCTTGCTCAGGTACTTCAAATGCCATAGCGATTACTGTAAAACCTTTGCCGGCGGCTCCGTCTGTATCTCCGAAACGAATCTGTGCGGGCTCAACGGCTACTCTAACAGCCATGGGAACAGCCACCACCTATAACTGGTACGCTACTCCAACTGGAGGTTCTGTGCTGGAAACAGGCAGTACCTTCACAACAGATCCCCTGTCAACCACCACTACGTTTTATGCCGAATCCATCCAGAATGACTGCGCGAGCAGCACAAGAACGGCGGTAACGGTGACGGTGGATAATCCAGTGGCCGGCAACACCATTTCAGGAGCGCAGGAGATTTGCCTTGGAGGCACCGCGACAGGCCTGCCAGGCTCAACTCCGACAGGCGGGGATGGTAGCGGGAGCTTCACTTACCTCTGGGAAAGCAGCGCCGACGGTGCTACCTTCTCATCAGCCGCAGGTGCTAACAGCCAGAAGGATTATACTCCGGGGGCACTAACCGCAGATACTTGGTTCCGCAGGAAAGTGACATCAGGAAGTTGTGAGCCGAGTTACAGTAACGAAGTTAAAATAACGGTAACAGCAACCATTGCCAACAATGCCATTTCTGCGGCTCAGACTGTTTGCAGCGGCTCATTGCCACAAAAGCTTACGGGAAGTTTGCCGCAAGGAGGTAATGGCGCCTTTGCCTACACATGGGAACAAAGCACAGACGGCAACAGCTTCTCAACGGCTCCAGGAGCTGTCAACGGGCAAGACTATTCCCCTGAGGCGCTAACCCAAACCACCTGGTTCCGCAGAAAAGTCACCTCCGGCAGCTGCAGCGTTTTCAGCAACCTGATCAAAATAACAGTAGAGGTTCCTATAGGCAATAACACCGTCGCTTCCGCTCAGAGCATTTGCGCAGGCTCGGTGCCAACCGCCCTCACCGGAACGGTACCGACAGGGGGAGCGGGGGCTGGAACCTACTCCTTCCTATGGGAGAGCAGCACGACCTCCGCTACCGAAGGATTTACCGCAACTACAGGTATAAACAACGGTGCAACCTATGCGCCTGCAGCGCTCACACAGACGACCTGGTTCCGCAGAAAAGTTACTTCTGGCGTCTGTGCGTCAGACTTTAGCCCCGCAATTGAGATTGCGGTAACGCCGGTAATCACGATGAATTCCATCTCTTCGTCACAGGAGATATGCTACAACACGATACCGGCAGAGCTCACAGGTCCTGAGCCGGAGGGCGGAAACGGTACAGGCTCCTTCACTTATGTGTGGGAAAGCAGCACTACCTCCGCCACAAGCGGGTTTGCCGCAGCCGCAGGCGCCAACACAGGTATTAGCTACAGCCCAGGCGCTTTAACGCAAACAACCTGGTTCCGCCGTAAGGCCTTTTCAGGAGCCTGTTTCTTGCTTTCTGACGCTATCAAGGTAACGGTAAAAGCACTTCCTTCCGCACCGACAGCCAGCGGGCAGACCATCTGCGCCGGCAGTACCGCCACGCTCATGGCCTCCGGTGCTGCAGATGCTTTCGAATGGTATGCAGATGCTGTCGGCGGAACGGCCTTATTTACCGGAGAGTCTTACAAAACAGATAATCTCACAGCAACCACTACCTTTTATGTGCAGGCCGTGAAAGACGGCTGCGCCAGCGCTACCCGCACCGCGGTTACGGTTAAAGTGGAGCAGCCTATTGCAAACAATACCATCGGGCAGGAACAGGTGATTTGTGCAGGAGCAATACCGAGTGCCCTGACAGGCTCTACGCCAACCAATGGCTCTGGGAGCTACACCTACACCTGGCTCTGGAGTACTGACAACGTCACGTTTACAGCGGCACCCGGAGCAAACACAGGACCTGGTTATGCTCCTCCGGCACTAGCGGAGAGCACTTATTTTAAACGAGTGGTGACTTCGGGGGTATGCCAGCAAAGCGAGAGCAACGTGGTGTTGGTTACCGCCAACCCTTCCCTGACCAACAACACTATCGGACAGGAACAGGAGATCTGCTATGGCAGTATCCCGACAGCGTTTGTCGGCTCTACTCCTGCGGGGGGTGACGGAGATTACAGGTATACCTGGCAGGTGAGCACAACATCCGCCTCCGCAGGATTCGTGAATGCCCCGGGCGCTAACGATGGCAAGGACTATGCTGCGGGAGCACTAACTGCTACCACCTGGTACAGGCGTATTGTAAAGTCCGGCGGTTGCGAAGTCGTGTCATCTGCCATTAAAGTGACGGTGAACCCGCTACCTTTGGCTCCTACGGCAGCAGGTCAGGAAATTTGCAAGGGCGACATGGCCACATTGATAGTAACAGACAACGGCGGCATCTATACCTGGTATGAGGAAGTCACTAGTGAAAACACACTGCATACCGGAACCAGTTTCAAAACACCTGCCCTTCATAGCACCACCACCTATTACGTGCAGGTGACGGATGCAAAAGGGTGTGCCAGTCCACGAACTCCTGTTACTGTAAAGGTGAATCCTCTGCTGGCAGGCAACAGTGTTACAGAAAGCCAAGCTATCTGCACGGGGGAGAAACCGGCTGACCTTGTAGGTTCCACTCCTACAGGCGGTAACGGTGTCTATGTGTACCTGTGGGAGCAGAGCGCTGACAACGTGACCTATGTGCCAGCCACGGGAGTCAACAACTCACGCGACTACCAGACTACGGCCTTGACGCAGGAGACCTGGTACAGGCGCAGGGTTTTATCAGGAGGATGTGAGAGCATATCAGAACCGGTGCAGATCATCGTGAACGGTGTGATCGCCAACAACAGCATCAGCTCTCCACAGACAATATGCACGGGTACAGTACCGGCGGCACTAAGCGGTACAGCGCCAACCGGGGGCGACGGCACATACTCCTATCGCTGGGAGATAAGCACAAACGGTCCAACCGGTATTTTTACAGCGGCGCCGGGAGATAATAGCAAACAAGGCTATGAGCCGGGACCGCTTACCAAAACTACCTGGTACAGACGTGTTGTTCAATCTGGCGGATGCGCTGATTTGTCTTCGGCCATAGAGGTGAAGGTGAATGAGAAGATTAGCAATAATGCTATCTCTGCAGACCAGATTGTATGTAAGGGCAGTGATGCGGCAACGCTAAACGGTAGCCTGCCGACTGGCGGCAATGGCACTTATACTTATGTGTGGGAAGTAAGCACTTTAAGCGCCACAGACGGCTTTACACAGGCAACGGGGACGAGTAATGGCCAGCACTATTCCCCAAGCACCCTTACCCAAACATCCTGGTACAGAAGGCGGGTAATCTCAGGGCCCTGTGAGGAACATGTCAGCGCTGTTGTTAAAATCATGGTAAACGAAGCAATTGCAGACAATGCTATTACAGGAGACCAAATTATCTGCGCCGGTACCGCACCCACTGCTTTAACAGGTTCATCACCGACAGGCGGTAGTGGAGCTTATGTTTACCTGTGGGAGTACAGTACCGAGAGTGCGACCAGTGGCTTTAAGCCAGCTTCGGGCATGAACAACGGAGATCAGTACCAGGCAAGTGCCCTTACCCAAACAACCTGGTTCCGGAGAACAGTACTGTCCGCGCCTTGTCCGGCACTAGTGAGCAATGTCATCAGGGTTACGGTAAATCCTGTAATTACGGAAAACACAATCAGCGGCAACCAAGTGATTTGTTCAGGCGATGTACCGGCCTTGTTTGCAGGCTCTGTGCCTAAGGGTGGTGACGGAGTTTACGCATATCTGTGGGAGTACAGCCAGGACGGGGTAGTTTACGAAGCGGCACCAGGTAAAAACAACGTGCAGACGTACCAAGCCACCAGCCTGACGCAGGACACCTGGTACAGAAGAGTAGTGATGTCTGGTAATTGTACCTCTGTAACTTCAGCAGTAAAAATAACAGTCAACCAGCCGATCTCAGACAATCTGATTTCTGAGGACCAGGCTGTCTGCATGGGTGGTACACCGATCGGTCTGTCCGGATCAGAACCAAAAGGCGGTAACGGGAACTACACTTATGAATGGCAGAGCAGCACCAAAGGGCCTAACTCAGGTTTTGTGGCAGCGGTAGGTGTAAACAACCAGGAAAGTTATGATCCGGGAGCACTTACGCAGACTACCTGGTTCAGGCGTATGGTTACGGCCGGTCCTTGCCCTCCGAGCTATAGCAATGCTGTTAAGATTTCTGTGAACCCGCCAATCGCAAATAACAAAGTCGGTCTGGCGCAGGCTGTGTGCATGGGCGTGACCCCGGCACCGTTAACCGGTACAAAGCCAACGGGCGGCGATGGTGAGTATCGCTATGTGTGGGAGAGCAGTACCAAAGGGCCAAATACCGGCTTTGTACCGGCGGACGGTACAAACAATGAGTTTACATATGCTCCGGAGCAAATAACAACGACTACCTGGTTCCGCAGGGCGGTGTATTCCGGAGGCTGTGTGCATGTCTCTGTTGCTGTTCAGATTACAGTGCTTCCTCAGGTAACCGGAAACAGCATCAGTACCGATCAAACCGTTTGTGTCGGTTCTCCGGCAGGCGCACTCACAGGCACTGTGCCTTCAGGCGGCAGCGGCTCTTATACTTACCTGTGGGAGGCTAGCACAGATAATATGAACTTTGCCCCTGCAAGGGGAATCAACAATGGAGTAGATTATGATCCAGGCACCTTGACTTCCACCACCTGGTTCAGGCGCATCGTGTCATCAGCACCATGCTCTGAAGTGGTTAGCAACGTTGTGAAAGTAACGGTTAACATGCCGATAGCCAACAACACAGTAGGCTCTCCGCAGCGCATTTGCGCAGGCGTTACACCGGCTTCGCTGCAAGGCACCTTGCCTACAGGCGGCAGCGGCACTTACGTTTACCTGTGGGAGCAAAGCATTACCAGCGCCACAGCTGGCTTTACGGCAGCTTCAGGTGTAAACAACACTGCCACCTACCAACCGGGACCACTTAGCCGCACTACCTGGTTCAGACGTGTGGTGTCGTCCCTTCCATGTCAGAACAGTGTGAGTGCGGCAATCGCCATCACGGTGGATCCCTTGCCGGCGCCACCTTCCGGAACAGGAGCAACCATCTGTCCTGGGGAAACGGCCACTTTAAAGGCCTCATCACCGGTTGCAGGTGTAGTATTTGAGTGGTATGACCAACCGACAGACGGTGTGATGCTGCACAGAGGTAGCACCTATACGACCGATGTTCTGATGACTTCTACTGATTTCTATGTGCAGACGGTTAACAGCTTCGGCTGCGCCAGTGCCAGCAGGGTGAAAGTAACGGCGGAAGTTCTCGCTTCTACTGCTGACGCGGGTCAGGATGTTATCATCATCAAAGGTCAAAATACAGGCCTGCACGGCAAGGGTGGGGAAACTTACCAATGGTCACCTGCTACCGGTCTGTCTAACCCGAATATTGCCAATCCGGTGGCTACTCCGCAGGAAACGACAACCTATACTTTGACAGTGACGACAAAGGCAGGCTGTACTTATACCGATGAAGTAACGGTTACTGTGCTGCCTCGCATCGACCCGACAAACGCCATCACCGTGAACGGGGACAACATCAACGACTGGTGGGAGATCAGAAATATTGAGTCTTATCCTGACTGCCATGTAAAAGTGTTCACGCGTTGGGGAGCACTCGTGTATGAGTCCTATGGATATAAGGTTCCGTGGGATGGAACCCACAATGGGAAGCCGCTTCCAATGGCTGCTTACTACTATGTGATTGACTTAGGTATGGGCGGGGAGAAACCGGTTTCAGGTAGTGTTACACTTATTAAATAACGGCACATGAAGTTTTTTACCACTATTATTATTTTTTGCTGCGTGTGCTTAACAGCAATGGGGCAACAGCGGCCACAGTTTACCCAGTATGTGCAAAACAACTATCTCCTTAACCCGGCGGTAGGCGGTATCGAGAGCTATACGGATTTAAGGCTTGGTTTTCGTAGCCAGTGGGTAGGATTAGAGGGCGCTCCGATCACCTTTTACTCCAGCATCCATACATCTCTGAATAAAAACGATAGAAATGCCCCGTCCTCAAAATCTAAAATGCACGACGCGGGCAAATTCAGAACAAAGGCCAACAAAAACAACCGCTTTTACGCACAGCCGCATCACGGGGTGGGTGCCGTTGCGCAGTTTGACCGGTCCGGATTGTTGACTGTATCTTCTATCAATGCGAGCTATGCCTTCCACTTGCCTGTTGCCAGAGACATGTACTTTTCCAGCGGTTTTTCTGCAGGTTTGGTGCAGTATAGGTTGAACAGAAATGAGCTGGACATGAGTACCCCAGATGACCCTTATCTTTCAGGTGACATCGGCAACATGAACAAACTGGACCTTGGCGTGGGGCTCTGGTTTTACGGACGTGATTTTTATGTGGGGGCCTCGGGGCTTCAGCTGGTGAAAAGCAGGGGCGATATAGAGGTGAAGAACAGTCCGCGAGCGTCGCTGCAACCACACTTTTATGCTACAGCCGGCTACAGAATTAAGGTAAACCGTGAGCTGGATGTGATACCTTCAGTTCTGGCAAAAATGGGAGAAGGCGGTTTAACAACTGTGGATGTAAACGCCAAAGGAATATATGCGGAGCGTCTCTGGGCGGGCGTATCTTACCGTCACAAAGATGCAGCCTCTATTATGGCAGGTGTGCACTTGGGGTACTATGCAGATGTGAGTTACTCCTACGACTTTGCAACCTCAGACCTGAACCGGGTAAGCGCCAACAGCCATGAGATAGTGATTGGCTTTAAGCTAAATAACCGCAACAAGATTATCTGTCCGCAGTGGATTTGGTAACTATGATATGTTGCCCTAAAGGATTAAATAACTACGAATTTAACCTAGCTCATTGATAAAAAACTTATTGTCAATAAATTAAGAGTGACATCATGGACTTAAAAGCATTGATTATAACAATTATATTATTACTTCAAGTACAATTCGCCCATTCACAAGCGAAAATTAGCGTTTCTATCAACGGAACAGATACTTATATAGAAACCTATAATAAGACTTTTGGCGATGAGTTGAGCCTTGATAAGGCTTACAGATTAGGACCAGGTGCACTAGTAACTCTTAAACAAGGAACTAAAAAGGCACTTGAATGGGGCAGCTTAAATGAATTGCATCAGAAAGCCTTTGAAAAAGAAATCTGTCGCTTTAAAGTCATGGATAAAGAACTGTACAAATTTCATGGTTACGTAGATCAGTTTACTTCTGAAATAGTGTTGTTGTTCAAAGGCTTTGAAGACGGTTCATTTGAGTTAATGATAAAGCCATACAATAGCAGCTACGATACTTTTATAGAATTTAGTGATAAAGAGATGCTTCAAAACTTTGATAATTTGTTGAATGGGAGATCTGCAAATAAAGAAATAAATGACATCTTTAATTAAAGCCACTACTTCTATCAAACTAAAGGATATGCTTCTTGAAGTAACAGAAGCATAGCGGTGAAGTTGTTTAGATGATAAGTATACTTTTGTATACAGCTTTACAACTTGTAACACTTATCAAACAGACTACCTTGCTCCGGTTTCTCAGCTAACACAGTAGGCTTACTGTTAGCTATAGAGTTAACTAGCGGAGAAACCGCATAAGAACTCATTGCTGCTACCGGAAAAGGCTGCAGGAATTCCTGTAACAAGTTGCTACTTTTTGTTACATGCAGCCAAGCCTCCTCCTTTTACGGTTAAGGATCACCGGCATCCGGTTGTGCGCTGACTTCACCACGACACTGGCCTCTGTCTTGATGATAATGAACTTGTGCAGCACTCGCTTGAGCTTTTACCCGCCCATCCATTCCAAAGCTCCGCAAAAATAAACAGCTCTTCATTCTTTAACATGATGCGGTAAGTCACTTTATCTTGCCCTGTTATCTGCCACTCAAGGAATTGATTAGCGCTTTCGCCCAAAATGGCTGGCGGCCCCACGAAAAGAACTGTAGCTTGTAAAGCTGCTTCTGCTGTTGATTTAGTCTCTTGGGTTGCTTGCTTTAGCGCCTCTTTTTGCTCTAAAAGCTTGGCTGGAGCAGATATTCATTTTTTACTTCTTTTGAATAGTCTTATAACACAACAACTTATGTACACGGAATAGAAATATGTAAAATGATATATATTAAAAATATAATATAAAATATTATTGGTGTAACTTTGAATCATTAACAAATCAAATAACATAACACAAAATGAACAAACTGTTAAAATCATTCGGTGCGTTGCTTATTGCTGTAACGTTCTCCAGCTGCGCTGCATTTCACAGTGGTGATATGGCTAGCTCCGCATCACTAAACTCAGCTAATTTCTCCTATGCTAAGCAAAGCATCAAAGGCGAGTCAACAGCTACTTATGTCTTCGGAATTGGCGGCATGGCAAAGGAATCCTTGGTAGCTAACGCAAAGCAGCAAATGTTGGCTTCTAATCCTTTAAGCGCGAACCAAGCTCTGGCAAACGTAACTGTAAGTTATAAGTCATCACTTTATGTAGGGCTGCTTTATAGAACTGTGACATGTACAGTTACTGCTGATGTGGTGGAGTTTAACAACTCTAATGTAACAGCAAAGCAGTAAAAAGTTACTTTGATAGACGTAGGAGCACAGTGCTTAGACTTTGCTTCTACGTCTTACACTCTACTTACTCAGGTGCCGTTATTAGACAAAACATGTTACAACTTGTAACACTTCTAAAACAAACTACCCTGTTCCGGCACTTGAGCTAAAACAGCAGGTGTACTGTTAGCTATAGAATAAACTAGCGGAGAATCCACATAAGACTTCATCTCTTCTGCCGGAAAGGGCTGCAAGAGTTCCTGTAACAAGTTGTTGCTTTTTGTTACATCAAGCCAAGCCTCTTCTTTTTCCGGCGTAAGGATTACCGGCATCCGGTTGTGTGTCGGCTTTACAAGCTCGTTTGCTTCCGTAGTAATGATAGTGAAAGTTTGCTGTGCTTCACCTGTTTCGGTGTCCGTCCACTCATCCCAAAGTCCGGCAAAAGTGAACAGTTCTTCGCTCTTAAGGAGGAAGCGGTAAGGTATTTTTCCGCCAGCTGTTTTCCGCCATTCGTAAAATCCGTCTGCCGGAACAAGGCAGCGCCTGCGGTTGATCAATTCCCGGAAGCTTGGCTTATCCAAAAGCGTTTCCGCACGAGCATTGACTGCCTTATTTCTGTAGTTATTGTCTTTAGCCCAATGCGGCAACAATCCCCAGGAAAAGAGCTGTGCTTTCTCCGGCTCATCCCCTGTTACAACCGGTAACAGCTGGGAAGGTGCGGCATTGTAGTACGAATCCATCTTCAACTTCTCCAGCAATCGTGCTATACGGGAAGCTTTGTTGTTCTTATCTTTTACCGTAATGGTTACGGAATACCTGCCACACATCTGTTATAATTGTTTATTACTTTTTGTTACAACTTGTAACACCCAATCCGGCTGATTCCGCTAAAGCTTAATAAGTATATGATTGGGTATATGACCTCATAACGGTTCTTTCTTCGTAAGAGCTAAAATAGGTTAATTCTATTAAATAGAAGTCAGGCGGCTTAAGGCTTTACCTATACAACCCAACTTTCAGCTTCTCTTTTAACTCAAACTCATCCAGACGGAAAAAGTCCATCAAACCAAGCTCATGCTCTTCTTTAGCTTTATCCTTCCTGTAATGCCAATAGGAGTTGTAGTATCCTGCCTGTAGCCATATTTGAACCACTTGCACCTCTTCTTCAAGCTCATAGCTTATCTTTTCGACAAAGAAGTGGGATGTCTCCAGGTACGCCGAGAAGAATGGTAAGGAAATCTCCTCCCCTACTCTGGGCATGATAGGCAACTGATCAACCTCCATGCTTAAGAACTTGTTTTTACTATACCCTCTAATCAAGAGTTCATAACGGAATTTATGAAAGGTAAACACCGGGCGTGCCTCATAATTCATCACAAGGTCATCGTATATGGCCTCTATAAGCTTCCTTACTTTCCCATACTTTACCCCGCTCGCCTCACTTAGTTCTTTTAGTGAAGGCACCGGAATATCTTCGTCATGATAAAAGTCTCTTGCAAGTATACATTTTAGAAGGTCCTCATATCTCTTTCCGTTTCCGATTAGGCTATGGGCTTTATTTCTCATGGAGCCGATGTTTAGCAACATGTCTTTCGTTGACAAGCTATCTTCTTTCATCTTCTATTACTTTGATATTATACTATATATGCCATAATTTATATTGTAATTTTATGGGATACGAAAACAAGCTGATTTACATGCAAACACTTCTAGATAAAATTGGAGTAATAGATTTCAAATATAAAAAGCTGCGCGAGCAGGATGATTTTAATATTTTCGGCATACTCAGGAGTAAAACTGATGAAGTACGGATTCACTCGAGATTCATTGCAGAATTACTTAATCCGACAGGTAGCCATAGACTAGGTGACACCTTCCTAAAAAGCTTTCTCGAACTGTTTAATTTGACAGTAACTCAATACCCAAATGCACGAGTACACAAGGAATACAACGACATTGACATCCTAATAAGAAGTGGCATAAAGGCGATAATTATTGAGAATAAGATCTGGGCCAGAGATCAGAAGAGACAGCTTGACAGGTATCATGAGATTATGGAAGCTGAAGGTGCACAGGAAATCAAGATTATTTACCTCACATTGGATGGAAAGGAGCCGAGTGACTTCAGTCTTGGTGCGTTAAAGACTGATCCTAAACTTTATAAAAAACTCTTTCTATGTTCCTATGGCAATGAGATTCTCCCTTGGCTGGATTCATGCCTAAAGGAGGTTTCTACAAAGCCCACTCTTAGAGAAACTATCGTCCAATACAAAAAATTAATTGAAGAACTTACTGGTAACTCTATGCCTGCAGAAGAACGAATTGAGATAAAAGAATTGCTTTCAGAAAACGATAACATTTTAAAAGCTTCTAAAATAGTAAAGAACTGGAAGCACATTAAATGGTACACGGAGTGGGACTTTTGGAATGAACTCGAAGCTGAGATTAGCAATGACGGCTTCAGTATACTCCCGAATGAGAAGTTTGATGCACAAAAGCTGAATAGTGTAATTCATAAAAATAGAAACCGTAACCCTTGGTTCGGAATTATGATTGAGTTAGCGCATCATAAGGATGATATAATCTGCTTGTACATCAGACGAGGTATTAGAAACATATACTGCGGTATAACTGTGCTGGGCAACGGCAAAGACAGACATAAAAGCAGCAGTTCTGAGTACGACCAACTGGCATTAATGTGTAAATCGACTATCGAAAGAAAAGACGAACGATGGGTTGCAAAAAAGTATTTTAGTAAACCTGTAAATTTTGAAGCATTCTCTGATAAGAGAACCTTACTAATAGCAGACCCTTCTTTTAGAAAACAATATATAGCTGATCTATGGAGTGAAGCAAAAGCCTATCTGGAAGAATGTAATATTGATGGCTTTCTAACAACAATGGTTTCCAACTAAGAGATTGATACTTAATTATACAGATAAAGCTATGATTGAAGAACTTTACTATCACGACGTAATAAATCCAAACATCACCGCTGCAACGATAGGTGTTAGCAAAAATAAATGGGTAGCAATAAAAGATAGTGAAATTGATGGTAACAATTATCTCACTATCATGCAGGAGAACAGGTTCAATATTCTCCCAATAATTTCATCTGATGGTCAGGCATATGAGTACTTTAGATCGGTATCACTAAATGACTACAGTGCTGCTACTCGCGAAATCATTACATATAAAGACACTATCACGCTAGATACAAGTATAAAAGAACTCATATTCAAGTTTGGCTATATGTCCAAAAGCCACTTTTTTTTAACCCTAAATGGAAAAGTTTCAGGCTTGGTCTCTCTGAGTAATTTAAACACCAGGAGCGCACAAGTATATATTTTTAGTCTGGTGTGCGAGTTAGAAAGAACATTAAGTGAATTTATTCAGGATAATATAGAAGAAGGAGTGCTACTAGAAAACTTAAAAGAGAAAGCTAAATATGATAATAAAATCAGATCATTAGTAAAAAATTATAATAAGCTACTATCCGAAGATTATGAAAATAGTATAACGGAAAGCTTATACTTTAGGCAATTTTTTGAAATAATTAAAGAATTTAATCTTCACCTTATTTTAGGGTATACTTCAAATGAAGAATGGGAAGAACTGTATTCAATGAATAAACTAAGAAATTCAGTAGCCCATCCATCTAAGAGCCTTATAAATAAAGATCAAAACATTGAATTTATACAATCAAAACTAGAGCAAATTGATGATTTACTATTTAGGTTGAGACATCAGAAAAACCCTAACATGTCTAAATCAGTTTTATGCTAAGGCCACTACATAATACAACAAACTATAAAAATATCAACTATTAATTCACCTATATTTCCTGTACATTCACGCTATAAAGCGTGAATGTAAAATGACCAAACATAAACTTACCCTACCCAGATTAGAGTCCCTCCTGCTTAAGGCTTGCGACATTCTGCGAGGCAACATGGATGCCTCTGAGTTTAAGGAGCATATCTTCGGGATGTTGTTCCTGAAGCGTTTGTCTGACAAGTTTGAGGAGGACAGAGCCAACCTGAAGAAAGAGTACGAGGCGAAAGGCTGGAGCGAAGAGCTGATACAGAAGCAGCTCGATAACCCCAACAAGTATAACTTCTACATACCGGAGCAATCGCTCTGGAAGAACATCCGCCACCTGAAGAAGGACGTGGGCACATCACTCAATAAAGCCCTGGCTGCCATTGAGGACGCCAACCCAAACACCCTGCAGGACGTGCTGAAAGGCATTAACTACAACAAGAAGATCGGTCAGAAGGCGATGGACGATGCAAAGCTGGTGGAGTTTATCCAGCACTTCGAGAACATCCCGCTGAAGGATTCTGACTTTGAGTTCCCGGACCTGCTGGGCGCTGCCTACGAATACCTGATCAAGTACTTTGCTGACAGCGCGGGCAAGAAGGGTGGCGAATTCTATACGCCTGCCGAAGTGGTGCGCCTGCTGGTAACCATTCTGGAGCCGGCACAGGGCATGAGCATTTACGACCCTACGGTAGGCTCGGGTGGTATGCTGATCCAGAGCAAGAACTTTGTGGAAGAGATGGGCGGTAATACCCGCGACCTGGCGCTGTACGGGCAGGAGCTCAACGGCACAACCTGGGCGCTCTGCCGCATGAACATGCTGTTGCACGGCTTCTACTCTGCCGACATCCGCAACGAAGACACCCTAAAGAACCCGCAGCACCTGCAAGAGAACGGAGAGCTGCGCCGCTACGACCGCGTGATCGCTAACCCTCCGTTCAGCCAGAACTACACCTCAAAGGAGATGTTGCACAAAGACCGCTTTAAGTACTGGATGCCTGAGAGTGGCAAGAAAGGCGACTTTATGTTTGTGCAGCACATGGTAAGCACACTCAAAACTACGGGCCGCATGGCGGTAGTGATGCCGCACGGTGTACTGTTCAGGGGCGGTGAGGAGAAAGCCTGCCGTACCTGGTTGGTACAAAGTGGACTGCTGGAGGCGGTGATCGGACTGCCACCGGGACTATTCTACGGCACCGGTATACCTGCCTGCGTGCTGGTGGTAAACAAGCAGAACGCTACCGACCGCAAAGAGGTGCTGTTCATCAACGCCGACAAAGAATACAAAGAGGGCAAGAACCAGAACAAGCTGCGCCCTGAAGATATTGAGAAGATCAGCTACGTGTACCACACCCGACAGCAAGTGGAGAAATACGCACGGCTGGTTTCGCATCTGGAGCTGGCGCAGGAGGACTTTAACTTGAACATCCGCCGCTACGTGGACAACTCTCCTGCCCCGGAGCCACACGACGTGCACGCGCACCTGAATGGCGGTATACCTGCCAGCGAGGTGGAGGCGCTGCAACAGAACGGTATGGCGCACTACAAGGGACTTAAAGAAGACTTGCTCTGCGACCTGAAACCAGAGTACCTGCAGTTCCACCCGCACATAAGCGAGAAGGAAAGCATAAAGCCGCTGGTAGAGGCGCATACAGGCGTAGCCGAGGTGCTGCAGCAGTACAACAGCATGTTTGGCCTGTGGTGGAGCCAATACCAGCAGGAGCTGCAGCAATTGCCAAACGGTAAGCCGCTGCACGAGGTAAAGCAGCAGGGCTATACGTCGCTGGTGGAGTTCTTCCAGCCTTTGCCGATGCTGAGCGACTCGCAGTTACGCGGTGCTTTTGCCGGCTTCTGGAGCGACCTGAACAGCGACCTGAAATCGGTGGCGGCCAGCGGTTGGGGCCCGGAGCTTATACCAGGTGCCGACATACTGGCCTCGCAGTTTCCGGAGCAGTTGGAGAAGATAGAGCAATATAAAGCTCGCATTGCCGAAATAGAAGCCGCTCTGGAAGAAGCCGAAGGCGAAGACTACGACTGGGAAAACAGCGAAAGCGGTGCCTTGCCAAAAGAGGTGCTTAAAGAACTAAAGGCAAAAGCCAAAACCGACAATAGTATAAGAGCGCTAGTAGCGAAGCACGAAGACCTGACAAAAGAGCTGAAGAAGCTGAAAACCGACATCAGCACGATGGAAAAAAAGAAAGACGAGCTGGTAGAGGTGGCCCGCCAGAAAATAACGCCTACCGATGCTGAAGCGCTGATACTACAACGGTGGCAAAATGCTTTATGGTCAGGCTTACAAACGCACCTGAAGCAGAACCAGATGGACGTGCTGGCTCAGCTGGAGAACCTGTTTGAGAAATACCAGGTGAACTTGAAGGAGCTTTTGAGCAGCAGAGAAGAAGAACAGGCTATTTTACAGGAATTCTTAGTGGAGTTGGGGTATGAATAAAGTTAAAAAGCAATTACAGAAGTCTGGAATCAGCTTTATTCCTGAAGGTTGGGAATATGGTACTGTAGCTGATTATTTTATACTTGGCAGAGGCAGAGTTATCAGTCAAGAAGAGGTCTCCAAAAATCCTGGAGTATATCCGGTTTATTCATCTCAGTCGGCGAATAACGGTGAGATGGGCAAAATAGATACCTATGATTTTGAGGGGGAGAAAATTACATGGACGACTGACGGCGCCTATGCAGGAACTGTTTTTTACAGAGACGGGAAGTACAATTGCACTAATGTTTGTGGAGTATTAACAGCTAAAGAATCTAATAAAATACACTATGGTTACTTCGCATATCTTTTGTCTACAATAGCGAAAAGGTATGTATCATACATAGGAAACCCAAAGTTGATGAACGATGTCTTCTCAACTATAGGTATTGTTATTCCACCCTATAATGAGCAGAAGAAAATAACCAGAATTCTGAGGACGGTAGATGGTCAAATTAAGAAGACTGAGGCTACCATTAAGAAGTATAAAGCCATCAAACAAGGGCTTATGCAAGACCTCTTCGCCCGAGGTATAGACGTGGCCACAGCCAAACTCCGCCCCCGCTTCCAAGATGCTCCTGAACTATACAAACCTTCTCCGCTGGGCATGATTCCGAAGGAGTGGGATATTGATGCTGTTCAAACATTATGTTCTAAAGTCACCGATGGAGCTCATTTCAGCCCAAAGCCTTTAGACTATGGCTACAGGATCGGTAACGTTAAGGATATGACTGATTATGGTTTTGACTATGAGGGTATGACCAAAATTAGTCAGAAAGATTTTCAAGAGCTCGCTAGGCAGAACTGTTCTCCTAAAAAGGGAGATGTCTTACTGTCCAAGGATGGTACGATAGGTAGAGTTATTGTTTTCAATGATGATGAACAAGTAGTACTGCTGTCTTCTATTGCAATACTTACCCCTTACGAGCACATCAATTCTACATATTTAGGCTATCTATTCAAGACAAGTTATTTTGATGTACAACTGTATCAGCTTCAAAGTGGAAGTGCTCTTAAACGTCTAGTCTTATCAGACATTAGGAAAATAAAGTTTCCAACTCCTAAAGATAGAAAGGAGCAAGAACTAATAGCGTCAAGATTAGAAAGAGCAGATAAGCTTCTGGAAGAGGAAATGGATCATAGACACAAGATTCAACAAATTAAGAAAGGCTTGATGTCTGATTTGCTTTCAGGCAAAGTACGAGTGCAGGTTGATGAGGAAGCTGTTTACTAATGCTTACACTACGCTGTAATACTGATCCCTGTAACATCATTCTATATTTTAAACTGCGACACTAATACCATCATAATACTTTATAATTTGGAAGCATAGGCTTTACAGTAATTTTATTCCATGACAGAAATTCCAGATCAATACATAGAGCTAATTAAAAAAGAGTTCGATATACAAAACAAAACAGAAGCTCTAAATAAGAAATTAGATAGTGTAGTTGATGAAATACATCAAATCTTTCAGCAGTATGGAATCTCAAGAAAGATAACCAAACATGATGTAATGTTTGGCAGAACTCATTTTGGCAATAGAATGATTCTAAACTGTGATATTGTAACAAGAGAGATGATAGTTGAATATGCTCCAAAGCTTTCTGAAATAATTTTTGACTATTATTATCCTAGACCACAGATCTCAGAGTTCTATCACTTCACAAAGCTTGATTCTGCTATTAAAATTCTAACATCTGAAAAGTTTAGATTGTATAATTTAATCAAGAATTACGACTTTGATGAGTTTCGAACTTTCTATAATGATCACAATATAGATGGATACAGAAAATCCTATGCACCAAACGGCGACCTCTATGAGAAGCATATAATGAAGCAAACCTACTCCTTATCTTTAGCGAAAAAAAGTACTTTGAATAATCTACAAGAGGACAGTATGTGGGAAGTGTTTGCAGACTGTAGCAAGGGAGTTAAGCTAGAGTTCGAAGTACAAAGCCAGCATATTGATTTTCGTGATATTTACTATAAATATACTTCTACCCCAAACCACACTTTGCTTTTAAAGGCACTCGAAAGCCACTTTATGAGCAAATACAATAGACAATTTGCCCTTTCTAAGATTTCTAAAATAGGCGGTTTCTATTTACCAAGTTCATATGACATCGAGAATGAAACCCGTTTCCTTATAAAGGAGCATACGGATGACTATGATTTTAATTTCACAGTTCATCAAGAAGCAGGTGACGTTGCATTTATAGAACTACCTTTTATTAGCAAATATGGAAGCTTCAGAATAAAAGCAATCCACTTAGGACAAAACTGTGATAAGCAAAAAGCCAAAGAGGAATTTCAAAAACTTAAGTTAGAGAAGATATTACGATAATTTCTCTAGGAACAATTAAGACTTTTAGTTAGCTATGACAGAACATACTTTAGTAGAGCAACCCTTCCTGAAGCAGCTGGAGAGCCTTGGCTGGCAAGTATATAAGCAGTCTGCTGGTATACCTTCAGACGCTACGCTTTCGCTGCGCACCAACTTTAAAGAAGTGCTGCTGCCCGGCGTGCTGAAGAAAGCCCTACAAAGTATAAACCTGGACGAGAACGGGCAGCCCTGGCTAAGCGAGAAGCAGGTAGATGAGCTATACAACGAGATCAGCGACTTCGGGCGCAAGCACCTGCTGGAGGCTAACAAAAGCTTCACGCACACGCTGCTCAACAACAGCCTTCGCGCCGATTACCACGATGACCCCGCCGATCCGCGTCCTATCAAGCTAATAGATTTCGACCACCCCGAGCGGAACAGCTTCATTGCCATCAACCAGTTTAAGGTAGATACGCTGGGGCTGGCAAAAGCCTGTATCATACCCGATGTGGTGCTGTTCGTGAATGGTCTGCCGCTAGTAGTAGTGGAGTGCAAGAACACCAACGCCTATACCACCAACCCGCTGCACGAGGCCCTGAAGCAACTGCAGCGCTACAGCAACCAGCGCCCTTCCACTCACGCAGCCGGCCTGAAGGAAGGCGAAGAAAGCCTGTTCTGGTATAACCAGATCTGCGTAGCCACCTACGGCGACAAAGCCTGCTACGGCACCATCACCAGTCTCGATGAACAGTTCTTCGCCGAGTGGAAGTACATCTACCCTGAAGCTTTCCAGAACTACATCAAGCCGCTGGATGTAGAGCGCAGCCAGGAGCGGTTGGTGCAGGGTATTCTCCCTCCGCGTACCCTGCTGGATATTGTCCGCAGCTTTACGCTGTTTATGCCAGTAGGCGGAGGCAAAGAAGCCAAGATTGTGTGCCGCTATCAGCAGTACCGCGCCGTGGGCAAGATAGTAGAGCGCCTGAAAACAGGCCAGACACCCTTGGAGCGATCCGGTGTAGTATGGCACACGCAAGGCTCCGGCAAGAGCTTAACCATGGTGATGCTCATCAAAAAGCTGCGCACAGTAGAGAAGCTAAAAGACTACAAAGTACTGCTCGTAAACGACCGAACCGACCTGGAAGACCAGCTCAGCGACACCGCGACGCTCACCGGCGAGAAGATAGACTTTATTGAAAGCATAAAAGACGTCAAGCCGAAGCTCTCCACCCCTACCAGCAACGCCGTGATGGTGATGATGCACAAGTTCCAGGCAAAGGAGTACAAGCTGACAGGTATAGCCGGCGAGATACTGAGCCAGGCAGCTGAGCCCCTAAAGCAGTTCAACGCGTTCGGCGAGGTAAACCCATCCGAGAAGATCCTGATCCTGATAGACGAGGCGCACCGCACGCAAAGCAGCGACTTAGGAAACAACCTGTTCGAGGCTTTCCCAAACGCTACCAAGATCGCCTTTACCGGTACGCCGCTCATCACGGAGCGCCACAAGAAAAAGACACACGACCGCTTCGGCGGCTATATAGACCAGTACCGCCTGCGCGATGCCGTAAACGACGGAGCCACTATCCCTATCCTTTACGAGGGCCGCGAACCCGACAACGCCATCAACGACAAAAGCGGACTGGACCAGAAGTTCGAAGAAGCTTTCGGCAGCAAAGAGCAGAAAGAGAAAGAGCTGATCAAGCGCAAATACGCCATCGGTAGTGATCTGAAAGAAGCAGAGGAACACGTTAATGCCGTAGCCCGGGATATTGTAAACCACTACACTGAAAACATCCTGCCCAACGGCTTTAAGGCACAGGTGGTAACCAGCTCGGTGCTGGCAGCCGTGCGCTACAAAGATGCCCTGCTAAAAGCGTTGCAGGAGAAAATAGCCTCGCTAAAAGCAGAAGCCAAGCAGGATGAAGAGCTGATCAAAAAGCTGGAGTTCCTGCAGGTATACGCCGTAGTTTCCGGGCAGGGCACAAACGAAGAAGCGATCATCACGCAGGCCCGTAAAGAAGCTTCTGCCAATAATGCCGTAGAGAACTTCAAGAAAGCCTTCAACTACGATGTTACGGAAACAGGTATCGCCTTCCTGGTAGTGTGCGATATGCTGCTAACGGGCTTTGATGCCCCTATCGAACAGGTAATGTACTTGGATAAAAAGCTGAAGGAGCACAACCTGCTGCAGGCCATTGCCCGCGTAAACCGAACCTACAAAGGCAAAACCCGTGGCTATGTAATTGACTACGCTACCAACACCCAAAACCTGCAGACTGCCCTCAGCATTTACGGCTCCGACGAAGTGCAGGAGATCATGGAGAACCTTAAGGGGGTGGAGACAGAGATACCGATACTGGAGTCGCGTTACCGCAGGCTGGTGCAGCTCTTCGAGAGTAAAGGCGTAGTCAACTTTGAGAAGTACCTGACCCAACAGATCAAGGACATCCCTACCCTACTCAAGCTACAGGAGCAATGCATAGAACTGGCCGCAGACATCAAGTTCCGCTCCAGCTTCGACGTATACCTAAAGCAGTTCATGGAAAGTATGGATATTGTACTTCCGCGTCCTGCCGCTTCGCCATACCGTATCCCGGCCAAGCAACTGGGCCACCTGCAGATCCTTATCCGCAACCGCTACAAAGACGACACAATCAACATAGAAGGTGCCGGCGAGAAGATCCGCCAGCTCATCAACGAGCACCTGGTCAGCCTGGGCATTAACCCGAAGATTCCGCCGGTAGAGCTGCTCTCCAAAGACTTCATCAAAGAAGCCAGGAAGAACAGCAACCCGAAAGCCGTAGCCTCTGAAATGGAGCACGCCATCCGTAAGCACATCAAGGTAAACGTGGATGATGACCCGGCCTTTTACACCAAGCTGAGCGAACGCCTGGAGAAACTCCTGCAGCAGCACCACGACGACTGGGAAGCTATGGTAAAAGCACTGGAAAACCTCCGAAATGAGACTGCTGCTGGCCGTCAGGAAGGTATAGCTGGACTCTCTGCCACCGAAGCCCCCTTCTACGACCTAATGATGCAGACCGCATTCAAAGGCAAAGCACCATCAGCAGAAGAGGAAGAAAAAGCGAAAGCTACTTTAAAGCTGGCGGTAAAGCTGATGAGGGCCACCATTAAGTTTACCAGCTTCTGGGAAAAAGGCAGCGAGATAGACCTGCTTAAAGGCGACCTGTCAGACATCCTTATTTCATCTGATGTAAAGGGGTTGATTGACCACGAGAACAAGATTATAAATGACCTGCTGGACCTGGCAAGGCGCAGACACAACGAGTTGATCCATGAAGAGCAGCAAGCACCTGATCCAGTACAATCTTAAGCGAAGCCAGCGCAAAACAGTTAGTATCTATGTAGAGCGTGACGGCGAGGTTATGGTGATGGCTCCCAAAGAGCTCTCCGATGCCGCCATTGACGAGCTGGTAGACAGCAAAGCTGCCTCTATTTTCAAGCACCAGGCAGAGCTGGAAGAGCTGAACCAGGTAAAGAAAACACGCGAAGCCGTGAATGGCGAAAGCTACCTGTACCTGGGCCGCAACTACAGATTGGAACTAGTAGAACAGCAGGAAGCACCGCTCAAGCTAAAGGATGGGTATTTCCTGCTCCAGAAAAAGCATGCTCCTAAAGCTGAGCAGATTTTCAAGCAGTACTACAAAGAGAAAGGTGCCAAGCGCATACCAGAGCGCGTGCGTTACTACGAAAAGCTGATGGGCCTTACCACCAGCGAGATCCGTATTATGGACCTGCAAAACCGCTGGGCCAGCTGCAACACCAAAGGCGACCTCAACTTCCACTGGAAGTGCATGATGGCCCCGCTCAAGGTGCTGGATTACATCATTGTGCACGAACTGGCCCACCTGATCCACGCCAACCACTCCGAAGCATTTTGGAATGAAGTAGACAAAGTGCTGCCGGATTACCGGGAAAGAAAGAACTGGTTACGGGTGAACGGAGCTGGGATGGATTTGTAGAAACTAAGTAGCAATAGCTCCTAATGCTTATTACATCCTCTGTTGACCATATCCATTACGGGTCCAGAAACCTATCAATTTGATGCTATCCCCTGTTTCACAGTCTGCTCAACATCGCATCTTAAGAGAAGAAAAGGCATAACACTACTTAACAAGTAGCTTTAATGTTTGATGCTTCTTAACAGCAACAAAAATAACGTTGATTATTGCTTATAATCTTGTCAATAAAAATCAGCATAACATTAGAATATTAGTATATTTTAACTATATTAGAACTTTACTACTGAATACTTTTCATTTAAAGGGAAAACACCCTCAGGCCAGCTTTGTCCTTTTGTATCAAAAGAGATAAAATAATCTTATAGGCATCTCTTGTATAAGTATAGAAAGAGTGGGTTCTCTTTTAAAAGAGATTTTATATTTCTCTATTAGCTGTGACTGGTAAAGCCACACACAATTTTGCCTTCTAATATATTCCTAAATACTATTTATTAAAGTTATGCAAACAACAATACTTGACCAGGAACTAAAGAGTCACTTCCTTAACCTGTACTTTCTAGCTCTTTCTGACACTCAAATAGATTCTGAAGAACTTGAAATGCTTTTTCAGCTGGGACAAAATAAAGGTATAGCAAGAGAGGAAATCGAGAAAATTATCCTCCGCCCAGACAGCATCAAATTCACTATTCCACAGGACACCCTAACCAAAATAGAGTACTTGTATGATTATGTTACCATGATCCTGGCAGATGGAAGAGTGGATGAACACGAAGAGCTGACTCTTAGGAAATTCTGTAAAAAGTTCGGCTTTGAGGAGCAAAACATCCCAGTCATCATGCAATATCTGATAGAGGAAGCAACTAAAGGCACTGATAAGAAAGTGATTATTGAACAAGTAAAACAGGCTCTTTAATTATGGTTAAGCTATTCAAAGGAATCTTCGATAATACCAGCCAAACTGATACTATGGAGCGCACACCTTCATTTGAGGAGTTTGTTTTAGTTGATTGGTACGACGAAGGAAAGGCAAAGGCTCTAAATCATGGAGCTTCAGAAACAGGCCTAAAAACATGTATCGGCAAAATTTACCACAATCATAAGGAAATCTTACGAAAGGATGAGATAGAGCAAGAAAAAGCTAAGCAACCTTATAGGGTAAAGCTTAAGGAGTATATCAAAAAGAATGAGTTTCTCCAGGAGCGGATAGAAAAGATCAAAATGGAAGAGCTTCCAAAACTGGAAAGCAAAATTGAATACCTGCAGGAGGAAATCAGAGAAATAAAAAAGAACCCCGATCAGTTTATAGGCGATAAGGTTGGAAAAGCCGGCTTCATGGTGGGTTGTATTATCCTAGCATTTTTGACTGTTTATCTATTTATCTTTTACAGCTCTGCTTCATTCTCTGCCTTCTTCAAAGAATTCACATTGAATGAAATCGGAGTCGCTAGCTCCATATTTGATCCCAAGGCTCTTACGATAGCTTTCCATGATGGCTTTACTGAACTGATACTAATCCTCACAATCCCTTTTGTATTCTTAGGGTTAGGCTATCTGATTCACAAGTTTCAGGAGGTAAAAGGGTGGGGGAAATACCCTAAAATAGCTATGCTTATTTTAGTGACCTTCATATTTGACTGTATACTAGCCTATGAGATTACAGAAAAGATTTACACGATAAAAGCTGAGAATAGTTTCGAAAGTTTACCCCCTTATACAGTAGCAATGGCATTTCAGGCTGTGAACTTCTGGCTCATCATCTTTGCAGGATTTATCGTGTACTTGATCTGGGGTTTCGTTTTTGACTTCGTGATGGAAGCATATGGCAAGCTGGACCAGCTAAGTGTATTGATTAATGCTAAGAAAGAGGAAATACAGAAGAAGGAGGAACAGGTACAGAAGTTAGATGAAGAAATAAACAAGCTTACTTATACTATAGGTACAAACAACACGGAAATAGAAAAGCTTAATACGATACTGGAGCACTCCGATGTTATCAAACCTAAAGAATTAGAGCATTCTCTTATGCGGTTTTTAGATGGCTGGCTTGAGTTCCTGAACTTCAACAGTAGCAATGAGATGCTCCGACAGAATGCGCACAATATTGTTTGTGATTTTATCAATCTAAATGTAAAACCTTTAGAAGCCTTAACACAAGAGAATGAAAAATAGACTAACTATTCTTCTTATAGCTTTGCTTCTTTTTGGATGCCAAGAAGAGACAGAGCAAAAAGAAGCTTCTGCCAGTAAACCAACAAGTGCTGTGCAGCCAGACTTACTCAACATCAGTATTATTTTAGATCTTTCTGACAGAGTAGTACAACCAATGCAACCATCACAGAGTGAAAGAGATATTCAGGTTGTAAACAAAATAACAGAGATCTTCAAAAACAATATGAAGGCTAAGGGAGCCTTTCAAGCCAAGGATAAAATAAGAGTCCTGTTCACTCCTGCCCCAAAAGATCCTAACATAAACAGCATTGCCAGCAGTTTGTCAGTTGATTTGACGAAGCTGGACAACAAAGGAAAAAAAGATGTTTACGACAATATCACCACTACTTTCACACAAGGTCTGGAAGAAATTTATGCACAAGCTATAAGAACCAAGAATTGGTCTGGATCTGATATTTGGCGCTTTTTCAAGTATGATGCAAAGGAGCTATGCGTAGACCCAAATCCACAATACAGAAATGTTTTGGTTATTGTAACAGACGGCTACTTATACCACTCGCAGTCCAAAGACAGACAGGAAAACAAGACCGCGTTTATAACAGCTAACTTTTTTCAAAAAGAAGGATTTAGAGACAATTCAAACTGGAAGGAAAAGTTTGAAAAAGAAAACTATGGCTTAATTGCTTCGGAGCAGAGCTATGAAAACCTAGATGTGTTGGTTTTAGAAATTAACCCGTCCCCTGCGCATAGGAACGATGAGGACATCATCCGCGCTTATTTAGGAAAGTGGTTTGATGAAATGAAGGTAGGAAATAAAGTGTTATATAACACTGATTTACCATCAAACACAGAGAAGCGAATTGAAAGCTTTTTCAGGAGTAAATAGCCATGCTAGATTTCTCTGGTATAAGTTTGCTAAAATCGTGTTAACTAGGGACTTGACTTGGTTAAATTAACCTGTTTTATAAGTGATATGTTTTAGGAGCGGGGAAGAATAAATATGCATTGTTCTTGCCCGCTCCTTAGCTTTAAAAATTGTGTAAGTGTTTAGCTCCATTATCTTTTTTGGGACTCAGACAAACGGGCATTTTGCGTTTTACACGATTTTTCAAGAGGAGCATTTAAGACACTTGACTGGTTATAAATATCTCTTTCGTGAATAAACGTACTCATCATTCTTGTTCTTCGTCACTTGTTGGGTTACACGTGGTTTTAGTGCTGCTACGAGCGCTTATTGTAAGGACAATAAGTCTGGTTATATCGTGTAGGCAGCGGCATCTGATCATGACTGCCCAGCTGATAGCCCAATACTGAATAAAACTTTCTAGAAGAAATGGCTACTTTTATATTGATCTATAAAAGCTGACCATTTATGATAACCGAAGAGTTCATCAACCTTAAAAGCCACCAGAAGGATAGTCATTACGATTATTTTAATTCAATTCGCTTAGATTAGCCAATCTAAATATATCAGAAAATAAATGTTTTTAATGTATTCATTTAGTGCCGTAGCGACTACTACTGCTTAACTTATAAAATTTGGATGATATGATGGAATTAGAAATAAAATCTTGCCAAGAGGTAATAAATGAAGATGATCAGGAAGCCCTAACTGTCTGGCGATTAATCAATAATAGAGATGCAACTGAAATCAACCTCAACAGACTGCTTGATGTAGATATTTTTGAGTGTGACTGGTGGGGAAAAGACAAAAAGTTAATAAGCGTTAGCTACAGTGACTGGGATGAAAATTATAATATGGCTTTAATATCAAGCTCAGGCCATATAGTATTGAGGGATATATACTCTGTTGAAGAAGATTTACTCGAGCCTCATGACTGCTTTATAGTTCAGGTGACAGGGAGACAACTATTAGCTTATGATTCGGCAGAGTACTATGGAATAGATCCTGATGAGTATAGAATGGGTGTAATGAATAAGTGGGGTGAATATATTGTGAGCCCTGATTATAGCAAAATCTATTTTGAAGAGGAAGATTGCCTATTCTATGCGCGCAAAAGTGGAGATGAAACGAAGTACACCCTAGATGGTAATGTTATCTCTAAATCTACTATCAAATGGTCATTAGAAGAAGAACTAAAGACTTTAACAGAATTTACTAATTCAGAGATAGAAGTTATTTATGATTTTGAATTAGGAAATGGAGAGAAAGCAGACGTAGCCTTCTTACATGGTGGTAAATGTGTAGCTCTCGGACATTTTACAGAACATTACCTGAAAAATAAGGCAAAAGAGTATTTATGTTTTTTTAATTATGGTGCTGGTCATAACTTCCACAATTGTGGCACAATCACGAATTACTGGTTCTATTATAATGGTGATGCAGTAGTTTTCAATAATTTCTACTCTAGCCATCTTGAAGACTGTCATGTAGAAAATTTTGAAATTTTTGCCAAAATCTTGATTCAAAGATTGAAGAACGAAGCAGAGTACATTTTAGATGAGAGACTAACTTAAAAGCGGTACATCTAAACCGGTGTTACATTTGGGAAGAACGAATGTGATCATCAATCCTCAGAAGTTTACAATCCTGATTTAGTATCGAATTCTTAGAACCAGAAGCCAGACCAGCATGACTATAGAAAATCTTGTTGAAAAAAGTAAAGAACTACACAACCTACGTGATCCTAAAGTCATATTTAATGAGCTCAATAAGATTAAGCCTGATATTCTTACAGAGTTGGTTAATGACTGGCAACCTGATAAAACTTTCAAGCCAGTTGTTCTCCTTCGTTTCCTGATCGCTCAGAAGTTACTTAACGTAGAGAAGGTTAGCCAACAAACGATTGATGAATTTAAGGCAGCAATTGAAAGCAGGGATATTGCTGCTTATTATTCTCCTTCACATGAATATCTCCGAAGTATAAGAGGCTATAAAACGAGTAAATTAGGGATGTTCCATCAGTGGAAAGACCCATACATTATACTTTTTCCCTTTTTCTATAATCAAGCAGAGAAGCAGGAAGTAAAGCAACTACTACAACACCTAACAAACGACATTATCGCAGAAAATGACATTCCCAATGCTAAAGCGCATTGGAATGATTTTGATGGACCTAATAACTATGGTACCGATCATGTTTGGGGAGCTATAATTCCGGATAAGGCAACAAGTCCGCAGGATGCATATCAACTATTTTTTCGAATTGATAAAGCGGGAATTAGTGGTGGCTTATACAAAGGTCATAGAGTAAATAGCAATGGTTTTAACTCTGTAGATAAGCCATATGCTAGTTGGGAAGAACTTACAAAAAGTATAGCAGAAGAGCTCCCTAAATGGAGAGAGCTGAACAGCGCCATTGATTATCCCTTCCAGAAAGACGAAAAGGAATTTAAAGATAGAATTAGCAAGTGCTCAATTGATGATCTAAACGTCTTCTTTCAGGTGTTAGACTTCATCATAGATGAGCTTTCCTTAGCAGACGAAGATAACTTAGTATTTAGCACAGGATCGAGACAGCTAGGTTTCCATGTTGGTAAGCGATACTGCTTAAATTTAAAGAGCAACTCATTTTATTTCATTGCACCAGAAGATTATATAATTCCTGGAGTTGAAAAGGGAGGCTTTACTGGCGGTGACAATGCAGCATACTATAAGAATACATCTGCGCAGGTTGTTCAACAACATATAAACGCCATTGTTGAGGCTGTCCAATTTGAGATAGAAAGGGATAACAGCACTGAGCGTAAAGAATATGATAATGCTGCCTTTAGAAAAGCTGCTTTTGATAAGGCTTACAGAGCTATACTTTTCAACTTCCAGTCAAGCCAGGCTAAAGCAACTAAAACCGAAGAACAGAATCAAAATGATAAAGGTACTGCTAAACATACTATGCCATTAAATCAGATATTATATGGACCTCCTGGTACAGGCAAAACATACTACACAAAGCAGTATGCACTCCAGATAATAGAAGAATTAACGGAAGATGAACTGAAGAAAAAGTATACGACAAGAGAAGCTATAAACAAGCAATTTCAGGTTTATCAGGAGCGTAAGCAGGTTGAGTTTGTTACATTCCATCAGTCTTTTTCTTATGAAGACTTTGTAGAGGGCATCAAGCCGGTGCTGCCTTCTGAAGAAACTAAAGAAGAAGAGGAAGAAACCGCATTAACGCAATCAGGCGACATTGCTTATGAGCTTCTACCAGGGATATTTAAGAATATATGTGAAAGAGCAGAAAGCTATGTAAACTATGAGCCTAAAAGTCAATCTGATCAGTTTAAAATTGTTATAAAGGAAAGCTTCAAAAATGCACGTTTCTATAAGATGTCTGTTGGTAATACAGCTTCTTCAGACGATGATGAAATCTATCAATACTGCTTAAAGAACGACTGTATAGCCTTAGGGTGGGGCGGCGGAATAAATTTTGAGGGGGTAAAGAACCGTAAGGAAATTAAGGATCTTCTGGATAAAGATGGCCTAGAGAGGAGTAAGTATGAGACGACTGCTGTAAAAATGTTTGTAGTGGATATGAAGCACGGCGATTTTGTGTTTGTCTCTAATGGTAACTATAAAATACGTGCAATCGGTCAAGTAAGCGGTGGCTACTACTTTGAGCAGGATTCTCCGGTTTCTTATCGGCACTTCCGCAAGGTAAAGTGGCTGGTAAAAGAAGTTAACTTACCGGTTACGGAGATTTACAAAAAAGCCTTTTCACAACAGACTATCTACAGCCTTAACAAAGGACTGATAAAGCAAAATTATTTTGAATCGGTTTCAATAACAGAAGAGTTCCGGAAGAATCATGTTCTCATCATAGATGAGATAAACCGGGGTAATGTCTCTCAAATATTCGGAGAGCTGATAACACTTATAGAGCCTGATAAGAGAGCTGGCAATATAGAACAGTTAAAAGTTATACTGCCTTATTCTAAAGAAGATTTCTCTGTTCCTGCTAACCTTTATCTGCTGGGAACAATGAATACTGCAGACCGAAGTGTAGAGGCTCTCGATACTGCTCTTAGACGTCGTTTTTCATTCAAAGAACTGGCTCCGGATGCTGCGCTAGTGCCAAGTGCAGCTCACCTTTTTTACAACCTGTTATGGCGTCACAAGGATAACAATTGGCAAAGCAATCGTTATAAGGCTGCCGAAGCCATGGTACTGGAAGTTATCGGAACACCAGAAGATCTGCATGCTGAAAAGTATACTATTTGGAATGGTATGAAGGGAGAGGGAGAGATCGGGTTTGATCCAAA
Source organism: uncultured Pontibacter sp. (assembly GCF_947492645.1). GTDB lineage: Bacteria > Bacteroidota > Bacteroidia > Cytophagales > Hymenobacteraceae > Pontibacter. The sequence goes on along the minus strand of NZ_CANLMZ010000001.1, from coordinate 193,040 downwards.
TAAGCATTTCGTAGGAATGGAGTTTCCAGGGGTAAATCCTCAGGAACTGTTCAGAGCCATCAATGATAGAATTGAAGTGCTCCTGAACAGAGATCATTGTATCGGCCATTCGTATTTTATCTCCTTAGCGCGTACAGATGATGTAATAACAGAACTTAAGAAAATCTTTAAAGACAACATCATTCCCTTGCTACAAGAATATTTCTATGGCGACTATGGGCGCATAGGTATGGTTCTGGGCGAGGGATTTGTAAAAAAGAAAACCAATGGGGCCACAGGCAGAAGAAAGTTTGCAAAAGGTAATTGGGGTAATGATTATGAGTTAAGTGAAAAGGATGTATTTGAGTTTACAGACTCTGCATCCTGGTCAGTAGACACATTTAAGCAAGTTTATGCCGGTTGATGTTGTACAAGTCTTTGAACATTCATGCCTTGAGGTGGATGAAGTTAAATTCACTACAAAGCATTTTAATAGGCTTGTACAACACAATGAAAAGCATGGTAATATCTATTTTAATGTTGGCCATAAGCGTCTCCATTTTAAAAGCTATGTAGGAGTTATACAAATTGATGGCCTTACGATTGAAGTATTACCTAAAGCTGATGTAGGAGATGATACTGTAAAGTGGCAAAAGGCCTTATTCCTGCTTCTTAGAGAAACTGGGTATCTATCAGTTTCTTCCTTATCAAGTGCAATGCTTCGGTTGCGCTCATCTTCGTTGCTGGAGTTGTTTCTCTGGCAGTTCCTGGAAGGAGTGGATCAACTAGAGCACCAGGGATTGGTAAAGCGCTATCGGCAAGAGCAAAACAATCAGAATGCCTTAAAGGGTAGATTGCTTTTTCAAGAGCAGATAAAAAGGAATCTTGTACATAAAGAGCGATTCTTTACTGATCATCAGGTATATGATCAAAACCACCTTTTACATCAGATAATAAAAAAGGCGCTGACTATTTTAACAGGTGTTAGTTCTGCACATATAAGAAGTAATGCGTTTAAGTTACTCTATACCTTTGGTGATTTTGATGATATAGTAGTTACAAATGCTACATTTAGTAAAATCATATTTAATCGCAAAACGCAGCCTTACGAGCAGGTAATCCAACTTTCTAAACTAATCATTCTTAACTATAGTCCGGACTTATCCTCAGGTGGCGAAGACATACTTTCTATTCTGTTTGACATGAACCAGCTGTTTGAAAAGTATGTGTATAGGCAAATCAAGAAGGATGAGCAGCTATTTCAAGCGAACAGGCTTTTTGTATCTGGACAGTCAAGCAGGAAGTTCTGGAGCTCCAAGACTATCCGTCCGGATATTGTAATTCAATATGAAGAAGATAAAGGCGGTGTAAAGGTGAAGCAGAAAGTTATTGTTGATACAAAGTGGAAAGTACTTTCAGATCATACTCCCTCTGATAATGATTTAAAGCAGATGTATGCTTACAACATACACTTTGGAGCAAATCATAGCACACTCCTATACCCTCAGGTGCATGGAATACAGAAGCTACATGAAGCGTATCATCCTTCTGATTTTTACGCAGACAATCATTCATGTAGCTTAGAATTCATAGACTTAGTTGAGCCAGATGGAAGTTTGATGCAGGGAGTCGGTAAAAGAATTATTGAATCTGTAACGGGTTTGACTCCATTAGCAAGTTGATCTGTATTGTGGAAAATATATGGGAAGCATCATCAAAGCCGTTTGTACATGCGGGCTAGAGTCAGAAGCAATCATGCAGGGTATAGGGTTCAGCTATCCAGACACTAGAACTCAAATTGAGCCTGCGTACTGCGATGCTTGTGGAATAGTTGTGGGTAGGGATATTAATAGGCTATACTGCAAGTGCCCAAAGTGTCGGAAGAAAGTTAGCTTTTACAAGCCAGAAACCGAAGAAAGAGAAGATGATGCTTTAGGATATAGTTTTGCTTCTGACGAGTATCTATGGGCAAAAGAGACATGGCATTGCCCAAGGTGTAAAAGGGAAAATCTACGGTTTGAGTCTATGGGATGCTGGGATTAACTAACTATCTGCTATTTTACCTGTAGACCAGTTTCGCCTAACACTCTGTTTAGCAAAACCAGGAACTCCCCAAAGTTTTCGGGATAAGCATTAGAACCATAAGAGTTAATATGAATGCGTGGTGCCTTCACTTTCAACTCCCACTGCGTTCCATCCAGAATATCACTATCGTACCTTCTCTTCCAGTCACAGCCTTTAAGGAAATTTAACAGTTTCCCCCAATCTTCATTTTCTGCAACAGAAATGATCTTGTCATGATCGGACGGTATTCCATAGTACTCAGAGCAGCGTAACCTAGAGTTGTCAAGAGTGAAGCGATGACTGTCTCGGCCATATCCACCAATGTAGAAGTTGAACGTCATAAAAGAAAGTTTAGAAAAGGGTTCTAGTGCAAAGCTCTGCTTTAATTTTAACTAAAAAAGCAGATACTGTAAAGAGTATATTGTTACATATTAATATATTTATATAATAGAATGGATTAGAGGGGTGCATTAAAATTCTGATTCAACACTTCAGGGTATTTATTAGATTTTAACAAGAAGTTACTCCATAATAGTAAACACTAAATCTAGTATAGGGGCTTGGCTCGAAGTTGACAAAAACTTAGAGTTTTAAGGCTCTCATAAGCATTACCAAATTAAAATGCCGTTAATACTTTTATTTATAGCCGTTGCTGGCTACTTCATATTCAAGTGGAACAGTAATCAAAAAACGAAGGCGGAACTTCAACAGCTGTTGTCTAGCAAGCTACAGTATATAAAGGCGGCAGTAGCGGCTTATGAGGTAAATCTTGATTATAAACTGGGCTATTTTACTAACTCCAAATTGGAAATATGGTTAGCCAACTATCAGGAGTTATATGCTTCCTTAAAGGGGAAGCCAGTTGAAAAGGCCAAGTTAGAGCAGAAGAGCACAGTAATGGTGAAGAAGTTTCTGTACTACTACAAGAGCGCACAAAGCGGCAGAAGCAAGCATAACGCAGCCTTTGTAAAGCAAGAACTTAATGCCTACAAAGACTTCTTCGACACAGCCGCAGGCAAGCCGCTGGACCTGCAGCAAAGAACAGCCATCGTGGAGGACGAGGATGCCAACCTGGTGATTGCCGGAGCAGGCTCCGGTAAAACCACGACCATCGTGGGCAAGGTAAAGTACTTGGTGGAGCGCTACAAGACGGACCCGGAGAACATCCTGCTGATTTCCTTTACAAGAAAGTCAGCAGTTACGCTTGCTTCCCGCGTAAATGTGGAAGGGGTAGTTGCAAAAACCTTCCACAGCTTTGGCATAGACGTGATCAAGCAGGTAGAGGAAAAGCGCCCATCAATTTTCGAAGAGCAGCAGTTTAAGCCGTTTATCAAGAAAACCTTCAATGAGTTAATAAAACATGAAGAGTACTTAGCGGCAGTTACGGACTACTTTGCCAACTTCCTAAAGCCTGTCAAAAACCAGTTTGATTTCAAGAATCAGGGCGAGTACATCCAGTACATCAAGGACCAGAACTTCCGGACCTACAAAGCATACACTACCTCCAGTAACGGCAGGACCACCCACCGAATGGAGATTGTCAAAAGCATTGAGGAGTGCCGGATCGCCAACTTCCTGCTCTTCAACGGCATCAACTACGAGTACGAGTACCCTTACGAGTTCGAGACGGCCACAACAGACAAACGGCAGTACAAGCCGGACTTCACCATTCTTCAGGACGGCAAGCGGGTTTACCTGGAGCACCAGGCAATTTCAAAGGATAACAGCGTGCCCCCTTTCTTCGCGAAAAGAGGCGAAACGCAGGAGCAGGCGAACCAGAAATACTGGAGCAAAATCAACTGGCAACGGGATGTGCACAAGCAGAACAGAACCCGGCTGATAGAGACCTACAGCTATGAGATGCTTGACGGCACCTGGACTGCCAGTCTCACAGAGAAGCTGCAGAACGCCGGCATAAAGCTGTCTCCGAAGTCCCCTAAAGAGATCTGGGCAATTATCAACCATACTGCCGGCGAGGAGGTGGATGGCTTTGTGACGCTGTTCCAGACATTCATTACCCTGATGAAGTCAAACAACTACACAGTAAGCGACCTGGCTGAACACAACGGATTGGTAAAGGATGAGATGATGAGAGAGCGAAACAATCGCTTTATTCAGATCATAAAGCCCATCTATGAAAGGTATGAGGCACACCTGACTGAAAGGCAGGAGATAGACTTCAGCGACATGATCAACAAAGCCACAGCCTATGTTGTTGCCGGCGCTTACCAAAAGAAGTTTGACTACATCATCATTGATGAGTTCCAGGACATCTCCATTGGCCGCTATAAACTAATAAAGGCACTACGGGACAATAACCCCGGATGCAGGCTGTTCTGCGTGGGCGATGACTGGCAGTCGATTTACCGCTTCACGGGCAGCGACATTACCCTGTTCAAGGACTTTGAGCGCTACTTCGGGTATTGCATCAAGTCAAAAATAGAGACCACGTACCGCTTCTGTAATCCGCTAATTAACCTGTCGAGTGATTTCATACTCAAAAACGACAGCCAAACCGCCAAGTCACTCAAACCCGCGTTTCCTGACAAGAAGACCAAGTACGACCTTGTCTACGCACCTTCTGGCGACCAAGGCGATACGATAGCGGTAAAGAACATCTTAGATGAGCTGCTGTCCAGGCATGTTGATTTAGACAAGAAGTCTATCTTCATACTCGGTCGCTACAGCTTTGATCTAAGGAGGCTGGAGGACAAGAACAGCGCCTTTAGCATCAAGCGCTGCATATCAGTCACCGAGGTAGAGGCAGGCCACGAGTTTACACGCGAGGCTGACGTCGTAGAGTACAGCCCCATCGGCAGGCCGAAGGTCAAAGCAGAGTTCCTGACGGTGCACAAGTCAAAGGGCCTTGAGGCGGATATTGTGATCGTCATTAACTGCAACTCGGGCAGGCATGGTTTTCCTTCCGAGATGTCGGATGACCAAGTGCTTAACCTATTGCTGAGCGATGCTGACCAATATGAGAACGGCGAGGAGAGACGCCTGTTTTACGTGGCCATGACCAGGGCCAAGGAGCAGGTTTACTTTGTGGCAGACGAGACCTACAAGTCCAAGTTTATTACCGAACTGGAAGTAGGCAAAAAAGATAAGAAGGTAAAGAAATGTCCGGATTGTAAAATCGCCGACTTGGTTGTAAGGAAGAAAGGTGTTGCCAAGAACGGAAATCTGTACACATTCTGGGGCTGCACGAATTTTCTCTACGGATGTGACTACTCCAATATGGAGTGGGACAACAAAACAAAGAAGCAAAGGGCTCTAAGTGAGGTATAAGTTAACAAGCTAAACGTATAATACTTTTGCAGTTTGATCAATGAAATTTGCTCGTTAATTGTAACCCTTCAGATGTGAACTTTTAGTTATACTGTTAGATGAGATCATCTACTCTTAAGGATACCAGGCCTTGCATTAGCACAATTCTCAAAGCTTAATATATAGAAGTATATTTTACTGGTTAAGGTGTACAATTTAATAAAGTTAAAATAGATTGAAAATTCAACCTGGAAAAGTAAGTACATTTTGAAAGAACAACTTGATAAAATTTTTAGAGATATACATCCGCATTACCAGACTATAATAGTTGAGCGCCTGGGAGAAGACAGTGCTTTCTTATGTGTAACTAAAGCAGCGTTTGCTAAAAATTATGAATTCAACTGCCTATGTAATTCTTTAGAGAACATACAAGATTCATTTTTTCTCATGTCTTCATTAAGAGGTATTTGTGAGGATTTAATAGCTATAAAATATATTAATGAACACATCAAGATTGATAGAGATAAGCTAATTAGGTTAATGACTCGAAAAAGAACTTTAGAGGGTACTATCGTTCAAAAGTCATTTTTACTTGAACAGAAACCACATCAGATATTTTTAGAATTTAAAGATGCAGAAAAACAAGTTGGGGAGTTAACAGATGAAATAAAGGCTATATTAGTGAAGAATGGGTTAAAAGGTGATAAGGAATTTCCAAGTGTAGCACAAATGGCTACTGATGCCAAATTGATTAAACTTTATGATTATCTCTATTATGCAACTTCTAAAACAGTGCATTTTGAGCCTGGTTTATTGCTGCGATTGGGGTGGACTGAAAACAAGCAATCAGATAACTTTATATTTTCTACTAAAAACTTCAATAGGTATCATGCTGATTTCTGTTCTTATTATGCTGCGATTCTATTTATAGAATTTTACAAATCATTTAAAAAAGATTTGCAGCTTGATAAGTTAATAAAGAAAGACATCAAATTGATTAGGGAAGTATTAGACGAGCAAATAAGAATGCCTGAGATTGTGACTTTCGAGGAGTGCAACATCAAGCCACCATCAATTATTACACAATTGTTAGCTAAGTCAGCACATAAATTAGGTAGATAGTATTACTACTTAGGATATAGCAACACAGCTAAAATCATTGGTATAATGAACTGGCATCTACAATATGATAATAAGCTGCTAATAGTTAAGCTAATTAAAAGCGATATATGATAAGTTGTTAAACCTTTACCATGAACCCATATAAAGATACGGATTTACAAAAGTTTTTAGAAAAGATTCCTCAGGATGTAATAGAAAGGGAAACACGTCTTCAATTAGAAGGAAATAAACGTGAGTACCAAGCTTTTGTTCAAGATTTGGGAAATGATAAGTGCTATCTATGTAATGGTAAATTATCTTCTTTTGAAGAACAAAAACCATGTTTTCATTGGTTTACCTATCCTTCCGGAATAAGGAAGAAGAATTTTGAAAGCTATCTTAAACAACCAGTAGGCTTCTTTCGACTCGAATCTTACTTCAGATGGTTGGCAAATATTGAAAAACCTATTGGTAATATTAATGACTTAAAAGCAGATGTATCATCAACGTCTTATCTTGAAACTACCATCAGATATAAAAACATAGAATGGGCTTTTTCAATAGGTCATACAGATATGGAAGGTCACAAAGCTGGTAAAGTTGGCTCATTGCCACATTACCATATCCAAATGATGGTTGATGGTAGAATTTTTTTAAAGTTTAATGATTTCCATATACCTTTTTCTGATGAAGACTTATTTCAAATAGAACTTCTTAGGCAGGCAGGTGATAAAGTTAAGTTAGAACATATTTACGGCCATGGAATTGGATTACTGGAAGATAGTGAAAGCTTGGAAATTATTGACAAAGCTATGAAAGTTTCAGAAGATGAAACAAATGCAACTTTTCGTACTCAAACCTTTATTCAGCCACCTCAAGGTCAAACAATATCAGGTAAAATAATTGCGGAGGCAATGGAGGAAAGTAAAAGAACAAAAGAACCCATTAGCAATATTTTGCAGAGACTTTTAACAGATGCAAAGTTTACTAAAATAATTAGTCCAGGTAGTGGCGTTCCTAAGATGTCTAAAAGAAGTGGGAAGAAATAAAAAATTAAAAGATCTACACTAACAAATAGCTTTACGTCTTTTGTGCCTTAAGTGTTTGTAAAACCAAAAAGCATTAATTGTAATATAGGTGTGGCAGTTCTGCTTTATTTCTTATATGTATATCCTAGCATTATTTTAGAACCTGATGGCACACCTGAAATGATGTGAGATGTACTTTACATTGTTGATTAAATAATAGACAAAAGGCGCTATGACCAGTAACAAGTAGAACATTTGAGGGGCAGCGTAGGTGGCACCTTCCATCATATGTTAAACCACTATTACTTCTATCTCAACACAAGAATAGATGATCTGAGTGACGCTGACAAAAAAGAAGTAATCTTGAAGATGATGTGAGGTTTGATGTGTTTAGAACGCTTTACCTGCTGCATAAATATGGCGGCGGCATGAAAATGAGATAAATAAGGCAACAAATAACTACTAAATGAAAACAAATTTACTACTCATCCTTGCGGCTATGCTGCTGCTAAGCTTTTCACCTAAGGCTGATAAAATCGATGATCTGGAGTATGAACTCCGGAGCCTTACAAGGTCCTTTGCTGCAAATGCTAACGAAGAAGACTGCGAATACTTCTTCAGGAAAATAAACGCTCTGGAAGATGACATTGAAGAAGCTATAGATGACAATGAAGGAGATCTTATAGCTCTTAAAAGGGTTCTTAAAAAGACTGCGGCTTTCTATGATTTTGCTGCGACACTTACCCGCTGCCATAGTACTTCAAATGAAGTAGATATTTCAAACTTTAACACATTTATAAGAGAAACTGGTCTTTCCCCCGTCTTCATTAAGCAAAATGACTGTGTTTCCATCTATAGGGTGAATATAAATGGGTTCTACTCTTTCTATGCGGTCAATCCTGGTGATGCTAAGACTGTAAAAATCACGATCAAGAAGGGCGATAAGTATAACTCGTCTACCTCAACCAACTCCTTCGGAATCATGTGTAATTCTGTGGAAGGGTTTAATCAAGGCGAGGCACAAGGTAAATTCTCCACCATGGCCATCACCTGTACTCCCTTGAGCTCTTCCTTTGGAATAGATTGTAACTAGGAAAAAAAGATGTGCCTGATTGCATACTGCTTTATATCAATAATTTCTACTTTCCTTATTAACGCAACATGAAACACCTTTACCTGCTCCTGATCAGTTTCCTGCTCTTCAGTTGTGAGACCAATGACACTTCTTATACCGGCACATCTGATGAGAGCCCAGCTTACTCTGAAACAACTGAGTCTGAGTATGAAAACGAAGAAAGCATAGACTGCTCCGATGCAAAGTCTGCTGCGAGCAATGGGTACGACTATGCCAGACAGGCATATCACTCAGAAGCGATGGAGGATATACAGTACTACGCTAGAAAAGCAATGGACGAGTTTGAAAGCGCAATGAGCTACGCCTCAGACTGTGGCTGCGATGAAGCAAACTATGCTGCAGATGAAGCTTATGAATATGCCAGGAAGGCATATAATGCTGACACAGTAGAAGACGGCGAGTCTTATGCTAAGAGAGCGATGGATGCCGGCGAGGATGTCGAGTCCTACGCGAGTGACTGTGAGAACCAATAGCTTAACTTCAAAATTTTAGAAAACAATACTTAACAATCCATGAAAAAACTTTTACTGTTTTTAGCTTTCTCTTTTAGTGTGTTAAACTCTTCTGCACAGTCCCTTGATGCCTTGAAGGCAAGTGGAATGGCTAAGTTAGAAGCTGAAAATTACACAGGAGCTATTGAGGATCTTAACAAAGCCATTGAGCTAAATCCAAGAGATGAAGAAGCATTTCTCAAAAGAGGAATGGCAAAATTTTATATAGGTAATAATGCTGAGGCAATAGAAGACTTTGATCGCTCTATCAGCTTAACCCCTGGCACAGGTATGGCCTATTACAGTCGTGCGTTTGTAAAAGCGTACCTTGAGGAGCACGAAAGCGCCCTAATTGATTATAATAGAGCTATCGGACTAAATAACGATAGTTACCCTAAGATGTACTTAAATAGGGCTATAACAAAGTTAGAGCTTGGTGATATAGAAGGAGCCTTAAATGATTATGATCGTGCGATTGAAATAAGTCCAACCGACAACTTTTTTTATTATAGTCGTGGTATTGCCAAGGCTGCCTTAGAAAACTATAGTGAAGCAATAAATGACTATGATGAGGCTATCTTGTTAGATCCCAAAGATGCTAACGCATATTATAGACGAGGGGAAGCTAAAGGTTATCTTGAAAATAATTTAGGTGCAATTGAGGACTTTTCGGCTGCTCTTGCTCTCGACTCAAGTAATGCGGAAACTTATAACAGTAGGGGATATGTCAGAGCGATACTAGAAGAATATCAAAGTGCAATAAAAGACTATAGTAAAGCTATTGAGATAGACAATAAATATGCAAGTGCTTACTATAACAGAGCACTAGCAAAAGAAGCTATAAATGACTCAACTTCGATACACGATCTTACTAAAGTCATTGAATTAGCCCCTGAATATGCTGATGCATTTTATAAAAGAGGTTATGTCAGGCTTCAAGCCAAAGACTATCAGGGAGCCCTTGCAGATTATGATCAAGTACTTGTGATAAACCCGAACCACTCCTATTCATATTATAATCGTGCAGTTATTTGGGGGTTGCTCAATAATAAAGAAAATGCGCTGGACAACTATGGTAAATCGATTGAGGCAGACTCCTCGAATTTGGATGCACTTTTTAACCGCGGCATATTACGAGCCGAAATGGGAGATAGTATAGGAGCAATTTCAGATTTTTCAGCTGCCATAAATCTAAACTCTGAGTTTGTAGGTGCATTTATTGAGCGTGGAACGATAAATAGAGGCATGGGAAACTATGTTGAAGCTATTTTAGATTTTGATGAGGCCATTAAGTTGGCACCTAATAATAGTTACAACTATGTATCCCGAGGGTTAGCATATGACTTTATGAATGATTATCAAAAGGCACTTCTCGACTACGATAAGGCTATTGAGCTTAATGATGTTAATGCTTTTGCATATTACTGTAGAGGGACAGTGAAGAATGATTTAGAAGACTATAAAGGAGCTATAGTAGATTTCAGTAACTTCCTAAAGCTGAATCCTGATGATATAGATGTATATATCCTGCGCGGTAATTCTAAGCACTACATCGAAGACTTTAAGGGTGCAATCGAAGATTATAATAAAGCATTAGCGTTAAATCCTAAGTCTTCTGTTGCCTATAATGATCGTGGTGTGGCAAAAATGAACTTAGGCGATGAAAAGGCAGCCTTAAAAGATTATAAAATGGCTATCAAGCTAGACCCTGAGGATGCTACACCATATTTTAATCGTGGTACAATTAAAGAAGAACAGAAAAAAAATAAGGCAGCTTTAAAAGATTACACAAAAGCAATTGAATTGAATGCCCAATATGCTAATGCCTATTACCGACGTGGAGCATTGAAGAGCGCAATGGGGGAAAAAGAAGGGGCCTGTGTAGACTTAAACATAGCCGGTGAATTAGGCGACCTGGATGCTACAGAATTGGCCAAAACAGTTTGCAAGTAATCATTTTAATACATTTAGCATTATTAAGTACAGTACCTATATGAAAAAGCTATTACTGGTTTTAGCTGCTCTGCTTTTTATTTCGCCTACTTGTTTTGCTCAAAAGTTAACTCTTGCAGAGTTAATCGGCTTATGTGGTAAGCAAAACTGGGAAGGGGTTAATTCGAATCTGCTTGCTAAAGGCTGGGTTTATCATGACTCGCAAAATGGAGATAATGTTCAATACAACACGATAACCTGGTCTTATAATAAGAACAGCTACAACAATAAAGCCCAAGGCTGGTTTTATCTCTTCACATTTGATTCTCAGCCAGATAAAATTTCATATGTAACTTTAAGTAAGGCCTTCTATACACAAATACAGAGCTCTCTGACATCTACAGGCTTTAAGCTAATAGGTAGTAAGATAGAAGACGGTGAGGTCGTTTCAACTTATGCCAATGCTACTTATGTTATCAAAATAAGCACCCAGAAAAGGGATGAAGATGAGTGGTCAGATGCAAGTTTAACTGCTTATCAAATAACGGTAATCAGAAAAGCTGGTATTTATGATCCTGATAACGGGAAAAAAACCAGCTATTATGATGATGGTGAGTTAGAGACAGAATATTTTTTAAAGAATGGTGAGCTACATGGCCAGTTTAAATCCTATTATAGAAATGGACAACTACAAAAGCAAGGGTTTTTTGCTGACGGTAACGAAAATGGAAAGTTCATTGAGTATGATAGCCTTGGGAGCAAAAAAGTGGAATACTATATGCTTAATGGAGAGTTAAATGGTACCGCTTTACTTTATGAACAAGGGAAGAAGTCGATCGAAAAAAATTATGTTAATGGGGTTCAAACAGGTAAATACACGGAGTACTATTATGATGAAGAGAGCGGGAATCTCAATTTTAAGATAACGGGTGCGACAAAGAATGGGGAGAACGACGGGAAGTGGGTATCTTATTTTATTGAGGATGGCAAAGAAGAAGTAGTTGCTTATGGAAACTACAAGAATGGAGTCAAGCACGGTGAGGTAAAAGAATTTATAGGTGCTGATACCATTGAAATAGCTAATTACACAGATGGAAGGTTAAATGGACTTTATAAGCGGCAAGTCAAAGTTCATTTAACTGTTCCTGAAACAGGGGAAAGAAGCTTCGTTTGGGCTGTTGATAGTGAAGGTGAGTATGAAAACGGATCAAAAAATGGCAAATGGGTCTACTCTGACTTATTGGGTAAGCTAAGCGAAGGATTGTATATAAATGACCTTAGGGAAGGGAAGTGGATATACTATACACCAGTAGGAGTGCGTGCGGACAAAGTAATGGCTGAAACAAACTATGTTAAAGGAAAAAAGAACGGTATAGAAAAAAGCTTTTTTGTAATTGACAAAGTTGAAGCCCCTACCGGTGATAAGCTAAAATTCTATTATAAGGTATATCCTGTTCAAGAAGTAGCGACTTTTAAGAATGATCTGCTAAATGGAAGCTATGAATTGAAAGATTCTACAGGTGTCTTAATAAGTAAAGGTACATTCTTAAATGACGAGAAACATGGGCATTGGATAGAAGGCTACTCACGTGAGTTAGCAGACGGTACCAAGGCAAGGCTATATTTTGAGGGCGAATACCTAAATGGTAAAGAGGAGGGTAAATGGATAGCTTATTTTGATAGGAATATCATAGTTGAAACGTTAAACTTTAAGGCAGGTGAGCTGAACGGGGAATACATTGTCTGGAACAAACTTGGCAAGCCCTCTGAAATCAAAATACTCCGAGACGGAAATCTTGAGCAACTAACAACCTATGACAGCGCAGGAGAGAAGCCATTAACAAAGTATGAGATCTACAATGAGAGCTCAGCCAGCCTCATGTGCCGGCAAACAGAGTACCTGAGCGACAAAACCATTTCACAGGAGTACAGGATCTTTAGGCAGGAGAAAATACATCATGCTGACTTTGAAAAGGTCTTCCGAAGCCTTACTGGTGTTATATCCAGCGGGATCTATGGTTACAAGGATGGAGAGTATAAGGTAACGACTCCGAAGGGTGATTTACTGGTTAAAGGTGATTTCATAAAAGAAAACAAAGTGGGCTTGTGGGCATACCATTATCCTGAGCAGGATGTCGTACTGGAGCAGAACTATGCGAGTGGACAGCCTCTTGATGAGAAGTACAAAACGCTTAGTGGGCAGCCATTTTCAGGTGAGTTTGTATATCATGATGCTACTGCTGGCCTGAAGGAAGAGCGAAAGATTAAGGACGGGGTTCGCAATGGCAAAACAACGTACCTGGACAGCAACAACAAAATGATTAGGAAAGAAAACTACAAGAATGGAGCGTTAAAGTAGCAGCTTCCAGTTTCTAATTAAAACCGCCACAGCAAAGTAAGATCTGTACTGTTAGCTGTGGCGGTTTTGCTTTCAACATTCTCGTTCTAGCAGATGCTTTTCCTTTTTCATTTGTAAGATGAATAGCCCAATTATAAAGCCTACTACAAGGAATAGTAGGAAAAAGGGTACTAGTGAAAAGGTAGAATTAGAATCTGTTGCCATAGTAGGCTCCCAGTATAAATCACAAGGCTCGGGGTGCATTAGTACGTTCTCCATTGATGCTTAAAATTTTCTTATAGTTACAGTGTTTCTGTCTTTACCCATATAGGTCCAGCCAAAGCCCCCCATGGAATAGTAAGTTGTTTTCTCGAAAAACTTTGCCTCAAGCATGACGTTGAACTGAAATTCCTTCGTTAGTAAAATCGCTTTAGCTAAAGGCTCTTTTCTGTGGTTTTCATAAAGCTCTTTCAGGATTTGGTCATTCTGCAGAATGGCGGTTAGGGGAGTTAAATAAGGAGCCTGGGCAAACGGTAGCAAGTCCTTATACTTCTGAAGTTCCTCCTTTAAAGCCTTCTGTGTGGCATAGGCATCCTCCAATTGTTTTTCTACTTCTTTAAAGCCTGCTTCTCCGCTGTCTCCAATGTGTACCAATAGAGCAACGTACTGTGCTAAGCTTAGCTGCAGTATGTCAGACATTTCAATAAACTTCTGTTTCGTGTCTACAGGTACCCTGCAGGAAATGGAGGCGGTTTTTTCTTTTAGCTGTCTCATAAGTTTAAGTTTGTTAAAGGGTTAAAATCGTAAATCGGGTGCATCATCTGGGTATTGGACTACATTACACATTTCCCTAAGCCTGGACCCAGAGATTTCTTTATAGTATTCAGTAAGCTCTTCCACATTTAGATTGGTAGTAAAGTGGCTTCTGACTCCTGTTTTCTTGAAATTTAGATGCCTGCCATAAATAAGCTCCTGACCAATATGTATATATCTTCCGAAGTAATTTATGGGAACATCTACCCCCAAGTCATCAAACAGGCATTCGATTTGTTTGCTCGAAGTGGAGTGTATCGGGCCAAAACGAAAAGGTGTAATTGCTGCCTCCCCTTTTATGCTGCATGCTGTTTTGATGTCATACATAAACTCACACTTGAGCCCAGGCTTTATAAACTTTCTAAGCATCATAATGGCCTCAGTTTTTCCACACCCGACAGGTCCCATTAGCAAAAAGCCTTTCTTTGGGTTGATTTGGAGTCTATGCATAGCATCCACATCGTTTGCAGCATAGGCTGCCAGTATCTCGAAAATGTTCCGGTGCCAATTGAATTCAATCAGCTTTTCTCTTGTCTCTTGTGGCCAGTCCACACTTTGCAGACTGTGCAGGAAGTAGGCAAGTATGGCTTCAGTAGTCCATCTAGGGGCAATGCTATAGCTTACCGCTGTATTTCTTGTTTCTGTCGGTGCTGTGGTAGCCAGGGAAGCCCATCCATCGGTTATTTCCTTTATTGATCGTATTGCTGTCATTTTTTTGGTTTTTTGAGTTGTGAGAAAGTGTTTGTGATTTGTTTAACCAGTTGCGGGCAGCCGCCTGCCAGTTTTGTATAGGGCCGGATTTCATTTGCCAGCCTGTGGCAGAGTAGTAATCAACGAAGGCTGTCGCTTGAGCCTTTTCATTCCCCTTCAGCCAGCCATGACCGAGTGTTAGCATATACAGCTCCACCTCTTGCCAACTTGGCTGCTGCCTAGCAGCTATTGAACCTGATAAAACTTTTGAATTAAAATTGGCGTGCGTGTTCCCTTCACTTTCATCTTTAGATTTAATATTCTTATTATATATAAGGAGTGAAGCCGCATCCTCTGGCGTATTTTGTCCAGAGCTGGGGTCGTTTTTGTCCATAGGTCGGGGCGTTTTTGGGGTATCCTCACACAAAAAAATGCTCCTTTTATTTCCTTCTTCCTGGTTGATCTCAACCCGGATATAACCGAGTTTGGCAAGGCAGGTAATGCTTCTAGAGATAGTCTTAGGGTCTACACCGAACTTTTTAGCAAAGTGTGCATTGGTGGCCCAGCATCTATTGTGCTTTTTGGCAAGGCCTGCGATCTCAGAGAGGATGATCTTGGCAGTTGAGCTTAGACGCTTGTCATAACGGGATTCAGCTGTCAGGAAAGTCTTGATGCCTGGTTTTGCAGCCGGTTGCTTCGTGCTGCCCGGGTTAGCTGCGTTCTGTGGAAGGTGTTGCTTTGCCGTCATCTCTACTTCTTTTTAGATTTTGGAGATGATTTAGAGCCGCCCGTGGAGGTGTAGCCGGCATGGTAGTAGAAAGCCTCTAAGGCAGCAATGTCTTCCTCTAAAAAGTTCGATTGCTGAACTAGTTGGTCTACCTAAAAAGAAGCCTGATTCAGAAATGAGTCAGGCTTCTTTGTTTTAAATAGCTTCTAGTTTTTGATAGACTATTTATAACCTCCATGTATGGCATTTGAAAATGGCTGAAACAAACCGGAAGTACACATGGTTTTAGTTGATTTCCAAACGTAGAATCCGTTTTAAGTTTATCTAGTTGTAGCTCCTGCTGATGCCTTCCTGAAGTTAACTACACTAGCGCTTCGTTTTTTCTTAGGTTTCTTCTTGTTCCACCATACTAAAAAACCTGTAATAGGTAAACTGGCACAAATAAGACTGATAAAGAAGGCAAGTGTCTTGCCCCATAGTCCCCAAACAGCCCCAATGTGAATATCGTAATTAAGCATATCGAGCTGGTCAGCAAGGCTGGCTTCTGTATACTTGTCGCCTTTTACGCGGTAGTGCTCTAAGGTATACTGGTCGTAGTAGTACTCGTTTCGGTTATACCATGATCCGTGGTCCTGGTAAGCTATAACCTCAATCGCATCTTCTTTGTCGTGCAGCGTAGGGGTCATGTAAAAACCCTGTGCAGTAGGCTCCTGGGCCAAAGTTTTAAACCAGGCTTTGTCAAGCACAGGTATGGTGTCGTTGGCAAGTAAGCCGGCTTTAGAGATATCTGAGTGGGGGTGATGGTGCTCTGGTTTTTCCTGACCACCAGACGTTACATAGTATAGCGAATTAGCAAACCACTCAAAACTCCACACTAAACCAGTAACAGCCAATACAAAAGCCAGAATCAAACTATAAAAACCGACTACATTGTGCAGGTCATAGTTTACACGTTTAAAGCTGCCACTCCATTTTATCTTAAAGCTTTTAGCTGCATTAGACTTATTCCATTTCCTGGGCCACCACATTACCAACCCTGTTACCAGCAGCAGCACAAAAACAAGCGTGGCTACCCCAACAATAGGGCGCCCTATGTTATAAGGCAACCACAAAGCGCGATGGCCATCAATGATAAATCGAAAAAAGTCAAACTGCCCTTCTCCTATACTTTGCTGCTTCTGTAAAAACTCGCCAGTATAAGGATTCATGAAAATAGCTGTAAATGTGCGCTTGCCATTTTCCTCACCTTCAAAACCTACGGCTGCTGCACCTTCTTTATTGCTGTAGGTTAGGCCGGTAGGCTCAGCGTTGGGCATGTATACTTTAGCAGTATCCAACAGCTGGCTGGGTGGTACAAACGCTTTGTTTTGTACTTCTACAAAGCGCCAAGGCTCCATAGCATCTTTTATCTCTTGCTGGAAAGCATAAAAGCAGCCTGTGATGCTCACAATAAACACCACAATACCTGAAGTGAGGCCAAGCCAGAGATGCAACCAATCGTTAACCTTCCTGAAAACACTTTTGCTGCTGTTTTTTTTGCCTTTCATCGGAGCTGAAATGTAATAAAGAATGAATAATGCCAGCTCCACCTGTTTTGGATGGAGCTGGAACTGCACTATTGTGCGCTGCTATAGCTTTGAAATACCAGCTACAAAATTTGCCTGCACTTCAGCACCTTTGGTAGCCGTGTTATTCTCAAGGTTTATTTTATACATGTATATGCTGTTGCCTTCTGGTACAGCCATGTATACAGCATTGCCATCGTGTAGTGTGGCCAGCCTGCGCCCCACACCTGCATGCTCTGGCATACCTTCAATAAAGTTGAGTGTTTTGTTGTTAAGGTCGATTACGGCTGATTTCAGGGGGCTATCCGACCACCTAACCTGCTGCGCACGATCTGTCATGTTGATCTCGGCAAATACTTTTCCGTTGCCGAGGTACTTCATATGCGAAATTGTTTTGCCGCCAGTAACTGCTGCCACATCAAAGAAGTATGTTTGGTCAAACGTTGTCTGTCCGCTCTTGATGCGCAGAATGCCTGCCGGTTTAGTAGATTGGCTGTAGCCGTTTGCGGGGTTAGAGTGCGAAACAGCATACACATCTCCCTGCTCATTCTTCACCAGGCCTGTTTTTGTATTAAAGCCACCTATCGGGCCTGTGCGTGTATCCTCAATCACCTTCTGGAACTCTAATCCAGGATAAGAATAAACAGCTATTTGAGCCTTATCGGTATGAGGTGTGTTAAAAGTAACCGGATCGCTGATGTAGTAACTTAGAAACAAGTTGTTACCACTAATGCGCATGCCAGCATAAGCAGGAGCTTTTGTGCTTGTGACGTCAGAAACCTTATGTTGTTTGGTGCTTGTAACAGTAAGTGTATTAGCGTTTATCGTATGGAATTTCACAACATCAGAGGTTCCTGCCATTTCTACGGCCACTAAGGTGTTATCGTCGGCTTTTACAATATCAGAAAGGCTGTTGGCGAACGATACGTTTCCTATTTTCTTCAGTTCTCCTTTTTCATCTCTCGAGATGCCTACTACATTCACATCATCTAATCCGCCAATGCTGTAAATGGTTTTGTCAATCTGCGTGAAGTCGAAATAGCCCGGCTGCTCTATACCTTGGCCAACGGCAGAGAGCGTTCCTGTCATCACATCATCAAAAGGTACTGAGTAGTATGTAAAGCTACCATCGTTGCCTTCTAAGGCAAGCGATACCACAAATTGCTCTTCTCCGGTAGCTGCAGGATTTGGATCAGAAGCATCATCACTACAAGATGTAAAGAAAGCTGTTGCGCAGAGGCCAAGAACGGGCAATGCAAATCGTTTAGTAAGTTTAGCTAGAGACATAGGAGTTACTTATTTTATATGAATGATAAATTAGAGGACATACCGCAGCTTCAGGTAAAAAGCACGCCCGGGTTTTTGTAAATAATATTTGTCGTAAAGCAGGGCATCGGTCAGGTTGCGGCACTCCGCCGAGATGTTATACTTTCCGTTGGATAGGCTCAGGTATACTTCCACGTTATGCGAAGATTGCCTCGGGATAACTACTTTGTCATTTTTTGATCCGTTCTGTGCCCAGTTTAAAAAGTACTGCTCTACAAAATTGTAGTAGTAGTTTATACCTACTGCAGACTCAGGGGCCAACAGGTCTTTAAGTGTAAAACCTGCATTGGCGTTTGCAAACAGGTAGGGTTTGTTAGGCTGGCGATAACTTTTATTAAAGTTCCTCACCCAACCATTGTAATCGTTGTAAAGGAGGTCGGCCTGATCGGTTATATCCTGGTAAGTGGCACTACCACCCAGGTGCAGCATTTTTCGCCACTGGTATCTTATGCTTCCTTCTACACCCAAAGTGCGAATTTCGCTTAGGTTGCCGTAGGTGGTGATTGGGCTGGCGATCCGAACATTCTGATGAATTAAATCTTTTGAATCGCGGTAAATAAAGCTGCTTTCCAGGTTAAACTGATGATCTTGTGAAAGCTTAAAACTGTAAGCAGCCCCCACATTAAAGTTGTTGCTCTGCTCCGGCCCCAAGTCAGGGTTTGGGTTGATGAAAAGGGCATCGCCAAAGATCTCGATAGGTTCAGGTAGCCGGTAAGTATGCTCGTAAGATGCTTTTATCTGGAGCGTTGGCAGCAGAAAGTAGGTGCTTGCCAAGCCATAGCCCAAATTATCTTTGCTTACATCAAGGGCATCAATACGGCGTGTCTCTCCTCCAAAATCAAACTCCTTGCTTGTTTCGGCGTGCATCAGGTACAGTTTACCAAATAGCGTTGTAGACCACTTTTCAGAGGGATCAAACTTATAAGCCAATCCCAACACCTGCTTGTTTAGCGCCTTCGGAAGCTTGTTTTCTATCTTATCGGGGTTTTCAGTATCAAATGCATCGCGCCTAAAGTATGAAACGGCATAGTTTAGCGCCAGCGAGTGCATTGGACTGATAGTATAGCCTGCATTTAGCTGGCTGTTAAAGTCGGTATCATCAAATGTGGTGAAAGTGCGCTGGTTTTCGCCATCTTTAGAGCCTTCGGTTATAAATCTTTCGCCGGCCCAGTTAAACCTGGCACCACTTAGGGTGTCAATTCTCTCGCTCTTGGTATAGTTAAAGGCTGTATTCAGGCTTACGTTCAGGCCTTCGGTAAACAGGTTGTCTTTGCTATACTTTAAGGTAGGCACCACAGACTGGTTGTTACGCAAAATGCCGCCGTAAACCGACGCCATAGTTGCACCCGTCTGCACCTGTTGGTCATTTCCTGACGCGATCACACCAAATAGCAGGTTGTCGGCAAACTTGCGGCCCGTCCAGCCGGTCTCCAGCATCAAAGTAGCAGAGCGGTAGCGGTCATGGAAGCGCTCTACTTCGGCAGTCTCTTTTATATTACCATTTCCGTCGGTTATCTCTGCCCATACTTTATAGTTGTTGTCGGAGTAGTTATAGTTGCCGCTGCCCCTCAAGGTAAAGCCGTTGGCAGGGTTGGTATAAGCGCCGTTCAGCGACAGGCGGTGCGTGTTAAAAGAACCGACAGCGTAAGATGCATCCAGGTAATTATCTTTTTTGTTTGTGATAATGTTCACAGCACCGCCCAAGGCATCTGTTCCTAACCAAACGGGTACCACGCCTTTGTATACTTCAATTCGCTCTATAGTATTAACGGGTATGTCGCTCAGGCTAAGCGATGACGAGAAATTATCCATTGGCAAGCCGTTCAGGAAAAACTTTACCTGGTCTCCCGAAAAGCCATTCAAACTGAAGCTTGCCCTGGATCCTAAACCACCTTCTTCCAGCACCCTTACGCCCGACACCCGGTTTAGCACTTCTTTAGCATCGGAAGTGCTGTTTTGTAGTTCTTTGGTAGAGATGGCAGTAACAGCGTAAGCTTGTTCGTTTACTTTTGTGGTGGCAGACTTGCCAATTACCTCCACTCCCTCTATCGCAAAAGACTTTTCTTGTAAAGCAATGTTTACTTCCAGGTTTTGGGCTGCCCTAAGCTGTATGGTTTTTTGCTGCGTCTCGAAACCAAGAAAACTGATAGCTAAAGTATAACTTCCCGGTGCGATGGCTGAAATCCTATATTGGCCATTCGCGTCTGTAGTAGTGCCTGAATTTGTGTTTAGCAGCACTACCGTTACCCCGGCTAAAGCATCGCCTGAGGTTGTATGTACATTTCCGAAAACACTTGCTGTCTCTAAGTTCTGGCTCTGCACAGTAGTACAACAGCAAACGAAAGCCAAAAGAATTGAGAACGCCTTGAAAGAATTCATGTACAACGCTAATGTTATTTAGAACAATTTTAAATTATTGCAAATGTATGATGAAAAGCGAAGCAGGCAAAATTATTTAGACTAAATCTAAATTAATAGTGTGTCAATAACACCGAAATATTGTTAATGGCTTATGCAAAGGGTAAACGCATAAATTTTAAGGGGTTAACAGCATGTTAATATGCGGTTTTTCAGAAATGGCAAGGAGATAGATGGCCTTAGTAAAGGATTTTTAAGTAGAATGTACTTTATGAACTTAATTTTTACGCGTTGGTTTATACTAAAACTTTGGGGCAGCCTTTATCCTGTAACACAAAAAATAGGAGCTTTTTATAAAGTATAACAGTATGAATAGTAAATTTGGCTGCTTAATACATTGCCCAAAAAGAACAAAACGCAAATGCAAGCTGTTGTTATTTTGAACCTTTCAAGCATATAAATCAACTTTTAGCTTATGAAAAAAGAACTTAAGAACGCCTTTGGCAGAGTGTTCTTAACCATCGAGGCAGATACCCGGAACAGATGGGTGCACGTGAACTGGATGGGATATTTAACTGCCGATAATATTAAAACGGGTGCAGGGGCATATATAGAAGTTATGCAGCAGGCAGAGTTCAACTGTGTGCTTAACGACACACGTTTGATTTTAGGTACCTGGGACCATTCGTTGGATTGGGTGATATATGAGTGGGCGCCTAAAGCAGCCGCGGCAGGCTTAAAGCATTTTGCTATGATAACTACCCCCGAAAGCTTTGGAGACAGCTCAGCGGCCAAATTTCATAAAGAGCTGAAAGCTTTTGAAGCGGCATTGTTCGATAACAGACCTGAAGCAGAAACCTGGTTAAAAGGTAAGGCGCTTTCAAACAAATAGCCGTGGCCCCTTTAAGCTGGCTACCAGAAAATTAAATCTAAAAGGTACATTGAACGCCTCTTTTGCAAGGCCTGATTCAGAATTGGATCAGGCCTTTTGCTTTTGGATGGTCTAATATTGTGCTCATTTAAAGAAAATACAATACAAAAGGCAGTAGGTACCAGGGGTAACAATTATATAATCCTTATATAGTATCAGGTGAGTTGGATTTAGTTAGTTTTGCCGCAAAATCAACCAACCAGTCTTTTTATGAAAATACTTTTACGCATTGTATTGGCATTGCTGCTATTCGGGCAATATGCTAATGCACAAACTGCGCCCCCCTCACACCTTGCCGGTGAAGAGCTTCGAACATGGCTACGCGTTAATTGGTACGAAGGCAAACGTACTGTACTTGATTATGGTACTGCCCGTGGCCGCATGTATAATTACATCGATAACTATAACAATGAAGTTACCTGTGTTTATTCCGGTTATAAGGTAAGCAAGCCCTACAACGAAACAGCGACCTCCACAGCCGATGTAGGCCGAATAAACTGCGAGCATACGGTGCCACAATCTTGGTTTGATGAGGCGGTGCGTATGCGTTCTGACATTCACCACCTCTTCCCAACATACGATACCTGGAACTCAGACCGTGGCAGCGATCCTTTTGCAGAGATTCCTGATAACCAAACAACTAAGTGGGTGCGCGGAACATCGTCGCAATCATCTATCCCAACCACTAATATAGATGAGTACAGCGAAGATGGCCCGGGTAAGTATGAGCCACGCGAAGACCATAAAGGGAATCTTGCAAGAGCAGTTTTCTACTTCTACACCATGCACGCCAACGAGAGATTCGATAGTGGCAAAAACAGTATCACAGCTGTTGCAGATATAAACACGCTTTACCAGTGGCACCTGAAAGACCCCGTAGATGCGCGCGAGGTAGAGCGAAACAACCGCGTTGAGAAAGCGCAGGGCAATAGAAACCCATACATTGATTATCCTGATCTGGTAGCTTCGGCATGGGGCTTTAAGCAAGTAACCTGTGAGCCTGCCACGCAGGTTACAAACCTTGTAGCCACAGACCTTACCACCACCTCGCTGCGCCTTAGCTGGGCAAACGGCAGCGGCAACAGCCGACTGGTAGTTATCAGAGAGGGTGCAGCCGTTAACTTTACTCCTACAGGCACTTACACAGGTGTAAATGCTAACTACACTTTAGCAGCAGAAAAAGGAAACGGTCATAAAGTAGTGCATAGCGCCGGCGGTTCTGGCGTAACAGTTACAGGCTTAACTGCAAACAAAACATACTATGTGCAGGTGTTTGAATACTGCGCATCTTCTGAAGAATACAATACCACTAACGCGCCTGCTGTATCAGCCACCACTCCGGATTATACTTGTAGCGGCACCCCAGCTGTGGCAACAGCCATCGCAGCAGCCAATATTATGCAAACCAGCTTTACCTTAAGCTGGGCAAACGGTACCGGAGACGGTAGAATAGTTGTGCTGCGGAAAGGGGGCCCTGTAGCGTTTGTGCCTGCAGACGGTACTGCATATAGCGGCGCTAACGCAAACTACACGTCAGCTAACACGTTGGCCGACGGAAGCAAGCTAGTATATGCCGGCACAGGTACCAGTATAGCTTTAACAGGCCTGGAGCCAGACGCAACGTATTATGCGCAAATATTCGAAAGCTGCTCAAATGGGCAAGTATACGCTGTGGCAGGTGCGCCAGCCTACGCGGTTACAACTGCTACTGCGGTAACGGCCCCTCCGGTTGGCGATGGCAGCCTTGTTACCATGCAAACATTCAATACCACCGCAACCGATGGCTGGGAAGTAACCTCGGGCTTCAGCAAATCAGATGAAAACACAGGTTACCCATCTGGGCAGCGCTTGCGCAGCGGGGCTAGCTTGCAAACAAGCAACACAACCAATACCGTGATTTTTAGCGATGTAAATATAACTGGAAGGCAGGATGTGTACCTGGAGCTTTACAACTCTTCGGTAGCTACTACTTCAGGCAATGGCATCGAGAATTCTGATTTTTTTGAAGTATACGTGGCATTAAACGGAGCAGATTTTGGCACTACCCCGGAGATACGGATTACCGGCACCACTAACGCAAACAACATCCAGTACGGCATGAATGGAAAAGCTGTGATTGCAGCTACTGCCGGCGTGCCAACAGAAAAGATATTTACGACTACAGGTTTGCTTGGCGTAGAAGATGCTCCCTCCATACTTCGTGTTTCTATACCGAACGGTACATCGTCAGTAAAAGCTAAACTGGTTATCATGACCAATAGTGAAAAAGAGACCTGGAACATTGATGATGTAGGGCTTTACGCTGCTGCACCGGCTGTAGACTGCGACGAAAACCCATTAGAAGGTATAGCAGGTGAAGATAAAACAGTTTGTGCAAGTATGGCAACTGCCGTCGGTACAGCTGCAGCTGCAGATTATACTTATACCTGGGCTCCGGCTACAGGCCTTTCTGATGCTACAGCGGCTAACCCGAATGTTACCTTAACAGTACCGGGTATTTATACTTATCGTGTAACAGCAACCAATGGCACCTGCACTTACGAAGATGATGTGACTGTAACAGTAACCGCTGTGCCTGCTAAGCCAAGTATAGCGCAGGATGCAACGCAGTTAACGGCAAGTATAGCTGGTGCTGCTTACGAGTGGTTTAAAGACGATGAGAGACTAGTTGGTGAAACTGCGCAAAGTATAACTATTAGCAAGCCAGGGTTTTACAAAGTACGCGTGAAAAATGAGCAAGACTGTTTTTCAGAATACTCAGAGGCGCTGCAGGTAACATTGCAGCCAAACGCTGTGGCGGTAGATGCAGCAAAGGCGGGCGTTGTTATTTCTCCTAACCCTACAACTGGTCAGGTAGTGCTGCATACACAGCAGGCACTAAAGCAGGTGCAGGTAATCATCGTTAATGCGCTGGGACAGGTAATTTACAGCAAAGAAACAGGTATCCTGGTAGGGCAGCAGGCAATAGACTTGTCGCATTTGCCGGTAGGTTTATACTTGGTGCACATCAAAGCTGATAAACTACAGGTTGTGCAAAGACTGGTTTTAGCAAAGTAAGCCTTTTAAAAAAAGTAAAACAGTAATGGGCAAAAGCCCTGCAACTTCGGTTGCAGGGCTTTTGCCTTTTATAGGGTAATGGATGTACGCTCATGCAATTTGCATCTTGGCAGATCGTTAAATGATATAATAACTGGTAAATAATAAAGCTGTAGTGTAACCTTTTTAAGGTTTTATCAATAGAGGTAATGGGTGATTGTGCGCCTGCCTCTGGTTCTCTTCTAGTGGGCACACCCTCCCCAAACACCTTCTGTTGGTTATTCGCGGGTCTTCTGATCTTAATATAATCAAAATTGAATCTGAATATATAGAGTTATCGTAATGTAAACTGAGCTGATGGAGCTTTGAAGTCACCCTATAATCACATTTAAATGCATCTTCTGCTGAAGCATCTGTACACCGCATTTCTGATACTGAGCCTGGTTATGCTTACAAGTGTAACCGTTAAAGCCCAGGGAGGAGCTCCCTTTTGTAATGCCACCATTACAGTAGAAGGCAGAACAGTTTTATGCCAGGGAGAAACAACGATACTTAGAGCCAACACCAGAACAGGCTTAACTTATGTGTGGCTGCGCGATGGTACTGTGCTGAATGGACAGACAGACAATGATATAACTGTGAGTGAGGCCGGCAGGTACCAGGTGCGGGTTTCGGGTACCGATTGCCAGGAAAATACTTCATCAGTTACAGAGATAGCTATAAACGTGCTTCCTGCTCCCCCTAACTTTTTGGTAAGTCCTACGGGGCAGCAATGCTCCGGCACACCGCTTACATTCTCCGTCAACGCCCCGCAGCCTGCTGTAGTTTATACCTGGATTTTCGGGGATGGTGCTACAGCGCGTGGGCCTGAAGTGGGCCATACTTACGTGTCTAAGGGAGTGGGTACAACAAATTTTACCGCAAGAGTTATAGCCACCAACCAAACAGGTTGCGAGTCAGACACAGTTCGGCAGGTCATTACGGTAAGAAACGAGCCGGAAGTTGACTTCTCAGAAGAAAACGACTTCCAGATTTGCTTGCCTGATACCATTGCAGATGAAGACATTGAAGTTTTTGCAGTAATCAACAACGAGACAGTCGCGCCATACTTAGGCGATATCAGAACATACTTTGTAAACTGGGGCAATGGCGATGAAGAGCAGTATACTCCGGGTAATTTCCCGATCTCCAACCCTACTGCCTACGACACGATTGGCGTTTACCCGATCACCATCAGGGCCGTTGCCGGAAACGGGTGCGAGGTTATCTACGAAAGGGAGTTTAATGTAAGCAAAAAGCCAACGGCCAACTTTACCATAGACCAAAAGCAAAGAGTAGAGGAAGACCAGATACCGCCTTGCGTGCCTGTTTTAGTTACGCCAGCCGACAGCTCTTCAGGCGGGAACCTCTCCTATAAATGGTCCATCCAGCCTGACCAGGGGTATGAACTCGAGTCAGGCACGCTCACATCCAAAGATCCGGTATTTAAGTTTACAGTTTCTGGTGTTTATAACATAGAGCTGATAGTTGAGAACAGCTGTGGCAGCGACACTACTTCACAGTCGGTGGTGGTGGGTTGGCCGCAGGTGCAGTTGCCGGAAAGCATTACCTCGTGTGGGCCTACTACAATAGATTACAGCAGCAGCGGGGCAGGAGGTTTTTCAGGCACAGGCTTGTTTATAGATAAAAACCTGGGCGAGCAAGTAACAGTTACTATTACTATTACCGGCCCTACAAGCGTTACCCGCACATTTAACTCCGATACATTCGATTTTGAGTATGACTTTACCACCCCCGGGAAGTATACTGTGGCCGTAGAGGCTGTAAACGAGTGCGGCAGCTCCGACGATATCTACAGCAGCATGGGGGGGCAAGGTGCGCCCGTGCAGGAGGTAATTATACTTCAGCAGCCAGCCAGGCCATCTATACAGGCCCCTGGTGTAGCCTGTGCCGGAGATATTGTTACGCTTACGCCTACCAGTCCTGGCCCTAATTATGTTTGGTTTGATTCGGATGATCCCAACGCTCTCCCCATTTTTACAGGCGCGACATTCTCTACGCCTACCCTTACAGCCGACATTACATTTTATGTAGCAGCCCTGGATACAGCTAACTCTGTGGTATGCATTGGGCCACGCACGCCGGTGGCAATCAGGGTAGTACCTGCGGTTACAAATAACCTTGTGGAGGGAGACCCGGTGCGCAACACGTGTAAGGGAGAGGTGCCTGCCGCCTTAACGGGTAGCACGCCTACCGGCGGCGATACCAGCACCCCTTATAGCTTTACATGGCAAATAAGCACAACCAATGCCAACACCGGCTTTACTGATGCGCCTGGCGTAAACAATACACTAAATTATACACCTACTGCTCCTGTTACCACCACCACCTGGTTCAGAAGGCTTGTGGTTTCAGGCAGCTGCTCTGCCGATACGAGTAATGTAGTAGAGATTGTAGCTGTTGATCCGGTGCCTGCCACATCAAATACTATAGGCGAGGCACAGGAGATATGCGCCAACGAAACACCGGCTTTATTAACGGGATCAAGGCCGACAGGCGGTGGAGGTGCGCCTTATACTTTCTTATGGGAGGTAAGTACAGAAAGTGCCACATCAGGCTTTGCTCCTGCTCCTGGGGCCAACAACGGAGAAAATTACCAGCCGGCCAACCTGGCTGAGGATACCTGGTTCAGGCGTACTGTCACATCGGGCGGTTGTACGGCTATCTCAGAAGCAATCAAAATAACAGTTTATCCTGAGCTTGGAGATAACACTATTTCTGCAGACCAGGAAGTATGCCGCGGAACAACACCCGCACCACTTACAGGTTCTGCGCCAACCGGGGGTTCAGGCACTTATACTTATCTCTGGGAAAGCAGCACGACCAATGGTGCTACAGGCTTTACACCGGCAGCAGGAAACAACACTAGTCAAAGCTATACGCCAGGTATTATAACGCGCACCACCTGGTTCAGAAGGACTGTTTCCTCAGCCGCTTGTGCAAGCTATGTTAGTCAGGCTGTACAGATAACCGTAAACCCAGGCGTTACTGGAAACACCATATCTGCCAACCAGACGGTGTGTGCAGGTTCGCAGCCGCAGCAGTTAACAGGCAGCGCGCCATCCGGTGGTACTGGTGCATATACTTACCTGTGGCAGAGCAGTACTATAAGTGCCACAGCAGGCTTTGTGAACGCAGCTGGCGACAATACAAGTCAAAACTACACACCTGCTGCCCTAAATCAAAGCACATGGTTCAGGAGGCTGGCCAGCTCTGCGGGCTGTACCGATACTTCTGCAGTTGTGGAGATCACTATTATACCCGTTCCGGCTGCACCTGCGCTAGAGGTTAGAAACGCAACGGCCTGCGTCGGAGGATCTGCCACGCTAGCGATCTCTAACCCGAACGGCGAAACTTATGAGTGGTACGATGTGGCTACAGGCGGCTCTCCCATTTTTATCGGCACTACTTTCCAAACCCCGACTCTAACACAATCGGCTGTGTACTTTGTGCAGGCTGTAAGTGCGAGCGGGTGTGCCAGCAGCAGCCGTACGACGGCTACGGTAACTGTTGTAACACCAGAAGCTGATGCCGGCGAAGATGTAACCATTATACAGGGTAGAACAACAGAGTTACGGGCATCGGGAGGGGAAACTTATCTATGGGAACCTGCTGAAGGGCTAAGTGATCCGAATGTGGCTAACCCGGTGGCCAGCCCTACAGAGACAACAACCTATACTGTTACAGTTACAACTGCAGAAGGCTGCGTGGACATAGACGAAGTGACGGTAGAGGTGATACCAGCCCTTATCATTCCGAATGCCTTTACACCAAACCGAGATGGCGTAAACGAGATCTGGGAGATCGGCAACATTGAGAATTACCCGGATGTGAGAGTGGAAGTGTTTAACCGGTGGGGTAATATCATTTTTACCTCTAACGGCTACGGCACGCCTTGGGATGGCACCCATAATGGCGAAGATCTGCCTGTGGCTACCTATTACTACATGATTTACCTGAACAGGTCTGAAAAGCCGATTTCGGGGCACGTAACTATTATCCGCTAACTGATGAACAAAAGCCTGCTTTTCCTGCTAGTTATACTTTTCGCTTTGGCAATAGAGGCAAAAGCGCAGCAGCGCCCGCAATACAGCCAGTATATGGTTAACAATTACTTGCTTAACCCAGCTATTACAGGCATAGAAGATTATGCCGATATCCGGATAAGCCACAGGCGGCAATGGGTTGGCCTGGATGGTGCCCCGGTTACATCTTACGTTACAGCCCATACGCCTTTAAACAAGGGGGCAGCCAGCACAAAGTATACCAGGGCGCTGGCACACCATGGAGTCGGAGTCGCTTTCCATACTGATAAAACGGGGCCGTTGCGCCGCACCGGTATCTCAGGCTCCTATGCCTATCATTTACCTTTAACCAGAAGTATAAACGCTTCGGCAGGGGCTGCAGTCGGACTTATCAGAAATAGCATAAACGCAAGCGAGCTGGAGTTTACAAACCCCAACGACCCGTTGATTGGAGGTGGCAGCTTTAACAACAATGTTATCGACCTTAGCTTAGGGCTTTGGATATACTCGGAGTCTTTTTCTTTGGGGGTGGCAGGAGCGCAGCTACTTGAAGACGTGGGAAGTTTTCAGCCGGAAGGCAGCCGTAACCCGACATTAGACCTGCAGCGGCACTATTTTATTACAGGAGCCTATCGCTTTTCGCCTACCGACAGGCTGGATGTAGTGCCTTCGGTGATGGTTAAAATGGCTAGTCCCAGCCCAGTATCTGTGGATGCGAATGTGCGTGTGCTGTATAACAGGCAGTTTTGGGCAGGTGCTTCTTACCGCCACGAAGATGCATTAGTGGCTATGGTAGGGGTTTACATAAGTCCGTTGCTGGATGTTTCTTATTCATATGATGTTACGTCTTCTAACCTGAACCAGGTAAGTGCAGGCACACATGAGGTAGTAGTTGGCTTTAAGTTATTTAACAACA
The DNA here is from genome assembly GCF_947492645.1 of uncultured Pontibacter sp. Classification (GTDB taxonomy): domain Bacteria; phylum Bacteroidota; class Bacteroidia; order Cytophagales; family Hymenobacteraceae; genus Pontibacter. The sequence goes on along the minus strand of NZ_CANLMZ010000001.1, from coordinate 163,258 downwards.
GGCGAATTATTTGTCCGCAATGGATATGGTAATATAAATATAATTTAATTGTTTAATTTCCTGTCGCTATGCCGCTGTTCAGCTTAGTATAGCAAACATATCTTTCCGGTTTAATTTACTTCGCGCTGATAGTGCAATTAAATTGAACTTTTGGGATCTTTTTCCTCTTTAGTTATTTTTTGAAATTGTTTGTAACTCTTTGACAGAGTATTACCTTTGTGCGCTAATAGGAATTGCGGTATTAGAATAATTCAATTTTTTATTGGTGCTTTAGTGTCTCTGCTTTACTTTTTAAAATTGTATTAGCTAAATATTAAGTTTTCTATAAACTTAATTATGGAAATTTTAAGAAGATAAATTTTATTTTTCAGATATTATTTGGATTGTATCAAAAAAAAATAAAATTTAGGAGACCGAACAGTCACAACTAGTGATTTAGCATTATACTAATTGTTTTTATGGTTTTTTGTTTTGGCTAATTGCACCAAATAAACGGAGTAATTGACTTGCAGAGGATTTAAAGAACCAATTAAGTGCAGGCGGCAATACTATATTAGTTGTACCAGATTTATAAAAATAAAGTCTATATAGCACACTTTTACAAACAACTTAATGAGAAGCTTATTAGGAAAAGTTATACTCTTTGTAGTATGCCTTTGTGCTCCGTCTTTTCTTGCTTCCGCACAGCAAATTCCCTCTTTCGGGACGGCTTATAACTACAATGCCCTGGCTAGTAAAAAGGTTACTAGTACTGGCAACACAGTTGTAAACGCAAACCTTGGAGTTGCAAACGGATCGATAATCGGATTTCCGCCGGGTATCTCGGTACGCACCCCCGATATCAACAATAGTGCTGCTAAAAATGCCCTGCTAGATGCCAGGTTAGCCTATGACAATGCCTTTATTCTTCCCTTTGAGCTACTTGCACCAAACAACAATTATGGAAGTATAAATTTTGCTCCCGGCGTTTACAAAGTAAATGGCGATGCCACATTTTCTGGAAACATCTCTCTGAGCGATGCCGGAAAATCAAAGCCAACCTACATTTACCAAATCAACGGAGATCTTAACATACCTAGCAATACTGTAATCGACTACAGCAACAAGGCTGCCACAAGTAATATATTGTGGGTGGTAAACGGGAATATAACTGTTGGTAAAAATGCCATAATTGAGGGTACCTTTATTTCTAGGGGTACTATTACCGTAAATGACGGCGCAAGACTGCAGGGGCGCTTAATATCTCTGGAAAATGAGTTGCACCTGAATCAGGCAATTCTTAATACGCCTTCCGATCTGATGATCGAGATTAGCATGAGCGCGAGTGCGACAGGAACGGAATCGTACGAAAACAACGAAGAAGTAACATTTTACTTTAAAGTAACCAACAATGGCCCGTCAGATGAAGGCGATGCCTATGTGCGGACCATTGCCTTTGTTGGCGAGTTGCTTAACCACAGCAGCAGCAGAAGCGGAACAACATTTGACCCTGCAACGGGTGAGTGGCGCATCAGAAACATCGCTTACAAAGAGAGCGTTACACTTACACTAAGCGTAAAACTTAACAAATCAGGCTTTGGCTTTGTGCGTGCCGTTGTAGAAGGCGATAACATTGACGAAGACCTCATCAACAACTCCACGATACTTAACTACTGTGTGCTTCTTCCTGAAACAGGCAGCATTTCAGGGCCAACAGAAGTATGCCGTAACGCAAGCTATACTTATAGTATTGCACCGGTAGCGGGCGCCTCTAAGTTTATCTGGAGCGTACCGGCCGGATGGCAGTTTACCCAAATAGGGCCAACAAGTATAAGTGTTAGGCCAGGGACCCAGCCAGGACAGATAACTGTAAAAGCGAGCAATATATGCGGCGAAGGCCCGGCTCAGGTTTTGGAGGTAACACCGTTGCCAGATCCTCCTGTAAAACCGGGACTTATAAGCGGCATAAATGAGGTTTGCGTTGGTACAGAGGGATTGGTATATAAGATAGCGCCTGTTGAGAATGCCCTTAGCTATACCTGGTCGTTGCCAGACGGATGGGTTATGACCTCCGGGCAAGGTACCACAGAGATAACAGCTACAGCAGGAGCTACAAGTGGCCCTGTAACAGTAACAGCATCAAATACCTGCGGATCAAGCGAGGCACAAACCTTTATGGTTGATGTTGCCACGGAAGTGCCGACGATAAATGTAGCTATACGAGGTAACAGTAACAGTTGCGTTGGCAGCAATACCACATTCGAGATAGATGCAACACCGGGTGCAACAGGCTATATCTGGTCTGTGCCTGCCGACTGGCAGATTATTTCTGGCCAAAATACAAACACTATTACAGTTGTGGTTGGTAAAATGTACGGTAGCGTTACCGTAAAAGCCACCAATGCCTGCGGCGAAGGCGAAGCGCAAACCATGACGGTTACGCCGGTACTCTCTCCTACAGATACCCCAGGGGAAATTGCAGGAACCCTGAATTCCTGCGCCAACGAAAAAGGACTGGTTTATACTGTGGCGCCAGTAGTTGGTGCCAAAAGCTATACCTGGACTGTGCCTGATGGATGGGCGATCATCGCTGGCCAGGGTACGGCAAGTATAACTGTTAATGCCAGCACAAGCGGCGGCGAGATTACAGTAAGAGCAGTAAATGAATGCGGGCCAAGTGGCGCAAGCATCAAGCCTGTGCAGCCAACACAAGGTGCCCCGGCCATGCCCGGCCCGATTAGTGGTAAGCATTATGGCTGCGCCAACAGCACAGGAACCTACTCCATTGACGATGTAACAGGCGCTACCGACTATACCTGGATAGTTCCAAATGGCTGGACCATACTTTCCGGGCAAGGCACCACAAGTATAACCGTAACCGTTGGTACCGAAAAAGGCAAGATCATCGTAACAGGTAGCAATATTTGCGGCATAGGCATCGCCAGGGAGTTAGATGTGACACCTCAGACAGACGTGCCAGGGCCTATCACCACGCTAACCGGCCCCGCTGAAGTATGCCAGGATATGCCTGGAGCTGTGTTCAGCGTAACACCAATGGTAGGTGTTACCAACTACACCTGGACTGTGCCGGCAGGATGGGTTATTAACTCAGGCCAGGGAACTGCCAGTATATCCATCACACCTAGTGCCACAGAAGGCAAGGTTTCTGTAAAGGCAATCAACGACTGTGGCATTGGATCAGAAGCAAGTATGGATGTTAAGGTTGTGCCGTCGCCGCCTGCTAAACCAGAAGCTATATTCGGTTTTGAGTCAGTATGTACAAACCAGAAGAACCTGGTATACTACATCAACCCAGTTGCAACAGCGTCATCTTATCGCTGGACTGTAAATAACGGCTGGACTATCGTTTCAGGCCAAGGCACCACAAGTATAACTGTAAATGCTGGTAGCGTGGGTGCTACAATCTCGGTGCAGGCAGTAAACGTGTGCGGTGTAACCAGCGAAACACAGCTCACCGCCATTGTTACAAATACTCCTCCGGCTAAACCAGGCCCGATAAAGGGTTCTACTATACCATGCGTTGGCAAAGAGTATACTTTTAGCATCACGGAAGTGGCAACAGCCCTAAGCTATACGTGGGCGGTGCCTGCAGGCTGGCAGATCGTGTCGCAGGATGGCACATCTATAAGAGTAATTGCCAGCGAAACTGCCGGTAATGTATCTGTAGTGGCAACAAATAACTGCGGAAACAGCGAAGCCCAGGCATTGGCTGTAAAACCTACTAAAGAAGGACCAACCGGATTGACGATTGTGCAGGGCGCGCCGGATGTGTGCAGTAATAACACAGCTACTTTTAAAGTAGATGCAGGCGTTAATGTGAGTTCTTACGAGTGGTCTGTGCCTGCGGGCTGGACAATCATCTCAGGGCAAGGCACAACAGAGATTACAGTAAAGGCAAACTCAACAGCCGGAACTGTTAGCCTTACCGCAAAAAATGAGTGCGGCAGCACCACTATCGGCAAAGACGTAACTATATCTACTACTAAGCCAAAAGCACCAGGACCTATCAGCAGTACAGGTGCTGTTTGTACCGGTCAACCCTCTGTGTTCAGCATCTTGCCGGTTGCAGGTGCTACATCTTATACTTGGGAGGTGCCGGCAGGTTGGGCGATCGTTTCGGGGCAGGGCACCACTAGTGTGCAGGTGCAAGCCAGCAACACTACCATCGGCATTATAAAAGTATATGCAGTTAATGCTTGCGGCAATAGCAGCAGCGCCAGTACCCTTTGGGTGGCACCATTAGAGACAAACCTGCCAAAACCACAAAGTATAAAAGGTCCTGCAACTGGTTTTTGCCAGGGGCAGACAAGCTTAAAGTATAGCATCGAGCCGGTGACAAGTGCCACAACTTATACTTGGGCAGTACCAACAGGCTGGACAATCGTTTCGGGACAGGGCACAACAGAGATTATTGTAACGGCAGGTTCTGAAAACGGTGAGGTGACAGTTGCAGCGGGCAACCCATGCGGCACCGGATCGGCACAAACTTTAACTGTAAACCCAAACAGGGTGCCAGCGCAGCCAACTGCTATTGTTGGATCAGCTGACCCTTGTAACGGCTCTACAATAACGTACAGCGTGACGAACGTGGCTGGCTTGAGTTATAACTGGACGGTACCGGCAGGTTGGGCAATTACCGCAGGCCAAGGCACCAACACTATAACTGTGCAAGCCACTACAACAGCCGGAACAGTAAAAGTAGCAGCAAAAAATAGCTGCGGGGCGAGCACAGCAGCAGAACTGCAGGTTAAGCCAGTTAGCAATGTACCGGCTGCACCGGGTGCGATAAAAGGCTTGACAGATGTTTGCTCGGGCCGTACCGTAACCTACACGGTAAGTGCAGCAGCAGGCGCTTCGTCTTACGAATGGACACTTCCGGATGGATGGACACTTGTATCAGGGCAGGGCACAACCGAAGTAACTGTAGTGGCCGGAAAGAAACCAGGCACTATTGCAGTAGCAGCAAAGAACGGTTGTGGTATAAGCCAGAGTGTTAGCATTGATGTATCCATTCAGGTGCTTGTTCCGCCAACTGTTATTCTGGATAAGAGCACAGCATGCGATGGGTTGGTATACGAAGTTGAAACTGTAGCAGGAGCAAAATCCTACAACTGGACAGTACCAACAGGCTGGACAATTGTTTCGGGGCAGGGCACAAACAGAATAGTTGTTGTTGCAAACGAGAACACAGGCTCAATTTCGGTAACTGTTGACAACGGCACTTGCACCAGCGAGCCTATCAGTATTGTGCCTGATAAAGACAGAGCTAACGGCGAACTGGAGTTCCCGAATGTTTTCTCGCCGAATAACGACGGCAACAACGACACGTGGGCAGTTAAAAACCTTGACAAGTATGCAGACAATGATCTGACCATCATTAACCGCTGGGGCAACGAGGTATTTAAAGCCAAATCTTATAAAAATAACTGGAACGGCGACGGATTAAGTGAGGGTACTTATTACTATATTGTACGAGCCAAGCTTTGCGACGGAACAGATAAAATGTTTAAGGGTTACGTGATGATTGTTAGGTAATACTTATGAAAACAAACAGATGGAACAAATTATGGCTGCTGCTCATCATGCTGACTGCGCATGTGGCCACAGCCCAGCAGGCGCCACAGTATACCCAGTACATCTTTAATGAGCTGGTTATAAACCCTGCCTATGCGGGTAGTAAAGGTATACTTAACATCAATGCCACCTACCGTAGCCAATGGACGGGCCTGGAGGGCGCCCCGACTACGCAAACATTAAGTGTGGATGGCCCCACAAGCAACGCAAGCATTGGTTGGGCAGCTTATCTGGTAAATGATAAACTGGGCGCGCAAAGCCATACAGGAGCATATGCCAACCTGGCGGTGCGCCTTAATATGAGCAAGTATAGCAAACTGGCATTCGGGGTGTCGGCGGGTGCGGCACAGTATAAACTGGATGGCACCATGCTCAGGCAAGGGAGCCAGGTGCCGGATGCAGCCATACCGCAAGGGAGCGAATCTAAAATACTGCCAGATGCTAAGGTGGGTGTATTCTTTAACACAGAACGTTATTTTGCTGGTTTAACTGCCGCAAACTTAATTCCTTTTAAAAGCGACGATTTAGTTATCACGACTCCACGCAGGCATTATTTCCTGTCAACGGGTTATATGTTTGACCTTAGCAGCAACATGCGCGTTAAGCCAAGCATACTGATAAAAGAGGATTTCCATAGCCCTACAAACATAGACCTGAACACGTTCCTGCTTTTTGGGGATCGTTTTTGGGTAGGAGGGTCGTATCGTACTTCGATGCCGATGTTCGCAAACGCAGAAATGAAACAACTGTCGAAGCGTAATGCCGCTGCTGCGCTGGTACAGCTGTATGTTACCTCTAAAATGCGCGTGGGCTACTCTTACGACATGAGCTTAAACGAGCTGAACAACTACTCAAGCCATGAGGTATCGCTGGGTTACTCCTTCTTTAAAAAGCAAGGTGGCCGTATCCTGACGCCTCGAAATTTATAATACCACCCTAATATGAAATTACGATTACGCCTGGCTTTACTTCTGTTGCTGTTTGTAACAGGGGTGCAAACTGCTGTGCTGTCACAGGATATGAAGCAGGCCGACAAGCACTTTAATAATTTTGAGTTTACCCTCGCCCTGGAAGCATATAAAAAGATACTTGACAGCGGCGAACCAACCATAGCAGTAGTACAGCGCATTGCAGACAGTTACCGCATACTTAACAATAGCCAGGAGGCTGAATTCTGGTATGCGCAGGTAGTTAACTTCCCTAACGCCGATCCTACAAACATTTACCTTTACGCAGAGTCTGCCAAACGGAATGGCAACTACTCCAAAGCAAAGCTGCTGTTCCAGGAGTTTAGCCGCAAAGTACCAGGACAGGCTGCGCAGGCAGAACGCATGGCCGCATCCTGCGATACAGCTATGAAATGGATGGCTAAACCGAAGGCTTACCTGGTGCAAAAGCAAAAAACACTTAACTCCGAGGGGGCAGATTTCAGTCCTGTGAAAAAGGAAGGCGGTTTATACTTTGCATCAGACAGGTTAGATGGTCGTAAGCAGGCAGCCAGAAATACCTGGACAGGCAATGGCTACATCCAAATGTACTTTGCCCAAGCCACCAGCGACAGCACCTGGAGTGCCCCGGCGCCGTTGCCGTCTAATATCAACACAACTTACCACAACGGCCCTGCAGACTACCACAACGAAACCCAAACGCTGTACTTTACGCGCACGCATGTAGTAAAGCGTAACGCCACCAAATCGAACCCCGACCCGACCAGTTGGTTTAAGGGCAGCGAAAACAGCACCCACACCAATCGCCACGGTATTTACATTGCTAAGCGCAAAGGCGATAAATGGGACAAGGTAAAAGCATTTAAGTATAACAACACCGACGAGTTCTCTATTGGGCATCCGGCTATAACTCCTGACGGTAAGGTTTTATACTTTGTGTCAGACATGCCAGGTGGTTTCGGGGAAACAGATGTATACTTTAGCGAGTTGCAAGCTGATGGCTCGTGGGGTAAGCCTGTAAACGCAGGTAATATTATAAACACGCCAGGCCGCGAAAGCTTTACAAGTTTAGGCGAAGACGGTAATTTATACTTTGCCTCTGACGGGCACATTGGCATGGGCGGCCTTGATATTTTTAAAGCCATAGGCACGCATAAAAACTGTAGTAAAGTGGAAAACCTGAAGTACCCGCTAAACACATCGCATGATGACTTTGGCATACAGGTAGATGCTGCCGGCAAAACCGGGCTTCTGTCGTCTGGGCGATTGGCGAGTAACGGGTTTGATGATATTTTTACGTTCAGGGAAAACCGACTGCCATGTACCATAACCGGTAAAACCATTGAGTTTGTAGCCGAGCGAGTTAACAGGGGCAAGAAAAAAGAACTAGCCGTAGCCGACGTGTTCCTGCAGATCACAGAAGTGGGCGGCGATGGGAAACCGCTGGAGGTACGGTCTGATGCAAACGGTAACTTTACATTTCCGGTGTTTGGTGGCGGGAATTACATTATCAGAGGCTCCAAGCCAAATTACCTGACACAAACCATTTCTGTATCGCCGGATTGCCGCCTTACCACAGATTCTGTTAAGGTAGAGATGGTGTTTAACCGTGACACGCCAAACAAACCAATCGTACTCGAAAACATCTACTACGACCTGGATAAGGCAGACATCAAACCGGAGGCTGCAAAAGAGCTTGATAAGCTGGTACAAACTTTAAAAGACAACCCGCACATCCGCATAGAGTTAAGCTCGCATACTGATAGCCGCCAAACGCACCGTTATAACGAGATGCTGTCGCAGTTAAGAGCGCAAAGTGCTGTGGAGTATATTGTATCGAAAGGTATAACCCGCGACCGGTTAGTGGCAAAAGGTTATGGCGAAACACAGCTGGTTAACAAGTGTAGCGATGGAGTATCCTGCCCTGAAACTATGCACGCAGATAACCGCCGCACCGAGTTTAAGATTATAGGTAATACAGCACAGGCCAAATAAGCTGTAAAGCCAAAGTATAAAAGAGGGGTCTCAGATTTTTTCTGAGCCCCCTCTTTTATAGGTATTATTCAGATGCAGCTGTTAAAGCAACACTTTTTATACTTCTTACTGTTCCACGCTCCTGACCTGTTCGTGCTTCTGTTACAGCTTCTCCTCCAGCCACAGAAATCCGCTGCTCAAGGCAAAAAGTATAAAGAACCAGATCAGCGAAACAGGCTCTTCTTTGTAAACCACAGCAACCTCAGAAGGAGTAATGTTTTGCGATGCTATAAATGTTTCCGTAGCAACTCTGCGCGAAGCTATACTTTGGAACTGCCAATTAGAAGCATCCTGCACATAAAAGAAGTATGGTGCAGCATTAGCTGTTTCTACTTTATACCAGCCGCTGCGGTGGGGCCAGAAGGTGCCGTTATACTTTTCAGGCTGATGCGCGTGTTGTTCCAGCGGCAGGTTTATACTTATAGAATCGGTTAAGCTGGTTATAGTTGCTGTTGGAGTGGCTGCACCATTGGTCAACGTATAATCTGTGAAAGAAAGTATAGCTGGTTTGTTTGGCTGCGGCACCTGTAGCTTTTCCAGTTGCCAGAATTTCTCCTTTACCTGTTCTTTGGCGATGGCTGATAATAAGGAGCTCCAGTAGCTGGCGTATACTTCGTCTTTGCCCTCCAGTTGCCACGGAAACGTTTGCGGAATATAGCTCATAGCCACTTTGCCCCAGCCTGCACGTTTTGCACCTGCCAGCAAATTACTTCCCTGTTCAGATACTAAACTATTAATGGCTGTTGTGTTTACCAGAGTATAAGGCGAAGCATTCATACTTACCTCACTTCCGGGCCAGCTGGCGCGTGTGCTGCGGGTGTCCTGCTGCGAGAGCCGTTTGCTCTGGAAGCCGGTAAAGAAACTGGTGCTGTTCGTGGCAGCTGGTGCTGTGGCAATGGTAAGCACGCCTAGTCCATCTTCTGTAACGGCATGTTGTAGTATGGCTCTTTCGCCGGCACTCATGCTTTGCAATGCCTGGAGCTCGGTAATCACTACATCAAAGTTCTGCAGCAGTTTAGGGCTTATTCTACTTAAGTCTGTTTTAGGCATGTTTACCCATTCGCTCTGGCTGATGTCTTTGCTGACGGTGGCGCTATAGGCTACTTTGTGCTGCTGCGCTGCCAGGTGGTTCTTCAGGAACTTGAACTCAAAAGACGGCGCAGAGGCAAGTATAAGTATACCCAGCTGCTGTTGCTCCGTTACCTGCACCGGCACCCGCCCCAAAGTATCAGTATTTGCCCCGGTTTTAGCCAGTAAAGTATAAACAGATCGGCCGGTTTGCTTAGGTATGTAGCGCAGGTTAAACGTGTGAGTGCTATCGGAGCTGATTTCCACAGAATCGCGTAGCTGACCTACTGCCTGTAAGTATAGTTTGGTTTTACCTTCGGATTTATACTTTCCTGCTATAGTTACAGCCTCGCCTAATCTTGCCTCCTGCGGCCATTGCACCGCACTTACACCAGCTGGCACCTCTGACAGGTGCGGTACCAATTGCACGCCTTCTAACGCTTTTAATTGCTGCTCTTCCAGTCCATAGCCTAACAGGTGCAGCGTTTGCAGTCCCGGCTGCTGCTGGCGCAACGTATAAAGGTTTGTTAGTAGAGTTGCATCGTCTGCCTCAGCTCCTAAAGTATAAACAGAAGGTTTTGCCTCCTGCCGAGCAAGCAGCGCCTCTAGTGTATCTTGGTTATAGCCCTGGGTTAAAAGTATAGCCGCACTTGGGTTAATGGCCTGCTGTGTACTTGGTGGGAAAACAAGCATTACCATGCTAACACCGGCTACTACACTTGCCAACAAACGGAGGGCCAGCCGCTGCCGGTTAGGTCTGCGCCATGCCAGCCAGAGTAGCAGCAGCACAACAGGTATTGCTATAAGCCAGGTTATTTGCATCATATTGTATTAGCGAGGAGGCAGGCCCAACATGGCCCGAAAATCCTCTTTTCCCTCCGGCAGCTTTTTCAGGTTCTCGATTAAGGTAATGGCACGGTCTACACGCAGCTGCGGATTTTTAACTCCCGACACGTGGTTGAGCATGTAACGCTGCATGGCCGGCTTTAGCAGCAGAAACCGCCTGTTCCCTTCCTCATCCTGCAGCAGCAGTTCTTCCATTTCTTCAGGTACCTCGGTACCGAAAGGGCTATCGTCTTTTTCCAGGGTTACCGCTACTTTATCCCCTAGTTTCAGACCCAACTGCTGCATACGTTTTTTGCTGATGCTGATGTAGGCTTTTCCTTCGCCCAATGCCATCAGGCCGCATTGAAATGTAAGTTTTTCGTTTACCCTGCAGATCAGGCGAATGTTCAGCGTACCTAAAGCCTGCACCGCCTCCTGTGGCACTTCCAGGTAGTGCGTACCGGGCAGGTAGCGTAGTAGTCCGATATGTGTTTGGAACTGAATCATCGTTCTCTATTTGTCTTGCTCACTTAAAAGCTATTCCCTTATTCGCTTTAGATACTCCTGCGCCAGCTTGCTTCGTACTGTCTGCCCTGGCTGCGGTGTTTGCGTGGCCGGTGGCAACAGACCAACCCATGCCCGCTCAACAGAAACCAAACACGACTTACATAAAACTTCCCCGCGCTGCATCTCCGATATCAACGTCCTCAGATCCTGCAAAGCTTTCAAATTACTGCCAGGTTTATTGAATGATTGCTGTGCCAGCTCCTGACCTGCCTTCTCCAAAATGGCAGCATCTGCGGGCTTATACTTTCCGGTCTGTTTATACTTTGCCAGCCATTGCAGCGCAGCTCTGGTGTTAGGCAGTTGCTTCTCTGCCGCTATACTTCTCTGCTCGCTTAGCGGCGTTACCTTATTCAGTTCCCCCGTCAGGCGCAGTTCTGGTTCTTTGAGTGGTGGCGCCTCGAAACCGGTTTTGGCAACATAAGCCCGCTGCGATTGCTGCACATCCTTTAGCATGCGCAACGCTTTATACTCGTGAGGCAAAGCCTCTTTGGGTTTATGTGTGCGCAGGCGCAGTTCTGCTTCCCACATCTGGGCTAGTGCTCCTTTTAATTTGGCTTTAACTACAGGCTCAAAAAACGTTGCTGCTTCCTCCTGGTCGTGCTTGTGCAAGTAAGGGTCCAGCAGAGCTTCGGGGCTGTTTTTATCTGCGAACTCTTCGTGATCGTGGCCGTCGCCTTCGTAATGCTCTTCGCCTTCGGGTATGCCGCCTCCCGGACCAATGCCGCTCTCAAACTCCTCGCCCAAAAATTTGCCGTAGCGCAAACGAAGCAGCTTTTGGTCTACACCCAGGTTGTTGGAGCGTTCTTCAAACTCGGTTCGGGTTATGCTTTGCTGCTCTTTCAGCAGCTTTTCGGTGTCGATAATGATCTGGCGCTGGCTCCTGAAATACTCCGGCACCGGGTTTACACCCATCGACATATCAAAACTCGATTCAACTAAAGTTGTGTCCTCTATCTGGACAAAGTATGTTTCGGAACGGGTGTAGCCGCGGTGGCGGTCCCAGGCCTGCAGGTAAAAGTATAGTTCATCGCCGTAGGTCATACCCAGTTTTTGCAGGTCCAAGGTTTGTTTTATCGTATAGTTTTTGGCGCTGCCGCTCAGATTTAGTTTGATATTTTCTTCCCGGAATTTCACGGCCTCGCCGGTGCCTTTGGTAACGGTGGCCACCATGTTTGCTTCGCGGATGCCGTAATCGTCGGTAAGCTGGGCCTGTAGCATTACACGCTGTGGCTCCCCAAAAAGCACTTCGGTGTACTGCTCCGGCTTTTGTATCTGTATAGTTGGAGCCTTATCAGGAATGATCTCCAACGTATAAAATGTTGATTTCTGCCCGTTCAAGTTAATGGTGTAGAGCCCAGCTGTTTTGAAGCTTCGCGATAAAGTATAGCTGTTGCCTTGCTTCTTAAAGTTGGTAGGTCGTTGCTCGTTTAGCTCCAGTTGCAATTGTGCAGGCTTGTTTGTACTGATGTGCCAGGTAACGGTGGCTCCTTCTTCTACACGCAGGTTCGGGCTCTCGGCTTTGTAGGCTTGCTTACCTGTATAGCGTGGCGGTGCAATGGAAATTTCGATATTCTCAATTTTAGCAGCCGTATCAGCAGCGGCAACCGGCGCATCCGGAAACGCTACCTTTACACTTTGGGGCTGAGATGTGGCAAGCGGTTTTGCAGGTAAGTATAAAATGCCGATTGAGAATAGCAGCGCTAACCCCAGAAAAGCATAGGTAGCAGTGCTGCGCAGGGTAAAGGTTTTCTGTTGCTCCGGGTGTAGCTCTTGGAGTGTTTGAGTTACACGTTGCTGCTGCAGCTTTTGCAGCAGATTTTCAGGTTCGTTGAGGAGCAGTTCGGTACTGTCTTCCAGCTGCGGGTACTGCCTGTTCAGGTGGCGGGCTACGTGCTGCAGGTTTATTTTAGAAACAGATCTCCAGCGAAGTATAAAGTATAAAACGGCAGCCACAACTATAGTTACAGCCGTTGCTGCTAACACAGGCGCTTCAAATTGCCAACGCCAAAGTATAGCCGCCGCCACAAGTATAGCTGCCAAAGCCTGAAGCGCATATAGCCACAGCTTCGCCTGCACGTACTGCCTGCGAATTCGCTGTAAGATATGGATGCTTTGCTTTACCATCATACTTTGCTGCGCCTGTTGGCGATAATTCTCTCTATCAAAAATAACACAAAAGCCGCCAGAACGAACCATTTGAGCAACGGTGTCTGAGCAGTTTTTTCAGAATTTACAGGTGCTGCCTGTACACGTGCTGACGGCACCAACTGGTGCTCGTCTACTGCCCGGTAATCATGGCTTGCCTGTGGTTGCGGCAGGAGCAAGGGTAATAGCAACTCTGGCAGTTGCGCACTCTGGCCCAGCTCGCTCCAGTCAGGTGCAAACCTGCTCCGGAAAGTATAGATTTTGCCCTGTCCTACAGTTTTGGAGTAAAGTAAAGGCTCTCCGTTTGCGGTAGTCCATACTTCGGTTTGCTTCGGTGGCAGCGAGTGGCTAAGCTGATGTACTTTTATGCTTGTGCCTCCTGTTCCGGTTAAGCTGGTTTTTATAGTTTGCGGCTTCTGATTCTGCTGCATCCATACTTGTAAGCCCTGTTTTACCTGCTGGTTTATACTTTGAGGCATCGGCTCATCATCGCGCAGCCAGAAAACCCAGTTTGCGCCTGTAGTATCAGCTTTAACCTGAACAGGTAAACCTGTATAGTTACTGATGGCCTGTAACGCTGCTTTTAAGTAGGGCACCTCTGCCTGTTGCGCTTCGTCGGCAAGTATGGCTATTTGTAGCGGCTTTGTCTGTACTTTTACTTTGCTGCTGTTGCCGGAGATGGTGGCCAGCAGCGTGTCCTGCTGGTGTTGCAGTTGCAGTTGTTGGTTGCCGGCAAGGTTTATACTTCGTGCTGATAAGGCCGTTTCATACTTGCTATAACTGGTGCCTTCGCGGGAGCTGTGGCCAAGTATAAGCAGGAGGCTGTCGGGTGTGGATTGGATAGCAGCTTGTAGCCAGGTTATACTTTTGTCTGTAGCAACCGGGATCCATTGTATGTGCTGCGGAAGCATTTCGGGCCGTGAGCCTGCAAAGTACTGCTGCTGGTCTGATGTGAAAAGCAATACGCTATCCTGCGGCAGTTTATACTTTGCAGCCAAGGCAGGCAGAAGGCTCCAGTAGTTATACTTGCCCGTTACTATACTATCCTGTGTGCGGTTACCGATCTGTTGCCACTCTTCCTGTGGTACCTGCTCCAGATTTGGTGTGTAGGTGTGCAAAGTATAGCCGCGCATCAAAAGCGAATCTATAGTTGGTTTGATGGGTTTTAAGGCAGAAGTATAAAGCAACTCTTCGCCCACTACTATAGCCTTTGTTCCTTTGTTTTTTTGCGCCTGATGCTCAAACACCGGCTGCGCCAAGGCTACGGCCAGCAGTATAAGTATAAGGCAGCGCAGCACCAGCAGCCAGAAGTTGCTCAGCTTTACACTACTCCAACGGTTACTCGCCGACGCCTCCAGCCAACGCAGACTACCTACCTTTACTGTCTTCCCCTGCCGTTTATTCCACAGATGAATGGCGATCGGGATAAGTATAGCCGACGCTGCAACGAGAAAGTATGGTGCGAGGAAAGACAAGAGAGTTAGAAAGTTAAAAAGTTATAAAGTTGTTTTTTCTGTCATTCTGAAAGAATCTTGTGGGCAAATAGCAAAGGCTTAACCTCCCATCTGCCAAGATCTTTCCAAGATGACAGATGTATGCTTGTGCTTCATTTTTGAGATAACAATTATCCATCAACATTTAACAATTAAATCCTCTTGCTGGCGCGAGTTTGCAACTCGTGCCTTACGATGATGTTGAGTTTGTAACTCGACTGGGCCGGAGGCCCAACTATAGCAGGTCACGAGCGAGGACGCTCGCACCATGAGTGTGTTCCTTATATTATTTTATTCACTCATGCGCTCATTCAAAATCATCCATACAGCAACCGTTTCTGCAGGAAAGCCCTCAGCGCCTTATCCAGCGGCTCGTCGGTAACAAACCTGTCGTAGGCGATGTGGCGGTTGCGCATGTCTTTTTCTATGTTTTGCAGCCACTCCTGCTGTTTGGCTAAGTAGACTTGCTTTTGTGCAGCGCTGCTTACCTGTAGCGTTTGTCCTGTCTCCAGGTCCTCGAAAGTGAGGGTGCCGCTGTAGCTAAACTCTAACTCGTTGCGGCTCATCAGGTGGGCCAGCAGCAGCTCGTGTCCTTGTGCTCCCAGTTTGTATAGTAAATCCTTTATCTCGTGCTCATGCTCATACAAATCCGACAGGAAGACTGTTAGCTCTTTCTGCCGCCTGTCTGCAAACAGGTTGGCCGCCACCTCCATGCCCGGAAACTTACCCTGCGGCTTTACCTCTGCCAGCTGGTGCCAGAAGCGCTGCAGGTGCATGTTGTCGGAGCGGGGCGTCAGGTTGATAAGCTGGTTCTCGTGCAGCACGTATAGCCCTACCGCATCGCCTTGTGTAGTTGCCAGGTAAGCCAGCGACGCCACCATAAACCGCGCGTAATCCATCTTGCTGATACCATTCAGGTCCTCATGTGCCATCGAGGCGCTGCCATCCAGTATAAACCGCACCGTAATGTTGGTGTCTACCTCGGCTTCGCGTATGTAATAGCGGTCGGAGCGGGCAAACATCTTCCAGTCGAGTTGGCGCAGGTCGTCGCCGGGCTGGTAGCTACGGTACTGGCTAAACTCCAACCCCGCCCCACGCCGCAAACTCTGGTTCTGCCCCGCCAAAAAGCCCTCCACCACCGTTTTAGCCAACAGCGGCAGGTCTTTTATGGTAGCCAATACCTTCGGGTCTATGAATTTGTGGGTGCTCAAGGGTTAGGGTTTTTAGGATTGATAGTTTTGAAATAAAAGAATGAACTCTAACTGCTTTAGCATTCAATTCCCATTCCTAATTCTTTTTTATACAAGAAGTAGGTGATACCTACTCTTCCATCAGCGTCGGTCATTATCTTCTTTTCCATTAGATAATCTTTCTCCTCAAGATGTCTAAGCAGTTGGTTGTTTTTCACTTCTAATCCTTCATCAAACCCAAGTCTAATTGGAAAATTATCTTCATTTGGATTTGGAGTGTGAATGTAAATAGCATCTTCTCTGCTGTCACTTTCATCAACTTCAATCCAGAATTGGTAATTTTTTGGATACGCTATTAACTTTTCTCTTACACATTTAGCTAATTCAAAAAGAGCATCTAGATGCTGCTTTCTCGCTTTCCAAGAACTATTGCCTACACCTAAGTCATCTATGTGTAAGTGGTATAAGTCAAACCAAGATTGTTCTGAACCACTAAAGTCTAAGTCTTCGGGCAACTTCTGTTGCTTTAATTTCCTGAAATATCTTCGTAATCCTCTCTTCTTCATATAATATGAACCTACACCAAACTCTGCCTTAATTTCAAGTCTACTAGCTCAGCTTCTATAGCCGTCTCATCCAATATTACATCCACTCCACCAACTAACTCTTCGCGCACTTTAAGCATATACTTTCGGGAGTCGGTGTAGAGCACGATGGCTGCGTCGTAGTGTATGGTTTCGTCGAACTCCTGGTTCCAGTCCTGGTATACTTCCAGCATCAGCACCTGCGACGACAGCACCTTTATCTCCGAGAATTGCCCCGACTGCAATAGCTTCTCGCAGCGCAGCGGCATCTTGCTTTCTTCAATGGCAAACTCATAGTAGGTGGTAGACGAACCAGACGTAAGTTTATAGTCGGCGCTGATGTTGATGAAGGTCAGGTCGCCGCGGTTGGTTTTAAGGCCAAGCGCAAATTCCGGAGCCCAGTACAGCACTTTGTCGCCGGTTGCCTCTACTTTTACTCTATCGGTAAAGAAGTAACAGATACGCTCCCCCACGATCTTCTTCAGGAGCTGTGTACCCGTCTCCGTCAGTTTTATAGTTGCTGTCTCTTCCATCTGTTTCTTGTTTTGGTTTGCTCTACTTTATCAAGGATTGTCCCCTTGAGGGGACTATAGGGGTGTTTACAGCTGCTGATATTAACTTTGAATTAATAACTGATACTCGTGCACGATTACACCCCTACGGTCCCCTCAAGGGGACAATCCGCTTTGCTTTTAACTCAAAAGAGTAAAGGCTAGAGGCCCCTGCTATAGTTAGTCACGAACGTCTTCGCTCGGACCATCTACACCAACACCGCCTTCGGCAACTTTATACTTTGCAGCAGTTCATCTACCACCCTGTCTGGCGTGATGCGCTCGGCTTCGGCTGCAAAGTTTACCAGCACACGGTGACGCAGCACGGGGTATGCCATTGTTCTAATATCATCGGCAGTAACAGCAAACCTGCCATGTAGCAAAGCTCTGGCTTTGGCGGTAAGTATAAGTGCCTGCCCGGCGCGTGGTCCGGCTCCCCAGCGGCAGTATTGTTTCACAAAGTCTATACCTGTGCTGTCGGGGCGGGTGGCACGTACGAGTTGGTTTACAAAAGCCAAAAGCTCGTCGCTTATACTTACCTCGCGCACCAGCTGTCGCAGTTGCATTACCTCCTCGCCGCTAAGTATAGGCTGCACCTGTGCCTGCCGCGTGCCGGTGGTGCTGGAGAGAATATTTAGCTCCTCCTGCTCAGTTGGGTATTTTATTTTGATGAACAGCAGGAAACGGTCCAGCTGTGCTTCGGGCAGCGGGTAAGTACCGGCCTGTTCTATTGGGTTTTGCGTAGCCAACAGGAAGAAAGGCTTCGGCAGGAAGTATGTTTTACCGGCATACGTTACCTCGTGCTCCTGCATCGCCTCCAGCAGCGCCGCCTGCGTTTTGGGCGGCGTTCGGTTTATCTCATCGGCCAGCACGATGTTCGAGAAGATCGGCCCTTCGTTGAACTTGAAAAAGCGTTTGCCTGTGGCATGGTCTTCTTCCAGTACTTCAGTTCCTAAAATATCCGTTGGCATCAGGTCTGGGGTAAACTGAATTCTGCGAAAGCCTAAGTCCATCGCGTTGCTGAGCGTACGCACCAACAAGGTTTTGGCAAGGCCCGGTACGCCTTCCAGCAAGCCGTGTCCGCCAGCCATCATGGTAATCAGCACCTCGTCTAGTACCTCTTCCTGGCCCACAATTATTTTCTGTATCTCCTGCTTTAGCTGTGGTAGCTTGCCGAGCAGGTGGTTTATGTTTTGTTCAGTCATTTTATACTTTGACTTATACTTCTTTGTAGTTGAAACCTTCGCTTATTATTTCAGCTGCTTGGCTTCGAATCAGCTTTTCGCCTCGCCGGCTGGTTTTTCTGCCATTGTTGGTGTTTTCACCAACAATCAATACTTCGGCCATTTCGCTTGCTGGTGAAAACACACAGCAAGGGCGGGGATAGAAAAGCTGTTAGCTCGTCAGCGCATACATGATGATGTTCACTCCGAACTTGGTGTTATCCTCGGCCAGCCAGCGTTTGTTCCTGAAATCGTAGTCCCATTCACAGCCATAGTCTTTGTTGCTATAAAGTACAGCGATTCGTCCGTTTATCTCTACAGCTTTTAAGTAGTCGTGCACCAGGTCGTCGCCCCAGCCGTTAAGCTCAAAGCTGGTGGTTGGTGGCCCATCTTCAAAGGAGAAGAAGCTGCGGTAAAGCTTATGGTTGTTCGGAATCTTCTTCAATGCACCCTGCCCGAATATCTGCCGCATCTGCTCCTCAAACGACTTGGCAAAAAGCCCGTCGATGTCGTGGTTACAATCATCCACAAACACAAAGCCGCCGTTCTTTACATAGGTTTCAAAGTTCTGCCGCTCCTTCTGGTTAAACTGTACCAGCTTGTGCCCGCTCAGGTAACTAAAAGGGTAGTTAAACAGCTCCGCACTCTCCAACGAAATTACCTTCTCCTGCTCGTTTACCTTTACTGTGGTGTATTGGATAAGCGAGTGCAGCAGATTGCTCGGCATACGCGGGTCAGTATCCCAGTTGCCGGAGCGGTACTGCAGGCGCACAAAGGTGAAGGGTTGCACTTAATTAGTTAAGAGTTTTAGAGTTATGAGTTGTAGTTAGAAAACAGATGCCGCACACAGCAAGCTGCAT
Organism: uncultured Pontibacter sp.; assembly: GCF_947492645.1. Taxonomy (GTDB): domain Bacteria; phylum Bacteroidota; class Bacteroidia; order Cytophagales; family Hymenobacteraceae; genus Pontibacter. Next base: position 144,197 of record NZ_CANLMZ010000001.1, on the reverse strand, counting down.
ACGGCATCTGAAGTATAAATCAGCAGCAATTAAACCGCATCTGAAAGGCTGGTGAATGTAAAGTCGCGCACTTTCATTGGCGGGATAAGGTTGCCGTTGATGCGTTGCGGTTTACCTAGTGCCTCCAGGTTGTTGAGCATGATGATTGGGCTCTCGTTGAAACGGAAGTTCTTAACCGGGTACATGATCTTGCCGTTTTCGATGTAGAACGTACCGTCGCGGGTAAGGCCGGTGTAGAGCAGCGTTTGCGGATCTACGGAGCGGATGTACCACAGGCGGGTTACAAGTATACCACGCTTGGTATTTTTGATCATGTCTTCGATAGACTGGCTGCCGCCTTCCATGATCATACCGCCGCCGCTTGGTAACGATTTCGCGCCTGTTTTCTGTGCCCAGAAAAGCGAGTTAGACAGGTTTTTTACAACACCTTTCTCGATCCAGGTTGTTTTTTCGCGTGGGCGGCCATCGCCTGCAAAAGGGGCACCCGGAATTTCAGGGTTTGCAGGATCAGAGTATACCGTGATACGCTCATCCACGAGCTTTTCGCCCAGCTTGGTTTTGCCTCCGGCTTTGCTCAGGAAGCTGCGCCCTTCTTCGGCGTTACGCTGGTCTAAACCACGGAACATACCCTGCAGCAGGTCTATAGAGGCAGCTGGCTCTAAGATAACCGTATACTTGCCTGGCTCCAATGCCTTGGCATTACGCGAAGTGGCTGCTTTTTGGGCCGCTATTTCAGAGGCTTTGCCTGTATCAAGCTTGCTTACGTCAGAAAAATCCTGGGTTACATAGCCCGAACCGGTGCCATCCTCGGTGCGCATCGTTACCGAAAAATCTACTATAGTAGACGGATGGTAAGCAAACAGGCCCTTGTTGTTCATTTTCGAAACAAAGCTGGTGTAGTGCTCCAGAAAGCCGGCAGCAGTAAGACCTTTATCAGCGGCTGCTTTTATACTTTTAGCAGCGGCCTCTGCTCTGTAAGCCGGGTCTATTTTAGCTGTAGTATCAAAGTGCTCTTTTGCGGTGATATACTTCTGAGGACCCAGCAAAGGCACATACTCCGGGCTTTCAGGGGCCAGGCGCGCAATCTCTTCAGAGCGGCGAATCACCTTCTCCAGCGACTTATCGTCAAACTCATTTATAGTTGCCACACCTGAGCGTTTGCCAAAACGCGACTCAACACCCAGGGATAAATTTTCTTCTGCACCGCTGGTAGACACTTCGTTTCGGGCATAGCGTATGTTGCCACCGTTGTTGCCGCTAAGTGTAATCTCACACTCGTCAGCCTTCGAAAAACCCAGCGCTTTCTTCAGTATCGCCTGAGCTTCTTCTTTAGTTAATATTGCCATCTTTTGATAGTTAAGAGTTGAGAGTTATGAGTTAAAAGTTAGTTAGGGTTTTGCGTTATACTGCTTCTCCTACATTGCTCTAGTTCAAGAGTCTTGTTCAGACTCTTGACTATTAACTTTTAACTCTAAACTAAAAATCGTTAGATTTTACGCGCTGTGTTGATCACGTTCACGCCGTTAAAGCGGGTGTGGGCAGAGCCGTGAGACACCGCACTTACCTGGCTTGGCTGGCCTTTGCCATCGAAGAACGAGCCGAACAAACGGTAGTCGCTTTCGTCGCAGGAGCCGGCGCAGGAGTTCCAGAACTCCTGGGTGTTGCTCTGGTAAGCCACGTCTTCCAGCATGCCCACAATTTTGCCTTTGCTGATCTCGTAGAATGCCGTGCCGCCAAACTGGAAGTTATAGCGCTGCTGATCTATAGAGTATGAGCCGCGGCCTGCAATGTAAATACCTTTATCTACACCAGAGATTAGCTGGTCTACGTTCATCTTCTGCTTACCTGGTGCCAGCGATACGTTTGGCATGCGCTGGAACTGCACAGAGTTCCAGTTGTCGGCGTAGCAGCAGCCATGCGATTCTTTCTCTCCTATGATGTGCGCCTGATCACGAATAGCCTGGTAGTTTACCAACACGCCGTCCTTTATCAGGTCCCATTGCTTTGTCTTCACGCCTTCATCGTCCCAGCCTACTAAGCCAAGCGAGCCTTTCTGCGTTTTATCGGCAAAGATGTGAACCTTATCAGAGCCATACTTAAAGTTCTTGCTCTTCCACTTATCCAGCGTGGCAAACGATGTACCGGCATAGTTGGCTTCGTAGCCCAGCACGCGGTCCAGCTCAAGCGGGTGACCCACCGACTCGTGTATCGTTAAGCCCAGGTGGTTCGGGTCAAGTATAAGGTCATACTTACCGGCTGCTACAGATTTAGCTGTTAGTTTCTCTTTTGCTTGTTTAGCGGCAAGAGCAGCGTCTTCCAGCATGTCGTAAGCATAGCGGTAGCCCGTCAGGCCTGTGCCTTCAGGTCCTTTTATCTTTTCAGATGCCTTCGGGATCATGTACTCGTAGCCCATGCCCATTGGTGCACTAAGCGCCTCGCGGGTACGGAACTTACCGGATGCCTTATCTACAGCAGTTACCGTAAAGTTTGGCCAGATGCGGTGAATGTCCTGGTCAATGTAGGAACCATCGGTAGAGGCAAAATACTTTTGCTCGTTTACCTGGAATAAGGCTGAGTTTACAAAGTTGGCTCCGTTCTCCAGCGCCTTCGCGTTTGCAGCGAGCAGCAGGTCGGCCTTCTCACCTACAGGTACCTCAAAAGCGTTTTTCTCAAGTGGCGTTTTCCAGCTTACTTCTCCGTAGCCTTTTACAGGCGCCAGTTGCACGGGCTCTTTCTGTAGTTTGGAGTTTGCTTTGGCAATGGCTACAGCTTGCTCAGCAGCTTTGGCTATGCCTTTATCCGATACATCCGAAGTGGCGGCAAATCCCCAGGTGCCGTTAGCCAGCACGCGCACGCCTACACCATAAGACTCAGCGTTTACGATGTTCTGTACCTGCTTTTCGCGAGTGAATAGATACTGCTGCAGGTAACGGCCAATGCGCACATCGGCATAAGAAGCCCCCTTCGATTTGGCAGTATTCAGCGCAACGTCGGCAAGCCGCTTTTTAAGGGCTGTATCTACGGTTTCGAGCAAGCGCTCTGGCGATATGATATCGCCGAAGACAGGGATAGAAGGCAGCATTAAGCCCCCGAACCCAAGCGCCGATAGTTCAAGAAAATTTCGTCTTTTCAAAGTATAGCAGGTTAGTTAAAGGTTTAAAAGAGTTTAGTTTCGGTAACTAAGTATAATAATATTCTATATCACGTCAAAGCATCGCACTATTAAAAAAGCTGAACCAGCCTAATGTATAGACCAAGTGCCCGTTAAAGTATATTAAAAATGGGATATGCAATGCATTTTGCCGTGGTTGGCGCAACAGAAAAGGGTGGGTGTAGTAGCTGACAATTTATGATGATGTGCCTTTAAGTGAGAGTTAAAAGCAGAAACCATTATGCTTTGAAAGCAAAAAAGGCGCAGACCTTCTTAAAGTCTGCGCCTTTTCTTAATATGCTTTTATCTACTTGTTCTGAGGTTATGCCTCTTTCACTAATCCGGAAAGTCCTTCTTCTTTCAGAAGGTCATTAAAAGCTTCAGCCTCTTTGCGGTTTTCGAAACGGCCTGCTCTGATGCGAAGTACTTTTCTGCCTCTTGATTTGTCTTCCATCATTTCTACCGTCAGGTTTTTATCAAAGGCCTTTAGCTTTTGGCTAAGCATCTGGGCATTTTTTTCGCTTGTATAAGCGCCTGTTTGTATGGTGTAGAAGCCAGCATTCTGAGGGTTGTAATCGCCGGGCAGTTCAAGTATTTCTACTTTAACTGTTCCGACTCCCTGCCGGTGAAGGTCTAGCTTTTTAGCAGCTACCTCTGATACATCAATAATGCGGTCGCCTACATAAGGGCCCCTGTCGTTGATGCGAAGAACAACAGACTCGTTATTCTCGATGTTGGTTACTTTAACTTTAGTGCCAAACGGTAGTGTGTTGTGTGCTGCAGTCATATCGTTCTTGTTGTAACGCTCGCCGCTGCTGGTTTTTCTGCCGTGGTACTTACTTCCATACCACGATGCCTCGCCGGTTTGGATGTCCTGGATTTGTGCGAAAATAGGTTGGCCTACGCCAATAAATAACAAAATTAAAACGGTCAATAGATAGCACTTTCTATTATTTATCATATCCGATAATAGTTGGTGAAGCCGCAAAGTTACGGAATATTTTGCAAACGAGGCCTTTTACGCGTTTATTGTGTATAATGTGTAGGGGGATACAGGCAAGAGTGCTAAAATTGCTATAGGTCAGATTTGCGAAGAATAGCGTTTTTATATACTTTAAAGCTGGTTTTTAGGGAGTTGGAAGTATAGAAAATATACTATAAAAAATAGCCAAAATTTTTTTTCAAGTCAAGAGGTTTATGCCTCAAAAACGGGTAACCTCTGGCCTTTTTCTAAAACACAGGCTGAGCAGCCTCGTTTGTACTGCCTGCTGGTTTTGTATTTTCGTATAGCTAGAAACTAAGCTTAAACCTATGGATTTCGGAAAGCTGCAAGATATAAGCGGCGTTGACTTTACGCTGCCACCAAACCACCCCGATACGCTGCCTTTGCTGCGCCAATCAGGTAACTATGTGAAGCCGCAGGTATACATTGGTTTGCCGGTTTGGGTAAACAAAGCGTGGGTAGGCGAGATATACCCGCCACGTATGCCCGAAAAGGAATCTTTGCTTTGGTACGGCAAACAGTTTAACACCATAGAGCTTAACAGTACGCACTACCACATTCCCAGCCCCACTACCGTAGACCGTTGGCGCAACGCTGTGCCGCAAGGCTTTAAGTTCTGCCCCAAGTTTCCGCAACTCATAAGCCACGAGGCTGCCCTGCGCAGTACGCAAGATGTAACAGCGGCTTTCTGTGAGGCCATCGCCGGTTTCGAGGATAAACTGGGTAGTTCTTTTCTGCAGTTGCCGCCATACTTTGCCCCTACCCAACTGGCCGACCTGGAGGCTTTCCTTGCTTTTATCCCGGAAAGTATACCCATTACCGTAGAGTTGCGCCATCCTGATTGGTTTGTAGATAACGTGGCCAGCCTGGAGCTTTTTGAGGTGCTGCAGAAGTATAATGCAGGTACGGTGCTAACCGATGTGGCTGGCCGCCGCGACGTGCTGCACATGCGCCTGACTACGCCAGCTGCCATGGTTCGTTTTGTGGGCAATGGCCTTCATCCAACAGATTATACCCGCATCGATGCATGGGTGCAGCGCCTGAAAGAGTGGTTTGACAATGGCTTGCGCCAGCTATACTTCTTCGTGCACGAACCTGACAACACGCTGGCTCCGGAACTGGAAGCATACCTGGTGCAGCAGCTGAACAAAGTTTGCGGTTTTGATTTAAAGCCTCCTAAAAAGTTTGTGCAGCCGGTGCAGGGGGAATTATTCTAAAAGGGATACAGATCAGAATTCAGACATTTGCAAAAAAGCCAAACTACGGATGTTGTTATAATGTGCTTGTAAACAGCTTTTTATTCTTATATTTAGTTTGCTGTATGTCCTAGGCGCTTGTGTGGTAGGCTAAGGAGGGATTTAAGATTGCAAGGAGGCAACAGAAAGTTATGCCAGGTTAATCTTATAATTTAAACCTTATATAAATCTCCCGAAGTGTATGCTAAAAGAATTTAAAGAGTTTGCCATGCGTGGCAATGTTATGGACCTGGCTATCGGTATAATTATCGGTGCTGCATTTAGCGGACTTGTTAACTCTGTGGTAAACGATCTTATTATGCCACTTGTAGGCAAAATGATTGGCGACATGGATTTCTCAAACCTTTATGTGCCTCTTTCGTCTGATGTGCCAGCCGGCCTTGCCCTGGAAGAAGCCCGTAAGTTAGGTGCTGTTTTTGCCTGGGGTAATTTTATTACTGTACTGCTTAACTTCCTGATCCTCGCTTTTATTATTTTCCTGATTGTTAAGGCGATGAACAAGATGATGCGCAAAAAAGCGGCAGCTCCTGCTGTTCCGCCTGCCCCTACAAAAGAGGAAGTGCTGCTAACCGAAATGCGCGATTCGCTACGCCAGATAGCAGCCAGGCAGTAATAGCAGTACGAAATGGCAAAGGACTCTTCTTTAATGCTAAAGCTAGCAGTAAATGAAAAGGCGTGTATTATACTTGCAAGGCCACGCTGCTAACCAAGTTTACAGAAAACAATGGTGGGAAGTATAATTGCAGAAGTCTAAGTATAAAACAGAAGCGGCTAACCAATTGGTTAGCCGCTTCTGTTTTCAAAGTATAAATTTATACTTATAGCTTAAACGTATCGTCGCTAAGGTTCTTATTTACTTCGATGTTCTTCACTTCAGCTTTGATCACCTGCGGGCCAACAGTAGTCTCAATTACATAAGGGAACTTTACACCATTCACCTCTTTGTAGTCGCTGTATACCTTGGTCTGTGTAATCACGCCTTGCGGGCTCTGTAGGTTGTTAACTTCCTTCAGGCGAAGGCCGCTGTCTTTAGCAAAATAATGCGTTGCTTTCTGTCCGTTTGGTTGTGCAACTTCTACAGCATAGGCATCTTTGCCATCTACTTTCTCCATACCGGTTAGCTTGGTAGTAATGCCTAGCTTGCCATACTGCAACACAGGGAATAAGTTAGCCTCTAGCTTTTGTGTTGCCAGCTGCTCTTTTGGTATTTCCTGGTTAATGCCCTGCATCGGAGCCTCCATCTTGCCTTTGTCGCCGTTGATGATCACGCGCTGCATCGGGCTGTTGTTCATGGATACCTGCATGGCAAACTTATCGCTGCCTTTCTGCTGCTGCACCATTGTAAGCTGCATGCCCTGTATGCTGGCGTTGCTGGTAACAGTCACGTCTTTTAACTTCTCGATGTTAGCTTTGCCACCGATGGCTTTGATGTAATTGTCAAGAACAGTTTCAGCGGTAAGGCCGGCCGGTACACCCATGGCTGCACGGTCTACTACCTCTCCGGTTGCGCTGTAATAATCCAGTTTACCGTCTTTGTCAAACTTTTGCAGTTTATCAGCTACTTCGCCGGCGTTACCTACTGCCAGAATATACATTTTATCTGGCTGGATATACTTCTGCGCCACACGCTGGATATCCTCTGCGGTAACTGCTTCTACTTTCTTCAGGTAGTTGGCATAGTAATCAGAAGGCAAACCGTAACGTGCTGTGTTGATAGCGTAAACGGCTACAGTTGCAGGGTTCTCCAGGCCACGGCCATAGCTGCCCATTACAAAAGCTTTCGCATCACGCAGTTCATCATCGCTTACACGCTGGCTGCGCATCTTGTTCAGCTCGTTCATGAACTCTACAACGGCGCTGTCGGTAACGGCATTACGAACGCTGGCATTGGCTGTAAAGCGGCCCAGTATCTCATCGTTGGTTACACCAGAGTAAGCGCCATATGTATAGCCGTGGGTTTCGCGCAGGTTCTTAAACAGGCGGGCATCCATGCCACCACCTAATATGTTGTTCATCAAAGAGGCAGCAACTGCATCCTCAGCACCTGGCTTCAGGTCGATCGGGTTAGTTAGCGTAAGTACACTCTGCACCGCGCTTGGGCGGTCTACAATCACCACCTGCGTTTGCGATGGCTGCTTTGGCAGGTCATACTTTACTTCTTTTACGTCGCCTTTTTTCCAGCTTTTAAGCGATTTGTTCAGGAGCTTTTTCATCTCCTTTGGTGTAACATCACCTACAACTGCCAAGTATCCGATGTTCGGCTTATAATAAGTGTTGTAGTAGTTCTGGATGTCCTGCAGCGTGAAGTTATCAACCGTCTGGTCAGTCATTATCTCGCCGTATGGGTGATCTTTGCCATACAGTACCAGGTTGCGCGTGCGGCTGGCAATGGCATCCGGATTGTCTTTAGACTGTGCCAGGTTGGCCTTCATCTGCTTTTTGATCTTGTCCAATTCTTCCTGTGTAAACTTAGGGTTTAGCAGGGCATCAGCAGTAAGATCCAGTAAAGTTGGCAGGTGCTTTTTAAGCGACGATGCATTAAAGCCTGTGGATGAGAAGCTAAGTGTAGCTCCGATAAAATCCACTTGCTCGTCCAGCTGGTCTTTGGTGCGGTTAGTGGTACCGGTACGCATCATCTGGCCTGCGGCCTGTACGTAGCCTGCTTTGTCTCCTTCCAGAATCGGGTCTCTGTCCAAGACCAACGACATAGACACAACTGGTTGCTTGTGGTTTTCCACCACGTATACTTTCAGGCCGTTCTTAAGCGTGAAATGCTCGTACTTGCCCAACTCAATTTTAGGAGCAGGGCCTGGCGGTGGGGGAGTTTGTTTTGTCTGAGCAGGGGCTACATATACCAGCGCCAGCGCCAGAAATGCGGTACTAAAATATTTCTTTATCATGATGTCTCGTAAATTATGACTTGACAAAAAACTACTCGACAAAGGACAAAAGACGTTACAAAAGCATATCAAATCCTTTGTCTTTTGTCATAAAGTCTTTTGTCTGAATCGTCCTTTATCTAAAAAAAACTACTGTTTCGGCTGGGCTGACTTTGGCAGGTAGTGCAATACTACGCGGTTGTTCTTTGTCAGGTACTCGTTTGCCACACGCTTGATGTCGTCTTTGGTTACTTTCATGTAACGCTGCAACTCTGTATTGATCAGGTTTGCATCGCCAAAGTATACGGCATAGTTTGCAAGGCTTTCGGCACGGCCGGCAACAGTACTGTTCTGCTGCACAAACTGGCTCTCTACCTGGTTGCGAAGCTTCTGGAATTCACGCTCCGACAGGTCTTCTGTTTTCACGCGTTCAATCTCGGCGTTCATGGCTGTTTCAAGGTCATCAACCTCTACGCCCATGTTGGCAATGGCAAAAGTCAGGAACAGGCCCGGATCTTCTGTCGGGAATGGAATAGAGGCAGCGGCCACAGCTTTCTGCTGCTTGTCTACAAGGGCTTTTGGTAAACGTGCACTCTCGCCACCAGAAAGTAAGGTAGTTAACAGAGAAAGTGCATAGTAATCATCGGTGCCTTGTGCCGGAATGTGATAAGCCTGAATAACAGCCGGTAGCTGGATGTTATCATAAACCGTTTTGCGGCGCTCTTCAGTTTGCTTAGGTTCCGTAATGTTAGGGCGAGGTATCTCTCTTGTGCCTTTAGGTATGGCAGCAAAATACTTTTCAATCATTTTCTTCGTAGCCTCGATGTCAATATCGCCGGCTATAGAAAGTGTTGCGTTGTTAGGCACGTAAAAGGTTTTGTAGAAATCGCGGAACTCCTCGATGCTGGCTGCATTCAGGTCCTCAAAAGAGCCGATTGGCATGTATTTGTATGGGTGCTTAGTATAAGCCAGGGAAAACACGTTTTCGCCCATGGAGCCGTAAGGTTGGTTATCGATGCGCTCACGCTTCTCTTCCTGTACTACCTTGCGCTGTGTTTCTACTCCAACTTCGTCCACTTTAGCGTGTTTCATACGTTCAGCCTCCAGCCATAAGCCAAGCTCTACCTGGTTAGATGGCAACAGTTCGTAATAATAAGTGCGGTCAAAAGAGGTATTGGCATTAAGCGCACCACCGGCTTTCTGTACAAGCGAGCTGTACTGGCCACGCTCAATATTTTCGGTGCCCTCAAACATCAGGTGCTCAAAAAAGTGAGCAAAACCAGAGCGGCCTTCTACCTCGTTTTTAGAGCCCACATGGTATAGCACCGATACCGCTACGTTTGGTGTAGACTTGTCCTGGTGCAGGATTACGTGCAGGCCATTCGGAAGGGTATACTCCGTAAACTCGATCTTGGTGCCTTTGCTTTGCGCCATCGCCGTAAAGCCGGAGGCACACCATAAAAGGCATAATAATAGTTTGCGTTTCATTGTGTTTGTTTATTAAAGAGAATACTAAAAACTAAATAATGGAATAAATCAACTTGTGTTGTTTTTTAAATCAGACCATTAGAGCCTAAGATGCGAATTATTATTTATATAAGCAGTTCCGATTCTGCCAAAATGATGCTGATGTAGATGAACCCGCTGATTTTGTAGACGAATGAAGTTGGTCTAACACAGCATGTAAAGATGTTGGTGCAGGCTATAGATCAGATTTGCTGGGGATTTAGATGAGGTGCTTTAACTGAGCTAAAAGGAACTCCTTTGGTAAGTTGAGTAGCAGCGATAAAACAAAGAAACAGAGTACCACATACTTCGCGCATTTAGCACCTTGCATATCATCTGATAGGGTAACCAAAGTATAAACTAAGCCTATCAGCACTAAGAAGATAACCGGTGATAGCAGTCTGTAATCCAGATCATCAAAGTGAGATAGTTGGCGAAGTATAAGTATGGCAACAAAATACAGGCCGGCAATGGCAAAGCAGCAAAGTGCGAAGCTGTTTTTACCTAGCTTGCCGGTAAAGCTGCCTGTAGGCTTTATACTGGCATAAAGATAAACGAGTACAGCTATTTGTAACAGGGCAGTTGCGTAAAACAGATAGTCTGGTTGGCTGGCGCTTCTGTATTTCCGGATGATAAAGAACTCGTTGCTAAGGCCCTGTGCCAGCATTTGTAAAAAGTCGCTTATACTTTCTGTGGGAGCCGCTAACCTGTCGAAGCCTGTGGTATAGCCGCTAAGCCTGTAGTTGTTGTATAAGTATAAGCCAGCAAGTATAGTTAGAAGCAAGGTAACTACTCCGTAAAGTATACCTGTTTTGCTGTGCCGCTTGTATAAAAAGTATAAGCACAGCAGCCCCGGCACACCAAACGAGAAAGCCCCCACATAACGCACTAGAAAAAGCAGCAAGCAAAGGAGAAAAATATACCCCGCATAAAAGTATGCTTCTGGTTTTTGCAATGATTTATTGGTCAGGTACGCTAAAAGCAAAACACCAATTAAAAATGGAGCTTCGGACCAGGTAAAGCTATAAACCTCTATAAACGTATAAGCGCCAAATACCGAAGCAAGTATAAACGCATAAGCGCGGCATAGTTTACGCAGCAGCAAAAAGCCGCTTCCCAGAAAAAGTAAGTTGAGCGCTTTAGAAGCCCAGAAAACAGACAGCCCGCTGGTTTTAGATAGTATAAAAATCAGTACAGGATAGCCAACAGGCCAGGTAGAGAAATACTGTCTGCTGTTTGTTTCAGTATTTAGAACATAAAAGCCATGCCCATCCAACAGGTTTTGTGCTAGTCCTAAATAAGCTACTGAGTCAGGGCTAAGGTAGCCTGTGCTCTCAATCTGCACCCTGAAAAGTATGGCAGCGGCAAAGGCAAAGAAAAGTAAAAGCAGCAAAGCATCAGCGTGTTTGCCAATACTGTTATACTTTGTACATTTTGCCTGCTCCTCCATGTTTTAGCCTAGTTTAGATAAAAGATAAGCCTTAGGCAGGTTGAGCAGCAGCAGTAGCAGGTCTGCTCTTTTTGCGTCTTCTTTTAACATGCGCCTGGGCTAGTACATTTTAGGCAGCTCAATGCCTTTAATTTTGCGGTAAAGCCCCAGAGCTGCCTGGTCGGTAAGGCTTGCTACAAAATCAGTAATATGTATGATGCGCTCGTAATCTGTGGCGGTATCGGGTAACAGCAGGTAATGTGGTGGTATAAGTGCAGCCAGTTTGCGGTGGTGCTTCGAATCTTTTTCGAACACGGCTTTAACTCCTGCATCGAGCAATCCCCCCAACACTTCAAAGCCGGCAGCCTCTATTTCCAGTACAGGGCGGTTCTGGTATATTAACCTGATCGACAGGTCTTTTATACTATCCAGAATAGGTTTGCAGGCAAGCTCATTGATAAGTGGCTTATCGTAAGTGCCATCAAGTATTTCCTGCTCGTGCTGCAGGAAAACGGCTGTTGTCTCATCAATCAGCTTGCCAATGATGCGGGCTCGTAAATAACCTATCTCCTCTTTCCAATCATAAAAGGTTAGGGTTGATTTACGGTTAGGGTCATCGTTCAGGATTTGGCGCAGTAAATTCATGCCTTGCTCCTGCGGCACCAAGCCTAGCTTCAGGCCATCTTCAAAGTCAATGATACGGTAGCAGATATCGTCGGCGGCTTCAACTAAAAAAGCCAGCGGGTGGCGGTGGTAAAACACTTCGCCATCTTGCCCCTTTTTAAGTAACCCCAGCTCTTTGGCAATGTTGTTAAACCACTCCTTCTCCGTCTGAAAGAAACCATACTTTTTCTCGCTGGTGTTTTTGGTGCCCTTAATTACAGGCAAAGACTCTTTGGGGTATTTTGTAAAGGTAGCCAGCGTGGTATAGGTTAAGCTAAGGCCGCCTGTCATGTTGCAATGCGTGGGGTAAGTATAAGTTAGCACCCTAAAACCGGCAGCGTTGCCCTCGTATCGGAAAAGATCCTCTTTTTGGGCGGCAGTCAAGTTTGCCAGGTATGGCTTTGCTGCCTCACTCTGAAAGTACGACGAAATAGCATCTTCGCCGGAGTGCCCAAAAGGCGGGTTGCCAATGTCGTGTGCCAGGCAGGCTGCCGCTACCACATCGCCAAAATCTGCTTCCTGAATGTTTTTTTCCTGGGCTAGTTCCGGGTAACGCTCTAATATGCTCTTGCCTACAATACGGCCCAACGAACGTCCTACCACCGATGCCTCGAGGCTGTGCGTCAGGCGGGTGTGCACAAAATCGCTTTCGGGCATAGGCATTACCTGTGTCTTATTCTGCAGTCTTCTAAAAGAAGAAGAAAACACTATGCGGTCGTAGTCGCGCTGAAACTCGCCTCGCACCGATTCATCAGAAGTATACTTGTTATCTGCTGTTTCGAAGCGCTTTTTAGAGATCAGTTTGTCCCAGGTGGTGGTGGCGGTTAATGTCATGAGGGTAAAAGTATAAAAGCTTAGGTTAGCAGCACGCTCACGAAAACGGTGCCTAAGAAAAATATGCCTAAAGTTACCAGATAAATAATGCTAATGGGAATCAGGCTTAAAAGTGTTTTAAGATAAGACTGCTTGTAAACCTGGTGCAGGGCGAAGTATAAATACAGGGCCATAATGAAGAGCACTATGTTTCCCAGGTCCAGGTTAGGGAGCATTACTCCGAGCAGCATGGCAACTGCCAATAGTATAAAATAAAACGTATGCAGGTGAATTGAGAACATCAGGTGCTCTACATAATTGCGCTTTTGCCTGCGGTAAAACAGGTGCAGCAAAAGCCCAAAGAAAGGCATTAGCAGGAACATCATAAACGATAAATTCTTGAACAGCTTTTGCTTTGATTCGTCGCCTTGGCTGGTAAACTTTCCGAATTTTGCCTGAAAAGCTGCGGTAAACGCCTCGTCATCTATGTTAGTTTGTAAATCTTTCAGCGCCTCCCTGGCATTATCCTGTTCAAGCTGTATCTGTTTAAGGGCAAGTGTATCAGTTTGGTTGGTGGTGCCAGGTGCAACTTGCTGCGTGTTGGCCTCTCGGTGTATATTCACGCTGTTTTTTGCGGTAAGGGCCAGTACAAAAAAGAAGATTAAGCTGACAAAAACGTACAACCTGAATGGCGGAACATAAGATGCACGTTGGCCGATGTTAAATTTCTCTGTCAGTAAACCAGGCTTCAGTATCAGGTATTTTAGTGTTCTCCACGCTTTAGTGTCGAAGTGCATGGTGCCCTCAAAAAACTCAGCCACCAGGTGTTTTACCGGTACATTAAGGTTATGGTTTTCCTGGCCACAGTTGGGGCAGAAATTGTTTACCTCCTCAAGTGTGTAGCCACAGTTAGGGCACTGCGTAAACTTGCGTCTTTTTGTTGCCATGCGTAAGCGGAGGTTTTTATCGTTGCGAAGTTATATCAAAGATAAGTTTAAGATAAGAATAAAACCAGTCACGGTAGCAATCTTAAAAACGCAAAAACCTGCTAATAAAATTAACGACTTTGGCGGAGCTGAATGTTACACCAAAAAGGTGTTTAAACAAGCAAGTGTTGCGTTTTAATCGCGTATGGCAATTTTAATATGTTAGACAACGTAGCTGGTATGTAAAACACGATGTTACAAACAGGCTTTAAAATACCTTGTGCTGCACATTTTAATAGCCCAAATTTGCAGGTATACTACGATTCGCTCTTTCCAAGCTAGAAAACTTAAGCTCCAACCATCTGCCCTACAGGTAAAGGTTTCTTGAAGCCAGCCACGTGCCTCTGATTTAAGTAAAACATAATCAACTGCCTGTGAGGAGGCCTGTGTAATTTGCTGTATAGCATTAGGCAACGTCATTGTTTGTGTACCATTTGCAGCCTTCAGAAGGGGAATCTCTCCTTCTGAAAGCTGTAACTGGCTAATAATCATTTCGTAAAATTAAGTAAAAACAATGCGCAAGGTGTTGATTATGTTTTACTTAAAGAAAGGAGTGTGAACTATGAAACCTGCAACACGTGATAAAAACCGAGGAGTGGCACCACGCTCTTTTTTCTCTGATTTTTTTGGGGATGTGGATCGCTTCTTCGACAATGACCTGATGCGGATGCCTGCACAGTTTGGACGCCAGCTAATGGGCAATATGCCTGCCACTAACATCCGCGAAAACGAAAGCGACTACAGCATTGAGGTAGCCGCACCCGGCATGGCAAAAGAGGATTTCAACATTGACTTAACAGAAGGTGTACTGACAATCAGTTGCCAGAAGGAGTCAGAAAACAAGGAGGATAATGATAACTATACACGCCGGGAATACAACTACAGCTCTTTCAGGCGCTCTTTCCATTTGCCGGAAAGTATAAACGAAGACGATATCAAAGCACGCTACCAGGATGGCATATTGCACATTACGGTGCCAAAGGGCCAGGAAGAGGTGCAACTGAAAAGGAAAATAGAGATAACATAACAGGAGGCATGCAACTTGATCCAAAGCAGGAAGCCGAAGTGCTACACGCAACTCCGGCTTCTTGCTTTGGGTAGGCTTAGAGCTTCACAATTTTAAACTCTCCGTTATTAGTTCTTTCCCGCCACTTCAGGATGTAGATGCCTGCAGCCAGGTCGCCAAGTGAGAGTTCTATCGGCACATTTACATCAGATAAAGTATACTCGATATCACGCACAAGTTTACCGTTGATGCTGTACAGCTGCACGGATAGCGTAGTGCTTGCCTGTACCAGGTAAAGCAGATTAACGCTATACACATCTGGCGGTATCGGGTTAGGGTATACCCGTAGCACCCGCAGCGATCTAGGGTCTATAACACGCACGCGAGCCGAGAAGCTGGATGAATTATCGTTGTAAACTACCTTGAGCCGGTAAAAGCTGATATCTGAAAGCGGGTTATTGTCGGTGTATGTATACTTGCTCGCGCCTGTGGCATCTACATCGGTCAGGTCTGTCCAGTCGGTGCCGTTGGTGCTGCGTTGTACAGTATAAAAATTCACGTTCTGTTCCTGCTGCGTCTGCCAGTTTAGTACTACCTGCCCATCCTGAAAGCTTCCTTCAAAGGTGAGAACCTCTTGTGCCAAATTACAGTCTCCGTCTGTTTTCCTTTCCATTGGCGGTTCCTGGCATACATTAGGCACCACGCTTTGCTCCATTACCTGGTTTCCTCCTCTAATATCGGCATCGCTTAAATCACGGATAAGCACCTGAGACTCTACGGCAAAGTGCATAACAGCACGTGGCAAAATAACATGACCCAGCTGGTGCGCATGGCCCAGTTCGTGCAGCATTACTGTCTCAAAGTCAAACTGGCGGTTTACAGGCGGGCCGGGGCCGTATTGCCAGCTGATGCTGCTGTTGATGGCCATGTCAAACTCACTAAGCCAAAACAGGGTATCGGTGCCGCATCGTAAGCCTTCCCAGCGGCTTAGGGTGCTTGCCAAAACGCCTTCCTGCCCAAAAGTAGAATTGCCGGCAAAGCGTATTACAGATGTATTGTCGTCGTTGGCGGCTTCTATGGTTGTGGGGGCGCCTACTTCCCAGTTTACATTGGTGGCACAGGTCCAGCTGTTAAGTGCGCGTACAAAGCCTTCCTGGGCATCGGACCTGTTTTGCAGGCTGGGTGCAAAACGTACTGTATAGCCGCCTCTGCCATTCTTGTTTTGCAACAAAGGTTTAAATGACTGTATGTTATCGCCGGATAAGACTACATTCAAATGGGCAAACTCAATTGTGATCGGATTGGCACTACTTATTACACTACCATCTGGGGCGGTTACACGTACCTCTCCGGAACCTGCTGTACCACCAGAAACACCGCGCGAGGGTATGCGCACTCTTATCTGCGTATTTGTCCAGGATACATAATCTGTGCGCCTGGGTTCTACAAATGTTTTTCCGCCATCGTCGGCGTTGCGAAACTCTACCTTGCCAGTACCGCGGGTGTTGCCAAAGTTTGTGCCGTTGATGGTAAGTATAGCTCCTGTGCCAGCAGTTGCGATTGTTGGTATAAAATTAGTTATAACAGGAACAAGCTGCGTATTTTGCGTTTGAGATTTGCTGTTTTTAGTGTCGATGGCTTTTAGCAGCGGTTCGTTTTCCTGTAAGGTGCGGTAGGCGTTGCCTGTATGCTGCAGCACAGCGTCATACAGGCGCTGCACAGAAGTATAGCTGTTAAAAACATCAGCGGCAGAATTCTCCTGTAGGTTATACTTTACAAAACCCTGTTGGCTGGCATAAGCTCTGGTGCGTAAGGCTAAGTTAGCGGGAGTTGTCTGTATCTCCTTTTCCTGCATCAGGAAGAAAACCCCCTGCTGGCCTTTGTATAACTCAAGTGCTGTAGACAGAATGTGCTTTTTAAGCCCAACGCTCCCTCCCTGCGTGATCAGCTCCAGCTGCTTTTCCTGTACGCTGCCTTTAAAAACCTTGTACACCCGAATGATGTGGGAAGTATAAATATTGGTGCGGTCAACGTTCCAGAACGATTTCTGGGAAAGCACCTCGCCCTCAATCACCATATCAGCCTGGCGCGTGCGCTCTTGCAGGGAGATGGGAACCATGTGCTGCCCGTTATCGGCGAAAAGGTTTGTAGTAAGTAAGGTAAGGATAATTAGTAGCACAACAAGCCTTATGCGAGGCTGTACCACAGATGCTGCGTATAGTTTTATCATGCTTGCAGAAAGGGTCATAAATGTGGAGCAAAGGTGCTGCAGCTATAACAGGGTACTACAGCGAGTTATACTTACGCAAAATAATGTGAAATAGGATACAGTAGTTTGATTTAAATCCAATTACGCCACAGTAATTTATAAATAAACAGCCTGCCAAAGTATAAACCTGGCAGGCTGTTAGGGTAGAAGTGGAAGTAGAGTAGTTAGTCGTGTGTGTATTCGTACTTAAAGCTGCCGTCGCCGTCAATGTTTACATTCAGTAGTTTTTTATACTTCTCAAACAACTCCTGGCTTTGCTTTTTGCCATGCACATAAAAGCTATCTTTTGTAATCTTGATACCAATCTTATCGGTTTCTTTCTGGATAAGACCGTCTTTCAGCATTTCTTTTTTGAGTGCCTTTGTGCGGGCCTCGTGTTGGCGTGCCGCTTCTTCGTGTTTTCGGGCCATTTCGTGGTGGCGTACAGCCATTGCTTCGGCGCGCTTGGCGTGTGCCTCTACCTGGCGCTGATAGCGTTGCATTTGCTGCTGCAGTTCTTGTTGACTGATGGCACCGGATTCGTACTGTTTGCGCACCTCTTCCTCATACTTTTGCATTTGCGCGCTGTGTTTTGCCATCTCTTTTTCATGCTCTTTCATGGCCTCCTTATAGCGCTTCTGGGCATCTTTATCATTAGGGAATGGTGCTAAAGGAGCCATGGGCGGCATGGGTGGCATGGGCGGTACTGGTGCAAGCACCGGACCACGTGGCATAGGAGGAACAGGAGGCAAAGGAGGATGTGGCGCAATGGCAAAGCTGTCTATCGGGCCGGCATAAACATAGGTGTGCGTTATACTTTTATTTGATTCCTGCGCTGTTTTTGCCCTTGCTACGGCACGGCGTTCTGCGTTTAGTTCTTTCTCAACTTCTGCCGATGTGGCTTTTGGTGCTTTCTCAATTGCCTGCAAGCGTTGGTTTACCAGTTCGGTATACTTAGGAATGTCCTTTTTAGGAATTTTTTTACCGTCTACATACAGCTCAGTCACCTTGCCCTTTTTGTTTTTGATGATTACAATGTCTCTGGTTTTGCCGTCACCGTCCTGAGCTTTGTAAGCGTAGGCGTTAGTTTCGTTGTCGTCTGGGTTTGCCGACGTTATTGGTGAGTTGCCGGCTTTAGTTGCCATTGGCGCTGACGTAGTAGCATTCTCTTTTATCTGCGCGGCTACTTCTTTGTTGTTAAGCTGTTTTAAGCTGGCCATGGCACCGTAAGAAAAAGCTGTCAGGCCAGCCACCATGATCAGGGCAGCCATAAAACCTTCCGCAAAAGTTGGGCGCATGGATTGTTTTCCTACCAGGCGTTTGATGCGGCTTATCAGCGTGCCTCGCTTTCCTGCAAAAGCCAGGGCAAGTGCCGGTCCGGCTGGCAAGCGCATGGCTTCCAGCTCGGCAAGGGCGCGGGCATATGTAAGGTTACTGCCGCAAACAGCTACCGCTATATCATCGCAGCAGTTTTCACGTTCGTCGCGTACCAAGCCAGATATCCACCACATGGCAGGGTGGTAAAAAAAGATAATGTCTACAATAGACTGCAGGATGTTGAACAGGTAATCGCGGCGAAGGATGTGTGCCAGCTCGTGGGCAAGTATAGCCTCTACCTGCGCCTGCGAAAGGCCGGTTACAGCACCAATCGGTAATAGTATAACTGGTTTAGTATAGCCTATAGCCACCGGTACCTTTACCAACCCCGATTCTACCAGCCGCACTACTTTAGACATGCCCAGCTCCTGGCGTAGCGCCACCAGCCTTTGCTGCCATTTTTCGGAGAGCGGTGTAGTTTTATAGTGGCGCAGGCGCTGGGTGTAAGCCAGCCCGCCGATAAACCGTAACGCCATCAACACCAGGCCCATCAACCAGAACGTAACAATTAAAGGCATGTGTTGCTCAAAGTATACTTTGGCGGTATCTAAAGGTGCTTCCCAAAACGATGCAGGAGCTGCCACGCTGGTTGCCGGTGCTGTGGAGGCCCCAAAAACAAGGTTGGTTTCTGCTGTTTCTGGGGCAGGCAGAAAGTAATAATGATCAAAAGTTACAGCCGATACGAGCACCTGAAACAGCAAAGCACCTGCTGCTATAGTATAACGTGTTTTAGAGGAGTGGCGGTGCAGCACCAGCATCAGCAGGCTAAGTATGATAGCCAGCAAAGCGCCTTGCCATAGCGAGTGCAGTAAGGTCCAGCCCAGGGCCTGCACAACGGTTTCGGAAAATAAATTCAGGATGTGGTTCATTTGCTACCTCCTTCCAGTTTATCTAATAAGTTTCTGATTTCGTCTAGTTCTGCTTTGGATGTGTTGCTGTTGCCGAGTGCCTGCATTACCAGCTTGCTGGCCGAGCCCCTGAAAGCGGCATCCAGAAACTTATCAAGCAACTGCTGTTGCGTTTTCTCCTCCTCAAGGGCAGCATGAAAAATGTGCGAACGGCTCGATTTATCTACCTCTAGCATTTCCTTATCAGCCATGATCTGCATCAGCTTCAGGGTAGTAGTATAGCCAGCTTCTTTGTTCTTGCTTAGCTCTTCGTGCACAAACCGGACAGTACTAGGGCCGTGTTGCCAAAGTACCTGCAATATTTCCAGTTCAGATTCGGTGGGTTTAGGTGTTTTTTCCAAAGTCATAGTTTATAGATAGTTAAGGTTGCAGCTTAGTTGCACTACAAGTATATACGAATGATTTCGTAAAATGAAATTTTAATTACGATATTTTTCGTAGTTGATGGCGGGATATGTAAAAAAGTAAGTAGAGGCACAAGAAATGAATAGTAAGCCTAACTGAGAGAAAAGCTTTGTAAATGCGCCGGGCAGAAAATTAATCTCGGTTAATTGTTAATGTGCGAGCGCAGATTTTATCATGATAAACTCATTGATGTTATCGGTATTGATGACACCTGCCAGGCGGCCGTTCTCCAAAACAGGCAGGAGCGGAGCACGTGTTTTCTGAAGTTCGGTATAGGCTTCCGAGAGTTTATCTTGCACGTTAAAAGTTCTAAAATCATGGGACATGATCTCTGAAACGGCGATATTTAATTGTTCCTCTTTTACAGCCTGTATCAACTGCATGCGGGTAAGTATGCCTACTACTTTGCCCTCCAGCTCTATGATAAACTCGTGCTCTGAGCCCATAAGCAGTTTGTTCAGGGCATCTTTTACTGTTTCGGAAGGGGCCAGGGATACAAAGTTTGTCATCATACCTTCGCGCACGCTGTGGCCGCGCAAGTAGTCCAGGTGCTGCACCAGCATGTTTTCGGCATAGGCGCCAAAAAACACAAAAGCCCCTATCAGGATAAGGAATGGATTATAGAACAGCCCGATAAATATGAAACCGATTGCCAGCAGTTGCCCCAGGTTTGCTGCTATCTGCGTGGCACGCACCCGGCCAAGTTTAAAGGCAAGCAGCGCGCGCAACACTCTGCCACCGTCCATCGGGAAGGCAGGTATGGCGTTAAACACCACCAGCACCACATTAACAAATAAAAGCAAGTACAGGAAGTTGGCAGGCGTAATCCGGATAAAAAACTCTTCGTTGGGGATGTTTTGCAACGAGGGCAAGGTTAGCCAAAGTAAAAGCGCAATGGCCACATTAACAGCAGGGCCAGCCACAGCTATGAGCAACTCCTGCTTTGGCTTCTCAGGCATACGCTCCAGGCTGGCTACTCCTCCTATGGGCAGCAGGGTTATCATTTTGGTTTTGATACCGAAGCGCTTTGCTGTAAGTGCATGGCCCAGTTCGTGCAACACCACACACAAAAAAACAGTAAGTATAAAACCGATAGCCAGCAGGATGGTGTTTGTATCGCTGCCCCGCTGCGCCTCCGAAAAGGTGATCCAGGCAATCAGCAATACAAACGTCCAATGCACCAGAATTTTGATGCCTGCTATACTACCAAGGTTTAAGGACCATTTCATGCCTGCGCTTATACTTGTGTTTTACATTAACGCAGTTGTTTTGGTATTGTTAGTCAAATAGTTACTCTTTTTGTTTCTTCTTTTTGGCTTCTTTTTTCTTTACCTCGGGTAGCTTGTGCAGCCGGAACCAGCGGTAACCGTATGGCTCCAGGTCCACGTTGCCGTCTTTGGGTAAAGTATAAGCTGCATTGCCGAAGATTTCGTCCAGGTGCATATTGTTTTCGCATAGCTCTGCTAAGTATAGCTGGCAGGTATCGCCGCTTAGGTTGTGCACCACAACGGTTTTATACTCTAGTTCGCAGCTGTGGGCAAATAAGCGGCTGTCTTTGGTTTCCAGAATGGTATACTCGCCGTCTCCGAATTCAGGACTTTGCCTGCGCAACCTTATAACACGCTCCATCCAGTTTAGCAAAGAGCCGCCATCGTGCTGCTGCTGCACCACGTTTACGTTTTGGTAGCCATACTCGCCTTTGTCAATTATCGGGCGTATAAGCTCTTTATCTACTGCTTTAGAAAATCCACCGTTCAGCTCGTTCCCCCACTGCATAGGGGTGCGCACGCTGTTGCGCTCTGGCAGGTTAAGGTCATCTCCCATGCCTATTTCCGCGCCGTACTGTATCATGGGTGTGCCCGGCAGGCTGAAAAGCAGACTATAGGCCAGCTCTATCTTTTTGCGGTTGCCACCAAGTATAGGCGCCAGGCGACGACGTATGCCGCGGCCATAAACTTTCATGTCTTCTTTGGGGGCGTAGGCTTTGAATATGATCTCCTGCTCATCCTGCTCCAGGTCCTCAATGTTAAGCTCATCGTGGTGTCGCAAAAAGTTTAGCCACTGCGAGTTAGAAGATTTGGGAGGCATCATTTTTAATCCTTTAGAGATTGAGCTGCCCTTTTCGCGCGCCAACGCCAGGAAAACATGTTGGTTCAGCAGGAAATTAAACATCATGTGCATGCGGTCATCCCCCTCAAAAAAGCGGCCCACTATCTCTGGCGGGCCAGAGGCTTCTGCCAACAGTATCGCATCGCGGCTGTGCAGGTTCACATACTCCCGCATGTCCTCTATCAAAGCATAAAAATCTACGGTGCTGTCTTCGCTATCGCTTTGCACCAGTATGTGGGCAGCATCTATTCTGAACCCGGACACGCCCAATGCAAGCCAGAAGCCCATGATGTGATGTATCTCTCTGCGCACCTCGGGGTTGTTAAAGTTTAAATCGGGCTGGTGTGCATAAAAGCGGTGCAGGTAGTATGCCTGTGCTGCTTCGTCCCAACTCCAGATACTGTTTTCAGAACCTTTAAAAGCTGGTTTGTAAGCAGGGTCTTCTGGTTTTTCGGTGCTCCAGGTGTAGTAGTTGCGGTATTTTGAGTTCTTGTCGCGGCGCGCATCCTGGAACCACGGGTGCTGGTCCGAAGTATGATTGACGACAAGATCCACGATAACACGCATGCCCCTTTCTTTGGCTTCGCGTATAAAAGCAGCAAAGTCGCCTAATGTTCCCAGCCTTGGGTCTACGTTGTAATAATCCATTACATCATAGCCATTGTCGCGGTTAGGTGTGGGGTAAAAAGGCAGCAGCCAAATGCAGGTAATGCCAAGTGTAGCCAGGTAATCAAGCCTCCCTATCAAGCCCTGAAAATCGCCTATCCCGTTACCGTTAGAATCCTGAAATGTTTCTACATCCAGGGCATAGATAACGGCTCTTTTGTACCAAAGGTCTCTTTCTCTCATAGTAACGTTGGTTTAAAGTGCAGCGCTGTTTAAGTTGTTTAAAACGCACGCTGCATGTAGGCTAGCTGGTTGTGGCTTGGAGTTGCCGGATAAGGAAGTATGGCTTAGCGCACTTGCCGAATATGCATGGCTGGTAAATTCTTTCATCGTATATGTTTTATACTTATTGTTAATTTGTAATACCTAGTACGGCTATACTTTAAAGTATGGTTTCGTAAGTAGGATACAGGTAATCGCTTTAATGTTATAGCATCGTGCAGCTACAAGCCAGAGAATTAGAAAAAGAATTGCAGTTTCAGGCATCCAGAAGTGGGGGAGCCGGCGGACAGAACGTCAATAAGGTGGCCACTAAAGTGGAGCTTAAGTTTCATGTGCAAAACTCTGCCTTGTTATCTGCCGATGAGAAAGCGCTGGTGCAGGAGAAGCTGGCAGGCCGCATCAACAACGAGGGATACCTGCAGGTAGTCTGCCAGGATGAGCGCAGCCAATTGCAGAACAAAGAGTTGTGTATAAAGCGGTTTTACGAACTGCTGCGGCAGGCACTCACACAGCAAAAAAAGAGAAAGGCATCAAGACCCACCAAAGCATCGGTAAGGCAAAGGCTCGAAAGCAAGAAGAAACTGTCGCTTAAAAAATCCAACCGCGGTTACAGACACGATATGTAAGGTGTTTACGTTAGGTGTTATACTTTAACGCGATCTCTCCATCACAGATGATACAAAAATGAAGGCAGATGCAGAACAGGCATGCTTTGTGCTACAGCTGCCCCGTTAGCTTGTATATACGGCAGCTAAAATATGCACCAGGCCGTGTACTGACTAACTTATTTACCAACACAGCAAAACTTTATACTTAGAATATCAGCAACAACTTGCACTTACAATGATCAGAAAATTACTACTTACCTTACTGTTTATTACCGGAGCACTCGCAACAGGATATGCCCAGAAGTATAGAACAGCCCTGGGGCCACGATTTGAAAGCGATAAGTTTGGAATATCTATACAGCAGAAGCTGCACGAGAAAGGCACTATAGAAGGTATAGCAACAATTGGATCAAACGAGTACAGCGGCACAGCCTTGTATGAGTGGCACTTCCCGTTGCTTGGCAAAAGGTTTAACTATTATGTTGGCGCCGGTGCCCACGTAGGCAACTTAAAAGATAGTGGTGTGTTTACCGGCGCAGATGCCATACTTGGCTTAGAGTATAAAGTAAACGGCCTGCCCATACTATTGTCAGCAGACCTTAAACCGGCAGTACACATACACCATGCTGATTGGGTAGATCTGTCGTCGGGAATATCGGTAAGGTATGTAATTGTGAAGGAAAAGAAAGAGAAAAAGAGCTGGTGGCCTTTCGGTAACAAAGAGCAGGACTCCAAAAAGAAGAAGCGCAACCAAAAGGAACAGGAAAACGGCAGTATCCTAGATATCTTTAAAAAGAAGGACAACTAACCTTATAGAGCATTGCTAACTGCCTGTAAAATGCAGAAGCCCGGTGGGGCCGGGCTTCCTGAGGAAAAGAGCGTTATTTAGCGGCAGCTTTGCATACCTAACTTATTTTTCTGTTTAAGTTTGTTTAATTACCCAGACCTGCAAGTTGGGGCTTGCAGTAGTAATATGTATCTAACCTATGTTTTGCCAGCTGCGCTAAATAAAGAAGTTGGTTTTAACAGGGGTTTTGCCCTTTTCCTGTATCGTTTAAAATCTAAAGTCTTATACCTGGTGTAGCAACTGCCTGTAACAGCGGGTTGGCACTTAAATGCTTATGTATAAACAGGGTGCTGCTGCCTGGCGCTAACAGCCTTTTGCAATACCGGGCTGCGTTTCAGCAAGTACTGGTCCGTAAAGTTATCTTTTTAGATCAACATATAAAAAGCATAAAAGGTATGTTTTATAACATTACTGCTGCTCCTGCCAGTTTGCATGCGCCATTCAGAATAGCCTGTGGCTGTACCTGGCTTATAAGTTGCTCAAAAACCAATGCTGAAGATAACATGCCTGGGGCAGTTAGCGAGGGCTACTGCGGCCCCAGATTATAATTTACAGATAACCTGGGTGCCGGTAGCAGTCTGAAATGCTGTGGGTTTTAATGCTATTTGCTCGCTTTTTACAAGCTGTGTGTTTCTGGTGCTAAGGGCATCTTTAGCTGCAAAACAAAAGGTGCCTAACATAAAGCATAAAAGAATAATGAGTTTCATAGTTGTATGTGGGGTTGTGGCTAAAACGGTAGTCTATTAATTTAAAGCTGCTTTATGTTAGATGCGGTCTGCAACTATCTCAACAACAGGTAACAGGTTAGGATGTGCTCTGAACTCGTTGAGCTCTGCTCTTTTGTTTAGCTCTTTAATGTCGTTTGCCTGCTTTTTAACGCTGGCTCCGAAACCTATTACAAAAACGAAAAGAAGAATGATGATTTTCATAGTAGTAAGATTTAATGTTCTGGTTTATAATGTCTTTCTGATTTAATAGATAGCGGCATTAGAACAATGGTTGCTTGGTGTCGCTAAATTATTTTTTATTTCTGATTGGAATATTACACTTTACGTGCCAATGTTCATAAAGTACTGATATTCAGTAAGTTGAAATGAATTAATCTGTGTTTGATGCGAGAGGATATGTCCGGCAGCGGACACTTTTATGTTCGGTAGCGAACATAAAGTATAAGCATGGCCTTTGCTGCAGTTAAGCTAAAGAGTGTAAGTAAAATGAACGCACTTTATATTGTATCTACTGCGTAACATTTAAGTATAGCAGGAGCTGCCGGTAGGATACTTGCTTTGATTATTTGTGCTATTTATATAATCTGTAACACAGGCTGCTGTATACCTGGCCTAAAAGCCAACTTAGGGCCGGCTTCTAAAGTATAACGAATCTATCTCAGGGGTAAAAACATATGAACAAAGTAAAAGGAAAGCTGATAGCACTCGGAGGCGGAGACGATGATGGCCTTATCAAATTAATACACTCTAAAATATGTAACCTAACCTCCAACATAGAGGTGATAGCCACAGCAGCCACCGAGGCAGAAGAGTCGGGGCAGGCGTATAAAGAGGCCTTTGAGGAACTAGGCTGCAATAAAGTGCGCTTTATGCGCATTGATGAGGAGCACCCTACTGATACACAGGATAACCTGGCGCGCATAAAACAGGCTGATGTCATCTTCTTTACCGGAGGGGACCAGGTACGCCTGGCAAGTTTCCTGAATGGGTCTAAGCTGTTAGAGATATTGCGAACCAGGTATATCAACGAACCTATTATCGTGTCAGGCACAAGTGCAGGTGCTGCTATCATGTCTGATAAAATGATTTACGATGGGTATGGCCACTACTCTCTTATAAAAGGAGAGATGAAAACCACTACCGGCTGCTCTTTTATAAAGAAAGTATACATTGATACCCACTTTGCAGAGCGAGGCCGGTTTGGGCGCTTAGCCCACGCTGTAGCCCACGACCCGGATTATATCGGGATCGGGCTTAGCGAGGAAACAGGCATCATCATTAAAGAGGGCAACCAGGTAGAGGTGTTTGGACCAGGGGTAGTTACTATTATTGATGCCAGCGAAGTTACTTTTTCTAAAGTGCGCGATGCCGCCGAGAACGAGCCCATAGCCGTTGAAAACCTTAAAATGCACTTGTTGGTGCACGGCTACCGCTATTGCCTGAAAGAGCACCTGTTCCAGCCGGTAGAGGCAGGTAGCGCTATGCTTATTGCCGGTTTACAGGATAAAGGTGCCAACGAACAAGCTATAGGTGCAGCATAAGAAGAGGCTTATTTGCGCTCTTCCTGCTGTAACTCCATATTAATGGCTACCCCGGCTTTGGCTCCCTCTGCTGCGGCAACAATCACCATCTGCATATCGCGCGCTGCATCACCAGCCACGAATAAGCCCGGAATATTTGATTTCTGAAGCCTGCGGGTTTTTATAACTCCTTTGTTTGTGAACTCGCAGCCAAGTTGTGTGCCTAAACCAGATTGCTGTTCTGTGCCTGTAGAGAAAAACATGGCTTCTTGTGCATATTTTTTGCCTCCTAAGGTTACGATATGCGTTAACTGGCCATCTTCGCCCTCCAGCTTGATAATTTTCTTTGTTACATAGGCTATCTCGTTTCGCTCAAGCAACGCTATGTCTTGGCTTGTTAGTTTACCGGCTCCATCTGTATATAAGGTAACGTTGCTGCTCCAGTTCTTCATAGCGAGTGCCTGGCCAATGCCATCGCGCCCTTTGCCGTACACGGCTATAGCCTTATCGCGGCTTTCCCAACCATCGCAGTAAGGGCAATGGTGCACGCTTTTGCCGTATAGGTCTTCGACGCCATCTATTGGCGGCACCTTATCCTTTAATCCTGTTGCCAGAACCAACTTTTTAGAGTGGTATACTTTGCCTGCATCATCACTTATAATAAACTGGCCTTTGCTGTAAGTAGCCGACTCTACTTTAACATCCACAAGCTCTACTTCATACTTTGCCAGTTCAGCGCGTCCTTTTTTAATGAAATCCTCCGGGCTCATGCCATCGCTGCTCAAAAAGCCATTCATACTCCTGGACCAGCGGTTGCGGGGTTCGCCGCTGTCAAATACGACCACCTTTCTTCTAGAGCGGCCTAAAATCATAGCTGCGTTCAAACCGGCCGGTCCTCCTCCTATTATTATAACATCGTACATATTTATTAACTTAAAGAGCATATCCTAACGTATAATAAAGCTTTTGGATAAGCCTAAGGCTGAAAATATTGCTCTATTGTTAATTCCTTCACTTGCAGTTGCCATGGCTTTGGGCTGTATAGCCTGCTTGGTGGGGCTATGGCCGCTAACATGCCAATCACGGAGTCCGGGGTGATATTTCAGATCTGCCACAGGTTTGTATGCGCTATGTAATAGATGGCGAGGTATTAAATACCAAGCCTGCAAGATGGACTACAGAAGATTTTCGACTCATTTTAAAAAATATTTGAAAAAAGCAGAGATAGTCGGTATGCCGAGTATAAAAAATGTATATATTTGTTTAGACGTATTATCACCCTACATTCTAAATTGCGTTATATGAAAAGTAAATTACTAGCCTTATTTGGTAGTGCACTACTCTCGGGTACAGCTATGGCCGGAGGATATCAGGTTAACCTGGCAAGTCAGCGCCAGATCGGTATGGGCCATACAGGTACAGGTATCGAAACCGGTACTTCAAGTATATTTTTTAACCCGGGTGCCATGAGCTTCATTCGTCAGAATGGGATAACCATCGGCGCAAGTGCTCTAAGCTCTAAAATCGCTTACAAGCCTTCAGAGTCTAACATCACTACTGAAGCTGATAACGGCATCAGTACACCCTTCCATGTTTATGGGGCATACAAAGTAGATGACCTGTTAACAGTAGGCCTGGGTGTATATACGCCTTTTGGTAGCGGTGTAAACTGGGGAACAGAGTGGAACGGACGTTTCGGTCTGAACGAAATTGATTTGAAGGCTATCTTTTTCCAGCCTACCGTTAGTTACAAAGTATCTGATAAACTTGGTTTAGGCGTAGGCTTTGTAGTAGCTACAGGTGCTGTAAATCTGCAGCGTGTACTGCCTGTGCAAAACGCTCAGGGCGCAGAAGGCGGCATTGAGCTTGATGGCGGTGCTAAAACAGGTTTCGGTGTAAATGTTGGTGCTTTCTTCCAGGCAACTGAAAAGTTCTCGATCGGTATAGACTATCGCTCTAAGATAGAGCTTGAAGTAGAAGGCGGTGATGTACTCTTCACAAACGTGCCAGCTGCTGCAAGAGGCAACTTCCCTGAAGGCACAGAGTTCTCGGCTATGCTGCCATTGCCAGCTACTTTATCACTTGGTTTAGGTTATAAAGTTAACGAGCAGCTTACCTTGGCCGCCGATGTTAGCCATGTAGGCTGGAGTGCATACGAGTCGCTTCGCTTTAACTTCACGCAGCCTGTTGGTGGTTCTAACGTGTCTGAGAGTGCAAGAAACTACGACGACGCCTTTATTTACCGTATCGGTGCTGAGTATCAGTTAAATGATAAACTAGCGCTACGTGCAGGTGCTTATTACGACCAGACTCCTGTGCAGGATGGATATTTAACTCCTGAAACACCGGATGCTGACTCTCGTGGTATTTCTGGTGGTATCGGTTACGCTTTCTCAGATAAGTTCAGCGTTGATGCTTCTTTCCTTTACATCAACAAAAAAGAAAGAACAGATACAGCTGAGTTCTCAAGAGGTGTGAGTGGTACATTCAAATCTGTTGCTTACATTCCTGGTTTAGCTCTGAATTACAACTTCTAATTTCCCAAAACAGTCATGAAAAAGTTTTTCTATAAATCAAGTATGCTGGCATTAGCTGCCGGTATGCTTTTAACAAGCTGCGATCCAGAAATAGATTCAGCAAATCCGTCTTCGGGTGAGTTAAATCTTGAGAATTATGTAGCTGTTGGTAACTCGTTAACAGCTGGATACCAAGATAATGGCTTGTACCTGGAAGGGCAGTTAAACTCTTACCCTGCTATACTTGCGCAACAGTTTGCGTTTGCTGGCGGCGGTGAGTTTAAGCAACCATTATTCTCTGATGCACAGCGCAACGGTTCTGGCTACCTGAGGCTAACAGGTTTTGCATCTCCAACAAGCCCAACCTTAACTCCTGTTAGAGAAAATCTTGCTGTTGTAGGAATGGGCCAGGACGGAAAAACGCCGCTTCTTGCACCATACTTAGAGCCAATCAACAATTTAGGCATACCAGGCATCAGAATGGCTGATGTTAGTACGCCTGGTTATGGTTTTAACAACCCTATGGGCTTTAACCCATACTACGAGCGCATCTTGCCGGATGACGTTACACCAACAGGCGCACTTTTACCATACGTAAACAGAGTTGCAGCTTCTAATCCGACGTTCTTTACAATGTGGTTAGGCAATAACGACGTACTTGGATATGCTACCTCAGGCGGTATTGCTCCTATTACTCCATCTAATACCTTCCAGTCTAACCTGGATGCTATGGTAAATGCGCTAGTAGGGCAGAACGCAGCAAAAGGTGCCATTATCAACATTCCAGATGTAACTGCTGTGCCTTTCTTCACAACAAAGGCTACTGCTCAGATCATGCAATCGGCGGCCGCAGCTAAAACAAAGCTTTACATCATTGATAAAGATAACCAGATGCGTGAGGCTAAAGCTACGGATTACATCCTGCTTACATCAACTGTAGGTACGCCTGAAACGGTTGGTACAAATCAGATTCCTCACGGTTTCAGCCCTTTTAATCCTTTAGCTAACAGCGAGGTGCTTGATGAGGCAGAAGTTGCAGCCGTTAAAGCAGCTACAGTAGACTTTAACAATAAGCTAGCTGCAGCAGCTCAGGCAAAGAACCTGGCATTAGTTGACATGAACACCTTCTTTAACTCAATCAAAGGTGGTTTTGCGCAAAACGGTGTAGCTTATAGCCCTACGTTTATCACAGGTAATCTATTCTCTTTAGATGCAGTACATTTAACGCCACGCGGCTATGCTATTGTTGCTAACGAGATCATCAAGAATATTAACTCAAAGTATAATGCAAGCATTCCTCAAGTGGATGTTACACAATACAGAGCAGTTTTACTTCCGTAATTAACAGAAGTTTAAGTTATAAAAAAGGCACCTCAAACCGGGGTGCCTTTTTTGTTTGCTTTATCCTGTGTTTTCCTCCGTTCGCTAAAAAGCATCCTTAGTTAGTATAATTTATAAATTTATACTTATAAATTTGTCTTTTATATATAACTACCAAACCTACAAAACTATGAAAAGAAGTTACTTTGCTCCAACAGAGAGCACAGGAAGAGGCATTTTGTCTCTAGTCTCAGCCATTGTTATTTTTATAGTATGCATTGGCTTATTCTCTTTCACCACGCGCAGCGTATCCGAGGCCGTATTTCAGCGCCTGGGCATGAGCCAAACCGAAGCTGACCAAAGTATTTCCCGATCCATTTTAGAAGGTTACTTAGCGCACTCAGCTGCCCGAAATATTAAAAGTATAGCTGTAGGCGATAGGGCGGCCATTGTGAAAGACGCTATGGCTTATGCCAAACAGCACACGCAAAGCGATGCCTTTAAGAAGGAGTATGAGGCGCTAAGGCTAAAACATAAGCCTCAGGAGCCCGCCCCTGCCGAGACTGAAGCCGACATACGGAACAAGATGGTAACAGACCTGAAGAAAAGTATAAAGAGCACCGAGGAGTCTATGGCGAAGATGGACGCTGAGATGAAAAAAATGATGGCGGAATCTCTGGCAACATTAAAGGCGCAGCTAAAGGAGTACGAAAACCCTAACAGCGAAATGGTGAAGATGCTGGCAACCGGCTCTGCTCAAAACCATACTTATGAGAAAGAAGCTTACAAGGAAAACATGGTTAAGTGGGAAAAGGAGTACCCGGCAAGTGCGCAGGTATTTGTGAAAAAGCGGTTGCAGCAGTTTCTGAACGAAACCAAGGACATTGACTTTAATGCTGCTTTAAAAGATAATGGCAGGGGGAAAATGAAATTCGTGGACCCAACTTTTGAGGCGAAGTCCAGGGACTGGAAAAAGGCTTTCAGAGCTGGCAAAGAAGCCACCACCACAGCACGCCAAATAGCGCAGCAATGGCTGCAGGAGCTGGCTTAGTCAAAGTATAAAACATCAGAGGCGCTCCGTTCAAGAGCGCCTCTGATGTTTTATACTTTACTTTGATTATGCCTTTATCCTGAAAGCTATAATCCTTAGTGTGCCTCCAGCCAGTTTTCGCCAACGCCCAAGCCAACTTCCATCGGCACGCTAAGTTGCAGGGCATTTGTCATAAGCTCTACAATTTTAGGCGTCACCACCGCTACCTCCTCCTTAGGGGCATCAAACAAAAGTTCGTCATGCACCTGCAGGATCATGCGCGTTTTTAGTTTCTCCTGCTTCAGGTATTCATTTATGTTAATCATGGCTATTTTGATGATGTCGGCGGCTGTGCCTTGTATTGGTGCGTTTATAGCATTACGCTCGGCAAAGGCGCGTATCGTTGCGTTGCGGGAGTTAATGTCGCGGAGGTAGCGGCGGCGCCCCAAAATGGTTTCGGCATACTCCAGTTCACGCGCTTTCTCAATGGTGTTATCCATGTACTCCTTTACCGCCGGAAACTCCTGGAAATATGCCTCAATGATATCGGCGGCCTCGCGGCGTGGTATACCTAAGCGCTCTGCCAATCCAAAAGCTGATATGCCGTAAATAATGCCGAAATTCACCGTTTTAGCTTTGCGGCGCATTTCGCTGTCTACCTGCTCCAGCGGCACATGAAACACCTTGCTAGCCGTAGAGGCGTGGATATCCTGTCCGTTCCGGAAAGCCTCTTTCATGGTAGGGTCTCCGCTAAAATCAGCCATAATGCGCAGCTCTATTTGGGAATAGTCCGCAGATATGATAAGGTGGTCGCTGTTGCGCGGCACAAAGGCTTTGCGTATCTCACGGCCTCTCTCCGTTCTTATCGGGATGTTCTGCAGGTTTGGATTGGTGGAGCTTAGGCGTCCAGTAGCAGTCACCGCCTGGTTAAAGGACGTATGCACGCGGCCATCAAGTTCGCACACCAGCTGCGGAAGCGCATCCACGTACGTAGACTTCAGTTTTGTAAGCTGGCGATGGTCAAGTATAAGCCTTACAATTTCGTGCTCGCCAGCCAGTTTAATAAGTATTTCTTCACCGGTAGCATATTGGCCGGTTTTTGTTTTCTTGATTTTGGATTTACCGTGCAGTTCCAGCTTATCAAACAGTATCTCGCCCAACTGTTTTGGTGATCCAATGTTAAATTGCTCGCCCGCAATCTCAAAGATACGCTTTTCAATAGTAGTAATCTCTGCCTCCAGCTGCTCCGAAATATCTGCAAGGGCATTAGAGTCTATACTTATGCCTTCCTTTTCGACATCGGCCAATACTTGTACCAGCGGGTTCTCTACATTATTAAAAAGCTTCATCAGGCCCTGCTCCTGCAGCAGCGGCTCAAAGTATAACTTCAGCTGTAACGTAATATCAGCATCCTCGCAGGCATAGTCCTTTACATCTTCAGGAGCAAGGTCGGCCATTGTTTTCTGGTTTTTACCTTTCGCCCCAATAAGGTCTGTAATAGGCACAGGGCTGTAGTTAAGGTATGTTTCGGCCAGCACATCCATATTGTGGCGCATTTCGGGCTCCAGCAGGTAGTGGGCCAGCATCGTATCGAATATCGGCCCCTGTACTTCCACCTTGTAGTTCTTCATCACCAGTATGTCATACTTGATGTTCTGGCCTACTTTGGCAATGTTAGGAGACTCCAGCACAGGCTTAAACTCCTCTACAATGCGCTGCGCCTCTTCCAGGTTGTTGTGCGGCACAGGTACATAATACGCCTCTCCAGGGCGGTAGCAAAAAGACATGCCCACCAATGCGGCAGTTATCGGGTCTATACTTGTGGTTTCAGTATCAAAGGATATTTCGTCTTGCTTTAAGAGGTACTTTAGCAGGCTCTCGCGCCGCTCTGGTGTGTTAATGAGGTGATAATCCTGCTGCGTAGTTTTTATACTTCGCATCATTGCCGGTATAGCTTCTCCTGTTGCTTCTGCCTCTGTTACATCAGTAGCAGGGCCATCAAAAAGGGATGTTTGGGAAGATGACGTAGCCTTGCCTTTTCGAGCTGCAGGCCGTGCAGTTGTGGTAGTAGTAGCTGCTGCCAAGGTCTGGCCCAATACACGCTGTGCCAGTTGCCTGAACTCCAACTCAGCAAAAAGTTCGGTTATCTGTTCTTCGTTGGGTCCATCGTAGTGCAGCGCTTCAGCACTATAAGTAATCGGTACATCGCGGTGTATGGTAGCAAGCTCTTTAGACATCATGCCCTGATCCGCAAAGTTAACCACGTTTTCCTTCTGCTTCCCTTTAAGCTGGTCAGCATTGGCAATAAGGTTTTCTACAGAGCCAAAACGCTGTATAAGTGTTTTAGCCGTTTTCTCGCCAATGCCTGGTATGCCTGGTATATTATCCACAGCATCGCCTTGCAAACCAAGTATGTCTATTACCTGTTCTACACGTTCAATTTCCCATTTTTGCAGCACCTTCTGCACATCCAGTACTTCGATGGCGTTGCCCATAAAAGCCGGCTTGTATAAAAAGATGTGGTCAGTTACCAGCTGGCAGTAATCCTTGTCCGGTGTCATCATATACACGTCAAAGCCTTCTTTCTCGGCTTTGCAGGCAAGCGTGCCGATAATGTCATCGGCCTCGTAGCCATCCATGATCAGCACCGGAATATTAAAGGCTTCTACAATTTTTTTGCAGTAAGGTATAGCCAATGATATGTCTTCGGGCATTGCCTGGCGGTTAGCCTTATAAGCAGCAAAGTTGTCGTGTCTGAACGTTTTTGCCGCCGAATCAAATGCCACTCCAATGTGGGTAGGTTTCTCTTTTTGCAGCACCTCCACCAACGTGTTGGTAAAGCCTAAGGCGGCACCGGTATTCATGCCTTTGGAGTTGATGCGCGGATTTTTGCTGAAAGCAAAATGGGCACGGTATATCAGCGCTAGGGCATCTAGCAGAAACAGTTTCTTGCGTGGTTCACTCATGCGGCTAATTTAATCAATTTTAATAGTGTTTGTTCTGTGTTGGCAATAGATTGCTTACAGAGTAAATAAGGGAAAGAATGAAAATTGTTTTACCTGCACCTGTTGTTGGTAGTACACATTGGGGTACTGTCCCACAAAGTGTAGAATTTTTCCACACTTTTAGGCTGATGTGGAATTATGGTTTGGGAAGTATTTGTGCTGTAATTGGCTTATTTTAAGCAGTTTATTTTTTGTGAACTTATTTGGCATGGTTCTTCTTTAGAGAGAATCAAATCTGATGATAGCCGATAGATTTATGAATAAAATATTTGCTCTTGTTATTGTGTTAGTAGCAGTTGGAGTTTTTTCTGGTGCAAAGGCACAGGCTCCGTTTGCGGCATCATCGCAATTGCCCGAAGGTGCGCTGCAGGGTGTGCCTCAAGAGCCGGGCAAAGAGAAAATTGGTAAAGATGATTTACCAAAGGCTGTAAAGCAAGCTCTGAAAAGTAATGAGTTGAGAGAATGGAACGTAAGCGAAGTATACATGGTTAAAGCCTCTGTTCAACAAGCAGACCCGAAGCCAATGTACGAAGTATACCTCACCAATACAGAGCGTAAGAGAACAGTAGCCCGCTTCTATAGAAACGGAAAGCTGGTTTCGGGCCGACAGTAAGGCTCATGAACTAGAATATTTAAAAAGCATTAACTGATAAATTATGATACAAAAAAGTGTTTTAGCTGTTGCAGCTGCACAACATGGGCCAACCGCAATTGTGGCTAGTCCGGCGCAGCATACAGCGAAGCCCAACGCCCCGCCAGGATTTGCTAAGATCGACTGTAGAAGCAGAGATCTAAGAGCTGGCGAAACTCATAAATTTTTACCAGCCTTTGTAAATGCCTACGTGCTGCAACAATGTTGCATAGCTGTTAGTAACAAAGGCTGTTGAGATAAGCCAGTTAAGTGGCTAATGCCATTCATATATAAGTTATAAAGAGAAAGCTTCCGTTGGCGCGGGGGCTTTTTCTGTTTTAAGCCCATTTCGATTTTACAGTAGCCTTATTAAACTATAACTACATAGTATAGCTAACCACCCAGAATAATGTTTTACAACCTTAAGCAGCATATTGCTGTTTAAGGATATGCTATTTGAGCAAGTAATACGAATTTTCTGCCGCCCTTATGCCACATATACTCGTTATAGACGACGATCCCGCCTTTTGCCTGATGCTAAGTGCTTTCCTGAAGCGACAGCAGTACCAGGTGCAAGAAGCACACAGCGCAGAAGAGGGACTAAAATTGCTCCGAGAGCACACATTTGATTTAGTGCTTACTGATTTCAGGTTACCAGATAAAGATGGGTTGGAATTGCTAAGTATGATCAAAGTGATATCGCCGGCAACTCCTGTTATCCTGATGACAACTTACGCGGATATAAAAACTGCCGTAAGAGCCATTAAAATGGGAGCTTTGGAATACCTTACAAAGCCCATTAACCCCGATGAGACATTGCTGCTGGTGCAAAACGCCCTTAAAAAGAAAGCGTACGCGCAGCCGGAGCAACAGCCATCTGCTAACGCGGAGTACGTGCACGGTCAAAGCCCTGAATCAGCCCAGATAGAGGAGTTTATACAGCTAGTAGCGCCTACCAATTTGTCGGTAATTATTGAGGGGGAGAGTGGCACAGGCAAAGAGTATGTTGCCCGCACCATACATGAGAACAGCAAGCGGCGACACAAACCATTTGCAGCGATAGACTGCGGCACTTTATCCAGAGAGTTAGCCGGAAGCGAGTTGTTCGGTTATGTAAAAGGAGCCTTTACTGGAGCACTTGCAGACCAGAAGGGGCAGTTTGAGGCTGCCGATGGCGGTACCTTGTTTTTGGATGAAATCGGAAACCTGCCTTATGAGGTGCAGGTAAAGCTACTGCGTGCCCTGCAGGAGCGTAAAATCCGTAAAATTGGCAGTACCACCGATATGGATGTTAATGTGCGTGTGATTGCCGCTACAAACGAAGACCTGGCGCTGGCAATTAGCAAAGGCCAGTTCCGGGAAGACCTCTACCATCGCCTAAACGAGTTTAAGATAAATATACCTCCCTTGCGTGCCCGTAATGGAGACGTGCTGCTTTTTGCCCGGCACTTTTTATACCATGCAAATCAGGAACTGGAGAAAAACATTATAGGGTTTGATACCGCAGCCGAAGAGGTTCTGCTTAACTACAGTTGGCCAGGCAATTTACGCGAACTTAAGAATGTAATTAAGCGGGCTGTTTTGCTTACCAAGGCTGATGTGATTACGACGCAGGTGTTGCCGCCGGAGGTAGTGAACTATGTGCCTGTGGCTAAAGCAGCAGATGCAAGTATAAATGTGCTGCCAGACCATGTGGAAACAGATCTTAAAAGTATAACCGAGCGCAATGAGCGGGAGCTGATACTAAAGACGCTGGAGCAAGTGCGGTATAATAAATCGAAGGCGGCACGCTTGCTGAAAATTGACCGTAAAACGCTATACAACAAACTTAAAATTTACGATATAGACGCTTAAACTCTATACAGCCTGTTGTTCTGCCAATTGTTTTATACTTTCCAATTCCTGATGCAAGGCGCGCAGTACTATGGTGGCATTTAGCTGTACTTGTTTTACAGCTGTTGGTAAAGCCGACGTATCTGCATCCGAAACATGTAGTACCTGTTCCAGCACCTCAAGGTGAGGCACTACAGTAGCTGCTTTTAATTGCCTGAAGCCCGTGATCATCTTGTGTGCGACCGCTCCAACTTTTTGCCAATCCGCAGCATCAGCATGTTCCTTTAGTTTTGCCAAATTTTGTTCCTGGTCTGTTAGCAGCACCTCTAGCACCATCGCGAGTATTTGAGAGTCGGTACCGGTAAAACGCTTCGTTTCTTCCAATGTATAAAGAGGCTCTTCAGCATCTGCTTCTATGGGTTCAGCGTTTATACTACTATCATCAAAAACAGCAGGTGTTACGGTGGCGGGCAGAACCCTGGCCAGCAGTTGGTGCATCTCCAGTTCGGTGAAGGGCTTTAATAAATGGCCGGTAATGGCAGAGCCTTTGAAAAAATCAGGATCGTTGCTTAATATGTTCGCTGACAAAGCCACGACAGGTACTTTTTTATCATACTTCCGGATAGCCCTGGAAACAGTTTTTCCACTAACACCGGGTAACTGCAAATCTGTTAAAACAACATCAAATTTGTGTTGCTTTACAAGTTCCAGCGCTTTGTGGCCATCATTTGCAAGAAGCACGCGCATGCCCCATCTGCTTAGCATTAACTCACAAAGGGTGCGGCTAAATGCATCATCATCTACTACTAAAGCGGTGTAACCGTTAAAAGAGCTTGGCGCAAGTATAGCTTTGGCTGGTGCCTCTATGGCCTGCCTGGCCATCAGTAGAGGCAGCACCATGGTAAATGTAGTACCCTTGCCTGTCTCGCTGGCAACTGCTAAGGTGCCTCCCTGCATCTCTACTAACTTCTTGCTGATAGAAAGTCCAAGGCCGGTGCCACCATACTTGCGCAGTATTGAGTCATCGGCCTGGTTAAATTCTCCGAACACATGCTGCAGGCGCTCCTTGTCAATACCGATACCTGTATCGTTTACTGTTATGCAGGTGGTAATGCGGCTGCGGCGTTGGCTCTTTAGTGTAACGTTAACCTGCACATGGCCTTCGTGTGTAAATTTAATGGCATTATCAACCAGGTTAAAAAGCACTTGCTTTATGCGTAGCACATCGCCTTCCAGGGCATCAGGCATAGTATCTGATATCTGGCAGCTAAAGTTTACAGCTTTGCTGGATGCTTTCAGGGTAAAAGCTTGCTCTAGCTCTGTTAGCAACTGCTTTAAGCTAAAAGGCACAGGATTGATGTTCAGTTTGCCGGCCTCTATCTTAGACAGGTCCAGTACATCGTTTACAATGTGCAG
This sequence comes from uncultured Pontibacter sp., assembly GCF_947492645.1. Taxonomy (GTDB): domain Bacteria; phylum Bacteroidota; class Bacteroidia; order Cytophagales; family Hymenobacteraceae; genus Pontibacter. The sequence continues at coordinate 106,116 of NZ_CANLMZ010000001.1, read as the reverse complement.
CAGGTGCTGGCCTGCGCTGTTGATGGCCGTTACATGCTCCTGCTGCTGCTGTTGCAGGGGCGTGTGTCGCATCTGTTGTGTAAAGCCAAGTATAACGTTAAGCGGAGTGCGCATTTCGTGGCTCATGTTCGCCACAAAAGCCTCTTTAGCACGCGCTAGCTGCACCGATTGTTTCTGTGCCCTTATCAGGCTGGATTTGTAGTTGTTGCTGAGAGTAATATCGCGCAGAATAACTAGTATAAATGCTATGCCGCTGCCTAAACCTATGATGCCTACAATTAAAAGTATAGTGGATGTTTTTTTGGCTTCTGTGCGGGCACGCACCAGGTTAAGCTCCGATTGTGCCTGCTCCCGTTGCTCCAGCTCGTACATCATTGTCCGGATCTGGTCCATTATCTGCTTGTCCTGGTGCAGTAGTGCAAGTTCACGGGCTTGTAGTATGGCCTCTTTCTTTTCAGCCTCGCGCTTTACATCGTTTAGTATGCGGCGCACTTTTGCCAGCTGTGCAACAGGCGTTAGTAGTTTGTTTGTGTCTACTTCAATCTCCCGGGTAACGTTTATTTCGGGTATAATCACCTGGGGCGGTGCGGCAGATTTCTGAGCTTCCTTCTCTTTCTTAGAGAACAATTTGCTGAAGAATCCCCTTTTATCCTCTTCAGGTTCAGGTTGTGGCTGCGGTTTTATTTCTGCAGGCTCTTTGATAGCTGGCAGCCTGTCTGATATGGTAGTAGTGGTGTGTTGCCTGATAGTAGTTGAGAGCGGCTTTTCTTCGGCTGATGATGCAATCTGGCGCATGGCCTTATCGGAAAGATTTAAACGCTGCTGCTCCTTTTTAAGCGAAACAAATTGTTGCAGGCTGCTTTGCTTTGTCTTGAGCAGTACGGCAATAGAATCGATTTTTGCCATGTCGTTGCTATTGCCTTGCATTAGCGTGCGCAGGGTATCCAGCTGGCTTTCAATCGTATCCAGGTGGCTTAAGTAAGATTTAAAGTGACGGTCGTTGGTGGTTAGCGTATAGGTCCGGATAGAGCTTTCTGCCGCCGAGATAGTGGACAGCGTTTGGTGCAGACCCGAAAGCTTTACATTAGGTTTAGATAGCTCGTCTACAGAATTTAGAAGCTGTGTAAAGCTGGCGTAAGTAAAGTAGATAGCGACAATTACCATACTTATGGCAAGCCCAAACCCAACTACAACCTTTGCTTTTATACTATCTCCGAATAACTTCATTAACCTTTTCTGCCTGCTTTTGCTTCTTCTGAAATGATAAAACAGTATAACGCCGATTAACTTAAAATGATTACAAAACCATAGATCAAGTAAAGACTAACAGAGTTTGTATGGCTTAAAGTATAAAATTGCTGCGTCTTTAGTAGGCCGGAAATATAAAAGGGCTGCAAGTATAAAAACATACTTGCAGCCCTTTTAACACTTAAATGCATATACTTTAGAGAGGTGTTACCAACTACTGCTTGCGCCGCCGCCGCCAAACGAACCTCCTCCGAAGCCGCCAAAGCCTCCGCCTCCGCCGCCTCCGAAAACACCACCTCCTGACTGGAACGAGCCAAAGCCGCCAGGGATAAACACAGGGCCGCCAAATGTTCTGGCATAGCGCCTATTGCCCCGGCCTCCGCCGCCACCCATCTTGGATATGATGATAAGTACCAGCACAACGATGATGATGATAAAGATTAAAGATGGGCCACCTTCTCCTTCACCTTCGCCTTCCAGAGTCGGGTCTGCCTGGTAGGCGCCGCTGGCTAAGTCGATAATTAAACTGGTGGCTCGGTCTATCCCCTCGTAAAACTGCCCCCTTGAGAAAGCCGGTTTCAGCGTTCTTTCGGTTATTCTTTTAGCCAGCGCGTCTGGAACATACTCTTCCAGGCCATACCCTGTTTGTATGGTTACGGTACGCTCTTCTTTTGCCACAAGTATAACCAGGCCATTGTCGTAGTTGCCCTTGCCAACGCCCCAGCGCTCTCCGAGTTCGGCAGCATACTGGTTTGGGTCGTAACCTCCGATAGAGGTCATGAGCACTACGGCTATTTGCGTGGAGGTAGTGTCGCTGTAATTTCTGAGTTTTTGCTCCAGCGCCTGTTCCTCCTCCGCCGACAGCATATCTGCATAGTCGTTAACGAGGCGGTTTGGTTTAGGCGGGAATTCGCTGCTCTGGGCAAATGCCAGTACGCTGAAAACGCAGAGATACAGCAGTAAAAAGAGTTTCTTCATGGTTTATCAGTCTCCGAACGAGATATCATCGCTCAGTTCGTTTACATCGCCTTTCCGGTCGTATGGGAAGTGTGCTTTTAGCTGTTGCCCAGCCATCAGTATACCTTCTGCCAATCCTTCGGCGTAGTGCTTCTGTTTAAAATGTTTGATTACGTGTGCTGTGATGTCTTCCCAGAAATGGTCGGGAACGGTTGCGTTTATACCTGCATCTCCGAGCACAGCAAACTGGTGGTCATCGAGGGCAACATAAAAGAGCACGCCGTTGCGAAGCTTGGTCTGGTGCATGTGCAGTTCCGCGAAAACCTCGGTTGCCCGATCCAGCACATCCTGGTTGCAGTTACTTTCCACGTGCACGCGTATCTCGCCAGAGGTGTTCTGCTCTGCTTCGCGTATGGCTGCTAATATCTTCTCCTCATCTGCAGGAGTTATGATGTCTCTTGGCATAGTTTGATTGTTGAGAGTTGATCGCCTTTACTTGAAAGCGGCCAACAAGTAGCGAACTTAAAATTCTACCGTTGGAGCCTGTTGTGCACCTGCTTCAGCCTCGAAGTGGCCTTTGCGCTCAAAACCGAATATGCCAGCCATCAGGTTGTTAGGGAAAGACCGTACCGTGGTGTTATAATCCTGAACGGCCTCATTAAACTTACGCCTTTCTACGGATATGCGGTTTTCCGTGCCCTCTAACTGTGCCTGCAGCTCTAAAAAGTTCTGGTTTGCTTTAAGCTCCGGGTACTTCTCCACGGATACAAGCAAACGGCTTAAGGCTCCACTCAGCTCGCCCTGTGCCTGCTGAAAGCGCTGTAGGTTTTCCGGTGTCAGGTTGTCGGGGCTTATGTTTACGCTGGTGGCTTTGGCGCGGGCCTCAATCACAGCTGTTAACGTTTCCCGCTCAAAGTTTGCAGCACCTTTTACTGTATTTACCAGGTTAGGCACAAGGTCGGCGCGGCGCTGATAGGAGTTTTGCACATTAGCCCATGCAGCCTCTACGGTTTCGTCTTTCTGCACCATAGTATTGTAGCCACACGATGATTGAGAAGCTAAGATGACAAATCCGATAAGATAGAAGAATAATTTTTTCATTGTTTGAATGGTATGTATATATGTTATTACTATACGTTGATAATAGCAGTAGAAAGCTATATCAGTACGAATTTAATAAACCTGCGTTGGTGAAAGGCAATAAATATGATAAAATTAACAGATTACTATGTTATGATTGCTTTTCAGGTGCTGTAATGATATAGGTTAGGGTAATTTAATGCGGTATTAAAGCAGGATAAAGTTTAAAATACAGCATAAAATAGATATATTGCATGAAAAGTATAGTCTATGAAAGCAGTTATACCCGTAGCAGGAGTTGGATCAAAGCTTAGGCCGCACACGCACACGCAGCCTAAATCGTTGGTGCCTGTGGCGGATAATACTATACTTGGGCACATCATCGAAAAAATTCTGGATGCCGGTATCACAGACTTCGTTTTTATTATTGGCTACCTGGGCGAGAAGGTAGAGCAGTATGTGCGAAGAAAGTACCCGCAGATAAACGCAGAATTTGTGGTGCAGGAGCCACGCGAAGGGCTTGGCCACGCGCTGTGGGTTGCCCGCCACACCTACGAGCATGAAAGCAACCTGCTTATAATGCTGGGCGATGCCATTGTAGATGTAGACCTGAAACCTATTATAGATGCGCCCACCTCGGTGCTTGGTGTTAAAAAGGTAGCAAAGCCATCGTTGTTCGGCGTAACTGAGGTTGGCAACGATGAGTTTATAGTGAAGGTGGTTGAAAAGCCGAAGGTTCCGAAGTCAAACTTTGCGCTGGTAGGCCTTTATAAAATAGTAAATCCGTCCAAACTCATATCCTCGTTAGCGCACATTATTAAAGAGGATATACGCACCCAAGGCGAGTACCATTTAACCGATGCGCTGATGCACATGATCAAGCATGGCGAGAAAATGGTAACCTGGGGAGTAGACCATTGGTTTGACTGCGGTAAAAAAGATACCCTGCTGGCTGCCAACGCCACTTTGCTTAACCGCCCTCGCTTCCGGACAAACGATTACAGCGAGCGCTGCCCCGGCTGCATTATTATACCACCCGTAAGTATAGGCGAGGACTGTAACATTACAAACTCCATCATCGGGCCTAATGTGGCTATCGGCGATAACACCACTATCACGAACTCCATACTTAGCAACTCCATTATTGGGTCTTACTCAGAGTTGCGCTATGCCGTTATGCAGAACTCTATTATTGGCAGCGATGCCTCTTTCCGGGGTTTCAGCCACAGCCTGAATATCGGCGACAGCACCGAAATCAATTTTTCGCAGTAGCGGCTAAGGCAAGTATAGGTATGAAGTTATTCTGCGCTACCGTATGATTTCATTTCTTCGGCAACCTTACCCGGCACGCGACCCACGCAATTCAAGGGCACTTTTGCAGGCCATACTTTCTGGTGTGCTGATCGCATTTATACTTGTTGTGTTTCAGCCTTTCGGGAGTTATAACTGGCACCACCCTTACAAAACGCTTATACTTGCCGGCTACGGACTGGTGGCCGTAGTTGTAAGTCTACTGGATTTCCATCTTTCTCGAAGTATACTCAAGACTTTTTTTGCAGAACGTAACTGGACAGTCTGGAAAGAGATACTCCGGAACATGGCTGGTTTTGTAATGGCTGGTTTTTTCTGTGTCGTGTATGGTTACTTTGCCGGGCAAATGCCTTTTTCGCTAACGCAGATTATGTACATGGTAGTTGTCTGCTTTATGGTAGGTGCCTTTCCGGCAACTATACTTATACTGCTTAACTATGCTTACCTCTCCAACAAATACAGTACGCCGGCTACTCCTGCAAAACAAACAATACCTGTTGCCACACAAGAAGAAACTAAGGTAGAGTTGCTGGCTGAAAACGGGAAAGACAAACTTATACTACCTGCCAACAACCTGCTTTATATTGCCTCCAGCGATAACTACTGCACCGTGTTCCACATGGAAAACGGCAAACTAACTAAAACCCTTTTGCGCAGCAGCCTTAGCCGTATGCAGGACCAGTTAAGCCTGCCCATGTTTGCCCGCTGTCACCGGTCTTTTCTCGTTAATCTTGATAAAGTAAGTGCTGTTACAGGCAACGCGCAAGGCTACAAATTATACCTGGATAAAGTGCCTGAGCCGGTTCCGGTGTCACGGGCTTATGCACCTTTGGTAAAAGAGCAGTTCCTGGCAAACTAAACACCCCAGAAAGGTTGTCATTCGTCCCAAAGTTTGCTAAACAGCCCTAAAAGCTGCATTTAAGCCCTTTTGCAAGCGGCGTGTTTTACTGCATCATACTTTTGGTGCAGAACTTAAAACACAGAACCATGAGAAAAACCTTAAAACGCATCGCCCTTTTTGTTGTACTTGCCCCTTTTGCACTACTTATACTTGGCGCCATCGCATACTTTGCTTTTGCCTTATATGCAGTAGGCGGCGAGAGTGCCGTACACCAACAGTACTTAAAGCAAAACATGCAGGAAATCAGCCTTAGCGCAGAGGATGACTTCAAGATTTTTGACGAGCATTTTCATCAGAACAAGGTATACTTTTTAGGAGAGGTGCACGGGTATGCCATGCCACAGGAACTGGATTTTAAACTGCTGCAACACCTGAACAAGAAAGCCGGATTAACCCATTACCTGGCAGAGGTAGACTATAGCCAGGCTTACTTCCTGAACAAGTACCTGCAAACAGGAAATGAAAAGCTGCTGAGCTATGTTTTTGATACTTGGGTGAAGTATAACGCGCAATGGGGGAACAAAGAGTTTTATGATAAACTGAAGAAAATTTATGCCCTAAACAAAACATTACCAGCCACGAGGCAAATACAAATTGTAGGTGTAGATAAGATACAGGATATGCAGGTAACGCAGCGCCACCTGAAAGAACTGCTGGCAACGTATAGCTCCGGCTCGGATAACACACTTGATACGCTGCAGCTGCTGGTAAACAACGATACTGTAAAAGCAGAAACACTACGCACATACCTGGTTTCTCATCAGCCCCAAATTAAAACGGTTGCCGGTGCCTTGCCGCTGGCTGAGCAACAGGCGCTGAAGCACGTGCTGCAAAATGTACAGTATGTTCAAAGCAGCACGAACAGGGATAGTGTGATGTACTTAAACCTGAATAAACTTAGCGAGGTGCATGGGTGGCAAAATGATCAGTTTTACGGCATGTGGGGATACACACACGCTATGCAAAACCAGGTAGGCGGTGGCAGAACGCCATTTGCGGCGCTGCTGCAGCATGAGATGAACACTTTTAAAGGCAAGGTGGTATCGTTAAATATTATGTCGTTAGACAGCGAGAACATGATGCCGACCATTGTAATGCCAGAGGCTATGCGCGACGGGAAGGCTTATGTAACTACAAGCTGGGTAAACAGCGATGGGCCGATGGTTTTTATAGATGGCATTAAAGACCTGAAGGCACTCACGAAAAAGAATTCAGTTTCAATCTTTAAAGTAGATGGTAGAAATTCGCCTTACCGTACTTCGTCCAGGCTGGCATTAACTAAAGTGCTGTTGCCCGGCCAGAACATACAAGTGCAAGATGATAAACCTACTATTATAAAAGCTTGCCAGTACGTAGTGCTGATCAGGAACTCAAAGGCAGCAACGCCCATTAAAAATACGATTTAAGGGTGCAGCTGATGATAAGTTGTAGAGGTGCAAATTTTGGCGCCTCTACAAGAAGGTCAGCTCGTTCAGCTGGTCCAGCATCCAGCCGGTAAGGCTGTAGCGGTGGCGGTTCGCAGCCAATACCTCATGCGGAATCATATCGGCTCTGAAGCAGGCAAGGCGGCCGGCAATTGGCAGAATATCGACCTCTTCTTCAGAACCATCGTCGTTTGGCAAGTATAAACGCAGGTTGCCACCATTCTCTGGTTTCCAGTCATCATTCAGGTAGCAGATAAACGAGAGGCGGCGGTGGTCGTCTGTCCTGAACTGGTCGAGGTGGCGCTGGTAAACGGTGCCGGGAGGGTATACCGTAAAGTGAAATTCAAAGTCTTTCAGGCCCAGGAAGCAAGTACGGTTAATGTAACGCATTACCTCGTGCATGCGGTCCAGGAAAATCCGGGTGGGAGGCAATGCCTCTGAGGGCTCTATCCAGCGAATAAAATCTCCGCGTACTTGCTTGTTTACGGTAACATTTTCTGCAGGGCCTATGCCAGCTTTCTTAAACGTACCTTGTTCCTGGTGGTGCTGCAGTACATCCAGCAGGTTGCGCACCTCATCAGCCTCCAGAAAATTATCTACAATTGCATAGCCTTTATCGGATAACCTATCGGCTATCTGCTCAAATTTTTGCAGCAACTTCTCTTCTTCTTCTACCATCGTTTATGTTAATTACAGAAGCCTCCGCTTTAAATAAAGGCCCGCAAAAGTAATGACTATAAGTATCTGTTGTATGCGCTGCCTTCTAAGATTTTTTTCGTTTAAAACACTTGATTATAAAGTATAAACGGAGCCCGAAACACGTACCTGGATCATGGCATGCTACGGCTTTATACATAAAATGCGTATATTAGTTCTTTGCTACACTCAACGCTAAACAAAACTACAGGCAAAGTGATTATGAGAAAGACAACAGCAATTTTGCTGGCCGGCGGCTTAACAGCTGTTTCGGCTTGCAAATCAACTCAAAATGATACAACTGCCACAGGCATGACAACAGAAACTACAGTAGCAGCTACTGCAACAGCTGAGAGCAACTTGAATTACCCGAATACAAAAAAAGTAGACCACGTTGATAATTACTTCGGCACACAGGTAGCCGACCCTTACCGTTGGTTGGAGACGCATAACCAAGAGGTAGACCAGTGGATAGAGGCACAGAACCAGGTAACGTTTAACTACCTGGACGACATCGAGTTCAGAGATAAGATCAAGAGCCGCCTGACCGAGATCTGGAACTACCCAAAGTATGGCGCTCCATTCAAAGAAGGTGGCAAATATTATTTCTTTAAGAACGATGGCCTGCAGAACCAAAGCGTGCTGTATGTGCAGGAAACGCTGGAGGCTGAGCCAAAGGTATTTTTCGACCCGAACAAGCTGAGCAACGACGGTACCGTGGCCCTTACTGCACTTCAGTTCTCTAAAGACGGTAAGTATGTGGCATACGGCACCTCAAGCGGCGGCTCCGACTGGAATACCTACCAGGTAATGGATGCAGCTACTGGCAAAACTTTGGATGACAAAATTGAGTGGGTAAAGTTTTCGGGCCCAAGCTGGCACAAAGACGGTTTTTACTACAGCCGCTACGATGCCCCAACTGAAGGCAATAAACTGGCTAATAAGAACGAGTACCACAAAGTATACTACCACAAGATTGGTACGCCGCAGAGCCAGGACCAGCTGGTTTACGAAGATAAGACCAAGCCGCTTCGCAACTTCTACGGGCAGACTACAGATGATGAGCGCTTCCTGATCTTAAATGTATCAGAAGGTGCAAGTGGGGCCAACGCTTTATACTACAAGGACCTGGCTGATCCAAAATCAACCATCAAGCCAATTGTAGATAGCTTTGAAAACGAGTACAACGTGGTGGATAACTTCGGAGACAAGCTGTTAGTGATGACGAATAAGAACGCCCCACGCTACCGCCTGGTGATGATAGACCCAAAGAAACCGCAGGAGGCAAACTGGAAAGTAGTGGTGCCGGAGTCGCAGAATGTAATGCAGGGCGTATCTACAGTAGGTGGCCGTATAATAGCCACTTACATGAAAGATGCTACCAGTCAGGTGGTATTATACGACCAGAACGGCAAGCAACTTAATACAGTGGAGCTGCCCACCCTGGGCACGGTAAGCGGCTTTGGAGGCGACCAAAAGGATAAGGAGACGTTCTTTACCTTTACTTCCTTTACTTACCCGCCAACCATTTACCGCTACGATGTGCCAAACAACAAGGTAACGCAGTTCCGCAAAACAGAGGTTAATGTAGATACTGATGCTTTTGAGACGAAGCAGGTGTTTTATACTTCGAAGGACGGGACTAAAGTACCGATGTTTATTGTGCACAAGAAAGGTCTGAAACTGGATGGTACGAATCCGACTTACCTGTACGCTTACGGTGGCTTTAATATTTCTATGACACCTGGCTTTAGCATTGCCAATATGCTGTGGCTGGAGAACGGAGGTGTTTATGCCATGCCAAACCTGCGCGGTGGCGGCGAGTACGGCGAAGACTGGCACAAGGCCGGCATGACGCCAAACAAGCAAAACGTATTCGACGACTTTATCGCGGCTGCCGAGTACCTGATCGACCAAAAGTATACTTCATCTGAAAAGCTGGCTGTGGCTGGTGGCTCTAACGGTGGTTTGCTGGTAGGTGCTTTTATGACACAGCGCCCTGAACTGGCTAAAGTAGCCCTGCCTGCTGTTGGTGTAATGGACATGCTGCGCTTCCATAAGTTTACCATAGGCTGGGCATGGGTGCCGGAGTACGGCTCATCAGACGACGAGGCACAGTTTAAGAACCTGCATACTTTCTCGCCGCTGCACAACATTAAAGAAGGTGTGAGGTATCCTGCTACTATGGTTAAAACAGCCGACCATGATGACCGTGTAGTACCAGCGCACTCATTCAAATTTATCTCTGAGCTGCAGGACAAAGGCGCTCCGGGTAATCCTTACTTAATAAGGGTAGATGTGCGTGCAGGCCACGGTGCCGGTAAGCCAACATCGCTAGTTATTCAGGAGTGGGCAGACACGTGGGCATTTGTTTATAAGAACATGGGCGTTAACCCGTACCTTAATCAATAGTAACAGCCAAGTATAAATCTGCCATTTATACTTTAGCCGCGCCGCCTGCATCAGGTAGCGCGGCTTTTTTTGTTTGAAGGCAAAAGACAGCATCTGTTTTAATTCTTCCGTACTTTGCAACTATACCACAGCGCACACCTATGAAATCATATCCCGGTACCAGCCACTTTACCGTCCGCTCAAATGAAATAGATTACCGTGGCCTAGCCACCATGCCGGCACTAGTTAGCTATATGCAGGAGGCAGCCTGGGAGAATACCAAAGACCTGGGTATATCGATGTATGACCTGCTGGAGCATGGACTGACGTGGGTGCTGCAGCGTATGCGGGTAGAGATGTTCCGCTACCCGAAGCATGGCGAAAGTATAACCGTAGAAACCTGGGCATCTGGCAGAGAGCGTGTTTTTCTGCACCGCGACTTTAGGGTTTATACTTCAGAGAAGGAGCTGCTGGGGCAGGCAACAAGTGTGTGGCTGGTAATGGATGTGGTAAAGCGCCAGCTGGTGTCGGTGCCTGATTTTATAATGGAAGTAGAAGTAGTGCCGGGTCAGGAGCCGCTGCCTTTTGCAAAAGGTAAACTGCCGCAGTTACAGGATGTACAGCATGCGCAGCAAATGCCTGTGCGCTGGCACGACATTGACCTGAACCGCCACGTTACCAACACCCGCTACCTGCAATGGATACTCGATACGCTGCCTACCGAAGTATTGGAAAAGCACCTCCGGGAAGTAGACATCATTTATAAAGCCGAAAGTATACTAGGAGATACCGTTTTATCTGAGGCTGGCATGGGAGAAGCAGAAAGTATACTTTTGCACAAACTTACCAGCCAGGACACCGGCAAAGAACTGGTGCAGGCGAAAACGGAGTGGGAGTTAAAGAATTAAGATACAGAAATCGCAATTGAAATGAACATACGCAGAGGAACAATAGATGACTTGCCGCAAGTGCATGGCCTTATACAGGAACTGGCAGATTATGAGCGTGCCCCGCAGGAGGTAACTAATACGCTGGAAGATATGCAGCGCGATGGCTTTGGTGAGAATCCGATTTTTAAATTCTTTGTGGCTGAAACGGCAGCGGATGGTATTGTGGGCATTGCCTTATACTATACCGCCTACTCTACCTGGAAAGGTAAAATGCTTTTCCTGGAAGATTTGGTGGTGACAGAGTGGTACAGGCGCACAGGCATTGGGCGTAAGCTTTTTAATGCTGTAGCAGAAGAAGCAAAGCTATCCGGTGCCAAACGTTTTAAGTGGCAGGTGCTGGAATGGAACGAGCCGGCTATTGCCTTCTATAAAAAGATAGGGGCTAACTTAGATGGTGAGTGGATAAACTGCAACATGACAGAGGAGCAGATACTGAATTATACAGCTGTATAGTAGTAGCTGAAGTATAAAAGCCGCACCTAAGCAAGTTAAACTGCTCAGGTGCGGCTTTCTTATTAAGTATGGTTACTACTCCTGCTCGTTGCGTTCTACGTTTACGCCCACAACCTCCAGCATCGTCCTGAATGCGGCATACTGGCCGGCATAACGGTCGTTTACTTTTTGCTGCAATGCCGGCGAATGATCACGTTGGTACTCCAGCAGGTCTTCTACGCTTCGGCAGGTATACTGTACTGCATAGGTGGTGCCACCTGTATCTTCGTCTTCCATTACACGGCAAATCTGGTTCCCCAAGAAATAGCCTGTACCCATCACCTCAGGTATGTGCACACTTTTCATCCATTGCAGCCACTCATCGGCCACCTGGTTGTCTATACTTACTGTAACGTTGTATAAAATCATTCTCAAAATTACGAATTTGATGCTATATAACAGAAATACTAAAGTAAATAGTGCCATATCTTTAGTCTATACCTGCTCCTGTTTTTGCTAAAGATTCAAAAATATCTTACTTTAGTTAAATAAAACCGCTTACAAAATCTACCTATGAAGAAAAAATTAATTCTTTACCTTTTAAGTGCCGGTATGGGCTTAGGGGTAATGCTACAGCAGCCAGTTGCAGCATCTGTTTTACAAACCGTAGCAAGTGCAGCAAACACGCACCCTACCGAAGCCAAGTATGATAAGATCATGCAGAAGTATGCTAATGGGTTGAAAGCCGCCTTTGCCGAGAAAGATGATAAGAAGACTGTAACCATGGTGCATAAGCTTAACGATGAAATGGTGACTGCGCTTCAGGGTATAAAACCTGAGTTAGAGCGTTGGATTAAAGGCATGACCGAAAAAGATAAGGAAGCTTTTGAGCAGCGTGCAGAAACAAAGCCTTACCTCAAAACCATCCTGGAGATTATGTTTAACCCAGAAATTGGCAAGCGCATCGAAAATAACCCGGAACTGAAAGCCGCCCTAGAAAGTAGTGACAAACGGATGAAGGAAATGGGTTTTGAAAGTGATGATGCAGACGAAGAGGACATTGATTAAAGTATGAAATGAAAAGGGGCGACCTGCAGATGCAAGTCGCCCCTTTTCATTTAAAGCCTGTTTTATTTACAACTCCAGCGGCCAAGCGTGCCATCAAAATAACCATCATTAGGGTTAGGCTGATAGGCTACCATGATCGGGTCTGCACTTGGGTAGGGTTTTAGCTGCATCTGTCCATCGTTTAACTGCAGGTAAATGGTGCCCTTGTTGTCGTACCTGGCCTGTAAGGTGTTGTTGCTGTTTACCTGATAGGCATTATTAGAGCTTAGCCCGGTAGCGGTTAGCTCTGTAACAGTAAACACTTTGGTTTTAGAGAATGCTCCTGAATTGCTAAGTACAACTTTGTCTGTACTTTCGAGTTTACCGCCTAACCATAGATTTTCTCCGAGGCAGTTTTTAGTTTCAGCAATCAGGTCGAAGTATACCTCATCAGATGTCCTTTTTATAGCGGCTACTGTAACAGCGGCAGGCTTTTGAGGAGCCACAGTTTCAGTACTTGCAGTAGCGTCCTTGTCCTTGTCTATGTGCGTGGAGCAAGATGCAAAAGCAAATGTAAGTGCCAAAAAAGGTAATAAGATATAATCGGAAATTTTTAGAGTAGAGGTTTTAACCATAAGCGAGTATTATTTATAGGAAACATATATAAATAGTTATACTTGCTGTGCTGGCTTATGGTTGTTGTTTAACCGCTGTATTTAGTAAATGCTTAGTTCTGGTAATCAGTTTATTAAAATAATTTAAATATATCATTTAGGCTATGTTATAAAGTATAGCCTCTTTAAATAGGTTCTGTATAATCCAAATAACCTGCAGAGGTCTTTTATGAGGGTAAATGACGATTAGCGCCTGTGCCTAACGGATGGCTCCAAGTATAAAGCGCTGCCTTTTAAATAACTGAGCGAGACAGTTTGCGGCTCCTCAGCCCACGTGCGTTATCAGGTACAATAGTAGTAACAGTTGCCCTCGATGCTAATAGCAAATTGCTTAGTGGCAATAAAGGCGAACATAACCCAATAGCCGCTGTGCCATCAGTAAGATGTAGATGTTAAGTAGAAGCCGTCCTTGATAACTTGCAAAGGAATGACCTATGCTTTCGTTGCTGCTACTTTTATATTAGATTAGGACTTTGATCCGGAAGTAAAACTTTATTTATAGTATGGCTGAACTAGGAAAGAAACTACAGCTAAAAACTGATAGCCATGTGCTGCTCCTGAATGCGCCTGATGGCTTTGCGAAGGTATTGGCGGGTGAAGGATATACTTATGAAAACGCTACTGAAGTTCCTGAATCCGGTGCTTTTGAAGCGGTGCAGCTATTTGTGCGCAACGTGGAAGAGCTGAACCGATTTGTGCCCCAAGTAGTGCCATTGCTTAAACCTAACGTGCTTTTCTGGATTGCTTATCCTAAAAAATCATCAGGTATAAAAACAGACCTTAGCCGCGACGACGGCTGGAAAGCAGTAACAGTGCTTGGTTACGAGTCTACACGCTTGGTTTCGTTGGATACTACTTGGTCATCAGCCAGGTACAGGCGTGCATCAGAGCGTGCAAAGCCATCTGTGTTTGGCATAGATTTACCAGGCATAGACCGGAAAACCAAAACAGTAATCGTGCCTGATGACATGCAAGAAGCCCTAAGACAAGCTGGCGTAGAGAGCATATTTGATAAATTGGCCTTTACCCATCGGAAAGAATATGTTTTAGCAGTACTGGATGCAAAACGGCCGGAAACAAAGGCAAAGCGAATGCAGAAAATAATAGACGACCTGCAGGCAAAGGGGCTAAAAGTATAAAACAAACAAGGTCAGCTACATAGCTGCCCTTGTTGCTGTAGTAAGCATTTCTTTAGCGCTGTACATCTACAAAGTATAAGGCATTAAACACCGTGCCACCCATAAGACTTACCCCGTCTTTTTTCTGCGTCTAGGTTTATGTGCAGCGTTTCGATGCCTGCTTTAACTGCCGTGAATTTAGCCTGAAGGCCCAGCGGAGTTGTGTCTGTAACGACTACAGCAAGCTCAGCCTGCATTTCGTTAAGGTTGATTCCGCTAAATATTATAAGGCGATTATATTATGCCAACTCTCGCTTTTACTTGCCCGCAGACAAAAAAAGGAGCACCTAAGTATAAGTGCCCCTTTTAAGAAATATGTCTAAATTTTACGGTTGTTTATCTTAAGCCACGTTGGCTGCATTTTGCTAACACACAACTGCTTTAATCTTGTTTGTGATAACATACATCAAAGGCAGGTGGCGCAGGTTTAGATAATCAATAAAGTGCGGTTAAGTTATTGCACTACAACATCGAAGGTAGCTTGTACATCGGTTTCACCTTTGGTTATATCGCTGGTGTTGCCTTTTAAACCTGGTTGGTGCTTTAATGTAATGCGTAACTTGCCGGTGCTGCTTCCGTTGGTTTGGATTCTGGCTTTCAGGCCAAGCGGACGGTTGTTTTTGTCAATGTCGGTTTTGGTTATACCTAAATTCAGATTCTCCAGCAACTCGTAAAACAGCTCGTGCTCATCTCCTTCTTCCTCAACTTCACCTGTCAGATCTACCGTAGGTGTTTTACTTTCGTCTAAAAGCTTTATGGTGGCATTATAAACAGTATTAGCCTCTAAGTTTAAAGTATTGGCTGTTGCATCGTTGCCTCCTTCTCCGTCAGGGTCGCTGTAAGTGCCCTCAACAGACTGGCTCTTGCCTTCTGGTACAAGCGTTATCTTTAGTGTGGTTATCAGTTCCTGCTCTTCTGTTATTGGCTCCGGGTCATCATCGCTGCATGATGTAGCTGTAAATAACAAAGATCCCATTACAAGTAAAGCTAGATATGGTCTGAATAATCTTTTCATAAGTTTAATGTTCTGATTGATGTAAAAATTGTTAAAAACTGTGAACGGTTAAAAACTAACTTTTGCTAAAATCTAAAGGTATTTTAATGCGCAGCATAAGCAGGCGGCCCATGTCGTCGGCAAAGTACCGGAAGCGGTTCAAATACTCGCGGTAACGGGCGTTAAGCAGGTTGTTTCCTGTAATGCCGAACTCAACTGCTTGCCTGCCAAAGTATACTGTAGTGCCAGCCTCAGCCTGAAGAAGAAAGTATACATCGGGTGCCGGTGCAAAGTCTTCATCGGTTTTGGTAGGCACTCTGGTCTGCGCTGCGGTATATACACCACCTAAGGTAAAATATGTATTTTTAAGTATACCTGACCTGCCTAAGTCGCCTGCCTCGTAGCGTAGGCTGTTATCAAACCTGTCTGGGGGTATACTTATCAGGTGGTCGTTTGCCGTAGTGTTTCTTGCCCTCACGATAGATGTTTTAGAATCTAACGTAAGGTTTGGCAGCAGATTATACTCCAGGCTAAGATCGGCGCCTGTAAAGGTTGCATTTGCCTGCTTATACTCAAATACCGGGTACGAACCGCTAATCGTGAGTTTTGGCTCTGGCAGCGGCGCCTGGTAAATGTAATTGTCTATAAAGTTATGGTACACGCTCAGCTTTCCGTTTAGGCGGGCATTTGCAAAGTAATCCACAGATGCCTCGAAGTTGTAAGCCTGTTCCGACTTTAGGTTTGCATCACCTAGTTCGTATACACCAGAGCTGTGGTGCACTCCATCGCTGAATAGCTCGTTCGCGTTGGGGGCACGCCAGGCCGAGGTGGCACTAAGGCCAAAGGTAAGGTGGTAGCCTACGTCATACATTGCCCCTAGCGTACCAGACACGTTATTGAAGTCGAACTCAGGTTTTGTTAAGTCGCGGTTTTGTACGAGCCGCTTTACCAGCAAATGCTTGTAATCGTAACGTAAGCCTGCTTCTAGCTGTAACTTATCTTTGCGCCACGTCTCGATAGCAAAAACACCGCCTGTAATACCTGTAAAGTATGGCAGGAAATCGCTGTACGCATACGTGTTGTTCTGGTAGATGGTACTTACACCCACCGAACCCGAAAAATTGCCAACAGGCGCATGCTCCCATATAGCTTCTGTAGTATGCGTAATCAAATCAAGTTCCAGGGCAGGTCTTGGGCCCTCCCGGTGGGCATCATACTCCTGGCGCAGGTTGCGCTGCAACCCGTACACAAACTCTAGTTTGCCGGCCTCCCCGGTAAGCAGGTAAGCTTTTGCCTTCAGCAGTTGGTGCTGCACATCCTGGTACGGCCTGCCTATGTCATAGGTAAAGCCAACCTCGTCTGCGTTTGCCGGCCTGCCCCTCTCAATGGCGTATAAAAGGTCTGTAGTGCTTTTTATGTGTGCAGCCTTAAGTATACCTAGTTCAGTATTAAACTGGCTGTAGAACAACTCACCCCCAAACCGCTCCTTTTTATAGCCAAGCCCTGCAGAGAAATTTCGCTCTTCAAAGCCGGTGTTCTCAAGGTAGTAATCCGGAGTGCGTGCGTTGCCGGCCTTTTTAAAGGTGCCTTGTACACGCCAGCTTACGGGCACAGTTTTTAACCTGCCTTCTAGGGTGGCAGATGTTGCCAGTTGGCGATTGTTTGTGGTGCCTACCAAGTTTAGTTCGCCGCCGATACCGGCAGAGTCAGGAAGTGCTTTCGGCTCAACGATCACTACGCCGCCAATCGCATCTGCTCCGTAGCGAACACCAGCTGCTCCCTTTACCACCTTCATCTCGCTGGCTACAAAAGGATCTATTTCTGGAGCGTGCTCCGAGCCCCATTGCTGCCCCTCCTGCCTTACACCGTTGTTTAGCAATAGCACACGGTTACTGTGCATGCCATGTATAACAGGTTTCGAAATGGTAGGGCCGGTTTGAATGGAGGTAACCCCTGCAAGACCCTTAAGTGACTCAGCAAGCGAAAGGCCGCGCGTCTCCTCCAGTTCTCTGCCCGAGAGTATTTGCGAAGACTGTGCCTGCTCCTTTAAGTTGCTGCCGGTAATCTCTACAGTTTGTAGCGTGGTGGCATCTACATGCAGCTGCAGGTCGCGTACTGTTGATGCGCCGAGCTTCAGCGTAAAGCTTTCTGTTTCGTACCCGATGTAGGTTACTTTTAAAGTATAAGTGCCCCGGCACAGGTGGTGAAAGTGGTAATTGCCATACGCATCGGCAACGGAAGCCTTATCTAACTGAGGGATATACACAGTTGCTCCTATCAGCGTGGCACGCGTGTCGTGGTCCAGTATCTTGCCCGAAATGGTTAGGCCGCAGTCTTGTTCTGTAGCCGCATCAACAGGCCCAGACGGGACCGGGTCTGTATGCTGCGCCAGCAATGGTTGCATGCCTGCCACAGCAAGCAAAATGGCCAGCACCGGATATTTTAAAATGTGTCGGATAGTTATAAACACTACTTTAGTTTTAGCAATACTAGTATAGCAGCCTGGATAGGTTGCCATCGCTCTTTTAAGACTAGTGCTATGCCAATAGCATATCCCAGACCGGAACGTTAGGTTTAAGGTAATACATGTATAAAGCCACCTGCTTCATCAAAAGCAGGTACTATAACATGGTGGCGCTAAAAACTAAGCTAGAGGTGGCCCCCGAAGTGAGGCATTGTGTAAGGTGGTGCCATGCCAGTTGCTGCTGTAATGCACCATGTAAGTAGCTGTATGAACAACAGGTTTGAATGCAACAAGATTTGCCGCCGGTTGGTAAGGCGCACCAAAGAGGTCCTCTACCGGGCAATGCGAGTGCTTTTGGCCAACCTGCGCTTTGTGTGTGTCGGTGTGTTCCGGATGTATCGTATGCGTGTGTCCGTGCAGTTCCAGCAACAGCGCGTCTGGCACCATTACTCTTCCAAAGAGCAGGAGCAGCAACACAGCGATATGTCTCAGATAGTGGTTCACCCTATAGTATACAACTAAATCAAAGGCAGTTTAAATTCCAAATCAATTCGTTTACGGTCTTCCTTAGAGTCAGGATGTGGCGCTAGGTTTAAACCGATGTGTCAATTATAATCATAAAAATTGACCTTTACGGCATGTTGCCGCAGCAGACATGAAAAAATTATGACAACCTGTCACAGAATTAGCAGCTGTAAAACTATGGAACAGGTTTTGAAAGCCACCTTGTAAACTATATAAAAGCAGATTCATAACCTTAAAGTATAAATATGGAAGAAAGAGGTAGTATTTCGATCCACACCGAGAATATTTTCCCGATCATTAAGAAGTTTTTATACTCTGATCACGAGATTTTCCTGCGCGAGCTGGTAAGTAATGCCGTAGACGCCACGCAAAAAATGAAGCGCCTGGCCTCTATCGGAGAGTATAAAGGCGACCTGGGCGAGTTGAAAGTAGTGGTGTCTGTAAACAAGGATGCCAAAACCATTACCATTTCTGACAATGGTATCGGTATGACAGCCGAGGAGATCAAGAAGTATATAAACCAGATAGCATTTTCGGGTGCATCGGAGTTTGTGGAGCGCTATAAAGAAACCGGTGGCGATAAAAATCAGATCATCGGGCAGTTTGGTTTGGGCTTCTACTCTGCCTTTATGGTGGCCGAGCGTGTAGAAATCATAACGAAATCATACCAGGAGGGCACAGAGGCGGCGCGTTGGGATTGCGACGGCAGCACAGAGTTTGTTATCACAGCAGCAGAAAAAGAAAGCCGTGGTAGCGACATTATACTACACGTAGCCCAGGACTCTGAAGAATTTTTAGAGACGGCACGTATCCGTACTATACTTGAGAAATACTGTAAGTTCCTGCCGGTTGCGGTAGAGTTCGAGGGCAATGTGATCAACAACCCAAACCCAATCTGGACAAAGCAGCCATCTGAACTAACAGACGAAGACTACAAAAACTTCTACAAAGAACTTTACCCGTTCTCGGAGGCGCCTCTTTTCTGGATCCATCTAAACGTAGATTATCCGTTTAACCTGACAGGTATTTTATACTTCCCTAAGATCAAGAACGATTTTGAGCTGCAGCGCAACAAAATACAGCTATACTCACGGCAGGTGTTTATCACCGACGAGGTGAAAGACGTAGTGCCTGAGTTCCTGATGCTGCTGCACGGTGTAATCGACTCGCCGGATATTCCGCTGAACGTAAGCCGTTCGTTCCTGCAGGCTGATTCTAGTGTGAAGAAGATCAATACCTACATCACCAAAAAGGTAGCGGATAAGCTGAATGACATCTTCAAGAAAGACCGTGAAACGTTTGAGAAAAACTGGGACGACATTAATGTGTTTGTGAAGTATGGCATGCTAAGCGACGACAAGTTCTATGAAAAAGCCAAGGACTTTGTGTTGCTGCAGAACGTGGACGGTAAGTATACTACTATAGAAGAGTATAAAGCCCTGACGCAAGCTAACCAAACAGACAAGAACGACCAGTTGGTGCTGCTTTACACTACTGATGCCGACAAGCAACATGCATTTGTGGAGGCAGCTCAAAACCGTGGTTACGATGTGCTGAAGCTGGACACGATGATTGACAGCCACTTTATCGGTATGATGGAGCAGAAGCTGGAGAAGACTACGCTTAAGCGTGTTGATTCTGAAACGATAGATAAGCTGATTGAGCGTGACGATGCTAAGGAAAGCGTACTGAACGACAAGGAGAAGGAAGACTTGAAAGGCATCTACGAAACTGCTATAGATAATAAGAATATGGTAGTAGAGGTTGCGCCTATGTCGCCGGACGATGCGCCGGTAGTAATTACGATGCCAGAATTTATGCGCCGCATGAAAGACATGAGCAAAACAGGCGGTGGCGGTATGATGTTTATGGGTGATATGCCAGACACATACAATGTAACTATTAACGCTAACCACAGCCTGAACCAGCGTGTTTTAAATGCCAAAGAAGAGAACAGGCCGCGCATTGCGCGCCAGGCATTCGACTTGGCTTTGCTGTCGCAGAACATGCTGTCCGGAGCTTCGCTTACGGCGTTTGTAAAGCGCAGCTTCGAGCTGATCGACAAAGAATAGAGAATTAAATATATACCTACCATATTAAGGCGGTGCCCGCAGGGCGCTGCCTTTTTTATTTGGCTGCGCTGCTGCGTGAAACTATCAGCAGCCCTACACAGTTATAGGTGCAATTACTATGGTTGCTATATAAAATATGTTCATCTTTACGTTATACTTTCAGGCATAAACAGGTTTACTCCTGGGTTGGCGTTAAATTAATTTGTTGTCATCTACTCACCCATTTACTCGTTCGCACTAAGTATGAGGCATTCGGTACGCTTAGTTTTTTTGTTAGCTGTAGGCGCTTGTTTTTTAACATTGGGCGGTTGTGGGCAACCTAAATGGAACAGCGATTACCATTTAAACCAGGCTCGCTTAAAAGAGAGCTCTAAAACCAATGCCATAGCCGCTGCTGATACTGCTGCTCCCGTTCTGGATGCCAGCCTGCTGAGCGATAAAGCCGAAGAAAAAGAGAAGAAGCGCAAAAAGAAACGCAGCAAGCGCTACTTTATGGGCGAAAAAGTTAGCCGTGGCTTTGTGAAAAGAGGAAGTGGCTCCCGGGAAGAGATTGAAACTTTTAGTTACCTGCCTGTGCACAAAGAGCCTAACCCGTATGCTCCGTTAAAATATTATTTCGACTCCAAAAAGAAAGTTATTTACCGCACCAGCGCCGACGAGGTAGACCATAACCGATACAAAGTGTTGCACGGGCCTTACATGAAAAAGATAGGCGATGATACCGTGGAGGAAGGATATTACTACATTGGCACCAAGCATTTGCGTTGGGAAAACTACAGAAGAGGCGAAGAAGGCATCCTGACAAACAAGCAGCACTTTGATAAAGGATTTCAGCGCGATGCCCTGGTAACATACTACGACGGTGGCAAGAAGATAAAAGAAGTAATGCCGTACGAGTATGGCGAGGTGCAGGGTACCTACTACCGTTTTTATGATAACGGAGAAGTTGAGTGGACCGGCAAGTATGAAAAAGGCAAAAAAGTGGGTGTTTGGATAAAGCATTACGATTTTAGAGGCCGCCGCCATTACGAGTTTCAATATCCTGAAACAGCTTATGACAAACCCTTTGAGCCATACTTGATAAAGGAGTATGACCGCCACGGCACACTTGTTTACGAGAAAGATAAGTTTGACAAACGCTCTCAGGCGCAGCGTTAATGAAAGGCATCCATGATGTGGTGCACTTCGAGTTGCGGACTTAAAGTAATCGCTATGATGTCAAATCGTATCTCCTTTTCCCAACCAGTCTGATAAATGTATTCCTCTGCTGCAGCAAGTAACTGCACTTCTTTTTTGGTGCTTACTGCCATCTCAGGATAACCAAACGTGGCGGAAGTTCTGGTTTTAACTTCTACAAAAACGAGCACGTCATCCTGTTGTGCTATAATGTCTATCTCCGCTCTTTTGTGCCTGTAGTTCCTTTGAAGTATGGTGTATCCAAGCTCGATTAAATAAGCTG
This sequence comes from uncultured Pontibacter sp., assembly GCF_947492645.1. Classification (GTDB taxonomy): domain Bacteria; phylum Bacteroidota; class Bacteroidia; order Cytophagales; family Hymenobacteraceae; genus Pontibacter. Next base: position 84,313 of record NZ_CANLMZ010000001.1, on the reverse strand, counting down.
CTGCTGTTTGCTCGCCGTTTTGGCCGGTTCTTATATGAGCGTTTGTTTGAGATGCCATCTAAATCTTGTAATTTGCACCGAACTTAGATTCAATTCACTACCAATACTGGTATATGAGTAAAAGTCTATGTTTTAAACATATAGCTGCAGCTGCTTTAAGCCACTTAAAGTATAAAATTTATACTTAATAGTTCCGTTAAGGTTAAATGAAGCTGCTGCCTTTGCGGCCATCAATGTATGCTTAAGAGATAAATGCCGCTATAACTTTAACGTATACGCTTGTGTTACAAAATAAAGAAATACAGTTTGAGCACCTGGGGCTAATTGACTACAAAGAGGCCTGGGATTATCAGGATAAGTTGTTTACGAGTGTGCTCGAACTGAAAGTGCAGAACAGGAAAGCGGACCCTGAGGAGCAGGTTAAAACACCAAACTACCTGCTTTTTTGCTCGCACCCGCATGTATACACATTGGGTAAAAGCGGTCACGAAGAGCATTTGCTTCTAAATGAAGCAGGCCTGAAGGCCAAAGGCGCCACCTATTACAAAATAAACCGTGGCGGCGATATTACTTACCATGGCCCCGGCCAGATTGTAGGGTACCCGATAGTAGACCTGGAGAACTTTTTTACGGATATACACAAGTACCTGCGCCTGCTAGAGGAGGCAGTTATACTTACCCTGGCCGATTACAGCATCGATGCCGGCCGCATTGCAGGGCTTACAGGGGTATGGCTTGACCATGAGGCACAGGTAAACCCACGCAAAATCTGTGCGATGGGCGTTAAATGCAGCCGTTGGGTTACCATGCACGGGTTTGCCTTCAACATAAACACAGATCTTGATTATTTTAACAATATCGTTCCTTGTGGCATTTCTGACAAAAAAGTAACTTCTCTGGCCCGCGAACTTGGTTATGAGCTGGACATGGCAGAAGTAGAGGAAAAACTTAAAAAACATATAGCCACTTTATTTGAGGCGGAGATTACAGAGCGTAAATGAAAAAAGATATTGACTTTGGAGCAGTAGAAGGAATAGCTGTAGCTATTGCTACTAAAACAAACGATTTGGGCGAGGCCACGTGGGATGTTTACCTGCTTAATAACAACCCGTTTCCGCTGGAAAATGTACTTATAACTTCTAAGGGCTACGGCGTAATAGATGGCAACGAAGTAAAAACATCCGTACTTCGTCATATGTTTGAGCGGGTAGAGCCTAAAAGCTCGGTGCAAATAGAGCCTATCGATCCGGCTATATTTCATATAAATAACGAGTACTGGGTTAGCTACTATGTGCAGAGGCAAATCTATGACAAGAAGTTTGTCTTCGTGCCTGACTCAGTTAAAGAAGAAAACCTTATTGATATAGCCTTGCTTCAGCTACAGGGTGTGCTGCATTCTTAAGCAAGGGCGCTAACGTATATACTGCCACATTGCTCGGCTACCTAAGCACCCTTTTAGGGTGTAATGTTAATTAGTTTAATTTAAAGTGCTGCATTAGCCTGTCCCAAATCATATGGATCAGAGACTTTTACCCCTTATACTTGCATCCAGCTGGGCGTTTTTAATTGCCATATTTGCTGTGCCCTCCATTATTAGGGTAGCGCACTTAAAAAACATACTTGACCGGCCTAATGGGCGCACCGTGCATGCCGAGCTAACACCAAGGCTAGGCGGTGGGGCTATGTTTGCTGGCTTTATGTCGGCACTCACAATCTTTGCCGACCTTAACAATGGCGTGCAGCAGTTGTTGGCTGGTTGCATCATGCTGTTCTTTATAGGCCTTAAAGATGACCTGATCAACATATCTGCCTTAAAGAAATTTGCGGTGCAGATATTGGCAACAGGCATTGTGATATTTATGGCCGATATAAGGGTGACAAGTTTTCAGGGAATATTTGGCGTAGGAGAACTAGAAATAGGGACCAGTTATGCCTTTACCTTTATTGTTGTGATCGGCATAACCAATGCAATCAATCTGATAGACGGTTTAGATGGCTTGGCCGGAACGCTTGTTGTAATAGCTGCGAGCACCTTTGGCGTTTACTTCTACTTATATGGTGGCGAGGCCTACGGTAATTATGCTGCAGTTGCATTTTGCCTTGTAGGAGGTATATTGGGCTTTTTGCGGTACAACTTCCATAAAGCAACTATCTTTATGGGTGATACAGGCTCTTTGCTTTGCGGGTTTATACTTTCTGTGCTGGCTATACAGTTTATTGAGATGCGTGTAGTGCCAGCGGCCCCTTCCGTAGCGCTAGGTATTTTGTTCGTGCCACTTTTTGATACAATCCGAGTTTTTATAACCCGTATCTTAAAAGGAATCTCTCCTTTTGTGCCAGATAAGAACCACATCCACCACCACTTTTTAAGTATGGGTTTCTCGCAGGTGGGCACAGTACTTACGCTTGCTGCAATCAATATTATAGTTATCTTATTTGTAGTGCTTTTCGGGCATTGGGGTAGCCTGAATGTTTTTCTGGTATTGCTGGCATTCTCGGCGCTGTTAAGTATAGTTTTAGGAATTTATAAATCACGTGGTGCTGAGAGTGTTTCCAAGGCCTGAAGCAGGCTGCCTGTACCTTATACTTTTATTTGTTGCTACGCTCTTCTTTTTACCGAAAGCAGATGCACAGGTGCTGCCTTTGGAGCAGAACAATGCCCTTACAGCAGAGTGGCTGGTGTATGATGCCGACGCACAGGAGTTGGTGCCATACGTGGCGGCTGTGCATTCAGAAAAGCATGCGCTGCACCAATGGGTTACGGTTGTGCCGTCGCAGCCCTTCCGGATAGGCTTTGTAGCCCAGCAAAATCTATGCGTTTTCTTAAACAACCAGTTAATTTTTAAAGCAGATTCTTCGGCTGCTTACAGGTTAAACATTTCAGAGCACACGGCTGCCATAAAGCCTGTAGATGGAAAAATGCTGCTTACAGTCTGGCATCCAGCACAGCAACCTAATGTAAAAGGGTTTTATAACGACGTGCAAAGTGTTGGGCAGGAAAACGAATCAGTCCGGCGGCCTTTGCCTTTAAGAATACGAGAGTATGTTAATCAAAATGCTTTTATAATCATTCTGCTCCTGATCGGGCTTATGTACGGCTGGCTAAGAATTAATTACCCGGCAGAGTTTCAGTCTTTGTTCGATATCAGGAGTAGCGGACGCAATAGCAAACTTGATGAAGGCATGCTTGCCAAGCCAATCAGTTCGTGGTCGAGCATCCTGTTTATACTTGCCTTCTCGTTATCGATGGCGTTGCTTATTGCAGCCATACATACCAACGTGCAGCACATACGCCTGTTTAACCGCCTGCTTCCGGTTTCCGAGGCTAACATAACCACCAAAGTGGGCATTTATACTTTAGGGATATTCTTGTTCGTGTTGATGAAGTATCTTTTCCTGAAGTTTATGGCATTTATTTTTGGCCTTGAAGAAGTGGTTGTGCTGCAGTACAGAGAGTTTATCAAGACCCTGCTTTTTCTTGGTGTTTTTCTGCCATTCGTGATGCTATTGTATCTTTCTATGAATGCATTTATACCAGAAATTATATTGCTTGTATCTAATATACTGGTGTCTTTGCTGTTACTGCTAACTGTACTCAGGGTATTTGCGGCTGTAAATAAGAAAGCTACTGTACTAAATTTGCATTTATTTTCATACCTTTGCGCCACAGAAGTAATTCCGCTGGCAGTTGTGCTGAAATTAATCGTGTTTAGCTTCTAAAAGCACAATTTGCGGCAGTTAAGCAGGTGAAAGTATAAATAACCGCATTTATTATATGGCTGAGAGTAAAGCAAAGGGAAGCGCAAACCCTGAAAGACACAAGGTTCCTATCAAGAGCATTCTGGTTACACAACCACAGCCTACTACCGAGAACTCACCATACTTATCCATTGCCGAAAAGTATGGCATTGATGTTGACTTCAGAGCTTTCATTGAGGTTGAACCGGTACCTTTTAAAGAGTTTAGGAAAGATAAAGTGGATATCCTGTCGCATACAGCCATTATCTTTACTAGCCGCAATGCAGTAGATCATTTTTTCAGAATTTGCCAGGAAAGCAAGATAGAGATGCCTGCAGACATGAAGTACTTCTGTATTTCTGATCAAACGGCGTATTATCTTCAGAAGTATATAACGCTGCGCAAGCGCAAGTTGTTTGTAGGCGAGAAAACAGCTAAGGACCTTTTCGAGGTGATCAAAAAGCATAAGAACGAGACTTTCCTGTTTCCATGCTCAAACATCCGCAAAGAGGATATTCCTGAATTTTTACAGGCAAACAAGATCAAGCATTCGGAGGCAATTATCTATAAGACAGTTGCAGCCGACTTATCTGATCTGGATGATGTAACGTATGACTGCCTTGCATTCTTCAGTCCGTCAGGTATAAGCTCCTTGTTTATCAACTTCCCAGACTTTAAGCAAAATAATACCCGTATTGCTGCTTTTGGGCCTACTACAGCAAAGGCAGTTATAGATGCAGGCCTGGAGTTGGATATAGAAGCGCCAATGCCGAATGCCCCTTCTATGACGGGCGCTATTGAGGTGTACATTCAGAACCAGCAAAAGCAAGAAGCAAAAAAGTAAGCGGCTAAACGTAACTTTTATTTTTGTTTTACATACTATAAAACGCAAAAGCTAGTATCTATCACGATGTACTAGCTTTTGCGTTTTAACGTTTAATAACTATATTTGGTCCTAAGCTGCCTGTACACCGTTACAAAATCTTGCCTTCTTGCTAACTGCCTATGAGAAAGCTCCTACCCGTCTTGTTGCTTATGCTGATATGCCAGACTACGGTATGGGCCCAGCAGCAACCGCAGTTTACGCACTACGGTTTTAACGGTATGCAAATCAGCCCGGCTTATGCCGGCATCACAAATCGGCCAGAAATCATGTCTTTATATCGGTACCAATGGTTGGGGTATGATGCAACCTTTGATGATGGAGGCTCGCCTCAGACCCTGCTGTTGACAGCGCACACGCCTGTGAGGTTGCTGCATGGCGGGTTGGGAATAAGCCTGATGCGCGATAAAATTGCAAACACAACTTTCCTCTCTGCCGCACTTTCTTACTCGTTTCATATTAATATCGGAGACAATAAGCTAGGTTTAGGCGTACAAGGAAATTTGAACAATATAAAGAAAGGGAGATATAGGGCGATTGACGAAGGTGACCCAAGCGTACCATATAATACCTCCGACACAAAGTATGATTTAGGTGCAGGAGTGTGGTACGAATCAGAAACATTTTATGCAGGAGGTGGCGTTACTAATCTTCTGAAAGCGCAATACGAATTCGCTGACTCTGCAAACACCGGCACGGGTAAATTCCTGGGAGAGAATCACATTTATGTAACAGCAGGTTACAATTTGCCAGTTTCCAACGAGCTGGTAGCCACTCCGACGGTACTTTTGAAACACGACACCGAAACTTTTTCCTTTGATGCAGGCGCCAGATTCATTTATAGTGAAAAATATTGGGCCGGAGTGAATTATCGGCACAAAGAAGCTGTTAGTGCGCTAATAGGATTGTCACTATTTCAGGAGAATGCTTTGAGAGTGGGTTACGCGTTTGATTTTACTACCTTTAACCGCGAGGCTAAGGCCCCAACTTCGCACGAGGTTATGGTAAACTACAGGCTCCCGGAGCCAGTAATCAGATTTAAGCCGCCGGTACGTACGCCGCGCTATAACTTCTCCAGATAGACAAAATATAAGGAAGAGCTGCAGGGTGAAGTTCCCTTCTTGAAAAAGTACAGGGTAAAAATTGTTTACAGTACAATAATAATCAGTTTATTACGGCGTTAAAAAATAATAAATACGTGTCGAGTTGAATTGTTTTTTTATTGTTGTTAAACCTTTTATATTTGCTACGCTCGAAAAAGTGTACTAAATTAATATTACTGAAAAAATTTACTTTTTTATTACTCATTATGAACAAACTATTTAAGCTGTCTTCCTTCGCTTTGGCGGTAGTACTGCTTGCAAGCTGTGGACTAAGAAGAGGACCACAGGGTGACCTTGTGGGGGTGGATGACCGTCCGGACTACAATGCACAGGAGATACCTTATGGTATGGTGCCTTGTCCAGGAGGTACTTTCCACATGGGGCAGGCAGATCAGGATATAGCAGCTTCTATGGCCAACCTGAACAAGCAGGTAACTATTAGTGGCTTTTACATGGATGAGACCGAAATCACAAATAATGAGTACCGCCAGTTTATCCAGGTAATGGTGCAAGACTCGATAGATGTGTTAGGAGAAGAGTTTGTGATGACTCAGCTTTATCCGGATACAACTGTTTGGGTAAAAGACTTTACATACCACATGGGCGACCCCCTGATGGAATATTATTTTTCACATCCTGCATTTGATGACTACCCGGTTGTAGGTGTAGACTGGTTTGCAGCAAAATACTTCAGCGATTGGAGAACTAAGCTGAAGAACCAGGCAAACGAAGAGGATGGCCGTGCGCCGATGCCAAAGTTCCGCTTGCCATCTGAGGCAGAGTGGGAGTATGCTGCACGTGGTGGCCGCGATATGTCGGTTTTCCCATGGGGTGGCCCGTACCTGCGTAACGGTAAAGGATGTTTATTAGCAAACTTTAAGCCTGGTCGTGGTGACTATTACAGCGATGGATTTGTTTATACAGCTCCGGTAGCGCAATACTTCCCGAACGACTTTGGTTTATATGATATGGCAGGTAACGTAGCCGAGTGGTGCGAAGATGCCTATTATGACGCTTCAGTTCCGGTAGTATGGGATTTGAACCCAGTATACAATGATGACAACGAGCCGCGTAAAGTTGTTAGAGGTGGATCATGGAAAGACATTGCTTACTTCCTGGAAACAGGTACGCGTAACTTCGAATACCAGGATTCAGCCCGTTCATTCATCGGTTTCCGTAATGCTATGATTTACTTAGGTAGATCTTCAGGTAGAGAATTCAGATAATACCAAATTTTTAATACAACCCTAATTTCCAAAACCCAACAATCCAATCGTTCACTTAATTAATTAGAAAACAAAATGAGTAAAGCTAAAGGTCGCAGCTTTTTATACGACGTATTAATGCCCAAAGTGTATGGCCTTGGTGCTGCTGTCGTAATTGTCGGAGCATTATTTAAAATACAGCACTGGGCAGGTGCGGATATAATGCTAATTGTGGGTCTGGGTACTGAGGCTGTAATCTTTGCCCTAAGTGCTTTCCAGCCACAACCACATGATCCAGATTGGGCTAGAGTATACCCTCAGTTAGCTGATGATTATGCAGGAGAGGGCTTAGTGCCAGCAACTGCAAATGTATCAGGAGGAGCATCTCTAACAAGAAAATTGGATGATATGATGCGTGATGCAGACATCACACCAGACACTATCAACAGCCTTGGATTAGGCTTAAACAGACTAAGCGAAACTACTGCTCAGCTAGCAGATATGAGTCAGGCAACTGCAGCAACGCAGGATTACACACTACGTGTAAGAGCAGCAGCAGATCAGCTGGATAACATGAACAAAGCTTATGCTACTACTGCTGAGGCACTATCTCACATGGCAGGATCTACAGTAGATGCAAAAGAGTACCACAACCAGATTCAGGACATGACCAGAAACTTAGGTGCTCTTAACGCTGTTTACGAAATGGAACTTCAGGATGCAAACAACCACCTGAAGGCCATGAACAAGTTCTATGGTAACCTGACTATGGCCATGGAAAACTTAACTGATGCCAGCAAAGATACAGAGCAATTTAAGGATGAAGTTTCACGCTTAACGCAGAACCTGCACTCGTTAAACACGGTGTATGGCAACATGCTGTCAGCTATGCGTAGCTAATTCTTTCAGAAGTTCTAAATCAACAAGAAAACAACAGTAAAAATAGTATAAAATGGCTGGAGGAAAAGAGACACCACGGCAGAAGATGATCGGTATGATGTACCTTGTACTGACCGCCCTTCTGGCCCTGCAAGTGAACTCGGCTATCCTGTTAAAGTTTCAGTTCCTGGACGAAAGTTTGTTGGGAGTGAATGATAAAACTGTAACAGATAACGCTAGTGTTCTATCAAATATTAGGAACGCAGTCGATAAAGGTGGTAACAGAGCCAACGATGCGCGTGTTCTAAAAAACGCACAGGAGATACGTCAGCAAACATCAGAAATGGTGGAATATATCAGAGGCTTGAGAAAAGAGCTTGTTGATAAAACTGGCGGTAGAAGCGAAGATGACCCTAACCAATACGCTAACCCAAGTGGTGAGGATAAGGTTGCTATTATGATGATTGGAGCAGCCAATAAGAATAGTGGTAAAGCTTATGAGCTGAAGGATAAACTTAACAAATATGCTAAGTTCCTGAAGCAGTACAACCCGAACACTCCTGACCAATTAGCGAATGATGGTAAGGATGACGTTGTAGCAAAAAACGACAAGACGCAGAAGAATAAAGACTTTGCTGAGTTAAACTTCGGTGAAACTCCTTTGGTAGCAGCATTAGCTGTACTATCTCAGAAAGAAAACGAAGTACTGAAGTATGAAGCTGATGCATTACAGAAACTAGCGCAGCAGGTTGGTGCAGATATCATCAAATTTGAGAAGATATTTGCGATGGCCCGTGCAGAATCAAAGACTGTAGCGGCTGGTACAAAGTATAAAGCAGATATGTTTATAGCTGCTTCTTCTGATGCGATTACACCGGTTATGTACCACAATGGTAAGCCAGTTAAAGTAGTAGATGGCAAAGGACAAGTAGAATTTACTGCTTCTGCTTCTAACTATGATGCTGACGGTAATTCTGAGCAAACATGGAAAGGCACAATCGTAATCAACCAGAACGGTGAAGAGAAGACTTTCCCTGTTGAGGAGAAGTATATTGTAGCTAAGCCAGTAATTCAGGTGCAGTCAGCTGCTGTACAGGCATTATACTTTGGTTGCGCGAACGAGCTTAACATCCAGGTTCCTGCGTTAGGGGCAATTTACGACCCAAGCTTTTCTGCTAGCGGCGGATCAGCTATAAAAGGCGCTAAAAAGGGTATGGTAACGATTATACCTAACTCAACTGAGGTTACTATAAATGTTAGCAGCGGTGGTAACGCCATTGGTGCTGAGAAATTCAAGGTAAGACCAATGCCTAAGCCAGAGCTTGTGCCGTTGGTAAATGGCCGCCCAATCGATGTTAGACGCGGTGTTCCTGCTCAATCAATTAGATCAGTAGAGATACAAGCTGTAGCAGACGAAGGCTTTAAACAATTATTACCTAACGAAGCACGTTATAGAGTAACAAAGTGGAAGGCATACCTGGTAAGAGGCAACTCACCAATTGAATCAGGCGAATTTAACGGCCCAACTGCTAACTTATCTAACTTTGCAGCTAAAGCAGCTAAAGGCGATAGAGTGGTTATAGAAGTGGTGGACGTGAAACGCCTTAATTACAGAGGTGAAGCTGTAGATGCAAAAACAGGAGACGGAAACTTTATTGTTCCTCTTAATTAAAATCGAATATTATAAGGAGTATGAAATTAGTTAAAGTAATAGGTGTAGCAGCAGGCATTATGTTATCTGTAGGTGCCATGGCACAGCAGGTATCCACTACTGCAACAAGCAATCCTTCAGCCAGACCTATTCCAGAGCATGATGTACTGTTTAAAAAGACAGTATGGCGCAAGATAGATTTACGTGAGAAGCAGAATAAACCAATGTTCTCTCAGAATAGAGAAATTACTAAGGTTATCATCGATGCTGTAAAAAGCGGAGAGTTGGTTGCCTACAGAAGCGATTCTGTAAGCACACCTATCACACGTGAAGAATTTTTAGCGAACATGACTCCGAAAGAATCAGGAGAGCAGCTGAGCGAGGAAGAAATTGCAGCTGGTTTTGGCCAGCCCGCGCAGGAAGATGATGGCTGGGGAGCTGCACTTGGTACTAATGCAACTAGTAACGCTGCTCCTATAAGCAACGAGTACCTGCCAAAGCAGCTGTACCTGCTGGAGTTAAAGGAAAATGTTGTGTTTGATAAAAAGCGTTCGCGCATGTATCACGACATCCAAACGATCAGCCTTAAAGTGCCTTCAACGCTTAACCCATTAGGATTTGAGCAAACGGTGGCAAGTTTTAAGATGAGCGATCTGGTAAGAGTATTCCGCAACAACCCGGATGTAGCTATTTGGTATAATGCTCAGAATGATGCACAGCACAAGAATCTTTCAGATGCTTTTGACTTGTGGTTGTTCAGCTCATACATAAGCAAAATTTCTAATCCTGGCGATAACGACTTAGCGTCTATCTATGGAGCTGGTAAAAAAGGCTTACTTGCTGCTCAGAATGCTGCTGAAGCATTAATTGAGTATGAGTATAGCTTGTGGAGCTACTAATTAGAAAAACATCTCAATAAAAAAGGCGACCTGAAAAGGTCGCCTTTTTTTGTAACCAAAAACTTCATAAAAGCAGAGTAAAGTATAAAAGTACTGCAGTAGTATGTATGAACATACTTGCGTAGGATCCATGCGTTATACAAGAGTATCATAGCCTATCATGCTTATTATAGCAGTATAGAGATGAAGCTAAAATCAGGAAGTCGTTTGAGAAGAACTGAAGTAAGAGTGAAGGATATCAGCTTTAGCCTTGCCTACCTCTTGTACCAGCTCCTGATGAGAGAGTTCCTTTAGCTTCTTTACAGATTTATACTTTAACAACAGAGCTTCTGCTGTTGTAGTACCAATCCCCTTAATTTCAGTAAGTTCAGTCTTTAAAGTTCCGGCATCGCGCTTGCTCCGATGAAAGGTGATGGCAAACCGGTGAGCTTCATTGCGGAGGCGTTGGATCAGTTTAAGGGACTCCGACTTTTTATCAATGTACAAAGGAAGCGAATCGCCAGGATAAAAAATTTCCTCCAGCCTTTTCGCGATACCAACCACAGCAATTTTGCCATAGATATTCAAGTCTTTTAACGCTTTAACAGCCATGCTTAGCTGCCCTTTACCGCCATCAATGATAATTAACTGTGGTAAGGGCTGGTTCTCGTTGAGCAAGCGTTTGTACCTACGAGTCACAATCTCATACATTGATTCAAAATCGTTGGCTCCTATAACGGTTTTAATGTTAAAGTGGCGGTAGTCTTTTTTACTAGGTTTGCCGTTTTTGAAGCATACCATGGAGGCCACCGGATAATCACCCTGGAAATTTGAATTGTCGAAGCACTCGATTTGGCGCGGGAGTTCGGTCAGGCGCAAGTCTTTTTTCAGCGTCTCCAGCACACGTATTTCACGCTGGTCGGTTAAGTCCCTGTTTTTTTCCTGTCGCCCTTCACGTTCTTTGCGCAGGTACATTGCATTTTTAAGCGAGAGGTTAACCAGTTTCCGCTTATCTCCTATTTGTGGTTGTGAAACTGTGATGCCATCTAGAGGCAATTTTACTTCAAGGTTGGTAATGATCTCCCGGGAAGTACTTTCAAACTCCTGGCGCAACTGCACGATAACAGAGGCGAGCAGGTCTGTATCCTCTTCTTCAAGCTTCTTCTGTATCTCCAGCGACTGTGTAAGTATAATAGAGCCGTTCATCACCTTCAGGTAGTTAAGAAAAGCACATTGCTCGTTACTGGTAATGCTGAATACATCGATGTTAGTGAGTGTGTTACTAACTACTGTAGACCTTGTTTGGAAGTCTTCGAGCATATCCAGCTTCTGCTTATACTGGTGCGCCAGCTCAAACTGATAATCGGCAGCGGCGGCGGCCATATTCTCTTTAAAGTAGTTTTTAGCAACAGATAAGTTACCTGAAAGTATATTCTTTATCTGCGAAATGTAGTGGTTGTACTGTGTCTCATCCTCTAAAGCTTCGCATGGGCCTTTGCAATTGCCGATGTGATACTCCAGGCAAACTTTAAATTTTCCAGCAGCAATGTTCTCGGGAGAGAGGTTGTAAGTACAGGTGCGCAGCGGATAAAGCGTCCGGATCAGGTCTAACACCACGTTCATAGTGGTAACGCTAGGGTATGGCCCAAAATAGCGGGAGCCATCGTTGATCTTGTTGCGGGTGCTTATAACCCTTGGGAACCGCTCATTCAGGATGCTTATATACGGATATGTTTTTCCGTCTTTAAGCAAAATGTTATACTTAGGCTGATACTGCTTTATTAAATTGTTTTCCAGCAGAAAAGCATCGGCCTCTGTATCAACTATAGTGAACTCTATGCGCTTTATCTGGGAGATAAGCTTAAGTGTCTTTTTGTTGTGTTGGGCAGAGCGGTTGAAGTAAGAGCTCACACGTTTCCTTATATCAACCGCTTTGCCTACATATATAATACCCTTGTCATCAAAGAACTTGTAAATTCCAGGTTTATGGGGTAGGTGCGATATCTGTTCCTTCAGCTTCTCGTTTGCTGGCATAAAATATCATAATTAGATCTCAGCGTCAAAGTCTATTTGGGTAGGTAAGTTAAGGAACTCGTCCTGCATCGTTGAGTCAACTCTCACACCTTGGTTATACTTTGCACAATCTAATTCTACAGATAAAGGCGTTAAAGGTTTAGGAAAGGCAGCTTTCGAAACGTCCAACGATTTATCAGCATATACTTTTTGCATAAAAGAGCCATAAACAGGCATTGCCAACTTGTTACCCTGACCTAGCGCAATTGTACGGAAGTGAATAGACCTGTCTTCGCCTCCAACCCAGGTGCCTGCAACTAAATTTGGCGTAATGCCCATAAACCACGCATCAGACTGATTTTGAGTTGTACCTGTTTTAGCACCCATTTCATTTTTAAGTCCGTTTCTGTGGCGCAATCCATAGTATGCGGTACCTCCTGGCTCAGCAGCTGCTTTAAGCATGTGCACCATCAGGTAAGCAGTTTCTTCGCTAAGTGCCTCAACTGTTTTAGGAGCAAAATCTGCGATTACGTTGCCATGCTTATCCTCTATGCGCGTTATAAAGTTTGGCTCCACCCAAGTACCTCCATTCACGAAGGTGCCATAAGCGCCTACCATATCAAAAAGGGTTACATCGCTTGTACCCAGAGCCAATGATGGCGTAGGGTCCAGGGGAGTGCTAATACCCATGCGCTTGGCAGTTTGCACAAGTGTTTCGGCACCTAATTTATTTATCAGGTAAGCAGAGATAGAGTTAACAGACTCAGCCAAAGCCTTTCTTAAGGTGAATTTCTGCCCACTATACTTGTTGTCGGCATTGTTCGGGCACCACATGTTTCCATCAGGTAATGGAATACATACTTGTGTATCAATAACTTCGTAGCATGGGTAATATCCGTTTTCTATAGCTGCAGTATAAAGAAACGGTTTGAACGTTGAACCAGGCTGCCGAGCGCCTTGCTTTACGTGGTCATACTTAAAGTGCTTATAGTTTACACCACCAACCCAGGCTTTAATGTGGCCGGTTTGCGGCTCCATGGCCATAAAGCCAGCCTGCAGGAAATGCTTGTAATACTTAAGAGAGTCCATAGGGCTCATAACCACATCCTTTTCACCATCCCAGCTAAAGATCGTCATCGGTATCTTTTTGTTCAGGTAGTAGTTGATAGAGTCCTGGTTGCCGTCAAAGCGGGCATTTAGCCGGCGATAACGATCTGTTCGCTTAATAGCCGTTTCAGGGAAGTTCTTAATCTCCTGGTTGTTGCGGTCAATCCAAGGGTTACGGCCTTTCCAATGCTCAAAGAAAAGCTTTTGCTGCGCCTTCATGTGCTCTTCCATTGCCTGCTCAGCGTACTTCTGCATACGTGAGTCGATGGTAGTATAAATCTTGAGGCCATCGGCATACAGGTCGTAGCCATTTTCGCGGCACCACTGCTGTAAAAACTTGCTTGCTTCAGTTCTGAAGTATGGCGCTAAGCCAACGTTCTGGTTTTCTACACGGTAATCAAGCTTGATGTCTTTTTCTTTAAGCTGCTGATACTCCTCCTCCGTCATAAACCCATACTTCACCATCTGCGACATAACCACGTTGCGGCGGTGCTTCGAGTTTTCAGGGTTAAATTTCGGGCTATAGAAGTTTGGGTTTTTAAACAAGCCTACTAAAACGGCAGACTCATGCACCTCCAGGTCTATTGGTTTTTTATTAAAGAACGTCTTAGCTGCTGATTCAACACCAAAAGCATTGCTGCCGAACTCAAAAATGTTGAGATACATCAGCATGATTTCCTTTTTAGTATAAGACTTTTCCAGCTTAACCGCCATTATCCACTCTTTAGTCTTATGGATAAGTGTACGCAGGCCAGGCACATCGTTCAGTACTCCGTTATTCAGATCCTCGCCACGCGTTTTGAAAAGGTTTTTTGCAAGCTGCTGCGTAAGTGTACTACCACCCCCTTTCGAGCTGCCAATCATAATAGAGCCGGCTACACGCGCCATTGCCTCAGGGTCTATACCAGAATGCTCCTCAAAACGCACGTCTTCTGTTGCGATAAGTGCATTGATAAAGTTCTCTGGCAGGTCATCGTACTCAATTGGCGTACGGTTCTCTCTAAAGTATTTTCCAAGTATGGCATTATCAGCAGAGTACAGCTCAGAAGATAAGGCACTTTTAGGATTTTCGAGTGTACGCATATTGGGCAGCTCCCCAAACAGGTTCAGGAAGTTTATACTTACCGCGTATATATAAAGTATAAGTGTAGCAAAGCCACCCAGAAATACCACCCAAAGCGTTGTGGCAATTTTAGGGTAATAAGACCTTTTCTGTGGTTCAACCGTTTTTTGACGCGTAGTCATGTATTAATAATTGTTTTTAAAGAAAGTCAGGTATGTGTCCAGGTCCTTCTTCTGCAGGAACTTCTGGTAGTTCGCAGACGAAATAACAAAGGTAACGAATTCTACACCTCTAATTCTACCTATCGGGGACTGAGGCGCTTTTTGTTTTACATTAAATGCCTGTGCCTGCTTTGCATCCGGAAAAGACTGCATCACGAGCATGTGCTTCTCATCTGAAAAATGAACAGACTCTAAGCTAAGTTGCTGCGCCTTATAGTAAGTGCTATTATACTTTTCATACTTAGGTAGCACATCCTTAAAAGCAGGTGCATCTGCTGGATACAGCAATACCACATAAAAAGCGGAATCAGCACCGGCTGTGTAAGCCATAGGGTCTACAGCAGGGGCTGTTGGAACCGGTAGCTCAACTGAATCACCGGGGGCTGCTACAGCATTTTGTTCAGGCTTTGCGCTTATGGCAGCAGTTTGCTCTTTTTCCGGTACAGCAGGCAAAGCTGTTTCTGTAGCAACACCTTTGCCTGCTGCTTGCAGCTCAGGTTTTGCCGCTGATGCCACGGCTGTAGAAGCAATCTCCGTGCTAACTTTTTCTTCCGGACTCAAGTTGCCAGCAGAGTGGTTGTTTGCAGGCGCTTCCGGAGCTTCCTGCCGCAACAGGTTTTTCTGTTCCAGGTCCTGGTAGGTAGCTAACAACTGGTTTACCTTAGGCAAAAGCGAGCTGTTAGGATACCTGGCTTTAAACTGAGTGAGCTGGCTGCGGAAAGCATCGGGCTTTTGTGTACGTGCTATTATCATCGCTTCCAGGTATGCCACTTTATCCGGAATATCGTTTAGCGGGTACTGGCTCACTAATTGGTTTAAAAGCGCTGTAGCCTGTTTGTACTCGTAAGCTTCGTAGTAACTATAAGCTGAATCGTAAAGCACATGGGCCTTTAAGTTATCAGCGGCATTTTTAGACATAAAGTCTGAGTCGTCTACCAGGCGGGCAAATGTAGTGTTTGGGTAAACTTGCTTTATCTTATTATAATAAACTTGCTGCTGCTCTTGGTTGCCGGCTTTGCCATACAATAAGTATAAACTGTAGTAAGCCTCTGCGGTATGCTCCGAGTTAGGGAAGCGTTTGATTAGGGTTTCAAATGTTTCGGTTGCCTTTTCAGGATTGCGAAGTTTTTGGCTGTAAATGTTAGCCAGCTTAAAATAGGCGTCCTCTACTTCTTTTTCTGAGCGCATAAGATCAGCGGTAGATAAAGGAATTTCTTTCAGATACTGTTGCATCTGCATTTGCGTCCTTTCTGCTGTGCTCATTTGCTGTTCTGGTGCCGCTACCGGTGCACGTGCAATTTCTGCCTGGTTGGTAGTGTTCTCGCCACGGGCACGTATGCGCCAGAAGTCCTGCAGGGGCCTGTCGCCCCAGCGGCGCACAAACTCCGATCTCGCCGATGCCATAGCGGTGGGGTTATCAAAATACCAGACGCCACCAACAGTCGTGTTATCCTGCAAGCTGGTGTTATTATTGTTGCGCCTGTTTCTGTTATCATCAGCGTTTTGCCTGTTCGCATTTTGAGCCATTGCTACCTGCCTTGCCGAATCCTGTTGCCGTTGCTCCTCCTTTTGCTGTATAAGCTGCTGCAGGTAAGCCGTGCGTTCTGCTTCTCCCATTCTGGCTAGCTGTTGCAAGCTATCCTGCGTTTGAATGGTGGCAAATTGTTTGGCAAAGTCTGCCAGTATATCACGGCGCTCTGTTACGGCCTCATACTCTAAAGCTGTTTTAGGGTATACTTGCGTAGCGCTATCATAGTAAGCGGCGGCCAGGTTATACTTATTCAGGTTGTCAAAATATATTTCGCCGGCCAGCACATAACTGTACGCTTTCTGGTTTTGGAGCGTGCCTGGTGTTCTTAGGGATTGCTCTAAGTAATCTAAGGCTTTAGCATAGTTTTGCTGGCGAAGCGCAAACTGCGCCATCTCATAATAAATCTTATCGCGGTACTCGGTGTTCTTATCGTCCTTCAGGAGCTTCTTATAGTAGGTGGCAATACGCTCAGTATCCTGCTTGTCTTCAAGCTCCGATACCTGGCCAATATATAGCCTACTGAAAAAGCTAAGATCATAGGGGGGATTGCGGCGAAGTATTTTGCTGTACTGCTTATAGGCTTCCTGGTCTTTGTTTGTTAGCTGGTAAAACTGTGCAAGCGTAAACCTGATCCTCGACTCTTCATCTTTATCCTCAAAGTTGGGTAAAGAGTAAGCCAGATTCTCGATTACAGCAGCGGTGTCGCCTAGCATGCGGTGGTACTGCGCGCGAGCCAAGTATAACTCACGGGCATTGTCTTTATTCAGGCGCTCCTTCCGGAGGTACTCAGATACCTGTTGGGCGTTGTCCATTTCGCCGGTTTGCAGGAAAGAGCGCATAAGCCACACCAAAGCTTCGTGCTTGTCGTTGGCATTTTTGCTCGTAGAGTTCACATACTTAAAAGTGCGGGAGGCTTCAGCAAAATTTAGCTGGTAAAAGTTTGCCTGGCCTATCAGAATATAGCAGTTGTCTATCCACTTACTGTTTTTGTGGTACTGTATTGGAAAAGAAGCTTTCTTGATTACATCCTCCAGGTCTGCGGCAAGTGCATTGGCTGTAGTAGAGTCGAGGCGTGGGTAAATAGGCAGCACCTGGTTATAGTCATGCTGCATCCCCTCTATCAAACCACTTTCAATGGCTTTCATTTTCTCTTTTGCCAGAAAATAACCGTTATAGCGGGCGGTGGTGTTATGATACGTTTTGCTGATAGGATTTTTACGCTCTGTTGAGCAGGCTGCCAGCAAAAGCCCAACCAGAAGAAAGTACAAGTAAAATAGTTGCTTATTCAAGTTAAGTCAGGGGCGAAGGTTTGTGTACTTTAATTTAAGTATAAACGTAACGGGCATGTTGTAAAGTATAGCTTGCTCGTGCTGTACATAATGCTGCTATTAAGTTAATTTCTAAGTATGGTGCATTACTTATACAAAAATACAATAATCTACCAATAGAAAAACTAACCAGGCCTTTAGCAGCTATTTGAACTATACAAAACCACATTTGGTTTCAGGCGCAGCCGCCGGATATTATCCTATGAAAAGCGGTGCGTGCCTTTGGGTGTAACAAAAGATACAGCAGGGTGGTGCGCTAAGCTCGCAAAAAAGAAGTAATTTCGCATCGGTTTAAAAATCAGCAGGAAAATGCCAGAAGAAACGCCGCCTAAAAAGCCAAAAGGGGATAACATAAAACCTTATCTAAAGTACTCTGGGTTGGCATTTCAGATGATTGGGGCCATGGTGCTGGCAGCCTTTGCAGGAATGAAGCTGGATGAGCATTTCCAGACGCAGAACCCTTGGTTTACGATTATACTTTTAGTTGTAGCGGTTGTAGCAACAATGGTTTTGGTTATTCTGTCACTTAATAAAAAATAGATTTCGTGAATTTTATTAAAAATCTTTTCCTTTTCTCCGGACTGCTTGGCATGCTTACAGGTGCTCTTTTATACTTTACCGGCGATCAAATTTTACATACGTACGTATGGTACATCTTTGCATTTTTCATACTTGTTACTGCCGGCACATTTTATATTAGCAGGCTGGGCATCAGCTATGATGAGGATAATTTTCAGCTTTATTATTTCGGCTCGATGGGCTTTAGAATGATATTGAGTATAGCTGTGATATTTATATATGTGTATCTGTTTTCGGAAAATGAACTGCAGTTTGTTTTAAACTTCTTTGTGTTTTATTTTCTATTTACCGGGTTTGAAATTTACAGCTTATTGGCTAACTTGCGCCCGAATTTGAAAAGGCAGGATCAAAAATAAGGCTTTGCTTTATAAAATCTGTTTCTAAATCTCTCTTAATGAAGAAGTTATTAGTTTTACTGTTTTCCTTCTTAACAATAGCGGCTCATGCTGCTGAACCGGCAGAAGGCGGCGAGTTTAAGCCAGGCGATATGATAACGCATCACATCGCAGATGATTATACTTGGCATTTTGCAGATGGTGTAGTTCTTTATTTGCCAGTAATACTGGTGGATAACGGAGAGGTGAATGTGTTTTCATCAAGCAATTTCTACAACGAAGCTCATGATGTAGTGCCTTATAATGGTTATGTAATGGAGCATGGCCACATTTATAAGGCTAATGCTGAGGGAGAGTCTATAGCGGATTACTCTGGATTGTATGATTTCTCGATCACCAAGAACGTGGCTTCCATGTTTGTTAGTGTGGCACTCTTGTTTTTTGTGTTCTTTAGCATTGCATCTTCCTACAAGAAGAACGCTGGCAAAGCTCCAAGAGGTATGCAGTCGTTTTTCGAGCCGATCATTATCTTTATCCGTGATGAAATCGCAAAGGCGAACATTGGTCCAAAGTATGAGCGCTATATGCCATACTTGCTTACAATCTTCTTCTTTATCTGGTTTAATAACCTGCTTGGTTTGATGCCAGGTGGTGCTAACTTAACTGGTAATATTGCAGTTACACTTGTGTTGGCGGCTTTCACGCTTCTAATAACTGTGTTTAGCGGTAACAAAAATTACTGGAGTCACATTTTTGCAACTCCTGGGGTTCCGGTATGGTTGGCGCCTATCATGATACCTGTTGAGTTAATCGGTATCATCACCAAGCCGTTCTCCCTGATGGTTCGACTTTTTGCAAACATCACGGCAGGTCACATTATCATTCTTTCCCTGTTTAGCTTGATCTTTATTTTCGAGAGCATTGCTGTAGGTCCTTTGAGTGTGGCGTTTGCTACCTTCATGAACTTCCTGGAGTTGTTCGTGGCGCTATTGCAGGCTTACATCTTCACCCTTTTGTCTGCGATGTATTTCGGTGGCGCTGTAGAAGAGCATCACCACGACGAGCATGCACACGGTGAAGCTCATTAATTCTGAATTTTTATTTTTTAACTCTATATAACTACTATTATGTTATTAGCTCTTTTGCTTCAAGCAGCGACTACCGATTTTGGTTTAGCTATCATGGGTGCCGGTATCGGTGCTGGTCTAGTAGCTCTAGGCGCTGGTTTGGGTATCGGTAGAATCGGTGGCTCTGCCATGGAATCTATCGCTCGTCAGCCTGAGGCTGGTGGTAAAATCCAGACTGCCATGATTATCGCGGCCGCCCTTATCGAAGGTGTTGCACTATTCGGTGTGGTAGTTTGCTTGTTAATCTCTTTCAAAGGCTAATTAAAGCTTTTGTTAATCTCACGTCCGGACGAATGGTCCGGACGATGAGATTAAAAGTAGTTTAAGGCAGTAAAAGGTGCTCGTCTGCCAGAGTAAAATCGAGACTATTTAAAACAGAACCAATTTCTCTAACAAAATAAACAATGCAGTTAGTAACCCCAGGTATCGGTCTAATTTTCTGGCAGCTAGTAACATTTCTGATTGTTCTGTTCTTGCTTGCTAAGTTTGCTTGGAAGCCAATCATGAAGGCGCTTCATGAGCGTGAAGCATCTATTGAAGATGCGTTAAGCGCTGCTGAAAAAGCAAAGCTTGAGATCCAGTCTTTAAAGGCAGATAACGAGAAGCTTTTAGCAGAAGCACGTTTGGAGCGTGACAGAATCTTAAAAGAAGCTTCTGATGCCGGTAATGCACTTGTAGAGTCAGCTAAAAACAAAGCAAACGAAGAAGGTGCCCGCATGATAGCGCAAGCTCGTGAGGCAATCGAAAACGAAAAGCGTGCTGCTATCACAGAAGTGAAAAACATGGCTGCTGCACTTTCTCTTGATATTGCTGAGCGCATTCTGAGAAAAGAGCTTAGCAATCCGGCAGCACAGCAAACGCTGGCTGAGGATTATATCCGTGAAGTAACGCTTAACTAAAAGAATCTAATGGCGGCGTAACCGAAAGGAAGTGCTGCATCATAAACAAGCATTATGTCAGAATTTAGAGTTGCTTCCAGATACGCGAAGTCGCTGATTGAACTGGCGAATGAGAAAGGTATACTGGAGCAAGTGCATAGCGATATGCAGCTGTTAGCAACAGTAGTTTCTCAGAACCGCGATTTTCAACTGTTGCTTCAAAACCCGGTAGTTAAGCCAGACAAAAAGCTGGCAATCTTGAACGGAGTTTTCAAAGGAAAGGTGCAGGAGCTTACGCTGGCATTTTTCAGCATAATAGCTCGTAAACAGCGTGAATCTCACCTGGAGTTTATCGCTGCTTCTTTCGAGGAACAGTACAATGCCATTAAAGGTATTGTTAAGGCGCAGGTAACATCCGCATTGCCACTTACAGCATCACTACGTGAGCAGTTAATAAACAAGCTGGCGGCGGAGTATGGTCAAAAGATTCAATTAAAGGAGATCGTTGACCCATCGCTTATCGGCGGCTTTGTGCTTAAAGTAGGTGATAAACAAATAGACAGTTCTGTGAAAAATAACCTTCGCAAGCTGAGAAATGAATTCAAAGACAACCCATACATTAATAAACTATAATCATGGCAGAAGTAAGACCTGACGAAGTATCAGCCATATTAAGAGAGCAGCTATCAAACTTCCGCTCTGAGGCAGAACTGGAAGAAGTTGGTACTGTACTACAAGTGGGTGACGGTGTCGCTCGTATCTATGGCCTGTCCAAAGCACAGTCTGGTGAGCTATTAGAGTTTGAGAACGGACTTCAGGCACTCGTTCTGAACCTGGAAGAGGACAACGTAGGTGCCGTATTGCTTGGTGACTACAGCGAGATCAAAGAAGGAGCTACCGTTAAAAGAACAAACCGTATCGCCTCTATCAAAGCTGGCGAAGGTGTAATTGGCCGTGTGGTTAACACACTTGGTCAGCCTATTGATGGTAAAGGCCCAATTGCGGGTGAATTATATGAGATGCCACTTGAGCGTAAAGCACCAGGTGTAATCTTCCGTCAACCGGTAAACGAGCCGTTGCAGACTGGTATCAAAGCGATTGACTCAATGATTCCAATCGGCCGTGGTCAGCGTGAGTTGATCATCGGTGACCGCCAGACTGGTAAAACAGCTGTTGCCATTGACGCTATCCTGAACCAGCGTGAGTTCTTCGAGAGAGGCGAGCCTGTGTTCTGTATCTATGTGGCTATTGGCCAAAAGGCATCTACTGTTGCGCAGGTAGTTATGGCGCTTGAGAAAGGTGGAGCCATGGATTATACTGTAGTTGTTGCCGCTTCAGCTTCTGATCCGGCTCCTATGCAGTTCTTCGCGCCATTTACAGGTGCTGCTATTGGTGAGTTCTTCCGTGATACAGGCCGCCCTGCGCTGGTAGTATACGATGACCTTTCTAAGCAGGCTGTAGCTTACCGTGAGGTGTCTCTTCTTTTAAGAAGACCTCCAGGGCGTGAGGCTTACCCAGGTGACGTATTCTATCTGCACTCTCGTTTATTAGAGCGTGCCGCTAAGATTAACGCATCTGATGAGATTGCAAAGAACATGAACGATTTACCGGATTCGCTTCGTCCGTTGGTTAAAGGTGGTGGTTCACTTACCGCCCTTCCAATTATCGAGACGCAGGCTGGTGACGTTTCTGCTTATATCCCAACAAACGTGATCTCGATTACGGATGGTCAGATTTTCCTTGAGACTAACCTGTTCAACTCAGGTATCCGTCCTGCTATTAACGTAGGTATTTCAGTATCTCGTGTGGGTGGTTCTGCTCAGATCAAGTCGATGAAGAAAGTAGCGGGTACGCTTAAGCTTGACCAGGCACAGTTCCGTGAACTAGAGGCTTTCGCTAAATTCGGTTCTGACCTTGATGCGGCAACTAAACTTACCATCGAGCGTGGTCGTCGTAACTTGGAGATCCTGAAGCAGGCACAGTATTCTCCTGTATCTGTAGAAGAGCAGGTAGCAATTATCTACTGCGCTACAAACGGTCTGATGGATAACGTTCCTGTTTCTGAGGTTAGAAACTTCGAGAAAGACTTCCTTCTTACAATGCGTGCCCAGCATGGTGACGTACTTGGCGCTTTGAAAACTGGTAAGTTAGATGATGCAACTACAGATACAATCAAGCAGGTTGCTAGAGAAGTATCAGGTAGATATAAAAAATAGTCTGATTAAATGATCAGGGGTTTGTAGTTTAAGCTGTAAACCCCTGATTTATGCTCATAGCAACAACAATATGGCAAGTTTAAAAGAGGTTAGAGGTCGCATTACATCCATCTCATCTACGCAGCAGATAACAAAAGCCATGAAAATGGTGGCGGCTGCTAAGCTTAGACGTGCACAGGATAATATCATGCGTATGCGCCCTTACGCTCAGCGCCTTGGCGGTATACTAACCAATTTGTCTTCGATGGCAGAGGGTTCAGTAACAAATATATACACAGAGAAGCGTGACGTAGGAAAAGTTCTGATCATTGCTGTTTCTTCTGATCGTGGCTTGGCTGGTGCTTTTAACTCAAACATCATAAAAGGCGTTGTCTCTCTGATCGAAACAAAGTATAGCGCGCAACAGGCAGCTGGCAACGTTACTATACTAGCTATCGGTCGTAAAGCGCTTGAAGCTTTAAAGAAAAGAGGCTACAATGTAAATGGTGATTTTACAGGCGTCTTTTCAAACCTGTCTTTTGATACGGTACGTGGAGCTGCTGAGTATGCCATGGATGGTTTTGCAAAAGGACAATTTGATCAGATCGACCTTGTGTACAATGAGTTTAAAAACGTTGCGACACAGGTGGTGCAGATAGAGCAGTTCCTGCCATTGGAAGAGAAGCCAGCTGAGGAGAACGCTTCTGCTATGTTAGTGGATTATACTTTTGAGCCTTCCAAAGAAGAAATTATTCAGGAGCTGATCCCTAAATCGCTGAAAATTCAGGTATACAAAGCTGTTTTAGAGTCTAATGCCTCTGAGCACGGTGCCCGAATGACTGCGATGGACAAAGCAACAGAAAACGCAGGCGAACTTCTGAAAGAACTGAAGCTTACCTACAACAGGACGCGCCAGGCTGCAATTACAAAAGAGATTTTGGAAATTGTGGGTGGTGCAGAGGCTCTGGCTTCAAAATAAGAAGAGCAAGAAACTTTATAAAGCAGCGCCCATCAATCAGGTGGGCGCTGCTTCTTTTTTGTATTAGTACTACTGCTGCTTGTTATCAAATTGAAAAATTTAAGTTACAACAGTTAATAAACAGGCATTTTAAAATAAGTGCATGTTATATTTGTAGTAAGTATACATCAAACCAATGAAGATTAAAGACTTAACAAAGGTAAAAGTATGGGTGAAAGCGGCTGCTGTAATGGTTGTCGTGCTTAGCGCCTGTACAAAACCAGCCCAACTTACACCAGCTAGTAGCCAGCAAGGTACTGCATTTACAGATCTGAACAGGCCAAAGCTTATAGTAGGAATAGTAGTAGACCAAATGCGCTATGATTACCTGTATCGGTATTGGGACAAGTATAGCGACAATGGTTTTAAAAAGCTGCTGCGCAAAGGTTTTAACTTCAAGAATACACATTACAGTTACGTGCCCACTTATACGGCACCAGGCCATGCTTCTATTTATACAGGCAGCGAGCCAGCTTTGAACGGTATAGTAGGCAACAGTTGGTACGACAGAAACACGGGCAAGGTAATATACTGTACAGAGGATAAGAATGTAAAAACAGTTGGCAGCACCTCTGATGCAGGTGAAATGTCGCCAGCCAATATGGTAACAACCACTATCACAGATGAACTCAAGTTGGCTACCAATATGGGCTCTAAAGTGATTGGGGTAGCACTAAAAGACAGAGGTTCTATACTTCCGGCGGGGCATCTTGCAA
Source organism: uncultured Pontibacter sp. (assembly GCF_947492645.1). Lineage (GTDB taxonomy): Bacteria > Bacteroidota > Bacteroidia > Cytophagales > Hymenobacteraceae > Pontibacter. Next base: position 59,865 of record NZ_CANLMZ010000001.1, on the reverse strand, counting down.
ATGGCGCCTACTGGTTTGATTCGGAGAACGGATATTTTATAACCAGTACTTTTTATAAAAGCGAGTTACCGGCTTGGGTGCAGGAGTTTAACCAGCAGCAATACCCGGATCAGTACCTGAGCCAGGTCTGGAATACCATGTTGCCGATTGAGCAGTATACAGAGAGTACAGCAGATGACATGCCGTGGGAAGGTAAATTATCAGGCGAAGATAAACCGGTATTCCCGCATAACCTGCCAGCAATAAGAAAAAAGGGTTTTGAGTTGCTGCGCTCAACACCAGGTGGTAACACTATAACCAGGGATTTCGCACTAGCTGCTCTGAAAGGCGAAAACCTAGGAAAAGGCAAGCATACAGACTTTTTAACGGTAAGTTTCTCTACTACAGATTATGTAGGCCATACTTTTGGACCAAACTCTATTGAGGCGCAGGACATATTTCTGAGGCTTGACCGTGAGTTAGGGGATATGATTGATAAAATAGAGGCTGAAGTAGGAGCTGGCAATGTGCTATTCTTCCTGACTTCTGATCATGGTGCAGCGCACGTGCCAGCTTACCTAACAGAGTATAAAGTACCTGCAGGCGTTTCAACCTCAGCTATTGTCAAAGACTCTGTTCAGAATTATTTAACCAAGCTTTATGGCAAGGGAGCCTGGATAGAGCGTTACATGAACCAGCAGATTTATCTAAACAGAAAGCTGATAGATAGTAAGAAGTTGCCTTTAAGCGAAGTGCAGCAGCGGGTAGCAGAGTATGTTATTCAGCTGCCTCAGGTGGAGCGGGCTGTAACAGGGTCAAGCCTTGCCACTACAAGCTGGGCTGGTGGAGCTTTAGGTCGCGTAGAGCGCGGGTTTTATCCATCCAGAAGTGGTGATGTAGTACTGGTCTTGAGCCCAGCCTGGTTTGAAGGGTACGGCTCTGGAAAACCAACCGGAACTACACACGGGTCCTACTCCAATTACGACACACACGTGCCACTAGTATGGTATGGTTGGAATGTAAAGCCAGGAGAAAGTTCTATTGAAACTAAAGTAACAGATATTGCCCCTACCATTGCCTCCTGGTTGTATATACAGGAGCCAAACGGAAGCGTAGGGCAACCATTACAACAATACATGAAATAAACATAGTGCCTGAAGAAGAGAGATAAGACGGCGCAATTAAATTTTTTTAAAATGGAGAATATGGAGAACAACAACCCATGGCATAGCGTGAGCTACGGCGATGAAGCTCCCGAAGTGGTAACCGCAATAATTGAGATTCCAAAAGGATCGAAGGCAAAGTATGAGTTGGATAAGGATAGCGGTATGCTCAAGCTTGACCGTGTGCTTTTCTCATCAGTTAACTACCCTGCTAACTATGGCTTTATCCCGCAAACGTACTGCGACGACAAAGACCCTTTGGATATCTTAGTAATTTGCTCGATTGATGTACAGCCTATGTGCCTGATTGATGCAAAAGTGATTGGTGTGATGCAGATGATCGATAACAACGAAGAAGATGACAAGATCATCGCAGTTGCTTACAACGATATGTCGGTGCGCCACATCAATGATATTTCAGAATTGCCGCCACACACATTGCTGGAGATGCGCCGTTTCTTTGAAGACTATAAGAAACTGGAGCACAAAGAAGTTATCGTGGAGCAATTCCTGGGTCGTGAGCACGCTTACAAGATCATTCAGGAAAGCATCGAGCTTTACAATGCTACATTTGGCGAGCCAAAGAAGGTGCAGACGCTGTAACAAAAATACTTTTCCTGTAAAAGCCTGGTGTGGGAGTTTTCCTGTGCCAGGCTTTTTGTTTTTATTACGTAGTTTGACACGCGCAGTATTTGTTGCGTAATTGCAGGTAATGGCGCAAAACCAACACATAGGTATAACTGGTAAGTATAAAAGCCAGCCGCAACTGGCAGAGCAATTGCTGGGCGGCATTGTATACAGCAGCGTATTTATATCCTGTTGCGCCTTTAGCCTTACCATCGAAACCTATAAGTTGGCGGGGTTACCTATCTCGTTGCCGATGGCCGTGTTTGTTTTCCTGTCAACTTTGTTTACCTACAACTTAAGCAGCGTCTACAGTTTTATCCGGAGGCCACATCAAACAAAGTATAAAACAAGCACAGAGTGGTGGCAGCGAAATAAAAAGGCGCTGGCTATAATTGGCGCAGTAAGTATAGCTGCGGCAGTAGGCATATACTTATACTTTAAGCTGGACGTAAACTTGTGGGTTGTGCTGCATCTGGCGGTAATCTCGGTAGGCTATACAGTACCTATTGTGTATAAATCAAATGAGGTGCGGCCCTTGAGAAGTATACCATTGCTTAAAGTATTTCTGATAGCTTATGTATGGGCGGTGGTAACGGCATGGTTCCCGCTGCTGGATGCTGGGGTTCAAGCCTTGGATACACAGGCCTTGCTATTGTTGCTGCGCCGCTTCCTGTTTATACTTGCCCTCGCGCTGCTGTTTGACATCAGGGATTATACTTACGACAGAGCTATGAATACCTTAACAGTACCGGGACTTATTGGCGTGAAAAGTACAAAGCTGGTGTCGCTGGTGCTGTTGCTGGTTTATACGTTGCTGGCAATGCAAACAGAAACAGGAGAGGTGCTGGTAGCTCTGATTGTAAGCGCTTTGGCTGCTGCAATAGTTGTGCTGCTGGCAAACGAACATAAGCCAAGAGTTTATTATGCCCTTCTGGCTGATGGTGCCATGTTGCTGCATGCGGGTTTGGTATATCTTGCCTTTAGCTAAACTGCTGCAGGTGCAGAAAAGCCTGTGGCAGGTGGTCAATCAAGTCAGAAGCTGTCATCGATATCTCTCCTACCTCCTTCAAAGCCAGGTCGCCGGCCAGGCCATGTACATATACACCAAGCAAGCAAGCTTCTTCTAAAGTATAACTTTGCGCCACTAAGGCTGTAATTATACCTGTCAGCACATCGCCGGTGCCACCAGTTGCCATACCGGGGTTGCCTGTGGTGTTAAAGTATAACTTGCCGTCTGGGGTGCCTATAGCAGAATTGTTGCCCTTCAAAATAATATAGCATTTGTACACCTGGCAAAACTCCAGCATATCCCTTAGGCGATCATAATCGTTGTTGCTCTTGCCCACTAGTCGCTCAAACTCTTTAGGGTGAGGCGTAAAGATGACTTTGTTTGGGGGAAGCTGTGCTTTCAGCTTATCGCTGCTGGCAATGATATTGATGGCATCGGCATCTATAACTAAACTATGCGCAGATGTAGCCAATAGTTGCCCAATAGCCGTTTTGGTAACGCGTTCTGTTCCTAAGCCCGGGCCAATACCTATTACATTATACTTTTCGATATCGTGAGGAAGCTCCGAGAGATGTTTTCGATTTTTATCTGCCAGCGTCATGGCTTCAGGCACCGCCGTTTGCAGCACCGTATAACCAGCTGATGGCACTTGCAGCGTTAGCAAACCTATACCGCTGCGCAGGCAGGCACGTGCAGCCAGCACAGCAGCCCCCATTTTGCCAAAGCCCCCGCACAGAAGCAACGCATGCCCGTAAATGCCTTTATGCGAGAACCTTTTTCGTGGTTTAAGTATGTGCTGCACATCCTGGTGTGTGGTAACGTGTAACGCTGTTTTGGCCTCAGATATAAACTCTTCGCTGAGCCCGATAGGTACCACATGCCACTCGCCTACAAATTCCTCATGCTGTGGTAGCAGGAAAGCCAGTTTAGGTAACTGAAAGCTAATCGTGTAATTTGCTTTGATGATGGCACCTTCAGCTGGTGTCTGCTTGTCGGCATACAGGCCCGAAGGCATATCAATAGAAGTAACGCAACTGGCTGTGCTGCTGTTAAGCGCAGTAATTACCTCTGCAAACACACCTGTAACGGGGCGGTTTAGGCCGGTTCCGAAAAGTGCATCAATCACAAGTATACTTTCAGGTAGATCTGGTATCTGTTTGGCTGTTGTGGTATGCTTTGGTGCCAGCTCGTCTGAAAGCTTTTCAAGGTTGATTTTAAAATCATCAGAGGCTTTTGCTGTATCTCCGATTAAAAATACCTGTACCGTATAGTTCCGTTGATGCAGTAGCCTTGCCACAACCAAACCGTCGCCGCCATTATTGCCCGGCCCACAGAAGATATACACGCGCTCTGATGGTTGGAATTTGTTTTCGAACCAGCTTGTAAAGGCTTTAGCGGCACGTTCCATCAAGTCAGCAGAGGTGATGCCTTCTTCTTTTATCGTATAAGCGTCAGCTTCCTTTGTTTGCGCTGCGGAAAGGAGTTTCATAGTATAGCAGGTATTTTAGAAAATATACTTGGAATGCTAAAATGAGTTTTACTGCTGATCAAGTATACTCTGGTAGCAACTGTGGCTAAAAGGCGATTGTCAGCGTCATCTTCACGCGCAGGTTGTCTTTGTCTTTTTCAAGGGCATACGGGCCGTAGCGGTAAAATGCTGCGATACCCACACCCGAGAAAGCAGAGCTGATCACGTTGTTCAGCATCAACCCAGATTCATAAAAGCCTTTGCGCATATTGCTTATCTCCTCTATTGAAACCTCTGGTGCGGTATGTTTTAGGTCGCCGAAGCCAATGTTGGTAACAGCCACTACATCGGGTTTAAAAAAACTGGTGCGCAGAAATCGCTTGCCAAAGTTTTGAGAAAAGAAGAGGGCTGCAAATCTATCAGATAGAAACTCGTAAGGGCGCATTGTTTCGAAGCCGTCGCCGGAGTATACTTTGTAGTTGGGGTTATAACTGCCGTAGCCGTTAAACAACGTAAAGAAAGGGGCATTTCCATCTACGAAGCCACCGGTAAGTTTAAAGCTGCTCTGCCCAAATGTGCGGTGCCTGACTGTAGCCTCCAGCCTTGCCTCATACTTATTGTAAGTATAACCGCCGTCCAGCAAGCCATCTAAACCACGTGTATATTGCAGCCAAACCACCGGGTGATCGGAACTAACTGGCAGTAGCTGGTTAAACTGTTGCATGTATTTTTCGCCGTAGGCATAGCGCAGGCTTACAACAGCTTCGGTTAAGTTATACTCAGGCAACGGAGCATCGTCTGGTGCGAATAAGGTTGGCCTGTGCTGCTCCTGCCTAAGCTGCGTTTGCGCCTGCAGGTAGCGTGCCGGCCGGCCGGCTAAAGCTATACTTTTATGGGTGGTGTAGTTTAGGTGCGTAAGTATGGCAGGGCGCAGGTCAGTTAACAATTTACGCGGCTGAAAAGGAAGGCGCCTGCCACCCGGTTCCAGCACATCCTCAAAAAACGCCGCCTTTACCTGAAACTCCGACGGTTTATGAAGTATTACTGTGGCATCGGCACCATACTTTGCCTCATCGTCTTTAAAGCCGAAACCCCAGTAGCCGCCAAGTATAAACCGCTCCGAAAACAAACCGTTGGTATGCGCGCCTAATCCTAAACGCAGCCCTTCAAAAGCATTAACCCTAAACAGGCGATCCAGGTCTAAACTTATTGGCCCAACCGGAATTTGCTTTGCCACGAGGTACTCCATCACACGGATAGTCTGGTCCATGTTTTCAGCTTTGCCTACGCTGTCCATGCGGGTGTAGGTGAGTTGCTCTTTGGCGTTTAGCGAGTCGGGGCGGTGCCGCTGGTACAGGCTTTCGGGTTGCAGGTGTGCATCGGGTTTTTGCAGCAAGGATATCACTCCAAAGTCGGATTTGCGCAGGCTGGGGTTCAGGTTAATATTGGTGATGTAGGTGCGGAGGCGGCCATAGGGCTGGTGCCCCTTCATAGAGAGTTGCGGAATGGTTATCTCCACATCCAGCTCAGTAAGGAACCAGCGTTTTTGCGGACCGGTTTGCTCAAAGCGCTGCTGTAATTTTATACCCTGCTTGTTATCGCCGGCAGCGGACTGCGCCAGCACGTTTTGTACTGCCCACCCGTTGCTGTTGATGTATAAAAGACCTTGTAAGCCCTCAAAATTCCTGCCCTGCTCAGGACTAAACGAAATGATAAAGACAGTATCCTGGCCAATAACATTTGTTTCCTGAAGTGTAAAGTTATACTTGCGGGTGCTGCCCGGGCTTAATGGACTAAGGTAACGCTTCCCAAAAAACACAGGCATATCTTCATACACCGAGAAATCGCGGCTTTCTGCGGCTACAATACCAAAGCTTGGCTGCTGCAACCCCGACACGCGCGTGGCTAGTATGGTCTCTTTCACTTTATCAGGCTTCAGGTAAGCATAGTCGGTGATGCTCTCCATCAGAAACAGGTGGTGCTTTGCCAACAGGCTGCGCATTTTCAGGTACGATGTGTCCTGCTCCGATAGGCGTAAGGTGTCGCTTAAGTCAATTTCCTGGGCATCTACGGCAGTAAGTATAAATTTATTGTAGGTGCGGTAGGTGTAAGCCGGCAGGTTATCGGTGCTGTTGCGGTCACGGTTTTGGGTGGCAAGCCGGATAATGCGGTGCGCCGGGTTTGTGCCGGAGCCCATTACCACTACCTCCTGCAGTTGTGCCGCAGATGGCTGCAAGTATACATTAATCGCTTCCTGAGAGTCAGGTAAGATTACCTGCGGCTCGTAGCCTACATAGCTAAAGCGCAACGTATGGATGGGCCTGTTGTGGCGCAGCTGGTATTGGCCTTCGAGGTTGGTGGTGGTACCTGTTTCGCCGTTGTTGGCTGCTATACTTACAAAAGCAAGTTTCTCGTTTGTTTTGGCATCACGCACTACGCCATGCACGCCAGGCACCTGCGCAATGGCAGCGGTGGCTACAAGTATAAAGTATAAAACAGGTATCAGTATCTTCGGCATGTGGTAAATATAAAAAGAAAAGGCGCTTACTCCTGCTACGGAATAAGCGCCTTTTCTTATGGCTATACTTTATGTTTTAAAACCTGACTGTTAGCCCCATGCCCGGAGAACCATTTGGCAGTACAGTTGGCATAACTGCTGTATTCAGGCCTTTGTTCCGGAAGATCTTGTCGTGGAGCCAGTATACGGTATTTACAGATAGCACACCCACCCCTGCACCTGCCAGTACATCGGCCATCCAATGTTTGTTGTTTAGCACACGCAGCGCGCCTGTTGCTCCTGCAATAGTATAGCTTCCCACGCTTATCCAGGGGCTTTTGTGGCGGAACTCTTTGTCTACGATGGTGGCAATGGTAAAGGCATAAGCTGTGTGGCCCGATGGGAAAGCGTGGTTCTCGCCGTTAGGGCGATCTATGTTTGTTAGCTTTTTAGTAGGCCAAACTAAAGCAGAAGTTAGCACACCAGATGCCAGTAAAAGGCCTGTCTGGCGGCGTATGTCGTGGCGATTTTGTGATGAAAACGCATTAAAGCCATACATGTAGGCCACCGGCAGGAAGAACAGGTAATCGTCTACTTTGGTGCTAAAGTTGGGTGTGTGTTTGTGTCGCGCATCGCGCAGGTCGTGGCTGCTGTAAAAGCCATTGCCTTGTATAGTATAAATACCGGCGCCAATTAGCGCAGCAGCCGGTAAAACAGCCCGCAGTAAAAAGCGCTTGTTGCTGCCTTCGCGTAGCTGCGACTCTGTAAACGGACTTTTCTGACCTGGATAAACAGTATCGGCAGGTAGTGTGATGATAGTCAGCTCTTCGTTGCCAACTGTATCGGGTAAAGTATAAAGTGTGTCTGCTAAAGTGCCAGGAAGCGCTGCAGTTGCTGCATCTGCAGGTATACTTACCGGGCTGGTAGTTTGGCTTAGGAAGTGCTGCTGCTGGGCTTGGCTTACAAAAGGGCTTGCCACCAATGATACCGCGAGCAGATGTGCTGTCAGGCTTTTAACTAATCTCAATGTATGTTCTGATTTTAATTAGTGATGTTATACAAACCCACAGCGTGTAAAAATCGTGCCACCACAGCAGAAGTTATCTGCAATTATTGCCGGGCAGCAGGTGATTTTATCAGAAGCTACTGCCTCATGCACAGGTTGCTGCTTAAAGTATAGACAATCGATCCAGCACGCTGCTTGCAGAAATGTAAAGCGCAAACTTATCTGTCCAACTCTCCTAGTACAATATCAACAGAACCTACTATGGCTATTAAATCGGCAACCATGCAGCCTTTAGAGATATCGTGCAGCACCGACAGGTTAGAAAAGCAGGGAGAGCGGCCATGGCAACGGAAAGGCACATCGCTTTTATCGGTTGTTCGGAAGAAATAGCCAAGTTCGCCACGTGGTGTTTCGGCCCTGAAGTATAACTCCTGGCTGCCCGTCATGCGCATCTTTTTGGGGCAAGCTGCCTGCGGGTCAAAATCAGGGGTGCGTTTATATTCGCCGGTAAGTTTATCAAGGCATTGGCGGATTATTTTAACCGACTCGCGGCACTCCAGGGCGCGTACGTAGTTGCGGTCCCAGCAGTCGCCGGTGGTGCCAGCTAAGCCCTGGCCTATGGGTACGTCAAACTCCAGCTCCGGGTAAACGCTGTAGCCGTCTATGCGGCGCAGATCATACTTTAGGCCGGAGCCGCGCAGCATGGGGCCGGAGCAACCGTAGTTTATGGCTACATCCAAAGGCAATACACCCACGTTGGCCGTACGGTCTATAAAGATCTTGTTCTCTAAAAGTATGGTGTCTATTTCGTCGAGCTTAGGCAGCAGGTAATCGATAAACTCACGGCAGCGCTTTTCAAACCCGATTGGCAGGTCGTAGTATAAGCCGCCAACCCAGATGTAGTTGTATAGCATTCGCGCTCCGCTGGTCCACTCCAGCAAACGCTGTATGTGCTCCCGGTCGCGCAGCATCCATAGAAAGGGCGTAAAGGCTCCGATATCGATAGCATACGTGCCAATGGCTACAAAATGCGAGGCAATGCGGTTTAGCTCCGCCACCAGCACCCGGATATACTCTACCCGCTTCGGAATTTGATCTGTAATACCCAGTAACTTCTCTACACCCATGCACCATACATGCTCCGAGTTCATGGCAGCCAGGTAGTCCATGCGGTCTACGTAGGGGATGGTCTGGTTATAGGCCATACTTTCGGCGTGCTTCTCGAAACAGCGGTGCAGGTAACCAACGTGCGGCACCACGTCTTGCACAATCTCGCCATCGGTAACTACCTCCAGGCGCAACACACCGTGCGTGCTTGGGTGCTGCGGGCCCATGTTCACAATCATTTCGCCAGCCTTCAGGTTATCAAGGCTAAACTTGTTTGGCTCCGACTGCAGCAGGTAATTTTTGTAGATGGTAGACTGGCTCAAGTATGAATGCTTAATGATGAATGCGTAACAAAGTTCGGAAAAATGAGGGAATTATGCAGCAGGTAATTAAGAGTGCTTTTTGTACATGCGTATTATATAAATTTCATAATATATAGTATATTCGGTAATCCAGTTCCGTCTATACGTCGGATTTGGTCGGATAGCAGGAATAGAGTTCCTTATACACAGTAGTTATGTGCAATAGGAAATTATAGATTGATAATATGGGACATAAAAAAGTTTGTTTTAACTGTAGAAAGGCATTCAGCATTTATAAGAATCCCTCGGATGAAATAAACCTTACATGTCCAGAATGTGGAAGTATTACAACATTAATTAATCACAAATTTCGACCGCCAAAAAGTAGTGACATAAAGAAATGGAAAATAGCGGGGTATCTCAAGAATAATGGCTGCTTCTTTCACCATGTTTATGAAAAGGTTGAAGATGGGAGTTATGTAGTTGTTCCCTATCCAGAAAATATGTCAGAAGCAGAAGAATTTGTACGAAAGTATAAACAGAACTTAAGCCCATACTAAGTATGAATAAATGGGCTGTTCCAGCTTACTTGTCTTGGTGAGTATGCGCTAAATAAGTAGAAGTTGAACAAATACACATAACCCAGCCTATAAGTTATGCTTCGGCTAAGCCTCACACACCTTATTAGGCCAAACCGTTAGCTGTTATGGAAAAGTAAATGAAGAGCACGAACAAATTGAAAAAAGAACAGTCTTTGAACGAATATTTTTTCAGAATAAACAGAGCCATTGATTATATCAAATCCAATCTCGACGCAGATTTATCACTTGATAAGCTGGCGGAGATTTCAAATTTCTCAAAATTTCACTTCCATCGCATTTTCAAGGCCTTAACGGGCACGACATTAAATAACTTTATCAAAACCGCCCGGGTAGAAAGGGCCATGTTTTACCTGAACAATAACCCTTCTACCCCTATTTCTGATATTGCTTATCAAAGCGGCTTTGCTACTGAAACCTCCTTCTATAGGAGCTTTAAAGAAGTGCATGGCATCACTGCAACTGAGTTTAGAGACAGCCACCAAAAAGGAAATAGCAAGAATTGTAAGCAAGACAGCAACATAAGTAATCTCGAAAATGAAGCACAACAGTACCTTGCCTCCAAAATTTATAACTTAAAAACTATAAGTATGGACAAAGGCAAAGCTATTGAAGTAGAAGTTAAAGAATTACCCGAATTGCATGTGGTGTATGTAAGAAATCTCAATATCCACCTGCATGATAGCGAAACATTTGGGAAAATGTTCGAAGCACTGATAAGGTGGGCAGCTCCAAGGGGGCTGGTCAATTTCCCTGAAACCAAAGCGTTGACGGTTTATAGAAGTAATCCTAACCTGGATGGTATGATTCAGGCGGATGTTTGCCTGACAGTTCCGGAAGAGATTGAAGGTGAAGGTATCGTTGGGAAGACTACCCTATCTGGTGGTATGTATGCGGTCGTGCATAAAGAAGCCACGATGGCCGAATGTTTTTCAACATGGGACTACATTTTTGAGGAATGGTTTCCTGCTAATGGATATCAACCAGATAATAGAAATTTTTACATAAACCACTTGAATGAGGCTGAGAAGCATCCACAAAAGCTGCATATATTTGATATGTGCATACCTGTAAAACCATTATAACCACGACAGCTAACAAGGTATAAAAAGGAGCAGCTGTAACATGTTAAGCTGGCTTTACTCCTATTTTTCAACTCAATAATAGGTTTAAACGGTCATGCAGGTAAAACTGCCCTTTTTATACAAGCCGTCACAGATCATCAATGCCACTAAAATATGGAAAGAAGTTTGCCCTTAGAGAAAGGAGAAATAATATTAAGCGAAGACAAGATCACGATCCGGGATAATGCCAGGAGGTATAAATGGGAGAGGGTTTTTTATTCAGGCATTTGGGTTTTTTATGGCATCGTAGCTGTAGGCAGGTATACAAAAACAGGTGACCAGTTTTTATTGTGGTCTGGATTAGTAATTGGGGTGCTGCACTTAGGGGCGATTGTGTTTAGGCTGCTTGAATCAACGATAAACCAAATAGAAGTAAAGGAGATTAAAGCAGCTGTTTTTAAGAAAAGATTTGGAGCTTTGTTTCTCAGGTTAGAGTTGAAAAGTGGAGGCAAAAGACATATAAACAAAATAGAGCCTATTGCAGATGAGTTAAAGGCTTTTTTTGAAGGGATGAATATAGAAACCCGTTAAATTCTGTTTTACAAAAAGGTGTGCCTACCCTATGCCGGCTACTACTAGCCCACGGGATGCACGCGTATCGTGAGCAGTAACCTTAAAACCATGAACACCGACCTGATACAGTACTATAAAAAAAGGGCCCGGGAGTATGAGCAGGTATACCAGAAGCCTGAGCGGCAGCAGGAGTTGCAGCAGCTAACCACACTTTTGCAGGGCATCTTTAAAGATAAAACAGTATTTGAGGTGGCCTGCGGCACCGGCTACTGGACAGAGCGCATTGCCGAAACTGCGCATTACGTTTTTGCCACCGATGTAAACGATGCTGTTCTGGAAATAGCCCAGGCAAAGCATTACCCCAATGAGAACGTTAATTACAAGCAGGCAGACCTTTTTAAGCTGAAGCAAATGGCCAGGTACGAAAGCCTGCTAGGATCCTTTATTTGGTCGCATGTTAAGCTGCAGGAAGTAGGTGCCTTTTTAGATATCATACACAATTGCTTAAACCCTGGCGGTACTGTAGTGTTGATGGATAACAACTATGTGGAAGGCAGCAGTCTGCCCCTGACTTACCACGATGAGTACCAGAATACCTACCAAACCCGCACCCTCTCCGATGGCAGCATGCACCAGGTACTTAAAAACTTCCCAACAGAAAACCAGCTTCGGCAACTGCTGCAAGGCATCGCCACCGATATCCGATTCGTTAACCTGACATACTACTGGGTGCTTACCTATAAAACGCTGTAACTGCTACATTCTCTGTTCTCTAACACAGGTTAGTCTTGTAGAGTTATAGGAAATAGGCTATATTTGGTAATAATTATACTTCTGGCTGCTTTACCTGGGTGGCTACTTAATTCTCCTTTGTCTTTATGAAATTTGGATACATCATTTTACTCGGCCTGCTGCTTCTGGTCGATATATTAACTTTTACGGAAGTGGCCTCGCTGGTACGTGAGCCCTCTGACCTGAAAGTAGCCATTGGCTTAGGACTCCTGCTTGTGCTGGTTGTAGCCAATTTTTTTGTCATTCGTTTTTCCATCAATAAGCTTAAATCATAACCTATGAACAGCACCCGTCAGGTCCTCACCTGGATCATCAGCTTTATACTTATACTTGTCTTCTCTGTTAGCGCCATGAAATCCTGCACCCGCATAGATGCAGGCCACGAAGGTGTATTGGTTAAGCTTTACGGCTCCGAAAAAGGTGTCCAGGATGTTAGCCTTGTAACAGGGCGCGTGTGGTACAACCCTTTCACGGAGGAGGTGTTTGAGTTTCCGACATTTGTGCAGACAGTAGATTATGCAGCCTTTACCGTGAACGCAAAAGATGGTTCGGTATTTACAGTAGACCCTACCATATCGTTTAGAGTAATAGGAGGGGAGAGCCCGCGCATTTTTGCCAAGTACCGCAAAGATATAGAGCAGATTACGCAGACTACTCTCTATAATTACACCCGCGACGCCTTCCGTATTCAGTTCAACCAGTACTCCACAGACAGCATTATCTCTAACCGACAGAGTTTTGAGGATAAAGTACAGATAGCGTTAGACAAAGCCCTGCGCAAAGAAGGTTTTGAGCTAGAGCAAATGACCAGCGGTTTACAATACCCTGAGGTAATTGTGCAGGCTGTAAACCTGAAAAACAAAGCTGTGCAGCAGGCCATGCAGGTAGAAAACGAGTTAAAGGTAGCAGAAGCACAGGCCCGCAAGAAAATTGTAGAAGCCGAGGCCGAAGCCAGAGCAAACGAACTGCGCCAGCGTACACTTACACCATTGCTTATCCAACAACAGTTTATTGAGAAGTGGGATGGCCGTACGCCGCTTTATGGCAGCTCGCCTACATTCTTCAAAAATGTGCAGTAAGTATAGCCGTCAAAGTATAAACAAAAAGACCACCGGAAGTATATCCGGTGGTCTTTTTGTTTACAACGCCTGCAGTCCAACCACCCTTGGCCCCTCCATGTCTAAGGCGGGGAATCTGGTATTACATTGGTTGTAGTATGAGTTTCATTGCTACGGCCATCCCCGGACAGGTCGCGACCTGTCCCTACAAAATACATTTTATTTACTTTATTGATGGCAGATGAAGCAGTAAGTAAAAATTTCCCGCCTTAGACAAGGAGGAGCAGGGTGCTTGGACCTGGTGCTACTCCGGCTTCTCCCGCTTATCACCAAACTCGTTGTCTGGTTTAGCAGTCAGGTTAACTGGTTCGCCACGGAAGCCGCTGTTTTCGTTGTGCTGGTCGTAAGGCACTTTAATGCCGTGGTAATAATCCTGTAGTTTATAATCTTTCCGGAGCGGATGGCCTTCCCAGTCGGCGGCGCAGAGAATGCGGCGCATATCGGGGTGGTCAGTAAAGTAAATGCCCAGCAAATCGAAGATCTCACGCTCGTGCCAGTCGGCGGTGCGCCAGATGTGGCTAAGCGTTGGTACTGCAGGCATCGGTTCGCCTGCGGTGTTGCGCGGTACCCGTACTTTCAGCATCAGGTGGTGGTTGTAGGGGATAGAGTAAAGGTTATAAGCTACCTCCATGGTGCCAGCCTCCGGGCCGTTGTCGATGCCTGTGATGCAGGACAGGAAATCGAAGTAGGTAAGTGCGTTATCGTGCAACTGCAGGCAAACTTCCGGCAGGCGCTCCGCCTGTAAAACCAGGTATGGTTGCAGGTTATCTGTCTTGGTTTCAAGTATAACCCCGGCACCAAATGTATCAACTATAAAATCTCTTATTTCTTCAAAATTCACGGCTTCTGGCTTTGGGTAAGTAAACAGGCAAACTAAGAAAGCGAATCTGCGTCTGCGACTGGTTGCCCCTGCTGCGCACGCTTTGCCATAATCTGCTGCACGGCCCTTGGGGCGCGTATGGTTTCTTTGCGGATGATCTCCTGCAGTTTCAGAAAGCCGCCTATCAAGGCCTCAGGCCTTGGCGGGCAACCAGGCACATACACATCCACCGGTATTACCCTGTCAACGCCTTTAACTACATGGTAGCCATGCTCCCAGTACGGCCCACCGCAGTTAGAGCAGCTGCCCATCGATATTACATAGCGTGGCTCTGGCATTTGCTCGTAAAGGCGGCGCACACGGTCAGCCATTTTAAAGGTAACCGTACCCGCCACAATCATCACATCCGACTGCCTTGGAGAAGCCCTGGGGATAATGCCGAAGCGGTCCAGGTCGTAACCAGATGCGTAAGCTCCCATCATCTCAATGGCGCAGCAGGCCAGGCCAAAGCCCATCGGAAACAGCGACGTAAGCCGCGCCCAATTAAGCAAATCGTCCAGTTTGGTGATTACTACACCGCCTTCTCCTGTCTTATCCAATGTAATTCTAAGTTAATGTATGATTGGTAAAGGTGTTTATACTTTATGCTTGCTGTCCTGTTGCGCGTTAAACTGCTGGTACACATCCATGGGTATTTTAGATCGGCTTTCCGGAAGTATAGGTTTTGGCTTTATCCAGTCCAGGTGCCCTTTAGCCCAGGCATAAGCTAAACCCAACACCAGCACCCCAATAAAAATAAACATCTCTATCAGCGCAAACCAACCCCAGGCACCGTCTGTAGCCTCTATCAAATCTTTGCGGCCAAACACTGTGGCCCACGGAAACAGAAATGCCAGCTCCACATCAAAAATGATGAAAATAAGCGCAATTACGTAAAAGCGTGGGTTGAACTGCACCCAGGCGTTACCAATCGGCTCCTCCCCCGACTCGTAAGTTGTCAGCTTTTCGTGGTTGGGCCTGTTCGGGCGAATAAGCCTGCTGGTAAGCAAACCAATTGCTACAAATATAGCGCCTCCTATCAGGAAGAGCAGGATGGTACCAAAGTCTGAAGTATAATTTTCTGCCATTGCTTGCAGCTGTTTACACAAATTTACGATAAAAAGTGGGATTTGAGTCGTGCTGCCTTTAGCTGAAGCGAATGCCTTGTAGCACAGGTATAAATTTCGTACTAAAGCCAACAAAGGGTATAGTCGCAGCTTGTGCCTGCAACATAGTGCCTGGTGATAAAAGCCCCAACAGTAGCCCATAAGCAGCTCTCAGGACATCAACCCAAAATGCAAAAGCGCCTGAACGTGTAATTCAGGCGCTTTCAAGTATAATCTGTTAACAGCAGTTTACCATTTATAATACCCATTCTCCTCACCGTCATTCAGAATATCGGCGGCGGTGTTGGGGCTGCGGCTAATATCGTTTAGTTTACGCTCTTTCCAGACGGCGGCAGATTCTCGTACTACTTCCAGGTGGGCATCAGATTTAAGGCGTTCTTCTTCGCGCTTGGCTTCTACTTCATACTCGGTGCGGGCAAAAAACTTTGCCTCAGATACAGCTTGCCGTGTGTCGTATTGCTTCTGGCGCTCCCTTACGCGCTGCATCTCTTGTGTGGTACGCTCATGTTCTACACCTTTAAGTATATCGTCATAAGGTCCTTTGCTAGAGATTAGCTTCGTAAATATTGGTGCGGTTTCGAGGCAGATAAACAGCAAGGTGATAAAAAAAACAGGCAACCAGGGCAATTCGTCTAAGGCATTTATTCGAGCCATTAAGCCATCATAGTTCGAGAAACTCTCCTGGCCTTCTGCAACCGTTTCGTCATACTTGGCCATAAGCTCCGATATCCGTTTTTCCTTAAGCAGGATTCTGTCGGCGGCGCTGGCCTGCAATAACTTTAGCTCTTCGTCTACTTTATCGTATTGGCGCTTTTTCTCTTCATAGATAGGCCCCCTGCCAACTTTGCCGGTTCCTCCGGTGCCGTCGGCCTCAGCAGCAACGGCCTCGTACAATTTGTTTCGTTCCTGTACTTTAGCTTCCACCTCCTGCCTGATAGCACCAATCTCAGACTTTACTGAATCTACCTCACCGAATTGTTTTCCAACCAAAGCTTTGTGTTGTATGGCAAGCTCTGCCTGTTTCTCTTTAAGTATAGCCTGAATCTCCTTATCAAAAATCTTTAGCTCCAATGGCTTGGATATAACTACCGCCAGTACAAGAGCCAGCAAAATACGTGGCGTTACCTGTAACAGCTCCTTCCAGAATTTACCTTCCTTGCGAAGCGTGGAAACGATAAAGCGATCCAGATTAAAAATTACAGCACCCCAAAGCAGACCAAACGCAATGGCCATGGCAGCAGCGTCGAAGACTGTATAAAGTGCGTAGGCGCCAGAAATACCAGCTAATAATCCTGTAAAGAATACTGTAGCGCCAATGCCGGCATACTTTACGTGTTCAGACTTAGAGCATTTTTCAAGTATGGTATCATCGGCGCCGGCGCACCACCAAAAAAACTTTCTCATGTAATAAATAGCTGTACAGATGAAAACTGACGCAAGTATTTAATATGCTTTAAACTGCTCGGGCAAAGTATCAGAAATTCTAGAGAACCTGTTTTGAGCAGTTTGCTTCTTCTAATCAAACAAGTATGGCCAGAGTTCACCGTAGCCTATTTTGCTTTTGAGCAAATATCAAGCAGATTTTAAGTTATACTATAACGTGCAAGTTGCTGATTAATATACTTTTAATTTTGTAAATGTGACGAACAGCCTCTTTCTTGTGACGAAACTACCCCTGGAGTGGCACCAACTTGTAAATATCAAAAAAGGTGGAAAGCTATTCTCTGCCTTCCACCTCTCCAATTATTAAGCCATTTATCTTAATCTGTGCCTCAGTACTACTCGCTATCTTCGTCAGGCAATATTTCTACATCCTGCACCAGCACAAAGTTTTCTATCTCACGGGCTCTTGGTGTGTTGGCTAAACCGCCTTCAGCAGTTTCTTTATACTTACGCTCCATGCTTTCACCTACCTCGCCAAGCGCTGCCACGCATTGGTCTACAGGTATAACAGGATCAACGCCGGCAATGGCCAACTGCGATGAAGAATAAGCAATAGCTGCCGCGCTGGCGTTACGCACAATACAAGGCACCTCTACCAAGCCCGCCACAGGGTCGCAGACAAGGCCAAGCATGCATTGGATGGTAATGGCAACAGCATTAAACACCTGCTGCACATCTCCGCCTAAGCAGTATACAATTGCACCGGCAGCCATAGCGGCGGCGCTACCTGTTTCGGCCTGGCAGCCACCTACAGCACCAGCCAGCGATGCATTTTGCTCTATAATCAGGGCGATGCCGGCGGCAACAAGTAAACCTTCGTGAATTTTCCTGTCTTCGAGCCCGTGCAGTTCCTGCAGCGTAGTAAGCGTGCCTGGCAGTATGCCCGAGGCACCAGCGGTAGGGGCAGCTACCACGCGGCCCATGCACGAGTTAACCTCCTTGGCACCCAAAGCACGCGACACCAGCATCTGGAACTCCGGCGACAGCACCGTTACCTTGGCATTGGCTACTTTTTTTGCACCGTTATTTACCATGCCAGAGCGTGACGTCATGTTTTCTGTGAGGCCTGTTTGTACGGCATCTTTCATAACCTCATACGCTTTGGCGATGTTTTCCCAGATAAACTCCTCTGTGCGCCCCTTCTGCTCTATTTCGTACTCCAGCACAGGTTGGAAAAGTGGCTCACCGGTTTCAGCGCAATGCTTATCCCAGCTCTTAAAATCATTGAATAATAACGACATCTGTATATCTCTTAAGTATAAACCAACTCCCCATGCAAAGGGGGCGGCCAATATAGTCACAAATTTGCAATGCAGCTAACGCTACTCTAATTAACAAAACCGATGGTATAAATTGTTCGGTTATCTTATATTATACTTTGGTTTAACTCCTTTAGCTGCAGTACGTTCAAATACATAGTTTATTTATACTTAGCACTATTATGGCGGAGCAAAAGAAACACGTAGCCATACGTGTGTACGGAAAAGTACAGGGCGTTTTCTTTAGGGCAAGCACACTAGATAAAGCACGTGAGTTTGGGCTGACTGGTTTTGTGCAGAACGAAGATGATGGCACCGTTTATCTGGAGGCAGAAGGCGATGAGGAGGCGCTGCGCAAACTAGAGGATTGGGTGCACGAGGGGCCTAAGCATGCACGGGTAACGCGGGTAGATGTAAAAACAGTAAAGGAGTTGGAGGGATTTGAGTATTTTGAGCAGAGGAGGTGATGACCTGTATAACGCATATTTGGGTAAAGTATACTTTCGTATGTAACTATTAAGTAGCACTTATAGACGTGATGGCTTAATCTAGAGCGTGTAAAGCTATGGTTATACTTTAAATTAGTAAATTTCGCCTTATACTTAGATAACTTCTCCCATGCTCCGCACACTCTTACAGCAAGTGCCATACTTCACGCCGGAAGATATTGAGGCCTTTGTGCCCCTTTGGAAAAAGCAGGTGAAGCTAAACCGTTATGATTTTTTAATTCAGCAGGGGCAGGTAGAGCAAGGGTTATACTTTGTTACAACCGGGGCGTTACGCATTTACTACCCTCTACCAGACGAGGACATTTGTGTAGGCTTTGGTTACCCCGGCACGTTATTAGTTTCGTTTCCGTCTTTTGTTGATGCGAAACCGTCTGCCTATTACATACAGGCTTTAAAAAGAAGTGAACTGTTGGGCATCAGCAAGTATGAATTTGTACAGCTAATGGAGCAGCTGCCTAACATAAAACGCTTTTGGCACGAGGAAGTGGAGAAGGCGCTGGTAGGAAAGATTGAGCGGGAAGTAGATTTGCTGTTGCCAGAGCCAGAGCAGCGCCTGCAGCGGGTGCTGCAGCGCAGTCCGCACCTGTTCCAGCACATCCCTAAAAAGTATATTGCCTCCTACCTTCGCATGTCACCCGAAACGCTGAGCCGCTTAAAGTAGGAGGCAATGTTGGAGTAAATAGCTTATACTATAGAGAATTATAAAAATCTACTAATTCGGCTAAATCTGCCTCCTCTTTTAAATTTAAATTATGTTGCTTTATGAAGCCTTCTAACTCAGTTTTCTTGTTAGACAATGCGGTTAAAACTGATTTTTTAGAAGGCGTTATTCGTGTTAACTGGCCATCACGTGCAACATAATATTTTATACTTTCCTTAATCTGTTTCACTTTTAATATAGAAGTTTCACTTCTTTCTTCCACAATTGCCTTGGTGGTTCTTTTAAGTAGTTGTGTATTGCCTGCAGCAAGTACCTCATAAAAAGCATTAGGAGTGGCACCATCTACAGCAGTAAACCCTTTGGTAAATGTTTTCTGGTCAACTACTCTTCTGTTCTCTGGGTTTGAGATAGTAAACGATTGAACAGGCTGCATGAAAATTTGACGTTGATTACCGTCTACTGTAAAAATGAGTTCATCTCTAATTTGGTCATACAGTAAATCCATGCCCTCATAGACAATACCATTTGTTAGTTGAACAGTCCCTTTTGCCCAATTTTCATATAAGTATGGCGAGCCTTTAAGCCCTGGGGATTTATAGGATGACACACGCATATCATCTCTGTCAATTGATATACCAATATTTTGAGCTATCAAATCAGGTGAAAGCACTAATGTTGTAGCTATCATTAAAGCGATGCTGTAAAGGATTTTCTTCATCTTTGCTTACTTAGTTAGAAGGAGTTAGTATGGGAATATTTGAAAATACATGCTAAAGATATGTAATTTAATATTATTCAGCAGCGTTGTAGAAATCAATTACCTTTATTAAGTCTTCATCATTTTTCAGGTTCAGGCGGTTGGCTTTGATATATGTTTCCAGGGCAGCTTCTTTGTCGTTTAGGGCCTTAAGCACAGCTCTCTTGTCAGTTTTGATCTTGGTGAGCTTATCTTTTTGGGCGATGTAGTAATGTGTGTCTTCCTGAAAGGTTTTTACTTTTGTGGCAGAACCATAAGGCAGTTCCTCAAATATTTTCTTTGATGTTCTTTTTAGCAGCTGCGTGTCACCGTCAACAAGCACCTGGTAAAACGCATGCGGGCTGGCCGCATCAACAGGGGTAAAGCCTTTGCGGAACACGTGGTTTTTAAGTGTTACCTCATCTTTGCCAACTCTAATCGAGAACTCACTTATAGGCTGGAAGAACGTTTTTGCTTCGCCGTTTTCGCTTCTGAACAACAGTTCATCACTAACCTGGTCATACATTAACTCCACACCATCATAGGTTATACCGTTTGCTGTTGTTGCGCTGCCCTTCATCCAAGTGTCGTATAAGTAAGCAGAGCCTTTTACATCAGTATAACTTTTGGTCTGGATGGGGTGGCCCATGATGTCTACAGCGGCAAACTGCGCTGAGGCACCTGTTACAGCAGCAAATCCTAAAGTTGCAGCAAGTATAATACGGTACAACACGCTGTTCATGGTTTAAGCTTTTTATGTTGATCAATTTAACTAAATTTTCTTAATTTTTATATATAAAGTGTAATGTTACATTTAAAGTATAAATCTTGATTTCAATCAAGGATTAGGAGCAGTAGCTGCCATACTTTTGTAGTGTACAAAATAAAACCTTGAAAACTATGAATAAATTAGAACAGCTTGCCCAAACTAACAGCGCCTTAACCCAAACTGTAACTACCCAGTTAGCTAAGCTGGACCTGGAAACACTTAACTTTAAGCCACACCCCGACAGCTGGAGTATATTAGAGTGCCTGGAGCACCTGAACCGCTACAGCCGCTACTACAACTCTGCCTTGGCTACAGCTATTGCCCATAACTCCAATGGCACCTACCTGGAAGATATAAACTACAGCTGGCTCGGAAAAAAGACATTGGAAATGGTAGGGCCGCAAAGTATGAAAAAGCACAAGACGGTAAAGCACATGAACCCCAACAATAGCAAGCTTGGCCGCGGCACTATTGATGAGTTTTTAAAGAACCAGGAGAAACTGCAGCAACTACTGCAAAACGCAAAAGGCGCTAATCTTAGTAAAAAAGCCGTTCCGGTTGAGTTCTTTAAGTTGTTGAAGTTGCGAATCGGCGAAACGCTTGAGTTTATGGTAGCCCACCAGGAGCGGCATGTGCTGCAGGCGCTACGGGTAAAGCAACAACTGGCGCAGCAGGTAGCGGCCTAAGTATAAAACTGGTGCTGGTGCCGTTTTAAGAAAATTTACAGCGTCACTATCACTTCCTGCTTCTGCCCGGTATTAAGGTCTATTTTAAAAAGCTGGTGGCTGTTGGTGCTTGTTACCCACAGCTGCCCGTTTAAAAAGACGAGGTCGTTTGGTTCGCTGAGCCCGCTGGCAAGTGTGTGCACCCGGTTTCGGGATAGGTCCAGCCTTTTTATCTTGCCGTTATAGGTGTCGGCAATGTACACATCGCTATCTATTATCTCCAGGCCAACGCAATGTTGCAACAGGGCATCATCCACATCACCATCTACATCTCCAAAATCAAAGAGGCCGCGGCCAAGCGGTGTTAGTACTATACCTGTTTTCAGGTTAACGGTGCGGATGGCGCTGGCTTCGGCATCGGCTATATAAAGCACATGCTCATTGTTGGCAAGTCCGCTGGGTTGGTTAAAGGCAGCTTCGTGTAATGGCCCATCCGTCAGGGCCTCGCGGCCTGTTCCGGCAAAGCGGTATACTTTTTTTGTTTCAAGGTCCATGCGCAGGATCTGGTGGTTGCCGGCGTTGGCAATAAACATGCTGTTGCCATAAACAAGCAGGTCCCAGGGGCTGTTTGGGTTTACCGGTTCGTTTAGCTTGTCATCTAAAAAGTAATAGTGTAATTCTCCTGTGCCTGCTGCCGTAGTTACCATTTTATGCCTCAGGTCTACTTGGCGTATGGCATTGTTCTTGGTGTCAGCAATATACAAGGTATCTCCCTGTAAGGCCATGCCATGCGGCTCGTAAAAAGTGGCATCGGCATAGCCGCCGTTGCTAAAGCCCTGTTCACCGCTGCCGATTACCTCCAGCACCTGCCCCTCCTGGTTCAGCTTAAGTATGCGGTTGTTGCCGCTGTCCGACAAATATAAATCACCGTCGTTGTCACAAATAAGCTTGGACGGGAAGTATAAAGCAGATGCCTCCTTCCGCGGAGCTTTAAACTCAAATGGATCGTAGTTTAGTTGGTCTTTAAACTCGTCTTTTAGCTTCTGGATGTAGGGGCGAACGGTATCATAAACTGCCTCGCCTGCATGCTGCCCTATTACTTTTCCGTTTGGATCTATTAGCACGATAGTAGGCCAGGCGCGGACGCCATAGTAGTTCCATACTTTATAATCTGCATCATTTACAACCGGGTGCTCAATGCCAAACTTCCTGATGGCCTGTTCTATAGTTTCGCCTTGCCTCTCGGCATCAAACTTGGCCGAGTGTACTCCTATCACCACTAAAACGTCTGCATATTCTTTTTCGAGGCGCTTTAAGTCAGGTATAATGTGCTGGCAGTTGATGCAGCCAAAAGTCCAGAAATCCAACAGCACTATTTTGCCCTTAAAATCTTTGATAGACCAGGCTTTGTCAGAATTAAGCCAACCATGTTCGGTAGTAATTTCCGGGGCATTCACACGGCCTGTCAGCATAGTATAAGTTTGTTAAGGTTAAGCTACTGTAAGTGGTACAGCCTTAGTATGGTAAATGTTTTTCTTTTCTGGGGCTAAAGCCATAGTATAAATTAAGACAGGAGCTATTTTTTTCTGACGACCTGTTTATATAGTTTCTCTTAAATCTTTAACTTGTGGAGCACATAAATGCTTTCCCATGACAGTTTCTAAAATGGCGCAAAACCTGATCGGCTCCGAAATTATAAGAGTAGCCGGCGAGGTAAATGCAATGATCGCAAAAGGCGAGCCTATCTGTAACCTTACAATCGGCGACTTTAACCCAAGCATATATCCTATACCTACAGCGCTACGCCAAGGCATAACCACAGCTTACGAGCAAGGGCATACCAACTATCCGCCTGCCAACGGAGTGGCCGTATTGCGTAATGCCGTTGTAGAATTCACGAAAGAGAGGCTGGGGCTAACATACCCTGAGAGCGATGTTTTAGTAGCTGGCGGATCAAGGCCTTTAATTTATGCTACCTACCTGGCCCTTGTTGACCCGGGAGATAAAGTGGTATACCCAACGCCATCGTGGAACAACAACCACTACTGCCATTTATCCGGGGCAACACCTGTAGAGGTAAAAACCCGGCCGGAAAACAACTTTATGCCAACTGCCGAAGATGTAAAGCCGCACGTGAAAGGCGCCACCATGCTGGCACTATGCTCACCGTTAAACCCAACGGGCACCATGTTCTCTAAAAAAGATTTGGAGGAGATTTGCGACCTGGTACTGGAGGAGAACCGTGGCAGGGCCGAGGGTGAAAAGCCACTATACATGCTCTACGACCAAATATACTGGATGCTGACCTTTGGTGCTGCCGAACACTACGATCCGGTAAGCCTGCGCCCTGAAATCCGTGATTATGTAGTATATATTGACGGCACATCTAAATGCTTTGCTGCAACCGGGGTGCGTGTAGGATACGCTTTCGGGCCAACCGTGGTGATGGATAAAATGAAATCTATACTTGGGCATGTGGGTGCCTGGGCACCCAAGGCAGAGCAGATGGCAACAGCCGGGTTTTTGGAGCAAGGGCAGGCTGTAGATAGCTTCATGAGCGAGTTTAAGCCAAAGATTCAGGAAAGCCTGGATGTGCTTTACAATGGGTTTAAAAAACTAAAGGCTGATGGTTTTGCAGTAGATGCTATTGAGCCAATGGGAGCAATATACCTTTCAGCTAAAATGGACCTGGCTGGTAAAACTACTCCTGAGGGCAAGGTATTAGAAACAAGCCAGGACATTACATTTTATGTGCTGCACGAAGCAAAGCTGGCGGTGGTGCCGTTCTCTGCCTTCGGCTCTGGCCGCGACCTAAACTGGTTCAGGTTATCAGTAGGCGGTGCTTCTTTGGAAGATATCAAAGCTGCTTTGGGCAGATTGAAAAGTGCTTTAGAGAAGTTGAAGTAACTTATACTTTATACTTTGATTGCAGCAGTATACTACAACAGGATTGGTGGTATACTGCTGTTTTTTTACGAAGTATGCTTTCTGTTATTTTCTAAGCAACCCTAAGCCGCCAATTGCAGGGCCAGGTAAGTATAGTCTCAAACAATCGATATCTGCCTGTTTATACTTTCCTCCAACGAGATTAATGTTTCTGTGCGCTGCACGCCATTTACTTGCTGTATTTTTTCGTTTAGTACTTCGCGCAGGTGGGTGGTGTCGCGGCAGATTATTTTCACAAACATGCTATACGAGCCGGTAGTGTAATGCAGCTCCACAATTTCAGGCACCTGGCGCATTTGCTCTACAGCATCTTTATAAACCGAGCCTTTCTCTAAAAACACACCTATAAAAGCGCAGATATCAAAGCCAATGGCTGCTGGGTTGATAAGTAACTGAGACCCTTTTACTACGCCCATTTCTGTCAGCTTCTTCATCCGCACATGAATAGTACCTCCCGAAACGTTAAGTTCTTTGGCTATGTCGGTGTATGCACGTGTTACGTTGTGCATCAGCAGGTTTAAAATCTGTTTATCCAGATTATCAATTTCATAATTCATAAACCTCTATACTTAACGTGTTTCACAAAGTTTCAACATTTTGTCATTATAATTAAATAATTTGCAAGTATAAAAAATAATAATTAAAAAATTAGCAATTAGGTGTATCAATTTTTAGATTTGTTAAGTATAAACCATCATTATTTTAATAAAATCTAAAAACCTATGGAACTAGAAACCCTTACCAAGCCAACGTTGCTGGATGCCACGTTAAAACACCTTAGCCGGGCAGAGTTGCCTAAAGTGCTGCAAGTGCAGCAAGGCATTATTCGTGCTACGCATGAGTTTATGTTCAAAAAAGGGCTGACACAGCTTATGCCGCTCATGTTATCTCCTATCACCGACCCATTGAACCACGGTGTGGTAGATGCTACCATTGGCTATGCAGATAAGCGTTGGAGCCTTACCAAGTCAATGATCTTCCATAAGCAACTGGCCCTGATGAACCCAGCCTTGGAAAGCCTCTACATTGTGTCGCCGAACGTGCGCCTGGAGTTCGCTGACCGTGCCGATACCGGCCGCCACTTGTTTGAGTTTACCCAAGTAGATTTTGAGTTTAAAGGCAAGGACAGGTTCTTTGTGATGGAGTTTGTAGAGGAGTTGGTAAACTTCGTTTTTACAAAACTGAATGCAGAAATACCAGAAATCCTGCTGGACCTGCGTGGAGAGCTGCTGCCTGTTTATGAAAAATGGCCTGTGTACCGTACCGAAAAACTGGAAGCCGCGCTTGGCCCTGATTACGAACGCATTCAATCAGAAGAAGCAACTGCACCTTTTTGGCTGCTGAACCACAAGCGCGAGTTCTACGACAAAGAAGATCAGTCTAGACTGGGAACCTACCACAACTACGACATTATCTGGCCAGAAGGCTACGGCGAAGGCTTGTCGGGTGCGGAGCGCGAGCATGAGTACAAGCAGCTATTAAAGCGCATGGACGAAACAGGCACCGACAAAGAGGCATTTAAATTTTACCTGGAGGCTGCCAAAGATGGACTGCCTAAGACTGCAGGTGGTGGCTTTGGTGTAGAGCGCATGACCCGCTTTATTTGCCGCCTGAAGGATGTGGATGAGGTTACTGTTTTCTCTCGTAAGCCCTATACAAAAGCTGTGTTTTAAATGAAAAGAGAAGTATGGATGACAATGGCGATAATGCGGACAATCCTGCAAATGATAAAGTAACATAAACGGCCTGCACCAATTCTGATGCAGGCCGTTTTGTTTTATACTTCAGGTAGGCTCAAGAGTAAATTTCTAGCCTCTTTGCTCTTTCCAGAGTTGATTAAATGACTTCTTCGGAACTTGCAATGGCTCGCGGCGCTTGCTCCAGGTGTCTTTTTGTACGTACCGCAGCACATAGTTTTTGATACCGGCTGGCGCCATATTCATCAACCTGCGGCTTTTCATGGCTTTTAACCAAAACTTAAAAGCAGTCTTTTCCTGGCTCTCGGCCATGCCTTGCTCCACACTTTGCTTGCGGTTTAAAAGCAGCAGGTTGTGTATGTTTATCTTTACAGGGCAAACAGAGGTACAGGCACCGCACAATGAGCTGGCAAAGCTCAGGTGCTTGTTTTCGGCCATGCCACTCAGGTGTGGGGTGATGACTGAGCCAATAGGCCCACTATAGGTGCTCTCGTATGTATGGCCGCCAATGTTTTTATATACCGGGCACACGTTTAGGCAGGCACCGCAGCGGATGCAGTTCAGCGCTTCTCGTTTCTCAGGTAAAGCGAGCAGTTCTGTACGGCCATTATCCAGCAGCACCACATACATCTCTTCAGGTCCGTCCATTTCTTTTGGCTGGCGCGGCCCCGTCATAATAGTGTTGTAGATGGTTACGTTCTGGCCGGTGCCGCTGGTGCTTAGTAATGGCCAGAAAAGATCCAGGTCCATCACCGACGGAATCATCTTCTCTATACCAACTATGGCAATGTGCGTTTTCGGGAAAGTAGTGGAAAGGCGGGCATTGCCCTCGTTCTCTGTTACGGCCACGCCACCAATATCTGCAATTAAAAAGTTGCCTCCTGTTATGCCTACCTCCGCAGACGTATACTTTTCGCGCAGCAGTTTGCGGGCCACGCCTACCAACTCTTCGGCGTTATCGGTGGGTGGTATGCCCAGCTTGCGCACAAACAGCTCTGCGATGTCTTTTTTAGACATGTGCATGGCCGGTGTTACGATGTGGTAAGGGCGCTGCTCTGCCAGTTGCACAATGTACTCCCCTAAATCGGTCTCTACGGTCTCAATGCCATTCTTCTCGAGGTAATCGTTCAGGTGGATTTCCTCGGTGATCATGGATTTAGACTTTACAACAGAGCGGGCGCGTTTGCGCTTCATAATTTCGCCTATCTCTTTCAGGGCTTCCTGGGCATCGCGTGCCCAGATTACCTTGCCGCCACGGGCTGTAAAGTTAGACTCGAACTCCATCAGGTACTTATCCAGGTTATTGATGGTGTTCGTTTTTATAAAAGAGCCGCGCTCGCGGGCTAGTTCGTGGTCGCTGTATTGGGTGAGGCCACGCTGCACAGCGGCGTTATACTTGCCGATGTTGAACTTGATAGTTGCGCGGTGGCCCTGGTCAAATGCTTTTGTCTCTGCGTCCAGCAGAAACTGTTTCAGTTTACTCATACTGTATGTACCCTACGGTTTTTTGGTGCAAAGGCTACACCAATATCAGGCTTTCTTTAAAAAGAAAAACACCCTTAAAGTTAGGGTGTTTTTCTTAAAGCTAATAAAGCTGTGTGCTTTTATACAGTTAACGGGTTTTATGTTGCTGTAGTATGTTATTTTTTGTTGCTGTCTACTACAATGCGGTTCTCGCGGTTTGCTAGTTCCCATGTCACGTGGAACGCCAGGCGGGAAACTTTCTCAGCACTTTCGTAAATGATCTTGTCAGCGTGGTCGCCTGGTTGGTGGTAATCATCGTGCACGCCATTAAAGTAGAACACAATCGGAATACCATTCTTAGCAAAGTTGTAGTGGTCAGAGCGGTAGTAGAAGCGGTTCGGATCGTTCTCGTCGTTATAAGTATAATCCAGCTTCAGGTTCACGTACTTCTGGTTCATCTCTTCATTTATCTGGTGCAGCTCCGAAGAAAGCTTGTCAGCACCGATAACGTAGATGTAGTTGCTGTCGTTGGTCTTCTCATGGTCATAGTCCATGCGGCCAATCATGTCGATGTTCACATTGGCTACGGTGTTCTCAAGCGGGAAGATTGGGTTTTGTGAGTAATATTCGGAACCTAGTAATCCTTTTTCCTCGCCTGTAACCGTCATGAAAAGTACGCTGCGGCGTGGGCCGTAACCATCTTTCTTTGCTTGCGCAAAAGCTTCAGCCAGCTCAATAACAGCTACTGTTCCAGAACCATCGTCGTTAGCGCCATTGTAAATTTTGTCGCCTGTTTTCGACTCCTCCACACCAACGTGGTCATAATGTGCAGTTACGATGATAACCTCATCTTTTTTATCAGTACCCTCTACAAAGCCCAACACGTTTTCAGTAGCCAATGGCTCAGCCTTTCTGCTCATCAGTATTTTGATGTTTGAAGCAGGTGTAGCTGTGGCTGCAGTTTGCTGGAGTTTTTCTGGTGTAGTACCAAGTATGGCTGCACCTACAGTCGGAGAAGTAATAATAGTGGCTGGGCGTGTAGTGCCGCCATTGTTGCTCATCTGGGAGATGGATGGCTGTGAAAGGCGGTGAGAGAAACGCTCTGCTGTAGTGCGGTATGCCTCAGCATCTAAAATATAAGCTACGCCTTTAGCTCCTGCTTTCTCAGCAGCGGCACCAAAAGCACGCATTTTGTTTTGCATTTCAGCAGGGTTAGCCAGCATAGTCACAACAAGCTTACCGTTCGCACCTTTCGATGCGATCTGATCTGCCTCAGTTACATATACAGCCTCTATTGCCTGTTCTGTGCTGAACGGTGAAGCACCAAATGGGAAGAAATCCTGCATCATCAGGAATTTCTGAGTTCCTACTGTAATGTGCCCATCGCCCCAGCTGCTTTTCTGCAGGTCGAAGGTCTGGTAGTATGGGTTTGCGCCAGCTTTTACCGGACCAGCCAAGCCATCCTCACGGAACTCGCGGGCAATGTACTCAGCAGCCATTTTCTGGCCTTTTTCGCCGGTATTACGGCCTTCATACTCATCAGAAGCGATAATGTGCAGGTGCTTAGACAAGTCTGCGGCAGTAATGGTTTGCGCATACTTTGGTGCAGCCTCGCTTAGCTTTGCTACATCAGTTGTCGGTTTACTGGCGCTGGGCCCCTGGGCGCAGCCATAGCCAACGGCGGCTAGCAGCAGGGCGGCGTAGAGATTGTGTCTCTTCATGGTTTAGTTTAGGTGTTTTAAAGTTTAGTTCAGTTTAGACTTGTATGGTGGCGGCTGGTTTAATCTGTTATGTAAATAGCCGGGTTACTGTTTAAATATCAACACGGTGGCAAAGGCCGCAACTCCCTCTTTTTTACCCACAAAACCCAAATGCTCCGTTGTTGTAGCCTTAATTGAAATATCGTGTTCCGGAATGCCCATCACATCAGCCAGGCACTTTTTCATGGCGGGTATGTGTGGGTTTACCTTTGGCTCCTGCAGGCAGACCGTGGAATCTATGTTTCCAATTTCATAGCCTTCCTGCGAGAGTAAATGCATTACATCTTTTAACAATATTTTGCTGTCGATGCCTTTATACTTTGGATCTCTATCAGAAAAGTGGAAACCAATGTCGCGCATATTGGCGGCACCCAGCAGCGCATCACAAATTACATGTACCAGCACATCTGCATCTGAGTGCCCTAGTGCTCCGTGTGTATGCGGTATTTTAATGCCACCCAACCAGAAATCCAAACCCTCCTGCAGCTGGTGCACATCATAACCAAAGCCGGTTCTAATCTTTAATTTCATTTAAAGTGTACATAAAGTATAAACCAAGCCAAGCAGGCAAGGCAAGTATAAAAGGTAAAACTAACCGAAAAATACGATTTCGCGCTAGTATAGATGCTCTTTTTTAAGGTTTGCAGTTTAACTGCAGGCTTACCGGCAGGATAAGTATGAGCATAAGTAACTAGAAAAACATACTGGCGTTAGATGTTTATAAGCTTAACCTAATCTGGATAGACTATGAAAATTAAAGTGTTAAGTGCCTGTATGATTGCAGGAAGTTTACTGGGCAGCTGTGGCGGCGAGAACACAGGTTCTAATGTACAAGCCCCTGGAGCGGAAGAAACTGCGAAGTCTGAGTTGCTTGAGGCCGGCGCCGACGCTTTGCAGGATAAAACGCCCCTTAAGAAGGTGAATATGTACTTGGATGGGTTCCATTTCTATAGTGGCCACATGGAGGGGCAAATGGAAGCGCACCACTATGTAACCCAGTTAAACGAAGACCTGCACCAGGCAATAATATTTGATGGCAACGGTGAGGATGCAAAATTGATGGGCGTAGAGTACATCGTTTCGGAAAGGTTATTTAAGGAACTGCCTGGGGAGGAAAAGAAGCTGTGGCACAGCCACCATTACGAAGTTAAATCAGGTACGCTGATAGCACCAGGTATACCGGATGCAGCAGAGCATGAGCTAATGGAAAAGCTTGTGACGACTTACGGCAAAACCATACACACCTGGCACACCGACAGAGACCTTGAGCTGCCGTTAGGCGGCCCTATGCTTATGATGGGCTTTACAAAAGATGGACAATTAAAGCAGGAATTGATAGACAAGCGGGACAAGAACTTTAATGTATCGACGGCAGAAAAGAAAAAGCAACGACAAGACATACCAATGCCGGAAGTGCTACCTGGGGCCAATGCCTGGGAGAAAGGAGAAATACGGCAGGTGCAGCTAACTAACAAAGCGCCGGAAATAAAGCAACATGGGCATTAAGAGCTATAACTAAATAATTTTAGGAGTTAAATAAGCAGGTAAACAGGCATTGAGTTTATAACTAAAAGAAGTTAATGTGATAACAACTAAAACTAACCTTATTGTACTTGAATAATAGATTAATTGATGTTGTATTTAAATACTACATATTTTGAAGAATTAATACCTGTATTTATTTGATTTTTTGCATAATATAAAAAATATTAGACAAACCATATATATAAACATTTTTATTACGCTTATAACATTGTAGGGTAGTTTAATAGTAGCTGCTATATTTGCAGGACTTTATTTTAAAATCAAAGTCCCATTTAGCTCTATACTATCTAACCTTTATAATGCTACTTACTTATTATTTTAAGCTTATCTATGCTGTTTGTCTGCTATTGGTAAGTTGCCTCTTTCTCAGTTCCGAGTCTCTTGCCCAATCACCACGCGCAGTTACAGAAGTTATATCTGATTACGATGGCTTCTGGAAAAGTGGAAATGGCGCTGTCGGCTCTATTCCTGTAAATCCAGTTAAACCAAGCAACAGCCATAATCTTTTAGGCTTTGTTTATGCCGGAAAACGTTACTCAACAGGGGTAGATGATAATAAACTAACAAGTGAAGGATTAACTTTTGAAGCAGGGCTTTACAGGTCATTGCCCCAATTTAATATAACAGGTGCCATCAATAGTAACACAAAGGTTGGCATTGGCCAGATGTATGATGGCGTGAGCAATGGTAAAAGTAGTGCATCGCCGGATCGGAACATAAATAAGTATTTGCAGGACGGGATAAACGGGTTGGATTTAGGAACAGGAGTGGCTAATTTACCTAAGGGCTATGCAGAGTTTATGACAACAAATATTTTGGCTAGCGCGATCAATGATGGTGTTCCGGATATCATAGTGACTCAAATTGCCGATCCGTCTGGCTCAACAGATACATATGAACTTCTAGATGAAAACGGCAACCGTGTAGGAAATCTGTTAGCGATTGCATTTACAAACATTACACCTGTTGGTAAGTGGGTGGCAGATTTTTATGAAGCCAGCGTAAACCCAATGACATTAACACCAGGCTTTACCAATACCGAACGTGACTTACGCCTATGGGCATGCGATTTCGGAGATCTTGGTATAACTGCGGAAGATGTAAAAAGAATCAGAAGCTTTAAGATCAACCTTAGTGGAAATAGCGATATTGCCTTTGTGGCGTATAATGCAAACGCATTCCTGAATCAGAGTCCTATTCTCCCGATGCCGGTTACCTTAACCAGCTTAAAAGCACAGCAGGAGCAGGATGTAATTAAAGTTTTATGGGAGACAGCATCCGAAGAAAACAGCAGCCATTTTGAGGTGGAGGTTAGCCAGGATGGGGAATCGTTTATAAAAGTAGGAGAGGTAGCTGCGGCAGGTTATTCTAATGTAAAGCAAAAGTATAGTTTTGGATATGTGCCTGAAGCAAGTGGCGACTATTACGTCAGGCTAAAGCAAGTTGATACCGATGGTCGGTTTGAATACAGCAAAGTAGTTGCTGCCAGCATTTACAAACGTGGTCTAGATTTAATGGTATATCCAAATCCTTCTGAAGGAGGCAACGTTTATCTGAAGCATACAGTAGCAACAGGTAGTGAGCAAATTGCTCTATGGCATACAAATGGCATAAAGGTAAAAGAGCTGAAACCCGAAAAAGGCAGCATTACCACAAGTATAAGCACGCATAAGCTGGCAGCAGGGCTATATCAGGTAACTTGGCATAGCGAAACAGAAGTAGTGACTACAAAATTATTAGTAAGGTAAGTAAAAAGCTCTCAAGCAAAAGGGGTAGCTAAATTTAGCTACCCCTTTTGCTTGAGAGCTTTTAGGTTTAAGCTTCTACTTCAGCCAGTAAAGGATAATCTATGTATCCCTTTGTGCCAGGCACATAAAATGTGTTGCTGTCGGCCTCTTGCAGGTCTGCATGCTGCTCAAATCTTGCTGGCAAGTCCGGGTTAGAAATAAACGGTACACCATACGCTACCATGTCAGCATTTCCGGCCTCTATCACCTTATTGCCGCTCTCCTGTGTAAATCCGCCATTAATTATGAGGTTGCCTTTGTAAACTGGGCGGTAACGCCTGGCAACATTAGGCTCGATGTGCGGTACATTGTAATTTGCCGGCGAAGCCTCTGTTAAGTGTAGGTACGCCAGGTTATACTTGTTCAAGTTCTCGATTATATAGTCAAAAGTTGGAATGGTATCCTCGTTTAAGGTGATGCCAAAGGTATTGTGCAGGCTTGGGTTCAGGCGTACACCTACCTTCTCTATCGGTACAACTTCCTTTACAGCCTCAATTACTTCAAAAAGTATGCGGGCGCGGTTTTCAATATTACCCCCATACGCATCTGTGCGCGTGTTGGCAGTAGAAACAAAGAACTGGTGCAGCAGGTAACCGTTGGAGGCATGTATCTCTACGCCGTCGAAACCGGCTTCCATGGCGTTGGCTGCGGCATTCTTATAGTCCTGTACAATCTGCTTTATTTCTGAGGTAGTCAGGGGGCGTGGTGTTACTGTGTCTTTAAAGCCTTCTGCTGTAAACGCCTTAGAGTTAGGGTTGATGGCTGATGGTGCGACAGGTAAATCACCGTTATGAAAATCGGGGTGCGACATGCGACCCACGTGCCAAAGCTGGATAAATATCTTACCGCCTTCTTCGTGTACGGCATCTGTTACTTTCTTCCAGCCTGCTACTTGTTCTTTAGTATAAATGCCCGGTGTGTTGATATAGCCTACAGCCTGTTTCGATATCTGTGAGCCTTCTGTAATAATTAGTCCGGCACCAGCACGCTGCGTATAGTAAGTAACCATGATATCGTTGGGTACATTGCCTTCGTTATCAGTACGGCTGCGCGTCATGGGTGCCATAATTACCCGGTTGCCAAGTTCCAGGTGGTGTAGTTTTATAGGTTCTAAAAGTGCTTGTGACATAATTTGGATTGTTAAATTGTTCGAATATTGAATTGATTAGTGAAGCGCAAATTCATTTTTATGAACTCACTTCTTCAATCATTCAAAATTGATGTTAGTCCCAGTTTGGGGCAAAAGCAGGGTTTACAACTCTCAGGTTGTCTTTGTTAAGTTGATCGATCTGGTTTACTTCCTCCTGCGTCAGCTCAAAATCGAATACATCTATATTTGATGCAAGGCGCTCCGGCTTAGACGTTCTAGGAATTGCCAGCACGTTATCCTGCTGCATCATCCAGCGCAATGTTACCTGTATTTCATTTTTGCCATACTTATTGGCTATACTTTTAAGAACAGGGTTGCCAAGAACTTTACCTTGCGCTATAGGGCTATAGGCGGTTAAAGTAATGTTGTGCTGCTGCAGGTAAGTATAAAGTTTCTGCTGGTTTATCAATGGGTGGTACTCTACCTGGTTTGTAATGATGTCAGCACCGGTGGCCAGTACCTCATCCAATAATGCAGTAGGGTGGTTACTCACGCCAATGTACTTCGCATAGCCTTTTTCCTGTGCTTTCATCAGCTCCTCCATGTACGCTGCCACAGGCACATTGGCATTAGGCCAATGTATAAGCAGCAGATCCACGTAATCTGTGTTCAGGTTTTTAAGGCTTTGCTCCACAGATGGCAGAAAGTCTTTTTTTGCCAGGTTATCGCGCCATACTTTCGTTGTCAGGAAAATTTCTTCACGTGGAACATCTGCTGCTTTTATACCGCGCCCTACGCCTTCCTCGTTTTTGTACATCTGTGCTGTATCCACGTGGCGGTAGCCTGCTGCTATGGCCGCTTGCGTTATTTTAAACGCTATACTATCCTCTAGCTGAAAAGTGCCAAGCCCAATGGCTGGTATGGATGCTCCTTTTATCTTAATTTCTTTCATAATTCAGGTTTATACATTAGTTGTATATACAAATTTATAGTAAAAAAATAACCTAGCCTCTAAGCTGGTCTAGCAAGTTACTGGCCAAAACAGCCTCCTCCCGCGAAAGGTTATGAAACCTGGCAAAAAGATCCGGGAATTTTTCATCCACCTGCTCCAGCTTTTTAAAGCCTTTATCCGTTAATCTTACTTCAATCATGCGGCGGTTAGCAGCACAGACATCACGGGTTACATATCCTTTTTCGATCAGCTTGTCAATCAGGCGCGTCACGTTAGAGTTGCGGTCTATCATGCGGTTTTGTATCTCGCCAAAGCACACAGGTTTAGGATGCTGCCCCCGCAAAATACCAAGTACATTATGCTGCTGCAACGTAAGGCCAAGGCTTTTAAAGAATGGCATTACCTGCTGGTTTACCCAATTGTTTGTAAACAACAGGTTTACCAGCAAGCGGCGGTAATCGTCTTTAAAGTTGCTTTGGTGTATTTCGTCTTCTATGCGCATAATGCTTGTCAGAATTGCGATGCAAATTTAAAACTGTTATTTGTATATACAAATGTATTGCCAAAAAGGTTCGTGCAACTTAAAAGCAGAAGGGTGGCCGGCAAGTATAAAGCAGCCTGTTATATAAGCCTATTCTTTTATACTTGCCGGCCACCCTTCTGCCTTAGAATTACTATGCAACACGGCACATCAATGCACATCGCTTTGGTTTAGTCCCAGTAAGCTAAGTGCGGCCTCTCTTCGCCAGTTATACTTAGTACCAACCATTCGGATTGGTCGTTTTTGCTTACCTCTACCTGGTAAAGCGTTTCTGTGCCTATTACGAGCCGCTCTGCCTGGCTAACGCTGTAGTTGGGGTACTTGCGGGCTATTGTTGTTTTTACAGCTTCTGGTAAACTTTGGTTTGTTACCTGGTGCTTGTACATAAGTAAGTTCCCTGATGCATGAAGCAAAGCCGCATGGTCTACTGCAGTTAAGTAAAACTCAGCTTCATAATTCTGGCCTTGCCTCTCCCACTCAATGTTAGATGCGTTCGGGAAAATGTTCAGTAGCGTTTGCCGTACTTCCACGGGTACTTTCTTCGGCGTCAAATCCTCGGTATCGCAGGCAGCCATGGTGGCGCCCAACAGTAGAAATGTAAGTGCTGCTAGCTTCATTGTAGGTAAGTATAAAATAAGATACCTAAAGCTATGGGCTGATTCTGGAGCAATTCTGAAGCGGTATTTGCTGCTTTATACTTTAAAAATTAAAGGCTCGGCATTGCCGGGCCTTTAACAGTAAATTAAGTATGTGTATGATTATGCCTCTACAGCTTCCTGTTTTTTCTCTGCCTTGTATAGCAAAGTAGAGCAGTTATTAGGGTCAAGCACCTGTTTTGCACAGCGCTGGATGTCAGCTGGCGTTACTGCCTGTATCTTTTCGCCTTCAGTATTTACAAAATTCGCATCGCCCAGCAGTTTGCCATAGGCCAGGTTCATGGCGCGGTTTAGCAGTTCAATCTCAGAGAACACTAAACTTGTTTCTGCCTGGTTCTTTACCTTGTTCAGTTCCTGCTCCTCAACTAAAGTATCCATCATTTCCTGATTAATGGCCTCAATGGCAGCATTAGCCTCCTCTAAACTCACACCTTCGTTCAGCTTACCTTGTATGATAAGCAGGCCTCCTTCTATAGAGCCTGAGACTGATGCAGAAACAGAGTTGAACAGCTTTTGCTCCTTTACCAACTTGTCATACAGCCTGCTTGATTTACCACGGCCAAGTATATCGCTGATCAGATCTACGGCATAATAATCCTGGTGTGTGCGGTTAGGCATATGGTAGGCTTTATAAATTGCGCTTAGGGGCACATCGGCTTTTACCTCCAGCACGCGCGGCTCGGTTTGCTTTGGCTCCGGCTTAATGTTGCGCACATACTTTTCGCCGGCTGGTATAGGGCCAAACCATTTCTCGGTTAGCTCTTTGGCTTTATCAAAGGTTACGTTGCCCGCTACCACAAGTATGGCATTGCTTGGCGAGTAGTGCTTTTTAAAGAAGGCACGCACAATATCCATGGTAGCATCTTCTATGTGTGCTATTTCCTTGCCGATAGTAGCCCATTTGTACGGGTGCTCTTTGTATGCAAGCGGGCGCAGCTTCAGCCACACATCGCCGTATGGCTGGTTCAGGTAGTTTTGCTTAAACTCCTCTACCACCACCTTGCGCTGCACCTCCAGGCCATTCTCGCTAAAGAGCAGCTCCATCATGCGATCCGACTCCAGCCAAAAGCCTGTTTCAATATTCTGGGCAGGTACTGATAAATAATAGTTGGTGATGTCGGGGCTCGTAAATGCGTTATTCTCACCGCCTACACGCTGCAGCGGTTCGTCGTAGCTGTGTATGTTAATAGAGCCGCTAAACATTAGGTGCTCAAATAAATGCGCAAAACCTGTATGTGCTTCGTCCTCGTCTCTGGACCCCACGTCGTACAGCACGTTCAGCACCGCCATTGGCGATGTATGGTCCTCATGCACAATTACGCGCAAACCATTATCCAGCGTAAATTCTCTAAACTGTATCATATTTTATTTGGGACATAAGATTAAACAGACAAAGGACTAAAGACTTTAAAGTATACTAACGTCAGGGAATGGGGTTATAGCAGTTCTTTATCTTTTATCACTTGCTCCTTTGTCAAAGTATAAGACAAAAGTATAAATTAGCAACAACTTTTGTTGCTATGCCTAATATAGTAACTTGCCCAACCATAACGAAGTTTTCCTTATTTAAGATGAACTATAATCGCAAAGAATACACCGACGACGAACTGTTAACTTTATATAAAGCTATACTTAAGCCCCGCATGATAGAAGAGCGCATGCTCGTGTTGCTGCGCCAGGGCAAAGTAAGCAAGTGGTTTTCGGGTATCGGGCAAGAGGCCATCTCCGTAGGATCAACGCTGGCGCTTGAACAGGACGAGTATATATTGCCGCTTCACCGCAACCTGGGAGTTTTTACGAGCCGCAATATTCCGCTGGACAGGTTGTTTGCGCAGTTCCAGGGTAAAACCACCGGCTTTACGAAAGGCCGCGACCGCTCTTTCCACTTCGGTACAAACGAGCACCACATTGTAGGTATGATCTCGCACCTGGGCCCTCAGTTGGCTGTTGCTGATGGTATTGCACTAGCCGACTTACTAGAGAAAAAAGAAAAGGTAACGCTGGTGTTTAGCGGCGATGGCGGAGCAAGTGAGGGAGATTTTCATGAGGCGTTGAATGTAGCGGCTGTATGGGGGCTTCCGGTTATCTTCATGATCGAGAATAACGGTTACGGTTTATCTACGCCAAGCAACGAGCAGTTTAAGTTTAACCAGTTTATAGATAAAGGCCCGGCCTATGGCATTGATGCGCTGCAGGTAGACGGCAATAACATTATAGAAGTATACGACACCGTAAGGCAAGCTGCGGCGAGCATCCGTAAGAACCCGCGCCCTATCCTGATAGAGGCCATGACCTTTAGGATGCGCGGGCATGAAGAAGCCAGCGGAACCAAATACGTGCCACAGGAGCTGTTTGAGAAGTGGGCAAAAAAAGACCCGGTAGAAAACTTTGAGCGATACTTGCTGGATGGGCTGGTGCTGACGCAGAAAGCCATGGAAAGTATAAAGGAGGAGGTAAGAGCTGAAATTGAGGATGGCTTACAGGCTGCCTTTGCAACACCAATGCCTGCGGCTAACCGCCAGGAAGAAATCGATGACATGTACAAGCCATTCGACCAGGAAGTAATACAGCCTGCGTCGGATGCTAAAACGGAGCGCCGCTTTGTAGATGCTATTTCGGATGGTCTTCGCCAAAGTATGGAACGTTATCCGGAGCTGGTGCTGATGGGGCAGGATATTGCGGAGTATGGCGGCGTGTTTAAAATTACAGAAGGCTTTGTAGAAAAATTTGGCAAAGAGCGTGTTCGCAATACACCGCTTTGTGAGTCGGCTATACTTGGCATTGGCTTGGGTATGTCGGTGCGTGGCCAGAAAAGTATGGTAGAGATGCAATTCGCAGATTTTGTGAGCGCAGGCTTTAGCCAGATTGTGAACAACCTGGCTAAGAGCCACTACCGTTGGGGCCAAAATGCCGATGTGGTAGTGCGCATGCCAACAGGTGCAGGCACGGCAGCCGGCCCGTTCCACTCTCAAAGCAACGAGGCATGGTTCTTCCATACCCCAGGATTAAAAATAGTATACCCATCATCGCCGTATGATGCCAAAGGCTTATTGAATGCAGCCTTAGAAGACCCTAACCCGGTAATGTATTTTGAGCATAAGCTGCTGTACCGTTCTATTTCGCAGGAGATCCCGGATGATTATTATACGATAGAGATAGGCAAGGCCAGAACAGTAGCCGAGGGAACAGACCTGACCATCATAACGTACGGGATGGGAGTGCATTGGGCCAAGCAACTACAGCAGGAGCTAACCGATGCAAGCCTGGAAATACTGGACCTGCGTTCGCTGTTGCCTTGGGATAAAGAGGCTGTGCGCGCCGCAGTAGCCAAAACAGGAAGGGTGCTTATACTTCACGAAGACACGATGACTGGCGGCATTGGCGGCGAAATAGCTGCCTGGATTGGGGAAAACTGCTTTGAACTACTGGACGCACCTGTTGCACGCGTAGCCAGCCTTGATACAGCCGTTCCGTTTGCTCCACCACTAGAGCAGGAGTTTTTGCCAAAACAACGCCTGCGCGACAAGGTAGAGGCAATGCTCTCGTACTAAAATCTAAAAACAGCCCTATTATGAAATCTTCAAGCTTAAAAAGAACCCTGATCCTGTTGCCGTTACTGAGTCTGTTTATTTTGCTCGGGAGCTGCCAGCATAAAGGTATTTTGCGTTGTCCGAAGCCTCCCGGCAAAAGCAGCAAGATTAGTGTAAAAGGGCCAAACAGCCAGAGCATTCAAGGGGTTAAAGTGCCGATGAATAAAAATGGGCGGGTGCAGAAAAAGCGCAGGTTGTTTTAACTCATAGATAACAAGCAGACTTTAAAACAGTATAATACATAAACAGCCTGAAAAAATGTGTAATGTAACTCCTGTTAATGTTTTGCCTTGTAAGTGGTTATCAAGCTTACTGGTTA
This sequence comes from uncultured Pontibacter sp., assembly GCF_947492645.1. Classification (GTDB taxonomy): domain Bacteria; phylum Bacteroidota; class Bacteroidia; order Cytophagales; family Hymenobacteraceae; genus Pontibacter. The sequence continues at coordinate 20,186 of NZ_CANLMZ010000001.1, read as the reverse complement.
CACTTGTGTTAGCGGCTTCACCTGCCCTTGCGCAAATTGATCAGAAGTCAGAAAACGACCACAAGCATGAGCGTAAAAAATTCTTGAAAGAGGCAAACAAGGAAGAGGCGCAGTACAAAGACACACACCTGAACGTAAATACTTATACATTTAAGGTAGGTGAGGTTGGTCGTAAAAGAGCAAAAAAAGATGAGCGGGCTCAATACCAGTTTAACGATGCTGGTGAGCCTGTAGTAAAGAAGCGCCTTTTCTCAAAGAAGAAGAAAAAGCAGCGCAGAAATTAAGTCAAAAGTAGAATAAGAGAATTTATAAATATGAATTGGCATCCGCTTACAAGCACAGAGCAATTGGACGAGGTTATACAAGAGTCCAAAGAAACACCCGTTGTTATCTTCAAGCACAGTACGGCATGCTCTATCAGCTCTACAGCCAAAAGCCGGCTGGAGCGCCAATGGAATGGGGCCGGCCTTGATCATGTAAAGCCATACTACCTGGATCTGTTAAGCTACAGGCCGGTATCTAACGAAGTGGCAGAAGTGCTGCATGTAACCCACCAATCGCCGCAGTTGCTGCTGGTGCAGGATGGTATGTGCACTTATGATGCCTCGCACTTAAGCATAAGCGTGGATGCGCTAAAGAAAAAGATAACGGCATAGCAAATTATACTTTAAGCTATGCCGTTATACTTATATTAATACACAAAGCTTATTGTTTGCTTAATGTCCGGGTGCAGGCTTAGCGCAACCGGGCAAGTACGGGCCGCCGCCTCAAGCATGGCTTTTTCTTTGTCGGTGTAGCCGTGGGCAGGCATTTTAAAGTTTAATACGATTTCTGAGATACGTCGCGGTTCAGCGGCCATTATCTTTTTGGTTTCTATCTCCATGCCCTCTATGTTAATGCCGGAGCGGTTTGCAAGGATACCCATAATGGTCATCATGCAGCTACCCAGCGCGGCGCATACCAGGTCAGTCGGCGAGAAAGCCTCGCCCTTGCCGTTGTTATCTACAGGCGCATCGGTGATGATAGTATTGTCTGAGGCAACGTGTGTGGCAGAGGTGCGTAAATCGCCTTTATAAGAGCTTTTTATAGTTGTCATGGCTTATTTAATATTTTTGAATACCGCGTAAATTTAGTTACTTTTATCTAACTATAAATTAATATCGGGTGGTAAGATACCTTGCACTTATACTTGTGTTTGCTTTGGGGGGAGCCCTATCGGCAACCGCGCAATCCTCAGATAGCGAAAGCTTTCAGAACGAGTTAAGCTACGGCGTTAACTTCAACTCTAACGGTGGATTAGTAGGAGGCGTTTTTGCCAGATCAGTATACTTCATGAGCGAGCGCATGTACCAATTTGGTGGCCTCGAGATTGTAGAGGTAAAACACCCCAAAGAAAATCGCTTATACAGTCCCGAAACCGGAGATCTTTTTATAGCAGGCAAGCAGAACTACTTATTTGTGCTGCGCCCCCATTACGGCCGCGAGCTGGTGCTTTTCCGTAAAGCCGCTGAGTCTGGTGTACAGGTAAACGCCGTAGGTGCTGTTGGTCCTTCGCTTGGCTTGCTTATACCTTATTATGTGCGCTACAATTACGGTGCACCAACCTCCCAAGATGTTCGCACAGAGCAGTATGACCCGCAAAGGCACCGCAGCCTAGAGAACATACAAGGCAACGCAACAGTTTTTCAGGGGCTGGGAGAGGCAAGCGTTAACTTTGGCGCTCATCTAAAGGCTGGCTTAAGCTTTGAGTATGGCCGCTACCGCGAAAGTATAGCCGGCATCGAAGTTGGTTTTATGGTAGAGGCTTACCCAAAAGAGCTTGTCATCATTCCTCAGGCTGAGAACGAGCAACTGTTTACTTCGGTATACCTCAATTTATACTACGGGCGCCGCAAATAATACTTCTCCCCGAACAATAAGCGTGTAACTCCTGTTATGGATTCGTGCCTGCCGCCTTACGTGGCTGCACAAATCTTAGCCAATGGCTATAAACTCTTAATGCATAATCCTATCTTTGCACCATGGACGATTTGATTACACTTCCGGTTATACAGCCCAACGCTACCCCCGAAGGGCTTAACGCTTTAGGAAAACCACGCAAGCCTAACTGGCTACGTGTAAAGCTGCCGGTAGGGAAGGAGTACGCTAAAGTTAGAAGCATAGTAGACGAATACAAGCTGCACACCATTTGCGAAAGCGGCAATTGCCCGAACATGGGTGAGTGCTGGGGCGCAGGTACGGCTACCTTTATGATATTAGGGAATGTGTGCACGCGTAGCTGTTCGTTTTGTGCTGTGGCAACAGGCCGCCCAAACGAGTACGATGAGGATGAGCCGCGCCGCGTAGCGGAAGCTATCCAGTTAATGGGTGTAAAGCATGCCGTTATCACCTCTGTTAACCGCGACGAGTTAAAAGACCGTGGTGCTGCCATCTGGCACGAAACAGTAAGACTGGTTAAGGAAATGTCTCCTGTCACTACCATCGAAACCCTTATTCCGGATGTGAAAGCGAACTGGGATGCTTTGATTACAATGATATCTCCGGGGCAGGAAGTAGTGTCGCATAACATGGAAACTGTACGAGAGCTTTACCGCCAGGTGCGCCCACAGGCTAAGTATGACCGCAGCCTGGAGCAGATAAAGAGAACAAAAGAATATGGCAAGCGCACCAAGACTGGCATCATGCTGGGCCTTGGCGAAACACGCGAGCAAGTATACCAGGCCATGGATGACCTTGCAGCCAACGGCTGTGATATCCTGACCTTAGGCCAGTACCTGCAGCCAACCAAAATGCACCTGGAGGTAGCTGAGTTTATCCACCCAGATTTATTTGATCATTACAGAGAAGAAGGCCTGTCGCGTGGTATTAAATATGTGGAATCCGGGCCATTGGTTCGTTCCTCTTATCATGCCGAAAGACACGTGCACGTTTAATTGTGATTTTATAAGATAATGAAGCCCCGGCACTTAATTGTGTCGGGGCTCTTTTTTTAAAATTGCACTACTTTTTCTCTCTTTTTTCGTTTGTCTTGTTGTCTCCGCGCCCTATCTGGTAAATCTGGTCCAAAAAACTGCTGTTTTAGTGCTTAATTAAGGCATTTTTTACGACTTAATATTCATTTGCTTATATTAAATTGTGCTGTTTGTAAATTGTAGTTATAAAATAGCTTTTTATCTCGAATAAAGTTTAAATATAAACTATTTTATATATTTTGGTTATATTATATAATTAAATATGAAGTTTCTAATTTAAGATAACCTAATCATATGTTTTAAGTAAATGGAAATGTTCAATATCTATAGTCAAATCTATAAATATTAGATTAAGGATATATTTTCTATTACATACACCATATGAATAAAATTTTACTGTTACTAACCCTATTTCTGATTGCCAGCACCACCCTTAGCATAGCGCAGTCAGAACCAGGCTTGGGCAAATCTAGCACTTTTGCTGTGTTAGGCTCAAGCTATGTGAGCAACACGGGAACTTCAGGCGTTACAGGAGATTTAGGCCTGACTGCAAATGGAGTTTTCACAGACAATGGCGCATTGCTGGTAAAAGGCACTAAAACAATCGGTTTGCCTTTAGCCGCAGAAGCTTTGCAAGACGCCAGAGCTGTTTACGATTATTGGATAAATGCATCTGCTTTGCCTTTTACAGATGAAGGCCTCAAAAGAAACGGGGGCTTTCCGGGTGTTTACCATAGCAATGGTGATGTTAACCTGGATGGTATCATTGCATTGGACGGCAGAGGAGATGTGAACTCCACATTCATTTTCATTATTGACGGAGACTTAAATACCCCGTCACCTAACCCACCTACACCAGGTACTGGCCTGCTGCTTCAGAACGGGGCGCAACCTAAAAACATATTCTGGATTGTAAAAGGGAAAGTGAAACTTGGTAGCTCTACAAGCTTCCAGGGCACCATCATTTCTGGGGGCGACATAACGCTGGAGTCTGGTGTAAACCTGATTGGCAGGGCAATCTCCCTTAACGGCGGCGTTAGCCTGAATACCAACAACATCTTTTTGCCAAACATTATCATTGCCGACCTTAATGTGAAGAAGGTGGCAGACAAGAAAGAGTATAAAATTGGTGATGAAGTTACTTATACTATAACTGTAAGCAACACAGGTTCTGGTAAAGCAACACGCGTAGTGGTATACGAAATAACGCCAGCCAATTTGGAGTTTGTGCGAGTAGAAAGTGCAAGCGCAGGAACCTACGACAGCGACAGGCATGAATGGGTAATTGATGAGCTAAGCTTAAATGAAACAGCCGAGCTGAGAATTACCTTTAAAATTCTGGCTGCCGGTCAGATTCTGAATAAAGTAACAGTAGGCAGCAATAACCCAGATCCAAACCCAGGCGACAACGAAGACGAGGATCCTATTGAGGTGCCGGTTGTAGCTGCTGACCTGAGTGTGGTTAAAACAGCCAGCGGTGCGCCTTACAAAGTAGGAGGCACAGTAACCTATACTATCGTAACTACAAACAACGGGCCTTACCCTGCACAGAATGTAGTAGTAAACGAAGTGCTGCCAAGCACGCTGGCGTTACAGAGCTTTACCGTTAGCCAGGGCGCGTTTGATTCAGAGACTGGTATTTATACTATAGGCACCCTTGCCAGCGGCGCAACAGCTACATTAGAGTTAACTGCTAAAATACTAGGCTCTGGCAAAATACTTAACACGGTAACTGCCACCACATCCACAAACGACCCTAAGCCAGGCAACAACACAGATACAGAGGAAATTGAAGTAACGTGTACAGCACCAACGCTGGCCATTAGTGGAGATGAAGCACAATGCGCCGGTGCAGCTGATGTAACTTATACTGTAACAGCAGTAGAGGACGCTACCTATGACTTTGAGTTAACAGGAGGTCTGACAGAAGTATCCAGAACAGCCAACTCTATTACAGTAGCCATCGGCAATGCCAGCGGTAAAGTAATAGCACGTGTTACTGACTTGTGCGGCAATGTTTATACTGTAGAGAAAGAAGTCAACATCACAACAGCGCCACCTGCACCAAGTATAGCGGGCAATACCAATGTTTGTGCAAACAGTAACAATATAGTTTACACAGCAGAAGGACTGGGAGATGATGCAACTTACGAATGGGTTGCTACAGGCGATGTAGAGATAGTTGGTGCGAACGATGGCAAAACAGTAACTGTAAATAGTGGAGCCAACGGTGGCACACTTACCGTAAAGGGTAGCAACAAGTGCTTTACCAGCGCAGCTACAACTGTTACTATTACAACCAAAACTCCAGTAGGTGCACCAGGCAATATTTCTGGCCCATCGGCAGCGTGCGCAAACACAACACTTACTTATACTATTGCCGAAGTTGGCGGTGCCACAGGGTACACCTGGAGTATACCGCAAGGCTGGACAATAGAAAGTGGCCAGGGCACAAGCACCTTAACTGTTAAAGCAGGCACAAATTCAGGAGATGTAACAGTTGCTGCAAAAGATGACTGTGGCACAAGCGCAGCCGCCGTGTTTGCGGTAAGTATAAAAAATACCCCTCAGGAGCCGATTGCTATAAACGGCAGCAATGGTTCTTGCCTCGGGGCTGTACTTACCTACAGCGTAAGCGGCACAAGTAGCGCCACAGGCTATACCTGGACGGTACCACAAGGCTGGAAGATAAGAAGCGGGCAGGGCAGCAGCACGATAGAAGTAGAAGTTGGCAACAGCGCAGGGCAAATCACAGTAGCTGGTACAAACGAATGCGGGGCCGGTGCAACAGCAGCGATAGATGTAGCCCCAGCGCCGGTTTCGGCAACACCGGGTACTATAGAAGGACCTGAGGCAACATGTGCCAACACAACAAACCTTACCTATAGCATTGCAGTTTTAACAGGCGCCGATACTTATACTTGGGCCGTTCCGGCAGGCTGGACTATTGTTAGTGGCCAGGGCACGCAAAGTATAACGGTAAACGCAGGGGCAAGCGGTGGCGAGGTTAGCGTAACAGCAACAAACAGCTGTGGCACAAGCGCCCCAAGCAAGTTAAATGTAACTGTAACCACCCCGCCGACAGCACCTGCTACCATCAAAGATGCAAGCTCGCTTTGCAATGGATTGATGTACACGGTAGATGCTGTACCAGGAGCCACAGGTTATACCTGGACCGTTCCGGCAGGATTCACTATCGTGAGTGGCCAGGGAACAGCAACTGTCTCTGTAAAGCGGGATGCACCAAATGCACGTGGTGAGGTAAGTGTGGTGGCGAATACAGGCACCTGTGCCGGGCCTGCTACAAGCCTGCTGATCGACGAATCGCTGATAGCCGGTGACCTGGAGTTCCCGAAGGCCTTTAGCCCTAACGGCGACGGCAAAAACGACACATGGGTAATTGCAAACCTAATGAAGTATGCCAAGAATGAGGTGGTGATCTTTAACCGCTGGGGTTCTGAAGTATACAAGAAAGGCAACTACCAGAACGACTGGAACGGTAACAAACTGGAGCCGGGCACCTACTTCTACAGAGTAAGCGTGACCATGTGCGACGGAGCAGACAAAGTGTTTACCGGCTACGTAACCATCTTCCGCTAAGTAATATTCTTATCAACAGATAAAGAAAAGACAATGAGATTAATTTATACCCTGCTGGCCCTACTGCTTGCCTTTGGAGCTAGTGCCCAGCAAAACCCACAGTACTCGCAATATATTTTTAACAGCATGAACATAAACCCGGCTTATACGGGTAGCAAAGGCGTGCTTAACTTAAATGCCTTCCACCGTTCGCAATGGACAGGTATAGAGGGAGCGCCTGCCACACAATCGCTTGCTGTGGATGGTATTGCCGCCAACAACAGGCTGGGTATAGGCTTAGGGCTAACACGCGACAAGATCGGGGCACAGTCTACCTTATCAGCCTATGCAAACTTTGCTGTAAAACTGCAGGTAAGCGAAAACGGAATCTTTAGCCTGGGACTTGCCCCTGGTTTGGTACAACACACTTTAGATGGTACAAAACTAGGTATTGAAGATGACCCGACCATACCGGTTGGCAAAGAGACAAGTATAAAACCAGATGTAAAAGTAGGAGCATACTTTCATACGCAGCGTTTCTATGCCGGCTTATCGGCCTCGGACCTGCTGCAGTTTAAAGACATGGAGTACATTGAGCCAGAGCGCCACTATTACTTTACTACAGGCTACGTGTTTGATCTGGGCAGCTTCGTGAAAATTAAGCCAAGCGTGCTGATCAAAGAAGATTTCAAAGCTCCGGCCAACGTGGACCTGAACGCCTTTGTATTGCTGGGAGACAAGTTGTGGCTCGGCAGCTCTTACCGCACAAGTATGAACATCTTCAACAGCAAAACAGATATGAAGTATACAAACAACCGTACCGCTGTAGCCCTGATTGCAGAGCTGCAGATAAGCAAATCGCTGCGGTTGGGCTATGCCTACGATAAAATGCTGAACGACCTGAAAGGCTTAAACACCCATGAGGTTTCAGTAGGTTATTACTTCTTCAAGAAAAAGGATACCAGAATTATTACGCCGCAATATTTTTAATCATAAGCCCTATACACGATGAACTATAAATATACACCCTTATATTTTGTACTAGCGGCCATGATGAGTTTGAGCACAGTAACTGCTCAGGCGCAAACAGAGCTGCGAAAAGCAAATAAACAGTACGAGAATTACGAATTTGCCCTTGCCCTGGAGAACTACCAAGTAGCTGTGCAGAAAAAACAGCCAGACCTGCAAACCACGCAGCGAATGGCAGATGCTTACCGCCTTACACGCCAAAGCCAAAAAGCAGAGCAATGGTACGAGAAGGTAGTGCGCATGCAAGGCCGTGAGCCGATGAATCTATACTTTTATGCGGAGGCATTGCGCAGCAACGGCAAGTATGAAGAAGCAAAAGAGCAATACATGCTTTGGGCAGAAGAGATGCCTGATAGAGAAGCCGCGGCACAGGAACTGGTTGCTGCATGCGACATTGCTTTGCTTTGGGCCCGTAAGCCCGCTGTGGCAGAAGTAGCGCCTTTGGCAAGTATAAACATACCAGGCTTTTCTGATTTCAGCCCGGCCCTGCATGGCAAACAGTTAATTTTCACCTCGGACAGAGGCCTGCAGACAAGCAGCAAAAGACCTGAAGTATACGGCTGGACCGGCCGCCCTTACCTGCAACTGTTTACAGCCCAGCAGGATGCCGCCGGAAACTGGGGAAGCCCTAAGGCGCTAGAGGAGGTTATCAACTCTAACTACCACAACGCTACGGCATCGGCGGCAGAGGATGGCAAGACTTTATACTTTACCAGAACACAGATGGTGCCTAAAACCAGCACTAACGCCGACCCGACCAGCTGGATAAAAGAACCAAGTATAAAAGAGTTTGTAAACAGACTGGAGATTTTTACGGCAGAGAGACAAGGCCAGACCTGGGCTAACATTCAGCCTTTTGCTTACAATAAAGTGGAGGAGTACTCTGTTGGCCACCCGGCCATCTCCCCGGACGGGCAGGTTTTATACTTTGCCTCTGATATGGAGGGCACAGTAGGCAACACAGACATTTTCTACAGCATTAAGCAAGCCGATGGCAGCTGGGGCAAACCAGTAAATGCAGGCCCTGCTATCAATACAACTGGTCGCGAAAGCTTCCCTTATGTTAGTGCAGATGGTAAATTATACTTTGCGTCAGATGGGCATGCAGGTTTTGGCGGTCTTGATGTATTTGAGGCAAAAGGCACACACGCAGCCTGGACAGAAGTGAAAAACGTGGGCGCGCCTATCAACTCGGCTAAGAACGACTACGGCATCATGTTCACAAAAGCCGGCGAGGAAGGATTGTTTTCTTCAAACCGCGATGCTGCAAACGGAACCGAAGACATCTATTCTTTTAAAATGCTGCAGCGCCCTGTAGTAATAGAGCTTATCACGCTGGAGCGCAAACAGAATACCCAGAAGAGAAATATAGAAGTACCGCTGCCAAACACAAAAATTGTTGTAGACCAAAAGAACCTAAATAAATCGGTGGTGGTTACTACTGATGAGAAGGGGCAGTATTTTATGGATGGCCGCGTTGGTGATAGCTTCATGATGAAGGGCACTAAGGCCGGCTACCTGACACAGGAAAAAGTAGCAGAAATACCAGCAACTGCCGGCGATACAGTACAAATTGCCATGCTGTTTGATAAAAATGAGCTGGAAAAAGCAATAGTGCTGGAGAATATCTATTATGACCTGGACAAGTGGGACATCCGCAGAGATGCAGCCAGGGAGTTGGATAAACTGGTAACTGTATTGAAAAATAACCCGGAGGTTAAAATAGAAATGAGCTCGCATACGGATAGCCGCGAAAGCGCAAACTACAATTTAGTGCTATCAGAGCGCAGAGCGCAGGCTGCCGTAGATTACCTGGTATCGCAGGGTATAGACAGAAACAGGTTAACTGCTAAAGGTTACGGCAAGTCGAGGTTGGTTAATGGCTGCGCCGATGGCGTATCTTGTTCTGAAGAAGAGCATCAGCTTAACCGCCGAACTGAATTCAAGATTATCAAATAATTGATATAAAGATTCTCATTAGCTTTCATAGTTTGGAAAGGCTCCGCAGTTTCTGCCGGAGCTTTTTTACTTTACACAATATCAGTAAGTATAAAGTATGGCCAACAGAAATTACTGCCGGCCATACTTTATACTTTATTTTTTGCCGGTATATGCCAGGCGGTATACTACACCATTGTCATCGTCAGAGATAAGTATGGAGCCATCCTGGTGGTGTGCCAAACCAACAACACGCCCAAACTGCTCTTTATTTCCGTTAAGTAAAAATCCTGTAACCAAATCTTCTACTTTAGCTGGCTTTCCGTTTTCGAACCGTACCCGCACCACCTTGTAGCCGGAAGGCTCTTTGCGGTTCCAGGAGCCGTGCAGAGTAACAATTGCATCTCCCTGGAACTCCTTCGGAAACTGAGAGCCTTTGTAAAAAATCATATCTAGCGGGGCGCTGTGAGCTGTGTAAGTTAAAGCGGGGAATTTTGTTTTCTTAGCATACTCTTCCCAACTCATGCCCATTGGTGGTTCGTCAGCTAAATTAGCTTTTCCGTTTTCATATACATAAGGCCAGCCATAATCTCCGCCGTCCTCCAGTTTATTTAGTTCTTCTTCGTGCACATCGTCTCCAAGCCAGTCTATGCCGTGGTCAAATCCCCAGAATTCTTTTGTTTGTGGGTGCCAGTCAAAGCCGATGGTGTTGCGTAAGCCTTTAGCATACACACGACGCCCAGATCCATCGGGCTTCATTTGCAGTATGGTAGCGCTTTCTTTGCTGGTTTCTTCGCAGGCGTTACAAGTGCTGCCCACCGATACATACAGCATGCCATCAGGGCCAAACTCTATGGTGCGGTTTGCATGCTGCCCGCCATCCGGCAGTTTATCTGCTATCATTTTAAGCTGGCCCAGCGTACCGTCCTTGTTTATATCAGCAGTATAAATTTCATTTACAGTTACCAGATAAGCTTTATTATCGCGCAGGGCGATGCCGTGCATTTTGTCTTTGGTGGCTACTACTTTTTGCTGGTCAGATTTGCCGTCTTTATTTGTGTCGCGCAGCATTGTAACAGTACCTTTATCACGGTCTGTTACATACACGGTGCCATCGGTGTGCACAGCCAGCATGCGGGGCTTGTTCAGGTTTTCGGCAAATTTAGTTATAGTGAAGCCTGTAGGCACTTTTAGCTGGCCTACGCGCTCAGCGGTGGCAGGCACTTTGGTTGGCTTAAAGATATTGCCCTCCATGGTAGCAGAAATGGGCTTTTTAGTATCTTGAGCCAGTACAGAGGCAGAAGTGAAGGCTAGGCAGGAAATAATTGCCAGAGTTGCTGTTTTCATAGTTTGTGTTCTAGTTTATACTTGTTTAGATGCTTAAAATGCTTCCGGTTTATTGTTTTACCAACAGCCCTGCTGTTTTGTTTCTGAAAGCACATTAGCAGAATCTCTGTTATGCAAGTAAACTTTAACGTTGCTGTTGCGTTTTCAGAGCATTATCACCCTACTTTATGAAGCTTAGATTTCTTGTTTATACTTTCCTGCTATGCCTGCCGCAGCTAGCAACGGCACAGAATATTTTATCCGGTTACGTACTGGATGCAAACTCGAACCTGCCCCTGGAGGGTGCAACAGTAACCGCCAACACAGGTGCGCAGGCCCTATCAAACTTAAATGGCTACTTTAGTTTAACTACAACGCCTGCAACAAAAAGCATGGTGGTTAGCCTGATCGGGTACAAGGCGCAGCGTTTAAGTGCACCCGCAGCCGGAGAAGAAGTAAAAATTTTGCTGCAACCTGATGCCGCCCGTTTACAGGAAGTGGTAATAACCGGCTACGAAAGCAACAGGCCGTTGCTGCAAACAGCAGGCGCTATTAGTATACTAGACAGGTCAAGTGTAGATCGGTTTGATGAAAGCTCGTTGGTAAGGGCTGTAAACACGGTACCAGGCGTACGTATGGAAGAACGTGCCCCTGCCAGTTACAGGCTCTCCATCAGGGGCAGCTCCCTGCGCTCGCCGTATGGCATCCGGAATGTGAAAGTATACTTTGATGGCATCCCTTTTACCGAGGCCAACGGTACTACGGCACTTAATCTGATTGATGCTGCTAATATTGGAAGTATAGAAGTGCTGAAAGGACCAACTGCAAGTATATATGGTGCAGGTACAGGCGGAACTATTCTACTTGAGCCACGCAGAGCTGCACCCGGAGAAACTTCGCTGCAGCTTGGTGCAACAACCGGTTCGTTTGGGTTCAGGAAGTATACGGCCACCGCAAGTATAGGCGCTGAAAACAGCAGTACACTAGTACAGTACTCCAAACAACAGTACGATGGTTACCGCGAACAATCAGCCGTAGACCGCGATGTGCTGCTTATCTCTTCGAAGTTTACGCCTTCCGAAAAACGTACCATTACTGCCAATCTCGTTTATTCTGATTTATACTACGAGCTACCCGGTGGCCTGACGCTGGAGCAGTATAATGATAACCCACGGCAAGCACGTGGCGGGCAGTTTGGTAGTGTGCTGCAAAATGCCTCTATCGACTTGGAGGGCATAAACGTTGGTTTAAAGCAGGAGTATAGATTTAATGACAAGCTGCGCAACACGACTAGCATCTACGTACTGCACAAGTTTAAAGACAATCCCTTCAACACCGATTACGAACGCAACACAAACCAGGAAGTAGGCGCGCGCAGCAGCTTTGCCTACGATGCCATTCTTGGAAGTATAAATGCCACTTTTACGCTGGGAGCAGAATTCCAAAGAGGATTTGAAGTGGCTCGCACCTACGATAACAACGGAGGTACTCCCGGAGATTTGCGTACCGATGATGAAGTGGTGGCAAAAGCAGGATTTGTGTTTGCACAGGCTGAGTTTGAGTTGCCCGGCGCTATTATTGCCACAACTGCGCTTAGCCTGAACGACACAAAGTATGAAATTACCCGGCTGCAGCAAATCAGCAGCGGCAACTACAAGTATAACCGCGACTTTGAAGCCGTGCTTTCTCCGAGAGTAGCCTTGCTTAAACGTATTACTCCTAAAATTTCAGCACATGCCAGTATCAGCTCCGGTTTCTCTCCTCCCACAGAAGAAGAGATCCTGACATCCGACGGCACATTAAACGAAGACCTGGAGGCTGAAAGAGGCACAAACTACGAGGTTGGTCTACGCGGATTTGCAGGCAAACTTAGTTTCGATGTAGTGGGCTTTTACTTCAGACTGAAAGAAACAATTGTAAGCAGGCAGGATGTATCGAGTGTGGCTGTTTTCAGGAATGTGGGCTCTACGAGCCAAAAAGGTATTGAGGCGAATACAGCTTATACTTTATGGGAGCAGCCAGAGCAGCAGCTTAGTTCCGTTAAAGTATGGGGTAGCTATACTTACAGCCATTTCCGCTTTAAAGATTACCAGAAAGATGAAGACGATCTATCTGGTAACAAACTGACAGGTGTGGCCCCTCACGTAGCAGCAGCAGGTGTAGACGTAGGCACAAAGCTTGGGGTATACTTTAACCTGACTTCTAATTATGTGGATGCGTTGCCCCTAAACGACGAGAATACTGCTTTTGCCGACCAATATTTCATACTTGGCACCCGTGCGGGAATCAGAAGGACTCTAGGCAGTAAGCTAAAGTTGGAGGTTTTTGGCGGAGTGGATAACCTGACAGATGTAAAGTATAGCCTTGGTAACGACCTGAATGCATTTGGAAGTCGCTTTTACCAGCCGGCCCCGAAACGCAACTACTATGGTGGAGTTAATTTAAGCTATACTTTATAGGCAGGTAAAACTTAACGAACTGTGCTAGGAACTGGCGGAAACTGTGCCATGATGCTTGCAACCGCCCTGTTAAGTTTGCTTACGTCTATTGTAACGGGGTCAATTTCCGCATCAAAAGCGCCACGCCATACTACCTGGTTTGTGTTAGGGTCTATCAGGTCAATCACAAGCGAGCCAGGTGTGTATGTTCCGATGCTCCTGAAATCATCTAAACCATCGCCGCTGTACCTAAACCTATAGCCATACCAGTAACTATACCCATAACCAAAGCCTGGCTCTATCGTGTTGGCGGTGGGTGCATCTTTTGGTGTGTCAATGGCGATATCATATGCAACCAATAAACCTGGACTCTCTGCACTTGGTTTAATGCCTTTTTTTACCATTTCGCTGGCAATAGCCTCTTTTATACGCTGGTCTAGCAAGGTACTGTACAAATCACCTCCGCTTCCTTGTTTAGGTGCGGGTACTTCGGCAGGATGCCAGGTAAAAGTTTGGTATACTTTGAAGTTTGCAGTAGGGTCGAAGAGAGATTGTACGTTTACGGTTGGGGTGCAGCCTGTGCAAAGAAGTATAGCCAGAAGTATAACCGATTGCTTAAAGCTGCTAGATGGTAAGTGTGAAAGTAGAGCCATGGTTTTGCTGTAGATTTCTCATTGGGTAGCTATACGCTATCAAGAGAGTTTACGGCTAAACAACGGACTGGAGTTTGTTTAGTATAGCAAGGAAAGGCAGTTAGCGCTTGTTGCGGCGTTTAGGCTCTTGTAGAGCTAGTTCTTTTGTTACCCATTTTTCTAGCGCAACTGCCATAGGCTCCTCTACTGATGTAGGCGTAGCCAGGATATCCATTGGTCTAGCAGCAGTATTATCGCCAAATACATAACCTGTGGCAGGTAATGCGCCCAAATGCTGTTTTGTTTCTACAGCGTACTCCTCCTGATCAGCGTTTTTTGCCTGAGAGCCTTTTAATACCTGGTGGTACTGAGCAGTTGTAAGTATGGTGTTAGAAAAGTGAAGCGATAAACTATTGAACGTTGCAACCTGTGCTGACGACTGCGTAGCTATGGAAAGTAGAATAACTAATGTAAGTGCTGCAGTTAGCAATTTTTTCATAACAAATATTGATTTTGTTCAGGTTGTTGTTTTGACGGCACAAAGGTATAAAATAGAAGTGTAATTACATAGCAAGCGTTATATATTTAGTTTAATGCATACTGTGTAAAATGCTAAATTAAAGGTCGTGTATTGTACTATAATAGGTGTGGCTTGTTTTAATGCTTGTTAAAGCTGGTTTTGTTGATGCTAGAGTATAACTTTTGCAGCTTGTAATTTTTGCTGTATTTTATTTTTTAATTGAAGGATTAATTAAATTGTTTGTCTGGCGATGGCTGTGTGGCAGTACAATCTTATAAACGTTAAGTATAGTTTATAGACTTATCAGCTCAGATTAAAGCTGTATATCAGGAGAGTTTTGCTCTGTAGTGGTGCAAGTATAATGAGCTTGAATCTAAGTAAATAAGAAAGCCTGACCATGTGGCCAGGCTTTCTTAAAGTATAAGTGATGAGATAGGTTAGCCTATAGCTACCATCTCATTTCCATTCTCATTGTAAGCTTCAATCGGAGCGCAAGAGCAAACCAGGTTACGGTCGCCGTACGCGCTGTCGATTCGGCTAACTGTTGGCCATACTTTATTGTCGCGCAGGAACGCCATTGGGAACACGGCTTTCTCACGAGAGTAAGGTTTTTCCCAGTTCTCTACCAGCACTACTTTCTGCGTGTGTGGCGCATTCTTCAGCACATTGTTCTTCTGGTCTGCTTTGCCAGCTTCGATCTCACGAATCTCTTCACGTATCGAGATCATCACTTCGCAGAATCGGTCCAGTTCTTCCTGTGCTTCAGATTCCGTAGGCTCTACCATCAAAGTACCCGCTACCGGAAACGATACAGTTGGCGCATGGAAACCATAGTCCATCAAACGCTTCGCGATATCTTCTACCTCTATGCCATACTTCTTGAACTCACGGCAATCCAGAATCATCTCGTGCGCGCAACGGCCGTTAGCACCAACATAAAGTACAGGGTAGTGCTTCTCTAAGCGAGCTTTGATATAGTTCGCGTTCAGGATAGCCACCTTCGTAGCTTCAGTCAAGCCATCGCCGCCCATCATAGCAATGTAAGCATAAGAAATAGGCAGGATAGACGCTGAACCCCAAGGCGCAGCAGATATAGCGTTGATAGCCTCGTTACGACCCAGGTCAACTACAGCGTGGCCAGGCAGGAATGGAGCAAGATCTTTTACCACACCGATAGGGCCCATGCCAGGACCACCGCCACCGTGAGGGATACAGAACGTCTTGTGCAGGTTCAAGTGGCAAACGTCAGCGCCAATGTGTGCCGGCGAAGTTAAGCCTACCTGAGCGTTCATGTTGGCACCGTCCATGTAAACACGGCCACCGTTGTCATGTATTACCTGGCAGATCTCGATGATAGACTCCTCATATACACCGTGTGTAGATGGGTAGGTCACCATTAAGCAAGACAGCTCATTCTTATACTGCTCAGCTTTCGCGCGCAGGTCAGCTACATCAATGTTACCTTTCTCATCGCACTTAACTATAACAACCTTCATACCGGCCATTACCGCAGATGCCGGATTAGTGCCATGTGCAGAAGATGGAATAAGCGCTACGTTACGGTGATGATCGCCGCGCGATTCGTGGTAAGCACGGATAACCATCAGACCGGCGTACTCGCCCTGTGCACCTGAGTTAGGCTGCAACGAAACCGCATCGAAACGCGTGATCTCACACAACCATGCTTCCAAGTCTTTAAAAATCTGGGCATAACCTTTCGTCTGATCAGCAGGAGCAAATGGATGCAGCTGACCTATCTCTGGCCATGTAACCGGGATCATCTCGGCAGTTGCGTTCAGCTTCATGGTACAAGAACCCAGGGAGATCATCGAGTGAACCAAAGAAATATCTTTGTTCTCTAGGTATTTCATATAGCGCAGAATCTCGTGCTCAGAGTGATGCTTGTTAAACACTTCGTGCGTCAGGTACTCACTCTTACGGATCAGGCCGTCAGCCCAGGTTACATCCGTTTCTTCCGGTAAGGTATCTACAGTTAATACGTCAGCAGACTTACCAGCCACTTTCGCAAACACAGCAAGTATAGCTTTTACATCTGCCAGGTTGGTGTTCTGGTGAAGTGAGATACCAATGTTATTCTCTCCGAAGTAACGGAAGTTGATACCTGCTGCTTCAGCCTCTGTACGGATAGCTTGCTGCATGTCGGCGCTTTCAACAGCTATCTTCAGCGTATCGAAATACTGCTCGTTCTGCTGCTCAAAGCCTAATGCTTTCAGGCCTTTCTCCAGTTGCTGCGCTAAAGCGTGTGTATTCAAACCGATATACTTCAGGCGACGTGGGCCATGGTACACGGTATACATACCGGCAATAACAGCCAGTAATACCTGAGCCGTACAGATATTAGAAGTAGCTTTTTCACGGCGGATGTGCTGCTCACGAGTCTGCAGGGCCATGCGGTACGCCTTGTTGCCGGCTGCATCCACCGAAATACCGATGATACGGCCTGGAATAACACGCTTGAAAGTATCTTTTGTAGCAAAGTAAGCTGCATGCGGACCACCAAAGCCCATTGGCACACCAAAACGCTGGGTAGTACCAACTACAGCATCAGCACCCATCTCACCCGGAGGTGTTAATAAAGTAAGCGAAAGGATATCGGCAGCAACAGCTACGAACATTTCCTGTTCGTGCGCTTTTGCTATAAAGTCTGTATAATCAAAAATGGCACCGTCGGCAGCAGGGTACTGTACCAAAGCACCAAACAATGTCTCGTCCGCAAAATCAACCTCACGGTGATCACCTATAACCAGCTCAATGCCGATCGGAATAGCGCGCGAAGAAAGTATATCTATAGTTTGTGGGAGCACCAGCTCCGATACAAAGAAGCGGTTAGCAGCTTTGCGGGCACCTTTACGGTTAGCATAGAACATACCCATGGCCTCAGCAGCTGCAGTACCTTCATCCAGCAACGAAGCGTTGGCAATTTCCATACCGGTCAGGTCCATTACCATTGTCTGGTAATTGATCAGCGCCTCTAAACGGCCCTGTGCGATCTCAGCCTGGTAAGGCGTATAAGCAGTATACCAACCCGGGTTCTCCATAATATTACGAAGTATAACCGGTGGCATTATAGTATCATTATAACCCAAGCCGATATACGACTTGTATACTTTGTTCTGCTTCGCGATCTGCGAGAACTGGTTCAGGAACTCAGTTTCGGTAAGTGCTGCAGGCAAGTTTAACGGATTTTTAAGGCGAATGGCGGCCGGTACGGTCTCCTCAATCAGTTGGTCCAGCGAGTCTACCCCGATGGTCTTTAGCATGTCCTGCATCTGCTCTTTGTCAGGGCCGTTATGGCGCTCCTTGAACACGTCTGCAGGTTTAGTTTTGAATATCATAACGATGATCTATTGACTGGGAATAATGAGTTTAGCATTGAAAAAGATTAACAACACATGTTGATCTTTTATTTTCTGCAAAGTAATAGTAAATGTTTATTATATTGAAGCATCAAGACTAAATAGTTAGGTCTTAAAAAGCTTACACTATATATAATAGTGTAAGCCTTAAACCAGGCTTTACTATTACTACTAATGCCGCTTATCTTTTACTTGATCGTAACAAATCTTATTGCTTAACAATTCAAGAATATATAATTCATGAGCAAGCTTAAAATCGGAATCATAAAAGAAGGAAAGGTGCCTGTTGATAAACGCGTTCCGTTAACCCCTAAAAAATGTGTGGAGGCCTTACAGGAATTCCCGGAGATGGAAATTGTAGTGCAGCCAAGTGATATCCGATGCTTTACTGATGCAGAGTATAAAGAGCTGCAAATTCCGCTGCAGGAAGATCTGAGTGATTGTGATATCCTGATGGGTATAAAAGAGGTTCCTGTTGAGCAACTGATCCCAAACAAAACCTACTTTTTCTTTTCGCATACTATTAAGAAGCAACCTCACAATGCGAAGCTGCTAAAGGCCATACTTGATAAGAACATCACCCTGATTGATTATGAAACATTAACGACATCAGAAGGACAGCGTATTGTTGCGTTTGGCCGCTATGCTGGTATAGTAGGCGCCTACAATGGTATGCTAACCTATGGCAAAAAGCATAAGTTATTTAACCTGAAGCCCGCTTACTTATGCCACGAAATGGAGGATATGCAGGAGGAATACTTCAAGGTGAAGCTGCCGCCAATAAAGATTGCCGTAACAGGCGGCGGGAGAGTAGCCGGAGGGGCGATGGAAGTGCTTGATAAAATGGGAATTCGAAAAGTAAGTGTATTTGACTACTTATATAAGCAGTTTACTGAGCCGGTGTATGCACAACTCCATTCTGGCGACTACAACAGCCGGCCAGATGTGGAAGTATGGGATTCGCCGGATTTTTATGCACACCCAGAGCTGTATCAGAGTACCTTCCGCAAGTTTACAAAAGTAACCGACCTGCTAATGGCCTGCGCTTACTGGAACCCAAGTGCACCTAAGCTATTCACAGAAGAAGATACGCGGAAACTAGATTTTAAAATAGATACCATTGCAGACATTACCTGCGATGTGGATGGGTCTATACCGACGACAAAGCGGGCAACCACTATTACCGAACCGGCCTATGATTATAATCCGGAGACTGGAGAGTTAGAAGAAGCTTATAGCAGCAAAAGCAATATTACTGTAATGGCTGTAGATAACCTGCCTTGCGAATTACCCAGGAGTGCTTCCCGTGATTTTGGCCGACACCTAATAGACAATGTATTCCCTCACCTGTTTAATGGTGATAAAGACGGAGTACTTGAACGCGGTACTATTGCCAGAGCCGGTAAGCTAACTGAGTTGTACAGTTACCTGCAAGACTATGCGGATAACATAGCAGAGGTTAAGACGAAAGAAAAGGCTGTATAGTATAGTATAGTATAGTATAGTATAGTATAGTATAGTATAGTAGTGATCTAAAGGAGAGATAAGAAAAAGAAGAGTTGAAATGAACTATAATGCTATGTCAAAAGTTAGCAACTTACGGCTTTGTAAAAGGAGTATAGCTCCAGCGGGGAGCTGATTAAAAGAGTGAGAAAATAATAGGCTTCAAAATCAATCGGTTAAGCTATTTGGCAAACTATTTTGCGTGGCGGCTATTGACTTTATAAAACTCTTTTCTACTTTTGCATCCCGGTTCGGCAGGAACGGGGGAGTTGGAAGAGAGAAAAGGCGCTGGAAAAAGCCCCGTGGCTGCTGCAGAGGCAGATTTCTTCCGAGAAAAACTTTGAAATTTTTTCACCCTTGGGTGTTGCGGATTCGGTAAGAGTTATTACCTTTGCATCCCGGTTCTGAACGAGGGCCGAAAGTTGGAAGGAGGCTGAAAAGCTTCGGAAAATTTCCTGAGAAAAGCTTGCAACGGATTGGGAAATGTTTCTTACCTTTGCAGCCCGCTTCGAAGAGAAGCCCCGGGGAAAGCTTTGGGAAATAGAAAAAAATACTGAAATAAATTGTTGCGAATTCGGAAAGTGTTTCCGACCTTTGCACCCCGCAAAAGAGCGAACGGCTCTGACGGGAAATTGAAAAGAGAGTATCACACGGCAGCGTGTCAGGCGGAGAGAGTAGCTCTCCGGCAAGTTCTTTGAGAGATTGTTGAGACAAAAAGAAAATAAGACAAGATAGGTAATCCGCGCGGGGCGGGCAGCGATGCCACCCGCGCCGGCTCCTTCGGGAGCCAAAAGAAGGCCGGGATCGGACAGACACATTTTGCAGCCTTCGGGCTGCAGTAAAGTTTTTTACAATGGAGAGTTTGATCCTGG